>NZ_UGTP01000001.1:0-2236044 GCF_900454935.1 Prevotella pallens
ATAAGTGTCTAAGTAATGCAGAAGGCGGATGTAAATGCAACGGAAGCATGAGAAATTAAACTCAAACATATCGGTAGAGACTTCGCTACCATTTACGCATTGGTGGCGTGCTATACTCGTTATTGTTTGCATAGTTTCGCATAAAGTAATATCTTTGCAATGGGATATCCCAAAGTAAACGAAAGTAGAGTTTTTCACGACAAAGAAAATTGGATAGAAATACTACACTTATGGAAAGAACTAAAAGCTAAACAGTTAGGAATGAACGAAGAAATAAACAAGTTGATAGATGCATTGCCCCCAAACAAGCAACTGTTGTTTGGTGTTTGTTGCGTTAAAAGAATAGAGAATTGTCTTTATAAGTTTCTGAAAAAACAAAGAAGAAGAACCAGCAGCAATTGTAGTGGAGGGGGCAATTGATAGGCTTTTTAAGAGTTGTGTGTTGGCTTATTTCGCTAATAGCTGTATGATTTTTAGCGAGGAAGTACAAGCATTCGTAGAATATCTAATTCCCGATACCGACGCAGACGGAAGCAATGAAGCTCTATATGCACAGAACGCAGCAATAGCATTGGCATATTGCATCAGATTTACAAAAGAGCAAAATGCCGACTTTATTCACTATTGTGCACTAAAAATATTTGAAACAATAGATGTTATGGCGTTCGACATATCAGATAATGAACGTTCAAACATACTCGTTTTGCAAGAAACAGAAACGCAAAAGAGAATTATAAAACTAATAGATGCTATGCCAAACAACTTCGACTTTAACGAAATAGAAGCGTTAAAAGAAACCATTGCCCAGTTTTCTATTGACTAATAATGCAATCGCCCAGTGGAAAACAATAATTAGCAGTATTGATAGATATGCGCAGTAACTTATAAAAACAAGCAAAACCACTATATGTTGCACATATTAGTCCACAGAATGTTCAGCAAACACACTGCAAGGGCTCATTCATTGTGTAATATCAGCGGAACACACCGCAAGGTTTATTCATTACTTAAAATGTATATCAACGGACATTCTACAGGGTCTATTCATTGCGTAAATGTATTATCAGCGAACACACCGTAGGCGTAGGGGCAGATTCATCTCGCCCGTACATCATTCATAATCCAACAAACAACACCACAAGGTTTATTCAGCGCATAATATCAGCGAACACACCGCAGGCGTAGGGGCAGATTTATCTCGCCCGTACATCATTCATAATCCAACAAACACACCACAAGGTTTATTCAGTGCATAATATCAGCGAACACACCGCAGGCGTAGGGGCAGATTCATCTCGCCCGTACATCATTCATAGTCCAACAAACAACTAAAAGGTTTATTCAGTGCTAATATCAGCAAACACACCGTAGGCGTAGGGACTGATTCATCTCGCCCGACAATCATTCATAATCCAACAAACACACCACAAGGCTCATTCATTGCGTAATATCAGCGACACACCGTAGGCGTAGGGGCAGATTTTATCTCGCCCGACAATCATTCATAATCCAACAAACACACCACAAGGTTTATTCATTGGCGTAATATCAGCGAACACACCGTAGACATAGGGGCAGATTCATCTCGCCCGTCAATCGTCTATTATTACTCTCGAAAAGGTTAGCAAAACTACTATGAACAAGTCGCTACAGTTCGATAAATAATAATTCACCCCTAAATAGGTAGAGTAATATATAAACACAACAAAAAAGCCCCGACTACTCATCGTAATCAGGGCTATTTAGAAAAAAGGCAGCTACCTACTCTCCCACATTGCATTGCAGTACCATCGGCGCAATCGGGCTTAACTTCTCTGTTCGGAATGGGAAGAGGTGGAACCCCGACGCAATAACCACCTAAAATAATGCTAGTGTTAATAATATATCTGATATTATAGAATAAATATAATAGCCAAATATAAAATACACTGTATAAGTGACTATGCCACAAGCAAAAACTAAATAAAGAAAAGTAAAAATACGATTCTTAAAGTATAAACACACTGAATGAAAGTTTTGGGCAATTAGTAGTGCTCGGCTTTGACATCGCTGTCTTTACACCTACACCCTATCAACGTCATAGTCCTATGACGACCCTTATGAGGAGTTCTAATCTTGCGGAAGCTTCGCACTTAGATGCTTTCAGCGCTTATCCATACCAGACTCAGATACCCAGCGGTGCACCTGGCGGCACAACTGGTAAACCGGAGGTCTGTCCACCACGGTCCTCTCGTACTAGTGGCGGCACCACGCAAAACTCCAACGCCCACGATAGATAGAGACCGAACTGTCTCACGACGTTCTGAACCCAGCTCGCGTGCCACTTTAATGGGCGAACAGCCCAACCCTTGGGACCTTCTCCAGCCCCAGGATGTGACGAGCCGACATCGAGGTGCCAAACCACCCCGTCGATATGAGCTCTTGGGGGGATCAGCCTGTTATCCCCGGAGTACCTTTTATCCTTTGAGCGATGCAGTTTCCATACACTTGCACCGGATCACTATGCCCCAGTTTCCTGCCTGCTCGGCATGTCTGCCTCCCAGTCAAGCGCCCTTATGCCATTACACTCTATGAGGTCGGTTACCAATCGACCCGAGGGCACCTTTGGAAGCCTCCGTTACGCTTTTGGAGGCGACCACCCCAGTCAAACTACCCACCAAACAATGTCCACGAAAGTACGTGTTAGACCTCAGACAGCCAAAGGGCCGTATTTCAAGGATGGCTCCACACACACTGGCGTGCATGCTTCAAAGCCTCCGGCCTATCCTACACATCGGATGACCAAGGTCAATGCTAAGCTGTAGTAAAGGTTCACGGGGTCTTTTCGTCCCATCGCGGGTAATCGGCATCTTCACCGATACTACAATTTCACTGAGATCATGATTGAGACAGCGTCCGGATCATTACACCATTCGTGCAGGTCGGAACTTACCCGACAAGGAATTTCGCTACCTTAGGACCGTTATAGTTACGGCCGCCGTTTACTGGGGCTTCAATTCAAACCGTCGACATACATCTAAGCTCTCCTCTTAACCTTCCAGCACCGGGCAGGTGTCAGGCTGTATACATCATCTTTCGAGTTAGCACAGCCCTGTGTTTTTGTTAAACAGTTGCCTGGACCTATTCTCTGCGCCTCATTAAAAATGAGGACCCCTTATTCCGAAGTTACGGGGTCAATTTGCCTAGTTCCTTAACCATGAATCTCTCAACGCCTTAGTATGTTCTACCCGACTACGTGTGTCCGATTACGGTACGGGTTGCTCAAACATTAAGCTTAGCGGATTTTCTTGGAAGTATGATTACCTGTACTATCAAAGCTCTCCGAAGAAAACTCTGTACTATAGAAGATCAGCTCTAAATGCGGATTTGCCTACATCTATCTACACCTAACTTCTTTAACGCCCATATCCGTAAGGGCGCGACAGTGTCACTGCTCCGTCTCCACATCGCTGAATGAGCAAGTCACGGAATATTAACCGTGAACCCATCGCCTTCGCCATTCGGCTGAGACTTAGGACCCGACTAACCCCAGGCTGATTGACATCGCCTGGGAAACCTTAGTCTTACGGCGAGGGGGAATCTTACCCCCTTTATCGTTACTTATACCTACATTTGCGTTTCTATACGCTCCAGGATCAATCAATATCACCATTCAACGCATATAGAATGCTCCCCTACCGATACTTTTTATATACAATGCTATCCCGCGACTTCGGTATCTGACTTATACCCGATTATTATCCATGCCCGGACCCTCGACTAGTGAGCTGTTACGCACTCTTTGAATGAATGGCTGCTTCCAAGCCAACATCCTAGCTGTCACCGGGACCAGACTTCGTTAGACTAACTTAGACAGAATTTCGGGACCTTAGACGACGGTCAGGATTCTTCTCCTCTCGGGGACGGACCTTAGCACCCGCCCCCTTACTGCACGACTACAGTCCGTGAGCATTCGGAGTTCGTCAGGTCGCGATAGGCGGTGAAGCCCTCTTGACCTATCGGTCGCTCTACCTCTCACGGAGAACATCGCACGCGGCACCTAAATGCCTTTCGGGGAGTACGAGCTATCTCCAAGTTTGATTGGCCTTTCACTCCTACACTCAACTCATCGGGAAGCTTTTCAACGCTTATCCGTGCGGTCCTCCATTCTGTGTTACCAGAACTTCAACCTGGTCAAGTGTAGATCACTTGGTTTCGCGTCTACCCCATCCAACTATACGCCCTATTTAGGCTCGCTTTCACTACGGATACGGGGCTGAACCCCTTAACCTCGCTGGACATGGTAACTCGTAGGTTCATTATGCAAAAGGCACGCCGTCACATATATATATGCTCCGACCGCTTGTAGGCGTATGGTTTCAGGAACTATTTCACTCTCCTCATTGGAGTGCTTTTCACCTTTCCCTCACGGTACTAATTCACTATCGGTCTCACGGGAGTATTTAGCCTTACCGGATGGTCCCGGCAGATTCATGCAGAATTACTCGTGCTCCGCACTACTCAGGGATTCACTACGCCTCATCAAGCTTCGGATACAGGATTATCACCTTATATTATTGAACTTTCCAGAACATTCTCCTCACTTTCAAAGTACGATATCGTGACCCTACTACCCCTATCACGCATTACTACGTCATAGGTTTGGGCTATTCCCCGTTCGCTCGCCACTACTAGGGGAATCATTAAATTATTTTCTTTTCCTACAGGTACTAAGATGTTTCAGTTCCCTGCGTTTGCTCCCATAAAAAATATATGGGTGACTATCTTTCAGACAGTCAGGTTGTCCCATTCGGAAATCCTCGGATCAAAGATTATTTGCATCTACCCGAGGCTTATCGCAGCTTATCACGTCCTTCATCGCCTCCGTGAGCCTAGGCATCCGCCATACGCCCTTAATTACTTTCTATTCATTTTATATACTACCAAACTAATAATACTAATGGTAGCATATTCATGCTCATACTTTCAGCTGTATTTTGAAATCTAATTCTAATCCTTCTTGTATAAACAAAAAGAAATTACTTTACTTTACAGTCTTGCTTGTGTCAATATGTCAAAGAACGATATCAATGATGCAACGATAAAACGATGCAAAAATGATGAGTGAAGATAATGGACTTGAACCATAGCTGTAGGCCTTAAACCTTATCTTCTCTATATTGTAGAACAAAGATGCGAGTACAAGAAGAGAAAACTTCCTAACATCTATTATTTATATGGTGATAAACATTTAGATAATACAAAAATAAAAGTCCTATCCAGAAAGGAGGTGTTCCAGCCGCACCTTCCGGTACGGCTACCTTGTTACGACTTAGCCCCAATTACCAGTTTTGCCCTAGGTCGCTCCTTACGGTTACGAACTTCAGGCACCCCCGGCTTTCATGGCTTGACGGGCGGTGTGTACAAGGCCCGGGAACGTATTCACCGCGCCATGGCTGATGCGCGATTACTAGCGAATCCAGCTTCGTGAGGTCGGGTTGCAGACCTCAGTCCGAACTGGGACCGGCTTTTAAGATTTGATGCAATTTGCATTACACCGTCCCTCTGTACCGGCCATTGTAACACGTGTGTAGCCCCGGACGTAAGGGCCGTGCTGATTTGACGTCATCCCCACCTTCCTCACACCTTGCGGTGGCAGTGTTCCCAGAGTGCCCAGCATTACCTGATGGCAACTAAGAAAAGGGGTTGCGCTCGTTATGGCACTTAAGCCGACACCTCACGGCACGAGCTGACGACAACCATGCAGCACCTTCACAGAGACCCCGAAGGGCATATTTATCTCTAAATAATTCCTCTGCAATTCAAGCCCGGGTAAGGTTCCTCGCGTATCATCGAATTAAACCACATGTTCCTCCGCTTGTGCGGGCCCCCGTCAATTCCTTTGAGTTTCACCGTTGCCGGCGTACTCCCCAGGTGGGATGCTTAATGCTTTCGCTTAGCCGCTAACGCCAGGCGCTAACAGCGGGCATCCATCGTTTACTGTGCGGACTACCAGGGTATCTAATCCTGTTCGATACCCGCACCTTCGAGCTTAAGCGTCAGTTACACTCCCGTATGCTGCCTTCGCAATCGGAGTTCTTCATGATATCTAAGCATTTCACCGCTACACCATGAATTCCGCATACGTTGTGTGCACTCAAGTTCGCCAGTTCGCGCTGCAAGTTAAATGTTGAGCATCTAAATTTCACAACACGCTTAACAAACCGCCTACACTCCCTTTAAACCCAATAAATCCGGATAACGCCTGGACCTTCCGTATTACCGCGGCTGCTGGCACGGAATTAGCCGGTCCTTATTCATACGATACATGCAATAACGCACACGTGCATCAAATTATTCTCGTATAAAAGCAGTTTACAACCCATAGGGCCGTCTTCCTGCACGCTACTTGGCTGGTTCAGGCTTGCGCCCATTGACCAATATTCCTCACTGCTGCCTCCCGTAGGAGTTTGGACCGTGTCTCAGTTCCAATGTGGGGGACCTTCCTCTCAGAACCCCTACTGATCGTCGCCTTGGTGAGCCGTTACCTCACCAACAAGCTAATCAGACGCATCCCCATCCTTTACCGATAAATCTTTTATTCATATCTGATGCCATCAATGAATTACATCGGGTATTAGGCCGTCTTTCAACGGGGTATCCCCAAGTAAAGGGCAGGTTGGATACGCGATACTCACCCGTGCGCCGGTCGACGTCCAAAATGTGCAAGCACATAATGCCGTTTCCCCTCGACTTGCATGTGTTAAGCCTATAGCTAGCGTTCATCCTGAGCCAGGATCAAACTCTCCATTGTAAAATGTCTTTTATAAGAATATATAAACACCACTATAAAATAGTGAGATATATATCTAAATTCAATATCTGCTCAGAACTAATTATCCAGTAATATCAAGTTTATACACCCATAATAAATTAACTAGGACGTTTCTTTTACCCATCTGATACTATAATTAATAGCAACAGACGCTTCTTGTACTACTTCTCTGTCTATGTAAATCTTTTCAAAGAACGATGCCTTATTAACAACTAACAGATAAACTGCTTGCCGTAAAAGCGAGTGCAAAGGTATAACAAAAAATAATAACCACCAAACTTTTATAAGAAAAAAATGATTTTTTTGTAAAATAGCCTCTGCAAAAGGGTAAAGCAATGCCGGAATAATTGAATACACCTTATTTATATAATATACAGAAGAACTGTTTTTCTATATATCTGGAACAAAAACTGAGAGATATCTGAAACGAACGTGAGAGATATCTGAAACGAAACTGAGAGATATCTAAGACGAACGTGAGAGATATCTAAAACTAAAGTGCCGCATATCTGATTTCACAACTCCTGTAAACAATGAAATTAGTTGATTATAATCTACCACATCATCACCTAAACAAAGAACATTACAAGCACTTGAGCGATGATGACACGAATAAACATTCCTAAAGGATAAACGGTGGCATAACTTATATTAGAGGTCTCGCCTTTAGTCGTATCGTTTGCATAAACCAATGCCATCGGATTTGCCATAGCACCACAAAGTATGCCACAAATGGTTCCATAATCGTATCTCTTTGTACGCAACGCTATAAGAGCTACTATAAATACGGGCAACACTGTAAGCAGAAAACCTAAACCTACCCACATTAAACCTTCAGGACGAAAAACTAAAAGAAATAAAAAAAAACTATTACTTATTTGCATTTATCAAAGCTTTAAAGTACATTTGCAAAAATATTACTAGTATTCGCCACTTATTAGCTAAGTTGGCACATATCTTGTAAGAAATAGAAAGAATTAATAAAAGAAGATAACTATGGAGTTCGACAATTTTTCTAGAGCGAATAACAATCGCTTCAATAACTTAGAAGTATCACATTCATGGCCTTTACTTATGCGTAAAGTCTACACATGGATGGCAATGGCTCTCACCATAACAGGTGTTGTAGCATACGGTGTAAGCACATCTACAGCTATGTTAATGATGCTTTATAACAGTATGGCACCACTATTAATTTGTAGTTTGGCAGAGCTTGGTATCGTTTTCTATCTCTCTGCACGTATTGAGAAGCTTTCGTTAACATCGGCTACAATGTGGTTTATTATTTTCTCCATATTGAATGGTGTTACTATGGCTTGGATTTTCATAGTTTATACTGCAACTTCTATTGCTCAAACGTTCTTTATTACTGCTGGAACATTCGCTGCAATGGCTATTGTGGGTAGCACAACTAAGAAAGATTTAACCCAAATAGGTGGCATCTTGTTTATGGCGCTCATTGGCTTAATTATTGCCGTAATAGTAAACATTTTCTTACGTAGTCCAATGGTTAATTTAATTATAAGTGGTGTAGGTGTATTAATATTTACCGGTTTGACTGCTTGGGACGCACAGAAAATTAAGAGAATGGTAATGAGTGCTCCCGATGCGAACGAGTCAGCACAGAAGATGGCTCTCTTGGGATCGTTAAATTTGTATTTAGATTTTATTAATCTATTCCTCTATTTATTACGTTTCTTAGGAAAAAAGAACTAAGAGAGGAAAACTACAAGAAGCATAAAAGAAACAGATGCACAGCTTTTAAGAAGGTGGCATCTGTTAGTTTATTTACGCTAACGGGCGTATTGTTTAACTCTGATTAGAGAATAACTAAATAAAATAAAAAGAAGAAAATGAAGAAAACATTGAACAAACTGATGCTAGTAGTATTTAGTAGCATTGCATTACTTGGCATTACATCGTGCAATCTTGACAACAACAACAACAAGGAAGGACTTACTCCTGCAGAAGTGAAAGCTGCCTTCAACAGTGTGAAAGGAAACTATACAGGAAAGGTATTTTTCAATAAACTTAACGATAACATGTCTATTCTTGAAAAAGACAGTCTGCCTGTATCAGTTACCATTAATACCGACTCAACGCTCATTATAAAGAATCTTCCATTAAAGGTGCTCACTGGTCAATTAGAGGATAAAGACTTAAAGAGCGCTATCGAAAGTCTCGGAACTACCGATGTATTATGTTACATAGCATTCATTGATAATGATCCTATAACACTTTTGGTAAACCCTACTCCACTTTCGCTTAATATAAACTATAAGGGCAAGACACAAACATTTAAGACAGGTTTCTTTATTAACAACAGAAATTCACTTGCACAGTTATCAGGAAGAGATAGACTAGCTATACAAATTATTCAATTTGGCAGTATGTATCTTGATGAGAAACTCATAACCAGCAGGGCAAACAACTCTGCAATATTCTTAAAATTAGAACGTAGATAAAATAAGATGTAAACGCAAATCACTATTGATTTCTGTATTAAGTGCATTTTCTAAATATAGGTAGAGAAATATAGTTTTAAAACTTACCTTAACAGAAAGCAAAAAAGTATTTGTTATTTACAGACTCTTTCGATATTAATTTTCAGGAGGAAACAGAACAACAACACCCTGTTTCCTCTTTTTATTAGCCTAAAATAGCAATTAGTCTCTTGCCGTTTTTCGTTTTTCTGCTGAGCATATAGACTATCTTTACTACGAAGGTAGTATAGGTTAGGACTATTTTAACAAGAAAACGAACAATTATAGAAGTGTGATAAAAACTCTTAAGCTTTTACAGAAAGTTCTTAAGCTTTTGTTATATAAGCCAAACTTTTTAAAGAAAGGCTATTGCGTTACAACACATTATAAGTCGCCTAAATTAGCCTATATTTATTTTGTTGTTCAATCTATTTAAAGTAACTTTGCACTCATTATTACATAATAGTAATGTCGAACGAGAATACTTTCAAACTTTTAAGCAAAATTAATTCGCCTGCCGATTTAAGAAAATTGAGCATAGACGAGTTACCTGTTTTGTGCAATGAGCTTCGGAAAGATATTATTCAGGAAGTAGCCGTAAATCCTGGACATCTTGCATCGAGCCTTGGCGCAATTGAGATAACCGTAGCATGTCATTACGTTTTCAACACACCAGAAGATAGAATTGTATGGGATGTGGGGCATCAAGCATACGGGCACAAGATATTAACCAATAGGCGTGAAAGCTTTTGTAAAAACAGAAAGAAAGATGGCTTAATGCCTTTTCCATCTCCTAAAGAGAGCGAATACGACACGTTCACTTGTGGACACGCTTCTAATTCTATTTCAGCTGCCTTAGGAATGGCTGTGGCTGCAAAGATGACAAATCACCCAGAACGCCACGTAGTTGCCATTATTGGCGACGGAGCAATGAGTGGTGGATTAGCGTTTGAAGGGTTAAACAACGCCTCAAGTCAGCCCAACGACCTACTCATTATACTAAACGACAACGATATGTCGATAGACAGGGCAGTTGGAGGAATGCAACAATACCTATTAAACCTTGATACAAACGAAACCTACAATAAGTTTCGTTTTAAGGCGTCGCAATGGTTACATTCTAAAGGATTACTAAACGACAAGCGTCGCAAAGGCATTATTCGTTTGAATAATGCCATTAAGTCGGCACTTGCTCAACAGCAAAACCTCTTTGAGGGAATGAACATACGCTACTTTGGTCCATTCGATGGAAACGATGTAAAAGAAGTTGTAAGACTATTGCGCCAGCTTAAAGATATGAAGGGTCCAAAATTGTTACACTTGCACACTATAAAAGGTAAAGGTTACGAACCTGCAGAGAAGAGCGCAACAGTTTGGCATGCACCAGGTAAGTTCATTCCCGAAACAGGAAAACGTCTAGTACAAGACAATAACAATAAGCCACCAAAGTTTCAAGATGTGTTTGGACATACTCTTTTAGAACTTGCCCGAAAAAATCCACGCATTGTTGGTGTTACCCCAGCAATGCCAACGGGGTGTTCTATGAGCATTATGATGAAAGAAATGGCAGACCGCACATTCGACGTGGGTATTGCAGAAGGACACGCTATGACATTTTCTGCAGGTATGGCAAAAGATGGTTTACAACCATTCTGCAATATATATAGTGCCTTTTCGCAACGTGCTTACGATAATATCATTCACGATACAGCCATTCTTAATCTTCCCGTTGTATTATGTTTAGACCGTGCAGGTCTTGTTGGCGAAGATGGTGCAACACATCACGGTGCTTTTGATATGGCTTTTCTACGCCCTATACCTGGCATCACAATAGCATCTCCTATGAACGAACACGAATTGCGTCAGCTGATGTACACAGCTCAGTTGCCTCAAAAAGGTTTCTTTGTTATAAGATATCCACGTGGCTGTGGTTCGTTAGTTGATTGGCGTTGCCCTTTAGAAGAGATCAAAGTAGGTACAGGACGCAAACTCTACGATAAGACTTTAGGTAACGAACATAAAGATTGTACGAAAAATATAGCTATTCTTACCATTGGTCCTATAGGAAACGACGCTCAAAAAGCCATCGAAGAAATAGAACAAGAAGGCAAATATACAGGTCGTATTGCCCTTTACGATATGCGTTTCTTAAAACCAATAGACGAGAATATACTCGAAGAGGTAGGAAAGAACTTCTCTGAAATTATTACCATAGAGGACGGAGTAATAAATGGTGGCTTAGGAACAACAGTTATAGAATGGCTGAACGAACACAACAAAAACATACACGTACAGCGATTAGGTTTGCCCGATCACTTTATTGAACAAGGAACTGTTGCCGAACTTCGTGAATTGTGTGGATTTGATAAATACAGCATAAAGCAAGAAATAGAAAAAAGATTGTTAGCAACATACACAAACAAAATATGAAAATTATTATAGCAGGAGCATATACCATAGGGACTTATTTAGCACAATTTTTATCGCGCAATAAGTACAATATAATATTAATAGACGAGCAGGAAGAGAGGTTAAACAAAATAGGTCAAGACTACGACCTTCTTACACTGCAAGGAAAGCCTACAAGTATACAGATACTACAAGAGGCAGATGTTAAACACGCTGATCTCTTTATTGCTGTAGACCCAAAAGAAACAACAAACATTACTGCTTGTACTATGGCACACCACCTTGGTGCAAAAAAGACTGTGGCTAAGATTGATAATCCAGAGTATTTGGAATCTAAAAACCAAGAGTTATTTAAGCAGTTAGGCGTTGATAGTCTTATTTATCCTGAACTTCTAGCAGCAAAAGATATCATAAACGGCCTTAAAATGTCGTGGGTTCGTCAGCGCTGGGACGTTCGTGGTGGAGCGTTGGTTATGTTAGGCATAAAACTTCGCGACACTTGTGCAATCTTAGATAAACCATTAAGAGAAATAAGTGGACCTAACGACCCATATCACATTGTTGCCATTAAACGTAGAAACGAAACCATTATTCCTGGTGGAAACGAGACACTACAACGAGAAGACCTCGCCTACTTTATGACTACGAAAGAATATATACCCTACGTTCGCAAATTCACAGGCAAAGAGCACTACGTTGATGTTAAAAATGTTATGATAATGGGTGGTGGACGCACAGCCGTGCGCTCTGTAAAAATTATGCCTGAATATATGGATATTAAGATTATTGAAAACAGCTTCGACCGATGTGAATATCTTAATGAAATATTCGACGAATCTGTACTTGTTATCAATGGTGATGGACGAGATACCGACCTACTTATAGAAGAGGGCATTAGACACACGCAAGCATTTGTTGCACTTACACCGAATGCCGAAACAAACATCTTAGCTTGTATGGCAGCAAAAAACTTAGGCGTAAGAAAGACGATTGCAGCTGTAGAGAATTTCGACTATGTAGATATGGCTGCTAACTTAGATATTGGCACTATTATTAATAAAAGAGCTATTGCTGCTGGCTACATCTATCAAATGTTGCTCGATGCGAATGTTAGTAATGTGCGTTTCCTTATGTCTGTAGATGCCGACGTTGCCGAATTCATACCTGTTCAAGGATCTCGCATTACGCAGAAACCTATTAAAGATGTAAATATCCCAAGTGGAATGACTATTGGAGGATTAGTTCGCCATGATGTTGGTATGTTAGTTTCTGGTAATACGCAAATAGAGGCTGGTGATATTGTAGTTGTTTTCTGCTACAATACAAATATGAAGAAGGTAGAACAGTTGTTCAACTAAAGTTTAAAAGAAGAATTTTTACCAATGCTTAATCTAAAGACGATAGCAAAAATTATTGGTGCGCTCTTAGGCTTAGAGGCGTTGCTAATGTCTGTGTGTTTATGTGTGTCGTTATTATATCAAGACAAAGATATAATAGCATTCATTTGGTCTATACTTATAACAATTGTGGCTGGAGGCGCATTCCGATTAATGGGCAGACATGCCAACAACACTATTAGTCGTAGAGACGCTTACTTTGTGGTGGCGGTAACGTGGATTATATTCTCTCTCTTTGGTACTCTTCCATTTCTTATCAGCGGTTATATCACAAGTTTCACCAATGCTTTCTTTGAAACTATGTCGGGATTCACCACAACAGGTGCCTCCATAGTAGACTTCCCCGAACATTTCCCTAAAGGCTTACTATTCTGGCGATCGCTAACACAATGGATAGGCGGATTAGGTATTGTCTTCTTTACCATTGCAATTTTACCTTCGCTTGTTGGCGGGTCACTAAAAGTGTTTGCAGCAGAAGCCACAGGACCTATAAAGAGCAAACTTCACCCACGTCTCAGTATGGGGGCTAAATGGATATGGATGGTTTATTTTGTGCTTACGGCTGCCTGCGTTGTAAGCTATAAGGTGTGTGGTATGAACTGGTTCGATGCTTTTAATTATGCTATGACCAGTACCGCTACTGGTGGTTTCAGCACCGAAAGTGGCTCTATTGCTACATTCCATTCGCCAGCCGAAGAGTATGTCTGTACTATCTTTTGTTTCCTATCGGGCGTAAACTTCACTTTGCTCTACACATCTGTTGCGGGCTTCAAACTAAAGGAAATGCTCAAGAACAGCGAATTTAAGTTTTATGCAGCAATGATTGCTGGCTTCACCTTATTTATTATGTTAGAGCTCATCTTCCGTTGTAACTACGAAGTGGAACATGCCTTCCGAAGCTCTGCTTTTCAGGTAGTGTCGTTTATTACAACAACTGGACTCTTTAGCGATGATGCAGCCAAATGGCCCCATGTTACATGGGTTGTTCTTGCTGCTTGTATGTTTTTTGGAGGTTCGTCGGGTTCTACAAGTGGTGGAATAAAGAGTATACGTGGCGTAATGTTGGTAAAGGTTATTAAGAATGAGTTTCGTCAAATACTCCACCCTAATGCTGTTCTGCCTATGAAAGTAGATGGATACAATGTGCAAATGTGTAAACGTGTAACTCTCTTGGCATTCATTGGTTTGTATTTATTTCTTGCGGTTATTTGTGCTTTCACTATGATAGCGGCAGGCATCAACTCTACCAACTCAATGACAATTACACTTAGTAGTCTTGGTAACGTTGGTCCTACGTTAGGTTTAGAGATTGGTCCTACAATGTCGTGGAACGAACTGCCCGACTTTGCTAAATGGATTAGTTCGTTCTTAATGCTTGTTGGTCGTCTCGAACTTTTCTCTGTATTGGTGTTATTCACTCCATCGTTCTGGAAAGAGAACTAAAACCAATTTGGCATATAAAGCAGCTCTTCTGCCGTTGTGTTTTAACCCAAATAGGGCATTAGAGTTTAAACATATTTGTTTTATTATTGAGTAGATTGTATGTCTTTGCAACGCAGGCGTAGTGGGCTACGTTAAGTTACAAAGACAGACAAGATGCTGATAAGAAAATAAAATATGTTAGAAAACAATACCAGAGTAATAAGAACTATACATATTGTGATCTAATGGCTGATTTGGGTTAATTGGTTTAGTATGCTGTAATCGTCCATTCATCAATCTACACTATACACGCTGTAGATGGTACACATCATATATTATAGCAGTTCTTCTTCAGACTGAATGCTACCAAATGTATAAATAAGAACTATGAGATTATTCGGTGTTATCGTTGTCTAAGAAATGTCCTAAATCGGTTTGCAACCGTATATAAGGTTCACAATTAGCATAGTTTACATTACGTCGTAGCATAGAAACAATGCTCTCTATACTTTTATTGTAGCTCGAAAGCTCGTTGCGCTGTTGCACTATATGTCGTGCATTGCGATGTATTTCTTGTTCCCTATCGTCCATCAACTTGTTACAAACCTTCTTCAGTGCTGGCACAACCACGTTGTCGAACAAATGGTGCCCTTGAATATACAAATAGGTTGTTGAGGGTGTTACTCCAAGCTGTTCTATATCTTGTTTTACAGCCAAATAGGTTTCTTTTGCATCGGGATATTCTCGTTGAAACTGACGTATTTTTGCTGCTACTTTGTGGCGCAATCGTTCTATGTTCTGATAAACAGTGTGGAAATTAAAATTACCCATTTCTATAACTCTATTAAAATCGGTAATGCAGAACTTTCCATAAATACCATTCCTGTAGAACCATATACTCCAAACAAACAATGGAAATATTGCTTCGCTGTAAAGGCGTAGATATTCTTCAAAATCGAATATAGGCTTATCGTTCAGCGTTACGGCAACACCAACATCGTGCAGACTTTCGGCACAACATTGCAGGTTTTCTATGGCGTATGCATAGGTATGAAATACGTACGGATTGTGGTTTACTGTGCGCGATGTGGGTGTTGTTTCTTGTAACAGATAGTCGTAATCGGCATCTACACAAGCTATCATACTTTCGCCCACATTACCTGAAATTAAATTCATCAGCACCGAGCGTTTTCCTTTGGTAAGCGTGTGGCGCGATGGCAGCATAACTTCAAAGTAGCGGTGTTCGTTTTCAAATCTGCTAAGAGCCGTACGCCAAAAGAAAATGTCGTCGTATGCCTCTACATACGCCACAATTCTTTTTCGTGTCTTACGTCCTTGCAGTCGGTTTGCTGCTTCAAAATAGGCTGACGACAGATTGTCTTTAAGCTGTTTTCCCATTAAGTTTCGTTGTTTTCTTACCCCACAGTAATCTCGTCCACTTCGGTTACCTTGTCTAACCAACCGTCCATAATAACCGCCGGACTGTGCGTAGTGAGTATTATCTGCACATTTGGGTTTAAACTTAATATTAAACTTATCAATCTCTTCTGCCACTCTATGTGCATACTCACCTCTGGTTCGTCCATAAACAAAGCATACGACCTACTATCTTGCACCAAAACTGTTAGCAATATAGCCAGCATTTGTTTTTCGCCACTCGACAATTGGTAAGGATACAACGTACAACCCATTTGCGAGAAACGTATTTCATTCTCCGAACGCACTATTTTTTTACCTGTCTCAGCAAACAGTTCGTCTATTATGTTCTGGAACAATAGTTTCGGAGCCGAATATGTTTGTGCTTTGGTTGCAGCGTCAGGCGCACCACTTTGCAGTGTTTCTATTATACGGTTTCCAACATTCACCTGATAGTCTAGATACTTACGCTGCAGCTGAAACAATTGCCAATCAAGTTCTGTAACAAGATTTAAGTCTGCCTTGCTTATGCTTTCTATGTTCATTAGCGGCCGATCGAACGAACGAATAATGTCGTACCTAATCCATGTTGCATCGTCTGGCGATACTTTTATATGAACGCCTTTCAACATGTGGCTTGAAAACTCGCCACCTTGTGCAAGTCCTTTTACCACCTTATTCAGAATGGTACTCTTCCCCACTCCATTAATTCCGCTTAATATATTTACGTGCCTATTAAGCTCCCAACGTATGTGCTTCTGTCCAGCCCACAGCGAATCTATTTCTATCTCCTTTATATAGTCAGCATATTTTTGCATAGCAGTTCAGTTATTTTCCAGCAAATGTAGCATTTTTCTTTCAGTTATAAGGCTAAAAAGTGGTTTTTATATAAAATTAGGTCCCACTTACTAAACACATTGAGGGCGCATCTGCACAGATGCGCCCCCTCCGTTTGTAGATTATATTTAAGTAGGTTCTTGTTTTCTTCAGACTTATCAGGACAAAAATGGTAACTTTTCAGCCCAATTTAGACCTTCTAAGTTTGTCGAAAAAGTTTTGTTCGTTGAGCTCCGCGTTTCAACCAACGAAGAGCGCCAACATTGTTCATCACATAGTTACATTAACTTAATCTGTAGAAAAAAGCATATATCGTATTTAAAAAGTTCATCACTTTTATAGAAGCTCTCGCTGAACTTCACTTATAAAACGCAGAAAAACACAAAACCCCTACTCACTTTATATATTTAACACTATTTTAGATTTTATCCACTCTGGGAGGGATATTCGCCAATACTAATTTTAAGAGCCTTATTTTGATATATGAGAGAATTACCGTAAATTTGCAATAAAATATAAACAGAAAATGCAAGAAACAAGACAAAATCGCATTGCACGCCTACTACAAAAAGAGCTTGCAAGCATATTCCAAAGTCAAACACGTGCTATGCACGGCGTATTGGTTAGCGTTACACGAGTAAAGGTTAGCCCAGATTTGAGCATCTGTACTGCTTATCTTAGTATATTTCCATCGGACAAAGCAGAAGAACTTCTTACAAACATTAATAAAAACGAGAAAACTATACGATACGATTTAGGACAACGCGTACACAACCAGTTGCGCATTATTCCAGAACTACGCTTCTTCATTGACGACTCGTTAGATTATATTGAACGCATAGACGAACTTCTGAAGAAGTAATGAGTTTTCCTTTTTATATTGCACGCCGCTATCTTTTTTCAAAGAAAAGCACCCACGCCATTAACGTTATCAGCCTGATATCGGTAATTGGGGTGGCTGTTGCTACTATGGCACTGGTTGTGGTACTGAGCGGATTTAATGGTTTCTCCGATCTCGTAGCTTCGTTCTTCACCAACTTCGACCCACAACTAAAGGTTGAAGCTGCAAAAGGAAAAACTATTGCAGCCGACAATCCGCTTTTGCACAAAATAAAAACATTGCCCAGTATAGAAGTTGCTACCGAATGTGTTGCCGACCAAGCATTGGCTACCTATCAAGGCAAACAAATAATGGTAACCGTAAAAGGCGTAGCCGAAAACTTCGACTCGCTTACCAACATCAGCCATATACTAATAGGCGATGGAACTTTCAAACTGCATATTGCCAACTTAGACTATGGCATCTTAGGTATTGGCGTAGCACAACAGCTAAACACGGGCATCGACTGGAAAAACTATCTACACATATATGCACCACAACGAAAAGGACAATACGATGCATCGAACCCTATGAATGCCTTCGTGGCAGACTCGCTACTATCGCCAAAAAGCATATTCCAAGTAAAGCAAAACAAATACGACAACAACTATATTATTACATCGCTACCATTCGCACGACGACTCTTCAACAGACAGGGCGAAATTACATCGCTAGAACTACGCCTCAAAGCGGGCGAAGATATAGATAAGGTGAAAGGGGAAATAGAACACATTGTGGGCAACCAACTTGTGGTAAAAGACCGCTACGAACAACAGGCGGATACATTCAACATTATGCGCATAGAGAAACTCTTTGCATACGCATTTCTCACTTTCATTCTAATGGTTGCATGCTTCAATATCATAGGGTCGCTCTCTATGCTAATGATTGATAAGAAAAACGACGTACAAACATTGCGCAACCTGGGAGCCTCTGATAAACAAATAAATCAGGTGTTTTTGTTCGAAGGACGTATGATTTCGGCTGCAGGTGCCATAATTGGTATTGCCATCGGACTATTTTTATGCTGGTTGCAACAAACTTACGGATTAGTGAAACTCGGCAATCAAGCAGGAAACTTCGTTGTGAACGCCTATCCCATTAGCGTACACCCATGGGACATTGTTGCCATATTTGCCACTGTTATTGTTGTGGGGTGGATAGCCGTTTGGTATCCTGTGCGATACATGAGCAAGCAACTCACAAGGTAGCAATGCCACAAACACATTTGCGCCTGCTTACGAATATAAGACAAATGTTTCTGCAATTCTACTTTTTTTTATACCTTTGCAGTGCATTTAACGACAAATAGTAATAGCAAAAACAAAATATAGCAATATTACTACACAACAATCCATTTGGCGTTAAAGCGGGATGTAGCGCAGTTGGTAGCGCACTACGTTCGGGACGTAGGGGTCGCTGGTTCGAATCCAGTCATCCCGACAACACAAAAGGCAAGCGAAAACAACATCGCTTGCCTTTTATTTTTATCTAAACCAAACTAAAAAACCGCAACAAACAGCCTCTTATTCAAACCAAACACATAGCCTCTAACCCACAACACACTGTTAGAGTAGCAACAAAATGCTCTTCCATTGCGCAACTTAAAAAACTTTGCAACAAAAACATAGCCAACGCAGTTGTGTACACTCAACACATTCGCCCAACCCTCACAGTTTCTTCTCTCCGCTCTCCCACCACGTTCACAATAGTTGCGTGTCGTTCCCACTATGGTTGCGCATTTCTTTTACTATAGTTACACATATCTTTCACTATGGTTGCGCAATATTTTCACACGCATCAAACAGTTTTATTTACACATAAATAAAGTTTTACTTACACGTAAATAAAACTCTACTTACACGTAAATAAAGTTTTACTTACACGTAAGTAAAACCATCTATTGCGTATAACATCGTCGCACACTCATAATAGAAACAGAAAACAAATATGTACGAACAATTGCGCACACACATCGCCATACCACATATAGCAAATAAATCAGCCACTAAACACAGTGCAAACAACCATTATATACGCTACCAACAACAACCGTATATGCAGCAAACACCAGCCGTGTACGCTACGAACACCCACCGTATACGCCGATTTATCGTGCCCGCATATACATTCACAACCACGAAACAACAACAAACACACACGAACACAACGAATAACCAACCACAAAACAACAACAAACATATACGGGCGAGATAAATCTGCCCCTACGCCTAACGGAATGTACACCAACCATTCGTGGAATGTACGCAACACATTTCGCAAAATATTCGATGCAATATAACAGACCGAACAACAAGCAAACAAGAAGAAAAAACTAAAATATTATAAAATAAAGGCTTTTATAACCTCCCCTTTATAGGTATTTATGTGCACTTCTATACTGTCGCCTTTATGCGCAAAGGTGGTTGGAATGCTAACAAAAGTGCGCACTGTGTAATATTGAGGAACATTGTTTTGCTGGTGTAGCAAACGTAGTGTATATTTGTTTGTTCCGCTTACCGACGATACTACATTTTCTAAACTTACGCCTAACGACTGTTCATTTTCTGTGTCCTTACCCGTCTTTAGAGCCAATTCAAGATTAATATACTTTCGTGTTTTGGCTATCCAAGCACTGGTAAAGCCCATTGGATCGGGTGTATTTGTGGTATGCGGTTGTTGCGACACTGGCAGAACATAAACTTTAGAAATAGCTATGGGCACAACTTCTAAGTTGTTTCTACTATAATATAGTTGTGCCCTATAGGTGGTATCTGCCTTTGTTGCCCATTTTGCACTTAAAGCCGAATGCAACAAAAGAGTATCGCCATCGTCGGTAACAGCCGAAACAAAAGCAGCATTGGTATTAGTAGTAGCCTCAACAAAGTCGGACTGCAGATAAGAGTATTCCGAATCGCCCGTTTTAAAACTATCGTTAGTACAAGCTACCAACAGAATGACGATGAGAAACAAAAAGAAGAACGATTTACGCATTAGCTTTTATATAGTTGCGAGTAGGGTTGGCATACATTTCCAATAGACGTTGGCGCAAATATACTTCGTCTTTACCTGGGAGTGTTATTTTTGCGAGTTGTTGTTCTATATAAGCATCGAATTTTGCTTTATCAGCGTCAGTATACTTATTAGCGTAAGTTGTGGTGTCCTCAAGTTCGTCCAGTGCAACATAATTGTTGGTATAAAGGCGATAGTTGCGGTGTATTTCTTTATCTATATGTTCACAAACGGCATCTAACAGAGGACCGTTTGCCATATTTGCATTTTTCAGTGAGTCTAAATATGCGTCAATACAAGGAGCAGCGTGATAATGAATAGAGCCTTTATAGCCCATTATGCCAGTTTGCATACTGAGAACATCATCCATAGATGCTTTTTTCCAATTTGCATTATCGCGTTTTGCTTGCATTTCTGCAGCCTTTAGATAGTCGCAAGGGTCGTATTCGTAAGAAATAGAAAGTGGAACGATATGGAATTGCTGAAGTCTTTCGAGTAATGTACCTTCGGCTCCCAATGCAAACATTTTAAGAACAGACTTTTGTGTAAGGTCGTTAGAATCTTTAGCACGCCCTTCTCGCTGTGCAATCCATAGATTTTCGTGTTTCTCTTTGAGAGCAAACACCATATAGCGTGCCATCTTTATGCTTGCCTGCATAAGTTCGCGAGGAGTAAGATCACGCTTTACAATGAAACTCTTGTTAAGTCGTGCTAAGTCGCGTACCCACGGTAACGATAAAAGATTATCGCCAATAGCAATTTCACAAGTAGTGGCAAAGCCGTTATCTATTAGCAACTTTGAAAGAAAAGCAGAATCGAGTACAATATCACGATGATTACTAACAAATGTATATTGCTTTGTGTTATCAATCTCCGATGAGTCCATATCACACCCCGTACTAGCCTTATCTATGAGTCCTTGCAGAAAATGATAGGCAAAAGCTTTCTGAAATTCAAGGCTGGTTTTACACTGGTGCATCTTCTGCGAAATAGCATCTATAGGCACACCAGGATAAAGATAGTTTAATACTTGTTGAAATTGTTTGTTTGCAAGCAAGCGATTGTAAACTTCGGGTAGTTCTTCAGACTCAAATGGTCGTATATCGTCAAATTCAGAAGGTGTTTTCATAACCTATTATATTTATGTGTTAGCTATTTTTAAACAGTTGCTATAAACAAATAAAGGTGCAGAGCCATATTGGTCTACACCTTATATTATATAACATATTTAGAATTGGTTTTCTACTATATCGCTTAGTACATCTTTTATGTCAAGTCCGGCAGCTTTCACTTGTTGTGGAACAAAACTTGTAACGGTCATTCCTGGAGTAGTATTTACTTCGAGCATATTGATAACATCGTTTCCATTGTTATCTTTTGTAATAATATAATCGATACGAATAATACCATTTGCGTGCAGAATATCGTAGATGTGAGAAGTAACCTCTGTTACCTTTTCAGCCAATTCTTTGCTAATACGAGCAGGAGTAATTTCGTCTACCTCGCCATTGTATTTAGCATTATAATCGAAAAACTCGTTGCTTGTAACCACTTCTGTGATGGGGAATGGAACCGACTTTTCTTTCGTTTTATATATTCCTTGTGTTATTTCAACACCATCAAGGAAACTTTCTACCATAACTTCTGAACTTTCCATAAAAGCCTTACGAAGTGCAGGAGCTAATTGGTCGGCATTCTTTACTTTTGAAACACCAAAGCTACTACCATCGGTTGCTGGTTTTACAAAACATGGCATACCTATTTTCTCTGCTATTTCTTTTTCGTTGTATGCATCGCCAATACGAAGCAAAATACTTTCAGAAACATGAATGCTATATGATTTCAAATAACGATTCAGCACAAACTTATCGAATGTGAGTGCCGATGCCAATACATCGCATGTAGAATAAGGAATATTTACCAGCTCAAAATAGCCTTGCATAATACCATTTTCGCCTGGACGTCCATGTATAGTAATATATGCATAGTCGAAAAAGATGGTCTGACCATTATTATTAAACGAAAAATCGTTTTTATTAATAGGTGCAGTGTGCCCATTATCGAGGTTTACATGCCAATCTGTTCCTTTTACATCGACTATATAAATATTGTAACGTTCCTTATCGAAGAAGGAATACAATCCTTGTGCAGAACGGAGCGAAACATCGTGTTCTGAAGAATCGCCACCACAAACGATGGCTATTGTACGTTTCATATCTTTCATTCTTATTACTTATTTTTAATTATGCAAGAAGCTCACGATAGTTCTTGTTTACCATTTATATAATTTCGCCACTTCTCTATTACGTTTGCTAAATCATTGGGAAGTTCACTTGTAAAGTCCATTTGCTCTCCAGTATTTGGGTGAACAAAGCCAAGTGTTTTTGCGTGCAAGGCTTGTCGGTTACACAACTTAAAACAATTTTGTATATAGGCTTTATATGTACTAGAACGCTGTCCTCGCAATATTTCTGTGCCGCCATAGCGTTCATCTCCAAAAAGTGGGTGTCCAATATGTTTCATGTGTGCCCTAATTTGGTGTGTTCGACCTGTTTCTAATACACATTCTATTAGAGTGGTATAGCCAAATCGTTCCAAAACTTTATAGTGCGTAACAGCAGGTTTCCCTATACCCGAATTAGGAGAAAACACCTTCATACGTAGTCTGTCCTTTGGATTGCGTCCAATATTTCCTTCTACTCGTCCTCCGTTCTCTGTAAAGTTTCCCCAGACTAATGCAACATAGCTACGATGTGTTGTTTTATTAAAGAACTGTTTACCAAGATTTGTTTTTGCATCAGGAGTTTTAGCTATTAAAAGAAGTCCACTTGTATCTTTATCAATACGATGAACCAAGCCAACAGCAGGATCGTTTGGGTCGAAATTCTTTAAATCGCGCAAATGCCAAGCTATAGCATTGATAAGTGTTCCGTGAAAATTTCCAGCTCCAGGGTGCACAACAAGTCCCGCAGGTTTATTTATTACCATAATTTCGTTGTCTTCGTAAACAACATTAAGTGGTATATCTTCGGCAACAATTGTATTATCGTGTTTCGGGCAGCCTAACATTAGAGTGATAACATCGTTAGGCCGAACCTTATAACTACTTTTTACTGGCGTCCCATTAACATAAATGCTACCAGCTTCAGCAGCTTTCTGAATACGATTACGGCTAGAATTAGGCATTCGTTCGAATAAAAACTTATCTATCCGTACAGAACCTTGCCCACTATCTACCACCATTCTAAAGTGTTCGTAAAGTTCACCCGTATCAGTTGTTATCTCATCTTCGTCTAAAAGATTGTCAACTAAATCTTCATTAAAGTATTCTTCGTTGTCTATCATACCTTACTCTTTATTCAGTTGGCTTTGGTGCATTCTGGTCAGGCGGTAAAGCTGGCGATTTTGGTGGAACAGAAGGAACCGTACGTGGAGTAGATTTACTTTCTTCTTTTATTTCGTTTCCATTTTCATCTACAGGAACTTCCACCCAATCATAATACTCTTCGTATTTAGGCTCTTCAACCTCTACATCTTCATATCTACTTCCCGACTGATTTATAGTATCGTTTGCATTACGTGTTCCATCGCCCACTTGTAATACTATTACGGCATCGTTAGGAATCCGATCTCCTGCCTGTGCAGGCTTTCCATTTACCAAAACGCCATAAACCCAGTCTTTTTCTCCAGGAACATATTCAGGATCGCCCACTTTAAAACCCATTGAAAGTAATTCTGCTTGCGCTTCTCTAAGAGAACTATTATCTGCCAAATCTGGTAAAGGTAATGTTGGCGCACTGGCAGCATTAATAGTTACATATATAACGCGTGTAGATTTTACACGTTTCCCGCCAGCAGGTGTCTGTTCTAAAATACAATCGGGTGGTAAGTTTTTTACGTATCCTGTATCAGAGACTTCAATTGTCAATCCTACTTTATCCATAATATCGAGCGCATCGTCGTATTGTTTATGAAGTACATTTGGCACAACGATAGACTCGCCCATGTGGGTATAATAGTCAATTCCATATCGCACACCTATAAAAAGTATTGTTACGAGAATTACTATTGCGAGGACATTTCCCCAAATATAGGTACTAAAAAAGCTGTGGACGAATCCCTTTGACGTCATTTTTATTATACTATATATCTTATTATGGGCAAAGTTAAATAAAAAAACGGAAAGAAGCAAAGAATAGTCTCTCCTTCTTTCCGTTTCTAAGTCAATTTTCTATAAGCCTTTAGATTACTTTCCGTGATGTTCGTCAGACACAGTAAGTTTCTTACGACCTTTTGCACGACGAGCTGCCAAAACACGGCGACCATCTTTTGTTGCCATTCTTTCACGAAAACCGTGTTTATTTACACGACGACGGTTGTGAGGCTGAAATGTTCTTTTCATTGTTATATATTCTTTTTATGTTATTATGCAAAATAAACTCTACGTTGAGACACAATCTCACGTTATGGGTTGCAAAATTACTTATTCTTTTTCAATTAACCAAGAAAAGGCTGTTTTTTAGCTGAATAATTTATGTTTTTTTCCATATTTTGCTTAACTTTGCAGCGCAAAGCAAATTATCCCGTAACAAATAAATAATAAATATAAATAATAGATTATGATTAATTCACAAGAAATCAAAATCGGGACATGTATCCGTCTTGATGGAAAGATTTGGACTTGTATTGACTTTCAACATAGGAAGCCGGGTAAGGGTAATACGGTTATGATTACTAAACTGAAGAATGTTGCTGATGGTCGTGTATTAGAGCGTACATTCCAAGTAGGTTTTAAACTTGAAGATGTTCGCGTTGAACGTCGTCCGTACCAGTATCTTTATCAAGACCCTACTGGATATATCTTTATGAATCAGGAAACTTTTGAACAGATTCCTATTCCTCTCCACCAAATTACAGGAGCTGACTATATGAAAGAAGGCGACATAGTAGAAGTTGTTACAGATACTTCTGATGGAACTATCCTTTCTGCCGAGATGCCTGTTAAAACTGTATTGAAAATTACACATAGCGAACCTGGAGTAAAAGGAAATACAGCTACAAACGCTACAAAACCTGCCACATTAGAGACTGGCGCTGTAGTTAGAGTTCCACTCTTTATTAACGAAGGCGAAACTATTCAGATTGATACACGCGACGGAAGTTACTTAGGTCGTATAAACGCATAATACAACAAAAGGACAAAAGTTGAGAAAACAACCCAACTTTCTGTCCTTTTTTCTTTTTTATAATACCGCATAATGCACCAACCTAACCTAAGTATTATGAAATACAGCATTATTGTTCCCGTTTTTAATCGTCCAGACGAAGTAAACGAACTTCTATCTAGTTTGTTAGGTCAGACTTTCACTGATTTTGAAGTTATAATTGTAGAAGATGGTTCACAAAAAACATGCGAAGAGGTTTGCAGAAAATACTCAAATCAACTTGATTTGCATTATTTTATGAAACCTAATTCTGGTCCAGGACAAAGCCGAAATTATGGTGCTGAACGTGCAAAAGGCGAATACTTACTAATATTAGATTCTGACGTTGTATTACCCGAGGGATATTTAAGTGCTATTGAAGAAGAACTTAAACGTGAACCTGCCGATGCTTTCGGTGGTCCTGACGCTGCCCACGAATCATTTTCTGATACTCAGAAAGCTATTTCATACTCTATGACATCGTTTTTTACTACGGGTGGCATTCGTGGTGGCAAAAAAAAGCTAGACAAGTTCTATCCTCGTTCTTTCAATATGGGCATTCGTCGCAATGTTTATATGGAACTTGGAGGTTTTTCTAAAATGCGTTTCGGAGAAGATATAGACTTTTCTATCCGTATTTTTAAAGCTAATAAACGTTGTCGCCTCTTTCCAGATGCATGGGTTTGGCACAAACGCCGTACCGATTTCAGAAAATTTTATAGACAAGTGTACAATTCGGGGATTGCACGCATAAACCTTTATAAGAAATATCCAGAATCGCTGAAACTAGTTCATCTGCTACCAATGGTATTCACCGTGGGTGTTATATTCCTTAGCCTACTTTTTATTATCGGTCTTTTCGTTTCGCTCGTGCCATCGGTTTCTTATTCTTCAAAAACTGTGGGTTTATCTTTTTGTATATGTGCTATTGCCCCTATCCTACTCTATTCACTCTTAATCTTGATAGATAGTACTATTCAAAACAAAAGCATAAAAATTGGCTTTCTTAGTATTCGCGCTGCTTTCGTGCAACTTATGGGCTACGGTTTCGGATTTATTGAAGCATGGTGGAAACGTTGCATAAAAGGCAAAGACGAATTTGCTGCTTTCGAGAAGAATTTCTATAAATAACAGCAAACACAATGGAGATAACAAAACTAACCATTGATAAATGGGCAGAAGAAGATCAACCACGCGAAAAGCTAATTAACTTTGGAGCTGAAACTCTTTCTAATGCCGAACTTTTAGCTATTCTTATTGGTTCTGGATCAACACGCGAAACAGCTGTAGAACTTATGAAACGAGTGTTAGCAGATTGCAAGAACAATCTTAATACTCTTGGGAAATTATCTATTACCGACCTTACAACCTATATGGGTATAGGCGAAGCAAAGGCTGTAACTATACTTGCCGCATGCGAATTAGGAAAAAGACGACAGGCATCTGATATTGAAAAACGTCTAAATCTTAATTCGGCTATTTCTATATACAACTATATGTATCCAAAAGTTCAAGATAAAGATATTGAAGAAGCGTGGATTTTATTGTTGAATCAAAAGTTAGACCTTATAGAAGCTAAATGTATTTCGCACGGAGGTATTACTGGAACTGCTATTGATATACGTATAATTTTAAAAGAAGCATTACTAAGAAATGCTACTGCTATTGCTTTATGCCACAATCACCCCAGCGGAAACCCTCGTCCTAGTAGAGAAGACGACAATATTACTAACAGTTTAAAGAAAGCTGCCGATACAATGCATATTTATTTTGTAGACCACGTTATAGTTGCCCAACAACACTTTTATTCTTATCGCGAGGAAGGGAAAATATAGTTGGTAAATACTATCATTCTATTTCCTATTTATTATTTTTAAAAAGAAAAAAACAGAGCATTAAACCAGTATTTTATTTCTTATTAAGAATAAATTGAGCATTAAACTTGTAGCATTGTTACGCATAGTTTAACACTATATAGAAAGTAAAAAAATACCCCCATAATACAGAAATAGCTATATGAGGGTATTATATTAAAGCAAATAATTTTGTTTATAAATTTCGAATTACAAATTTATTTTACTCTTAAAGCACGGGTGGCATTTAGCACTGCTAATACCATTACGCCAACATCTGCAAAAACAGCCATTCCCATTGTTGCTATTCCTACAGTAGAAAGTATAAGAACTGCGACTTTTACACCAATAGCAAATACTGCATTTTGTCGAGCAATGCCAATAGTTCTTCTAGAAATAGCGATGGATTTGGCTATTTTTGAAGGTTTATCGTCCATAAGAACAACATTTGCTGCCTCTATTGCGGCATCACTTCCAAGTGCTCCCATTGCAATTCCAATATCAGCTCGGGCTAAAACAGGTGCATCGTTTATACCGTCTCCCACAAAAGCAAGTGTACTTTTAATAGGTTTTTGGTGTAATAAGCGTTCAACGTGTTCAACTTTATCAGCAGGCATTAGTTCGCTATAATATTCGTCTATTCCTAATTTATTAGCAATTACATCGGCTACTTCTTTACGATCGCCAGTTAGCATTACTGTTTTTTCTATTCCAATTTTCTTTAAGTTCGCGATAGCCGAAGAAGCATCGGTTTTTATTTGGTCGGCTATCACAATATGACCAACATATTTGCCATCTATGGCTACATGTACAGAGGTCCCCTTTGAATGTTGGCATTTGCTACAGGCAACAATTTCAGCACCTATATGTTCCATAAATTTTTTGTTACCTACACATACGTTTTTACCGTTTATTTCGGCAGAAATTCCTTGTCCGGCAAATTCTTTTATGTTTTCTACTTTGCATTCGCACCCCGTATCTTTATAAGCATTTCTCAGAGCAATTGCTATTGGGTGTGTAGAAAATTGTTCAACATGTGCTGCAAGATGCAAGAGTTCTTGTTCTGAAAACTGATTAGGGTGAATAGCTTCTACCTCAAAAACACCACGAGTTAATGTTCCAGTTTTATCGAAAACAATAGTTTTTGCACGTGCTAAAGCTTCCATATAATTTCCACCTTTTATAAGAATACCTATATGTCCGGCACCTCCAATACCACAGAAGAACGATAATGGGATAGAAATAACCAAAGCACACGGACAACTAACAATTAAGAATGTAAGTGCACGGTAAAGCCAAGTAGAAAGAGCATCGTTATAACTGTCAGCAAAAAAAGGTGGAATAAACGCTAGAATAATTGCAGCAATAACAACGATAGGAGTATATATGTGTGCGAAGCGACGAATAAATGATTCGTTCTTCGATTTATTTTCACTTGCTTCCTCTACTAACTGTAGAATTCTTGAAGCAGTAGAATTATTGAAAGTTTTACTTACCTTTATTTTCAATAACCCAGAGATATTCACGCACCCTGATACAACATTGTCGCCCAAAGTAACATCTTTTGGAATGCTTTCGCCTGTTAAGGCTACAGTGTTAAGACTAGAGTTGCCTTCAATTATTTCTCCATCGAGCGGAATTTTCTCTCCCGGTTTCACAAGTATCGTTTCTCCAATGGCAACATTAGCGGGATTTGTTACGATGATTTCGCCTTTTTTTATAACATTTGCAGAGTCGGGGCGAATATCCATAAGGTTAGAAATAGAATCTCGAGTTTTGTCTTCGGCATAATGTTCAAAGAGTTCTCCAATTTGGAAGAATAGCATAACGAAAACACCTTCTAAAAATTCGGGTTCTCCATTGGGTAAAAATCCAATAATAAAGGCTCCAATTGTAGCAATAGACATAAGAAGGTCTTCGTCGAAAGGATTTCCTTCCATAATTCCTTCTACAGCTTCGCCCAATACATCATAACTAATAAGCAAATAGGGCACAAAATAAACAATTAATGTTTGCCACATAGGCAAATTGTAGTTTCGGTCTATCAACCATGCTATTAATAGCAATACAGAAGTAAGGATAATTCTTATAACTTTTTTCTTCATCGTTTTTTGTTTTGTTACTAATTTTGCGACAAAGTTAAATAAAAGAATATGCAACCAAGTTGCAAAGTTTGCTGTATACAAGATAGTTTTTTAACAAACAAAGTGAAATGAATATAAATAATGTTCTATAGCTACGTAGAAAGTATGTGAAAGCAATATGAACAATAAAATAAATGAGCTTTTATTCGTCTGTTAAGCAATTAATCATTAAATTTGTGCGATTTTAAAAAGTTATGTGGAAATGTAAAATGCTTAACAAGTTAAATTTCTATTTGTTCTTTTACTTTTTTCGCAGTTTTTGCATTTCTTTATGATGTTAGGTCAAAACAATAAGTATTTAAATTTTAGATGAACGTAATTACGAAAACTCTTCAATTGTCTGATGGAAGAAGCATCACAATTGAAACTGGAAAGGTTGCAAAACAAGCTGATGGCGCAGCAGTAATTAGAATGGGTAACACTGTGCTTTTAGCAACAGTTTGTGCAGCTAAAGAGGCAGTTCCAGGTACAGACTTTATGCCTTTGCAAGTAGATTATCGCGAACAATACGCAGCTGCAGGTAGATTTCCTGGTGGTTTTACTAAACGCGAGGGCAAAGCTAACGATGATGAAATACTAACTTCACGTCTTGTAGACCGTGTTCTTCGTCCACTTTTTCCTTCAGATTATCACACAGAAGTATTTGTTAACGTAATGCTTCTCTCAGCTGACGGTATCGATATGCCCGATGCATTGGCAGGTTTTGCAGCATCTGTAGCTATGCAATGCTCAAATATACCTATCGAATATCCTATCTCTGAAGTTCGTGTTGCACGAATTAATGGAGAATATGTCATAAATCCAACCTTCGAACAGATGAAAGAAGCTGATATGGACATAATGGTTGGTGCTACCAAAGATAATATTATGATGGTAGAAGGCGAAATGGACGAAGTGTCTGAGCAAGATCTTATTAATGCTTTGAAAGCTGCACACGATGCTATTAAACCAATGTGCGAAATTCAAGAAGAACTTGCAAAAGAACTTGGTACAGATGTTAAGCGCGAATATTGCGATGAAATAAACGATGAAGAACTTCGCGAGCAAGTTAAGAAAGAAACATACGATGCTTGCTACGCACAGGCACAAAGTGGCGACGACGATAAGAAACATCGTGAGGAAGTTTACGATAAAATAAAAACAGACTTCATAGAACGTTACGATGCTGCACATACAGAACTCTCTGAAGACGACCTTGAAGAAAAACACGCAGAAATAGAAAGATATTTTGCTGATGTACAACGCGACTCAATGCGTCGTAGTGTTCTTGATACAGGCAAACGCATGGATGGTCGTGCTTGCGATGAAATTCGTCCAATTTGGTGCGAAGTTAATCCATTACCAATGCCTCATGGAAGTGCTTATTTCCAACGTGGCGAAACATTAGCACTTGCAACTTGTACATTAGGAACGAAGTTAGACGAAAAGATGGTAGACAATGTGCTCGATAAGAGTTACCAACGTTTCCTTCTTCATTATAATTTCCCTCCTTTCTGCACTGGCGAAGCAAAAGCACAACGTGGAGTTGGTCGTCGTGAAATAGGACATGGACATTTAGCATGGCGTGGTTTGAAAGGAATGATACCAGAAGATTTTCCTTATACAGTACGTCTCGTAAGTCAGGTATTAGAATCTAACGGTTCTTCTTCTATGGCTACCGTATGTTCTGGTACACTTGCTTTGATGGATGCGGGTGTTCCTATCAAAAAACCTGTTTCAGGAATTGCAATGGGCTTAATAAAAAATCCTGGCGAAGAGAAATATGCTGTACTTAGTGATATTCTTGGCGATGAAGACCACTTAGGCGATATGGACTTTAAAACTACAGGTACTCGCGATGGTATTACAGCAACGCAAATGGATATAAAGTGTGATGGACTTTCATTCGAAATTCTTGAGAAAGCACTTATGCAAGCAAAACAAGCTCGCGAATATATTCTTGATAAAATAACAGAAACAATTCCTGAACCACGTAAGGAAATGAAACCACAAGTACCAAGAATTGAAACTCTCGAAATTCCAAAAGAATTTATTGGTGCTATTATTGGTCCTGGTGGTAAGATAATTCAGCAAATGCAAGAAGAAAGTGGAGCTACTATTACCATTGACGAAGTTGATGGTGTAGGTAAAATTCAGGTTTCTGCACCCAATAAAACTGCAATTGATGCTGCAATGGGCAAAATTAAATCAATTGTTGCCGTACCAGAAATAGGAGAAGTTTACGAAGGTACAGTTCGTTCTATTATGCCTTATGGTTGCTTTGTTGAGATTTTACCAGGTAAAGATGGTTTGCTTCATATTTCTGAAATTGATTGGAAACACTTAGCAACAGTTGAAGAAGCTGGAATAAAAGAAGGCGATAAAATTTCGGTTAAACTTCTTGATATTGATCCTAAAACTGGTAAATATAAACTTTCACACCGTTGTTTGCTCGAAAAGCCAGAAGGATATGTAGAACCTCAGCGTCGCCCACGTGGAGAAAGAGGAGAACGTCGCCAACATCGCGACAATAATCATCGTTCTTAATTGTAGAGAAATATAACCATATATGGTTTTCTTCTTACAAACAAATTACAACTAATTATTTTAAGAACAAATATTAATTTTAAGTTCCACAAATTCTATTGAATTTGTGGAACTTTTATTTATAAGTCTATTTATTTGTCGATGAATTTGTACTTTTTTGTGGTTAAAATCAATTTCAAAGCCTGTCTATTTCCTGCCAAAATAGGTTGTGTTCATTATCCGCTAAAATTTTATTTTTTACCCATTATTATTTTCTTCATTCTTTCTTTGGAAGGAAGAAAGTATATTATAAGTATCAAAAACAAAGCTATTGGAGGTGTAAAGCAGAAAAATATAGCTGCAGTTCCAGCTAAATTGAATAATATAGGCGAATAATTAACTTTTATAACAAAAAAGAGCATTATTGCTAACATTGCAATTATAAGTGTAATTAGAAAAAAGATGTGTTCACTTTTCACATAAGAAAGTAGTGCAATGTAGTGATATATATCCTTTTTTTGTGCTGATAAGAAACATGGAATTTCTCGTTCATTATCTTGTAAGTGTTTTTGTTCTATACAGCAACCTAAAAATGTAGGACGTTCTTCCTTATTCCAGTAAATACTTTTTAAAAATAAAACTCCATCAAAATTATTAACTTCAAATTCTTTATCAGGGAACTTATCAGATGAAAATTGCATACTGGCTGGAGTAAATTTTCCCCCTTTAGTAAATCTAATTCCAACATCTTGAGTTGGGCATTGCTCATTATTATACTTAATAGGAATATTAACGAACACAACTTCGTTGTTTGTTTTATAACATTCTATAAAAAGAAAGCCTACATAAACAAAGAAGATAAGCCATTGTAGCCCGATAATGCTTTTTTTATAATAGATTGGTTTCATACGTTTTTAATCTTTTGTTTTTATTTGTAACAACATCTGTTACTTTAAATTAGTTTGTGTCCAAACACGAACCGTATTACACTGATATTTCTCTTGTTTGATAGGACAAAGTTAATGTATTATTTTTATATCGTCTTCTGTTTTGAAAATAAACTGCATTTCTCAAGTTTTTTTATGTCGTTCCACTTCTACAAATCATATAAGGCGTTTCTATATTTTTGTGTTTATTGATAGATACTTGCCGATAATGCTTTTTTCTATAGGCATAGTGCTTTTAAGAATGCTTTCTTTTCTGTATAGACTCGAATAAAAGCAGCGTCTTTCTTTTGATGTTTCTACTATTTCCATTACCTTTGTATGTATAAAAAACGAAGATATGGACAGCAAAGAATTGTATAAACTATACGAACAACACCCCGTAATAACCACAGATAGTCGCAATTGTCCCAAAGGAAGTATATTTATTGCACTGAAAGGAGCGTCGTTCGATGGTAATAAATTTGCAAAAGCTGCATTAGAAAAAGGGTGCAGTTATGCTATTGTAGACGAGAAAGAATATGCTGAAGCAGGAAACGAACATATTATATTTGTAGACGATGCTCTTGTGGCTTACAAAGAAATAGCAAGAGAACACCGCCGTACATTCCAAATTCCTGTGATTGGTATTACTGGAACAAACGGAAAAACTACATCGAAAGAGCTAATTTCGGCTGTTTTGGCAGAGAAATATAATGTATTGCACACAGAAGGCAATTTTAACAACGATGTAGGTGTACCTAAAACCTTGTTATGTTTACGTCCCGAACACGAAATTGCTGTAATAGAAATGGGAGCATCTCATAAGGGAGATATTAAAAAGTTGGTAGAATATGTAGAACCTACCTGTGGATTAATAACAAATGTAGGGCGTGCTCACCTGCAAGGTTTTGGAAGTTTTGAAGGTGTGAAACAAACAAAGGGCGAACTTTACGATTATTTGAAAGCACACAATTGTTTACTTTTCCTAAACGAAAGTAATACCGACCTTACCGAAATGGCTGAACAACGCAATTTTGAACGAATTGTTTCGTATGGTCAAGACGAAACTGCAAATATACAAGGCGAAATTGTAGATTGTGCACCCTTTCTTCGCTTCCGTTGGCATGAGGCTGGAGGCGAATGGAAAGAAGTTCTTACCCATCTTGTAGGTGCATATAATTTAGATAATATGTTGGCTGCCATTGCTATAGGTTTGCATTTTGGCGTTTCAACACAACAAATTTGCCACGCATTAGAAAATTATGTGCCAAGCAATAATCGTTCTCAGCTAACCGAAACACAAAACAACAAACTTATTGTTGATGCCTACAATGCTAACCCTTCAAGTATGGCTGCTGCCATAGAAAACTTCCGATTAATGGCTGTAAAAAATAAAATGGCAATACTTGGAGATATGCGAGAATTAGGAGATGTTACTGCCGAAGAACATCAAAAAATAGTAGATTTGCTGCTTGCAGCAGGCATTACAAATGTGTGGCTTGTGGGCGATGAATTTGGAAAAACCAAAACTACATTCCAAAAATTTAAAGATGTAGAAGAGGTGAAAGCCGAATTAGCTCACAATATGCCTAAAAACCATTATATACTAATAAAAGGTAGTAATGGCACAAAGCTATACGAACTACCAAAATTGCTATAAACAATAGCAAAATAAAAATATAAAGCGTATAAAAAGTTTGCTAACAGTAAATTAAGAAGCAACTTTCTATACGCTTTTCTGTTCATTTATTCCTCTTTCTACCCATTTTTATTGCGGTTCTTTGTAATTATTAAGCAGTTTAAGGTAGAATGTTTTAAAGTCGTTCCACTTATAATAATAAGGAGTAGAAGTCTTAGGCAATGGCATTGTAACTTCTTCCTCGTTAAGCAATGCTTTTATAAGAATATCGGCTTTGGGTTTCTTAGGATTCTTATAAAAAACAAACTGAATATTTGCTGCCATTGGAAATATATGTGCACTGTTCCAACCTTTTGTTTCCAAACTGTCAAGATTAAACACTTGTACATTATAGTTGTTAAGGTTTAATAAACAGGTTAAAGGCATTATCATTGTATCGTGTCCAAAGCGAAGAGTTGCCCCTGGATGTGGGAGCGATAAACATGAATCGGCTTCGGTTATTATTTTTCGTAGCAAATTTCGCTGCGAAAAAGGTTGGTTTCCTCCATTTTGTGGAGCTCCTGCATAATGTAAATACCACCAAACATTAGACCGTTGCCAGAGAGAATATAATTCGTCGGGCGTAAAAATATCGTATAACGATAACGAATGGCGTATTTCAGAATTCTGAACAATACCTGCCAGACTAAACAAATCGCGCACAAATTGTCCAACGTTTATGTTTTTATCTACAAAACTACTATCTGTAAAAAGTCGCGATATTAATGGACGGAAGTTTAAATGTTGCTTATCCCAATCGTTTTGTGCATTTTTCACTTCTTCGGTTTCTTTTTGTAACATTAGTTTTTTATCCGAAAGATTCATATAATACATATCGTGTGCACTGGCATCGCAACGCACTTTTAAACGTGTGTTTTGCCTTATAAGCTCCTGAAGTTCGTTTTCCATCGATAAAATACAACGAATAACAACCGTCGATTTTGCATCTACCCATACAGAATCTTTAAAAACAGAAGGAAAACGCTTGTACATTCTTCTTGCTATTTGCTTGTGTTGTTCTGCTCCTAATGGTGTAAGTTCGCCCCATCTGTTATATGCTTCGGCATACATACGGCGTATTTTTGCTATAGTTTCTTTTCCTTTACTGGTAAGAACACCTATAGAATCGGCTTTTTCGAGTATTTGTAATGGACGTAAATATTGATAATCGTGAATAAGATAACGCGAACCGTGCCTTCCATAATGCGAAATATACACCGGAATATAGCCCGTTGGAGGTGGAGTTAGCTTTCCAGATGGCGTAGGATAAGCAAGATAATTGTTTGCCGAAAGTTCTGGTTTAGCATAAATTTCTTTTTTAAACGATTGTGCTGTTGTGTGTAACGGCAACAAAATAGCCATTATACATAGCAAAATTAAATGTTTCCTCATATCCTTATAGTGTTTATATTGAGTTTATCTAAATGATCAGAGTTTTATTTTTGTATGTTGAATCACTACAGCACACATTGCCTCTTTGTGCAAAGATAGCTATTTTTTTAGCGAATACAAAGAGACGGTGTTAGGAGAATGTGTATTAGAACAAAAAGTTTTGTTTTATTAAACTCAAATGGTTATAAAACTGTACTATCAGCATATACAGTTTACACTATTATTTCCAAAAAGGTATCGTTTTTTTTATTGGTATCCTACTCTCTTTTATGTCTTTTTACGCATTAAGCCTGCAATATAAAAATATTTCGTATTTGATTTGTTGCATATTTATATGATACAAAAAAAGAGATGCACCATTTCTAGTGCATCTCTAATTCAGTTTCTTTCAATTTCAAAACATTTTTTATGGGTGTGGTTGTGAGCCTCCGCCACCTTCAGGTTTCTTTTTACCTTTTGTTTTGTCGTAAGCAGGAATTTTAAAATACTCAACATCGTGCAATGTTCTGAAATCGACACTTGGTCTAAACAAAACCATAGTTTTTTTAATGTGAGTAGCAGGCTTAAAATCCTCTTCTTTCTCTACAGCTTTCGCAGTAAAAGTAGGACGGAATGTGCCAAGCGGTCCCGCATCTACAATGTTACCTTGCGAACAAAGTAAGTTTAATACAGTTCGGAATTTGTAAAAAACAGCTGCAACATCTGCTTGACTTACTGTGGAACCATCTGCCATAAACTCGCAAAGTTTATCGAAAGTTACACGTTGTTTTTGGCAAACTGCTCTGGCAACATACATTGTTGTGCCTTTTTTGGGTCCAACACCCATTTTTCTTTTTGTAATTGAATAATGCATAAATTGATATATTAAGATTAATAAAAAGTAGCACTTGCTTTTTTTGTCGCACACAAGTGCTTTTTACCGTGCGATGGTGCAAAGTTACAAACTCAATAGCCCCATTCAAAGTAAAAGAGGTATAGTTTTGTGGGTAGTTTTGTGGCAGTCGGTTTAAAAGTGTAGAAAATGGCATAAATGTTATTGTTTTTCAGGCATTTATGTACTCTGAACTTTTTGTTAAAAAAGTATTGGGTAGTAGTTTTTTTATTTGTTTTATATGTATAATATGCTTTTTGTTATCTTAAATTTAATAGCTATTGTGTTCTTTATCAGAGCCTTCACTGTGGTTTACTATCCTTTAATAGAAAGCTTAATAACTAAAATAAGAAACTACGAAAAACTGTGTAGCCTAATCATATTTTCGCATAAGAATATGGTATATAGAAAATGATATGAATTTTATTTTAGCGTTTAAGAGTTTGTACCTTTATAGATGTTAAGAGGCAAGTTTATGGCTACTTATAATGCACTGTAATTACAGCACGGAAAACTATAATTAAAAAAAATAATTTTGTAATTAGATTTTTGAAATTTATAATTATAAATCGTTGCATTTTAAATAAGAAATTAAAAAAATGCAACAATAAAATTTGGCAACAATAATTTTGTTTGGCTTATTGTTTTTACGCAATGCGAAATAAAGTATGTGGTATTAACAAGAGGCAGAAAAAAACGGTGCATTAAGAAACGTGTTCTTAACACACCGAAATAGGTTTTTGGGGGCTATTTTTCTTCTAAAGAAATTGTTTCTAAATGTTTTTTGTTATTCTTGTTCTTTATTTTAAACTTATCGAACCCTTCTCCGAACACACCCATTACTTGACTTTGAGTAACAAAAGCACGTGGATCTATATCGTTTATAAGATGATAAAGGGTTCTTGCTTCGCGCTGTCGGGTAACAACCAATACAACTTTTGTGGTTTGTCCGCTATAATAGCCGTGAGCATCAATAATAGTACAGCCACGATGAGGCGGAGTTTCTACAATTTGTTTACATATTTCTTTATATCGTTCGGAAATAATAAGGAACTGAACGGAACGTCTGCCTGCATTTACCACTTGGTCTAACACAAACGAAACTATAAACAACGAGAGATAACCATAAATAACACGTTCCCAATCTTTCAAAACCAAATAACTTAATGTTACAATAGAAGTATCTACTAAAATTAATACTCGACCAAGGGAAATATCGTGATATTTGTTTACAATAGCGGCTACAATATCAGAACCGCCTGAACTTCCATTATAAGAAAGACAAAAACCTAAACCCATTCCACAGAATAACGAACCTATAAGCATAGCAACAAATGGCTGTTCGTGCATAATTGTAGGGTGTGGAAAATATCCTCGCAAGAAACCTGTAGCAAAAGTCATAACCAACACACCATAAATTGTTTTAACGCAAAAGCGCCAACCAAGTGTTTTTAATGCTACCGTTAATAAAATGGCGTTTAAAACAAAATAAGTATAGGAAACTGGAATGTTTAAAGCCCAGAAAACAGTAGACGATAAACCTGCAACGCCACCTGTACTAATGTCGTTTGGTAGTAAAAAAATGGTCCAACCAATGCCATACGAGATACATCCGAGGGCTATCATAATGTAATCTATAACCTCGCGATAAAGAACTTTTTTTGAAATAGAAATTTCCATTAATTTAAGTCTATTTATTTTTTGCAAAAGTAGCGATTTATATTGGATAAAGCGACTTATAAGGCTCAAAAAACATATTTCTTGCCACAAAGAAAACTATAAGCAACATTGCAGAAAAAACTATTTCTCTATTTTAGCATCTGCATTTTTGTGTTTCTCCTCTATTTCTTTTTCTATCTTTTCACGTTCTTGTTCTGCTTTTGTTTCGTTATAGGCACGCAAAATGGGGTCTTCTGTATTGATTCCATCGAACGTTTTAAATATTTCGCGTTGCTTTCTTACATGTTCTTTATCGCGGCGGAGGCGTTTGTCGAGCATTAAACCTATATCAAATTCACGGATATCATGTTTTGGAGCTTTATCCAGTATATCGCGTTTTGGCATTTGTTTAAGTAACTCTCTACCATTCACAATGTGTTTTCCCCACACAACAACTTCGCCAAGCGATTGTTTTTCAGGAAAAAGAAACACGGTGTCTTTTTGTACTTCGGTTTGTGTTAGTGTTTCTGTATGGTATTTTACTTTAGAGAATGTAGCAGTTTCGTAAGCAACAGGAAGATTTATTATGCCACGATAGTCGGTTTTTCCAAAATGTTTTCCATTTACAGCTATAAGCACATCGCGAATGGGCAAACTAGTTACACCATCGCAAACTTGAACTTGTTGAGCACAAGCTATAGTAAGGTGGATTATAAAGATAAATAATAATAAAACTTTACGTTGCATAGCTGTTGGTTTTATAGTTGCAAAGATAAACTTTATATTTGAATTTGTAAATTTAGCTACACACAATTATCTGTAAAATTAATAAACGAAACGAAAGGGTAATAAACTTTTAAGAATTATTTGTTTTGGTGATGCGTTACGAATATGCGCTTACAAATAGAATATAGATTCATTTCCCATATTAAAAAGTAAATCGAGAATACTAAGATTAGGTTGGAAACCTATTTTAGGTTCGTATACTTGATAATAAGGCATTGGTACAAAATCTTTATCTGCAAGTGGGTGTTTCGGACGTATTACTTCGCGAAAATCAGCATATTCTCCGATGAAATCGTTATTTTTGTTGATTGGTATAAACTCATTCGTGGAGCAGATATTAGGTTGCAAGTCGAGCAATTCGCAAAGTGTATATGTTATTTCTGTATTAAAATCGAAAAGATATTTCCATTTTCTTTCGAAGAATGGGCGAATGTCGTCTTGGTAATATTCAAAGAAAGGGCTTTCGCCGTATGCCGAAAGTAGTGCATTCCAATGTTGGTGTCGCCAATTATCGTGATCGCTAATGCAAACATCGCACATTTCGCATTTTTTATTATCGAACTTTTCTACAGGAATAGAAAGAGTTTGCTGTCCGTTTGCTGTTGCAATAACACATCGATTACGATAAGTTTGCTTTACAAAATGGTCGTGCTGTTCTATTAAACACAAATCGTACCTATTCAGCTTTTGAAACCACTGAATGGGTGCAAAATAAGCAGAGGAAAGTAGTGCAGGAAGCATAAAGAAATTAGAATAAACGAAAAAAATAGCATTGTTGGATAGGTCTGCCTTAGTAGACTTTTTCGAACAATGCTATTTTATATTATTAATGTGTTATTTTATATTATCAACCCAACTAAACAATCGGTTCCACCGTATGCCGCTAAATCCACGACGATCTGGGTCGCTCGACCACCATATAAATAATGGTTTACCCACAATATGGTCTTCTGGAACAAATCCCCAATATCGACTATCGGCAGAATTGTGTCGATTATCGCCTTGCATCCAATAGTAATCCATCTTAAACGTATACGAAGTTGCAGGTTTACCATTAATATATATTTTACCATTCTTTACATCAAGTTTATTTCCTTCGTAAACTTTAATGCAACGCTCGTAAATTGGTAGATTGTCTAATGTAAGCTTAATGCTCTTTCCCTTTGCAGGAATCCAAATAGGACCATAATTATCGCGTGTCCATACTTTCCAACCAAGGTCGGAATTACGTGGATAATTAGAACCTGTATATATATCTTTATCGGTTACAGGACGAATTGCCTTAACTAAACCACGTTGTTTCAATGCATTTACTGCACGTTTTGTGAGCGGCATATAACCATCGTATTGTAAAGCTGCCTGATTTAGCACTGATCCTTGTTCAACATCGAAGCCGTGCAAACGACTAAGACTCTGAATATCTTCGTTGCTTATGCCTAACTCTTTGCGAAAATCGTCGTATCGCTCGCTCATTAAGTCGGCAGCAGTTATATTGTTGAACTTAATTAAATAAGCATATTCTACATTTTCAGGCTCTTTATTTGGTTTTCCATCTAAATATACAATTTTATTCTTTATCTGGAGAGTTTGTCCTGGTAAACCAACGCAACGTTTTACGTAGTTTTCTCGACGATCAGTAGGACGCGATTCAATTTCGCCATACGTAGCCACATTATTCAGAATGTAGTTTCGTCCAAGAGTATATGCTTTATCGTAGAAAGCTCGTTGTTGTAAAGCATTCTTTTTAGTAGCTGCAAGCTTCGGATTTTGTTGCATTAGCAAACTTGTTCCCATTTCGTAAACCATTCTGTAATAATCGTCAGCTTGATATTGCGGTTCGCTTACAATAGTATCGCCTGCTGGATAGTTGAAAACAACAATATCGTTCAGCTTAACTTTGCCTAAACCTGGCACACGACGATATTCCCAATGTGGAAATTCTATGTAGCTTTTTATATTAAAGAAAGGTAGTGTGTGTTGTGTTAAAGGCATTGTAAGCGGAGTTTGCGGAATGCGTGGTCCGTAACTTAATTTAGAAACAAAAAGATAATCGCCAGTTAGCAACGACTTTTCGAGCGAAGACGAAGGAATTACATAGTTTTGGAAGAAGAACAGATTGATAAAATAGACTGCAACAAGTGCAAAAACAATGGCATCTACCCAACCCATAATAAAACGAATAGGACCTTCTGAGTTTTTCCACCATTGCCATTTTATTTTCTTCGTAATGTACACATCGTAAATAAAAGGTAACACGATGAGTCCCCACCAGCTTTTTACCCAAAACAAGAAAGCGAGATAGAGTATTGCTACAATAATAAATTTAGCCCACTGTTTCTTTGGGTCGAGCTTTTGCTTTTCTTTATCAATCATTGGTTATAAAATTATTCTTATTAGTTCTACAATGTGAACATTATTTTTTTTAGAATTGAAATAAATCGTTTGTAGATAGCAAACCTTTATGGTTTTTTGTATATTCTGCAGCTAAAACAGCTCCTAAAGCAAAGCCCTTTCTATTGTGCGCATCGTGTGTAATGGTAATTTTGTCGGCATCAGAATCGTAGCATATACTATGAATACCAGGAACTTCGCCTTCACGAATAGAATCAATAGGGAGAACATCAGCAGCCATCTCTTTAGCAGGGATAACCTTACCATCAGCTGTAACTTGTTTTCCTTTTTCCCACTTTGTTTTACGGGCAATATTGGTTAAAATATCCTCTGCCAAAGTAATTGCAGTTCCAGAAGGAGCATCAAGCTTATGTATATGATGCGTTTCTTGCATTGTAACATCGTATTGAGGATAATTATTCATTATTTTGGCTAAATAACGATTTACCGCAGAAAATATAGCTACACCGATAGAAAAATTACTAGCCCAGAATAAAGTTTGTCCACCTTCCGTGCAAAGACGCTCAATATCGGCTTTATGTTCGTGTTGCCAACCTGTAGATCCACTAACAACTTTTACATTGTGTGCGAAAGCTTTTAAATAATTATCATAAGCAGCCGTAGGAGTTGTAAACTCTATAGCGACATCAGCAGTTGCAAAAGCAGGGGAATCAAAATCTTTTTGATTGTCTTTATCTATTTTACAAACAATTTCATGGCCACGTTCGAGGGCAATTTGCTCAATCATGTGTCCCATCTTGCCGTAACCTATTAATGCTATCTTCATTTTGTTTCTCTTTATATCGTTTTATTTCTGCACAAAAGTATTATAGAATAGCTCTTATACCGTTGCAAAGTTAGTGGAATTAGTAGATAAAACAAAAAATATTTATTATTTTTAATGTAATCCATATAACTTACAGAATATTTTTCAGATAAGGAGACTCAAGCATAAATTCTCATATAGTTTTTTAGCCTCAATTTTTAGCATTGGTTTCTAATATTATCTTTTAAGTAACTTATAGTATTACCCTCAACAGCGTTATTCTGTAAAAATCATCTAGCACAGATTCTCAATTGTTGTTTTATCGTATTATCTTTTAAGATTACGATTCTGTAGAGTTATCTCGTAAAGATTCTCAATTGTTGTTTTATCGTATTATCTTTTAAGATTACGATTCTGCAGAGTTATCTCGTAAAGATTCTCAATTGTTGTTTTATCGTATTATCTTTTAAGATTACGATTCTGCAGAGTTATCTCGTAAAGATTCTCAATTGTAATCTTTAAATAAAGAATAGAAAATTCTTTTTATAAAATTTGCCATTCCCACTTTTTCTATGTACCTTTGCAGCGCTTTAATAGAAATATAAGCCCAGATGGCGGAATAGGTAGACGCGCTGGTCTCAAACACCAGTGGAGCAATCCATCCCGGTTCGAGCCCGGGTCTGGGTACAACAGAAGAAAAGGAAGTAACTGATTATCACTCTGATATAGTTACTTCCTTTCTTTTTGTAGGAACATTAACGGAACTTTAAGGCAATATTTCCGTAGATTCTTGATAATACACCCTATCAAATTCCCCTATAATAGTTTTGATTTTAGTTGCTGTCACTTTTAACATAATTCATAACTGCCTACTTCACAACCATTTACTAAGCAACAAATCGTGACAAAAGTGACAGCAACTTTGAAATCGTATTAACACAAGAGATGCTAAACGGGTGTCCTTCTCCATATTTTGTCTTTTGCTAAAATAAAGTGACGCTACTTTCTTATTAAACGTTTACTGTTACATTTATCGTGAGTCAGGTTAAGAAAGTTCTTCTAAAAGTTGGTAATCTCATTATTTTCTGCAAATTTATAGTTGAAAATCAACAACTTACAAGTACATTATCATTTTGGTACATATATTTTCGCATGCATGAATGAACTGATAAAAACAAAGCGAACATCGTATCCCCCCAATATCTATCGATACATAACTTTATCATGAACTTATTTTTCCCTTACAGCATAATGTTTTTTATGAGAATAAACCTGAAGCACTACCTGTTTATATGGAAAGTTCTGCACGCTAAGAACTTTTGCATATTAAACTTAACCCGATCTGACTCATGATATAGAAGTTTTGAATAAGAAGACAAAAGTAACAAAAAGGGCTGAAATCCAAGAGAGGATTTTAGCCCTTAACTTTTATATAACATAATATTTACTAGACAGCAATAATTTCAAAACTATTGAAATTATTCAGCAAAATATAATATTTCCTCACAGAATTACAGATTACTATATTTTCCTATCTTTGAACTCACTTGCTATCGATCTTGATTCAGCAATTAGTTGATATAATACTTCTAAATTTATTTGTGAGCTTTGATAGAAAATCTCATTTTTATACTTTAGCACTTTTTTGATTCTATCAAATTCAATTTTATTATAAGGAATGAATGTAAGTTTGCTTGTTGACATTTTAGCATCAAGTCTGAAATAGATATCTTTTTTCATAAAAAATACATCAACATGTCTTTCATACCATTCTTTTTGGTCATGAAAATAAGCTAAAACTCTACCTTTATTTCTAATGGTGGTAGCATCATTGTTCGGTATTGTATTCAAATGGTTATTGATGAAACATTCATCTGTAGTGAATGTAAGACCGTCTTTATTTTCTTTGAAGAGAGTTCCTTTTTCCTCATAAGACTTAAATAATGCTTTCAAATTATTTTCTATTCGTATCTGTTCTTCGATATTCTTCCCATCCTCAAAACAAGAAAATAAATCAAGGATTTTATATTCTTCAGGAATATTTCTATTATTATATCCTTGAGAGCATAAATATTCCAAAGAAGGAAGATTTTCTGATTTACAAAAGTTGATGAAGTTATCTTCTATATTTATCAAGTCTGAATATTTATTTTTAAGTCCTATAACGTTTATCTTGAATTTGTCAACAAAATTATCAACAAAGTGTTTCATTATTTTTGTTAGCGAAATGTTGGATAATTCTTCATAATCCTTTAAATCAAACTCATATTTTTTTATTTTATCCTCAAGGTATGTTATTTGATGAATTATTGATTCTTCTGTATAACTTGATTTGTTTAGGTCATTTTCGTTGGGTAATAAATCTTGGTAAGTTGATAAGGATTTCCCTCTTTCTTGTTTACGTATTTCCCCAATAGATTTAATCTCTTTTTTTAATTCTATATCTAAAATATTTTTTCCAGTAAATGCTTTTTTAATAGACATAGGATCTATTTTTGATTCTAAATCTAAATTAAATGCTACTTGTGTAAGTTTATTAAGTTTTCTCAAAAGTCTATTGATGTGTTCGTCAAGTGATATTCTTATTGTATTTCCCGATAATTCGGAAATGAATCTTTTCCATTCGTCTTCTCGAGAATAAAGCTTTTTATATTCTTCATCCCTTTCTTTTCTTGCATCAATAGTATCTTCAAAAAAGGCATCGTCCACATCCACCATATTATGGCGATTGTAAAGCTCCTTATTATACGAAATTATTTCTTTGTGAAAAATAGTATTCACAATCGCCTCGAAGTAAGAATACAGTTTGTTTTTTTGATTATTTAAAAATAGTTCATTTATATTTCTAAGATGTTCTTTGGTTAATTCTTTTTCAGAATCAACCCAAGGAATAAGATTCGTTCTATCTGTAAATTGAACAAGTTCTTTATATTTTAATGTGTTTGGTCTAAACTTATTGGTATCAAAGACTGTCTCTTGTAGATAGATAAAACTTAGCAACTGAGAGTTTGTTTTTGTATTATAATTTTCAATAACAAGTTTACGTAGATGTTTTGTCGCTTCTTCTGCCTTATTTATTTTAAGATAGTAAATAGATGCAATTTGAAGTATATCTAATTTAGAGCCACAATGTTTTATGGCATCATCTATAAGATAATTAATTTCGCATAATCTAAGTTTTTTCTCATTTTCTTCAATACGTGGTAGGCTATCTAATAATAATGCGGCATATTCTAAATCGCATGCAGAACGTATGTAGTTATTTCGAAGTAAATCAATGTCCTTATCTAAATATTTCTGATAGTTTTGTTCTGCTAATTGAGTATATTTATTAATGGCAGATATATTGTCCCCGAAGGCTGTTTCATTCTTATATACGTTAACCACATCCATTGCAGCATTTGCCAAATAGTACCAGAAGGGTGGATATGCTTCAAAATTATCCTTAATAGAATTCAAACGCTCATACTTTCGTAGAGGAATTGAATCCATTAAGATACTATTATACTGAGAAATCTGAGATTCAGTTAGTCTATATTTGTCATCAAATTCATAAGAATCTGATAATCTCCATGCCGTGTCAAATAACTCTCTTCTTAAGGCATTAAACTGTTCTATCGCAGATCTTTGTAAGGTCCACTCTTGTTCCTCTCTTTCAGTAAGGGTGTTTGCTTTTTCTTTACGATAGTTCATATACCCCATACCAACAGAGGCTATCATTGACATAGCGAAAGTGTAGGGGTCTCCAAATGCAACTAAAGTGAAAGAAGGGATGGCGTTCCATATCGCATTTTTGATTTTTTGTTGGTATTTCTTTTCAAGCATCATTTTATCCCCTTCATAGATACGGAAGAAAGTGACTGTATCTAAAATCTGCCTTAAAATGTGGAGTAATGCCTGATCTTTCGGCATATTGTGCAGATTGAGGTTGTTCAGTATGAGTTCATACTCTTGCTCTAAAACGTTTAGGTCTTTGTAGTCAACGATTTGCGACACAGACACTGTACAAAGGTTTAGTGCGTAAGCTGCTTTAAGTTGGTCATGTTCGCAGATTGACTTGTCTTGATTAACCTTAATTGGATTCATAATTTTATTTTATTAAATTAATATCTAAAGTAATAGGTATATGGTCAGATGCTACTTTTCTATGTAATTGGTAATCATTATTACAATATTGTTGTATGGTATTAATTCTTCCAGCATGCATTCCTATCCCTTGAAACCTGTCATAATCGTATGTAAAGTGATCAAAGTTGTTTGCCCAATACGAAGCTATAACATCTTTTTTCTTTTTAAGTTGCTCTTCTGTAGGAGAAGACTTGAGAGTAGTAAGCTCTTTCTGAACAGTAATTAACTTTCTTATAGTTCCACCATTATCTACTTCAACAACTTCGTTCAAAAAAGCATATTTAGCTCCTGAAAAAGGGAGGTTTAAATTATAATCACCTAAAATTATAGTGTATGATGGTCTGTTATTTCCATAGACTTTATCAGCTATAGAAAGATAAAGTGATTTTGTTAAGATATCGAACTCGCGCTTACGGAGAAGGATAGCTCCTGCGTCGAAAATGTCATTATGAGTGCTATTCCTTGCGAACATAATATGGACATTAATTAGTCTAAATTCGCAAAAGGCTCCATTTATAGGCTCAAATCTCGCATAGTACGGGTTTCTTATTAGTTGTCTTTGTCCTAATGACCTATTCACTTTATATTGGTTATAAATGTGAGGTTTGAAGATTCTAGTGCTTCCATCTGGAAGGACAGTGGTGGATAACCTAAACCTGGTCTTATCCCAAATATAGGCATAGCCCTCTGCCGCTAAAGTACTCAAGGCATTTGGTGCTTCCCAAACGCCCTGCCATCTATGTTCACCTAGTTCTTTCAATAGCAGATCCATAGCATTCTTTGAAAAAACCTCTTGTAATGCAATAATATCGAACTGTTGTTCGTATATTATACGGGCAATTAATTTAATGTCTTTACGGATCTCATTGTCAGAACGGAATGAGAATTTAAACATATTAAAAGAACCAATTCTAAATGCCATATTATAATGTAATCATTAAATTCATCTTTTGTATATCTTCAATAGGCCTATCTTTGCCTGGCATAAACTCTTAATTTCACGTCCATTCCGATAGTTTTATACTACTCTAATTGTTTTCTATATACGGAGTCTAGGGTGTTTCCATCTTTATCCTTCCATATAATCCACCCATTATTGCTACTACCAATACAGAAATCGGCAGCTGTGCTCGGACTATTGAAAGTTATATCTGAAGTTAATGTTTGTTTACCGTTATATGGACGAGTATATTCTTTCAACATTTTCTCACGTTTGTCCTTCCAAGTGAATGATGGGACAGATGAGTTTGTTATAATGCTATCTTTTAGAACTGTAAATCCTTTGCTATGATAGAAGCCTTTTGCATCGCATCCACGCCCTTTGGTGAAGAAGAGATGCTCTTCTTTGGGTTTTACAATGTCAAAGATATTACAACCAATAAAAGATGTGAGAAACTTTACGTCTTCGAAGAATTCTTCCATATCATCTTTACGATATTCTGGAAGATTTGGAGCCTTTGGAGTCTGTTTATTTTCGTTCAATACAAAAGAATTTGAGACCTTTGCTTCTGCTATTGCTTTATGTTCTAAATATTGCACATCTGCCTTAGTCATTGCTGCATCTTTAGAAATAAATAGTAAGGCTTTCTGCCAAAACGTTTTCTTGCTTTCATGGTCTCTCACTCGTTCTCTAAAGTTTTCTGTTTCTCCAATATATGCTTTCGGTTTTGTAGCCTCGTCTTCACCTAATAAGATATAGAAAGCCGGTGTTTGTAACTCGTTTCGTTTGTTTAAAATTGAAAGATGTGAACGAGGAATGACATACATCTGGCAAATTTTATTGCTGATAAACACATACTGCGTTCCTTTCGGATCAGCATCTATTAAATATGTTGTAACCGTTTTACCCATAATTTATATTTAACTCTGCAACTCTTTTCTTATATTGTTAAACACTTGGTATTCTCTATTTGCGCTTCGTTATATGCTGTTTATACTTCTTATTAACAACAAATGGAACACGCTCCACAGTAACATTACTTGTATCTAAGCCTAAGGCTTGTTCGTCGTCTACACCTATATGTCGAATGAAACCAAATAGGTGTAGTGTTATATTATCGGACGCACTCACCACTGTAGATGCATAATAAATTCGATGAATTACTATAAAACGGAAGTCGCCAGCTATGTTGTGTTTGCGTAATGACGGATATCCGCTTCGTATATCGAACTGTTTCTCGGCAATAAGGTCTTCTACTATTTGACGTAAATAGAGTGTCATAAGCGGATTAACTCTAAATCCCACCCTTATGTTAATTGCATAAAGCGTATCGTTTATCAGTTCGCTACAAGTGTAATCTAAGGTATCTGGTGCGTCGTCGTATATAAAATGCACTAAAAAATAGTGATCGGCACGTTTTGGTTGCTTATTTATTATGGAATAAATCAGCTTGTCTTCCACTACATCTTCGCGTTCCGATTGACGTATATACACCAGGTTTGTTGCATACTTAGGTATGGTTTCATCGGCTTTTATGTCGCATATTATATCGTAATAGTCGGACAGTTTATTAAACTTAAGATATTTTCTGCGTATATTCCAAGCTCTATACCATATATACATAATACTTCCTACAAAGAGTGCTAACATTATTGTGAACCAACCACCGTGTGCAAATTTGGTTAGATTGGCTAAGAAGAAGAAGCCTTCTATAAGCAGATAGACGGCTAAAAAGGCTCCCACTATCCAATGTGGTGTGAACCGTTGGCGCAAATAAACTGCCAGCATTACTGTGGTGGTAAGCATTGTTATAGTGATAGATAGACCGTATGCTGCTTCCATGTGAGCCGAAGTTTGAAACAGTAATACTGTTACAATGCACAGAATATAGAGCATATTGTTTATCTGTGGTATATAAATCTGCCCTTTATTCCTTGATGGATACTTGAATTTAAGCGTAGGCCAGAAGTCTAAATGCACCGCTTCGCTAAAAATGGTGAAGCACCCGCTAATGAGTGCTTGACTGGCTATAATGGCTGCCCCTGTTGCTATTACAACGCCTGGTATAAGTAACCAGTTTGGCATAATGCCATAAAACGGGTTGATACCTGTGTGTATAGTGTTTATGTTGTTTATAATGTAAGCGCCTTGCCCCATATAGTTGAGTATGAGCATTACTTTTACAAATATCCAACTAACGGTTATATTGCGCCTACCACAGTGTCCAAGGTCGGAATATAGTGCCTCTGCACCTGTTGTACAAAGAAAAACCGCACCCAGTATTAAGAACCATTCAGGGCTTGACGATAGCAGTTCTATGGCATAATATGGATTAAAGGCTTTTACGATAAGTGGGAAATCGACTATATGAACGATACCCAACACACCTAAAAGTAAGAACCAGACTAACATAAACGGACCGAAATAGCTACCTATGGAGCCTGTTCCGAAACGCTGAATAAAGAATACCACCGAAATGATAACTACAACAATTAACACTATTGGTATATTGGTAGATATGCCATGCAACCCTTCTATGGCTGAGGTTACAGTAATGGCAGGTGTTATTACACCATCGGCTATCAGCGTACTCGCTCCCAACATTGCTACAAGGTAGAGCCAACGGCTACCACGCTTACGTATTAATGTAAACAGAGCCAACACCCCACCCTCGCCTTTATTGTCGGCACGAAGTGCTATTACTACATATTTCAGTGTGGTTTGCAGAGTTAAAGTCCATATTATGCACGACACTGCACCCAGTATATAGTCTGCACTAAAGTGCGGATTTGCACGCATAATAGTGCGCATAACGTAGAGCGGAGATGTACCAATATCGCCAAACACTATGCCTATGGCTATTAGCAGTCCCATTGCTGTAAGCTTTTTATGGTTAGAAAGTTCTGATTCCATTTTTACAATCTTTTAATCTTATGCGATGCAAAAGTAGTGCAAGTACGATTAATAGAATATTGTAACACGTTAAAAAATGCCAAATAGTGTATTTATCTAACTGTTTAAGCACTGCCATAATAGTGTTTAAATATGCTTAAAACTCTGTTTAAACATTGCAGCTTTACTATTTCTGCAACCCACTTTGCCACTTGGTTCAATCCAATATATGGTTCTATGTGCTACAACTCTGCTTTTCGCAATGTTTAGTAGTAAACTGGCAATTCTACTATCGGTATCTCGTTTAATTCTGAATAGACACTTAACGCATACTACTTCGTATACAAACTATACCAATTTGCATACTGGGCAATGGAAGATTATAATCAGATAGAAGCCTCTAAATGTTTAGAAAAATCAGATACACTTTTGTTACTCTTGTTTCAGATATCTGTAACACTCGTTTCAGATATCTGAAACGTTCGTCTCAGATATCTATCAGTTGCGGTTTAGATATCACAAAAAGCTATAGCTTTTATAGCTCTATATTATAGTGCTTAAAAAACATTTGTTTGGCTGAGACATATAAAATGTTTTATGCTGCAATGTTTTGATTTAGAAACTACTATAAACATCTAAACAACAACATATTGCACATAATTTTATTATATAGAAATTAAAATCTTTACTATCGTCCACCTTTCCCAAATATATTCATTGCTTTTCAACAGAAACGAAACCTGGTTTCAAGATACAAATAGCATATAAACGCAACTATTCCACGTTGTTCAACTATTGTTTAACCCAAATTGGTAGTTAGAGCCTAAACATATTTCGTTTTATTATCGAGCAGCTTGTCTGCCTTTGCAACGCAGGCGTAGCAGGCTACGTAAAGTTACAAAGACAGACAAGATGCCGATAAGAAAACAAAAGATGTTAGAAAACAATACCATAGTGATAAGAACTATACATATTGTAGTCTAAGGACCGAATTGGGTTTACAACGTGGAATTGTAGAAAAGCTGTAAGCATATAAGCATACTTACTGCTTCTTTCTGGCTGGTTTAGAACCAATAGCCGCTGTTATCGTGTGGAGCAGGTTCGCCGTTTAACCTATAGTATAGTTCGGTAAGAGCTTGCTTATAGGTTAAATTAAAGGCATATTTCAGCGTACTTACCAGCCGTTTGAACGATGTTGGCACCTCGTTCTCAGTCATTGTTAGTGTTACGTTGTCTTCGCCTTCTCCCAATTCTGCCCTATCCATATATACCATTACAGGTAGATTTATTGTTGGATACCACTTGTTATTTTTCAGCTGTTCGGAAGTAGGAACCCAGTCTGCCACCTTTGAATGCGCCTCAATAGGTTCGCCCCATGTGTCTTTAAACACTAAGTTCTTTAAATTTACCGTCTTCTTATTGTGGCTTTCCATCAACATAATATTCAGATTACACGTTTGGCGGCAATATCCAAACGACAGAATACCCTTAAAGCCGAGAGGGTCTTTCAACCCGTTATATTGAGCTTTGCCACTGTGTATAGTTTCATTCCATGGAGTAGGGTCTACATAATCGTAGCGCATAAACTCTTGATTAGTGGGGTTGTCGAGCTTTGCGTCAAAATTTGGAAAAGGTTTTTGATCTTTCACCACAAAGAAGTGCTGGTAATGCTCGCTTTGCCCATTGTCTATAAACTTACCATTCATAAGGTTTCCCGCAGCATCGTAATATTTTATGTCGAGTGCAATGCTTACCGCAGCTTCGGAGTTTTGCATTTGGTTATAGCTCATAGCATAGAGGTAAGGTGGATTCTTAGGGTCGGGCACCCATTTGTCGCCTTGCAGTGTGTAAACAAACTCTTGTGGAGCGTCCATGTATTTCACACCATCGTACATTTTGTTCTCGTGGAAGGCAGCGTAACCGTGTAGGTGTCCCTCGATAACATTTATTACAACCTTAGCTGGCTTAGGACCTGCTAACTTCTCGTTCTTGTTCTCTGGCACAATATCGTCGTTGTTGCTACAACCTACAAAGCCAGATAGCACTGTGCAAAGTAATGCTAATTTTAAATATGTTCTTATACTTCTCATAATTATTATAATTATTATATTTTGTTTTGAATTGTCAAACTACTTGTTTTGTTGGTTAAAACCTATCGTTTTGAATTTTATTGTTAGATTTATCTTATTGTGATACACATTAGTCTTTTACCTCAATAGGTATTTTAAACTTCGATAGCCACTCTCCTTTTTTCAGAAGTTCAGGCGAAGGAGTCCAGAAAGGCGATGTTTTGCCGTCTGCATCAAACTTTGTTTTCTTTCCAGAATAGAAGAGACCGAGCGTTAAATCGAACTTTGTGTTTGGTTTTAGGAAGCGTATGAAGCCCGTTATGCCCACTGGTCCTCGTTTTTTGGTATTTGTTCCTTTATATTTATCGGCATAAGCGTATTCGAAAGGAACCTTTGAACGGTCTGTAACCCATTCTTTACTATTGCCATTGTTTGGATAATACAAAAAGAAATTTTGGTATTTATAGTCTAAATCATTTTCCATTAAGAACCAGTTAAAGTGTGCATCTTTATCATCAACGTAATCTATAACAAACAAATAAACATTTTGTGGCTCTGATTTTGCGCTGCTGAATACTAATTTATTCGGCTCACTGGTTTTATCAAATATGATTTTTCCATCTATATCAACCGTAAATTTTATGTCAATATCTCCTCTATAACTAAATATGTTTTCCCAACTTAGGCTATCGTTATATTTCTGCCAATAATTTATATTACCTTTCGTTATTGCTACCCTTAACTTTTTTGGGTTAAAAGGTGGTTTATTATCTTTTATTGCTTGTTTAGTTTCTCCATCTTCTGTTGAACTTTCTTGGCTACAAGCTGTGAAGAGAGCAAGTGCGAATAATCCTAACAACAATGGCAATACATTATTTTTAAATCTCATATTCTTTTTTATCTTCATTGTTCTGTATATGTTTAAGAACTGATGTATCGGTTTAAAGATTCTCACGTATGCATCTTATCTTATAAAAAACACATTAATCTTCTATTTCAATTGGTATTTTTATTTTTAGTAACCATTTTCCTTTTTTACTAAGTTCAGACGATGGTCCCCAGAAAGGTGATATCGTACCGTCTGAATTAAATTTCGTTTTATTACCAGTATAGAAGAGACCGATTGTTAAATCGAAATTAGTATGAGGCTTTAAGAACTGCATGAAACCGTAGAAACCAACTGGGCTTGGATTTATTAATCCATCTTCCCAAAAAAGATCAGAATAAATATAGGTGAATGGAAGCTTTGATGGGTCTTTAACCCACACCTCTCTATTGTCTTCATTTATATAATTCATAAAGAAATGCTGAAGTTTATAGTTTAGTTTATTGTCTGAAAAACCTGTTATACCCCAATTTTTATTTCTCGGATACGATACCATCAACCTATATACACAATTAGGTTCAGACTTTAAAGTCTTTACTACGAATTTATTCGCCGAATTATATTTGTCTGGTTTAGGATTTCCGTCTTTATCTAAATGAAATAGAAGCCCTATGCCACTAATTTCTTTAACTATGTCTTCTCGTTTTGGATGGTCTTTAAATGTCATTCCATCGGCTAATTTAACCTGATCTAACTCAACTGTTACCTCACGAATGTCAAGATTGGTAGTATCCTCCTTCTCTTCCTTTTTAGGCTCTATTACTTCATCTTCCTTTGAATTCTCTTGACTGCAAGCAGTGAAGAAACTAAGTACGAATAATCCTACTAACAAGAACAATACATTATTTTTAAATTTCTTATTCTTCTTTATTTTCATTGTTTCGTATTTGTTTAAGATTACTGATGTATCTGTTTAAAGATTCTCACGTATGCATCTTATTTTGTTAAAACACATTAGTCTTTTACCTCGATAGGTAATTTCACACTTAAATCCCATAGAGCCTTATTAAGTTGAGCAGGAGATGGAGCCCAGAAAGGCGAAGCTTTGCCATCGGTCCCAAACTTAGTAAGGTTGCCAGAGTGCATCAATGCTACCTTCAAATCGAACTTTGTATCAGGCTGCAAGAAGCGAATGAAGCCGAAGAAGCCCATTGGATTGCTCTCGCCTATAAACTTTCCTTTGTATGAATCGGCATAAGTATATTCGTAAGGTAACTCTTCACGATTCTTAACTAGCACATTGTGCGCACCATTATTTGTATAATACATAAAGAAATGTTGATGAATTTTGTCTTGTTCGTTCTCAAAGAACTGGTTGTTCATTGAGTTTCCTTTGGCGTTATAGTAGTCTATGCGTAGCGAATAAACCACATTAGGATTTGTTTTAATGCTTTTCACAACGAATTTAGACAGTCCTTCTTCGCCTATTTTAAAGTTTTCTCCTTTCTCAACCTGCCAAATAATCTTCTGTACATTATTTGTTGGAACAAAATCTGCCTCTTGTGGCATACTGTTAAAGCTTACGCCGCTTCGCAAAGAGCCTTCAGTAAGTGTGAACACGCACGCCGTTGGATCTTCGTGGAGCTTATTAATTTTCTCGTTTTCAGGTTTATCAGGACTACAAGCGGTAAGAAGTGCAATGCAGGCCAAGCCTAACACTATGGGTAAAATACTGTTTTTAAGTTTCATAATTTTATTGTTTATCATTTGTTTATTTATATTCTGTTTTCCTTTTAGAATTTCCACCCTATGGTAAGACGTATATCTCTACCAAGGTCGTGTGCATAGTATCGAGCACGATTGGTATATTCTTTATATTCCTTATTGAATATGTTGTCAGCCGAAACAAACAAGCTAAGAGTGTTGTGTGTATCTATTCGCCATTCGGTTCCAGCCTCTAATCCAAACAAGCTATACGAAGCAGGAGCATAAGCAATAAGGTCGGAAGCTGCATTAAAACGAGTTTGACGTGCCACAAAGCGATGTTTAACTTCTATCCATGGAGCAAAAGCCTTTCCAGAAAGGTGTGGTGTGTAAGTAAGGCTGTGATTGATACGGAAGGAAGGAATATACGGCAAGTAGTTATGGGTGCGTGTTTCGTTAGCCCAAATCATAGACGAAACAATATGATACTCTATTGCAGAAAGTGGACGAAGACGCAAATCGAAGTCTATACCACGTATAAACACATCAGTCTGCATATATTGAAATAACGGATAAGTTCCCGAAATAACAGTTACATATTCGCCTTTCATAGGACGGTCGTATATATAATGTTTCACCCATTGCAGATAAGCATCGAGCCGAGCATCTAAAACTGTGCTTCGATATTCGGTAGATACTACCCACTTATAGCTATTTTCTGAACACATAGTAGAGTCGCCACGCACGAAACGTCCTGTTCCTAATTCGTTACCATTGCTATATAGCTCGAAAACATGTGGTGCACGCCATGCTAAACCAAAGTTTGTAGTTAGCGTTAGCTTGTCGGTAGCATGATAGTGAGCACCCAAGCTATAAGTGAAATTAGAGAATGTGCGATGCCCCCCATAGTAGTCGCCAGTCCAATCGTAGCCAGCAGCCTTTGTGTCTTGCCAATCAAAACGAACACCAAGCTCTGCCCCAAGTCGGTTGTTTTGATACTTTTGCAAAGCGTAAGCTCCTATTTGATTTTCTGTGTGGTTAGGAATGATAGGCACTACACCCGTTCCACGTTGATTAGAATGGTTACTATTCACAACTTGTGTCCCCACTTCGGTTTGCCAATCGCCATAGTATTTACGCCAACGCAGATAGTTTTGCAACGTTTTAAGGTGCATACTAACAGCAGGAATATAGGAGAGATTCATACGTCGTATTCTATTCTCCTCTCTATCGTCCTTTTGAAAAGAAGCTAACCAATAGAAGTCGCCATACTTTTCGGTGTTGTAGTAAAGCTTTAGCGTGGCATTTGTATGCACAATATGTTGGAAAGGATAGTCTATATGGCGTGTATAAGGTGTTATGTCGACAGGTCTGCCAATCTTTATACGTTCTGCAAGCAAGTCGGCATCGCCCATCTGTGCATTGTAAAGCACGCCCAATTTTAGATCATATCTGCTAAGATAACCTTCAGCACGGAAGTTCTTATGTTGATAACCAAGTGCGGTTGAGAAGTCGAACTCGCGTGTTCCTGTGTTGTTCAGCAAATAATGGGCTGCTCTTTGGTCGCCACTGTTGGCGTAAGTGGCTTGAATGCGCCACGCCAACGATGGCAAAAAAGGCATAGAACCTTCTGCATTGCCTACAAATTGGTAGCGATAACCATTGGAACCATACATACTCAGTAGTCTGCCGTGTGTGTGTTTCTGATTATAGGGCAACATATCTTGTTCCATTACGACTATGCCACCAAGAGCATCAGAACCATATCGTACAGCTTCTGCTCCCTTAACGACTTCTATTTTGGTGCTACTATTCTTGTCTACTTCTGGTGCATGGTCAGCTCCCCACTGCTGTCCAGTGAGTCGTGCGCCATTATTAACCAACAATATACGGTTTCCGTACATACCGTGTATAACTGGTTTAGATACTGTTCCGCCCGTTTGAATAGAACTTACACCACTAACACGCTCTAACATAGTACCTAACGATTGCCCTAACGACCGTTCTATTGTTTTATTGTTGAGCTGTGAGCTTACAGCATTGTTACTAACGAGCTTACGAACAGTGGAAATTTCTACACCATCTATAAGATGATAGTTCTGTTTTGTAGTATCTGGCTGTGCCGTCTCCAGATCATATTGGTTCTGTGCAAAGGCACTAGTGGGCACAAACTCACATAATGCTATTACACTCATAAAGGTATAAAATAGCTTTTTCATATTTACAGCTATGAAATAAGAATAAAATGAGTAATTAAATAAATGTTCTTGCTGCATTACATAGCGAAAGGCTGTGTTCAATAGATGTGTACATATAGCTATTTAGACACACCTGTATTAATACACAAGAAACACTATAGCAATACAGTAAAACAAGCCAACAACATATTGTTGCGAGCTTTAAAAGAGTTTCTAAGTAGGTTTAGAAACTAAGCAAAGAAGGGAGGTGCATGGGCGTTTACAGATTCTACCGATCTATAAACTATAATAGGAACTAACGCTTTTGGTTTGTGTAAGAGTGTACAAACTGTTATAGGCACATAGCTAAACAGCTTTACGGCATTGGCTTTGTGCATTGTAAATTCGCAAACAAAGCAAGCAGAACTTATTTGAGTATGGCTTTTGGTTGCCAAGTTTTCTGTACGAACATTTTTATAGTCGTGAAAATGCAAATCTTTTATAGCAAGAACAGCTGTGAATGTTAGCAATAACATCCAAGCTATAAATACTCTTAATAGATTAGCTCTCTTCATTCCTATTGTCGTTTGTCCGTATAAAACCATACTAAATACACAAACAGGTTTACTTATCAATAAAGTATTATAACCTTATATTGCAGCATTAGTACAATTGCTTCACGTCAAGTTTCTGCAAAAGTATAGAAAATAGTAGAGACAATACAAATATTCTACTCTTGTTTATATCTTTTTAACGATATAAGTATATGGTTATCACATTAATAAATATTATCTGCACACTCTTATATACGCACCGTTGATGCCTATATATAATCTATATATAATAAGGTGTATCGCTTAAAAAGGCATTTAATAGATAAGAAAAAAGGCATAAACAAATATTTTCCGCAAATAAATGCAAAAAAATTAGGTGATTATTGGAATATTTGTACCTTTGTATTGTCCTATTACTATTGCAATTTAATAAAAGACTTATCATATAAATTCGCTATGGAGCACTTAGAAGTAATAAAGGTTTCGGAGGAGAAGATGTCTTCAGAACACCTAAATGCAAACAAAGTTTACTTCGCAACAGAAATTCTGAACGACAGTAACATGATGCCAATTTATAGTAAATTGTGCATGATGCTTGACATCTATGATGTTGAACATGAAATTATTGAAGACCCGGTAACACATTCTTGCAAAGCACTAAAACCGGCTTGGCTTGTTAACAACGTAAAAATTACAGATCACGTAGATTGCCTTGTGCGTAATATTGGCGATAAACGTATGCTAATGACTAACTGTGCAGAGTACGACTCTGAGGTTGCTAAAGCCCTAAAAAAGAAGATTGAGGCTGAAGGATACGAAGTAGTAGAACTCAGTTACTCATCGTTCGATGGCGTGCGCGAGGCTAAAGATACTAGTTGGGCATACATTAACTATATACATACGTCGAAAGTTATAATCGTCCCGATGCAACATGCAAAGGAAGATAAGGAGGCTTTACAGCAAATAAAGGCTTGTTTCCCGCACTTAGCTGTTGTTGGAGTCTATGCTGACCCATGTTTTGGCAACGAAGGGGAGTTTATTCGCTACAGTAAAAGTATCAACGAAAGTATGGTGTCGTAGTAATATAACCAAGCTAAAACATATAGAACACTAATATATTTAAGGACTTAATAAAAAACGAAGAGGGCTGTTTTGCAAACCAAAACAGCCCTTTTTACATTGCATAACAATGGCTTTTACATTGCAAAAAGCATTGCTATGTTATACATTATAGATAAAAGGTTAGATAAGAAAACCGTTTGCAACTTATATTTACAGGGTTTATGCCCACATATATACCTATAAATGGTAAATTTATTAGACAATAGTCTTAACAAGAAAACATTTATTTTATAGGGCTTTTCCTTATTATATTCAAGATAACATACATAGAATTAAGATATTTGTAGATAGTTATTTATTGTAAAAAAATCTAATTATATCAATAAAGATAATCTTTTTTTATTATCTTTGTACAACTTATAACTCATTTAAACATTACTCAAAACATCTCAACATAATGAATTTTAACGAATTTGCAGCGTATGTAAAAAGAAATGAATCAAACATAGCTGGAAACCTTTACATTTGTTCTAAATTTCTAATAGGACTTAATAGTAATCCGCAATTTAGAGCACTGCCAGACCCTAGTAGTCCGGCACGTCTCAGTATGGTACGTTTAGTAGTAGTGAAAAGTGGTTGGTACGAACCAATTATAAACTCAAAGAAGTATAGGTGTGGTCCGGGAGATTTACTTTTCATAAATTGGGGTGTTACAATATCGGGCGACTCTATAGGTGTTGAAACCATTATAGACGGTTTTGCACTGTCAGAAGAATTTATGAAAACGGTATTTAATGGTAATTTGCCACAAGTATTTCTCTCTCCAGGCAAGTGTATAAAGCTACATTTAGAGGAGAACGAAAGCAGTGTTATTCAGGAATATCTCAAAACAATGTATAATCTTGTTCAGATATCATCAATAAATAGCAAGACTATCAATGCACTTTTTGTAGCAATATTTAGCTTGGTAGAATCGTTTTACAGCATAGAAATACCATTGGCAAATAGACAATGGACACGTCACAAAGAAACTGTTGAACGATTTATACGATTAGTCAACGATAACATAAAGCAAAAACACGAATTAGAATTCTACGCTTCACAATTGTATATGACAACGCATTATCTTGGCATAGTTATAAAAAATGAGACAGGAACTACCGCCAGAGAATGGATTGACAAGGAATTAACCATACAATTAGAGCAGGAATTGAAATATACAAATAAATCTTTAAAAACCATTGCCACCGAATATAACTTCAATTCTCTTAGTTCGTTTTGTAAATTCTTTAAGCGCCGAACTGGTGTTACAGCTGGCACTTACAGAACAGAAGGAAATTTGTATTAACTAAAACTATTTTTTTACAGAAGTCATTATACCATGTTAACTCTCTATTCTATCGTTTTAAAGTAAACAGAACAAATTATAAAGTTTATATAAATGACTGGCAAGGAAACGAAAGATTACTGAAAATAATAATACGAACAAAATATAATGATGCTATTTTCTAATAAAGCGCAATAGAAAATAGATAGGACTTATAAGCTGTGAATACAGTCTATTCACTAATCAGATAGAGCGTCTTAGATGCTTAGAAAAGTCAGGTAGATACCGCTACTTTCATTTTAGATATCTATCGTGTTTGTTTTAGATATCTATCGTGTTCGTTTCAGATATCTATCGTACTCCTCTCAGATATCTATCAATTACAAATTAGATATCACAAAAAATAGCAACCTTTATTACCTCACACTATCAGAGTTATATGCGTACCTTGAACATAATTTACCGTTCCCAACATTTTCGCAATCATCTCAAGAATCGTAGAAAGCTCTTAAGGCAGATAGACAACTGAAAACCATAGCAGGTAGATTAGTAAGAGAGCTAGAGCATAATCTTTGGGAAAGGAAAGGGTATGAGAAGGTGTTTGAGCTATATTACATAGTTCTTTCTCAGAATTGAAATCATCGTGTCTTATATTCTCTCATTTTAGCAGACATCAATAATTAATTTACTAAATTATCTTCAGTAGATTTTCGTTGTAGACTTCTTAAGAAATAAATCATCTTATGTTCTCTATTACTACTATTCTATAGTAACTCCTGCATCTTTCCAATGTACCATATCATAGGGATAATATGGATTATCCCTAAGGTCAGAATCGTCTATGTGCATTATCTTAGCAACAGCTGCAACCTCCCATGCCCAATAGCCACGATAACAATTCTTCTTCAGATGACTATTATACCAAGGAGCATCGTTGTTCAGAGTATACCATTTTTCCATATAATCTTTAAGTGCTTTCTTTGCTTCTTGCGCATCGGAAATCTGTGTTAGCTTGAAAAGTTCTTTATACAACTTAGGGAAAGCAAGCTTATTTGCATACGTTTGTTTCTTGTTTTCTTTTAATCGAGAGTTTAGCATAAACCAAAGTAATAAGTCGGGTGTCCAATTTGATGGTTTTGCCTGCTTATCCATTCGCAACACATAGTCAGTTAAACGATTAAAATCTGTATTATCTATGTCTAATAGTATTCCCAATGATATTCTATCTAAATCATCAGCGTATGTCGGATTTCTAAAATTAGCTCCATGTATATAATTATCTAAAGAATTTATATATAACTTTCTCAATTTGGCAATATCTTCACCCATAGAGTAACTTATTTTTATTGCCCGTATATAATCTACAGCAGAACACCAATATAAAAATGGACGTACTATTCCAACATTCTTTTTCTTTTCTTCTAATATGTGCTTTTCATCATCATCTATTTCTCCAAACTTAATACTCAGAATCTTTTCAAAGTATTTTTTGTCCTTTAATTTATCTCTGATAGGTTTATCTTGTTCTTTTTTAGAACCGCCTAATTTAAAATTAAATAATCCCATAGCTATTTCATTTAAATGGTTTCAATACCATCTGTTATGTAGGTTGCTCCTCTGTGGTTGTACGTTGTCAAACAAAAGTAAGCAACTACAAATATAGTTACTTTACTTGAAAAGTCATCGTTTTGTTTTATAAATTCATTTTGTAAATTATCTATTTATACATCTTATACCTAGAATCGGGAAAATACAAGTTAGCCTTTGTGTTTGTATAAAAGAAAAAGAGTTGCAGAATTATCTGCAACTCTTTGATATTTGTGTGGACCAGCCTGGGCTTGAACCAGGGACCTCCAGATTATGAGTCTGTTGCTCTAACCAACTGAGCTACAAGTCCAGTATTCGTAAATACGGCTGCAAAGGTAATGAATAAATTGGAAAAACGTGAATAATAATGAGATTTTTTTTGTGGTTTAACACATTTTGCGTGCTTTAAAACGATTGTTAGGTCTATTTGATGTATATTTGCACTGCATTTTAAAGAATGGATACCGTATGGGAAAAGGTTGCTATAACTATTGCATTTAGCTTCAATAACAATAAACTTGCAGCTTGACAACCATAGAAACAAGGTAGGTAGACGAAGATATATAATGAAAACAATATTTCTTAAAGATTTAAATACTAACGAATTGGCAGTAGAAGCTCCAGTGCTTGCTACAATTGGCTTTTTCGATGGGGTACATCTTGGGCATCAGTTTCTTATTAGTCGAATGGCTGAAATGGCTGAAAGAGATGGATTAAAATCGATGGTAATAACCTTCGACCGTCCCCCCCGACAAGTTTTGCAGTGCAATTATAAGCCTAAAATGTTGTCTACGCTAGATGAAAAGTTAGAAAAGTTTGCACAAACAGCCGTCAACTATGTTGTAGTGCTCCACTTTGACACAGCTTTGGCACAATTAACATCGAAGCAATTTATGCAAAATGTGCTGCAAAGACAATTAAATGTCTGTAAATTAGTTATGGGATATGATAACCGTTTTGGTCATAACAGAACAGAATCCTTCGATGATTACGTACATTTTGGCAAAGAAATAGGAATTGAAGTATGCCGAAACACAGCTCTCTCTATAGATAAATTCAATATAAGCTCATCTATTATACGGCAGTTTATAGAATCTGGCGATATGGAGAAAGCTACACGTTGCCTGGGTGTGCCTTATTCGTTACGCGGAGAGGTGGTACACGGCTATCAAAATGGACATAAATTGGGTTTCCCAACTGCTAATATCGATATTAGCAAAACCGAAAAACTTCTTCCAGAAATGGGAGTTTATGCGGTACGTGTTAGCATATTAGGCAATTCTAAAAAGTACGATGGAATGCTTAATATTGGTACTCGTCCTACCTTTAATGGTAGGAATATATCGGTTGAAGTAAATATATTCGATTTCTCGGACGACTTGTATGGACGTATTATAGAGGTAAGTTTCATTACTCGTATACGTTCTACACAAAAGTTTTCGAGTATAGATGCGCTTGCAAATCAAATGAAATTAGATGCAAAACAGATAAGAACAATTTTAAAAAACAATAAGAACTGATAATGAAAAAAACTATAAACGTACAAAATAACATTTTAAAGAATCTGCTATACGCCGCACTTTTCGTTGCGCTTTTCATCGTTATTCATGCTGTTTTCGAGTTCGGAACTATCGCTATTTACGCATATTTAAAAGGATTGGACCTATTTAATGTAGCCCAAAGTATGCAATCGGGTAAATATAGCGATGTGCTAATAGCAGCCAATTTGCTTTCGAGTGTTGCCGCAATTCTTATTTATATTAAGATGAAATGGGCACCTATCTCTCGTACTTACCTTCAAACAAAACCGTGGGGAGTGTTATTCTGGGCTGCTATGTTGTCGATTGGTATTATTCTTCCAGCACAGTTTGTTTACGAAAAATTGCAAATTACGATGTCCGACAATATGACTCAACTCTTTGAGGGCATTATGCGACAACCTCTTGGCTACCTTGTCGTGGGCATTCTGGCTCCTATTGCAGAAGAATTGATATTTCGTGGTGCTATATTACGAGTCCTACTCAACACCTTTGAGCATAAAGGCAGATGGATAGCCATTGCTTTAACAGCTTTAATTTTTGCATTCATACATGGTAATATAGCACAAGGTGTGCATGCCTTTATAATAGGTTTAGCTCTAGGTTGGATGTATATGCGCACCAAAAGCGTACTCCCTGGTATTGTGTTGCATTGGGTAAACAACACTATAGCATATTTAATGTTTAACTTAATGCCTCACATGGCTGATGGTAAGCTTATAGATTACTTCCACGGTAGCGAACGTTCTATGTATTTAGGACTACTTTTCTCTTTCTGTATTCTCGTTCCTGCGCTCTTCCAATTAAGCATACGTATGAAGCAAGCCAACAAGTAGGATTGTAAAAACCGTATTTTCGTAAAACAAAAGTGCCTGTTTTGGAGTGCAAAACTATGGTTTTTGCAACACAAAATGATGGTTTCTGTTTTGCGTTGAATACTAATAGGTTACTAGCTAAGCTTCACTTGTAGTTTTATTGCTAATAATATTATCTGGCTTTATAGCATAACTGAATGAACTAAGTTAGGTTATAAAGCTAAATAAGAGGCAGATAAGATATCAAAAGATGAAAGGAAATAATAACATAAATACTATATATAATGCTGTTATTAGCTAATGACTGATCGGGATTAAGATTGCTTTTACAAAATAAAACTATTACTTGCAAAATGGTTCTAATACCATTGTACAATGAGTAATGTGTATATGCCCTTATTAGTTTCTATGCAATAGGCTTGTTACTAACAAGATAATATTGTAACTTTGTGGTAATAAAACATATAGAACAATGAAGAAAGAATGGCTGTTTATGGTGCTTTGGTTCGCTGTTTCGAGCTTTATGGTACAAAATTTTTGGAAAACAGATGTCCCCAAACCATTGCCAACAACCAGTAAGCAGATACAAAGGACTAATTCTGAACAGCAGATGGAACAACAAGGATTGGTAGATATAAAAAGTATAGACCCGACTATTAAGGTGGCATTAATGTATGCTCGAACCGACAATTTCTGCCATAAGCAACTTTATAAAAGTCTGCGTAAAGCTTATATGCTTCCCCAATGTGCTGCAGCATTAAAGAAAGCACAAGCAGAATTGAGACAAATCAGACCAGATTTAAGCCTCATCATTTTCGATGCAACACGTCCAATGAGCGTACAGCAAACTATGTGGAATGCTGTAAAGAATACCAACCACAGCTTCTATGTATCTAATCCTGCTAACGGAGGAGGTATGCACAACTATGGAATGGCTGTAGATATTAGCCTTTGTAAAAGTTCATGGAACGAAAAGCAATGGCGCGATGGCACAACAGTATGTAAAATAGACACCATTCCAATGGGAACGAAAGTAGATTATATGGGAAATAAAAGTCATATAGACAAAGAACAACAACTATTAATGCAAGGCGCACTTACTAAAGAAACCTTAGAGAACCGCAAATTGCTACGCCATGTAATGACTTTTGCAGGTTTCCAACCACTAAGAACAGAGTGGTGGCACTTTAATCTTTGCACACGTGCGTGGGCAAAGGCACATTTAAAAGTAATAAAATAGATATCCCACCTTATTATATATAGCATTTGGAAACATCTGAATTTATACGCCAGCACATCAACGACGACATTCGAACACTCGCACTTATGGGAAAACATTTTCCTAAAGTAGATTTACCCTATGCACTCGATCAGATTAGGGGACACCAATTGGCACGTACAAAACTACCAACGTGGACTAGTACAGAAGGTATTGTTTATCCACCACATCTGAATATGGAACAATGTTCCAGCGAACAAACAGCTTTATATAAACAAAATATAGTAAGACGATTGCTGCAAAAACTTCAAACGAAAAATAATGCAACACTAATCGACTTAACAGGTGGTTTTGGTGTAGATTTCTCTTATATGTCTATACCTTTTAATAAGGCTGTTTATGTAGAACGAAACAAGCAACTCTACAACATTGCAACACATAACTTCGAATGTTTAAAACTCCATAACATAAGTGCAGAAAATAAAGATTCCATCGATGTTTTACATAAACTAAACAATGCTTCTATTATTTTCTTAGATCCCGCACGTCGCAATAGCAATGAAAAAAAAGTTATTTCGATTGCTGATTGTGAGCCGAATGTGCTTGAATTATGCGATGAACTTGTAGAAAAATGCGATTTCACAATAATAAAGCTCTCGCCTATGCTTGATTGGCATAATGCTGTAGAACAACTAAAATATGTAATTGAAGTGCACATTATATCGGTAAAAAACGAGTGTAAAGAGCTATTAATGGTACTAGCAAACCATAAAAAAGAGAAACAGGAACTAAAAGAAAACTCTATAAAGATATTTTGCGTAAACAACAATGATATTTTTTATTATGAGGAAGAAGTAAACAGTAGTGAAGAAAACACTCTCCAACTATCGAAAATAAATAAAAACGCCTTATCAACACTCTACTTATACGAGCCGAATGCATCTATTATGAAGGCTGGTTGCTTTGCTTTGTTAAGTAAAACATATAATGTGGCAGCACTGAGTAATAATTCTCATCTATTTGTTTCTCCAGTTCTACTATCAAACTTTCCAGGAAGGAGGTTCCGCATTATGGACATTTGCACATTAAACAAGAAAGAAATACGCCATACTCTAACAAACATAACACGAGCAAATATAGCAGTAAGAAATTTCCCAATAGGAGTAGATGCTCTTAGAAAACGACTAAAGTTACACGATGGAGGCGATAATTATATTTTCGCAACAACGTATGGAGAGAAAGAACATATACTAATAATAAGCAAAAAAGAGGTGTAAATTTGGCAATATTATCTAAAATGCGTACTTTTGCAAGTTGAAAAGTAAAGTTACGAAAGATTTTTTAAACATGTCATCAATTCAAATTAAGAAGGTTACGAGCAAGAATGACCTAAAGAAATTTATAGATTTGCACTACGAGCTCTATGCAGGAAGTCCTTACGACGTGCCTAATCTTTATGACGACGAATGGAACACACTCTCAAAAGATAAGAATGCAGCTTTCGAATTCTGTGAAGCCGAATACTTTTTAGCATTTAAAGATGGAAAAATAGTAGGGCGTGTTGCTGCTATCATCAATCATAAAGCCAACGAAAAATGGAATAGAAAAGATGTTCGCTTTGGCTGGATAGACTTCATTGATGATATTGAAGTTTCGGAAGCCTTGCTTAACGCTGTAGCCGATTACGGACGTTCAAAAAAAATGAAAACCATTGCTGGACCATTAGGGTTTACCGATATGGATCCCGAAGGAATGCTAACAATGGGCTTTGATCAGCTGGGAACAATAGCTACAGCTTACAACTACAGTTATTATCCTATGCACTTAGAAGCAATGGGAGGCTGGGAAAAAGATGTAGACTACCTCGAATACAAAATAAATGTACCCGATGCCGTCCCTGAAAAACTTATAAAGCTTTCTGAAATGATTCAGAAACGATATAATCTACGTATTAAGAAACTCACAAAGAAAGATGTTTTCGAAGGCGGTTATGGTAGAAAGATATTCGAACTCATTAATAGCACATACAAAGATTTATATGGTTTTTCGGAATTAACCGATAAACAGATTGACCAATATATAGCACAATACTTTCCATTTGCCAATTTAGATTTTATCACAGTGATAGAAGATGCCAACAAAGACAACCAAATTGCTGGTATGGGCATAACATTACCATCGCTTAGTCGTGCCTTACAGAAATGTAAGAAAGGACGACTCCTTCCTTTTGGGTGGTGGCATCTAATGAAAGTTATAAAGTTTACGAAAACAGAAGGTGTAGACTTGTTACTCTTAGGCATTCTTCCTGAATATCGAGCAAAGGGAGCAAACGCTTTGTTATTCTACGATTTAATACCACGATACATTAAATACGGCATTAAATGGGGCGAAAGTCAAGTAGAAATGGAAACAAATGGAGGCGTACAAAGCCAATGGGATATGTTTGAGACCATAAATCACAAACGCCGCCGTTGCTATAAGAAGAACTTATAAATCCAGAAAACAAAACACCACTTAAACAAAAATATGGTCGAAGAAAATAAAACATCAGTAGCATACACCGACGATAATATTCGCCATCTATCTGATATGGAACACGTACGTACCCGTCCAGGTATGTATATTGGTAGATTAGGCGATGGAAAACTACCTGAAGACGGTATATACGTACTGTTGAAAGAAGTTATAGACAATTCTATCGACGAGTTTAAGATGAATGAAGGCACACGCATAGAAATTGAAATAGAAGATAATCTTCGAGTTTCGGTGCGCGATTATGGGCGTGGAATTCCACAAGGAAAGCTTGTTGAAGCTGTATCGGTGCTGAATACAGGTGGTAAATACGACTCGAAAGCATTTAAAAAGAGCGTTGGATTAAATGGTGTGGGCATTAAAGCGGTGAATGCGCTTAGTTCAAAATTCGAAGTAAAAAGCTTTCGAGAGGGCAAAGTACGTTCACTTACATTCGAAAAAGGTATTAAAAAGACCGATAAAACCACAAAATCTAACGATGAACAGGGCACTTATATCTATTTTGAGCCAGATAACACTCTCTTTAAAAACTACTGTTTCCAAGACGATATTGTAGTTACTATGCTTCGGAACTATACCTACTTGAATACAGGACTCACCATTATGTATAATGGACATCGTATTTTGAGTAGACATGGTCTGAAAGATTTACTCACAGACAATATGACGGTAGACCCTCTTTACCCTATTGTTCACATGAAAGGTGATGATATAGAGATTGCTTTCACACATACAAACCAATATGGCGAGGAGTATTATTCGTTTGTAAACGGGCAACATACCACACAAGGAGGTACACATCAAAGTGCATTCAAGGAACATATAGCCAAAACTATAAAGGAATTTTTTGGTAAATACGAGTATGGAGATATTAGAAATGGTATTGTTGCAGCAATCGCTATAAATGTAGAAGAACCTGTTTTTGAGTCTCAGACCAAAATAAAATTAGGCTCTACAGTAATGGCACCGGGAGGAGACACTATAAATAAGTTTGTTGGCGATTTCATAAAGACAAATGTCGATAACTTTATGCACATTCATAAAGAAGATTTTACCGATATTTTAGAAAACAAAATAAAAGAAACCGAACGTGAACGCAAGGCTATGGCAGGCGTAACAAAGTTGGCTCGCGAACGCGCAAAGAAAGCAAATCTGCACAATAGAAAACTTCGTGATTGTCGTATTCACTTCAGCGATGCTAAGAACGAACAAAAAGAAGAAAGTTCTATCTTCATAACTGAAGGTGATTCTGCCAGCGGAAGCATTACAAAAAGCCGAGATGTAAACACGCAAGCTGTATTTTCGTTACGTGGAAAACCACTAAATTGCTTTGGATTAACAAAAAAAGTGGTATACGAAAATGAAGAATTTAATCTTTTGCAAGCTGCACTCGATATTGAAGATGGATTAGATTCATTACGTTATAATAAGGTAATTGTTGCTACCGATGCTGATGTTGATGGTATGCATATACGTCTACTCATTATAACATTCTTCCTTCAATTCTTCCCAGAACTAATAAAAAAAGGACACGTATATGTTCTTCAAACACCTTTATTTCGTGTACGCAATAAACGAACTAAGATTAAAAATAAAAAAATAATAGAGGAACAAGATGCAAAGAAACTGAAGGGTGAAAAGAAAAACGACCTTATAACGATTTATTGCTATACCGAAGAGGAAAGAATAAATGCAATTGAGGCTCTCGGACCTGACCCTGAAATTACACGATTCAAAGGTTTAGGAGAAATTTCGCCCGATGAATTTGCTCATTTTATTGGTCCTGATATGCGTTTAGAGCAGGTTACACTGCACAAAAACGACCAAGTAAAAAATCTATTGGAATATTATATGGGTAAGAATACTATGGAACGTCAAAACTTTATCATCGAAAACTTGGTAATTGAGGAGGATTTAGTAGACGATATTCCAACAGAATAATTCATACACAGCACTATTGTAATAGTCTTAAGATAGTATATTTATCACATTTGAAATTAAGAATAACGATTATGAAGAGAAGCTTTCTTTTATCAATAACACTTTTATTGTTCTGCACTTTTGCTGCTGCACAAATCAATCTTAACTTTGGTAGCGATTCGCCAATGCGAAAAATGCAAATGGCAGAAATTGCTATTTCAAATTTCTATGTAGATGATGTTGACGAGCAAAAGGTAGTGGAAGATGCTATTCGTGGTATGCTAAAAGGACTTGATCCACACTCTACTTATACCGATGCAAAGGAAACAAAAGCTATGAACGAACCTTTGCAAGGCGATTTTGAAGGTATCGGTGTACAATTCAATATGATTGAAGACACTTTAGTGGTAATTCAACCTGTTGTAAATGGCCCCTCAGAAAAAGTTGGTATTATTGCAGGCGACCGCATTGTTATGGTAGACGATACGTTAATAGCGGGCGTAAAAATGAATCGTGCCGATATTATGAAGCGTTTACGGGGTAAAAAAGGCACAAAAGTTAAGTTAAGCATTGTGCGTCGTGGTGTAAAGGGTATGCTTAACTTTATTGTTACACGAGCTAAAATACCAGTTCACACAATTAATGCTGCTTATATAATTCGTCCTGGGATAGGTTACATACGTTTAGAAAGCTTCGGAATGAAAACACACGAAGAATTTATGGAAGCTGTTGAAAAACTAAGAAAACAAGGTATGAAACAGCTTATTCTAGATTTACAAGACAATGGTGGTGGATTTCTTGAGGCTGCAGTTCGTATTGCAAACGAATTTTTACAAAACAACGATATGATTGTTTACACAGAAGGACGACGCGTACCACGCCAAAACTACAAAGCTAGAGGTAATGGACAACTAAAAGATATGCCTGTTTATGTTTTGGTTAACGAACTAAGTGCATCGGCTGCCGAAATTGTTTCGGGAGCTATTATGGATAACGATCGAGGAACTCTTATAGGACGTCGCACTTTTGGAAAAGGATTAGTTCAAAGACCATTTGAATTGCCCGATGGAAGTATGATTAGACTTACCGTTGCACATTATTATATACCAAGTGGACGTTGCATTCAAAAGCCTTATAAGAAAGGAGACAAAGATGATTACGATATGGATTTGGAAAACCGACTTAAAAACGGAGAACTTACTAATCCAGACAGCATTCATTTCACAGACTCTTTAAAGTATTATACTGTACGAAAACACCGTCTTGTTTATGGTGGTGGAGGTGTTATGCCCGATTATTTTGTACCATTAGATACAACTAAGTTTACTGCTTTTCATCGTAAACTTATGGCGAAAAATATTATTATGGACACTTTCTTAAAGTACGTAGACAATAACCGTAAAGAACTAAAGAAGGATTATAAGACTTTCGAATCGTTTAAAAAACAATACGAAGTTCCTATTTCTCTTACCAACCAGATTATTGCCGAAGCAAAGAAAGAAAAGATAGAACCAAAAGATTCCGATGAACTTAAAAAGACATTAGATTATATGCGCTATCAACTAAAATCGCTTGTAGCTCGCGACTTATGGGATATGACTGAGTATTTCCAAATATGGAACGAACAAAGCGACATTGTTCAGAAGGCTATCGAAGTGATTGAGGCTGATATGAAGAAATAATTGCAACACCACAATAACCCTATAAAGCGAGCATAATAATTATTTAACGAACTTGGGAAAGTTCTCTTTAATATCCATTACGCCTAAAAATAATCAGAAACTGCTCACTTTCATCTCTATATGCATCGGGGTTCTCCCAATAGTACAAAGCTCGATGCCATAGAGATGTTCTATTTATTATTTAGCATTCATGCTTCTATTTTTCTAATTTATGACACTGCATCAAGCATTGTATTCCTGTAAGTAGCCTGAAATGATATAACATTATATAGTTATAAACAAGCCTACAATCGTTTTTTAAATTATCGAATCTCTGGTTTAGTTTATTAAAAAGTTCAGAATAATATTTATCTTCACTCATAATGTTTGAAATTTGTCTGCAAAAATTGATGACAAACTCGATATTATCACCTGTATTTCTATCCTCTATTTGTTCTAATTCTTCTAATAAAGCAATATTTTTAATTTTCTCTGGTTGACTATTAGCAATCGAATAATTCCCTGCTTGTATATATGTGTTACAATGATGTCCATATAATGCAGATACCTTTTGAAAATTAGAGAAATCAATAATTCTTTTCGCTTTATGTGCTTCTAAAAGTTTTCTTATATCGTATAATGCTGGTGATACATATAAAATGAGGACTTTACTCCCAAGCTTTTGGTTAATACACATTAATAGTTCTTGCTGTTTTTGATAAATCTCATACCGGTAATAAGGCTCTCTCCACAAATGCCATTCCTTTCCCCTAGCACTAGATATATATTCTGGCTTTTTATATTGGAATAGTACATTTACTTTTATTTGTGGAATTTTTTTCAGCCAAGAGCTTTCAAAGTTTTCCATTGCTTTAGCTATTTCATGCAAATCTATTTCACGATTATTAGCACTATTTGACATAGACATGAACAAATTCCATAACTGTTTATCTCTCGTTAATACAGAACTATCAAACCCCAAAAGACCTTCTAAGCTTTGTCCTGGCGGAAAGAAGATATCACTTCTATTAGACAGCTCAATATTAAAGTAGCTCTCGTATGTTTTTTCTTCAAAATTTACTTTCATATGCTTTCTCGTTTACTTCTTTTATGTTATAGTGTTCCCCGTTTAAATAGTCTATACATTGATTAAAACTCTGTCAAGGGCAACCTTTGCGAAGTTCCATCTTGACCTTACAAAGATATATAAATTCTTTCATACGCCTCAGTGTTTCCTTGTTTTTTTTATGTTAATACACTATATTTGTAGCAGGAAGTAAAATGACAAGGCTTGAATGAAGACGTTTATATAAGTGCAAAGTTAAGATTTTCTCACTCTTATAACTTTTTAAACTACTTTCTTATACTGAACTTATGTCACATAAGCCCGCAAATCATTTTATCTCCCAATTTCTTTACGTATAAATAAATTCTTCTTTACACGTAAAGAAATATTTACTTACACGTAGAAAAATAATTATTTACACGTAAATAATTTGTCGGTGTGCCGTTTTTGCAGCTTTACAGGGTAACAATACTTGGGTGTAAATACGTTTAAAGAAAAGAAAAACAGCTTCCGTGAAAGAATCACAGAAGCCGTTTTATTTGACTCTTTGTTTAGATTTTTACGACCTTTACGCTGCCATTAGCAAGCCTTAGCTTAGCAACATAAACGCCACGATGAGGCAAAGCAAGCACAACTTCGTTGCTGCCGAGTTGCTTGTTTTCGCTTACCAAACCACCAGCAGCATTGTATAGCTCTACAGAACTGATATTTACATTGGCTGTTAAACAAGCTTCGTTTGCATTCAATCTAACTACAGAGCATTTCATATTCTCTGTTGCAACATTGCCTATTCCATCTGCAATGTTTGGATAATCGCCTTCAATATTGTCGCCCCACAAGAACATCCAACCATTGTCTGTATACGATTTTTCTGAACCTTTCCTAACGTGTAAATATACTTTATTAAATTCTACATCGCCAAAAACTTCTTCTCCAAGTTCTGGAGCTGTTTCTCTATAACTATAAATATCTTTTAAGCCATGGCAACCATAAAAAGCACGATTTGCAATGCCTATTACCAAATCGGGAATATAAACTTTCTGCACATTATTGTTATAAGCAAATGCATAATCGGCAATATAAGAAGTTTTTGACTGAAGAACAAAATCGGTTCTATTACCTTTACAAGGAACTGCCATCAAATAGAGCCCATTGCCACTTGGACTTCTGTAATAAAGTGCATCGTCTGCGTAAACAAAGTTATTGTTCGTGGCAAAATTAAACTTCGTCATACCATTATTTGCCAATGCACCCGTGCCAATTTTCTCAATATTAGCAGGAAGTGTAATTGCCTTTATATCCTGACACTCAAAAAACGCCATAGAACGAATAACTTTTGTTTCAGCTGGAACAACAAAATTATCGGTTGCTATAACTTGTGGACATTCATAAAGCATAGTTTTATCCTTAGAATAAAGCACTCCGCCAACAGCCGTCATATATTTACTTGCAGCAACAACCGTAAAACCACCAAACTCTGGACATTGTAAGAACAGTTTTGCACCAGTTTTCTCTACCGTTGCAGGAAGTTCGAGCGTTTCTAAAGCAATGCAACGCTGAAAAGCATTCGCTTTTATCTCTTTCAACCCTTCGTTTAACTTTACGTTAGTTAATACTTTACAGTTATAGAAAGCACGTTCGCCTATGGTTTCTACACCAGTTAGAGTAAGCGAAGTAAGCGACACACAGTTGGCAAAACAAGTTTCGTCTATTTCCTTCAACGTTTCGGGAAACTTCACCTTCATAAGGTTAGAACACGACATAAACGTACTACGCGAAAGTTTCTTTAGTCCTGTAGGAATTGCTATTTTCTTCAGATTTTCGCATAGCACAAAGGCATTTGTTCCAATAGAATCAACCGAATTTGGAAGTTCTATTGTTTCAAGACTTGCACAATCGCTGAAAGCTTGTTCGCCAATAACCTTCAATTTACTATTTGGTGCAAATGTAACCGTCTTTAAACTGTTGGCATAAAAGAATGCACATTGCCCAATAACTTCGAGCGAAGCAGGACATTCTACACTTCTAACAGACGAAGTTGCAAAGGCATTTGGAGCAATTTCGCGTATTCCTTCAGGAATTTTGTAGTCGATAGGTGCACCATTACCACTTACCAACACATCGCCTTTTATTGTCTGTGCAGACAATACTACAGGAAAAGAAATTAAGACAGCACACAATAAAAATTTAATTTTCATAATACATCGTTTAGGAAATAAATTAGAACTCTTCTTTTTATGCTTTCTCTCTACAGTCCCACCCCAGTAAGAGTTCATAACTAAAAAGAAGGACATGCTACAAAGATAATAATGTTTTTTATAAATTCGTCTAATTTCAATAATATTTTCTAACATAAAAATAAGATTATCCGTATTACCATAACAAAACACGCCATATTATATAGCTTTAAAACACAATTTTGAAAATATAAAACAAGGTACAAATATTGCTTTACAATAAACTCTCTATTTTTCTTATTATAAAATTTTATTTTCTAATTATAATTTCAAAAAATATAATGTAAAACTTTCTCGTTTTTTATTATAAAAAATTGTCTACTTATAGCTATAAAAAAATATCACTCTAAATGCTGAATGTATTTCTCTAAATCTTCATTGTTGAGTCCTAATCTCTTTCTTAGTCTATAACGGAGTTTGTAAAAACCTGAACCAGATATATTAAGTATAGTCATAATTTTATGTCCATCGAGTCCAATCTTTATAAGATACACTAATCTTTTTTCGGCTTTGGTAATAGTTGGATATTGCTTTTCTAAACGCTTACAAAAATCATTATCCATAAATTGAAACTGTTCGTTAAAGAACTGCATTCTTTTCTTCTCCTTTGGATCGCTGAGCATTGCTAATTGTAACGACATTGATATATTTTCTTGTTGAGATTTAATTAACTTCTCTTTTTCTATCTGCATTTTAAGTTTTGATAGTTCTCTTTCTAATTCAGTATATCTAAGCTTATCGGATAGTTCTTTTGCTTCAAGTTCTACAATTCGTTTACGTTGTTTGGTACGATAATAAATAAGAAGAGCTACACATACTACGAATAAAGCAACTACAACAATAAGTGGTAATAGCATACGTTGTCTTTTTATTTCTTCGTATACTTTAAGTTTTTCGCTCTCTATTTTAGCCTTCTCTTGTATTTGTTTAATTTTAGAAGTCGCCATTGCACCATTCAAAGAATCGCGCATATTGTAATACTGTGTAAAATGATTGATAAAAGAACGATAATCCTGACGTATGGAATCTATATGAATTATTGCTTGTAGTGCCTCCACTTGAATATTTAATTGCCTAAAACGTACACTCTGTTTAAGGCATTTTTGCGCAATATTATAAATAGAATCTGGACGGCTGTGTTGTTTTGCTATAAGCAAACTACAATATAACAGTTGGGTGTGAAAGAATTTGTTATCTTGCTTATCTAAACTATTAAGAATTTTTGAGGCTTCTTTTATCTTTCCTTGTTTAATATATATTTCTGCTAAGTTACTTAAGTCGGTTTGAAGAAAAACTTTGTTATTTATGCTATGGTCGTTTGCAATAGCATATTTCATTACTCGCCCTGCGTCTGCATAATTTTTACAGTGTTCTAACAAATATACTACGTTTGCATAATAGTATCTATATTTCACTATTGGAGAAAGTTGCTTCAGTGCACTACGCGCTTTTATAAGATTTTCGTGAGCCTCTTCCCATAAACCTATACCTTCATATAATAAGGCAAGATGAATTTGGCATATTGCTTGTTTTTCTTGATTATTAGTTTTTTCATAGAAAGTTTGTGCCTTTGAAATATCTCTATATGCCTTTACAAAAGAATAATTTATAATATCTAAATACGAATTATTTAGCAAACTATCGGCATACACTTTTTCTTTGGTATGCACAAAAGAAGAACAACCTATATTTATAAATGTGGTTGCCAACAGAAAAAAAATTGTTACTATATCTATGCGATGTATTCGAGAAAAACTCATGGTAATACCTTTTTGCCACAAAGATACAGAAATCTATATACTACATCTTATTTTTTAACACTTATTCAATACATTGTCTATATTATGTCTATATTCATTTTTTGTTTTCTTGCAGAGAAATATCTTATTTTGCGAAATCAATGTTAATAAAATTCGCAATATGAAAAAGCTAAGGTTTTTAATTCTTTCAATTGTCTTGTTTATAACTTTAGGAGTTATGGGCGAGGAAGGTGTATTATTACAACTAAAGAATGGTTCAATTGTTGGTTTCGCCTTTTCTGATAAACCTACAATGTTAATTGGATCTGCATTAGAAATTCGTGCTAAGAAAACGGTTGTTAGTTATGATTACAATGAAGTAAAGCGGGTATATTGGGGAGAAGTTCAACCCAATAGTATATCGTCTGCCAAAGATAATGTAAATAGTGATGTAATATTTCGCATAAACTCTAATAGTTTAAGCGTATTTGGTTTATCAAAAGGGGAGCGTGTTAGCATATATGATACTACAGGACGATTGATTACAACAGCCATTTCTACCAAAGATAATGAAACTTTAAACTTATCTTTAAAAACATCTAATGGTATTTATATTGCACGAACAAAGTCTGGCATTTCTTTTAAATTTACTCTATAGGTTTTACACATTCTATTATTACCAAATAAATATAAATAAGCAATATGAAAAAGGTTTTATCTATTATTTTTACTATAATGCTCGCTTTAGGAGCAAGTGCACAAAATACTCATGATATAATAGTATGGCACGGAACAAAGTCGGAAACTATTCAAGCTGTTGATAGTATTACATTTATTAAATCAGAAGAAAAAGCAACTTATATAGATTTAGGACTAAGTGTAAAATGGGGAACTTGTAATATTGGTGCAAAAAATCCTGAAGATTTTGGTAACTTCTATCAGTGGGGAGACATTAAAACAAAAGAGAGTTACGATTGGAACACCTATAAATACGGAACAGATCGTAATAATTTAGAGAAATACAACGTGAAAGATGGAAAAACAACACTCGATTCTGAAGACGATGCAGCCATAGCTAATATGAATGAAGGCTGGCGTATGCCTACTCCTGCAGAAATAAAAGAATTAGTAGAGAAATGTACGTGGGAATGGACCACCGTTAATAATGTTAATGGATACAAAGTAACTGGTAAAAATGGCAATTCTATCTTCCTTCCAGCAGCAGGTGTAATGTTTGATAAGAATTCTTATTATGGTGGAAAGTACGGTTACTACTTATCTAATACGTTACGCGAAGGAGACGAGGCTTATATTAAAATGTATGCGCAGGGATTTTCTTTCCAATCTGATAAATATCAAGCAGACGATCGTATAGCACGTAATTATGGTATACCTGTTAGACCAGTACATAAATAAGAGTATATATTATGACGAAGAAATATATTTTATCTCTTCTTTTCTTAATCATAGCATCAGTAGTATTTGCACAGCAGCAAATAAGTGTTAAGATATGGAAAGGAGGAAAAGCCGACATTATTGAACAAATAGATAGCATAACTTTTCCCAATACTACGCAGCATATTACTTGTATAGACTTAGGATTAAGTGTAAAATGGGGGTCTTGTAATATTGGTGCAGAAACGCCAGAAGCTTATGGAAATTATTATGCTTGGGGAGAAGTTAGTACAAAAGAAAACTATAATTGGAACGGATATAAATATTACGAAACAATATCTAAGAAGATTACAAAATATAATGCTTCCGACAAGATGACTATATTAGAGGCAAATGATGATGTTGCTACTATTTTGTTAGGAAATAAATGGCGAATTCCAACATCGGCAGAAATGGAAGAACTAGTAAAAAAATGCACATGGAAATGGTTCGAAGACGAGAAAAGTGGATATTGTGGCTATTGGATAACTGGTCCTAATGGCAATCGTATATTTTTACCAGCTGCAGGTTGTATAAATGGGAATGAGCCTTATGCTGTAGAATTCTATGGATATTATTGGACATCGGAAAATGTTTCTTTTGAAAATAAATTAGCTGTCCATTTATTTTTTAATGACGATAAAGCAAATGCCTCAAATGTGAGCAACCGTTATTATGGTTTCAGCATACGACCTGTTCAACAGTAATTAGATAATTGTAGAAAAAGAGTAATGATATTTAGTTGTTATCCATATTCCTCTTTAATACACATCGTTGGTTTATCTTTTATTGTTTACAAAGCATATATACATTCTGTAAAACTTGGGAAGATTTAGAACTGAACTCTATGTATAAAGCATATAAGTAACACCTAAAATTTAAAAAGAATATACAGAAAAGACTATCACATACACAAACATAACAGTATAGAAATTATGAAAAAACAACTAATCAACAGAACGTTTGTTGCTATCGCAGCATTCACTGTAATGTTATTATTCTCAATAACTATAAAAGCACAAACAAAAGAAGCATACGCCGTGATGGATACCACTGTAAAAAGGTTGTCGTTTTTTTACAATTCTAATAAAGATTTGTACACTAAAGACATTGTTTATACTTTGCCAAATTCTACTACAGACTATCCGGAATGGTGCTTAGAATATAAAAGAAAGGAGATTACAACTGCAATTTTCGATAGTTCGATGAAAGACTACTATCCTGGCTCTACAAGATTGTGGTTTGATGGCTTTGAAAAGCTCACTAAGATTGAAGGAATAAAAAACCTTAATACAGACAATGTAACTAATATGGGTGGAATGTTTTCTGGTTGTAAACTTCTAACCACACTTGATGTGTCTGATTTTAAAACTCAGAATGTAATTTATATGGATTATATGTTTGATGGTTGCGAATTGCTGAAAATTATTGATGTTTCTAATTTTGATACCAAAAGCGTAACCAATATGAGTTTTATGTTTTATGGGTGTAAAGCTCTGGAAACAATTGATGTGTCAAACTTTAATACACAACTTGTTACTGATATGAGCGATATGTTTCATAACTGCGAATTGTTAACTACAATATATTGCAACAGTGTTTGGGATTGCGAAGCATCTATTTGTATGTTTCAAGATTGTAAACAGCTGAAAGGAGGAGAAAATGGCAATGTGGTTTACGATGAAAACAAAATTGATATAGAAATGGCAAATCCAACAACTGGCTATTTTACAAGGAAAAAACCTTCTGGAATAGAGTTTCAAAGGATAGAAAATAAAAGGTTGCATAGAGACATCTACACTTTACAAGGTACACGCTTAAACAATATACCTGAACATTCTGCACAGGGTATTTATATTATAAATGGGAAAAAGGTTGTGAAGCGATAAATTTTTATAAATAGAAAACAAGTGGTCCATACTATTTATTAGAATTCAAAGACAAGCATTTTTCTTTTTATGTATTTATAGACTTTTTATATTGTTACAAACAAAGTCTATTACCATTAAATGGGTATCAATAGAATAAACTACCTTATTTAATATAAAACAAAATAAAGCCTTAGCGAAGTGCTAAAGCTTTATTTTCGTTTTCTTCCATTATTTCTCGTTCTCCAGGACCTTTATCGTTGATACCACAAAGGTGGAGTATGCCGTGAATTATGACACGATAAAGTTCTTCTTCGTAAGTTTTTCCAAACTTTTCGGCATTGGTTCGTACTGTATCGAGAGATATTACAATGTCGCCATTTAGAATATCGCCTTCGCAATAGTCAAAAGTAATAACATCGGTATAATAATCGTGGCCAAGATATTCGTTGTTTACTTCTAAAATCTTTTCATCGTTTACGAACATATAGCCTATTTCGCCTACTTTACGCCCGTAGGTTGCTGCAACTTTTTTTATCCAACGTGTAGTTTCGCGTTTTTTTATCGTGGGGAGTTTTACGTCCTCTGCATTGTATGTTATCATTCTTTGTTTTATTTATCGTTTCTGTGGCAAAAATTCGGTTACATCTCTGCCAAAATGTTTAAGTTCGCGTACAAGAGTAGAGCTGATACTGGCAAATTGTGGTTCGGCTACTAAAAAAAGTGTATCCATTCCACTTAAAAAATGATTTATATCTGCTTGTTCTCGTTCGTATTCAAAGTCTTTTATGCTTCGTACACCTTTTATAAAAAAGGTAGCTTGTTCTCGTTTTGCGAAATCTATTGTAAGGTCTGAATAGCTTTTTACCTCTATTTTTGGAATTTCTGCATAAAGTTGTTGTATAGCCAACATACGTTGTTCGGCAGTTTGCATATATTGTTTGCGTTCGTTTATGCCTATGCCTATTACAATTTTATCGAATAAGGGCAATGCTCTGCGTACAATAGAGTCGTGTCCTATGGTAAAAGGATCGAAACTTCCTACGAATAAACCAATCCGAATTTTATCATCAGTGCAATTCTCCATATTCTTTTTTAGTTCTCTTTTATAACTTTGTAATTAAGCTCACAATATGATAAAACATCGATTTCATCGATATATCTTAATGCTTTATTAGCGTAAAGAAGCATAGAAATTACTTCGTGGTTTGCTGTTTATTACCATTGCATTTGTAGATGGTGCCGAAATAGTTAATCCACAACAAGTGTTTATTATATGTTCTCCAGCCTCCGTTAATGAAGAGAAATACATCGCTGTATGACGTTCGTATGGAACGAGTTCGGCTAAAGCTTTATCGAACTGTCCTTTTAAAACAGTATTGTTATTACATAAGCGGTGAATATAATCAGCAAAATCAAAGAATGCTGCAGGTCTGTATCCATCTAAGACTTGCAAATTAGAATCAACATTTCTACCTATTCTATATCTGCTATTAATGGCAGTTAGCACTTGCATCATATTATCTACTTTTCTACAATCGGTTACTGAGATGGTTCCATAATGGTATTTCACATTGCCAATTTCATAATTAGAATAGAAATTGTAGAAACCATCTACTGCTTTTCCATAATCGGGTTGTATAGATGCAAGATATTTCCACATTTCATAATAAGGCATTCCATGTCCCATTATTTCTGTTGGACAACCTATAAGATAATCGGTAACATTTCTCAACTCGTAAGCTGTTTCTATATTTGCCATATAACAATCATCGAAAAGAAGGAATTGCAAATGGTGCATATTTGAATTTCTGATTCCTTCTGCCAAATCATCAATATTCATTTGAATATCTGAACCACCAAAATAACGAGTTTGTCGTGTTATGGGTAAACCTAACATTTTGTTTCTTGCTCTGTCCGCTTCTATACTTTGCAACATTGAACGAGATGTACTTCCTGTATATATCCACCCTACTCCATGCGAACCTATCATCATAGAATAGATAGGAGCAGGTGCTATTTTTACAACTTCGTTCAATAAGCTCGACATCTTTGAAGGTGTATTCATTGCACCGTCGTTATAAGTTTTAAGCGTATCGTCGTAACATTTTCCGTTGCGATATGTAATCTTTATGAGATGACTTTTATTAGGGTCATTGGCAATTAGGACTAACATATTGGTTTGTTTCAATCCTTTTTGCTCTATTATAGCCTTCTTCATATCTTTGATATTAACTACAAAGTATTTATACAAATTCGCAGCAGAACCTGTCCAAGGCATATAAACAAAAATAGTTTTTTCTTTTGTATATTCTTTTTTATCGTCAGGTTCATCTTCTTTACTACATGAGACGATGAAAGACGATAAGAATACACAAAGCAACATAATAATATTACGAAAAAGTAAGGTTTGTGCACCTTTTGCTATATATGAATACAAAAATTGTTTTCTCATTCCTTATATCTAATAAAACATAAATACTATTTAGCCTGCAAATATAAGAATAAATAATGAAAAACCCAATGTAAGGCGTTGTAATTCCGAACATTGGGTTATAAAATGATGAGATAGATTATATTAAGTACGTATTCTATATAAAATACTTACTTAATATCTTACATAAAGTAAGTAGTCTTCTACCTCTCCAACATCAAACTTATCACAAGAATCAGCATAACTACCTTGTTTCATAGAAACACGTACACGATGGAATCCTTTTGATAAGTTGCGTGGTAGTGTGAAATAGCCATAAACTGTACCTGTACTTGCCTTTTGAACAACTAACTCAGAACTGTCAAACTCCTTGTCGTTATTAAAATCAATCCATACACGCCAGTAGTTTGTACCATAACGACCATCAGGACTTAATGTGTAACGTACATTATATCCAGAATAACCCATACCATACTTACTTGTAAAGTTAGAATAACCAGCAGAAGTACAAGTTGAATAGTTGTTCATACCACCTAATTCTACAAAACGAATATAGGCTGTACAAGGACTTGTTGCTGCACTCTTACAATATTCTGTAGGACCAGGATTTGGATCTGGTTTCGGATCTGGTTTTGGATTTGGTTTTGGATATTCCTTATTAGAGATATAGATATCGTAATCTTCTACCTCACCAGAAGTAAAGCTACCTACTGATTTTGCATAGCTTCCCCAGCTCATACAAACACGCATACGTATTTTTTCATTTGTTGCATTTGTAGGAACTCTAAAACTTTTCTTCAGACTAGTATTACCGTATGTTGTTCCTTTGGCAATCATTTCGTCGTCATCAAATACCTTATCGCCATTATAGTCTATCCATGCTGTCCAATACTCTGTATAAGTAGTTCCAGTAAAACCTGGAGTGAGTGTCAGATAATAAGTTGAACCAGGGTACAACAATATCGGGTCTTGTGAATAGTGTGCATAACCTGTACCTGAACTTCCTGTTACATTTCCTTCATTACCTATTTGCACATTTTTAATATATGTAGTTGCACAACGTTGCCCCCAAGCTTTGCCATAATCAGAGTGATCGTCTGGTTCTGGATTTGGTTTCGGATCTGGATTTGGTTTCGGATCTGGATTTGGCTCTACACCTCCAGGAGGAGCAAAGTTAATAACTATAGATTGGTTATTATTAAAACCACCACCTGAACCACCACCTGTTCCTAATGAACCAGGATTAAGTGCATGAAGTTGGAAATAACCGTCAGACATTCCTCCCCAACCCCAATTAAAGTGGAAATAATTGTTGCTAGTATATCCATCACACACGAAAGAATGTGCACCACCTGTGCCACCACCACAATATTGTACTGGACGACCAGCATCAAGTTCGCGCTTTACTAATGCTATCCATTGGTTATAACTATAGCTAGAACGTTCTGCACTTTGTACATTTGATGGATACTTATAGTATTTCTTCAAAGCAGCTGGCACATATTGTTGCCATGTTCCACTACCATAAGGACTAAAACCCATATCAAGAGCCACAGCAACACCATAACAGAAACGAGCAACTTCGTCATTTCTCTGTCGTAATACTGATTCTGGCATTGCGTCCCAATCAATATTGTAGTCGTAATTGAACGATAATGTACCATACGATGAAGAATAACTGTGTGAACCTGTACCACGTTTCGGATACTTATAAAGACGCATAATTTGAGAAGTTGCTGTTGCAACACAACCTACAGGAGTTCCTCTTGGACAATAAGTATTATAATATGGCTGTTGGTTCCATTTTATTCTACCCAATAATGGACCTACTATAGCTTCAGCACGTGTTGGAGTAGACTCTAAATAAGCATTACGTAAATCTTCTATAGCAGTAGAAGGTTTAATTTTAGTATTTGCATCTTTAACCTCTACGGTATAGTTATCAAACATATACTGTACACCGTCTGGAATACTTGTAGTAATGAAAGGGTTGTCGAAAGAGAATCCGAGTACTGGATATGTAACTTTCGAGCCTGAAACTACAACATAAGCTGTAGAATCTAAATTAATAACATAATAAGATGGGTGTGCATTTGCTTCAGCACGTGTACCAGCTTTTATATCAGTAAGAACAACTTTTAAATTTCCACCACTTGCTGCACGTGTTACTGCTGATTCTGGACCATTATTCTTAATAAATCGTTTTGCAATTTCAATAGCTTCATCTTGACTTACATAGACATTTGCATCAGAAACTGGTTCTGCAGGATTATCTACTTGGTCAGAACATGAGAAGAAAAAAGCAAATCCAAAGACAGCCATTGCAACCTTGAATAGTTTTTTCAGAATTTTATTCATAGTAAAATTTTTATAGTGTAAAAAAATAATCTTTTGCAATTAGAAAAGCATAGTTACAATATGAAGGTTGCAACTATGCTTCACCTACTATTGATTATTTAAAGTATATATCTGATATTTTGAATTGTGTTTCTGTAGCTATACCTTTACCATGACCTACAACAGAGAACTTATGTTCACCGTTCTTATGTGTAGCTAAGATATCAGAAACATAGAATTCTTGATATGTTTCGCCGTAGTCCTTATCTTTCGATGGCTCATCATTATCGTACAAGTGAGTGTAAACACGTACACGGCTACGCATAAAGTCTTGGAAACTAATACCATCTGGCTTTTCTATTGATAATATACATCTCTTACCATCAACGTTTGTAAAATCATTTCCCTTCTTTACAAAAATGTAGTTTTGACGATTAATATTAAAGATATCACCAACTTTCTGATCGTTGAATGTCATCCACGCATCACCGTACATTTCATACTCGTCACCTTTTTCGTACTTATAGCTACTTTCTGACCCTCTAAGACCTGAAAGACTCATTTCAATGAACATCTTCTTAAATTCAGGAACAAAAGTACGACTAACTATATCGTATTCGCCACGTGATACTACACGGCAGATAGAATTATCTTTAGCATAACGCAAAGAGAAACTAATAGGTGTAGACTCTGACATAGAGATGTCTGCAGTCATATATTGTTTAAATCCTTCCCAACCATCGGCAAGTACAAGGCTCTGTTGTGTTGAACCACCACCGATAATTGTCATACTAATCTTACTTTCATCGAACACTTTCTTGTATTTTGCTTCTAGTTCTGTATTCAGATTAATAGCATTAACAGCCAATTTGAATGCTGCTTGTACTTCTGCAAGTGAGTGTTTTGTATCTACACTCAAGAAAATCATACGACCGTATGTAAGGTTGCTTACATAAACTGGCTGATAATCGTTGATGATTTGAGGATCAACAGATGTGAAAATTGTTGGAGTTTTTGGGAAATCGGTAGTAACAGTGTATTGTTTCTGAATGAACTTTGCCAAAATATGGTTTTGTTCTTTCTCGAAATCGAAGCCCAAGTTAGCAGCTATATCAACATATTCATTAGCAAATGAAACTCCTATTTTAGCCATTGCTTCTTCTTTAGAAGTAACTAGTTCTACACTATGTGTAGATGTTACAGCATTTGGCAGATAGTTTGCTTTTCCCCAATCGTTAAAAATTTCACGGTAATCGCTCAAACGAGGATTGAAAACAGTTCTTCTAATAGTACCAGATGGTGTATCACGATCTACAACTTTGCTGATAGAGAATGTAATATCACCTACTTCTGCCTGTGTTATAGGAGTAAATGTTCCATCTTCGATAGAACTACCACGTAAAACACAACCAGGATAAAGAATCTCTGCATTAGGATCGAACACTATTGCTTCATCGAATATGTGAGAAGCTTTATAACGTTTCTTTGTAACAACCCAATATCCAGGTACACCGTCATTGTAACCAGGTATATTTTCTGTTGAAACTTCAGACCCTTCTGGCGTTGCTTCAGCACGTGTTTCAAGAGGAGCACCTGGAACTTTTAGTGTTCCTAAATAAGCCTGAATCTTAGATTGCTCTTTAATAATACCACTTGTAGGACCATTTGTCGATTGTTGACCTACATCGATTACATCGTCTACATTAGAACAACTGCTTAAACCTAAAAAAGCTGCTGCAGTTAACAGATAGATAATTTTTTTATTCATAATAATACATTTAAAATTTTAAAATGTGATGATATCGTTATTATCGATACGAACAGACCAAAAAAATACTTTTCTCTATTTTTAGATTGTTCTCTCGTAAATCTGGTCTCAGTTCTTAGCTAATGCGTTATTCTCGGTGTCAAAAGTACTAAAAATTATAATATCAACAAAAATAAAAGGTAAAAAAAAGAGTTTTTTATAGTTTTTATACTTTACGCATCGCTTGTGCAAAAAAATATAATTTGATACCTATATTATAGTTAAAAACTATATAAAAGACTACTCTGTTTATGATAATTTTAAATATCAACCCCTACTCTATTTAATAGTATCACACTGCGTAAATGTAAAAATGTGGCAAACAAAAACATTTGCCTTTCGTAGTAATTAGGTCATAATAGCGGTTGTTTTGTCTAAAAAATCTGTAAATGTCTATTTACTATTTGCATTTACGCTATAAAAAATGCATGCAATTAAATTTAATAAAATCAGAATGTTATAAGAGGTAGGAAAAATATAATTAGAAAATAAAATTTTGTAATTACAAAAAATAAAATTTTAATATAAAATTTAGGAGAATATAATTAAAAAAATCTGACTTTCTATCTTTACGAAATACAATGCTTTTAAAAGGTATTGCAGAAACACGGATATAAAAAAAAGAATCTCACAACATTTTAGTGTCGCAAGATTCTTTCTATTAGTTTCAGAAAGGCAAAAAACCTTTTTTAAATATCTACTACCAAAAAATTAGTCGGCAAGCTTAGCCTTTATAAATTCACGGTTCAGACGAGCAATGTTAGCAATAGACTCGTTCTTTGGACATTCTGCCTCGCACGCACGTGTGTTTGTACAGTTACCAAAGCCAAGTTCTTCCATTTTCATAATCATTGCCTTTGCACGTTTAGCCGATTCTATTTTTCCTTGTGGTAATAATGCCAACTGACTAACTTTAGATGAGAGGAACAACATTGCAGAACCGTTCTTACATGCTGCAACGCAAGCTCCACAACCAATACAAGTTGCACAATCCATAGCCTCATCGGCAGCTTCTTTTGATATAAGAATAGCATTTGCATCTTGTGGCTGACCTGTACGAATGCTTGTATATCCGCCAGCTTGTATAATTTTATCGAAAGCTCCACGGTCAACCATACAATCTTTAATTACAGGGAATGCGGCAGAACGCCATGGTTCAACTGTTATTACATCTCCATCGTTGAAACGACGCATATAAAGTTGGCAAGTTGTAGCACCAGTTGCTGGTCCGTGTGGGTGTCCGTTTATATAAAGTGAACACATTCCGCATATTCCTTCACGACAGTCGTGGTCGAAAACAAAAGGTTCTTTCCCTTCTTCTATAAGCTGCTCGTTTAGAATATCCAACATTTCGAGGAAAGATGTATCTCCAGGAATATCTTTCATATCGAATGTATCAAAATGACCTTGTGCAGTTGGTCCGTTCTGACGCCATACTTTAAGCGTAAAACTTATTATCTTTTCCATTACGTTGATTTCTTTTTAATGTGTTGTAAGCAACTTCTGCAAAATTAGTTCTTGTAGTTACGTGTTTGAACCTTAATAGCCTCGTATTCGAGTGGTTCTTTTATAAGTTCTGGTTCTGCATCGTCGCTACCTTTATATTCCCAACAACCTACATAGAAATAATGTTCGTCGTCGCGTTTTGCTTCTCCTTCCTCTGTTTGATATTCTTCGCGGAAGTGTCCACCACAACTTTCATTGCGCGATAATGCATCGTAAGCAACAAGTTCGCCTACTAAAATAAAGTCGCGAAGGTGAATTGCTTTATCAAGCTCTATATTTAATCCGTCTTTACTTCCAGGAATAAACAGATTTGTATCGAATTCTTTCCTTATTTCCTTCATTTTCTTCAAACCTGTTTTTAAACCTTCTGCAGTACGACCCATTCCTGCATATTCCCACATAATACGACCGAACTCTTTATGCAAAGAATCTACACTTCGTTTACCCTTAATATTCATAAGTCGGTCTATTTCTGCCTGAACTCCTTTCTCTGCTTTTTCAAATTCAGGGTGATCGGTAGGAATTTTTGCCCACAAAGCTTGGTCGGCTAAGTAGTTTTGTATGGTGTAAGGTAATACAAAATATCCATCTGCTAAACCTTGCATCAACGCAGAAGCACCAAGACGATTGGCTCCGTGGTCAGAGAAATTACATTCGCCAATGGCAAAAAGTCCTTTAATTGTGGTTTGTAATTCGTAGTCTACCCATATTCCACCCATTGTATAGTGGATAGCTGGGTAAATCATCATTGGATTATAATACTTAACACCGTTAATTTCTTTTGCCAATTCGCCCGGATTTACATCGGTTATCTCTTCGTACATATCGAAAAGGTTACCATAACGTTGGCGAATTACATCTAAACCAAGTCGGTTTATACTTTCAGAGAAGTCGAGGAACACTGCCAAACCTGTGTTGTTTACACCAAAACCGTGGTCGCAACGCTCTTTAGCTGCACGAGAAGCAACATCACGTGGCACTAAATTACCAAAAGCTGGATAACGACGTTCCAAATAATAGTCGCGATCTTCTTCTGGAATATCAGAACCTTTCTTTGTTCCTGCCTGTAATGCCTTTGCATCTTCTATTTTCTTTGGTACCCAAATACGTCCATCGTTACGCAAAGATTCTGACATCAATGTTAGTTTCGACTGTTTATCACCGTGAACTGGAATACAAGTTGGGTGAATTTGAACGTAAGCAGGATTTGCAAAATATGCTCCTTTACGATAACATTGTATAGCTGCAGTACAATTACAGCCCATTGCATTGGTAGAAAGGAAGTAAGCATTACCATAACCACCTGTAGCTATTACTACAGCATTGGCAGAAAAACGTTCCAATTTACCTGTAACTAAGTTTTTCGCAATAATTCCACGTGCATGTTCGTCTACAATTACAACGTCTTCCATCTCGTAACGTGTGTAAAGTTTTACACGACCATCGTGTACTTGTTTGCTTAATGCAGAGTAAGCTCCAAGAAGAAGTTGTTGTCCTGTTTGACCTTTTGCATAAAAAGTACGAGAAACTTGTGCTCCACCAAAAGAACGATTTGCTAACATTCCGCCATATTCGCGTGCAAAAGGAACGCCTTGTGCCACACATTGGTCGATAATGCTATTTGAAACTTCTGCCAAACGATAAACATTTGCTTCGCGAGCACGATAATCGCCTCCTTTTACTGTATCGTAAAACAAACGATAAACTGAGTCGCCATCGTTTTGATAGTTCTTTGCAGCATTTATACCACCTTGTGCTGCTATAGAATGGGCACGACGTGGAGAATCTTGAATACAGAAATTGTAAACTGTAAAGCCCATTTCGCCAAGAGATGCTGCTGCACTAGCGCCTGCTAAGCCTGTTCCTACTACAATTACATCGAGTTTTAGTTTATTTTTAGGATTAACCAAACGCTGGTGAGCCTTAAAATTGGTCCACTTTTCTGCTACTGGTCCTTCTGGAATCTTTGAATCTAATATTTTAGCCATAATCTTGTATCGTTCTATTAGAATTAGTGAATTAAACAACAAGCACTATGAAGGCTTGGTGCACAACCAAATGTAAAAGCTAGCACTACAATTAGGAAACCTAACATTAGAAGTGTAGTGTAAACTAAGCCTATCATCTTCCAACGCTTAAACCAAATTTTGCCATTTATACCAAGTGTTTGCATAGCCGACCAAAAACCATGTGAAAGATGATACCAAATTGCACAAAGCCAAACTATGTAAAGCACTACAAATACTGGATTCTTAAAAGTTTCCACAATGTAAGAATAGCCATCTGTTGGACTATACTTGCCTTCAAAACCCACAATTTCGGCAAACATCATATTATACCAGAAGTTGAACAAATGGAGCAAGATGCCCAAAAGAACAATAATTCCCAATACCAACATGTTTTTTGATGCCCATTCTACTTTAGGACTTGAACCGTTTACAGCATAACGTTCGTTACCACGTGCACTACGATTCTGAGCCGTAAGAATAAATGCGTAAACGATATGGGCAACTGTTAGCGCACCTAAGGCTATTGTTGCTACTACCGCATACCAATTCGAACCAAGAAAGGCACAAATCATATTGTAAGCCTTTTCAGAAAAAAGAGCTACAATATTCATTGACATGTGGAATGTCAGAAATAGAATAAGTGCAATGCCTGTTACCGACATTACAACCTTTCTACCAATAGAAGAATTGATTAACCACATAAATTGTTTTGTTTTTAATATTTAAACTGTTAGAATTAATTTGCAAAACGAAAACGAGCGTATAAACAAAAAGGCATACCATTAAAAGCATACTTATATAACAGATACCCAAATGTTGGTATTTATGCACGTATATTCGCTGCAAAAATACTATAAAATAATGACAGAACGAATTTTTTTAGGAGAAAAAGACCATAAAAACAACCATAAATACGTAATATTGACAAAGTCTAAACAAGCACAAAAAACAAAATGCTACTTAATTTTTACACAGAGCTATTGAATGTAAATTTAATAAATTGTCTTTTTAGCTTTCGTTTTATAGCTATAAAACTGTTTGCTATAGCGTTTTGCATTAATAATAGGCATTTTTCTGTCTGCAAAGAACTATCTCTTCTAAATTTTAAAACGATATTGTATATACGTAAAAATTAAAGAAACAACAAAAAAACTGCTTTCATAACATTCTTATAATCAGTTTATTATATGGACTTGAAAAAATATAATTATAAAATTTAAAAATGTAATTAAAAAAAATATTTTTCTTATAAGAAACTCTACTAACTTTCATTAAAATTCGAGTAGCTATTTATGTTAAACAATTGAGCATAAATATAAGTGGGTGAAAAATAGTGCAAAATGCCACAAAAAAAATATACTCATTAATTATTAGAATAAGGGTATATATTTTTTTTACAAGGTAAGAAGTTTCTGCTTGTTACTGCTATTTTGTTGGAGAGCATAAAGACTACTTTCTTCGGTTACTCCCATAAACAGAATTTTGTTTGCCATATTGCAGATGTATTTATTGCGTTCTAAAGCTGTTATTTTAGACTGGCGAACCGAAACACTAACAGAAATTATTAGTAAACGATTTTCTTTTAAAGCCTCTTGCAATATCAATGGAACGGTTTTATACATTCTTCGTGCCAAAACAAGTATGATGGGCTGACTGCCTTTCAGCAAAAAATGAAGAACATCTTTTTCTAACTTGCTACAAAATCCGCTAACAACGCACTCTCCCCTATTACGCATATCGGTAGCCCAATCGTAAACTTTCAGCACTGTTCCCGAAGAAATTGTATTCGATGCTAAAAAAGCTACCTTTTTCAGCCGTAACAAGTCTTTATTGCCAAGATATTCCACATTGGTTATCATAGCCCACGCTCTCTATTTTTTCTATTCGCTGTAACCTTTCTCCTTATCGTCTTTATTTTCTTTGCATAGTGCAATACGTTTTAAATCTTGGTCGAGCTGTTTTATACTCTCAAAATGTTCCACGCTTCGCTGTTGTTCTTTATAAGCAATGTATTCTTTCGAAGCTTTTTCAACAGCCAATTTATGCGATATTGCACCAGCATGTTCAAGAATATTCTTTTCGTTCAAGGTAAGAATAAGGCGTAGTTTCTGCAACCAATCGCGCATATACATTGGTTTTTCTGCTAAAGCTTGTGCCTCTGCATAAGCAAGAAATTGTTCTACAATAAGTTTTAACTGCCCAATTTCTTTCTCGTTCAGATAGTTCTTACCTATCAGTGTATCGTTTTTGGTAACTTTTCCCTCTTGTTCTGTAGAAGTAAGTCCCATCATTGGCTGCAAAGCATTGGCACGATAATAAACAAGTTCGGCAGCTGTCTTTCCACTAACAGCCCACAACAGTTTATTTTGTACTTCTTTAAAGAAAGCCAATGTCATTTCTGCCGATGGATTATAATCTATACTCGTTGCATATATATCTTTAATTTGCTGATAGAACACTTTTTCGGAAATACGTATCTCTCGAATACGATTTAAAAGTTCTTTAAAATAATTGTAGGAAGAACCTGTTTTGAAACGTTCATCGTTTAATGCAAATCCTTTAATAATATATTCTTTTAAACGCTGTGTAGCCCAAATACGAAACTGTGTACCTTGTTGCGACTTTACACGATAACCAACCGAAATAATAACATCGAGATTATAATAATCTATATTTCTAACAACCTCTCTTTTACCTTCTATTTGAACTGTTGCAAAATTTGCAACAGTTGCTTCCAAAGATAATTCTCCTTCCTCAAAAACATTCTTAATATGTCGTGAAATAGTTGATTTATCACGCCCAAAAAGAGTTGCCATTTGGTCTAATGTTAGCCATACAGTTTCTTTTTCAAACCTAACGTCTATCTTTATTTTCCCATCTGCCGACTGATAGATAAGCATATTATCGTTGTTGCTTGCGTGCATAATTCTACTCTTCGTTTAATTCATCGCCCATACGATATTTTATGTCGTAGTTGATAATAAAGTCTAATTCTTCTTCTGTAAAACCATAATGACGGGCAAGAACTTTATCTATTTCGTCAATAATAGGTTTGGACTTCCCTATAAAAAAAGTTTGTAATTCTATCTTCCCCGTTTTTTGTTGATTTCGTATTCGAATCATAGAATTAAGACTAAAGCTACGCATAAGTTTTTCTCTCATACTTTGCCATATTCTTTGACTTTGTTCTTTTTCTAAAATGGTGAATGGAAATTTATCGATATCTTTAAATCCACAATGAAATCCATCACCATGACATCTCCAATACCAATAAAATAAGTTTGAATTTAGAATACATAGTATAATATCCTTATAACTATCAACAACATATAATCGTTTAAAATCATCTGAATGCGTAGATGGTTTGTCTCCTTTCTTAAAATAGGGTTCGAAATTTACTGCTTTAACGAAATTATTGATTATTCGATGCACATACAAAGGCTTTACATTTTTTGAATGTATAAATTGGTAAATAGTATAATCATGAGACATTTTTTCTAGTATGTGATACTGTATAGAACTATTGATCCGTGGCATCCAACCTTCTTTATCAAATTTATTATTTTGTTGGTAAAAAATATTTGCCACAAGGTGAACTCTTTCTTTCTGAAACCATCTGAAGTATTTGGAAGTAAATAATCCTTTACCACCAAATTCAAATAATACAGCCACTCGTTGTGCAGCACCTTCAAAAATTTTTGCAGGAAAGATATCAAAAGAAGAAATATAACGTAAATATTTATTTTTAAGTAATTTTTGAATAGATATTGTTCTATCTGTACAGCATACTGATATTGGAATAATCCAACCTAAGTACGGCTCCTCTTTAATAAGAATATGTGCTCTTTCCAAAACTTGGGCATAAATATTCCCACACGAAATTGTTTTATATTCATTTAGGCTATATTCTATTTTACGATATTCCACATACGGCGGATTACCAATAATCACGTCAAATCCTCCATATTCGTTAATAATTTCGTAAAATTCGGCAAGCCAATGGAAAGGTTGATGTGTAAGAAGCCACGTTTCGTAACTGATATTCGTTTCTACTGCGCCATACATTTTATTGTTTAACAGGTGGTTTAATGCAGAAAGACGTTCGTTTAAAGCGTATTTGGCTTGTTTAAAGTCTACCATCTTCTCCGATTGTTGGAGCTGAATTTCTTTAAAACGCTGATAAGCTTTAGAAATTTTCTCCATTTCCCCATTAATTTTTGCCTCAAATTCTTCCCTATCAAACATATTTCCTTCCGCCAAATCGCGTTTTAATTCGGCTTGTGTGGCATAACCTACGAGTGTATTTCCACAACGAATATTAAAATCTATATCGGGCAAAGGGTCGAGTCCTAAATTTGGGTCGCGTTTATCTACTTCAACTACTGCCACCATCTTTAAGAACAAACGTAGTTTTGCAATTTCGGTAGCTTCAACCATAATATCTACACCATAGAGATTGCGTAGAATAATGCTTTTATAAATGAAGTATTGAATGTTGGAGCGATATTTGTGTGTTATTTCTTGCAACTCTTGTTTAAACAAAAGTGGGTTTTGCTTGTTAAATTCCTTCATTCTGTTGATACAAACCTCGTAAAGCGGTTCAAGAATGTTGAGTGCTGCAAAAAGAAAAGCACCAGAACCACAAGTTGGGTCGAGAATTGTAATGTGTTGTAAGGCAGAATAAAAATGTTTTATAAACAAATGGTCGGGAGTATCGGCAAGATAGTCGGCTACAAATTGCCGAATATCAAGGTTATAGGTTATAAAATCGTTTATAGCGGTTATTTCGCCATTCACTATTTTTTGTTTAATGTTGCTATAACGTTGGCGACGTTCTATGGTTTCTCGCCAAATTTCGGTAGGCAAGGCGAAAGTTTCGGGTGTTCGTTCGTTCCAATGTTTACGACGTTCTAACAAATTTGGCTTTGCAGTGTCTATTCCTTCTGCTATATATTCGGGAAGAGGTTCGTTGCAACCTTTCTTCATTGCATTGTAAATATACTTATCGTTGCTTTCTTGCAAGTATTGCCATAATTTGCTTTTGGGGCGGAAACATTTTTCGTCTTTGCGTTTTACGGCATCCATTAAATAAGGCAAAATGGTGTTTCTACCAATATATTCGGTAATATCTTCTTTTGTGTAATAAGCTCCCATTTGTGCACGGTCGTTAATATATTGTTCGAATATATATCCTAACACATCTGGGTTAATATCGCGACCAGAAGCAGTGATACGGTCGTCGAGATGCCAATGCCATTTATCGAAAAAGTCGAATAAACTACAAAAAGCCTCATCTGCAATATCTAATTCAGCATAATTGCGTTCTATTTGGTGTATGTCGAACATACCACCATTTAAATAAGGAATACGACCATAAATATTTTCAAACTCAACATTATGTTGTGGTGCGTTTAGTCCATCGTGAAAAAGATTAACGAGGAAGCCTTTATAAAACTTATTAAAGAACCTATTTTCGCCTTCTTGTTGGCGTGTCCATTCTAATTTGTTGCGTAAATAATCGATATCGCCATCTAAGAAACCTTTTTTCTGAATGAAATAACAAAACATTAGTCGGTTTAGCATAACCGATGCATACCATTGTTTGTTTTTATTTTCCTTTTCGGCAAGATGGTCGTCAATTCCAGTAATAAATTTAGCAAAGTTGCTGTGTTCTTTTTTAAAGCCAGAATAGAAGTCTTTTGTTATTTTCTCAGAATTTACAAGGAAAGCAGCCTGAACTTTTTCTATAATATCGAGAATGTTAGGTTCGTCTTCGAGTGAAAAGGATAGTTTTTCCATTTTTTCAAACAAGAATGCAGCCTTGTCAATAGTGTCGTATTCAATTAAAACAACATCTCTTTTTTCTACTTTCTTCACTGGAGCTATCCAAAGATGATGTAGCTTTTCGGGTAAGAAAAAAATACAAATATAGTTTTCTGCATTCTTTCTAATTTTTTGGTCTATCTTTTTACATACAGCCGATGTTGGTATTTGATTAACTTTACAATTTAGAATTTGAAAACCTTTTCGTTCTGCAATCTGCTCTATATGGTAAGTTGTATCGTCTATGGTTATTTCTGGCAATTGTGTTGCACCTGTTGGATTGTTCCAAAGCATTTCGCTTATAAACAATTCTTTAAAATTGGCTGTAGAGATATATTGATTAAATAAATTCTTTTTCATTTCTTTTAGGCTTTTAATCCCATTGAACAAATAATTACAGGGTCTTTATGTTTTGTTTTGTCTTCGTCTACCCGACAAAGATTTGCGTTTTCGTACATTTCGATAACAGTATCTACAATATCGTCGTGTGTATTTCCTGTACGCATCATTCTTCCAAGGATAAATTTAGAATTCTCCAATAATGGATTATTGTAGATTTGGTCGATAGCAAATTTCAGCAACTCTTTCTTTTCTTGCGTATTAAAAAGAGTAAGTGGTTGTTCGTAATAATGATTCAACAATTCATAGATTTTACGTTTGGTACTAAATCGACTTCCGAGAATTCCTCCAACATTAGTATTTTCGTTCTTAATGCTCTTAACGGCTTTTTCTACTAATGCAAGATGATTTTCCTGTGCTGGTAGGCAAGGTTCGTTTATTGTACATGCCATTGCCTGAAGAATACGATTTTGCGACTGGCTAACAATATCTCCTTCTGAATTGTACCAAGTAAGAACATCGAAATCGTTATATGTGCGAGCGTAAGTGATAACGCCATTTTCGCTGATATTGGTTGCAGCTTTTGTAGAATAGGCTATATTTGGTATAGCTGGAATTATATTTTTCAGTTTTGGATTGGCATCGGTAGCGTTTTTCCATATCTGATATGCAAAAGAACCTAAGTCTACATCTACATCATCGTCATCGCCGTCTAAACTTCCACTCTTTTCATTATACATATCACGAAGGTTCTGTTCGTTTCCTTCAAAAAACACTTCGTCGCTACCCACAATTCCTGCATTTTCGTTGATACGTTCGTTAAGGCGCGTACGCAAACTAATGATTTTTTCCACCTCATCGGCTGGGAAAAATGAATAACAATAAATTTTTTCTGAACTTTGGTCGATACGATCTACACGTCCTGCACGCTGAATTAGTCGGATAATAGCCCAAGGTAAGTCATAATTAACAATGATATGAGCATCTTGTAAATTTTGTCCTTCACTTAATACATCTGTAGCTATTAATATGCGCAGTTCGTTTTCTTTTTCTATATCTGCTTTGTTGCTTATGGGCGAAAAGCGTTCTACAATAGATGTTGAATTTTTTGTTGCACCAGTTACTTTCTCGATATTTTTAATTCCTCGTTTTTCTAACTGTTTGTAAATATAGTTGGCAGTATCAGAATATTGTGTGAAAACGACAACCTTTTCATCTTTATGAGTGTTGCTTAATAGCTTTTCCAGTTCGTTGAGTTTTTGGTCGGTCTGCGGATTCCATGCTTCACAAAGATTTATCATAGCGAGAAGTTGTTCGCAATCTTTTTTTAACCCCTGTTTCAGTGTACGTTTGAAATATTTAGAATCAATCCATTGTACATTATTCTTTCCTATCAGTCCATTGTAATATGTTTCTGCTTTTTCCATATAAGCTTTCATATCTTTAGGAATTGTCAGAAGATTGCTGTTAGAAAAAAATTCTTGACTATTTTCTGAATCTGCATTTGCATCGTTGATGTCGGCATCTTCTAAAAAGTCCTCAGGGAATGTATTTTCATCGCTAACTGGCAATTTTAACTTATTGTCAATAGCATAGATATACACAGCATTGCGCAATATGTGGCGATATAATGTGAGCAAAAATGCATAGCCACTACTATCTATACGCTTAAAGAATGTACTTTTACAGAAACCCATCATTTGTGCTCCAGCACGCGAAAGATTATCTATCAAATTACTTTCATACTTTGATGCAGCTTCGGCTTTCTTTTCATCTAAATAATGTGTCAATCCATAACGAGGCAACTTAAGTGACTCCATAAAATCTATCATTTCTTTTGAATAGAGTCGGCTATATTGGTCGCCCTCAACAGTATTAAACTTCACGGCTTTAGGGATACGATCTGGAAAATAAGATTTATGCCCATCTTTGAACTCCAAATATTTACGTTTGTTTTTAGGGTCTGTCTTTGCATAATTCTCCTTAATGAACGTGCGTGTTCTTCGGATAAGGAAAAGTTTCATTAGTTCTTGCCAGTCTTCTTGACATTCGCTTCGTTCAAAGGCTTTTATACTTCTAATAAAATCTTCATGCTTTTCGGCAAATTTCCGTTCTCCGCCAATTGCACGAATATATGCTTCAGGACGAATTCCTAAATCCATATCGTCATCTATAAAAAGTCGAAGTTGGCTACTAAGGTCTTTATATTGCTTGTTGTAAGGTGTTGCTGTTAATAATAAAACCTTACAATCTTGTTTTTGAATAAGATCGCGAATATTGCGATAGCGAATGCCTTGACTATTACGTAGGTTATGACTTTCGTCTACAATAATAAGTTTGTAATAGCGGGCATTATCTACATCAATAGGTTTTGACATTGACATAATATCTGCCTTCATATCGTATTGCTTTCGATACTTTTCCCACATATCTTGCAAATTAGCAGGACAGATAATCAATGTATTGCTGCCAAAAGTATTTTCGTACATCTTAGCAATGGCACAAGCTGTGATGGTTTTTCCTAATCCTACAACATCGCCTATCATTGCTCCGCCACGTTTCTCATTATTAAGATGGCGTGCTGCTATCTTTACAGCAGTCTGTTGAAAGTCGAAAAGTGCACCTCTAAATTCTGTAGGAATAGAAAATTCTTTAATTCCCGAGCGTGCTTCTTCGCTAAGATGATAAGCTGTTTTTAAATATATATAATAAGGTGGTATTTCTTTGTCGCCTGCCCAACTATTGTCTATAATTTCTATTAACTCTTTGGTAATATCAAGACAAAATTTATCTTCCCAACGGTCATCAAACCAAGAAGCTAATTTTTCGGCACTATCGCTATCGCCAAATTCTGCATTTAGTTCTCCTTGCTTTGTTAGTCCGGAATAGGTAAGATTGCTACTACCCATAATAGCTTGTATTTTATTGAAATTATCATCTGGACGATGGGCTAGGTATAATTTGGCATGAAGTGGTTCGCGAAGATACAATTTTACACATACTTTTTCGTCTTTCATCTGTGCAGAAAGACGACGAAGTGTAAATTCGTCTTGCTTTGTTGGAAAACCTAATTGTAACTGTCGTCTGAAATCGTGCGCAATAGCCAATTTGCATTGGCTAACATAATTTGCATCGGGCAATTGTTGCTCGGTATATAGCTGACGTATTAGTTCATCGGAAGGCTGATGCATACCAATTAATAACCGACATTTACGAAAAATTCTTTTATCATCTTCGTAAACAAAGTCGCCAGTAATTGTATCTACCTGATCTACAACTATATTCCACCCACGTAGATTAAAATAGCCCACACAGAAGTCTACTCGTTTTACTCCAACATTGGTAATTATTCCTTGAAGTCCTTCTGTGAATTTCGTTTCGATATTATCGTAAATTCGTGCCATTTTTTAGAGTTCCATTATATATTAGTTGGTTTTCAGGCTATAAAATTACGCATTATTTATTAAAGAATATGGAATTTTTAAATAAAATGTTATTCGAACAGAACTGAATGAAATTTGAGAATATACCATTGTTAAACAATATTGTTTAGATAGAGAATTATTAAGTGTTAAGAAGTAAACATCTAACATACAATATATTACATCGAAATATTATTAAATTATAGAGGCAAAAAATAGATGAATGATAGTTATAATTAATGTAGTAATATGATGGAGTTGTACTACATAATTCAATTAAATTTCTTACTTTTGCCGAAAAATAAACGAAGAATGAGCATTACTTTTAAATATGATGTATTAGTAATTGGTGGCGGACATGCTGGGTGCGAAGCAGCAACAGCAGCTGCAAATATTGGTGCAAAAGTTTGTTTAATAACAATGGATATGAACAAAATTGCCCAAATGAGCTGTAATCCTGCCGTAGGAGGCATTGCAAAAGGACAAATTGTTAGAGAAATTGATGCTTTAGGAGGGCAAATGGGACTTGTTACTGATGCTACTGCTATACAATTTCGTATGCTCAATCGGTCAAAAGGACCTGCTGTTTGGAGTCCAAGAGCACAATGCGATAGAGAAAAGTTCATAACAGAATGGAAAAGAATACTTGACGGAACAGAAAATTTAGATATCTTCCAAGATCAAGTAGAAGAACTTATTGTAAAAGACGGACACGCTATAGGTGTTCGCACAATATGGGGAATAGAACTTTTTGCACGTACAGTTGTAATAACAGCAGGAACATTCTTAAATGGTCTTATGCACATTGGTAAACGTAAAGTAGAAGGAGGAAGATGCTCGGAACCTGCTGTGCATAATTTAACAGAAAGTATTACACGCTGGGGAATTCGCAAGAATCGTATGAAAACAGGAACTCCAGTTCGTATAGATAAAAGGTCGGTTCACTTCGATGAAATGGAAGCACAACCAGGAGAAAACGATTATCACCAATTTTCATTTATAGGTCCTTACAGAAACCTTCCACAACTACCATGTTGGTTGTGCAATACAAATGAAGATGCACATAATATATTACGTAAAGGTATTCCAGATTCTCCCCTTTTCAACGGACAAATAGAAAGTATTGGACCACGATATTGCCCATCAATAGAAACAAAGCTTGTTACTTTCGCTGATAAAACATCGCACCCCCTATTTCTAGAACCAGAAGGAGTTGATACAAACGAAATGTATTTAAACGGTTTTTCATCTTCGATGCCGTGGGAAATACAATTAGAAGCATTACGAAAAATTCCAGCATTACGAGATGCTAAGATTTATCGCCCTGGATATGCTATAGAATATGATTATTTCGACCCAACACAATTGAAACCAACGTTGGAATCGAAGATTATTGAAGGTTTATTCTTTGCTGGACAGGTAAATGGAACCACTGGTTATGAAGAAGCTGGCGGACAAGGAATAGTTGCAGGAATTAATGCTGCTCTATTATGTAGCGGAAAGAAAACATTTACTATGAAACGCGATGAAAGTTATATTGGCGTATTAATCGACGATTTAACAACAAAGGGGGTGGACGAACCTTATAGAATGTTTACTTCAAGAGCTGAATATAGAATATTACTCCGTCAAGACGATGCCGATGCTCGTTTAACAGAAGAAGCATTTAAACTTGGTTTAGCTACTAGTAGACGGTATAATTGGTGGATAAAAAAGAAAGAACAGATAGAAAGAATCATTAATTATTGCGATAAAACTGCGATAAAGCCCAATGAAATTAATGGCTATTTGGATAGTATTGGTAGTTCTGCAATACAAGGTTCAATTAAAATTTCAGGACTTATAGCTCGTCCAGGAATAAGTTTATACGACTTATCAAATTATATTCCGCAACTTAAAGAAGTATTATCATTATTACCAAACAGAAAAGATGAAATTACTGAAGCTGCTGAAATAAAAATGAAATATAAAGGTTATATAGAAAGAGAGCGTATTTTTGCAGAAAAGATGCATCGTCTTGAAAATATTAAGATAAAGGGACATTTTGATTATAGCAATATACACGATCTATCTACAGAATGTCGTCAGAAGTTAGAACATATACAACCAGAAACTTTGGCACAAGCAAGCAGAATACCAGGAGTTAGTCCCAGCGACATAAATGTTTTATTAGTATTAATGAGAAGATAGACACAACATGTTTCACGTGTAACAAATAATAAATAATATAATATATAACTAATTGATAATGAATAATAAGATACTACTCGAAAATTTAAGATGTATTCCCGATTGGCCTATAAAAGGCGTAAACTTTCGTGATGTAACAACCTTATTTAAGTCGCCCGAAGCACTTAAAGAGATTATAGACGAAATGTATGAAATATACAAAGATAAGGGGATTACTAAGATTGTTGGAATAGAAAGTCGTGGTTTCGTTATGTCATCTGCACTTGCTTTACGACTCGGAGCAGGTATTGTGCTCTGTCGTAAACCAGGAAAGCTACCTTGTGAAACCATTCAAGAAAGCTATGCAAAGGAATATGGTATCGACACAATAGAGATTCATAAAGATGCAATTAACGAAAACGATATCGTTTTACTACACGATGACCTACTTGCAACAGGAGGAACAATGCGTGCAGCATGTAATCTTGTAAAGAAGTTTAAGCCTAAAAAGATTTATTGCAACTTTATTATAGAACTTAAAACAGAGTTTCCAAACAGTCGCAATACATTTGATAAGGATATTGAAATATCATCGCTACTACAGTTTTAACCATATCGTCGCGAAAAAACATATTGATATTGTTTTATTGTTGGCTGATTATTTTATTGCACAAAGAATATTGTAACGAATAAAAATAACTTTGAAGGATAAATAAGATGCCAACAAGAAAACAAAAAAAGATATTTTTATCTAGAAAACAATGATATTGCTATTTATAAATAAGAACAAATAGGAGAAAAGGATATAAGAAAAAGTTCTTTGTTCCACGTGAAACAAGAAGCATATAAGTTATCTTAGAATAAGGAAGTTAGAGAATGACAAAAGAAGAAAACGAGAAACGATTAGCATATCTCAAAAATATAGTATCGAATTTGCCCAATAAGCCGGGTACATATCAATACTACGATAAGGAGCATACTATCATTTACGTTGGAAAAGCAAAGAACTTAAAAAATAGAGTCTCATCTTACTTTCATAAAGAAACTGACCGTTTTAAAACAAAAGTATTGGTTTCGAAAATATACGATATTACTTACACCGTTGTAAAAAGCGAAGAAGATGCGTTATTAATAGAAAATCAGCTCATAAAACAGTACCAACCGCGCTACAATGTATTATTAAAAGATGGCAAAACTTACCCCAGCATTTGCATAACGAACGAATACTTCCCACGAATCTTTAGTACTCGCAACATAAACAAGCGCTATGGTAGTTTTTATGGCCCATATAGCCACGTTGGAAGTATGCATGCTATATTAGAAATACTAAAGAAACTATATAAACCACGCACGTGTCGCTACCCTATTACTAAGGAAGGCATAGAACAAAAGAAATATAAACCCTGCTTAGAATACCATCTTGGCAACTGCGGGGCACCATGTATTGGCAAACAATCGTACGAGGATTATCAACAAAATATGATACTCGCACGACAAATTTTAAGAGGTAATACACGAGAAGTACAACGTTTAATGAAGGAGAAGATGGAAGAATGCGCTGCTGATTTACGCTTTGAAGAAGCCGAAGTGTACAAGCAACGCTATATGGCATTAGAGAATTTCGCTGCAAAAAACGAGATTGTAAGCTATTCTATTGCCGATGTTGATGTTTTCTCCATAGTAAATGATGATAGCAAGAAGAATGCTTTTATAAGCTATTTGCACGTTACAAATGGTGCTATAAACCAGAGCTTCACATTCGAATATAAACGAAAATTAGACGAAACTGATGCTGAACTGCTCAACGAAGCCATACCAGAAATTCGTGAAAGATTTAAAAGTACGGCAAAAGAGATTATTGTTCCTTTCGAATTAGACTTCCATATAAAAGACGCAATCTTCCTTATTCCACAGCGAGGCGATAAGAAACGCTTACTTGAACTATCGGAAATGAATGCTAAACAACACAAATTCGACCGTCTAAAACAAGCTGAAAAACTTAATCCAGAGCAGAAACAAACTCGGTTAATGAAGGAGTTACAAGACCGTTTAAGACTTCCTAAGCTGCCATACCAGATTGAATGTTTCGACAATTCAAATATTTCTGGTACCGATGCAGTTGCAGCCTGCGTAGTTTTTAAAGGGTTAAAGCCATCAAAAAAGGACTATCGCAAATACAATATAAAGACTGTTGTTGGTCCAGATGACTATGCATCAATGCAAGAAGTAGTGAGACGACGCTACAAACGAATGGTAGAAGAAGACGCTCCCCTACCCAATCTTATTGTAACCGATGGTGGAAAAGGGCAAATGGAAGTTGTTCGCAAGGTTATAGAGGACGAACTGAAGCTCGAAATACCAATTGCAGGATTGGCAAAAGACGACCATCACAGAACCAACGAACTACTTTATGGGTTCCCACCACAAACAATTGGTATTCCAACCAAGTCTGAACTCTTCAAAGTTCTTACACAAATACAAGACGAAGTGCATCGTTTTGCCATTACATTTCACAGAGATAAACGCTCAAAACATCAGTTACACAGCGAGTTAGACGATATAAATGGAATTGGAATCAAGACTAAAGAGCTGCTTTTACAACAATTTAAGATTATGAAAAATATAAAATCTGCTGACATTCAAGAACTTACAAAGGTTATTGGAAACGCAAGAGCAACGCTTTTATATAATTATCTACACCCTAAAACAGAATAATTAAAATAAAATAAGTACATTTGCGATATGAGAATTGTAATTCAACGTGTAAAGCACGCATCGGTAACAATTGATGGAAATATAAAATCAGCCATTCAGAAAGGTTTACTTATATTACTTGGAATTGGTGAAGACGATGACGAAAACGATGTTAAATGGCTTGTAAACAAGGTTATAGGTCTGAGAATTTTCGACGATGAGCAAGGCGTTATGAATAAAAGTGTGATGGATATAGGCGGCGAAGCTCTTGTTGTATCGCAGTTTACGCTTATGGCAAGCTATAAAAAGGGAAATCGTCCAAGCTACATTCACGCTGCCAAACACGAAATCTCAATACCACTCTACAAGTTTTTCTGCCAAGAATTAAGCCGTGCAATGAGGAAAAATGTGGGCGAAGGGGAGTTTGGTGCAGATATGAAAGTAGAACTATTGAACGATGGTCCTGTAACAATATGTATGGATACAAAGAACAAAGAGTAACAGAATGGACAACGAAATAAGCATAAAAGAAGCACAAAAACTTGTAGATGACTGGATTCATAAGTATGGTGTACGTTATTTTAGCGAGCTTACCAATATGGCATGTCTTACCGAAGAGGTGGGCGAACTGGCACGTATAATGGCTCGTACATACGGCGACCAAAGCTTTAAACAGGGTGAAAAACACAATATTGGAGAAGAAATGGCAGATATTTTATGGGTTTTAATATGTTTAGCCAATCAAACTGGTGTAGATCTAACAGAGGAATTGCAAAAAAGTTTCGATAAAAAAACAAAACGAGACAAAGACAGACACAAGCAAAACGAGAAGCTAACACAAACTGAAAACACATAAAAAACAAGTCGTTACATTAGAAAACAGGAAATAACAACACGTTTAAGATTAAGTATTTTACACAAAATAAATTAAATTACACAGTGCTATGCAGAACAATAATAGTAATATTGGATACACAAGTAAGTACGATGAGATGCTGAAACAATACAACCTCGACATAACAGACGAGGAAGTAAAAGCAGCAGTAAAGAAGATTATTGAAGAGAAAGTTGCAGAAAACAATAACGTAGAGGTCAAGAAATTCCTCCTCGGAAGTGTAGAATTAACTACTCTCAAGACCACAGACACAGAAGAAGAAGTACTCGCAATGGTCGAGAAAGTGAACAAATTTGCACAGGAATACCCTACTCTTCCACACGTTGGAGCTGTTTGTGCTTATCCGTGCTTCACAAAACTGATTGCCGATAGCTTAGAAATAGATGGTGTAGACATAACAAACGTAACAGGAAACTTCCCATCTTCTCAAACATTCCTCGAAGTTAAGACCATCGAAACGGCACTTGCCATCAAGGACGGTGCCACACAGATTGATATTGTATTACCCGTTGGCAAATTCCTTTCGGGCGATTATGAAGATGTTTACAACCAAATTAGTGAATTGAAGCAGACTTGTGGCGATGTCCCAATGAAGGTTATACTCGAAACTGGCGACTTAAAAAATGCTCGCAACATAAAGGCAGCTGCCCTACTCTCTATGTTTGCAGGTGCTAACTATATTAAAACAAGCACGGGTAAAGAGAAAATTAGCGCAACCCCAGAGTCTGTTTACATTATGTGTACGGCTATTAAGGAGTTCTACGACAGAACTGGCGTACAGGTAGGACTAAAGCCTGCAGGAGGCATAAACAGCGTTATAGATGCCGTTATCTTCTATACCATCTACAAAGAAGTTCTCGGCGAGAAGTGGCTCACCAACTATTGGTTCCGTCTTGGTACCAGTCGTCTCACCAATTTGCTGCTCAGCGACATTGAAGGCAAAGAGGTTAAGTTCTTCTAAACCACCGTTCAAACAATACGAAAATCCTGATTTCAACGCAGAAATCAGGATTTTTTATTTCTTAAATTCAATAGAACGGCATTGCTTTATATACACATTCATCAGAAGAAACGATAACATTGCAATTGATTTTATTGGAATTTCATAAAACCAAAAATACAACAATCTTTATTACCGTAATAGTTTCAATACAATCAACTGAACACTATTAAATATTTAAAAAGATAGGAAGTAAACATATATCATAGACGTCTACCTCCTACCAATATTATTTTCACTTGCAAAATGTTCGATTTACATCTTTCTACAATTGCTGGTATATACCATAAAAGTTTATTTTACCGTTACAACTGTGGCACCATTCACTCCTTTAACAAAGAGAGTTAATTCTATGTCCGAGGGGCTTTTGCCAATATAAGCCATAGCATAAGCTTTTTTGTGGCGTGCAATAGTAGTTTTTTCGATGGTTCCCCAATTATTAATCTTTATTATAGAAGCTTCACCTCCTGTATATTTTACTTCACCATAAGTTACACCTTCAGCCTCTAACTTAGTGTTTTTTACGTCATTAAGATTTACTCTGCAAAGCAGTTTCCTGTCTGCCTTATTTAGCAATTCTACAGCATGCAACTTAAAATCTTCTTTATTCGTAACATAAAGAGTATCTTTGCCCGACTGTGAAGTAGATAATTTAAAATCCTCTTTATTTACTGCTGGAGGGTGGCTATCAAATTCTCCTTTCTTATTACATGAAGCAAAGAATAAAGTAGAAAGCATAAACATACTGCCAAATAAGAGTTTTGCTAATTTCATTTTTGTTTTTTTTAATTATAACTAATTAGTATTATATTAAAATCTTAAGGACAAAGATAAGTAGAAAATTACGATTTGAAGTATAAAATTTAAATATTTTTATATTTTTAACACCGTTTTTGCGTATCTTTCTCTTATTCTTTGAAAGCTATCTTTTGGTGTTATTGCAATACATAATAAGTTCATCTGTATAGTACCTTGCTACGATTGCTGTAAGGAGGTTAGTTATAGAAAACATCATAAATGTTGTAAAAATCTTTCACAAACATAATATTCGTATAACGGTTTGACTATCAACGCATTGTAAAAAGCACTATTTTGCATTCCAAAAGTATGGTTTTTACACAGCAAAAGTGGGTGTTTTGTGCTCCAAAACACCCACTTTTGCAACGCCAAATGGTATCTACCGTTTCTGTATAAATAATATTTACAAAATTAAAGCATATTTCTCACAAAATAGTAAGCAGCTATGGCACATACTTAACTCTTTCGTTGAATCACAAAATCCAAGTAAGCTTTCAACGCATCTGATATTTCTTCGTTACGGACATAGTCAGAAATAAATTGTAAAGCCTCGTTGTGTAATTCCAACATCTTCTTTTCTGCATATTCTATCCCTCCACTTTCTTTTGCAAAAGCTACCAACTGGGCGATTTCATCGGCACTTACTGTTCCTTCTTTCACCTTCATAGCCAAGTTAAGCATATCTTTATTACCAGTAGATTTCAATGCATAAATAATGGGTAGAGTCAGTTTTCCTTCCAACATATCGTTGCCTGTGGGTTTTCCTATCTCGGTTGAATCGTAATAATCGAATATATCATCGCGTATTTGGAATATTATTCCGATATGCTGACCGAACTGTTTTGCAGCCTTAATAGCCTCATTTGATGCTCCTCCAGCCTTTGCTCCAATCTCTGCACAGGTTTCAAACAAGGCAGCAGTCTTCTGTTTTATCACCTCGTAATACACCTCTTCCGATATCTTTTGGTTCGAAATATTAGTCAACTGCAATATTTCTCCATTCGAAAGTGTACGTCCCAATTCTGCAAGGTCGCCTACAATTTCATCAGATTTTGTATAAGCCACATTCAATAGTGCCGTCGAAAGAATATAATCGCCTACCAATACCGACACCTTATTGTTATATATGGCATTCACAGATGCCTGTCCTCTGCGTTCTCCACTCTCGTCCACAACGTCATCGTGTACTAAACTGGCTGTATGAAGAAGTTCTAACCCTACTGCAGCATGTTGCGCAACAAACGTTACTGCACCAAAATTCTTCGCTATTAGTAGTGTTAATATAGGTCGCATACGCTTCCCTCCCCTGTTACGAATATGTTCTAACACACGTGCAAGTAAGCCATCGCTGTGCGTTAACGACTTGTTAAACAGTGAGATAAATTCGTTTAATTCCTGACTAATTGGTTTTTTTATAATCGACAGATAATCCATTGGAAAACTATTTTGATACAAAAATAATGAATTATATCGGTAATTATGGTATTTTTTTAGTAATTTTACCCATAAATAAGATTTATACAATGGACAAATTGTTTCTCATCGATGCGTACGCACTCATCTTTCGGTCGTACTATGCCCTTATTCGTAACCCTCGTATCACATCAAAAGGATTGAATACATCGGCAATTATGGGTTTTTGCAATACACTAAACGAAGTTTTAACAAAAGAAAATCCAACACACATTGCAGTGGCTTTCGACCACGGACTCACTTTTCGCCACGAGGCATATCCCGAATACAAGGCGCAAAGAGAGGAAACACCAGAAGACATAAAGCTGTCTGTTCCCTACATAAAACAAATTCTTGAAGCTATGCATATACCTATCTTACAGGTAGATGGCTTCGAAGCCGATGATGTTATAGGCACTATTGCAACTCAAGCTGGCAAAAAGGGTATCAGCACATATATGCTTACACCCGACAAGGATTATGGTCAGCTCATTCAAGAAAATGTATATATGTATCGCCCACGACACGGTGGAGGATACGATATTATAGGTACGCAAGAGGTGGAAGCCAAATATGGCATTCCCACCCCAGCTCAAGTAATAGACCTATTGGCACTTATGGGCGATACAGCCGACAATTTTCCTGGCTGTCCAGGCGTAGGAGAAAAAACTGCAGCAAAGCTTATCAACCAGTTTGGGTCTATAGATAATATGCTCGAACATACCAACCAGATAAAAGGAAAGCTAAGAGAGAAAGTGGAAGCTGCCGTAGACGATATTAAAATGTCGAAGTTCTTGGCTACCATTCGCACCGATGTTCCAATAGAACTGAACTGGGACGAACTGAAGATAGAACAGTCCGATGAGGACAAGCTATGCGAAATCTTCACCGAATTGGAGTTTAAAACACTTCTTAACAAATTTATTAAAGGTAATAAAGAAGTGCAAAAAACCGACAATTTACAGCTTAATTTATTTGCAGAAAATACGCCCGTTGGTGCAGACGAACCCAAAAAAGCCCCTTCTCGCGGTATTTCAGAAGTACACCACAACTATAAACTTATTGAGAATGAGGCAGAAGCGAAGAATATTTGTGATTATTTGTTTACAAAGCAATATCTCAGTCTAGACACAGAAACCACTTCTACAGATGCAATAGACGCAGAATTGGTAGGTTTAAGCTTTTCTGTTGCCGAACAAGAGGCATTTTATGTGCCCATCTCAGCTAATAGTGAAGAAGCTCAAAAAATAGTAAATATATTTAAACCTCTATACGAAGACGAGTCAATTCTTAAAATTGGGCAAAACATTAAGTACGATTACGAGGTGCTGCATAAATATGGTGTTACGTTAAAAGGCAAACTATTCGACACCATTATTGCACATTATCTAATTCAACCAGAGCTTCGCCACAATATGGATTATATGGCAGAGACCCTCTTAAACTATAAAACTATTCCAATAGAAAGCCTCATCGGACCAAAAGGAAAGCACCAAAAGAATATGCGCGACCTACTTCCGAATGAGATTTACGAGTATGCTTGCGAAGACGCAGATATAACATTGCAACTGAAAAACGTGCTAGAACCAAAACTAAAAAGTGTAGATGCCGAGAAATTATTCTGGGAAATAGAAATGCCACTCGTGCCCGTTCTTGCCGATATGGAACTACATGGCGTGCGTTTAGACACAGCTGCATTAGAAGAAACATCGCATATTTTTACACAACGTATGAAGCAATACGAACAGGAAATATACGAACTAGCAGGCGAAAGCTTCAACATTTCAAGTCCGAAACAGGTTGGCGATATCTTGTTTGGCAAACTCCAGATTATGGAAAAGCCTAAGAAAACAAAAACAGGACAATATGTTACAAGCGAAGAGGTAATGGTTAGCTTAAAAAATAAGCACCCCATTGTACACAAAATACTGGAATACAGGGGTATTAAAAAACTCTTAAGCACTTACATAGATGCACTTCCAAAACTCATAAAACCCCAAACTGGGCATATACATACATCGTTCAATCAGGCATTAACCGCAACAGGACGACTCTCTTCGAGCGATCCGAATTTGCAAAATATACCCGTACGCACAGACGATGGCAAAGAAATACGCAAATGTTTCATACCAGAACCAGGCTGCAAGTTCTTCTCTGCCGACTACAGTCAGATTGAATTGCGCATTATGGCGCATCTTTCCGAAGACGAAAATATGATGGAAGCATTCCGCGAAGGGGTAGATATTCATCGTGCAACAGCTGCTAAGATATGGCACGAAGACCTAAACGATGTTTCAGACATACAGCGAAAGAAAGCAAAACAAGCCAACTTTGGTATAATTTACGGCATTACAACCTTTGGTTTGGCACAACGTATGGACATAACAAACAACGAAGCGAAGGAATTAATAGCCGATTACTTTAAGACTTTCCCAAAAGTGAAAGCCTATATGGACCTTTCTATAGAAGAAGCAAGGCAAAAAGGATATGCCGAAACCATATTCCACCGTCGCCGATACCTCGCCGACATTAACAGTAAAAACGCTACTGTAAGAGGATATGCCGAACGAAATGCTATTAATGCACCTATTCAAGGGTCGGAAGCCGATATTATAAAGGTGGCAATGGTGCGCATTTGGCAACGATTTAAGCGTGAAAACATTCGCTCTAAAATGATTTTGCAGGTACACGACGAACTTAATTTCTCGGTATTTCCCGATGAAAAAGATCGTGTAGAACGCATTGTTATAGAAGAAATGCAACAGGCTTATGCACTGAATGTCCCCTTAATAGCCGATGCTGGTTGGGGAGACAATTGGTTAGAAGCACACTAAATGCTTACAGAACAAGCAATATAAACAAACAATAGCAATGTTGTGCAACTTCAACAACGTTTGCATATCCATACTTCTATACTAGTATAACAATAAATACACGTTGCTACAACCATAGTGTAACGTAGTTAAAGCATGGGTGCTAAGCTTATATGGCGGCAACATTTAGCTATTATTGCAGCAGAAAACTCCAAAGGCATAAAGCTTAAATTTACTGGTTTCACTCTTAAACTATAATTATTCTCAGTAATTTGTAGTAACTTTGCCTACCTAAAAGATAAGTATGGATATACAAGAATATGAAATAATGGCTCCCGTAGGCTCGCGCGAAAGTCTCGCAGCTGCCATTCAAGCAGGGGCAGGCTCTATCTATTTCGGCATTGGAAAGCTGAATATGCGCTCGCATTCTGCCAATCACTTCACCATAGAAGACCTGAAAGAGATTGCAGAAACATGCAACGAACGTGGCATTAAGACCTATCTCACTGTTAATACTGTTATTTATGGCGAAGATATTAGTACTATGCACGAGATAGTAGACGCTGCAAAGGCTGCCAATATCACCGCTGTCATTGTCAGCGATGTAGCTGTTATGGTGTATTGTCGCCAAGTTGGAATGGAAGTACACCTATCTACACAGCTCAACATATCGAATATAGAGGCGCTTAAATTCTATGCACAGTTTGCCGATGTTGCTGTTTTGGCACGCGAACTGAATATGGATCAGGTTGCAGAAATACACCGACAGATTGAAGAACAGGACATTCGTGGACCTCGTGGCGAGCTTGTTCGCATAGAAATGTTCTGCCATGGAGCTTTCTGTATGGCTATTTCGGGCAAATGCTATATGAGTTTGCACGACTCAAACCGTTCTGCCAATCGTGGACAATGCACGCAAATTTGCCGCCGTTCGTACACCGTTACCGACAACGAGACGGGCAATCAGCTCGAAATAGACAACAAATACATTATGAGTCCTAAGGATTTGAAGACCGTTCGCTTTATAGATAAAATGATGAAAGCAGGCGTTAGGGTCTTTAAAATAGAAGGACGAGCACGCGGACCAGAGTATGTTTACGAGGTTGTAACGTGCTATAAAGAGGCAATACAGAGCGTACTAGACGGCAATTACACCGAAGAGAAGAAGAATAAATGGGACGAACGCCTATCAACTGTATTCAATCGTGGTTTCTGGGACGGCTATTATCAAGGACAACGCTTGGGTGAATGGACCAAAAACTATGGTAACAAGGCTACAGAAAAGAAGGTTTTGGTGGGCAAAGTAATGAAATACTTCTCCAAACTCGGCGTTGCTGAAATAGCTGTAGAGGCTTCTGAGATTGAGAAAGGAGAGAAAATGCTCATTACTGGCACCACTACAGGCATTCTAAAGTTTGATGCAAGCGAGATTAGATACGACTTAAAACCTGTTGAAAGAGCAGAAAAAGGGTGGCGAGTGTCTATCCCCGTGCCAGAGAAAGTACGCCCAAACGACAAAGTATATAAGCTTTTAAAAACTAATATAGAGTAAAAATACAGCACAAAAGAATAGCAATTATGATAGAACTACGCCAAATAGCCAAACTGTTTCTACGCCTTAGTGTAGCAGCATCTATGCTTTCGGCAGTTGCCGACCGCTTCGGTATATGGTCCAAAGATGTATGTATGTGGGGCAATATGAACAAATTTGTTGCCTATACTCAATCGTTAATACCCTATATACCTGCAAATGCTATTCCTGTATTGGCTTGGATAGCCACTATATTAGAGATTTTGTTGTCTATTTGTCTACTTATCGGGCTAAAGTTAAAGTGGTCTGCATCGCTCACAGGACTAATGATTCTTACCTTTGCTATTGCAATGGCAACGTCTATGGGCTTTAAAGCTCCATTAGATTATTCAGCTTTCACCGCTTCAGCAGCAGCTTTCGCTATCCTATCGTGTGGTAGAGGAATATGGGAAGTAGACAATCTGTTTGGCAATAGATATAATAGGCGAGAGCGCATTCAGATGATTAGATAAATAAAAAACATACTATAAAAATGACAATAAACGAAATTCAAGACGAAGTAATAGAAGAGTTTGATGAGTTTACCGAATGGATGGATAAGTATCAAATGCTTATCGACCTTGGAAACGAACTTGAAGGACTTGGTGCAGAATATAAAACAGAACAGAACTTAATAGACGGTTGCCAAAGCCGCGTATGGCTACAATGCGATATTAAGGACGATAAATTGGTGTTTACAGCCGATTCTGATGCACTAATAACCAAAGGAATTATTGCACTTCTCATAAGAGTTGTAAGCGGACATACACCAAAAGATATTATAGATGCCGACCTTTATTTCATTGACCGCATAGGTTTACGTCAGCACTTGTCGCCAACTCGCAGCAACGGACTGCTATCTATGGTGAAAAAAATAAAGGCTTACGCATTGGCATATAGCATAAAAAACGAATAGAAAAGCTACATCTATAGATAGAATAACCGCTATCTATGGATAGAGAAAGTTACATCTATGGATAGAAAACGCTACATCTATGGATAGAAAACGCTACATCTATGGATAGAAAACGCTATATCTATGGATAGAAAAAGCTACATCTATAGATAGAAATACTGTAAATAGTAGATGAGAAAGTTACGTACTATAGAAATGAATCGCCTCTCGCTCGAGGAATTTAAGCAGAGTAGGAAGCTCCCAGTCGTGGTTGTGCTCGACGATGTTCGGTCGCTTTACAACGTAGGAAGTGTGTTCCGCTCGTGCGATGCCTTCCGTATCGAGGCTATTTACCTGTGTGGAATAACGGCAACACCACCAAATGCAGAGATACACAAGACGGCTTTAGGGGCTGAAAACTCTGTTGATTGGCAGTATTTCAGCAGTGCCGAAGATGCCGTAATGCAGCTAAAACAAAACAATTACTACGTTTACAGTGTGGAGCAAGTAGAAGGCTCAACGCCATTACAAACTCTTTCCGAACAAATATCGCCCATAACAAACGGCGCAGATGCTCAGAAGCACTACGCCGTAGTATTAGGAAACGAAGTTAAAGGTGTGCATCAATCGATTGTAGACTTAAGCAATGGCTGCCTTGAAATACCACAATTCGGCACGAAACACTCTCTAAACGTAAGCGTTACAGCAGGCATTGTAGTGTGGGAATTTGCCCGTGCATTGTTGTTATAAGCGTTTAGGCAGCCTAAAAACAAAACAATTGCCTCCCTACCCTATCATCATTTGCAAGTAAGCACACTTCTCTGGATTACCAAGAGTCTTACCCTTGTCGCACGAAAGCTTCACACAGTCGTGCCATTCACGGTTCTCTGTTATGCGCATTCGGGTAAGTTTCACAACAATATTCATTGGTTTCACGTTCTCAACATCGCAAGTTAAGAAGGTACCCATACCATAACTGTCTTTCACCCTACCATCTACATAGTTGTGAATATCTATAGCCCGGTCTATGTTTAAGCCATTGCTAAACACCACTTGCTTTGTAGCGGGGTCTATTCCAAGCTGTTTATACTTTGCAATAATCTTCTCAACCTGCTCCTCTTCTACCCCACTGTCTACACGTAGTCCATTAAACATCATTGCCATACGCTTAGAAAGGTTACTGAAAAACACCTTATCGCCAAAGCAATCGTATAGATAAATACCATTATCGCCATCGTAAACATCGCTGAATTTGCGCATTACATTGAAGTTACACTCAAATATTCCGCTTACACATTCCTCGAATTCTATAATCTGGTGGCTCATTGTTCCAATAGCAACAAGGTTGTATTGCATAGCAAGATAAATGTTGCTTGTTCCTGCAAAGCGTCCCGTCCATGGGTGAAAACCATCGTTATCGGTATAGCCACCCTGTTCGTATACCTCCTTCATAGTACGAATAACCATATTTTGGTGGTCGAACGACATACGACGACGCGTACCCATATCGCTTAAAATAAGTCCATTTGAAAGTATTTTGCGTGTTTTTTCCACACAACGTTCATACTCGTGCTTAGGGTTATAGGTTTCTATATCGCCTTGAAGATTGTGCATTAACTCCGAAACAATACTCAAAATGGGCATCTCCCACATAATGGTAGAGAACCATTTTCCACGCACTCGAATATCTAAATGCCCTTCTTCATCTTGCGAAACTGTAAGTTCGTGTGGATTGAAACGATATCCACGAAGAAAAGTAAAGTACCATTCGGGCAGATAATACATACGTTTCTTCATAAAAGCAATCTCTTCTTCCGTGATAATAACACGAGGCATACACCCCAATTGTTCGTTTAGCAGCTCGGCAAACCCCTTTGGATAGATAGTTTCGTTACGATCAAAGAAGGTATATTCCACTTCGGCACGAGGATAAGTCTGCATTATGTAATACTGACAACTAAATGTATAGGCATCGTTATCGGTAAAATGTTGAATTATTTGTTGCATATTCTTTTCTAAAATCTGCCTCATTGTTAAGGCTTTATCCCGTGCAAAGATAATAAAACTTAATGGATAAGTAGGCTAACTCTTATTTATTTTGTACATTTGCACCTAATTTTAATGTTTAAAGAACATCAACAATGCAAAACTTAGTTATATATAATACGTTGCATCGGCAGAAGGAACGCTTCCAACCAATAGCCGCACCACACGTTGGAATGTATGTTTGTGGACCTACAGTGTACGGCGATCCACACTTGGGACATGCACGTCCAGCCATAACCTTCGACATTTTGTTTCGCTATCTACAGCATATTGGCTACAAAGTGCGCTATGTTCGCAACATAACCGACGTAGGACACTTAGAACACGATGCCGATGAAGGCGACGACAAGATAGAAAAGAAAGCACGATTGGAACAGCTTGAGCCTATGGAAATAGCTCAATTTTATGCCAATAGATACCACGATGCTATGCGTGCGCTTAACGTTTTGCCTCCATCTATAGAGCCTTGCGCTACAGGACACATAATAGAGCAAGAGGAGTTAGTAAAGGAGATACTAGCAAATGGATATGCTTACGAGAGCAATGGTAGCATTTACTTTGATGTTGCTAAGTATGACAAGGACCATAAGTACGGTATTCTGTCTGGACGAAACCTTAACGATATGATAAACAACTCGCGCGAGCTGAACGGCGTGGGCGAAAAGCGAAACCAAACAGACTTTGCTCTGTGGAAACGAGCTATGCCTGAGCACATAATGCGGTGGCCTTCGCCTTGGAGCGACGGCTTCCCGGGCTGGCATTGCGAGTGTACTGCAATGGGAAGAAAGTATCTTGGCAAGCATTTCGATATACATGGTGGCGGAATGGACTTGGTTTTCCCACACCACGAGTGCGAGATAGCACAGGCTGTGGCAGCCCAAGGCGACCAAATGGTGAAGTATTGGATGCACAATAACATGATAACCATCAACGGACAGAAGATGGGTAAGTCGCTAAACAACTTCATTACGCTGGAACAGTTCTTTACTGGCAACCACGAAACGCTACAACAGGCTTACTCGCCTATGACCATTCGTTTCTTTATCCTATCTGCTCACTATCGCGGAACTGTAGATTTCTCTAACGAAGCTCTACAAGCTGCACAGAAAGGATACGAAAAACTAATGAATGGTATAGAGGATTTGAAACACATTCAAACCGCTAAAACAAGCGACGAGAATACAAAAAAGTTTGTTTCTACCCTACGCCAGAAGTGTTACGATGCAATGAACGACGACCTTATGACACCTGCCGTTATCTCAAACCTATTTGAAGCGTGCCACATAGTGAACCTGCTTATAGACCATAAGGCGCAAATTAGCGAAGAAGACTTAAAGGAACTCAGCGAAACTATGCATCTTTTTGCTTTCGATATACTTGGTTTAGTAAACGAACGTGGCGCTAATAACGATGCACGAGAGGCTGCTTACGGCAAAGTAGTTGATATGGTGCTCGACTTACGTGCGAAAGCAAAAGCCAATAAAGATTGGGCTGTGAGCGACCAAATACGCAACGCACTTGCTGAAGCTGGTTTTCAAGTGAAAGATACCAAAGATGGTGTAACGTGGAAATTAGATAAATAGGGCTGAATAGCCAACGGAACATAAAAGCGTAAAGCGGAGTTTATCAGGGATTCTTTCGCCCTCTTAACTCCGCTTTACGCTTTTATACTTTTATTATATGTGTTTCGTAGAACTATTATATACGCACTGCGGTGCCCGAACAAGCCACCATAAGCATAGAACCACCCTGCCCCACTGTTTCATAATCAATATCTATGCCTACAATAGCGTTCGCACCCAATTCTTGTGCACGTTCCATCATCTCCTTAATACACGTATTTTTACCTTCCAGCAATACACTTTCGTACGACTTGCTGCGTCCGCCTACAATGTCTCTAATACCTGCAAAGAAGTCTTTCACTATGTTTGCACCAATAATAGCCTCACCCGTTACAAGTCCTTTGTACTCTAAAATCTTATAACCTTCAATGTTTGGAGTTGTTGTAAGAATCATAATTTTCCTTTTTTTAAGTTTTAATTGGCAATCGCTTTGACCGCCCTACCCTTTTAACGGAATATCTCCCGAAAAATTATAAAAGGCAAGTCCTATAAACACTCCTGCCAAAACTCCACAACAGAGTTTTGGCAGGATATTCTATCTATGTTTTTTTAACACCTGTTCCTTACGGGTGGCTGGGCGTGCCGCCCTCTTCTTGTTTGCCTTTCCCTTTTTCGTCGTCTTTCTTCACCGTCTCATACGAATTGTCGGCAAGCTCTTTCTTCAGTTCCGTGCTTGGCGTAAAGGTTACGCGGGGTTTAATCTTCTCAATGTTGAAGGCTTTTTCCGTCAGCGAACCCTCGCTCGAAAGCGTCAGGCGCATGGTGCCGAACTCGCTAAGCTGCACGCTGAAACCGTCGCGCAGGTAGCTGGGCAGACGGTCTACGAAGTTCGACAGCACGTTCTCGATATCGCCTCGCGTCAGCGACGACCGCCCGGCAATATCCTTCGCAATGTCTTTCAGCGTCTTGCGTCCCACGTTCACGGGGTTCGCATAAAACTTGCCGGGACCCGTCTTCGTGCCCGGCTTCCTCTTTTCTATCAACTTTATTTTCATTGTGTTAAAAATTTAAATTATTAATAATCATCGTGCCACGTCCGCAGCACAACGTTTCCAACTTTTTTGTTTGTCTTCTGTCTACACTTTCAACATAGCTGACGCAATCGTGTTCATTCCCTCCGTTTTCCAAGCGAAGGCAAACCTCCGTACAGCCTAAAAAAACAGTGCCTTTTCGAGGCTGAAAAATCCGACGGGTTGCCCTAAAATTTTTCACACGTGAGAAGAAAATTTCTCACACGTGAAAAATATTTTTCTCACCCGTTCCCCGTAAATTTCTCACACGTGAAAAATTTTGTTCCGACGGGTGAGAATTTTTACGCCTCCCATTGCACCTTTTTACCATACCTTTAGTAGTGGACGAAAGGACGGACAATGTAGGTTGTTGCATCATTATAATATGAAGCATAGGCATTCTCACTATTTCTTTTATTAATAAGATGTGCAGGCAACATGGCTTGAATATAGTAAAAAGAATAATCTCTACGGCTGTATGCAATTGGTGCTATATAGTTACTTGCATCGTATTCCGACGACAAAAGTGGTATTTGGACATCTGTTTGACCTGACGTGCTTGCAAATGCTGAAATGACATTCCCACTTGCACGTCGGAAGCCATAATCGACAGGGCAGAGGCCTGACGGATATGCGCCTGGCCTTGGAGGATTGGTAAAGCTTGTGTATGTGGTTATCAGTGGAAGGTCTACGATTTCAAGGTTAAGGTTTCTAGACAGCAAGTTCCATTCGCCCAAGGTGGGTAGGAACCATTTGCCCACATTCGACCCCGTAACGGGTACACCCGGGTCGTAATGGGGCGCAGCGTAGAAGGCCGGATAATCGGCAGCCTCGTTACCCTTCACCTTCCCGTCCGTGCTGTAGGTAGAAGTCCAGGTATAGTCCTCGCCCTTGAAGTCGGCAATATGGGCGGCTATGTTGCTGCTCATAGTTGTAAGGCTCTGTGTGTTCTGAAGAGCGGAAGCGCTCCAAAGTGTAGCTGCAACCGGAGAACCGAACTGCTGCCTCAGCACACCTTCGGCAGCATTTTTCAATGCCACGGCCAATCGTTTCGAGCGGCTCACAACGATGCCTATTGGTGTTTTGCCACTGTGGGCAGCATCGGTGTATTGGCCTGTCGTGCCGTCGCTGTAAAGGTAGATGTAGTTGTAGTGGAGTGCCATTTGTAATGTGTACGAACCGTTGGCCGCCATCAAAGCCAGTGCAGGGAACAAAACCGTGCGACCTGCAACGGGCATACGGTAGGCCGTGCCGCCGGTAAGGGTCAGCTTCAATTGGCTACCGGCAGTGCCAGGAAAGAAGTACACGTATTGGCTGTTCTTAACCTGGCTGTCATACGAACCATAATCGGGTGTAACGGCAAGGGCTTCCGTAGAGGCATTGGTATAGGTTTGTGTGGCGGGGTTGAAGTTTACGGAAGCTGCAATGTTGCTTGTCGATGTAAACGTACTCGTAATGTTCTGCAGCGGGAAGCCGTCGGCCACCAGTTGTATTTTTGCACGGCTACCAACATACTTCATTTCGAACGCAACTTTCTGTTTGCGCGGCGTGGCAGTAATCACTTGCCCTGCGGCAATGCCGATACGCGCATTTTCAAGGTTTGCACGGTCGATGGTCCATGTTTCGCCCGAAACGTTCACCTTGTCGTTGCAGCAAACAAAGGTGTAGGTGCCAGGCTCCAGTCCTATTTCTTGATTGCTGCTCGTGGGTGTGAACACATTACTGCTAACGATTCCCGTCAGTGTGCCCTTGAGCGTGGTGCCCTGATAAGCGTAAATGGTGTAGGTGCCGTCGGTAAGGGCGCGGGTGGCAGCAGCCTTTTCTTTGGGTGTTGCCTTCGTGGTGTCGCGCTGCAGACTTACCTCGGCATACATCATGTCGCCCATGGGAACAATGCGCGGCTTGGCTAGCTCGGCATCCATTGCGGCACGGGTGGCGTGGTTTACGGTGTCTTCGGCGTTGTAGTCGCTGAACGACAAACTAAACTCTATATTCTCGGCTGCATTTATCTGCGTCGTGGTCTTGCCGTTCGGCATATCGTCGTTGCTGCACGCTGCCAATAGTAGGGCCGATGTAACGCAGGCTGCTGAAATAATGGTTGTTTTAAATGTCTTCATTTTTCTTGTCTCTTTAATTTGTTTGATAATCTTTTTTTAATTTTCGTCGGCCCAAAATCCGTTTTGTTCTTTTGCCGGAGCCACCTCGGTGGAAGAACCGAACCATTCGTCGTGGTCGCCGTTGATGATTTGGTCGTACCCCCACGTGTTCGGCTCCGAGGAGCCTTGCGGATTGAGCGTTACCGAGACGCATATACAACCCTCGTTCTCAACTGCCACCGTGCTGCACGCCGGAGCGACATAAGTTTTCTTTGCGTGTTCCGTCTGCCCCGATACATCGGCAACCGGTAAACTTACTTTCTTTTTGTTCATACTCTCTTGTCTTTTGTTATTAAAAAAATATACTATGTTTCATCTTATAGGACAAACCACTGCCCTTCTGTTTCAAAATCTTGAGACAGAAGTTAAAACCTTACTTTGCCCAGTTAGGACTAAAACGTTGTGCATAAACCATAGTCTTGCATGTCGTTATTCGGAGTAACAATCAATTTATCGACCTGCAGTTCCGAAACTGTTGCACCTATTCATAAGAGGTGCACAAGGAGAAAGAAAAAATACCGAAAGTACAGACTATCAAAAGGTTCTGCAAGGATTAACAAAACGAAGGAATAGAAATTTAGTTAGGAAACATTTGCATATTTGAAAGAAAAGCCTTACTTTTGCGGCACTTAACGCAGTTTGTGCACCTCTTATGAATAGGTGCAACAAATACAGCTTCCATCAAGTATTCATTTGTCTTTTTCATTACGCTGTTGTCTACCCTGTCCAAGTAATATTGCGTAGTACCGACATTGCTGTGCCCGAGAGCCTGAGAAATAATTCCAACCGGAATACCCTTCTCGTTGGCAATGCTCGCCCAAGAATGGCGGGGAATGTAGGAAGAAAGCGGAACCTCAATGCCAGCTTTCTTTGCCAACGCCTTTAATGCACGGTTGTATTGCGAAAGAAACGAACGATACTTCCTATAGTTTCCTAATCGGGGAAAGATTAAATCGGAACTATCTTTCCTGTACCTATCTATTATCACTTGCATCTGTTCATTGATGGGCACAACAACCATGTTTCCGGTCTTTTGCCTGCGATAAGTAATCGCACTACCTCTAACCTGTGAGTAGCGTAGATAGAAAATGTCGATGGGCGGCATGCCCATGGCACAGAACGAAAAAAGGAAAAGGTCGCGCGCAAAGGCAAGAAACGAACCTTCGGATAGTGCAAGCATACGTAATCGTTGCAGTTCGCTGGCTTTCAGGCTCGTCTTCACCGTCGGCTCGTTGCCTGTAAACACACCCTTAAACGGCTTCGCATCGCGCACCTTGTGCTTCGCTACACCTTTATTATATATAGCACGCAGCGAACGCAAATAACACGAAATGGTGTTGTTGCACACGCCTCGCTTGCGCAACCACCATTCGTATGCTTTTACTTTATCGGCCGTGATGCCCGACAAGGCAATGTCATTTCCTTTATTAAAACGATGGAAAGAGCGCACAGCCGTATGATAGTTGCCTTTGGTAGACTCGCTGACACCTTTTGATGCCACCGTAACAAAGTTATTCAAGGTTAATACAGGAACATTGGCTTTATCAGGTTTGCCAACCTTTACCTTATGCTTGGAGTGCGAAAACACAGAGAATATGCCTATGAATTTCATAGCTTGTATAGATTTTGATTGATAATTGATGCCAAAAATAAACAAAAGGGCTGAATTCCTTGCAAGGAAATTGGCTATCGTTTGGACAATATGCCGAAAATTCGTATTTTTGCATTTCACGAATTTATATAGTAATAGGTAAGAAAGGTAAAAGCAATATGGCAAAAGACAACAAAGGACTTACTCCGATGATGCGACAATTCTTTTCGATGAAAGAAAAGCACCCCGATGCGTTAATGCTCTTTAGGTGTGGCGACTTCTACGAAACGTATTGCGACGATGCTATAGAGGCTTCTAAAATTCTTGGTATTACTTTGACACGACGAAATAATGGTGCTGCAGCTGGCGATGAGATGGCTGGGTTCCCTCATCATGCACTTGATACCTTCTTACCAAAGCTTATCCGTGCTGGAAAGCGTGTAGCTATCTGCGACCAATTAGAAGACCCAAAGAAGAAACGAGAGGCTTTAAAGGGACAACGAGGCTTGTCTGCCGAAGACAAGATGGTGAAACGGGGTATAACAGAACTAGTTACACCTGGTATTGCTATGGGCGACAACGTGCTAAACTATAAAGAAAACAACTTTTTAGCAGCTGTTCATTTTGGAAAAGGGGCGTGTGGCGTAAGCTTTCTCGATATTTCTACAGGCGAATTTCTTGTTGGTGAGGGTACTTTCGACTATGTTGAAAAGCTTATTGGCAACTTCTCGCCGAAAGAAGTATTATACGAACGTTCACGAAAAGCCGACTTTGACCGCTATTTTGGTACACGAATGTGTGTGTACGAAATGGAAGACTGGGTGTTTACCGACCTTTCAGCACGACAAAAGCTGCTGAAACATTTTGGAACAAAGAACTTAAAAGGTTTCGGTGTAGACCATCTGAACAACGGAGTAATAGCTGCTGGAGCTATTATGCAATACTTAGAACAAACGCAACATACGCATATTAGCCATATAACGTCGCTCGCTCGCATAGAAGAAGAGAAGTATGTGCGACTCGACCGTTTCACTATTCGCTCTTTAGAGCTTGTTGCACCTATGCAAGAAGATGGTTTATCGCTGCTTGGAGTGGTAGATAGAACCATAACTCCTATGGGTGGTAGAATGTTACACCGCTGGCTTGTGTTTCCATTAAAGGACGTAAAGCCCATTAACGAACGTTTAGACATTGTGGAATACTACTTCCGCGAACCTGATTTCCGCCATTGTTTAGACGACCAACTACACCGTATGGGCGACTTGGAACGTATTATTTCTAGAGTAGCAGCAGGCAGAGTATCGCCCAGAGAAGTTGTTCAACTAAAGAATGCCCTATCTGCCATACAGCCAATAAAGTCTGCTTGCTTATATTCTAGTAACGAAGCGTTGAAAAGAGTGGGGGAACAGCTGAACCTTTGCGAGTCTATTCGCGACCGAATAGAACAAGAAATAATGCCCGATCCACCACAGTTGGTTGCAAAAGGAGGAGTTATTGCACATGGTTTCAATGCCGAATTAGACGAATTGCGTTCTATCCGAGAGAATGGAAAGCAAGTTTTGTTAGACATTCAAGAGAAAGAAGCTGCTAAAACAGGTATTAATTCGTTAAAAATAGGCTTCAACAACATCTTTGGATACTATCTTGAAGTGCGCAATACCTTTAAAAACAAAGTACCACAAGACTGGATTCGCAAACAAACACTTGCACAAGCAGAACGCTATATTACTCCCGAATTAAAGGAATATGAGGCAAAAATACTAGGTGCAGACGAGAAAATACTAATTCTTGAAGCCCGTCTCTTTAACGAATTAGTACAAGATATGCAAGAGTATATTCCACAAATACAAATAAATGCCAATCTTTTGGCACGGCTCGATTGCCTGTTGTCGTTTGCAAACATTGCCGAAGAGAACAAGTATGTGCGCCCTATGGTTGACGATAGTATGGTGATTGATATAAAGAAAGGTCGCCACCCCGTTATAGAAACTCAACTCCCACTTGGTGAACAATACATTCCGAACGATGTATATCTTGACAACGAACAACAGCAAATTATGATGATAACTGGTCCAAATATGGCTGGTAAATCGGCATTGTTGCGTCAAACGGCACTCATAGTACTCTTAGCGCAGGTGGGTTGCTTTGTTCCTGCAGAGAGTGCACGTATTGGTTTAGTAGACAAAGTATTTACAAGAGTTGGCGCTTCTGATAATATTTCGCTTGGAGAGTCTACATTTATGGTTGAAATGACCGAAGCTGCAAATATTCTAAATAGTGTAACGCCACGTTCTTTAGTACTCTTCGACGAATTAGGGCGCGGTACAAGCACCTACGATGGAATAAGTATAGCGTGGGCTATAGTAGAATATTTGCACGAACAACCACGCGCAACGGCACGCACTCTCTTCGCTACGCACTACCATGAACTAAACGAAATGGCGAAAAACTTCCACAGAATAAAGAACTTTAATGTGTCGGTGAAAGAAGTAAATGGTAAGATTATCTTCCTAAGAAAGTTAGAGCGAGGTGGCAGTGAACATTCTTTCGGTATACATGTGGCTGATATTGCGGGTATGCCAAAGTCGATTGTGAAACGTGCAAACATTGTTCTAAAAGAGTTAGAAGCCGACAACGCACAAGTGGGAAGTGTTGGAAAACCATCAGCAGAGAAGTTTGAGAAGAGTAGGGAAGGGGTTCAGCTTTCGTTCTTCCAGCTCGACGACCCTGTACTAACACAGATACGCGACGAGATTATAGGATTAGATATTAACAACCTTACTCCTGTTGAGGCTCTAAACAAACTTAATGAGATTAAACGAATAGTGCTTCCAAACAGTAAAAACTAATAGAACGCTCAGTATCTATAGGATTCAGAACTACAATACTGTATCGCTATTTAGTTTTAATTATAGTATAAAATAAACTAAATTATAAGTTAATTCTTTCGATAATGGTATTTGGTGCGATGCTTTGCATACATTCGAAGTCGGCACGATAGCATGGTTTGTTACCAAATACAGAACAAGGACGACATTCTAATTTAGTGTTTTGCACGGCATCTTCTGTTTTCTGATTCCAACCAAGGAACCCACAGTAAGGATGTGTAGCCCCCCAAATGCTTACAACACGTGTTCCTACAAGCGATGCAAGGTGCATATTGGCACTATCCATCGATATCATAACATCTAAATGACTCATTAATACAAGTTCGTCGTGTAGTCCGTGTAGCACTTCAGACGCACAAATGCAATGCTTATATTTTGTTGCCCACATATTTAGTACTTGTTTTTCTTCTTTTCCGCCACCAAAAAAGAATATGCGCAGACTTGTATAATTGGCAGAAAGAGTATTCACAACCTCTTCCATTTTATCTTTTGGATACATTTTTCCACCGTGGGCAGCAAACGGAGCTATACCTATCCAGCGCTCACCATCAGGTTTTTCACCTATTATATTAGGGAGTTGCGACAGCTGGTTGCCACCATTTGCAAACAATGAGGTAAAAGAAATATTTATAGGATAGCCCAATTTGCTTAATACTTCGGCATAGTTATGGAACGATGTGGGCTGTTGTTCCATTACTTTATGTGTTTTTCGACATAGTTTACGCTTACCACTCTTATGCTTGTCAATGTGTGCCACTTTGTATCCAGACAACAAAAAGCGTGTTCTTATGTATTTTGTACGCAACACATCGTGAAAATCGGCAATGGCTGTAGGTTGTTTTGCCTTCAGCCTACCATATAGTTGGTTTAGTCCTTTAATACCCTTATATTCGCTTTTTAAGTCGGCTGCAATAAAATATACATTCTTTGACAACCCTGTGAAAAAAGCTTTGGCAAACGGACGGGAGAGAACACTAATGCGCAACTCAGGATATTGCTTTGCAAGCGAATAGACCACAGGTACAGTCATAGCTACATCGCCCATTGCAGAGAAGCGCATTATAATAATGTGGTCAGTCTTCACCTCTTACTTTTTGTAGAGTACAGGATTGGTTGCAGGGTCGTTATACATCTTCATTTGGCGATAAACTTTCATAAATTTACGCCCTGCTTGAATGTCATCGAGTAACTGGTCGATAGCCGTTCCCAGATCAACTTGCTGCTCGAGTAACACGTTTAGCTTATTCTTACATCTCTTTATATGTTCTTCCGAAGCATCTGTGCGCTCTGCTTGTTCGCGCATGTGATAGATTTTCAGTGCCAATATAGACAAGCGGTCTACTGCCCAAGCTGGACTTTCGGTATTGATAGTTGCACCTTCTTGTATTTTCACGTCAGAATAGAGCTGTCGAAAGTACGAATCAATTTGCTCTACTAAATCTGTCCTGTCCTGATTAGAACGGTCTATACGACGCTTTAAACTCATTCCATCTTCTGGAGCGATGTGTGGATCGCGGATAAGATCCTCAAAATGCCACTGCACCGTATCAATCCAGCACTTCAAATACAATCTATTCTCAATTGAATCTCTCTCGTATGGATTATTTATAGGTGTGTCTACATTATCCGTGATATGGTAATCGCGGATTGCCTGATTAAAAATCTCATTACAATGGTCTGTGAATGACATATTTTTTGTTCTTTTAATTTTTCTGCAAATATAGTTCAAATAAATCACATACACAAAATAAAAACACGGCATTTTACCAGTATAGCCGTTATTGAAACAAAATATAGGTTTAATTAATGTATTAAAGTGCCTGTTAAACCGTAAGCGAAAGTATTTAATAACGCATACAATGCATACAGAATGTAGAGATTTAAAATGCTTAAACACAACACGAATAATAGAAATAAGATAGTTTCATAAGGGTATTTAGGCATCTACGAAAGGCGTGGCTGAGAAAAGTTAGGAAAACTATAAGCAGTGTTCACAGGCATTCACCATTCGGATAGATAGCTCAGATATCTATAAAAAATCGTCAGAATTTAGTTGCTCTTGTTTTAGATATCTGTCACGTTCGTCTCAGATATCTGTCGTGTTTGTCTCAGATATCTATCAGTTACGAATTAGGCATCATAAAAAACAACAACTATATGCTCTCATTTATCTATTTCGGCAAAACCATTACTAAAAATCTATAATGCTAATTCCAACACAAAAGACATTAAATTAATTTCATTTAGCAACTAAGACTTTAAAAATAATGCATTGGCTGAATTAGAAAATAGTAGAAGTAAGGTTCTAATCATACAGCATAATGTCTTGATTTAGCGCAATATAATAGCAAAAAGTATCATTTTTATTGCACAATTATATATGTTCTGTGCAAAGTAGTATGCATTTTTGAATAAAAAATTTGCGTGTATCGAAAATTTATCTTTCCTTTGCAGCCGAATTTTATAATTTAGAAAGTTAATAATAATAATTTTAAAACTTAACAATTATGTCAGAAATTGAATCAAAGGTAAAAGCAATTATCGTGGATAAGCTCGGTGTTGACGAAGCAGAAGTAAAGCCAGAAGCAAGTTTTACAAACGATCTTGGTGCTGATTCTTTGGATACAGTAGAACTTATTATGGAGTTTGAGAAAGAATTTGGTATTTCAATTCCAGACGATAAGGCAGAAAAGATTGTTACTGTAGGCGATGCCATTGCTTATATCCAAGAGAACGCAAAGTAAGAAGATACATAAATTAAGGTTGGGAGCTTCGGCTTCCAGCTAATTTTTATCTTTACATTCACTTATTTCTTACTTAGGGTTCGTTCATTCAGAGTCTAAGACAAGAATAAGAATTAAGGAGTTAAGCCAATCGTTTTACTTATGTTTCTAAATGTACGTAGAACTAATTGCTTAACTCCTTAATTTTATATCTGAAAAGAGAGCCTTATGCGTCTCGTACTATCACGATGACAGAATTTAAACTAATAAATTAATGGAATTAAAAAGAGTAGTAGTAACAGGACTTGGTGCAGTTACTCCATTGGGAAACAACCCTGAAGAAACTTGGAAAGCAATGCTCGAAGGTAAGAGTGGCGCAGCTCCTATTACTTATTTCGATACAACTAATTTTAAAACAAAATTCGCTTGCGAAGTAAAAGGGCTAAATATAAACGATTATATCGACCGTAAAGAAGCACGTAAGCTCGACCGTTATACACAATTAGCACTCATTAGTGCCATTCAAGGTGTAGAAGATTGTGGCATCGATTTGGACAAAGTAAACAAGAATCGCATCGGTGTAGTCTACGGAGTAGGTATTGGCGGTATAAAGACTTTTGAAGAAGAAATTAGTTATTATGCTTTGCATAAAGAAGCAGGTCCAAAATTCAATCCATTCTTCATTCCTAAAATGATTGCCGACATTGCTTCTGGACACATTAGCATACGTTTCGGCTTCCATGGACCAAACTTTACAACCACATCAGCTTGTGCATCGTCTACCAATGCAATCAGTCAAGCATTCAATTTAATACGTTTGGGTAAAGCCGATATGATTGTTAGCGGTGGAGCAGAAGCAGCTATTACCGAATCAGGAGTAGGCGGTTTCAATGCAATGCACGCTCTCTCTACTCGTAACGACGACCCAGAACACGCATCTCGTCCATTTTCTGCAAGTCGCGATGGCTTCGTTATGGGCGAAGGAGCAGGTTGCTTAATTCTCGAAGAACTAGAACACGCAAAAGCTCGCGGTGCTAAGATATATGCAGAACTAGTTGGTGAAGGCGAATCTGCCGATGCATATCACATCACAGCATCTCACCCAGATGGTTTGGGAGCAAATTTAGTAATGCAAGCAGCCCTCAACGATGCAGGATTAAAGCCTGAAGACATAGACTATATAAATGTTCATGGCACATCAACCCCCGTTGGCGATGTTTCAGAAATAAAGGCTATTACGCAATTATTCGGCGATGCAGCCTACAAACTCAATATTTCGTCTACCAAAAGTATGACTGGACACTTGCTAGGAGCAGCTGGAGCTGTTGAGGCAATGGCTTGTGTACTTTCAATTCAGAACGATATTGTTCCCCCAACAATTAATCATAATGAAGAGGATAAGGACGAAGAAATTGATTACAACCTGAATTTTACGTTTAATAAAGCAGAAAAACGCGAAGTGCGTGCAGCACTTAGCAATACATTTGGCTTTGGCGGCCACAATGCTTGCGTAATATTCAAGAAATATGCTGAATAAAATCATTGATAGAATAAAGCTCCCTTTCCGCAAGGAAAAGGAGCTTTATTTGTCATTATATAATATAATAGGTGTGCTTCCGCATAATCTTTCCTTTTACAAAACAGCCCTTTTACACAAAAGTGTGGCACGAAGGAACGACAAAGGCAAACCCGTTAACAACGAACGCTTAGAGTTTTTGGGAGATGCAATTCTCGATGCTATTGTAGGAGACATTGTTTACGAACACTTTCCTGGTAAACGAGAAGGTTTTCTCACTAATACTCGTTCGAAAATAGTACAGCGCGAAACACTAAATAAGTTAGCTAACGATTTAGGAATAACGCGTTTAATTTTGTCGAGTGGACATTCTCAGTCGCACAATAGTTACCTTGGTGGCAATGCATTCGAGGCTTTAGTGGGTGCATTATATCTCGACCATGGATACACAGCCTGTATGAAGTTTATGAAGAAACAAATATTAGGCGAACTTATAAACATTGATAAGGTGGCATATAAGGAGGTAAACTTTAAGTCGAAACTCATAGAATGGACACAGAAACACAAAATTTGCCTTGAGTTTAAACCTCTTTCGTTTGGTAAAGACAAGGAAGGCAGTCCCACTTTTTCATTCCAGGTAGTATTGGAAGGTATTGCTTGTGGCGAAGGAAGCGGTTACTCCAAGAAAGAAAGTCAGCAAGAAGCGGCTAAAGTTACACTTCAATACATTCGAAAGAACACAAAGTTCGCTGATAAAATATTCAAAGCTAAACAAAAGCGTATAGCTTTAGAACAACCAGAAGACCTTAGTGTTATTGAAACAACAGAAGATAATGTATCTGTTTTGCCTCTGAAAGATGACGCAGATGATGAATCTAATACATTTACCAACATAGAAAGAGAAGATTGCTTTTCTGGTATGGTGGCAGATGAGAAAGAAAACATTATTGCTAAAGCAGAAGCAGAGGCATTCGAATAATAATAGCTATATAAAGCAGTGCAAAATAGCTTTGCAATTTACAATAAGAATATAAAATAGTGCTTTTCAAAGCTTTTAGTATCAGAATAAAGCCGTATTTTTGCACTAAAAGAATATAAATGTTATTTAGAATATGGCATTAAAATGTGGTATAGTAGGTTTGCCTAACGTTGGCAAATCTACACTTTTCAATTGTTTGAGCAGTGCCAAAGCTCAGGCAGCCAATTTTCCGTTTTGTACAATAGAACCCAACTTGGGTGTTATTACTGTTCCTGACGAGCGTTTGAACAAACTCGCTGAGATTGTTCACCCGGGGAGAATTGTACCTGCAACTTGCGAAATAGTAGACATTGCTGGTCTTGTTAAGGGAGCCAGCAAAGGCGAAGGATTGGGTAATAAGTTTCTTGGTAATATTCGCGAATGCGATGCTATCATTCATGTAATTCGTTGTTTTGAAGACGATAATATAGTTCGTGAAGGTGGGGCAGCAGTTAATCCGATTGAAGACAAGGAAATTATAGATACCGAACTCCAGCTAAAAGACCTTGAAACTATAGAATCGCAGCTTGCTAAACAGCAAAAAGTGGCTGCAGCAGGCAACAAAGATGCAAAGACTATGGTTGCTGTTCTCGAAGCTTACAAAACTGTTTTAGAGCAAGGAAAGAACGCGCGCAGTGTGCAATTCGAAACTAAAGAAGAACAACTGGCGGCTCACGACCTTTTTCTTCTTACCACAAAGCCCGTTCTTTACGTTTGCAACGTAGATGAAAACAGTGCGAAAGAGGGTAACGAATATAGCAAGCAGGTTGAGAAGATTGCTGCTGAAGAGGGTGCCGAAGCTATGATTATTGCTGCAAAGACCGAAGAAGACATTGCATCGTTGGATAGTTACGAAGACAAGAAACTCTTTCTCGACGAACTTGGGTTAGAACAAAGTGGCGTAAACCGACTGATAAAGAAGGCTTATCATCTCTTAAATCTTCAAACATTCATTACTGCTGGAGAAATGGAGGTAAAGGCATGGACATTCCATAAAGGTTGGAAGGCTCCACAATGTGCTGGAGTTATACACACTGACTTCGAAAAGGGATTCATCAGAGCAGAGGTTATTAAGTACGACGACTATCTGAAATATGGTTCAGAAGCCGCTGTTAGAGAAGCAGGAAAACTCGGCGTAGAAGGTAAAGAGTATATAGTGCAAGACGGAGACATTATGCACTTCCGTTTCAATGTATAGTTTATGGAGGAATAAAGTATGCTGAATAACTTGCTTTATATAGCCTGGCAACCCAACGAATACCTTGTGCGCATTGGCTCAGCAGGCATACGTTGGTATGGAATGTGTTGGCTGGTAGGGTTTGCTATAGCCTATTTGCTTATGCGATGGCTTTTTAAACAACACAAAATAGCTAACGAGAAGTTCGAACCAATGTTTATGTATGTTTTTCTTGGTGCATTTATAGGAGCACGCTTAGGACATTGTTTCTTTTACGAACCAAAAGAATTTTTCGACTCTTGGCAGCATTTTGTTGAAATATTCCTACCTATTAAGTTTCTTGCTGGCGGTGGCTGGAAGTTTGTTGGCTATCAAGGATTGGCATCGCACGGTGGAGTTGTAGGACTGCTTATAGCGCTTTATCTCTACATAAAACGCACTAAGCTGAACCCATGGTTAGTTCTCGACTTTATGGGTATCTGTTCTACCATTACATCGGTATTCATTCGTTTAGGAAATCTTATGAATTCGGAGATTATAGGTAGAGTTACCGATGTGCCTTGGGCATTTATTTTTTACGATGTTGATACCTATCCGCGACACCCCGGACAACTCTATGAGGCAATTGCTTACTTTGTTTTCTTCTGGATTATATTTCTCATTTACAGGAAATATCCTAAAAAGGCTGGTACTGGTCTTTACTTTGGGCTTTGCCTTACGCTTATATTCACTTTCCGTTTCCTCATTGAATTTACAAAAGAAGTACAGGTTTCATTCGAATCGAGCTTACCTATTGATATGGGACAAATACTTAGTGTGCCGCTCATAGCACTGGGTATGTGGGCTATCATACGGTCGAAGGGGAAAGAATATAACGAATAAAGTTACTCTATAAGCAAAAAACACTTTTAAAAACAGTGCATTCGCCGTCTAGAATTCCTATTTATCCATAGGAATTCTAGATTTTTTCGTCTTTCAAATACAAACTTTTTCTATTCTAATAATGGCTCAACAGAAAGGCTGATAGGGTTCTTTGGAAAAAAGATATAGCGTTACGAACGCTACTTTTATATAACACATTGGTGAACAACATATTGGTTTCCGAGATACTATAATAACACCTAAAGTAAAATATTGCAGAATTAAAACCAAATAACTCATTAACCACAATATGCATAGTTCTTATTACTGTGGTATTGTTTCCTAACATTGTTTATTTTCTTATCGGTATCTTGTCTGTCTTTCTAACTTAACGTAGCCCGCTACGCCTACATTGCTAAGACAGACAATCTACTCAACAATAAAACAAAATATGCTTAGGCTCTAATGACAGATTTGGATTAAATAATTCGTAATCTTCAGCTAAATAATTATCTTTTAAATACGATAATGTAGAGTTATAAAGGTGGTAGTTTTTTATGATATCTAATTCGCAACTGACAGATGTCTGAAAGGAACACGACAGATATCTGTAACGAACACGACAGATATCTGAAACGAACGCAATAGATATCTGAAACAAAAGTATCTAATATCTATCTGATTTTTCTAAGCATTTGTGATATTCCATTCGACTTGTGGGTGTATGTGGACAGACAGTAGATGCTGCTCATAAAATATCTACTCATTTTCTACCTATTTTCTATAATGCTTAAGAATACTAAGTATATATTTTCTTATTTCTTACAACAAACTTTTTTATACTATAAAAGTTATGCTTTTGCATTGCAAAACAATTGTTTTTGGTAAACGCCTCATATTCTGTACAAATCTAAAACAATAAATGCGTCAAATTATAACTAACCAAAAATTCTCTAACCAATAATCTTTAACTGTTAGTTCTTTCCTGTTCTACACCAAATTAATTTGGTAAAAGACTTGTTATACCTATTAAAATTCGTAATTTTGCAACTTGGATAGTAACGCATTGTCATATAATGAACTAAACGATAGGGTAGGGGAAGCGTCTTCGCCTTACCAGTATTATGGTTCGTAAACAACGACATCAAAATAAAACAAACATAAGAATGGAATACAACTTCACAGAGATTGAGAAGAAATGGCAGAAGAAATGGGTTGAGAACAAAACCTATAAGGTTGTTGAAGATAAGAACAAGCAAAAGTTCTATGTGCTTAATATGTTTCCATACCCATCGGGAGCAGGGTTGCACGTAGGACACCCACTCGGCTATATAGCCAGCGACATTTACGCACGCTATAAGCGTTTGAAAGGTTTCAACGTGTTAAATCCAATGGGATATGATGCTTACGGACTGCCTGCCGAGCAGTATGCCATTCAAACAGGACAGCACCCATCTATTACAACCGAAAAAAATATAGCCCGTTATAGGGAACAGTTAGACAAGATAGGTTTCAGTTTCGATTGGGATCGTGAAGTGCGTACCTGCGATCCTGAATACTACCATTGGACACAATGGGCATTCCAACGTATGTTTGATTCATACTACGACTATAATGATGGCAAAGCAAAACCTATATCTAACCTCGTTCTCCATTTTGAAGAAGAAGGAACGCTTAATCTCAACGTAGCGCAAGGCGAAGAAAAAACATTCTCTGCTCGCAATTGGATAAGTATGAGCGAAAAAGAACAGCAGGAAACGCTTATGAACTATCGTATAGCATATCTTGGCGAGACTATGGTGAACTGGTGTCCTGGTTTAGGAACAGTGTTGGCAAACGATGAAGTTGTAGATGGTGTAAGCGAACGCGGAGGCTATCCGGTTGTACAAAAGAAAATGAAACAATGGTGTTTACGTGTTTCTGCATACGCACAACGGTTGTTAGACGGTTTAGAAAATGTAAACTGGACAGACTCTATGAAAGAGACACAACGCAACTGGATTGGGCGTTCGGAAGGTACGGAAGTGGTGTTTAAGAGCATTACACCCACAGCCGATAATGAGGAAATAGAACACGACATTACTATCTTTACAACCCGTGCCGATACAATGTTTGGCGTAACTTTTATAGTGCTTGCTCCAGAAAGCGAATTAGTTCCAGAGCTTACAACAGCCAAACAAAAATCAGAGGTTGAAGAATATTTAGCATACGTAAAGAAACGAACAGAGCGCGACCGTATGACCGACCGTAAAGTTACAGGTGTTTTCACAGGTTCGTATGGTATTAATCCGCTAACAGACGAGAAATTACCTATCTATATATCAGAATACGTACTCTCAGGCTATGGTACAGGTGCCATTATGGCTGTACCAGCACACGACAGTCGCGATTATGCATTTGCCAAACACTTCGGTCTTCCAATACGTCCGCTTATCGAAGGCGCTGATGTTTCAGAAGAAAGCTTCGACGCAAAAGAAGGTATCGTCATCAATAGTCCAATAAAACCAGTTGAAGGAAGTTTCTCTTTGAACGGACTTACAGTGAAAGAAGCAATAGCAGCAACTAAGAAGTATGTTACAGAGAGAGGATTAGGCAAAGTGAAAGTGAACTATCGTTTACGCGATGCTATCTTCTCACGCCAACGCTATTGGGGCGAACCATTCCCAGTTTATTATAAAGATGGTATGCCTTATATGGTTCCAGAAGAATGTTTACCACTCGAATTACCAGCAATAGACAAATTTGAACCTACCAAAACGGGCGAACCTCCATTGGGACGAGCTAAAATATGGGCTTGGGACGAAGAGAATAAGACTATTGTAGATAAAGAATTGATAGACAATAAAACTATATTCCCATTAGAATTGAATACAATGCCGGGCTTCGCAGGTAGCTCTGCTTATTATCTTCGCTATATGGACCCACACAATAACAAGGCTTTAGTGGGAAAAGAAGCCGATGAATATTGGCAGAATGTAGACCTTTATGTAGGAGGAACAGAGCATGCAACAGGACACTTAATATACAGCCGCTTCTGGAATAAGTTCCTTTTCGACTACGGTTATAGTTGTAAAGAAGAACCATACGAGAAGTTAGTAAATCAAGGAATGATACAAGGACGTTCTAACTTTGTGTATCGCATCAATTCAGACGACCATTCTAAAGCTCCAGTATTTGTAAGTTTCGGACTGAAAGATAAATACGAAACAACACCAATCCACGTAGATGTGAATATTGTTCATGCCGATGTATTGGATATTGATGCTTTCAAAGCATGGCGACCAGAATACGAAAATGCAGAGTTTATACTCGAAGATGGTAAGTATATTTGCGGTTGGGCAGTAGAAAAAATGTCGAAGTCTATGTTCAACGTAGTCAATCCCGACGTCATTGTTGAGCAATATGGCGCAGATACTTTACGTTTGTATGAAATGTTCTTAGGTCCAGTTGAAACAAGTAAACCTTGGGACACCAATGGTATTGATGGTTGTTTCCGATTCTTGAAAAAGTTTTGGAAACTGTATCAGCAAGACTTAAACGACAACGAGCCTTCTAAAGAGTCAGTAAAGAGTGTTCATAAACTTATTAAGAAGGTTTCTAACGATATAGAACAGTTCTCTTACAATACTGCTATCTCTGCTTTCATGATTTGTGTAAACGAATTAGGACAACAAAAGTGTAATAACCGTGGTCTGTTGCGCAACTTAGTTATATTAATAGCACCGTTTGCACCACACATTGCCGAAGAACTTTGGCAACATCTTGGTGAAAAAGACAGCGTTTGTAACGCACAATGGCCAATATGGAACGAGGCTTATTTAACAGAAAACGAGGTTCAACTCACCATTTCTTTCAACGGGAAAGCACGCTTCCAAATGACTTTCCCTATTGATGCAAGTAAAGAAGATGTTGAAACGGCAGCATTAAACGATGAAAGAAGTAAAAAATACATAGACGGTAAAACTATTGTAAAAGTAATAGTAGTACCTAAGAAAATTGTAAACATCGTTTGCAAATAGAATAAAAGCACATTCATTGGTTTGAAACACAGCCACGAATGTGCTAAAACACATTATTAAACTATGACAATTAATCAGCAATTAATTAGAGACGAAATAAAAGATTACATTTTACTAACTCTTGGTTTAACGCTGTATGCGGCTGCATTCACAGTGTTTCTTATGCCATATCAGATAGTAACAGGTGGTGTTACAGGTTTATCAGCCATTATTTTCTATGCAACACAGTTTAAACTCGAAAACACTTATATGATTATCAATGTAGTATTATTGGGTGCTGCACTGAAGATATTGGGTTTAAAGTTTATGATGAAAACCATCTACGCTATTATTGTGTTATATTTTATGCTAAAGTTTGCACAACAATTAATGCCAATAGATACAAACGGACACTTCGTAAAGATATTAGGCGAAGACCAAAAGTTTATGTCGCTCATTGTGGGGTGTTGTATTACAGGTACTGGAATGGCTATGGTATTTCTAAATGGTGGTAGTATGGGTGGTACAGATATAGTTGCAGCCTGCATAAACAAATATAAAAACATTTCGTTGGGACAGGTTCTAATGGCTGTCGATATCTGTATTATTGGTAGTTGTATGCTTTTTCCACAATTTGGAACATACATTCAGCGTTTTTATAAAGTTATTTTCGGTCTTTGCACAATGTTTATCGAATGTTCTGTACTCGATTATATAATGAATTTAAGGCGCCAATCGGTACAATTTCTCATATTTTCTAAGAAGTATGAAGAGATTGCTAATGCTATTATGCAAGAACGCGATCGAGGAATAACCATATTAGATGGACATGGTTGGTACACTGGAAAAGATGTAAAAGTAATTTGCCTAATGGCTAAACGTAGAGAAAGCCAATCTATATTTCGTATTGTTAAGATTATAGACCCATTAGCTTTTGTCAGTCAAAGTTCTGTAATTGGCGTCTATGGGGAAGGATTCGATAAAATAAAAGTAAATACAAAGAATGCTGAGAAAGTTCTTTCGCAAGTATATCCGAATAACAATACGGAAATAACCAACGAACAATAAAATGAAAATAGTATTTGCAACAAACAATAAACACAAGCTTATCGAAATTAAAGATATTCTTGGAAACGACTTTAATATTGTTTCGTTAAAGGATATTGGCTGCAACGTAGACATACCAGAAACTGCCGATACGCTGGAAGGAAACGCAAGTATAAAGTCGCATTATATCTACAATAATTATCATTTAAATTGCTTTGCCGATGATACAGGACTTGAAGTTGATGCACTTAACGGTGAACCTGGTGTACATTCTGCACGTTACGACGAATATACCGACCACGATAGCGAAGCAAATATGCGCAAATTGCTCCGTAAATTGGGCGATACAACGAATAGAAAAGCGCACTTCCGAACAGTAATTTCTCTAATTATTGATGGTAAAGAACATCAATTCGAAGGTAGAGTAGATGGATATATTGCTACGAAAAAATTGGGAACAGAAGGCTTTGGCTACGATCCTATCTTTATTCCTGAAGGCTATGACAAGAGTTTTGCAGAACTTGGAGAAGATATTAAAAACCAAATTTCGCACAGAGCACGTGCCGTTCGTAAACTCGCTGAATATCTAAAGCAACTATAATGAGTAAAAGTTTGTCTATTCTGCTGCCCACTTACAATTGTAATTGCACTGCACTTATCAGTGAATTGCAACGACAGTGTGTTGCAGAAGGAACAAATTTCGAAATTATTGTAGCCGACGATGCATCTCCTGACAAACGGTTTATTATAAAAAACAGAACCATTTCAAACCTTGATGGCGTTCGTTATATAGAAAGAGAACAAAATGTTGGTAGGTCTGCTATCCGCAATTATCTTGTTTCGCAGTCGTCAAAGGAATGGATTTTGTTTATTGATGGAGACCTTTCGCTCAACAATTCTAAATTTATACACAACTATTTGAAAGCCGAAGGCGATGTTATTGTAGGTGGTATTAGTATTGTTGAAAACGAAAAAAGATGGGGAAACAATTTAAGATACCGTTACGAACATTCTTCAAAAGAAGCTATTAGTGCCGAAAATCGCAGAAAAACACCTTATCAACATCTTAGTACTAATTTCATTGCAAACAGAAAACTAATAGGAAAAAATCCTTATAACGAAGATATAAAACAATATGGTTTTGAAGATGTGTTGCTTGGAAAACGCTTCAAAGCATTAAACGCAAAAATAAACCATATTGATAATCCTGTACTATTCAACGATTTTGAACTTAACGCAGTATTTCTTTGCAAAACCGAAGAGGCTTTACGTACACTTTCTACCTTTCAAACAGAGTTAAAAGGCTATTCTAATTTATTAAAAATAACTGGAAAGCTACAAAAAATGTACATTAGCTGGATAGGAGTGTGGCTTTATAAATTTTTGCATAAACCATTAAAACACAATCTTAAAGGCAATAATCCCAGTGTTTTCTTGTTTAATATCTATAAACTTCTTTATTTTTTACATTATAATTCTATAAGGAAATGACAAAAAGAATATACATACTTATATTTACTTGCTTACTCTTCGTACTACCATTAAGTTGTTTTGCCAATGCTACAGATACATGGAAAAACTATATGGCATATAGTAATGTGCAATGGATAGAAAAAGGTGGTAATATGCTTTATGTACTTGCGTCCAACGACCTATATTCTTATAACGAAAAGGACAATAGTATTCAAACATTCGATAAAGTAAATGGACTAAACGATACCGATATTGAATTTATAGCATGGAACAATGTTGCTAAATGTTTAGTTATTGCTTATTCTGACCAAAATATAGATTTGCTCACACAAAAAGGAGAAATTATTAGCTTGTCTGATTATTACAGAAAAACTATGACAGCTAATAAAAAAATAAATAATCTATATATAGAAGGACAATATTGCTACGTTTCAACTGGATTTGGTATTTTAAAAATAAATGTTAGTAAAGCAGAAATAAGCGATACTTACAATCTTGGTTTCAATGTAAACTATACTTATATAGAAGGAAACTATATTTATGCTGCAAGTAACGAACAAGGACTTTTTCGAGCTTTGCTTTCCGATAATCTTTTAGATAGAAATAATTGGCAATGGGTAGGCAACTATGTAGCACAAAACAAAACTATTGCACCTGAATTATTGGAGAAAGTAAAAGCTTTACAACCGGGTGGTCCTAAATACAATCGTTTTTTCTTTATGCAATATCTTAATAATCGTCTTTATACAACGGGTGGAGCATTTGAACCAGGAGCAATAGGACTGAATCAACCTGGAACAATACAGGTATTAAAGAATGGCGAATGGGATATCTATCAAGACGAATTGGATAAAATAACGGGATATTACTATCACGATATGAACTGTTTGGCAGTAGATCCAAAGAATTCTGAACATGTATTTGCAGGTGGACGAGCTGGATTATACGAATTTTTGAATGGAAAACTTAAGCGATATTTCAATAAAGATAATAGCCTTTTACGTCCTTCGGTTCATAAAGGAATTGAGCTTGGAAACGATTATGTGGTAATACAAGGATTAGTTTTCGACCGAAAAAACAATTTATGGATATTAAATAGTGGTACCAAAACTACATCTTTATTAAAGTTATCGCCAGATGGAACTATGACAGACTATTCTAAACCTCAACTTATGAATAAAGGATTTAGTTTACACGTTATGCGTCGTCCTATTCTTGATAGTCGTGGCTTAATATGGTTTGTAAATAGTCATTACGAAGCCCCTGGTTTGTTCTGTTATAATCCAGAAACCGATAAGCTAAATGTTTATAACAACTTTAAAAATCAAGATGGCTCATCTATTATGGTTATTCAAATGCGTTGTGTTGTTGAAGATGCATATCAAAATATTTGGGTTGGAACAAATGTAGGACCATTACGTCTTACTACTGAACAAATGAAAAATCCTTCTGAAGCTATTTTCGAACAAATAAAAATACCACGCAACGATGGAACAAATCTTGCCGATTATTTATTGGCTGGTGTAGATATTTCGTGTATGGCTATTGATGGTGGCGGCAGAAAATGGTTTGGTACAAACGGAAATGGTGTTTATCTTATTAGTGCCGACAATATGAAACAGGTGCAACACTTCCTAAGCGACAACAGCAAACTTATTTCAAACAATATAGAAAGTATTGCCATTAACGATAAAACTGGCGAAGTTTTCATTGGAACCGATAAAGGATTATGCTCGTATATGAGTGATGCTACAAAACCATCTGATAATCCTGGTGGAGAAGAAACTTATGCTTATCCTAATCCTGTACGTCCAAATTACACAGGATTAATAACAGTTGTTGGCTTAGCTTTTAATTCCGATGTAAAAATAGTTACCACTAATGGTGTACTTGTAGCAAAAGGTACAAGTAATGGTGGTACATTTACATGGGACGGCAACGATTTAAATGGAAAACGTGTAGCATCTGGAGTTTATATGGTGCAAACATCCGACCAAGAAGGTAATAACGGAACAGTATGCAAAATAGCAATTGTGAATTAAAACAAAATAAACGCAAACATTGGATAGACTTATTGCGAGGTTTTTGTATGGTGGCTATATTGCTCGACCATACTGAAATATATTATACAGGCGACAACATTATTGGCTACAATTATTATGTAGCCAATGTGTTAGTCGCTTTTTTCTTTCTTTCAGGCTATCTTTTCTATAAAGATACACCGTTTTCGCTGCAACTGAAACTTAAAGCCATTGCACGATATTTATTATTGCCTTATTTTATCTTCACAACCTTTATTGCAATTCCTAAAGCTTTAGCACACGGATTTGATATTCCAGAAACTTTATTCTCTGTTCTTACAGGACAAGCATCGTGGTTTATAGCGGCTCTTATTGTAGCAGAAATTGTTTTTTCCACAGTGTTATGGGCATGCAAAGGTAAAACTTGGGGATTATTAACACTTTCTCTTGTAGCATCAGTTGCTTGTTATTTTCTTTCCACACGTTATTCCAATATTTATTGGCAAATAGAAAATGCTTGTATGGCGCTCCCTATCCTTTGTTTTGGCTATTTTTACCATAAATGGGAAAATGTTTTCCACCGTTTCCACAACCTATCATCATCTTTCTTTTTATTTATACTTTTAGTAATTATAAAAGTATATGAACATACGCAAGGCATAAGTTTACTTATAGAACCTATACAAGTAAACAATTGGTATGTATTTATTTTCGATACCTTTATTTGCACCTTATTCCTTGTTAGTTTAGCTAAACAGTTAGAAAGCGTTACTTGGTTAGAATGGACAGGACGTAGAAGTATTGTTTATTATTTCTTTTCTGGTGGCATACCACTCATTGTTTCTTCTTTATTACAACGCATCGGTATGGGTTATTCTGGCGAATACTATCGTGTTCTTATTGCTTTCCTTCTTGTTTATGCCTTTGCTTCCATTATAGCGTGGGCTATTTATCGCTATTTAGGGTTTATTGTTCAAAAAAATAATTGAGTACAGGAAAGAAATAAAAAAGAAAAGCAGTCGTTTGAAGAAGTTCATATTACATTTCATTAACGTACCTGCCAAATGGATTAAGACAGGAAGGAGATACGTCTTAAACCTATACACCCAAAAAGTATTATATCAAGATTTTTAAAGAATAGCTTCAAACTCTTTGCTGAATTTTATCTTTCCCATTCCCTATGGGTAAGGGAACTTGTGTCGAATAACCAGCCTATTTGTGATAAGTTGAGCAAAAAATAACAAATCGAACTTTCTCGTAGGGTTAAATGAGACGCAAACAAGTTTTGAAACAAACAAGGAAATTGTTTGCGGAAATAAGGTGTTATATCACCTTTACCTTCCTAATAGAGTGCTATTTTTGCAATTTTACTAATTGTCCAAAAAGATAATATAATTTATATAGGATTATAGTCTTACTGCAAGTATTGTTGAAACTTTGCTATAGAAATAGTCATGGTTTGACAATTATTTACTATCTTTGCAACAAAAACAAACATAAAACCAATGAGGGAAATCCCGATTATTGAAAATGTGTTGCGTATGAAACACGCTGAAGAAATGCTTTCGTTTTGGTTAGTTGTCCAAGAAAATGCTATAACCTCAACCGAAAATCAAGTACAAAGCGTGTATTAGAGTTGGCGAAAAACACCATGCATTAACGAAACAGAACTATAATATTATGCCTCAAATAAAATCATATAAGAAATCATTCTTAATAGGTGCTTCGCTCTTTGCAAGTGCTGGAATAGATGAACAATATTTTAAAGATGTTGGTATTAATATTGTTGCAGCTAATGAATTGTTGCCTGAACGTGCAAAACTATATCAAGCGCAATATCCAAATTCAAAAATGATTTGTGGCAATATTTTGGATAAAAAGATTTTTAATGCAATGGTAGAAGCTACACCACAAAAGTTAGATTTTTTAATAGCCTCTCCTCCGTGTCAAGGAATGAGTGTAGCAGGGAAAAACCGAACATTAAAACAAATGCTTGCAGATGAACGCAATTTCTTAGTGTTTAAAATTATTGATTTTATAAATATAAAAAATCCTGATTTTGTTTTGATAGAAAATGTACCGACATTTTTTAAAATAGAATTGCTATTTCAAGATATGCCGATGAAGATTGTAAATATACTTCAAATTTTATATGGCGCTACTTATGTTATTAAACCAGAAATATTTGATGCTTCTGAATATGGCGTTGCCCAAAAACGTACACGAGCAATTATCAAAATGCACAAGAAAGGAACAACATGGGGGGAACCTCAAAAGTTAAAACAAGTAACTGTTAGAGATGTTATTGGAGATTTGCCAAGTCTTGAAGCAGGGGAAAAATCGGATATAAAATGGCATTTTGCACGCAAACATTCAAAAAAGCATATTGAATGGATGCGTTACACGCCGACAGGAAAAACTGCTATTGATAATCCTTTACATTATCCTGTAAAAAGAGATGGAACACGAATAAATAGTTATAAAACCACATATCGTCGTATGAAATGGGACGAGCCAGCACCCACTATAACTATTCGCAATGATGCAATAAGTTCGCAGTTGAATGTACACCCTGGAAGATTGAAACCAGATGGCACTTATTCGGATGCAAGAGTGTTGACTCCTTTAGAATTGATGTTACTTTCGTCTTTGCCCCCAAATTGGAAAATTCCTGATGATACTCCTGAACTTTTGATACGCAAATGTATTGGCGAATGTATTCCGCCATTACTTATTAAACAAATTGTTTCTGAAATCAATAAATAAAAAGAATGACTCTTCAAGTTGAACATCCTAAATGGATTTTATACAGACATACGAGTGATTTTACATTATTATGTGAAGTTGCCCAAATTCTTAAATCTTATTCAAAAACCAATATAACAAAAGCAGAGAAAGAGCGACTTAATCTACGTTTACGTGAATTGGGTTTGTATAATGAACGGAATCCACAATTACCGCTTGATGCTATTAATCACAAGATAAATCAATTGTCCTATTATATGTTTGGTTATCAAGCCAAAATTGATGGAGTTGATAGATTTATGTTTAGCCCATTGGGCAATCTATTACTGAAAAATCTTAATGACAAAGAAAAGTTAGCAAAGATATTTCTAACAATGCTTTGGGCTATGCAATATCGCCACCCACACGGGGGAACTGATAAGGAGTTTCAACTTTATCCATTTAGATTGATTTACAAACTGCTTTCTGATGCAAGATTAGAAAATAAACTCTATGCTTTTGAAGTAGCTTATTCTGTTGTATTTATTAAAAATGTAACAGTGGATATTTACGAAAATCTTGTGAATCAATTACTTGGTTTACGTAAACTTTCAAACAATGACTTGGCAGTAAAATTTCAAGAAGATAGACATGCTTATGTTAATTCTGCTTATGAATGGGATTATTATGTTTCAAAACTATTTCAAAGTGCAGGAGTATTAGAGAAAAGAAATGGCGAATTGATTTGTAAGTTGCAACATGGAAATACAGCTACTTTTAGAAAGGTAACTCGCAATGTAGTTTCTATTCCTAAAAATCTTGTTTCGCTTGTGAATGAGTTAGAACAACAATATTCATATCTTGATAAACCTTTATTCCTGAATGATACAGAACGCTTACAAATAGATATTATAAAAGAAATTTATAGTTTTTATCCAGATATATTGTTATCAGCAATTGGAGAATCAAAGGAGATGAGCAAACTCCTTGAACTCCCCAAATTGATAGAGCAATATTCCAATAATCCAGAAAACGAAACGGCTTATTTATTTGAGAATATTTTGGTTGAGGGATTCAATATGTTTTATAATGTAGAAGCAAAAGGAATTGGAGGGGCAGGACATACAGATATTGAATGTTTGTATTTGACTAAAAAGAAAAAATTTGCAGTGGAAGCCAAATCAACGGCAAATAAACTATTGGGTATAAGTATAGGCAGATTGCGTGAACATCGAAAAGAGATAGGCGGAGAATATACTATTGTTGTAACGCCACGATATGTTCCAGCCACAAAACGTGATATTATAGGAACACCTATTGTTATTATTTTAGCAAGTACCTTTGCCGAATATCTTTATAATTGCATAGACCATAATGTAAGAGAAATCGATTATGAAGATTTTGATAATATTATTGTCAATAATTTGGGTAAAGATATTAGTCGTAGTATTTCCACATTAACCATTTCAAAATTTGCCGTACGTAGGAGGGAACAATGATAACTATTAGTCAAGAAGATAATATGCAATTGATGTCAAGATACCCTGATGGATATTTTGACCTTGCTATTGTAGACCCACCATATGGGATTCTCAATAAAACGCCACGTGGGGGAGACCATAAATTTAATAAAAGTGAATATGGTCAATGGGATATAAAGCCTAGCAATGAATATTTTAAGGAGTTGTTTCGTGTTTCCAAAAATCAAATCATTTGGGGAGGAAACTATTTTGGACAATTGTGGGCAAGAAGTGAGTATAATAAAGGATTTATTATTTGGGATAAAAATCAACCAGAATCATTGAATAATTTTTCTATGGCAGAAATGGCATGGTCATCGCTCGACCGTCCCTCAAAGATTTTTCATTTCAGCGTGCGTAAGAATAGAAACAAAATACATCCTACGCAGAAACCTGTTGAATTATACGAATGGCTACTGAATATGTATGCAAAGCCAACAGATAAGATATTAGACACACATTTAGGAAGCGGAACAATAGCTATTGCGTGTTATCATGCAGGAATAGACCTTACAGCCTGTGAAATAAGTAAAGAATATTTTTTAAAAGCATTAGGAAAAATTAAAGAAGTTATTCCTGAAGAAGCGATAGAATTTCAAGAAAACAATTTCTCAATTACAGAATAATAAGGACTGCGAGTTGTGTAAAATATAATGATATATGTGCTTTAGATTTTAAAAAACTATTGTTTTGTCAAAAAAGCAATAGGTTTTGCCGTGTAAATGATATATTATTGCATGAGCCATTCCCCTTCATTCGGGCGGTTTAGTTTTATTTGCAAAGATAACAAAAAAAAGAAGTGAATGCAATAATTTGGGCAAAAAAGTTAAGCCATGTGAATTATTTGCAACAATCTGTGGTTTTATATAAAGTCTTAATTATCAGATGCCCATAGTAGTAGTGGTTTCCTATCCGATTTACTTACAATGTTTTGGAGAACTTTGAAAGTAGAATTATTTATAACAAAGCACCCAAGGCTAACATTCCCAAAAGGGGCTAGCAAATATAAATTAGAACACCAATCAACTTCCTTTCTTGGGTGAATAAGAATGCCTCTTTTGGTGGAATTTTTCACGTAATAGATGTCTTTTACGTCTAAAAATTATAGATAATATTAAGTTCGATACCGAGAGAAAATTAAACTTTGCATTCCAAATTAATGCTTTAATAAAAAGATTGTTTATATTTGTACTTGCTTGTTGAAAACAACAGTAGAAATAATAATAACAGATTCATAAAATATGGAAACTATCTTTAATGTTATAGCTTCTAATTTAGCCAATAAGATGCCTTTTAAGTCCCTATTTAAGGAACTTGGAGATGCAAATATAAATTCAGAACAAAAGTTGAAATATCTAATGTTTTCAGCTTATTGTTTTTACTTTGATGGTGATATAACACACACGAAAGAAATTCTATCTGATTTAGTTAATTACAGTTTTGATGGCGATTATAATAAATGGACTTGGATAGAAGCAGCCATTATGCTACAGCTGTATCTTGATGACTTTAATAATTTAGAATTAAAGAATAAAGTTCTGGCAACTTTAGATTATGGCAACGATGAGTTGAAAAATAAAATAAAGAAAAAGGCTTTTGCCAGAAGAAGCAATGGACTTTTATTGCATACAAACGAAAAGTCGTCTTTAGTAAACAATAAAGAAGTAGACTTTTTAAAACTAATACCCTATTTCAGCGAACTTATTTTTATAAGGGCATTTGGAAATGGAGAAAAATTTACGGAAGAAGAATTGATGATTGACCTTACTTCTTTAGAGCAAAAAGTAAAATCTGTAATATCATTGTACAGATAAAAATAGTATTGTTTTGAGAAAAATAATTATGATTAAAGAAAATATTTTAGTATCTCACAATCAAATTATAGTTCGTTCTATTCCATTTAATCATGAAAAACAAAAATGGACGGAAGAAACTCTTGAAAGAGGAATATTGTGGAATAAAAACTATGTAATTTTAGACCCATTAGTTGATGAATCTTTTGGAAGTTGGTTTTTTATAGAAGAAAAAAATATATTACTACCTTGCGAAGATTCTATTAGGGCTGCCATTATTCCTTTTGAGGTAACCAATGTTTGTGATTTTAGTATAAATACAGTTTCGGAATCCGTTAGATTATATAAAGATACCACCAAAGATATAATTCAAGAAAATGAAAAGGGAAATTATTATCCGCTGAATACATTAAATGAATATAACTTCGAAAAAGGTAATTATAGTATGTTATTTGAAATCTGTATGGGCAAACCTTTAGAAAATATTGAAGAAGATGAGGTTTACTATAGGTTCACTTTAAAAAAGGAAGATAATACTATATTTAAAGTCTTAAAAGACGACCCTTATGGCTGGAATAAACAGATGAGTTTATAATAAGATAAAAAGTGTAATGGATATTAGCAATATACTCCAATCGAATTTAAAAAATAAAATATAATTTGTTTACAACTATTCGGAAAGCATAATAATAAAATGGCTTGAAATTTATAATAACAAAAATAAAAATCATAATTACAAAATTAAAATTTATAATTAAAGTTTTGCTGTTTTCTTATTATAAATTTTCAATCAGTAATTTCCTCAAAATAAATAAAAAAAATGACGTTATATTTATAAAAGATATAGCGTCATTTCTTTATTACTATACTAACTTACCAATAAATAAATATTAAAAATTTACATTCCTATTCCTGTACCAACTCCACCAACCTGACTGTCGTTTTTCTTTTCTTGAAAATCGTTAGAAATATTAGTTTTATTTGTTTGGAATTGTCTTTTTGTATTACCAAATTTCCAAGTAAGTGTTAATCCTATTTGCTGAACAGGAATCACTATATTTACACGTTGCGTAAAGTCAGTTCCTTCGCTATAAGTGTTTTGTTTTATTTTTCCAGAGAATGGAGTAAAGTAGTTTAAAGCTACATTTAGTTTTTCGTTAAAGAAATCTTTCGATAAAGCTAAATTTATCATATCAAATCCTTGACTATAACCTTGCAATGTATATCGTTTTGTCATACCTCCGGTATATATACTTGCTTTCACATTCCAAGGCAAAGTTTGTTGCACTCCAATAAATGCCATTGCTTGCCAAGCATATTTTTTTTGATTAAGTTTATTAGAACGCATATCTCCATAATCTAATCCACCATTAAGAAAAATACGTGTATTTGGCGTTATAGAATAGTTTATAAATGTATTGAAGTTAGTCCAACGGCTGCGTACAATATTACCATAAGTAGTGTTCAATAAACCGTTAGCATCCATAAACGAATATTGTTCTATCTGATTATTAGCAAATGCTTCGCCTAAAGTAAGATTTATCATGAATTTAGGAGTGAAGAAATTGAATACAACACTTATATTGTGGCTTTTTTCTACATCAAGGTCTGGATTACCGTATGTAAGTACAGTTGGTATAGAACGATCGATATATGGATTTAAGAATGTAATTCCCGGACGCGAAATGCGCATATTGTAGTTTATACCAATATTTAGCGTAGCCCCTATATTATAGCTGAAGCTTGCCGAAGGTACTAAATTATTATAGCTTCGTTTAAAATTAGAACCATGTCCGAGTATAAATTCTACATTCTCCCATGTATGTTCGTAACGTGTACCAAATTTAGAACTAAACTTACCCAAAGTTAATTTATATTCAATATACGATGCTAAAATGCTTTGTTTGTTTTTGTAGTTTACACTGTTAGTGGCGTTCAGAACTTCGTTTCCACTTATTATATTGTAATATTTAGAATCGGAAGTATTTCTTCGTCCTATAAATTTAGCACCTATATTAAGTGTTTGTATTTTAGACAAAGGTGTTGTATAGTCAGCTTGAAATGTATGTTCTGTACCACGCATTTCAGAATCAGAATGTAAATCGTTTAATGTTAGTGGTATTCCCACAGGTAATGGGTCGTAAATATTTCTACTTTCTGTTGTTGTAGGGTTTGTAGTAAACAGATAACTCAAGGTAATGTTACTTGTTTTATTGTGGTTTAAAAAGCGTTGATAGTCTATGTTTCCATTAAAAGAAGTGTTTTTATTTTGTGTCATCATATAGTTTCCATACGAAAACCCACTGCCATACATACCACCAGAGAAAATTGTTGTTGGATGTCCGTTACTCTTTATGTTGAAATTCATTAAACCAATAGAAGCTCCTATATTGCTTAACGAATCTATGTCGTAACCCAAACTAAAGTTTGCCATATTGAAAGGCACTTTTGTTTTACTTGTTTGAAATGAATTCATTTTCGACCCATCAGAAGCAATACGTTCTGTTGTAAGTTCCATTTTTCCTGTTTGCGAATGGTTGTGCGTTACATTAGCACTGTAGGTTAGTTTTCCTTGTTGTCCGCTTACAAATACCGAACCATTCCAACCAAAGTTATTAATCATACCACTAATACTTCCATTGTAACCGTTCATATTATTTTGTTTTCCACCTATTTTATTCATCACAATGTTTAAAACACCACCAACTCCTTCAGCATCATATTTTGCGCCAGGGTTAGTTACAACTTCAATTGACTTAACTGAAGATGCAGGCATCGATTTAAATATCTGTGAAGGATTAGCAGAAAACATTACATTTGGTTTGCCATCTACATAAACTTTAAAAGAACCTTGTCCGTTTACAGTAATATTATCTTGTCCGTCTACCGTTACCAATGGAACTTTACGCAACATATCGAGTACAGTTTTCGATTTAGAATCAACATCGTTCTCTATATCATAAGTCATTTTGTCGGTTTCCATTTTTACAAGTGGCTTTTGTGCTACAACTTCCACACCTTTCATCATTTTTTCATCGTCTTGAATTAAGATAGTTCCAAGATTTAAAGTAGTGTTTGCTGCACTAATATGCACTTTTCGTGTTATAATTTTACGCCCAATAGAACTTATTGTAAGTGTAAAATTGCCTGTTCCTTCTACTTTTTGAAATATTTTACCATTATCATCGGTAACAGACATAGCAATAGGTTTATCCAATTTCCCATTTTTAAACACACGAATAGTAGCAAACGATTCGCTTTCACGTGTAATAGAATCGAGCAATTCACCTATAATGGTGTTTGTCTGTGCATTCATTATTGTGGCTATCCACATTAATGCAAATGTTAGTAACGTTTTTTTCATATTATTGTTTTTGTAGTTTATTTTTGCACAAAGATAAATATAATATAAAGTAGCCAAAAATATATTTCGACCACTTTATTTATTTTTTCGACGAAAAGACATTTTTAATTTACTTGCGATTCTATTTTGTGGCGAATACCTTTCATTGAAGTAAGAAAAGCTTTGGCAGAACCAAACTTCAAATTTAAATCTAACCGAATAGGAATATGGTTTTCGTCGTCTGTAACAAAAAAATTGGCTATATTACGCCACTTATCATCGTCCTTTTCGTAATAAGCAAGTTCTAAGCAACGATATTTCTTGTCGTTATCAGCCTTTATTGTTTTTTTACCATTATAAATTATACGTGCTGGAGCAAGAGTTTTACCACTTACTAATGGGAAATTCACAACAAATCCTTTCTTCCAACTTGTAGGATTAAAACTACGTGCCCTAAGAAATATACTCATCATATCGTAAACACATTCTTTTGGCGAACTGCTTTTCCAATGTTTTTCTCCATCAGCATCTATTCTGTGCTGCTTTATATTAATATTACCATTAGGATACGAATAAAAAACCTCGTCTACCGTATATCTTTTACCTTCTTTAGCCCCTTTACGATAATAAAGTGGTGCTAAATCTTTCGTATTATAGCAAAGTAATGTGTCGCGCATAATAAAATAGTTATCCAATTTTCCATTACCACGCGTTGTTAACGATGCCCGATAAGCAGGAATACCTTTATAAGTAGACGAAACTGTATACCAAGAAGCAGTTCCAACCTTTACCCAAACAAATTTCCAATTAAAATAAAGGTTATAGTTTAAAAATTCTCCACTATTAAAAGCAGTGTTATGGAAAGAACATTGTGCCGAAATCGATAAAGAAAACAATAAAAAAAGCGACACTACATAAAATTTAAATTTTCTCATCTTATTCACATTTTTCTTGTTAGTTACATTATATTCTTATTTATTCTTTTAAAAAGAAAAAATAAAAGAGTAGTATGATGTGTTGTGGATAGTGTTTATAAGTTTTCAACCAATTTCTTGCATATTTAGTTATTAAACCGTGAATAAAAGTTATCCACACTATAAAAATTTGCTTTCTTATTGATATTCAACTAATAAATAAAGTTATCCACATTTCCACTCTATCTTGCAAAGATAATAAGTTAATATCTTTTATATTGTAAAAGCTGTGTAAAACTTCTATAAAAGTCTATTAATAACTTGGTAGTTATACCCATTATCTTTGTTATCTTCTGTGCATTGTTCATAAACTAACAGTTATTCTAAAGTTATTAGTAAAGTTATCCACACAGTTATTCATAATCCTGATAGATTGATTTTAATCCAAATCGTCATTAGATCACAATGGATTCATTGTTTAATTAATCGTATTGTTTTCTGACTAATGACTAATTTGAGTTTAAATGTAGATTTAGTATGTTCTTATAATATACTTATTATATAGTTATATTTATAGAACATGGGTGTGTCTCAACCACTCTAAAATTTTGTTTTAATAACCTTTTATCGAAAAAGCAAATTTGAACTTTTCCTATTTGTGCTAAATAAATTCCAGATTTTGGGAAACAAATAGTTGTACTATTAAAAGAATTAGGTACAGCCAAAACTCTTATTGCGCTATAATTAAAATCAGGGAGCTTTTTTAAATATTGAAGAACAAAAGAGAAACTAACTTTTTTTTTCTTATTTTTCTTTTTTATTTCTTCTGCGAGACTAACAAATTCATCAAAAGATTTTAAATCGCCTAAAAGGTCATAAAGCAAAGGAGAATGCGCATCATATAATGTTTGACAAATTACATATCCTTTAGATTTATATATGGTTTCTCCCCACCATTTTGCATTTTCTAAGCGTGTATCCCAAAAATAATAACCTTCTCCTAACCATGGAGTTTTAGCACCGGTTTTAATTTTTTTATTTTCATAAAATAAAGAACAGAAATACGGACCATGATTTTCTATTTCTTCATTATTATTACGATGTTCAAGTGTTTGATAAATTTTGGTAAGTTTCATTTATCATTTAACTACAGATGTGTTTTTGCAAAGAATATCTGTCAATCCCATTAAGTTTACTGTTGGCAATACTATAGGAGAAGTATTTGCCTGTAACGAAAGTGTACTGACAAAAGCTCTTATATATGGGAAAATTATTGCAAGACTATTAGGATAAAAAAATTCTGGTATATCATTAAATCTAATTTTCCCATTAAAAGAAAAAGATGCAATACAAGAAATACTTATTACAACTGTATCTGTCTCTTTATAGATTACAGCAGTATCAAAAAATAGTTTGTAACAGCCATCTTTTTCATAAAATTTACCTGAAGGCTTGAAATTTATATCTAACTCAGCTTTTTGCGGTATATCAAAATTTAAAATTGCCTTAGTAAATTTATAGCCATCTAATTTAAATGCTACTTCATTGTTCATAGTTATGCTACTTTACCATATTGTGCATTAGAATTTATATTATCAGTAGAGACAGTGAAACTATAATTATTTTCATTTAAGAAATCATCAGAAGAATTATATTCTATCTCTGTACCAATATAACCTCTAATTATATTAGCATATTCTATAACATCAGGACCAATCTCATTGAGGTAGTCCCATTCTCTGCTCTCTTTCTCAAGAATATCTGCTGGAGTATTCTCAAAATAATTTTTAAGTTGCTCAAGAAGTTTTCCCATTGTCCTTTTGTTATTTTTTTATTTCTATGGCAAAGGTATGATTTTATTTCTGAATATCCTAATAATACTCTATATTTCGATATAATTGTATATGTTTGTTATAACTTTATTTTTAAGTTTATATAAAATATTTAAATTCTCACACAAAAAAATTAATTATAAGTTGAGGAATTTCTTATTAAAAAAAATAATTTTTTAATTACAAATTTTGAAATTATAATTATATTTTTCGGAGAGAATATCTATAACTTACATAAAATAGCTAAAAAACAGGGATATTCAGTAATTTTGCAGTAATTTTGCAATTTAAACAATAGGATAAGAAATGAATTTAACAAGCATAGTAAATAAGTTGTACTTTCAACCTCGCCGACGAGAATTGGAACGTTATATTAATAAAGGCGAAGAAATGCAACACGAAATATTACAATACTTGGTTAAGCGTGGCAAAGATACTGAATATGGTAGAAAATATTTGTTTTCTACAATAAACAATTATAACGATTTTGCACAGAATATACCTCTTAATACTTACGAAGAATTAAAAGGATATATTGAGCGAATGAGGCATGGAGAACGAAATATATTATGGCCAGGACAAGTAAAATGGTATGCAAAATCGTCGGGAACTACTAATGATAAAAGTAAATTTATTCCAATTACGCACGAAGGTTTACAAAATGTGCATTATCAAGGAGGAAAAGATGTTCTGGCTTACTATTTAAGCAACAATCCTAATAGTAAACTTTTCAGCGGAAAAGGACTTATTCTTGGTGGAAGTCATTCGCCCAACTATAATTTTTCAAATTCGCTTGTTGGCGACTTAAGTGCCATTCTTATAGAAAATATAAATCCATTAGCCAATCTTGTTCGTGTACCTTCTAAAGAAGTTGCATTGTTAAGCGATTTTGAAGTAAAGCGAGATAGAATGGCTAAAGAAGTAATTTCGCAAAATGTAACCAATATTTCGGGTGTTCCATCGTGGATGTTGTCAGTTTTGTTACGTGTAATGGAACTGTCTGGAAAGAAACATTTGCAAGAAGTTTGGCCAAATTTAGAAGTTTTTTTCCATGGAGGTATATCTTTTACACCTTATCGTGAGCAATACGAACAGCTTATTTCAAAGCAAGATATGCAATATATGGAGACTTACAATGCATCGGAAGGATTTTTTGGAATACAAGACGATCCAAACGATAAGAGTATGTCGCTAATGTTAGATTATGGTGTATATTACGAATTTTTACCAATGGACGAATTTGAAAGCGAAAAGCCAAATATTGTTCCATTAGAAGGTGTAGAAATAGGGCGCAATTATGCCATTATTATTAGTACAGTGTGTGGATTATGGCGTTACGAAATAGGCGATACTATACAGTTTACATCTGTTCGTCCTTATAAATTTGTTATTACAGGGCGTACAAAATATTTTATTAATGCTTTTGGCGAAGAACTCATAATGGATAATGCCGAAAAAGGAATAGAAGCTGCCTGCAAAGCTACTGGAGCGCAGATTTCTGATTATACAGCTGCACCAATTTTTATGGATTCAAATGCCAAATGTCGCCATCAATGGCTAATAGAATTTACAAAAATGCCCGATAGTATAAGCGATTTTGAACGCATATTAGATAGCAAATTGCAAGAAATTAATTCCGATTACGAGGCAAAACGCTTTCACGATGTAACATTACAACAATTAGAAGTGGTGGTTGCACGGAAAAATTTGTTTAACGATTGGTTAAAATTGAAAGGTAAACTTGGTGGTCAGCACAAAATTCCACGACTATCGAACAGTAGGAAGAATATAGACCAAATGTTGGCAATGAATATAAACTAAACAAATATGAACAAACAAGGCATAAAGAAAACAAGTTGGAAAGTAGGAAGTATAATTTTATTCAACTTACTTTTACTAACTATTTTTTCGTGTGCAAGAATGGGGAGTCCTGACGGTGGTTGGTACGACGAAACACCACCAAAAATACTTGGAACATCGCCTGCAAATGGTTCTGACGATGTAAATAGTAAAAAAGTTACCATTCTGTTTAATGAATTTGTAAAGCTCGATAATCCAACCGAAAAGGTTGTTGTATCGCCACCACAATTAGAAGCACCCGAAGTTAAAGTAAGTGGAAAACGAATTACTGTGGCTTTGCAAGACACTTTAAAGCCAAATACTACTTATACCATAGATTTTTCTGATGCTATTACAGATAATAATGAGGGAAATCCATTAGGAAACTACACTTATTCGTTCTCTACAGGCAACCGAATAGATACAATGGAAGTGGCAGGATATGTGTTAGAAGCACAAAACTTAGAGCCAATAAAAGGTATTTTAGTGGGACTTTACAGCAATCTTAACGATACAGCTTTCCAACATGAACCTATGATGCGCATTGCTCGTACCGATGGAAATGGACATTTTGTGATAAAAGGTGTGGCAAAAGGCGATTATCGTATCTATGCTTTACAAGATATGGACGGTAATTACAAGTTTAATCAGCCAGGAGAAAAAATAGCATTTACACCAGAAATAATAATGCCTTCGTTTAAACCAGATGTACGACAAGACACTATTTGGAGAGATTCGCTCCATATTAGCGATATAAAACAAGTGCCTTACACACACTTTCTGCCCGACGATGTGGTACTTTCAGCCTTTACCCAAATACAAACCAACCGATATTTCTTAAAGGCAGAACGCAAAGAACCCGACCATTTCACCTTGTTTTATAGTTACGGCAATGCCGAATTGCCCGAAATAAAAGGTCTGAACTTTAGCGAAAAGAACGCTTTTGTAGTAGAACCCAGTTTAAATCAAGACACAATAACCTACTGGCTTCGCGATACAATGCTCGTTAATCAAGATACATTACACATGCAAGTTTCTTATTTGGCAAACGATTCGTTAGGAAAATTGGTAAAACAAACAGATACATTAGAAGTTTTGTCGAAAGTTCCCTACGAAAAACGTCTGAAACAGCAAAAGGAAGAATACGACAAATGGAAAAAGCAACAAGAAAAGAATAAAAAGAAAGGCGAACCTTACCTAACAGAATATCCAGCAACACCCTTAGAAGTAAGAATAAAAAACGGAACACAAATAGCACCCGACGAAAATCCAACCTTTATTTTACCATCGCCCGTAGCTGTTTGCGACACGTCTAAAATACATCTTTACGAAAAAGTAGACACTCTTTGGCAACGTGCTAAATATCAGTTTGGTAGTATTCCTGGTATTCCTCGGCAATATAAACTTGTGGGTGCATGGAATCCAGGGCACGAATACAGTCTCGAATTAGATTCTGCCACCTTTATTGATATATATGGCAAGGCATCGCAAAAGGTAAAACAGAGTATAAAAGTGAGTTCGCTCGACGAATTTAGCACGCTAATTGTGTCGCTTCAACAAATGGAAGGCAAAAACTGTTTGCTGCAATTGCTCAACGAAAGCGATAAACCCATAAAAGAAGTAGTAGCAAAAAACAACGAAGCTACTTTCTATTATATAAAACCAGGCACATTCTATTTGCGATTAATAGTAGACGAGAACGATAATGGCGTTTGGGACACCGGACTTTATAATACTCGCCAGCCAGAAGCTGTTTACTATTACACAAAAGAAATAGAATGTAAAGCCAAACGCGATGTGAGAATAACGTGGAATCCACGCCAAACTCCACTTTATTTGCAGAAACCGGCAAAGATAACTAAACAGAAAGCCGACGAGAAGCAAAAAATAAAACGTCAAAACTACGAACGTGCTAAGAAACTCGGCTTAGAATATAACCCGAAAACTGGCGTAGCTGAGAAGGAAAAGAAGAGTAAAAAGGCTCATCGTAAATGAGTGTTCCACTTGCGCAATGTTCTTAAGTTCATCATTCACCGTTTCTATAATGGCTCTTTTTCTGAGTAAAAGTCTGTCTGAAACACTCATTAAAGCTCCTTCCATGTTACTTTACAGTCTTTTTAAAACATATAAAAATTCCCAATCATTGTAATGCTAAGAGTATACACTTTTCCTTTAATAGAAGTGTAATTCGTATTTTCATTTATCGTTACGATATACAATATTGGGATTTATAGATTGTAGATTCCTTATGAAGCCATTTTTGTCTTTTGGTGAAATAATAAGAGGTGTTTTTTGTTGGATGAAATATATTTCTATTCGATCTAGCGAGGCTGCCGGTGCAGCAAGAATAGAATTTGTGTCTTTTATTTTTCTTATTTGATTTATATCATAATTGGTGGTTGATAACATACTGTATTTAACAGAGAGGATGTTATTATGGATAGTATAGCGGATATCAAAAAGAGAGAAAAGAGCAAAAAAGAGAATTAATGCTACAATTGTCACTACAATCCACGAAAAATCGTATACTAATACGGGTATTATAGGAATTACAGTGAATCCTATAATGGCACATATTAGCCAAATTGCAATTTTTGTTTTATAAACTTTTTCCATCCCGTTCAATAATTATATGGTCATATTAAATCAATCTGCATTTTTTGTTAGTTGATAACATGGTTAGTTTTTTATATTTTTACAGTCTTGACCGTTCAGACACTCCAGCATTACTTCCATTATATCTATTTTTCTGTAAGTTAAATTTATATGAAACTGATAATATAATTCCGTTTACTTTGCGATAAGAATTTCTTATTAAATCGATATTTACAAATTGCAGATGTTTTTCTTCTTTATTTGTTTTAAATACATCGGTCCAATTAAGGTATACATCAAGTTTTTCTTTAAAAAAAGATTTTGAAATACCTAAACTTATCTCTCCTTTTGGCTTATAATGATATAGCATAATATGTCCTCCTGTTGAGAACGAGGTATAGAAATAAAATATGTATCCATTTTTTAGAGATAACATATTGTTGAATGACAAAGAAAACATTATAGAATTATAGTTTCTGCCATTAAATTCCAATAAAGGTTTTTGTATAGAAGTATTAATAAATGGAGTCCACTCTCCAATAGACTTTGACCACGATAATGCGAAAGAGAGTTTTTGATACTTAGGAATATTTTTTGGTGAATATAAAATAGATTCCATATCCACAAGTTTTTCTGCCGTCTGTATAATTGCTTTTTTTCTATGTTCAAAAGATAAAATAGCATTAAAGTTTTTATATGTTGCAAGTAGCGATAAATCATAAATTATGCATGGTTTTAAAGAGGTGTTTCCAGAAGCATATTCTAATGGAGAATAATATTCTACGTTCGATCTTAGTTCTTGATAATTAGGTCTGCGTATTTTCACAGAATAATTTAGCCCAGTGAAAAAATTACCAAACGTTTTTTTGAGCGATATTGATGGAAAAAGATTATTATTGCTCCATTTTATTTTATTTTCATGGTCTGTACCATCTTTATATCTTATCAAAGAATGTTCATATCTAAGTCCGAAAGTTAAATCTATAAACGAAGTATGTGTATTAAATTCGCAAAAAGTAGCAACAGTTCTCTCTTTTCTTTCAGATTTAGTATAGGTTGGTATAACCCCATTTGCGATAGACGAACAAAATTCTGTGTTATAGTTAGTAATTGTTGCCTCTGAACCAAATTTTAAAATACTATTTCCAATATTCAATTCTGAAAGAATTTTTTGGCAAAAAATAAAATAGTCATAACTACCATTGCTAATACCAGAATTAGTATTTCCACTATTCGAATTTTTATTTATATTTTGTTTTGTCTTATCTTTACTGCTTGCAAGATAGTTATCTGCTTGTAAAATTAAATATTTCGTAAGGTTGTAATTAACAAAAGATTCTAAGCTATAAATTCCAGTCTTTCTATTTATGCAGTTAGACGAGTTTATTTTTGAAATAGCATTAGAATTTAATTTATATGTATCCTGAATATCATAATTATCCACATAGTTAGGTGTCCAAGTATAGGTATATTTTCCTCCAAAAGATAATTTGTTAGCAATATAATCGAACCCTAATGCCCCATCAAATCCTAACCACTTATTTAATAAATCTGAATGTTGTTTGCGTTCTTTGTTATTTTGCAATTGAAGTTTAGAAATTTGGTTTTCTACAGTAGAAGTTCTTGTATTTCGCATATTAATATTAGCAAAGAAATCGTAAGAACCTTTTCTATAATTCAATAAATTACTTGTAGTTTCTGATATTTGGTTCCCTAAATCGAATAGAGAAACGTCTATGTTTCCTCCTAAACCTTCGTCTTTTCTCCTTTTTGTTGTAATTTTAATAATAGATTGTACAGATGCGTCATATTCGCTTCCTGGAGAAATAATTATTTCTATATTTTTTATATCGCTACCTTTTATGTTAAGTAGTTCGTTTATATCTCTTGCTTCGTGCCCATTAAGAAAGAAAATAGGTGTACCACGTCCAACAACTTCTATATTGTTATTAGATAGTGTTACAAAAGGCATATATGGTAAAATTTTCGATAAATTAAGCAACTTCGAAAGATGGGAGTTTTCTATATTAATTAGTAAAGAGTTGCCCCTATTTAAAGTAGATTTATGTACAACTACTTCGCCTAATTTAAAACTTGCCTCTTGTAGCGTAATAGTTTTAAGTGTATCTATCAATATTGGGATATTATAATCTTCATAACCTAAGCATTTCACAGACAGTCTATATATACCTTTTTTTCCATTAAGTTGAAATGAACCTAACGAATCGGAAACTGTAGAATATAATTTTGTAGAATCTTTTATGTCGAATAAATTAATATTAGCGTATTGTATTGCTTTCCCACACCCATCTATAATGTGTATTGTTTGTGTTTGCGAGAAGAGTAATTGTGGAATCCATAAAAGAAAAAAGAAGATTATTTTTTTCATGTCCATTTTTTGTCTATGTTTATAATGATATGAATTGTTTTTATTTTATTTAGCTTATATCATTATTTTTTGTTTTAGCCATTTTGCAAAAATAGGGTCGGTTATAACCCATTCTGTTTCTTGTTTTTCTATTAAGTCGCGTTCTAAGAGAGCTGTTTTCAGTCGAGTTATATTCGAATAGCTGCCTAAATTATATTCTTTGCGCACTTCAGAAAGTCCAAAATCTTTTGTAACTCCTACAATTATAGCACGTAGGAAATTTAATTGAAATTCAGATAATGGTTCAATCATCTGCATAAAAAGAATATCGTTTGTAGCCAATAAGTCGTTTTCGGCTTGCTTTACATCGTTTTCAGTTACAGTTTCTCCTTCTTCTTTTAATGTAAAAACCAACCAAGCCAATTGTTGTACGTAGGCAGAATAGTTTTCGGTAAATTTGCAAATCTCTTCTGCCAATTCACGGCTAATGGTTCTTTTTCCATCGGCAAAATGCGAAACAATATATTCAATCCAATTTTCTGTTGCTATTTTGTTTAACGAAATAGTATCGCCAAACTGGAAAAAAGGCATACTTCTATGGAGAAATATACTGCTCATTAAGTGGTGTTTACTTCCAAAAAGACAATAAGATACGTGTTTTTGGTGTTGCCAAACAGTTCTTAAACGTGCCTGAATTTGTTTACTATTAGCCATTTCGCCTATTTGCTGAAACTCGTCTATACATATAACGATGCGTTTTTTTCGTTTTATAGCAATAGTTTCAGCCATCTGTAAAACCTCTTCTGGCGTGTGTGTTTTTGGAGTAATACCTAAAGAAATGGAAAAATCGGAATTAGGTTCAGGACTAAAAGATATTTTAGGAGTGAGACGGTAAAGAAACTCTTTTGCTTCTTCAAACCATAATTCGCTTTTAGGAGCAGTTTGTTTTAATACCTCTGCGGTTAATTTATTGTAGAAATCGTATTCGCTTTTGCAACCAAATATGTCTAAATATACCGTAATAATATCTTTATCGTCGAGTTTATTACATACATGTTTCACTAAAGATGTTTTTCCTAATCGTCTTGGCGACATTAGAATTACGTTTATTCCACCTTTAAAATTATCTAACAGTCGCTTTGTTTCTCGTTCTCTTCCTATGAAATTATAGTCGGAAACAGCCACTCCATAAACAAATTTCTTGCACATAACTTGATGTTTTAATTCATCTTACAAGTGCAAATATAATAAGAAAAAAGTAATAACACAAGTATGTATCACACAAACTTGTGTGATACATACTTGTGTTATTATAAATAAACTAAAATATAGGTGGTTGTAATGTGCTTGATAGATATTAATGCTTTACTATATAACATAGTAACACACTGTGTTTTTATCGTCCTTTTTTTACCATTCTTTTTGAGAAATAGAAAAGTGGGAGATAAACTAAAATAGCCGAAATAACACCTGCTATAGCATCTATAAGATAGTGTGCTTGAATATAAACAGTGGCACAACAAAGGAAAAAATAAAATGGGGCAAGCACCATAAGTAATTTGTAATTTCGTGTATGCCATACTAAAAACATACATATAGTACTTATTCCTACATGCGAACTTGGGAAGGCTGCTGTAGGACGTTCTCCTGCAGCTTTAGCATCTTCTACTAAATTATAAAAGAAACCATTGGTGAAACCAGGGCTGGGCAAGCAATCTTTATGTAAATTAAAATAGTCGTGTATATTAGGAAATACTCCTGCTGTAATAGTTTTTAAGCCAACTGCCTTATAATAGAACGTAGGACCAGCCACAGGAACAAATATAAACACTACATAATAAATAAAGAATGAAGCCAATAGTATGAAACTTACCCGTTCAAACTCTTTGTAGCGCCATATAAAATAGTAGAAAACAGTGAGTGCAATCATTGGATAATAAGCTGCATATCCCATATCGAAAAGTTCGCTGAAAAAGGCATCTGGTAATTCTTTAGAGAATAATAGTGCTGGCTGACAGCCAAATATATTTTGTTCCCATTGTGCAAATACATAATCGAGGTTAGGTAAAAGTCTATTAAACTCGTAAGTATCGGGATACCACCACGCAAGTAATCCTAATTGTGCAGATACTCTTGCTAAACGTGTAAACTTACAAGGAAAAATTCTGTATACCAACCATAAAGCAGCCGTCATAGCAATTATGCGTAGCCGTCCATAAATCATAGCTTCGGGAGCTGTCATTTTTGTGTAAAAAAACATTATTAACACAAAAGTGAAAAGCATATAAGCTGCTGCAGCCCATTCTATTGCCATTAATCCTTTTAAAGGTTTCTTTTCTATTTTAAAAAGATCGAGTACAAATTTTACCATTTTATTTCTACTATCAGTTATCCTTATTTTTAAATCCAGCCATTATTTTTATACCAATCCATTGTTTCTTTTACGCCTCGCTCTAATTTATATTCTGGTTTATAGCCAAGTTCTTTTACAATGGGTTGTATGTTACACCGCCAATTTCGTTGTTTCAAAATTTGATATTTATCGTTGTTTAGTGGCGAAAGTTTGCCTGTTATGCGTCCTAAAATATCGCCAAAGAAAGTAACAATACGCAACAAAGCAATAGGAGCTTTAATTCTTATCCACCAAGGATTTCCCAATTCTGTGTGAATAAGATTGCTGAATGTGGTGCTTTGATATACTTCTCCATCGGTAAGAAAATAAGCTCTTCCAGTTTTAGCCTTATCAATTGCAAGAAAAACAGCCTGAACAAGGTCTTTTACATAAATAAAAGTAATGTCTTGACGCTGAAAACCCACCGAAAAGTCTATATGCCCTTTTATAGATTTAGCCATAAGGAAGTAGTCTTTTTCTCTTGGTCCGTACACACCCGTAGGGCGAAGAATAACATAAGGCAATGTTTTTCCGTTGTAAGAAGTATTTGCCAAAACTTTTTCTGCCTTTAGTTTACTCTCTCCGTAAGCTGTGTTTGGTTGAGGAATATCGGTTTCGTCAATATTTTTATAAGGAAGTTGTTCGTGAATAGCACCATAAACGCTGAGGCTCGATATAAAAACAAAGCGTTCTATAGGCATATTTAGCGCTAAAAGTGCATTAACAAAATGTTGCGTTCCTTGTGTGTTTATGCGGAAAAAATCGTCTCTTTTTGTACATTTTGTGGCTCCCGCAGCATGAACAACATAATTAAAGCTGTAAGATTGTAGCTGCTTTTTAAGTTTTTCTTCAGACGAAAAGTCGAGTTCTATAAAGTGAATACGCTCGTCTTGCAAGTATTTTTTAGACGAAGTTGCACGCATTGCTGCCCAAACTTCCATATCGTGGCGCAATGCTTCTGCTACAATAAACGAGCCAATAAAGCCCGAAGCTCCTGTTATTAATATTCTTTTTTTCATTAAAATACTGTGAAACGCTTGCAAAGGTACGAACTTTTTCGTTACTTTGTAAACACAATCAAAGCGCAAATAACAATGGGAAAGGAAAAAAATAATAAAAAACGATTGACCAAAGTAGAACTTGCTGAGAAGATTACAGGTTTCTTTCAAACACAACCAGACAATACTTTTAGCCTAAAACAAATATTTAGAGCATTAAAACTAACCACGCATCCACTAAAAATGCTTGCTATTGATGTGATGGAAGAAATGGCGTGGGACGATTTTCTTTCTAAAGTTGGCGAAAATGCTTATACACTTAACACCAAAGGACAGGTGCAAGAAGGTGTTTTTGTAAGAAAATCGAATGGAAAAAACTCTTTCCTTCCCGACGATGGTGGTACTCCCATTTTTATTTCTGAACGCAATTCTATGTCGGCTCTTAATGGAGACAGGGTGAAAGTGCAGTACTTTGCGCGCCGTCGTAACCATATTAAAGAAGGAATGGTTATTGAAATTCTGCAGCGGAAGAAGGAAACATTTGTAGGACGTTTGCAAGTAGAACCCGAAATAGCATTCCTTATTACGCAAGAAAACCTTTTTGTTCACGATATTCTTATTCCAAAGAAAGCTTTGAATGGTGGAAAAACCGACGATAGAGCTGTGGTGAAAATAACAAAATGGCCAGATGCTGACCATAAAAACCTTGTAGGTGAAGTGATTGATATATTAGGACAAGCAGGCAATAACGATGTAGAAATGAATACTATTCTTGCGCAATATGGTCTGCCTTATAAATATCCGAAGAAAGTCGAGGAAGCGGCAGAGAAAATTAATGCCGAAATTACTGCGCAAGATATTGCCGAACGCGAAGATTTTCGCAAAGTCTGGACTTGTACTATTGATCCTAAAGATGCAAAAGACTTTGACGATGCTCTTTCCATACGTAAGCTGGAAAATGGTTTATGGGAAGTGGGCGTACATATTGCCGATGTTTCCCACTATGTTAAAGAGAACGATATAATTGATAAGGAAGCACAAAAGCGCGCTACATCTATTTATCTTGTAGACAGAACTATTCCAATGCTGCCCGAAAGGTTGTGTAATTTTGTTTGTTCCTTGCGCCCTGACGAAGAAAAATTAGCATACAGCGCAATCTTCCAATTAGACGATAATGCCGAAGTTAAATATTTCCATATTGCACATACTGTTATAAAAAGTAATCGTAGATATGCTTACGAAGAGGTGCAACAATTGTTGGAAGATAATGGAGTGATAGACGGAACTGGTGAACCTGCACCAGAAAAACAAGAATATAAAGGCGAATTTGCCGATAAACTTATAATGCTTGACCGTTTGGCAAAACAACTTCGTGCCGAAAGAATTAAGAAAGGTAGTGTAAAGTTTGAATCGGAAGAACTGCATTTTGATATAGATGAACATGGAAAACCCCTTCGTTGTTACTTTAAACGTTCGAAAGATGCCAACAAACTTATAGAAGAGTTTATGTTGCTTGCCAATAAATATGTTGCAGAACACGTAGGAAAAGTAGAACGCGGCAAAAAAGCAAAAACATTGCCTTATCGTGTTCACGACAATCCAGACCCACAAAAGTTTGAAAACCTCCGACAGTTCTCTGCAAAATTCGGATATAAACTGAAATCGTCTGGTACAAAAGGAGCAACCGCACGGGCTTTAAACGCTTTAATGGACGAGGTGGAAGGCAAAAGCGAACAAAAGGTAATTCAAACTGTGGCTTTACGTTCTATGATGAAAGCAAAATATACTACACACAACATAGGACACTTTGGACTTGCTTTCGATTATTATACTCATTTTACATCACCCATACGTCGTTATCCCGATACTATTGTGCACCGTTTACTTACTCGATATGAAAATGGAGGACGTTCGGCTAATAAAGAACATATAGAAGAGCTTTGCGAACACAGTTCGGATATGGAACAAGTGGCACAAAATGCAGAACGCGATTCTATTAAATATAAAATGGTGGAATTTATGGGCGAACATCTTGGCGAATGTTATGATGCGCACATAAGTGGTATTCAGAGTTATGGAATTTATGCCGAAATTGACGAAAATCATTGTGAAGGAATGATACCAATGCGTGATTTGGACGATGATTATTACGACTTTGATGAGAAGAATTATTGTCTTGTTGGGCGTCGCCATCATCATAAATATCAGTTGGGAGATCCTATTCGGATAAAAGTTGCAAATGCAAATTTAGAACGAAAGCAACTCGATTTTACTTTAGATGAAGATAAAAGTAGAAAAGTTTCGCAAAAGCTTTCTACAAAAACAAAAGCAGGAAAAACTGTAAAGGCACGCAAAAAGCACCGATAGAAACATTTGAAAAATGAAACAAATAGGAATTTTGCTCGCTTTCTTGCTTACAACCATTGTAGCACAATCGCACGAACAACAATATATAAGGTTGAAAGGATACTACCGTGTATATCAGTCTACCAATTTTATGCTTAGCTATTTCGTAGATGGTATGATGGAATTGTATGTTCCATTAGATACAACTTCAAAAAAAACAACTTTCGTAGACCGAAAATTTCTTGGCGAAAGGCGCAGAAAAGCCAAACAAGCTAATGGAGACGAAACTTTTGTTCGTATAAATATGCCTGCATTAGAGTCTACACCTCTTATAGAAAGCATTAAAAGCGAAGAATATTCCACCCGAAACAATGGCGATATTTATCGGTGGGCTGACAAATGCGGTACAATTTCAAAGCATAAGTTTCCTAATCAAAAAATAGCAACTACTGGAATAACCATTAACATGGATAATTTGATGGGACAAGAAAACCATGAAATTGAAATGAACCAACTAAAAATGTATGGTATCATAGCACGTATGACGCAATTTGATGAACAAGAAACTTACGTAGAACATGCAGGAACCTATACATTAAAAGATTTATATTCGGCACATAAACACCAAACTTTTATGGCACATTATAAAGGAGAAGATACAGACGAACAAATAGATGTATGGTCGGACTTGTTTATTACTGATAGAGCTATCATTTCGGAAAGTGAAATGAAAAAAATAAAGAAAGAAAAACCTCGCACACTTACTTTTGAGATACCATCTTCAGTACCACAATTAGACAATAATATTCTGCAAGCATGGTTACAAATGGTGGAATATTAAAAGTATACGCTCTAAACTATTCCTAAATTATTATCTCTTTCGGCGTAATAGACATTTGGTAAACTGGTTATTCCAGCCTACTTTTTAAAAAAACGTCCGTACATTCTTAGAAAAAAGTACGGACGTTTTCAGGAAAAAGTACGGACGTTTTTGGGAAAAAGTACGGACGTTTTAGAGAAAAAGTACGGACGTTTTCAGGAAAAAGTACGGACGTTTTTTGGGAAAAGAATAATAGTTTCGTAAATACCTGAATACTATCTATTTATGCTTTCAGTAAAAAATGCGTTTTTCTGTGCAATTTTGGTATGAAAATATGGTATGTGGTGGGTGATTCCTGCCAACGAATGATGTTGGCAGGTGGGTGTTGCAGTTTACTTTTGTATAATAAAAGTTTATAATGGTTTTGTTGACAGGTATGGGTTTCTGTGTAGTTTTATTTGTTTCTGCAAGATGGTTGCGTTTTTTTATTCTACCGTTATGACACCATCTTTGCCTACTTTTAGTTTTCCTTTCTTTGCGGGTTTGGGTGTATTTTCTATTTTTATGAAGCTTGGTATGGTTTGTGTATTTTTTTGCTTGGCTGTTTTTGGCTTTTTTGTATGGTTTGTAGCCATCGAATTGTGTTTGCTTTTTGCTATTTTCTGCCTTTGCGCTGTTGTGTGGTTTATGTTTCGGTGAGCATAATTATGTGTTTGCCGTGTGGTTTCTATTGTTTCATAATAGTATTTGTCGTCTGAGTTGTCTGCATCGGTATTGTTTTTTCTTGATGTTTTATATATAGTATTTCCTTCGTATTGGTTTTCCGTTGCCATTATTCCGTTACTGAATGTGCGTTTTTTTATGATTGCTCCATTTCTATCGTAGGTATATTTTGTGCCTACTGGCATTCCATTTTGGTAGGTTGTTCGTGCATAAAGTGGCAATTGTCCTTTTCTATCGGGTTCATTGTAGTATTGCAACATTGTTCCGTGTAGCATTCCGTTGTGGTAAGTTTCCATAATATATATGCGTCCTTTATTGTCGTAGACGTAGTATTTGCCTTCTTTTTCTCCATTTTTATAGTCGAACTCTTCGAACTTTGTTCCGTCTTGCCTGTAGGTAACCCAATGTCCTTGTCGTTCGCCAGTATTTTTGTTTATGTATCCTGCTGTTTTCAGCTTTCCATCGTCATAATATTCTTTGTATCTTTCTTGTGCTTTTAGTGCAACAGATACGAATAAAAGTAGTATAAGTGCGAATATTTGTTTCATATTATTTAGCCTTTATTTTGTATTCGGTGTGTATAGAATTGAAGGTTGTGCATTTGCCGTCTTTTAAATCGAAGCTGTAAATGTTCTCTTCGTTCTTTCCTTCTTGCCCTTCTCTTCTTCCGTATATCCAAAAACGATTATTACAAACTACGGCTTCGCTTATATATGTGAACCTTTCTACGGCTTGTGTCCATAAAATGTTTCCGTATGCGTTGCGTAATTGGAACACCGACTTTGCATCGTCGGCTATGGTGGGTTTGAAGGTAATTAGTATATAATTTGCATCGTAGTATTTTATTTGTCCATCGAAACCTACGAACCAATCGGTAACTGGTTGTGCACTTATGAGTCGGTTGCCAGATGATGGTGTGTACGATCCTGAAATACTATTGTAGAACGAAAAGTCTTGTGGGTCGCCATTATGGAATAAAGCATGTATTTTCCATAAACACAAATATCCACCTTTACTTGATGATTCGCTAATATTCTTGCTTCGAAGTTTAAAGAAGGTAGTATCTCTTACTTCTCCATTTAGTTGATTGGGGGGCAAAGTGCGTGCATAATTAAAGGCCTTTTCAGTATAAAGTCTGTTTGTTGCGGGGAAATAATAGTAAGTTGCTGATAAATTATTATGTACTTCAAAGCCTTCTCCCGAGTCGATGTTTATAAAATTTACCGATGAGATGCCTGTGTTCATAACTTCTTTTCCTTTGAAAAGCAATTTAGAAACATCTTTGAAGGTTAATGTTTTTGGATTTAATTCGTAGATAAATTTGTCTGAAATAATGAAGAACCATTTTCGTGCTTGATGGAAATACCTACCTACCATGTCGGAAGGCGACATAGAATTACGCTCTCTTGTATCTTTTTCTGAAATAAGAAGCTGTTCTTTTAGCACATTTCCTGTGGTAGCGTCTCTAAAACCACAGTAATATCCGTCTACATATTTAGGATTTTCGTCTCCATAGTTAGACGCGTAGTCGCGCTCAAGCACATAAAAGTAGCACGGTTTACCATTATAGGTACTCATTAAAAATAGTCTGTAATCGTCTCTAATCTCAACAGAATCTCTGGTTGTTCCCGAAAAAGATGGCGAACTGCTAGACCCACTGTGCATGGCACTATAAAATAGAATTACAACAATGGCTATTGGAGCCAATAAAGCTATGATTCCTATTTTAATTCCGTTGCTAAGAAAACTGTTTAACGACGATGAGTTTGGCGACTGATATTCGTATCGATGGTTTACGTTAATATTAATATCATCGTCGTCTATATAGAATTCGGTACCACAACTTTTACATTTGTACCTTTTATCGTCTAATTGTTCATGCTTCTCGCTACCACATTGTGGGCATTTTATCGCTTTAATTTTTGTTGCCATCTGTTGAGATTAAGCTTCTTTTGAATAATAGATTGCTAAGAACAGCAATATACATTGTATGGAGGTGAGTATAACCACGCCTATTAACCACCAGTTGTTCGACCATCTTTCTGGTGCAAAGAAGCCAGTTAGAAACTCTAATGCACCTATTGCAGTGTATATAAAACCTAAACTTAAACGGTGTGTACTTTCAGCACGTCCTAAGAAAGCGAGTGCCAGTAATAGTCCGTTAAGAACAATAGCCCCACTTGTAAAAAGCAAATTGAGTGAAGAGTATGCAGTAACAATTAAACCTACGAGAAGGTTTGTTATGAGTGCGATGAGCGCAATAATAATTATTCTTTTCATAATGTATCAAGTATTTCGTTCTTCTTCTTTTTATATTCTTCCTCAGTAATAAGCTCTTCGTCAAACAATTGTTTTAGTTGTTTTAACCGAGCAGTAGTGTCTGTTGTTGTAGAAGTAGTGGTTTCGTTTGGCTTTACATTGTTATCTTGAGTATTAAAAAATTCTTTTGCCAATTGAACACCTGCTCCAATTTGCATACCAGCACCAGCAAGTCCACCTTCTGTACGTACAGCATCTCGTAAAGCAGCAAGTTTTTGTACACCAGCATAATCGAGATCAACCTCTGTTGCAGCCAATTTTTCGGCTGTCATATCAGCAATTCTGTTAATACGCTCCAATGTTTCATCGTCGAATGTAACAGAGTCTATACGGAAATCGGTAAGAATTAAGCCTAAACGTTGTAGTTCTTCGGTTGTTTTTAGGCGTAAGTCGTCCGACATTTCCATTAGATGTTTATCTATTTCTGTATATGGATAAGCTTTTTCTGCAAGGAAAGAAGTTAGTGGAGCAACTATACGCGATGCAACAAGTTGGCGAACATCGGTAGCAGTATAATCGCTTACAGTACCTAAAAGTGTGCTGAACATTATAGCAGCATCTTCAATTTTCACAGAAAAGTTACCACACGCACCCACTGCAACAGGCATTTTATAATTAGGTTCCATATACTTCACAGGAGTTGCAGTGCCCCAAAGTACATTTACTAATTCGGCAGTACGGAAGAAATAGAAGCGCATTTTATGTTCGCTTTCCATTCTTTGTGCCAAATTAAGAAGTGTTGTAATAAATGGGTGGTTATCTGTTTGTAATTCGTAGGTATCAGGTTCTGTTAGCGTTGCTTTTACTTTTCCATCGTAAACAAGTAAACAACCTTGTCCAGGAGCTACAATTAACTTACTCGAATTCTTTATTTCGTCAGTAGAAGTGTCTAAGCGATGAAATAAAATATTAGTATCTTGCTCTTTCCATTCTATAACGGAACGTAGCTGTTGCTTAAATAATTTTTTTATGCCCCTAGTGCGATTGTTTAATAGATGATATATTTAGAACGGTTTATCCCCTTTATTATTGTCTTAATTTTTGTCATTCTTTATTAATGAAAGTAAGTGTTCTACCGCCTCTTCTTCAGGTATATTTTTCTCTACACATACCTTTCTGCGATACAAACTTACTTTCTTCATACCTGCACCCACATATCCGTAGTCGGCATCTGCCATTTCTCCAGGACCATTTACAATGCAACCCATAATGCCAATCTTCAGTCCTGTCATACCTTTTGTGGCTTCTTTTATGCGTGCAATAGTAGAACGGAGGTCGTAAAGTGTACGTCCGCAACCCGGACAAGATATATATTCGGTTTTCACCATACGTAATCTTCCAGCCTGAAGTATGCCGAAAGCTGTTTGTTCTATATCGTCTTGTGGAATGTTACCATTGTTCATGAGCCATAAGCCGTCAGTTAATCCGTCTATCATTAGTGCTCCCATATCGGCAGCAGCAGATAGTTGGAACTGTTCTTTGGCATTTGGCTCGTTGGTATTCTTATTGCTTTTTTCAGATGAAAATTGGTACATCTGTGCAAAGACAACCGGATTTTCTACACCTGCAATCATCATTTGATGAACCAATGCTCGTTGTTCGCCAAGTTTGTTTTGGTGCGAACTTACGCAAATCACCACTACTTCGGGGTGATATTTCAAGCAGGCGAGCAATTCTTCTGACGGTGTTCCATACTTTACCACTAAGAATTTAATTTTCGATTTCACTGTTCCAATAAATGGAATTGCAGGAGTAGGGAAAATGGGGAAGACGTTTTCGGTTGGAAGTTCTCCCTTTGCAGCCAAGTCTATATATGCATTATAGTCGATGATATACTTTTGTCCACTTTTCAATTTGGCTGGTAATACATCTTTTGTGTAGATGTAATCGGGTGTTGGAAGGGTTGAAACAATGTCTGCATTATGTTCTGCTGCATTGTGAGTAGCTATTACTATTGGCACATTATCGCCACCGATGTTTTCTACAGCTTTGGTTTTTCTACGTTCAGGACGTAGATAATCGAAACCTTTAAAAGTCGCAGCAGGAATTATAATGTGTCCTTTCTTTTGTCGAATATAGCGTGCTAAGTATTTAGCAACAGGTATTTCGCATTCTGGTTCCTCGCTCAACGATACCCGAATAGTATCTCCTATGCCATCGTTTAGTAGCGCTCCTATACCAACAGCGCTTTTTATACGACCGTCTTCTCCTTCTCCAGCTTCCGTAACACCAAGATGAAGCGGATAGTTCATACCCTCTTTCTCCATTTCAGCTACAAGAAGGCGCACCGAACGCACCATTACAACCGTATTAGAAGCTTTGATAGAAATAACAATATCGTTGAAATTGTGTTTCTTAAAGATACGTAGAAACTCCATACAACTCTCAACAATGCCTTCGGGAGTATCACCGTAGTGCGACATTATACGGTCGGACAAACTTCCGTGATTTACTCCTATGCGTACGGCTGTATGGTTTTCCTTACATATATTAATAAAAGGTGTAAGGCGTTCTTCTATCTTTTTAAGTTCTTTAGCGTATTCCTCGTCTGTATATTCTAGTATTTTGAACGTACGACCAGGGTCTACATAGTTACCAGGATTAATGCGAACCTTCTCTGCATATAGTGCTGCTACGTCTGCAACATTAGCATTGAAGTGTACATCGGCACAAAGTGGTGTCATAATACCTTCTGTTCGAAGTTGCGCATTGATGTGTTTGAGGTTTTCTGCCTCACGTTTTCCTTGTGTAGTGAGCCTTACAAGTTCGCCACCAGCAGCTATAATGCGCTTTGCTTGTGCTACACTTGCATTGGTATCGTTGGTGTTTGTGGTTGTCATTGATTGGATTCTAACAGGATTATCACCACCCATATCTAACGCACCAACGTGTGCAACAGAACTTTTTCTACGTTCGTAATTGAATAAATCTATCATTTTATATTCTTAGCATTAAGCATTCAAACTTTAAGTTAGGCAGAACTATGTTGGTTTTCGAGTGTTTTATCCATCGAAAACCATAGTTTTCGTTCCACAATACTTTGGTTCTGTATTCTTAACACTTATACTTATAGTCTTTTATTTCAGCTAAATCTTTATTAGCTTTTTCTATTTTTTGTCCTAAAGTAGCCTTCCATGCTTCTACTTTCTTTGCTATTTCTTCATTGCCAAGTGCCATCATTTGAGCAGCTAATATAGCTGCGTTCTGTGCACCATTCACTCCTACTGTGGCAACAGGTATGCCAGGAGGCATCTGAATAATAGAAAGCATAGCATCTAAACCGTCCAACATACCTTTAATTGGTACGCCAATTACAGGCAAAGAGGTTGAAGCAGCAATTACACCAGGCAATGCTGCTGCCATACCAGCCCCTGCAATAATCACCTTAATGCCACGTTCTTTTGCTTCTTTGGCAAATTTTTCAACTGCAGCAGGGGTGCGATGAGCCGAAAGGGCGTTCACTTCAAATGGTATTTCGTATTGTTCTAACCACTTGCAAGCCTTTTCCATAACAGGAAGGTCGCTTGTAGAACCCATAATAATGCTAACCAATGGTTTCATATATCTTTATTTTTGTTCTTTGTATTTATATCAATAAAATTGTAAAAAATGCGCTAATAATACCCAAGAAGAAACCTGTTGTTACTTGTGTAAGGGTATGCTGTCGCAATATAATACGACTTGAACCTACTATTCCTGATGCTATTATTACCAAACATAGCCACCAAACAGAGTTGAAATTGAGTATAAATGAAAATGCTAATAGTGCTCCCAGCACGCCACCAATGGCTGCTGTGTGTGTAGAAATCTTCCACCATACGTTAATAATGGCACAAAGTATTTGTATTACTAATGCAACTATCAGTATAGACGTTATTAAATGTGGCAGATGCGATAGGTTCATAAGGTAGAAACAACCAAAATAGCAAAGTATAGAAATAACATACGGTACCATTCTACGTTCCTTTTGACCTAATTGTAAGAGTGTCCAGCTATGATATTGCCTATAAAGGTGAATGAGTATTGTTGGAATGAACACCGTAAACAAGTAGACCATTACTATTAGCGATACCTTGAATTGCCACGGAAACATACTTAGATCCGAGAAAAAGAATATAGCCAATATGCCCAATACAGGCAAATAGAATGGCGTAAGTAGCATACTTGCTATTCGTGCAGTTAGTATAATGTTTTTTTCGTTCATATTCTTATCATATCTTACTGCTCTTACTGGCTTACTTATTCTTTGCGTAGACGTGCAACAGGCAAGTTTAATTGCTCTCTATATTTGGCTACTGTACGTCTTGCTATAGGAAAACCCTTTTCTTTCATCACCTTTGCCAGTGCGTCGTCGCTAAGCGGTTTCTGCTTATTTTCGTTGTTAATGATGTCTCGCAAAGCCACTTTTATCTTTCTTGTAGACATCTCTTCTCCGTCTTCCGTTGTATAACTGTCAGTAAAGAAGAAGCGAAGCGGGAATGTTCCCCACCTTGTTTGTGCGTATTTTATATTGCTTACACGCGAAATAGTGGATATATCGAGTCCCGTTTTCTCTGCAATATCTTTCAATATCATAGGTTTCAAATCTGCCTCGTTACCATCTTGAAAAAACTTCTTTTGTATTTCAATAATGGCTTTCATAGTTACGTACAGTGTGTTTCGGCGTTGTTTAATTGCTTCTATAAAGCCTTGTGCCTTCTCAACTTTACCTTTTGCATATAGCAGAGCCTCTTTTTCCTGACGGTTCATACCTTTCTTGTTGTCTTTATATGCCATTAGCATATCGTTGAAGCTTTGCGAAACGTGCAATTCGGGTAGATCTCCATGGTTTAAATAGAAACTAACGTTTCCATTATCGTCTGTTTCTATAATAAAGTCTGGGGTTATTTGCTGTACATTCCTACCCATTGTCTCTCCCATCGAGGCTCCTGGTTTTGGATTTAGCTTACGAATTTCGGCTTGTAGTGCCTTTATTTGGTGGTCAGATAGCGAGAGTGCAGTTTGTATTTTGTCCCAATGCTTCTTTGTAAATGCATCGAAATAGTGGTTGAAAATAGTTTTTAGATGGTTGTACACACTGCTATTGCGTTCCCATTCGCCATCTGTTACTTTGCGTTCTATTTGCAATAACAAACATTCTTGCAACGAACGTGCTCCAATACCAGCAGGATCGAAGTCTTGCAACAGTTTCAATGTGTCGGCAATTTCCTTTTCGCTACAGTCTATACCGTAGTAAATAGCAAGCTCATCGGCTATTGTATCTAAGTCTTTTCGTAGCAATCCGTCGTCGTCGAGGCTTCCAATGAGATATTCTAATATAGTTTTTTGTCTTTCAGTAAGCTCTCTTTCGCCCACTTGCTCGTTTAGTTTGTCTATAAACGATGTAGTATCGCCATACACTATCTCCTCGTAGTCGGCATTATCGTGGCGTTGTCGTCCATCGTAAACGGGCAATTCATCGTCGCCTCCCATACATTCGAGTGCTGTATCAAGTGCATCTTGTCGCTCTTGTTGTTCTTGTTGAACATCGAAATCGTCGTTATCGCTCTCTATTTCGTTTGTTTCTTCAAGCTGTTCTCCGTCTTCTCGTCCTTTTTCTAAGGCTGGGTTGTCGTCTAATTCGGCATTAATGCTTTCCTCTAATTCGGTTAATGGCATCTCAAGCAACTTTACCTGAAGCATTTGTTGCTGCGAAAGTCGCTGCACTTGTTGTTGTTTCTGCTCTTGTATTTGTACTTGTTCTTGTGCCATATTTACCTAATTATGTTTGCAAAATTACGAAAAAAGAAACACAATCATCTGTAATAGTGGCATAATTCTTCTGTTAAATCCGAAAGTTCCTTAGTATCGGCGTTGCCATATCGGTCCCAAATGTTCTGGCAAGGCAGTAGAAGTGGCGAAATTATAAGGTCATCTTGGTTCAGATAGGGGTCGCAGAAGCGATAAACGTCCATAATTTCCACAACACGACGAGGAGTTATGTTTAGTAATCGTGCTACTTCTTTCACTTCGGGAGTCCCTTCTGTCATCGTTATAGGTGTGAGATGGAAATACAGGTTAAGCACTATTATTAGTGCAATGGGTGTTAAGTCGGTGGCTCTTTCTATAAGTTTAAAGTCTTTTTCAAAGGTTTCTTCTGTTGTTACACCCTCGTAGAACTCCTCAGGTTTGCCAAATCCCTTCATCTTTCTTATGCGTTTGGCATCTTTTTGTAGTTTTTTTGGATTGTTGGCATATACTTTCCAAAGTGCTTGTATACTTGGAAGGTTGTTTAAATGGAATTCTTCCATCTTTGCGTATAGTATGTATGGTGGGATATGTAGCTCTAAACTAAGCTCAACAATGGGGTGGGCGTAAGTTGGCTTTATGCCTATGGGTTTCTTAAAATATATTTGTAGAAGCATAGGCCAATATTCTTCCGACCATAATGAATGTGTTACCATAAGTTTAAATGCGGTTGATGACATTGGCAAAATTAGTTATTAAAAGTGTAATAGCCAAATTTTTGGATAACTCATTATATTGTACGGCTAAACAAGATTATCATAATGATTTTGTAAAAATAATTTCATTGAAAAGGCATAAGTACGTTTTTGCGTTGCAAAAGTGCCTTTTTTGAGCTTCAAAAGTACCACTTTTGGCTTGCAAAAACCATATTATTGTAACGCAAAAATATGGTTTTTGCAAAGCATTGGTAATTAGAATGTTATGCAGGAAATATACTTGAGAAAATTATTTACAGTGTTAATATTTAGTTTTTATGGGTTTTAGCATAGCTTTTATTAGTCTAAACTTGCTTGCATTGGCTATGTATTCTTCTTTGTTTCCAGTGTTTAAGGTATTCTTTGTTGGAGTTTTTGTACTGTTTTTGTTGCTCAATAATACGTACTGTTGTGCTTCGTTTAAGTCTACTACTGTGGGGTTTAGGTCGGCAAAGGTGGCAAATGTGATATAAGCTCTATGGTTTTTATGGTTGTAAAACACATATTGGCTACCGTCAGCTGCGGCATTGTAAATGGCGAATACTTCTATTTGCGTTTGCTTGTTCTTGCTATTTACTTCTTTTAAAGGTTCTATTTCACTCCCGTCAGCACAATAAATGCTTATCAATGTATCCCGTACACCACCTTTGTTTATTACTAAATGGCTTATGCAAGAGTCGTCGTTACTCTCGGTAACTACCATGAGCGAGTCTTTTGTTCTCATGTTCTGTCCGGCGTATACACAAGTATTGGCTAAGAACAAAAGAAGTGCGATGAGGCTTTTAGATAGTTGTTTCATTTCACTTGATTATATCTTGTTTTCTGTTTTGTTCCGTCTTATTTTGCATTTGCTCTTGTTTCTTCCTCTTCATAGCATAGTTCGACGGTAGACCAATGGCACGAACACGTAAAAGTAGAGTCGTTGTTTCGTTGAATTTGAGGTATATTGATGGTGTCTATTTCGTTGTTTTGCTTTCCCTTCATCTTGATATAGAGTTCAGAAAAGTGATAATCGGACACCTTTTGTTCGATGGTTGTAAAACCTAAATGGTGTAACGACTGCACTAAAGCGGCAATAGGTTCGCACATTTTACTCATTGATTCACTCCTTTCACTTATGTTTTAAATCGGATTTATATTTTTTTTCTTGTATGAAGTAGTCTATTCATACGCTTCCTCTTCCGTCTTCATACCATTGATAAAGTCGATTAACGACTTTGCAACAGGTTCCATCATCTTCTCTTTATCATCGTAATGTTCCAAGTTTGCAAAGAGAATGTATCCTGTTTCAGCGTCGAAGCAGTATGGAAAGCCCCCGCTGTCAATGGCAAAAGGAATATGTTTCTTTTGTATTAATTCTTTTTCTACGATGAAAGTGTGCCACAATTTCTCCATAGTATATTGAGAAGGCGAAAGCGAATGTTTGATGGGTGCAATGTATTTCAGGGTATATTCGTTTTCCGAATCGTCTAAGTAAACGTTTCTATCGCCATCTTCTACCAATCCTCCATTATGTTTTAAGTAGAAGTTTCTTATATCAGCAGGAAGGCAAAAGCCTATTTTGTGCTCTAAATCTAAGATGTCTGCCTCTGTAATTGGTGGCGCACTGTTCGTAATCTGATAGTTTATCATCTTTGTTTTTTACTTACTTCAATTGCAAATATAGAGTTTATCTCTTATACAAACAAGCAAAGAACAATGTTAAGTACCTTTTTTTACTTGTTGCATAGACACTTTTTGTATGTTTAAAGTTGTGCTACGTGGCTGTAAAACATTAGTAGGAAAGACCTATTTCTATCCATGAATCAAGGTAACTCCAAAAGTCTATGTCCATCTTTGGCGCATCGTTGGTCCACCAAATCAGTGCTTTTGGGTTTTCTTTATCCTCTATGTTGATGCAAAGAAAGCCATTTCCGCCATTGTGAAGCACGTAGTACGTTTGGTTTAAGTTGGTAGATTGCAATATCTCTTGTGGCAAACCCCATTCCGATTGGCTTAGGAAACGAACCTTTTCTATAGGAAGTAATCCTAAACCACCGCTTATATTCTCGAACCAACCATTATGTAAATGCTTGTAAAAGTGCTGTAACTTGTCGGGCAATATTGCGAGCTGGCTGTCTGTTGTGGGCATATTGCCTACATATAGCACATATTCTTCGTCAACCAACAGCAGGTAAACCATCTTAATTTGTTGCTGATGAAACACTAAAAGTACATCTTCGAGCAACTCTTCCAATATATTTAAGGTCTTAGGAAGTAGGGTGCTGAAGTCCGACCAGCGTTCTATAACGAGGGATTTCTTCTTATCCTTGTTTTCCTCCGTGAGCAGAAACGACCATGTTTCGGGTATTTCGATTTCGTCAGATGCCGATAAAATCCTTGCTTCTGATAAGCCGTTTTCTTTTAATATAGTTTCTATCTCCATGATGTAATATTTTTTTTACGATGTGGTAACCTATTTAAAGATGTCTTGTCCTTCGAGTTCTATGCACCAATCTATCATCACTTCGTTGAACCAATCGCAGAAATCGGAGTTCACAACTTCTGGTTTATCTTCTTCAGAGTACTGATGATTTGCCACCCAAAACACGATTTGGTTGCCTTTATGAACATCAAAGCAGTAGTAGTTGCCTCTACCGTCCGGTGCAAATGGAACAATATGGCTGGGCATGTACACCTGTGTTGCTTCGTGTTCAGTCTTGTATGCCTTGATAAGGTCGAAAGGTTTATGGTTTATTCCAAGCACTTCGTCGCCACAAATTAGTATTCCATTCGAGAACTGAAGCAGTTTTATGTAATCTGCTGGTAGCTGAAAAGGAATGTTTTCCTGTGCAAGTTGGAGCGCATCATCACTGATAGGATCGAAACATTCAACGTATTCTTCTTTGAAATCTTGTATTCTTTGAATAATGGAATCAATGTTCAGACGCTCTTCTAAGTCGTATAATAGCGGATTAGCGTCTGCTTCTATGTCGATGTTTATCCACATTCTTTCGTCCTTTCTATACACGTGGAAGCGGAAATAAATATCTTGTGTATTGGTAATATACACTATAAGGCAATACGGGCGAGGGTAAACGGCATTTAAACGCTGCTTAAACTGTTCTATAAAAGGCAGAATACAACTAAGCGAAAAGCCTTCGAAAGCCGACAAACATATCTCGTTATGCCACATCTCCAAGCCAGTCCTGTCGCCTTGTTTCTCTATTTGTTCGGATATGTTGTTAATGAATGATGTGTTAATATCGTTGTTTGCATCGTATAAAATACAACATTCTGCGACTTTTATTTTGCTTAAAATGCTCTCGCAAACCTTGCTTATCAATTCCTTATTTGCAGGAACCGACTTCTCTAAAAGCATTGCCATGCGTTGATTTATCCTTCTCATATCACAATAATTTCGTTCTTTATACTTATAATTTTGCTGTTATTGCCGTTTACTGCTACGATGAAAGCAATTTGTTCTTGACCGAAAATGTTTGTCTTTCTTGTGCAATGCGTCTTAAAAACAAATTCATAAAGCCTCCGACAGCAGCTTATCTATATCCAAATTCTCTGCTTTGTATATTGCATCAAAGTAGCCTTTTACCGCTATACTAATGCCTTCGCATACGCAATCTTTGTCGTCTGCAAAGTTCGGCGCGTAAATATCTATGCCTAAAATAGTAGAAGCGAAGCCTGCGTAGTCCTCTTCTAATAATATATTATCGTGGGAAGACAACTGTTGATAGATGTCTGATGCCTTCATTTCGAATAGGTTTTTACCTTCTAAAATGAGCTTTACATTAGGCAACGGAGCAAAGGTGAGGAAGAATAATCGCTGGTCGTGCTGATTATAATAGACCAGAAAGTCGCCATAGTCATCTATAATGAAACTGTTGTTTCCGTCTTTTTCTTCTCTGGTTGTTTTGATTTTTAAGCTTGTTTTAGCCAAAATATCCTTCCGATAATCCCCGAAAACAAATTCATTGACACCGATAAGAGGTTGGATTATATATTCCATATCTTTGTAAATAGTAAAGTTTTGTTGATAGATATGCCTGCTTCTGTTTTCAAGGAACGAGGTATATGTCTTCTCTATTAGGATCGTTTAGCAGCCTATCCCACTCTTCAAAGGTGAGAGGAGGTAGGCCTTCCTTTGCTCGCATAGCGTTTCTCAGCTCAACATACTTAGGGGTTATGGTTACCTTACCGCTTGCAATAGCTCGCTTAATCTCCTCTTTTGTTGGCAAAGGGGTAGGGGTTAGCTTTTCAATAAAGTCGTTAAGGTTTTCCGAAACCAGCGTTGGGTATTTGTTATTTCCCTCTAATCCCCAATCGTTTTCTTCGTGAAACCAATAGTAAACCTTACCTGTTATCTTGTTAATACATAGCCAATCGCCCCCATCAACACTTGCAATGGGTATCAATTCCTCTGGTATTCTGCCCTCATAGTTGTTGTATGTTGCGATAATATCATCGTTTTTGCTTTCCGAAAATCCAAGAAAATAGTTAATGGTAAACTCTGTTTCCTTATCCTTATAATGGTTTTTATGAGGCTTGCAGACATTATTTTGCATCAACAAATCCTTGAAATGAGAAGGCAAAACAGTACCTATTGTATGTTCTAACTCGTTTATTTTCTCTGCCATAGCATTTGAAGCTAAAGGCTCTAATATATGTATTGCATTCATTTCCTCTTTATAAGTATTCTTGAAAGCTATTGTATGCGTATCCTATATAGGTTTTTATTTTATTTCGTTGATAGTTTTTTGCGTGCTATTGTTCCAAAGGTGGCAGTCCGTCTTTTATTCTTTTCTCGTTTATTAGCTTCAATAATCGGGGCGAATAGGTAACACTTACGACTTCCCTTTTGTCTTCTTTGTCTTCTTTTTTAGGCTCAATTCTACTGATAAAGTCGTTTAATGATTTTGCAACCAGCACCAAATCGTCGTCTATTGGAGCATCGTGCGACCAGTAATAGATATTGCCTAAGCTGCTTTCTTCTAAGGAATAAACAATCAAATCGCCACTGGCGCCCTCGCATAAGGGAAAGAATTTCATGCTTATTTGCTCCTTACAATAATACATTTTGATGCTTTTCTCAACACTTCTCTGAGTATTTCCAAAGCCCAAAATGCCACTAACATAAAGTAATTCGTCGCTATTCGCCTGCTTTTCCAACGGAGATACCACCATTTCTTCATTGAAATAGGAGAACCCATAGGTAGTAATAAACTGCAAAACAGTATTGTCTGGAATTGCGCCCAACGTTCTTTTTACTTCTTCTAAGAACGAAGTTACATCATAACTCTGGTTTAATTCCCTCTCCTTAGAGAAAGAAATAAGTTGTTTAATACCTTGTATATCCATCTTTAAAAAGCTTAGTCTATTTCTCTATTAGGGTCGTTTAGCAGTCTATCCCACTCTTCAAAGGTGAGAGGAGGTAGGCCTTCCTTTGCTCGCATAGCGTTTTTCAACTCAACAGACTTAGGGGTAATGGTTACTTTACCGCTTGCAATTGCTCGCTTAATCTCCTCTTTTGTTGGCAAAGGGGTAGGGGTTAGCTTTTTAATAAAGTCGTTAAGGTTTTCCGAAACTAGTGTTGGGTATTTGTTATTTCCCTCTAATCCCCAATCGTTTTCTTCGTGAAACCAATAGTAAACCTTACCTGTAATCTTGTTAATACATAGCCAATCGCCCCCATCAACACTTGCAATGGGTATCAATTCCTCTGGTATTCTGCCCTCATAGTTGTTGTATATTGCGATAATATCATCGTTTTTATTTTCCGAAAATCCAAGAAAATAGTTAATGGTAAACTCTGTTTCCTTATCCTTATAATGGTTTTTATGAGGCTTGCAAACATTATTTTGCATCAACAAATCCTTGAAATGAGAAGGCAAAACAGTACCTATTGTATGTTCTAACTCGTTTATTTTCTCTGCCATAGCATTTGAAGCTAAAGGCTCTAATACATGTATTACATTCATATTCTATTCGTAATAACTAACAAAACCCCGCCAAAACTCAACTCCTTTGGCGTTTACAGACTCTCGTATCATGCTTATGAACTCGCTTTCTTTGCCATTCCACACTGCGTATTGCCCTGTACCCATCGCCCGTACAAGCATTTCGAAGTTATCAGCTATTAGTATTCGGTCTTCATAATCGGTCTCGCTATCGATTGCATAGACCTTTCCTGTTGCACATTCCAACAAGATTGTAGATGGATCTCCATTAGCAATAATCATCAAATCGTACTGATGCAGAATGTCATAATCGGCATATTCCAAGTTTCTTTGTACTATCCAATTCAGCGTTTCCTCATCGTTTACCCCGAATTGGTAGCTCAAAAAACAGAAATTTCCCCAGTTGTAGCTAAGTATTAACTCTGCGAATACCTCGTCTAACGTATCGATACGTAGCTTGTTTTTTAGCTTTTCGATTTCCGAATGAGATATAACAGCCTCCTTTAAAATAATATCTTCTGTGATTTCAGGGTCTACATCGCATGTCTCTTCTATAATGAAAAGCATGATTTCCTGCATTGTTAATAGTTTCATCTGATATCTTTGATTTATTTTTTTCTATATTTTACCATTGTGTACTGCTCTTTATAAGTGCCATAATCAAAGGTTTTAAAGTTTGTTATTACTCTCTTTTACAGTTTCGTTAGCATTGGATTTATCAGCAAACGTGCCTACCTTTGCTTTCCGAATATATCTTATAATTCTCGTCTTTCTCTGGATTCCAATAGGTAAACACGTATTTAGAAACACCAAATATGGTACGATGCTCCCTTTGTTTAAGCTTAAATTGGGTTCTTAAATAGCCAGATAGTTTTTCTAACTCGTATAATTTGAAGTATTGAGAGAACATAACTAAGGGCATACAAAGCCTTATTCGTTTATCGCTAAATACAAAAACGATAGACGAAGTTATCTTTCCTTGCCCTGCACACCTTATATATAATAAGTTGTCTATGGTGTTTGTGTATTTCAGTTTACCTCTTGTATAGAAATTAATAGTATGGTTATCAACAATCTCAACCCGTTTTTTGCGAAGCAAACACACTATTATTAAACCACAAATAATATATGGGATAGCACTTTCATAGCGAAAATAGCGATGAGAAGTGCCAAGAAACGAATTAATAATATAGTCTATTAGATAACTAAAAACAAGTAATCCTAATATATGTATTATACTTAAAGGCGATGCATAGAAGCTAAATTCCTTCCTCTTCTCCTGTATTTTGGTTGTTTCCTTTGGTACTGTCATTTTCTATTTTCTATATTTTTGCATAGTGTACTGCCCCATAATGCTTTACAGAAACTATCCAGTTAAACGATGCATCAAATACTTCTATGTCGTCAGCAGCAGGATACCATATATCGCCGAAGTATTTACAGAAGTCTTTGAATAGGAAAACATCAATGCTGTTGAAGCGTTCAAAGTTGATGAAAACCTCGTTCGGGACAGGTATTCCGATACTATTGAATACCTTGTTCCAGTCGAAATCCTCGTCTTCGGCGTTTATGTCGTCCAACAAAACAAGTTCTTGTTCTTCCTTTTCAAAGAACTCTTCGGGTGTATTCACGTGCCAACGATGAAACAAGGAACGGCACACTGCTTCGCATTCGATACCTTCTATGCTTCTAACAATAGGCATATTGGTGTTGTGTTCGTGCTTAAAGTTTACCAGTTTGAAGGCTTCCATAGTGTACGAATGATTCTATTGGCTTATTTTAGACTATTTATGAATGCTTCGAAAGTGTCGGCAAGCAAGTACGTGTTACCATCATCGTCTGACGATTCGAACGTATAGGCATGGTCGTAGTAGTACACACCCTTGTAGTCTCCATCAGGAATCAAGAGCAAGAAGCCGCCATCTTGGAAGTCGCCAATAAGCAATGCACCCTCTGGAATATCGTCTTTATACTCTGTATTCCAGTATTCGAGCGTCAAAGCTCGGTTTAATTGAGGGTCGCTACCAAACAAAACGTTGAGTAAAGTTTCCTCTTCGATAGCCTCAATCCTTACAATTGTGTTCTCCGTACAAATACCATTGTGTTCAATAAGAAACGCTTTGTAGTCGGCAGGAATACTTACAGAGAGTTCTTGTTCTATGGAATGAATGTCTGCTTTTGCTTTAGATAATACTTGAAAGTCCATATTACATTTACAAAAAATATATTGTTTATTGGTTTTACGTTAGTTTTCTGCTCCGATATATGGCTCAATGTACGATAGAAATTCACCTTTGTCGGTATTGAAAACCTTATTTCCGTCTAACATATAGGCACGCATCAGTGCATCGACACCCTCCTCTTTGTTGCCTAATTTAATAAGGTTGCGCCCTTTAACATACCAAACGTATGGGTTCTCTATACCACTACCACGTGTTAAGGACATAGAATAGAACCTGTCGGCAACTATGTATTCGCCCATTTCGTAATACGAATCGCCAATACATACAGCTATTGTGTCGAACAAACCCCACTCTTCTTTAGGCTCAGGCAGACGGTTCATAGCCTCTTCGTAGTAGGCTATGGCTTCTTTATATTTACCTCTTTCCACTAACTCATCGCCTTCGTCTAACAACTTATTGATAGTTTCGTTAAGTTCAGAAGATAGTTCTTCCGTATCATCTTCTGTATCTTTATAGTTCTTATAAAACTCCAAATACTCCGGCTTAGCATTTGTAAAGTATCTTAATCCTGTCTCTTTCACCAGAATATCCCAATGCTTAAAGGCTTGTTTTTTATCTTTTTTCTCATAGCAATACTGGCCCATTAAAAACCGAACCTCTTCGTCTGACAGGTGCAAATTGTTGTTATTGTCTATCAATCTATTTAGCCATTTCTTGGCTTCGTCGAAGTTTTGATGCCCTAAAGCCTTTCCAAAGAACGACTTTGCATAGTTATATGCTTGGTTCCAACCCTCTACTGGTGTTGGAAATTGTGCCCAACCTTGCTCTGCTAATGCAAAAGCGTCGTCGTATTTTCCGTCGTTATATTTTGTAATAGCTTCCTTGCCGTATTCAATTACCTTGTCAAATAGTTCTTGTTCTAATACTGCCATAAATTCAATTTCGTTAGTTATATTCTGTAATAAGTTGTTTATAATGTGATTGTACGATGGCTTTTAATTAGCAAAAGGCAACATCTGCACAACCTATTTCGACGATTTCAAACTGTTGGTTGTTGCCTTTCAACTTTATTCCACAGCCATGTTCTACATCGAATTTGGTTCTGTAGCTTAATCCAAATAGTGCAGGCTCATCCTGTTCGAATCGTATAAAGATAGCCATCAACTCTATATCAGAGTCGGAAATATCCTTAATGCTATATTTATTATCAGCATATTGCTTAACAGCATCGATAGTTTTGTTGTACCAAATACTGATTTCTTCAAGAAATTGCACTATCTTTTCTTTGTATTCTTCGGTGAGTTCTTGCTCTGATGCCTCTAAATCGTCAGACAAAACGATGCGCACTTTCTTCTTTAAAGCATCAATAAAGACACTTGTTTCCAAGTCTTCATCGAACTGTAAATCACATACTTTCATTGTCCTATCGCTGTTTTAGTTCTGTTATATTACATATAATGTGTAACGCTTTTGATAAATAAGTATGCCAAAGCGCCTGAACTTGTTAGACTTTGTCTATTATTTGCACAATAGATAAAAGCTGTTTGTAACTGCTTCTCATTCTCTTTGCACTGTAATAGGGCATAGTTAGTGGGTACAAATGTAATGAATATCTTGTAAACGGACAACTAAAAATAACAGATTAGTGTAGTTTAAGTATTGTGTAAACAAAATAAAAAAGAGCTATATGTTGCCAGATTATAACGGAGATATTTGTTTGTTGCACCTTTAAAATAACTAACTTAGTTGTAAATATAGCCACTATGAATTTGCCTAATATGCCACAATATTTGTTCGTAGCTATATGTATGCTGTTGCAACTTTATTGTTTGGCAATGCTGTTCTTAATGTAAATATATTTCAAAACTATTTAAATCTGTAACGTGCTCTATGTTAATGTGTTACAAAAGGGTGTATTTTGCATTGTAAAAACCCCATTTTTGCGATGCAAAAATATGGTTTTTGCACTTCAAAAGTATGGTTTTTGCAATGCAAAAACGTACTTATTGTTTTCCATTAAATTTATATTTACAAAAGTAGCACATAGTTTTCGCGTGAAAAGCCGTATATTTGCAACTTCTATTTTCATAGCATTAATATGGAATAGAAGCTAATTAAGTGTTGCGGAAATGGACGATAAGTGTTTTCATAGGTTGCCAACTGGCAATGAAAAGGTAGCGATGGGCAAGGCGAAAGTCTTTCCTAATCCTTTCTATTATGAGCCTTCTCCACTTGCACGCCTTGCAGTTGCGTTGCTGCAACAGTCGCTTCCAGAGCTGAAAGAAGGCAAAATGTTTGGTGTACTAATAGTAGAATACGGGGGAAAGTTAGGCTATCTGCAAGCCTACTCAGGTCAGTTAGAAGGCATTAGCGACGATAGTTTTGTTCCACTTGTGTTCGATTACTTGCAACCTAATGGGTATTTCAAAATACAAGAAGCCGAAATAACTGCTTTAAACCACGAAATTGAAGTTTTAAAGCAGTCGGACGATTACGAAAAAGCAATAAAAAAAATTGCTAATCTCAAGGTAGAAGCACAGCAGGTAGTTGCAGAAGCACAACAAAAAATGGTTATTGCAAAGCGTTTACGCGACGAGCGGAGGAAGGAAAAAGCCATTGTTTCGGAAGACGAACAAAGGGAGATGATACGCGAAAGTCAGTATATGAAGGCAGAGTTGCACCGCACAAAGAAGCGATATGCAGCGTTGTTGCAAGCAGCAGAGGCTGAAGTGGAGGCGTATAATAGAAAAATAGCAGAACTGAAAAGTACTCGCAAGCGCAAGTCGGACCAGCTTCAGCGTTGGCTTTTCTCGCAATTCACTTTCTTGAATGCACAGGGTGAGCGCAGCGATTTACTGTCTATCTTCCGTAATTACTATTTATTGCATAGTCCGAAGTCGGTTCTTGCTACGCATTATGCAGCTATGGGAGAGCAGATAACGCTGTTTCCGCCATCAGGAACGGGTGAATGTTGTGAACCAAAGTTGCTTCAATATGCCTTTGTTCATGGTATGCGACCAGTAGAAATGGCGATGTTCTGGTGGGGAGAGCCCCCTAAAACCGAGATAAGACAGCACGGACAGTTCTATCCTGCATGCAATGGAAAGTGCAAACCCTTGCTAACTTGGATGCTAAAAGGTATGAATGTAGCTGCCAATGCATTGGAAGCAGAAAGCAAACAAAGTATTGACATCGTTTACGAAGACCGAGATTTGGCTGTCATAGTCAAACCAAGCGGTATGCTAACCGTACCTGGACGAAGTAAAAAACAGTCGGTTGAAACAATATTGCGCCAGCGATGGAACGACAACGATACACCAATTATAGTGCATAGGTTGGATATGGCAACCAGCGGACTGCTTGTTGTGGCAAGAAATAAGGAAGCGCATAAGCATTTGCAGGCGCAATTTAAAGCAAAAATGGTGAGAAAACGCTATATAGCCTTGTTGGACGCCACCGTATTAAATAGGGTAGGGTTGCCCAGTGAAGGCACTATTTCGTTGCCACTGTGTGCAGATGAGCTTGACCGACCACGCCAAATGGTAGATAGAAACAAAGGAAAGACAGCTATAACACATTATAAAATAGTAGGAAAAACACCTTTACACGATAGTTATTACAGCGAGGCGGTAAAGGTAGAATTACGTCCTGAAACGGGACGCACGCACCAATTGCGGGTTCATTGTGCACATTCTGAAGGGTTGGCGTGCCCCATTCTTGGCGATACACTGTATGGAAAACGCGCCGATAGGCTATATCTGCATGCCGAATATCTTGCATTTACACACCCAACAACGGGCAAACCACTTAGTTTTGAGAGCAAACTAACAACATAATGACTTACTTTTTTTGATGTCTATTCCTAAGTATGATAGAGCAGTTTAGACTTTAAGTTAAACAACAAATGTGCTTTAAGTTAAACCATCAAGCTACTTTAACTTAAACAAGAAGCAGACTTTAAGCTAAACTATCAAGCTACTTTAAGTTAAGCAATAAGAGAATGCCCACGAATAGGCAAATTACACACTGCAAAAGAACCTTTTTATATCCAATAAATAGGTATAAAACGATGTTCTACAGCTATATATAGAAACATTAATACGAGTAAGAGAAAAGCATTCTACATAGGTAAATAAGAACCAGAAAACTATTTGATGACGAACAATATATACAGTTCATAATCATTAACAAATACTCAATATCTTCTAAAAAAAACAAAAGTATTTTACCAATATAGCTTAATACTATCTGAATAGTGTACTTTTGTATAGAACTATTGCATTCAGTGAAAATTAAAACAATATAAAAATGAAAATAGGAGTATTCTGTTCGGCTAATAATAACATAGATTCAGATTTCTTTGAGTGTACAAAAGAATTAGGAAAATGGATAGGTGAAAACAATTATGCCGTAGTATATGGAGGCTGTAACATTGGTTTAATGGAATGTATAGGCAAGTCTGTTCACGAAGCAGGAGGCACTACTATAGGCGTAGTTCCTAGAATTATTGAAAAAGGAGGTAAGAAGAGCAACTATATAGACATAGAGTTTCCTTGCGAAAACCTATCAGACCGCAAAGATTTACTAATGATGCAAAGTGATATAACAGTGGCTTTGCCTGGCGGAATAGGCACCATCGACGAAATATTTACGGTTGCAGCATCGTGTTCTATAGGCTATCACGATAAAAAAGTGATATTATATAACGTAAAAGGCTTCTGGAATAAGCTTATTATGGTGTTAGACAATTTGCAAGAACAAGGCTTTATACGTGGCGATTACCATCGTTATATAGATGTAGCCAATAACTTTGATGAGCTAACAAAGAAGATAATGCAGGGATAAAATAATTGTAACACAATAGTACAACACATTAATATATAAACAACAATAAAATTAATTGATTATGAAAAGAAAAGGATTGAAAGTGGCTATATGCCTTATGGCAGGCACAATGTTGGCAACCTCTTGTGTAGGTTCGTTTACAATGTTCAACAAATTGGCTAAATGGAACAAGCGTGCTACCGATTCTAAGTTCTTAAACGAACTTATCTTTATTGTTATCTCCCCAGCTTATGCAATCGCAGGTACAGTTGATGCTCTTGTTCTTAATGCTATTGAGTTCTGGACAGGCGATAATCCGATGGCTAAGAATATTGGTAAAACCAAGAATATTAAGGGCGACGATGGCTTAATGTATGCCGTGAAATATCTTAAAAATGGTTACGAGATTACCCGTCCGAACGGAACAGTGTTCTACTTAACCTACAACAAGGCAGAGAACAACTGGTATATGAATGAGAATGGCAAGGAAAATAAGCTCATACATTTCAACGAAAACGGAACAATAAAGGCATTCTTAAACAACGGAATGACTATGGACGTTACTCCAAATGCCGCAGGCTTATACGAACTTCGCCAAGCAGTGGCAGGCACCAGCTACTTTATGGCAGTGCGATAAAACAAAATACGCCTATAATTGTTATTAAATAACACATATAGGCTTATTCTGAATATATAAGGTCTTTGTTAGTTTTTCTAGTTTATAGAGAAGGAGTACTAACAAAGACCTATTATTTTTCTTATCTTATCATTATTTTCTTTCCATCTATTATATACACACCTCTTAATCCTTTAATAGAGTTTGAGTTTTTACGTACCAATTTGCCACTAACGGTATATATAGTAAAGTTCTGATTGGAAACGTGGGGAGAATCAATAATAGATACAGCTGTTCTAATCGAAACAGGAGCAGATTCTATATTATCTCCATATATCGCAGTTACACTAAATAGGTGGTCTTCATCTGTTAAAGGTCGATTTACAATATAAGTCGTGTTTTCTCCCTCAACGGTTGCTATTAGTTTCTTATCAAGATATATGTTATATTTCTTAACCTTATCTCCCTTTACTGAATAGTTTATATCATCGAGCAAGAGTCCAAATGCATCTGTTGCAGTGTGGTGTATTGCAAAGTATTTTGTTTTATTAGGCAATGTAAAGAACCGTTGTGTCCAGTCCATATTGGGATTCTCGGTATTTTCAACTTTTATAAAGCTTTCTATATTTCTATCAGTTGTAGAATAGAGAACCTCATAAGTTTCGTCTCCATACATTAACGAGAGGCATTTCACATAGAACGTAATAGTTTGTTCAACTCCAGGAAGTTCTGGTGATATGAGCCAATCATTAGCAGCACCTTTTACAGGACAGAATGATATTAGATATTGATTGCCGGAATGAGCTTTGTCTTTATCATAAATGTTAGCACCAAAAACAGTTTCTGGATTAATAACCTGCCATGCGTGTGGTTTAGCAGAATTCTTATATGTTACTGCTCCCCATGCATCTGTTACCTGCCCATCACCATCTATAATCTTCCAATCCCCAAAAGAACCTTCATGTGTGGTTTCTGTTACACCTCCAAGAGAGAAAGGAACAAATATATTTTCGTCCTCAAAATCCTCAGTTATTGGACGTGTTGTCTCATGTGGAGCATTCCAAGTAAGTTTAATTCCTTTCTCTGTTTGTTCTGCTAGAAGATTTTCAGGAGCTACTGCTTGTGATATTAGCACATTAAGTATACGCTCTGCTATATTGTTTTCTGGTATTTCGTCTAAAGTGTAAATAATCTCTGCTTTTATAGCCCGGCTGCCAGCTTCATCAAATATTGTAGTTGGTATAGAAGTTTCGAAAGCTTGTTCATGCATAGAAGGTAAAGGTTGTTCAACAATTGTATTCATAAGTTCCTTATTGTCCATAGTTATCCGAACTGCATAGGATTTTGCCGTCTGTAAACCATAGTTTTTAACAGATAATCTAATAATTGCAGAATCTCCGGTGTGTACAGTCTCAGGCACATAAAAGTCTGAAACCTTAAGATCGTAACTGTTCATATCTACTATATTAATATTATCGAAAGTTATATTTCCTGGTGAATTAAATGTCTCAAATAACCCTAGTCGGATATATCGTTCTGTTTTGTACTGAGTTAAGTCTATTTTGTACGTTGTATATCCAGTCTTGGGACTAATTACATCAGCTAATGTCTCTGTACCATCTGGCTTTACAACATAAATACCAATAGTATTCTGACTATCTGTTCCTTTTACATCGAGTGTAAGTGTTGGTTTCTCTGCTCCTGCTAAAGATATTTTGCCCGAATATAATTCACCATATTCGTCTGAAGATGGAGAATCTATTGTAAAAGCATAATTATCCCCATCTGATGCTTCTGCAGATATTTGCATTTTGACACCTCCACCTGTACTATTAAAATTCCAATAATTATTCAGTTGACCTTTGGTTACACTTTCTTTAAAAGGTAAGCTATAAGCCTTTCCTATAAGAAGTCCACTCATTCGAGCTTCGCCTGCTCCAGCAATATTAACGGCTCTTACTGCCCAATATGCAATACCTTGTTTTCCTTCATTAGTATTAAATGGAAGATCTGCCGAAGTTCCATTATGAATAGTTGATAATTTCTCTCCAAGTAACATTGTTCCATTGTAAGATGCAGTATTCCAAACTTCGTAATCAACGTTATCAGCAATAACAAGTCCACCTATAACCCCAGTATTTCCAACTTTATCCCATGTAATCTTAACAGAACTATCCTTGTCTGCTACTTTGATATTCTTTACATGTTCAGGTATATCTACTCCAACATAAACTACAGCTTCTTGTTTACGTCCTTGTTCTCCTTCAATAAAAGGTAATACTGTATACGTATGACTACCAAGACTAACTTTAGTATCCTCATATTCTATAATTGTATTTGGTAGGACGTTATTAAAAGTATTAATAATTTTATTATCACGCCGTAATTCAATTTTTGTAATAGGCTTTGTTAGTATTGTTCCTCCAACAGTTTTTATAGGAGCATTAAAGAATATATTTGTTCTCAGTTGTCCTGTAGAGTCTGCTATTACTTTAAGGTTACCAACAGAATCTGGTGCTTCTGCAATAGGTATTTGTTCAACTATAATAGAATCAACGTAAAGAGTCCAACCCTCTGTTGTACTAATGGCATGTATGCCTAAATGATAGTCTCCATCTGTGTCTACCTTTATCTGATTATTCTCATATTTTTGATAAGTCGCAGAATTAATATTTGTTTCTGGTAATACGTTAATCGTCATATTTTCAACATTCGTTCCTTTTCCCATTTTCATTTCGAAGCGTTCAGGATATACTTTGCTTTGCCCTGAGCGTCCTTTGGCACTTAGACCAATGGTATAAGTTTTCCCCGCTTTTAGTTTTATAGGAGGAGATATTAACCAATCATCAGCAAGTTTTGGACCGAATGTATAAGAGGCAGATTTGGTTCTATTATCATAAATCCATGCTGCACGCGTACCAAATTCTGATTCTACTCTATCATTATTAACATCAACAACTGTCCATATAGAGAAGTTATCAGCCGACTCAAAATCTTCTAAATAAGGTACATTAAAAGACGAACCTAATTTTTCAGAATTTGAAAAAGCCATCTTGCTATGTTGCTCTCCATTTTTGGCAACGATACCATATTTATAGTTTGTATAATCACCAAGCGTTATTTGGTCTTCTATATATGTATCATTATAGTTTTCAGATATCAATTTTCTTTCTCCATTCCCTATGCGATAGATATCATAATAAATGCTTCCTATAAACCCATTATGTATTCCTTTTACTGGAGCTTCCCAATAAACATAAGCATTACCACTTTGTTTGTCCAATTCCATTACAATGTTGGAAGCTGTCTGTGGTTCATCATATCCTATCCATTTACTTAATTTTGTAGTTGGCGAACTACCAATTTCATTAGAAGTAACTACTTCGAAAGTATGCATATCTGTTGATACCGTAACAGGAACAGTCTCATTTTTTCCTGGAGAAGTTGTACCTGTAGCAGTCTCTTTACCATCTACAAGTATTTTATACGATAAGTTACTATTCAATATCTGACCATCATAACTCAATGTAGGTGCTGTAAAAACAACAGAGCCTGTTGTATCACCATCAATAAACATAAGTGAAAGATCTGTTACTTTTGCTGGTGCTCCACCAAGAGCTTTAGGTTGTTGAATAATCATTCCTGAAAAAGTATATTGCCCAAATTTGTATATTTCGGTTGCTGCACCTGTATTAAGGTCTACTGTATATAGCGAAGTGCTCTGTTTTTTTTGGTCTGTTCCTAACCAATAGAATGTATCATCTGTCTGATCTATTTCACCTGTTTGAAAAAAGAATGCACCAGAACTATCCGAAAGCGTTATTCCAGTTGGTCCAATTAATGTTTCTGTACCAGCTTCTTTATCAATTCTATAAAGAAATCCATCAGTAGCAATACCATATAGCATACCAGCTTTTGTAATACCCATTGCAATATAGTATTTGTTTGTTTTAAAAAGTGTTGAACGAGTTTTATTTGGGTAATCTATGATGCCAATCTCTTTACTTTTTCCGTCTACAGAATAGAATTCTCCATATATAGTTCCGTCTGTTGCCATTGCGGTTTCAAAGCTCATTAATGAATAGTCATTAAGTACTTCTGCTCCTATCAATTTCCAAGTGTTTGTATCTATAGTATATAGAGTAGGTGTGTATTTTTTATCTTTTGACACAGCATTGTAACCAGCATATAATTTCCCATCTACTAAGCCAATACCATTATAGAACATAAAATTACCTTTTATAAGAGGAGTTAAATTCTTTGGAGTTGTGGTGCTAAAGCTTGAAATACTTCGGTCTGTTGCTGCCGACATACCAGGAGCATAGGTAACATTAACCCAAATTTCTGCTCCACTATTTGTTTTTAATACTGGTTGTTTAATAGCAGATAAAGATGATAATTGTATTGACGAAGTTAATTTTTTGCCCTGTAATGGTACATCTATTAATTCTGAATGGGGACTTTTAAAAGAATTTTCTTTTATGAACATAGTAGATGTTTCATTTTCTCGTTCGTCTATACAATTTTTTTGTTGTGATACGAAGCGTTGTGAAGACATACAAGGATTTTCTAATTGTTTTTGTGCAAAGGCTATGTTTCCTATTAATAGGAACATACAAGCCAACGAAAAGAATGCTTTTTTCATTATATAAATCTCCTATATGCAGCGTGATTGTTTAGTTATATCTAAAATACCTACGAAGCAAGATCAATAGGAATAGATAAATAATAATTTCTCCATCTTCCTGCTGCTTGGAAAAGGAAATATAATTTATTCCGTACAAAAATACTATTATTTTTAAATAAAAGTATAATAAAGTTTGTAAATTAACTAAATTAACGTTATTTTTGCACTGCGTAATCGTACTTAAATCATTTATTCACTAATTCTTTTTGTTATGAGAAAGAAACTATTTACCAACGAAAGCTTTAGAGGTTTCATCACATTAGTATGTATGTTGCTATCGGCATCGATAGCTTTTGCACAGAAAATTGTGCACGTAGAAGAAGCAGGAACATTGAAAGATAAGCTAACTGAGGAGGAAATGCTTTCCCTTACAGAACTTACGCTGACAGGAAATCTAAATGGTACGGACATTCTCTTTATTCGTGCGATGGGCGGAAGTACCATTGCGGGCGGAAAAACCGATGGGAAATTGCAGGTACTTGACCTTTCTGGAGCGAACATTGTGGCAGGTGGAGATGCTTATTATTATGTCAATGAAGATTTGGAATACGGAACAAAGGATAATACCCTTTCAGTTAATATGTTTTGCAAATGCGACCAATTGCGTAAGATAACCATTCCCAATAGCGTTACATCTATTGAAAAGAACGCTTTCTTGCTATGCGACAATCTTAAAGAAATTATTGCAAAGCCCGAAAACAAGAACTTTAAGACAGCAGAAGGAGTGCTTTTTGATAAGGATATGACTACTTTGATAAAATGTCCAGATGGAAAAACGGGTACGTATAACATTCCTGAAGGTACGGTAAAACTCTTGGGCGAGGCTTTCTCGAATACAGAAAAGCTAGAAAAACTTGTTATTCCTGCATCGCTGAATGATATCGGCAGCAGTAATTCGGTGCCTTTCTACATCTGTAATGCTATGAAAGCATTTGAAGTTCATAAGAATAATAAGACATTTGCATCTGTAGATGGTGTACTTTTCGATAAAAATATAGAGACACTTTTAAAGTATCCGAAGGGCAGATGCGGTGAGTATGTCGTGCCCGAAACGGTGAAAAAGATTGATAAATATTCGTTCTATGAGGTTTATGGGCTTACGAAAGTAATCTTGCCGAAATCGCTTACCGAAATTGCAAGTTCGGCATTTGCACACATAAAGAAGTTATCTACTATTACTTTGCCAGAAAAACTTGAACAAATTGGTTTTGGTGTGTTTATGAATTGTACAGGACTGTCCGAAGTTCACGTTCTTGCTACTGAACCACCTTATTGTGGTTCGATGGTATTTTATAATGTAGACTTTGATCAGTGTAAGCTGTTTGTTCCTCATGGAAAATTGGACGTTTACAGGATATCTACACCCTGGTCTTCATTCAAACATATAGAAGAATCTACAGCGATGCCTTATGTAACTTTTACGACTAGTCAGAAAATTGGTAGCGAAGTTGTTTCTCGTATTGTTGGAGAAAATATAATGTTCGATGGAATTAAATTCTTGGAAACAAAAGAAGTAATGGGCGAGAAATTTGATTACTATCAGGTAATGAAGAAAGATGTAAGAATAGAAGGCAGAATTACGGAAATGAGTATTGATAACTTTAATGTAGAAGCACTTGATGTAAGCCATTGTCCTATGTTGAAGGTACTAAGTTGTAAGAATGGTAAGCTAGAGAAGTTGGATTTGTCTAATAACAAAGAACTCGACACTTTAAATTGCAGTTACTGTGGACTGAAGGAATTGGATATTACGCAGTGCGGAAAGCTTGTTTTCGTAGATTGTGATGAAAACGAACTTACAAAAATTGATATCAGCAAGAACCTTCTTCTGAATTTTCTTTCAGTAAATAAGAACAAGATTGGTAGCATTGATGTGAGTGCACAGAAATATCTTGAAACGCTTTCGCTTAATGGAACAGAAATTGAGAAGTTGAACGTAACAAACAATCTGTATTTACAAAATTTATTTGCAAATGAGAATAAACTCTCCGAACTTAATCTCACAAATAATAATAATATACAAGAATTGCAACTGGCAAAGAACAACTTTGCTTCGTTCTCACTCAATTCGTCTACACTGAAGAAACTTTATATCAACGATAACAAACTGAAAACAATGAAACTTGACTTACCTGAACTGGAATTGCTATGTGCTTACAACAACGAAATAGCAGAACTTGACTTGTCGAATCTAAAGAATGTAAACACACTTTCGCTTCACCACAATCTTTTGACCGATATTAATGTGAAGACTCTCGGAAAATTAGAATATATATGGATAGACAACAATAAGTTGAAAACGTTAGATTTGTCGCAAAACCAAATGATTTTAACCGTAGTATGCTATTCAAATGAGCTTTCTGCTAATGCTTGTAAATTGCTTATGGAGGGACTTCCACAGCGAAACGAAAGCGATATTGCAGAAATAATTATTGTTGATACGAAAGGAATAGAGGGCAATGTCTGTACAAAATCGGCTGTAGCAATTGCAAAAGAAAAGCAATGGAACGTGATAGATTATGTTGGTGGCACAGAAGGATATCCTGGTTTACCTTACGATGGCATTAATGACCCCACAGGAATGCAGTATATTAATGCTGATAACAGTATAAAAACTTTTAATATTATCAACGGAAAGATACTGTTTTCCGGTAATTGTGGACGAGTCAGATTTTATAATGCACAAGGTACAGAGATTAATTCATTCGATAATCCTACATCAATAGATCTTAGCAGTATTCCTCACGGTGTTTACATTGTAACTTTTAATGGGACTTCAACAAAATTTGTTCATTAACATAAGTATCTATTATTATTTTTTACGGTGGAATAACGCTATGTTGTTCCACCTTTTTTTGTAAGCATAATACTTTCTGTCGTAAAATATGTATCATATTTTTCTGCACATTGTATTCTATTTCAATACAGTATATTACAGCATAACAGGAAACGAACTTTGTTATGGTGGGTATTTTAGTTTCAGCGGGAAGATGATATATTAGAAAATAAAAAAAATTGTGTTGTGGCAAGATACTGAAACTTAGAGGTTGAGTTGCTTTTTCAGTTCCAAACGTTTTTCTTTTAGTTCTTTATCGTCGGTATATGCCAGAGCGTAGCCCCAATAAAGGTAAGCTTCTTTAAATTGTTTCAGCTTGTTTTTGGCATCGCCCATATTTTTATATATCACGAACATAATTGTTTTGTTAGGTTCGTATAGTGTTGCGGCTGTTTTTAAATGTTCTATGGCTGCATCGTAGCGTTCTAATTGGTTTTCTACAACTCCCAAACGGTAGTTTCCAACTGCTATTTTCGGGTTTCGTTCCACTGCTTTTGCAAAATAAAGGGCTGCCGAATCTAGTTTTTCCAAATATTCGTATGCTCCTGCTGTATAATAAAGTGCGTTATAAGTGGTGTCGCCTGCCGATAACACCTTATTATATATAGCGATACATTGCTCGTATTTGCGATTTAAGAAATAAGCTTCGCCCAACGCACGGTTTACTTCCACATTGTTTGAGTCTATTTTATAATAGCGTTCGCCGTATAAAACTGCCATATTAGGGTTACTTTCTTCTTGGTTTACAAATAATTTCATAAGGTCGGCAACTATATGTCCGTCCATTGGAAACTTATCTATAAGTGTCATTCCCCAATAAGTTTGTAGAGTTGTTTGTTGCATTGCTCCCTGTGCATAGTACATTTCGCGCATTGCATCGTGAGTAAGACTGTCTTCTGGAATTGTTTTCAGCATATCTGCACATTGTTTATATGCCGTACGGAGATAGTAACACGAGGCAAGTTTCATACGTATTGTATTATTGTCGCCTAACATTTGTGCTTGTTTATAGTGCGAAATGGCACAAAAATAGTTGTATGCCTTCATACAGCTATCGCCTTTTTCAATAAGCTGTTGGCAGTTTTGTGCCATTGTATGTAGACAAATGCAACAAACGACGGCAAAAAGTAGAATTTGCTTTTGCATATAAACAATTTTATGAAACAATGAACTAAAAAAATTGTCTATTTATTTTCGTGAGGCTTTTAAACAAATGCAGCCTCACGAAAACTATTTTTTCTTACTATACACTATTTACTTTTAGTTTAGTTTAAATGTAATTGGTAGCATATAGCGCACAGCAACTGGTTTTCCATTAAGTTTACCCGGATTCCATTTAGGCATTGCCAATATTGTACGAATTGCCTCTTTGTCGAGTATTGGCGAAACCGAACGAATAACTTTTGGTTCTAAAATTTCACCATATTCAGATACAACAAATTCCAGAATAACCTTTCCTTGTTGTTTCTTTTCTACAGCTTCTATTGGGTAATTTAAATTCAGTGCTAACCACTGATTAATGTTTCCATTAAATGTAGGCATATTGTCTACGGCATCATAAATTTTCTTTGGTGTTCTTTTTGTTTGTTGTTGTGTAGGGTTGTTTGTTGCAATTTCTGCCGTATTCTCTACTTTTTTAGCAACCATTTCTTCCCTGTTGTTGTTTGTTTGTGTTTCTGTTTTTTTATTCGTACAAGCTGTTTGTCCTGTATGTTGCACACGTTTTTGGTTCTTTTGCCTTTTTGTTACTTTTTTGCCCGATGCTAAATTTGCTATCTTTTTTTGTTCAACATTCTTATTTCCTATTGTTTTTGCAACATTGGCTATATTACGTGCAACTGTTTCTATGTTGCTCACTATTAATAGAGTTGCTATCAACGGAATATAAAGTGCATACTTTGCTTTTGCAATTTGTTTTGTTCTTTCTTTGTTCATCATTTCTATACGCTTTTTAAGGGGTAAAACATTAAAATTATTTGAAATAGTAGCTACATTCTTTTGGTATGTCAATACAAGCAAATGGTATTGGTATTCTTTTTTGTTTGCTCCACTGGTTAAAACATTGTTGTCGGCAAGATATTCAAGGTTTAATCTTACTTCGCGTTTAAGCAACCAAACAAACGGATTTATCCAAAAAATGGTAGAAAACAGTTCTGTAAATAGAATATCTACGGAGTGCCATTGTTTGCAATGCGTTAATTCGTGTTTTATTATCTCGTGTGTTTGCTGTGTATTGTGTTTTGATGGACTGATAAAAATCCAGTTGAAAAACGAAAATGGACCTTCGTTGTTTTCTAACAAATATACTTTTACTCCATTTATATTGGCTGTTTTACATTTGTTTCTAAGTTTTATAATGGAAATTAACTGACAAAAGAAACGCACCAATAACACACAAACCACCATATTATATATGGTTAATGCTATAGTTTCCCAGTTCGTTGCATTTATCTTATTTGGTGTTATGGTAACGGTTGGCAAAATAAAGGTTGCATATTGGTTTGCTATTGATGTTATTTCCACATTTTTGTTTATCCATTCCAAGCAATTTAGCTCTGGCACCAACATTGCAACAATGTATATTCCTATAAGTGTTGCCCTACGTAGCGAGAAAAATGTATCGCCAGAAAACATAAGTTTATAAAAACCAAAGAGCACTATTAAGGCAATGTTTAGTTTTAGAAAATACATCGTCATATTCGTTATATTTTAAGTTCAACGTTTTTCTAACTATGTTTTAAAATACTTCTAAAAAACTATTTTTGCACCATTTCTGTTTTATTCAGTATCTTTTCCTTTTTCAATTTCGCTAATAATATCTCTCAAGTCCTCTGGCGAAATCTTATCTTTTTTTGCGAAAAACGATACCATTTCGCGAAACGAATTTTTAAAATAGTTGCCTACAAAATTGCTCATAAAGTCTGCTTTATAATCTGTTTGAGCTATTTTTGGTGTGAAATGATATACCAAACCATGTTGTTTTGCCACTAAATATCCTTTGCGTTTCAAATTGTTCATTACCGAAGCAATAGTAGTGTAGGGTGGTTTAGGCTCTTCTAATTGCTGCAAAATATCTTTTATTGTACAATTGTTAAGTCGCCATACTTGCAACATAACCTCTTCTTCTTGTTTTGTTAGCTTTTCCATATCCAAATTTTATTCTATAGGTTGCTGCAAATTTACGATTAATTCGTAATAACAACAATCTTAACACGCTAAAAAATGTTAATGGATTAATATTTTATATTGATTAATAGTTTAATACGAAAAAATAATAGATATGTTCTGCAAAATAAAACGGCTCTACATTTAGCACATTCCACATAAATAGTTTTTTTTATTCTTTCACGTTTCAATTGTTATGCACCTTATAATAAACGTAAATAAAAAGATGCCAAAATGCTAATACAACAATAAAGCAAAAACAGTCCAAGCCTAAACACAGTTTGTTTAAAGAGTGTGTAATATACTTCTAAAATTTTGTAATTAAAACCTATGCAAATATTAATAAGAAAATAAAAAACTGTAATTAAAAAATTTTATTTTCTTATTAATAATTTCCTCCTTCTGTTATGTGTTTTTATATGGCTAATATATATACCTACCAAAAGGCTACTACTCTTCAAAAAAAATAATATAATTGCCAAACTATGATATTAAAAATATTTAGTATCTTTGCTTTTGTAAACATTAAATTGAGCTTATGAAACCATATACAGCTGTTATTGTGTTCCTTACATTAGTATTGTCGTCGGTATTTACAAGTATAAATAGTTACAACCATACAAAGAAAATGATTGTAAACGATATGAATCGCGCATTAGCATTAACGCTTTCTGAACAGCAAGAAGCCTGGATAACGCCCGATACTATTATAAACTATCGCAAAAATTTAAAGATAGATGTGCTCCGAAACGAGTCGTTTGTAACTTATGCACTTAACAATACACCAAAAACACTATGCAGTAAGCCTATGAAATGGGTACGAAACAACAGCAGAAACATTATTCTCCAGTCGTATGCAACTTGTTCTCTTTTCACCATTTACGGACTTTCTAACCAGCGTTCTGCTGCTTTTCTCTTGTTTTTATCCCTCGTTTGGCTTGCCAGTTCGGTTTATTGGTTGCGCAAACATAGTTTAGGCACACTTGTTTTAAATAGTTTAATCTATTCAAACAATAGGCAAATGTTCTACAATATAAAGCAAATGCCTGTTCCTTTTACTCCTATGCAACAACAACTTATGCAGCTTTTTGTTGCTTCTGCCGACTATAAATTGTCTAAACAAACCATTTGCGATGCACTTTGGCCAAAGAAACCCGATGCAACCGAAACGCTTTATACACTTATTAGACGTATAAAACCAGTGCTAAAAAAATATGCTGGCTTGAATATTGTTACCGAACGAGGTGGCGATTATCGTTTAGAAAAACAATAAGAAGAATGCTACAATTTTGCAAAAATATAGCATAAGAAACTGATGTATATATTTTTTGTATAGCACGAACATCTATTTTGTATTGAATATGGGCACTTTGCAGAATGTTGCATAGATAGCCCATTAAAGAATATTATTGTTTTAATAAGGCGTTTACAAATTTATAATCTTTTTCGTGTCTATAAAATAAGGTTTCGTTGTTAAGTATTTATTCTTCTAAAATAGCAAAATAGGCTATGTTGGTTACGTTTCAGTAAGATGTCAGACACTTGTCAGCCATATTTTACCCTATTTTTTGTTGTTCAAGCTAACTTTGTCTAATAAACTATAACCTATCGTTGCAATGCTACAATATGAAGCTAAGGAGCGAAACTAAATTTATTGAATGACAATGAAACGATTTTTTACTTTATTTTTAATTGTTATGGCTGGACAATATGTTTTATGTGCTCACGCTTTTTCGTTTAATGCAGTGTGTTTGCAGCACAATTTTACACAGAAAGAAGTTAGCGACACAGTGCAAACAAATAAGAACGAAAAGCCCGTAAAACTATCAGGCGTAACAATAGAAGCAACAAGAGTGATACAAAAACCCGATGGACAACTTATTTTTCCATCGAAAACGCAACGCAATAGTTCTACAAACGGATACAGTTTGTTGGCAAAACTCAGTTTGCCACGTATCAGAATAAACGAAACAATGCATACAATAACAGCATTAAATAATAATGGCGATGTGCAAATTCGTATTAATGGCGTGATAGCAACAAAGACAGAATTGATAAATATGAATCCAAAACTGGTGAAAAACATTGAATTTATAGACAATCCTGGTGTTCGTTATGGCGAAAATGTGGGCTATGTGCTAAACATTCGTACCGCAAAAAGCAAACAAGGAGGGGCAATTGGCATAGACTTAAACAATGCTTTAACAACAAAAAGTAGCGATAACACAGCATTTGTAAAATTAAATAGAGGCAATTCGGAACTTTCGTTTTCCTATTCTTTTAATTATCAAGACTTCAAAGGAAGCAGAACTAAAGAAGAGGCTAACTATCAATTAAGCAACAATACATCTTATTATATTGAGCGAAACGACTTATCGAGCCGTAATCGTACGGTTAGAAATGGGCTTCAATTAAAGTATAATCTTGCCGATTCAGCATTGTCTTACGTGTTTCAAGCAAGTTTATCGAACGACTTTAATCATAGTCTTAACAACGATAAAATATATCAAATGTTTACACCCGAAGGTAATTTCCTCTCGGAAAGTCGCAATTCTGAACGTAGTTTTTCGCCAGTTCTCGACCTTTACTACTATAGAAAGTTGGGTAAAAGTAACAACATTACAGCCAATATAGTGGGTACAACAATTGGAACAAAGGCTAACAACTATCTAAAAGAAGTTTCACCTTATATATATAATGTAAATGGACAAATGCGTTCGTTATATTCTGAGCTTATTTACGAACACCAATTGCGCCCTTTTACCATATCGGCAGGTATAAATAGTATGTTGAAATATATACGAAACGAGTATATTGGCGATGTAAAATCGTTTAATAAGATGAATTATTCTACCTTATATATGTTCTCGGAAATAAAAGGAAATTGGCAAAAATTGGGTTATGTTTTTGGCATTGGAGCCACAAATGCAGGCTACAAACAAGCCACCGATAAGTATAACTATTGGCTTTTTCGGCCTAAACTTAGCTTAAACTATTCTGTTACGCAAGCATTATCGGTGCGATATAGTTTTGAAATCTTCGAACATATATCTCGTATGGCAATGATTAGTAATACTAAAATCAGAGAGAACAGTTGCGAATGGCGTGTTGGAAATCCTAATATAGAGCCAAATAAGGTTGTTCAGCAAATAGTAAATATAAGTTATGTGCGCCCACGTTTCTATAATTTGGTTGATTTCTTTTGGCGATTGAATACCAATCCCAATATGTCTAAATACGTTCGTAATGCCAACAATGAGTTTTATTATATGCAAGCCAACCAGAAACGCATAGAAATGTTCAGTATTTCAGATGCTTTCAACATTAAAATCATACCCGATGTGCTCGAAACAACATTGGTTGGAGCACTCTATCGCTTCATTAACGAAGGCGACGACTATAAACATAGTTTAACAACATTCAATTTTCAAGCCAGTATACAGGCATATTTAGGGCGTTGGACACTTACAGCGTATGCCGATAATGGGTGGAAATTCAACGAAGGCGAAACACTTGCGCACAACGGAAGTAATATTTATGTAGGCAGTAGCTATCGGTTGGGCAATTTACAGCTATCGCTTTACATTAATAATCCATTTACTCAACACCACAAGGACTTACATTCGCACATATTAAATTGCTATGTAACGAAAAATATAGTGCAGCGTAACCGTGATATGGGCAATTTTTTAACCTTCAATTTGTCGTGGAATTTAGAGTTTGGACATAGAAAACAGAATAAGAAAGAACATAATCAGCACAAAGATACCGATACGGGAATAATGTAAACAAATAGAAAAGCAGCATATTTAATGTTGCTTTTCTTAATAATATCTATCTTGTTAAAGCAATAGTTACACTTTTCTTCGGTTTTATTGTTCTGTTTTCACCTAATAGAGGTGTGTATAAAATAATAATAACCTTAAAATAATTTCCTTATATGACTTAAATTTACTATTTTTGCATTATGTATAAGGCATACGAAAAATCGTATTCGTAAAAAGAAATAAGAACTATGCTGGCAAAATATCACTACGCTGTGCTTATACACGAGCAAGCAAAAAAATATGGAACAAAGCCCGTTATAACTTTTAGAAATTTTGGAAGTTTAGAATGGAAAACGGTATCGTGGAATCAATTTTCTATGCGCGTAAAGCAAGTTTCTAATGCTTTAATAAACTTAGGACTGAAATCACAAGAGAAAATTGCCGTATTCGCACAGAATTGTATACAGTATCTTTATACAGATTTTGGTGCTTATGGTGTTCGTGTAACCACAATTCCATTCTATGCATCAAGTTCTGAACAGCAAATACAGTATATGATACAAGATGCGAGCGTTCGTTTTGTTTTTGTTGGCGAGCAAGAACAATACGATAAAGCACATCGTATACTTCCACTTTGCCCAACATTAGAACGTATTATTATTTTCGACCCAAGTGTACGCATAAGTTCTCACGATCCGCATGCAATCTTTTTTGAAGATTTTTTAAAACTTGGCGAAGGATTTCCACGCCAATCAGAAGTAGAAAAACGATGGGCAGAGGCAAACGATAACGATATCTGTAACATTTTATATACTAGTGGTACAACAGGCGAGAGTAAAGGCGTTATACTTACACACGGTATGTATAATGCAGCAATGATTGCTAATAGTAAATGTGTACCTGTTACAGATAAAGATAGATCAATTGACTTTTTACCCTTTGCACATGTCTTTGAAAGAGCCTTTGCTTATTTAGTATTAGGCAACGGTGGTGAATTGATAGTGAACACATATCCAAAAGAAATTCAAGAAAGTATGCGAGAAACCCACCCAACTTGTATGGCTTCGGTGCCACGCTTCTGGGAAAAGGTTTATATAGCAGTGAAAGAAAAAATAGAAAATGCAAGTGCTGTACAGCGAAAAGTATTTGAACACGCATTAGAAGTAGGGCGCAAACACAACGTAATGTATCTTGGACGAGGCAAACGTCCTCCTTTAAGTCTACAGTTAGAGTATAAACTCTTAAATAAAACAGTTCTTGCATTGGTTCGTAAACAGTTAGGTTTAACCAATCCAAATTTCTTTCCAACAGCAGGTGCATACGTTTCGCCCGAAGTTGAAACATTTGTACATAGCATAGGTCTTGATATGTTGGTGGGTTATGGCCTTACAGAGAGTGTGGCTACAGTTAGTTGCGACCATCGAGGAAAGGCTTTTACAGTGGGTTCAGTGGGAAGACCAATAGAAGGACTACAGATAAAAATAGGCGAAAACGATGAAATATTGCTGAAAGGTCCTACTATTACCCCTGGATATTACCATCGTGAGCACATAAACGAAACAGCTTTTACTGCCGATGGCTACTTCCGTACAGGCGATTCTGGTTATCTTAAAGACGGAGAACTGTATCTGAAAGAGCGCATAAAAGACCTTTTTAAAACGTCGAACGGCAAATATATTGCACCACAAATGATAGAAGGGTTGCTCTTAGTAGATAAGTTTATCGATCAAGTAGCTATTATTGCCGACCAACGCAAATATGTTTCAGCGCTTATAGTACCCGAATTTAGAGTTTTAGAGGAGTGGGCGAAAGACTTTAATATAGATTATGATAGTCGAGAAGCACTTTGTAGCAATCTACAAGTAAACAAAATGATGAAAGAACGTATAGCTACGTTGTTGCAATTGCTTGCTCCATACGAACAAATAAAACGCTTTACACTATTACCACACCATTTTTCAGCAGAGAATGGAGAGCTAACAAATACATTAAAACTGCGTCGCCCAATAGTTTATAAGAACTATAAGGACGTTATAGAACGTATGTACGAAGAATAAGAAAACACCATCTAAAAACATAAAACGAAAGTGATTACAGCAGAACAACTAAAAGATGTGGTGGCACGTGTAGATGCTTTACATCACTATTTAGGAATAGATAAAAAGAAAATTGAGTTCGAAGAAGAGCAACTTCGTACCCAAGCACCTGACTTTTGGGACGATGCTGACCGAGCACGAGAGCAAATGAAAAAGGTAAAAGGCATTGAAAAATGGCTGAAAGGATATGAAAATATTAAATCGGAAGCCGAAGAATTGCAGCTCGCATTCGACTTTTATAAAGACGAACTCGTTACCGAAGAAGAAGTAGATAAGGATTATGCAAAGGTAATATCCGATATAGAAAATCTCGAACTAATGAATATGCTCCGTCAAGAGGAGGATCCTATGGAGTGTGTTATGAAGATTAACTCTGGTGCGGGTGGAACAGAAAGCCAAGATTGGGCATCTATGCTGATGCGAATGTATATGCGTTACGGAGAAGCACACGGCTATAAAGTTACCATTTCAGATATTCAAGATGGCGATGAGGCTGGTATTAAGAGCGTAACTATGAAATTCGAAGGAGGAGAATATGCCTATGGCTTTTTAAAAAGCGAAAATGGGGTGCATCGTTTGGTGCGTGTTAGCCCATTTAATGCACAAGGAAAACGTATGACAAGCTTTGCCAGTGTGTTTGTTTCGCCTCTTATTGACGACTCTATTGAGGTATATGTAGACCCAGCACGTGTAAGTTGGGATACTTTTAGGTCGGGCGGTGCTGGTGGACAGAACGTAAATAAGGTTGAATCGGGCGTACGTTTGCGTTATCAATATGAGGATCCTGATACAGGGGAGCAGGAAGAAATACTTATTGAAAACACCGAAACACGCGACCAACCCAAGAATAGAGCAAAAGCAATGCAGCTTTTGAAATCGCAATTGTACGACCGTGCAATGAAAAAACGTATGGAAGCACAAGCTAAAGTAGAGGCATCGAAGAAGAAAATAGAGTGGGGAAGTCAGATAAGAAGCTATGTTTTCGATGACCGTCGTGTGAAAGACCACCGCACAAACTATCAAACTTCTGATGTAGATGGGGTGATGAATGGAAATATTGATGGCTTTATAAAAGCCTACTTGATGGAATTTCCAGAAGAAGAAAAATAACTTTTAGGAGTGTAAAAATAGAAAAAGGTGAATAGAAAGAGAAATTCTCACCTTATTATATATAGTAACCAGTGAAAAGTTATAAAGGCTTTTCTCGTAAAAAAATTATCACAATGAGCAATAAAAACAAATTAAGAAAGAAAGCAAAAGAGGCACGCGAAGAGAAAGAAGCTAAGTCTGTTTTTAAGTGGATAATAATATCTCTTATGATATTAGCTCTTATTTTAATGACGTGGGCAATGACTTTTAATGCATAATGAGTAGCGGGTTAGAAATTGAACGTAAGTTTCTTGTCCATAAAAATATGGATTGGAAGAGCCAAGCATATAATGTAAGTCATGTCCGACAAGGCTATTTTGCGGCTATAAATACCGTTCGTATTCGCATTCGAGATACAAAAGGCTACCTCACTATTAAAGGAAAGTCGGTTGATGGGGGGCTTTCGCGTTACGAATTTGAAAAAGAAATAACTCTCGAAGAGGCAGAACAACTTCTTCAATTGTGCGAGAAAGGTATAATAGACAAGCATCGTTATTTGGTGAAAAGTGGCAAACATACTTTTGAAATTGACGAATTTCACGGCGAGAACGAGGGCTTGGTTATGGCAGAAGTAGAATTGGAAAGTTTGACTGAGCCGTTTGAGAAACCTAATTTCATAGGAATGGAGGTTACAGGCGACCCTCGTTTCTACAATCGGCAAATGCGTAACTATCCATTTACTGCTTGGAAAGAAACCTTACCAGCAGAGTACCGATAGCCAAAGCAATAGTACTACCTATAATATCGGCAATAAAATCGAGCCATTCGCCACTTCTGTTTCCATTGGTACAATAGGCTTGCAATAGTTCTATGCCTCCTCCTAAAAGCGATGGTAGCAACCATACACCAAGAAACATACCTTTTGGGGTTACAGGTTTGTGGTTATGAAAATACTCGTGTGCCACAATCATACCGAGCACAGTGTATAAACCAATGTGTGTCCACTTGTCTATGAGTGTAATACCACTTAATGGAGTCTCTGGAATAGGTATTAACGAAACAACTAAAATAAATATAGTCATCGCAATAGCCATTGGAAATTTGCGCAATAGAGAGAATGCTTTGTTCATAAATCTATTCTATTTTACTGCAAAAATACCAATATTTTTCTGTTTCAGTGGAATTTCTGCTGAATAATCTAAATACAATCGTAAACCGTTCTATGAATTTTCGTGAATTCTTTTACCTGAAAAAGTCAGATAGGAAAGTCATTACCTTTCTGTTATGTCTTACTATTGGAGTGTTAGGAATTTTGTTTTTATTAGGTAATAAGCGTAGTAGCACATTGCTTAATGCTGCCGACAGTTCGGCAATAGCTACAGAAAGAACAAGAGATATAGCCAGTTACGAAACAAGTTCGGGACAATATAGGTTGGAAAACGGGCAAAAAACAGAATTGTTTCCTTTCGATCCTAATACAGCAGATAGTTTACAGCTGAGCCGTTTAGGGCTTGCACCCTATCAAATACGCAATATTTATCGCTACAGAGCCAAAGGAGGTGTGTTCCGTTCGCCTCAATCGTTTGCTAAAGTTTATGGTTTAACTCGCAAGCAATATCGCGATTTAGAGCCATACATAACCATTGGCGAGGACTATCAGCCAGCCTTTACAATGGAAACTATACGAAATTACGAACGAGGACGGATAGAAGAACAACGCAAACTACACGAAGCCTACGAAGAATATAAGAAGAACGATACCTATAAACCATACAAGAAATACGACAGAGATACCATTCGATACCCCATTAAAATAAAATTAGGCACACATATAAACCTTGCTTATGCCGATACAACTATGTTAAAGAAGGTTCCTGGTATTGGTTCTGGTTGGGCAAAAACCATTGTTAGCTATGGCGAACGGCTTGGTGGATATGTAGCGGTGGGACAACTGAAAGAGATAGAAGGGTTCCCTGTAGAATCGTTACCTTTCTTCGAAGTGCGTAATGCGCAAACAAAACGTCTCAATCTCAATACACTTTCGTTGTCGCAACTGCGTCGCCACCCCTACATAACCTTTTATATGGCACGTCAGATAGTAGAATACAGACGACTGAAAGGCAGATTAAGTAGTTTGTCGCAACTTCGATTGCTCAAAGAATTCCCAGCCGATGTTATTGAGAGGCTACAACCATACGTCTGCTTTTAGTAGCTCTTATATATTAAAAAGGTGGTTTTTGGTTTGTAAAAAGGTATGTTTTGCCAGCCAAAAACTACCTTTTTACAATGCAAAAGTATAGCTTTTTATAAGCTATTGAGAACTAATTAGTTACTAATACTATTTAGTCTACCCTTATAAACCTAAAAATCCTCTGATTCATAGTATATTATGCTATAAATTATTTGCAAATATCTGCAAGTTTTTGTACCTTTACACTATAATTCTTGCAGATATTTATGCTTAAACGTACATCCAAACAGCTCTCTATGTTCTCTTCCTTAGAGGATATGCTTAGTCATCAACATCCCCTTTTCCAACTTAGTAATAAGATTAATTGGGAGAGTTTTGAAAATGCTTTTTCTCCTTTGTATTGCAGCACTAACGGTCGCCCGGCTCATCCAATTCGCCTGATGTGTGGTCTTTTAATTTTAAAACATTTGCGTAATGTGTCGGATGAAATGGTTGTTTTTCAATGGAGCGAGAATGCTTACTACCAATATTTCTGTGGTGGACTTGAATTTATGCCAAAACAACCCTGTGACGCTTCCGAGTTAGTTCACTTCAGAAATCGTATAGGCGAGGAAGGTATGGAGTTAATATTAGCAGAAAGTATCCGCGTTAATACCGACCATGATGACGAAGATCATTTTGATACTGCTTTCATTGATTCTACTGTACAGGAGAAGAATATAACCTATCCTACAGATGCGAAGTTGCATAAAAAGATAATCAAAAACGTTCTGAAGATAGTTCATGACAAGAGTCTTCCTCTACGACAGAGTTATACGCGTACGTTGAAAGGCATTTACCGTTCCCAACGTTTTCGTAATCATCCCAAGAATCGTAAGAAAGCTCTTAAGGCAGATAGACAACTAAGAACCATAGCAGGAAGATTGGTAAGAGAGCTAGAGCGTAATCTTGGGGGAAAGAAAGGGTATGAGAATATGTTTGAGCTATATTACAAAGTTCTTTCTCAGAATAGGAAGTCAAAGAACAAAGTATATTCTCTGCACGAACCAGATGTAGTTTGTATCAGCAAAGGTAAGGAGCATAAGCAATATGAGTTTGGCAATAAAGTATCTATTCTTCGCTCATGGTCAGGACTTATTCTTGGTGCATGTTCTTTTAGGAATGAATATGATGGACATACTATTGAAAAGACATTGGAACAAACCCAAAGGATGACAGGAAAGCAGGTTGATAAGTTAGCAGGAGATAGAGGGTATAGAGGTATAAAGCAGATTGGGAAGACAAAGATACTCATTCCAGACGTTCCTAAAGCTAAAGACAGCTACTACCAAAAGAAAAAGAAACACAAACTATTTTGTAAACGAGCAGGTATAGAACCAACAATAGGACATCTTAAAGCAGACCACCGATTATCTCGCAACTTTTATAAAGGTGTGAAAGGAGATGCTATCAATGTATTATTAGCTGCGGCAGCATATAACTTCAAAAGAGCTATGAGAGTTCTTTTGTACCTTATAAAAAGAATCAGCATAGAGCTTGTCAGTACAGGCTTTATGCTGAAATATAGTTTTTAAGGGATGACTATTTATATCTTATTGGGTTGGGGCTATAATAGCATCACTATTTCTGTTCTCTCACCAAATCTTCGTAGGCTTGGTTCATTTCGTTCATCAGTACTTCAAAGTTATCCGAATTAAGTGCCACACGACGGAACATAATCTCTAAGTTATCGCTTTCTATGGAAATAGGCTCATTGTGCAGCAAGGTCATTGTGCCATAGAGCATTAAACGGAAAACGGTAGCCTGGTGCAAGGTTGCCAATTCGGGATTAATAGTTCTCAGTACCATACTATATGTCATCATCTGAGTACGCACCATAGAACGGATAGCAAGGGCTACATCTACTGGTTGAATATCTTTTGCACCACGTTCGTAGCTTTCGAAGAACTCTGTTATGGTTTGTAACCTTCCCGTAAGCAAGATACTAACCTGCTGTTGATACTCTTTAATGGCAGTTTCGTACAGTTCTTTAGACCCACAAGCATAGCGAAGAAGTATTTTTGGCGATGTTGAATTACTGAATTTTCTACGTTTCATGTCTTCAGCAACAGCCTCTCCGTCAGTGTAATTAAGCCGAATAAGAATTGGGAACATTACAGAAACATAGTAAGCCGACAACCTTTCGTAGTTATCGGCTATTATTTTCTTATATTCTAAGGGTGTTATATTCTTCTTTCCAGGCTGTGTGGCATCTATACTACCACTTATAAAGGCTTGAAAAAAACCTCTTGTCATAGCCGCCACTACCTTGTGCCGACTAACAGTTGTTATGTGCATGTGTTTTGTTTTCTATCTATGTCCGCCAAACGAACCACTGTTTTGTGTCGGGCGTTCTATTGTTTGATTAGGTTGCATACTAGGACGCGGAGCACTATTTCCAAACGATCCACGACTGCTATTGTTATTATTGAATCCGCTATTAGACGGTTGCGTTTCAAGACGACGGCTTTCTGACCCAAAAGAGAACGTGCGTTCAGAACCATTGTTGCGACCAAAGCTACCACCAAAATTAGAAGGCTGTGATGTTGTTCCCTGACGAGAGCCACCGAAGCTACTATTATTGTTGGAACGTTGTGGCATTTGTTGTGGTTGTACACCAACAGGTTGCCCCTGTATAGTGGTATTTCCGAAGCTTCTTCTGTCCACACTTTCATTATTTCTGCGTTGATTTCCAAAAGAAGGACGGCTACTATTGCTTCCATTTTGTGGTGTTTGCACTACGCGCGAACCATTGTTACCGTAGCTTCCAAAGCTACCATTATTGCGGTTTATCACAACAGGCTGCCCTGTTCGTCTACCAAATCGCCCGGCATAATAACTTTGTTCTCCAAGATTTCTACCACCTCTATAAGTATCGTAGTATACAGGATATGAGCGATAGAAGTAGCGTGGATTGTCGTAACGGCTGTAAATGCTGAAAGCGTATGTATTGTCGTACCAGTAAACAGGACGATAGAAGTAGTCCATATTTACGAAGTAGTTGTATTGAGAGGCATTCAACACATAGAATATATCACTATTACGACGTGCCCAATAGTCGCCATAAATTGAGTTTTCACCTCGCATATTAAGCAAATAATCTAAGTTTATTTCGTAAATAGCCTCGTATTGAGCATCGTTAAGTCCTAGTTCGTAAGCCATTTTGTCTGATAAAAAGAGAGCCTGACGGCGTGCATCTTCGTATCGTATGCCCGAATAAGCATATCTACCACCGTAATCAGAGCCGTAACCAGCATTGTAAACATCACCTCCAGATGTATAAACTACGCCAGACGAACCACCATTTAAGGCAAGTAGACTATCGCAAGAAGTAAGAGACATCGTAGCAACGATGGCACTTAACCATATTATATTTTTACTTTTCATAATCTATTTCCTCCTATTTTGTTATATTTTTATTCAATATTTCTGCTGCAAATATAATAGTAATTCCCCATACAGCCAAAGGCGTACACCTATATAAAAAAGGAAATACCCTACTTTTTTAATTTTATGAATATAGTATTTGGCAGTTTAAAATCATTATTTTTAGGTATGTAAGTTATAGAAAGAAGATACCAATACATTCATAATCAATAAAATTATCTATATGGTAATGAGTAAATGTAAACTTTTTTATTGTTTAAATATTGTTATGTAAATGTGTGCTATATATATAATGTAAAATGACACATATATTAAATGAATGAACAATAAATGTAAATGATAGCGGAATGATATGGCTTTTACTTATTATTAGGTATTGTTAAACATTGCAAAAATAGATATCTTTGCAACTTAAAATTAAAAGCTATTCACCTAATAAAAATAATTAACGCTACATGAAACGAAATTTTATGTTACTATTAAGCCTATTTTGTGCTATAATAACGATGGCACAGGGCACAGATGCAATGCTTTTCGGTGATGTTAAGGCGAAAGAGACAGGACAGCACCTGCCTTATGCCACCATTACAGTGAAAGGAACGAATATGAAAACTAAGTGCGATGCGTCTGGACACTTTAAGATGTCTGACCTGCCAGTAGGGAAACAGACTGTCGTAGCAAGCCTCGAAGGTTATCAAGAAGAAGAACTCGAAGTAGAAATGGTAAACGGAAAAGGTACTGCTGTCTATTTTAAGTTAGACAAAGACGCCTTAGAACTTAGCCAAGTAGTGGTAACTGGTACGCGCACAGAGCACTTTGTAAAGAATGTTCCAATACGTACAGAGGTACTGACATCGCAGGCTTTAAAGCGTAAAAACGCCCTTAACCTGTACGATGCGCTAGAAGGTATACCCGGAATACGCGTAGAACAGCAATGCCAATTCTGCAATTTCTCTATGGTAAGAATGCAAGGACTTGGTGCTGAACATACCCAAGTGCTACTCGATGGTGAACCTGTATATTCTGGATTGGCTGGAGTTTACGGTCTACAACAGATGGGAACAAACGATATAGACCGTCTGGAAGTGGTAAAAGGAGCAGGTTCTGCACTTTATGGAAGTAGTGCTGTTGCTGGTGCTATCAACATTATATCAAAAGAGCCAACCTTCGAACCAACGGTAAATGCCGACATTCAGTATGGAAACTTTGGACATAAAAGTTACAAAGGTTCAGGTTCTATACGCTATAGAAATATAGGTTTATTGGTAACAGCACAGCGAACAGAGGAAGATGCCGTAGATGCTACACAAGATGGACTAACTCGTGAAGAGGTAAAACATAAAGATCAGATTTCCGATAGAGTTTATAGCCTTATGAATAATGTAGGAGCAAGTGTCTACGTATATAGTCCTTTTGCTAAGAACGATAAACTTGTGCTTCGTGCAAAGGCTATGGACGAACTTCGTTATGGTGGAAATATGAAAGATGATCTATTCTTAAATCCATTCTCAGCCGGCACAGAGAATATCAGAACCAATCGTATCTCAACCGATTTGGCTTATACATTACCAATAGGAGCACATTCAGAACTTAACTTAGCAATGGCTTACGTACACCATAAACGTAATGCAACCAACGATACCTTCCTATCTAACTATAGAGAAGCTACCACCGATGCAACTCACCCTGACGGTGTTGATCCCGATGTAGAACTGATGCGCCCTTATATTGCTAAGGAAAATACATTCACACCTTCGCTTACGCTGACTACAATTTGTGGTAATCACACTCTATTGGCAGGTGTTCAGAGCTACTTTACACACCTTCGCGAAACAGGTCTCTATATTATTTCGTCAGACGATGAACGTGGTAACCCTTACTTTGGCATACCTTACACCTCTATTGGTAAGAAACATGCCGATGAATTTGGCTTCTTTGTACAAGACGAATGGAACATATTGCCTAACTTTACAGTAGTACCTGGCTTGCGGTTAGATACTCACTCTTCTGGCGAAGAATATACAACAAGTCAAAGAGTTTCTGATTCTGCATTCCCATTGACCCACTTCAGCAAGACTTCATTCAATCCTCGTCTTGCTATTAAGTATGCGGTTAGCCCATCGTTCATACTTCGTGCCAACATAGGAACAGGTTTCCGTGCACCATACGGCTTCTCAGAAGACTTGCATCTTTGCTCTGGTTCACCACGTGTTTGGAAGTCATCAAACCTTAAAGGGGAGCGTTCTATAAGCTATAACTTCTCTGCCGACTACTATACAAAGAATGTTCAGTTGAGTGCAAATATCTTCCGCACCGACCTGAAAGATAAAATTCAGTTTGCTCCAGCAAGCGATGATGTTAAGAAATTCGGCTATACCTACCAGTGGGAGAATGTAGACGATGCATACGTGCAAGGTATTGAGCTCGGCATAAAATGGAATCCATTTAAAGATTTCAAGACTGGTGTGAGCTGGACCTTTAATCAAGGTAAGTTTAAACACGAGCGTGCAGAGTGGTCAGACCCTAATTCTGAAGAATGTGTAGCTACTCCTGCTCGTTTAGCATACGCTAAAGAAAGTAAGTATATATCTCGTTTCCCTGCTATGACAGGCGATTTTACATTGGAATACACTCCTGGTACATGGTCGTTTGCACTAACAGGGTCGTTGCAAGGAACTATGTATATAGATTATAACTCTGAAGATGCACCAGAAACATCGAAGATAAAGAAGACTAGTACATTTACTTTGTGGAATCTTCGTGTAGCTAAACGCTTTGGCTCGTTTAGTGTTTATGGAGGAGGAAAGAATATCTTTAGCTATCTGCAAGACGAAAAGCATGGCGATGATGCTGCCTTTATGTATGCTCCTGTCTATGGCGCAACGTGGTATGTAGGTGTTAGTTTGAATCTATAATAAAAGGTGTAGACAACAGAATATCTATTTTAAAATGCAAAAATGGTTCGCATCAATCGATATGCGAACCATTTTTGTATAGTTAAAAATGTAGGATTGTATTTTAATTACAGCTATTTTTAGCAGCCGTTTTTATGTGTCATAATATCCAACACCATAATATCCATCTCGTTCATTGCATGTTTTCCTAAGCTAGTAAGGTTGCGAATAGATTGGTCAATATCCTTATCAATAATACCTTCTGCTTCCGTTACATGTTGGTTAGACATAGAAAGCATTGCAGAAAGTACCGCAGTAGATACACCAGACGATACTTTTAAAGCACAACTTGGCTTTGCACCATCGCAAACCATACCCGTAAGGTTAGCAATCATATTCTTTATAGAATAGCAAATGTTGTTATAGTCGCCACCCATCAAGTAGGTTATGCCGCAGCTCGAACCTGTACAAGCCACAATACAACCACAAAGTGCCGATAGTGTTCCAAGATTTTGTTTAATATAAATAGCTGTAAGATGGCTCAATGTTAGTGCTCTTACCAATTCGTCGGGTGTATTTCCATTCTCTTTAGCAAACACTACAACAGGATTGGTGGCGCAAATGCCCTGATTTCCCGACCCACTGTTGCTCATTACAGGCACCATTGCTCCGCCCATACGTGCATCGCACGCTGATGCAGTCTTAGAAAGAATGTGCGAATAAATACTATTACCAAACAAACCACGACTTATTGGTCGGTCCATTGTCTTTCCTACGCAATGTCCATAGTTGCCTTTTAGTGCTTCTTCGGCAGCATTCATATTGTAACGCTTAGCTTCTAAAATGAAATCAATCTCGTTTATGGGTGTTGTTGTCGCAAAATCCCATACCAATTTCAGATTTAGCTGAATGTCGTCGTTATCTTCCGGTGCACCATCTCCAGCCTCAACTTGTTTGTTAAGTAGTACTTTGCCATTCATTTCCTCGTACACAAAGTTTGTATGGGTTTTAGAAATTATGGCAGTAGCCTTGTTCTCGCCAGCTTCGCAGGTTATTTCGACATACAATTTCTCGCTTATTCCACTCTTTAATTTTATATCTATGTGGTTTTCTGCTACATATTGCTTACCTTCTTCCAGCGATTCGGGTGTTAAATCTTTAATAACCTCAAGCTGATATTCCGACTTTCCAATAAGCGCTCCCAAAGAGATTGCAATTGGTAAGCCTATCATTCCAGTACCAGGAATTCCAACGCCCATTGCATTTTTTAAGATATTAGCAGATAAAAGGGCTTTAATTCTTTCTGGTTTCTGTCCTAACAGCTCTGTGGCACGTGCAGTACAGAGTGCAACAGCCATAGGCTCAGTGCAGCCAACGGCAGGAACTACCTGTCGATGAATCAAATCTATGATTTGTTCGCGTATGTTTTTCTCAAGCATTTCTGTTACGAATTAGTTGTTTGAGTGCAAATTTACTCAATTTTTAATAAACCAAAAGGAAAACAAAAGAAAAATTACAAACGGATAAAAACTTTGAGTTTGATTTTGCTATTGGTAAACATTGTCGTACCTTTGCACACAGATAAACTTTCGGTTTAACCGAAAAGGGGGTGCCACTCTATTGAGTGAGCTGAGATTATACCCGTATAACCTGATGCAGGTAATGCTGCCGTAGGAAGTGCGAATATATAGACATTTGCGTTTATCTATCCTTAATTTAGTGTATCCCCCTATATTTTGGTTTTCCGAAAAGTACCATTTGTTACTTTGATGGCTTATGATGCACTATGTAAAAACTCTCACAATAGCAGGCTCTGACAGTGGTGGAGGAGCAGGTATACAGGCGGATATTAAAACAATGTCGGCTTTAGGGTGTTACGCATCTTCGGTTATTACGGCTGTTACAGCACAAAATACGAAGCAAGTGTTCTGTGTTCAGAGTGTTGAAGCTACAGTTGTAGAGAGTCAGTTGCGTGCCGTTCTCACCGATTTGCGTCCCAATGCTATAAAAATAGGTATGGTTGGTTGTGCAAAGAATATCGAAACTATTGCGCAGGTATTGGCTCAATACAGGACGGTTCCACTCGTTATAGACCCTGTAATGGTTTCTACATCTGGCAATAAACTTATAGAAGAAAACGCTATAGACACCTTCTGCCAATGCCTTTTGCCTATGGCAACTATACTAACACCCAACATTCCAGAAGCAGAGACTTTAGCACGATGCGCAATTGCAACAATATCTGATATTGACAAGGCTGCAATAAAAATCTTAAACCTTGGTTGTAAGGCGCTATTAATAAAAGGTGGACACATAGAAAGTGCTACTAAAACCGACCGACTCTACTTTGCCGACAACAGCAAGCCAATAATCTTTGAAACTGAGACTATCGATTCTGTTAACACACATGGCACAGGTTGCACGCTCTCTTCGGCTATTGCAGCATTCTTAGCGCGTGGTTTAGAACTTGAAAAAGCTGTTGCAATGGCAAAAAACTATGTATCGCAGGCTATAAAGGAAGGTGCAGACGTGCGCATAGGCAGCGGACATGGAGCAGTAAATCATTTCTTTTGTCCTGAAAAACTAATAAAACGATGAACAACATACAGTTTATTACACACGAGAACCAACGATTTGGTTACGTAGAAGGTGCTGAAATGGCTCTTCGTGGTGGTTGCAAATGGGTACAGTTGCGTATGAAAGATGCTACCGATAACGAGTTTTTAAGTGTTGGAAGAAAGGTTTCCACACTCTGTCGCAACTATAATGCAACCTTTTTGCTTGACGATCGTGTACATTTAGTTGCCGAACTTGGTGCCGACGGTGTACATTTGGGTAAGAACGATATGCCCATCAGCGAAGCACGATGTATGCTTGGTAGCGAAAAAATAATTGGTGGAACTGCCAATACCTTTACTGATGTGCAGCGTTTAGCAACCGAAGGAGCAAACTACATTGGTTGTGGTCCCTTTAGATACACTAAAACAAAATGCAACCTTGCGCCTATACTAGGTTTAGAGGGTTATCGGGACATTCTAAAACAAATGAAAAAAGCAAATATTTGCCTACCACTTATTGCTATTGGTGGTATTGTTAGCACCGATATAGCTGCACTTACAACCATCGGCGTAAGTGGAATAGCTGTCAGCGGAGCCATACTCGAAGCAGTAAATCCTATTAACGAAATGACGAAACTAATAGAAATATAACATTATGAAGAACGAAAACATTAAGATTTTTTATCCTAATTCGGAGAAAATCTATAAGCGTGGTACGCTCTATCCAGAACTAAAGGTGGGTATGCGGCGCATTCTTCTTACACCAACCGTTAAGAACGAGGGTGGTAAACGCATTGAACAACCCAACGATCCTGTAGTAGTTTACGATACAAGCGGACCATACAGCGATCCGAATATAGAGATCGATCTAAACAAAGGTTTACCTAAGCTCCGCCAAGCATGGATAGAAAAGCGTAAAGGAACACAGATGTATTATGCAAAGAAAGGCATCATAACAGAAGAAATGGAATACGTTGCTATTCGCGAAAATATGGATTGCGAAGCTTTGGGCATACACACACACATCACACCAGAGTTTGTTCGCAGCGAGATAGCAGCTGGAAGAGCTGTCATTCCAGCCAATATCAACCACCCCGAAAGCGAACCAATGATTATTGGAACGAACTTTTGTGTGAAAATAAATACCAATATCGGCAACTCTCACGAGAATTCGAGCATCGATGAAGAGGTGGAAAAGGCGGTATGGAGCTGTAAATGGGGTGGCGATACCCTAATGGATTTATCAACAGGAACGAACATTCACGAAACAAGAGAGTGGATTTTGCGCAACTGTCCCGTTCCTGTTGGCACCGTTCCAATGTATCAGGCTTTTGAAAAGGTAAACGGAAAAGCAGAGAAACTTACGTGGGAGATATTTCGCGATACGCTTATTGAACAGTGCGAACAGGGGGTTGATTATTTCACAATACACTGTGGCATTCGCTTAAAGAATGTTCATTTGGCTAACGGTCGTCTTACAGGTATGGTAAGTCGTGGTGGAAGCATTATCTCTAAATGGTGTCAAGTGCACAACGAAGAGAGTTTTCTATATAGCCACTTCGATGACATCTGCGATATCTGTGCCAAATACGATGTAGCAATATCGCTTGGAGATGGTCTTCGTCCTGGTTCTACATACGATGCAAACGATGCAGCACAGTTTGCCGAACTAGATACAATGGGCGAATTGGTAGAACGGGCGTGGGCAAAAAATGTTCAGGCGTTCATAGAAGGACCTGGACATGTTCCAATGCACAAGATTAGGGAGAATATGGATAGGCAAATAGAGAAGTGCCACGGTGCACCTTTCTATACATTAGGTCCTCTTGTAACCGACATTGCGCCTGCTTACGACCATATTACGAGTGCTATTGGTGCAGCAATGATAAGTTGGTATGGCACAGCAATGATTTGTTATGTTACACCAAAAGAACATTTATCGCTACCTAATAAAGACGATGTACGCACAGGAGTAATTACTTACAAGATTGCTGCCCATGCTGCCGATTTGGCAAAAGGACACCCAGGTGCAACCATAAGAGACAATGCACTAAGCAAAGCTCGCTATGAATTTCGTTGGAAAGACCAGTTTAATCTTGCGCTCGACCCAGAGAAGGCACTCGAATATTGGAAAACATCTAACAAGGTGGGTGGAAAGTTTTGCACAATGTGTGGACCAAACTTCTGTGCAATGCGCATTAGTCAAACACTAGAGAGTGGAGAGTGTAACGAAGAAGTAGTATAAAAATAAACTAAAACAATACGATTATGATTGAAAAGAAAGTGTCTAAAGGAATTATCAGTACTTATTTTGCAAAGATGGAACGATGTCTCGAACTCGATGTTGCCATTGTTGGTGGTGGTCCTTCTGGAATTGCTGCCGCCTATTATATGGCAAAAGCAGGACTAAAAGTGGCACTCTTCGACCGCAAACTATCGCCTGGTGGTGGTATGTGGGGAGGTGCTATGATGTTCAACCAGCTGGTTATACAGCAAGAAGCCCTACATATAATTAGAGATTTCGACATCAATTACGAGCCTTACGAAGATGGTTTGTACACTGCCGACTCAGTGGAATGTACCTCAGCTCTACTCTACAAAGCAACACACGCAGGTGCAACTATCTTTAATTGTTACTCTGTTGAAGACGTTGTGTTTAAGAACAATGTTGTAAGCGGTGTGGTTGTGAACTGGACTCCCGTGCTTCGCGAAGGTTTGCACGTAGACCCTTTGAATATTATGGCTAAGTTTGTGATTGACGGAACTGGCCACGATAGTGAAATGTGCCAAGTGGTTGCACGTAAAAACGGCATTAAGCTAAACACAACAACAGGCGATGTGATTGGCGAACGCTCGTTAGATGTAGCGGAAGGCGAACGCCAAGTGGTGGAAGGAACAAAGGAAATATATCCTGGTTTGTATGTTTGCGGTATGGCATCGTCAGCAGTTGGCGGCACACCTCGCATGGGACCCATCTTCGGCGGTATGCTTCTTTCTGGCAAGAAGGTGGCAGAAGCCATTATCAATCGTTTGAAATAGAATTATCAATGGGTGGCAATGGTTGCGTAATAGCAACGGTTGCCACCTATTTGGTTCACTTAGTATATGGGAAAACAATTGAAAGATTATTCAAAATCTAAAACAAAATTTTGTTATTTAAATATTATTTATTTAACTTTGAACCCGTGCTTTATTATTACAAACAATTAAATATAACAAATTATGAACAAGTATTTCAATCTTTTATTCTAACATTTATTTTAATTATATCGCGCAATATTAAATGATGCTATGAAGCAAGAAATACAATGAGCTAATAGTCTGGCAGCTTAGATACCTATCTTTTGGAAGATAGTTAGAGAAGTATTTGAATCATCAACTATATGAAAGGAAGCAGAATTGTTCTATCTCTCTTATGGATTAACGCCCTTATTATGGCGTTATCTAAACTACTATCTATTTATAATAATAAGGGTAATGCCTTTTTATTGATATCATATAATATATTTTATGTCTTGTCGTATGTCCTAATATTAACAATTACGATAACTGAAAGTATAACTTTATATAAGACCTTTAGAGATGATAGTAACTCTTTGTTCCGCATGATTTCAGTTGTTAGATTCATTTCTATGATTTTGGTTTGTATTGCTATTCTTTTATTCTTAGTAAAAGAATAGCAATGTATGTAATAAACCAACTAATATATATAATATGTATAGTCTACGAGAGAAAATGCTTGATAAAAAACAAAACGATGCATCTCATTGTAATTACCGAACCACAGTTTGTTACTAACGAGGCAAATATTATCGCGCAACTGCTACATTGGGGTGTAGGCCTTGTTCACCTACGGAAACCCGAAAGTAATGCCGACGATTTGGCAAAACTAATAGAAGCCATTCCCACAGCCTACCATAACCGTCTTGTGCTGCACGACCATTTCGATTTAGCTACCCACTTTGCATTGCATGGGCTACACTTAAATCGCCGAAACTACGTGCTGCCACCAAACTATAAAGGTGCAGTTTCGAAATCGTGCCATACAATTAGCGAAGTGGAAACCTATAAACAGCATTGCAATTACGTTTTTCTTAGTCCTATTTTTAATAGCATTTCAAAACAAGGATATGCCTCTGCTTTCACACCAAAGGCTCTTTTCGAAGCAAAACAGAAAGGCATTATCAATGAAAAAGTGGTTGCGTTGGGCGGAATTACCGCAGCCAATATCAATAAAATAAAGAGTTATGGCTTTGGTGGAGTAGCACTTTTGGGCGATGTTTGGCGAAGAACTGCTGACCCATTTTTTGAACAATATATTAAGCAATGTGTTAAACTCTAATAGGTTTATTATATCGTAGCATTGTTATATTTTAGTGGTGTAATGGACATTTGGTAGGCTAAAACTTCACGTAACGCTTTTATTTACTACCTTTACAGCATTTGAAAGCTTATGAAAAAACGGTTCTTCTAATATGTGAAGTGATAAAACAAACCACAGAACGATGTACTTCAACATAAGAGATAATAACTCCAGATTCTACAATCTGTATGTCTTGTGATGAGGAAATAACTACTTCCTCTTTTCAAAGAAATGTACGTATACTACTACAGTAGTTTTAATTTTGTTTTACTGTCATATTTAACACTTAGCATAGATACACTGTTATTCAACAAGTTAGATGCAAATGTTAGATGATAGTAGTGACAGGAAATTTAATTTTGGAGAAATTACTTTGTTATAGAAAGCTGGAATATTGAATGAAAAGGGATTTATTTCTTACACCACAAAACTTTTCTTGTCAGAAAGTATTTGTTTCTTTCTCACGTTAGAGTTGTCCTTATCATTTCAAATTCCCGAAAGAACCTTGAAAAGAACCATACCAACTTTGTTGGACAATTTCCCGACCTAATAATCTATAGCTACGCTTCAAAAAATAGAATGCAGCTATCTCAAAAAAATGGGATACAGGTGTACTTTATGTGCCTGAAAATAGGCTTTGGCTTGATTTAAATCTATCATAGCCACTACTTTTCCCACCATTCAACAAACTTTTAATATAATATTACGATAACCATTATCGAAACAACTCATTGTAAATAGTTGCACGACCAAGAATTAATGCCTATCTTTGCAACACAAAAATAAAGAATTAACAGACTTAAAAATCAAAGACTTATGAGTAGTCAAATTATTATTTGGAGTGCATTAATGGTATTACTTCTAGTAGCTTTTGTTTTGCGTATGGCTATTACTGCCCGTACAGCAGGTGGAGACAAAAAAATATTTGAAGTAACCGATGAATTTGAATTATACGACTTAACAGAAGATGAAGCATAGCCACCCCACCTTCCCCGTAAATAAAACAAGCACCTTTATAGCTGAATATGCAGCATGGCTTTATGGCTGTGGCGCTACATGTACACGTATAAGAGAAAATGTAGCTCGTATAGCCAAAAAATGGAATATCACTTGCCAACTTCTTATTATGCCTGGAAGTGTGGAACTTATGGTATTCGATCCCACCACAAATCAATCGTCAGTGGTTATAAAAAGAGCACCTCATACAGGCATTAGCTTCTATAAAAATACTTATTTGAGCCGATTAAGCTGGAATATAGCTGATGGGCACGTTGATTTAGAAGAGGCAAACAAAACACTCGAAAGTATAACCAAAGCACCTTTCACCAACAAGTGGTTGGTGTTATTGCTTACATCGCTTGCCAATCTTTCATTCTGTCGTGTTTTTGGTGGCGACCTTGCAGCTATGTTAATAGTGTTTGTAGCTACTTTTGTAGGTTTTAAACTTAAACAGCTATTGTTAGAAGATGGTGTAAACGTTAAGTTTGTTTTTCTCATTTGCGCATTTTTCTCGTCTGTAATAGCTACCTCTGGCTATGTATTTGGTTTAGGCAATAAACCCGAAATAGCACTTGGAACATGTGTTCTTTATTTAATTCCAGGTATTCCTTATATTAATAGCATTAGCGACCTTATGGGGGGCGATTATCTTGTGGCTTATAGCCGATTTATGGATGCTATTATTCTTACCTTTTGCCTGTCGGTAGGTTTGTCGGTAGGTATTCTTCTTATGAACCTCAAACTATTAGCATAGCACTCAAACAAAATGGACTTTCTACTCTCAATACTTCAAGATGCTTTCTTTGGTGGCTTAGCCGGAATAGGTTTTGCTAGCATTAGTAATCCGCCAAATAATGCCTATAAATACTGTTTTGTAATATCGGCTGTTGGACATGCTATACGTTTTGTTCTTATGAACAACAGCTACTATCACTTCGGACTAATTATTGCCAGTTTCGTTGCGGCTTTAAGTATAGGCTTTTTAACTGTACTTATGGCACGAAGAGCCAAATGTCCACCCGAAACATTCTCATTTCCATCATTATTACCAATGATTCCTGGAATGTATGCCTATCGCACCATAGAAGGACTGGTAATGTGTTTATTTACTGAGAAAGAAGATTTATTCAACCATTATTTGTATCTTTGTACATCGAATGGCTTTACTTGTGCGTTCGATATCTTAGGAATGGTGTTAGGCGCAACAATGCCTATATTCATTTTAAATAAGATTTCGTTCACTGTAACAAGGCACGCCAAATAACAAAGAACATAAGAATAATGGAACTCAGACAACTACGCTACTTCTTAAAAGTTGCAGAACTCTTAAACTTTTCGGAGGCTTCGAAAGCATTGTTTGTTACTCAAAGCACACTGTCGCAACAAATAAAACAACTCGAAACAGAACTCGATTCTACGCTTTTCGAACGAAATAGCCACGAAGTAACACTAACAGAAGCAGGAAAAAAGCTGGTAGAATATGCACAAACAGTAGTTGTTGATGCTGACATTTGCCAACAAAAAATGAACGACTTGAAGGATTTAGCAACCGGAGAGTTAAACATTGGCGTTACGTTTACATTTAGTCCACTACTTACTGAAACAGTACTTGATTTTATGAAACGCTATCCGGGTGTTCGCCTAAATATTATTTATAAAACAATGGCAGAACTTATGGATATGCTACAACGACACGAAGTAGACTTTGTTTTGGCATTTAAGCCTACCGAAAAGAACGAAAGAGTGGAAAGCTATGTACTCTTTAATAATAAACTTGTGGCTGCAATGAGTGTAACTCACCCACTTGCAAAGCGTAAGAGTATAACCATAGACGATTTAAAAGATTGCCAGGTAGCAATGCCAGCACACGGATTGCAAAACCGTAATGCTTTCGAAAATATTGCAGAACAATCTGCAAAAAATATCAATATACGGTTAGAAATAAACGATATAAATATTCTGCTAAAACTGGTGCGACAGAGCAAACTTGTAACAGTTCTTGCCGAAGCTGCCTTACACAATGAGGAAGGACTTGTTGGAATACCACTCGAAATGGGAAATACCGACATGGAAGGTTGTCTTCATACTCTAAAAAATGGCTATATAAAACACTCTGCACGTGCTTTCTATCGCCTATTAAGTCAGTCGCATACAATCATTAAATATTCATCGTTGGCACATTTGTTGTAAATAACGTGAGTTCGACGAATTATAAGTGTCTATAAATTTAGTGATTAGCGAAATTTGTTGTAACTTTAAAGAACTAATATACAAATAGTTACAAACAAAAATCGCTATGATCACCGAGGACAAAGTTACTGAAATATTTTGTATGGCAGATGACTTCTGCAAGTTTTTTGATGCAATGGTGGCAAAATATACGCTAAAGCCTACTGGAAAAAGAAAGTATCATCGAGATTCCACGATGTCAAAGGCAGAAGTCATGCTAATAATGATTCTTTTTCACGACTCTGGTTATCGCTGCTTTAAACATTTCTATCTTGAAAAAAGAAGCCGTGTATCAATGTACAAAGGACTATTGACACACAGCTTGCTCTGTTCTAAATTCGTCGAACTTACGTTATTTTAATGTATCATATTCAAGTCCAAAAAGAACTTCACCCATAAAATCAAGTGTTTGTTTTGGATTTCTTGTGCTAAATGCTTTTCCGCCTGCCTTAGCATCGAAAAGAAGATCCTTTAGCTTGATAGTAACAGTAGTTGTTCCAAGATCATCGCCTACAGGGACTCTGTTAATAATCGTATTGTGCATACTTGTTGTAATAGTAACATACTGCTCCAAGAAGTTTGACATACTCATATTTAGTGGACGTTGTATGGAAACTGTTTCAGGCATATTAGAGCCTGTTATATCTGTATAGGAATTGTTATCTACCTGAATAGCCTTCTCTTTACTAATATTTAGAATGTTAAAACGATCTCCGTTAGGAAGGGTTACGTTGCATTCACCATATAGGAAAAGAGGGTTTTTGTTTATAACTTTACCCCTGATCGCTTTTGGGGTAAACTTAAAGTTGATGCTATTACATGTAGGAACAAAAATCGATTGTGTAACAGGGTAAGAATTGCTCGTAAGGATACGAGCTACAGAGTTATCGCCAACATACTTTAAGTTGTAAGCAATAGGAGCTGCTGCTGACATTGGTATAGGGTTGCCGATAGCTTTCTTAAAGGCCTCCCAACCACCAGATATAATTGCTTGATGGTCTTGCATAGTACCTCCAATGCTAGTCTGTGTGATTACAGATTCGTCTAAGATGCTCTTGTATTTAATTTGTAAATCAGCACTTAAGTTATTAAGTTTAGGGAAAACAAGATTAAGTGCAGCTGTAACCTCATCGTAACTATAGTTTGTAGAAATAAGGGCAAACGCCATTCTTCCATAGTGAACACTGCTTACATATACAGGCATTACCCCATTAAAAGAGTTAATATCAGCAGATTTCAGAATGCAGTTTTTAGGAGATGTAGAAACTGTAAATAATTTCTGAATAAACGAAACGAGAACATGCGTCTTTTTTCTGTTGTGCTGTGTGTCAAGGCTTAGCCCTGCTTGCACGAGTGAACCATTAAAATTGATACCTAAGTGGGTAGCAAATTCCTTTTCATTTTTGATCTCTTGTACTTTGTACTCTGTTGTTACAGAGGGTTCAGCATTAGGGGATGATCTCCATTGCTGAAGGGTAGTTTGGTAGCTACTCCATGTAATATTAGGGATAACTGCAGTATAAGCAGGTCCTCCCATAGGGGTCAAATCGGCTGTAACTACCATATCTTCTACTTCTGCATTCTTGATAGGACTAAATATGCCATTTGAAATAGTGTTACCTGCTAAAACATTGCCAGGAAAAATTTGGTTTTCATTGGGGTTAAAAAAGAGGACTTCATCATGGATGGCACTAGCGTTGTACATCTGTGTTTTGTTTACCATCGTGCCGTTAATACCATCAAAAATGCCCTCATTGCTTACTATTTGTGGCGAAGAATTAGGAGTTGGACCATTGTAAAGATCAACTTTATCGCCCACACGATACATATCTTTACCTAGTGGTAATGAATTAAGAAGTTGTGGACTGATATTCTTGTCTGTACTAGGCACATTGGTAACATCCTCCATGATGTCGCTACTACATGATGTAAGTACATTAGCGAATAATAATACGCTAAGCCCTCTAACAATAAAACTGTAATGTTTCATAACTTTTAATAGGTTAATGCATCCCATTTTACAAGATGCAGGTTAGAAAAATAAATTTAAAATAGAAATTTCTCTCAATTAGTTTGTTATATCTTTTGTTATAAGCTCACCGTACAAGTTCCAGCTTTGATAATACACACCTCATTTCTTTGCTTTTTTCTTAGAGATATTGTCGTAATAATTTACTAGATCATAGGTAGGTTAGGCTTTATTATGCTCCAAAAGTAAATAATTAAATAATAACTTATATAATGTTATTTTAAAAATATGAATAAATTAATTATAATTAACGTATGTTTTCTTTAAAGGAGATGTCTTTTTTATGTAATAATAACGTGAGTTCGACGAATTATAAGTGTCTATAAATTTGGTGATTAGCAAAATTTGTTGTAACTTTAAAGAACTAATATACAAATAGTTACAAACAAAAATCGCTATGATCACCGAGGACAAAGTTACTGAAATATTTTATATGGCAGATGATTTCTGCAAGTTTTTTGATGCAATGGTGGCAAAATATACGCTAAAGCCTACTGGAAAAAGAAAGTATCATCGAGATTCCACGATGTCAAAGGCAGAAGTCATGCTAATAATGATTCTTTTTCACGACTCTGGTTATCACTGCTTTAAACATTTCTATCTTGAAAAAAGATGCCGTGTATCAATGTACAAAGGACTATTGACACACAGCTTGCTCTGTTCTAAATTCGTCGAACTCACGTTAAATAACATCAACTGCGACATCAATGTTTTTTAGTCTTTACCGACATTACTTTTCTTTTATTGTCTGTACATTCTTATTTAGAAACAATGTTGTCTTTATGCTTTCGTGTGAAGCATAATAAAACACAAAATAAGTTTCTAATAAATACAATTTAGGTTTAAAAGTTTTCGAGTTCCTTTGTGAGAATACTTTCTAATTGTTCGGCTGATAAACGCACTTGGAACTCGCCATGAATAGCAATCGAAATTTTGCCAGTTTCTTCTGAAACTATTATAGCAAGTGCATCAGATGCCTGCGAAATTCCTAATGCGGCACGATGGCGTAGTCCAAATTCCTTTGGAATATCTTGATTGTGGCTAACTGGAAGAATACAACCAGCAGCTTTAATACGTTTTTTTGATATAACCATTGCACCATCGTGGAGCGGAGAGTTCTTAAAAAAAATATTTTCAATAAGTCGTTGGTCAATGCGAGCATCAATATAGTCGCCCGTATCAACAATATCCTGAAGCATTACACTACGTTCTATAACAATAAGTGCCCCAACTTTTCCCTTGCCCATATTCATACAAGCCATAACAATAGGGAGAATAGTTTCGCGGTCTACGCCTTTTTTGTTCTTATCGTTCCGAAATAGTTTTAGAATGTTTCTTGCTTTTTGGTGTGCACCAAGATTATAGAGGAAATAGCGTATTTCTTCCTGAAAAAGCACAATGAGACCAATTACGCCTACAGACACTAATTTATCCATAATGCTTCCTAAAAGTCTCATTTCTAAAACCTGACTAACAATAAGCCACACAACAATAAATGTCATGATACCTGCAAACACGTTAAGCGAACGTGATTCTTTCATAATACGATATATGTAGTAGAGCATAAGTGCCACTAACACAATATCGATGATATCTTTTATGCCAAATTCGAAAAACATATTCTTCTCTTTTAGTTGTTGTTTCTATATTGCCATTAGCAATACTGGCTTTGTTTCTCTCTCCAAACGTTCTATGTTTGTGTCTTTAGCAGGTATGTTGTTGCTATTGCACATTCAAAAACATTTGCATTGTTATTTTGCTTGCCGTAAACGGTTGTAAATTTGCACCGTTTCTACAGCTTCTTTCACATCGTGTACACGCAAAATGCTTGCTCCTTTCATTAGTGCAATCATATTTAGTGCAGTTGTTCCATTCAAACTTTCTTGTGCTGTAATACCCAAAAGCTGGTGAATCATACGTTTGCGACTAATTCCAACTAATATTGGAAGTTCTAAAACGTGTAGTTGTTCCATTACATTCATTAGCGCATAATTGCCGTCTATAGGGTCTTTTCCAAATCCAAATCCTGGATCTATAATAATATCTTTCTGTCCCAAAGCACGTAATTCTTGTATTTCGCGTGCAATATTTATAAGCATATCGTGTATGTTTGGAGCTTTCGACATTAATATATAAGGTGTTCCCAGTTCGGCTACAGTACGAAACATTTCAGCATCGCTACCTTCTTCCACATCGTTTATAATATCTACACCAAATTCGTTTATCATTTCTCGTGCTATTGAGGCACGAAAAGTGTCGAGCGATATTATTGCTTTTGGTTGTGTTTTACGAATTATAGGAAGTGCCATAGCAAGTCGGCGTCTTTCTTCTGCTTCGTCTACAAATTTGCTTCCAGGACGTGTAGAACATGCACCAACATCTATAATTTTAGCTCCTTCTGCTATAATTTGGTTGGTACGATTGTATATTTCAGCCTCAGTTTGCATACGACTATCGGCATAAAACGAGTCTGGTGTAACGTTTAATATTCCCATTACACACGGTTTAGACAAATCTAAAAGTTGTCCTTTTACGTTTATTGTATATTCCACAGGACTAAATTGTTGTGCAAAATTTTCTTTTTCCATACAGGCAAAGTTACTAAAAGCACTTTAAACTGCAAAGTAAGCAATGCTAAAATTATGCATTTTGTTTTACACCCATACGTGCTTCAACTACATTTACCACATAATCGCCAAGTTTTTCGCATTCTTGAATAATGTCCATATACATTGTTCCAATGGCGTAAGTATATTTATGTTCGTTTACGTCCTGAATGTTTTGTGTGCTAAGTTGGTTACGATAGTTGTTCATTTCGTTTTCAATGTTGAACGAACGGTTTATATCGTTCTCGTGTTTATGTCCTATTAGCAAACTGTTCATTTGTGTTAAGGCATCGTCGGTAAGTTCAAACATTTGTTCAATGTGGTTGTATTGCTTTTCAGTAAAATCTTCTTTTGCCGATATTTTTCTATTTATGGTACGAGCTATATTATAGCAAGAGTCGCCAATACTTTCTAGTTCAGATATCTCTCTAAGCATTGATCTTACCTTTTCTTTTGTTTCATCGCTAAGGTGAGCATTACTAACTTGGTCTAAATATTTAGCTATTTCTATCTCCATATTATCCGAAATGCCTTCATATTTCTCTATTCGCGAATACAATTTCACAAATTTAGAGTCGTCGGTTGTATGTAATAGTTCTCTCACCATATCGAACATTCGTTGTAAACGTTCGGCAAACGATTGTATTTCTTTACTTGCTTCGAGCACCGAAAGTTCTGGAGTCTTCATAATTCCAGCTTGTATGAAACGCAAACGGAAGTCTTCTTCTGTCTCGCTCTTGCGTGGTTTTATAATCATGCAAACTAACTTTTCGAGCTGTGGAATAAACCAAATTAGCAAAAATGTATTTGCAACATTAAATGTTGTGTGGAATGCTGCTAAAACAACAGGTAGTTTTACTTTTATATTAGCATTGACTGCACCAATTGCAGGATTATAATCAACAAAACCACATACCATATTTACGAAAGGATAGAATATAGCGAGCACCCAAACTACACCAATTACGTTAAACATTAAGTGGGCTAATGCTGCTCTTCGTGCTTGTGTGTTTGCTGCTAATGCTGCTAAATTGGCTGTAATTGTGGTTCCAATGTTTTCGCCCATAACCAATGCAATACCAAGATAAATAGGTAAAACACCTGTAGAACAAGGCAAAATGGTGATTGCCATAACTGCAGCAGACGATTGAACGATACAAGTTATGAGGGAACCAATGGCAAGAAATATCAGAATAGTGAAATAACTGTTTATATCGAACGATTTAAAAAACTCTATAACTGCAGGTGTAGTGTCTAAATGAAGTGCTTTTCCTGCATCGCTCAGTAGTACAAGACTGAAGAACATAAACGAAAGACCAAACAAAAAGTCGCCTACATAGCGCATTCTTCGTGTGTAAATCAGCACAATTCCCACAAGAAAAGCTGGAAAAACAAAGCTTGTTAGGTCTACAGAATATCCTAACGACATAATCCAAGCCGTAAGTGTTGTTCCAATATTAGCACCCATTATCACGGAAATAGCTTGAGCAAGGGTTAATAGCCCTGCATTTACGAAAGAAACAGTCATTACCGTTGTTGCCGAAGACGATTGTACAGCACAAGTTATGAATGTTCCTGTAAGCATACCAGTAAAACGATTGGTAGTCATTGCACCTAAAATGTGGCGTAATTGCGAACCTGCCATTTTTTGTAATGCTTCACTCATTACTTTCATTCCATAGATAAGCAATGCCAACGAACCAATAATTTTGAAAATAATGGCAAAATAAATACCTGTAGTCATAATAATCTTTTTTTTCTAATGCTATTTTTTGCTCTTTAATGAGAACTTGCTAACTTTATACCCTGATTAAAATCGTTAAACGTTCATACAAGATGAAACAAGTAATACAAATCCGTTGCAAAAATAATAAAAAAACTTTAGAAGTCCCAATTGGCAGTACACTTTATGATGTTTATACTGCATTTAATCTTAATATGAACTTTGGACCAATAAGTGCAAAGGTAAATAACAAGGTGGAAGGATTAGATTTTCGTGTATTTCATAATAAAGATGTAGAGTTTCTCGACCTTTATTCTGCTTCGGGAATGCGCACTTATATTCGTTCTTTGTTTATGGTTTTGTGTAAAGCCGTACACGATATATATCCAAAAAGCAAAGTTGTAATAGATATTCCGGTGGCAAATGGCTATTATTGCAACATTAACATTCATCGCGAAGTTACAAATAGCGATATTGAAAATATACGCCAACAAATGCAAACCATTATAAATCAAGCTTTACCTATACAGCGTTATGAGGCTACAACCGAAGAAGCTATTAATATGTTTCGAAAGTTGGGCGACGAAGCTAAGGTAAAACTCCTTGAAAGTACTGGCTCGCTTTATACCACTTATTATAAATTAACCGACTATGTAGACTATTATTATGGTGCAATGCTCACAAATACATCGCAAATTAAGCTTTTTGGAGTAGAAAAATTCTTCGACGGATTATTACTTCGCGTACCATCGTCTGAAAATCCTGCAAAGTTAGATAATTTTATAAACCAAGACAAAATGTTTGAGGTTTTTAGAATGCATCATCGGTGGCAAGAAATTTTAGGTGTACGAACTGTTGGCGATTTTAACGAAGCCGTGAAACAAGGTTTTTCTAACGACCTTATAAATGTTAGCGAAGCATTGCAAGAAAAAAGAATCTCGCAAATTGCAGAAACCATAGCAAACAAAAAAGATGTGAAGGTTGTGCTAATTGCCGGACCTTCTTCGAGTGGAAAAACTACGTTTTGTAAGCGTCTTTCTGTGCAGTTATTAACTTGTGGAATAAAACCAGTACAAATTTCTTTAGACGATTATTTTGTAAATCGGGTGGATACACCTAAAGACGAGTCGGGCGATTACGATTACGAAAGCTTATATGCACTAAATATTCCGCTTCTTAACGAACAGTTTTTGGCATTATTCCGTGGCGACGAGGTGCAATTGCCCTCTTATAACTTTCAAACAGGGAAAAGCGAAATGAAAGGTAAAAAACTCCAGCTAAATTCTGATAATGTTTTAATAGTAGAAGGTATACACGCTTTAAATCCGATGCTGACAAACGATATTGCCGACAATAAAAAATTCCGTATTTATGCTTCTGCTTTAACAACAATATTATTAGACGACCACAATTATATTCCTACAACCGACAACCGACTTATTAGACGTATTGTTCGCGACCATAAATATCGTGGCTGTTCTGCACAAGAAACCATACGACGTTGGCCAAGTGTTCGCGCAGGAGAAAAGAAATGGATATTTCCTTATCAGGAAAATGCCGATATTATGTTTAATACCGCAATGCTTTACGAGGTTGCAGTTTTAAAAGCACAAGCAGAAGCTGTGTTAGAACAAGTGCCAGAAAACTGTAACGAATATGCAGAAGCATATAGATTGCGTAAGTTTTTAGGCTATTTTTCTTCGTTACCTTTCCGAAGTTTACCACCAACATCGTTGCTTAGAGAGTTTTTAGGTGGCTCTTCGTTTAAATATTAATGCCAGAAACAAGGCAAAGCGCAACAAAAAAAGCAAATAGGCACTACATCTAAAAATATACATTTAGCAATTGTTGTGTAAGCGATTATAGAAAAATTCTCTATAATCGCTTTTTCTTTTTATTTATAAATATTGCCTTTCTGTACACACCAAAAAAAATATAATTAAAATGCAAATAATTTTTAATTACAAAATAAAAAAATGTAATTATAAATTTTAAAATTCTTATTATATTTTTTCGGCAACTATATTTTGTCTTTTCTGTAAACACTATTCATTAAAATAATATACGCTTTATATAATATCAATTCAAAATATATTAAAAAAAATCCTCTCTAACAATAAAGTGGGCAAAAAAGACTTTTTGAACACTAATAGTAAGAAATAGTAGAAAAGAACTTCTTTTTTGCAAAAGAAATATTATGTTTTAAAATAATATTGCTATATTTGCAGCCAGAATCTACAATCTGTAATACAGCGGATACAGTAAGAACAAGAAATCTATAACTGACACTGAACTATGGCTTAGGTGTTTTGCGCCTCTTTTATTTAAAAGAATAAAACAATAGAATAAAAAAGTTGCCATATTATAAATAGAACAAAGGGCAATAAAGCAAAAAATACCAATGCAATAACATTAATCTATATAGGTGCATAACAACAATAGCTGGCAAAAACTTATACAACGAAATAATAGTTCGAATGTCAAAATCTCGACAATATAGTCGTAAGTAAATGTAAATGCAAAGAGAATAAACAAAAAAATAGGAAATTATATTAAAAACGAATTAGTATGAAGAAAATTTGTCTTTTACAATTGCTCCTTATGGCAGCAATAACTGTCTGTGCACAGCCAACAAAAATACTGGTTTGGCTTACTAACGGACAAAAAGTATCGTACAATCTTTCCGAACGTCCTACAATGACTGTAGAAAACGACAATGTACGTCTTAAATCTAAAACAGTAGATTTACTATATGCTGTTACAGATATTCAACGAGTTACTTTCGACGACCAGACTGATGGTATAGAATCGGCAACAACAACCAATAAAAGTGGAAATGCTACACTTACACAAGAGTCGATGACATTTACAGAATTTAAATCTGGCGAAACTGTTCGCATATATAATAATGCCGGACAACTTGCCCAAAGCTATAAAATTGGTGCAGATGGTAGCTTAACCGTTTCGCTTAGCAATTTCCAACCAGGTATATATATCGTTAAAACACAATACAAATCATTTAAGTTTATAAAAAAATGAAAAAATCTTTCATATCTACAGCCCTCACCTTTGCATTTCTTTTATGTGCCGTTGCAGCATCTGCACAAGGTGTTTACATTTACAAAAATGGAAAAAAACAAGTATTTAAGTCTGAAGAAGTAGACAGTTTAGTTTTCTTTGATACCGACAATAGTACAGCACCAAGTGTTACAGAAGAAAATTTTGAACTTCCTGCAGCCGATTTCACAAAAACTCTTACAGAACTTAAAGCAACCGAAGAGGCAAAAGGCTTTACAGCTACACAACCTAATAGCGGAAAACTTATATTAGAAAAAACAGTTAATGGAAAAACTGTACACTGGGAATATAATGGCAACGGACAAGGTGTATATATGTATGCAAAAAGCACACTTGAAACCAACAAAATAGATGCGTTTAAAGCCTTTTTACGTAAGCAAGGTTACGAACTTGAAACAAAAGCTTCGCTAAACAACGATGTAAAAGTATATGTAAATAAAACTGCAAAAACAGTGGTGTTTATTAATAATACAGGAAATGGAGCAGAATATTTCTTCGGACCACATGACGATAGTTTTACATCGTGGACAAGAATTTCGTTTTTAACCGATGAAACTACCGGAGCATGGACACCATTCTACGGAAAAGGTGCCACTGTAGAACTAATGCAGCTATTTGAAAAACGTATGAACCATACACTAAATACCGAAAAATCTAAACCAGAAAACGGTATTTATGTTTATAACACGGGCGAAACACGTTGGAAGAGCGTAAAATATTGGTTCGATGTTTACACAAAAAATAGCTTGGAAGAAGCTTCGTTATTTGTAGATGCCCAAAATGTACCTACACCTAAAGAAATAACAAACTATCTAAAGGAAACAAATTATATCTATACGGGTATGTACGATTCTGAAGGCGATGTTATTTACTATAACTACGACCAAAAATCGGTTTGTTACGTAAAAATGCAAGATAAAACACAGGGAAAAACAGAATATCTACCACAAATGCACTATGCTTATTCTGATTTAACAGGACAAGTTCCACCACTTACTGTTAATTTCCCAATGCCTTTAACAGAGTTTGGCAAAAAAACATTAGACGAGGTAGTTGCCGAATATCGAAAATTGCCTTATTATAAGAGCGAAGAAAAAATAGATTTAGGTATAGTTGTAAACACCGATTCAGAAGATTTCCCAAAAATTCTTCTAATGGACGACGGCGGTAAATATGCAGCTGCTTTGGTTATTACCTTTAATAACCTAACTGCTCGTTCACCTTATATTGTAGATTTACTTCAAAAAAATGGTTATGTAAATAAAGAAGGCGTAAGTGCATTGCCAACCTTTATAAATAGCCAGAATAACGTGATGGTTCAATTCGATTTAACTGATATTCTTCAAATGGGTTGGTTCTCTATTTCGTTCCAACCAACCGAATTTTAAAGAATAAGCCAAAAACCAAATATGCTATTCTTTTTCGGTTGAAATAGCAAATAGCACAACCATAATAAAAATGCTCCTGCCATTACGAATAAAATTCGTAGATAGCAGGAGCATTTTTCGTTCTTATTTCTTTAAAATAGTGTTCGTTATACCATATTTTTTAATAAAAAGTGCTACCTTTGCACCCGGAAACTTGTAAATAGTATAAAAAAGGATATAACTAATAGAGAAATAGAAATAGTGATATGGCTATTTTCTTACTCAGGATTAACAAAAAACAAGCAATGAATAAAAAGAAAACAACTCAATGGTTACTGTCTTTTGTGCTTTTATTGACAGCAACTCTCTTTACAGCATGTTCAAATTCGGATAGCAATTCGGCAATCGACGAAGAAAACCAGCCAGCTGGTCCACAAGGAAGCTTAGTTTCTTTTGGTATTACAACAAATAAATATTCAGAAGTTTCGCGAGCTGCCCAAGAAAATGAAGGACGTGTAGTGTCGTCTTCAACAGAAAATCTTGGAAATGGCTTAGAAGCACTTGTAGAAGTTGTAGAAACTCCCACAAAAACAGCAAATACTCGTGCAGTGGGGCAAGCTCCTGCAGGAGATTATACAATACTTGCATATCAAGGCACAGAATTGAAACAAAAATGGGAGATAAACTATAAATCAGACGGCACCTACACAATGAAAGATGGCTCTAATCCAGAGAAATATCTTGCACCAGGTACATATCAATTCTATGCTTTTAACGATAAAATATCGTTCGAGAATGGGAAGATTGTAACTAAAATGGGAAGTAATGAAACGGAAGCATATTATGAAAAGAAAGATGTTACAATTGCTAATGTATTGAAATCTAAAGTAAACTTCACATTAAAACCTACTCTTTCTCAGGTATATTTTAAGGTGAAAGCCTTTAGTAATGCAGCTTTCAATGGTCCAATGACAGGAAAATTTAGCTATGCAGCAAATACAATTCCTGAAAGTTTAACACTTGATCCTGCCACGGGCACAACCACAACTACCCAAAATACCACTGCAGGTAATATTGCTGTTGGTAGTTTTACAGCTAATCAAAGCAATGCAACTGAGTCTTCTTTCATTGTAACAACCGCACCTCGTTATTTTGTTCCAGGTACAGATATAACAAAGTTGCTATTTACTTTCAATACTTCTGCTGAAGGTACTACTGGAAAAATATACGATAAAGAAGTTTCAGGCAAACAATTACGAATAACAGAAGCTATTGCTGGTAATTTGGAAGCTGGTAAAAGTTATACAGTCTCAGTAACTGTGTATTACAAAGCAGACTATTTGTTTACCGATGGAACAGTAGGAACATTACTTGCCAACAAAAATAAAACACCAATTGCATTAGTTGTCAACAAAGATAAGAGAAGAGCAATGGCACTTAAAAATGCTGGTAGTTATACTTGGTCACCAACAGGACCTCAAGGACGTAATACATGGTCAAGATATAATTATAAATATGAATATAATGGTTTAATTGACGCTAGAAATGCTGATAATGGATATGATGAAACTTGGAATGGAAGCTATACTACGAAGCCCAGTGGACAAATAAAAGCAAACGATGCTACAAATTTCCCTGCATTCTATTATGCTGCGCACTATGCTGCACAAGTTAACGGAAAAAATTGGTATTTGCCTGGCGTTGGTGATTGGGATTTAGCATTAAAATATTTTGGCTTTAGCGATCCTACACAAGGATATAGCAAGTTTAATCAACAAAAACATCAATGGACTGGTGAATTAGGATATCAATTAGCCGAAATATTATTCTATCAAGCAAATGGTGAACCTTTTAATGATTGGTATTGGACTTCAAATATGTTTAATTCAGCTAACGCTACAGCTATTACTGTTTTGATTTATGATCATGGTGAATTTGTTCATTTTGGAGGTGCAGCGAAGGATAACTCAACTAAAGTTCGCCCATTTATTAAGTACTAAATAAATTTCCTGATATTACAAAAATGGGACACAAAATGGTGTCCTATTTTTTTGTATATATATCCTTTTGCTTAAAGCTATTATAATTATTTTTTTTAAAGGTAGTTTGCGGAATTGTTATGAATATTATAAAGAAGTGGAGCATTGATTTTTTAGATATCAATGCTCCACTTCTTATTATTTCTTTTATAAAATACAAATTTACCACTCTTCCGAGCCACCATTATGCTCACCACCAGGAGTATAACTATTATCTGCTTGGATAGAACCATTTTGCTTTGGTTGAACACTACTGCAAATCATTTCTTGATTTTCCATATAAAGCAGCGTTGTTTTTGGCTGAGAATATACTTTTTTATTATCCTTCATATCATTTATTTCTTCTGTGCGTATTATTTTCGGTTGCGTTATCTCTAAATTAAATCGGTTGCAAAGGTAATAAAAATGATTGATAAATTGTACAAAATACGAACTTTATTTATATAAATGGGGCTTTTCTTGGTGTAAAACAAGTTTTTGCTATTTCAATTAGCTAATATTTATATATTGGTTTAAAAGAAAAGCAAGTTGCAAGTGTATTCCACCGAAATAATAATGAGAAAAAAAATTTTCTTATTATGTTTCCAGAGTTTTTAATTATTATTTCTGTTTTTCTCGTTTTGTTTTTCTTACTTATCATAATAGCCTAATTTTTGTACACAATGTTGAAACATACTTATTGCAAACACTTTGCGTTCTTTTTATGCTGAATGGTATAAACTATAATATGATTTACGAAAAAATGTATAGTGATGTTAATTTGCTACAAAATGTTTAAAATAAATTAAGTTTTTTCCGAATTTACTTGTACCTTTACAAAGATTTCATAGAACCTCTAATACGAAGAGTGTTATAGGCACTTTATTCTGGCGAATGAGATTACAGGCGAAATCTATACGAAAGTGAACCTAACAGATTGAAGAAATTTTAAATTATATAATTTTAAACATTAGCTTAAACATCATTCATTATGAAAAGAAACACTTTTTTAGCTGTACTAACAGTCATAATGACAATGAGTTTCTCGCAAACCTACGCGCAGACACAACTTGTGGTTACGCCACATTCAGGAGATGTCGGCAAGTATGCCATTACAGACATTCAGAAGATAACCTTCGATGCCAATGGTATGCATATTATAGGTAGCAAGTTCTCGGTAGAACCTGTGTGGAAACTATCGGTCATTAAGGGAATTAAATTTGTATCAACTCCCAGTGGAATTGGTAAAGTGGGCAACACCGAAGCAGAAAAAATAAAAATGTCGCAACGAGGCGATATGATTTATTTTAACGGATTAGGTGCCGAAAAGGCAGAAGTTGCAATTTTCGACCTGAACGGACAAACTTTGTTACGTGCAAAAGTGTCTGACGGCGAAGGAATTGAAGTTTCTAACCTACACAATGGCGTATTTATTATTAAACTTAAAAACACAACCTTTAAATTTGTAAAACAATGAAAAAGAAAATATTACTTTGCCTAATGGCAATTTTTAGTCTTGCAACATTTGCACAGACCGAACCTAACCGTTTAGTTGTATTAGAAAAGAACAATTTGCACAAAGCATTTATAGTAGACCGTGTAGACAGCATTTTCTTTGCAAATGTAGAAGGAAGAGTTGCTGCCGATGTAACCTATAAAGACTATAAAAGTGGTGCTTCTGGCGATACACTTTGGGTAGCAGTTCAGAAAACTCCAGAGTGTGTTGGCTATAAAATTACTTGTATTCCAAAATCGTTGTCAAGCAGAATAACCAGCGACGACGTTGCAGCTTCTTATTTTGAAAGAATAAATGCAACAATGATGCAAGACGATTTTACAAATGCACAAATGACAGGTTTTGACGAACCATTTAAAGACAACACACCTTATACGGTTCTTACACTTGGTTACGATAAATATGGCGTAGCTTGTAGTATGTCGAAAGCAGAATTTACAACACCAAAGAAACCACTTGTTGGAAATCCACAAATAAAAGGCGAAATAGTAAGCACAACAGCAACAACAATTAAAGCAAAATTTACACCAAATGCCGATGTTGCAGGCTATGCAGTTTGTATTTTCCCTGAAGGAAAAGCACAAGAACAATTCGAACAATTTGGTCCGATGATGGGATTAAGCAACATAGGCGATATGATAAAACGCTGGGGAGTGCCAAGAACTGGCGAAGGAGAACACGAATGGACAGGAATGGAGCCAAATACTAAATACGAAATATATATACAAGCGTGGGATAAAGCAGAAACTTATGCAGATATGGTTATAGTTCCAGTAACAACAAAGAAACTTGGCGGAACTGGTATAGCAAAAGTAGATATTGAAATAAAAGAATTTGCAAAAAGTGGCGATGCTTTCTATCAACGTGTAATTTATACTCCAAATGCAGAATGCTCTGTTCATAGAGATATTATTATAGAAAAAACAGCTTACGATAAAGCTGATATGGGAGAAACGGGTGTAATTAATTTATTGAAAACAGACCGTGCACAAGATCCATATTGGAATCAGTATGGTGTAGATAATGCTACATGGAGTGCAGACCCAAATACAACATATTATGCTTGTTCGTTGGCTAAAAATATAAACGAAGAATGGGGACCACTTGTAAAAGTTGAGTTCACTACAGGTAATGGCGAATCAGAAAGTAAGGTAACTGTACCTATGCGTTTAGAAAATAGCACATCGCATGGTGTAACAACAATGCCAATAATAACAGGCAAAAAGGCACAAGCTAAATTCCAAATGATTCAGAACTAACGATAGTTTAATAAATATATAAAGTATATGGTGTGGTTTACTTCTATTTTTAAGCAAACAAATACCATATACTTTATTTGCTTTTTATAAATTATCTTTAACCAGAAACATTTTAGCAAACAACTTTAAAACCAATATTATTTATGCGGAAAATTTATATTTTTCTTTTTTCGATTTTTCTTTGCGCAGCAACAGCAATAGCACAAGAAACACCAACAATAATAACACAACCTGCAGAGGGAGAAACCATAAACCTATATCGTACAACCACCGGATTTGAATCGGTATATTACTATGGAGTGCCACATAAAAGTACAGGAGATTGGCAAAGAATAGTTTTTGGAAACGATGGAGCAGTGTATCTTGAAAATCCACTTAACTCGCTTTATACAAAAACATGGATAAAAGGTAAGAAAACCGAAGGAGACACTATTGCATTTCAGCTTCCACAAGCCATATATTCGGAAGAAGACTTCTCTACGGGCGAACAAAAATATGGTTTTCTCTACCGAATACACCAAGGAACAAGAAATGGTAAAGAAACATTTGTGCCAAACGAAGAGAAAGAAAAACAAGTGCTAAAATATGTATGGCGCAACAATACACTTGAAATGGTGCTCGACCCGGAAGAAATGATAGGAATGTGCCGTCCAAATGGCGCATGGACAAGTTATGCCGAAAAAACTTATAGAGCAATACGCAAAGACGATAATAAGTTGGCTCCTCCCGCATCGGCAAAAACCTACGAAGGATTAATGCTTTATATGGATATGGACGGAAAATCTCAGTTATATCCAGTAAAATATGCCTTCGATGGTAACGATGCTTATTTAGGCGATTTATCGGCAAATGTAAAAGGTTATTGGATAAAAGGTACAAAAGACGGAACAACTGTAACATTTCCACGTACATCGTATCTCGGAATAGACCGTACAACAGCTTGCTATGTATATGCTTCATCGGGCGTTATGGGAAAAGGTAAAAGCGAAATGGGCGACGAATTCGACAAAGCATGCATTGGTAGCGAACCATTAGTGTTTACTTACGATGCAACAAAGAATGAACTCAGCACAAAAGGACTATTAATGATACACAAAAGTGAGGACGACGACCGAAGTACTTTTATATTCGACTCTTATCGTTACCCGCTAATTAGCCAATGGAATAAGAAAGCTGCAGCGCCAATGCCACCAAAACTCACAGCTTATCAGGCATACGACCCACAACCATGGGGAGGACCTGGCGGATTGCAATTTACATTGAGCTACTATTCAGCTGATTTTAACTATCTCGACCCTACACATCTTTATTATAATCTATATATAGATGGCGAACGTGTAACATTTAAGCCCGATGTTTACAAAAACTTGAGTGCTGAAATGACCGATGTGCCGTATGCTTTCTCGGACCAATACCAATTTTATAAGTACGACGATAATGCACGAGCAATATACTTCTACAAAGAAGCAAAAGTAAAAGTAGGTATGGAAGCCTTATATATTGACGGCGACACACGTTTAAGTTCTGGAATTACAGAATATCAGATAACAACCGACGGTATAAATGCTGCAACCGTAAAGCAAATAGACCATATTAAATATTACGATCTTTCTGGTCGTAGAGTAGAAAATCCACAAAATGGAGTCTACATTCAAACCACCACTTATATAGACGGTTCGCAAACGTCGGAAAAGATAGTGAAATAAAGCCACAATACTTTTAACTTAAAAGTAAGACTACAAATCGACAAGCCTGTTTTGAAGATGAATAAATAGTATTCGTCTTCAGAATAGGCTTTATGTTATTATTAAGTATATTCCATTACAATAAGGATTAAGACTTGTATGTGCCGTTAATACTATTTACGTATATAAATATAAGGGTAATAGGTTTATTACTATTAACACAATTTAGTAAACAGTATTATTTACACCATATATATAATAGCTATCTTTGCAATATAAGAATAAAAGAAATATTAAAGGAAAGGGTATAACTCTTTCTCAACTTGCTGACACTATGGGCGTAAGCCGTCAAGCATTAAGTCGCCAAGTGGTAGGGATCTATTTGTAGAAAAAGCAGAAGAAATTGCCGATGCTCTTAACGTGCCTATATGGCAATAGTTCGTTTTGCTCGAAGAAGTAGTAGGGAGTGGTAGCTTTGTGGCATTCATAAAAAATGGGAATAAGACATATCATACAAATAATCTGTCTGAACTTGAAAAAATAGTGTATGAACTGAAAGGAGATTAATAAATGGGAAACAAGAACATTGTTAAATTATTCGACGACCGAAAGGTACGCACAATTTGGAATGAAGACGAGGAAAAATGGTACTTCTCTATTGTTGATGTGATTGCGGTATTAACAGATAGCGATAATCCGCAAACATACTGGAGAGTGTTAAAAAATCGTCTCAAAAAGGAGGGAAATGAAACCGTTACAAATTGTAACGCTTTGAAACTTCCTGCGGCTGATGGGAAAATGCGAAAGACAGATGTTGCGGATATGGACCAACTATTCAGATTAATACAATCAATACCGTCTCCTAAAGCAGAGCCATTTAAGCAGTGGATGGCACAAGTTGCCAGCACACGCATAGACCAAATGCAAGACCCTGAGCTTTCTATCAACCAAGCAATAGAGGATTATAAACGATTAGGGTATTCTGATGCGTGGATTAACCAACGTCTGAAAAGTATAGAAGTAAGAAAGCTCTTAACTGACGAATGGAAACGTGGAGGAATAACAGAGCATAATTTATATGCTATACTTACAAATACAATTACCCGTGAATGGAGTGGGTTGACTACCAAAGGATATAAGAAGTTGAAAGGATTGACAAAAGAAAGCCTTAGGGATAATATGACTAACGTAGAACTTGCTCTTAATACCCTTGCAGAAGCATCAGCTACCGAAATTTCAAAGCAGAATAATCCGAAGGACTTCAAAACTCATAATCAGGTAGCAAGACAAGGTGGAAGTGTTGCCAAAGCTGCACGAAATCAATTGGAAAAGCAACTCGGACGTTCAGTTATAACAAAAGAAAAGGCAAGTGATTACATATTGCCAAATCACAAAAAAGAAGAGACATAGAAAAATTATATATAATAGTGCAGGAAATTAAAGAAAATAAGGAATAGTTTGCACATTTAGGAAATATTATATACTTTGTCAAAGTATAACTAAAAATTTTCAAAAATAAGATATTTGATAGATACCTTTTTAATTGTTGTTATTCTGAACATATTAATTGGATGTGGTAATAAAACTAATGTAGATAGCAAACACGTTCAAGATAGTATAGCTCGGGTAGAGAAACGAAATCGCCATATACAAGATTCTATAAGATATGAAAAGTCCTTAATTGCTTGGGGTAAAATCAAATTTGGAACAAGTAAAGCTGACGTTTCTAAGAACAAGATAATGAAAGATTGTTTTGTAGGAGAGGATTATATAAGTATGGACTTTGATGTTTTATACAATATAAAGGAGACATTCTCGCTTCCAAATCTATCTTCATTTGACGCATATTTTAAAGAAGACGAATTAACATCAATTACTCTAAAATCATATTCAGTTACTGCCGACCATATAGATGACCTTGTTCTTGAATGTAACACTCTTGCTAATATATTCCAAAAAAAGATGGGAGAGCCTATTATGCGAGACGATAATATAAGTATTTTAGATTTCAACGAAGGCTATGAGTTTAGTTTCGCACAATATAAAGTTGGTAGCAAAAATGTTTTGATTCGATTAGGAGAAGAAGATAGCGGGGGTAAGTTTTATTACATCGTAACAATCTCAAATGATGCTTTCCCTAAAAAGAAACACATTCCAACAAAAGAAGAAATAAAGGCTCAGAAAGATGTGAAAGCCAAACAAAAAGATGTGCAAAACAATTCGTTTTAGGATTTATGCAGTTACAGATATTCAAATACCAGAGTGAGGAAGAGCAGCTGTTCAATGAAATAAGAACCATTGAGCAGGAAGATGGGAGTGTGTTATTCGGTGCAACAGACGTTGATAAGATGCTGGGGTACAGCAATCCACACGATGCGATAAGCAAGCATTGAAGGTACCTCGCAAAATACGATATACCTCATCACCCCCTCCGAAAATATTAGGTGTAAAATAAGGAGGGTGTGTCAAAACTAAGAATTCAGAAAAGCTTCCTTTCATATTAACAGTTTCACTCCCTCATAAATATTAAAGTAACCGTTATCATTGAGTTATTAACTCTTTGGTAACGGTTATTCTTTACAAAATGATAGCTGTCTTTAGCTGAAAACGAGTTTTGACACACCCTCATTTTTATATTCTATTTGTCGGGTCCGGTTCTATGAAAGCAAGTCCGAGTTTTGCAAACGTTCTATCCAGGTATCTTGCAAAGGTGCAACTCTTTCCAGTGTATTTGAGATGATAAACATCAAAACTATCAGCAGGAAATTGTATCGTAAAATCTCCCATCCTCATAACTTCAGTAAAATCTTTCTTCTTTGCGGTAAAGTTTGCCGAATTGTTTCCCTCAATAGTGAAGTTAAGTGTTATACTTCTTTCATTTACTTTAAGAGTAATATTAGCGTACTGCACGCCATCACGCAATCTATCATTGTTGGCTATATAGTCTTTCAGTGGATAATATCTATTGATGGTATCTAAAAACTCTCTCCCATACGGACACCTCACGCCTTTAAAGCATCTTTTCCATTTAATCATTAAGTATATTCCATTACAACAAGGTATGGGAGCAGGAACTCGACAGTTTCGGTAGAAAGAGAAGGAAGGACAACAATAATTCCTCCTTCATTCCGTTTAAGTATCAAGGTCAGTATGAGGACGTTGAGACGGGACTGTATTATAACCGTTTCCGCTACTATGACTCTTGTGCAGGTAATTACATTAGTCAGAATCCAATTTGGTTATCGGGGGAGATAATTTATATTCTTATGTATAAAATCTAACAATATGTATAGATACGTTTGTATTATCTGGGCAAAGATGGATGGGGAAAACAAAAAAATAGACACTCATTAATTGCTTATGTCTTATATAAATGTTATTATGCCTTTGGTTGAGTTTGTGCCATATATTAACGATATGGTAGTTAGGTATGATTGTGTTGTATATTTTAGGAAAAAGAACACAAAAGATGTTTTTTGTACAGCAATCAATATGGCAAATTATAGAAGTGTTATTGGCAATGGTATAGAGGACAAGTTGTTTTTCTTTGTCTCTTTAAAAGATTACAACAAAGCAGGTATTTCTTTTTATGATGATGAAGTATGCAAGGGAACTATTGAAGGAATAGGAGGAAGGGCAAATGAAAACGAAGTTGAGTTGATTTCATTGCGGTTGATTTCTAAAGAACCTAAAGAAGGGATTAAAAGATTATTTAATGCCATAAGGAATAAACTAAAGAAAGATTCAACAATAGGCGTTGGTGTTCAAAGTGGCTCATCGAAATATCCTAAATTCTTTTATCAGAAGTCGCTGACAGATAATAAGGTCTTTAAGTTTGACTTCAATAATGACAAATTGCCTGTTATCAAGCCATTATAGGAGATGTTAAAGCCAAATCTATAGAGAATTTGGAAAGAAAAGCGTTATGAGTTACTATCAGTTATTGGAGAAAATATAATTATTAAGTATATTCCATTACAACAAGGATTAAGACTCATTCCTAACTCATATAGTGAAGGTTGACGATTTAATTATTAAGTATATTCCATTACAACAAGGATTAAGACTTAGCGAGTTTCAAACCCGCTTTCATATCATTAACACGATTATTAAGTATATTCCATTACAACAAGGATTAAGACGTAAATATTATTTGCGAACTCTTTCGCCTTTGATAATTATTAAGTATATTCCATTACAACAAGGATTAAGACTTTGCGACCGCAAATCTATACTCACTGCGCAAGAATTATTAAGCACATTCCATTACAACAAGGATTAATATTTTCGGTGCTTAATGATTTAAGCTTTTTATTAAATATGGCATACAATAAATGCTTAAGGCACAATATATTCTGTTATTTTTAGTTTTATGTTAAGACAATTGGTTTAGAGCTTTGTTGGCACCATTTAGAAACTGGGCTGGAAGAAGGTTTAATGTTAAACTATTAATGCTGAATAGCTAATTACGAATGGGCGTACGGCTACGATAAACAGATTATTTATATTTTAAAATAGTATTAAATTGATTATGAACGATAACGATGTTTCCTCTTATTATAAGGAGGCTTTAGCTACAGATAGTTTTACGGTACACAATAACTTTCTGAATATGTTATTGAAAGATGGTTCTGCATTAGGTATGGAACGCCATTATTGCTATTTTAAAGATTCGAAGAATGCTGATTTGAAACGAATTTTAGGGAACGGATTTCTAAAGCGTGGAAAAGAAGGTGTGCTCTTTTTAGAAGAAAAACTAAAAACCGAAACAGATGCTCTGGCAAAATCTAATCTCATTCATCTCATAGGATTGTCGTACAATAAAGAATATCTGCCCTATATTCTGCCTTATCTTGACGATGCTGACAACGAAATTAGATACAAAGCCATAATTGCTTGTGGCTGGTTGGGCGATGCTGAGGCTATTAAAATTTTAAAAGAACATTATGTTACCGAAAAAGATGCTTTGTTGCGTGGATTTATTGTATCGGCTATGCGACAGATTTTTTTTAGACATAAGGAAACTAAGCAACAAATTGTAGATTTTATTTATGTAAAAATGCCAGAAGAAACCTACAACGAATTGCTTGCCATTATGATAGTTGTTCTTCAGGATCTTACAAAGGTGAAATTTGGTTTGAAAGAAGATTCGTATTCTGGCGAAATTTCTGGCGATATAGCAAAGGCTAAAGATAAGGTGTTGAAGAAAATTAAAAAGTAAGTTTGCATTCTTCTTTATGTTTTTACAACTCTTGCAAACCAAAGTTTTCAGTCTGCTTTACCTAATGTATAAAGAAAGTAGAGTTTCCAAAAAATAAAATTCTCTTATAGCTGCCTATACTGAATAGATGTAGATAAGTGGTTGATAATAAGCTATTTTAAGAGTAGAAATCTATAATATAGGACTCCCATGAATATAGAAAAGGAATAAATTTTTGCAATTTCTCTACAAAAAGTTTGTGCGTAAACCAAAAAAGCATTATCTTTGCACCCGCAATTGTCCTATGGTGTAATGGTAGCACAACAGGTTTTGGTTCTGTTTGTAGTGGTTCGAATCCGCTTAGGACAACGCTTAAATAAATCGGTTGATATACAAAACAGTATATCAACCGATTTTCTTTTACAATAAAATAGATATGGATATACAAGTTTGGGAATCTTTATTCTACCACTAATAATATAGAATATAGTTTTGTTGTAAGTTGCTGTCATTTTTAACATTTCGTGTAATCTGCAGATAATAAGCAATTTATAGTGGCAATGAGAGTGATAGAAGTGACAGCAATTTCTAAACTTCAATGAATAGCATCTATCTATTCGAACGACAATTACCAGACCGTGCTACACCATTACGTACCGTACCAAATACTCTGTGCCGCACGAAGGGACTTTACGAAAAGAAAATATGTAGTCATCCCTTAAAAACTATATTTCAGCATAAAGCCTGTACTGACAAGCTCTATGCTGATTCTTTTTATAAGGTACAAAAGAACTCTCATAGCTCTTTTGAAGTTATATGCTGCCGCAGCTAATAATACATTGATAGCATCTCCTTTCACACCTTTATAAAAGTTGCGAGATAATCGGTGGTCTGCTTTAAGATGTCCTATTGTTGGTTCTATACCTGCTCGTTTACAAAATAGTTTGTGTTTCTTTTTCTTTTGGTAGTAGCTGTCTTTAGCTTTAGGAACGTCTGGAATGAGTATCTTTGTCTTCCCAATCTGCTTTATACCTCTATACCCTCTATCTCCTGCTAACTTATCAACCTGCTTTCCTGTCATCCTTTGGGTTTGTTCCAATGTCTTTTCAATAGTATGTCCATCATATTCATTCCTAAAAGAACATGCACCAAGAATAAGTCCTGACCATGAGCGAAGAATAGATACTTTATTGCCAAACTCATATTGCTTATGCTCCTTACCTTTGCTGATACAAACTACATCTGGTTCGTGCAGAGAATATACTTTGTTCTTTGACTTCCTATTCTGAGAAAGAACTTTGTAATATAGCTCAAACATATTCTCATACCCTTTCTTTCCCCCAAGATTACGCTCTAGCTCTCTTACCAATCTTCCTGCTATGGTTCTTAGTTGTCTATCTGCCTTAAGAGCTTTCTTACGATTCTTGGGATGATTACGAAAACGTTGGGAACGGTAAATGCCTTTCAACGTACGCGTATAACTCTGTCGTAGAGGAAGACTCTTGTCATGAACTATCTTCAGAACGTTTTTGATTATCTTTTTATGCAACTTCGCATCTGTAGGATAGGTTATATTCTTCTCCTGTACAGTAGAATCAATGAAAGCAGTATCAAAATGATCTTCGTCATCATGGTCGGTATTAACGCGGATACTTTCTGCTAATATTAACTCCATACCTTCCTCGCCTATACGATTTCTGAAGTGAACTAACTCGGAAGCGTCACAGGGTTGTTTTGGCATAAATTCAAGTCCACCACAGAAATATTGGTAGTAAGCATTCTCGCTCCATTGAAAAACAACCATTTCATCCGACACATTACGCAAATGTTTTAAAATTAAAAGACCACACATCAGGCGAATTGGATGAGCCGGGCGACCGTTAGTGCTGCAATACAAAGGAGAAAAAGCATTTTCAAAACTCTCCCAATTAATCTTATTACTAAGTTGGAAAAGGGGATGTTGATGACTAAGCATATCCTCTAAGGAAGAGAACATAGAGAGCTGTTTGGATGTACGTTTAAGCATAAATATCTGCAAGAATTATAGTGTAAAGGTACAAAAACTTGCAGATATTTGCAAATAATTTATAGCATAATATACTATGAATCAGAGGATTTTTAGGTTTATAAGGGTAGACTAATTATAAAAACGATAATGTACAGATGACGCTTGCATATCGTTATACGACATTACGTCCAAGTTATTTTATGCTTAGAAATTCAGTTGAGTATAATAATCCTTATGAATATGAGGGTGGGACTCCTAATCTTTTACCACAAAAAACTAATATGTTTTCATTTTCATTAGGCTGGAATGATTTTCAAGTAATGGCAAACTATTCTATTATGAAAAATAGTACTATGTATGTATACGATAGATACAATGGAAGTGATTCCATTGCCATTTTTCATACTCAGAATATAAAAAGCAACCAAACTTTTGATATTGCTTTATATTATTCACCGATATGGTTTAAAATATGGAGACCATCATTTACAATAGATTTTACTAAACCTTTTTTGGTTTACAATAACAGTAAATATAATAAGCCCATTTATTCCTTGCTATTCGATAATATAATAACCCTGCCTAAGCATTTCCAAATAGGAGTATATATGAGCTTTAATACATGTGGGAATTTAGATACAGATTTAGCTTCTTACTCTCAGAATTTCAATTGTAACATTCATTGTGTAAAAGACTTCTTTAATGAAAAGCTACGATTAAAATTTGCAGTTAATAATTTATTTAATACAAGTCGCGAAAAGTGGAGTAAAAATACCAATAATATAATTTTAAATAAATGGAACGATGCTAATAGATGTACGTTTATCTTCACTGCAAGCTATCAGATAAATCCAACAAAAAATAAATATAGAGGGGAAAAATCAACTACTGAATTAAATAGATTATAAATGAGTATTGTATTTATAAAGCAACATAATCACACTTTGATGTTAAATTTAAGCAAACAACTAAGAATTATACTTTTGCGTAGTGAAAATAAAAAAAATATTACCTTTGCAACATCGAAAGACAAGAAAAGTTGTCGGCATATCATGATGTTTATTCAAAAATTATAATAAGACAATACATATAATAAATAATATAATGTCTATGAAAAAGAAAATTCTCACGTTGCTCATGTCTGGCTGCTATGGTATTCTTGCTGCACAAACTACGGGTACGGTAGTAGATGAAAATAAGCAACCATTACCAGCTGCAACTGTTTCGTTGTTTCGTGAAAGCGAAAATAAGATGATTGGTGGAGTGGTAACTGATATGAATGGTGGCTTTGAACTGAATACGCATGAAGGAGAGAACTATAGAATAAGGATATCTTTTGTTGGATATTCTACGCAGGAAATTAAATGCCAAAACATTTCTAAGCACCTATCGGTAGGTACAATAATGTTGGAGCCAGATAGTAAGCAGCTTAATGGCGTAACCGTGACAGTCAACAGCGTAACACAGAAAGCAGACCGACAAATTATTATCCCTAATCAGCTTCAGCGAAAGACATCAGGCAATGGTTTTAATTTGTTGCAGCATCTTCAGCTTTCACGCATCTCAGTGAATACGCTTGACAGTAAGGTAACTACCACGATAGGGGATGCCGTAGAATTGCGTATTAATGGTGTAAAGGCAGAGATACAGGAGGTGAAGGCTCTTTTGCCGGCAGATGTATTGAAAATAGAATACTATGATAATCCCGGTCTAAGATATGGAAATGTAGCTGCTGTAATTGACATTATCTTAAAGGAAAAGAAGAATGGAGGGAGCATCTCCGGAGAGTTGGTGAACACTATCAATCCTTTAGGTATAGGAGATTATCAGCTATCGGGTAATTATCATATAGGTAAGTCAAGCTTCAAGACATCTGTAAACTGGAATCGGCGTGATATAAACTGGTTACGTGAAAACATAGAGACTTTCAATGCAACGACACCCAGTATCAGGAACTATGAGATAGGGCAAAAGACAAAGGCACGATATGATAACATCAATCTATCCATAGGATACGATTACATAAATAGCGGAAACATATTGAGTGTTACTTTTCGTGATTTATATAACAATACGCCGCATGCGGTATCTGATAGAAATTCTAAACTTATCCAGGATAGCAACACATTCGATATCATGGACCGCACCAAGTCAAGGAGCAACAATCCATCGTTAGATATTTATTATCAACATGAGTTTTCCAAGGATAAGCATCTTTTCTTTGACCTGATAGGAACATATATCAATACTAAAAACGACCGTTTATATCGTCAATCTCAGGGAAATGCTGTACAAGAAATAACATCTCATGTCGATGGTAATAAATATTCGGCTATAGCTGAAGTTATTTACGAGCAGAAAATCAAGTATTCGCGGTTGTCATTCGGTCTGCGACATCAGCAGATGTACACAAAAAATGCATACGATGGAAATACATCCTCAAGTGTAAAGATGAATACAGGTGAGAGTTATGCTTTTGGAGAATGGGCCTCAAAGTTAGGGAAACTGGATTATATGGTAGGTGTAGGTGCTATGAGAACCTATGTTAGCCAAGGAAATGCAAAACAGGTAAAATATATATTTCGCCCGACTATTCTGCTGGGGTATCGTTTCAACAATTATCTGTCAATACGCTATAAAGCCTATATGGGAGGGTACGCACCTTCACTTGCCGAATTAAGCAATGTTGAACAACACATAGATATTTACCAAATACGCCGTGGAAATCCAAATCTACAGGCAGTCAGATTTTTCTCTAATGAACTATCAATTAGCGTAGAAACAAAGTATATCAGTGCAGAATGGTTTACCCGTTACAGTTATGACGACAAACCATATATGGAAGAAACAACCTACTCGAATGGCCTCTATGTTAGGAGTTATGCCAATCAAAGGGGCTTCCATCGTCTAAACTCTCAAATAAACCTAAAAGTACAACCTTGGAAGGATTATATATCCATTCAATTAGCCCCATTTGTCAATCGCTATATCAGCAATGGCAATACTTATACGCATACACATACCAATTGGGGCTTGCGTGCCAACTTAATGGGAATGTACAAGAATTGGTATGTAGGCGCCAATCTTGAGACAAGTTTTCATAGCCTGTGGGGGGAGACACTTAACAAAGATGAGAAATCACATAGTATAGTCTTTGGGTACAATAGAGAAAAATGGGGTGTAGAACTCCAGTTGCAGAACATCTTCAGTTCACGTTATGAAATGTCTGTAGAAAATCTTTCCCATCTTGCTCCTTATAATCAAATGGTATGGTCGAAAAATCTATGTAAGGTTTTCGGCATAGACTTTCATTTCAACCTGAACTTTGGAAAGCATAGCTCTGAGGTGAACCAACGTATTCATAACTCTGATACTGATGCAGGTATTGTACCAACAACGAAGTAGCAGATAAACATAAATTTACGTACAGATAAAGAGGTTTCGAAAATCCTTAAAAGAATAGATGTTATTAAATAGTCAGCCCTTAAAAGCCTAATATTCGGCTTTTAAGGGAATGACTATACTATCCGCCTTTGCCTACTATAGCGATTATGCTACCTTTGTGCAAAAACTTATGTTTGTACTTAACGAAACAAATTTTCTCGGGTTTGTTACATTCCTATAGTTACTATAAAATATCGACCGAACGATAATTGGTTCTTCCAATTGAACTACAGAAAGAATCTTACCCGGTCAAACTTTGCTCAGTTAAATTTTGAACTTGTTTACCAAGAATTGCTTTCAATGGGCAAGTAAATATAAACTATGCTTTCACACCAACTATTTATTTGTTTACTGATTATACCTATTAAGACAGAAATGAATACCTATTGTACAATCAAAAGAGCATTCACAGCTGGAATATGGGCGTAGCCACTTCGTTATTAAAGAATAGATAAAACATCAATCTTCCGATATTTCTTATCTATCAGGGACCTGTAAGATTTTTATGCGGGAATACAATGGTCATCAGACTTACGTTATTTAGATGATTAGGCATTACTTAAAGAACTTAAAAATAGGCATTAAAAACAATAATTTACATAATAAACTATCAAAAGTGAGCAGTATCTAAAGAATTCTAAGTAAATTTGCACACAATATAGTATAATTATTGTCCGATGAAACATAAGATATATTCCCTTGTGGCAATGCTAACAATGGCACTTGCACTAACATCTTGCTTTAAAGAAGAAGAAAAAGTACCAGATAATAGTTCGCAAGCCACTGCAATTGTTGCTTTCTCTATTAAGGAAGTAAAGATTCTACACGATACCGTAAATGCAGCTGGAAAAGATACTGTTGTTGTTACCAAGTATAAGCCCACAACATATAGGTTCTATATAAATCAGAATAATGGAACTATCTACAACCCAGATTCATTGCCCTATGGAACAAGAGCAAAAGCAGTGCTTACAAACATAACTGCCAAGAGTAATGGAAAAATATTTATAAGACCGCTAACCATTGGTGCAGCAACGCCTTATAAAGAGAACGACTCTATCGATTTCTCACAACCACGCATTATCGAAGTTTACTCACAGAATGGAGAATATCGCAAAACATACACCATAACTTTAAATGTACACAAGCAACGTGGTAACGAATTTAAGTGGAACACACTTAATGATAATACAAATTTTGCATTATTCGATGATGTGAAAATGGTCAGTTATAATAAAAAAATGTATGTGTTTGGCAAAAAAGGAAGTCAAACTATATGTTACTTCACAGCAGAGAACGATGGAAACACGTGGACACAAGTCCCAACAACATTCGGTGCCACAAGTTATAAAAACGTAATTGCGACTGAAAATGGAATGTTTTTGCTTGACAATGGACAAATTAAACATTCGAACGATGGAGTAACTTGGACTACGGTAAGTACTGCTCCACTACAACAATTAGTAGCTGCAGGAGCAACAGAACTGTATGCACTATCGAATAGTAATACACTTATGGTATCTAAAGATAATGGTGTAAGTTGGACTAACGAAGCATTAGATGCAAATTCTTCTTATCTGCCAACCAACGGCATTGGTTTTATATATCAACCATCGGCTACAGATAACCAAATAAGTAGAGTTACACTTTTCGGCACAAATACAACCAACAATTTCGTAGTGGCATGGACTAAACTAATTGATGGTACGAGTACATCTACAAGTTACAAATGGTCATTTGTTGAAACCGAAGTAAGTAGTGAGTTTCAACTACCTAAATACAACCATCTATCAGTGATTTATTACAACAATAAGGCTATGGCATTTGGAGTTACAGACAATGGCAAGTTTGCTCCAATTAAAGAAAGTATAAACAATGGCATAGTTTGGACAACCAATAAACATTATGTTTATCCAACAGAAACTCCATCAAGAAACTTTGCAATAGCAGCAGACAGTCAGAAATATATTTGGATTGTTTGTGGCAATAAGGTTTGGAAAGGCAGATTAAACAGCGAAGGTTGGAGTAAACAACAAACCGAATTTACAAGAAGTTATTAATGACTATAAGGCTCTATCGGGCAAACTGTCAAACTATAAAATAAAAGAAATGAAACGTATCCTTTTCTATATATTGTTCCTCTTAGCTTATGTTCCTATTCAGGCACAAGATGGTGAAGAGTACAGAATGGAATTGGGTGCAGGAATAGGAATGATGGGATACTTAGGCGACTTTAATAGTTCGCTAACAAAAAACCTTCAGCCAATGGGAACTGTATTAGCACGTTATGCGTTTAATCCGTATATGGGCTTAAAATTCAATATTTCGTATGGCAAGATAAAGGGAAAATCAAGCGATATCAAAACCTATTACCCAAAATTTGCTACAACACCTTACGAGTTTAACAATACATTAATAGATGTAGGAACTACATACGAATACAATTTCTGGCCTTATGGTACTGGAAGAGAATATAGAGGGGCGCAACGTTTAACTCCTTTTGTTTTTGGAGGATTAGGTGCTACTTATGTACAAATAAAGAACGGAGCAAAAAAATCGGCATTCTCTGCAAATGTTCCAATAGGAATAGGTGTTAAATATAAATTAGGCGAACGAACAAATATTGGATTGGAGTGGGCAATGCACTTTTGTTTATCTGATGAATTGGACGGACAAAAGGATCCATACGATATAAAAAGTAGTGGAGCATTTAAGAATACCGACTGTTATTCAACTTTACAACTTACCGTAACTTATAGCTTTATGGCTAAATGTAGAACGTGTCATAACGAAGACGAGTAAGATGTAGCTTTCCAGTTTATCGCATCTATAAATAAAGAAATAAAAACAATCTTCGAAAAATATGGTAGAAGAATTAGATATGAAACGCATTCCACAACATATTGCCATAATAATGGATGGCAATGGACGTTGGGCTACAGAACGCAATAAACCAAGATCGTATGGACATCAAGCGGGAGTAGAAACTGTGCGTCGAATAACATCAGAATGCACACGATTAGGTGTGAAATACCTAACATTATACACATTTTCTACAGAGAATTGGAATCGCCCGTCAGATGAAATAGCTGCACTTATGGGATTAGTGCTGACTTCTCTTGAAGACGAAATATTTATGAAGAATAATGTGCGCTTCCAAGTTATCGGAGATATTAAACGTTTACCTGTTGCCGTTGCCGAAAAGCTGAAAGAAACGATAGAACATACAGCAAACAACAATGCTATGACTATGGTTGTTGCACTAAGTTATTCGGCACGATGGGAACTTACAGAAGCAACAAAACAAATAGCAATAGAAGTACAAAAAGGCGAGCAGAAAGTAGAAGATATCGACGAGAATATTATAAATAAACATCTTTGTACAAACTTTATGCCCGACCCTGATTTATTGATTAGAACAGGAGGAGAGTATCGCATTTCCAATTACTTACTTTGGCAGTTAGCCTATTCGGAACTATATTTTTGCGATACTTATTGGCCAGACTTCAACGAAGCTGATTTGCATACAGCAATAGCCGACTATCAAAAACGGCAACGCCGTTTCGGAAAAACAGAGAAACAAATAGAAACAGAACAAAGAAACAAATAAGATACGCTATAAATGAGTAATACGAAAAAGGTCTTAATACTATTAGCTTTTATTCTTAGCTTTGGTTTGCAAATAAAAGCCCAACAGAAGATCGTAAATCCAATCATCTCATACGCCGCAAACCCACAAACATATAAGTTAGCTGGTATATCTGTGTCGGGAGTAGATGGCTACGAAGATTATGTTTTGATAGGAATATCAGGATTGTCTGTAGGACAGGATATAGAAATTCCAGGAACAGCTATAACAAATGCTGTAAAACGCTATTGGAAACATGGTTTGTTCTCTGATGTTTCAATCGCTGTAGATTCTTTGGTAGGAGATAACGCATATCTTCATATCTATCTAAAGGCACGTCCACGCATTTCTACCATTAACTATAATGGATTAAAGAAAAGCGAACGCGAGGATATGGAACAGAAGTTAGGTATTATGAAAGGAGGACAAATAACACCTAACATGATAGACCGTGCTCAGATACTTGCAAAAAAGTATTTCGATGATAAAGGATATAAAGATGCCACTGTGCAAATTAGACAACGCGATGATGTTACTGCAAAAAATCAGGTTATTCTTGATATAGACGTAGATAAAAAAGAAAAGAAAAAGGTACGTCATATTTTTATTGACGGTAATGAACAACTATCCGATAAAATAATAAAAGGAACTTTCTTTAAGAAGGGAGCTTTTACTAAAACAAACGAAGCAGGAAAACTTTCTACTCTTCTTAAAGCTAAAAAGTTTACTCCAGAACGTTGGACAGAAGATAAAAAGCATTTAATAGATAAGTATTACGAATATGGTTTTCGCGATGCTGCTATTTTAAAAGATAGTATTTGGAATGCAGATGATAAACATGTAAACGTATATGTTAAAGTAAACGAAGGAAAGAAATACTATATTCGTAATATCACGTGGGTGGGTAATACTGTTTATTCTACAGATTTCTTAAACTCATTACTCGACATTAAGAAAGGTGATGTTTACAATCAGAAATATCTTAATAAACGTTTGTCGGAAGATGAATCGTCTGTTGGTAACCAATATTGGGACCACGGTTATCTTTTCTATAACTTACAACCTACAGAAGTAAACATTGTTGGCGATTCTGTAGATTTGGAAATGCGTATCTACGAAGGACAACAAGCACGTATTAAACGTGTGCGCATTAATGGAAACGTTCGTATCTACGAAAATGTAGTTCGTCGTGAATTGCGTACAAAACCGGGCGATCTTTTCTCTAAAGCTGCACTAATGCGTACTGCACGCGATTTAGCTTCTATGGGACATTTCGACCCAGAGTCGGTAAATCCAGAACCAAAACCAAATTACGAAGATGGTACTGTAGATATAAACTGGAACTTAAAACAGAAATCGAACGACCAAATTCAAATGTCATTAGGTTGGGGACAGATGGGTGCTCTGCTACAATTAGGTTTAAAACTGAACAACTTCTCTATAGCAAATCTGCTGAAAAAGAATAAAGATCACAAAGGTTTCTTACCTATTGGCGATGGTGAAACTATGTCGTTAAATGCTCAAACTAATGGTAAGTATTATCAATCGTATGGTTTGCAATATGCAACAAATTGGTTTGGTGGAAAACGCCCTATTCAGTTTACATTAGGTGCAAACTTTTCTAAATCTACCGATTTAAATTCCAGCTATTACAACCGTAGTTATATGGAGAATTATTATAACTATATGTATGGTGTAGGAAATTATAATTATAATAACTACGAAAATTATCTCGATCCAGATAAATACATTCAAATATGGGGTTTCTATGCTGGTTGGGGTAAACGTTTAAGATGGCCAGACGACTATTTCCAGTTGTCTTTACAATTATCTTACCAACGTTATATCTTAAAGAATTGGCGCTATTTCTTTGTAATGTCTAATGGTACAGCCAATAATTTAAGTTTGAACATAACGCTCAATCGTAGTTCTACCGACAACCAACTATATCCACGTACAGGTTCCGAATTTTCTGCCTCGTTATCAATTACTCCACCATGGTCTAAATTCGATAAGAAAGATTATAAACATCTTGCCAACGACCGTTTTTCAGCAACTTATCAGGAAGAACAACAAGAAAAATACCGTTGGGTAGAATATCATAAGTGGAAGTTTAAGGCACGTACCTTTACTGCTCTCAATAATGGCAACAAATGTTTCGTGCTAATGACGCGTATAGAATTTGGTTTATTAGGAAGCTACAACAAGTATAAAAAGAGTCCATTTGAAACATTCTATATGGGAGGTGATGGTATGAGTGGATACTCTTCTAATTATGCACAAGAAACTATTGGTTTACGAGGTTACGAGAACGGACAACTTACACAACACGGAGAAGGTTATGCTTACGAACGTATGACTCTTGAACTTCGTTATCCATTCCTTTTGGGTAATACCACCATTTATGGTCTTGGTTTTGTGGAAGCTGGTAATGCGTGGACAGAAACTTCTAAGTTTAATCCATTCGATGTAAAACGTTCTGCAGGTATAGGTGTACGCATTTTCCTTCCAATGGTTGGTATGATGGGTATCGACTGGGCATACGGTTTCGATAAAGTATTTGGAAAAAGAGGAGGAAGTCAGTTCCACTTTATATTGGGACAAGAATTCTAACAACTTAACAATGCTACTCTTTTAGCGGCAGCATACATAAATAACAAGAAAAGATATTAACAATGAAAAAGTTTATTGTACTATGTCTGATGGCTGTAGCGTCTATTGCAGCCCATGCACAGAAATTTGCACTCATAGATATGGAATATTTGCTTAGTAATATTCCAGCTTACGAGCGTGCCAACGAACAATTAAATCAGGTTAGTAAGAAATGGCAGGCAGAAGTTGAAGCACTTAACACCGAAGCTTCCACAATGTATAAGAATTATCAGAACGAAGTTGTTTTCCTTTCGCAAGAACAGAAGAAAAAGAAACAAGAGGCTATTATGGCAAAAGAGAAACAAGCAGCCGACTTAAAGCGTAAGTATTTTGGACCAGAGGGCGAACTTTTCAAAAAACGCACCAGTCTTATTACACCTATTCAAGACGAAATATACAATGCTGTTAAAGATGTTGCCGACCAACGTGGTTATAGTCTTGTAATCGACCGTTCAAGTTCTACTTCTGGCATTATATATGGCTCTCCAAAGGTAGATATTAGCAACGAAGTATTAGCAAAATTGGGTTATGGTAACCAATAATAGTTGAGAGAGAAATAAAATAAAGTAAACAAAAATAGAAATTTACAAACAATTAAAACACAAAAGAATATGAAAAAGCTTATTTTAATGTTGATGCTCTGTGCTCCTATGAGTTTATTTGCACAGAAATTTGGTCATATCGATTCACAAGCTCTCTTGCTATCATTGCCAGAAGCTACTAATGTTCAAAAAGAATTAGAGGCTAAAGGTAAGGAATACGAGAAACAACTTACCGATATGCAGACCGAATTGCAACGCAAAGCAGAGGAATACGACAAAACAAAGAGTACAATGAATGCCACAAAACAGGCTGAAACTGAAAAAGCTCTTCAGGATATGTACACTAAAATTCAACAAACTGCTCAAGACAACCAGAAGGCTTTTAACGAACAACAACAACAAAAGTTGGGTCCAGTACTCGATAAAGTACGTAAAGCTATCGAAACTGTAGCTAAAACTGGTGGCTATGTTTATATTATGGAAAAAGGTGCTGGCCAACCATTGTATATTAACGAAGCCATTAGCAAAGATATTACTGCAGAAGTTAAAGCTCAGCTTGCTAAAATGAAGTAAGATATAAGAATGTTTGCGGCTTATGCTGCAAACTCTTATTAATAAAGTGGGCGTCTGCCCCATTATTATTTTCCAGAGCCATTAATGCTTTATGGAAAGAGTAAGACTACCGCAAAAACTTTGTTCTTGCTGTGGTCTTTTTTTATATAACAAAAAAATAAGTATGCAATTATGATAAAAAAAATCTTCGTTTGTCTTGCATTTGCCGTCATTACAATTACGACAAATGCACAAAACACACTAAAGTTTGCCTACTTCAATTATACCGAAGTGTTGAAATCTATGCCCGAATATGCTGCAGCTACACGTAGTATTAACGATCTTCGTGCAAAATACGATGCAGAAACAACAAGGTCTGAGAACGATTTTCACACTAAATACGAGGAATTTTTAGAAGGACAACGCAACTTTGCACCATCTATATTAAAAAAACGACAGGCTGAATTGCAAGAATTGTTAGACAAAAATATTGCTTTTAAAAAGGAAGCTGACCGACTAATTGAACAAGCCGAACAACAAATATACGCACCAGTGCATGCAAAACTAAAAAAAACAATAGCTAAAATGGCACAAGAAAGTGGTTACGCTTTTATTCTAAATGCCGATAATAATGCACTGCCATACGTAAACAATATGGTTGGCGAAGATATAACTGTTGCTTTAAAAACTGCCTTGCAATAAAAGTATGAACAAATTGCTAACACAAACACCGGGTCCAATAGGAGTATTCGACTCAGGATATGGTGGACTTACTATATTAAAAGCTATTCGCGAGCTACTTCCGCAATACGATTATGCTTATCTTGGCGATAATGCTCGTGCGCCATACGGTACACGTTCGTTCGATATTGTATATCAATTCACCCGTCAGGCTGTATTAAAACTATTCGAAATGGGGTGTCAGTTGGTAATTCTTGGTTGTAATACTGCTTCGGCAAAGGCTCTTCGCAGCATTCAGCAAAACGATTTACCAAAAATAGACCCACAACGCAGGGTACTTGGTGTTATTCGTCCTACAGCTGAAATAGTAGGAAAGCTTACCCAAACAAAACATATTGGTATTCTTGCTACACCGGGAACCACAAAAAGCAATAGCTACAACATTGAAATAAATAAACTTTGGCCCGAATTAGATGTTACGGGAGTAGCATGTCCGTTATGGGTTCCTATTGTTGAGAATAATGAAGCTACAGGAGCTGGGGCAGATTATTTTGTTAAAAAGAGAATTGACCATATTTTGTGGTTAGATCCCGATATTGATACTCTAATTTTGGGCTGTACTCACTATCCTATTTTAATGCCAAAAATAAAACAATATGTTCCTGACGGCATAAAAATAGTATCGCAAGGCGAATATGTTGCAGAAAGTTTAAAAGACTATCTAACACGTCATACAGAAATAGATGCTCGCTGTACAAAAAATGGAACTGCACACTATTACACCACCGAAAATGCCGAAAAATTTAAAGAGGTTGCACGCATATTTGTAACCAATGATATTGAAGTGGAACACATAGATTTAGAATAACAGATGGGTGTTTCTTGTAAGCACCCTCTTTTTTGTTCTATATCCGCCCGATATACATTTGCCATAACACATTTTACCTCATAAAAACAAACTATACCTTTACTTTTTCTCCAGAAAATAAATATAACCAATAATGCAAAACAAATATAATTAGCCCATAAATCAAAGCCAACTCAATGGGCTACGAAAGGTATTTTTGTTCAATATGTTCATTATTTTTTTGCAGATGTGTTTTAATACTGAGCAAAGTAATTTACTTTTAACAAAAGTAAGGAGAGTATTGCCAGAAATATGATGACACCATAGCGAATAAAACCTATCAATATTTAACACCATAAAAAATACTCTGCTTAATTTATAATAAAAAATTAGAAAAACATAATTATACTTTTCAAATTTCTTATTATTGTTTCTCCATTTTGTAATTACAAAATATTTACTCCCCAATTTAAAACAATAATTGGTTTATAACATTTCTTGCCCCTCCTACTTGCCTTTTGTTTCTTATTAGCTCTTATAAATGAAATCCAGAGTTTACGACTTCTTCATTGAAGCAGAGCCTTTATAGTTTTTATACGGCAATTTCATATCCATATAGCGAAAATTCTGTGGAGGTATATCGTTTGGTAGTTCCATATAATTGCCATAACAATAAGAAAGATATGCATCGGGCTGCGCTACTCCCATAAGTTCAACACCTTCAAACATAATAGGTGTGGGTGTTCCATAAACTTCTTTTGGAAGTATACCTCGTTCGGGGCGATTGTCGTGGTCGGCTGCCAATTTACTATTTATATAAGAATATTGCGACTGAATTTTAGTGAGAACACGGTGTATTTTTTGTGGCGAAAATATTTTTTGTAGTGTTTTATAAAACAAGCAACCTATGCCTTTACCGTGTTTGTAGGGGTCGCGCTGCGAATAATAAAGTAGTTTGTTTACAAAGTTATAGCGCATATAATGGAACTTACAGGCAAGTTTGTTATCTGTAATTCCGTCAATAGGAAATACATCTACAGGAATACCACCTAAGAAGTTGAAACTACGGCGTAAAATATAAGTAGTTCGTTTGTCTTGTATGCGTGCAAATTGGTATGGATAATGGCAATTCTTCTCATAATCTACAAGTTCATACTCTTTAGGCAACCATTCATTAGCGTGTTTCAACAGAATTTCATAGTCTGGACGTGGCAATGCAACATCTGCATCATCGTCCCATGGAATAAAACCTTGATGACGTACAGCACCTAACATTGTGCCAGCAATCATAAAATATTGCAAATTATGCTCTCTGCAAACTTTATCTATGGCTTTTAAAATGCCCAATATAATGTGTTGCATTTCTTTTGTTTCCTCAGGACTTATGCGTTTTTCGTCTTTCATTTTTGGCATATTCATACTTGTTATAAAACTGTTGAATTAGTTTGTTTGTTTCTTTCTTAATACTTTTCCATCTACAACTTCCCACTTTTCGTTAAATTCTTCTCGTGTTCGCTTCCATCTGTTATGACTCCACAGATAGTAGCAAGGAGCATTTTTAATATTTTCTTCGAGCATTCGGAAGTATATATCTGTTATTTCAAATTCTGAAGTTTTGGTTAGACAATCGGTCATAAGTTTCATTTCGCATTCATAATATCCGCGTTTAGGTCTACGCATATATCCGTAGAAACTTACCTGATTAGTATGTCGAATTATACGTTCGGCACCTGTAAGCACAGGTGTATCGTGATGAAGAAAATCTACCCAATGATGTATATTCCACCAAAGAGGTGTTTGGTCTGCAATATATCCCACAACAATCGACTTACTATTGCGTTTAAAGCTTATTATTTTTCGTAACGATTCTTGCATTGGAATACAGAGAGCGTTCTGTTTTTCGCGTACCTCTTTAAATAGTTTGTCTATGGTTTCATTCTCTAAAGGGTGATAAAGTTCGCAACATTGCACGTTGTTTGGTATCCAATAAGGAATAGATGTTATCCATTCCCAATTGCAATAGTGCCCTAAATACACAGCACATGAGCCACCATTTTTCAGCACTTCGTTGAATTTTTCCATTCCCGTAAATTTCATTCTTTTACGAAGTGTGTTAGGCGACATTGTCATTAGCTTAATGGTTTCTACAAGATAATCGCAAAACCAATGGTAAAATCCTTTTTCTATATTGCGCAATTCCTTATCTGTTTTGTCAGGAAAGCTTTCTCTAAGGTTTTTCCTAATTACCTTATGGCGGTATTTCACCACCTTTGCAACAATAAAATATAGACAGTCGGACAATATAAAAAGAATACGAAATGGCAACAGCGATAGGACGAACCAGAAGCTGTATGCAATTCCGTAGAGTATTTTATTTTTAATCTTCATTCTGTGTTCTGTTTGTTTATACGTAATATAAAGGCTGCACCTGCCATATACGTTATCAAACAAAATTATACGAGTGCAAATGTAGTTAATTGGTTTGATATAACAATATATTATTTTAATAAATTCTATTATTTACTCTTATATCTTCTGTTTTTACTTACTTTCTTTGCCATAAAAGTAAAATATGCCCTATATAATAAGGTTATTGTAGAGTAACTTTGTAACTTTGCATACACAAAATGCGGCAAAGACACAATATTGTTATGCTTTTTCTACCAAATATTCGTATGTTTAAAACTACGTATAGATAGATATTAGTGTAAAATATAAGCCAAGAATAGATTTTTTTTACTATCTGCAAGGAATAAAGATAATTTAGTGCTACACAAAAAAGCTGTGAACACTATGGCAAACTGTAGCCTTATTTCTATAAAAACAAATTGTTAGATGTCAGCTACAATAAAAGGATTTTTAAATGCCAGCATATCAGGCATTACATTTGGACTAATTCCGCTATTTGCTATACCTGTGCTTTCTACAGGTATGCATTCTACATCTGTTTTAATTTATCGTTATGCCTTTGGTTGTCTTGCAATGTTGGGAATGCTTATGTTTCATCGCACACGAATGTGGCTTGCTTTTGGCGATTTCTTGCGCATATTGTTTCTCTCTCTTATGTATTCGGCATCGTCTATCACACTTATAGAGGGGTATAATTATATGGCAAGTGGCATTGCTACAACGCTATTGTTCTCTTATCCAGTATGGACTTGTTTGCTTTCAGTGGTATTTTTGCACGAACAACTATCTGCAACCACAGCCATTTCTATTGCAATTGCAGTTGCTGGTGTGTTTTTCCTTTCAGGAATACTTGATGGTGGTGGCAGTATGAAGGGAGTAACCGGATTGTTTTTGCTTCTTGCTTCAGGGTTTCTTTATGCTGTTTATATGGTAACATTCCCACGAATGCGTATTCGTAAGATGCCATCGCTAAAACTTACATTCTATATTTTCTTTTTTGCTATGCTCATACTTACTTTATATGGCACTTTCACTATGGGACATATAGATATTATAGAAACGCATAGCCAACTTCTCCATTTATTCCTGTTAGGTTTAATTCCTACAGCAATAAGTAACATAACGCTTATTATTTCGCTGAAACAAATAAGCAGTACAATGGCAGCTGTGTTAGGAGTATTCGAGCCTCTAACGGCTATGTGCGTGGGAATACTTATTTTTGGCGAACCAATAACGTTTCCTATCGTAATTGGTTTTGTGCTTATTATTGTCGCTGTACTCATTTTAGTGGTTAGCAAACGTAAAACAGGTTAAAGATATTAAGAAATCACGTTCTAATACTAATCCACTAAGAATAGGAAACAAAAATAAAGCCGATAAAGGTTTCTTTATCAGCTTATATATTCATAATAACTTAGTGTTGTCTCTTTATTACAACAAGACATGTTGTTTGTGGAATTTTCTAACCAAATACAGCACTTATCTAAGTTCGTTATTTACCATGCGGTACATATATTGGTAAATAATAGCCTTTAGTTCTTGTTCCATTTGTGCTTGTTCAGGCACTTTCCCCAGAAGATTGTGCTGCATTAGCAAGTCTTTCAAACTATAAATGCCTGTTACTCTATTTCCATCAAACTGCATTGTGTAGCCATTTTTTGTGTATTGATACACACCGTTGATGTAGTTTAGTGCATAAGTTTGTTGTGGAGGAGTATTTAAAAGGTCGCAACCAAAAGAGAAGTAGGGTTTGTTATAGCCTAAAATTCCAAATATAGTAGGCATAATATCTATTTGTTGTGCTATACCAGCACGCATTCCAGGCTTTATTTCGCCCGATGGATCGTAAAGAATAAAGGGCGCACTAAATTCTCCAATATCAGTTTTATATTGTTGATGATTACTTTGGTTAGTATGGTCGCTTACCAATATAAATATAGTATTTTTAAACCAAGCTTGTTTTCTGGCAGTTTCAAAGAAACGTCCGATAGCCATATCAGTGTAACGAATACATTTATGAATAGGTAACTGTTCTTCTTTTAAGCTGTCTTTGTATTTATCTGGCACTACAAATGGGTGATGACTCGAAACAGTAAACAGCGCAGTCATAAAAGGTTGCTTCATTTCGCTCATCTTTGCACAATAATATTGCAAGAAAGGTTCGTCCCAGATGCCCCAATTTCCATCGAAATCAGCATCACCGCCGAAGCGTTTATCTTGTGCATAATCCTGTCTGCCATAATATTTTTGGAAACCTATTTTATTGGCAAAAGCAAGAAAACCCATAGAACCACGATTAGCACCATGAAAAAATGCAGTTTGATAGCCCCAACGAGAAAGATATCCTGGAATTCCAGTGTAATCGTTCATTGATGCGGGAGTTAGAATAAAAGGTTCTATGAACATTGGAATACCACACAACGAAGATGGCATTCCATCTATACTTTTATGTCCGTTTGCATACGAATATTCAAATACTGTACTTTCTTTAATAAGCTTATCTACGTTTGGCGTATAACCTTTGTAGTGTCCACCTTCAAGTTGTTTATTATAAGCACCAATATATTCGCGTCCAAAGCTCTCTACAATTAGTATAACAACATTCTTTTTATTGGCTTTTACATTTGCATTGGGAGTATGAATGGGCGTAAAATATTTTGCAGCATTATTAAGTGAAGCGAAAGTATTAGGCACTTTAAATATACTTTTACCAATGGTTCTCATTAAAGCAAAAGGAGTATTCAGCACCAATGCACATTCAATAGGACGTTTTACATATTCGTTGGCATTGCTAATTGTAATAGGACGCACTCCACTTTGTAATCCGCCACGTGCTCCACCCACACAAAATACAGTTGCAAATGCCAAAGATAGGAAGTTTATTCCTACAAACTGCCATCTATTTTTGAGAGTATTGAAGTGGAATATATTGCTTTTGGGCATTCTATAAAGTTTATACATACCCCACACCACAACAACGAAGACCAATACAAAATACCAATGATTTACAAGTTCGGTAACAAATATACTTCCTAAATTGTTCTCGTTATCAAACTCTCTGAAGACGCTTGTTGTAGTTCGTCGCAATGTAAATGGAAAGTAAACAGCATCGCAAAGATTTAAGAATAAGCCAATGGCATTTACAATAACAAACAACCAACGACAGAAGCGATGATAGGTGTTTGTTTCTTTAAACCAAAGTGGAAACAACATTAACAGTATATAGAGAGCATTACTATACACAATGGCTGTAGTGTCGAACATTAAACCACCCTGAAACATTCTTATTAAATGTTCAAAACTTAAGCCTTCTTTAAATAACGAATAGTTTTCTAACAAATAAGCCACGCGAGCTACAAAATAAACAATGTAAGCTAATAGTATATTAGCTACCACAGCAAACATTGGTTGCAATGCCTTAAATGCTATATTGTTTTTATTTAATGCTATCATTGAATTATATTTCTTGCATATCGTGCAGCTTCTTGTAATATCCATTGAGCAGCATTAACTCTTCGTGCGTTCCTCTTTCCACTATTTCGCCTTCGTGCATAACGCATATTTCGTCAGAGTTCTTAATGGTGGAAAGGCGGTGTGCAACAGCAATTGTCGTACGTGTCTTCATTAATTTGTAAAGAGCATCTTGTACTAAGCGTTCGCTTTCTGTATCGAGAGCAGAAGTAGCCTCATCAAGAATAAGAATAGGAGGGTTCTTTAAGATTGCACGGGCAATACTAACACGTTGTCGTTGTCCGCCAGACAATCTACCGCCACGGTCGCCAATGTTTGTTTCGTAACCCTTTTCGGTTTGAGAAATAAAGTTGTGCGCATTAGCTATCTTTGCTGCTTCAATAACCTTAGCGTTGTCTGCCGATACGCCAAAGGTTATGTTGTTTTTGAATGTATCGTTAAACAGAATAGCTTCTTGATTTACATTGCCAATAAGGTGGCGCAAATCGTGTAGTCCGAGTTCTTTGATATTGATACCATCAATCAGTATTTCGCCTTCTTGTACATCGTAATAACGAGGAATTAGATCGAGTAATGTAGATTTTCCGCTACCACTTTGTCCTACAAGTGCAATAGTTTTGCCTTTTGGTATATTCAAGTTGATGTTACGCAAAACCCATTTTGGCTCTGTTGTACCATCTTCTTTTATAATCGTATCGTATGCAAAACTGACGTTGCGGAACTCTATTTGGTGGTTGAAAGCCTCAATATGCTTGGGTTGTTCCACTTCTTTAATATTGTTTTCTGCCATCAATATCTTGTCGATTCGCTCCATCGAAGCCAATCCTTTTGCAATGTTATAGCCAGCCTTTGATATTTCTTTTAATGGATTAAGAATGCTATATAAAATGACTAGATAATAAATAAAGGTAGGACCACTGATGACAGGAGACTCTCCTAATACAAGCGTACCGCCAAACCACAGTACAACAATTATCATTATAGTACCAAGAAATTCGCTCATAGGGTGTGCCATTTGTTGTCGAATGTTCACACGCATTATATCGTTGCGATACATAGAGTTTACTTTCTGAAACCTCTGATTCATTATGGCTTCTGCACAGAAAGCTTTAATAATGCGTAATCCGCCCAGTGTTTCTTCCACTTGACTCATTGTGTCGCTCCAAAGAGCCTGTGCTGTAATACTACCTTGTTTCAGCTTTCGTCCTACTATTCCCATCAGCGAAGCAAAGAGTGGTACAAAGAGAAGTGTAAATATTGTGAGCTGCCATGAAATAAACATCAGCGTTATGAAATATATCAAAACGAGAATTGGGTTCTTAAACAACAAATCGAGTGATGACATAACAGAAGAGTCTACTTCTTGTACATCGCCGCTCATACGTGCTATAATATCTCCTTTACGTTCTTCGCTGAAAAAACTGAGCGAAAGCGATGTTATTTTTTGATATAGCTGATTGCGTATATCACAAACTACGCCTGTTCTTACTGGTATGATTGAGGCTGACGATAAGAAGTAAGCGCCTGTTTTCAGAAAAGTCATAAACCCCATTATCAGTCCTATAATTAGTAACGTTGTTGTTGGTCCGCAATCTGAAATAAATAGCTGTGTATAATAGTTGGCGTTGTTTGCTAAAACATCTTTCAGCGAACCATCGCTCAATGCCATTACTTGTGTTGCCTTTGCTCCTGTGTCTACTTTAAACAGTATTTGAAGTAATGGAATGAGTGCTGCAAACGAGAAGATATTTAGAATGGCAGATAGAATGTTGAATACCACCGACCACACTAAATACTTTTTATAAGGTGGAACGAATCTGCGTAATATTTGGAGAAATTCTTTCATAACTTACCATTGTTAGGTTTATACCATCTCATTCTACTACTTCGCCAATAAGTGTTGCCGAGCTAGAACCTGTTATACGCACACGCACTGTTTGCCCTATGTGGTGTTTACCACGTGGAATAATTACTGCTTTATTTTGTTCGGTGCGACCCATAAGTTGTTCGCGACTGCGTTTGCTGAAACGTTCTATCAACACATCAAACTCTTTGCCTTCGTCTTTCTTATTCTGTGCTGCCGATATTTCGGTTTGAAGTTTTATTAGTTCATTCAATCGGCGCACTTTTTCCTCTTCCGATATGTTGTCGGGTAAGTGCTTTGCAGCGTATGTGCCCGGTCGTTCCGAATATTTAAACATAAAGGCTGAGTCGAACTGACATTCACGAACCAACGATAGTGTTAATTCTTGGTCGTCTAACGTTTCGTTGTGATAGCCCACAAATATATCGGTTGTTAATCCGCAATTTGGAATTATACGGCGAATAGCAGCAACCTTCTCTAAATAATCTTCACGAGTATATTTGCGGTTCATATTCTTCAGCACTGTATTACTTCCGCTTTGTGCTGGGAAATGAATATGTTTGCAGAGATTGGGTTCATCGGCTACTGCGTGCAAAATATCTTCCGTCATATCTTCTGGATTGGAAGTTGAAAAACGCACACGCATATCGGGCACGCTTTGTGCCACTTTTCGCAACAACTCTGCAAACGATGTTCCGTTTTCTGGGCGTTTGCCGTTTGGCAGTAGTCCGTAAGAGTTTACATTCTGACCTAACAATGTAACCTCTTTAAAACCTCTGTCGTGCAAGTCTTTCACCTCGCGCAATATGCTTTCCACGTCGCGCGAGCGTTCTCTGCCTCGTGTAAATGGCACAATGCAATAGTGGCAAAAATTGTTACAACCACGCATAATGCTAACAAAGCCCGATACTCTGTTGCCACCAATGCGCTGTGGCACAACGTCTTTATATGTTTCGGTGGTAGAGAGGTCTACATCCATTGCGTTGTGTCCATTTTCGCAACGTGCTATCATTTCGGGCAAATTAAGATACGAGTCTGGTCCGCATACAAGGTTTGCGTGATGGTTCTCTATTAAATCTTTACGTACACGTTCAGCCATGCAGCCTAATACGCCAAGAATAACCTCGCGTCCCTTTCGTTTCTCTGCGTAGAGTGTTTCTAAACGGTTGTATATTTTGTTTTCTGCGTTCTCTCGTATGGAACAAGTGTTTATAAAAATTGCGTCTGCTTGACTTTCGTCTTCGCACACATCGTATCCTGCCATCTTCATTACAGAAGCAACCACTTCTGAGTCTGCCACATTCATTTGACAGCCGTATGTCTCTATATAGAGTCTTTTCATTAACTTCTTTCCTTGTTTATTCAGCGTGCAAAGGTACGTATTTGTTAGCAGATTAGCAAGCAATTACACATTCTTATGCGTGGTGTGGAATATGAAAGTTCATTACGAAACAAATGGCATAAAAGTTTTAGATATCTATCGCACAAGTTTCAGACGTCTGCCACGTTAGTTTCAGACGTCTGCCACGAGTGTTTCAGACGTCTGAAACTAAGAGATATGACATCACATCGTGAAGCATCTCATTTTATGGCGCAACATGTGTTATATGCCATACTCTATTAAGAAATTAGAAACCAAATAGAGTATGGTATATTAAACTAAAACTAGCCATTATAGTTTTAATATATTTTGTTTTGTTGTTAAGCTAATTAATCAACCTTATAACGAAGGTGCAGCCTGCTACGTTTGATTAAACAGGCAAGCAAGATGGCTGCAATACAACTAAAAAAGGGTAGAACGAATAGTATAAACTACACTATAACAGCGTTGCGGTTTTATACTCTGTTTTGGGTTAAACTGCCAGTAGTACCATTAGTCCTCCCACAGCAATATATAGAACAGCATACGGAATGGCAGCTTTCAATATCTCGCCATCGCGCCCTTGCATATCGCAGGCTGCAGTGGCAATGGCTATACTCTGTGGCGAAATTATTTTTCCACCAGTAGCACCTGTCGTATTTGCTGCCACAAGCCAGTTGGAGTTACTATAGTTTAGCTGATGAGCTACGTTAGCCTGTAGTTTAGCAAACAAAATGTTCGACGATGTGTCGCTACCCGTTACAAATGTTCCTACTGCCCCTATAAGGGGTGCAAACACAGGGTAGAGTTGCCCCGTAACAGTTGCAAGAGCCGAAGCTATTACTACTATCATTCCAGCATAGTTCATTACCGAAGCTAACGCAACTAAGCTAACAATGGTTATTGCTGTTTTGCGCAAGTTTACTGTGGTACGAGCCAGAAGCACCAGTAGTTTTTTGGGCGATACACCTTGCACAAAGCCACCTAACACTGTTCCCATAAACAACATTATTCCTGCATTGCTAATCCAGCCAAAGTTGAAAGTTGTTCCATCGGCATAAATGGGTAAAGACACGTGCGATACAAGGTGCGACTTTAAAAAGCCATTAATGCTGGGAAATAATGGTCCGGATAAGAGAATGAACAACAAAATGAAACCGTAAACACTCCACGCACGTAAGGTTTCGCCAAACGTATAGTGTTTTGCATTTGCATTATCTTTCTTCGGTGCAAACAGTCTGTTGTAAAGCACTAAAGCAACTATGGCTGCCACACTACCTATAATGGCTGGTGTTTCTGCACCAAGAAACATAGCCACTACATATTGTGTTGCTAACGAAATTCCACCTACCCACAACGCTATAAGCAGATTGCGACCAATGGCACTACTACTTCTATTGGTGAGCGTTAGAATAATAAAAGGTAATATAACAAATAGTGGCGAAAGCTGCACTACGCAATAGGTAGAAATTTCGCGAATAAGTTCGGGCGATGCTACACCACCTGCCGCCACCTCGTTAGAAAGTGTTATTACAGGCACACCCACAGCACCAAACCCCGTTGGTACACTGTTGGCAATAAGCGATACCAAAGCCGAAAACATTGGCTTATAACCTAACGAAATGAGAATGGCGGCAGGAATTGCAACTGCTGTTCCAAAACCAGCCATACCTTCAAGCAATCCGCCAAAGCCCCACACCAACATAAGTACCATTACACCCTTATCGTTTGAGAAAGATATAAACTGGTTTTTAATAACTTCTATATCTTTGCTTTCCACCAGCACATTATAGCTAAAAATTGCCATTAATATTATAATCAGAATTGGGAACACTGCTTTCAGCACACCTTCTATAACAGCCCAACCTACACCTATAGTAGTAAAGCTTGGTGGTACGAAACCCATAGCTGGAGCAACAAACAAAGCTAAAGTTATGGTAACAAGCAAAGTAATTAGTGCGCTCTTGTGTCCTGCCATCTTTATTCCTAACATCAGAACAAAAAGCAATACAATTGGTATAATAGCTATAATTGCATTCATAATCGATATCCTAAAAATCTAATTTATTCTGTTAATAATTCCATTAATCGCTACAAAGATAGTTGTTTTAAATGCTATTCTGGTAACATTAATGTAGAAATATAATCTTATAGCACATAATAACCACACTGTAGAGCGATGAGATATTCCAAAATAGCTCTTCGTTCATCTTTCTATACAAGTTTATCCATAAAAGCACAAGCACTATATGCTGTTCTTAAAACTTTTATTACCTTTGCTGCGGTTTAACAATTTATCTTCGTTTTATAATAGAATAATGATACGACAAGATTATTTTCTACGACTGTTAGAAGAGTTTGCTACTGCGCTTGCCACAATGATGAAGAAAAAGGAAGACGAGCGCGACGATAGTTTGAAAGACTTATACCGACAGTATGTTGGCGATTACACACTGCTACGCAATATGAGTGTAGACGAACTTATGGAGTATGCTGCAAACGAATGGAACAACAACGAGAGGATAGACCGTTTAGAAATGCTGGCAGAACTTCTGTATGCTGAAGGCAGCTACAAAACAAACCCATTACGCAATATGTTGCTCGAGAAAGCTTATCTGCTGTTCATATATGTAGACGAGAAACAAAATATATACTCTATTGACAGAAAAGAGAAGATAGCCAAATTGCACAGTATTTTAAACGAGTAAACAAACTCAATACAAACAAATCGTAAACCAATGAACATAACACTCGAACAATTATCGGTTGGCTATAAAGGCTTTCCACCCGTAGTTTCTAATATAAACGTAGAGATTAAAAGTGGAGAACTTACTTGTTTAATAGGCTCAAACGGAATTGGGAAATCAACATTGCTAAAAACACTAACAGGATTTCTGCCTAAACTTAGTGGGCGACTACTGCTCGATGGGCGCGACATTAATATGCTTTCGCAACGCGAACGAGCTAAATATATAAGCATTGTGCTTACTTACAAAAGCGATGTACAAAACCTTAGTGTTACAGAAATGGTTGGAATGGGACGTATGCCGTACACTGGCTTTTGGGGTAAACTTAATACCAGCGACCAAACAATTGTGGCTGAGGCTATAGAGATGGTAGGCATAGAACACTTAAAAAACAGAATGATACAAACACTGTCGGACGGCGAACGACAGAAGGTAATGATAGCGAAAGCACTTGCACAGCAAACTCCCGTTATATTGTTAGACGAGCCTACATCGTTCTTAGACTTCCCATCGAAAGTAGAAATGTTGCAGTTACTTCATCGGTTGGCAAAAGAAACTAATAAAGTGGTATTCTTATCTACACACGATTTGGAATTAGCTCTACGTATTGCCGACCGTTTAGTAGAGTTAAACAAAAACGGATTACAAGTAGTGCCTGCACAGCAAGTGAAAGAAGAAATAAACAAACTGTTAGAATAAACGTGGCAAAGGCACTGAAAACACACAAATAAAGTTCTAACCAGTTAATTAGTAAATTGTAACTTAACAAAAAAGAAAGTGTACCACAGTGGGCACACTTTCCTATGAAATAGTTTAAAGAAAACAGACTATTGAACTATTATCTTTTCCGACCTAACAGTTCCATCAGCCATTCGTACACTTTTAATATAAATGCCTTTCGTTAGCTTTACAACTCTGCGCCCACTCAAATCGGTGTAGAATGTTTCACCAGTAACAACATCGGTAATACCATTAATGCTCGAAACCGTTGTACCATCGCTGTACACAATATCAGTAACAAGTCGTTTATCGCCATCTTGATAGAAAGCTTGCACACCAATACGAGTTGCCTTATCGTAAATCATTATGGCATGTGCACTACCATGATTCTCAAAATCGTAGCGAGTTTTATCGGAGAAATCGATTGGAATGTCTGTTATTTCAGCATTTAACCACGGATAAACCGATGGGGTGAAAGTGTACTTCTTATCGTTGAGATAAATATTGTAATACACATTCTTCGAATTCATAAAACTACCTCGTTCATTATATCTATCAAGACTAAATATAAACCGCTTTGTATCTCCACCCATTTCCTGTATTCCTGTGAATATCGGATTCTTTGGTTTGGCAATATTCTCAACCAATAGTCTAAAAGTAGGCTGCATCATCACTTGCATCTCTAAATCTATTAAACGATAACCGTAGTTTGCCATAAAACCGTGTTCAGGACAAGAGAATGATTGGGTTTTACTATCATAGTTGAAACTTACAAATGGTAACGACTTATAATCGGTTGTACCATCTTGCGAATTATAGCTAACATCGGCTGGCATTACCCATTTATAAGCGTGTTTACTTGAAAAGAGCCCCATAAATTGAGCATTATTAAAAATAATCTTGTCGCCTTTAATATCTCCTCTCACCCATGCATCAGGTATATCCGAATCTATATTATTAACATAAACATAGTTACCTTCGAACACAACTTCAGACATACGTTCAAATATCTCTCTGCCACCATTATTAAAAGAGAAGATGTACTTTTTAGCATTCGCCGTAGACGATGGTGCAATGTTAGTATAGGTACAAATAGCAGACGACGACACTAAATCGCCAATACCATTCCAATCGCCATCTGCATTAGTCATTCCTATCAATACATTGTTTTCTGTCTTTATAAGCGAATCGTTGCGCCATACATACTTGACTGTCTGTGAAAGCGAGTCTTTTACATATTGATTATTACCATCTACCACTTCAAAGTTCATTCGTGTAGCGTAGTAATTAACATCGTTATCATTTACATAAATAAGTTGTGGAAGTTCTACAGCAATAGTGTCGCCAATTGTCTTATGTCCCTTTATCCAAGAATTAGTAGGAAAGAAGGTCATGGGATTTTGAATATAGACTGTTCCGTCATTGGCAACAACCACATCACGTGCCACACCGTCTTTCTTTCCATCAAATATAAGCCCCCACATAGAGTAAAATCCTTCAGCATAGCTATAAAGATTCTTGTAGACTTTACCTTCGGGTTGTGTTACAATCATCTCTCCGCTTTCTGAAGTTCTTGCAACTTTGTTTGATTGGTTTAATACTTTTCCCCACACATTTTGTCTTTGTGCTTGCACACTCATTATTGCCAATAACGAGATACAGATAATAATAATAGGTTTCTTCATAACATTTAACTTTTAAAGAATAATAATGATTTGGGTTATTTGTTCTTTGCTTGCAAATATAGTAATTTAATGACAGCAGAACAAACAAACCAAGCGAAAGATAGATATTTGAATGTAAGGTTGCAAAAATAACTCGTTAGCACACCGCATACAATACAAAAGTAAATATGACTACATTATATATATAATATTATTGTTGTGTTGTGTAAATAAGAAAAAATATCTATATTTGCAACACACATATATCGTACATTAACTTAACAAATTGAATTATGAAAAAACAACTCGCTAAACAAAACAGATCAGTATTACTATTCTTATTGTTGTTCTTTGTATCTATCAACTCGTACGCCGATTGGGAACAGGTTAAACAATTAGATGCAACGTATGCTACCTTTGTTACTAAGTCGGGAAACATTCTCTTATCTGATTTTCGTATAGAAAGAGATGGAGGCATCTACATTTCAACCAATGAAGGAGATACGTGGACAAAGACAAACGCAAAAGACTATAATTACAATAAGTTTATTGAAGTAGGCAACTATATCTTCGCTATTGGGTATGGTGCAAATATTGCACGGTCGGCTGATGGAGGACATACTTGGACAGAATGTACTTACGCCAATGCGGTGAGAGATATTTTTAGCGAAGACAATATGCCATATACCGTATGCTATGCGTGTGCATACCACAAAAACAAGCTGTATGTAGCTGACTTCTGTGGGGGTGGTATTTTGTATTCTGAAGACTTCGCACAAACTTGGAAGAGAACAGACTTGTCGTCTTTAAAATACAAAGCAGAGGACGATGATGGCGCGCCTGTTGAAAACACTGAAAACATATACCAACTAGTATCGTATAAAGGAAAGCTATATGCTTTTGGTGTATATTTTGTTTTCTGTCTCGATGAAACGAACAACACGTGGAAAACTATAAGCGATAAAAGTAACTTTATGGCTGTATCTACTATATTCGATAATACTTTACTATTGGGCAGAAGCGTTCCGAACGATGACTTTAAAACGCCATTCATTCTTACGCTCGAAGATGAAGACAAGTGGGGCAGTCTGCCAAGACCTACTGGCGTTATGGACAACAACATTAGAGCTATGGCAAGCGACGATACATATATATATGTAGGACTACAAAAAGGGGGCTTATTCTATACATCTAATAAAGGAAATAAGTGGGTAAACTTCAGTCAGGGTTATCCTAAAATGGAACAGATGGGAAACATATACTTAACGCCTACACAACTGTTCGCAACAACAAACTACATATATGTTTCGGTTTACGAACCACAAGGCGTTTCGAAGAAAAGTGGATTATACCGATTTAAGAAAACAGAGCTAACACCGGCAGCAGGTATAGAGAGTGCTAACAGAAATAAGGATATTTCCATTTACATAGATGGCTACACGCTGTGTTCGAATATAGAAGACAATGTTACAATAGACATTTTTGACGTGAATGGTATTAAGAGGAATATTGCTCTAATTAATGGAAAAGCCAATATAAGTTTCTTAAACAACGGAGTATATACTTACAAACTATGTATAGGAAACTATGTTTATAAAGGCAAATTAGTAAAGCATTCAAGATAGAAGTGCTATGTTCTCTACGCTTTGCACTATTCTTTGCGCTTATTAACGCATATACAAACGAACACAACCAATTTGGGTTAAACAATAAATATGTATCTTCTTATCTACACTGAAGGTTGTTGTTGATTAATCCAAATTGGGGTGTTAAGCTGTAACATCATCAAACACTATTATTAATAACTCAATGTATTATTAATAATATTACTTCTTACGACCGAAATCGGCTGGAATTTCTCCCCACTCTTTTGTTTCCCACTTTATTATTGGTGTAGTAACATTATGGGTACGCAACCATTGTTCTGCTCGTGCTATTATGTTGTGCAGCTCTGTAGTTTTATTGTTGTGTTCTAAAGTTGTTTTACATTTCTTTTTGTTCACCCACAAAATAGCATTGTACGAGTCGCTGTAAATAACCTTGTTTGTAATGCCCTGTTTTTCCATCAATGCTAATGCATGGACTATTGCCAGAAACTCTCCTATATTATTTGTTCCCATTGTTGGACCAAAATGAAAAATGCGCTGTCCCGTAGCAAGATCGATGCATTGATATTCCATTGGTCCAGGATTTCCCGAACATGCAGCATCTACTGCCCATGCGTTTGCATTTACACACAATGGCAAAGGCAACACTGTGTCGTGTCTGTTTTCAGGTGGATTTTGTAGTTCCATTGGTCTTTAATATAATATCTTACATATAGTAAATGTATAAAACAAACAATTGCGACTCTAATGTTCTTCCTTTCTCGATATAGTGATAGAAGAGGTGGTTACAAGCCTTTTGTATCGAAGCCTTTTGACTCCAGTTCGGCTATTACACTTTGCATAATAAATGCGCCTGCTTGTTCGCCTACCTGGAATAAATCGCCCATCAACGTTGGATTTACTTTCGCAATCTTACGTCCTAAGTCTGTTTCGTAAAAGGCAATGTAGTTCTTTAACTCTTCTAGCGTAAAGTAACGATTGTAAATGGGTGCATAAAATTCTACCATTCGGTTAATAAACAGCTCTCTATATTTAGCTTCTATTTTGGCGAATACATCTTCTGGAATGTTTGGCAACATATTTTTCAATGTATTCATAAGAACAGGGAACTGTGCTTTCATTGTTTCTTTGGAACCCGATACTTCCAATAATTTGTCTATTGTAGCTACATAATCGGCAGAAGGAGCTTCTGCTACTGGTGCATCGTTGTTCTGTGCACTTACATTACAAGGTATAGCCATAAAGATTGTAATGAGAAAACTTAAAAATATATGTTTCATAAGTGTATAACTAAAGTATATGTTGTGCGACCATTTGGTAAGCGTTTCCTTCTCTGCAACAAGAAGGAAACGCTGTTTTGCTACATACGTTCTGGCACTTCTATTCCCAGAAGTTCCATACCGTTCTTTATAACTTTGGCTACATTCTGCGCTAAAACTAGTCGAGTGGTTTTCTCGTCGTCGGTGTCTGCATTTAGTATGCTGTAATCGTGGTAGAACTGGTTGAACTCTTTTGTTAGTTCGTAACAATAGTTTGCAATACCACTCGGACTGTAGTCTATGCCTGCTTGCGCAACAACAGCACCAAAGTCGTTCATTTTCTGTATGAGTGCAATTTCTTTTTCGTTGAGTGGAGCATTGGCTGCAACTGTCTTTGGAATGGTTATACCTTGTGCCGCTGCTTTACGCAAGATGCTTCTAATGCGTGCATAGGTATATTGAATGAATGGGCCCGTATTGCCATTAAAGTCGATTGACTCTTCTGGATTGAAGAGCATATTCTTACGTGCGTCTACTTTTAGAATGAAATACTTCAGCGCACCTAAACCCACAATGCGTGCTATTTCGTTTTTCTCTTCTTCCGTAATATCGTCCAGCTTGTTCATCTTATCTTCGCTAAGTGCACGAGCGTTTTGTATCATCGAAGCAACAAGGTCGTCGGCATCTACCACTGTTCCTTCGCGGCTCTTCATTTTGCCGTTTGGAAGTTCTACCATACCGTAAGAGAAGTGTACCAAATCTTTACCCCACTTGAAGCCGAGACGGTCTAAAAGAATGGAAAGTACTTGAAAATGGTAGTTCTGTTCGTTGCCCACAACGTAAATCATCTTATCTATTGGATAGTCTTTAAAACGCATTTCGGCTGTTCCTATATCTTGCGTCATATACACCGACGTGCCGTCGCTTCTCAAAAGTAGCTTTTGGTCTAAGCCTTCGTTGGTTAAGTCTGCCCACACAGAGTTATCTGGTTTGCGAATAAATAAGCCCTTAGCCAAGCCTTCTTCCACTTTCTTCTTTCCTTCGAGGTAGGTATTGCTTTCGTAATATATCTTGTCGAAACCTACACCGAGTGCTTTATAAGTTTCGTCGAAGCCTGCATACACCCAGCTGTTCATCTTCTCCCATAGTGCACGAACTTCGGTGTTGTTTGCTTCCCACTTCACTAACATTTCGTGGGCTTCTTTCATTAATGGCGATTCTTGTTCGGCTTTTGCCTTTGCCTCTTCGTCGTTTAAGCCCTCTTCTTTAAATTTCGCGGTTAGTTCTGCTACTTCGGCTCTATAATGTTTATCGAACAGAACATAGAAGTCGCCTATAAGGTGGTCGCCCTTTTTGCCTGCCTGCTCTGGTGTTATGCCGTTGCCCCACTTCTGCCATGCAAGCATCGACTTACAAATGTGTATACCACGGTCGTTCACTATATTTGTCTTCACCACTTTGTAGCCGTTAGCTTCCATTATCTTTGCAAGCGACCAACCTAAAAGGTTGTTGCGTACGTGGCCTAAGTGTAGTGGCTTGTTGGTGTTGGGCGATGAATATTCAACCATAGCGAGCGGACTATCTGCCGTTACTTGCTGTTCGCCAAACTTCGCATTGGCATTTATATCGTTAAGAAGCCCTATCCACGCTGCGGGAGCAATAACAAGGTTCAGGAAACCCTTTACAACATTAAAGTCGGCAATAGCCGTGCAGTTGTTTTTTAGATATTCGCCCACCTCTTGCGCCGTTGCTTCTGGGCTTTTATGCGAGGTTTTTAGCAACGGAAACATTACCAATGTAAGGTTTCCTTCAAAGTTTGCTTTAGTCTTTTGCAACTGTATCATTTTTGCTGGAACATCAGCACCATACAGTTCTTTTATGGCAGCCAATGCTGCAACAGCTATTTGGTTTTCTATCGTCATATTGTTTGTTTTGTTTTTTATTTACGTGCAAAGTTACTAAAAACTTTGTAACTGTAGGCAACTCGCTTATTATAAGTAGTTGGCGTTCTATAAATAGCATATATTCTACGGCACATATTTTAAATAGGCTATCCACTCCTATCACTTTTTATGCGGAGCGAAACTATTGAGCGAAACACTACTATACGCTGAACACTGAGTGGCATACTAAGGAAGAGGTGCCGAAACACGTGTGCACAACTATTTATTCACTACACGGAGTTACTTCTCTCACGTCTGCAGTTTAATTTCACACGCAACACATGGCTTTACTTACACGTAAGTAAAACTTTATTTACACGTAAGTAGAACTTTACTTACACGTAAGTAAAACTCTACTTACACGTAAATAATAGTACGACACTAGTATGAGAATATCATTACATCAGCATTTAAACATCGTTTTATCGGCATTTAAATGTTGTTTCACAGGTATAGCGGTTTAAAACAAATAGATGTAAGTTTCTTTACTGGCGAATGTTGTTATGGCATTGCATAAAAAAAGTCTTTCCTCGTTAGCAATAGCACGCTACTATTAGCTAACGGGGAAAGACTATGGAGCGAAACAAGGATAGAAGTTTGCAACAATCAACAAATGTTGGCTATCCGCTGTTTGCACCCGTTGGTATGAGTGTTGTTGTTTACTTTCGAGCCTCTGACACAAGTTCTTGAGTATCGCGAGCAATCACAATCTCCTCGTCTGTAGGAATCAGAAGTACCTTCACCTTCGAGTCGTCTGCAGAGATAATGCGCTCAACGCCACGACATTTGTTCTTCTCAGCGTCCATCTTTACGCCTAAGAATTCTAATCCCTGACAAGCATCTAAGCGAAGCCCGGTTTGATTTTCGCCAACTCCGGCAGTCCAAACAATCATATCTACACCGCCCATAGCAGCTGCGTATGCACCAATATACTTCTTAATGCGATACGAATACATTTTCAAAGCAAGTATTGCACGTTCATTGCCAGTAGCTTCGGCAGCCTCAATTTCTCGCATATCCGAACTAATGCCAGTAATACCCAATACTCCGCTCTCTTTGTTAAGATAGTCTGCCATTTCTTGTGGTGCTTTTCCAAGCTTCTCCATCATATATGTTACTGCAGAAGCATCTATATCTCCAGAGCGTGAACCCATCATTAAACCTTCCAACGGAGTAAGACCCATAGAGGTATCAATAACCTTTCCGTCTTTTATTGCAGCCATAGAAGCACCGTTACCAATATGGCAGGTAATTATTTTTTGGCTCTTATAGTCTACTCCAAGAAATTCGCAAGCACGATGAGAAACATATCGATGGCTTGTTCCATGGAAGCCATAGCGACGCACATGGTACTTTTCGTACATTTCGTATGGAACTGCATAGAGGAACGCATACGGCTCCATAGTGCTATGGAAGGCATTGTCGAAAACAGTTACTTGTGGTGTGTGAGGCATTAAAGCGTCTACGGCTCTAATTCCACGTAAGTGCCCTAAATTGTGCACTGGAGCAAGGTCTATCAAACTTTCTATTCCTTCCTCTACCTTTTTCGTAACAATGCAACTCTTCTCAAATAAGTCTCCACCTTGCACTACACGGTGTCCAACAGCGTCAATCTCGTCCAAGCTCTTTATAGCACCATATTTAGGGTCGAGCAAGAGTTGAAACACAAACCTAACACCCTCTTTATGGTCGGGCATATCGTGCATAATCTTTTCCTTGCTACCATCTTTTAAAGTTACTTTTACAAAGGCTTCGTCGAGTCCTACACGCTCTGCACCACCTTGTGCGAGCACACTCTCGTCAGTCATATCGTACAATTTGTACTTGATAGAACTACTACCGCAATTTAAAACTAATATTTTCATTCTGCAATTTCTTTATTCTTATTTTATAGATATTGGAGTTAGATGGAGGTATCTCTGTCCTGCTCCTTTTATTTCTCTGGTTATGCCTTAGCGTCTTGTGCCTGACAAGCTGTGATGGCAACCATATAATAGATATCGTCTACCGAGCAACCACGCGACAGATCGTTTACCGGACGTGCTATTCCTTGTAGTATAGGGCCAATGGCAGTAGCTCCACCAAGACGTTGTATAAGTTTGTAGCCAATGTTTCCCACTTCCAGATTAGGCACAACAAGCACATTAGCCTTACCAGCAACATCAGAGTCTTTTGCCTTTTTTGCAGCAACAGTTGGGTCGAGAGCAGCATCGGCTTGCAATTCTCCATCAACCTTCAAATCTGGATACTTTTCTTTAGCCAACTTTGTAGCCTCAACAACCTTGTCGATGATATATACACTTTTGCCCGTTGCCTTGTCTATAGCATCTTTTGCAGAGCCCTTTGTAGAGAAACTCAGCATTGCCACTGTTGGATTTTTAAACCCTGCAACGCTCTTAGCAGTTTCTGCAGTGGTATAAGCTATTTGTGCCATTTGGTCGGCAGTTGGGTTTGGTGTTACAGCAACATCGCCCATTACAACCACTCCATTTTCACCATATTGCTTTTCGTGTGTTAGAATGAGCATTGCACCACTTACAACACTAACACCTGGAGCACATTTTATAATCTGCAATGCTGGGCGAAGCGTGTCGCCTGTAGTAGAGAGAGCACCCGAAATCTGTCCATCGGCACCTTCGGTCTTTATTATCATACAGCCTAAGTACAGGTTGTTCTTTACCAACTCGCGCGCTTTATCTATTGTCATACCTTTATTCTTACGTAGCTCTGTCAGAAGCTCTGCGTATTCTTCGCTACGAGGATTGTTCTCAGGGTCCACAATAGTAGCTTTATCTATATGCTTCAATCCCCATTCGCCAGCCAATCTCTTAATGTTATCTGGGTTGCCAATGAGTATTATTTCGGCTATGCCATCAGCCAATACTTTGTCTGCAGCTCGTAGTGTTCTTTCTTCCTCTGCTTCGGGAAGTACAATGCGTTGCTTGTTCGCTTTAGCGCGTGCGATGATTTGGTTAAGTAAATCCATAGTATACTTTTATTTTATAAATGTTTTATATCCATTTTGCGATGCAAAGATAGCAAATTCACCTCATTACACCAAATGAAACTTGTTTTTTTACACCTTATTTATATAGACTATTAAAAGATTTAATACAGGCGTTATAAAGAGCATTGTAATTGCCCGTGTACTTTCTGTTTTCTAAGTCGCACAACACATTTCTTAAATTGGCTTCTCTGCACACTATAAAAACTATTGTTTATACCAAAAATGCTACACAGCAATATAACCAACGAAAGCATAAGTAGTGCATTGCGACAAATTCTTATTTCTATTGCTATTCTTTTGTAAGGCAAGTAACACTAAATACTTGCAAATATATAGAAGATATATACAAACGCTATCACTGATAATTGATTTAAATCAATAAAACTAATAAAATGGCAATTTTTCTATCTCATTATTTTTATTATTGAATAATAACACCTAACTTTGCATCGTGTTTTTCATAGTATTAGATTTAAGGTTAACAAAGGTTGGAGTACGGCGGTACTCCTTTTTTTATATCCATTAGTGAAGTTGGTGATAGAATGGATATTATTTTGGCTCAGTAGAAAAGGAATGGAAAGGTTATAAACAGTTCTTTTTGTTTATTTACGAAGCAAATAGAACATCTCATAAGTCTATCAAAATCGATTAAATTTAGTTACGCTTGTTTTAGATATCTGTTACGTTTGTTTTAGATATCTGTCGCACTCGTTACAGATATCTGTAACGTTCGTCTCAGATATCTGTCAGTTTCGTTTTAGATATCATACCAAACAACTACGTTTATAACGTTATATTACAGCACTTAAATGGGATTCAATAATAAGATAACGATGAAAGTTTTTATTCGGCAATGTTTTGTCTTTAGCATTATTACGAACAATTGAGCATCAATATATTGTTAGAAACTTTATTGTATTAGAGCGTATTTCATTATAGTTAAACTCTTTTACAAACATACCCGTTGGCTTCTCTATTGAGTTTGTAAAATATAAAGAACAAAATATGATATATAGTAGATACATACAAAAACATAAAAGGCAGCTATCTCACGACAGCTACCTTTTTGACTAAACTTAATCTACAAACCTGAGTTTTATTCTAAATGATGAATTAAATGTGTATTTTATATATCATCTGTTTCACCGAAAAGTTTTATAAGACTGTCATTATATATTACATAATCTCTATTCTAAAAATCATTTACAAATATACACCATTTCATTTAAACCTCCAAAATTATTCAATAAACAGCCATTTTTTTTCAACGAAATAGCGTTTCATTTGTAAGAAATATAGATAGAGCATATAATAAGGCTATTTTTACAAACACCCGAAAAGCTGTTTAAATATACGCTTCTATCGTTTTTTTCACAACACAGTCTCGCCTTCAACATAGTCTTCAAGGAAAGTATGTTCACCATCGAATACAAGATAAGTGAACTGCCATATCCAATCGCCAAGAATAAACATACGTGTTTTCTTATCCAAAGGTAGGTCGAGCTTTATGTGTCTATGTCCATAAACATAGTAATCTATACCTTTGTGGGTTTGCATATAGTGTTTGGTGTATTGCACCAAAAACTCCTTCTCTTCACCAAGAAACGGAAGCTCTTTGCCGTCTACCCGTTTCAGGCGACTTTTCTTAGCCCATTTCAACCCTAATTGCATTCCCCACCATGGGTGCAGAAAATTCAACAGACGTTGGCAGAAACGGTTATGGAATATTCGTCGCAGAATTTTAAATAATGGGTCTGGATCGCCAAGCCCATCACCATGCGCCAAATAGAATACTTTATCGTGTATTTCGGTTGTTAAGTCACCTCGATGTAAAATCACTCCACATTCTTTTTCCAGATAGCCATACGTCCAAAGGTCGTGATTACCCGTAAAGTAATGTATCTCTACACCCATATCTGTAAGTTCGGAGAGTTTCCCTAAGAAGCGTGTAAAGCCTTTTGGAACTACATATTTATACTCGTTCCAGAAATCGAACATATCGCCTAACAGATATATTGCCTCTGCCTTATTTTTTATACTATCTAAGAAGCGAACTAATCGGCGTTCTTGTGTTCGTCTATGCTCTATTGCCAGTGAGCCAAGATGAGCATCGGAAAGGAAATAAACATTCTTCATAGTTACAGTAGGGTTAGTGATGGATTAAATTAGTCGAAACCTAATTCGACACGTGCTTCCTCCGACATCATACTCTGGTCCCAAACGGGGTCGAATACAAGTTCTATGTTGGCGGTCTTTACACCCTTTACGCCTTCTACCTTTGTTCTAACGTCTTCGAAAATATAGTCGGCTGCCGGACAAGATGGCGAAGTAAAGGTCATATCCATATCTAATGTGCCATCGTCGTGCAGGTCTATCTTGTAAATCATACCAAGGTCGTATATGTTTACTGGTATTTCGGGGTCGTAAACTGTCTTCAATACATCTACAATTTCTTCTTCTATCTTTGTTTTCTCGTCTTGTGTCATATATGTTTGTTATTCGTTTTAACTGTGAAATACTGTCTAATATGTGCAAAGATAGCGATTATATTTTACATTCGTGTGCATATAGCTACTATTTTCCTCGTTTTAGTATCGTTGTAAGGTTATGCTTTTCTTGTTATACTGAATTGTACGAGTGGTTACTGGCAATGTAGCAAGAATAGGTACCCATACTATAGTGCTGGTTTTGCTTAATGCGACTATTGAGAAGCAAAAACCTACGAACGAGTGTCGCCTCAGTTCGTAGGAATTTTTTATATTGCCTTAAGTAGCTCATCTGCTACTTATAGCGTTGTTGTTGCTGTATTTACCAGATGTGTGCACGTTTGTTTGCTGGTATAAACAGTTTATCGCCCTTCTTTATTTTGAATGCATCGTACCACGCATCTATTTCTGGGAGAGCTGCGTTTACACGTGCCATATTTGGTGAGTGTGGGTCTACAGTGATGAGATATTCAAGATATTCTGGTCGTGCGTTGCCTGCCCACACACGTGCCCATGATAGGAAGAAGCGTTGTTCTGGTGTGAAACCATCGAGTGTCTTTAATGGCTTTGTCTTCATACTGTTTTGTAAAGCACGGAAGGCTATATTCAAACCACCGTTGTCGCCAATGTTCTCACCCAATGTGAGCTGACCGTTCACTTTCTTGCCGTTTACTACTTCTACTTTGCCGAAGTGGTCTACCAATACTTTTGAACGTTCTTGGAAATTCTTCTTGTCTTGTGCAGTCCACCAATCGCGTTGGTTACCTGTTTTGTCGAATTGTGAGCCTTGATCGTCGAATCCGTGGCTCATTTCGTGTCCAATTACAGCACCTATACCACCATAGTTCACTGCATCGTCTGCGTTAGGGTCGAAGAATGGAGGCTGAAGTATAGCAGCAGGGAAACAAATTTCGTTTGTAGTTGGGTTGTAGTATGCATTGATTGTTTGTGGTGTCATACCCCACTCCATTTTGTCTACTGGTTTATTCACCTTTCTGTTTAGCTCGTCTTGCAAGAAGAATTCGCTAACGTTCTGCATGTTTGCGTAGAGCGATAGTTTGTCGTTTATTTGCAGTCCGCTGTAGTCGCGCCATTTGTCGGGATAGCCAATCTTAACAATAAAGTTGTCTAATTTGTCCTTAGCTTGTGCTTTGGTTGCAGCGCTCATCCAGGTTGCTTCTTGTATGCGTTGTGCCAGTGCTTCTTGCAGGTTCTTTACAAGTTCTATCATTCGTTGTTTGCTGCTTTCTGGGAAGTATTTCTCTACATAGAGTTTTCCTATGGCTTCTCCAAACACGTTAGATACTGTTGCTACTGCACGTTTCCAGCGTGGACGGTCTTGTTGTGCTCCGCTTAACACGCTGCTGAACTTGAAGCTTTCTGCACGGAAGGCATCGCTTAACTGACTTGTTGCGCCTGATATAACTTTTATTTCGGCGTATGCTTTTAGGTCGTCTAAATTTGTATCGGCTAAAATCTTTTCTACTTCGTGTATTGGTTCTGGCTGACCAACGTCTACTGCATCGAATGGAGGGAAACCTGTTTGCAAGAATACGTTACCCCAGTCTATGCCAGGAAAGTTTAACACGAGGTCGTTATAGCTCATTTTGTGATAGTTCTTATCTATATCGCGAAGCTGAACCTTTGAGTAGCTAACCTTTGCAATGCGTGTTTCTATTGCCATTATAGCGTCTACCTTTTTTGTTGCGGTTGCTTCGTCGTTGCCTACCATCTTGAAAAGGTTCTTTAGATATGTTTTGTAGGCTTCACGCACTTTTAGTGTTTGTGGGTCGTTGTTCAAATAATAGTCGCGTGTGCCTAAGCCTAAGCCGCCTTGCCCTACAGACACAATGTTCATTGATGCATTGCGCATATCGGCGCCAACGCCTACTCCGAACATCATAGTGTTTTCGCCACGGCGGTCTAATTCGGCTGTTACTAGCTGATATTCTTTATTGGTTTTAATTGCTGCAATGCGTGCCAGTGTTGGTTTCAGTGGTTCCCAGCCCTCGCGGTTAAGGCGTACGCTATCCATTAGCATGTTGTAGAGCGTGCCTATCTTTTGTTCGAGTGTACCTTGCTTTTGTGGTTTGCTTGCATATTCGAGTATTAGCTCTTGTATGCGTTTTTGGTTTTCCTCGTAAAGGTCGGTAAACGCACCGTTGTTTGTGTGTTCTGCGTCTAATGGGTGGCTTTTAAGCCAGCCGCCGGCTGCATACTGGTAGAAGTCGGTTCCCGGCTTTACGCTCAAGTCCATATTCTTCTTGTCGATACCAGACACCTGACTTTGGGCGCCTGCAGACATAGCAGCCAGCAAGCAAGCTGCTATTAGTGTTCTTTTTTTCATGTGTTTGAATGTTATTTATGTTATGTTTCTATTTCACTGCAATATTATAAATATTTTTTATATGTAGCAAGTTTTCAGGGCTCAAAAAGTGTGTTTGCAAACAGGTTTACCTTATATGGGCAAACTATATGCCTTATTTTACGTGGTTTGAATGGTGTTTAAATATGGTTTTCTGCTTATTGCGGTGCTGCTAATGTATGTATTGTGAATTGCGTGTGCAGGGTGTTTTTGTTTTTTCGCTATGGTTAAATGGCATTTACTCTATGGTTCTGTTATATTTTTATAAGTATCTTGTTGTATTGTTTAAGCTTAAATAGATTGTTGTTTAAGTTTAGATAGGTTTCTATTTAAGTTTAAAGAACTATCTATTTAAGTTAAACACTACCATTTATCGCTAATGAAAACGAAGCGAAGCTATAGTAAAAACTGTACGAAATGCCTATATAAATGTTGCGACACGTGTTACAGCGTTTTGTTAGTGGCGTGGGGCATTTGCTTTTAATGGGGAATTACGAATGGGGTGTTTGGAAATAGAGTGTTCCACATTTGCAAAATAAGAGAGCAGATTAGCTTGTTTGCCAATCTGCTCTCTTGTTAGTTTCTACGTGTTTTCTACGCTGTGTGTTGTTCGTTCCACATCTTTTCTATGTCGCTTATGCCTATTCCGAGCAACGACATCTGCCTGAACACTTCCGGCAACAGCTCGTTCACAAACTCTTTCTTGCGTTGTGCCAGTATCTGGGGGCGGGCATCGGGTGCCACGAAGTAGCCCAAGCCCCGCTTGTTGTATATTATTTCTTCGCGGGCGAGCAGTTCGTATGCCTTCACGGCGGTGTTGGTGTTCACTTCCAGCATGATGGCGTACTCCCGAACCGATGGTATCCGGTCGTCAGCCTTATAGTTTTCGGCTATTATTTCGTCGCACAGGCGGTCTGCCATCTGTTCGTATATTGCCTTATTATTATTAAAATCCATAATTAAATTGTTGTTTATGTTGATTGCTGAAGTGTGAGGGTGGGCTGCAAGCAGCCCTTTCTCACAAACAATAACTGTTTATATATTTAGCCAGCGAGTATTTATAGCCTGCAATCGGCAGTATATTCTATAAGCAAAATAGTAGCAAGCGCATGTCTGTACTATCAGCAGTGTTATGTTGAACCAAGATTCTTGCATCCATTCTGGTATGTAAACCACATAGTTTGTGTAGCCATAAACAACGTAAGCGTAGCCAACAAACATACTGAAAAGGGCAATTGAGATAACTATTACAGCCAGAGTAGTTTTCAGCCAAGCTGTTTTTCTAAAGAGCATTCCACCTAACAAATAGAACGCATTACCAGATATCAGCGTTAGCACGAACATAAATCGTATAGGCTTATGAACTACATTTTCTATAGCAAGAATGTTTGTTTCCATCATACTGTACATCTGTTTGGTAGCATAAAGGCTTATTGAGCCAAACGTTCCTTTGTGTAACAGCATGTTTATAAGCATCTGCAAGATGTCGCCTGCCACGATACCAGCTGCTGCGAGTATGAGTACAAGAACAGTAGAAGCCAATACGCGTGCCGTGAACTTCTCGAGGTTGGTAGCTGGCAAAACCAGTTCGTCTATACGTTGCTGCTTTGTTTTCAGGTCGCGAATAATGTTTGCACCGTTTACTATAATTAATACAACTGCGAAAACGTATATGCTTCCCACTACCTGAAAGAACGAATACGCATACTCAAGTGTTTCTTTTGCTTCGCCACTGAAAGGATTACAAGCAAAGATACAACTCAAAGCAACAAACAGCGTTATAGCTAAGAAGATGTTGAAGTATTCTTTTTTTCTAAGCATTACGAGTCGTGTGCATACGTTGCCAAATCTTTGTATATTGAAAGTCTCCATATCTATTGTATTGTTTTTTATTGTTCTATAATTCTTTACTTACTTATTTGTGTGCTCGTTTGGTTTGGTCGTCTATACTTCCGTTGCCACGCATGGTGCAATTAGGCTTGTTGCGGGTTACACCAGAGAGCGTTGCCGAACCGTTTCCTTCTATAGTAAAGTCTACATTGTCGCCCATATCGAAATTAACATCTACCGAAGCGTTACCTTGTATTTCTGTTTGCATGCGGTCTACGGTTAAGTGGGCAATGTTCATACTTACATTTCCTTGTGCCTTAATCTCGAGTCCTTTCGCTGTAAGCCCTGCTACATCTACACTCGAATTGCCTAACATGCCGAAGCTGACACTGTCTGCCGTCATAGCTTTGTCTATGTTTAACGCTGCGTTATTCTCCAAATAGACATTGTGCAGCGTAGGCATCGTTATATAAACATCTGTTCGTGTATCCTTCGAAGTAATTGTTCCGAAACGTAGTTCGTTCTTTGGGAAGATGCCGTTTTGCGTATCGTTTACCACCAAATTGCTTCCTATTAGTTCCACTTCCATACTTGTAATCAGCTTTTGTCTGCCCTTTATTATCACCTTATAAGTATTGCCGGGAACAATATGCACCGATGCATTGCCATGTACTTCAATATCTTTAAAAGGCATAACCTTAACCTCTTTTGTTATAACCGTGCCTAAATCCTGCTTTTTGTGTACGCACGATGTGAGCAAGAGCGCAAAGACAACCATTGAAAGACACACATTAAATGTAAAGCCAAATATCTTTTTCATAACAACTTCTCCTTATTTATTATTTAACTTACCCAATGTTGCAGCATTGAAGAGTAGCTCTAAATTAATAATGGTTTCGGGGCTATCTGCCTTTCTACGTGCAATTACAGCGTTGCCCTGCAGTGATGGCTCGGCGTAGAGCACATCTTCGCCCATTTCGTTGGCATTGCGGTAAGTAAATTCGTATTGTTTGGCAATTTCTTCTACCGATGCATTTATTATCATCTCTGAATTGTTGAGAATAAAAACGTGGTCTAATAGCTGTTCCACATCGTGCACTTGGTGCGTAGAGATAATTAACGACGAATCGGCAGGCAAGTTACCAGCTATAACCTTACGGAAAAGTGCTTTCGAAGGAATGTCTAATCCGTTTGTAGGCTCGTCCATTAATAGCAATTGACAGCACGAAGCAACAGCAAAACTCATGTAAATCTTCTTTTTCTGTCCCATTGATAAGTGCTTGAAGTTTACATCTGCTTGCATCTCGAAGTCGCGAAGGCAATTCATTAGAATCTCTTCGCTGAAGCGTGGGTAAAAGTCCTGATGTACTTTCACATACTGCTTCAGCGTGAGATTAGGAAGATTATATTCCTCTGGCACTACATATATTTCTCGAAGCATCTCCGGACGGCGGTCCTTAGACTCCATTCCATCAACGCAAACGTTTCCATTCTTAGGTCGCAACAATCCAGCTATAAGGTAAAGCAAAGTGCTTTTACCCATACCGTTCTTACCTAACAAACCATAAATGCGGTTCTCTTTAAGCGTTAAATTCAATCCGTCAAACACCTTGTGCTTGCTTCCAGGATAACTAAATACTAAGTTCTTAACTTCAATCATAATCGTATTTCTCTTTAATTATTATTCCTTGTTATGCTGTACCACATCATTAGTACACTGCAAAGATATTGTGTTATTTTATTATTCGCAAACTTTTAGCCGATTTTTTTGCTAAAAACAGTGTTTTTTCTTCTTTCCTTCTATAAACAAGTGTGGTACACCTTATTATATATAACAGTTAGAAGAACAAAAACTTTGAACACCCTTAAACATAACACTGACTGTAATAGACAAAGTGTGTTTAGCTACTTTCACTACTGTGCAAACAGAGAGAGAAATGAAAGAACAAACAAAACACGCATAAAAAGTAATTTTACACTCGTTATTTCTTGCATAATCAGAATATTTTGCATATTTTTGCGACATTATAACGCATAGATATTCTGTAGTATGAAGGTAAAGACAAAACGATTAGAGACTATTAAGATGCTTATATCGAGCATGGAATTGAGTTCGCAAGAAGAAGTTATAAAGGCACTACAAAAAGAAGGTTATAAATTAACACAAGCCACTTTGAGTCGTGATCTCAAACAACTGAAGGTTGCGAAAGCAGCCTCTATGGGGGGAAAATATGTATATGTACTTCCAAACGATTCGATGTATAAACGTATTTCTACACCAGGAAAAGCGTCAGAAATGCTTCTTCGAAGTGGATATTTGTCTATACACTTTTCAGGACAAATGGCTATTATTAAGACACGACCGGGCTACGCTAGTGCCATTGCCTACAATCTAGACAATAGCGACCTGCCGGAGATATTAGGAACTATAGCCGGCGATGACACCATTTTTGTTGTTTTCAAAGAAGGTTGTTCACACGAAGAGGTGCAAAAATCGATTTCTAATGTTATTCCCGAGTTACAGGAATAACGGCTCTATAGAAAAGAGATAGAGACTCTTTGGAGAATAAGACAATTGTGGCGAGTTTCACCCTCACATAACAAGACACCGAACAACATATTGCTGTCCAGGTATTTACCACTGCATTCAAGTAGAAACATTGCTGAATAAAAGTTCTCATATTTTTCATCTGAATAAATATCTTTCAGGTGCTGGAATATAATGCTATAAACGTAGTAGTTTTGTATGATATCTAAAACGCAACTGACAGATATCTGAGACGAACGTGACAGATATCTAAGACGAGTGCGACAGATATCTAAAACAAACGCAACTGAATTATGGCGGATTTCTCTAAACACATGAGATATCCTATTCGGTTTATGTGTACCTGTAGGCGTTGCCCATAATTTCGCTACCTATTCTCTACTAAACCAAAATTACGGCAAAACTTTGCATATAAAAAGAACAACTAAAGTGTTTAGAAAATTCAAAGAGTAGGCTTTGAATTAGAAAACAAATAAGGTTTTGAAACTCCAAACAGTATGTTTCCTACTATATTAGCTGATAAGCACTTACATATAACTTGCTTCTCTATAGGATATTGAAAACAATGTCGTGATTCTTCTATTATAATGTGGATATAGTTTAAGCGTTATTTGTTTATATCCAACTGTATTCTATCGTAGAATTGGGATAGAACTTCTAACATATCATCGGGCAGATAGCTAAATGCCTTCTCCTCCATTTTCTCTGGAATTTCGTAGTAAGCTTCGGCTACTGCACCTGCTATGCAAGCCTTCGTATCGGTGTCGCCATCGCAAAGCACAGCAAGACGTATAGTGTCTTCAAAGCTATTGGCGTCCATAAAACAGCGCAATGCCATAGGAACAGTTTCTTGGCAAGTGCCATCGAAGTGTCCCTGCGCTCCTATCTTACGTATGTTTCGCATAGGTGGCAACTCGTAGCCATAGAACTTTTCAATCTTTCGTTCTACATCGGATTTGGTAAAACGCATGTGTCGTAGCCAACATATAACTTCGGCAATGCACTGTGCGCCTTTTATCCCCTCTTCGTGGTTGTGCGATATCTCGGCACTCTTCTTGGCTTCAGCTATTACTTCTTCCCAATCGGAAAAGAGCCAGCCCACAGGACTTACACGCATTGCTGCACCATTGCCAAACGAGTTTTTGGGTTGAGGGTTGGTTTCGTGCAACCAATCGTAGAACATATTGCCATAACCACCCATTGGCTCTGGATAACGATGACACCAATCTAAGAGAGCATCCTTATAAGAACGTTCGTTTAGTATCGCATCGGCAATAGCTACGGTACATATTGTATCGTCTGTGTAGGAACACTCATCGGTGAAAAGCTCAAAATCTTTCTCAGGTGTAGGTCCAAATTCAAAACGAGACCCTACAATATCGCCTATAATAGCTCCAAGCATACAGTGTGATTGTTAAAATTATAGCTTTCTAAATACGATTGCTGTACCCCCGATGAGAATCGAACTCATATTTCAGCTTTAGGAGAGCCGTGTTCTATCCATTGAACTACAAGGGCGTTATGTCTCAGTTTATTGGTGCGTATAACTCTGTTTCTACGCACATATAATTTATGCAAAGGTAACAAAAAAAAGCATTCTTATAGTTGTTTACACCATTTTTTTCGTTTTACATTAAACTTTTCGCCATAAAATGTGTCGTAGAGTATGTTATGAAGAAGATTATTTCGTTTTTGCTGCTCTTCGTTTTTAACGTGGTAGTAGCGTTCGCACAGGGTTCAGTAAAAGGTAGAGTGTTGGATAGAAAGACTAACACTGGGTTAGAATTTATAAATGTCGTTATTCGGAAGGAAGGAAGCGACAAGATTTTTAAAGGTTCCATTACCGATACTGATGGGCGCTTTACTATTCCAGATGTACCTGATGGGAACTATACCCTAACAGCAAGTAGCATTGGATATAAAGATGCAACAAGAAAGTTTAGTCTTACAGAGGCTGCACCCATCAAGAATTTTACAGCTATTTATATTGTAGAAGATGCCAAATCGCTTGGCGAAGTGGTGGTAACAGCACAACGTTCGGATATGAAACTAGAAGTAGACCGCAAGTCTTTCAGTGTAGACCAACAGATTGCAAATGCTGGTGGAGCTGCATCAGACGTGTTAGAGAACATTCCAAGTGTAGAGGTGGATAACGATGGAAACATCTCTCTACGTGGTAATTCAAGTGTAGAAGTTTGGATTAATGGTAAATCTTCGGGACTAACTGCCGACAATCGTGCCAATATTCTACAGCAATTGCCTGCTGAAAGCATCGAACGCATTGAAGTTATAGACAATCCATCTTCCAAATTCTCTGCAGAAGGTTCAGCTGGTATCATTAACATTGTATTGAAGAAGAACCTTAAAGCGGGCTATTATGGTAGTGTTCAGGCTGGCGGAGATACGCATAGAGGTGCCAACACATCGGCAAATATAAACTACAACAGTTCGCTCATAGATGCATACGCCAATGTAGGATATCGCCACCGTAATAAAGAAAGAGGTTCGTGGAGTCATCAGAACAACATAAATACCAACACTTATCAACAATATAATAGTAGCAGAAAAGAACAAGGCAATAATCTGTTCACACGAGCTGGCATCACTTTGCACGCCACTAAAAAGGACGATGTGTCGCTTAGTGGTATGTTCTCGTTCGGAAAAGACAAAAACCACAGCTATACTCCATACGAATATGGAACTTTGGGAGCACCTTTCAACAGCCAGTTAATGCTCCGAAATACGCACGGGGATAATAAGATGAATATGATGCACACTGAATTCGACTATCGGCATAACTTCTCTGATAAACATTCCTTAGACTTTAGCGTGAGCTACGACAAGTGGAAAGCCGACAATATTAATGTTTATCAAGACACTACCACCTATTTTGATGCGGCAGGCAACCCAATGGTAATGCCTGGAACTACTGGTAGCTATCAATACAAACCGCTATACGTAAATAATAGGTCGTGGGAAATAAAGCTCGACTACGAGAATCAAATATCGAAGGCACTACGCATTCAGGCTGGTTATCAAGCTAACTTGTCAAAAGAAAATACACCGCAAGAAAGCTTCGTAGACCACAACAGTTGGGCTGGATATAATATTGTGGAAGACCAACTATACTATAACCGATTCATTTACAAAAACAACATACACGCCTTATACTCTACCTTGTCGTACAATTCGGGCAAATTTGGATTAATGGCGGGATTACGCGGTGAATATTGGAAGGTAAATACAGAAAGTTATTCGTGGGCACAAGAGCACAATGCAAGTCTACGAAACAAACCTTTTAAGAAAGATTATTTCCAGCTTTTCCCCAGCATTTTTATGAGCTATCAGCTCACAAAGAACGACCAGCTACAACTTAACTACACCAGACGACTACGCAGACCATGGGGCGGAGAACTCAACTCATTCCGAAATACAAGCGATGCCACGGTTATATCGTTTGGTAACCCAGAGCTAACACCTGAATATAGCAACTCGTTCTCATTAAACTATCTACGCACATGGAACGAACACTCGCTGCTTGTGTCGGCTTACTATCGACCAACCTCCGATGTTATGCAACGCATAACCTACCGAAGCTCAACCGATGGGTTGCTATATCAAACTAGTTTCAACGTTGCTAAAAGCACATCAACAGGTTTAGAACTTACAGCAAAGAACCGTTTGTTCCGCATTCTGAACCTTTCTACATCGGCTAACTTCTACTATTACAAACTTGATGGCTTCAATTTCAACATAGATGGACAAACCATTACAGGCAAGGGTAATAGCAACTTCACATGGAACGCACGCATGCAAGCTAGCCTAATGCTTCCCTACGATATTTCAATACAGCTAACAGGCAACTATCAGAGCCGCGAAAGTGTAGCACAAGGTTATAGGTCGCCAAGCGGAAGCATAGATTTCGGTTTTAGAAAAAGCTTCCTCAATAAACAGCTAATGCTATCTGTAAACTGTCGCGACTTATTCAACACTCGCAAATGGAAAACCTACACACATAGCGATACCTTTACACGCAACCAAGAAAGTTGGCGCATAGGTCGCACTCTCCGCTTTACACTTACATGGAACTTTGGTAACGGAAAGAAGAGCAAGAAGAAAGACAACCAAATGGAAATGGACGAAGACTTCGGAAGTCAGCCTTACGGAAATAACGGAGGCAACAACTAAATCCATATATCCTTACTACATACAAACTAAAAGGGCGTATTTACAGAACGTAGATATGCCCTTTTGCTATAAAAAGAATGGTTACAAATAAAAACAAAATGGAACAGTATAAAATAGCAGGAGAAACTATAAGCTGTATTTATTGGTATTCATTTGTAAAATAGATAACTCAGACACTTCATAAGAATTAGAAAAATGTAGTTACTCTCGTCGCAGATATCTGTTACACTTATCTCAGATATCTATCACGCTTGTCTTAGATATCTATCAATTGCGTTTTAGATATCATACAAATCCACTACGTTTATAGCATTATATTATAACACCGGAAAGATATTTATTCTGATGAGAATTGTAAAAGCTTTTATTCTTTATTTTCCAAATTTAAGTATCATTACATATATCTGAGCAATAACATATTGCTAAACGCCTCAATCGAATAGAAGTGAGGGGCATCACAATTGTCCCATTCTCCGAAGCATTACTGTCTATTTTCTATTAATATTACAAAAAACTTATTGTAAACTTCTTTCCAGATACTGTTTTTATGATATTTCCAACATTTTACTACAACAAGCCTTCTCCCTTTTAATAGTCCAGTTGAATAAATTCAATTAAGAAAATGGTAAAAGAAACGAGAAAGTAAAAAAATAAGCAAATTTTTTGGATATTGTTTTTTTATTTATATATTTGCAGACAGAGCAGAACAACATATTACTATTTGTTATTTGAATAATCGGAAACAATATACAAATTGGCATTTAGAAAACGTGTCCTACAAGATATTATGTAGAAAAGTTTAATTAATAAAAATCAATATGAAGAAAAAAGCAACATTTCTAATAGTCTTGATTTGCTGTTTGATTAGTTCTTCAGCAATTGCACAACAACTAATGCGTAGTGTTTCAAAGCAAGAGGCATTTTCCATTGTCAAGATGTGTTTTAATGAACAAGATGTGGATTACTACCTCTGTGATGACCCTGTTCTTAATGTAATGAGTGAAGGCGAAAAACTCTCTTTCCTGCAAAGCAATTTCGGTAACGGGAATGCTCTTTCCCTGTTGCCATGATTTTTTAATATAATACTTTGAAGTTATGATGAAAAGATTTTACTATTTGTTTGTGTTTTTGTCCTTTATTCTCTTTTCCTCTCAAAAGGTATATGGACAAGCCTCTTTCTTTGATGCTCACGTGAGCAAGTATGGAGAGTTGGAGCAGGTCTTGGGTGAGAAATGGGACAAAATCGATTCATTAATTGTACATGGACCAATCAATGAAGCTGATTTCACAACGATGTGGAAATGCAGCTTTGAGGGGAAACTTACTGTGCTGAACCTGGAACATGCGCAAATAGAAAACAATAAGATACCTACGCGTGCACTTTTTAAGGTTGATAGGCAGGTTATTGATGACCCGAGAGCATATCAAGGAGTTGTTTATCTGCCAATACGTCATCTGATCCTTCCTGAGGGTATTCAAGAAATAGGAGACTTTGCTTTCTCGCGAATGAGATTAGAACAAGTGAACCTTCCTAAGAGCCTAAGGAAGTTGGGCCGTTCATGTTTTTCAAGTTGCCATTGGCTGAGTACCGATCCTTTGATTATCCCGGAGGGGATCACGTCTATTCCACTACAATGCTTTATAAATTGCCAATGCTTCAAGAAATTGGTGTTACCCTCTACACTTAAAACCATCGAAGGCGCAGCTTTCTATAACACGAGAGTGGAAGAGGCAAACTTCCCTGAGGGATTGGAGTATATCAAAGGGCTTGCTTTTGAGGGTTCTGACTTAAAAAAAGCAATATTGCCAAGTACCCTTAAAGAATTGTCCGAATATACCTTTTCACTGTGTCTCAAATTGCAAGAGATAAAAATCCCAGAAGGTGTCACCACAATACCCAATGCTTTTGCGTATGATTGCCCTTTATTGGAAAAAGTGAATATTCCAAGGAGTGTAACAGTAATAGAAGCCTATGCTTTCGGAAGTAACGTAATGCTTAAACCAATAGACTTGCCGGAAGGTTTGAAGCGTATAGAAAACGATGCTTTTTATTATTGTGCAGTTGATTCTATTGTTTTCCCCGCTTCGTTGGAATACTTGGGTGGAGGGAGCTGTGCTTGTTGGAAATATGTAAAGAAAATATATTCGCTCTCTGCCAACCCTCCTTATTGCTCCGAAGATATACCCAATCCGGGAGAGGGTCCGTTTTATGGTTATACTCCAAAGGAAACTCCTCTCTATGTTCCCATCGGTTCGGGAGAAAAATATCGGCAGGCTTTCGGCTGGAACTACTTCACGAATATCATCGAGACGGACAAGTTTCCAACCGGAATAGTTTTGCCTAAGATGAGTAATAACGAACAATGTAAGGTATATGGGAAAGACAACGAACTCGTAATAGAAATTCCTAATTTGCTTTCATCGCCTATTCATTATTCCATTTATAGTATAGATGGAACCATGATAGAGCAAGGCAACCTGATAAAGTCTTATACATTAAGAATGCCTGCAAAGGGAGTTTACATTGTACGTGTTGGAAATACTACACATAAAATATTTATGTAAGTGTACAATCATAAGAAGTAGGAATTAAGTTGGTTTTCATTTAAATACATTGCAGATATGAAAAGAATAATACTTTTTTTATTACCTTTTGTGTTGAGCTATTCACAAAAGATGTGGGGACAAGCCTCTTTCTTTGATGCTCACGTGAGCAAGTATGGAGAGTTGGAGCAAGTATTGGGTGATAAATGGGACAAGATAGATTCATTAATTGTACATGGACCAATCAATGAAGCTGATTTCACAACGATGTGGAAATGCAGCTTTGAGGGGAAGCTTACTATGCTGAACCTGGAACATGCGCAAATAGAAAACAATAAGATACCTACACGTGCACTTTATAAGGTTGATAGGCAGGTTATTGATGACCCGAGAGCATATCAAGGAGTTGTTTATCTGCCAATACGTCATCTGATCCTTCCTGAGGGTATTCAGGAAATAGGAGACTTTGCTTTCTCGCGAATGAGATTAGAACAAGTGAACCTTCCTAAGAGCCTAAGAAAGCTTGGTCCTTTCAGTTTTTCAAGTTGCCATTGGCTGAGTACCGATCCTTTGATTATCCCGGATGGGATCACGTCTATTCCACCACAATGCTTTATAAATTGCCAATGCTTCAAGAAATTGGTGTTACCCTCTACACTTAAAGTTATTGGCGAATCAGCTTTCTACAACACAAGAATAGAGGAGGTAAACTTGCCAGAGGGATTGGAGAAAATCGAGCAAGGTGCCTTTGCCGGCTGTAATATAAAAAAAGTGATAATACCTGCTTCCCTAAATGAATTACCCGGATTTCTTTTTTCTATGTGTCCCTATCTGAAAGAAATTTATATTCCCAATCACATTACAAAAATTCCCGGCTCTTTTGCTTCCTGGTGTCCTTTGCTTGAAAAGGTGAATATTCCCAAGTCTATAATAGAAATTGGAGTTGACGCTTTCGCAGGCGATGTAAAACTTAAACCGATAGACTTGCCGGAAGGACTAAAACACATAGAGCAGGATGCTTTATGGTACTGTGCAATTGATTCCATCGTTTTCCCTGCTTCGTTGGAATATTTGGGTGGAGGAAGTTGTGCAAATTGGAAATACATAAAAAAAATATATTCCCTTGCAACAATACCTCCTTATTGTGCAGAAGACATGGATAATCCCGGTGATGGACCATTTCACGGATATACACCGAACGATGTTCCTCTCTATGTTCCCATCGGTTCGGGAGAAAAATATCGGCAGGCTTTCGGCTGGAATTACTTCACGAACATCATTGAAACAGATAAGTTCCCAACCGGAATCGTTTCGCCTAAGATGAGTAATAACGAACAATGTAAGGTATATGGAAGAGACGGAAAGCTTTTCATAGAGTTTCCTAACACGCCCGCTTGCCCTGTTCGTTATTCTGTTTACAGCATAGGAGGCACAATGATAGAACAAGGCTATCTCACAGCTTCACACACCCTGCAAATGCCATCAAGAGATACTTATATTATATATGTGGGCAATGCTGTATACAAGATACTTATGTAGTTTTTGAATTATTAAAAATAGAAGATAAGTTAATTTCAATAATCTTTATAAAACAAAACTTTAAGGATATGAAAAGAATAATACTTTTTTTGTTACCTTTTGTGTTAATCTGTTCACAAAAGATGTATGGACAAGCCTCTTTCTTTGATGCTCACGTGAGCAAGTATGGAGAGTTGGAGCAAGTATTGGGTGATAAATGGGACAAGATAGATTCATTAATTGTACATGGTCCAATCAATAAAGCCGATTTTAAGACAATTGTTCGTTGTGCGAGGGATGGCTCTATGCAGATTGTCAATTTGCAATATGCACAGATTGAGAACAATAAAATTCCAGATTCTGGGTTTGTCGATTGGAATTTGTACAGTTCGGGGCGCTATTTGGACATCCGTCGCATTATCCTTCCTGATGATATTACGGAGTTCGGTTTCTGTGCATTTTTAGGATTGACATTGAGGACGATCAATATTCCTTCTTCGTTGAGAAAATTGGGGGAAAGTTGTTTTGAGGATGATAAATGGCTTGCGGTAAATCCTTTGATAATCCCCGAGGGAATTGAGGAAATCCCTATTCGATGCTTTCAATGGTGCGATAGTCTCAAGAAAATTGTTCTCCCCTCTTCGCTTAAAACCATTGATATGCTTGCTTTCTATTATGCAAGGGTGGAAGAAATGAATTTCCCAGAAGGCTTAGATAGTATCGGATTTTCTGCTATATATGCTACAAAACTTACAGAGATTATATTGCCTAATACCGTAAAAAAGATAGGAAATGCAGCATTAGCAGACAATAAGGAACTAAAGAGTATTATCTTGCCTGAAGGACTTGCAGAAATCCCTCAAAGATTATGTAGTTACTGCTCAAAGTTAGAAAAAATAGAAATTCCAAAATCCGTGAAAAAAATTTATAGTAGTGCGTTTCAATGGTGTTATAAACTTAAAACCAATCTCCCGCCAGAGATTAAATTGATAGATTGGGATGCTTTCAGCTATTGTGCCCTTGACTCCATCGTTTTTCCGACTACCGTAGAATATATCGGAGGAGGAGCCTTTAACGACTTGACTTCCTTACAAAAGATATATTCAATGTCACCAATACCGCCCATTTGTGCTGAGCATCCAATTGTTAATCCCGGTGATGGACCATTTCACGGATATACGCCGAACGATGTTCCTCTCTATGTTCCCATCGGTTCGGGAGAAAAATATCGGCAGGCTTTCGGCTGGAACTACTTCACGAATATCATCGAGACGGACAAGTTTCCAACCGGAATAGTTTTGCCTAAGATGAGTAATAACGAACAATGTAAGGTATATGGGAAAGACAACGAACTCGTAATAGAAATTCCTAATTTGCTTTCATCGCCTATTCATTATTCCATTTATAGTATAGATGGAACCATGATAGAGCAAGGCAACCTGATAAAGTCTTATACATTAAGAATGCCTGCAAAGGGTGTTTACATTGTACGTGTTGGAAATACCACACATAAAATATTTATGTAAGTCTTCATTAAAGACTTAATTAATTCGAGCGTACTCTAAAGGAAAGATTTACGTATGTAAATATAAGAATTCACTATTGTAGACTTTTGTCTTAAATACTTAGATTTAAATGTTCTTTTGGAGTTATACAATTCAGTATACAACTTCAGAAGAACATTTTTGTTATCCAATTGAGTAAAGTAAATATATTTTTTAGAACCAGTAGAAAGAGATGGAAGACTCTAAGTAGCATATTTAACAAAAGCATACATCATAATTATTTTGTTGACAAAATAAAGTAGATGGGAAGAGCAATATTTATCAATAAAATTTGGTATTCAATTACAATTATTATATCTTTGCAGGCATCTGAATATCTTTTTGTGTATCATATAAAACATTACTATTATGAAAAAAGCCTATTATTAACATATTAGAATCTGTTTCGTCTAAAACAGATGTATTGAACAATGAGTCTATTGCACCGAAACTTAGTTAGCAAACACATATAAACAACACAATTGTTGCATACTACAGTTACCCAAATTTATAATTTTTATCTTAATCAGACATGAAAAGAAAAAAGCATTTTCTTGCCATCGCTGCCATCGCAAGCATAATGGCATTATCAACATCGGCACAAAACACGCCGAAATCAGACACACCTTTTATATTAAAGAAGGTGTTACCACAAGCGAAGAAAGCAGATACGAAGTTTAAAGAAGTTAAAACTTTTCCGCTGCTAAACCAAATGATGATAGCCCAACCTAAACCATCGCTATTACGTGAGCCCACAGATGGAAACAAATTGTACGCACCTAAATTTGGAAACAGCCCTCTTTCGGTGTTACCGAACCTCGAGATGTGGGCTAATATCCTCTCAAACAACTTCGTAGGTGTATGCTGGTTCAATCCAACACAAAATATTTCGTTCAATCCTTTAGCTGGATACGAGAAAGGATACTTCAATGCTGGTAGCGGATTAGCCGAAGATGCGGAACAATTACATGGAGTTTATCTCGACACAACCTATTCGGGCTGGGGCATCATTCTAGTTGTTCACTTTGCATGGGACACCCGAACATGGGAAATGATAGGCGAACCTGAAGTAATAAGAGACTATCGTGTTGTGGCAACTGAAACTGCTAACGACCCACAAACAGGCGAAGTGTTTGGGCAGTTCTACAATGCCGACCTTACACGGAGAGAGTTTGGAGTGATAGATTACCAGACGATGACAAGAACAACTATTGGACAATCGGCACACCAATACGTTGCAATGGGTATTACAAGCGATGGTGAAGCATACGGTGTTGCCACCGATGGCAATTTCTACCATATAAATCGTACAACAGGAAAGGAAACTCTAAAAGGTTCAACAGGTATACAAGTAGCACGCCATGACGGCAATGCCTACTTCCAAAGTGGAGAAATAGATCCCCGCACCGATGAGTTTTATTGGGCATCGGTAGACTCTACTGGCTTATCAATGCTCTATACAGTAGACTTAGCCGATGGTCATCTTACGCAAGTTGGTGCGTTGGGTAATACTAATGTTATGGCATTGACTATTCCTGCTCCCAAAGCAGCCGATAAGGCCCCTGCAGCTGTAAGCGCACTTAGCTACGAATTTACTGGAGCATCGCTCACTGGTAAGATTAAGTTCCGTGCTCCCGATGAGACATTCGGTGGGAAATCGTTAAATGGAACACTCGATTATAGCATTACAAGCAATAAGAACGAAGTAGCAACAGGAACCGTTCAGGCTGGCGATATGTGCGAAGCTACGGTTACATTGCCTGAAGGAATTAACAAGATTGCCGTTACGGTAAGTAACGAAATTGGGCGCAGTCCGAAGAAGAAACAGGAAGCTTATATTGGTTTCGACACACCATTGCCCGCAAAGAATGTCCGACTAAATATTGATGCAGCCAACCATGCAACCTTAAACTGGACAGCTCCAACCAAAGGAGTGCACAATGGTTATCTCGGTTCGCTGAAGTACGACATATATAAAGTAGTAGATGGCGATACCATTCTTATTGCAACCGATAACGAAGGAACTACGTACAGCGAGAACATTCCAGCCGATTTACTAAAGAAATATAGCTACGCTGTTAGAGCAAAGAACGAAAAACACCAGAGTATACTCGCATTGAGCAATGGACAAACTGTAGGAAGCGCATTCAGAGTTCCCTACTTCGACGATTTCTTAACAGAGGCTGATGCAGAACTCTACACTATTATTGATGCGAACCACGATGGTACAACGTGGAAATGGCTTAGTGGAAGTACCAACTGTTTCTTCTATAAGCATAGTTTTATAAACGGAGACGACTGGCTGATTACGCCTTCTATACACCTCAAAGGTGGAAAGAACTACAAACTTAGCTTCCGGGCACGTGCTGGATTAGAGAACTATCCTGAACGCATTGAAGTGAAATGGGGAAATGGAAATGCAGTATCTAATATGACCAATGAGCTTCTTCCTCCTACCAATTTAACTTCAATAGCATATCAGCCTTACAGCAATACATTCTCGCCAACAACAGATGGAGACTATAACTTTGGTTTCCATGCTATATCTGATGCTGAAACATATTTCCTTTATATGGACTCTCTATTCATTGAATCGGCAGAAACTTCAAGACCAGCAGCTGTAACAGAAGTAAAGGCAACGCCCGATCCGTCTGGTGCACTCAAGGCTAACTTCTCTTTTAAAACGCCTACCAAGACAACAAATGGAACTACGCTGTCGGCGATATCTAAGATAGAAATTCGCAAAGGCAACTACATTGTTAAAACTATAAACAATCCTGCAACAGGAATTACCATCACTGCAACCGATGATAAAGCAACAAGGGGCAAGAACGAATATGCTATTATTGCCTTTAACGGAGATGAACCCGGCGAACGAGCTACTGTGAAAGTGTGTGTAGGTATAGACAAGCCAGATGTTCCTTCGGTGCGTGTCATAGACCAAACCTCTTCTGCTAAAATAACATGGCAACATGTAAAAGGCGCTAATGGAGGCGTGATTGTTCCAGCAGAAGTAAGATACGATATATATAATGTAACAGATGCTGGAGCTGTTGGCGAAAAGATTGGTTCGGTACAAGGTGGCACAGAATATCTTGTAAATGGGCTACAAAATAACGAAGGTGTACAAGACTATAAACAATGGGCTGTTAATGCCAACACATCGATGGGTTCAAGTCTTTATGGTGTGGGCGCAATAGTTGTTGGAACTCCTTATATGCTTCCATTCCATAATAGTTTCAAAGACTTATCGCTCGAAAATCAGTTCTTTGCTATTGAGCGTCCTAACAAAGAAATATCGTGGGATATTGTTAACGACAGAACGGTTGATAACGATGGGGGAGCTATTGTTTTCAATCCATCAAAAGCTGGAACCGCTGCCATTGTTACAGGAAAGATTAGTTTGCAAGGTGCAGCTTCACCAAAATTCCTATTCGATTATTATACACAACCTGGCACAAAAGGTTCGTTAGCCATCGAATTAGTAAAACAAGATGGGACATCTATAAACTTCTGGGCACACGACCTATCAACCGAAACAACTGGTACTGCAAAATGGAATCACGTAATACTCGATTTGCCAACTGAACTCTTAAGTCAAGATTACTTCCGAATTAGAATACGTGGTGCAGCAACTGCTTCGCTCGAGAATACCCCAATATATGTAGATAACATCAACGTTATAGACCCATTACAAAAAGATGCTGCCATAACAATGACTGCTGTTGAAAGCGTTAAGAAGGGACAACCTATTAATCTCGATGTTAGAGTAACCAACGCTGGACTCGATAACATTCGTGGTTCAAAGCTTATTGTTACAGCAAATGGGAAAGAAGTGTACAAGTCTTCCATCGATCAGGACCTTCTATTAATGCAACAAGCAAAAATTCCTGTAGCCGTTAAGACTACATCGTTAGACCAATCGCAGGAAATGAAGCTTACTGCCACTATTGAGATGGAAAACGACCTCGAAACAAATAATAATACTGCTAGTGCATCTGTACGACTGATTACAGCAAAACTTGCTAGCCCGACAGACCTTAAAGCTACAGCTGCTGGCGAAAACAAAGTGAAACTGACATGGAAAGCTCCATATATTGAAACAAATGTAGTGGAAGACGATTTTGAAAACTACGCTGCATGGTCTACTACCTTTGGCGATTGGACAACTGTTGATGCCGACAATGGATATGCTGGTGCACTTTCTGAAAAAGGAACATATCCACATCAAGACGAGAAATTTGCTTTCGTAAATTGGCAACCAAGCGATGTATTTGGAGCAGGACAAGGTTTGGCACCACACTCTGGTAAACGTGCAGCTGTCTCTATATATCAGTTCAACAAAGGCGGAACAGAATACGTTACAGCCAACAACTGGCTTATCAGTCCGTTACTATCTGGCAAAGAGCAGACTATTCACTTCTGGGTAAACAATATCAAATCGGAAACTAACGGACGAGAAACGTTCGATGTATTGGCATCTTCTACAGGAACCGATACACTGAACTTTGTAAAAATAGGAGATACATACGTGCAAGAGTCTGCAAAGTGGACAGAAATTAGTGTAAAACTACCGGCTGGAACACGATATTTTGCCATTCATCAGAATACTTCTAAGGAGCAAGCCTCTATCTTTATGATTGACGATGCAAGCTATGAAACCGGTAATATCCTATCAAGCTACAATGTTTATTGCAATAAAGAATTCAAAGGCAATACTGCTGAGACAAGCTTCACAGATATGGTAGACAATACAGATGTTATCCGCGATTATAGCATTACAGCTGTATACTTTGATGGTTCAGAGTCTGCTCCAGTAAGCATAGAAGTTTCAAACGATATTGAAACAATCAATCGTAATGAAACCATTGCTTACGACGTATACTCTATTGAAGGAATATTAGTATGCAAGAAGTCAGAAAATCTCCGCCATCTACAACCAGGTATCTACATTGTAAATGGTAGAAAATGTATTCTGAAATAACATTCTAAATTGAATTTAATATCTAACATCATAGTTAGTGTAAACTCAATTTATTGAGGACTGGTCCCAAAAGAGACTAGTCCTCAACTACTTTTCTTTATTGATAAAAGAGGTTTATCATTAATCGCTTGTGAGTTATCATTTATATGTCTAATTAAATCATCACAGTTATGAGAAAAACTTATTTACTTACATTACTTGTAACGTTGTTATTCTGTTATACTTCAAGTGCACAAACGGCTAAAACTGTAGATGTTGCACAACCAGGAACTTTATCAGTAACACTTGGTGAAGAACTTAAAACCGTGAAGAACCTAACTGTTACTGGAAAAATTAATACCTCGGATATTGATGGGCTTATGCAAGCAAGTGCGTTAGAAGTATTAAATCTAACAGATGTAATCATTGTAGATACTGAAGGAAAAGAATCGAAAACGTTTCCGGCTTACACTTTACGCAAGCACCCAACACTAACTACAATGATGTTTCCTAAATTAATAACGGCAATAGGAAGCGGTGCTTTCTTTAAATGCCTGAAATTAAAGAAGGTTGTATTACCCCAAAACATAAAAAAGCTGAACGAAACTGCTTTTATGAACTGCTCTAATCTATCCGAAATTAATTTTCCTGATGGGCTGGAAACTATTGGCAGAAATGCACTTTATATGACCGCAATTACAGAATTCAACGCTCCAAAATCGTTAAAAACATTAGGCGACAATGCCTTATATGGTACACAAATTGTAAAGGCTATACTAAATGATAAGTTAGAGAAAATTGGTCAAGCTGCATTTGCTGCTTGTAAGCAACTTGCAAAGATAGAAATCGAAAATAATCCCAACTTTAAACTGGTAGATGGCGTACTTTATAATGCTGACGAAACCACACTTGTTGTCTATCCGTTGGCAGATAAAAGACCATTATACAAAACATTGTCAACAGCAACAACTATCTATCAAGGCATATTTGAAGGTGCTGTAAACCTTAAGGATATTTATATTAACGAAGGAGTTAAAACGATTCCTGTTAGTTTATGCTGCAATGCCGAGGCTTTAGAACGTATGTATTGGCCAGCTTCTATTACCGAAGTGAAGGTTGGCGCAATAGATGGTTGCAAAAAATTACGCGAACTACACGTTGCTGCTATAAAGGCACCTGCTGCTGATACTGGAGCATTTGGAGTTATGTTTAAAAACTACACTGCTTATCTTTATGTGCCTTTCGGAGCGAAAGCAAGTTACGAAGCAAACGAAGAGTGGAACGAAAACTTTTTAGGCATTAATGAAGAAAGCACAGATCCTAATACAATTGTTTTTAAAACCAATAGGGCTGTGGGCGACGTCCTATCATTGAAAGTTGGCGCAAAAGAAGGAGAAGAAATTAGAATAAAAGGTGCATCGTACAACGCTCAAGACCAGTTGATTCTTACCGATACCGAAGTAACGCTTTACGGAAAAATTACGAAGATAGATTGTAGTAGCAACAGACTATCTTCAATTCTTATTACCAATCAACCACAATTACGAGAAATCTACTGCGACGATAATGAACTTACAAAGCTAGAAGTGAACTACGTGCCTGTATTAGCAACACTTTACTGTGGTAACAACAAGGATTTGGAGAAAGTAGACCTCAATTCTATGCCTGCACTCGCAGATTTTAGTTGCTACGGCAATAAGATAAAACAACTTGATCTTAGTAAAAACCCTGTACTCACCTCGTTAATCTGTCGAGATAATCTTATTGAAGGCACGCTCGACCTTAGCAAAAATCCAAAGGTAGAACAAGTAAATTGCTATAACAACGCAATTTCTGAAATTAAATTAGCTACAGAATCAAGTTTGCGACACATTGAAATGCAACGCAATAATATTAAAGGAACAAGCATGACAGAGTTCATGAAAGCACTACCTGTATATATTGCTTATGGTTCAGACGAATGGGACGACTATGGAGGACTAAATTTGCAGGGACTCTATGTTACCGAAACAACAGGTACTCTCGAAAAGAATATGGCGCTTGTAAGTGATGTGAAAATTGCCAAAGATAAGAATTGGCCTGTATTTGCATTAGATATTGATGATTATGGTTCAAGTGCACCAAAGCCATATAACGGTGTAGATCCAAGCGGAATTAATGAAACTAATACGAATGATATTGTTAAAATTTATACTACACACAGAATTATCAATATAGAAGGACTTTCTAAAAATGAGCCTATAATGCTTTATACCACAAATGGGACTCTTATAGATAAATCTGTTAGTAGTAATGGTTCAGCACAACTCCACGTAAAAGGTATAGGAATGTATCTTGTAAAATGGGCAAACAACATTGTTAAAGTAATAGTTCCAAATGAATAACTATCCAGAGCCTATTTATATCTAAGACAAAAAGACGTTAAAAGAAATTATTATGACTAACGAGTTGATTTCCGCATTGCTAGAAATCAGCTCGCTTCCTAATTTCTACAGTTTCTGTATCACATTCCATCTCTATTTCCTATTACATTTGCAGAACTGTATGTATATGTGATTTCAGAAATATATTTAGTAATATTGTCCATATATGTTTACGGTACAGGTTTATCAACAATAAAAAGCCCAAAGACAAATGCTTCGGACTTTTTTCTTTTATCTTTTGGGAGATTTCTTTCAACCTCCACTTACTTTTATATTAGCTTAGAGCAATTTCTTGCTGAGCTGTTCGAGCATATCTACAGTCATGCTCTTGAGGTCGTATTGTGGTTTCCAGTTCCATTCGCTACGAGCGCAAGAGTCGTCCAAACGATCTGGCCAGCTGTCAGCAATACCTTGCTTCAATGGGTCTACATCGTAAACCATTTCAAAGTTAGGCTTGTGTTTCTTAATTTCAGCAAAGATTTCTTCTGGTTCAAAACTCATAGCCGCAACATTAAAACCATTGTGGTGAATAAGTTTTGTTGGGTCGGCTTCCATCAAAGAAATAGCAGCATGCAATGCATCTGGCATATACATCATATCCATGTAGGTGCCTTTATTTATAGGACATACAAATTTTTCACCTTTCACTGCTGAATAATAAATATCTACAGCATAGTCGGTTGTACCGCCACCTGGAGGTGTTACGTATGAAATAATACCTGGGAAACGTACCGAACGAGTGTCTACACCATATTTTTTCTGATAATAGTCTGATAACAATTCGGTTGTTACTTTAGAAACTCCATAAATTGTTCCTGGACGTTGAACAGTGTCTTGTGGTGTCATGTCGTGAGGAGTGCTTGGACCGAACGAACCAATAGAACTTGGTGTGAACACTGCACACTTGTTTTCGCGAGCAATTTCAAGAATGTTCCACAAACCATCAATACCAATTTTCCAAGCCAAACGTGGTTTTCCTTCTGCTACTACTGATAGTAATGCTGCAAGATTGTAGATTGTGTCGATGTTATATTTCTTCACCACTGCAGCTATCATTTCTGGATTGGTAACATCACATTCTGCAGATGGACCTCCTTCGAGAAGTTCGCCAGTAGGTTCTGCTCCTTTTATGAAACCTGCAACTACGTTGTTGCCACCGTAAATACTGCGTAACTCTCTTACAAGCTCTGAGCCTATCTGCCCTGTAGAGCCAACAACTAAAATATTTTTCATATTATTATTAAATAGATTTTATCGTTTTATGCCACAAAGTTAAGTACTTTTTTGATTAATTTAGAAATTAGAAGTATTAATGTTGTATAAAAAAACAGTTTACCCACAAAATAATTAGTATTTCAGTTTCTTTTCTCAAAAAATATAAGGACCTTTGTATGCGAATAATTAAAAACTTTATACTATGTATGGTAAAATGAAACAACATCTCTGCGATTCACTCGCAGGACTCAAAGATGCAGGTCTTTACAAGGAAGAACGTATTATAGAAGGACCACAGCAAGCTGAAATATTAGTAAAAGGCAAGAAAGTACTAAATTTCTGTGCTAACAACTATCTCGGCTTATCTAACCACCCTCGCCTTATAGAAGGTGCAAAAGCTATGATGGACAAGCGTGGTTTTGGTATGTCTTCAGTACGTTTTATCTGTGGAACACAAGATATCCATAAGGAACTTGAGGCTGCTATTTCTGATTATTTCAAAACAGAAGATACAATTCTCTACGCTGCTTGCTTCGATGCCAACGGGGGTATATTTGGAGCTTTGTTTAACGACGAAGATGCTATTATTTCTGACGCATTAAACCACGCTTCTATTATAGACGGTGTTCGCCTTTGCAAGGCAAAACGTTACCGTTACGCTAATGGTAATATGGAAGAATTGGAGAAATGTTTGCAAGAAGCACAGGCTCAACGTTTCCGCATTGTTGTTACCGATGGTGTTTTCTCTATGGACGGCAACGTTGCTCCGATGGACAAGATTTGCGATTTGGCAGAAAAATACGATGCACTTGTTATGGTAGACGAAAGCCACTCTGCAGGTGTGGTTGGCGAAACTGGACACGGTGTTAGCGAACTTTGCAAGACTTACGGTCGTGTTGATATTTACACAGGCACACTTGGTAAAGCATTTGGTGGTGCACTTGGTGGTTTCACTACTGGTCGCAAAGAGATAATAGATATGCTTCGTCAGAATAGTCGTCCTTATCTCTTCTCAAATTCGCTGGCTCCAAGCATTATCGGCGCAAGTCTCGAAGTGTTCAAAATGCTGAAAGAAAGTAACGAATTGCACGACAAGTTGGTTGAAAACGTAAATTACTTCCGTGAGAAGATGATGGCTGCAGGTTTCGATATTAAACCAACACAAAGTGCTATCTGTGCTGTTATGCTTTACGATGCAAAACTTTCACAAGTTTACGCTTCAAAGATGCTCGAAGAAGGCATCTACGTTACAGGTTTCTACTATCCAGTAGTTCCAAAGAACGAAGCTCGTATCCGTGTTCAAATTTCCGCAGGGCACAATCGTGAACAATTAGACAAGTGCATTAACGCTTTCATTAAGATTGGCAAGGAACTTGGTGTGCTGAAATAGTATGAAATTAAAAAGAACTTTTATTAAAAGATATCATATTGTCTCAAGAGTGATTAATGAGTCTTTCAAAAGTTTATTTATAATATAATTATGATACTGGTGAATAATTTTCATCAGTATCTTTATTATGTAGTAATATGAAATTTGGATATAGTGTAATAACTTTTTGGAATATAGTTTTTTATTTTACCACTTACTTCTCACACCGATTAGGTAATAACTTTATTTATTGGTTAGATGTATTTTTAATATTGGTGTTGTCTATTATGGAAGTAAACTTTTTTAGGAAATGTTCAAGTAGACAAAAGAGAATTAGAATCACCGTTTACATCGTACTTAATATTTGTTATTTAGCCTATTTATTAATTGAATCTTTAAAGTTATTCTCATACTCCTAAGTTTCAGTGGCATCTTACTGATGTATGAATTATATTCTGAACAGACAAACATCATTCATGGTCAAACATTTACTTAGAACTTATTATATATCATCTGAATGATAGAATATCTAACTTCTATTCTCTACTTCTTCCGCACAATGGTTAGCCCATCGCGCAAAGGCAGTATTACGTTTTCCACACGGTCGTCGTGCGCAACAAAGTCGTTGAACTTGCAAATACCTTGTGTTTGATGGTCGTGTTCGTAAGCTTTATCGGTAACGTGTCCGTCCCACAGCGTATTATCGGCAAGAATATAACCTCCAGAACGCAACATTTTTAGCACGGTTTCGTAAGTTTCCAAATAAGTTCGCTTGTCGCCGTCCACAAAAACCATATCGAAAGTAATGCCTAACTTTGGTGCTTCTATATTAGCATCGCCAATGCGAAAGTCTATTTTGTAGGCTACTTCACACCCTTCTATCCACGGACGTGTAAAGTCTTCCATCTCGTCGTTTATTTCAAACGTATAGAGTTTGCCGTCGTCTGGCAGACCTTCTGCAATGCAAATGGCAGAATATCCACTAAAAGTTCCCACTTCCAACACATTTTTTGGTTGCACCATTTGTACCAACATTTTTAATAATCGCCCTTGCAAATGCCCACTTGCCATTCGTCCGTGAATGGTATGTATGTTGGTTGCTCTGTAAAGTCGGTACAAATAGTCGCCTTCTGGGGCAATATGGTCTAAAATGTACTTATCTATTTGTTCGGTTTCCGTCATTTGTTTGCCTTTTTGCTTTTAAGAATTGGCATTTATAGTTTTCAAAGCTTCCACTGCAAGCCTATAACTGTCCATTCCAAATCCCTGAATAGTTCCAATACAAGCAGAAGCTATCATAGAATGGTTACGATATTCTTCGCGACTATTTACATTACTTATATGTACCTCTATAACGGGCGCAGTAATAGCCCTAATACAGTCTAACAGTGCTATACTTGTATGCGTATATGCTCCAGCATTCAGCACAATACCATCGTAAGCGAACCCCACTTCCTGCAACTTGTTTATAAGTTCTCCCTCTATGTTGCTCTGATAGTACTCAATGTCTATATCTGCATACATTGCACGCAATTTTGTTAGATAGGTTTCCATAGGCATTTTGCCATAAATGTTGGGTTCTCGTTTGCCTAACAAATTAAGGTTTGGACCATTAACTACGATTATTTTCATATTACACAGAAATTATTTAACTTTGCACTCATTGGGCACAACCTCTGCAAAAATACACAATAATATGCAAACGAGCAAAGAAACAAGTTCTAATCTTATTCGTAAGTACCTACGTTATTTAAAGTTAGAAAAAGGTTATTCGCCAAATACATTAGAAGCCTACATTCGTGATGTAGACAAATTGTTGATTTTTTTAGCCGACGAACAGAAAATACCACAAGAGGCAAAGTTGGAAGATATAGAAAACTTTGCTGCTGCTATTGGCGATTTGGGAATTGGTGCCCGTTCGTTGGCTCGAATTTTAAGCGGAGTAAGGCAGTTTTATCGTTTCTTAGTGCTCGATGGATATATAGAAGCTGACCCTACCGAATTGCTCGAATCGCCAAAACAACCACAACATTTGCCTGAAGTGCTTTCTACTGCCGAAGTTGATATGCTTGAAAGTGCCATAGATTTATCTAAATGGGAAGGACATAGAAACCGTGCCATTATAGAAACTTTGTTTTCGTGCGGATTACGTGTATCAGAACTTACCCATCTTAAACTGTCAAATCTCTATCGCGAAGAACAATTTGTGCGAGTTATGGGTAAAGGTTCTAAAGAACGTTTGGTACCAATTTCTCCAAGAGCCTTGCAAGAATTGGATTTTTGGTTTGCCGACCGTAACGCTATGAAGATAAAAGAAGGAGAAGAAGATTATATTTTCTTAAACAGACGTGGTGCGCATCTCACTCGGACTATGATTTTGATAATGATTAAGAATTATGCCAAAGATGCTGGCATAAAAAAAAACATATCGCCACACACATTGCGACACTCGTTTGCCACTGCTTTGCTCGAAGGTGGTGCTAATTTGCGTGCCATTCAGGCTATGCTTGGACACGAAAGCATTAGCACAACCGAAATTTATACGCATATAGACACCACTACTCTGCGCAAAGAAATTCTGGAACATCACCCACGAAACATTGCTTACAAACAACAACACCAGTAACAAACTCTTGTTTACACACCAACTATGGAAAGAAAAACCACCATTCTTACTATAACTGGCTCGGACAGTACGGGCGGTTCGGGAATTCAAGCCGATATTAAAACCATAACTATGTTAGGAGCCTATGCGGCTACTGCAATAACTTCGGTTACTGCACAAGATTCGGAAGGCATTCGGCAATTATACGACATTCCTGCCGAAGTGCTGAATTTGCAAATTTGTGCGGTGTTGAACGATTTAAAACCCAATGCTGTGAAGATTGGTATGCTTAGAAATGTAGAACAAGTAATTGCCGTTGAACACCTGCTGCGTAAATACAAACCTGAATTTGTAGTTTTAGATGCCGTTATTATTAGTAGTAGTGGCAAAATGCTTATGCCAAACGAGGTGGTTAATGCTGTGGTGCAACGTCTTTTTCCATTAAGCAGCATTGTTATTATGCAACAAAATAGTGCAGCCTATATGTTGCACGAAAAAGAAACACACAGCAACGAGGCTTTGGAACTATTGGCACGAAAAATTTTGCAATTAGGAAGTGCGGCTGTTGTGTTGCAAGGAGGCATTGTTACCAAAGCATCGTTTACCGATGTGTTGGTAGAAAAAAACAAAACAGCACACTTTTATACTCGACCTGGCTTTATAGACCGCATTACTCACGGTTCGGGCGGAGCATTTACATCGGCAGTTGCTGTTAATTTGTGCGCTGGAAACAATGTAGAACAAGCTATTGGAAAGGCATCTGACTATATGTGCCAACTTATTTTGCGTTCTGCCGACTCTAATTTTGGTACAAATGTTCTACTTTTAGACCATAGCAGCGATTTGCCACAACAAACAATTTCTGAAAGAATGTTGGAACTATACAACCAACTTATGGATAACATTGCTGCCAATCATCGTAAAACGGGCGAAGTGCGCTTCTATGCCGATGCGCTAAATGTAACACCACGCTACTTAGCCCAAATAACAAAACGAGTAGCCGGACGTACACCGAAACAGCTTATAGACGATTACATAATAAAAGAGGTGGAAGCTTACCTTATAGGGACAACCCAAAATGTTCAGGAAATAGCTTTCGCCTTCGGTTTTTCGTCGCAAGTACAGTTCAATAAGTTTTTTAAAAAAATGAAAGGTTGTGCACCAGGTATATACAGAAAAAAAGCAAAAAGTGTGGTGGTGTAGAAACAGAAACTTCTCGGTGTCTATTAACCATTGCTAAGTTATGCTTCGTTCTTTTTCAGAAAAAAACTGAATACTTTGCACATTCGGTTCTTTCTTATTTCTTTTGGTGTTGCATAAACTAAAATAAGATGAACAAACCTTCGTTACCATTCAGCGTGAATAGAGAATTTGCCGAAACTCTATATACTACTATAAGTTTGAAAAACATTTGCTGTCATTTTTAACATTTGCTGTAGTTAATTGTTTTTCAATACATTACAAACAGCATTCGAATGACAGAAGTGACAGCAAAATAAATTTTGTGCGCAAAGCCTGTTAAGGCGTTTCTTTATTTTACCTCGTATATTTACGAAAGCTGCCAAGAATTTTTGTCATATAAGCCAACATTTCAGCTGCCATAGTTTGAGAAAGATATTTGGAAGATAAGTTTATAATATGAATAGTAACAATGCAGAACTGGGCTGATCAAGCTAATGGAGCTTTTCAACCATTCATCTGTAGCTATTACCAAACGGTATCTTGGATTACGTAAGGAAGAAATCTTGGAAACCTACGACTGTCTTACATTCTAAGCAATGACATTTTTCAGAGAATAATTCTTTTATACACCCCATACTAAAAATTTCATCACATGCTGAATAATAAACAAAACACCCTTAAAATAGAAAAATCACTCTGTTATACAAACTTTTTACAAGAAAGAAACATTTAATAAGAAAATTTATCTATCTTTGCAGTTGAACTTCCAGTACGTCTGTGTGCAGATGTGCGTTACAAAGAGTTCAACTTTAAAAAAGAGCGTTTGCTTTAATTATCCTTCCTCTGAAACGTGGAAAATTTCAATACTGCAAGGATGATGACAGCAAGGCTCACGCTTGGGATTATTGTACCCTTACTAATGGGAATAATATACCTCAATGCGTGGGCTATTGTTGATTATCTGCAGTAGGTACTTTCCACGACCACAGAGGAGATAACAGCAATAGTTCCCACGCTTTTTCCATTTACCTAAATAGTAACCGCTTACTTCTGGGAAACAGTTGGCAAGAAACTTTTTCTTATGAATAAGATATGTTTTCAAATTGGTAGTACAGGAAAAGAAATTGAATTTTCTGTAGAATGGGAGTTGCCAAAAGAAAGAATTAAAGCAGAAACAGCTATAGCATTGAGTATTCAGCAGTTCTTAAGTAATATAAACAAATGTAAACCTACAAACATTTGCTTTAAGGATAAAGATGGTAATATTATTGCTGATAGAATGGAATTAGATAAATATATGAGTTTAAATTATAATGAAAAATAGGGTTATAAGAGATATAATATTGGTTACACTATTAGGTATTACTTATATAAGTTCTGGTCAAAATTTCAATTCTACATTAGAGCCAAATTTACAAAATTCAACAATACAGATTCTACAAAGCAATTTCAAAAGGTTAAATGCTTCTTGTTTACAAGCCATTATTATAGATTGTAAGTCTGGAAAGATTAAAGCTATCGTAAACTTGGTAAAAGACAAGTTTGAGATAAAGTCAACAACAAGCCAGTTATCACAGCCAACAGGTTTAATGCGTACAGTCTCATTACTAGCTGCATTGGAACAGGGTAAGATAAAACCGAATGACAGCATTGATACCAAATCAGGAATAGTAGATATAAATGGCTATTCGTTGGAAGATTATAACTGGCGTAGAGGAGGAAATGGCAAGATAAGCGTACAGCAAGGTTTCCTATTATCATCAAATATCGCTACATACTTAACAGTTAAGCAAGCATTTGGTAAGGATTATGCCCAATTCCATAAAATAATTACAGATATGGGCTATGGTTTACCACAAGATAGCATAAAAGCGACCTCATCCATTCCTGACAATGATATTTCTCTTGCCAAGTTTGTAAATGGGAAGAATCAGCAGATATCACCTTTACAAATACTTACATTTTATAATGCCATAGCCAATAATGGCAAGATGGTAAAGTCCACTTTTAATAAGAGAGATACCACCATTATAAAAGAACAAATAGCAAGCAAGGAGAATATTGCCACTATCCAGCAATTACTTATACAGAAAGGACTTACTTCTAAAGCATTCTCTGATAAAGTTCCCATTGCAGGAGAGCAAGGAGTAGCCGTTGTAAAGGAAGATGGAGACAATACGATTTATTGCATACAATTCTGTGGCTACTATCCTGCTAAAAATCCACAATACAGCATCATCGTTTCTTTGAATAAGAAAGGATTACCAGCAAGTGGTGGAATGGCTGGAGAAATAGTAAAACATATAGTAGAGTTTTTATCTATAACAAAATAATTATGCGATACAATAACCTAGAAAGTCAGCTAAAGACATTAGCTAAATTTGTCTTTATTTACGAATCTCATATTAAACAAATATCAAAAGAAGCTGATTTTAAAGAAATAAGTACTAATGCTCTTAATTTTTTCAAAAAAAGTCTACAGAAAAATATGAAGTATGCTAATGATGAAGAAATTAGAAGTGAGAAAACGTCTAATAGACAAACCTTACTTTTTACAAAGAGCAAAGTTCAAATTTTAGATTTTTGTAGGCATCTAAGGAATTCTTTCTGCCATGGAATAATCTCAAAAGATGGATGTAAATTAAATATACCAGACAAAAACAGAAGAAAAGAAACCTCTAAAGGATTTCTTGATTACGACAATGTAATTGTCTTTATCAAGCACATCATCAAGGATTTTAAAGAAAAGGACGCAACGCATTGACTATAATTATAAAATAATAATGATAAAGCATGTCTCTTATAAAATTCAGAACGCCATACAGATAGAACTCTTTGATGCAAAGAAGTCCATCAAAATTGCTGTTGCATGGTTTACAAATGAATTGCTACTCCACCCTTTGGTCTTAAAGCTCCAAACAGGTGTGAGTGTAGAAATCATATTGAATGACGACAATATAAATAAAGGGGGAGAATCTTCTCTCGACTTTACTTTTTTCTTAGAAGCAGGTGGTATTCTTAGATGGAATACTTCGAAGCAATTACTGCATGAGAAATTTTGTATTATAGATGATAGAGTAGTGATTTCGGGTTCATATAACTGGACAAATAAAGCAGAATACAATGACGAAGTAGAAACTTTTTACTTCGATGAACAAGAAACTTGTGTCTTCTTCAATTCACAATTTCAAAAACTACAACAAAAGTATGAGGTAGCGGAAGGAAAATGTCCAACACAAGTAGCCAAGATAGAAGCAATAGAAGAAGAAACAACAACCAACGAACTTATTCCTGAAGAGCCGAAATACTTTATTGATGAATATGGAGTCGTTTACAGTGAGAATAAAGAAATCCTATTAAAAGGTGCAGATATACATGCCTATATAAATGCCTATTCTATTATAGAGGGAACTAGAGAAATAGCAGATGAGGCCTTTGCACATTGTAATACAATAAAAGATATAGTTATGCCAGAGTCTCTATACAAAATTGGGAAACGAGCATTTTTTCATTGTGAACGTCTAGAAAATATAAAATTTCCGTCTTGTATATCTATCGGAGATGAAGCTTTCCGAGGGTGTTGCAGTTTACAATTCTTAAAACTTGATAGTATAAATAATATTGGTGATTATTGTTTCAGTGACTGTAGCCAGTTAGAGGAGGTGGTAATCAAGGATTTTGGAATACTTGAATTTTAATAAAATTTATGCAAATAGCGAAAAAAACTTATTATAAAGGAAAAGGAATCTTTGAGGGTTGTGTAAAGCTAAAGGTTGTTGATATAGGAAACTTCTCCGTGGTTCCAGATTCAACGTTTAAAGACTGTAAAGCTTTAGAAGAAGTAAAACAACCTGTTGGTAACATTTATAATGAAGCATTCTTTGGCTGTATATCTCTCAAAAGAATAATACTTTCTCAAAATTGCCAGCATATAGGAATAAGCGCATTTGAGAATTGTTGTAATCTTGAAGTTCTTAAAAAAACAGAAACAGAACAACATAATTTGGGAGAGATTTTGGATCGGTATGAACGTTCAGGAAAGATGCATGAATGCCGCCGAAGGGAAATAGCAAAAGGAAAAATGCAACCTTCACACCTTCTCTTAGATATTTATAGACATGCTCTTTTCCGTTATGATACCATCCTAAAAACAAAAAGAGAAACTTATTCGTTTGTATATCAGGTAGAAATTCATCCAAAAGCATTCAAAGGCTGTTCTCGATTAAAAAATTTTTATGGAGATGAGGTTTTTATAACGGGGGAAGAGACCTTTGCAAACTGCTCGAGTCTATATGCTGTCTTTCTGACTTTAACTGTATCCAATCATATTTATAGTGACATTTCTTTAGAACTATTACAAACTTTTGAAAATTGTGAGGCTTTATATTACTGTGATATATCAACTCATAAGAACTTAATATATGATTCTGACAGAGTCCCAGAAAAATGGATTACAACAGCTTCAAGATGCGAATGCATAGCATATAGGTCAAAAAAGGAACCTATGGAATTTACAAGTAATGTAGTAATAATGAAACAGGCAATACTTAAACAAACATTTAGAAATTGTCATCAAGTTGTTTTCATTAATCTAAGTTTATCGAGAGTAGAAGGGATTATTATTCATAACGAGACTTTTTCTGAATGTAAGAATCTTGTTTATATTAATACTCATCGTAATCAAATCAATAGAATTGAAGATAATGCGTTCTTCAATTGCAATTCTTTAAAACTTTATTGGGATGTTTCTAGGACAGAACTTAGTAAACATGCGTTATTAGGAAGTAATCTAAAGACTTTATATGGTTCGCGCATACTAATTTCACAATAATCATCATAACAAAGACTTGCGTTATTCTTATTTGAACAATCATTTGCTGCTTTTTATTTTATTCTCTTGCCTCTCTCAAAAGAAAAGATTATATTTGCAATATAAACAAGAATATAGGAGGACAAATAATGAATACAAATAACACCACAACAAGCACATTCTCTTTGGAAATACCCAAGGCTGATACATCGTTATTGAAGTCGCTCGTAAAGCGTATGGGGTGGACAGTACATAAAACTACAACTGAGCACACCGCTTACGAACAGGCACTTAATGACAAGGAGCAAGGACGTGTCAATGAGTATGCCAGTGCAGATGAATTGTTTTCCAAATTGGGCATCTGATGGCATATAAACTTTTGACAACACACCAGTTTGAGAAAGACCTCAAACGATGCAAGAAGCGTGGGCTGCCAATGGATAAACTCAAAGAGGTTATCAACGAATTGGTAACTAAAGGTAAAGTTCCTACCCAATTTAGACCTCACTTGTTACATGGTAATAGGGATGGGCAATGGGAATGCCATATACAACCTGACTGGTTACTTATATGGAACAGAACAACACAGAATTGACCTTGCTCATGATGAATACAGGAACACACGCTGATTTATTTGGAAAGACGAAACGATAACACCAATTGAGCAATCATTTGGTGTTTTTTACCCCCATGACATTTTCACTCACAAAATTCTTATATATACCCAAATGTGAAAATGTCACTCCACCCGAGAAATTCAAATCTCAGATGCACTTTTACTCGTTTTTTTGAAAAGTGCAAAGCAGCTTGGATTTACAGAATAAGATACCTATATTTGTTTCAGATATTCAGGTAATCCCACTGATATAAAGGAAATACGGAGGTGCAACAATGTACCTCTTTATTTATTGTTTGAAGTGTCGAATTTTTATTTATAAGCCACTACAAATAAAATCGAAGTACAGATATACCTAATGAAAGAAAAACACATTACCAATGAGAGCCGTATGGGAATTGCCAATGAGAGCAATAGATACTACTATAAGTTTGAAAAACAGTTGCTGTCATTTTTGACATTTACTGTAGTTGATTGTCTATCAACACATTACAAACTGCATTCGAATGACAGAAGTGACAGCAAAATAAATTTTGTGCGCGAAGCCTGTTAAGGCGTTTCTTTATTTTGCCCGCATATTTACGAAAGCTACCAAGAATTTTGTATTTTTGAGTAAGCCAATAAAGAGATACAGACTGCCTAAAACACCTGTGTTTTCCAACACCATTGGCGTTGCATTTAAACACCAGGCACAAAGAATATTTATTTGTTAGAAAAAAATAATTATTAATTCAGAATTTGTATCTATTATTAGTTGATTATCAGTATTATACGCTCTAAACGGTAGAAAAGTGACAATATGGATTCTGTTTAGATACGAAAAGGTGAAGATTTAACGTTTTTAACCTTCTGTCACACCGAAATTACGAAAATGTGGGCGATGTGAGATGGTTAGTAGTCACTCCAAATGCCTTTTATTGCCACAGAGGTTGGTTTTCCCAACCAGAAGGAAAACCAAGGGCAGCTATATCTACTTCTGGAAACGTAGCAAAAAGTCTGTTCATCTTATCAAGCATATCGTTATTTGGAGATATGATGTCAAGAAAGTACTTGATGATGCACATATCAAAGTACACTTTCAATGGATCTGTCGGCAAGGTAATCCAAGGACGTGACATTCTAATTGGCATGGTAGCACGAATAGAGAATACCCTATTCCATACACGTGCATGATGACAACATGAGTTTCTTGTTACAGTGATAATGGTAAGCCAAGATTCAAAAGGTGCAACTTGCAAGCCAAATGACTGTGCAATACGCTTCTTTATCTTCTTATTCTTGATGTTAGAATAAATATTAGTGATTACACCAAATGGCAATATCTCGGTCAGCATCCATGAAGGTGGATACTGATTGGTATATGTCTCTTTGAAATGGTTGATGAAATCCTCTTTTGTATGGTTCAGTTCATCTTCTATAAGACGTATAGAGCGATTGAACTTGGACGGATTTGAGAAATTGTTGGCTTCAGTCATCCAAAAAGGGTTGCCTGTCATTTCCGTTCCAAAGTTCACGATTGCACAACGCACTGCGACCTCTATCTTTTCAATTTCATTGAATAAAAGTAGGCGTAGCTTCTTGTCAAAGCGATACAACATCATAACCTTACCGAAAGATACTCCTCGCTTGAATAGATGTTGCTCCTTGGGAATGGAAAGCAATGGGTACATATAGGCAGACAAACGATAGTAACCGATGTGGGAAAGATAATGCTGAGCCTTTTCCTCATCGGTTATCTCCATACCTCTTGTTTTGAGTAGCTGCACTAACTCATGGGGTGTGGAATATGTTTTTATAAACGTAATTTTTACTGCCATATACCTATAAAAAAACGACCCGCACATTTGAGCATCGTTGAGAGGCTTGGCGGGTTCTCGTGCTACAAAGATACGAATAATCATTGATAATACAAACTTTTTAGCAAGAAAAATCACGGGGAAGTGGATTTCTTTGACATATCGCAGAGTCAACCAGCAAGTGTAAAATTACAAAAGGTGTTTAAAGAACTCGCACTTTGGAGTAGAAAAGTTTAATTTTTCTCTTGTCTTTCGTTCAATTTCTTTTGTATGGACATAATTCTCTTGTCCGTATAGTTATCAAACGAATCCTTTTTAGGTATATACTGCCTGATTAATTTTTTTGTATTCTCAACAGCTCCATTTTGCCATGAACAATATGGGTCAGCGAAGTACACTGGCACACCTAAGTATTTGGTGGTTTCCCTGTCGTGTCATTGTGGATGATGTTATAGATGGATAGGTGTGACACCTCTATGCCCTCATTCATGCGCAGATACCCTGATATTTGTCTTCGTTACCATTCAGCGTGAATAGAGAATTTGCCGAAACTCTATATACTACTATAAGTTTGAAAAACAGTTGCTGTCATTTTTAACATTTGCTGTAGTTAATTGTTTTTCAACTCATTACAAACAATCTTCGAATGACAGAAGTGACAGCAAAAGAAATTTTGTGCGCAAAGCCTGTTAAGGCGTTTCTTTATTTTACCTCGCATATTTACGAAAGCTACCAAGAATTTTGTATTTTTGAGTAAGCCAATAAAGAGATACAGACTGCCTAAAACACCTGTATTTTCCAACACCATTGGCGTTGCATTTAAACACCAGGCACAAAGAATATTTATTTGTTAGAAAAAAATAATTATTAATTCAGAATTTGTAATTAAAAAAATTCTGAATTAAATAATACCTCAATTCCGCAGTATTTTTTCTTGTGAGAAAATTTTATATGTTGAGATGTCTTTTTGGGGCTCTATATGTTGATATGAGGTGCTTCGGTGTTTCTTGGGTCTTTTCTAAGCATAAAATCCCCCACCCAAACCAATAGGGAAGTATGATAACCACAAAAAATACTTCCATAACAGAATGCTTTACCGCTACTTCCACGTTTGCCCAATACAGATTCGGTAAGTTTTTTCAAAGCCCAACTTTGAGAAAACGTCCATAATATGAAAAACTCCATCGAAAGAAATGATATTCTCGTTTTTAATTGCTACCTTTGTCATGTCAGATTTTTACTTACTTGTTATGTTTGCAGCACCAAGATAGGTGAAATTTCTGACATATCCAAGTTTTTTGAGAACTTTGTTTCTCAGACACTTGGAGTTCTCACAAGAATTTATGCTGCGGAATTAAGGAAATATACAATATTTACAGCGGTTTCTTTTTTATTTTATCTGTTTTATCACTCCAAATTCCTGAAGAACCTTTTATTTGCGACACAGAATCTCACTAAAAGTTGTAACTTATATTTTGGCATCTCTGTCCACATGCTCTTGAATCCTCGTAAAGTGATAGGACAGCTTTAGTAAGAATAAATAGAAACCGTAATTAGATAAGGAGACTTTTCTTGTTTTGGTACAGTTATCAACAATCTCTGAAGTTAGAGGAATGCTTATTGTTCTATCAAATAAGACAAAGCTGTCATATCCTAAAATCGATTTTGTTGGCAAATATAGGATCTGAGAAACAAGTTGGTTTTTTATATCTTTAATATGATTGTCGATTTTATTTTTTTCAAAATTCTTGTTTTTCAGTTTTTGAAGATATTTTTCCAGATTAAAAATAGGAGCATACATCACACGACACGGATTTAATCGTAGATTACTAATATCCATGTCGCAAGTATTTGAAAGTAAAATAACATTCTCCACACTGCTTTTTATATCAGGAAGATTCCATACTTGGGCTTTGACACAATCTCCCTGAAATAGATTGGGGGCTGAATTTAGAATATTCGTAAAATATTTACCCGAGTCATATCCATTTCCAAAGTTTTTGAGTTCCTTTTTTAAAGAAGTCAACTTGTCTTCTGACAAATATTGCGGAAGGTAACGTTTGATATTTTCTTCTAATTCCATAGTTAAAATAAGTCCCAAAAATCGTCGTCTATAACTTTTGAGAATTCGGAAGGTAGTGGTTTACTTGCTTCCATTATCTTTGCCAATTTCTCTAAGATGTCTACATCTTCTTGCTCACTATACAAAACACTTTGTATACTTACATCATTTTCTGCTGATGCAAAAAAATGATATAGAGAGTTTACACTGTTTGAGATATTACTTCTTTGAGATAAAAATGGCTTAGGGTAATTACTATTGACTTTGACTCTTAAACCATCCCTATAAAATTCTATATTTGGCGAACTTACAAACCCCTCTGATGCTGAAATAACAGAGGATGAGATAAGTAAGCAGCCCATTGTAATAATATTCTTATTCACTTGTTGGCGGAATTAATTTAATGCATATTTGACATGTCCTAGTGGTCTGTCGTTTATGTAGTTAATGTATTGCAGTACTGTAAACGTACTGATTTTGGCAGTAATTCTTGCGAATAGTCCTGTGGTCTGTTTGGCATAGTTCCTGATGAGCATGAGATGGTCACATAGTTGAGAGAAACAAGTCTCAATTCTTTTTCTAGCCTTCGCATAAGGTTTAAAAGCAGGCTTCCATGTCTTCATGTTTAATCTATACGGAACCTCCAGTTTGATGTGCGCAGATGAAAACAGATCTTGTTGCAGTTCTGCACTCAGATAAGCTCTATCAGCAAGAATACTGCACTCTGAAAATTCAAACTTCACATCCTTCATATAATGTATATCATGAACATTAGCAGCCGTCAGGTCAAATGAATGTATAACACCTCGTAAACCGCATACAGCGTGCAACTTATAACCATAATAATATACTCCTTGCGTGGCGCAGTAACCAAAAGCTGGAGATTTATCAGGCTCGTCCTTGCCCATCTTGCAGCGTTTGCCTCTTGAGAGTCTGCAAACCTCTATCGGTTTGGAATCTACACAGAAATATTCCTCTGCACCATCCATTGCCTTTGCTATACGCTTACGAATCATTTCACACAGGTGATATGTGTTCTTGCGACGGTCATTGAACTGGCGACGACTGATGAGATGACAAAAGTCCTTTTGGTATTCTTTCAGCCGGTCAAAGAGGTTATTCTCACTGTCAATGCCGAGATGCTCAGCTGTCAGACTCAGGGCTATGACATCAAGGTCAGAGAAGCGAGGGACAACACCACGACGAGGAATATTTCCAAGGTCATTAACCAATCCGTAGGAGAATTTCTTGCATATCTCAAGTATTTTGACGAAATTTGCATATAAGTTGTGCATGGAGTTAAAGCAGATAACAGTATTGTTGATTATCATAAAGTTACTGATTTTTAGCGACATGTGCAACTTTTTTACATTCATATTTCTGATATTTTATCTATTGATTAATTCCGCCAACGGGTTTATTCATATTCTTCTACTTCAAAAGAATGTAAAAAATCGTCAGTAAGAAGTTCAAAGAAAGATTCCTTTTGGATAACATGTGCATCTTCTATAATACTATCAAAAGTGTCTATTGACACATTCTTTGTATGGAGATTAATCTCAATTAAAGAGCCGTCATTATCTATTTTTAAATTTTTATTTTTTACATGAACGCCATTTGTAATCTGCAATACTTTAACAAATTTATTAATAGGTAGTTCTGTTCTAAAAATTGTTGGAATAGAAGTAATCTGATTATTATTAATTTTTATTTCACATTTAATTTTCTCAAAAATATTCACATCACGGAAGAAGTCCAAATATTTTAAATTTATGGCAGAAACACCTTTGATTAGGTTATCTTTAAATGTGCCAAATACTTCTGAGGCAAATCGTTTATATGATTCCCAACCTGCATATGCCCCATTAACCCCAAAAGCGATTCCAAATAGTCCAATAAGAATATAATATTCCCCACAATTTATTTTGTACCATGGCTTATCTTTTAAATCAGGGGCATTTCTCCGTATATCTTCTGGTAGATTTAAAATTGGAAGTTTCTCTAATTGTAACAGTTTTTTATCTAATTTGTTTTCTAACAACGAGTATATCAGCCCTACGACGACGTCTTGGTCAACTGTAAATGTACAGTTGACCTGAATTGTTGCATCAATAATTGGGCAAGGTGATATTCTTTTTATCATTTTATGAGTATTTTGCGATTTTGCAAAGTTAAAAAATAATTTTGAACTAAATGTTAACCATTCACTAAATTTTCATACATAAGACTATAATTAACCATAAAATTACAACATTTAATTTGTGCCCGTGCACAATAGTTCTTTATTACAGTTCTTTATTACCTTAATTCCGCAGTATTTTTTCTTGTGAGAAAATTTTATATGTTGAGATGTCTTTTTTTGGGGCTCTATATGTTAATATGAGATGCTTCGGTGTTTCTTGGGTCTTTTCTAAGCATAAAATCCCCCACCCAAACCAATGGGGAAGTATGAAAAACCACAAAAAATACTTCCATAACAGAATGCTTTGCCGCTACTTCCACGTTTTTGCCCAATACAGATTCGGTAAGTTTTTCAAAGCCCAACTTTGAGAAAACGTCCATAATATGATAAATTCCACCGAAAGAAATGATATTCTCGTTTTTAATTGCTACCTTTGTCATGTCAGATTTTTGCTTACTTGTTATGTTTGCAGCACCAAGATAGGTGAAATTTCAGACATATCCAAGTGTTTTGAGAACTTTGTTTCCCAGACACTTGGAGTTCTCACAAGGATTTATGCTGCGGAATTAAGGTAATATTTGAAACATAAAATAGTTTTAAGCCTTTTTTATAATGGCTCAAAATTATTAATCATACAGAAACAACTCTTTTTAGACTGCAATAATACATAGTCTACCCTTATAAACCTAAAAATCCTCTGATTCATAGTATATTATGCTATAAATTATTTGCAAATATCTGCAAGTTTTTGTACCTTTACACTATAATTCTTGCAGATATTTATGCTTAAACGTACATCCAAACAGCTCTCTATGTTCTCTTCCTTAGAGGATATGCTTAGTCATCAACATCCCCTTTTCCAACTTAGTAATAAGATTAATTGGGAGAGTTTTGAAAATGCTTTTTCTCCTTTGTATTGCAGCACTAACGGTCGCCCGGCTCATCCAATTCGCCTGATGTGTGGTCTTTTAATTTTAAAACATTTGCGTAATGTGTCGGATGAAATGGTTGTTTTTCAATGGAGCGAGAATGCTTACTACCAATATTTCTGTGGTGGACTTGAATTTATGCCAAAACAACCCTGTGACGCTTCCGAGTTAGTTCACTTCAGAAATCGTATAGGCGAGGAAGGTATGGAGTTAATATTAGCAGAAAGTATCCGCGTTAATACCGACCATGATGACGAAGATCATTTTGATACTGCTTTCATTGATTCTACTGTACAGGAGAAGAATATAACCTATCCTACAGATGCGAAGTTGCATAAAAAGATAATCAAAAACGTTCTGAAGATAGTTCATGACAAGAGTCTTCCTCTACGACAGAGTTATACGCGTACGTTGAAAGGCATTTACCGTTCCCAACGTTTTCGTAATCATCCCAAGAATCGTAAGAAAGCTCTTAAGGCAGATAGACAACTAAGAACCATAGCAGGAAGATTGGTAAGAGAGCTAGAGCGTAATCTTGGGGGAAAGAAAGGGTATGAGAATATGTTTGAGCTATATTACAAAGTTCTTTCTCAGAATAGGAAGTCAAAGAACAAAGTATATTCTCTGCACGAACCAGATGTAGTTTGTATCAGCAAAGGTAAGGAGCATAAGCAATATGAGTTTGGCAATAAAGTATCTATTCTTCGCTCATGGTCAGGACTTATTCTTGGTGCATGTTCTTTTAGGAATGAATATGATGGACATACTATTGAAAAGACATTGGAACAAACCCAAAGGATGACAGGAAAGCAGGTTGATAAGTTAGCAGGAGATAGAGGGTATAGAGGTATAAAGCAGATTGGGAAGACAAAGATACTCATTCCAGACGTTCCTAAAGCTAAAGACAGCTACTACCAAAAGAAAAAGAAACACAAACTATTTTGTAAACGAGCAGGTATAGAACCAACAATAGGACATCTTAAAGCAGACCACCGATTATCTCGCAACTTTTATAAAGGTGTGAAAGGAGATGCTATCAATGTATTATTAGCTGCGGCAGCATATAACTTCAAAAGAGCTATGAGAGTTCTTTTGTACCTTATAAAAAGAATCAGCATAGAGCTTGTCAGTACAGGCTTTATGCTGAAATATAGTTTTTAAGGGATGACTAATTAATGGCAGCAGAAGGATAAAAGCCTTTATCTTTCTGAGAATCCTTCTTTGAATTATTGCTATTGTTATAATAATTAAAATTCATATATTCAAACCTAATTCCCATACTTATATCCCAGTGTGTACCAAAAGATTTTTCATATTCTGAGAAAAATGAATATAGTTGTTGTTTAGCTACATTGGAAGCAGGTAATAGGCTATTTTGCAAGGTTGTACCATCAAGTATTGAATAGCGATTTTTATTTGTAGTAAATGCCCCATCTGTCCCAGATGTCAAAGTCCCACCAAATAAAGGACTTATTACCTTTGCACGATACGCATATAGCATATTGTTACTATGATTCTTTGAATGGATTTCCTCGCTATTAAAAGAATAATCTTGGTTACTCTCATTAGATGAATTCATATAATCAAAATCAACCTTTAGATATGCGTCTTTTGTAAAATAATAAGAGAGATAACTATTTATATAATGACTGTATGTAACAGAATTTCTTTTATCGTTTGAAATAAAATCTTTAAGATGTCCCATATATTTAACTTCAACATAATCATTAGTTGTGAAAGTTTCATGGGGTAAAGATGTATACTTGTATATAGCACCTATTGCTAACTTATCTCTATGCTCGTAATTAAGTCCTACTGATCCGTTCCAAGAAAGAGCGTTAGTTTGCATATCTATGTTCTCATTTACCTGCTGAGTTAAAAAACTTCGATTCGAGAGCTGCTTAGCCTTAGATGATGTTCGATTATATTGTAAATCCGCAAAAAGGTCAAATTCTTTCTTGCGATATTTTATGTTTAGCCCACTATAATGAGACAAATTACGCTCCATACTTAAACCTGCATTAGCCAAACAACCAAATCCTTCTCCTATTGGTTTTGATGTGATTATTTTTATCACAGCACTTATCGTAGCATCATATTCAGCTCCAGGATTGGTTATGATTTCTACTCGTTTTATGTCAGAAGAATTTATTTGATTCAATTCGCTTAGATTACGCACCAATCTATTATTGATAAAGATTAAAGGCTTTCCTTTACCCAAAACACTAATATTTCCATTCTTGTTTATGATAAAGGGAAGATGAGATAACACATCTAAGCCATTACCAAGTTTACTCAATGGACCAGAAGCAATATTAGCAATAATACCTTTTGCTGTATGTAAGTAGGTCTTTCTTTTTACTATAACTTCTTTTAGAATGTTTTCATTGGGCTGTAAGAAGAAGTTATATAAGGTGTCTTTAGGCATTATTTGCCTAAATTGGGTTTTACAGTCAATGTAACTTACCTTTATAATACCATTGGTTATAGTGTTTGGAATTATAAACATACCCAAAGAGTCCGTAGTGGTTCCTGTTATAAATGCACTATCAGATGCAGAAAGAAGGGTAACGTTTACAAACTCCATAGGTAAATTACTATCTTTTTCTCTTACAATTCCTTTTATTTGTGCAAAAGTACAAAGTGAAAGCATAAGAAATTTTATAATTAATATGCTTCGTATCTTACTATTAGTATTCATAATTTCTTTTGTTTCTTGATTTATACGGCAAAGTTACTTCTTATCCAAATATCACCTATTACACTTTTGTGTAAATTTGCTCCTCTCTCTTTGTTTTTTACACTTTTGTGTATTCTTTTTGCGGTATTCCACATTAAAAATGTACTTTTGTAGTGAAATATATCAGAGAACCTTAGCACGTTTAGCATATATGACAGACATAAAAGATTTCTTTATAGCATCGAACACCGTGCATAATGCACCAGATTACGATTCAAATGTATTATCAACATTGATTCATACAGTAGAGGCTTTTGCTCGTGTAACCTATCAGAGTGTTTACTTGATAGACTATTACAGGCAGGAATTTCTTTATGTATCAGATAATCCTTTGTTTCTTTGTGGTCATACAGCAAAGGAGGTGAAGGAATTGGGATATAGTTTTTATTTGAAATATGTACCAGAAGACGAGCAAAAAATGCTTGTTGAGTTGAACAGAAGTGGTTTTAAGTTCTTTGATACTTTCGACAATGTTGATAAATACCAATGTTCTATGTCATATCATTTTCATCTGAAGAGTGGAACAAAAAGTAAGTTGATTAATCACCAGCTTACTCCAATACTATTAACTGACGAAGGTAAGATATGGATTGGTATGTGTGTCGTATCACTATCTTCACATAAAACAGTGGGGCATGTAGAGTTCCACAAGAATGGGCTCAGAAACTATTGGAAATACTCTTTCGAGGGGCATCGATGGAAAGAGTGTGAAGGAGTGTCTTTAAAAGAAGAAGAACTTGAAGTGCTACGGTTGTCAGCAGCAGGGCTTACCATGACGGAAATTGCGGACAGAATGTGCCGCTCGTTAGATTCTATCAAAACCTATAAACGCCACGCCTTTGACAAATTAGGCGTGGCGAATATCACTGAAGCTATTTCAAGAGCTACCTTAAACAAACTCTTCTGAAAATAATAACTTACGGCAAAAGTGAAGAGAAATAGAATTTAGGAAAATAGTTCACAGGTTTTCCTGTAGCAAGATTATACATTGCCGTTGTACATAAGCCTGCTGCAATCCATGATGCTATGGACAGTTGTGGAGGTGGTAGCATTTCGCTTTCTTCTCTATATTGAGTAACGATTTTATCCAACCACTCTTTAGGTTGATTCCAGAAAGCCCCATGCCCGGTAACATACTCAGCTACCTTTAATTCAAATCCCTTTGGCTCTTCAGTCAGTTCAGATAAGGAATGCCCCAATGGGTCTACAATCGTAACAAAGCCAGCCCAACCAAAGTTGTATGGGTGCAGTACTGGGATTTTTCTTTCTTTGCAAATCCTATCAAAGACAAAAGGTGTATCGTCCTTAAAGTCCAATGCATTGATAGCCACATCATATCCATTCAGCATCTCTTCGATGTTATCAGGAGTCAAGAACTCTGTATGGTAATCTATCTGCGCATCAGGATTGATACTTTGCAAACGCTCTGCCAAACATTCTGCCTTGTATCTGCCAATGTCATTCTCTGTATAGTTCTGCCTATTAAGGTTGCTTTCCTCCACCTTGTCTCCATCAACAATAGTGATATGTTCGAAACCAAATCTTAAAGCGCATTCAGCAATAATACTGCCAATACCAGCACCACCAAGGAATATCTTATAATCCTTGATGATGCTTTGTTCTCTTTTGCTCACGTAGAGCCTGTTTCTGCTGTATCTTTCTTCCATAACGAAATAATTATTTTAGGCAAATGTAGACGTAATAAAGCATATATGCATTACACAAAAGTGTAATAATCAATTACATTGTTGATTATTTTAGATTTTATAACATAATCGGAGGCTATTATCCCGATATCCTGCAAGATGTGTGGGCTGATATACAGCCACTCACATACTTGGAAAGCGAATTAGAATAAGCTGAAAGGGAAATGTTACAAGAAGATGTAATACAACAAGTTACAGAGACAAAAATAAGATTTCAGAAACGCATTCGTTTGTTGGTCGCATTTTAGATATCTGTCGCTCTCGTCTCAGATATCTGAAACGCAACTGATAGATATCTGAAACGAACAAATATGACGTCATATTTTATCGTACTATACATAACAATTCAATCTTATGTTCATATAATGTTTGTGTATAAACAATCAATACAACTATTTTGCATTAAGTAGGTGTTCACAATTAATTATCAATATATTTAAGCCCATCTCTCAGTCTGTCTATCCATTTCAACGATGGAGTGTAGCGAGATATACGATAGTTGAGAGATGGTGGGGTAACGAAAAAGTAACATAAATATATTGGTAAGGCAAAAACGAAAATAGGTACAAAGCATATATGCGTTTAGTTTTTGAAAATCTAATTACCTACAATTAGGTAAATTAAGTAGAAAACAACAAAAGCATACACTCAATTCAACTATTTTTCATACATTTGCCTATCGAAGTTACATCTTAAAATAAATGTATTTATGAAAGAAAACAAAGTATTGACAAGCAGTTTGCCATCAGAGTGCACCACTATTATTGTGGGACAAGATATGACAGCCGATGGCTCTATGATTGTGGCACGGTCGGAAGACTGGGACGCTATGGAAGCCAAAAACTATGAAATTTACGAGGATACCGTCGAAGGTGCAACGGAGTATGTAGCGAAAGACAGTCCATTTCGGTGCGAACTTCCTAAAGAAGCCTTAGGTTATGGCGCTTTGGCACCTTATTGCCTGCCAAACCATTGGGGAAGCGCAGGTTTCAACACGGCAGGCGTGGGTATGAGTGCTACTGAAAGCATCTTCAGCAGCGATGCAGTGCTGAAGTTCGATCCGCTTGTAGAGACAGGAGTTGCTGAAAACGCTGTATTCAATGTTGTATTGCCATACGTTCGCACAGCGCGCGAAGGAGTAGAACGGTTAGGTATGTTGATTGAGAAACATGGTATTGCCGAAGGGTTCGGTATAGGCTTTGTAGACAATAAGGAAATATGGTACTTGGAAACTGCATGCGGACACCGTTGGTTGGCTTGTCGTATGCCAAAGGATAAGTATTTTGTTACAGGCAACCAGAGCCGCTTCCGCGATTACGACCCGTTAGACTCAGAAAACTACATGGCATCTAACGACTTGCTGGAATTTGCTGAAAACTGCGGATTGTACGACCCAAAGAAAGGGAAATTCGATTTTCACGAGGTTTACGCACGCGACATAAAGCTCGACACCACTTACAACTATCCACGTGTATGGGGATTACAAAAAATGTTCTCGCCCAGCATAAAGAACGATGTTACTAAGAACACCTTCCCAGTTTATGCAAAAGCTGAACAGTCTATCAGCATTGCAGACATGCGCCGCGCTTTCCGCTTCCACTACGATAACACGGAGCATGACCCTTATTTGCACAGCAATCCGAAAGAACCTTATCGTCCGGTATCAATCTTCCGCACCACTCAAACCCACATTTTGCAAGTTCGTCCTGAACTTCCACAGGCAATTGGCTGTGTAAATTATGTGGCTATGGGAATGGCAGATCTCGGCTTGTTCCTTCCGCTCTATCAAGGCATAACCTCTTATCCTGAAGCTTATACGAAGGGAACAAACGAGGCGAGTGTAGATTCTGCGTATTGGAAATTCCGTAAGGTAATGACTTTAGGTATGGTGAACTACAACAAATATGCACCCATTATAAAGGAAGCTTACCTGAAGTTTGAGGCAGAAACCGACCAACGACAGCGCGAAATGGAAGAAGAATATCTGCGAATTTACAAAACACAGCCGTTACGTGCCAAAGATATGCTGCAGGAATTTTCAGACAGCATACTTATAAAAGGTATGGAACTTGCCGATCGTCTGCAAGAAAAAATCTTCACTCAGCTAACAAAGGATATACAAGCTGAATATCTTTTCCACGGTGCATAATATGTTATATTGCTAAAGCGATTTATAGAAGAGTAGGTGTGTTCAGACAATCAGTTGAGCACACCTATTTTTATTGCTAAATATTGCTTTACTTGTTATGCAAACTATTGCTAAGAAATAACCATATAAGGCAGATGAGTTTACTTTTAAAGTTGTTTTGCGTTATAAAACAAAGCACAAGTACGAACGATTGTTCCTGCATAGTTTTATAATAGAGCCTGTTTCGTTACGCAATAAAATTAGTATTGCAAGGTGTTGGTGATACGATAATTATATGCTTCTTTTTTTAGAGACAATTAAATGAACGCAAATATTGTAATAAATACAATAATTTCGGCTGATGTTTGAAAATAAATGTTTATCTTTGCATTATATTAGCTATTTATATTTAATAAACAGGATAAAATAATTTAGAATTAAACATTTATGAGTAAAATTGCATCAGGAATTGCATCATTCGTACATTTTATACTCGAATTAGCAGCATCGCTGAAAGGTATAGGTATTCATTTAGTACGCGTTGCAATCTTTATAATTTTTGTGTGGATTGGTGGTTTGAAATTTTGGAATTATGAGGCAGAAGGCATTGTCCCTTTTGTTGCTAATAGTCCATTCATGAGTTTCTTTTATACGAAGAAAGCACCAGAGTATAAAGATTATAAGCTGAAAGAGGGAGAATTCAACAAAGTTAAACACGAATGGCACGAAGAGAATAACACTTATACCTTCTCTCGTGGTTTAGGTATAGCTATTATGTCGTTTGGTATATTGACATTGTTAGGCATTTGGTTCCCTAAGATTGGTTTCGTTGGAACAGGGTTAGTAATAATAATGACTATAGGAACGCTGTCTTTTCTTGTTACCACACCAGAAGTATGGGTTCCCGATCTTGGTAGTGGAGAGCATGGCTTCCCGTTATTAACAGGTGCCGGTAGATTGGTAATAAAGGACGTATGTATTCTTGCCTCGGCAGTAGTAGTCTTAGCAGATTGCGCGCAGCGAATACTTAAGAAGCAACGATAGTATTAAATTTATAGCATAATAAAAGGGAGTAGCTTATAAGGCTCTCCCTTTATTGTTTTTTGTTGGTTATATCAAACAGATAGTTTTGTTTTTTAGTATGAAACTAAGTAATGGGTCTTATACTATCGTTTGATGAACTTTACAGATTGGTTAGCAACATTAACAACGTATATTCCTGCTGTTAAGTTCTCGATATTGACTGTAGTTTGTGAACCATTTGCAACAAGACTGCGCATAGATGCACCTGTGGCGCTGAATATTTGCAATGTTTTTCCAATAAGAGATGTAGGAATATTTACTATGAGCTGATTGTCTATAACGTTTGCTTGTAACGAATTGTTAGAAGAAGATGTAACATTGTTTATGCCATCTGATGTACCAACAGCTTCGTATGTTATCTCAGTTTCGTCGGTAGTTTCGCTTATCGGTGCGTGCTTAAAGAATTTTTCCATTGGCAATTCTTTAAAGAGTGTACAGTTAAGCGGACCTTGTAGTGCCCATTCTGCTTCAGTAGCTTCGAGCGGCATAAATGTTTCAGCGGCGAGTTTCTGTTTATCGTATTTAAACTCTTTGTTAAAGCCGTTGCTACTTGAGTGTATATCTATGTCGCCATCGTTATCGTAATGCCACGTCCATGATAATATTTGCTGTGATGTGTAATTAGGGCCAGGAACTTTCTTTATAGAAATGCGCCGACCTTGTTCGTCGTATGTAAATTCTTCTTTCCATACCAATTCGTTGTTATCGGGATATATCTGACTAACACAGCTAACAAGTCCTGCGTCATTATATTCAACTTTACAAACGCGTCCAACATTCTCTTCGAGTTTATCGGTTGGATAATCAAATTGGCGAATATCTACGTGGTCGAGTCGCATATTGTTGTCGTAAAAGAATTCCATTACAACGTCTTCGGTCAGTGTTTTCTCGTCAGGTTCTGTTCCGTGATGCGTAGCTCGAGTATATTCGGTTACATATCCATATTCGTTACGTTTATAGTTGTGTCTTGATGATATTATCGACTCACCATTTTCAGTTTTTAAAGCTTCTTCTTCTTTCTGAATCATATAGCCTTGCTGGTCGTAAGTGTAGTTGTATGCATATATCATAGGACCCTCACTTCTTTTGTATTCTTCCTTAACAAGGCACCCCATCTTGTCGTAGACGTAGTGTGTAATTTGTTCGTCTTCTGTATCTTTCCACTCCACAACTTTCGCCATTCTGTATTTGTATACAGCAGGGTCTGCTCTGAAATAGTTAGGAGCCATTTTAATTTGTGCAGTGCTCACTTGTGATGTGGCAAGCAATAGAGCTGCCACTGTTAAACGTAATAGTTTCTTCATTGTTATCTTTAATTATTGTTACTGATTAAATTTCTTTTAAAGTATATCGTATTCTTGCATAAGAAATACCGCTGTATTTCTTGTGCAAGTAATAACCTTCGAGGCAATTTGTCCTCTCTCTATATATATGTTATATTGTTATAGATTACTTGTTCTTAATGAACTTATATTTGAAGCTAACTTCTTTCTTTCGTCCAGTAGCGTCCTTTAAGCCTGTAAACTGAATGATTGCGTAGCTACCATCTTTAAATCGTACTAAGAATACAGGTGCCTTTTCAGGATCTGACTTCGACATAGTTAGTTCGTATTGTCCCATTGTGCCTTTTACTTTATGCATCCAATAGTAGAGTCCCATATTTACATAGCTCTTCATATATCCTAATACAGCAGGAACAGTCATCATTCCTTTCATATCGTAGATGAGATATGCTTTAACGTCGCTCACCCATTTCACATTTGTAGGCAATGTCTTAATGGTTTCAATAGATGTTGTATCTGTCATATACCCTTCGCCTCCGTTAGTTCTTATATCGTAGACGTGGAATGCCAAGTGCCATTTTTCAGGAGCGTTTGATGGTCTTGCTTCTACAGTTTTGGTTATGTCGTATTGTCCGAATCGGTCTTTCTGTTTACCGTCTTCAGAATATGTTCGCCACTCTTGTTCACTAACATCTTCTTTCATTACGGTTTCTCCCGTTTCTAAGTTTACATACACCCACTTGTCGTAGTCTTCAAGCGTCTTCTCTTGTGTTATGAACGATAACTCTTTGATTGGAGTCTCTTTGATAGGGTCATCTTGTGGTTGAACAGGTTTGGGCTCAGGTCCGTCTTCATTCTTTGTACACGATACACACAATAACCCAGCAAGGCACATTAATGCCATTAGTAATTTAAGTTTCATAAATAATAGTGTTTAAATATAAAATTAGTTGTACGGGTGCAAAAGTATATATAAGCGAATGGCTGTGCAATACCTCGTATTAGGTATTTTGTGTAGTATAAGTTAGGTATCGCATTATAGGCTATTGTGCGATAGTGTAAAGATGGTACTTAAGATTTTGTAAGACACTATGTGTTACACAAATAATAACTTTTTACCACAGATGTGTAAAGCTATTTGTTGTGAGTAAATATCAGCAAAAACAGATAGATGTGCCGTATCTTCTTTATTGGAACAATATTTCTGAAAAACACTACCTATAAATGGTTAATAGGTATTACGCAAATAAAGGGCATTTGTGATGGTATATTACCTTGTTTGTCTTTAACCACCAATATATTTCTCGGTTAAATTGTCGTCATATCTTAGTCTTTGTACATTCTGTTGTGTTCTATTCTGAATGTGTATAATTGTATTTAAAACGAATGTGCAAGGGCAACAGTCTATTTATTGCTTTTACAATTCGGTTTACAAATCAAAGCGTGTGTTTGGATATTCGGATAGCAACTTTGTTTTTGCTTTTTCAAGAACTTCAATTACAGGTATGGCAACTTTCTGTATTTGCCAGTTGTTTATAGACATTTTTAGTAAGTCGTTATTGGGTATGTATTTTGCAAAATTCATTCTCTCACGGATGTTCAGCCATAGAAGAATCTCTACGGGGAAAATGAAATAATCTGCTGAAGAGAAGTCTGGAATATGGTTTTTACGTTCGTATTCATCTGATTCAGCAATATGAAAATCAACCAGTTCGTTCACTAATTTAGACAATAGTTCGTTATCGTTTGTATCCCAATATTGAAGTGCCTGCGCATATACTTTCATATCTTCTGGATAGTTCAAACGGCTATAATCTAATTCTATTCCTTGCCATTTACAAAATATCTCAAGCATAAACCAAGCATGCTTATATGCCGCATGCCAACCTTTATATTGTTTACCATAAAGCATATTGATTAAAAGTTTGCCATAGTTTATAGCTAATGTGTCCCAACCTAAGAGTAAAGCCTGTGAAAGATGTTTGATAGCATTTTGGAAAGGTATAGCACTATGATATTTTTCGTGATTTTTACCCAAAAAGAAATCCCAGTTATTAGCTTCTATTCCAAGAAGTGTTGATTTGGCTAAGCTACTTAAGTCGGTTGTTGCACTATCGGTTGTTGTTAAGAAAGAATATATATAATTGTAATGAAACCATGACGAAATAAAGTCTAATGCCAAACCTATACCAGCTACAGATTTCTCATTTCTTATATATTCTTCTATATCTTTTATAGGTTCTATATAAAAATAGTCTTTCTTTTCTAACTGGTGTTTCTTCTTAGACTTTGTGTAGTCTACTAACGTCTTAATTGTTTTCATAACTTATATATAGATGTGTTGTTATATAGGTTCTCTTCCTTGTCTACATAAACGCCGATATTTCTGTTTCTACTTCTATTTAGTAGTAAAGAGTTTTGGACACTTTTAACAAGTAGACAAATATAACAAATTCTGCCTTTATATAACGATAGTTCCACATTAAATATTGTACTCATATATTTATAATAATGTCTAAATCGAGCTATAGCAGATTATAAACCGACGAAGTTTATAATTCTCAGCAAAATTAATATCTGTTGAGCATTATAATGTGCCCTCATAAAGGCGGTGTTTTTTTGTGATATCTAAAATGCAACTGACAGATATCTGAGACGAACGTTACAGACGTCTGAGACGAGCGTTACAGATATCTAAAAAATACGTAACAGATATCTGCGATAAAAGTGGCTACATTCACCACGCTTTTCTAAACAGCTGATGTTGTTTATTTGGTTGTGAAATAAGCAGTAAGCATAGCTACAGTTTTCTCCGCCAATATTCTACAGAACATCTACTTTCTCACCAACAGAGTTTTTTAGCAATAACATTTACGCCATACCTATACTTGTTTGGTGCCTCTTTCTAATAGTTACCAAATAGTGTGTTAAAATGTTTCCGATGGTTATTCTTTTATAGTTTCATAGCTTCGTTTGAGTTATAAATATAGTTTTATAGCAATCATCTACATCTTTAATTTCGTGGTAGTAAACTTCCGTTCCTTTTATATATTCGCATTCTAATAAGGTGCATTGTTTTAGCCAATTAATAATATCAGCATTATTTTTGTTGTATATATATAGCGATGGTGGAGTGTCAATTCCTTCTAAAATAACATTATCCCATTTACGGGGGATATTAGTTTTAGTGTAAAAGTTACTTATGCAAATACACAGTATAACTCCATATTCAAGATTAAGTTCTTTGATATAGCTGGTAAAATCATTATAAATGTGAACCGAAGCATTCCACCAGAGTTCTTTAGCTTTCGACAAGCTGTTATCAATCTCATCGATATGATAGTCGTCGTAAAAATCGTGCGATGTATTATTATAACGTTCTATCCATTGTTTAATGAAAGAGATATTGTTTTGTTTATTGTGTTTATATGTTTTTTCCATTTTCTTTTATTGCTAAAACACCTGAGTGTAGTCTATTTTATATAAGGTGTAACTAGCTGTTCCATTCATCTAAAAAGTCAAAACTAACCATAATTTACTTTGGTTAGTGTGTTTATCTCCCACCACAATATATAGAAACAATTCGAGGCGCAATTTTGTAGAATAGCCAATATACACCCACGCTCACGGTGAGCATTGTAACCGGACTTAGTATATATATAAGGAATGCTTCGAGCTCGTTGTGTGGTACCACTATTCCACGCTTCAATATGGTGAGAATGCCACCCAACACAATAGAGTGAAAGGCAAACACAAAGAAAGTGGAATTGATTAGAACAAGTGGCAGTGGAAAAGCAAGTTTGTTTTGTTGTTTGCGACGCTCTAAAATGCGTGTTGTTGTAGAAACTGTGAAAACTATTAATCCAGCATACATTAAGTTAGCACAATTTATCTGCCAAGCAAATATAGCAAAGAAGAGACCTCCCCACTTTAACGGACGCATAACATCTATAAATTTTATTTGTTTAATACTAAAGAATGCTCCGAAAGAAAAGAACAACAGTCCTTGAACGCTTAATCCCGGTAGGTTTTCAGCCCAACGCGAGGCATAAAGCAAAGCAAAAAACAACAGTATAGATATCTCTTTTCGTTTGTTTGCAAGCCAGTGCAGTACCTTATATATAATAGGTGTAAAAAGGCAAATCACCATTAAGTCGCGTATGTACCAAAACGGAATAACCAAGGGTGCAGCTATGCCGCCTTGTGGACCAATCTTACTTATATCCCAAAAACACAACAACCAGTCGGTAAAGCTAAAACTTTCTATGGGTTTATGCACAATAGCCGTCCAGTTTGGCAATATCCCCTCTGCCACAGATAAAAGAAAGAGATAAGTGCTAATCCATAGAATGTAGGGAAGAAGTAACGAGAAAGCACGTCGTTGCAGCTTATGTAAATACAATTCTTTAGAGAATAAGCCTTCTTTAAAGAATAACGAACCACTGATGAAGAAGAAAAACGGATTAGCCAGTGTTGCTAACGAATTAGAAATAATATCAAATACATCGCCCAGAGATGGCACCTGTGGACCAATTCCAGTTGTATTTATTGTCCAAAATACGTCCCAATCGGCACTAATATTGTGGAAATTAGAGTGAATGAAAAGTATTAACACTACCAACGGGAAACGCAAGATACTTATAACTTGCGATTGTGTGTTGGCAGTGTTTATACTTATTCTCATTCGTTTAAGCCTTATCAGCTAACAATTTTGCTGCCATTTCTTTGCCCAATCGCCAGCATTCGGCTTTTGTTTCTTCGGTAAGAGCTTGTCGCATTTCAACAGGTTCGCCCACCTTTTCGAAATGTCCACGTGTTTCGTTCCATTCACCAATAGCCGTAACGGCTCTACTAGCCCAGCCGTAAGAGCCAAACCAACCAATGTAGTGGTTCTTAATGTCGTGATTGGCTATTTCAGAAAGCAACACTTCCATTTCGTGATACAAGCCATTGTTATAAGTTGGTGCGCCAACTATTAAACCTTTATAACGGAAGATATCGCGGAGAATATAGCTGTGCGGAGTCTTCGAAATGTTGTACATCACAATATTCTTAACACCCTCTGACGAAGCTGAACGAGCAATTTGTTCTGCCATACGCTCGGTGTTGCCATACATTGTGCCGTAACAGATAACAAGACCTGGTTCTGTTTCGTATTTAGACATCTTGTCGTACAGTGCAACCACCTTTTCCACATTGTCGTGCCATACCGGACCGTGTGTAGAGCAAATATAATCGAACTTAACACCAGCAAGTTTCTTCAGTGCATTCTGTACAGGAGTGCCATATTTACCAACAATGTTAGAATAATAGCGTACCATTTCTAGCCAATAAGGCTCTGTATTGATGTTTTTATCAATAATTCCACCATTTAATGCGCCAAAACAGCCAAAGCCATCGCCTGAGAAGAGAGCAGAACTCTCACCTTTGTAGAGAGTCATCATTGTTTCTGGCCAGTGTACCATAGGTGTCATAAAGAATTGTAACGAATGTTTTCCCAATTCCATTGTCTCACCATTCTTCACTTCTATAGTATTCTCCTTTATACCGTAGAAACCAGACAGCAAGTCGAATGTCTTTTTGTTTCCTATAACTTTAATGTCTGGATAATACTGTTTGAGAAGTGCTAATCCACTTGAATGGTCTGGTTCCATGTGATGGATTACAAGATAGTCTATTTTGCGGTCGCCAATGACCTCGCGTATATTCTCTAAGAACTGCACGAAGAAGTCTACTTCTACAGTATCTATCAATACGACTTTCTCATCGTCTATAAGATAAGAGTTGTAACTGACACCATTAGGTAAGGGCCACAAACCTTCGAAGAGTTGTTTATTACGGTCGTTTACGCCTACATAGTAGAGCTTATTTGTTATTTCTATCATAGAATCTGTTTGTTTGTTACTCTGCAAATGTACCACTAATTCGTCATATTTCAAAAAGAAAATAAGTAATTTTGCACTCGCAATGAAATATAATACAACACGTTTATTGAATGGTCTGCGCATTATTCACCTTCCATCGGCATCGCCAGTGGTTTACTGTGGATACGAAGTTAATGCAGGCTCGGCTAGCGAAGAACCTATCGAGGAGGGGATTGCTCATTTCTGCGAGCACGCTACCTTTAAAGGAACACAACGGCGAGATAGTTTAGATATTATAAGGTGTCTTGAAAATGTGGGGGGAGACCTGAATGCTTACACCACTAAAACCACCACTGTTTACCATTCTGCTATTCTTAGCGACCAGTTTCCACTGGCTGTAGATTTACTTTCTGATATTGTTTTTAGAAGCGTCTATCCACAGAAAGAAATAGAGAAGGAAGTTGAAGTGATATGCGATGAAATAGAATCGTACAACGATAGTCCTGCCGAACTTATATACGATGAGTTTGAGAACTTGCTATTTAAAGGACTTCCATTAGGACATAGCATTTTGGGTACGAGCGAAGTGGTGCGACAATTTACATCTGCCGATGCGCAACGGTTTACAAACAAATATTATCGTCCAGACAATGCCATATTCTTTGTGTATGGAAATGTGGAGTTTAGCCAAGTGGTTGCGCTATTGCAACAGCACACAGAGAGCATTGTGCCTCCTAATGCTCTCTGTATAGGCTACACGGAAGATGCTACAAACACACTAACAAAGATAGAAGATACGTACGAACCATCTACTATTGTGGTTGATAAGAAAACACATCAAGCACACGTTATGATGGGCACACGTAGCTATTCGGTACACGATGAGCGGAGAATTGCACTCTATTTGTTGAACAATATTCTTGGTGGTCCTGGTATGAGTACGCGTTTAAACCTCTCGTTGCGCGAACAGAATGGATTGGTTTATTCGGTTGAAAGTACGTTCGCATCGTTTAGCGCAATGGGTATGTGGAGTACTTATTTTGGTTGCGACCCACAAGATACCAATAAATGTATTGCGTTGGTGCGAAAAGAGTTTGATAAGGTGATGCAAGACCCCCTATCTGATGCTGAATTGGATAGAGCAAAGCACCAGATTAAAGGACAAATAGGTATAGCATGCGATAGTAGAGAGAATTTTGCTTTAGACTTTGGAAAGAGTTTTTTGCACTTTGGTTGGGAGAAAGATATAACGAGTCTTTATGCACAAATAGATGCTGTTACGGCAACTGATATTCAGAATGTAGCAAACGATTTATTTGTGAACGATAAACTTACGACACTTATCTACAAATAAATAGACCTGTTTTAGCATTTGTGAATAGCTATAGCCTATACCCCAAGCAGGTTAGTAATGGGTGCTGTATAGCAAGCTATTATTTATACCGACAATAGCAAATCTGCTTAGCTGTTAAAACTGTTATAATAGCGCCTTATATGGGTTGTGTTTTTTTGTGATGTCTAAAACGCAACTGACAGATATCTGTAACGAGTGCGACAGATATCTGTGACGATTGTTACAGATATCTGAAACGAGAGTAGCAAAAATATGAATGTTTTTTCTGAAAATAGAGATGTTCCATTAGGTGGCTAAACAACCAGTAGACGATGCTTATAATTGCTCTATTTATATTTTGCAGAAGCTCTGTTTTATGTGGGCAAAACACATTGGTGAAGTGTTATAATATAATGTGATGTGATGAAAAAGCATATACAATTTTTGGTGATTTGTGGAAAATTGTATGGTGTTGTTTTTAGTTTAATATGATATAGAATAAAAAAAGCAGCCAACCGTTTCTCCTGAAACAATCGGCTGTCTTTGTAGTGTATCTTGTAAGATTTTGTATTTGTTTACTAACAAATTATCCCACTTGGCTACCAGGTTTTACTTCGCCAAGTGTAGTGGTAACGCTGAGTGAACCATCAAAGTTTACGGCTGAAAGTATCATTCCCTGACTTTCAATACCCATCATCTTGCGCGGTGGGAAGTTAGCAACGAAAAGCACATCTTTGCCAATGAGCTGTTCCGGTTCGTAGTAGGCTGCTATACCACTAAGAATAGTGCGCTCAGTGCCTGTTCCATCGTCAATGGTAAACATCAAAAGCTTCTTGCTCTTCTTTACCTTTTCGCAGTGCAATATATGGCCTACTCGAATATCGAGCTTCTCAAAGTCGTCGAACGATACCTCGTTCTTAATGGGTTCTGCCACATAGCTTGCAGCTTCATTCGCCTTTTTGGTGTCTTCGAGTTTCTTAAGTTGAGCTTCTATAGCTTCATCTTCAATCTTATCGAACAACAAATGCGGCTCATTCAGTTTATGTCCTGCAGGAAGAATGTCAGTACTGCCAAGCTGTGCCCAATCGTATTCGGGTAGATTAATCATATTGCGTAGCTCTTTACTGCTGAAAGGTAAGAAAGGTTCAAACGCAATGCTAAGGTTTGCCACCAATTGGAGCGAGATGTATAAGATGGTTTCAACACGCTTCGGATCAGTCTTCCATACCTTCCATGGTTCGCACTCTGTAATGTAGCGGTTGCCAATTCGTGCTAAGTTCATAGCCTCTTTCTGTGCTTCGCGGAACTTAAATGCATTGAGATAGCTTTCCACTTTCTCCTTCACATCTTTAAATTCCTGAATGGTTTGAGAATCTACCGCCAACAATTCGCCACATACGGGCACTACGCCATTCCAATATTTCTGTGTTAGTTGTAGTGCTCTGTTTACAAAGTTGCCATACACAGCCACCAGTTCGCTATTGTTGCGTTCTTGAAAATCTTTCCAAGTAAAGTTGTTATCCTTAGTTTCTGGTGCATTGGCAGTAAGCACATAGCGCAGCACATCTTGTTTGTTAGGAAAATCTATTAAGTATTCGTGCAACCACACAGCCCAATTGCGACTGGTAGATATTTTATCGTTCTCAAGATTTAAGAATTCATTAGATGGCACATTATCGGGCAAAATGTAGTTGCCGTGTGCTTTCAACATACTTGGGAAGATGAGGCAATGAAACACAATGTTGTCTTTTCCGATGAAGTGAACAAGGCGTGTTTCTGGGTCTTGCCACCACTTTTGCCACGTGCCGAATTGTTCGGGCTTACTATCGCAAAGCTCTTTCGTGTTTGATATATAGCCAATGGGAGCATCAAACCATACATAAAGCACTTTACCTTCCGCACCTTCAACCGGCACAGGTATACCCCAATCCAAATCGCGTGTCATAGCGCGTGGCTGTAAATTCATATCGAGCCAGCTTTTACATTGTCCGTACACGTTTGGTCGCCATTCTCTGTGGTCGTTCAATATCCATTGTTTCAGCCATTCTTGGTAATCGTTCAGTGGTAGATACCAATTCTTGGTCTTCTTTATTACGGGCTTTGAGCCAGAAATAGTAGAGTGCGGATTAATTAACTCCATAGGGCTAAGGTCGCTACCGCACTTTTCGCACTGGTCGCCATAAGCGTGTTCGTTATGGCAATGTGGACATTCGCCCACCACATAGCGGTCGGCAAGGAATTGTTTTGCCTCCTCATCGTAGAGCTGTTCACTTTCCTTTTCAATTAGTTTGCCATCATCGTAGAGCTTACGGAAGAAGTCGGATGCAAACTTATGATGTGTTTCGCTCGTGGTGCGGCTGTAAATATCGAACGAAATACCAAACTCTTTGAACGATTCTTTTATTAATTTATGATAACGGTCGCACACAGCTTGCGGAGTTATTCCCTCCTTCTTTGCCCGTAAAGTAATAGGCACGCCGTGCTCGTCGCTACCACCAATGAAGACAACATCTTCTTTTTTAAGTCTTAAATAGCGTGCGTAAATATCAGCCGGAACGTATACACCTGCAAGGTGTCCTATATGTACACCACCGTTTGCATACGGCAATGCAGCCGTAACGGTAGTTCGTTTGAATTTCTTCTCTTCCATATCTGTAATGTATTGTTTTTGTTTCTATTTATTTGCAAAGGTACGTCAAATCAGCGAGATTAGCAAAGGGTGCAGCTATCTTACGGTCTATTGCACCCTAACAGTTTTCAAACCCTCGTTGCAACCTATAGTGCGATTACCATTCTTGTACACATCTTCGTTGCCTGGCATATCAAGCACGAACCCAGCAGCTTTCACTTGTGCAACAAGGTTATCGTACGCAGTCTGATTGAATACACCTATAATAATAGCACCATCTTCTAAAGCTACATAGCTTGATATGCCCTTTTGTAGCGGCTTCGGATAGTCTTCGTACTTATTAGCGGTAAGAATTTTAGCAAGACGACAGTTCTTGTAATACATCTTAGAAAACTTATCCAGGCGGTAAATCTCATAGTTCTCTTTTAGTTTGTAGTCGTATTTCTTCATTATATTAGCTATCTTTTCCGGGTGCTCCACCATATCTATAGCCTCTGCAATGCTTATAAAGTTTGTATTTGCTTCTACGTTCTCCGTTGTGGTAGTAGGTGTTGTTGTAACATCTGTATTAGTGGCAGATTTTTTTATAGTGCCACAGCTGGCTAATGTTAGTGCAATGGTAGCCATAGCTACTGTTATCCATTGGTTTTGTTTCATATCTTTCTTACTTTTTGTTGATATTTATTTTTATCAAATGCTTTGTATATGGGCAAATGATTTATATATAATGTTTATATATAATAAGGTGCAAAGGTACAATAATATTTCGTACTTATAGCATAAAGCAATACATCTAAGTACGAATTTGGTATAAAATCGCTACAAATGATATTCGCTTAATGGCGTAATATTAACCAGTTTACCTACTAAAAATAGCTTTTTACAACGCTTTTGCTCACAGTAAGTACAACAAATAGAGCCAAATTTGAAAAAAACATTCAAAAAAAATAGTTATTCCATTTTTTATTTGTACTTTTGTGATGTCATCATATTATATTTACTATCACAGAAAAAGGAGCAGAATAGTCTTTATGATATGGGTATATAGACAACAGAACAACTATTGCATTCTTATAAATATAGGAACGCTTTAATGAAAAGAAACAGAAGTAGTAATAAATCGAATATTAACTAAACCAAAAACAAATGAAGAAACTTCTATTATCATGCGTTGCATTTGCAATGGCAATTGCTGCCACCGCACAGAATGGTAGCTTAACCTTGAACGAGGCAGAACCTTTCCTCGCTCAACCAATTAGTTCGGTAAAGTCTCATAATAGTCTTAAGGCTACACGTGCAAACTTGCCTGCTAATCAGCGTTATATGGGTAATTACACTAGCGATAACTACAACGATAAAGGTGTAGGCTTTACGCAAAACGAAGGTAAACTTACAATGGTAACACCTATTCGTAAAGAGATTGCAGGCTCATTCGATGGTGGTAAGATTGTTAGTATGCGTGTTGCGATACCTGCCGATGGCGTTGGCGCAATCACTCTAAAGGTGTTTACTTATAGCACTGCTAGTGGTAAGATGAGATGCGATTTGGTTGCTGAGCAAGAAATTAGTAATGCGAAGAAAGGTTGGAACGACGTAACATTTACCAATCCTTATACTATCAATTTTAGCAAAGCAGAGGGTATAATGTTAGGTTTTACTTATACACAGAAGAAAGGCTCAACTCCTGAATGCTATCCTATATCGTTACAAAAAGAAGGAACGATAGAGAAGGTATATGCTATGATGGAAGGTGGCCAAGACTTGTACGAGTTTGGTTCAGAGAAATATGGTAACCTTGCAATTCAAGCTGTAGTAGAGAAAGACTATCCTGCAAAGGATATTATGCTCCACAGCGTTACTTACAATAAATTTACAAAGGCGTCTAACAATACAAAGTTCACATTAAACATTAGCAACTATGGTACAACGCCTATCAATTCGTACACAGTAACAGCTACTGTTGATGGTAATCAGATTAAAGAGCAAACAGTGAATGGTACTGTAGATGGTAATTTAAAGGCTGATGTTATAGAAATTCCTACAACTGGAATTGCATTAGGTTCACACAAAATTAAGTTTGCTATTACTAAAGTAGATGGTGCTGCGCCAACTGGAAACACAGCTAATGATGTTTACGAATCTGACATTAACTTATATGAAACAGCACTTCAAAGACAAAAGCAGCTTGTAGAACAATTCACTGCTGTTACTTGTACTTGGTGTCCTACTGGTTCTAGATTCTTGAAACAGTTACAAGACAAGCGTCAAGATTTGGCTTGGGTTGCACTTCACGGTCCAATGGGGACTAAAGATCCTTTCCAAACAAATCAAACTGTTGCTATTATGGAGGCACTTGGTGCTAACGGTTATCCGATGGCAGCATTTAACAGAAGCCTTATCGAGGGCGAGCTTACAACAGCAATTGCCTACAAAGAGGCTGCATTCAGTCAGGCTGTTGAAATGTTCGGCAAGATGTTTGACGAAACAAACAATGACCTTCCTGCATTCGTAAATCTTGATGTTGCTGCAAAGGTAGATAGAACTGCAAATGAGCAAAACGACCAATTGATAGTAGATGTTAAGGGTACTGGTGTTAAGAACGCTGCAAACTTCCTTAAGGATTATGCTATTTATGTTTATGTAACTGAAGACGGACTTGTTAGTACACAGATTGATAAAGGACAGAAAATTAAGAACTATGTTCACAACAACACATTCCGTCAGTGCTTAACAAACATCTATGGCGATAACATTAATTGGAATAATGATAACTTCGACCAACAATTCACTTACACAATTCCTGCCGGATATAAAGCAGAGAATATGCATGTAGTTGCTTTCGTGGCTCCTAAGTTAGGCAATAAAGCTACTCCTAAGAGTGAACTCGTTGTTAATCAAACTAATTTGACTAATGTTGTAGTTCTTACAGCAGGTATTGAGAATGCAAATGTAGACGCTCAAGACGAAATAGTTGCTCGCTACAATCTTGCAGGACAGAAGATTGACACTGCACAGAAAGGTGTGAACATTGTTAAGTATAAGAGTGGTAAAGTGGTAAGAGTAATTGTTAAGTAATTTGAGTATACATCTCATACAATTATTATTACTGTAATCAGATAATAAATACTACTTTCGCTGACTCTATAAATGCGCAACACTATAAGCATTGTGTAGCAGAAGCGAAATAACAGAAAAGGCTAGATTTCACAATAGAAATCTAGCCTTTTTCTTTATGCAACTATTAGCTGTTCTTTCTGTAAATTAAAGAATAGTAGAAAATAGGACGCTAATTTATAGTAACAATCTACTGGATTTTCATTAATCAGATGGAATGTCTCAAATGTCCCTATAAATCGGATATAAATAGTTGCTTCTGTTTCAGATATCTGTTACGATTGTTTCAGATATCTGTAACGATTGTCTTAGATATCTGTAACGATCGTCTTAGATATCTATGGTGTTTGTTTTAGATGTCTATCGTTTGTGTTTCAGATATCATATAGAGCAACAACCTTTGTGAGTAGTGGTGTGAATAGTATAGATTATATACAACGAGAGTTATGGTTTAACCCCAATTAATCATTAGAGCTTAAACATATTTTGTTTTATTATCAAGCAGATTGTCAGTTGTTGCAATGCAGGCGTAGCGGGCTGTGTAAAGTTACAAAGACAGATAAGATGCTGATAAGAAAATAGAAGATGTAAGGAAAACAATACCATACTAATAAGAACTATACATATTGTGGTTTAATGCCGATTTGGTTTTAATAGCCAATGTGGCATAAAACAAAATATGTATAGGCTCTAATGGCTGATTTGGGGTAAATGAAACTGGAAAAGCAGAGGTATAATATGGTTTGATTGTTAAAACCATTATAGGCAATAAGTCTAAATAGTTATCTTTCCACCTCTGTGGTCTATATAATCTATCAGTTCAGAGAAAAGAAAGTTCTGTCGTAGAGTAGCTTCGTTACCAGTAAGAATAAGTTGTTTGCGTGCTCGGGTAATGGCAACATTTAGTTTACGGTCTATTGGCTTATTGTTCTCCATAAACGTATTGGCAGTAAGGAACTCCAGTTGGAAGCGGTTCTGAATGGTGAACGAATAGATTATAATATCGCGTTGGCTACCTTGATAGCGCTCCACAGTGTCGATGCTTATGTCCTCGATAGCTGGAATGTTAAGTTGTTCTAACTCTTTTCGTACCATAGCAATTTGGTTTCGATAGGGCACAATAATACCAATCGACTTTTGTGCATCGAAACCTGTTTCTATTTGGCGATAAAGGCGGCGAACAACGTTAGCTACGATACGTGCTTCTTCTGTATTTACCTTTTCTGATATGTTGGGTTGATGACACGATTTAGAAGAGATAAATATCATTCTGTGTGTTTTTAAAAAGTCATCGAATGAGTCTTCACTTGGTTTGTTATAGCACAAATGATCTTCTTTTTGGTGTGATAGCGGTACACATTCTAATTGTTCTTGTGCATAGAAATAAGTATTTGGAAAATCGGCAATTTCTGGGTGCATACGTCCTTGTTTGTGTAGTATTCCAACAAAATTGGTGCGATGTGCAGCCTGCTCGGTTAGTATAAGACGTTCGAATAGCGAGTTAGCACAGTTCGGTAGGTGTATGTTTTCTAGTAAATGCGAGTTGGTAGCCGATTCTTCGCTATCTTGTTGCACTACGGCTGGCAACTGCTTGTAGTCGCCAATCAATATAAACTTATCTATAACTTGCTTTTCGCCGTTGTGTGCAGCGAGTAAACCAACAATGTTGGGTTCTAAAATCTGACTAGCTTCGTCTATAATAGCAAGCTCGAAATGCTTAATGCTAAAGATAGCCGTGTGAATAGAGAGGTTAGCTGTGGTACTGACAATAATGCGTGCTTGGCTGATAGTTTGTTTTATGTGGGTGAGTGTGGGGTTATTCTTTATGGCATTGCTAAGCAGGTTGTTGGTATATTGTGGGTCGCACGAGTATTCTTTAGAGAGTCTAAGAAATGAGATATTATTTTCGGTAAGCATTCCGCATATTTCGTCTACGGCTCGATTGGTATAAGAAAGCAGCAAAATATTCTTTTCTTTGTGTTCTCTTACAAGATATTGCAATGCCATAGATGTTTTCCCTGTTCCTGGTGGGCCAATTAGAAGGAAGTAATCGGTAGCTTGTTTAGCACGCAAAATAACATCATCGTAAGTTGGGTTATAACTTTCTGAGAGTTGTATTTTAGTGTCTCGCTGTGGTGTACGTTGTCCTAAAAGCAAATCTTTACGTTCTTTGGACGCTGTAATTAAAGTATGTAGACCTTGAATGGCGGTAGTGCAACCAATGTCGCTGCTACAGTGTTCAATGGCAAATAATTCGCCTGCGAGCGAATTTCTATTCTGCTGTCCATTTCTCAAATGTACCACAATTGTATCGCTGTGTAGCTCTTGTAGTATTCCACGAAACAAAAAAGCCTTTCGTATGTCTGGAATTTCGTTTTTTCTATAAGCATAGAGGTACACCATATCGCCACGACGAAAGTTTGGAAGAAAGTCATCGCCTTGTTTTGGTACTTTAAAAGTAATGCAATTGTATCCACTATGTTCAGTGCTTCTTTCTTCTTTCGTTATGGTTAGTGCAGTATATATGTTTCCCGATTCAATTTTACTAGTTAAAGGCATATTCCATAAGTCGGCATTGCTACTTCCTGTCCCCTCTTGATATCCCACTTTCGATATGATTTGTTCTTTCATCACAAAGCGCATCATTCTACAGAAGTATGCTTCTTCTAACGGTGTAAGCGTGTGGAGTGGTGTTAAGGTGGCATTTAAACGAGGAAAAACCCATTGCTGAAAGAAGTTTTGATTACAGTTTTCTGTTACTAAAGTGCTGGGCGTGAGAAATGGAATGAGTTTTGCGAAGTCGTTACTACCTATCCAATATTCTGTTGCAACTACCTGATTGCGAAATCTAATAGCCTCCATCATTAACGATTGAAGCGATTCCACTTCTAAGAGACCATTGGGAAGTGGATATTTAGAATAGAGGAGATGAATGTTTGTAGTGCGTGCACTTTGGTTAAAGTTGTATTGCAGTATACCAAAATAGAGTAGAACCTGCACGTAATGCTTTTCTATGTGTTTTGAACCATGCTTATTAAGTCGATTGCTTGCAATATAGAAATTCTTTCCAGACTTTTGTTCCACTAGTAAACGAAAGTCGGTTGTCATTAAATCGACACGTCCTTGAATGCCTAAACTCTCGCAAACGAACGATGGTTCGAGTATAGCCTTCTTTTTATCATAATTTTTAAATAGGTCGTTAACGATGTCTTGGATATTCTTAGTTTGCTCTTTACAATCGTATTTAAACCTTTCCGGATAGAAATCGGTGCATGTGGCAAAGTCTAAAGCTTTGTTTTGGAAATTAGTCTTTAGAGTTTCGTTTAGTTCATATTGTGGATTGTTAATGATTTCATCGAGTGCTGTATCAGAAAAGTTTCCCAATAGAATTGCTGCAGATGTAGTTTTGGTTTGTAAACGGTTTGTAATGAACGATAATGGGTGGTGCCCGTAGTCTTCAAAGCAGTTAGCTATCGAAGAGATATCTACCAGAAAGTCGGGTTCTACAACAATTATTCGTGGTACAATACGCTTGCCAGTAACGCTACAATCTAAGAGATTGAGTTGCATACCCTCGCATAATATTTTACCAATATAGGTAAGGTCAATATGTTCAGGAGTATTAACATAGTCTACCAATACCTCTTCTTCGCTACATTCTTGATTCAATACGTTCATCTTAATATATTTGTTGTTCCACGAAAGAACAGTACAGCGAATGTATTTATAGTTTGCTATCTGTATATTAGCCGTGCGCCTACCTTCGGTAGGTATTTTGTCTACGAGATAAGAAGGTATTGATGTGTTGAAAACAGCAGCAATAAAGAGAGCTAATGCCCTACAATCGTATAGCAAATCGTTGTGTGAGATGGGCGCAATAGAATTGCTATGGCGTCGCATTAAGTGTATAGCAATAACATCTTGTGCTTTTATATTATGTTTTTTACAAAGCGAATCGACTTGTGAAGAGAGGTTTCCAAATCCGTGTCGAGTACCTTTCAGTCCTTCATGGCACGCCAATACAAGCGTTTCGTGCATTAAATGATTTTGCAGGTCGTAACGGTTGTCGGTAAATTCAATAACTTCCAATACTCTATTGAATAATTGCTGATCCGTTATAAAGCTTTCTGTCATTGTCCTCCTAACCGTTCAAAGAAAGTAATAACCTCTTCCCATGTTTTAAATTCATCACTACCAAAAGGTAATATCGTTCCCATAAACTCATCATAAATATGTGTACTAATGAGATAATCGCCCAGAAGAAATTGTGGCTGATTAACAAAGAGGGTGCGATTCCATGCAGGTGCACTGAAAGCATCGGATATCCATGCCTGTATTTCTGTAAAACTTGTAGGCTTATTGGTGGGTGCTGGTGCAATAAAATAAACATTGTAGTTGTTGAGAAGAAACTCGTAAGCCTTGTGTAGCGATGATTTTGGTTTGCCATAATCATCGCTTAACGTATTCCAGTCTATGAATACTGTTTTACGTTCGCGCCTTTCTTGTTTATCGTCAATCCATCTAATGATAGGCATAACGTAGTGGAAAATGGCTTTCTCTATAAGACGATGCTCACCGTGGAAATAGATAGCTTGCGGATAATGTTGATGAAATAAATCGAAAGTATGTACAATAGGGTCGGCATCACCAAACAATCCATATACTCGTTCTTGCTCTTCTGGCGTTACAGAAGCAAAGCATTGTTCTGTTATTTCTTTATATTCCTTCTGCAAAGACTTAGTAACAATAACCTCTTGAATGCCATCTTTACGCGGATTTTGGTAAATTTGCTTGCCGAGCATATTGCTTTCGCTAATGGTAGAGCCCATTTGAAAAGCTGGATTTACGCAAATGCGGTCTGTGCCATAAAGCATTTCAGTGTACATTCCTCCCATTGACGTGCCAATAATAATATCAGGACGTTCGTCGGCTTGTATTTTTCGCAGCAATTCCATTGCCTCTTCTGGGTGAATTGGTAGATCGGGAGCAATAACAGTACATTGTGGCATATACTCTTGCAATATTTTAGCAGTGTGTGTAGCCCCTGACGACATAAAGCCATGTACGTAAACAAGTTTCTTGTTTACCATTAAGTCTGCGAATGTTTTCTTGTATTGATTTTCCATACCTTTCAAACGTTAGATGATAGGCAAGCTAATGCCATTTATTTTTTGGTAAATGTCGAGCGCATATATATCAGTCATACCGCTAATATAGTCGATTACAGCCATAATACGTTCTTCGAGATGTGGGTTTCGTATATCGTATTGACTTGAGAAACGCCGAATAAGCTGTCTACTATGAAATTTCTCTGGTTCAACAGCGGCACTAATAAGCGATTCCATTAGTGTTTCCATTATCTTATATCCCGACAATTCCACATCGAGAACAGTTCTGCTGCTATATATCTTCTCAATTGAAACCTTTGAACAATGTTTATAATTGTTGCGTGGAAGCATAGGAATATGGTCTATTAACGAACCTTCAAATGTACCATTAAGTATAGACTCTTCGTTTTCAACAAACACATCAACGCATAATGCCTCCAATAATCCAACGGCACAAGCACGAAAATATACCACTTGTTCGTTCTTATCGGTAACACCTTCTTCTATAATACGATTTCGAATACTTCTTTTTGTATCTTCATCAAAGAATCCTAACAACAATTCAGAGGTTTCTTCAAACGATAGAAGTTTGAGCTTGTGGGAGTCTTCAATATCCATTATCTCATAACAAATGTCGTCTGCAGCCTCAACTAAATATACTAATGGATAGCGTGCGTAGGCAACACCTTCACCCGAAGTCTGCCTTTTAATAATACCAAGTTCTTTTGCTATCTTCTTGAAAGTGTTTTCTTCTGATATAAAAAAGCCAAATTTCCCATGTTTTCCAGCCAAGGAAGAAGAGAACGGATATTTTACAACACTGGCTAATGTAGCATAAGTCATAACAAAACCACCTTCGCGTCTACCTAAAAACCTATGAGTGAGTAGACGAAAAGCATTCGCATTACCTTCAAAGTGTGTAATATCGTTCCAAAATCGAGAGCTAACTTTTTCTTTTAAATAAGTTCCTGCCCCTTCTGTGAAGAATGTTTGAATGGCCTTTTCACCACTGTGTCCAAATGGAGGGTTACCCATATCGTGTGCATAGCAGGCTGTTTGCACAATTGTACCAATTTCTTCAAAAAGCGTTCCGTGCAGTTCGGGGTGCTTCTTTATGAGTTTTCGTGCCACATCGTCGCCCAACGACTTACCCAATGATGCTACTTCTAGTGAATGAGTAAGTCGATTATGCACGAAAACGCTGCCAGGAAGTGGAAACACTTGTGTCTTGTTCTGTAGCCGTCTGAAAGGTGCCGAGTAGATAAGCCTATCGCTATCGCGTTTAAACTCCGACCTGTCATCGTGCCGTAAAGCGTGCCGGTCTTCCTGCCCGAGCCGTTTATTGGAGATAAGATTTTGCCAATTCATCATAAATACTAAAAAGATTAGCCTACGCAAAAGTACTTAAATTTGGCTAATTTCTACCTTTTTAGGTCTGAAAATTCATATATGTGCGTATAATTCATTATTTTTGCACATTATAATATAATGTTATGGTCCAAATAAAAGTTATTAATAAAGGTGCACAACCTTTACCAACATACGCAACAACACAGAGCGCAGGTATGGATTTGCGTGCTAATATAGACAGTCCAATTACTTTAAAGCCAATGGAAAGGCGTTTAATTCCTACAGGATTGTATATTTCGCTCCCTCAAGGATATGAGGTACAGGTGCGTCCACGTAGTGGCTTGGCTTTAAAACATGGCATAACGGTGTTGAATACCCCTGGAACTATAGATGCCGACTATCGTGGCGAGATTATGGTGCTGCTGATAAACTTCTCTACTGAAGACTTTATTATAAACAATGGTGAGCGTATAGCACAAATGGTAATAGCTCGCCACGAACAAGCAACGTTTATAGAAGTAGATATTCTTGACGAAACTGAACGTGGCGCAGGTGGTTATGGACATACTGGGGTAAAGTAATAACAAGCCGATTAATACAGGAGGGATAATAATTGGTATATTTTTTTAAACAGTTTATGGTACGAGCAATGCTTATTGCTGTGCTTATCACAATAGGTTTGCAAGGAAACGCACAAACCGAAAGTAGGATAACACGTTACAATTACTTCTTTTTAGAAGCTATTCGACAGCAAGAAATGGGCAACTTAGCTGCTGCTTTCGATTTGCTAAATCATGCTCGTGATATTAATCCGAAGGCTCCTGAGGTATATTATGAGATAGCTGGATACTACGTTGCTATGCAAAATAGCAAAGCAGCACGCTACAATTTCGAGCAAGCAGCCAAACTTGCACCTGATAATTCTACTTATTTGGAAAAGTTAGGTCAGTTCTATATTTCGCAAAATAATTACGAAGACGCTTTAACCACATACGAACAGCTTTACACAAGCAATAAAACTCGAGAAGATGTTCTACAAATTCTCTATCAACTTTATGGGGCACAAAATAACTATAAGAAGATGATTGAGATGATAGAACGTATGGAATTGCTTTCAGGAGCTAGTGAACAGCTATCTCTAACAAAGATGCAAATCTATGAGCAAATGGGCGATAAACGAAAAGCGCAGGCAGAACTGCTTCGCTTAGTACAGAAAAACCCATTAGAATTGAACTATCGTGTAATGCTGGGCAACTGGCTTTTACAGAACAATAAGAAGAAAGAGGCTTATAACGAATACCAAACTGTACTGAAAGAAGATCCAAACAATGCTGCAGCACAGCTCTCTTTGTTAGACTATTATAGGGACACAAAGAACGAAAAAATGGTAGATGAGCTTACCAGAAAGCTATTGGAATCGAAGAAAACAGAGAAAGAAACCAAAATGGCACTACTCCGTCAGGCTATTATGGACAATCAAGACGACAGTACAAAAGATAGTCTTGAGGTGATAAAACTGTTCAATCGTGTTCTTTCATACCCACAAGAAGATGCTGATATTGTGCTTATGAAAGCGGCTTATCTTAACTTAAAGCATGCGCCAGAGGATAGTATAAACAGTGTTTACGAACAAGCTCTTGCCATTGAACCCGATAATTCACGCGCAAGAATAGCTTTAATTCAGAACATTTGGAAGGATAAACAATACGATAAGGTTATTTCTATTTCTCGTTCTGCACAAGAATATAACCCAGAGGAAATGGTTTTCTATTACTTCGAAGGCTTTGCGCAATATATGAAGAAAGAAAACGAGGCTGCATTACAAACATTTAAGAAAGGAGTAGCACAGATAAAGCCAGACAGCGACCCTAATATTGTTTCCGATTTCTATGCTATTATGGGCGATATTCTGCACGAAAAGGGATTAGAAAAACAGGCTTTCGAAGCTTATGACAGCTGTTTACATTGGCGTCCAGATAACCTTTCTGCGCTGAATAACTATGCTTATTATCTCAGTTTAACGAAAGGCGATCTTAAAAAGGCAGAGCTAATGAGTTATAAGACAATAAAGAAGGAGCCAACAAATTCTACTTTCCTCGATACTTACGCTTGGATTCTCTTTTTACAAGGTAGATACGAAGAGGCTAATACCTATATAGAACAAGCTATAAAGAACGATTCTACTCCTAGTGGAACTCTGTTCGAGCATGCCGGAGATATATATTATCAGGCAGGAAAGCCAGAAGCTGCATTAGAAGCGTGGCAAAAAGCATTGCAATTGGGTAATAATAGTGCTACTCTTAGAAAGAAAATAAACTTAAAGAAATACATACCAGAATGAAAATAAAGAATATAGTTATAGCTGTGTCTGCCATTTTGCTTTTAGCAAACTGTGGCACGCAGAAGTCTGTTATAAAGCCATCGGGTGCGATTGGCACCACCTCGTCTGGATCATCAACATCGCTTAAACAACAGCAAATACAGTTTATGCAACGTGTTTCTGATGGTGCACTCTATCAAAAAAATCTTGTTTCCGACCTCTCTTTTACAGTAAATACAGGTAAAAAAGAAATTTCTGTGCCGGGTATCCTACACATGCGCAAAGACGAGGTTATCCGTTTGCAACTTCTTATTCCTATTATTCGTAGCGAAGTTGGACGCATAGAGTTTACGAAAGACTACGTATTGTTTATTGATAGAATACATAAACAATATGTGAAAGCTAAATATAATGATGTAGCTTTCTTGAAAAACAATGGTATAAATTTCTATTCTCTCCAAGCTTTATTTTGGAATCAGCTCTTCATTCCAGGACAACAACGTGTTGGAGAACACAACCTAACACTATTCAAAGTAGATTTTAATGCATCGCAAAATGCCTCTCAGAAGGGTACCTCTATTATTCTGAACGATGGAAAAATGAATTATCAATGGATAGTAGAGCCTGTTACAAACTTTATTCGCGAAGCTGAAGCGAAGTATAGTAGTGCTGTTCACGGTGTTTCTACACTGAATTGGGATTATGGAAACTTTAAAAAAATCGGCTCAAAAATGTTTCCTTACTATCATAAGATAACAATAACAACACCCTTACCAAAGGGACAAAAGGTTGTTACAGCCACATTCGAACTTGATAAACTTGGCGATAATGCCGATTGGGAGAGTTTTACAACACCATCTACGAAGTACGAACAGGTGAGTGTAGAAGATATTTTGGGTAAATTAATGCAACTTTAAATGAAGCGGATTTTATTTATATTATTAATACTGAACACTTGCTTTCTAAGTTTATATGCGCAGAAGCATAAAAAGAAAACAGTTAAAAATGAACATACAGAACAGCAAATAAACCAGAATAAGGCTACAAAAAAAGAGGCTATTAAACTTGGTTCTTCAAAAAAACAGGCTGAAAAACACTTGTCTGATAGGAGTGAAGTTGCAGCTAAACATAGTAAGAAACAACCTGTAGATAAACAACACACAGCACCACTCCCTACCAAGCAGCAACAAACAACTAAGTCGGGTGCATTGCATAAAAAGGGTGTTGTACTTGCACAAAAGCGACAGCCAAAAGGAAAAAAACAGCAAATAAAATATGTTACAACTGAAGAAATAAAGGGTTTACAGCAGCAAAATAAACAGATACAGAAGGAAATAACAGAAAACGAACACGAACTTAAGGCAAAACAAAAGGATGTAGACAACCGTCTTCAGAAGATTTTAACGCTCGATACAGAGATAGGACATCAGCAAAAAACTATTAATAACATTTCAACAGATATAAAACATCTTGATGGAAATATCGGTATCTTAAAGGGACAGCTACGCTCTCTCGAAACACAATTGAGCGAGCGACGTTCTCGTTTCATTCGTTCTATGCGCTATATGGCACGCAACCGTAGCATTCAAGATAAGATTATGTTTATCTTTTCTGCCAAAACACTAACGCAAATGTATCGTCGTCTTCGTTTCGTTAGAGAGTATGCAGCTTACCAAAGAGCACAAGGCGAACTCTTAAAGCAGAAACAAGCCCAAGTAGATAATAAACATAATCAATTGGAACAAGTGCGTGGGCATAAGAGTAATTTACTTGTGAAAGGACGTAATGTCCATATTCAGATGGAGAATAAGAAGGTTGAGCAGCAAAAAGTGGTAGCTTCTTTGCAGAACGACCAAAAGGTTCTGCAGTCAGTTATATCTGATAGGCAGAAAAAACAACAAGCTATTAATGCTCAGATTGACCGACTGATTGCTATAGAAATACGAAAAGCGCGTGAGCGTGCAATGGAAGAGGCACGTGCACAAGCCGCAGCTCGTGCTGCAGCAGCCAAGCAACGTGCTGAAGAATTGGCACGAAAACGAGAAGCTGCACGCCGTGCTGCCGAAGAAAATGCACGTCGAATAGCTGAAGCCAAGGCACGCGAAGCCAAGGCAAAAGCCGAAGCTGCTGCTAAAGCGGCACAACTAGAGCGTGAGCGTAGAGCGGCACAAGAAAGGGCAGAACAGGCTCGTCGTGAAGCGGAACAGGCTCGTCGTGCAGCCGAGGCTGAGGCTTCTGCAAAGAGAGCTCGTGAGTTGAAACGTGCCGAAGAGCGAGCTGCTGCTGCTAAACGTGCTGAAGATCAAGCACGAGCAAAGGAGAATATGGAACGCGAACGTGCCAATCAGCAAGCTCGCGAGGCTGAAGCTAACCGTGTAGCAGCCGAACGTAAGGCTGTAGCAGATAGAGAACGGGCAGACAGAGAACAGGCTGCTGCTAACCGTGCAAACGAGAATAACTCGCTTCTATCATCGGCAGACCGTGCTATTACTGGTAGTTTTGCCAATAATAAGGGAAGATTGCCAATGCCAGTCTCAGGACCTATTGTGAAGCGTTTCGGTACTTACAACGTGGCAGGACTGTCGCATGTTAAGCTAAGTAGCAATGGAATAGCCATCAAAGCATCGCCAGGTGCCCCTGTTCGCAGTGTTTTTAAAGGCGAAGTAACCAGTGTTTCGCACGTTGGAGGGTCTACTCTTGTAATGGTTCGCCACGGTGCTTACATCTCTGTTTACCTGAACTTGGGCAGCGTTAGTGTCAGCAGAGGTCAGCAAGTTGGTACAGGTCAGACACTCGGAACAGTAGACTCGGGCGGCATATTCCAGTTCCAACTTCACAAAGAGACTCAAAAGCTGAATCCGGAACAGTGGCTCCGATAAGCTACACCTTATATATTATTATATAGAAACCATAAAGCCAGACAGCCGAAATCGCTGTCTGGCTTTTTTGTAAGTCCTGCCATATCGACTCTGAATAACGTGAGTTCGATATAAGCTCTATGCAATTATTCTGCTTTTATCAATTATTTCTATGTTCATTTGTGGCTTCTTGGGCAATAGATTGTATGCAATGAGTCCTGCTATCAGATTTGTTGCAAAGTTATCAAAAGAGCGATGTCTGGTGTGTTCTATCTGACACACATTCTTCAGTTCATCGTTCACTGTCTCAATGACAGAACGTTTTCTGAGCAACAACTTATCATACAGGCTCATCAGTGAGTTCTTCATGTTCTTCTTTATCTTGGTCACCAAATGTATATTGTCCACAAAGAGCATCTCAAAGAGGTTCTGACTGATATACCCCCTGTCTGCAAAGAGTTTTCCAAACAACCTCTCGGTGAAGCGTTTATCCTTCAATGGCTCCCTGTCATCTACGTTTCCTGGCGTGAGCTTCCACTGGATAATCTCTCCCTTGTCATTGATGACAAGATGTAGCTTGAAGCCATAGAACCAGCCCATGGTGCACTTTCCCTTTGCCGCCCAGCCCCTCATGGTCCTGTGCTGCCGCTCACGCTTGATGTGGCAGGAAGCCAGTGGTGTGGAATCAATGATGGATATGCCTGAACACTTGCCCAGTGCACATGTCTGGAGAAACAGCAACAGGTGCAGTGCGACCTGTGCCTGCCGCTCGACGAAGCGGTTGTAGGAAATCCGATGTGGGAACTCTCCACGCATATGCTGGCAGATATAGCCCAGATAGAAGGACTTTAGGTCTCGGAAACGGTGGGTGTGGAACAGGACCAGAATGGTCATGATTTCACTGTCCGACATACGGGAAGCACGGTTGCGGTGCCGCTTGCCGGGTACCTGAAGCGTATGTTTTTTCAACTCAGGAGTAAAATACTTGCAAAAATCGTCGAATATACAGAATATTTCTATTAAATTTGTATCAGTCATAGGAGTGGGTATTTGTTTGTAACTCTTTGGTTTACAAGTATAAAGGTACAAAAAATATTCCACTCCTACAACTTTTAAAACAACTTTCTTATATCGAACTCACGTTGAATAGCAAAGTGGTAACCTGAAAAGATGCTTTTTTCGATGACAAATGGATAATTAATGAATTTATTTTATTGAATTTCACAACTTTTTTGTAGCTTTACAAGAAACTAAAATCCTTAATGATAAAATAAAGTATAACCATCAAATAAGAATAAGCTATGGTATGTTTAAAAGAATTTAAAGACCTTTTGCAGAATCCTTTATGGGAAAAAGGCAAGCATTATGTTGGTTTGGGAAATCCAAATGCAGAGATACTGATTGTCGGAAAAGAATGCGCTGTTGATGAAAATAGCGATTCATACAAGTGCGAATATTCGCAGAACTACAACTTATGGAAGAACAGGGATTGGTCAATCAAGGTTGAAGATGTTAAGAATTGGATAGATAATCCTATCTTGGATTGGAAAATATTTGACCCTCTTGCGCCTTATAGCGGACAACGTTTTGCAGTTGAAAGAAGAAATAAAGACGGAGAAGTTATCTCAGGAAAGGGTGGAACATCTGCTACGTGGTATAAATATCAGAAACTAATCAATTTTATTAGAGAGCGTGGAAAACTTGACAGCCCAGTAAATACCACTCACATAGATTTCTATAAAGATTGTTTTATAACAGAATTGAATGAGTTGTGTAGACTTAATAATCATCGCTTATCAGCCGAAGAACGAAGAAAAATAGAAGAAAATATTAGAAATCGTTTTGACTTAATGATTGCTACAAATTCATTTTGGTCTCATTTTAAAACCGTTATTCTTGCTTGTGGACCTTATGCAGATGCTTTGAGAGCTGACCCAAAGCTGACTCGAGCTATATTTGGGTGTGCAAAAGTTATCTCAAGCGTGAATGGTAAGAAGATTCCTCAATTGTCTTTTGCTATTAGCAATGATTTGCTAAGGGAGATAGCAAAGCAGGTATAAAACTTTTGTTATCTGATAAAAGTAAATTGAAAGTTCTTCTCTCCTTCTGTTTTTCTCCTATATGGGCATTTCGATAGTGTTGGGATTTACCTCTTAATTCTCAATTGTAGCTGTTATTAAATCTCGGTTCAGTAGAAACTTAGTGAGGGAGTGAATAGTCTTTTTCTTGCTTAAGGCAGATGCTGAAAGTGTCTTGGTTTTGTAAAGATAATTCTCTTAAAAAGTGATAACTGCGCTTTGGCGTTGCGAAAGTGTCTGTTTTGCAACACAAAAGAGTCTGTTTCGGAGAACGAAACAGACTCTTTAGAATATAAAATAAGGAGTTTTACTATACCTTGATAATAAGACAGTTATGCAATATATATACGAATAAAAAATGTTTACACATTTTACACATCTATCATACCATCTTTTCGTATTGCATTGCAGCGTTTATCGCTTTATTTTTCCAAAGGTTTTAATGCTGGTGTACTTACGCCAGAGATTCAGTTTGCGCTGTCGTGGTACACCGTTGTGCGCTATGAAATCGCGTGCAGCGTCTAACATGCGGTGTGCACACAGTCCATCGAGGTACGGGTCGTAGTTGTTTATCACCCATTTGCGCAGGGCGGCAATCTCCTTATTCGTAAATACGTCGTCGTAAGCGTTGCACAGTTGCGAAGCATCGGTAATGTTTTTCCAATACAAATCTTTCGATATGGCATTTAGAGTTATAACTGGTTTATCCATCAAGAGAGTCTCGTAGATAGCAGACGAGGTATCGCTCACCACTACATCAGCCATCAAAAGATATTTTGTAAGGGCAAATTCGCCTACCATTATAATGTTTTTATGGCTATCGGCAAGTGCTCGGCAGGCTTCCACCCATTCTGTTTTGGTCAGTGGGTGTAGTTTTATGATAATCAGAACACGGCGTGTGTCGGCAAGCTTACGCAGGTCGTTGAGGATAAACGGAATGGAAGTTAGTTTTGGAGAGAATGTTGGTGCATAAACCACAATACGTTCGCAAGCGTGCTCTTTCAGTAGTTCTGTTCGCTCGTTATCGAAGTCGTGGCGATGTGCAAATATGTAGTCTTGGCGTGTCCAGCCTGTTTCTACCACAGAGAAATCGCCATATTTTTTTGCCAAAGCCTTGAAATGACTTGTAAAGTAGGGTCCTTGCGTGCAATAAATGTCGAAATAACGGCGTATCACCCAGTGGTCTTTCTTCTCTGCAGCATAGCCGTGGAATATTTGAATCTTTACCCCAGGCAGATAATAAGGTACAATGTTGCCTGGTACATATATGGCTTCTGGACAAAAATTGTAGCTTTCCTGTATGCTGTTGGTCCATTTCACAGAATCTTTTAATGGAAAATCTGGTATCTTTTCTTGGTGTACATACCACAGCACATCGTTGTTTCCCTCTTTGTTAGCCTCTGTTTGGATAGGCTGTAGAATATCCACAGCATATTTGTTTTCACAGAACAATAAAATGCGCATTATACTTGTATTTTTCTGCAAAGATAGTTTAATTAGCCGACAAAGCGAAAAAAAAGCAGTAACTTTGCACACATTATATAATAATAATATAGTTATGAGTATGCTAAACTTCACAATAGGGCCCGTAATGTCGGCTGACAAAGTAAGAGAAATAGGTGCAGAACAAGTGCCTTACTTTCGTACTTCAGAATTCTCTGCCACTATGAAAGAGAACGAAAAACTAATGAAAGAGTTTGCAAAAGCAGACGATGATGCTCGTGTGGTATTCATAACAGGTTCAGGAACAGCCTCTATGGAAGCATCAGTAATGAACATTCTAACTCCAGCCGATAAGGTTTTGGTAGTAAACGGAGGTAGTTTCGGGCAACGTTTTGTTGATTTGTGCGAATTGTATGCCATTCCCCACACTGTAATAAAGATGAAAATAGGCGAGCAAATCACAGCCGAGATGCTTAAACAGTACGATGGACAGGATTACACAGCCTTTGTTTTAAATGTTGGCGAGACCTCTACGGGTGTGCATTACGATATAGATTTAATCAGTAAATTCTGCCAACGTAACCATCTTTTCCTGCTTGTCGATGCCATAAGTTCGTTTCTTGCCGACGAGTTTGATATGAAACAATTGGGGGCCGACGTTATGATTACAGGTTCGCAGAAGGCTTTAGCTTGTCCTCCAGGTATCTCAATTATAGTGCTTTCGCCACGAGCTATCGAACGTATCGAACACAATAATGTTCGCTGTATGTATTTAAACTTAAAAGATGCACTACATAATGGCGAACGAGGACAAACTCCTTTCACCCCGGCTGTGGGTATATTGCGACAAATTAACTACCGATTGAAAGAGATAGAACGCAATGGCGGTGTTGCAGCCGAAATAGAACGGACACGCAATTTGGCTATGGATTTCCGCCAGAAAATAGCCCATCTGCCCTTGGAACCTATCACAAAATCGCCTTCAAATGCCGTAACATCGTTGCACCCGCTGAACAATTCGGCGTTCAGTATATTTGAAACGTTGAAAGACGAGTACGGTATTTGGATTTGTCCCAATGGCGGCGATATGCGCGATACCATCTTCCGAGTAGGTCATATTGGTGCACTGACACCTGAAAACAACTCTACACTTGTAGCAGCCTTCGATGAATTACATAAAATCGGTAAACTTTAAACAACTATGAAGAAGGTTATTACGTATGGAACTTACGACTTATTGCACAAAGGACACGTACGTTTATTGGAACGGGCAAAGGCATTAGGCGATTACTTAATTGTAGGTGTAACAGCCGATACCTTCGACCGTGAACGCGGAAAGATTAACGTCCAGCAATCGTTGGTGGAGCGAATAGAAAACGTTAAATCCACTGGCTTGGCTGACGAAATAGTGATTGAGGAATACGAAGGGCAGAAAATAGACGACATCAAGCGTATGAACGTCGATATTTTTACCGTAGGTTCAGACTGGCGGGGCAAGTTTGACTACCTATCAGAGTATTGTAAGGTAGTCTATCTCGAGCGAACGAAAGGCATTTCCAGTACAGAACTGCGCTCAGACCTACGCGAAATACGCATCGGACTGGTGGGAGAGTCGTCTATTATAACCAAGTTTGCACGCGAAAGCAAGTATGTCAATGGCATAAACATTAGTGGCGTGTACACCGAAAACGACCAAAAGTTAGGCAATTTGCGCGAAATGGTACCCTTTTTTGCCGACAACTATGCCACGTTGCTCAATGTTTCAGATGCCGTTTACATTATTTCGCACCCCGAAAAACATTATCCACATATCAAAGAAGCCTTGTTACACGGGAAGCACGTGCTATGCGAGTCGCCCATTTCGCTCAACAACGAGGGGTGGAAAGAGCTCAACAGCATTGCAGACGAGCAGGGATTAATCTTGATGGACTCTATAAAAACGGCTTATTCCATGGCGTACGACCGCCTTTGCCTGCTTGCAAAGAGTGGGAAAATAGGCAAGATATATTCCATCGATGCCACTTGCACGAGCCTTTCGCACTACAACACCGAGAATAAAGAGGCACTACGATACACTTGGAACAGCTTTTGTGCATGGGCACCTACGGCACTTCTGCCCATCTTGCAGCTGTTAGGAACCGACTATACCGACAAAACCATCTGCACGCACCTTATCGACGATGCACCAAACTTCGATACTTTCACCAAAATATCGTTCATTTATCCCCACGCAGTGGCATCGTTGAAGGTCGGACAAGGCATTAAATCGGAAGGCGAACTCGTTATTTCGGGCACAGAAGGCTATATCTACGTGCCTGCTCCGTGGTGGAAAACCGACTATTTCGAGGTGCGCCGAGAGAACCCAAGCGACAATAAACGCTACTTCTACCAGCTTGACGGCGAGGGCATTCGCTACGAACTGCTCACCTTCATCAAGTCTATTCAGAGCCAGCGCAACCTTTCTTACGTCAGCAAAGACGTGTCGGAAGCCATCGCCAACATCACTGCCGACTTCTATCAACGCAAAGATACGGTACTGATATAACGCTCGTTGGTTGTAAAGCCATAGGCGAGAGATGCACAACAAAAGCGTAAATATTTTTCATAAGTATATCTGCCGTGTAACTGCTTTGTTATCACCGTATTGTAAAACCTATTGTTTTACACGGCAAAAGCAGTTGTTTTGCACAGTAAAAGCGTAGGTTTTGCAACGCAAAAGAGCCGCTTTCACATCGTCAAAGTGCAGTTATCACTTTTTAAGAGAATTATCTTTACAAAAACAAGGCGACTTCTTTGTAAAACTACCCTATATATACTGCGAATAGGCGGACGTGTTGTAGAGGCCCTTACACGTACAATCCGCTCTTTTTCTGTGTGTTTTTGCCCCTGCCATAAGCGACAAAACAAAGTTCGTTTTCTAAGAATGAAACTCTGCTGAACCCTCTTTGCCTCTCAAGAACCTTGTTTACAAACGCTTATAAGTAACGATAGTGTTACCGTAAAACTCTTTTTTCACAACGGCAATGTTGTGGGGAAGGTGTGGAGCGGCAATACCATTGTTTATAGTAAAGGGGGCTGTTTCTATACGAATTTCGTCCCACAAGCCTGCATCTATAAACGATTGAAGAGTGTGCGCACCACCTTCTACGATGAGCGAACATATTTTTTGTTCTGTATTATTGTGTTGATTGATTGTATCAATAAGTTGTTGCAAACTATTTACATATAGAACTCCATCTACAAAACCATTATTTTTATAAGTAGACGACAGTACTATTTTCTGTGGATTCTTACCATTCCACTCTCTTACCGTAAGACGTGGGTGTTCCAATTCCTCTGTATTGCGCCCTACAAGAATAGCATCGTACTCGGCACGGAGCTTATGAACGAGCATCTTTGTAACGGCATTAGATATCTGCAGAGTGGCTTTTCTATCGCTCGTAACCTGCGAATACCCTATGAAACCATTAGCAGTTTGTGCCCATTTTAGCAATATGTAGGGTCTATTTTGTGTGTTTCGCACTATAAATTCATGGTTCAGCATTAGACATTCGTGCTCCAACACGCCCACAGTAACATCTATTCCTGCCTTACGAATGTGCTCAATACCTCTTCCTTGCACTGCTGAAAAGGGATCTACACAGCCACAAACCACTCTGCGAATACCCTTTCGAACAATTAAATCGGCACAAGGTGGAGTCTTTCCATAGTGCGAACAGGGCTCAAGACTTACATATATAGTGGCTTCGCATAGTAAGTGTTCATTTTTTTGGCGTACCGACCGAAAAGCATTAACCTCGGCATGACCTTCTCCACACCGCACATGGTAGCCCTCACCAATGATTTTTCCCTCACTGCTTACTATCACAGCGCCCACCATAGGGTTGGGTTTTGCCAACAGCCTGCCGTCCTTTGCCAACTGCAAACAGCGGCGCATATACATTTCATCTATATCTTTTTGTTTCATTTCCATTTATTTTCTACCTTTGCAAATATGTATACAAGCTATCAAAATCTGTATAAACAGCTTATGAATGTCTATCCGTTAGACGAAGCGAAAGCCATTGTCAGAATGCTTTTAGAGGAACGTTACGGACTGACACTTGCCGAAATATATACCGACAAAGTTACGCAATTATCAGCAGACGATGCTAACGATCTCGAAAAAATAATGTCTCGCTTGACAAAAGGCGAACCAGTGCAGTATGTTCTTGGCTCTACTACATTTTGTGGGCGACAATTCTGTGTGGCTCCAGGTGTACTAATACCTCGTCCAGAGACGGAAATATTGTGCGAATGGGTTATAAATGTTCGTAATAATTCATTCTGCGCACTACAGCCACCTACTCCTTTGCGTATATTAGACGTTGGGACGGGGAGCGGTTGCATAGCTATCACTCTCTCGTTGGATATGTCTAATACAGTAGTGTCTGCCTACGATATTTCGTCAGAGGCACTTTTAATAGCCCGCGACAATGCTATCAGGTTGGGAGCTACAGTTAATTTTCAAATGAAAGATGCATTACAACTCGTGCCAACCTCAGAGATGTTCGATGTTATCGTAAGTAATCCACCTTATATTTGTGAGAATGAACGTGTAGATATGCTTCCAAACGTGCTGAATTACGAACCTTCTATAGCTCTTTTCGTACCTAATAACGATCCGTTGCGCTTCTATCGTGCCATAGCAGAATATGGAATGATAGCCCTTTCGCACAATGGTGAACTCTATTTTGAAATCAACTACCGCTTTGTAGATGAAGTTTCGGCAATGCTAAAGGCTTTGGGCTATGTTGGAATAGAGGTGCGAAACGACCAATTTGCTAAGCAGCGATTTGTAAAAGCTATACGTTTATGATGCAAAAAAAACAAATAACCGAAGCAGAAGCTTTACGAAAGCTTGGCGACCTTTGTGCCCGTGGCGAGCATTGCTCGGGCGAAATGGTAGAGAAATTACGTAAATGGGGCATTGCAGCCGGTGCACAGGAACGCATTATTGACAAACTCATAGACTATAAATATATTGATGACGAAAGATTTACACGATCGTTTGTACGCGATAAAATAGTATTCAACAAATGGGGGCGGCGAAAGATAGAACAAACACTGTGGCAAAAACATATTCCACAAAGCATTTCTCAACCTATTCTTGACGAAATAGAACCGCAAGAGTATCTGAATGTGTTGCGCCCACTACTGAAAAGTAAGTATCTAACCATAAAAGCGGAAACCGATTATGAACGTTCTATGAAACTTATAAAATACGCAATGGGAAGAGGTTTTACACTCGATATAATTCGGTTGTGTATAGACGATGTAACAATAGTAGACGATATTGATGACAATGACGAAGATTAGCTTCTTCTCTAGGGTGCTTGATCTTATTGCACCTCGTGCTTGTGCAGTTTGTGGACGTAGACTTAGTATAACAGAGGAACCACTTTGTGCGACTTGTAACATAGCTTTACCACGCACAAACTGTCATTTTCAGCCTTTGGATAACGAAGTTGCACAACTTTTCTGGGGTAGAGTTCCTCTAGAAAAATGTGCAGCTTATTTCTTTTATAAGCCCAACTCTGCTTCCAGTTACCTTATATATAAGTTGAAATACTTTGATCGTCCAGATATAGGTGAGCAATTTGGACGGCTTATTGCTGCCGAATATGCAACCCAAAACTTCTTTGATGGTATAACAGCTTTACTACCAGTGCCACTCACTAAACGACGTACCATTCAGCGAGGTTATAATCAAAGTCTTGAAATAGCCCACGGAGTAAGTGCTGTAACGGGGATACCCATTTTGAAAAATACAATTAAACGTACATCGTTTGTAGATAGTCAGACACAAAAAGATATGTGGGAACGTACCAAAAATGTGGAAAACGCCTTTAAACTATGTGTACCCGAAAAGATAAATAATCAGCATATACTTTTAATTGATGATATTATAACCACTGGGGCGACACTTACAGCGGTAGGAAAAGAACTAATGAAAGCCTCAAATGTTAAGATTAGTATTTTAGCCTTAGGGGTTGCGAGTGATAAATAGATTGTAATATTAGGTTTTAATAAAATCTAAATCTTTTCAGTTTTATTTTGTTTTCTGAATATGTTACTGTAACTTTGCAATCTTATAGGTGGTTCCTAAAAGATACTTATGTAGTTTTTTTGCCTTTTATATGAGCTGTTTTTGTATTCTTTTTAGAAAGGTATAGGCGGACTATACAATGGGAATAAAGATGAAATATACCACATAAAAGCAAGAGACTACAACGAAAAAATGTAGTTATGATAATAAACTTCTTCTACATATAATCCATAGGACGTATCTATAATAATAGGTAAACATAAATAAAAATATAACAGATGGCATATTTATTCTCTTCTGAATCAGTATCAGAAGGACACCCAGACAAGGTCGCAGACCAAATTAGCGATGCTCTTCTTGACCAATTTCTTGCTTATGATAATAGTTCTCGTTGTGCAATAGAAACTTTTAATACAACAGGACAGGTTATTATTATGGGCGAAGTACGCTCAAAAGAATATATAGACATTCCAGCAATCACTCGCAAAACAATCAATAACATTGGCTATACGAAGGCAGAATATCAATTTGATGGTAATAGTTGTGGTATTCTTTCAGCCATTCACGAGCAAAGTTCCGATATAAATCGGGGTGTAGATAGGGCTGATGAGGATAATCAAGGAGCAGGAGATCAAGGTATGATGTTCGGTTATGCCTGCAACGAAACTGCAAACTATATGCCTGTAACGCTCGACTTGGCTCACTTATTAATGACTACTTTGGCAGATATACGTAAAGAAGGAAAGGTAATGACCTATCTTCGACCAGATTCAAAGAGCCAGGTTACGGTGGAATACAGTGATGACAATATTCCACAACGCATTGATACAATTGTAGTTTCTACCCAACATGATGACTTTATTAAACCTGCTAACGATTCGGTAGAGGCACAACTGAAAGCTGATGAAGCTATGCTGGCTAAGATTAGAGAGGACGTTTTGAATATACTAATACCTCGAGTGAAAGCACAGATAGACTCTGATAAAGTATTAGCACTATTCAATGATGATATAAAATATTTCGTAAATCCAACGGGAAAGTTTGTTATTGGTGGTCCTCATGGCGATACCGGTCTGACAGGTCGTAAGATTATTGTTGATACCTACGGTGGAAAAGGTGCACATGGGGGAGGGGCTTTTTCAGGAAAAGACTCATCTAAGGTAGACCGCTCTGCCGCATACGCAACCCGCTACATAGCAAAAAATATGGTGGCAGCAGGTGTAAGCGACGAAATTCTAGTGCAATTGGCTTATGCTATCGGCATTGCCGAACCTGTTAGTGTTTATGTTAATACCTACGGACGCGCTCATGTGAACTTAACAGACGGTGAAATAGCAGAACGAATAAAGAGAATGTTCGACCTTCGCCCTAAAGCAATAGAACGAATGTTAAAGTTGCGTCAGCCAATGTATCTAGAAACAGCAGCTTATGGACACATGGGACGTAAGAACGAAATGGTAAAGAAGACCTTTACAAGTTTGTATCATGATAAGAAAGAGCTTGAAGTGGAACTCTTTACTTGGGAGAAACTCGATAAAGTGGCAGAGATTAAAAAGGTATTTGGATTGTAAACCAATATGCTGACAGCCGATTCTACAACCCAGTCGAAACTATTAAAACAATTGCGCACCTCACCTCAACCTTCTAAACATACAACTATGGTTGAGCGTGAGGCTAACAGCGATTGGCAAGTAGATACCGTAAAGGTAGCAAAAACAAAGAATATTTTACTCTGGAAGGCTCCTAAACCTCTCAATTTACGAACTATTAAGTTTGCTGAAGAAGGCTATTTTAAAGGAAATAAGTACTTCCGTCCAGAATTAGTAAGGGCACATGATGGTGTGTTGGGCGACCCCGCTCCATACAATGTAGGCAACGATAATGTTGTTGCAGGTACACTTATTGTATGTTTTGCACTGGCAATGATAGCCTCGTCTATGTCGCGCAACTTTATTGCAAGGCAGATAAAAAAACTTTTTCATCGTCCTAGTCGTAGTGCAAATATCGTTGAAACCGGACACGAAGTACGCTTTCAAGCATTCTTAGTAGTGCAAACAGCATTACTTTTAAGTATTACTTATTATCTCTTTACACGGACAACAAATAGTGGAAACGATATTTGCGATTCTCCAATATTAGCCGTAGGTATCTTCTTTGGTATCTTTTTAAGTTATTTCCTACTTAAAAATCTTCTATATACAATTGTAAATTGGGTGTATTTTGACCGAAGAAGTAACCAGCAATGGTCGCAACTAACTTTGTTCCTCGTATCTGCTGAAGGTGTTATCATTTATCCTGCAGTCTTGTTAATGATATATTTTGGACTTTCAGCGCAGTATACGCTTATTTATGCTGCAACTATTGTAAGTTTAATTAAATTGCTTCTATTTTATCAAGGATACATTATCTTTTTCAAAAGAACGGCTGTCAGTATGCAAATAATTTTGTACTTTTGCACCCTAGAACTGATGCCGTTGATGGCATTAGTAGGAATTTTGGTATATACCAATAACTATTTGACTATAATATTTTAGGACACGATGATTAAAAAGATACTTGTATCACAGCCTAAGCCAGGGAGCGATAAGTCGCCTTATTATGAAATAGCCAAGGATTTGGGTGTTGAGATGGTCTTTCGCCCATTCTTTAAGGTGGAAGGTCTTTCGTCTAAAGAGTTCAGACAGCAGAAAATAAACTTACTCGATTATACTGCTGTGGTATTTACATCTCGCCATGCGATTGACAATTACTTCAAGCTGGCTCAAGAAATGCGTATTACAATACCTGAAACAATGAAGTATTTTTGCGTAATAGAAACTATCGCACTTTATATTCAGAAGTATACGCAATATAGAAAACGTAAGATATTTTTTGGCAATTCTGGTAAAATAGATAACTTAATTCCTACTATGGTTAAGCATAAGGACGAGAAATACCTTGTGCCATTAAGTTCTGTGCATACTGATTCTATATCAACAATGCTTACCAACAATAAGTTGAGACACAAAGAATGTGTGATGTATCGTACTGTTAGTAATGATTTGACCGAAGAAGAAAAAGCATCATTCGACTACGATATGCTTGTATTCTTTAGTCCTACTGGCGTTCGTGCATTGAAAGAAAATCTTCCCGACTTTGTACAAGGCGACATCAAGATTGCTGCTTTCGGCCCAGCAACAGCCAAAGAGGTGAAAGACCAAGGCTTACGACTCGACTTAGAAGCACCATCAGCACAGCATCCTTCTATGACAGGGGCATTACGTGCCTACTTAGAAGAACAAAAGAAATAAAGAAACAAGAGAAAGATTTGCTTAAATATGCTTCTTTGAACACAAACAAGGTATACAGTTAATGCCTATATCCCATAAATTTACATTACGTAAAGAAGAACGGTTATGTAGCAAACTGCTCATAAACGAACTATTTAATGGTGGGAATAGTAGCTCAATGGTTGCTTTCCCTTTACGTGCAGTGTTTCTTATACGCAACCGTAACAATGGTTCGGCTAACTGTAAAAGTGCTGTAGCCAATGCTTCATCACAAGTAAAGATACTAGTTAGTATACCCAAAAAGTGCTTTAAACATGCTGTAAAACGTAACAGGGCTAAGCGGCAAGTGAGAGAAGCATATAGAAAGAACAAGTATATCTTGCTTGATGAATTACAAGCAAGGTCTAACCAAGAAATATTACTTGCCTTTATATGGCTCGATAATATACTCCACACAACTGTAGATGTAGAAAACAAAGTCTGTAACCTGCTCCAACGAATTAAAGAGAGATTAGAGACAAACAAAACAGACGACATTCTAGAATAATGATAAAGAAGGTTTTACACATAGTTTCGCAACTACTATCGTGGTTTCTCATAATTCCTATACTGTTTTATCAACGGTTTATTACTCCATTTACTCCTCCCTCATGCAGATTTACTCCCACTTGTTCCGAATACGCAAAGCAAGCTTTAAAGAAGCACGGACCTATAAAAGGGCTCGCATTGGCTATTTGGCGAATATTGAGATGTAACCCTTGGGGCGGAAGTGGATATGACCCCGTACCATAAATGGTGTTTACGAATATTCTATAGTACATTATATTATAATACAGCTCATACGAGCTTAAAATAAAATAAGTGATGAAAAACTTTGTTGAAGAACTAAGATGGCGCGGTATGTTGGCGCAAATTATGCCAGGAACAGAAGAGTTTCTGCAAAAGGGTATGGTATCGGCGTATCTTGGAACCGACCCTACTGCCGACTCTCTACATATTGGACACCTATGCGGTATAATGATGTTGCGCCATTTACAGCTATGTGGACACAAGCCTTATTTGCTCATTGGTGGTGCAACAGGTATGATTGGCGACCCATCAGGCAAAAGTCAAGAGCGTAATTTGCTCGACTCTGAAACACTTTACCATAACCAAGAAGCTATTAAACGGCAAGTTAGCAAGTTCCTCGATTTCGATGGCGATGCGCAAAATAAGGCGGAAATGGTTAATAACTACGATTGGATGAAGGATTTCTCCTTCCTTGACTTTGCAAGAACTGTAGGTAAGCACATCACCGTGAATTATATGATGGCGAAGGACAGTGTGAAACGTCGCTTAAATGGTGAAGCTAGCGATGGACTTTCGTTCACAGAGTTCACATATCAACTGTTGCAAGGATACGATTTCTTATATCAATACGAACATTATGGTGTGAAGTTACAGCTCGGAGGCAACGACCAGTGGGGCAATATGACCACTGGAACAGAGCTTATTCGCCGTACGCTCGGGCAAGAGGCGGAGGCTTATTGCTTAACTTGCCCACTTATAACTAAGGCTGACGGTAAGAAGTTTGGTAAAACAGAAAGTGGTAACATCTGGCTCGACCGTAATCGTACCACTCCATACGTATTCTATCAGTTCTGGCTAAACGTTAGCGACGACGACGCAGAAAAGTATATAAAGATTTTCACATCATTAGACAAACCAACAATTGATGCTCTTATAGAAGAACACAGGCAAGACCCTGGACGTAGAACGCTACAACGCCGATTAGCTGAAGAGGTTACACGTATGGTTCACTCACAGGCTGACCTCGATATGGCTATAGCTGCATCGAATATTCTCTTTGGTAAGGCTACAAAAGAGAATCTTCTGCAACTCGACGAACAGACTTTCAACGATGTATTCAAAGATGTTCCACATTACGAGGTTTCTAAAGAACTTCTAGGACAACCAGCAGTAGACATTTTTAATCAGGAGGGTATGCAGATATTCCCAAGCAAAAGCGAAATGCGCAAACTTGTAAAAGGTGGTGGCGTGTCGCTTAACAAAGAGAAGCTGCAAGCTTTCGACCAAATAATTACGGCTGATGACCTTATTGACGGTAAGTATTTATTACTGCAAAGAGGTAAGAAAAACTACTTCCTTGTAATTGTGAAGTAACTTTATAAAGTAAAAACTATATGTAAAAAGGCAATGATGGAAAGGTTTAATTAAGCCACACCACCATTGCCTTTTTTGTTTGTCGTGCTATTTTGGCTTTCTTTCCTCGCCCAGCATTAACCTATTGTTCTGCTAAAACAATAGAAAAACTATGCAATACATTTATAATATTACTCAAAAAATACGTATATTTGTCGCAAAGTTCAATTAAAACTCTCAACAATATGAAAAAAAACATAGCATTAATCTTACTTCTCGTGCTTTCTCTTCATGTTTTGGCACAGAATAAAAACCACATTATTCGTGTAGACTGGAAAGCGATAGAAAAAACTGTAAAAACTCGTCCAGACAGTGTAAAGGCGCTTATTGCTCGTTTTGTTCAACCACAAATAGATACAACTCTTACGTTGCCAGAACGCATTCTTGCCTATTACGGTCAGTCGTATATAAGTGACGGAAGCGAAACATTAGACGTAATGCAGATGGAAGATTCGCTGAAAGCTAAATCGGCTGCAGCACTTAGATTAGCCGAAAAGGCACTTACAAAGAATCCGCTGAATGCCGATGCGCTCATTGGAAAGGCTTCTATTCTGTTGAAACGTCTTGAAACCAATTCTGAAGATTCTGCCAAAGTCGCATCAGAAGCACGCTATTGTTTGCGCATTATGATGCAAATATACGATGTTATTGGCTCTACAGGCGATGGAACTGCCGAAAACCCATTTAGTGTAACCAGCGTAAGCGACGAATACAACTTCTTGCATTATTATCTCGAAATATGGAAAGTAACAGGACAGGCACTCATTATGTCGGGTAAAAACAAAGTGGCGTGCGATGTATTACACTTAGGCGAAAAGAGCAACTATTGGGATAAACCCGACATTTATTTCGATGTAACACGTGTGCTCCTATTGGAAGAGGGAACTTTTAAATAAAAGTAATAACTTATTCGTAAACTTCGCAAATGCTAATTTAGAAGGAATAACACTTGAAACACACTTCGTTATTATGCAATATGGTTTTCATTCTGCTATAAATAAGCATCTAACGAAATTCATAACCCATTAAATTCTATCCTAAAAGAGTCTGTTTCCTAATGCGAAACAGGCTCTTTTGCTATGTACTGAAATGCGGAGAAATATATCTCTATTCAGTAGCCTATAATAGCATTCTATCAAAATTGGTCGTTATATTTTGTGCAGATTTTTGTTTAATGGTTGCGCTTATAGCCTGTTTTATTATTGAAGATGTGGCAAACTACGTTAAGAGAAGAAAACAAGTAAAGTGCCCACAAGCAACCGAAAGATGAATGGAAAACAAGCACTATAACATTGTCCCATAAAGGTTATTGTCTTTTGTGATATCTAAAACGAAACTTACAGATATCTAAAACGATCGTTACAGATATCTAAAACGATCGTTACAGACGTCTGTAATAAAAGTAGCTAATATTTGTCTGGCTTTTCCAGGAAATTAGAGGTGTTCCATCGCACTTGTGTGTACCAATAGCCACAGCTTGTAGTTTCTTCTGCTATTTTCTGCTGAGCCAAATTTATATTGTTAGCGTATTATAAATAAGTCATATTCTTTTGCATATATCCTAACGCTTTTGCTTACTTTTGGCAACATTATTTTGTTAATGGTTAGAACTAAGCACTATGAATATTACAACCATCATTACACAGTTTTTTTCTTCTAAGCAAAATAAGAAAGAACGTAAAACTGTTGCTGTCAAACCAATTGTAACTTTAAACCACTTTGTAGAAACTGCCGCAAAAGGCGTAAGCACCTCTACCGTTAATAACTACCATACAGCGGTACGGTCGTTCCTGTTGTTTAATGGTGAAAACGATATAGCCTTGTCGGCTATTACGAACAACAAAATAAGGTTGTACGAACGGTGGCTGAAAGGCAACGGTGTGCGAAACAACACCATAGCCTGCTACCTGCGTTCGTTGCGTGCCATATATAATAAAGGTGTAAGTAGACACAAGGTGCGCAATGCGAAGCCATTTAAGGGTGTGTTTACGGGCAACGAACGAACGGTGAAAACCAGTCTGACCATAGACGATATCAATAGGCTTGTTGCGCTGAAACTGCCCCACTACTCGTTTCAGGCTTTTGCGCGCGACGTGTTTGTTTTCTCGTTCTGCACAATGGGACTGCCACCAGTAGACTTGTTTCGCCTTTCCTACTTGCATATAAAAGATGGAAAAATAGTCTATAGTCGGCACAAAACGGGTAGCCAAGTAGTGGTGCCTATCAACAAACAAATGGCAACTATTATAGAAAGGTATAAGCAAGACGGCTGCAACTTGCTCTTCCCTCGCTTCGCTTGTATGCGCTACCGTTCGTTCCTTTCTCAGTACAACCGTGCACTAAAGTTGTTGGCAAAGAAAGCAGATATTAAAAGCTCACTTTCGTCCTATTCGGCTCGCCACGCATGGGCAAGTATTGCAAACGAAGCAGGCGTTTCCATCAACATAATTTCGCAGGCATTGGGACATAGCAACATTGCTACAACCATGCACTATTTAGCACAGATTGACTGCAAAAAACTAAGAGAAAGCAACAACATTGTATTGGAAAACTTACGTGTTGCACCTATTGATAAGAGGTACACAAACGTCTTGGAACGGCTGCAAAGGTAGGACTTTTATTTATAAAATACAAATAATTTTAACTAAAAATCTATTGAATTATTCATAGTTCGTCTTTACGAATCGTCTGAAATATCGGTATTTACAGTTACATCTTTGTTCTGTGTGAGGGTGTGTCAAAATGTACACATCCTCTTTTTTATGCACAAAGCCCCGACTTTCTCAAGCCAGGGCTTTGCTATTTCCTAAAGTTTTTGTACCTTTAGGCATTAAAAAAATCTCATTATGACAAAGATACACTTTCGTTCTTACATACACAAGAAAATGATTCTTTTTCCTCAAAGAATTGATAAGGATATCGCAGAAGATGATCCTGTTCGTCTTTTAGACGCCTTGGTGGATAATCTTATGTTGGATAATGTCTACAAGCTTTATAAGCCCAGTGGTCGCAAGCCTTATCATCCACAAATGATGCTCAAGGTGATTCTTTACGCCTATATGAATAATATCTATTCCTGCCGTCGTATAGAGTCGCTTCTCAAGCGTGACATTCATTTCATCTATCTGGCAGGATATGAGCAGCCTGATTTTATTACCATCAATCGTTTTCGTAATCGTGCGAAAAAGGAAATCAACAATATCTTTACACAAGTCGTATTAGTACTTGCAGCCAAAGGTTTGATAAGTCTTGACGTTGAATATATTGACGGCACAAAGATAGAATCGAAAGCCAACAAGTATACCTTCGTTTGGAAGAGAACCGTGGAAAAGAACCGCGCCAAGTTGCAGGAACAAATACGCACACTCTTGCTTCAAGTTGATGATGTCATAGCGCAGGACAATGCCGCTAAGAGAGAAGGTGTCGAGTTTACTGCAGCTCTGCTCGATGAGATATCCGAGGAATTGAACAAGTCTTTGGAATCAGTCCCTGATCCTAAGACAAAAGAAGAGAAGCAGGCTGTTAGAACCAAGAAAAAACAGCTTAAAGAGCTAGAGAAGAAACGTAATAAACTCCAGGAGTATGACCAACACCTTGAGGTTATGGGAGAGAGAAACTCCTACAGCAAGACCGACCCTGATGCCACGTTTATGCACATGAAGGAGGATGCTATGCGGAACGGACAGACTAAGCCTGGATATAATCTGCAGATAGCAACTGAGAACCAGTTCATCACCGACTTTGCACTCTATGCCAATCGTACCGATACACTCACACTACCTTCTTTCTTGGAGTCTTTCAAATCACGCTATCATCGTTATACCAAGACAGTCGTAGCCGATTCAGGGTATGGGTCCGAGGAGAACTATCTGTTCATGGACGTACATAATATGGAAGCCTATGTGAAGTATAACTACTTCCATAAAGAGCAGCGTCCACGTTACACACCTAACCCATTCAGTCCCGCAAGCCTTTACTATAATAAGGAACAGGATTTCTACGTCTGCCCTATGGGACAGCATATGAAACGTATAGGCATGAAGCGTTCCCTAACCTCTAACGGATTCGTTACTTACAGCGTACGTTATCAGGCAGAACGCTGTGATGGTTGTCCGTTGAGAGGCTCATGTTTTAAGGCAAGAGGGAACAGAATTATAGAAGTAAACCACCAACTACAGCACTATAAACAAAAGGCACGGGAACTACTGACCTCTAAAGAAGGCATCAAGCATCGAGGACAAAGGTGCATAGAACCTGAAGCTGTTTTTGGACAAACAAAATATAATAAGACCTACAAGAGGTTTAGGCATTTTGGAAAAGACAAGGTCAATATGGACTTTGCCTTCTTTGCTATAGCCTTTAACATAGGGAAAATGTGTAGAAAAACCAATCTCAAGGAACTAAAAGACATTATGGAGGTACTTTTAGGCACCTTCAGATGCTCTATACAAGTTTATATAGGCTATTTAAAGCCCAATAAATCATTTTATATGAAATTAGCAGCATAGCTGCAGTAATTAACGAATTATGTGGTAGACAAGGTAAAGGGAGAATAAAAAGAGGATGTATCAATTTTGACACACCCCCAACACTTCTAAAGGATAATACACAGATTAAACGACTTTTATAATATAAATAAAAAATGAACAAAAACAGAAAAGCAAGAGAGGGTTACTTAACGCCCTACACTTTGGTACTTAGTATTGACGAAGAAAGCCATTTATTGGTACAAAGTCCACTTGTACGTCCTGGACAAGGTGGAAGTGGAAGCCAAACACAAGGAAGTATCACGGTAGAGCCTCCAACTTCTGACGATGAAAATCCAGACGATAATATAGAAGGCTAAATAACTTAAACGAGTAACAAACAACAAGTAACTAACATTTAAAAAGGAAAACAACATGAAGAAAAGTATTTTCCATTATGCGCTCTCTTCACTCTTGGTGGGTGGAATTGCGCTATCGGTAACATCGTGTGCCGACGATGATATAAATCCCAATCAAGGAAACGATGGCGACGCCCTTGTGCGTTTCAGCATAAACGACGTTCAGGAACAAGCCGTAAGTCGTGGACTGGAAATGACACGCGGAGCCATTGCCAACGGTATTACCACTGCCGACCTTGCCGGACACAAACTCGCAGCACATAGCAATCGAAACATAGACGTGTGTTTTATAGAAACCACCGTAGAAGGCGTAAACCCAATAAAAGCAGACGCTGCTACACGTGCAAAAATAAAAACCAATATAGACGATGACTTCTCGTCTACTGGTATTCGTGGTGCTGCAAGCATTCTTACAACTCCCGAATGGTTCCATGCAGAGAAAACAAAGAGCAACGGCGAACTCTACAACCCTATACGTTGGTCTATGGCTGAGCCAAACGCTCGCTTCTTTGCAGTTTATCCTTCAAAGGAGAAATATTCAAGTATGACTATTAACAATACAACAACGGTTGGTAGTCCAAATGTAGATTTCACAGTTAAGTCGAACGTAGCAGACCAAGTAGACCTAATGACCGCTTGTACTGGCGATGTACACTACGCTACACAAGGCGAACACCCAACAACCAATCTTAACTTCCGCCACGCGCTTACCGCTATTCGCTTTGCCGTTGGACAGAATCTATCATGGAATAAAACTATAGATAAAGTAGAAATACGCAATGCTGTAATGGCAAGCAAGTACACACTTTCTCAACGACTCGATGGCGTAGGTGCAGATTGGGACCACTCTACTGATACACGTGGCACAGCAACACTCTCTGGCGTAAGCGTAAGCACCAGCCGTAACCCTAATGCAACCATTATGGGAAATGCAGGCGACAACTACACATTCTATATGATTCCACAAGTGCTCACCAGCAAAGGTGTAACCGTTTATGTTCATTGCACCGATGGCACAACAATAACCGCTCCACTTAAAGGCGAATGGAAAGCAGGAACAACACGCACATATAAGTTGAGCGAAACAAACTCTAACTGGACTTATACACTAACAGCTACAGACCCTAAACTTCCTGCTAATTATAATGAAACAACATCACTACCTTTTGGTGTCCAAAGCTTTCGAGAAGACCCAGGGACCCATACAAAACAAGCCGTGCCATGGAAAGTTATAGGTTACAGTGTAGATGGAGGTATAACTTATACTACAAATAAACCATCTTGGCTTACTGCACTCAGTATAGAAACTGGTAATGGTGGAACTGCTGGCGAACAAGGTACAGCTACTCTTAGTGCAGCTGATATAAAAGACCTATTAAAAGAACGAAACGACGGATTGAAGGCTGCAACACCACTTGGCACCGCAAGTCGCTACTACGACCTTTCTACTGCAGGTGGTACAGTTGCTCGCAGCACAGCCAACAGTTATGTAATCTCTGCTCCGGGCTACTATCGTATACCACTCGTTTATGGTAACGCTATTACTGGTGGCGCAACAAATAGTAGTGCTTATATCAGTTCTGCTCCTGTAACAATAGTAGGAGGTGCTGATGTTATACTTCATAATTTTAAAGACCACAATGGGAACAACATTACAAATCCATGGATAGAAAAGAGTAACGCTGCTAATACCAATATAGATGGTGCGCACATAGTATGGGCAGATGAAGCCAGTCTTATACATCTCAGTTCTACTCCTATAGTACATGAAGGTGCAAATAACGATGCTTATTTACAATTTGAAGTTAAAGCTTCCGATATAAAAAGTGGAAACGCTGTTGTAGCTGTTACAAAAGGCAACACCGTAGTATGGTCTTGGCATTTATGGTTTGCTCCACAAAGTGCACTTACACCAATAGAAGTTACGAACCATCAGAATAAGAAATACAACTTTACAGAAGAAACTCTTGGTTGGAAACCAACAGAATGGCTTGCTACTACATATAATGCACCACGAACAGTAAAGGTAAAAGTAGAGCAAGAATATGGACCAAGCGGTAATAAAAAGATAGCTGTTTTTAATATTACACAGAATCCAGGAGGAAAGAAAGCAAGTATTGCCACATTCTATCAGTTTGGTCGTAAAGATGCGATTCCTGGAACAGATGCTTTAGCTGCAGCTAGTACTTATTCTTTCGATAATACTGCAGGTGGACGTTCTTTAGGTTATGCTATTCAACACCCTGAAAATATGTTTGGAAATGTTGGAACAGGTTATAACAGTGCAGATTGGTGTAATACTACTTACTTTAATCTTTGGTCAGTAGACAATACTACTGTAGGCTTCAAAGATGAAGCAGTTATCAAAACAGTCTATGACCCATCCCCTGCAGGTTATAAAATGCCTACTTCTAATGTATTCACAGGGTTTACAATAGATGGCGAAAATGGTACTACAATAAATCATGATGGTACCTACAATTATGGTCATAATTTTTGGACAAATAGTAATAAGAATGAAATAGTCTTTTTACCAGCAGTAGGTTGTCGTCGAATTTCTGACGGATTGTTTAGTGTTGGCGGATTTGGATATTATTGGTCAGCAATACCTAAAAGTACAGATAGTGGTTGTTATATGTATTTTAATGGAGGTTTTGTATTCCCATTGAGTCTCAATGGACGTGCAGACGCATTTGCAGTCCGACCTGTTACAGAATAATTCATATAATGTATGGTGTGGCATATATGCTACTAAATACATATAGTTTCAGTTAATCTATTTTAATTCAATGTGTGGTGGCGACGTGAGTCGGTGCCACACTTCTAAAAAAGAATATCATGAGTGCACACAGGTATACTATGGCACAAATGAAAAACAAAACAAATGAAACAAAGAATGTCCACACCGAATTATGTAAATACAACCACATATCACAATGGGTGTACGTGGGTAAATAAATAACTATATTGTGGAATTGCAATTTTATATTCTGACGCAAGTAGGACTTGTAAGGCACGGCAGTAGGACTCGTGGGGCACGGCAGTACATTTCGTTAATATTAACAATTGCGACTGTCTGACTTAATTTTCTGACTAATGAACACAGCTGTGCTTTCATCAGAAGGTTAATTAATCTGTTCGCAATAAAATAGAATCAGTCAAGATGCTAATACCTATTAACCTGAACTCGGGATAAGAATAATACTCAAAAAAGTTGGTAATCTCGTTATATTTTTGTAACTTTATAGTTGAAAATCAATAACTTACAATTAATATAGCGATGATTACCAAAGACAAAATTACCGAAATCTTTTGTATTGCAGATGACTTTTGCAAAGAATTTGAGTCAGAAATTGATAAAATAGGGCTTCCTAATGATACCAAGTGTAAGCATCGCCTTCGTAAATGGCGTATGAGCAAGTCAGAAATCATAACCATAATGATCTGTTTTCATTTTAATTCTTATCGTAACTTTCAACATTATTATATGTTCTTTATCAAGGAGCATCTTGCAGATATGTTTCCTCATCTGTTATCCTATAATCGTTTTTTGGAGCTTGAAGCTAGAGTTTCGGTAGAAATGATGATGTTCTTGCAAATATGTTGTTTTGGCAGATGTACTGGTATTAGCTTTATTGACTCTACCTGTATCCCAGTCTGCCATAATAAACGTATTTACCGCAATAAGGTTTTTAAGGATTATGCTACCAGAGGCAAAAGCACAATGGGTTGGTATTTTGGATTTAAACTGCACCTTATATGCAATGAACGAGGGGAAATTCTCAACTTTATGCTTACCAAAGCCAATGTAGATGATAGAGATGAGAATGTCTTTAATAGGCTGACTGATAATGTTTTTGGAAAATTATTTGCCGATAAAGGATACATCTCTAAGGGACTATTTGAAAAATTATTCAATGATGGCATTAACTTGGTAACAGGTATAAGAAGTAATATGAAAAACAAGTTAATCCCAATATATGATAGACTGCTTTTAAGAAAAAGATCTGTAATTGAAACTATCAATGACGAACTGAAAAATGTAGCACAATTGGTCCACTCTAGACATAGAAGTGTACTTAATTTTGCTATGAATGTATTATCAGCAATGGCTGCATATAGCTTCTTTGAAAAGAAACCTGAAGTCAATTTAGATTTCTGCATAGAACAACACAACGGTCAACTTTCTTTGTTCTAAAAAAACAGTTTGTTTTTGATAAAAAGGAGTAGCCTCAATCTAAGACGATTGAGGCTAAATGGGTTTTAGGATAAATAAATTAGAGTAATAAAAAGAAACTTATCCCGAGTTCAGGTTATTACGATAAAAGCGATTGTTACGCACAACATAACAATCGCTTTATTTTGTCTTTGTTTTAGAAGAGTAGTTATAACTACTTAACAAGTATATTCTGTTGTTCTCTCTCCCTTTTATTTTATTTTCAGCACTGCACGAATACCCGCTTCAACATCTTTCATATCGGCTGTAGGCTCAAAACGGTCTACAACGTGTCCTTCACGGTCTATTAAGAATTTTGTGAAGTTCCACTTAATACTGGGGTCTTTCGCATAATTAGGATTCTGCTTACTGAACTTTTCGTCGAGATACTTACCAATTTGGTTGTTAGTATCGAATCCTTTAAACCCCTGTTGTGCTTTTAAATAGGTGTAGAGAGGTAGCTCTTTATTGCCGTTCACATCTATTTTTTCGAATTGTGGGAAGGTAATGCCATAGTTTCCCGTGCAAAATGCTCTGATTTCGCTCATAGTACCAGGTGCTTGTGCGCCGAATTGGTTACATGGAAAGTCGAGAATAACCAATCCTTGTGCCTTATAAGTATCGTATAGTTTTTGTAAAGCCTCGTATTGCGGTGTAAAACCACACTTTGTAGCAGTGTTTACAATAAGCAAAACCTTTCCTTTATACTCTTTTAGTTTAACTACACGTCCATTGGCATCTTTCGCCTTAAATCCATACACATTTTTTTGTGCAACTGCAGAAATCATAAACAATACACCTATAAGTGCTAATATAAATCTTTTCATCATCTAATTATTTTGTTGTTGTTTATCTATAATTCTTTTATTAACTCACGCATACCTTCACTCGCACCTTTTCGAATAACCGTAATATTCGTGTCATATTTTGAGTCTACATCATTTGGATCTATTAAATAGACAGGTACCTCTGTACGAACATAATGAATTAAACTTGCAGCAGGATAAACATTGAGCGATGTCCCGATAATAACAAAGATATCAGCTTCGGATACCTCTTTAATTGCAGGTTCTATCATAGGAACACTCTCTCCGAAGAAAACAATGAATGGGCGGAGCAAACTTCCATCGCCAGCTTTTTCGTCAGGCATCACGTTAGGAGCATCTTCTGTAAGTTCTTTTCTATATTTCGGATTGTATGCATCGGCACTCGAACAAACCTTCTTCAACTCTCCATGCAAATGGATAACGTTAGTAGAACCAGCCATTTCGTGCAAATCGTCTACATTTTGTGTAATTACAGTAACCTTATATTTATCTTCCAGTTGTTTTATGAGTAGGTGTCCATCGTTAGGTTTTGCAGTAAAAAGTTTCTTTCTCAAACCATTATAGAAGTTGTTTATAAACTCTGGGTTATCTTCCCAAGCCTCGTGTGTAGCCACTTTTTCTACCGGATAATTCTCCCATAGTCCATCGTTGCCTCGAAAAGTCTTGAAACCACTTTCCACCGACATACCTGCTCCTGTTAAAAATACTATTTTCTTCATATCGGCATTTTTGCTTATTGATTTCACAAATTTAGTAATTTTAATTAGATATATGCTATACTATCCTTTAAAAAATAGTATCTTTGCACATTAATAATATTTAAATAAGAAAAGAAAATCAATGGACAAATTAAGCTACGCCTTAGGTATCGGCATAGGTACACAGCTCAGCGGAATGGGAGCAAGCAATTTAAACATCGACGATTTTGCTCAAGCAATCAAAGATGTAATAGCTGGCAACGAATTGAAAGTAGACAATAAAGAGGCACAAACCCTCGTAAACAATTTTTTTGCAGAGCAACAAGCAAAGCAAGAGGCTGCAGCTGAAGAAGCTGGTAAGGTTGCTAAGGCTGTAGGAGAAGACTTTTTGGCAGAGAATGCAAAGAAAGAAAATATAGTAGTATTACCTTCTGGACTTCAATATGAGGTTATTAAAGAAGGAAATGGCAAGAAGCCAAGTGCAACAAGCCAAGTAAAATGCCATTACGAAGGTACTCTCATTGATGGAACTAAGTTTGATAGCTCGTACGACCGTGGTGAGCCTGCAACATTCGGACTGAACCAAGTGATAGCAGGGTGGACTGAAGGTGTACAACTTATGAGTGAAGGAGCTAAATATCGCTTCTTTATACCTTATAACTTAGGCTATGGCGCACGTGGTGCAGGTGCATCTATCCCTCCATATTCAGCATTGGTATTTGTAGTAGAGCTTATAGAGGTGCTCTAAATAAGTGAGAATATAAAGTAGAAAACAATAATATAATAAAGAGAAATGAAGAAATTTACAGTTGTAGCCGCATTGGCTATCGCCGCAGCAAGCTTTACAGCATGTGGCAATCAGGCTCCAAAAGAGGATCTAAAGTCTGATGTTGATTCTTTAAGCTATGCCTTTGGTGTAGATCAGGGTCAGGGTGTTAAACAGTATTTGAAGCAGATGAATATCGATACAGCTTACATCAACGAGTTCATTAAAGGTTTGAACGATGGTGCAACAAGTATGGACGATAAGAAGAAAGCTGCTTACAATGCTGGTGTTGGTGTTGGTATGAATATGAATATGGTTATTAAAAACCAAATTAACAAGAGCATCTTTGGTGAAGATTCTACTCAATCAATATCGCTAAGCAACTTCCTCGCAGGTTTCGCAGCAAGCGCAAAGGGCGACAATAAGAGTATGAGTTTGGAGAAGGCACGCCAGATAGAGCAAAGAGTTCCACAAGCCATACAAGCTAAAACAGCCGAGAAAAAGTATGGAGAGAACAAGAAAAAGAACGATGCTTTTATGGCTAAAATAGCAAAAGAACCAGGTATGAAGGCTCTGAAGCAAGGTGTTTACTATAAAGAATTAAAGGCAGGAACAGGTGCAAAGCCAACAGCATCGCAAGTAGTAAAAATTAACTACGAAGGTAAAACTATCGATGGCAAGGTGTTCGATAAGAACGAAAATATGCCAATGCAGATAGGACAAGCTGTTCCAGGCTTCAATGAAGCATTACTAAATATGCCTATTGGTTCTAAATGGGTGGTTTATATTCCTTACGCAGCAGGTTATGGAGCACAACAACCTAGCCCCGATATCAAACCATTCTCAACATTGATATTTACTATAGAGTTATTATCTGTTGAAAAGCCAGCAGCTGAAGCTCCAGCAACAAAACCAGTTAAATAACCTGAAATAGTTATTTGTACAATATTATGTAATAAGGTGGGTTGGGAAATGATTAGCCCAATCCACTTTTTCATTACGATATTATTTCATGGGAAACAACACAGGAATGCTCGCTGTCAGTATTCCTATTTAAACGAAAAAGACAATGAAGAAAATTGCAATTATGGCATTGCTCGTTGTGGCAAGTGCAGGCTTTAGCACGGCAAACGCACAGAGCAAGAAAGAGAAGAAACAGAAAAAGCAAGAGCAAATAGAATCAATAGCAATCACAACACCTGTCAGCGATGAGCCCGCAATAGATATAACGAAGTTCGATTCGTTAAGTTACGCAGCGGGAATGAATGCAACACGCGGGTTGGAAGAGTATATTTCAAGTCAGTTAGGAGTATCAAAAGAACAGCTTCCCGACTTTATACGTGGACTGAAAGAAGGTATTTCAAAACGTAAAGACACCTCTTTCTCTGCTTACACAGCAGGTCTGCAAATTGCAGCACAGGTAGAACGGAGTATGCTTCCTAATATACAAAAGCAGTTTAAAGGTACATCAGCCGACATAGATGAAGACCTGTTCTTTAAAGGTTTTGTAGATGCGCTAAAGCAAGATACAAGCTTTATGAAGCCCGAAGCCGCTCAAACATACTTTGCGAAGAAACAACAGCAGTTGGTAGAACAACGTAACGAGGCTGTGAAAGTTGCAGGAGAGAAGTTCCTCGCAGCCAATAAAAAGAAGCCAGGGGTAGTTACTTTGCCAAGCGGATTGCAGTATAAGATACTCGTTAAGGGCAATGGTGCAAAGCCAGGCAAGGACGATCAGGTTAAAGTTGTATACGAAGGACGTACCATAGATGGCAAAGTGTTTGATTCGACAGCTCGTCATGGGACAGAGAGCGATACCTTTGGAGTTGGAAGACTAATAAAAGGGTGGACGGAAGCTCTTCTGTTAATGCCTGTAGGTTCTAAGTGGGAAATCTATATTCCACAAGAATTGGCATACGGTGCACGAGGTGCAGGTAACGATATCGCACCTTATTCTCCGCTCATATTCACTCTTGAATTACAAGGAATAGTACCAACTACAGTGGGAACTCAAAGCAAATAACTTTAGAAAAAATAACAAAGTGTGCACAGTGGCACACTTTTTTTATGCTTTTCTATTGCCTGTTTCATTTAAAATGTCTACTTTTGCTTTCAAATTGTAAACTAACTTACTTGTTGTAATAAGCAAGTCAGAAACAGTATTGATATGGATAAGATAGACAAATTAGACAGAAAAATTCTCGGTATCCTTTCGCTGAATGCTCGAATACCGTTTAAAGATGTAGCAGCAGAATGTGGAGTATCACGTGCTGCAATCCATCAAAGAGTTCAACACCTTATTGAAAATGGTGTAATTGTGGGCAGTGGCTTCCACGTAAATCCCAAAAGTCTTGGTTACACGACCTGTACTTATGTTGGTTTAAATCTTGAGCGCGGATCTATGTATCGCGAAGTAGTAGAACGTATTAGTTCTATTCCTGAAGTAATAGAGTGTCATTTCACCACAGGTTCATACACTATGCTCGTTAAACTCTTTGCAAAAGACAACGAACAACTTATGGATTTGCTTAACAATAAAATACAAAGCATACCTGGAGTAGTTTCTACTGAGACGCTGATTTCGCTTGAACAGAGCATAAAACGTGAAATACCAATTAGCGAAAATCTCTAAACTGTACAACTTGTGCGTTGCTTCTATCGTCTATTAAAATAAAATTACAATGCAAAATTATGATTTAGATGCCCATTTAGCAGAACTTTATGACCATTATCCCGAAGGAACTAGCAGACCAGTCATTGGTATTGTTACCAATTTTGCAGACCAAGACGTTACCATTCGTGAAGTTTTCCATAAACAAGTGATAGACGCAGGAGGTACGCCACTACTTATTCCCCCCACAACAGATACACAAGTAATTGTTAATATACTTAATCGTATAGATGGACTTCTACTTACTGGTGGGGCAGATGTGAACCCTTTGTGGGAAGGAGAGGAACCTATTCGCAATATGGGTAGTATAAACAATAAACGTGATCTTTCCGAATTGCTCACAACACGCTTAGCTTACAATAGGCAGATACCTATTTTTGCAGTTTGTCGAGGCTTGCAAGTATTAGCTATAGCGTTGGGTGGGAAGGTACAACAGCATATTTACGACCCCTATATTGTTGAAGAGACCGAAGAAAAGAAGCTCACACGTATGAAAAGTGTTACCACTTTGCGTCCTGCAAAGCTCAAACACGACCAGAGCGCATCTTTCAACGAACCTACACATAGCATAAAGATAGCTCCCGATTCTGTGCTTTATTCCATATATAAGCAAGAGAAAATATTTGTAAATTCATTCCATCATCAAGCAGTTTCTATGCCTGGTAAACGATTTAAAGTTACAGCATACGCTCCAGATGGTGTAATAGAATGTATGGAAAGTGCAGAATTTAAACCTATAATGGGTGTCCAGTGGCACCCAGAGTGGTTAGAAGAAGATGGTCAGAAACTATTTAAATGGTTCGTAAATGAGGCTGATAGCTTCCGAACAGCTAAGCAATTGCATACAAGGATACTTACTCTTGACACTCATTGCGACACTCCAATGTTCTTTCCACAGGGCGTAGACTTTGCCAAACGTGATCCACGTATACTTTATGACCTACATAAGATGACGGAAGGACACCAAGATGCTGTTACAATGGCAGCTTATTTGCCACAGCCACGTATAGGAGAAACGTTCTCATCAAAGATAGACGTAGAAGGATTAAAGCAATTTAATCCTGAATTGACTGATGTCTTGAATAACCTTACACCTACATCTTATGCCGATTTAATCTTCAATAAAATAGAGAAAATAGTAAAAGATAACAACCGTTACCTTAGTATTGCTCGTACACCGTCCGACCTTTATGAGGACAAACGTAAAGGACGAAAGAGCATTATGTTTGCTATTGAAAATGGTCTGGCATTAGAGGGCGACCTTGCTAATGTGAAATATTTTGCACAACGAGGGGTTACATATATCACTTTGTGTCATAATGGAGATAACGATATCTGCGATTCGGCACGAGGAAGTAATCTTCATGGTGGGGTTAGTAAGTTTGGTGCTGCTGTGATACGCGAAATGAATCGCAATGGTATTATGGTCGATCTCAGTCATGGTGCAGAAAAAAGCTTTTACGATGCTCTTGAAATTAGTAGCCAACCCATTGTGTGTAGCCATTCTAACAGCAAAGCTCTCTGTAATGTACCCCGAAATCTTACCGATGACCAACTACGAGCGTTAGCTAAGAAAGGCGGTGTTGCACACATTACACTCTATCATGGTTTCTTACGTAAAGAAGGGACAGCCTCTGTTCTCGATGCTATTGCCCATTTAGAGCATGCTATCAGCATAATGGGGATAGACTATGTAGGCATTGGAACTGATTTTGATGGTGATGGAACTGTGTGTGGAATGGCAGATGCAAGCGAAATGATTAACTTTACTCGCCATCTGCTTGCACGTAAATATAGTGAGCGCGATATAGAAAAAATATGGGGAGGTAACTGGTTGCGAGTTATGGCACAAGTACAAGCAGCTAAACAGAAATAAAAGAAACGAAAATGAACGGGAATATAAAGTTTTTTTGTAGTGGCATAGCAGTGTTTTTATTTGCAGTTTTTACATTTAGCTGTAAGGGTAAAGCCACTAATAACAATACAGGAGATAGCGATACGGTAGCTGCTGCAAAACCTATTGGACCTAAGTTTAACCCTGATTCAGCTTTTGCTTACACGGAAGCACAGTGCAATTTTGGTCCCCGTACTATGAATTCGTCGGCTCACGACAAGTGCGAACAGTGGATTATAGCTAAATTTAAGCAATATGGCTGTGAAGTTCAGACACAAAAAGCAGATCTGAAAGCTTATGATGGAACGGTATTAAAGTCTACAAACATTATCGCTCGTACCAACCCAAAGGCACAACAACGTGTTTTAGTGTGTGCACATTGGGATAGTAGACCATGGGCAGATAACGATCCAGACTCAACAAATCATAAGAAACCTGTTATGGCAGCTAATGATGGAGCCTCTGGTGTTGCCGTTATGATAGAGCTGGCACGCCAGATACAAGCAGATAGTGTGCCTAATGTGGGAATCGATTTTGTTTGTTTCGATGCCGAAGATTGGGGAGTACCACAGTGGGAGACCCAGTATCAAGATCAGTCTGGAGACAGTTGGGCTTTAGGCTCTAATTATTTTGCAAAGAACTTACCTCTTGCTATCCGTCCTAAGTTTGGTATTCTGCTCGATATGGTTGGAGGCGAAGGCGCTCAGTTCTATAAGGAAGGAATGTCTCTACAATATGCTCCTGATGTGGTAGACCGTGTATGGAGAGCTGCAAAAAATGCTGGCTTTGAGTCGTATTTTCCAGAAACAACAGGTGGAATGGTTACTGATGACCACGAACCTCTCAATAAAATAGCTGGCATTCCTACCATTGATGTTATTCCATATTATCCTGATTGTACCCAAAGTTCGTTCGGACCAACATGGCATACTGTAAGCGATACAATGGAACACATAGACCGTACAACATTGCAGGCAGTAGGACAAACGCTCATTCAGCTAATTTATAGTATATAAAAAAGGTATTCAATAAGAGTATTATCTTATTGAATACAAACAAAAATGAAGAGAATAGTTCCTATAATAGGTGTTTTGCTACTTTTCGTAGGGTGCGCAAAACAGTCAGAACAACAGATTTCTACTCACCATTTTACCAATGAGGTGAGGCTACAAACCACCCCTGTAAAGAATCAGGGACAGAGCTCGTTGTGCTGGGTATATGCTATGCTAGCAACAATAGAAACTGAACACTTAATGCAAGGCGACTCTGTAAATCTTAGTCCCGACTATGTTGCACGTATGTATCTTGCAGAACAAGCTCGAAGACTACTGCTAACACGTACCAGAAATGCTTGTTTACCCAATCAAAGCACCACTATTACTACTCGTGGAATGAGTAGTATGTTGATAGACCTTATTGCAACATACGGTTTATACCATTTTGATGCTTATCATAAGCACGAAGGCGCACCTTATAAAGTACTAGAACGTAAACTTAGTCAAGCAGTTTTAGCACCTAAAACTGGAGATATTACCGAACAGATGAACTATATTAATGGAATTTTAGACGATGAGATAGGTGCTATTCCCCGACAAGTATTTCTTTACCGTGCCTCTTACACCCCACAAGAGTTCGCCCATAGTGTATGTAGAAACAACGAATATCTGGCGTTAACAAGTTTTACACATCACCCCTTTGGTACTTACTTTCCTTTGGAAGTGCCCGATAACTATTTTCACGATACTTTTTTTAATGTGCCTATCGATACTTTGATGTATCGTATAGAACAGTCTGTGCGTGCAGGACATCCTGTTTGTTGGGAAGGTGATATTTCGGAAGATGGTTTTTCGTTTGCTAACGGTGTTGCAGAATTAGACAATGACGCCCAGCAACCTACACAGGCGCAACGTCAGGAAGCTTTTGAGACCTATCAAACTACCGACGACCATTGTATGGAAATTATAGGGATTGCTCACAATGAGAAGGGTTACAAATACTTTATTTGTAAGAATAGTTGGGGCAAAAACAATCCATTTGGTGGCTTTATGTATCTAAGCTATAATTATGTTCGACTGAAAACCATTGCTGCTTATATGGTGAGAGTTTGAAAAACTATGGTTTTCGTTCTTCCAAATATTGCTTGAAAGTTACAAGAAAAGCATCGGTTACATGTATAATCTCGTTACCTATGTAAATACAATCATTTCTATCAACTTTTCTTATTTTATCTAATGCAACGATGTACGAACGGTTTACACGCATAAAATTGTTGGTTGGCAACAACTCTTCTGCCGTTTTCATAGTCATGTGTGTAACCAATCGGCGATTGGAAAGGTGGAAAATAACGTAATCCTTCATTCCTTCCACATACACAACATCGTCCAACTGCACTTGCTGTAGTTCTCCGTCTACCTTCAGAAATACCGTTGTGTGCTGGTTGTTTTGCGGTTGCAATGCCATCTCAAACCATTTTTTAGCCTTTTCGGCTGCTGCAAGAAACTTGTTATAGCGTATTGGCTTCAGCAGAAAGTCGAGCGCATTCACTTCGTAACTGTCGAAAGCATATTCCTTAAAGGCGGTTGTAAATATAATGCGGGTATGCGATGGTACCATGTGCGAAAGCTCCATACCATTCATGTCAGGCATTTGAATATCGAGAAACAGCACATCTGCACTATCGTTTGTTATGGATTGCATAGCAGCAACCGAGTCGGTAAACGATGCTTTGAGTGTCAGAAATGGTGTGCGTTCTATGAAATTCTCCAATAAGCGGATAGCCAGCGGTTCGTCATCGACGATGATACACGATAAATTCATGGGTAGGTATTAACTCTTTACATTTATTTTTATACTCAACTTGTAAACTCCTTGTTCCACCGTTTGGTGCATTTCGTAGCATTTAGCATACATCAGCTCCAAACGTTTACGCATATTTTCTGTACCGATGCCGCTACCGCTACGGTTGCAATTGCCTTTTGGGTGGTTACTGTTCTGGCACGAAAACAACAGAAAACCATTATTTTTGGTTAGCGAAATATCTATAAACGATGGTATACCGCTACTTACACTGTGCTTAAAAGCGTTCTCAATAGGCGATAAGAATAACAGGGGAGCAATGGTTTGTGTTGTATCGGGAACATCAAAATGCGTTGTTATCTTCACGTTTTTGTCGCAACGCAGTGCCATAAGAGAGATGTAGTTCTTCATAAAATCAATTTCTCCACTCAATGGAACCTCTTTTTGTTGCGTTTCGTAGAGTGCATAACGCAGCAAATCGGATAGTTCGCCAATGGAGTTTTGCGCCTCATCGGCATCAATCTGTGTTAAAGAAGAGATGTTATTTAGTGTGTTAAACAGGAAGTGCGGGTTTAGTTGGTTCTTTAGCCAAGCCAATTCGGCTTCTGTATTGCGCTGTTTTTCTTCTAAAAGTTGTTTCTGAAGATTGTTCTGTCGTATGAAGTAGCGTACAGATATAGCGGCAATCGCCACGACATAGTTAAGAACCAGCCAGATGATAGCGAACTGATAGTGGTACAAATGTACCACCACACCATGGTCTGTATTGCTGCGTGGGAAGAACAAGTCGTAGTTCAGTAAAAATACCAAGGCAAATTCTACCAACCAAAACAACCATCGGCGCAGCTTACTTTTATCTTCGTAGAGATACGGAACAAGCACATAGAAGTTTGCCATAAAGACCACGAGGAGCAGAAAGAACATAACAGCGTTGGTGCGCACCGATGCCGTTGCCACCCATGGGTCGCGTTCGGTGATATATACCACTACACACCACGTTGCAGTAAGCATAAAGTAAATGCCTATCTGTGCAAGAAATATAAGTACATTGCGCTTCTTTAACCACGCTTTTATTGTCTGCATAATATTTTTATTGTTGCAAATGTTGTTTCAAACCACCACAAAGGTAACCTTATTATGCTGTATCTACAAATTAATTTCGACGAACTACCACAGTTCTTCGACGATTTTGCATCTCTAATTTCCTTGAATACGCACACTATGGAAGTGTAAACACTTTTACAAACTTAAAAGCTCGTATAATAGACTTACAATCAACACTGCATAAAAGCATTTGTTTTGCCCTATAAAACAAATGCTTTTGGAACTTTAAATTGTAGAATAGACAATATAAAACTAAAACTATTGCTCCCAACTAAAATAATATTCATAAAATAAGTATCTGAGAATTGCAGTATCTCTATATTCTTAGAGTTCTTATAAATATAAGAAATAATGATAGTTTAGAGCAATATTGCTGGTTGATAGATTTGCATTTTTATTGTGTTACAACTAAAATACATTACTGTTAGTTTTGCACATCATTGTTAAATAGTTATCTTTGCAGCATAAACAGAAGCATATTACACAATTTATGGAAGATTTAAAGAAAACATTTGCAGGCAAACTGCTCAACATTAAAGCAATTAAGCTCCAACCCAACGATCCATTTACATGGGCAAGTGGGTGGAAATCTCCTTTTTATTGCGACAATCGTAAAACTCTATCTTACCACGATGTGCGCTCGTTTGTAAAGTTAGAGCTGGTGCACGCTATACTGTCGCACTTTCCCACTGCTACTGCTGTTGCTGGAGTTGCCACTGGTGCCATTGCACAAGGTGCATTAGTAGCCGAGGAACTAGCCCTACCGTATGCATACGTGCGTCCGAAGCCAAAAGATCATGGTATGAAGAACCAGATAGAAGGACAATTGCCAGAAGGTGCAAAGGTTGTTGTGGTAGAAGATTTGATATCTACTGGTGGCTCCTCTCTTAAGGCAGTGGCTGCATTGCGCGAAGCGGGCTTTGAGGTTGTAGGTATGGTGGCTTCTTACACCTATGGATTTCCAGTAGCCGAAGCGGCTTTTAAGGAAGCAAATGTGCAGTTGGTAACACTCACCAACTATCAAAGCGTAGTGGAAAAGGCTTTGGAAACGGGATATATTAAGAAAGAAGACGTACCAATGTTAGACGAATGGCGTCGCGACCCAGCTAATTGGAGGAAGTAAGTATGAGCAAATTTGAAAGTAGTATAAAGCAAATTGCTTATCCTCAGCAAAGTGTTTACAATATGCTGAGCGACCTCACGAACATTGAACGTGTGAAAGATAAAGTGCCCGAAGATAAGTTAAAGGACCTAACCTTCGATAAAGACACCATCTCTATTAGTGTTTCTCCAGTGGGACAAATTTCTATGCGCATAGTAGAACGCGACGAGCCAAAGACCATTAAGTTTGCAAGCGAAAACTCGCCTATGTCATTCAACTTCTGGATTCAAATACTTCCAGTAAGCGATACTGCATCTAAAATGAAACTCACTATAGATGCTGATATCCCATTTTTCGCAAAAGGAATGGTATCTGGTCCGCTAAAAGAAGGCATAGAGAAGATTGCCGAGGCATTGGCAACGATTCCTTACGAATAGGAGAAAGACTTAATGGAAAAGCGGTAGAGGATATTTAAGGAAAACGGTTGATAGTAGCGAACTCTACTCTAATATATTTAAAGCTATAACAACATATTGTTGATCAGGCGTATATACTGAAGTTTAAATTGAAATATTGCAGAATAGAACGGAGTACATTCCCCATAGGAATAAATATCTTTCGGCTATTATAACATAGCATCATAAAGGAGCTAATTTGCATGACATCTAAAACGCAATCGACAGATATCTAAAACGAACGTGACAGACGTCTGAGACGAACGTGACAGATATCTGAGACAAACGTGACAGATATCTGCGATAAAAGTAGCCAACAGCAGGCAGAATTGTCTAAGCATTTACGATATTCTGTTTTACAGTCGAAAGCCAGTAGATACGGCTAATAATAGCCCTATTTATTTTCTACCCGATATAAAAAGACACAAAACTATAGTTAAGCTCAAATAGGTCATTAGACCACAATATATATAGTCTACCCTTATAAACCTAAAAATCCTCTGATTCATAGTATATTATGCTATAAATTATTTGCAAATATCTGCAAGTTTTTGTACCTTTACACTATAATTCTTGCAGATATTTATGCTTAAACGTACATCTAAACAGCTCTCTATGTTCTCTTCTTTAGAGGACATGCTTAGCCATGAACATCCTCTTTTCCAACTTAGTAATAAGATTAATTGGGAATGTTTTGAAAATGCTTTCTCTCCTTTGTATTGCAGCAATAATGGTCGCCCTGCTCATCCTATTCGCTTGATGTGTGGTCTTTTAATTTTAAAACATTTGCGTAATGTGTCAGATGAAATGGTGGTTTCTCAATGGAGCGAGAATGCTTACTACCAATATTTCTGTGGTGGACTTGAATTTATGCCAAAACAACCCTGTGACGCTTCCGAGTTAGTTCACTTCAGAAATCGTATAGGCGAGGAAGGTATGGAGTTAATATTAGCAGAAAGTATCCGCGTTAATACCGACCATGATAACGAAGATCATTTTGATACGGCTTTCATTGATTCTACCGTTCAGGAGAAGAATATTATAACCTATCCTACAGATGCGAAGTTGCATAAAAAGATAATCAAAAACGTTCTGAAGATAGTTCATGACAATTGTCTTCCTCTACGACAGAGTTATACGCGTACCTTGAAAGGCATTTATCGTTCCCAACGTTTTCGTAATCATCCCAAGAATCGTAAGAAAGCTCTTAAGGCAGATAGGCAACTCAAGACCATAGCAGGAAGATTAGTAAGAGAGCTAGAGCGTAATCTTGGGGGAAAGAAAGGGTATGAGAATATGTTTGAGCTATATTACAAAGTTCTTTCTCAGAATAGGAAGTCAAAGAATAAAGTATATTCTCTGCACGAACCAGATGTGGTTTGCGTCAGCAAAGGTAAGGAGCATAAGCAATATGAGTTTGGTAATAAAGTATCTATTCTTCGCTCATGGTCAGGACTTATTATTGGTGCATGTTCTTTTAGGAATGAATATGATGGACATACTATTGAAAAGACATTAGAACAAACCCAAAGGATGACAGGAAGGAAGGTTGATAAGTTAGCAGGAGATAGAGGGTATAGAGGTATAAAGCAGATTGGGTAGACAAAGATACTCATTCCAGACGTTCCTAAAGCTAAAGACAGCTACTACCAAAAGAAAAAGAAACACAAACTATTTTGTAAACGAGCAGGTATAGAACCAACAATAGGACATCTTAAAGCAGACCACCGATTATCTCGCAACTTTTATAAAGGTGTGAAAGGAGATGCTATCAATGTATTATTAGCTGCGGCAGCATATAACTTCAAAAGAGCTATGAGAGTTCTTTTGTACCTTATAAAAAGAATCAGCATAAAGCTTGTCAGTACAGGCTTTATGCTGAAATATAGTTTTTAAGGGATGACTATATAGTGCTTATTACTATGGTATTGTTTTCTAACATCTTTTATATTCTTATCGGCATCTTGTCTGTCTTTGTAATCTGACGTAGCTCGCTACGCCTACGTTGCAACGACAGACAATTTGCTCGATAATAAGACAAAATATATTTAAGCTCTAACTACCAATTTGGCTTAAAAGAGTGTGATAAATTGCACACCTTTTATAAAGTATCGTGTTTAAAATGAGTATTATTCGCCTTATAAGAAATTAAAAATATGTTGGGGAATGCAGTATAAAAGTATGTAGAAACATACCTTTACAACTGTCCAGCCTCTATTTGCAATACAATTCGTTCTGTAAGTCGGTCAACACCTTTAGGGTCGTATCGCTTCTTAAGGCTAGCACCAAACATCCAGGCAAAGGCCTGATAGAATCCAGCACGTATTGGACCGAGAAAGGCTTGTATGAGTTCATAGCCCGTAGAGTGAGTTTCGCGATCAATAAGTTTTATAAGAAGCTTGCCTTGCGAGTAGGTTAGTTTCTTAATGCGCGGAGTATATACTTGTTTCAGTTCCTTTTCTACAGCTTTTGTATGTGCATCGCGTTCTTTCTTTGTAGGAATAGTTTGCAAATACGCTCCTGTTTCTAATATAATTTGGTTACATTCTTTAGCCAATGGCAATACCTTCTTTATATTATACACCAACCGATTGTACGCCTGACGCTGTTTATCGTTTTTAAACTCCATAGGAGGGTAAATATAAATAGTGTTGGTACGAACATATTGAACACTATCTTGTCCTACCTTTGCCTTTCCAATGTGCACCATAGGAACGAAAGTAGGCGAATTTAAATCAACCACACGATCTTCAGGATTGATATGCTCTTGAGCAGAAACAGCCAGAACTACAAACAAGAGCACAAGTGTAAGTATAATATGATAACCTTTCATAACAGAGGCAAAAGTAACTATAATTTTGTAATTGAGTGCTCTTTTATACTATTTTATGGTATTGACATCTAATAAATACAACTTTTCAACGTTATAGTAAGCAAAATAAAATAAAAGAGATAAATGAATTTAAAGAAGAAAATAGGTGAGCGGATAATAATACTTTCGGCATTGTTTATGCTAATTGCTTGTAAAGACGTAATAGATTACGAGTATAGTAACTATCATTGCAACCTTACCATAGACAACAGTGTGCACCTCGATGCAACGCTTGCTAGCTCGATGAATGCTCTCTCTCCAGGTGTTTTTACCACCATAAAGCCACTTTACAGAGACGGTGTGTATTATTTTCACTTTAGAAACAATCAAGGATTAGAGTCGAAAAAACAATTTAATGCTATTGACGAACGTCTACAAAGCAATTTGCGAGTGGGTATGAGCAATGGATTAATTGTAGGCTTTGGTAACCTCGATACACCAGCACATTTCTATGCCTACGACCTACAATGCCCTAATTGTTTTGATATAGATGCTCTGCCACAACGAAACTACGAACTTACGGTTACAGGAACAGGCATAGCTACTTGTAAAACATGTCATAGAAGCTACAATCTTAATACAGGTGGAAATATTGTAAGTGGAGAGAGAGGTAAAACAATGACACGCTACAGAGCAAGTACAACAGGTCCCAACGGGGTGTTACACGTATATTAATATGGTGTGTTAGTATATGAAATAGCAAAGAATAAAACTAAATGAATAAAAAAACAACAATTATCTTGTGAGTTCCAATAATTAGTATTATCTTTGCACTCGGTTTGCCGCAATGGTGGAATTGGTAGACACGAGGGACTTAAAATCCCTTGGCCAGTAATGGCTGTGCGGGTTCAAGTCCCGCTCGCGGCACTTTTAAAATACAATTCCGTATATCTTAAGATAAAAAGCATAATGAGAGTTTACTCTATTTAGCTTTTTATTTTTATTAAACCTATAAAAACATCATCTTACATGAAGCGAATAGTTTATTTTTTGTTATTATCTTTACTATTGGTTTCTTGTGGAAAACATAGCGGATACTTTAAAATAGATGGTAGATTGCTGCATATCAATCAGGGAGAGCTATTTGTTTATAGCCCAGAAGGTGTTATTGCAGGACTTGATACAATACAAATAAAAGGTGGAAGATTTACTTACGAAATACCATGTGAATTTAATGGTACACTTATTTTAGTATTCCCGAACTACTCTACGCACGCAATATTTGCCGAGCCTGGCGAAGCTGTGGAAATAAAAGCAGATGCCTCGCATTTAAAAGAAATGGAAGTAAAGGGTACTGACGATAATGAACTGATGGGAAAGTTTAGAAAGGAAACAGCCGTAGCCTCTCCACCAGAAATTGTGAAAGATGCCATTAAGTTTGTAAAGGAACATCTTGACTCTCCAGTTAGTGTTTATCTGACAGAACGTTATCTTATTAATGATAAGAAAGCAAACTATAAACAGATAGCCGAACTTATAGAGGAAATGGAAAACGAACAGCCAAAGAATGGAGCTTTGGCGCGTCTAAAACAATATCTACAAAGTTTGCAGAAAGGAAGTATAGGGCAGTCATTACCTAAATTCACTGCAAAAGACCTTAATGGAAATATTATTACCAATTCTACTTTAATAAGTAAGAACACTATTATATGCACATGGGCTTCATGGAATGATGAAAGCAAAGAAGTTTTACTAACACTTAACGATGCTGCTAAAAGAAATGAAGTCAAAGTAATAGGTATTTGTTTAGACCCATCACCTAAAAGTGTACGACAATATATTAAGGAGAATGATATAGTATTCCCCAATATCTGCGATGGAGAGATGATGGAGAGTAAACTAATAAAGACACTTGGGCTGACATATATTCCCGACAATATCATCTTAAACAATGGGAAGATAACAGAACGTAGGGTAGATGTGAATACGCTCAGAAATAGAATGATAAAGTTATAGACCTTAAATGCTTGTAAAAACTTATTGTGCTGCTGTAAACGGAATGGAGGTTACGACGGTTACAGTGGAGGTTAGCATAACAAGGGGGGTGATGTATCATCTCACTGGATTGGCTGACGTTGCTGTAAAAGAGAGTCACGACCGTATTGCAGCGGCATTATTGAATAATGGCTATCAATTTCCTGTTGCCGATATTACAGCTAATCTTGCTCCTGCCGACTTGCGTAAAGAAGGCTCAAGTTTCGATTTACCACTTGCTATTGCTATTCTTGGTGCAACCGAAAAAATTAGTTCTAACCATCTTAAAGAATATATGCTGGTGGGGGAATTAAGTCTTGATGGTACATTACAACCTATTAAAGGAGCTTTGCCGATAGCTATTAAGGCGCGAGCTGAAAAGTTTAAAGGACTAATTGTGCCGAAAGCAAACGAGCATGAAGCAGCTGTAGTAGATACGCTCGAAGTATATGGAATGGAAAACATAGGCGAAGTAATTAGCTTTCTAAACGATGCTTGTACAAAAACACCATATAAAGTAGATACTCGCAAAGAATTTTATGAAAATCAGTATACAAGTGATTTGGATTTTGCCGATGTTCGTGGACAAGAAAACGTAAAACGAGCATTAGAAGTGGCAGCTGCAGGCTCACATAATGTAATAATGATAGGTCCACCAGGTAGCGGAAAGAGTATGATGGCGAAACGATTACCTTCTATATTGCCCCCATTGGCACTTACAGAAAGCTTAGAAACAACACAAATCCACTCTATTGCTGGTAAATTAAAAAAGAATACAGGACTTATAACGCAACGACCATTTCGTAGCCCGCACCATACTATTTCTGAAATAGCTTTAGTTGGTGGCGGAGCAAATCCAATGCCAGGAGAGATAACCTTAGCACATAATGGTGTTCTGTTTTGCGATGAATTACCTGAATTTAGTAAACATACACTCGAAGTATTGCGACAACCCTTAGAAGACCGCTCTATTACAATATCAAGAGCTAAATATACTGTTACTTATCCTTGTAGTTTTATGTTTGTAGCTAGTATGAATCCTTGCCCTTGTGGCTATTATGGCGATGTTACACATCATTGTGTGTGTACACCAGGACAAATACAACGATACCTTTCGAAGATATCTGGTCCGCTACTCGACCGTATTGATATACAATGTGAAATATCTCCACTCCCTTTCAGAGACCTATCAAAAGCAGAACAGGGCGAATCGAGCACTGATATACGAGAACGAGTTTTGAGAGCTCGACGTATTCAGACAGAAAGGTTTAAGAACTATCCAAATATTCACTGTAATGCGCAAATGTCTGAACGCATGATCCATGAATTTATTGAACCCGATGATCAGTCGCTCGAAATACTTCGTAAAGCAATGGAAAATCTTAAACTGTCGGCACGCGCTTATAATCGTATTCTAAAAGTAGCACGAACAATTGCCGATCTCGAAGCTTCACCAAAGGTACAGGTGCATCATATAGCAGAGGCAATTGGCTATAGAAGTCTAGATCGAGGAGATTGGGGTGAAAGATAATGTTTATTTTATTTTGCTATTCTTATAGTTTGCCGTACCTTTGCATTCTAAAGAATAACATAGAATGCGTAAGAAACAAATTCTTCTCATTAACGATATTGCTGGATATGGAAAGGTTGCTACAGCTGCAATGCTCCCTATTCTGTCTTATTTTGGGTACCCAGTGTATAACTTACCGACAGCATTGGTGTCTAATACTTTAGATTATGGTAAATTTCGTATTCTCGAAACTACCGACTATATAAAAGATGTATTTCCTATTTGGAAGGAATTAGGCTTTCATTACGATTCAATCGCTACAGGATTCATTGCTTCAGAGCGTCAAGCAAAGCTTATTTCTGCTTATTGTCGCGAACAAGCAGCTAATGGAACAATGATTTTTGTAGACCCTATAATGGGAGATAATGGTAAATTATATAATGGTGTAACACCATCAACAATCAATTCGATGCGTGAAATGCTTAGTGTTGCAGACCTTTGTTTCCCTAATTATACAGAAGCTTGTTATCTTACAGATTCTGAATATAAAGTAGACGGGGTTACAAGGGAAGAAGGTATAGAACTTCTTAAAAAGTTAAGAACTATTGGAACGAAGTCTGCGCTTATTACATCAATATCTATTGATGGACAATCATCGGTAATTGGATACAGTAATAGTAGTGGAGACTATTTTTGTTTACCATACAACGAAATACCAATACATTTCCCAGGTACTGGTGATATTTTCTCAGCAATACTTATTGGACACCTACTTGATAATGAATCGCTAACAAATAGCACTCAGAAAGCTATAGATGGGGTTTATAGACTCATAGATTTAAATAAGGAGAATGAGGATAAAAATAGAGGAATACCACTCGAACAATACTTAGACATACTATAATGGTAATGTATTAACCGCTAAAGATAACTTAAAAACGTATTAAGATGGATTGGATAAACGGACTTATTAATATTCATTCAGCATTACAAGGGGTTATTATAGTTTCGCTTGTGTGTGCTGCTGGACTCGCTTTAGGTAAGATAAGGTTTGCTGGAGTTTCTTTAGGTGTAGCATTTGTGTTCTTCGTTGGTATTGCCGTGGGTAACTTTGGTCTCAATATAGATGCTCAAATGCTAAACTATTGTGAGACATTTGGTCTAGTATTGTTTGTTTATACATTGGGCCTACATGTTGGTCCTAACTTCTTTAGCTCTTTGTTACACGAAGGTAAAGCACAGAATATGTGGTCCTTAGCAATAATTTTACTTGGAACGGTTATGGCTGTGGCTCTGACGTACACACTAAATATACCAATGAGCGATATGGTAGGTATTCTTAGTGGTGCAACAACAAACACACCTGCTCTTGGTGCAGCGCAACAAGCACTAGAACACATAGGAGTAAACAGTGGTAGGGCAGCCCTCGCAACAGCCGTAACTTATCCACTTGGTGTTGTTGGTGTCATTTTCGCTATGATTTTGTTGCGAAAATTCTTTGTGAAGTCTAGCGATTTAGAACTCAAAGGTACCGAAGAGGAAGACCATACCTACGTCGGACAATACGTGGTAGTCAATCCTGCAATCATAGGCAAAACTATTGCAGAAGTTTCGCAAGGTTCTCATATCAAATTTATTATCTCGCGAATTTGGCGCGACGAAGAAGTAATACTTCCACAGGGGGCTACAGTGTTAGAAAATCACGATAATCTACTTGTTATAGCCAATAAAGACGACGTTACGAGTATAGAAATACTATTTGGACAAACAGTTCGCCGCGATTGGAATAAAGAACAAATTGATTGGAATAAGATAGATTCGAATGTCGAAAGTCGTACCATAGTCCTAACAAAAAATAATCTTAACGGTAAACTACTTGGACAATTGCGTTTGCGAGATATGTATAATGTAAACGTTAGTAGGGTTGTGCGTGGCGACATTAAATTGCTTGCCACAGAAGATTTGCGCTTACGCTATGGAGACCATCTTACACTGGTAGGTACCCCACAAGATATTGACCACGCTGAATACTTCCTTGGCAATTCAGTAAAGACACTTAACGAACCTAACTTAGGTAATATTTTTCTTGGTATGATACTTGGCTTAGCTATTGGAACCATTCCTATCAACCTTCCAGGTATGGAATCTCCTATTCGGTTGGGTATTGCTGGAGGACCAATTATTATGGGAATATTGGTCGGAACATTTGCTCCGCGTTTTCACATGGTGTCCTATACCACTCGTAGCGCATCGCTCATGTTACGCAAATTAGGACTATCACTCTATCTAGCTTGTATCGGTTTAGATGCAGGTAAAGGCTTTTTAGATACCGTTTTTCGTCCTGAAGGTTTACTGTGGGTAGGTTTAGGTTTTCTGCTTACAGTGTTACCCATATTTATAGTAGCTCTTATAGCGTTGCGTACAAAGAGATACGATTATGGAACCATTTGTGGCATACTTTGTGGTGCTATGGCAAATCCGATGGCATTGGTTTATGCAAACGATACGACTAAAGGCGAGACCTCTAATATAAGTTATGCCACCGTTTATCCTTTAGGAATGTTTATTCGTGTCATCATCGCTCAAGTGCTTGTAATGTTCTTTGTTTAGATGATGATGTGGTAGATTATAATCAACTAATTTCATTGTTTACAGGAGTTGTGAAATCAGATATGCGGCACTTTTGTTTTAGATATCTCTCACGTTCGTCTTAGATATCTCTCAGTTTCGTTTCAGATATCTCTCACGTTCGTTTCAGATATCTCTCAGTTTTGTTCCAGATATATAGAAAAACAGTTCTTCTGTATATTATATAAATAAGGTGTATTCAATCATTCCAGCATTGCTTTACCCTTTTGAAGAGGCTATTTTACAAAAAGAATCACTTTTTTCTTAGAAAAGTTTGGTGGTTATTATTTTTTGTTATACCTTTGCACTCGCTTTTACGGCAAGCAGTTTATCTGTTAGTTGTTAATAAGGCATCGTTCTTTGAAAAGATTTACATAGACAGAGAAGTAGTACAAGAAGCGTCTGTTGCTATTCGATATAGTATCAGATGGGTAAAAGAAACGTCCTAGTTAATTTATTATGGGTGTATAAACTTGATATTACTGGATAATTAGTTCTGAGCAGATATTGAATTTAGATATATATCTCACTATTTTATAGTGGTGTTTATATATTCTTATAAAAGACATTTTACAATGGAGAGTTTGATCCTGGCTCAGGATGAACGCTAGCTATAGGCTTAACACATGCAAGTCGAGGGGAAACGGCATTATGTGCTTGCACATTTTGGACGTCGACCGGCGCACGGGTGAGTATCGCGTATCCAACCTGCCCTTTACTTGGGGATACCCCGTTGAAAGACGGCCTAATACCCGATGTAATTCATTGATGGCATCAGATATGAATAAAAGATTTATCGGTAAAGGATGGGGATGCGTCTGATTAGCTTGTTGGTGAGGTAATGGCTCACCAAGGCGACGATCAGTAGGGGTTCTGAGAGGAAGGTCCCCCACATTGGAACTGAGACACGGTCCAAACTCCTACGGGAGGCAGCAGTGAGGAATATTGGTCAATGGGCGCAAGCCTGAACCAGCCAAGTAGCGTGCAGGAAGACGGCCCTATGGGTTGTAAACTGCTTTTATACGAGAATAATTTGATGCACGTGTGCGTTATTGCATGTATCGTATGAATAAGGACCGGCTAATTCCGTGCCAGCAGCCGCGGTAATACGGAAGGTCCAGGCGTTATCCGGATTTATTGGGTTTAAAGGGAGTGTAGGCGGTTTGTTAAGCGTGTTGTGAAATTTAGATGCTCAACATTTAACTTGCAGCGCGAACTGGCGAACTTGAGTGCACACAACGTATGCGGAATTCATGGTGTAGCGGTGAAATGCTTAGATATCATGAAGAACTCCGATTGCGAAGGCAGCATACGGGAGTGTAACTGACGCTTAAGCTCGAAGGTGCGGGTATCGAACAGGATTAGATACCCTGGTAGTCCGCACAGTAAACGATGGATGCCCGCTGTTAGCGCCTGGCGTTAGCGGCTAAGCGAAAGCATTAAGCATCCCACCTGGGGAGTACGCCGGCAACGGTGAAACTCAAAGGAATTGACGGGGGCCCGCACAAGCGGAGGAACATGTGGTTTAATTCGATGATACGCGAGGAACCTTACCCGGGCTTGAATTGCAGAGGAATTATTTAGAGATAAATATGCCCTTCGGGGTCTCTGTGAAGGTGCTGCATGGTTGTCGTCAGCTCGTGCCGTGAGGTGTCGGCTTAAGTGCCATAACGAGCGCAACCCCTTTTCTTAGTTGCCATCAGGTAATGCTGGGCACTCTGGGAACACTGCCACCGCAAGGTGTGAGGAAGGTGGGGATGACGTCAAATCAGCACGGCCCTTACGTCCGGGGCTACACACGTGTTACAATGGCCGGTACAGAGGGACGGTGTAATGCAAATTGCATCAAATCTTAAAAGCCGGTCCCAGTTCGGACTGAGGTCTGCAACCCGACCTCACGAAGCTGGATTCGCTAGTAATCGCGCATCAGCCATGGCGCGGTGAATACGTTCCCGGGCCTTGTACACACCGCCCGTCAAGCCATGAAAGCCGGGGGTGCCTGAAGTTCGTAACCGTAAGGAGCGACCTAGGGCAAAACTGGTAATTGGGGCTAAGTCGTAACAAGGTAGCCGTACCGGAAGGTGCGGCTGGAACACCTCCTTTCTGGATAGGACTTTTATTTTTGTATTATCTAAATGTTTATCACCATATAAATAATAGATGTTAGGAAGTTTTCTCTTCTTGTACTCGCATCTTTGTTCTACAATATAGAAATGAAGGAAGCCAGGTAGAAGCCACTCGGCTCTTACTCAACTCAGTCCTATAGCTCAGTTGGTTAGAGCGCCACACTGATAATGTGGAGGTCGGCAGTTCAAGTCTAGTCAATGTTGTTAGGCATCAAGTCAGATGACTACACATCGACGTTAGTCAATGTTGTTAGGCATCAAGTCAGATGACTACACATCGACGTTAGTCAATGTTGATAGATGACTATACTTCTTAAAATTTCTTTTCGGGGGATTAGCTCAGTTGGCTAGAGCACCTGCTTTGCAAGCAGGGGGTCAACGGTTCGAATCCGTTATTCTCCACTCATCATTTTTGCATCGTTTTATCGTTGCATCATTGATATCGTTCTTTGACATATTGACACAAGCAAGACTGTAAAGTAAAGTAATTTCTTTTTGTTTATACAAGAAGGATTAGAATTAGATTTCAAAATACAGCTGAAAGTATGAGCATGAATATGCTACCATTAGTATTATTAGTTTGGTAGTATATAAAATGAATAGAAAGTAATTAAGGGCGTATGGCGGATGCCTAGGCTCACGGAGGCGATGAAGGACGTGATAAGCTGCGATAAGCCTCGGGTAGATGCAAATAATCTTTGATCCGAGGATTTCCGAATGGGACAACCTGACTGTCTGAATGATAGTCACCCATATATTTTTTATGGGAGCAAACGCAGGGAACTGAAACATCTTAGTACCTGTAGGAAAAGAAAATAATTTAATGATTCCCCTAGTAGTGGCGAGCGAACGGGGAATAGCCCAAACCTATGACGTATTAATGCGTGATAGGGGTAGTAGGGTCACGATATCGTACTTTGAAAGTGAGGAGAATGTTCTGGAAAGTTCAATAATATAAGGTGATAATCCTGTATCCGAAGCTTGATGAGACGTAGTGAATCCCTGAGTAGTGCGGAGCACGAGTAATTCTGCATGAATCTGCCGGGACCATCCGGTAAGGCTAAATACTCCCGTGAGACCGATAGTGAATTAGTACCGTGAGGGAAAGGTGAAAAGCACTCCAATGAGGAGAGTGAAATAGTTCCTGAAACCATACGCCTACAAGCGGTCGGAGCATATATATATGTGACGGCGTGCCTTTTGCATAATGAACCTACGAGTTACCATGTCCAGCGAGGTTAAGGGGTTCAGCCCCGTATCCGTAGTGAAAGCGAGCCTAAATAGGGCGTATAGTTGGATGGGGTAGACGCGAAACCAAGTGATCTACACTTGACCAGGTTGAAGTTCTGGTAACACAGAATGGAGGACCGCACGGATAAGCGTTGAAAAGCTTCCCGATGAGTTGAGTGTAGGAGTGAAAGGCCAATCAAACTTGGAGATAGCTCGTACTCCCCGAAAGGCATTTAGGTGCCGCGTGCGATGTTCTCCGTGAGAGGTAGAGCGACCGATAGGTCAAGAGGGCTTCACCGCCTATCGCGACCTGACGAACTCCGAATGCTCACGGACTGTAGTCGTGCAGTAAGGGGGCGGGTGCTAAGGTCCGTCCCCGAGAGGAGAAGAATCCTGACCGTCGTCTAAGGTCCCGAAATTCTGTCTAAGTTAGTCTAACGAAGTCTGGTCCCGGTGACAGCTAGGATGTTGGCTTGGAAGCAGCCATTCATTCAAAGAGTGCGTAACAGCTCACTAGTCGAGGGTCCGGGCATGGATAATAATCGGGTATAAGTCAGATACCGAAGTCGCGGGATAGCATTGTATATAAAAAGTATCGGTAGGGGAGCATTCTATATGCGTTGAATGGTGATATTGATTGATCCTGGAGCGTATAGAAACGCAAATGTAGGTATAAGTAACGATAAAGGGGGTAAGATTCCCCCTCGCCGTAAGACTAAGGTTTCCCAGGCGATGTCAATCAGCCTGGGGTTAGTCGGGTCCTAAGTCTCAGCCGAATGGCGAAGGCGATGGCTTCACGGTTAATATTCCGTGACTTGCTCATTCAGCGATGTGGAGACGGAGCAGTGACACTGTCGCGCCCTTACGGATATGGGCGTTAAAGAAGTTAGGTGTAGATAGATGTAGGCAAATCCGCATTTAGAGCTGATCTTCTATAGTACAGAGTTTTCTTCGGAGAGCTTTGATAGTACAGGTAATCATACTTCCAAGAAAATCCGCTAAGCTTAATGTTTGAGCAACCCGTACCGTAATCGGACACACGTAGTCGGGTAGAACATACTAAGGCGTTGAGAGATTCATGGTTAAGGAACTAGGCAAATTGACCCCGTAACTTCGGAATAAGGGGTCCTCATTTTTAATGAGGCGCAGAGAATAGGTCCAGGCAACTGTTTAACAAAAACACAGGGCTGTGCTAACTCGAAAGATGATGTATACAGCCTGACACCTGCCCGGTGCTGGAAGGTTAAGAGGAGAGCTTAGATGTATGTCGACGGTTTGAATTGAAGCCCCAGTAAACGGCGGCCGTAACTATAACGGTCCTAAGGTAGCGAAATTCCTTGTCGGGTAAGTTCCGACCTGCACGAATGGTGTAATGATCCGGACGCTGTCTCAATCATGATCTCAGTGAAATTGTAGTATCGGTGAAGATGCCGATTACCCGCGATGGGACGAAAAGACCCCGTGAACCTTTACTACAGCTTAGCATTGACCTTGGTCATCCGATGTGTAGGATAGGCCGGAGGCTTTGAAGCATGCACGCCAGTGTGTGTGGAGCCATCCTTGAAATACGGCCCTTTGGCTGTCTGAGGTCTAACACGTACTTTCGTGGACATTGTTTGGTGGGTAGTTTGACTGGGGTGGTCGCCTCCAAAAGCGTAACGGAGGCTTCCAAAGGTGCCCTCGGGTCGATTGGTAACCGACCTCATAGAGTGTAATGGCATAAGGGCGCTTGACTGGGAGGCAGACATGCCGAGCAGGCAGGAAACTGGGGCATAGTGATCCGGTGCAAGTGTATGGAAACTGCATCGCTCAAAGGATAAAAGGTACTCCGGGGATAACAGGCTGATCCCCCCCAAGAGCTCATATCGACGGGGTGGTTTGGCACCTCGATGTCGGCTCGTCACATCCTGGGGCTGGAGAAGGTCCCAAGGGTTGGGCTGTTCGCCCATTAAAGTGGCACGCGAGCTGGGTTCAGAACGTCGTGAGACAGTTCGGTCTCTATCTATCGTGGGCGTTGGAGTTTTGCGTGGTGCCGCCACTAGTACGAGAGGACCGTGGTGGACAGACCTCCGGTTTACCAGTTGTGCCGCCAGGTGCACCGCTGGGTATCTGAGTCTGGTATGGATAAGCGCTGAAAGCATCTAAGTGCGAAGCCTTCCGCAAGATTAGAACTCCTCATAAGGGTCGTCATAGACTATGACGTTGATAGGGTGTAGGTGTAAAGACAGCGATGTCAAAGCCGAGCACTACTAATTGCCCAAAACTTTCATTCAGTGTGTTTATACTTTAAGAATCGTATTTTTACTTTTCTTTATTTAGTTTTTGCTTGTGGCATAGTCACTTATACAGTGTATTTTATATTTTGGCTATTATATTTATTCTATAATATCAGATATATTATTAACACTAGCATTATTTTAGGTGGTTATTGCGTCGGGGTTCCACCTCTTCCCATTCCGAACAGAGAAGTTAAGCCCGATTGCGCCGATGGTACTGCAATGCAATGTGGGAGAGTAGGTAGCTGCCTTTTTTCTAAATAGCCCTGATTACGATGAGTAGTCGGGGCTTTTTTGTTGTGTTTATATATTACTCTACCTATTTAGGGGTGAATTATATTTATCGAACTGTAGCGACTTGTTCATAGTAGTTTTGCTAACCTTTTCGAGAGTAATAATAGACGATTGACGGGCGAGATGAATCTGCCCCTATGTCTACGGTGTGTTCGCTGATATTACGCAATGAATAAACCTTGTGGTGTGTTTGTTGGATTATGAATGATTGTCGGGCGAGATAAATCTGCCCCTACGCCTACGGTGTGTCGCTGATATTACGCAATGAATGAGCCTTGTGGTGTGTTTGTTGGATTATGAATGATTGTCGGGCGAGATGAATCAGTCCCTACGCCTACGGTGTGTTTGCTGATATTAGCACTGAATAAACCTTTTAGTTTGTTTGTTGGACTATGAATGATGTACGGGCGAGATGAATCTGCCCCTACGCCTGCGGTGTGTTCGCTGATATTATGCACTGAATAAACCTTGTGGTGTGTTTGTTGGATTATGAATGATGTACGGGCGAGATAAATCTGCCCCTACGCCTGCGGTGTGTTCGCTGATATTATGCGCTGAATAAACCTTGTGGTGTGTTTGTTGGATTATGAATGATGTACGGGCGAGATGAATCTGCCCCTACGCCTACGGTGTGTTCGCTGATATACATTTACGCAATGAATAGACCCTGTAGAATGTCCGTTGATATACATTTTAAGTAATGAATAAACCTTGCGGTGTGTTCGCTGATATTACACAATGAATGAGCCTTGCAGTGTGTTTGCTGAACATTCTGTGGACTAATATGTGCAACATATAGTGGTTTTGCTTGTTTTTATAAGTTACTGCGGCATATCTATCAATACTGCTAATTATTGTTTTCCACTGGGCGATTGCATTATTAGTCAATAGAAAACTGGGCAATGGTTTCTTTTAACGCTTCTATTTCGTTAAAGTCGAAGTTGTTTGGCATAGCATCTATTAGTTTTATAATTCTCTTTTGCGTTTCTGTTTCTTGCAAAACGAGTATGTTTGAACGTTCATTATCTGATATGTCGAACGCCATAACATCTATTGTTTCAAATATTTTTAGTGCACAATAGTGAATAAAGTCGGCATTTTGCTCTTTTGTAAATCTGATGCAATATGCCAATGCTATTGCTGCGTTCTGTGCATATAGAGCTTCATTGCTTCCGTCTGCGTCGGTATCGGGAATTAGATATTCTACGAATGCTTGTACTTCCTCGCTAAAAATCATACAGCTATTAGCGAAATAAGCCAACACACAACTCTTAAAAAGCCTATCAATTGCCCCCTCCACTACAATTGCTGCTGGTTCTTCTTCTTTGTTTTTCAGAAACTTATAAAGACAATTCTCTATTCTTTTAACGCAACAAACACCAAACAACAGTTGCTTGTTTGGGGGCAATGCATCTATCAACTTGTTTATTTCTTCGTTCATTCCTAACTGTTTAGCTTTTAGTTCTTTCCATAAGTGTAGTATTTCTATCCAATTTTCTTTGTCGTGAAAAACTCTACTTTCGTTTACTTTGGGATATCCCATTGCAAAGATATTACTTTATGCGAAACTATGCAAACAATAACGAGTATAGCACGCCACCAATGCGTAAATGGTAGCGAAGTCTCTACCGATATGTTTGAGTTTAATTTCTCAATGCTTCCGTTGCATTTACATCCGCCTTCTGCATTACTTAGACACTTATTATATAGTTTTATTTACGTGTAAGTAATATATTATTATCGAGTAAATAATAGCTGAAAATGAAGAAATGTTGAGGTTGATGTAAACTAACTGATAATGAGGAGGAAATACACGAATTGGCATAATACTGCTCTATTTGTAAAGGGCAGAAATATGCGGATTTAGGCAGAAGTTCAGTTACCAGAGTGTTACCTTGTTTTGATGTTGGTAACGATGGAGAAGAAATAGGTAACTGAATTATTTTCGCTCGTGTGGCTGTTGCTTTGGTCGGCAGTTTTCTGCGTATGTGAGGAACGCTTTAATTCGGGTAATTTTGCATAAGATAGACTGCACTCGTCCATTTGAGAGCAAGCTCTTATGGAACTCGCTTGCACAGTCTTTGCCCACAAATATTAAAGCGTATGGAAAAAGAAAAGATGAAAGTGTTGCTCTACCTTAAAAAGAGCGGTATAGACAAATCAGGTAAAGCCCCGATTATGGGGCGGATAACACTTGGAAGGAGTATTGCGCAGTTCAGTTGTAAACTTTCCTGCAACCCCGGTTTATGGAATCCACGTGAGAGCCGGATGAATGGCAAGAGCCGTGAAGCGGTGGAAATTAACGGCAAGTTGGAAAACCTGTTACTTTCCATTCAGTCTGCCTATCAATCGTTGATTGCCAAAGGCCAGCCATTTGATGCAACCGATGTAAAGGAACAGTTTCAAGGCTGTGTACAGGCAAGATGTATGCTCATCGAAAGGTTGGATATGCTCATCAAGGAGAAAGAAAGCCATATCGGTATAGACATCAAGGAAGAGTCTATGTCCGCCTATCATTCCACTCGGAAACGATTACAGGAGTTCATTCAGAAGAAATACCATGTTTCGGACTTGGCTTTTTCGCAGCTCACAGAAAGCTTTATCTACGAATTGCAGACATTCTGTCTTGGCGAACTCGGTCATCAACAAAGCACATTTTTCAGAGTTGCAGCAGATTTGAAGACCGTCTGTAGGCTGGCTTATCGTGAGGGACTGGCTGATACGCTTCTGTTTGATAAAGTCCATATAGAACGAGGAGACAAGAAAGCACCTAAAGCTCTTGACCAAGAAGCATTGGACAAGTTGAAGGCAATCTGCTTTGATGAGTTGGAAGAGGAAATGGAAACCGCTCGTGATGTGTTTCTCTTCGCCTGTTATACCGGTGCAGCCTATTGTGATTTGATGGAACTAAGCAAGAAGCATCTTGTCCGTGATGATGCAGGCAGTTTGTGGTTGAAGTTCAGCAGACAAAAGACAGGCGTACTTTGTCGTATCAAGTTATTGCCGGAAACTGTTCGGTTAATTGAGAAAATGTACAGCGATGAAAGGGAAGCACTACTGCCTTTCATAAAATATCCCACTTATCAGTCTTGTCTCAAAGCCTTGCGATTACGGGCAGGTATTTCTTTTCCATTTACATCGCACACTGCAAGGCATACCTTTGCCACACTTATCACTTTGGAGCAGGGCGTTCCTATTGAAACGGTGAGCAAGATGCTCGGACATACGAACATAAGTATGACCGAACGTTATGCGAAGGTTACACCGCAGAAACTCTTTGAGGAGTTTAACCGTTTCCTTTCTTTTACTGAAGATTTGCGTTTAACCATTTAACCAAGATTTTTTATGAGAAGTACATTCAAGATATTGTTTTACATCAACAGAAAGAAAATAAAAGCAGACGGCAAGACCGCTATTCTCTGCCGTATCACCATAGACGGAAAGAGCACCGCCATTACCACAGGAGAAAAGTGTAAAGTCTCCGGGTGGAACAGCAAACAGGGGTTGACGACTGACAAGAAGACCAATCAAAGAATCAGCGAGTTCAGGGAATTGATAGAAAAAACCTATCGGGACATGCTGACGAGGGAAGGAGTGGTAAGTGTGGAACTTATCAAGAACCACCTGCAAGGTATAGCTACCAATCCGACATCGCTCCTTGCCATGAGTAAGGCGGAACTACAATCCGTCCAAGAGAGCGTGGGCAAGTCAAGGGCAGAGGGGACTTTTCTGAACCTTTACTATTCTGATAAAAATCTCCGATATTTTATCGAAAACAAAGGAGTACAAGACATATCTATCGCCACCATTACGGAGAGTTTGTTCGAGGAATACCGTTTCTTCCTAAAAAAGCGTGGGCTGAAAGCATCGACAGTCAATACCAATCTCTGTTGGCTGAGCCGACTGATGTTTCGTGCGGTGAGCAGCAGGATTATCCGCTGCAATTCCTTTGAGAACGCCAAGTATGAGAAGGAGGAAAAGAAGATACGCTTCCTGCAAAAGAGTGATGTAATGAAACTTATGGCAATGAGGATGAATGACAGGGAAGCAGAGTTGGCACGGCTGATGTTTGTCTTTTCATGCTTCACAGGTATGGCTATCGCTGATATGGAAAATTTGGAATACAGGCATATCCAAACGGCAGCAGACGGACAGAAATATATCCGTCAAGAAAGGTAGAAGACAAAGGTGGAGTTTATTGTGCCCCTGCACCCGATAGCGGAGGCCATCATCAATCAATGTAAGGAAGAGCAACCCTGTATGAAAGAAATGCAGACGGTGAAAGAAAAAGGTAACGACTTTATCTTTTACTGTACTTGCAGCCGTAGCGTGATGAGTGCAAAGCTGAGTATTGTGGGTAAGGCTTGCGGTATCAGACAGAGATTGTCGTACCATGTTGCAAGTCATACCTTCGGTACGATGAGCCTAAGCGCAGGAATACCTATTGAGAGTATAGCCAAGATGATGGGGCATGCCTCCATATCAAGCACGCAGATTTATGCGCAGGTAACGGACAACAAGATTTCAAAGGATATGGACAGGCTGATAAGAAAATATCAAAAGGAGAAAGCAAAGGAGGAAGCAATATGAACATCAATCACCATCAAACAAAAAGAGACCGCAGCTATTTTGAATGGAGCGACAATATGCAAATCATTCGCAAAGGCAAAGGTGATATAGCCATGACAGAGAGTGAACTCGTAGATTTCTTTAATGTAATATGGAAGAAGCTCAATTATCAATTGCAACTACTCCTCAAAATATTTTCCCTACATCCCGAGGAAAGGAATATAGGGGAGGTGGAAGTGTTCGTAAATGGACAGTTAAAAGGTTATGCCTTGCTTTATCCGCTTACTATCATCATCGCTTTGTCTTATCAATTGGACAGCATGGAAGCCCATTTGTTCAGAAAACACCTCTGTCGAGAGCTACAACGCCCTTTACCTGTAGTGGAGCAGATATACCTACACTGCAGTGACAGTATCAATTGATATACTTTTCTCTTTCACCGATATTATCCTACTACATTACTACAAAAAGGGATAATACAATGAAAGAGAAAGGGTTGGTATTGTAGTCAGAAAGTAGGAATGGTTATTACTACCGTCTAACTACACACAACTATGTTTTTGAGGCTTTCAAGTATACCGAAAGCCTTATAAGTAGTTATTCTCCAAGTAGTCTATCAACAGTAGAGATACGCATCTGTTTTATTGCATAACATTCCTTTTACCCGTATTTCCTGACCCTCTGATTTCTTCGTGATAAAGATAATTCACTATCGAGGGATGTCCTTTGGGACTTCGTTCGTAAGGCAATTCATTATCCACATACTTACATTGAGCCTCCTGTGCCATTTTCGCGGCCTCTTGCTCCAATTGCTTCCAATATGTTCGGTCTTTATGCAAATAGATTTCTTCATAAAGTGGGAACAAATGGGGATAGTGTGATTTGATATAACCCATAATGTTGGCCTTAAAACCACCCCGCAGATTGAGGTTCTCAAGCCAAAAGAGGTCGCAAATATCTTTCACTTCATGAAAAATAGCTTTGAAATTGGTGATGCCAGGGAAGATGGGCGACACAAAACAAATGGTTCGGATGCCCGCCTCGTAGACCTTTCGCATGGCTGCGATGCGCCGCTCTATGCTCACGGCCTTGTCTATGTCGGCACGAAATGTCTCATCAAGTGTGTTGACTGACCACGATACGGTGACTTTCTTCATTTGCCGGAGCAGGTCAAGATCGCGCAACACGAGGTCGCTCTTTGTACAAATGAGTATTTCTGCATCGCTGTCTTTGAGCTCTTCAAGCAGTTTACGTGTCCTACGGAACGTTGCTTCTTCGGGATTATACCCATCGGTCACTGATCCAATAACCACGCGTTGTCCGGCATATTTCTTCGGATTCTTGATTGCAGTCCAATGCTTCACGTCTAAGAAAGTGCCCCATTCTTCTTTATGTCCTGTGAAGCGCTTCATGAATGAGGCGTAACAATACTTGCAAGCATGGGTGCACCCCACGTATGGATTCACCGAATAGCCACCAACAGGGAGGTTGGACTTGGTCATGATGCCACGCACCTCTTTCGTTCCAATGAGTGTATTACCATGCTGGCTCTCAGCCTTTTGTATGCTCACTTCCCCAACCCTTGTATTGTCACCGACAACTTCCACATGATTAAATCCATGCGACATTACCACCTGCCGATCGTTTTCGTCTTGCACAAAAAATCGCATATCTTTAAGTATAATTTCATAAGCCGCCTCATCGATATGGTCATCGTGCAAATGGGTAAGCAACACCGCATCTACACCTTTTAACACCTCTTCTACGGGAAAAGGTAGTTCATGAAGTGGGTTGCGCAGGTGTTGATTTCTACTAAAGGGGAAAGGAGGCATGCAGCCTTTCTTTCCCAACATGGGGTCGATCAGAATTTTCTTTCCCCCATATTCAACGATTATCGTTGCGTTTCTTACTTGCTGAATATTCATTGTTTATTAAAATTAAAGTTTAACATTGGCTTCCAACATAATACCATCTTTCAGAGGTTCATCATCATCAGAGAACGAATTTGCCTTATATTGTACGCAAAGCACGAGCATTTCGCTGCTGCCTGTGTTCTTGAAAGCACGTTTGCCATTGGGCGCAATTCTCACGATGCTTCCTTCTGAAACGGGAAATCGTTTGCCGTCTACATCGAAAATTCCGTCACCTTTAAGAATGAAATAAAGTTCTTCATGGGTTTTATGGGCATGGCGTGTGCCATAATCCTGCCCAGCTGCAAGACTTTGGAAAGACAATTCTGCGCCTGTTGCTTGTAGTGCATGTCCGGCAAACACCTTTCCTGGGATAGAGAAATTGCCCATAGCCAACTCATATTCCTTAATTTCATTCAACTTACCTACGTTCACCGTGGTGAAGTTCTCACCTTTTTCTACATTTTTAATTTCTTTCATAATGCTATTTGTTTTGATTACGAGTGCAAAGGTAGTGCATAAAACAAAGACACATTCTACCATTAATAATATATGCTCTACCATTTTGATAAGCCATTAATTATTCGTACATTTGTTGCATGAAATTAGAGAATCACCCCCAAGAACTTACACAAGTTCCTTTCAGCAAAACGGAATGTGGTGTAGACTTCAACATCAATACCGATACGCACGAGCGTTTGCGGGGCGTATTGATGGAGTATCCGTCTTTCAAAACCAACTTCTTCGAGTTGTTTTTCTTCAGGAAAGCATCCGGGTGGCTGCGTTATGGCTTTCAACATATCGCGTTGAAAGACAATATGGTGCTGATACTTTCACCGCACATCCATCAGGAGTGGCACATTGATGAAAGCCAAATGGATTATCGTTTCCTTATTTTCCGTGATGATTTTCTTTCAACCTATCTTGCCGATCCTTTCTTTACTTATCGTTTGCTTTATTGCTACCAAACAGATTTCCCACCCTATCTGTCGGCTACAGCTATGGAACAACAAGAATACGAGCGTTTGCTTGTGCGGATAAAAGAAGAACTCAACCATCCTCTTGCCGACAGCTATCACATCATTGTATCCTTGCTTCATTATCTGCTCATGACCCTTAATCGTAGGTATTCTGCTCAATACCATCTGCCTTTTGATGCCCCCAAGAACCACCATGCCTTTGAGTTCAAACAACTCTTAGAGAAGCATATTCGCCAATACCAACAAGTGGCCGACTATGCAGCCATGCTGAACATCAGCCGCATCACATTGAATGCTTCTGTACAGGCACAATATGGGCAAACGGCCGTACATCTGCTGAAACAACGTCTGCTTGCAGAAATCAAGAATGAAATACTATTTACTGACAAAACTACCAGTGAATTGGCATACGAATTCAATTTCTCGGAGCCGGGACATTTAATGCGTTTCTTCAAAAAACAAACAGGACAGACGGTTACGGAGTTTAAAGAAGAATATAAAGGACAACAGTTTACCGCAGAATAGAAAAATGATTAAACGAAGAACTTACCAATAAACGAACGGCACTTGAAACAGATATATCTCTGCTCAAGTGCCGTTATCCATTCACCAATATACGCTTATTGCCTTTATCCTGTTCGCCAACTCTTGTAATTCTCCTCCAGTATCTTCTCCAAGTCCGAAGCCTTGTAGAGTATCTTTCCTGCAAACTGCGTGTAGGGAATAATCTTCCTGTCTCGGTAGTCCTGCAAGGTACGGGGACTGATATACAACCGCTCGCACACTTCCTTTCCCGTAAGGAAAAGCTCTCCGGCAAAGAGTGGCTTGTGCGTCTCTGCTACTTCCACAATTCTTTTTCCCACACTTCTTAGTGCCGAGACAACCAGCTGCATCTCGTCGTTCTCCATATTCAAATCTTTTGCCATTTCCATTATATTCTGCTGTTTTTAGAGCAGAAAGATGCTTTATGCGTAAACGGCCTATTGGGTAGCATTGCAAGACGTCAGTTTGTACCCTCAAACTGCGCCCAGCTCCCCTCATCAGACTATCGGGGAGGTTAGACCGTAATCACTCCGTTCTCATCGGTCAGCCATCAGGAATTAAGCAACAACGAAAAGAGGACTTTTATATGAACAGATTCAACAGCAAGACTGCCCGATGGCAGCAATGTACTGGAGTATATTTTCCGAGAGGGAAAACTCGGCAAAGCGCTTCTCTTTCACAATCTCTGTGGTACTACGCCAAAGGAGGTTTACGAGGAAATGAAGATGGTGAGCGATTACAACACGCGGTGCAGGAACAAATTCCTACGTATCGAAATAGGCATTGCACCACAAGATGAGAAAAGATTGGGTCTTGCATCCGTCCGTAACCTTGCGTCAAACTTTGCAATACGCATGGGACTTGCCAGCCATCAATGGGGGGCGGTAACGCACAAGGATACCGGCAACATACACATTCATATCATCGCCAACCGTATCAGCCTGTATGGAGAAGTCTATGACACTACTTTTGTGAGTAACAAGGCTGCAAGGGTGGCGAAGGACATCAGTCGTAAATATGGTATGACCATTACAAAGGAAATAAAGGTAGAGAAGGCACATCAGAAAGCAAAAGCCAATCCAACGAGAGAGCAAACCAAGCAGCAGGTACGGAAAATCTGCTACGCCTTGCTCAACCAATACAAAGGCTCAGGCATCACAGGGCATTCCATGTTCCTCTACGACCTCAGCAAGAGTGGCGCAACCATTGAACGTTTGAAAAACAAGCAGGGCAAGATCTATGGCTTGAAGTTCGCATACAGTGGACAGACTTTTAAGGCATCTGAAATCGGCAGTGAGTTCGGTTACCATTCCTTGCAGAAGAACTTTGAGATAAGTAACACGACAGAGCCAAAGAAAGTTACGGCAATGGAAGATGAGCCGGAAAAGAACAGAACTCAATCCCATACAGGTTATCAACTCGTTCCTCCCAACCGCTCCTATACGTCACCTGCCAACACAAATAAAAGTTCATCTATTGCACAAGCCGTAGGCAATGTGGCAAGTACTGCCTTAAGTGCAGCCGAAGAAATCATTTCTGGAGCAGGCGGGTTAATCAACCCACAGACACACGGTGATGATTATGCCGAGACAGCATGGTAGCGAAGGCTCTACCGATATGTTTGAGTTTAATTTCTCAATGCTTCCGTTGCATTTACATCCGCCTTCTGCATTACTTAGACACTTATTATATAGTTTTACTTACGTGTAAATAAAACTTTATTTACGTGTAAGTAATATATTATTTACGTGTAAGTAAAACTTTACTTATGTGTAAGTAATATTATTTATTACTTATACGAATGTTACGGATACATATAATTGATGAAAGAATGTTATGCAGAGCTTATTATGCATTCACCTTGCTGTTTTTCTTTCCACCTATCTCACATATTTTCTTAAAAGTATGTTGTCTAACAATTTGTCCATTGCGGTGCTATCTCTTTGTCTATCTAGTAGAGGAAAACAATAACGAGGGTGTGTCAAAATGTACACATCCTCTTTTTATGCACAAAGCCCCGACTTTCTCAAGCCAGGGCTTTGCTATTTCCTAAAGTTTTTGTACCTTTAGGCATTAAAAAAATCTCATTATGACAAAGATACACTTTCGTTCTTACATACACAAGAAAATGATTCTTTTTCCTCAAAGAATTGATAAGGATATCGCAGAAGACGACCCTGTTCGTCTTTTAGACGCCTTGGTGGATAATCTTATGTTGGATAATGTCTACAAGCTTTATAAGCCCAGTGGTCGCAAGCCTTATCATCCACAAATGATGCTCAAGGTGATTCTTTACGCCTATATGAATAATATCTATTCCTGCCGTCGCATAGAGTCGCTTCTCAAGCGTGACATTCATTTCATCTATCTGGCAGGATATGAGCAGCCTGATTTTATTACCATCAATCGTTTTCGTAATCGTGTGAAAAAGGAAATCAACAATATCTTTACACAAGTCGTATTAGTACTTGCAGCCAAAGGTTTGATAAGTCTTGACGTTGAATATATTGACGGCACAAAGATAGAATCGAAAGCCAACAAGTATACCTTCGTTTGGAAGAGAACCGTGGAAAAGAACCGCGCCAAGTTGCAGGAACAAATACGCACACTTTTGCTTCAGGTTGATGATGTCATAGCGCAGGACAATGCCGCTAAGACAGAAGGTGTCGAGTTTACTGCAGCTCTACTCGATGAGATATCCAAGGAATTGAACAAGTCTTTGGAATCAGCCCCTGAGCCTAAGACAAAAGAAGAGAAGCAGGCTGTTAGAACCAAGAAAAAACAGCTTAAAGAGCTTGAGAAGAAACGTAATAAACTCCAGGAGTATGACCAACACCTTGAGGTTATGAGAGAGAGAAACTCCTACAGCAAGACCGACCCTGATGCCACGTTTATGCACATGAAGGAGGATGCTATGCGGAACGGACAGACTAAGCCTGGATATAATCTGCAGATAGCAACGGAGAACCAGTTCATCACCGACTTTGCACTCTATGCTAATCGTACAGACACGCTCACACTTTCTTCTTTCTTGGAGTCTTTCAAATTACGCTATCATCGTTATGCCAAGACAGTCGTAGCCGATTCGGGGTATGGCTCCGAGGAGAACTATCTGTTCATGGACGTACATAATATGGAAGCCTATGTGAAGTATAACTACTTCCATAAAGAGCAGCGTCCACGCTACACACCTAACCCATTCAGTCCCGCAAGCCTTTATTATAATAAGGAACAGGATTTCTACGTCTGCCCTATGGGACAGCATATGAAGCGTATAGGTATGAAGCGTTCCCTAACCTCTAATGGATTCGTTACTTACAGCGTACGTTATCAGGCAGAACGCTGTGATAGTTGTCCCTTGAGAGGCTCATGTTTTAAGGCAAGAGGGAACAGAATTATAGAAGTAAATCATCAACTACAGCACTATAAACAAAAGGCACGGGAACTACTGACCTCGGAAGAAGGCATCAAGCATCGAGGACGAAGGTGCATAGAACCTGAAGCTGTTTTTGGACAAACAAAATATAATAACCTGAACTCGGGATAAGAATAATACTCAAAAAAGTTGGTAATCTCGTTATATTTTTGTAACTTTATAGTTGAAAATCAATAACTTACAATTAATATAGCGATGATTACCAAAGACAAAATTACCGAAATCTTTTGTATTGCAGATGACTTTTGCAAAGAATTTGAGTCAGAAATTGATAAAATAGGGCTTCCTAATGATACCAAGTGTAAGCATCGCCTTCGTAAATGGCGTATGAGCAAGTCAGAAATCATAACCATAATGATCTGTTTTCATTTTAATTCTTATCGTAACTTTCAACATTATTATATGTTCTTTATCAAGGAGCATCTTGCAGATATGTTTCCTCATCTGTTATCCTATAATCGTTTTTTGGAGCTTGAAGCTAGAGTTTCGGTAGAAATGATGATGTTCTTGCAAATATGTTGTTTTGGCAGATGTACTGGTATTAGCTTTATTGACTCTACCTGTATCCCAGTCTGCCATAATAAACGTATTTACCGCAATAAGGTTTTTAAGGATTATGCTACCAGAGGCAAAAGCACAATGGGTTGGTATTTTGGATTTAAACTGCACCTTATATGCAATGAACGAGGGGAAATTCTCAACTTTATGCTTACCAAAGCCAATGTAGATGATAGAGATGAGAATGTCTTTAATAGGCTGACTGATAATGTTTTTGGAAAATTATTTGCCGATAAAGGATACATCTCTAAGGGACTATTTGAAAAATTATTCAATGATGGCATTAACTTGGTAACAGGTATAAGAAGTAATATGAAAAACAAGTTAATCCCAATATATGATAGACTGCTTTTAAGAAAAAGATCTGTAATTGAAACTATCAATGACGAACTGAAAAATGTAGCACAATTGGTCCACTCTAGACATAGAAGTGTACTTAATTTTGCTATGAATGTATTATCAGCAATGGCTGCATATAGCTTCTTTGAAAAGAAACCTGAAGTCAATTTAGATTTCTGCATAGAACAACACAACGGTCAACTTTCTTTGTTCTAAAAAAACAGTTTGTTTTTGATAAAAAGGAGTAGCCTCAATCTAAGACGATTGAGGCTAAATGGGTTTTAGGATAAATAAATTAGAGTAATAAAAAGAAACTTATCCCGAGTTCAGGTTAATAAAGCCTATAAGAGGTTTAGGCATTTTGGAAAAGACAAGGTCAATATGGACTTTGCCTTCTTTGCTATAGCCTTTAACATAGGGAAAATGTGTAGAAAAACCAATCTCAAGGAACTAAAAGACATTATGGAGGTACTTTTAGTCACCTTCAGATGCTTTATACAAGTTTATATAGGTTATTTAAAGCCCTATAAATCATTTTATATGAAATTAGCAGCATAGCTGCAGTAAATAACGAATTATGTGGTAGACAAGGTAAAGGGAGAGTAAAAAAGAGGATGTATCAATTTTGACACACCCTCGTTATAATTGTAACTTATAAGTCTTGTTTTAAGCTTTAGCATTCTCTTTGTCAGAGAAGTCTATAATGCTTTTCTTATTAGCTTCTAAGCGTATATGTTCTTCTTGAGAGCCAACTATAAGCTTTTGCCACTGACGAAGACCTGTACCCGCTGGAATGAGGTGTCCACAAATAACGTTTTCTTTCATTCCCTCGAGCGTATCACTCTTACCACGAATTGCAGCCTCATTAAGAACTTTAGTTGTTTCTTGGAACGAAGCAGCTGACATAAAGCTCTTTGTGCCAAGCGCCGCGCGTGTAATACCTTGCAACATCTGTGTTGCAGTGGCTTGAACAGCATCGCGCACCTGAACGAGTTTTAAGTCGCGGCGTTTAAGATTAGAGTTTTCATCACGCAATTTACGTACAGAAAGAATCTGTCCTTTATAGCAATATTCAGAATCTCCTGGGTCGGTAACAACCTTTTTACCCCAAATGCGGTCGTTCTCTTCTAAGAAGTCGAGCTTATCAACTAGCTCTTGTTCGAGGAAAGTAGTATCGCCAGAGTCGTCAATTCGCACTTTGCGCATCATTTGACGAACGATAATTTCGAAGTGTTTATCGTTAATCTTCACACCTTGTAGACGATAAACGTCTTGTACTTCGTTTACAATATATTCTTGTACAGCCGTAGGGCCTTTAATAGAAAGAATATCGGCAGGTGTTATGATACCATCAGAAAGCGGAGTTCCTGCTCTCACAGCATCGTGTTCTTGAACAAGAATCTGTTTTGACAAACTAACGAGATATTTCCGTTGATCGCCGGTTTTAGATGTAACGATTATTTCGCGATTACCACGTTTCACTTTGCCCATTGTAACTTCACCATCAATTTCGGAAACTACAGCTGGGTTAGATGGATTACGTGCCTCGAATAGTTCGGTTACACGTGGTAAACCACCTGTAATATCGCCGGCACCACCTACAGAGCGTGGAATCTTAACAAGCGTTGTACCTGTAGTAATTTCTGCTCCATCTTGAACTATTTGCTCTAAGTGTCCACCAACAGGAAGGTTGTAAGTACCAAACACATCTTCTGGAGCATACTGCCCGCCAGCACCTTTTTTAGCACCTGCACGCACAACATCAACAGTAGGAACAAGCGATTTATCGCGCGATTCTGTAATGATGCGTTCGGTAAGTCCTGTTGCATCGTCGGTTTCAGCTTTATAAGTAGCTCCCTCTACAACATCGTGCAAACGAAGTACGCCAGAATATTCGCTAACAATGACAGCATTGAATGGGTCCCAACGGCAAATAAGGTCGTCTTTCTTTACTTTATCTCCACTCTTAAAATAGAGAGAACTTCCATAAGGGATACCTTCCGTTAAGAGAACAATACCAGTATTGATATCAATAAAGCGAATTTCTGCCAAGCGACTTACAACTTTTTGACATTCGCGATCTTCATCGTCAACAAATGGAACTGTACGAAGTTCATCGAATTCAATTTTGCAATCGTTCTTCGCAATGATAGATGCATTGGCTGCAGCATTAGAAGCAATACCACCAGCGTGGAATGTACGAAGTGTAAGCTGTGTTCCAGGCTCTCCAATAGCCTGTGCTGCGATAACTCCGACCGCTTCCCCCATCTGTACCATACGAGCTGTAGCTAAGTTGCGACCATAACACTTTTTACATACACCACGTTTGCTCTCGCAGGTAAGTACAGAACGAATTTCAATCATTTCGAGCGGAGATTCGTCAATAGCTTTTGCTTTAGCCTCTGTAATTTCTTCGCCCGCAGCAACTATTATCTCACCCGTAGAAGGATTAATAACATCGTGTACAGATACACGACCGAGAATGCGTTCGTAAAGAGAAGCAATAACTTCGTCTCCACTCTTCAATGCTCGACATTCAAGTCCGCGAAGCGATCCACAGTCTTCTTCTGTTATAATAACATCATGGGAAACGTCTACCAAACGGCGAGTTAGATATCCTGCATCGGCAGTTTTCATAGCCGTATCGGCAAGACCTTTACGAGCACCGTGTGAAGAAATAAAATATTCGAGCACAGACATACCTTCCTTAAAGTTTGAAAGAATAGGGTTTTCTATAATCTGTGCACCCTCAGCACCTGCTTTTTGAGGTTTTGCCATCAACCCACGCATACCAGCAAGCTGTGCAATCTGGTCTGCAGAACCACGAGCACCAGAGTCAAGCATCATATAAACAGCGTTAAAACCTTGGTCAGCCTCAGTCATGTGTTTCATTACGCTTGCTTTCAGGTTGTTGTTTACGTGAGTCCACGCATCAATTACCTGGTTATAACGTTCCTTATCGGTAATGAATCCCATTTCGTAATTAGCCTTAACCTGATCGACCTCAGACTGTCCCTTACCTACAATATCAACTTTCTCGCTTGGTACAATTATATCGTCCAAGTTGAATGAAAGACCTGCAGTATAAGCCATACGGTAACCAAGATTTTTGATACCATCAAGGAAAGCACATGCACGTGCCATACCAACAGATTTGATAACATCTGCAATCAATCCGCGTAGCGATTTCTTAGAAATAATACCATTGAAATAGCCTACTTCTGTTGGAATAATCTGATTAACAATGATTCGACCAACAGAAGTTTCTACCATTCGTTTCTGAAGTTTACCATCAACGAGGTCATCGACAATAACCTTTACCTGTGCATGGAGGTCGCAATGTCCTTCGTTATGAGCAATAATTGCTTCTTCGGCACCATAGAAACATAGCCCTTCTCCTTTAGCCCCTGGACGAATCTTAGTGATGTAGTAGAGACCTAATACCATATCTTGCGAAGGAACCGTAATAGGTGCACCGTTAGCAGGATTTAATATATTGTGGCTCTGGAGCATTAATATTTGTGCCTCGAGAATAGCCTCATTGCTTAATGGGAGGTGAACAGCCATCTGGTCTCCATCGAAGTCGGCATTAAATGCAGTACAAGCCAATGGGTGTAACTGGATAGCTTTTCCTTCAATAAGTTTAGGTTGGAAAGCTTGTATACCAAGACGGTGAAGGGTAGGAGCACGGTTGAGAAGAACTGGGTGTCCCTTCATTACATTTTCCAAGATATCCCAAATAACAGGTTCGCGACGGTCTACAATCTTTTTGGCGCTCTTTACGGTCTTCACAATACCTCGTTCAATGAGTTTGCGTATAATGAATGGTTTATAAAGTTCGGCTGCCATAAGTTTAGGTAGACCACATTCGCCCATCTTCAGCTCTGGTCCTACAACAATAACAGAACGAGCAGAATAGTCTACACGCTTACCAAGAAGGTTTTGACGGAAGCGTCCTTGTTTACCTTTGAGAGAGTCTGATAAAGATTTTAAAGGGCGATTGCTTTCGCTTTTAACAGCAGAAGACTTACGGCTATTATCGAACAAAGAATCTACTGCCTCTTGCAACATTCGTTTTTCGTTACGGAGAATAACGTCTGGTGCTTTTATCTCAATAAGGCGCTTCAAACGATTATTACGAATGATTACACGACGATAAAGGTCGTTCAAATCAGAAGTTGCAAAACGTCCTCCATCAAGTGGTACTAATGGACGAAGTTCTGGAGGGGTAACTGGTATAATCTTCATAATCATCCATTCTGGACGATTTATACCTTCTGATTGACGGAATGCTTCTACTATTTGTAATCGCTTTAAAGCTTCTGTTTTGCGCTGCTGACTAGAATCGGTTGTTGCACGGTCGCGAAGCTCACCCGCTAAACGGTCGAGGTCTATATTAGCTAACAAGTCGTAAATAGCTTCAGCCCCCATCTTTGCAATAAATTTCTTCGGATCAGAGTTATCCAATCTCTCGTTACCTTCTGGTAAACGGTTATCAAGAATATCTAAGTATTCATCTTCAGATAAAAGATCGAATTTATGAGAACCATTTATTTCTTCTCCTGTATCTGAGTACTTCATATTCTCAACAACACCAGGTTGAACAACAATATATTTTTCATAATATACAACGCTGTCCAACTTCTTAGTTGGGAGACCTAACAAATAACCAATTTTATTAGGTAGACTGCGGAAATACCAAATATGCGCTACTGGGACTACAAGTTCGATATGTCCAGCACGCTCACGGCGTACTTTCTTTTCTGTAACTTCTACACCACAGCGATCACAAACGATACCTTTATAGCGGATACGCTTATACTTTCCACAAGCACATTCATAGTCTTTCGTAGGACCAAAAATACGCTCACAGAATAAGCCATCACGTTCAGGTTTATAAGTACGATAGTTAATCGTTTCTGGTTTGGTTACTTCTCCAAACGAATTTTCAAGAATTTCTTCTGGAGAGGCTAATCCTATTGTGATCTTGTTAAAATTACTCTTAACTTTATTATCTTTCTTAAAAGCCATGTTTTTTTAATTTTGGGTGTGCAATTTAATCAAGTTTAATGCTTAATCCAAGACCACGAAGTTCATGGAGTAATACATTCAACGACTCTGGAATGCCAGGCATTGGCATAGGTTCGCCTTTGACAATAGATTCGTAGGCTTTAGAGCGCCCTACAACATCATCTGATTTTATTGTCAGTATTTCTTGTAATACATGTGAGGCACCGAATGCTTCGATTGCCCAAACTTCCATTTCTCCAAATCGTTGTCCTCCAAACTGAGCTTTACCGCCCAATGGCTGTTGTGTAATAAGAGAATATGGACCGATGCTACGTGCATGCATTTTATCTTCAACCATATGTCCTAACTTAAGGAAGTAGGTAATACCCACAGTTGCAGGTTGATCGAAACGCTCACCAGTTTCTCCATCATAAATATAGGTAGAACACATAGGAGGTAAGCCAGCCTTATCGGTCCATTCTTTTAGATCAGCAAGTTTAGCTCCATCGAATATAGGTGTAGCAAACTTAACACCTAGCTTATAACCCGCAGCACCGAGAATAGCTTCGAAAATCTGACCAAGATTCATACGCGATGGCACACCCATAGGATTTAATACTAAGTCTACAGCTCTACCATCTTCAAGGAAAGGCATGTCTTCTACGCGAACAACTTTCGAAACAATACCTTTATTACCATGACGTCCGGCAAGCTTATCACCTACCTGAATCTTACGCTTCTTAGCAATATAAACTTTAGCCATCTGTAATACACCTGATGGAAGTTCGTCTCCTATGGTTATAGAGAACTTCTTACGTTTAAGTTCAGCATCCATCTGCTTATACTTACGAATGAAGTTCATAATAAGTTGCTGAATTAAGAAGTTAGTATGCTCGTCGTCTGTCCAACCATTAGATTGAATACCTTCGTAATCGAGATTCTTCAAAGCTGCCATTGTGAATTTTGCACCTTTAGTTATAATCTCAGCATTCGAATAATCTTTAATTCCTTGTGAAACTTTATCTTCTGTTAGTTCTAAGAGCTTATCAACAAGCAAACTCTTTAAATCATTTATTTTAGCTTCTTGTTCTTCATCAAGGCGTACTAAAGTTGCTTTATCGTGTCGTTTGCTTTCACGGGTCTTAATAGCACGAGCAAATAGTCTCTTATCGATAACAACGCCACTCAAAGATGGATTAGCTTTCAACGAAGAGTCTTTCACATCGCCAGCTTTATCTCCGAAAATTGCCCGCAATAACTTCTCTTCTGGTGAAGGATCGCTTTCACCTTTTGGAGAAATTTTACCTATCATAATATCGCCTGGTTCAACACGTGCACCAATACGAATAATACCGTTCTCATCAAGATCTTTTGTAGCTTCTTCACTGACATTTGGGATATCAGATGTAAACTCTTCTACGCCGCGCTTCGTTTCACGAACCTCAAGAGAATATTCATCAACATGCACAGAAGTTAGAACATCTTCGCGCACCATTCGTTCAGAAATAACAACAGCATCTTCATAGTTATAACCTTTCCATGGCATATAAGCTACTAAAAGATTTCGTCCAAGTGCCAATTCTCCATTCTCAGTAGCATAGCCTTCTGTAAGAATATCACCTTTCTTTACACGCTGTCCTTTATTACAAATTGGGCGGAGGTCCACAACCATATTTTGATTAGTGCGACGGAATTTAGAAATACGATATTCCTTTAATGCAGGTTCAAAACTAACAAACTCTTCCTCTTCTGTGCGATCATAGAGAATTCGGATAGTTGTTGCATCTACATAATCAATAATGCCATCGCCTTCGGCTGTTACCATTGTTCTGGAATCTTCACAAACTTGTTTTTCCAAACCTGTTCCTACAATTGGGGCATCATTATGTAACAACGGAACAGCTTGACGCATCATATTACACCCCATCAATGCACGGTGTCCATCATCATGTTCTAAGAATGGAATCAATCCAGCAGATACAGAAGCTATTTGCTGTGGAGCAACATCCATAAGAGCTACTTGGCTTGGTTCTACAACTGGATAATCTGCGTCTTGACGACACTTCACATTATCACGGATAAATGTTCCATCTGGATTCAATGGCGCATTTCCTTGTCCTACTGGAAGATCTTCTTCTTCTTCAGCTGTCATATAAACAACATGTTCGTTGTTCAAATCTACTTTTGAATTAGTAACCTTTCTGTATGGAGTAACAATGAAGCCAAGATCATTAATCTTTGCATAAAGACATAATGAAGATATCAAACCAATGTTAGGACCTTCAGGTGATTCTATAGGGCACAAACGACCATAGTGTGTATAGTGAACATCACGAACTTCGAAACCTGCTCTTTCGCGAGAAAGACCACCTGGACCTAAAGCAGAAAGACGACGTTTGTGTGTTACTTCCGCCAATGGATTTGTTTGATCCATAAATTGGCTTAATGGATTTGTACCAAAGAAGGAGTTTATGACACTTGAGATTGTTTTTGCATTAATCAAGTCTGTTGGTTGGAAGACTTCATTATCGCGGACATTCATTCGTTCTCGAATGGTACGACTCATTCGTGCTAAACCAATAGAGAACTGATTGGCCAATTGTTCTCCAACTGTACGGACACGACGATTAGATAAGTGGTCTATATCATCAACTGTTGCATTTGAATTTACAAGATTTATCAAATACTTAATGATAGCGATTATATCGTCTTTCGTCAGAACACGAACATCCATATCTGTATCAAGTCCCAACTTTCTATTTATTCGATAGCGTCCTACTTCGCCTAAATCGTAACGTTTATCAGAGAAGAAAAGATTCTGAAAAACTTCGCGCGCACTTGCATCATCGGCAGCATCAGCATTACGCAACTGTCGGTAAATATAATTAACGGCTTCTATTTCAGAGTGACTAGGGTCTTTTGCTAGCGTATTAAAGATAATAGAATATTTATTGGCAACACTTTCGTCTTTATGCAAAAGAATAGAAGACACGCCACTTTCGAGAATAATATCCAGATTTTCGTCAGTGATTTCTGTCTCACGTTCAACAACAACCTCATTGCGTTCAATAGAAACAACTTCACCTGTGTCTTCATCAACGAAATCTTCGTTCCAACTCTTCATTACATTACCAGCCAACTTGCGTCCTAAAGCGGCCTTCAGGTTTTTCTTATTTACCTTTATTTCTTCACACAGATCGAAAATCTGTAATATATCCTTATCAGACTCAAAGCCTATTGCCCGAAGCATAGTTGTTACAGGCAATTTCTTTTTGCGGTCAATATAAGCATACATTACATTATTTATATCAGTAGCAAATTCAATCCATGATCCTTTAAAAGGTATAATACGCGCACTATAAAGTACAGTTCCATTTGCATGAACTCCTTGTCCAAAAAAGACACCTGGAGAACGATGCAATTGTGAGACAACAACACGTTCAGCACCATTAATGATAAAAGTACCATTGTCTGTCATATATGGAATTGTACCAAGAAATACGTCTTGGATAAAGGTCCCAAAATCTTCGTGTTCTGGATCGGTACAATAAAGCTTCATTTTGGCTTTCAATGGTACACTATAGGTTAATCCCCGTTCTAAACACTCTGCAATAGAATAACGTGGAGGATCTATGTAGTAATCCAAAAATTCAAGAACGAAGTTATTACGCGTATCAGTAATAGGGAAATTCTCTACGAAAACCTTATATAAACCATCTTCTTTTCGGTTCTCAGGAGGTGTATCGAGTTGTAAGAAATCTTTAAACGACTTTAACTGTAAATCTAGAAAATCCGGATATGGATACGGATTCTGCACACTGGCGAAGTTTATTCTGGGTTTATTCTCTGTTGCCATATTATATTTAGTTATGCTGCGATTATAATATCACCAGCAATAGATAAGTAAGAAAAGATACAAAATGGTTAGAACTCACCTACTTGGTAAATTCTAACCATATCTTTATAATTTATGCTTTTATATAAGTATAAAAGCAATTCTCTCCCGAAGAATATTACTTCAATTCAACCTTAGCGCCTTCTGCTTCAATCAACTTCTTCAAGTTTTCAGCTTCAGCTTTAGCTACACCTTCTTTAATTGTAGAAGGAGCACCATCAACAAGGTCTTTTGCATCTTTCAAACCTAAGCCACAAGCTTCCTTAACAGCCTTAACAACCTTAAGTTTGTTTGCACCAGCATCAGTAAGAACAACGTCAAATTCTGTCTTTTCTTCTGCTGCAGCAGCTGCACCACCTGCAGCAGGACCAGCAACTGCTACGGCTGCAGCAGCAGGCTCAATTCCATACTCGTCCTTGAGGACAGTTGCTAACTCATTTACTTCCTTAACAGTAAGATTTACTAATTCTTCTGCAATAGCTTTAATATCTGCCATTTTATTCTTATATTTTAATTTATTCTATTTATAATTTTATTTTTTGACTTTACTTTTATTCAGAACGTTCGCCTAAAGTCTTAAGCACACCGTGAATTGTACTTGCCCCAGATTGGAGAGCTGAAACAACGTTCTTTGCTGGAGATTGTAACAAAGCCACAACGTCAGCAATAAGTTCATTTTTACTTTTAAGAGCTGCTAATTCTTCAAGCTTATCGGCTCCAATGAACATAGATTCTTCAGCATAAGCTGCTTTTAAAGCAGGAATACCTTCCTTCTTATATTCTTTTAGAAGCTTCGCAGGAACATTAGCTATATGTGTGAATAGTATTGCTGTATTTCCCTTTAAAGCTCCATAAAGAGGTTCGTAATCTAATTCTGCAGCTTCGAAAGCTTTATGTAATAGATTGTTTTTAACAACAATCATTTTTATCTCGCTCTTAAAGCATTTCCGACGGAGAGAACTTGTAGCACTAGCGTTTAATCCAGTAACATCCACAAGATAAAAATGTGGATACTCTTTCAACTTCTCACCAATCTCAGCAATTATAGTATCTTTTACTTCTTTTTTCATCTTTCAAACTTTTTAGAGTTATTCAGCTGATTTAGGATCAATCTTGATACCCTTACTCATAGTACTTGAAATAAAGATACTCTTTATATATGTACCTTTAGCAGCAGCAGGTTTCAATTTTACAACGGTTGAAATAAATTCCTTTGCGTTACCAAAGATTTGTTCAGCAGACATACTGATCTTACCTATTGATGTATGAATAATACCAGCCTTATCTACTTTAAAATCTATTTTACCAGACTTTACTTCTTTCACAGCTTTCGCTACATCCATTGTAACTGTACCGCTCTTAGGGTTAGGCATTAAACCACGAGGACCAAGTACACGTCCTAAAGGACCAACTTTACCCATACAAGATGGCATCGTTATGATTACATCAACATCTGTCCATCCTGCGTTAATCTTTTGGATATACTCATCAAGACCAACATAATCGGCACCTGCTTCTTTAGCAGCAGATTCCTGATCAGGAGTACAAAGACATAACACACGAGTTTGTTTTCCAGTCCCATTAGGCAATGTAACTACACCACGAACCATCTGATTTGCTTTACGTGGATCTACACCTAGACGAATATCAACATCTACAGATGCATCAAATTTCGTTGTTGTAATCTCTTTAACAAGTTTAGATGCTTCTGTTAAAGTATATGCCTTCCCTAATTCAACCTTCTCAGCTACTGATTTCTGATTTTTTGTCAGTTTACTCATTTTTACTTTTGAAGTTTAATATTATTTATTAGGGAAGTCCCCTTTTACTGTTATTCCCATACTACGTGCTGTACCAGCAATAAGTCGCATTGCGCTTTCTATTGTAAAGCAATTGAGATCTGGCATTTTATCTTCAGCAATAGTCCTAATTTGCTCCCAAGTCACAGAAGCGACTTTCTTTCGATTTGGTTCACCTGAACCACTCTTTGCTTTTGCAACCTCAAGCAGCTGAATAGCAGCTGGAGGTGTTTTTATAACAAAGCTAAAAGACTTATCGTTATAGTATGTAATAACAACTGGAAGAACTTTCCCAGCTTTATCCTGGGTACGGGCGTTGAATTCCTTGCAAAATCCCATTATATTAATACCCTTAGAACCTAAAGCAGGTCCTACAGGAGGAGAAGGATTTGCAGCGCCACCTTTAATCTGTAATTTGATTAATCCAGCAACTTCTTTAGCCATTTTTTGTTTATTTTAAATGATTTATATAAGAGGAATCTCGTAACATTTATTCCTCTTTTGATACTTGCATAAAACTTAGTTCTAAAGGATTTTGTCGTCCAAATATCATAACCATAACCTTCAGTTTATGTTTCTCAGTATTCACCTCTTCAATGATACCATGGAAACCACTGAATGGTCCATCAATCACTTTAACCGACTCACCAACAGTATAAGGGTTATCTTGTACCTCTTCAAGTACAGAATCTTCTGCTCTGCCAAGTAAACGATTCATCTCAGCTTGGCGAATTGGAGTTGGTTCTGCAGTACCTCCAAGAAATCCTAACACATTAGGTATAAAACGAAGTATAGATGCCACTTCTGAGTTCATATTAGCCTGTACAAGTATATAACCTGGAAGACTTAATTTCTCAGTAATGACACGTTTACCATTACGCAACGAAGCATAACTCTCTGTTGGTAATAATGTATCAAATACCCGTTCTGCTAACTTCTCATTCTGCCGTAATTCTGCATCAATGTATTCTTTCACCTTTGCTTCTTTACCGCTGATTGCACGAAGTACATACCATTTCTTTTCTGTATCAGCCATTCTCCCTAATACTTTAGCGATAAACAAATCCCATCACATGCTGTGATATAAAATCAAAAACAAACACAACAAGCGCAATGACTAGGGAAGCAGATAATACTACCATTGCACTATGTGTTAGCTCGGCACGTGTTGGCCACGTCGTTTTATGCGCAAGTTCATTGTAACAATCCTTGCAGTATTCTAAGAATTTTAAAAATATTCTTTTAAGCATATTATCTTCTTTAAGCACGGGTTGAAGGACTCGAACCCTCGACACCTGGTTTTGGAGACCAGTGCTCTACCAACTGAGCTAAACCCGTATATAGATTCCCATTACTGGGAATCTATTTATATTATAGGTATATGAATTAATCTTCGTAAACCTCTGTAATCTGACCAGAACCTACAGTACGACCACCTTCACGGATAGCGAAACGCAAACCTGGATTTAGTGCTACTGCGTAAATCAGTTCTACAGTAATTTCAACATTATCACCAGGCATTACCATTTCAACACCTTCTGGCAATGTTATTTCACCTGTACAGTCCATAGTACGGAGATAGAATTGAGGACGATACTTGTTTCCGAATGGAGTATGACGACCACCTTCTTCTTTCTTCAAGATATATACAGATGCTTTAAATTTCTTGTAAGGTTTAATCTGACCTGGGTGGCAAAGTACCATACCACGTTTAATTTCTGCCTTATCAATACCACGAAGAAGCAAACCTACGTTATCACCAGCGCGTCCTTCGTCAAGAAGCTTACGGAACATTTCTACACCAGTTACTGTAGACTTCTTATCCTCACCAAGACCAAGCAATTCTACTTCATCACCAACGTGAATTACACCAGTTTCGATACGACCAGTAGCAACTGTACCACGACCAGTAATAGAGAATACGTCTTCGATAGGCATCAAGAATGGTTTATCTGTAGCACGTGGTGGTTCTTGTATCCACTCATCTACAGTGTCCATTAATTCCATTACTTTATCTACCCACTTATCAACACCGTTCAATGCGCCAAGAGCAGAACCACGAACGATAGGAGTGTCTTCTTCAAAGTCATATTGCTCGAGGATTTCACGAACTTCCATTTCAACAAGTTCAAGCATTTCTTCATCTTCGACCATATCACACTTGTTCAAGAAAACAACCAAACGAGGAACGTTTACCTGACGAGCGAGCAATACGTGCTCACGAGTTTGTGGCATAGGACCATCAGTAGCTGCAACAACTAAGATAGCACCGTCCATTTGCGCAGCACCAGTTACCATGTTCTTTACATAGTCGGCGTGTCCAGGACAGTCTACGTGTGCATAGTGACGTTTAGCAGTCTCATATTCAATGTGAGCAGAGTTGATAGTAATACCACGCTCTTTTTCTTCTGGTGCATTATCAATCTGATCAAAAGACTTAACATCTTCGGTACCGAAGCCCTTTTCGTGAAGGACCTTAGAAATGGCAGCTGTCAATGTAGTCTTACCGTGGTCTACGTGACCAATTGTACCAATATTTACGTGCGGCTTGGTACGTTGAAATGTCTCTTTAGCCATAGCTTATTGTTTAATTTTAAATGAATAATCTTTGTTTTTCTTTCTTATCTGCAATAGAACAGAAAAGTAGAGCTGTAACTGAGAGTTGAACTCAGGACCTCTTCCTTACCAAGGAAGTGCTCTACCACTGAGCTATTACAGCAAGAGTGAGCGGAAAACGGGGCTCAAACCCGCGACCCCCAGCTTGGAAGGCTAGTGCTCTATCAACTGAGCTATTTCCGCATTTACCGTTTTCTATTAGAAATTGAGAGTTTATTGGCTCAATTAATACTTAATAGTTCTAACGGATAAGTACACTTTACTTATGTGGGTAGTGATGGATTCGAACCACCGAAGCTAGAAGCAGCAGATTTACAGTCTGCCCCATTTGGCCACTCTGGAAACTACCCAAGCCTTTTTGAGCCTCTTGTCGGATTCGAACCAACGACCCCGAGATTACAAATCACGTGCTCTGGCCAACTGAGCTAAAGAGGCGATTGCAGCCATTTGACTACTCGTATTTACAATTACTCGTAAAACGGCTGCAAAGATACGGCTTTATTTTTTATCTTCCAAAAAAATGGAGATTTTTTTTATTACTTTCTTTGTTTTTCTTTTACTTTCGTGAGTTGAACCTTCATTGCATCTACGCACAAGTCTACTCCTTCTTCAAAAGTATCACAAGTTTTTTCTGCAAACAACTTATTTCCTGGTATAAAAACCGTAAAACTTGTTGTTTTATTCATAGCTACAGCAGGTTTCTCAATCTTCAATTGCACCTCTACTTTCTGAATATCTTCATAAGTTTTCGATAGTTTTTCAACTTTCTTGTTAATGAAAGCATCTAATTTTTCGGTAGTTTCAAAATGAATTGATTGAATTTTAATATCCATAATTACCTCCTTTTTATTTAAGGTTTGCCCTTGGGTGGGCTTCTTTATACGTTTCTTTCAATTGTTCGAAAGTTACGTGTGTGTATATTTCTGTCGTTGCGATGCTTTTATGTCCGAGCAATTTTTTCACACTTCCCAATTCAGCTTTATGATTTAACATTGCTGTTGCAAATGTGTGTCGCAGCACGTGTGGCGATTTTTTCTTTAACGTTGAGACTTTTGCTATATTCACTTTCACCATTGTTCTTACTTGACTTGTGGTTACTCGTTTTCCTTTTTCGGTTATGAATAGAGCATTTTGCGTTTCCGTTTTTGGATTTCGGTTTTGCAAATATGTCATTAACGTTTCTTCGAGTTCTGTTCCGAATGGAATAATGCGTTGTTTGTTACGTTTTCCCGTTACTTTTAGTTCGTGGGTTACGAAATTCACATCTTCTAAATTTAATCCCACTAGTTCAGAAACTCTGACGCCAGTTGAATAGAATGTTATTATTATGGTACGCGCGAGTACATCTTTATATTTATCTGTCCACATTCTTGGATCTATAAGTCTATCCATTTCTGTTTCTTTCAGAAATTGTGGAAGAACTTTTTTATTTTTAGGTCCTTGAATATTATAAGTGGGATCAGATTCTACAAATCCTCTCTTTAATGCATACCGATAATATGATCGAAGGGCGCTTAATCTTCGATTTACAGAAGAAGGGGCGTTCCCTTTATCCATCATATTTTCTATCCAATCTCGAATAATGTCTCCATCAACATCTTTCCAAGATAAATCGGCTTTTAACTTTCCGAAGAATAATTTGAACTGTTCTAAATCAGCTTTATAATTATCTACTGTTTTTTGCGAATAATTTCGCTCTAACCGTAGAAACTTCAAAAAGTTTTCTATGCTCAACATCGTCGCAATATTTAACTCTTGGCAACGAAGTTACGAAATATTATTTGAACTACCAAATTTTCTACAGAATTTTTATTCTTCTGCGTCGCGAAGATGCTGTACATAGATGGCACGTTCCATCTTTAAGCGTCTTTTAACAGAAGGTTTGTCAAACTGTTGACGAGAACGAAGTTCTTTTACAACACCTGTCTTTTCAAACTTTCTCTTAAATTTCTTAAGTGCTCTTTCGATGTTTTCACCATCTTTAACTGGTACAATAATCATGCTTGTTTGTTTTATTTTTAATTATGTTAAACATTAACTAAACGGCACTATGCCATTTTAGCGGTGCAAAATTACTGCTTATTTTCTTATCTGCCAAATAATTGGCTGTTTTTCTCTGCTTAAGTTTCATTGGGTCAATGAAATAAGTATAAATTTCACTGGTTAATTGTGAAAATGTGAATGTTTAGGTATTGTTTTCTTTCATACAATAACTCTATTTTTTGTTTATGTTCTATGCTAATATGAACTAATTTTGATTTCCTTTCATTATATGGTCTGACTTCCAAATACATAGATGTTGCATTGATTTCTTATTATATTTTTTTATTTTGTAATTTGAAAAAAATATTTTGTAATAATATTCTGTGTGGTTTATTATTATATTTTTTCGAATACAAATTTTAGCTTTAATAAAAAACGGGCTTCGAACCTAAAATTCGGAGCCCATTTATTTTGTATAATGGTTTTTGCAGATAGTTGTTGCTTATATTGTTTTGTGTATAGCTATCTATCAGTATGTGTATATTCTCTTGCAATGTTATTTTTTCATCATTTCGTGCACTGCTTTTTCCAACTGTCGGTCGTAGCCGTTAATATAGTCGGCTGGTGTGTTATACACTTCAATATCTGGATTGAGTTGTAAATTTTCGGCAAATCTACCTTTCATATCCTGACAACCTACTTGTGGAATTCCAAAAATCATACCATTTATAAGTGTTTCCCACCAAACAGCTGTCATAGTTCCTGCTATTGGTGCACCAATAAGTTTACCTATTCCAAGATATTTATAAATTTGTGGGAATCCCATTCCATTGCTATAATCGTCTTCACAAATTAATACGCACGATGGTTTGTTCCATTTGTTAAATGGGTCGCTCCCTATATATTTACCGTGTGGTATAAACTTTTGATATTCTTTTCCACTTAAAAGTGTACAAAGATCATCGTGAAGCCAGCCTCCGCCATTATGTCTTTCGTCTACAATTACAGCATCTTTTACACGATTTTCGGCACTTAATAGTTCGCTATATACTGTTCGGAAGCTTGGACTATTCATACCTTTTACATGAACATAGGCTATTTTTCCTCCCGATATACTATCAACAAAGGCACGATTACGGTCTACCCAACGTTTATATAGTAATTCGTCTTGTGTACCTTTACTAATAGCTTTCACCGTAACATCGAAATGTTTTTTATTTGTTGGGTTATAAACCGAAACTATAATGCGTTTTCCCGCTTTTCCATCAAGCAAATAGTTATAATCTTTACCTTTAAGTATGGGTTCGCCGTCTATTTTTTCAATAATACAGCCTGCTGTTACGCCAGTTTTACGCACAGCAAAAGGTCCGCGTTTAATAACTTCTTCCACTTTTAGCCCATCACCATCGTATGCATTATCAAAGAAAAGTCCTAAAGTAGCCGTTGTTAGCGATGGACTTTCTCCATGATAGCGTGCTCCTGTATGAGAAGCATTCAATTCGCCAAGCAATTCTCCAAGCATATCACGGAAGTCGTATTCATTATTAATATAAGGTAAGAAGCGTTTATAAGTTTTTTTATAGCCTTCCCAATCTACTCCATGTATGTTTTCTACATAAAACTTGTCTTTTACTTGTTGCCATACGTGATTGAAAATATATTCACGTTCTTGATAAGGCTTATAATCGAACCGAGCTTCAAAGCCAACATTGCTACTTGATTGTTTAGAAAGGTCTATCTTTTTAATTCCATTATGGGCACAAATATAAAGATTTTTAAAATCGTTATCGGCTTCTAATGCTCCATCACCAACTTCTTTCATCACAATTTGTGTTTTATCTTCTTTCAAATCGTGTTTCCAAAGGTCGTAACCACCTTCAAAAGCTGCCTGATAATATAAAACGTCGCCTTCTGGATTTAATAAAGCATCGCCCAAATGAGAAGAATTTACGGTTAAACGTACAATGCGGTCTCTGCAATTATCTAAATCGAGCTGTAAAGGTTTAACTTCTTCGTCTTTCTTATCGTCAGTTTTTTTATTTTTCTTATCGTTCTTCTTGTTTTTATTGTTTTTTTCGTTTTTCTCCTGCGCTTCTTTTTCTTGTTTCTTTTGTTCTTTTTCAGCCTCATCAAGCAATTCGCGCTCTTCTTTCGACATACGGAAGCGATCGTAAGCATCAAGATCGAAAAACATTAAGTATGCATCAGATTCTGCTCCCCAACTTCCATGGCTACGATAACCTGCACGGTCGCTAAAAAATAGCATAGCTTTTCCTTTTAATACCCATTTTGCGCCACCATCGTTATAACCACTTTGTGTAAGATTAAAAGGAACTTTTTTTCCTGTAGCATCTACGAGCGAAATATCTCTATTGTTCCAACCGCCATTTCCCATATACGGAGTAAGAATCCAACGACTATCCGGACTCCACGAAAACCAAATATCGCCATCGCTATATGAATAAAGATCTTTTCCATCGGTAGCAGTTATAGTAGCTTTTGTTTTAAGATCTAATATTTTAAGCGAAGCTCTATTTTCGAAAAATGCAATTTTTTTCCCATCAGGGCTATATTGTGGCATTTGCGATGTTTGATTGGTATTTGTTAAACGTTCTTCCACCAAATCTGTCGCATAAGTAAAGTTTTTCTCTGCCTTGTTTTTAATTTTTGTCTCGTAAATTTGCCAAATACCATTACGTTCCGAACTGTAAACAATGCCTCTTCCATCTGGGGCAAAGTCTATATTGCGTTCTTGTTCTGCAGTGTTTGTAATTTGTTTGGTTGTTCTGTAGTCTAACGATGTAACATAAACATCGCCATGCAATACAAATGCAATTTCTTTTCCTTTTGGCGAAAGTTTTATTTCGGTTGCCCCCGATGTTCTTACTTGTCGTACCAGGTCGTTATCTATTTGGTCTGTAACAATAGTTATATCAATCTTTTTAGGTTGTTGCCCATCTTTTAGTGTATATATTTCTCCATCGTAGCCATAACATATAGTACCATTGTTGGCTACAGTAAGAAAACGTACAGGATTTGCCTTATGAAATGTTAGTTGTTTTTTGCCACTACCATCAATGTTGCGTTTGTAAACATTGAACGTACCATCTTCTTCGCTCAAATAGTAATATTCGTTAGTGTTATTTCCCCATACAGGTGTACGGTCTTCCCCATCAAAGTTGGTAAGTTTTGTATAGTTTCCTTTACTATAAAGCCAAATATCGCGTGTTACAGGCGAACGGTGGTGTTTTCTAAAATTATCTTCGTAGCCTTTTACATCGTGATACAAAATATCGCCATTACTTTTTACATTAGCATCGCACATAGTTATGGGCGAATAAAGGCGTGGACGACTTGCATCTATATTAACTTCGTAGGTTTGTGGGAATGTACCCGAAGCAAAAAATATAGATTTTGCGGTAGGCATAATAGCCGATGAGAACAAAATATGGTTATTATCGGTAAATGCCATTGGTATTTCGCTACCACTATTAGTAGTTAAACGTTTTGGAACACCCCCATTTTTATTCATTAAATAAATATCCATACTGCCTTCTCGTGTAGAAGCGAAAGCAATTTTTTGTCCATCTGGACTCCAAATAGGATAAGCATCGTAGGCAGGATTAGTAGTAAGTTGTTTTGCTATTCCACCATTTACGGGAACCGAAAATAAATCGCCTTTATACGAAAAGGCAATAGTTTGTCCGTCTGGCGAAATAGAACAGAAACGCAACCATAAAGGAGCATTGTCTGCAAAGCTATTAAGCGAAAAACTTAATAGTGCGGCTGCTATAATTTTCTTCATTATGTTGGTATTTATATTGTTATTTTCTATAATAGGTTATAGTTCTATTGCAACTGTCTCTATTGCTAGCCATGCTCTTTCTTCTTCGTTCAGATAAGGAGCTAACTTTTCGAAAACTGTTGCGTGATACTGGTTAAGCCATTCTATCTCTTCTGTAGAAAGCATATTGAAATCTATAGGAGTTGTATCGATAGGTGCAAGTGTTAGCGATTCAAACTGAAGGAATTTTCCGAAATCGGTTTCCATATATGGCTTTATATATAATGTGTTTTCTATGCGCACTCCAAATTTTCCTGTAAGATAAATGCCTGGTTCATCGGTAACTGTCATTCCTTTATATAATGGAGCTGGACGCCATTCCATACGAATTTGGTGAGGACCTTCGTGTACATTTAAAAAACTACCTACACCATGCCCAGTTCCGTGCATAAAGTTGTAGCCTTCTCGCCACATTGCTTGTCGGGCAAAGGCATCTATTTGCGAACCACAAGCTGCATTTGGGAATTTACAAAGAGCAAGTTGTATATGTCCTTTTAATACAAGCGTATAAATGTGGCGTTGTTCTTCGGTAATGTCGCCTAATGCAATGGTTCGTGTTATATCGGTTGTGCCATCTTGATATTGTGCACCACTATCTATTAATACAAATCCGTGAGGTTTTACAGGTATATCGGTTTGTGGTGTTGCCTCATAATGCACAATTGCACCGTGTTCTTCGTATCCAACAATAGTATCGAACGATATTCCTCTAAACAAATCTTGTTCGGCGCGAAGCGAAGTTAATTTCTTTTCTAACGATATTTCGGTTTCTTTACCAGCTTTAACTGCGGGTTTTAACCACCGTAAGAACTTAACCATAGCTATACCATCGCGCACCATTGCGTGTTTAAAACCTTCTATTTCTGTTTCGTTTTTCACAGCTTTCATTTCAGGAATAGGCGATATTCCTACAACTGCACGTTCGCTATTAATGGTGTTGTACACTTTATGGCTCATTTCGTTGCTATTTATAAGCAGTGCTTTGCCATTATATGTTTGCAAGGCAGATAACAGTTCGTTATAATCCTTTATGGTTATATTTTCCTTTTCAAGATAGTTTTTCACTTCTGTAGTTAGTTTTTCGCTATCTATAAAGAGAGTTGCCTTTGTTGTTTCAATAAGTAAATAAGCAACAAAAACAGGATTACAATGAACATCGTTACCACGTAGGTTTAAAGTCCAAGCTATCTCGTCGAGTGCCGAAACCAATATGCCATCTGCCTGTTGTTTTGCTATTGCTTTTCTAATGCGTTCTAATTTAGAAGCAACTGTTTCGCCTGCAAACTTTAAAGGTTGTATTTCTATTTTATTTTTTGGAATAGAAGGACGGTCTTTCCATATTACTTCCAATGGGTCGAAATCTGTATGAACATAAAAATCGCCCATATCTTTTAGTGTCCAAATAAGTTCGGTTGCGTAAGTATTTGTGCAAACCCAGCCATCAATACCAATATGTACGTCTTCGCAACCTTTAAATTCGCTTGCTAACCATTCAGAAATAGATGGAGTTTCGGCTATACGTTCTTTCATTAATATATAGTCGGTTCCTTTTAATTGTTCTGCTGCAGCTATAAAGTAGCGCGAATCTGTCCAAAGTGCAGCACTTTTCTGTGTAACTACTGCAATTCCCGCTGAACCATTAAAGCCAGAAATCCATTCTCTACCTTTCCAATGGTCTGGAATATATTCACCTTGATGTGGGTCTGTACTGGGAAATATAAACGCTGAAAGGTTTCTTTCCTTCATTAGCTTGCGCAACTCTTGCAAACGTTTCTGTATTTTGTTCTCCATAATTTTATTGTTTTAATTTTCATTTGTAGAGTTTTGAGCGTTGGACAAATACCGTTACCATAAGTTTTGGTTTGCACAACGTGCCATATAACTTTATTCTTTAAAGGTTGCACGTGTTATTATTCAACACGTGTACAAAGTTAAGCAAAATATCAGAAACTTAAAAGAATATCAATTATTATTCAACATAGAACTTAATAGAATGTGTTATAAAGAAATTGTTTTTATTTCAAATTGTACATTAGCAACTTATTTGTTTTGCATTATTTTAGTAGACCAATTAAGTTTAAAAATAAGATGTATAATGCCACTGAATATATTATTTTTAGCATTAGCTTTTTGAAACTTAAAAGAGTAATGAAAAAATAATAATTAAAACATCGTAGAATAATAATAAGAAAAAAAATATTTTTAATTATAAAATAAAAAAATATAATAAGAAAATTTTATACACAGTAATACACTGGTTTAGAAATAACTATATAATTAAGCAACAATAGCACAATCACCGAAAAAAGTGCTGAAATTTTTTACTTTAGCTTTAAAACTATCGTATAAAAGTAGCGAAGAATAAAACTTTTCAACATTTCGGTAAAAAACTTCAATATAGTTTTTTAGCGAATACACCTTATAATATAATTTATTACGAATAAAGCATCGTGCACATTTTTTTTGTGGTTCTAACTAATTTTTATTACCAAATACTTTGTCTATATAACAAAATATAACTATCTTTGCGACCTATACAATCTATTATAGGGGACGGCTGCTTTTTATAGCCTACCTTTAATGTCATATTAAAAACAAATCTTATGAAGCAAACATTAGTTAAATTCTCGTTCATCACAGTGGCTTCAGTTTTTTCGTTGTCAAGTTATGCGCAACTAAAAGCTGGCGAGATTGATGCAAGTTACAAACCAGTATTCGATGGTAATGTTTTATCGATGGTATTAGAACCCGATGGAAAAAATGTATGTGCAGGTTCCTTTTATAATGTAGGCGACCGAAAAATTTGCGGTTTAATACGTTTAAAAGCAAATGGCGACGAAGACGAATCTTTTAATAAAGGCGGTAAAGGATTTGATAGTTATGCTACAGCAGTAGCAAAAACCTCTGATGGTAAATATCTTGTAGCAGGGCATTTCACCACATACAATGAAAAGGCTGTAGGTAGTTTGGTGCGTATTAATGCCGATGGAACTCTCGATGAAACATTTAAAAACGACATAAAATTTGAGATAGTAAACCATAAAACCATAAAAGAAATAGAATTGCAGCAAATAGTTATGTTGCCTAACGGTCAGTTTTATGTTGCAGGTTGTTTCAATCGTGTAAATGGAAAGTTAGCTCCACTTATTGCACGTTTCAATGCAGATGGAACACGCGATGAATCGTTTCTTCCTACCGATAAAGAAATACATTTAAAAAGTTCGCCTAACGTAGATGCAATATGGAAAGCTCCCGATGGGTCATTATATTTAGGAGGCTCTTTTGGTGGTTATGATGGCGGATTTAAGCAAAAACGACTCATACATATTAATGCAGATGGAACTCTCGACCGTTCTTTCCATCAACCACAATTAGATGGTTTTATAAAATCAATATCTCCATTTGGCGAAGATAAAATACTTGTTGGTGGCGATTTCCTTACAACAGAGAGTGGCGATAGGTTCTTAACCTGTGTTATAAATAAAGATGGTTCGCTTGATGAATCATATAATCCACGCCAAAACTTTTTTACTGAAAATCATGAAGCAGAAAGTCTTGCTGTTTTTGGTTCAAAACTTGTGGGCGATAATGTTATTATAGTAGGTGGAGATGTTGTTACGCCAGGAAATGCGTTTTTCCACGTATTAACTAAAGATGGAAAAGACTTTTCATCGACCTTAAAAATAGAAGGACAACCCAACAAAATTGTTTCGTTCTTAAAAATAGACGATTCGGAAAAATATGCTTATATAAGTGGTTTCTTCACAAAAGTAGGCGATTATGTACTTCCTTACTTCGCTCGTGTAGCTTTGCGCGATATTGTTCCTGATGGAATTAATGCTACTAATATAAATAAGGTGGAGCCATCTGTAAGATATAATAACGGTATGCTAACCGTAAACGGAATAGAAGGTAATGCAGAACTATCTGTATACAGTACAAAAGGCACTGCAATTACACTCTGCAATGTTTCAAATGCACTACCAATAGCACTTCCATTGCCAAAAGGAATTTATATTGTGCAAATTAAAAATGCGAAAGGAAAAACCTATACAAGTAAAATTATCAATTAAAAGTATATTTTAATTGCATTAATATATATACTAAAAAAAGGTTGCTGTGTATATTTTTTATTCATACATACAGCAACCTTTCTTTTTATTATCTAAAAAACTTTCCATTCGGTGTTTGGCAATAAATGCATAAACACCATATTTTTTACAGGTGGGAAAGTATCTTTATAATACGGTTTAAGCCCTCTTGCAATGTAGCGCGCGTACAAGCTATGTTAATTCTAATATAATTTTCGCCTGCAGTTTTCCCATACATCATACCACTATTTACTTGTACTTTACCATCGTGAAGCAATTTTTCTGCCAATACATCAGACTTTAAACCACTTTTACGAATGTCTACCCATACAAGGTAAGTACCTTCTAATTTCAGAACTTCATAGTCTGGTAAATGTTCTTTAAAAGTGTCTGTAAGCAAAGCATAGTTGTCGGCTATATAAAGAAGTAACTTATTTAGCCATTCTTCGCTTTCATTATAAGCAGCCTCCAGCGCAATAGGTCCAAACGGATTAACATCGCAAACTTCGAAAATATTAATAACTCGATCTATGCGTCTGCGCCATTCCTCGTTAGAACAAACTATATTTGCAATTTGCAATCCAGCAATATTAAAATTCTTTGTAGGCGAATTACAAACAACACTATTAGCCAAACAATTAGAATTTACAGTTGCAAATGGTGTAAAAGTATACCCCGGCATTATGAGTTCGCAATGAATTTCATCGCTTATAACCTTTACATTATGACGCATACAAATATCATTCATCTGCGCTAACTCGTCTTTTGTCCACACACGTCCTGCAGGATTGTGAGGGTTGCAAAGTAAAAACAACGTAGTTTTCTCATCGGAGCACTTTTTTTCAAAGTCGTGCCAATCTACAACGTATGTATTTCCCTCTCGTTTTAGTGGATTTTCTAAGATTTGCATTCCTTGATTGCGAATACACGAATAGAAACAATTGTAAACCGGCGTTTGTATAAGCACATTTTCGCCAGGCATTGCCAAAGCTTTAATAGAAGCACTTATAGCAGGTATTACACCCGTAGTATAAATAATAGAGTTTCGTTCTATTTGCCAATTATGCCTACGCTTAAACCAATTAATTATGGCTTCGTAATAACTATCGCCCACAATAGCATAACCAAAAATTCCATGTTTTGCACGTTCTTCTACAGCTTTACGAATAGCAGGTGCAGCAGGAAAATCCATATCAGCCACCCAAAGTGGAATAATTCCTTCTTCTTTTTCTTCGTCCCATTTAACCGAATTAGTGCCACGACGATTTACAAACTTATCGAAATTAATATCTTCCATAGATATTTGGTTCTTTTTTTATCGTTCTTCTATTACACAATCTGTACCTTTTGCGTATTCATCGTAAGTTATTTTGCCAATTTTATCGGCAACAATCTTACCAGAGATAGGATTTTTTACTTCGCTAATAGTGCCTTTTATTTGTGCATTTATATTACGGCTATCTTCAAATGTACGGTCGCAAGCAGCATCGAAAGTACAATCTTCCAATATAATCCCATCAAGATAGCACAATGGTTGTTCACCGCTGATATGACAACGCACAAGTTTTACATTTTTACTATGCCATGCTAAATATTCGCCATTAAGGTCAGAGTCGTACACGGTAACATTTTCGCATTCCCAAAAAGAATCTTTCGTTACTATTTTAGCGTTGTGAACTTCTACATTCTTACAATACTGAAAAACATATTTTGCATCAGAAATAAGTCCGTCTACATATATATTATTAGAGAACATAAACGGATAAGTGCCTTGATGCAACTCTACATTCTTTATTTTCAATCCATCAACTTTCCAAAAAGTTTCGTCAGCATCGTTTATTTTAACGTTTTCTAATTCCAAATTTTTCATTTCACGAAAGAATTTCGGACCGTCTATAACGCTATTTTTCATTATCATATCGGTAGAATACCAAATTGCCGAACGTGAACCTGGTGCAAAATAACAATCGGTTATAAGACTTTTATCTACATGCCACCACGGATATTTGCCATAAAACCGAGAATTGTGACATTCAATGTTTTTACAACATTTAATTCCAGACTCTCCATCTATAATTTCAATATTCTCTAAACGAATATTTTGTAATCCAAATAGAGGACGTTCGCCTCCATATTTCTTATCTTTAATAGTTTCCATTCCTTAAAAATCTTTTTTATTAAACCCCTTAAAATTACATTATGTATGCAAATATACAAAGAAAAAGATGCTTTTTAGGAAAAGTAGAGCCTTATTTTCTACAGAATAATAAATCATGTTAATAAATAACGATATATTATAGGGGTTTTCATACATATTTTGTTTTAAATATAAAGTTGAGAGAAATATTTTATAACATAAAAACAAATGGAAATAAAACTATTTACTGTACCTTTGTACTCCCGTTTAGGAGAGGTAACGACATAAAAGTCGAACCCTTTAAATACAATGAGTGAGAATAGAAAAGAACAATTTAAGTTGCGATTTGAGAAGTATTACCCAATGCTATGCAAAATAGCAAACGGTTATATTGCAGACCAAGATGACTGTGAAGATATCGTTCAGACACTCTTCATAAATGTATGGGATAAGCAGAAAGACGCTTTACCAGAAGAAGAAATGCTTGCCTATATGAAAGTTGCTATACGAAATAACTGCCTAACATTCTTGAATAACAACAAAACATACGAGAAAGTATCTGACAATGAAAACGCATTGCGTTTAATTGCAGACGATTCAGAAAATATTCCCACTACCGACTATAAACTATTATTGGAAAACGTGTTAAAAGAGATGCCGCCGAAATGCAGGGAAGTTTTTAAAATGAGCAAACTGCAAAAAATGAAATACAAAGAAATTGCCGAACGTTTAAACATCTCTGAGAAAACCGTTGAAAACCATATAGGCAAAGCTATTAAAATTATTAGGGCTTATATTGCTGCGAATCCTATAATAAGAATTGTAACCATCTTTATATCAATAGCACTGAACTTATGAAAGAGTTAATTGAAATAGACGAAATTTTAGGAAAGTACTTTGCAAACGAACCTATTGCAGAGAACGAAAGAATGGCTTTAATTGCATTTAAGAATGCAAATAAGGCTGAATTTGACACGCTAAATAATGTAATGATACAAACAGAAACCTCAGAAACAAAAAACTTTAATACAGAAGCTGCATGGAATAGAATAGAAAACCAATTGACAAATGCCACCTCTCAACATACAAAAACATTAAAACTTCGAAACATTTTCAGTATTGCTGCATCGTTACTGTTGCTTATTGGTATTGGAACACTTGCATATCATTACCTTGTTGATGCTGAAAAAACAACATTCGCAAACAATTCTGCAACAGAGAATCTCGTAACTTTACCTGATGGAAGCAGTGTAATGCTATCTCCACAAGCTTCGTTAAGCTTTAAAGAACAAGACGGAAAACGTATTGCTGCACTAGAAGGACAAGCATTTTTCAATGTAGAACACAGCAATATTCCTTTTACTGTTGAAGCAGGAGATTTAAAAGTAGAAGTATTAGGCACATCGTTTAAAGTGAATGCTACTTCGCAAAACACTGAAAGTGTAGCTGTTTCAACTGGACGTGTGCGCGTTAGTACCAATTCGGAAGTTGTAACGCTAATAAAAGGCGAAACCGTTGTACATAAGAATGGTAAACTTATTGCACAAAAACAAAATAACGCACAGGCAGATATTAAGGAGTTTGTATTCAACAATACGCCTTTAGCAACTGCAATAAAAGAAATAGAGCAAGGTATGGATATCCGAATTGAGACACAAAAAGACTTGCTTAAAAACAGAATAACAACTAAGCTACACACAAATAATCCTGAGAAAGCGGTAGCAGAATTAGCAATGCTTTGCAATTGTAAGTACGAAACAGTATCGTCTATCCACTATCGTTTGTATAAATAATTACTAATATGAGATAAATGCCAAAACTGCTTTTATCAATATTGTTTTTGCTCGTTACATTGGTAGCGAACGGACAGAACACAGTGGCAGAAGAAGTTGTTAAGATTGACGCTTCTTCTGCCACTGTGCATTCGTGGTTCCAGCAAATAGAACGACAAACAAAAATTACACTCTCATACAATCCCTCTTTAATTAACCTAAACAAACGTATAGGTATTGGTGTTTCGGGCAAAATGAAGGTAACACAATTGCTCGAAATTATACTAAACGAATACGAATATAATCTAATTCCGTTAGACAATCGCAAACTTCTTATTCAGATTAAAAATAAAAAGAAGCAAACAAAACCTATAAAAATAGAAAGTTCTATAGAAGACTTTATGCTTTCTATCAATACTAATGCTGCTACTGTTAAAGACTGGTTTGCACTTATTGAACAACAAGCACACATTTCGCTTTCGTATCCTGCCGACCGCATAAATCTGACACACATTGTGAAGTTTCAACGCCACGGACATATTAGCGTAAAGCAACTTATTGCTACTTTACTAAAAGACTACGAGTATAAACTAACGAATAGCGAAAACAAACGACTGAAAATAGAAATTGTAAAAGCAAAGAATGTGTTTGTAACAGGCATTGTAGAAGAAGCTGAAACTGGTGAGAAACTGTTTGGTGCAACTGTTAGTATTACCGATAAAAATGGAACTAAGGCGCTTACTGCTACCGATAAGAATGGTACATTCTGCCTTACCACAAACAGAGGAACTATTAACCTCATTGTGTCTTGTATGGGATACTCGCCTTACGAAACAACTATTGATATTCAAAATAACATACAGAAAACTATAACGTTAGAGCCTATTCCTTATCAAATAAAAGCTGTGCAGGTACAACAACATAAAAGTAAGGAAGATTTAACCGATGCTGCACCTTCTAATATGCTTTCGTTTAGCAATTCTGACCTATTTTCGCAAATCAGAATATTGCCAGGTGTGTCGCTTGCTACAGCCAATACCGGATACAATGTAGCAGGAGGCGGAACTGACGAAAATCTGATTTTACTCGAAGGCATTCCAATTTACAGTCCAAATCATCTTAATACGCTCCTCCCTATATTTAACGGAGATGCCATTAAGTCGGCTTCCTTCTACAATGGATACATTCCTACACAATACGAGGGACGACTTTCATCGGTGATGGACGTAAAACTTCGCAATGGCAATAAAAACAAATTCGAACATACTGTATCGCTCGATGTCGCCTCTGTATCGGCTGTGTCAGAAGGTCCAATTGTAAAAAACAAATTGTCGTATTTAGTGGGCACACGAAGAAGCTGGCTCGATTTATTCGATAAATATTTCGGAGCCGACAAATATTCTACACACATTTTCAACGATATAAACACAAAACTATCGTGGGATATTGACTCAGTTACAACGCTACAGCTTTCCATATACAATTCGAACGATAAATATAAAGAACCTAGTAACGAATACAAAAATGCAGTCTTAGCGTGGAACACACAGTTATATGCACTCCAATTCAACACTATTATTAACCGACGACTAACTAATTCGTCGTCGATTGCATTCACTTACAACAAAAGTAGCGCCGATGCAAAAGCATTTGTGTTGCGAGCAAACAAATTTGTTGAAAGTGGAGCTAAACATTTATACGCTAATACCGATTTCTCCTATCAGTTTAATTCGTACTACAAAATTAATTGGGGATTGAAAACCGACTTAGGATTATATAAGCTCGCAGGGTTTGGACGAGGACTTTATAACGAAAAAGAACCTATAAAACAAATATCTGCATTTGTTGATAATAAAATATATATAACCAATTGGCTATATGCGCAAGCCGGATTACACTACGTTCTATATGCGCCTAACCACTATAAGACCTATCAAAGTTTACAACCAAGGCTTATTTTGAAAGCCACTGTAAACAATAAGAATCTCTTCTATCTTACATTCTTAAAAATGGAGCAGTATTTTCATCACGTACTTGTTTCGAATATTTCTGCACCGTTCGATTTTATTATGCCAAGCATTAAAAGTTTTAAGCCACTAACAGCTATACACTACGAAGCTGGATGGAAACATTATCTGCACACCGGTATAATAGAACTATCGGCTTATTATAAGCGACGCAACAACTTATTGGCTTTTCGTCCTAACTCGTTTATTGAAGATAGCAGATGGGATAAATATATGATGGCTGGAAACGGAGAAAGCTACGGTGTAAACTTATATATGTTCAACCAATGGCGCAAATTAAGTTGGCAACTGTCTTATGGCTTTTCTAAAAGCAAAGAATGGTATGCAGAATTACCTCAGTTTGGAAAAATACCATCACTGTTCGACCTGCCTCATAACTTTAATGCTTTCGTGTCCTACAAAATGTTTAAACATTCCACATTCACAATTGGCACCACAATCTATTCTGGTAAATTCCCATACGATTCGTTTTATGGCGATGAAAACAATAGACTTGAAACATTCCGTACGCAGCGCGATCCAACACGATACAGAATAGATGCTAGCTACGATTTTAGAAAAGAGTTTAAACACGCTAAATTCTTTCTGCGCTTCGGACTTTACAACATTCTGGGAAATCCATCTAAAGACGAACTTTCGTTCAACTTCTCGTATAAACTAAATGGAGGTTGCATTCCTTTTGGTGCCATTACCTACAAATTCTAATAGCTTAGTAAAGATAAACACCGAAATTATAAGTAGGCAACTATGGGCTATTAGCTAAGCAAATAGGTTTTCTCACGTGGTTAGAAAAGTTAGTAAATATTGGTTGCTTTACGTTTAGATATCTGTAACATTCGTCTCAGATATCTGTAACGTTCGTCTCAGATATCTGTCAGTTTCAAATTAGATATCATAGCAAACTACTACCTTTGTGATGTTATGTTATGATGGCTGAAATATATTTGTTCAGATGCGAAATAAAAACTCTTTTATGCTGCTATATTCTAATTCTGCTATTATGGTAAGCTGCTGAATAAGAATGTATTAAAGTGTTTTGTGCAGTGTAAGAGTGAGAACCATTACAATTGTGTTCTTTTTTAAAATATCCTCACCTATTTTCTACTGAGCCACAATTTGAGTTTAATAGTATATTCAAATTTAGTGCTCTCTATGGTTTAACCCAAATCGGTCATTAGAGTCTAAATATATTTTGTTTTACTATTGAGCAGATTGTCTGTCTTGGCAACGTAGGCGTAGTGGACTATATCAAGTTACAAAGACATACAAGATGCCGATAAGAATATAAAAGATGTTAGGAAACAATATCATAGTAGTAGGAACTATACATATTGTGGTCTAATGACAGATTTGGGTAAAAAAACAATAAGTAGATGTTCAAAGTTAAGCGCAATATTGTCTTGCTCCTTTTTTTCTTCTTTGAACACCTACTTAGGGTAATTAATATATATAGAGAGATTCTCTATATTGGTTACACAGCATTAAAGGTCTATATCTAGCCCAACGCCGAATACTTTATTAGTGCGAGTAAACTGATCGGTGTTCTGCACTTTTACTTCTTTGATAGTCGATTCGTATGTCTTGTCGAATTTTTCGTAGTTCGTAAAGAAGTAGGCAATGTTTAGATGAGCATTCTTTGCCACCTTAATTTTTGCACCGAGACCAATGCTATAGCTACTTGTTACGAAACTGAGGTCGGAAAGATAGCTACCATCGCCCAATCCGTATTTAGTGCGTTGTGCACCAGCGCTCAGAGTAACACCAGGTTTAACGTCCCATTCTATACCAGCAAGATACTCGCGTGTGTTGCTCGAAAGCAATCGCTGCTTGTTGTTAGCCATACGTGCATCTTTGTCGAAATAGTAGTGATAGCCAGCCAAGAGGCGCAAATTGTCTAACACTTCGTACTGTGCACCTATCGAAAGCAATCCAGGGAGGTCGTTCGGAGTGTTCACACCATCTTTAAATTGTCCAGTATCGTCGCGCTTTGTGTTGTTTTCAATGTTAAATTTGGTAGTAAATTCATAGTGCGCTGCAAAGTTCCATCGTCCTGTTTTATAATCAATACCAATGATAGGTGTAATTCCCCAACCACGTTGTGTACAATCTAAATACTTATCGGCAAAGTCTTCTTTAGTCTTGTTTAGCTTATCGGCGCCAGCTTGATATTGTTTTGCAGCACCTTCGTATCGTGCTTTATCGGCAGGATTAGTAGCCTGATTTGCCATTTGCTGACTCTGAATAGCCAACTGTGTAAGCGCATTAGCCTTTGTACCAAAATAGTCGTATAGATTTTCCATCTGTCCGTTAATGTTGGCAGATATACCTATAATGTTACCTTCGTACTTGTTGTATATGTAGTTGAATCGTGCTCCACCGTAAACAGCTAAGTTCTCGTTTATTTTATATGTCGCACCCAACTGCAATCCGAAGTCGTATTGCTGTCCGTGAATGTAGCTACTTACACTGTATACAGGTGTGGTAGAGCCGAATCCTTGTTTGGCGAGCAAAGCCGGGATAAGTGCAATTTGGCGTTCGAAGGTTGGAAGACCAGAGTTGAATGTCGCCTTACCGCCACCACCTACTATACCAAAGCCCAATTGGAATCCCCATTTTTCGTAGTTCTTAGCAATTTGGAACGATGGTAGAATAGGCACTGAAGCTTTTCCTTTAAACTCTTTAACACCATTATCGTTTCCACCATTCAGCTTGAAAGGTTGATAGAAAGGAGAGCCTTGCAATGCTGGAATGGTTAAGCCAGAATTGATAGTACGAGTTTGATAAACATTTTGCACGCTGAGCGAGAGGTGAAGTCCCATTGGTAAGAAAGCAACACCAGCAGGGTTAGAGTAGACTCCATCTATGCCAATTGCACCATCGCGTGCCAAGCTACGCAAAAATGCTATACTTTGATTTGTGTTTGTAAGTAATCCGCCAGCCTTAATACTCGTTGCTGATACAGATAAAGCAAGCATTAGGGTTAATGATTTCAGTTTCATAATTTAACTTTTCTTGTACTAATATGTTTGAAATTGGCTGCAAAGTTATATTGATTGTTCTATTCTACCAAATTAATTTGCACATATTTTCTCAATATGTGTAATTAAACGATTATTGGAACAAGATGTTATATGTATTTTCCGTAGCATATTATACTAAATTTATTAATGCTACAGTTTGTGCTTTACAATTATATTTACACTTATAAGGGGTCTACATCGAAGTAGATAGTGAGCGCTCCGTATCGTTTTTCTTTCATCATAGTGTCTCGTATAGAACGCAAATACTGCTTTGCAAGTTTGTAATCAATTCCGTTTTCTAATTTCAGCATTATCTTTCGTATGTGCAATGTTTTAACACGTGCCACCGTTGGTTTATCGGGTCCCAGCACTCTATTGCCAAATATCTCGCGAATGCGTGAGCCAAGTTCCATGCTTGCCGATTCAACAATATCGTTATTACGATGTTTGATGTATATATATATAAGGTGGAAAAACGGTGGATAATGAAAGGCTGTACGTTCTTCGAGTTGCGATTTGTAGAAAGCCATATAACTATTGTTCACTACTTGTTGAATAACAGGTAGCTCTGGGTTTTTTGTTTGCAAAATAACTAAACCTTGTTTACCTTTTCTGCCAGCACGTCCACTAACTTGCGCCATCATAGTAAAAGCGTGTTCGTAGGCTCTAAAGTCGGGATAGTTCAACATATTGTCGGCATCGAGAATTCCCACAACCGATACGTGGTCGAAATCTAATCCTTTTGATACCATTTGTGTTCCTATAAGTAAATTGGTTTTACCAGCCGAGAAATCATTTATCAGACGTTCGTATGCATTCTTTGTACGAGTTGTATCTAAGTCCATACGTGCTATGCGAGCATCAGGAAACACCTCCATAATCTCATCTTCTATTTTTTCCGTACCATAGCCACGCCCTTTAATATCTTTACTTTCGCAGTTAGGGCATTGTTCGGGTACTCGTTCGGTGTAGCCACAATAATGGCAGGTAAGCACGTTCATACTTTTGTGATAAGTTAAAGACACATCGCAGTTGGGGCAATGTGGCACCCACCCACAAGTACGGCATTCTATCATAGGCGCAAAGCCACGTCTATTCTGAAAGAGAATAGCTTGTTCGCCACGTTGTAGTGCATTTCTCACAGCAGCAATCAAACGTGGAGAAAATGGTCCTGACATTAGCTTACGTCGTCGAAGGTCTTTAATATCCACAACCTCTATCGTTGGTAACTGAATATCTTTATACCTTTGCGATAACGTAACCAAACCATACTTTCCCAATTGAGCATTTCTGTAGCTCTCTATAGATGGAGTTGCAGTGCCTAACAGTGTTTTAGCTCCGTACATTTGTGCCAAAACAATAGCAACCGACCGTGCGTGATAGCGTGGAGCAGGGTCTTGTTGCTTGAAGCTATTTTCGTGTTCCTCGTCTATAATCACTAATCCCAATCGTTGAAATGGTAAGAACACTGCACTTCGTGCACCAAGAATCACTTCGTAAGGCTCATTAGAGAGTTGTTTTTGCCATATTTCTACACGTTCTTCATCGTTGTATCTACTATGATATATACCAAGCTTATTGCCAAAAACACAACGTAGCCGATTGGTGATTTGCACCGTTAATGCTATTTCTGGCAGCAAATATAACACCTGCTTATGCTCCTGAAGAGCTTTAAAAATAAGATGTATGTAGATTTCGGTCTTTCCTGATGAGGTAACACCATGAAGAAGGGTAACATTGTGTGCCATCATCTGCAACAGAATTTTGTCGTATGCAATGGTCTGTGCATCGTTCAGAGCGTGAATGGCATTGGGTTGTAGCTTGTCATAACCATTGTTTAGCCTACTAACTTCTTTACGATAGGTTTGTAGAATGCCTTTCTCTATTAGACTATTTATTATGGCTAACGAACAATGAGTGGTATTTCTAAGTTCGTCTTTTGACACAGCTCTCAGTTGGTTATGCTGTTTGTTGTCAGTCTGAGTTACATCAGTGGAAACCAATTCAGGAACATTAGCAATACCACTTAACTCTAAATAAGACATCAGCACCTTTTGTTGTTTTGTAGCACGAGCAAGACCATCGAGTGCAATGTGTAGCTCTTGTTCGCCACGGAATTGTTTTCCCAAGCAAACATACACTTCGGTGTGCGGCTTATAAGTATCCTCTCCCTTTAGCCCAGACGGCAATGCAGCTTTATAAACATCGCCAATGGGCGACATATAGTAGTTGGCAATCCAGTGCCAAAGTTGTAATTGTTGTGGCAATAACACCGGACCGTCATCAAGTATTGCAAGAATAGCTTTATATTCTATTCCATCATTATCATCATTGTTATTTGGGTGGTCGGAGGGATAGGTATCACATATACCTATATAAGTCTTTGTTTTGCCGAAAGGAACCAGCAACCGTACACATGGCACTACCTTATCGAGTAATGCATCGGGCACAACATACGTAAAAGTGCCTTCAAGCGGAAGGGACAGAATAACTTCTACGTATCTCACTACGATTTTAATTCAGGATATTGAATCCGTGTATGATAAATAGATTTCAGACGTTCAATAAGCACTTGTTTTGCTATGCTAACATCACGGAACGTAATAGGACAATCGGTAAAGAAACCATTGGCCATCTGTGCATCTATCAACTTATTCACTAAGTTGCTTATACTCTCTTCTGTATATTCGGAAAGTGAGCGCGAAGCAGCTTCAACGGTGTCGCACATCATAAGTATAGCTTGCTCGCGTGTCCACGGATTAGGACCTGGATAGCGGAATGGTGCATCGTCTATCTCCTCATCGGGGTGTGCATTCTTATAGTTTATGTAGAAATACTTAACCAATCCTTGTCCGTGATGCGTGGTAATAAATTCTTTTATAACATTTGGTAAGTTATATTTCTCTGCCAATTTAAGTCCTTCGGTAACATGTCCAATAATTATTTTAGCACTTTCTAAGTCTGAAATCTTATCATGTGGATTAACACCAGCTTGATTTTCGGTAAAGAATACAGGGTTTACCATTTTGCCGATGTCATGGTATAATGCTCCAGTACGTACTAGTTGCCCTTTAGCATGAATTTTATTAGCAATCTCAACTCCAAGATTTCCTACAGTAATAGAATGTTGAAATGTTCCAGGAGCCACCTCACTCAGTTTCCGCAACAGTTCGTTATTAGTGTTAGAAAGCTCGAACATAGTTACAGTAGAAACGAAACCGAATAGTTTTTCGATAATCAGCATTAAAGGATAAGTAAAGAGGAGGAAGAATCCATTAACTCCAATGTGAAAATACATAGATCCATCAAGTTTTGAAAAATCGTCTGCTTGTATTAGCTGAAGAGCCAAATAAATGGCAGCAGAACCAAAAGTAACGAGTAAAGCCGTGAGAAATATCTGACTACGTTTGGATAATTCGCGTAGAGAAAAGATAGCAATAAGCCCACCTACAAGTTGAACCACAATAAATTCGTATTGGTACCGCACTGCAACAGCCGAAAGCAAAATTGTTACGGCATAAGAAATGAATGCTGTTCGCGAGTCCATAAACACCCGAACGAATATGGGCGCCATTGCGAAAGGAACAATATAGATACTGAAAATGTTGTGTTTTATCATTAACGAAGTTATTATTGGGAAAATGATAAGTAGGGCGTATAAGAATAAGATAGAGCCAGGCTTGTCAAAGTAATCTGTACGGAATAGCGCAATGTAGAGCGTAAACAAGACAACAAGTATTAAGACGTAAATAGTTTGTCCTAAGAGTGTGAACGTTATTTGGTCTTTTGTTTCATTACGTTTCTCAGTAGCTTGTTCGAAGGAATTAAGAACACGATATGTGTGTGCATCAACAATATCGCCACGATCTATAATTCGTTGTCCTTCTAATACCATACCAGAAGCCTGCGGTATCAAACTTAGCAGGTCGTTCATCTCACTCTCACTACGATTCTTGTCGTAAATAAGGTTCGGTTCAATGTATTCGTTCAGGTTGCATTGCTGTAAAACAGAACGTTTAGTGCTTAGTTGCGGTGTAGTAAAAAGGTTCTCGTAAGCACCAAGCGTTGTGAGAAGTTGCTTAACTGGCTTGCTTATAGCTTGCTTCCCTTCTACGATATGCACCATATTATTACTATCTTTTACTAAAGAAGTAAAGTTTACTGGGTTTACAATACCCATATCGTATAACTCTTGTAACTTTTGCGCTACAATATTCACATATTCAACTGGCAATCCTGGTATTCCATTCTTATAGTCATTACGGAATTGCTCTACCTTTTTACGTCCAATATTCTCGTTTAAATTAAAATAAGGGACAAAAGTCTTCATTATGGAGTCACGCTCTTCTTTTATAGTCTCTTCACTCTTAAATATAGGGAAGTCGAATTTAGCAATAAGCTGTCCATACATCCACGGCTTTCCCTCGTCGTAGTGATACATTTTGCCTTGAGTTCGTGGCAGAAAGACTATAATAATAGCTGTTGTAATTAACACCAATATAGCTCTTGCAATATGACTGCGCCAGATAATATTGTCGGATTGGATAAATTTTATCATCTTTATTCGTTATTTTGTGGGAAGATTATATTGTTTGCTTATAGAGAAACATACTAATAATGTGGAACTCTCTTTATTGCACTGTTATTCTTTCTTTCTGTAAATTCATTCTTATAAACTGTGCGAGCGTATTTTTGTGTAATAATACCTCGAATGTATCGCTTAAAGGAAAGAGACCTATCTTGTCCATTCCAATATCAGTATGCGAAAATACAAAAAAAAAGCCTTATAATCGAAAAAAATGCTTATTTTTGCACAAAATTTTAATTTTAACAATGGCAGAAAGAAAAGTAAGAGTACGCTTTGCACCTAGTCCTACGGGACCATTGCATATTGGTGGTGTACGTACAGCTTTATATAACTATCTCTTTGCGCGCCAACATAATGGCGATTTCGTATTTAGAATAGAAGATACCGACTCTAATCGTTTTGTTCTTGGAGCAGAAGAATATATTGTAGAAGCCTTTCATTGGCTAGGAATTAAGTTTGATGAAGGTGTAACCTTTGGCGGACATTATGGACCTTATCGTCAAAGTGAAAGGCGTGATATATATAAAACTTATGTAAATCAGCTGTTAGATAAGGGTAAAGCATATATAGCATTCGACACTCCAGAAGAGTTGGAAGCCAAACGAAACGAAATTGCAAATTTCCAATACGATGCCCGTACTCGTATGCAGATGCGCAACTCGCTCACACTTACTGAAGATGAAGTTAAAAGAATGATAGACGATGGTGAACAGTATGTTGTTCGTTTCAAAATAGAACCAGGAACAGATGTTCATGTCGACGATATGATTCGTGGCGATGTGTGTATCAAGACTGATATACTTGATGACAAAGTATTGTATAAGAGTGCAGACGAATTACCAACCTATCATCTTGCCAATATCGTAGACGACCATTTAATGGAAATAAGTCACGTTATTCGTGGCGAAGAATGGTTGCCAAGTGCCCCTTTACATGTACTGTTGTATCGTGCTTTCGGTTGGGAAGATTCTATGCCACGCTTTGCACATCTTCCATTATTACTGAAGCCAGAAGGAAAAGGTAAGCTGAGTAAACGCGATGGAGACCGCTTAGGATTTCCTGTGTTTCCTTTAGAATGGCAAGATCCCAAGACTGGAGAGATTAGTTCGGGCTATAGAGAAAGTGGATACTTCCCTGAAGCTGTAGTTAACTTCCTTGCACTATTAGGTTGGAATCCAGGAACAGAGCAAGAACTCTTTACGCTCGATGAACTAGTACAGGCATTTGATATCACGAAATGTTCTAAAAGTGGAGCTAAATTCGACTATCAAAAAGGTATTTGGTTCAACCATGAGTATATTTTACATAAGAGTGATGAAGAGATTGCCGATCTTTTTGCTCCAATTGTTGCCAACAATGGTGTAGATGCAACAATGACACAAGTTACAGAGGTGGTCCATTTAATGAAAGACCGTGTAAATTTTGTGCACGAGCTTTGGGAGCTTTGTTCTTTCTTTTTTATACCTCCAACTCAATACGATGCCAAAACTGTAAAGAAACGCTGGAAGGAATATTCTGCGAAACAAATGACAGAGCTTTCTCAAATTCTGGCTGATATAAGCGATTTCAGTGTAGAGAATCAGGAAACTATCGTAATGAAGTGGGTAGAAGATAAAGAATATAAGCTTGGTGATGTAATGAATGCATTCCGCTTAGCTCTTGTTGGTATTGGAAAAGGACCAGGAATGTTCGACATCTCTGCCTTTCTTGGAAAAGAAGAAACCTTGCATCGTTTGCATAAAGCCATCGAAGTGTTAGGTTAAAATGTTATGTACGCTAATTCGTAAATAAGGATAGCTATGCTATACAATATTATAATGTATATTTACCAGGCTGGCATTGCCATCTATAGCCACTTTAACGAGAAAGTGAAGAAAATGTGGATAGGCGAGCGTGCAGCCTTTGGCGTACTCCAAAAACAAGTGGAGCCAAATGCGAAATACGTTTGGTTTCATGCTGCTTCTTTAGGCGAATTTGAACAGGGACGGCCACTTATAGAGAAAATAAAGAAAGAATATCCCAATTATAAAATTCTTTTAACATTCTTCTCTCCCTCTGGATACGAAGTAAGAAAAAACTATGAACAGGCAGATATCGTTACTTATCTGCCTATTGATACTGTTGCAAACGCACAAAGGTTTTTGCGTATTGTGCGTCCAGTTATGGCTTTCTTTATAAAATACGAGTTCTGGTATAATTATTTGCATATTCTACGCCACCGTAATATACCTGTCTATAGTGTCTCAAGTATATTCAGACCCAATCAAATTTTCTTCCGACCGTATGGCAGACAGTATGCTGCTGTGCTAAAATGCTTCTCTCATTTCTTCGTACAGAACGATTTAAGTAAAAGTCTTTTGGCGAAAATTGGTATAAATAACGTTACGGTTGTGGGCGATACACGTTTCGACCGGGTATTACAGATAAAAGATAACAGTAAGAAGTTACCTTTGGTAGATAAGTTTATAGGTAATCAAGATGTAAAACTTGCTAATGGAGTTACCAATTCTTTACATCGTGTGTTTGTTGCTGGTTCTTCATGGTTACCAGATGAAGAGATTTTTATAAAATATTTCAACGAACATAATGATTGGAAACTCATTATAGCTCCCCATATTATAGCCGACACTCATCTTCGACAGATTTTACAGTTGCTAAAAGGAAAGAAAGTAGTACTCTATACTGAGGCTACCGAAACGAACGTGGCAGATGCCGATGTGCTTGTTATAAACTGTTTTGGTCTGTTATCATCAATTTATCATTATGGCGATGTAGCATACGTAGGTGGAGGCTTTGGCGCTGGTATTCATAATGTGTTAGAAGCAGCAGTTTGGGGCATACCTGTTGTCTTTGGCCCGAACAACAAACGCTTTGCTGAAGCACAAGGATTACTTGCTTCTGGAGGAGGCTTCGAAATTGATAACTACGAAAAGTTTGCACTGATAATGGATAGGTTCTGTTCCGATAAAGCTTTCTTGCAAAACAGTGGTAATGCTGCTGGTAGCTTTGTAAAACAACTATCGGGCGCAACAAATAAAGTATTTTCAGATATTAAGTTATGAAATATCAGATAACATGCGATAATTGCGGTACACAATTTATTGTAGAGGCAGGCGAAGGACAGGTTATAGAGTGCCAATGTCCACACTGTCATGGTAAAATGGAGATTACATTACCTCTTGTTTCAGGTGTAGATAGCATTAACAATGAAACTCTTGAGCAAATCAGTAACGAAATCCAACAGCCTATAGAAGGTGAAAAGCTAAACGATAATAGGAAAAATGTGCTGATGGGCCTTATTATAGGATTGCTAGTTATAACACTTGGGGTGGGTGCTTACTATATTTGGTTACGTCCGGCTCCTGTAACACCAGAACAACAGCCTACAGCAATGGACACTATTCCATACGAAACAAATACAGAACCTGTGGTAGAACCTTCGGTTGATACAGTAGCTCGTCCTGTTGAGAGGGAAGAAGAGGAAGTGCGCGACACTGTAATTCATTACAAGAAACGACATAAACAAGAAAATGATACAACTAATGTAGAACGGTAAATTATCCTACGAGTTGTATTATAATAAGGTACAAGAGCAAGTTACAACGTACACTTACAAAAAGAGAATAAGAAGATGAAGAAAATTATATTAACAGGCGATCGTCCTACTGGCAAACTACATTTGGGACACTATGTGGGTTCACTACGCCGCCGTGTAGAACTCCAAAATGCTGGCGACTTCGAAAAAATGTTTGTCTTTATGGCTGATGTGCAGGCGCTAACAGATAATGCAGATAATCCAGAGAAAATTCGTCAAAACATTATAGAGGTTGCATTAGACTACCTTTCAGTTGGTCTCGACCCCGAAAAATGTACACTGTTCATACAGAGTCAGATACCAGAAATATCGGAACTAACTACTTTCTTCATGAATTTAATAAGTGTTAGCCGTGTTCAGCGCAATCCAACAGTGAAGACGGAGATAAAAATGCGCAACTTTGAAGCAAATATTCCAATGGGATTCTTTAGTTATCCGGTATCGCAAGCAGCCGATATTGCAACTTTTAAAGCTACAACTGTTCCCGCTGGCGAAGATCAAGAACCTATGTTGGAAGTAGCACGCGAGATAGTTCGTCGTTTCAATCAGGTTTATGCTCCTGTACTGGTGGAACCAAATATTATGCTTCCAGAGAATGCTACTGCGCGCCGTTTGCCTGGAACCGATGGTAAGGAAAAGATGAGTAAGAGCCTTGGCAATTGCATTTTTCTTTCCGATGATGCCGATACTGTATGGAAGAAAGTAAAGGGAATGTACACCGATCCAACACACTTAAATGTTTCAGACCCTGGTCATATAGAAGGAAATGCAGTATTTACATATCTTGATGCTTTCTCTACCGATGACGATTTTGCTGAGTTTTGGCCAGAATTTAAAACGCTCGATGAATTGAAAGCTGCTTATACAGCAGGTGGAATAGGCGATATGAAATGTAAGAAACTACTTAACAACGTGTTGAACAAGATGTTGGAACCAATTAGAAAACGTCGCCATGAGTTTGAACAAGATATTCCAGAGATATATAATATATTGAAGAAAGGTTCTGAAAGCGCTCGTCAAACAGCAGCTCAGACACTTTCTGAAGTGAAAGAAGCAATGCAAATAAACTATTTTGACGATGCTGAATTGATACGTAGCCAGTCTGAACGGTTTAAACAAAAAACAGATAAGTAAATATAGGGATACTCTATATCTATGCTTTCATAGCATTGTTGAAAGATAAGAAAGAGACTTTTAGTTTTCAAGTGGGCTTGTTTTGCATTATAAACAAGTCCATTTTTGTTGGTTGATAGCCGAGAAGATTATTGTACTTAAATTTACTCCAATATACTTTAAATTTAAAGGTATAAGGGTGCTGTTAAAGTGTTTATGTATTATTTAAATCAGAATATTTCTAAATAAAAAACTTCATACTCCTTATTAGAATAAGCATCTTTGGTGCTATATAATATAGCGCCATAAATGTGGTTGTTTTTTATGATGTCTAAATTGAAACTGATAGATATCTAAAACGACCGTGATAGATATCTGTGACGCAACTGATAGATATCTAAAACAAACGTGATAGATATCTGAAACAAAAGTAACCAATACCTTATATGTTCTGTTTGATTTAATAAAGCAATTACAAACCCATAAATAGTGATAGAATGGATAGCACAACTGAACAGAGTATTCAATTAGCCTTCGTGTTTAATAAGAAAAGTCAGGCGATTGTTGCTCTACATAGTAGCCCCACCCATACAGCTTGCAACTTAAATTGGAATTGAGGTGTGGATATTATCCGATGGGATATTAATTAAATATAGTTAAATATTATCGTTCTTTTTCTTTTAGATATTAAAAGAAATACCTTTGTAAAAGTATACAGAAAGCAACGTCTTAATGTACGCCTTTATGTTATATCATAAATAAAGACAGTTTAGCTTAAATAAATCTATTATGGGAAGAAACAATCTAAGCACTATTTCAAGTAACCAATCTCGTTCTGAATTCAAATGGAGAATAGGTAAGAAGAGATTGATAGAATAAAAAGATTACTCCACTCATAATGTGTGTTATAGTTGCGGAATATTCAACAAGTATAAAGCTACTTTAAATATGTGTTACACAAATATATAAAAAGTATATGGCTATGAAGAATGAACGAAATCAGATTCAAGATGTGCAACGACAGCACAGAATATTTCAGAGAAAATATATGTATAAGATTCTACACTTATTGTTTCTTTTATTCCTAATGCCATTATCAAGTGTCGCACAGGCACAAGACAGCATATTCAAAGATACTATAGGCTTAGAAGAGGTTGTTGTTAATCAGAAGTTTATAAGGCATGAGATTGGGAAATATGTTGTTGATGTGCTCTCTCTACGCAAAGGGAAGACAGATCTTGTAAACCTTATCGAGCAAATTCCTGGTCTTATGGTGGTGGACAATAAAATTAGTATACAAGGTAAAGGTAGAGTGAAAGTTATGTTCAATGGACGATTAAAGAATATCCCAGAAAGCGAACTTTATTCTTTGTTAAAATCGCGTCCAGCATATAATGTAACGAAAGTAGAAGTGATAAAAGAGCCTGGCGCAAAATACGATGCAGAAGGAAACTATGGTATTCTGAATTTTATTACAGAAAGAAGGATAGATTACGTAGGTGGCGATGTTGGCGATGAAGTTGTTTATCGGAAGAAGTGGACTAAAACGCTCCGCTCTAGCTTGAACTATAGTAAAGGAAAGGTAGATGCTAACTTTAGCGCAGGGTGGACGTATGGGAAAATAGACTATACTGAAACGAATATAACTCAGTTTCTAAATTTAGCTCGACATAGTTCAACATATTACGTTCCTCGTCAAAATGATTATAATCTTTCGGGCGTTATGGATTTCCACCTTGATAGTATGTCGGTATTCAGCTTTTCAATATCGTATATGAATATTTATAAAAAGAACATAGGAGAGAACACTCTCAATTCTAATGATTTAACTAATAATATGATAGATTCGGGTAGTTCATACTCTTTTACTCGAACACCAAGAGAAAATATTACCTCTAGTTTTTACATTGACAGACAATGGAACTCAACAGACAAAATAAGCTTTTTGACAGATGTATTCCGATACGACTTTCATAACTACTACGATTTTCTTTCTAATATCAGAAGATATGATGGGGTTGAAATTGATGATAAATTCTTGAATAAAGGACGTTCACTTCTTAATGGATTTAGTAGTGCGCTCGATATAGAAAAGCAACTCCCATGGGATATTCAGTTGAGTGTAGGTGGGAAAGTTACAATCTCTACAACAACGAACACATCTATCTATGATATAACAACAATTCCACAGCAAAACGATGCTTTTAAATATACAGAAAACATAAATGCTGGTTATCTGACTTTGGACAAGAAAGTTAGAAATTCTGAATTCGTTCTTGGCGTTAGATACGAACAAACTAAGACAAAAGCTATTTCTAATAATGAAAACTATAATAAAAAGTCTTATGGAAAGTTCTTTCCCGATGTAAGGTTGTCCTATAATTTTAATAATGGCTCTAGCCTTGCATTAAGTATAAATAGTTCAATAGACCGTCCAGGTATCAGAAATCTTAATCCTTTTAAATACTATGTGAGCCGTTACGGTATTGCTGTAGGTAATCCGGAATTACGACCATCAACATGGTGGAATATTCGACTTCGCAGCAATATAGAATTTAATGGTGGAGAATTAAATTCAGAGCTAACTTATGCAAGGTTATCAAATATATTCGACCAAACAATAACGATGGATACAATCTCAAATGTATCAACAACACAATGGAATAATGCAATGGAAGAGAAAGTGTTTTCCTTCGAAACATCTTTGTATTACTATAAGTTGAAATGGTTGAAAATAACAGCAATAGCTTCTTATGAACTATCTAAAACCACTTCGAACCAAGTTTTTCTAATTGGAAGTCAAAAGGGCTTTGGACAATTCTATTTTACAAATTTGAGATTTATCTTTAACAAGCAGCAGAATTTTACGGGCTTTATGCAAGCTTCATATAATGGTAGTGAGAGAACAATAAATGGTAGAATTGATGGTAGCTTCAATATGAGTTGTGGAATTAATTATTCGTGCCTGAAGAACCATCTTCAATTGCGATTTGCTGTAAACAACATTTTGTCAAGTAAGATAAGCGGATACACTCGTTCTAATGATGGTATGTATATGAGTTTCAGAAACAATTATCGTCCACTTACCTTTAATTTTGCCCTGTCGTATAACTTTGGAAAAAGAATAAATGTAAAAAGTAAGAGCTATGAAGAGATAAAGAGTCGTTTTGATTAAAGAGAATTTTGTACTTTAAGTCATAGCATAATGCAGTATTATATGCTTATAGCTTCCAAGCATTACAGATAGAAGCTTAGAATTTAACCCAAATCAGTTATTAAAGTCTAAGCAGTTTTAGTTTTATTATCGAGCAGATAGTTTGTTTTTGCAACACAAGTGTAGTGGGCTGCGTCAAGTTACACAGACAAACAAGATGTCGATAAGAAAATAAAAAATATTAGGGAACAATACCATAGCGATAAGAACTATACATATTGCGGTTTAATTGCCGATTTGGGGTTAATATAGAAAGCGTAAAGAACAGTCTCTATTAGTATAAACATCTACTCCTGCTTAGAAATGTTGACCTTAGATCGAACTATATAAATATGGTGTAAAGCTCTAATAACAGTTCAGAATTAACACATCAAGATAGTGCAAATTGGATCTAATGAACTGTGGGAATAATGAATATAATGGTAACTCTCGTATCGTTAAATATTGTATACGTAGATTAGGATAAAGTGTATTTCTGTTATTTTATGATAAAATTGTAATCTTTTCTTCAATGACATATCCTATGGTTTATTAAAAAGCAATACCTTTATCGAGGCACTATGAACCCAAACTTTTCTAAAGACAAAATCATATATGAGAAAAAAGTTATTTTTTGTATTATCATTACTATTTGGAATAAACAACCTTGTAAGCTCACAACCTAATAAAATAAGCCCTCAAGGAGACAAAATTCCTATCTATGATGTACCTGATGGCGAGGCAGATATTATGGGATATCTGCGCTACGATATGAAATATCGCACAAACGGATTAACATCTTTCAGGTCAGACAATCCTAGCAACTATACTTTAACAAAAGACTATGGTAATGTTTTAGGAACAACACCCGTATTTACTGCTGGTACATTTGTTGGCAATAAGTATGTTGCCTACGAAACCACACTGTATGCTAACGTGCTTATGCCACATGGAATAAGTATAGTAGACCCTATTACGGGAGAACGCGAAAGCAAAACAACCTTTTCTAAAACAGCACCAATCCTCATATTAGAAGAAATGACCTACGATCCGAAGACCGGAAGGATATTCGGAATGCATTATGATGTAGACAAATTTACAACCGATCTCTACGAAATAAACAGTACAACCTATGCTCTGACAAAGATTGCAAGCGTTAAAAAGCCTTTCTTTACACTCTCAGCAGACAATGGTTTCCTTTATGCAGTAACAACCGACAGAGATATAAAAAAGTCGTTCTTGATAAAAATAGATGAATCTTCTATAAACTCTGGAAAACAAACGTGTACTATAACAACCGTAAGTCCAGCCACGGGAATAGGAATAAATATAGGCAATTACAGTCAGTCGATGGAGTTCGATAAAACAACACATCGCTTATGGTGGCTTGCACAAGCAGCCGATGGTAAGGCTTATCTGGTAGAATTGGATCCTGAAACAGGACTTTCTATTAGTCAGAAACTAATAGAAGGCGATTTACAATTACTCTCTATGGGTATTCCATATCAATATGTACCAGATGGTGCACCATCGTATGTGAGAAATCTTACTGCAAAAGCAGGTGAGAATGGAGCCAACAATGCGACACTGTCGTGGATAACACCTTCAAACAATTATCGGAATAAGACATTAACAACTATTTCAGGAATAAAAATCTACCGCAATAACGAACTTGTTAAAACATTAAACGTTTCTAACAAGAATGAGAACATAACTTGGAAAGACGAAAATATTGCAGACGGACTATATATATATAAGGTGGTTCCATATAACAACGATGGTGATGGCATATATAAGGAAACTTCAATATTTGTGGGTGAAGATGTTCCTGGAGCTCCTTTAAACGTAAAACTTGTTACTAATGGTAGAGAAGGAACAATAACTTGGAACGAACCAACAACTGGTGCACACAATGGATATTTCGATAAATCTACCTTAACCTACGATGTTATGCGCTTGCCAGACAGTGTAACAATTGCTACAAAGGTAACAGCATGTTCTATAAAAGATAATGTAAAGAGCCATGCAGGATATAGCTACATTGTTACAGCATACAACAAAAACGGAAAAGGACTCTCTGCAACTTCTAATATTGTAGCTTTTGGTTCAATGGAACCTATTCCATTTATCTCAAATCTATTGACAAAAGATGAATTTAGACGTTGGACAGTAATAGACAACAACCATGATGGTATGTCGTGGAGTTTTCACGATGGTACTTCGCGTACATTCTACGATCGCAGTGAAAAGGCTGCTGACGATTGGTTGGTATCTCCACCTTTGAAATTCTCGAAAGGAAAGAAATATCAGTTACGTTATACTTACTCGTCAGCTAACTGGATAGACCCTTCAACACACAAGCCTGTGATGGAGAAAATGAAAGTATTCTATGGCACACAAGCTACTCCAGAGAAACTAACAACGCTAATAAAGGATCTTGGAGAATTCCACACAGCATCGGAACACTTCTATTATGGTAAGGAGATATTTACCCCTAATGAAACTTATGGACATATTGCTTTCTATGCATGTTCGGACGCTTTAAAGGGACAAATATACCTTAAAGACATATCGTTGCGTGAATATAGTGAAACTGACTTAAGTATAAAGAAGCTAAATGGTTCGGTTACTGCTAACTGCAATGTAGAACAACCTTTCATTGTAACAGTTGGAAACGAAGGTTCATCAACAGTAAGTAACTACAAGATAGAACTATTCGATGCTAATAGCAAAGAAGTTTTAGGAACTGCTGATGGTATAGCTATTGCTCCAGATACAGTTAAAACTGTTACCGTAATGTGGGTTCCAAAAACAAAAGGCGAAATTAATGTTTCTGCACGCATAGTTCTTGTTGGCGATACTTATCCTGCCGATAATATTTTGGACACTCCTTTAAAGGTGAAAGTAGCCGATGCTGATGCAGAAAAATGGATAACGTTGAATGCAATTGATAATTATGGCTGGGTAATGCCATTCTATTTAATCTCGCCGTATGCTCAATCACAATGCTTATATTTGGAAAACGAAATCAGAAAGAAGAATATTGATATTGTAGCTCTGCAACTAAAATACAATGGCAAAAACGAATTGGCGTACTCTTTCCCTGCTAAGATTTCTATGAAGGCAACAAATCGTACCAATACAAAAGCAGAGGACTCTGGATATCTTGGACATTTTGAACAAACAGATTGGACAACTGTATATGACGGAAACATTACTATCGAAGGTGTTGGCGACAATAAAGAACTCAAAATAGTATTCGATAAGCCATTTAAGTATACCGATGGAAACATTCTTTTCAAGTTTGAGGCATTCTCCGGAGATAACCCTATAGAAGAAGCTCAGCACCCTGAGTGGCTCTTTGATATGCCTAAAGGTGATGCACATTCGGCACGATTTGATGGTAAAACGGAAGATATTAGCGAAGAAGATATTCTTATTTCGGAATATATTCCATTCTTAATGCTAGAATATACAGAGAAAAATCCTGCAGGAATATTCTCTGTGGATAATGATTTGGTTAAGATTACTCGACATAATAATGTAATAAGCACATCTACTGTATGCGATTTGTTAGAGATTATAAATATATCTGGAACAACAATTACTAAGGTACAAAATACGAATAAAATTAACTTAGTAACAATACCATCTGGCATTTATCTATTAAAGGTAAAGAAAGGAGGAGTGATACGCACAATGAAGATACTTAAACAATAAATTTATTATAATTAAACAATATTCCATTTTCACATTAAATCATTTTAAACATGAAACATCTTTCTTATTTAACTGGTTTTTTGTTCGCTAGTTTGGCTGCTATTCCTACTTTCGGACAAACTACCACAAACAGTTTTCCTAAGCTCGGAGAAAAATCTTCGGCACCACTAATGATGGCTCCGCCTCATCGTACTCCACAAGCTATTGATGATAAAGCCAAGGGAATTACTATGTATGCGGGACAATTAGTAAGTCAGGACAAGAAACGAGGCTGGATAAAGTTCCGCACTGGCAAGGCTTCTGACTATACAACGCTAAAGAATTTTACACCAGAAGATGACCAACATCAGGCATACGGTCCATATTGTTCAGCATTCGATGGAAAAGATTGCTACGCAATTATTGCCCAAACCTATACTTATGGCGTACATCCATTGTATTTTGCTAAGCTAAATGTTGCTACAGGCGATACAACTACCATCTACAAATTTAACGATACTGAAAAGAACAGATGGTATATTGGCTATGATGTGTACGCATTGAGTTATGACCCAAAGACCAAAGAAATCTACGGACTTGGTAAAGATTATGAAACACAAATAATAGATGGTGAAGAGAAAATAGTGAATGCCTACTCTGTGCTTTACACAATCGATAAAAATACAGGAGAATTCTCTAAAGTTCAAGACTTTAATAGAGTTTACTATAATTTCAGTTTCGATTATGATGGTAACTGTTATATGCTTCGTCCAAAAGCAAAGAGCGAACAAGACCAATCTGTAGTAGGAACAGAACTTGTTAAATTCAACTCCGATTTCAACGAGGTTAGTGTAACTGAATGTAAAAGTCAATGGGGCGAGACCTTTATCCAGAAATATTTTGGTACTATGAGCTTCGACTTTACAACCGGAAATCTTTGGTGGATTCCTGTAGGCGATTATGGAGCAACAACCCTTTATACTATTAACTTAGCCACAGGTGTGTACGAAGGTAAGTCATGGTTCAACATTGGCAACTCTTTTGTTGGTCTTACTATTCCATATATGGAAGCTGATAGCCGCACAGCTCCTGCACAAGTATCAAAACTTGATGCGCGTGCTGATGTTAATGGGGCAATGAATGATACTATTAAATGGGAAAATCCAACCAAAGCATGGAATGGAACAGACCTTTCAGACCTTAAAGAAGTTTTGGTTTATCGCAAAAAACCAAATGTAGCAACTACAGAACTAACATCTACAGAAACCTTACTTTCTACTGCTAATGCAGATCTTATTGCAAAAATTGATGCTACAAACAAAATGGGACAACCAATGCAATACGTTGATGCAAATCCATACAAAGGTGTCAATACATATTATGTTGTAGCTTCTCGTGTTGCTGGCGAAAAAGGTGTACCCGATAGCATACGTTGCTATATGGGCGTAGACGTTCCTGGTGCAGTGCAAAATATTCAAATAAAGAAGAAAGGTACAGGCATAGAACTATCTTGGGAAGCTCCTACTAAAGGCTTAAATAATGGTTTTATTAATGAATCAGAGCTTACTTACACCGTAACACGTATGCCTGATAATGTTGTTGTGGCAAAAGATTTGACAGGAACCAAATATGAAGATAATACTTTAGGCGAACAACAAAAGTACTCTTACAAGATTATGGCTAAGAGTAATGCTGGTGAAGGTGAGGTCGCAGAATCTGAAGGAATTATGGCTGGTAGTGCATTAAAAACTCCTATCAAACTTAATTTTGCAACTCAAGACGATGCTAACCGTTGGAACTGTCCAGCTACTCAATCTATATACTTCTATTATTGTGGAGGATACGATGAAGATTCTAAATGCTTAATCGGATATAGCAACTATAAAGAAGCAGAAGGTTTTGTTACATCACCTCCTCTTAAACTCGAAGGTGGAAAGACATATCGTATTACTACAGACTTCTATGCACATCAAAAGGAGACTCCTTTCGACCTGAAACTAACAATGGGAACAAACGGAGAAGATACAAAAGATGCTACAGTAATTCGCGAAGAAAAAGATTATTCTTATAAGAATATGTATACTCGCGAAGTTTTAGAAGATATGTTTACAGCTCCAACCGATGGAACATATTATTTTGGAATGTCTGTTGCTACTCACAGTCAGTATAACAACTTCAGATTATTCGGTCTTAATGTAGACTATGTTGCTGATAACGACTTAAAGGCATTCACTATAAATGGTATTCAAGAAGCTGTTGTTGGTTATAACAACAAGTGTACTGTAAAGGTTAGAAACGTTGGTTCTAAAACTCAAAGTAAGTATAGTATTAAGATTTACTGCGACGATGAAGGTACAAAAACTCTTGTTGGCGAAACTACAAACGTTCCAACATTAGAAGCTGGTAAGATTGCTGAAGTTCCTGTAACATTTAATCCTACTAAAGATGGTATGTTCGATTTCTATGCAGTAGTTGAACTTGAAGGCGACCAAGAACATAGCAACGATAAAACTGCTGTTACTCGCATAAAAGTAAATCCAGAAGGAACTACACCATGGACTAATATTGTTACTAGTGGAAAGGACGAATCAGAAGATACACACGGTCCTTCTATGAACAGCGATACTTACGAAAGAACTCAATCTATTTATCTTGCATCAGAAATAAAGGCAGACAAAGATGGAAATATCAAACGCTTAGGTTACATTTACAATGCTAACGATAACCTGACAGATAGAACAGATCCTTTCAATGCTAAGATATATCTTGCTCACACAGATAAAGAATCTTACACTTCTAGCTCTCAATGGTTATCAAACGATGAATTAACACTCGTTTACGATGGTACATTTACACTCGAACCAGGACGTAACAATATATTAGCATTCGACCTAAACACTCCATTTAAGTACGATAAGACTAAGAATTTGATTGTTGTATTCGAGAAAGAAGGTGCAGTTCCATCTAACCTTATGTTCTGTGCAGTGTATAAAGTGTTTAATTCTAACGCTTCTAATGTTTACAGAATGTTAGAGTACGCAGAAGCTTCTCCATTCGATAAGACAAAATCGCATGCTTACAATTCAGCTCCTGTATTATATCTTGGTTTCGATGTAGCAAATAATATCAGCAATGCAAATGTAGCAAGTGGAACATTCTTCTACAACACAAATACAGATATTATAACCTTCGATAAAACAATCAAGGTAGCTAATTTCTATTCTGTAGATGGTAAATTGGTTAAGACTATTAATGCAATTGCCAATGGACGCACCAAAGTAAATCTTCCTACTGGACTTTATATCGTTCGTACTATCGATACAAATGGTGTTGCTACAAGTGTGAAACTTAATGTAAAATAACAATGAACGCTATCAGAAAATATATATTTCTGTCATTTTTGGCAAGCCTTCCCTTTACGGGGGGAGGCTTGTTTGCTCAAACAGCAAACGAAAGAACCTTTAAATTGAGGGCTCTTAAATCTTCAAACCAGAGTAGAACAGCATCAGAATCTAAAGAAAAAATGCGCATTGGTTATTGTACTACAGATGTTAGTCGAGGACTTATTGCACAAATAACAGGTTCACACACTTATCATGCTGCTACATATCTTTCAGCAGACGTATTAAATAAATATGTTGGCGATAAAATAGAATCAATAGAATTTGCTATTAGTCCTAAACGAGGACACATGGCGGAATACTTTATTTGTACCGATCTGAAGGATATGCGTGGAACCACATTAGCACAAGGAGCTACAGCAAATTACAAAGACGGCTGGAACAAAATGAGCTTTAAAAATCCGGTAACCATCAAGAAGGATATGAATCTTTACATTGGCTATATTCTTTATTTGAACGATGGAGAGGACTACGATTGCTTGTTATTCGATGATAGTCGCTATGCTGTACCTGGTAAAAACTGGTATGGTTACGATATGAATTGGTTTAACAATACGAACGGAATAGGTAGAAACATTTGTATTCGCGCCATTGTTTCAGGTACTAATGTCCCCAACAACGATGTATCGCTGATGAGATTAACATCTGATGATGGGGGAGAATATGTAGAACAGAATAAGCCGAAATCGTATATTGCCTATATTCAGAATAACGGATTAACTCCCATCAACTCTCTTACAGTAACAGTTTCGGCTAAAGGTTTACAGAGTAAAGAGGTTGTACTCGATGGTTTCAATGTTCCAAATAATGAACCTCAGAAAATAAAGTTAGACAATATCTCTATTCCTGCAGAGGGAAATTTTACAGCTTCTTTTACTATTACAAAAGTGAATGGAGCAACCGATCCAGATGTAACAGATAATTCGGCAGAACAAAAAGGTTTTTCTATGAAAGAAGGAACAAGTCCTGTAGAACGTTCTGTACTCTTTGAGGAATTTACTTCTGAAGGATATAATGAATGCACAACAGCAGACGAGGTATATAACGAAATTTTAGGTTCGCGCGAAGATGTTGTTCGTGTAAAGCATCATCTCGACTATAAGCAACATAAAGATCAATTCCGTATTCCTGAAGAAACCGAATACGAACAATTATATGGTAAATCTAAAACTTTTGTTCCTGCTATCGCAGTAGACCGAATTATTGTTAGTGGACTGGAAGATCCAGGACCTGCTTACTTTATTTCAGACGGTGAAGCTGTTACTAAATTCATTGATTTAGCCAAAGATGTATATTCTTTCGTTACACTGAAGGCTGAACCAAAAGTAAATGGTACGCAAATGAATGTAAAAGTTAGTGGACATGCTGGAACAAACGAAATGCCATTACAAACCGATTTACGTCTAACTACGTGGTTAGTAGAAGACAATATAACCAGTAAACAACAAGAAGGCAAAGACACTTACATACAAAATGGAGTGTTAAGAGCTGTTCTTAGTAAAAATGCGTGGGGAGATGCACTTGATATTTCGGGTTACGATTTTGAGAAAAACTATTCGGTAACTATAAAACCAGAATGGAATGTAAAGAATATGCGTGTTGTATCGTTTGTTAATAACTACGATATGAATGTAGAAAGACGCACTATTTATAATACAACGCAAGCTCCTTGTATGGATCCAACGGGTATATACGAACAACCAACAACCGCTAACGGTAATATTCTCAGTGTAGTAAATGGGAAAATATTAATGTCTAAAGGGTGGCAATTGGTTAATGTTTACGATATTTCTGGACGAAGTGTGAACGCAAATCTGTTGAAAGATGGTTTTTATATATTAAAGGCTACAAATGGAAAAGCAACCGTTACACAAAAAATTTGTATAACCCATTAATTAAAATAATATGAAAAAAACTGTATTTCTTTTCTTGTTGCTTCTTAGTTTCGTATCTATAGAAGCACAAGCATTCTCAAGCAATTGCTATTGGGGATATTGTAATAATAAGATAACTGGCGAATTTGGTAGTAAGACCAGTGCTAAAGGTGCAATTTATATTCCTGCCGATGTTGCTAAACTATATAAGGGGAAAACTATTTCTACTGTTAGAATAGGTTTGGCTGCAATGGCACGAAATGTAAAGGTATTTATTACAAAGAATCTTAATGGTGAAAGTTCTGTTGTAAAAACAGCAGGCAATCTTTTTAATGGTTGGAATAACGTTAAACTAAGTTCTGCTTATACCATAGACGGAGATGCGTTCTATATTGGTTATAGTTACAATGGCGATAACAAATCTATGGGACGTTCAGAAATGTATTCACCAAATGCTTGTTGGGCTGACTTAGGTGATGGCTGGAAAAATTATGCTACCGACCAAAATTATGAGGCTCTTGCACTAACAATTCAGGCACAAATATCTGGTGAAGATATGCCTAAAGACTTGTGGCTTTATGCTGATAGAAATGTAATTGTTAAGAAAGGAACACCTTGTAAATTCGAATTTGGTGTAATAAATTTAAGTCCACGTGTCGCTCATAAATTAAAAGTGAGCTATACTATAGACAATGTCGAAGAGAAAGTAGTTGAATTTAAAACCGTTATGGGAGCTAATGTGGAGAAAACATTCACTATAAACTATCCCGGATTTAATAAAGATGGTGCTCATACTGTAAAATTCAACCTTATAAGTGTTGATGATGAGGCTGACGCATACGCTGGAAATAATATCGATTATACAAATGTAAAGGTTAAAGGTTCTGTTCCAAAACAGCGTTTTGTTGTGGAAGAAGGTACAGGATTATGGTGTGGTTATTGTCCACGTGGTATTGTTGCTTTCCGCCACATGGCAGAAAAATATCCAGAAACCTTTATTGGTATTGCCGTTCACAAGAGCGATGACTTAGAAACTAATACGTATAGTTACATGAAATTCAATGGTTATCCTTCTTGTTACGTCAATCGTAACTTAAGAAATTCTACTTCTCCAGAAGCTGGGACATTAGAAGTTATGCACAATAAAGCTGTTGCTATACCTCCACATGTAGGAGTAGAAGTTACAGCAAGCTTTACTGATAACACAAAAAAGGTTATCGATGCAAAAGCTTCTACAACATTTTTTGCCGACGAACAAGGTTTGAAATATAAAATTTCGTATGTTCTGATTGAAAATGGTATTAAAGGCTACAAGCAAGCTAACTACTATTCGGGTGGTTCACGTGGTAAAATGGGCGGTTTTGAAAATCTTCCTGGCTACGCTTCTATTGATATGGACCACGTAGCACGTATGAATTACAGCTATTATGGAGTAGATGGAAGCATTCCTCGAAGTGTAAAAGCAGACGAAACTATAGAATATGCTGCTCGACTTGAGGTTCCTGGCAATGTGCAAAATGTCGATAATTTGTATCTTGTGGCTTTATTGCTTAACAGCAAAGGCGAGATAGAAAACGCAGCAGAAACGAAGGTTGAACCATATACACCAACATCTATTACAGAAAACAGCACACTTCTTGTACCTGAATTTACATTTGCTAATGGTACGCTTAATGTGAATGGTTTCGCTGGAAAGGTATTTATTTACAATATTTATGGTGTAGAAGTTCCTAACCATGCTATTCCAAGCGGTGTATACATTATAAAATGTGTAGATGGCGGTAAAACTTTTGTTAAGAAGATGGTTCTAAAATAGAATATTCTCGCATTTACAAAAGCAATATGTTATAATATTTTTATTTTAGCAAGCGTATCAGATTTAAGTTCTGTACGCTTGCTTTTTTAATTTCTCTCACTTATCAATCCAACAATGTGGCATATTCCCCCAAAAAGAGTGTAAAGCCATGTTTTTTGCGCTATAACAGTAGAAATACAATCCCCAAAAACCAACTTGCATACATTTTAGAACGCTATCTTACTTTTTGAAAGTTGAAACTCACCTAATTATTGTTATATGCAGTTAGTTCGTCTAAGGTAATATCGTATTCTTTTTTTATTGGTACAAATATATGCTTTAGGTTTGGAAGGTGCATTAGTTCTTTTATTTTTCCATCTCCAATACTTGTTGAACCTATAATTCTAAGCTCTTTTAAACTCGAAATATTTTGTAGGAAACTCAAAGATGGTATCTCTCCACAATTTTCTAAAATTATTCTCTCTATCTTTCCTAAACTTCCAATTTCCTCCCAATCTTTTATCTTCTTACAATTCTGAAAACCGAGTGATGTTAAGGAGTTATTATTCCTTAGCCAACTAATTGATTCCATTTTAGAATTGTAGCCTATTCCAATATGTTCTAGTTGATGCAAATTATGTATTGCTTCAAACTCAGTTATTTTACTCTTAATCAAACCTATTCTTTTCGCATTCTTAAAGGTAGAAAAAGCTTTTGACGATGTTTCAGAATAGTTGTCAATGAAGATATTTTCCAGCTGTTTACATTCAAAAATGGAAGCACAATTCTTTTTATTATAATTCAGATATACACATTGAAGCAAAGATAAAGAAGAAAATGGGATATTACTTTCGCATTTTCCTTCCATTCTTAAATATTCTAATTTTCTTAGACACAACAAGTCGTTAAGGTCTTTATAGGTGTATGAATTTAAGTCTAAACCTCTTAATTCTTGCAATGTAGAAATATTCTTTATGTTGCTTACCACTTCATTTGGTGTGTCTGTTATCACAATAACTCCGTCTATTCCATTTTTCTTTATGTAAGTAGCGTCTGGTATTTGTTCTATGCGCACCTGCATAAACGTATAGTTTCTGCCGAAGTATTCCTTTTTAAAGATGTATTCTTCCATAAGAATGCTTTATCTGAATATTATTACTAAATTCTTTGCTGTGGTGAATTAAATTGTTGTTTGCAAATATACAAAATTACAATATTAGTAACGAACAACTACTGTGAATTTTTGAATAAAAACACGGCTTACATTGCTTTCTTTTAACGATTTTGAAGATGTAAATCTTCAGAAAAATCAACTTCCGTGTGTAACGCAAACAACAAAACAATTATTCCTTGAAATTTTATAATAATAAAAGAGGAAAATAATAATTATAAATTTCAAAAAATTAATTACAATTTCAGAAAATATAATTAAAGTTTTGCGAGGTGGTTATCTGTTGTTTTAATTCTATTCCTTCATTTACCACATAGTCTTATTTAAATTACTTTCCTTAATCCACAAATCAGCTACCAATACTGTTATCTTCATCTACAGTTCCAATAGAAACATCGCCAACACTTCGTATACTTATTTTAATATTTTTCTTCGAATAAAATTTCATTTTATATACCTCTATGAGTTTTGTTTCTATGTTTTTTGTAATGTAGAAATAGCATTTTATTGCTTTTTACATTAAATAACAAATATCCTTTCGTAAAATTACTATTATCTATTTCTTTTTTGTAAATTTGCGGTATGAAAGTTGTAGGATAATTTAGCATTTCATTTTAAATATAAACAATATATATTATGTCATTTCTAACAAACGAGAAACTTGTTATCGTGGGCGCCGGCGGTATGATTGGTTCTAACATGGCGCAAACAGCATTAACATTAGGACTTACACCTAACGTTTGTCTTTACGATATTTTTGAACCAGGTTTACATGGTGTTGCCGACGAAATTGCTCATTGTGCTTTTCCAGGTGCAAATGTAACTTGGACTACAGATCCTAAAGAAGCTTTTACAGGAGCTAAATATATTATTTCTTCTGGTGGTGCTCCTCGTAAAGATGGTATGACTCGCGAAGATTTATTAAAAGGAAACTGCAAAATTGCTGCAGAATTTGGCGATTACATTAAGCAATATTGCCCAGATGTAGAGCATGTAGTTGTTATTTTTAACCCTGCCGATGTAACAGCATTAACAGCACTTATCCATTCTGGCTTAAAACCAAATCAGTTAACATCTTTAGCTGCGTTAGATTCTACCCGTTTGCAACAAGCTTTAGCATTAGAATTTGGTGTACAACAAGACAAAGTTACTGGTGCACATACCTATGGTGGACACGGAGAACAAATGGCAGTTTTTGCATCTCAAGTAAAAATAGATGGAAAACCATTGTCTGAAATGAATCTTAGCAACGAACGTTGGGAAGAAATAAAGCACGATACAGTGCAAGGTGGTTCACGAATTATAAAACTTCGTGGTCGTAGTTCGTTCCAAAGCCCTGCATATAATGCAGTTAAAATGATAGAAGCTGCAATGGGTGGTGAAAAATTCACTCTTCCAGCAGGATGTTATGTAAACGACGACCGTTTAGGTTTCAAGAATGTAATGATGGCTATGCCAACAACAATAGACAAGACTGGCGTTCATTACGATTTGCCAACTGGAACTGAAGAGGAAATGGCTGCATTGAAGGCTTCTTATGAGCATCTTTGCAAAATGCGCGATGAAATTGTAACATTGGGCATCATTCCTGCAGTAGCAGATTGGAAAAAAGATAATGTAAATCTTTAATAAGCGCACTTGTTTGTCGTTACGTTTATGGCAAACAATACCAATAAACAAGGTGTATCGAAGGCAACTTCTTATATATAGAACAACCTTTGATACACCTTTTTATGTTTTTTATGCACTAATCAATTAAAACTAAAATAGCTTAGTTTATTATTTATTTTTATTATCTTTGTAACCGAAAATAAAACCGTTTGCAAATCTATTCACTTAGACAACGATTTCTATACTGGTTAGGTTTAACGATAATTCTTAAAAACAATATAATTATGGCATACTGTAAAAAATGCGGTGCTCCGCTCAACAACGATTCAGAATATTGTTCTCAATGTGAAACATCACAACAGCAAGAAAATAAAGAATGTTGTTCAGAACAAACGTGTAAAGACAAATTGTTTAATGTTCCAAAAAAGGCATGGCGCATTATAATTCCAGTAGCAATATTGCTTTTGTTTGGCATTACAAACCCTAGTAAAACAAAACATGTAGAAGCTATCCACACAGAATTAATGAAAGCTATAGCGCAAGATGGTGGAAATGAAGCAACTGTATATGCTTCTTTGGGTGCAGGTATTATAGATAAAGTGCTTGCTTCTCAATTAGATGTAAGCAATTATCTTATATTTAGTGTAGGTTCTTTACAAAACGGTGCAAGTAGTAAAATGGTATCGTTTGGAATTTTAGGTCATGTATTCACCACTGGGCTTGATAAAGAGGCACTTGGCAATATGAAAAAGGCAAACAAATCGCTTGGTCTTTAAGCATAACAATCATAAAACAGATATGAAATATAAGCTGTTTGCAGCATTGTCCGCTACAGTTTTTTTATTTTTTTCTTGTTATAGGCAGCACGAATCAGAAAAACGTGCTGCCTATATTGATACTTTGTTGTTGCGTAATGGAGATATTATTTTTCGAGAAGGGAGAAGTGCCGAAAGTGCTATGGTTATGGCTTTAGATCGTAACAACTATTCGCATGTAGGTATGCTTTTAAATACAAGAAATGGGTGGAAAGTTGTGCACGCAGTTCCTGGAGAATCAGAAAACAACATAGATACTGTGAAATTTGAACCTATTGGTGCATATCTTCAAAGCGATAGATGTGTAAAAGCAAAAATAGTGCGAGTGCCTTGTAAGGCTTATATTGCACAAAAAGCAGTAGAATATGCCTTAAGCAAAATAGGTTTTCCTTTCGATAATGATTTCGATTTGGCAGATACAACTAAATTTTATTGTACCGAATTGGTATGGCGAGCTTATCTTTCTGTTGGAATAGATATATCTAAAGGGAAACGCCATAACATAAATGTGTTAGGATTTCATAAAAATAGCCTTCTACCTTCGGATATTACAATAGGAAAAACAATAAAAAGCATTAACTTAGAGTAGTTAGATGCTTTTTAGTTCTTATAGTGTTTTATGTATATTTTTTATTGCTTCTTTTTTATTTCTATCAACTTTATTATTATTCCGCCTTGTAATACAGAGTTTTCGCTACTTTCATATTTATTCGCGACTTGAACAGTCTCTTTTAAATAGGTAACAAATCCTTCTGTATTATATTTATATTCCTCTTCGCTTGTTGCCGTAATGCCTAAATCTATGTCGTCATCGTTATCTTCTTCCGAATTAGAATCTTTAAGAAACTCTTCTCCAGGGTTATCTTTAGCCGTTGTTTCATCACCATTTAAAAGGTCTATATTAGTTTTTAGCCATATTGTACCATCGTTTAAACGTGCCACAGTATATTTTGTTGTAACCGAATCTACATTCTCCGATTTTCCTTCCATTAAAGGTTGTCCGTAGTATTTAAAAAGCGCAGGAATTTCCTCGAAAATGTCGAGAATATTAAATTGTTCTTTTAATTTTTCCTTTGCTTCAGCTATTTCTTTTACTGTAGGTTTGTGTTTTGTTTGTTTTTTCACTATGTCTAAAATGGTGGGTAACATTCTTTGTATGTAAAGTTCTTCTATTTCGTCTTTGTTATCCAAACTTTGAAAACGTCCAGAACCATCAATTGTAAAACGAATTGCCGTATTTTTAAGGTCGTCTTTTAAAAATTTCTCTATACCACCAACAATAGGAATAGTTTTATATGTTTTTTCTTCTTCTTGAATTTTTATTTTGTTTATTTTATAATCTATTTTTAAGTTTCCTTTATTGTCCTTTTCTTTCACAATTAAATAAAAATCTCGGCTACTTATGGCTGTATTTGGCACAACTTTATGAACAGCATCATTAGTATTGTCTACCGCATTATAAACGAGTGTGTCGCCTACTTGAAACTTTGGAAGAATAGTAAAGGTAGATTGGCTAAACACAGATAGAACTGCAGCGAAAGGCAGTAATAAAAGTAAAGTAATTTTTTTCATATTCAATTGTTTCTATTTATTTTTGCTCAAAGTTAATGTTTTTCTGTTGCATACCAAAATCCAATAAATGTTTTTTATATTGCTACTCTACATTTTTGCACCTTATATGTAACACACCAATGTTATATTTGCCAACTAAACTAAGCTTCACATATATTTTACAAACGAAATAGTTTCATAATTTTACACACTGGCGAATTTATATTTATAGAAAGAAACAGCATATTTTCATTCTTTATTACAATAAAGAATTGTATTTTTGCAGACAGCTAAGAACAAGCTTTAGAAAAGTGCATACAAAAAATAAAATTGGTTGCACTAAAAAACTACTAATAGTATTAAAAACAATGGAAATACGCTCTTTAACAAGTGTGGGGAATACCAATAATAATGGATTTAATCTAACCCATGTTACAACAATGATACCTGTTAGCGATTATACTTCTAATTATCGCAATGTGGAAAAGTTTCTTGGATTGTGTAAACAATGCCCTAAGTTTGGACAATCGTGGACTTGTCCTCCTTGCGAATTTGATGTAGAAGCGTTTGTAGATAAATTTAAATATGCACACATTCTGGGTTCTAAAATGACTTTTGACGATGCTGTTTTAGAAAACACCGTAACTCCAGAGGCAGTAAACAATGTATGCAGAGAAACTATGCGTTACGGTTTAATAAAAGCATCGGCATATTTGCGTAGCTACGAACGTAATTTTCCAGGAAGTATCTGTTTTCTTGGCTCACAATGCCTACTATGTGGAAACAAACCTTGTACACGACTTAAAAAAGAAGCTTGCAGACACCCTAACGATGTACGAGTTTCTTTAGAAGCTGTAGGATTTGATCTTGGAAAAACAACACAAGACTTATTAGGAATAGAACTAAAATGGGGCAAGCCAAACCGCTTACCCCAATATATTACATTAGTAACTGCTTTATTCACTAACGATGCTACGCTGCGTTTAGAATAAAGTTTAGAAAACAGTGTGTTATATTTTTCTAACCGTTACGTGAATGCAGTGCTGAGCACGTTCAAAAATAGGCCAACATTCGCCTTCTTCGCGCAAATTGTAGATAACTTTTCCTAAAATATTGCACATAGTTTCGTTGCTAACAGCCTTTCCACTTGTACCTGTACGGTTGAAACGACTGAAACTTATATCGAAAGTTGTGCCATACAAATGTGCAGAATTGTCGTTTGTACTACTATTTGTTTGTTGTGCAATTGCAATATCTCTACGAGTTCTAAACATTGCCGTAACTATTATGCGATGTTCGCGATAACCTTCTTTGTCTAACTCTTCTTGGAATCGCTTTCCAATTTCTTTTAAAAGATTTTTTGCTCCCTTTGTTAAATAAGGAGCCGAATCTTTTAGTCTGTCTACTAAATAATATCCGTTAGATTCTACCAGTTTTAGGCGTCTATGGTCGTTTTCTAACTTTGCACGCGAGTCAATTGGCGTTACACCATATTTTTTTGCTGCGTAAAGTTGTGCACCATTTACATCTTTAAACTGATAAGTGCTTTGCATTGAAACATTATCATCGCGAAAAGTTTCTCCTTCGTTACTACTTTTACTGGTTGCACATGCTGTAGTAAATGTAATTACAGTTGCAAAAACGCCTACAGACAATAAGTTTAGCAAGCATTTTCTTTTTGAGTGTTTTGCTATTGTTTTCATCATTATTTTATTTGAATTATTATATCTGCAATATCTTTCGGCTCATTAAAAGGCATTCCCATTATCAATTCCTCGTCTGTAAGTTCGTTTAGCAAATTGTTTGCCTCCAATTCGCTAATAATAGGTTCGCCTTTTTCTGTTTTTCGAGCTAAAAGTTCGTTCAAAATTAGCTGTCTATATTCGTGTATGTCCATATTAAAAAATTTAATTCCGGATAGAAATCGCTGCAAAGATAATACAATTTTCAGTCCACTGTAATTTATTTTGTATCTTTGCACTATTAATAATGTATTTTCACATAATGCAAAAAATACAAACATACAATTCGCCTTTAGGCAATTTAACACTTGTAAGCAACGGCATTGCATTAACGGGAATATGGTTTGAAAAACAAAAACCGTTGCAGCATATTTTAAAATTGCCACACGAAGTATGTAACCTTCCTATTTTCGACGATACAAAACGCTGGTTGGATATTTACTTTGAGGGAGATGTCCCCAATTTTACACCACAATTATGCCCAGAAGGCACGCATTTTAGGCAACAAGTGTGGAACTACTTACTACAAATTCCATACGGCAAAACAACAACTTACGGTGCGTTAGCAAAGAAAATGGCAGAACATTTACAAAAACAAAAAATGTCTGCACAAGCAATTGGAGGAGCTGTAGGACACAATCCAATACCTATTATTATTCCATGCCACCGAGTTATTGGAACAAACGGAACAATGACTGGATATGCCAGCGGTATTTGGCGAAAAGAATTTTTATTGGAATTAGAATCCCAAAAATAGAGTGGGGAAGTGGCTCTAGTTTTAGTTCTTACAGGAAGAATTCTATATATTCAATTTCGCCCTTTTTATAACGAAATTTTATTCACTGCTATGATTTATATATTCTTTTTATAAGTAAATTAAATTAATTTATCTTACTTCTCTCAGAAGTAAATATTATTACTGACTGAAATATAGCAGAAATTGCCTTCTTTTTACACCGTTTTTTGTGTACGATAGCCTTATTCGCCGAAAACAAATTTTGAAGGAGAAAAATATTAATAATAAAATCAAAAAAATTAATTATAAATTCAGAAAAATTAATTATAAATTCGGCAACATTTCATTATGTTTTTTGCAGAGCTAAAAAAGTAAATGAAAACGAATAAGAGATAACCCCTCTATATAGTTTCTATAAAACGCACTATTTTACAGAAAGTGTGGAATCACATTCGTAAAAAAAAAGACTATATTCTCGGTTTTCACCATTTTTTTGTGTAAGTTTGCAGCACTATAGTAATGACACAACAAAAAAATCTGCCATATAAGATAAAAGCTTTGATGGTGTGGTTGCAACGAATGAAATATATTCAGGGTTTTGGAATACAATCACCGTCAGCCTTTTCGTTTGATAGGGAGGTGATAAACAATCATACTTCTTATTCGGTTTATGTAGAACTAAACAAAATTTGTCCCATAAAAAATGCGGAAGAACGTAAGAAAGCACGGCTACTATATAGGATAAATCATTTTGCAAAAGCCGATACATTTTATTTTTGTCCTACAAAACTACCCCATTACGAACGCTACATAACGGCAGCAAACGAAAAAACATTGGTAGAGAATGTAGAAACGAAATATGAAACAACGGTAGAAACAGCTTCTAACAAAGTGGCAATTTATTTTTTTACAGTTTGCAACCATAGTAAAACATTCTATGCCGCACTGCGCAAAACCATAAATGCACAAAGCTTTGTAATAGTAGACAATATAAACAAAACGGAAGAAGCAAAAGCTTTTTGGCACGAAATAGTAGACGACGAACGTGTAAGTTTCTCGTTCGACCTATATTATATGGGTATTGCCTTTTTCGACAAACGTCCTAAACAGAACTATATTATAAATTTCTAATAAAACAACACAATATGAGTAAGGTATATACAAAAACTGGCGATAAAGGAACAACCAGTTTAATAGGAGGAACACGAGTAAAAAAGAGCGATATTCGTATAAATTCGTATGGAACAGTAGACGAATTAAACTCTTTTGTAGGGCTACTTGCTACCTATATTAAAGAGGAAGAAACCATAGAACTATTGGCAGAAATGCAAAACGTGCTGTTTAACATAGGTTGCAATTTAGCTATGGGCGACAATTTTAAAAAAGAAATAAAAGAATCGGTTGTAACAACTAAACTAATAGAAAATGTAGAACATGCAATAGACAGAATGCAAGCAGCAATTCCAGAATTAAAACATTTCGTAATTCCAGGTGGTAGTCGTTCTGCATCAATTGCTCATGTTTGTCGTACAGTTTGTAGACGTGCCGAACGTTTAATTATAAGTTTAGATGAGACTTCTGAAGTAGACAAAAATTTAATGGCATATATAAATAGATTGTCAGACTACTTTTTTGTGCTTTCACGTTATTTAAACAATATAGAAAATGTAGCCGAAAAAATTTGGCAAAATCCTTGCAAATAAAAAATAAAATAGTATTTTTGCACGCAAATTAAGCTAAAATTCAAATTTATAAGCCTATGTATTGGACACTAGAATTAGCATCAAAGCTGGAAGATGCACCATGGCCAGCAACAAAAGAAGAACTTATTGACTATGCTGTTCGTTCAGGATCTCCATTAGAAGTGTTAGAAAATCTTCAGGAAATAGAAGACGAAGGCGAAGTTTATGATAGCATTGAAGACATTTGGCCCGACTATCCATCTAAAGACGACTTTTTGTGGAACGAAGATGAATATTGATTAGGTAAACAAAAATAATTCGAACAACTCACCATATATAATATCTATGGTGAGTTGTTTTTTATCTGCAACATTTTACAAGCTCGTTTTAGGCATATAGTATAAATTTTGTATGGAAGATAAATTAAACAAAAGCAATTTCTAAAATATACCTTTTATGGAAAATGCAATAATACCGAAAAACCATCGTTATGTATATGTGTTAAAACGCTTAATGTCCATAATAGGTTTCTGTGCATTTGCTAATGTTGTAGCATTGGCACAATACGATGTGGCTTTTAGTCACTACTGGAATATGGAACCTTATTATAATCCAGCCTCTGTGGGAAAAGAAAATCAGCTAAATGTAGTGGGAGCATACGCTTTAAATTTTGCAGGATATAAAAATAGTCCGCGAGCAATGTATGTTGGTGCAAGTATGCCACTATATTTTATGAAGCAATATCACGGAGTAGGTGTATCTATTTTAAACGACCAAATCGGGCTTTTTACCCATCAACGCATAGCAGGTCAATATGCTTTTCGCAAAAATTTGTTTGGCGGTATGTTGTCGGCAGGTGTACAATTAGGCTTATTATTAGAAAAGTTTGACGGTTCTAAACTTGATTTAGAAGATGCTAACGATCCAGCTTTTGCAAAAGCAGAGGTAAATGGTCAGAGCTTAGATTTAGGAGTAGGTGTTTACTATATACATAACAATTGGTATGTAGGAGCATCTGTACAACATCTTAATGCACCATTGGTGGAACTGGGCGATAAAAACGAACTACAAATAGATAGAACCTATTATTTAACGGGTGGATACAATATAAAGCTAAGAAATCCGTTTCTAACTATACCAACTTCCATAATGGCACGTTATGATGGTAATGGATATCGTGCAGATATAACAGCACGATTAGTATATACAAACGAAAAAAGGGTGTTATATGGTGGTGTATCTTATAGTCCTGGAAACTCGGTAACAGCATACGTTGGAGGAAGCTTTCATAACATAAATGTAGGTTACAGTTACGAAATGTATACAGGTACTGCCGATTTGGGAAATGGTAGCCACGAATTGGTAGTTAGCTATAAAACGGATATAAACCTGCAAAAAAAAGGACGAAATAAACATAAAAGCGTAAGATTTCTATAGAAAACAAAATATGAAAATGAAGAAGAACATATTTATTCTTTGCCTTAGTGTTGTTATGCTTAGCACACTTTCTGGTTGCTTTGCAGGAAAATCGGCTGCAACACCAGGGAGAGGGGGTGAAGTTACAGGTGTTGGTGGAGGAAAATCGTTCCGAGAACCAACTCCGTTTGGTATGACTTTAGTGAAACGTGGCTGGTTGAAAATGGGACTAACAGACCAAGATAGTCTTTGGGGAAAAACTACACCTGTGAAAGATATATCTGTAGATGGCTTCTGGATGGACGAAACAGAAGTAACAAATTCTAAATATAAACAGTTTGTTGAATGGGTACACGATTCAATTCTCCGTACACGTCTTGCCGATCCAGCATACGGAGGCGACGAAACTTATATGATAACCGAAGATAAGAATGGTAATCCTGTTACGCCACATTTAAATTGGAATAAACGTTTACCACGTAAACCCAATGAAGACGAACAACGAGCTTTTGAAAGTTTATATACAACAAATCCAGCTACAGGCGAAAAAAGTCTAGATGTGAAACAACTAAATTATCGTTATGAAATATACGATTACACAGCTGCAGCACTTAGACGTAACCGTTTGAACCCTGCAGAACGCAATTTAAATACAGATGTTGAAGTAAATCCGAACGAAGTTGTTATGATTTCGAAAGATACTGCGTATGTAGACGATGAAGGAAATATACACAGAGAAACTATAAATAGACCTTTAACTGGTGCTTGGGATTTCTTAAATACATATATTGTAAACGTATATCCAGATACAACTTGTTGGGTAAACGACTTTAGAAATTCGGATAATGAAACCTATTTGCGCAATTATTTTAGTAATGCCACATACAACGATTATCCTGTAGTAGGTGTTACATGGGAACAAGCCAATGCTTTTTGTGCTTGGCGTACAGAATATTTGCTAAAAGGTTTAGGAAAAGAAGCTCGCTTTGTTCAACGTTATCGGTTACCAACAGAAGCTGAATGGGAATATGCAGCACGTGGAAAGAATCAAGATGAATTTCCATGGGAAAATCAAGATGTAAAAAATGGTAATGGCTGTTTCTATGCTAATTTTAAACCAGACCGAGGTAACTATACAAAAGATGGTAATCTTATAACCAGTAGAGCGGGTATTTATAGTGCAAATTCGAATGGCTTATACGATATGGCTGGAAATGTGGCTGAATGGACCAGCACTGTTTATACAGAAGCAGGAGTAAAGTCTATGAACGACTTAAACCCACAATTAGAATATAAAGCCGCAAAAGAAGACCCTTATAAGTTGAAAAAGAAAAGTGTACGCGGTGGTAGTTGGAAAGATCCAGAAAGTTATATCCGAAGTGCATGGCGTACGTGGGAATATCAAAATCAACCACGTAGTTATATAGGTTTTCGTTGTGTACGTAGCTTAGCTAGTTCTTCAAGCGAAGCTGCAAAAGAAGCAAAGAAAAGTAGTAAGAAAAGAAAAACAAAATAAAAAAACACAATGACACAGTATAGCAAATATAACATTATATATAGGCTGCAAAAATGGATTGACACAGTTGCAGGGCAAACTTTCCTAAACTATGGTTATAGCTGGGGAGCATCGGTAGTAATCTTAGGAGCATTGTTTAAACTAACTCACCTTCCAGGAGCGAATGTTTGGTTGTTTTTAGGTATGGGAACCGAAGTAATTGTGTTCTTCTTGTCGGCTTTCGACCGTCCTTTCGATAAAACAGATGATGGAAAAGAAATTCCTCTTCATCTTGAAGACGATGAAGAAAATGGAGAACTTGTTGAGAATGAAATACAAAATGCAGCATCTGTAGCGCAAGCAACAACAGCATCTATTAATACGGTGGTAGAAGATATTGCACGACAAACTATTCCATCAGCCGATAAAATTGCAGCTGCAGTAGTTAATCAGCAAAGTCAAATTATAGCAAATGCAGAACAACAAACACCAGAGATGGTTGAAGCACAAACTAATTATGTTGATGCATTAAAAAATTTGACAGAAATGTTAGGAAGAGTGAACGACCAAAGCCAACGTTTAACTCGTGATAGTGAAGAAATGGAAAATCTAAATCGTACACTCACAGGTATTACCAAAGTTTACGAAATGCAATTGAAAGGTGCGAGCCAACAGATTGGTACTATTGACCAAATTAACGAGCAAACTCGCAAAATGGCACAACAAATAGAGCAACTTAACCAGGTATATGCACGAATGATAGAAGCAATGACTGTGAATATGCGTGTTGCATCGCCTAACATTTCTGCTCAACCTACACCAGAGAAATAAAAGTTTAAAGTACATTCATCTTTAAAATAGCGACCCTGTTTATATCATCATAATAAAAAGAATTATGTAGATGAAACAGACAAGCAGACATATTAATAGAAAGATATTTATATGGCAATTATAAAAAGAAAAGTTTCCCCACGCCAGAAGATGATTAACCTGATGTACGTTGTACTAATGGCGATGCTTGCGTTGAATATTTCAACAGAAGTACTTAATGGCTTTTCTATTGTAGAGGAAAGTTTAAATCGTACTACTGGAAACTCTTCTATGGAAAATAAAGCCATCTTCGATGAATTGGAGCAAATGATGCAAAAGAACCCTGAAAAGGTGAAAGCATGGTTTGCAATGGCATCAACAGTGAGAAATATGAGCGATTCGCTCTTTAATTATGCTCAACAATTAAAGATAGACATTGTAAAAGAAGCCGATGGAGACGGTGGCGACCCATTAAACATTAAAAATAAAGAAAACCTGGAAGCAGCGGGAATAATAATGTTGGCGCCTGGAACAGGACAAGGACACAAACTTTTTAATGCTATAAACAGTTATCGTGAGCGTATTCTGCGTTTCGTTACAGACCCTTTACAGAAGAAAATTATAGCAAGTAACCTTTCTACAGTTGTTCCACACCATTCTTTAAATAAGAATTGGGAAGAATATATGTTCGAAAATATGCCAACATCGGCTGCTGTTACGCTGCTTTCAAAGCTGCAAAGCGATATACGTTATGCAGAAGGCGAAGTTTTACACACACTTGTTGCCAATGTTGGATTAAAAGATTTACGTGTTAATAAACTACAGGCTTTTGTTGTACCAAGTCAGACACGACTTTATCCAGGAGAAACGCTAACGGCACAAATGCTAATGGCAGCAATCGACTCTACACAACAACCACAAGTTTATGTAAACGGACAACTAATAAAAGGTAATAAAATAAGTATAAAAGCTGGAACTCCAGGAAAACATACTATTAGTGGTTATATGCTAATTAAAGATCTTGCAGGAAATGTTATACGAAGAAACTTTACACAAGATTATTGGGTAACTGGTGGACCGAAACCTGAAACTTATATTAGTCCTGATGGTATGCAAAAAACACCAGCTTTTGAAGGAATGGCAACAATAGCTGCCGATTTAATGAATGTACTTTATGCTGGTTTCGATAATCCAATTACCATTAGTATCCCAAATACTGCTCAAAACGATATACAAGCTTCTATGTCTGGAGGTTCATTAATTTCGCGTGGTGGGGGTAAATTTGTTGCACGACCAACTTCTGTTGGAAATCCTGTAACAATTTCGGTTTCGGCAAAGGGAAGAAAAATAGGAGAATATAAGTTCCGTGTACGAAAATTGCCAGACCCAGCTCCGTATATTGCAATGGGAGGCGATAGATTTAAGAGTGGAGGTCTATCAAAAGCAGCTTTAATGTCTGCAGCAGGTATACATGCCGCAATAGACGATGGACTATTAGATATTCCATTTACAGTAACAAGTTTCCGCACCGTATTCTTCGATAATTTAGGAAATGCTGTACCATTATCAAGTAATGGCTCACAGTTCTCTGCTCAACAAAAAGAACAATTCCGACATCTCAGTCGTAATAAGCGCTTCTATATAACAAACGTTGTTGTTCACGGTCCAGATGGTACAACACGTACACTTAATGGAAGAAATATGGAAGTGATAGTGCAGTAACAATAAAATGAAGATTAATTATAAATTCTACGTTGGTGTAAATAACCATTGTTTGAATTATTATTTAAGATACAGAAAATGAAACGAATATTCTTAATAATATGTGTTGCCACAGTTGCAATAAGTAGCTTTGCACAGCCAGCTCGTCGTAGAACACAACAAGAGAGCAGCCGTTCTAATGCAAATACTATAACTACACGTGCTCAAATATCATTTCCTACTGCAGCTCCAATGGAAGAAGATGTAGTTTGGCGTCGCGATATATATCGAGAACTCAATCTTATGGACGATGCCAATGCTCCTTTATATTATCCGACAGAACCTGTTGGCTCGCAGATGAATTTGTTTTGCTATATCTTCAAATTGATGATGATGGGACCACGCAATGGTGGGATAAATGCATACGAATATAGAATGGATGGCAACGAAGTGTTTACAGATTCGGCACGCATAAAGCCGCTACAATTCTTAGATAATTATCATATTTATTACGAACGTACAGATCGTGGTATAAGATTGGATAATAGCGACATTCCTTCGGCAGAAGTAAAAGGTTACTATTTAAAAGAAAGTGCCTATTACGACCAGGGAACATCTACTTTTCATCGAAAAGTTATTGCACTTTGCCCTATAATGTATCGTGCAGATGACTTTGGAGATGGCGAAGTTAAGTATCCGTTGTTTTGGGTTAAATACGACGATTTAGCTCCATTCCTTTCAAAGCAAACCATAATGACGAGTAATTTGAATAATGCTGCTACAATGAGCGTAGAAGACTATTTCACAATGAATTGCTACAAAGGAAAGATTTATAAAACAACAAATATGCTCGGCAAAACACTTGCGCAATATTGTACAACCGATTCGGCAATGAACAAAGAGCAAAGAAAGATTGAGAACGAATTAAAAGAGTTCGAAAAAAATATCTTTGGTAATATACAAAAACGTGATAGCTTAGATAGTATTTCTGCAGCAAAAGATAACACGAAAGCTGTAAAAACTCGTTCGCGTCGTACTAGACGTTCTGCAGAAACTACAGTAACGCGTTCTTCTCGTCGTTCAAACTCGTCAGGAGGAACATCTAATAATGCTGCTCGTGTTAGTGTACGCCGGCAACGACATTAATAAATAAAATGCGTTTTTGGGTAGAGTTATTAATTTAAAGCCTCTGATGTTTCTAAATTATAGAGCAACTTAGGCTTTTAATATTTAAGATTGTGAAAAAAACAACTTCATTAATAATCCTTCTCATCGGATTATGCATCTCAACATCAGTAAAAGCACAAGATGTTGAGTTTGGTATTAAAGCAGGATTGAATGTTACAGACATGAAACTTAGTTCGGAACTATTTAAAACGACTAATCGTGCAGGTGGTTTCATTGGTCCTACGGTTAAATTCACACTTCCTATTGTTGGCTTAGGAGTAGATGTTTCGGCACTTTACGATTTCCGTCAAGCAAAAGTTACCGACCCAACATCACAAGAGGAAACTGTAAAACAACAGCAAATTGCAATTCCTGTAAACTTTCGCTATTCTGTTGGCTTAGGTTCTATGGCAAGTGCTTTTCTTTCTACAGGTCCACAATGGGGCATTAATATAGGCGAAAAAGATTTTAAATGGAATAGAAGAAGTAGCTATTCGCTAAAAAAGAGCAATTTCAGTATAAATGCAGGTCTTGGTGTTACATTTATGAAGCATTTCGAAGTTAGTGCGAACTACAATATAGCAGTGGGTAAAACAGCAGAAGTAAAAGCACTAAAAACAATTGGTAATGCTGCAGAACAATTGATTGGTGTAAAAACAAAAAGCAGAAATAATTCTTGGCAGGTAGCTGTTGCTTATTATTTTTAATCCATCGCTATAACGAATGGTATTAGAGATGAACAACTTTTAAGATAGGTTGTGTTAATATTATTTCTAAAGAAATATGACGTCGTTTTCGAATTAAAATGACGTCATATTCTTTTATATCTCATTATGCAATATTATATATTGTCTATCAGCATAAAACTATATTCCTATTTTATTATAACTTTCTTTCCGTTAATAATATATACCCCCCTTCTTAACCCTTTAAGTGTATTCGCTTGATGTTTTAAGCATACACCACTAAGTGTGTATATATCATAAGTAATGCTGGAATTAGAAACGGTAGATATTCCAGTAGGAATAACTTCAATAGTTGTTGGAGCTGACTCTATATTATTTATATAACTTGCTGTTACTTGATAAATATGATTACCTTTTGTAACATTCACGTCAATATAATTATAGTCAGTTGTTGAACCGATAAGAATACCATCTCGATATATGTTATATTTCTCAACATTACCACCACCTACATAATAAGATATATCGTCAATAAGCAGAATATAGGCTGTTGAAGGTTTTGTAACATTGCGAATTGCAAAGAACTTTGTACCTTCTGGGAGTTCTGCTTCAATCTTTTGCCATTCTCCGCCAGAAATCTCCACAGTTTTTAATATATTGAAATGGTTGATATCAGTATCAGAAGTAGAATAAAGAATTTGAACAGTTTGTTTCAAATCAACTTTCTGTCCTGTTATCTGATTGGTTGCTACAACATTATTGGCGTAAAAAGATATTGTTTGAGCAAGACGTGGTAATTCCGGACTAATAATCCAATCATCATTCGCAACAGTTTCTTGTTCGAAACTATACATATTCATCTGCGTACTATGAACAGATGCTAAAGATTGCTTCCCACTATGAGCATCGAACGTATGTAAACCACCAGCAGGTAGATCACGTCCATTAAAATCGTGAGGATTAAACACTATAAATGCAAAAGGTTCTCCTTCGTTCGGATAGGTAATTTCTGTACCATTAGAATCATACAGAAAGTCTCCAGCTGTTGTTGCTTTATCACCATCAACAAATGTCCAGTTTCCTATTTCTGTTATCGCCCATGGAGTATAAGATTCAATATCATCAGTCTTTATCATCAAAGGTATTGGTTTTTCCCAAGAAAGTTTTATGTCATCGCCAACTTGTACCCAAGATAAATTCTGTACGGGCGAAACATCGGGTTTCTTAATAGCAATATTCGTATTTGCTGAATTATTTTCGTCATTAATGTCTCCGTCTGCTAATACTATCACCTTTATGTTTAATTGTTCTGCAGCTTCAAGTTTATCTACTTTATAAGATAATTCGAATGTTTTAATATCAAGAGAAGATAATGGCTCGTTTATTTGTTGTCTACTAATTTCTTTCCCATTGACTATGAGTAACAGTTGGTAAGCATTTATAGATTTATCGCCTACATTACTTACTTTTACATGGATATTCGTAGTTTCAGAACGCATCACTTCTTTATCTGCTGTTACTGCAACAGAAAGGTCTCTATCGGCTAAATCGCCTACACGAATATTATCTATGAATAAAACTTTAGTGCTACTCTCGTTTGACTTATCAGCAAATGCGAAACCTAACTGAACATAACGTTCATTTATAAATTGGCTGAGATCGTATTTATATGTTTGCCATTTGTTTTCGCCTGCAACTAATTTCTCTTTGTTCAGATACACAATACCTTTATTTGGAATTGTCGCATATACATAAAACATACCACTGGCTGTAGTATTTTTTTGTTTAAATGCTAATATAGGGTGATGTGTTCCTGCTAACGATATTTTGAATGTATTTACACCAACTGAATCGTTCATAAGAGTTTGAAGATAAAGACAACCTCCGTCTGCATCAGACGATTCGTCTACTGTTCTTCCCACACCTGCCATTTGGAAAGTTACACCTTGTCCCTCTGCAAAAGGTATTAAAACTTTGTTTTCTCTACCATTAACAAAGCTCTCATAGTATGGCGTACTATCAGGCACGCCTAATAAAAGAGTATTAGAAACATTTCCTTTTTCACTCTCCCCTTTAGCATTTTTTGCAGTAACAGCTAATTCGAGTTGTCTTGGTTTTCCTTTATCTGCACCATAACCTAAGGCATATTCTGTCTGCCCATTTGTAACTTCACCTATTTTATCTCCCAATTGTACTTGGCCTAAGTTATCGTAGCTAACAGTATGTATATTATAAGTTACTTTCTCTGGAAAGAATGCGCCATTATGCATAGGACGAGCTGCACTCCACGAAAGAATAATATTATTAGGATCATCTGAGAGCTTTACATTTGTTGGAGCTGATGGAAAATCGAGTCCTATATAAGAAGAAATAACATACGCTTCTCCATCTCCAATCTCATTATAAGGAAGAAAAGTAAAACTATTTAATCCCTCTTGTGGAATATTATCTATCACAAAGTTATATTGTTCACCAGGATTAAGAGTATTTATATTTTTCACTTGTGTGCCATTTACTAATACACGAATACCACCTAATGAGGTTAATGGCATTCCATCATACGAAGTTTTTGGCGCAGTAAAGTTTACATTTGCTTTCAAACTTGCTGAAGCATCTGGTGTAATAGTTACATTAGTAACCTTACTAGGAGATTTGGCTTCTGGTGCTGCTTCAACAGAAATATCATCAACATAAAGAGCAATACGAAAAGCATCGCTAATAGCGTGGAAGCCTATATAATATACACCATCGTTCAAAGGTTTCAATGTTTGTGTATATTCTTGAAAAGTAGTATTACTTATTTCTGTGGGCGTAAGTATTTCGCCAGTCATAGCAGCCACCTTAGTTGCATTACCATACTTTACTTCTATACGTTCGGGATAGGTAGCTTGTACACAACGAAGTTTAAATTTCACATAATAAGTCTTACCACCTTTTAGATTTATTCCTGGTGAAATTAACCAATCGTCAGCTGCATTCTTTGCATTGTAATAATACATTGCCATTCCATTCTGGTCGTTAAGTAAAAGGCTCCATATTCCATTCTTCTTGCCATTAATTGTATCGTTATCTCCATTAGCATCAATTATAGTGAATTGTTCCCATTGTTCCACATTGCTAAAATCAACGCTCCAACCAGGTTCATAGATTATAGGCGATTGCTTATGCTGAACATTTGAAACACTTTTCTGCCTATTATTTTTTAATTGTGATATAGGCATATTTCGCCTGTTACAATTATAAATTGTAGTATCACCCATCTGTAATTTCTGCTGCAAGATATGATTGTGAATTAACAATTTATCAATAGTAGTTTGACCATATATAGGCATTGTTGCCAGTATAACTCCTTGAATAATAAGTAAAATTATTTTCTTTCCCATAAAAAATATTTTAGATGTTTATAACTACGATATACTTCTACAGTGTAGTAACTCTATTTAAGTCAATAAATCGTGGATAGCAGAGGGTGATTTTTAACCATATTTCAAAATCATATATATAATGATGTTGATAAAAATGAAGACTCTATTGCACTTCGTTTTGGAACTTGCATTCTAAACACAACTAAATGGATCTTTTTATAAATGAAGGTTTCACAGAGGTCTCGATATTTGCAAATAATTTATAGCATATTATACTATGAATCAGAGGAATATTAGGCTTTTAAGGGTGGACTATTTATAGATTGAAAGTTGTCAAGTTATTAATGTGCATTTTGACACACCCTCTCTTTTTATTAACCTCCTTATTTTTCAATTCTTTAGCATCCTAATCAAAAACATAGGTAATACGTGCAAAAAGGGAATGGCTTCCATCAAAATCTCCCAAATATCGGAAGGTATATCCTGCTCCTATCTTCCAATGATTAGCAACTATAAAGTCTATTCCAGTAGAAGGGGAGATAATATAGGACGTATGTTTTATATCTATACGTTCTGTGCCGTTGTTAGGCGTAAAGTGTTCGTAGCTTCCATCAATAATGCCAATACCACCACACAATTGCAAATAGTAGTTGAACAGTTTTGTTGATATAATATTAAAACCGAATCCCGTACTTATTGAATAGTCTTTACGAGACATAGATAAAATCCGATTACCTTCAGGAATATTCGTCAATTTCAATTCTGTACCATCATCGGTAGCTCCGAATAAGTCGGTAGTCCAAAAAAGACGATTGCTGATATAATACTTGGATAGAAAACCGATGCCAAAGCCCGAACTGAATGAGTTTTCGTATGGATTGCCGATTTTTGTATAGGTTTGCAGACCTCCATATATGCCTAATTCCAATGTTTTCTTTTGGGCTGCTATAGGCAAAGTCAAAATTAGCGAAAATAAAATAATTGTAATCCTTTTCATATTTCTACATTTCTTGATCTATTGTAAATTCAAAACTGTCAACAGCATGATGGAAAATATCTTCTTTATTCTTGAAGTGATGAAACATATTCCCACGAGAAACGTTGGTAGCTTCGACCAAGTCAGAGAAAGATACGTCCGCATGGCCTTTTTTCAGAAATAATCTGAACGATTCATTAAGATAATGTCTCTTTTGCATATACTTTCTTTATCTGTTTGATTTTCCATAATTTCATTATATTAGAATTAAAGCAGAACGTTTGCTCCGTATTGATAAGCGCAATATTAGGCAAATTATTTCAATCTACCAATTTTTTTTCGATGATTTTTCTCCCAAAAGTTTCATTTTTCTCTCTTTATCTCACTTTGCAGTGTAAAATAATTGATTATGAGCCTTTTTGATAGCATAATAACAACACTAAAACTTAAGGTTCATTACATAGAACTGTAAAGCCTTAAAAACAGTGCATTATATTTACTAAATGAGGCAAGCAAACTAATTAAATCTATAAGAAATTATGAAGTCGGCATTACGCACTAATACCTACTTTGTGAGTACCAGAAAACTAAAATAGCACTCACAGATATATTATGTAAAAAGATAGATATCTGAAACGTTCCTTACAGATATCTGAAACGTTCTTTACAGATATCTGAAACGTTCCTTACAGATATCTGAAACATTCCTTACAGATATCTAAAACGAAAGATGGCAGAAAGTAATAGTATAAACAGAAATATAAAGGCATTATGTTCTAAAGTTCAGTTTGGATTTAATTGTTCTGCAGCTGCAAGTTTCTCTACTTTATAAGTAACAACTTTTTTGTATATTGTTGAAATGGAAAACTAATATTAATGTAGCGGCAATGGAGAATGTTGCAATAGAAACAAATGTATAAACGTTAATTATTTTTCTACTCATTGCGCTTTTTATTTGTTGTTTTCATTATAATCTTATACCTTTGTGGCAGTGTTCATCGAAAAGTGGTGTGGCAACATACTAAACAAACAATCTTTTAACTTATAAAATGAGAAACTGTGTTTTGATGCTTATTCTCCTCTTGTGTTGCGTGGTAACAAATGCACAAGAACAACATGCTTGGGAACAATTATATAGCGAATTGTTGGAAACGGAGGAGCAGGAGAATATAATGAGTGAAGAGGATTACGACTTGCTTTGTAGTTTGGAGATGCAACCTATAGACTTGAATAAGGCTACTCGTGAAGATTTAGAGCAGCTTCCCTTTCTATCTTCAACACAGATAGAAGATATTTTGGCTTACATTTATCAGTATCATGGAATGCGTTCAGTGGGTGAACTATTGATGATAGAGTCGCTCGATGATATACGCTGCAGATTATTGAGCCATTTTGTAACTATAAAGGTTGATGACGAACAACATTATCCTGCACTTTCTACTATATTGAGACGTGGAAAACATAATATACTGTTTACAGCTAAAGTGCCTTTCTATACACGTGTAGGCGATAAAAGTGGCTATTTGGGCTATCCATATTCACATTCGGTGCGCTATAAGTTTTCTTATTCCGATTATTTCCAGGCAGGTTTCGTTGGTGCGCAAGATGGGGGAGAGCCTTTCTTCGCTAATAGAAATGCAATGGGCTACGATTATTATAGTTTTTATGTAGCTGTACGCAAATTGGGTTGCATTAAGTCAGCAGTTATTGGTCGCTATAAAGTACGTTTTGGGCAAGGTTTGGTTGTGAATAGCGATTTTAGTTTTGGAAAAACAATGTATCTTCTCTCACAAGGACGTTCTTTTACTAATATTCGTCCACACAGTTCACGTTCGCAAGCAAACTATTTGCAAGGTGGAGCCATAACGTTGGCTTTAACACATAATATATCGTTGTCGGCTTTTGCATCTTATCGTAAAAACGATGCAACACTTAATAGCGATGGTAGTATTCGCACACTTTTAAAAACGGGTTATCATCGTACCACTGTAGAACTGGAGAAGAAAAACAATTATTCTACAACGGCATTTGGAAGCAATGTGCAGTGGCATAGAAATGGGTTTCAATTAGGTCTGACTGCATTATATTCGCAGTTTAGCCGTCCATTATGTCCGAACACAGAGCAAAAGTATCGTACCGACTATCCACAGGGTTACAATTTTTGGAATGTTGGGGCTAATTATGGTTATATAAATTCGCGATGGAATGTGAATGGTGAATCGGCAATGAGTGGTAACGGAGCCTTTGCTACCTTAAATAGTGCATCGTTTCAGGCGTCAAAACAAGTAGCAATAACAGCTATTCAGCGTTATTACAGTGCTAAATATTGGGCTCTTAATGGAAATGCTTTTAGCGAAGGAGGACAAACACGCAACGAAATGGGATTATTGTTGGGACTAGCTTGGACCATAAATAGGTTTCTCACCGCAAATATCTATTCCGATTATGCTTATTTTGCAAAACCACGCTATTTAGCTTCGGTGGCAAGTTGTGCTTGGGATAATCTTTTCTCTACAGTATACACACATAACAACTTTTCGTTTTTAGTGCGTTATAGATTTAAGATTCGGCAGAAAGACAATGCTAATAGCACTCGACTGGCGAACGAATATATGCAGCGAGCACACTTTGCATTTATGTTCTCGCATCGAAACTGGGAGAATAAAATACAATTAGATATGGTTTCTGCTAAGTATAAAACCAATAGCGTGGGATATATGTTGAGCGAATTTATTACGTGGAAACCTTTTTCGTGGCTTCAAACATCGTCTAATATAGGTTATTTCCATACTTCCGATTTTGCTTCACGCCTGTATGTATACGAGCGTAGTATGCTCTACAACTTTAGTTTCCCAGCCTTTTATGGGAAAGGAGTGCGAGGAGCTATTTTCGTTAAAGCCAATTTACACAAGAACCTATCTGCACTGCTAAAGATAAGTAATACACATTACCTTGATCGTAAGCAAATATCATCAGGATTGCAGCAGATAAGCGGTTCTAACCTTACCGATTTAGAGCTTCAATTACAATGGAAAATATAATAGACGACTGCTCTGTTCAGCATGAATTCAGTTTCGTATAAATTCACTTAAAGCCGTGCCACCATCTAATGAGGGTGAATAAGCCTCAAGCACATTGAGCTTAATGTTGCCTATAACTTCTTTTAAGTCCTTAGCTGTGTTCAATACGCATATATCTCCAGCTAATCCACAAATGTCTATCTGCTCAATGTCCCACTTCTCCATTAATTTATTGAGAATATTTGCAGATGTTTCATTCTGCATAATAGAGTATTCTTCTTTTCCAATATTGGTTCCTTTATATAAAGGTGTAAATCCTCCTTCCTGTTGATTAAGAGCAACCAATAACGGTTGCCAAATAGCAGCACCTGTAGAGTGTTGTACACAATGACGCGGCCATAATCCTCCTTCATCAGCAAACGAACTGTGATGAAAAGGATGCCAATCTAAAGTAACTACTTTCAGACTATATGTATCACTATTTGTTTTTACATACGTTGCCAACGCATTCATAGCCTCTGCAGCATTTTCTACAGGGAGAGTACCAGTAATAAAATCGATCTGTGGATCGACAATTAGCAAAAGTTTATTCATCTTTTATTATCTTGTAAATGTGCTTTTGTAATAAAGCATCTTAAGAATATTAACGAATATAGTTTGCAAATATTTCCCTGTGATATAAAAAATAACAGTGCGTATATTAATTTATCATCAAACTGTTGTTAATGCATTAGCAAAATGTTGCCAATAGATACTCTCTAATTATAAAACGGAAGTGAGAAGAAATAAGAATTAATTTGTTGTGTTTCTGCTTTTCATATACAATATACAACGAAAACTTGTGTAATTGAGGAATAAGAGCTATGTTTGCAGTTGGAATATTAAGAAATAACAATGAGGCGAAGTATACTCAATCTCAGTAGATTCTTGTTTTATCCAAAGCCCTGTGTAGACGAAACGCAGCTGAAATGTCGGTTCAAAGGACGATGGGTGGTAATTACAGGAGCATCGCGAGGCATCGGAGCTGCATTGGCTAAGCGACTAATGCGAGCAGGAGCGAACTTATATCTTGTGGCTCGTAGCGAGACAGAACTGCAAGCTTTGTGCAACGAAGCACAGACACTGAACTGTAGGGCAATATGTTGTGCACTCGATTTGCGCGACCGTTCTGCCCTGAATTCGTTGTGCCACAACCTAAAACAGCTATCTCAGGTAGACTATCTTTTCTGTAATGCAGGAAAGTCTATCTGCCGAAAGATAGCAGATGCCACCGATCGGCTACATGATTTCGATCGTACGATGGACCTAAACTATCGCTCTGTTGTAGCGTTGGCTTTGACTTTGTTGCCTGCTTTACGGCAGACAGGTGGACAGCTGGTTTATACTTCATCTGTAAGCTCTCTGTATCCGCCTGCTCCGGGCTGGTCGGCTTACCACGCATCGAAGTGTGCTACTAATGTCTGGTGTCGTACGGCAGAATGCGAATGGAAACCGTTTGGCGTTGGTGTCCATGTGGCATATCTACCATTGGTACGCACGGAAATGTCGATGGCTAACCCACATTATCGCTCCTTGCCTGCCTATTCGGCTGACGATGCAGCGTGCATATTGTTGCGGCTGGCTATGGGACACCACTTTTCCTACCAGCCTTGGTGGTCGCGTCTTACGGCTCCTGTTGCATGGGCGTTTGCTCCATTAGTTCGTTATTTCTATCAAAAGTCTGTTCTATGAAAAAGTCTCTCTTACATTCGTTGTGGCATTTGCACCTTATTACGCCACGTGGTATTGTGCGTTTGCTTAGCTGTTTCCTGCACGAAGGCATTACGTTGATGGCTGTTGTGCGCTTTGCTGTTTGCTACCATGCACACCAGTGTGCTGTGGTGAACGACAATCGGCACGTAGATTATCAAGAGTTCTACGCATTGGCGCAACGGTTGTCTCGTTTGCTCTACCATAATTACCATTTAGAAAGCGGACAGCATGTGGCACTGTTTTGTCGTAACCATCTTGTTTCAGCCTTGCTTTTGCCTGCTCTCTCACGGTTGGGAGTCCACGTAAAGTTGCTAAACACCGACCTCTCGGACGAACAGTTGGCACAAGTAATGAGCCGTTCGTTCGCACTTTTTATCTACGATGAGGAACTTACACTGGCAAATAACTTGTATGCAATGTGTTCTATGGTATCGTGTGAAAAATTGTTGGAAAGTATAGAAACACACAATTTTGTTTGTGATACCACGCTGCCACACATAAAGCGAGGCGGGAATATCAGTGTAATGACGGGCGGTTCGAGTGGTAAATATAAGGAGGCAGCACGCCAAACGGGTATTGTCCAGTTTCTGCCACCCTTCTTTTCGTTGCTTTGCGATTTACATATTGATAGCTATCGGAGCGTGCTGATAGGACTTCCTTTCTATCATGGTTTTGGTTTGGCTACGCTGCTTGTCTCGTTTGTCATGGGCAAGACTGTATGTTTGCTGCGTCGTTTCGATGCCGAAGAGGTGCTGAATGTTGTGGCAACAGAGCATATAGAGGTTATGCCAATGGTGCCTGCTATGCTTGCCAGATTATGGCAAGTGGAGTGTGCCGAATCTCGTTTGCGTTCGCTGAAGTGCATTATCAGCGGAGGCGATCGGCTCGATGTGTCGTTGGCAAAGCATACTATAGAACATATAGGACCTGTGCTTTACAATCTTTATGGAACGTCAGAGGCTGGCTTTTTTATGCTTGCTACACCGCAACAGCTTATTTACAACGGTGAAGTTTCTATTGGAAAACCTATTCGGGGAATGCAATGTGAAGTGCGCGATGCCGATGCTGAGGGTGTTGGAACACTGTGGGTGAAATGTAAGTGGGCAATGGTTGGACGGCAAAACTGTTGGCAGAGCACTGGCGACCGCGTGCTTCAGTTGCCCGATGGTCGTTTTCTACATCGTGGAAGAGCCGATAGAATGGTAGTCTGTGGCGGCGAGAATGTTTATCCCGAACACGTTGAGCAAGTATTGAAAAAGCATACTTTGATAGTAGACGCAGTGGTTTACCCTGTTCCCGATGTTCGGTTTGGTCGTGTGCTTAGTGCGCAGATAGAATTGAAAGCAGGCGCTCTGCTCACTGAAGACGATTTGAAAGAATGGCTCAGAGCAAGACTCTCTCGTGCTGAAATGCCCCATCATTTCCGTTTTGGCTCGATAGGAATGCTATCAACGGGCAAGCATCGTAGAAATATATAACACGCAGTAAATTAGTAGTTATAGTTCGTTAGTTTATGGTTTTTATTATAAACATTATGCTTTTACGATATTAATTTTGAAAGATATGAGATATGCGGTAATAGAATAAACTTTGTAGCTACCTTTCTTTTGAATGTGAATGTGTGCGACACTACGTTTTAGTTGTAGAAATATAAAATAGGAATGTTTCTTGCTGAATTGTCTGAAATGTATTATCTTTGCATAGCTTAGAACTTAAAGGTAAGTTTTATAAGCCATAATAAAAATAGAAACAACATGGACAACAATCAAAACCAACAAGGACAGCAGCTTCAGATAGACTTGAGTCCTGAAGTAGCAAAGGGAATTTATACGAATTTCCAAATTATCTCACACTCAAGCTCAGAGTTTGTGCTCGATTTTATTAGTATGCTCCCAGGTATACCCAAACCAACAGTAACTAGTAGAGTAATACTTGCACCAGAACATGCGAAGCGACTTTTAGCTGCTTTACAAGAGAATATAGTTAGATACGAACAAGAGTTCGGAAAGATTCAAATGCCTAATCAGCAACCAAGAACAGCAACACCTTTCGGACCTGTAAAAAACGACGCATAGAAAGAAGAAAACTATATATAGTTTTAATATCGCAATTATCCATATTTGTGGGTAGTTGCGATATTTTTTTGTATAATGTTTTTTATTTAGAACCAACAGTTAGTTTTAGTATAGTAGGAAATAGGTGAGCCCTTATTAGTAATGCCTAATGCCTACTCGCAACTCGAAAAGAACATCTTTGGTAGTTAGAAAAATCAATTAGATATTGGCTGCTCTTGTTTTAGATATCTGTAACGTTCGTCTCAGATGTCTGTAACGTTCGTCTCAGATATCTGTCAGTTGCGAATTAGATATCACAAAAAACAACAGCTGTTTAATTCTGCAACTAAACATGTAATTAGTTATTAATATGTTTTATAAGTGTCTGAAAAACAATAAACTCTTCAGAGTATTGGTAGCTGTATAATTCTCACTAATTTATGGCGCAAAGCAATATAGCTAATGAACATTGCCAGCAATATGGAGAACGAATTAGAACTGTTGCGGTATTAAGGATATTCTTTCTTTATACTCTAACCTGGTAAACTTTTGATATGTCAGTAACTTGCTCTTTCATAGATGTGAAGATACGAAAATATTCTGAAAGGTGCAAGAAAAAACCCACTTCTTTATAGCCTTTTTATAAAGATTTTAGAGGAGAAAATGCAGACTGCTCAATACCGCTGAATAGTTACTGGGAAAGTTCATCTCTATTACGAATGTTAATGCCAACTACCAATAGACTCTTTTGAGGTCTTAACGGTTGTGTCTCTTCTTTTCTTTATTACATTCTTTAAATACTCAGCTGTTTCTTTTGGAGCGTCTTTTATGTTGAAACTATCTATTACAATCCATTTTCCATCAGTTAATTGATAGGTCTTGTAGACTGCGTTACTATTTGGTTGGAACTCATCTTCAGGAGTTTCCTTTATCATACTTTTTTTTATACTAATAGCGAAGATGTAATATAGCTCTTTTTTTCTATTGATATATCGTTCCATTTCTTTGGTGTATAGATGTATCCGCTCGCTATCCTTTCCTTTCCAGAATCCATTTTTATTATATACATCCCAATATTCACATTCTTTTTCTGTTTTTCCAAGAAAATAAACTGTATAGAAGTCCGTTGCATTTTCACCAGAGAAGTAAGGCAACATCGTCGCCTCACCGTCTGTTAACAATAGGGAAGATGTTCTGTTTTGCTTATTTAAAAAATCTAGTTCCTTTTGACTTTCACAGCAAACGGATGTCAAGCTTATCAAAATCAGAGAAAATATTAAAGTTATATGTTTCATTTTTGCTGTATTTAATTTTTAAATTTTAATTCAAAAACATCAATCCAATTATTTCCAACAAGCTTTTGATGCTATGATGAAGCGCTTTACCATTTAATTTTCTTGGAATAAATACTTATAAAAGAGTTCTAATTCTTGTGTGTCCTGACCTAAAGTTTTCATTCTATTATAAATCTCTTTATATTTAGCTTCAACTCCCTTTGTGTTATTCTGCTTCTTTAATAAATACATAGCAACATAATCAGTATGCTTTATTAAGTATGCATCATTATCAACCAATAGAAACCAACTCTTTGCATAATCCACACTTTGTAATAACTCTGTCTGCCAATTTATTCTATTCTCTATTTTCTCAAAAGTAGAAAACCAAATAGAGAATCTTTCATTAAAATCGTTCAATGTTTGTTCGTCTTCTTTGAAGAGTCGCCAGTCTGTTAATCCATAGACATCTTTGTTAGAAGTTCTTCCTTTGAGAATGTCCTCTATTACTTTATCGGTGAAATTACTTGGGTATTTTATACTAGGATTCTTCAATACCTTTTTTAGAACATTATTTATACCAGTAGAAATACTTTTGTTTTGCAACTTAAGTTTAAGATGCAATGAAAAATGTGTCTTTAGATTTGTTACGCAAATCTCATAGATGTATAAACTGTCTCCATTTCTTTTCACGAACTTGTTTGGCATTTTCAATTTAAACCCATCTTGCTCGAAAGTAGTTCTAATTGTTTCTACTATTTTACTTATGATATCTTTCTTTTCCATATTCTATATACCTTAATTTCTCATAATGTAACATTTCATATTCTACATTGTATAGCAAAGATAACAATTAAAAATGAGAGCATCGCCTTTTGTGAATGTATTTTTTATGTGATGACTAATTAAACCGCACCAGGTTGGATAAACTAGTATATAGGCGCTTGAATATTTGCAGTTGGAACGATGTTTATCAGTGTAGCGGCATTATACTTGTTCTGTTTTGTGTTATAAACTACTCTCCGTACAAGTAAACACTGTAGCATAAGTTTATCCGTTTGAAAAAGGAAATCTTTATTTATAATAGTAACCCGTGAGATTGACGATAGAAAACAGAGTGGAACGGTTAAAAGGTTATACTTAAACTTTCAATATTAGATAGCAGTAGAAAAGTGCGAGTTGTATTTCTGAGATTCTTAGAATGCTTTACTTGTTGGCTTGTTAGTTTTTTATTATTTTATGCAGTTTTCTGATATAAAAGACTACCTTTGTAGGATAGAATAAATCTACTTATAGAAGTTAATCATAAATATAAATAGAAGAAAGTTATGAAAATATTGAAGCAGTTAGAAGCGATAATAGAAAAAGAAGGTTTAAACGAATCGGCTAAACAGTTTTATTTGCGTGAAATATCTGAACTCGATAAAGAGAAACAACAAGAAATTATAAATCTTGTTGATAAGATGGAACAAGCAGGGTTTAAAAATAATTTAGCTAGTGCCTTTAGTGAAGTAACAGAAGATATACCACAATTTGCTCGTATGACAGTCTTCAAAGAGTTACATAAAATATCGAGAGACATAGATGCTAATTGTGATTATGCAGATGACTTAGATGATGATGGCGATTGGTATAAACTATTCGAAAAGTTTAAAAATAATTTCTCGCAAGAAGATGCAGAGAAGTTCTTACGTATTTACACTAAGGGTGTAGTTGCACGCTTTTATGACTTTTTAGAAGAAGGTAATCCGCGAGCAGAAGAAGATGATTTGAATTGGGTTTTGCTTGAAACCAAAGAAGATGGAAGTCATAACGAAAGAGTGATACAGGGCTTTTGGGAAGATGATTTTGAGGAAGATGACTTTGATTGGGAAAGAGAAGACGACTAATTGTAATCGTTTATAATGGGAGGTTCGTAAAAGAAGATGAATATGTCTGCTGAAAATAAATGCAAACATTAATTGTATATGGATTTTTCGATTGTAACAGATACGGCTGGTGCAAGTGTTTCTGAACTTTCCTCAGACTTAAGAGATTTGCTGGTTGATAAGATAAATAAAAAGTACGAAAAGTATAATATCAGTATTGGTATTGCTATTCGTTGTTTGCCAGATTCTTATAGAAGACGATCGTTTGTTCGCTATACGAAGTCTGATAATTATTTAACAATAGATTTCTGCGTTTCTGTTGAAGAATATGAAACAAAGTATGCGGTGGAACAACAGTTTGAATTGGGGAAAACGTTTCTTCTATGGTTGGATAAGGGACTAATGAATGAGGCTTTCAGAAAGAATAATCCAGACTTTGATAGCAATTCTTTAAAAGAATATATTATAACATTAGGGAAAGAACATAGCTGGTTTAGTGATACTATAGACTGGAGTTTAGTTGAATAATGGATATTGATAAACTAATTACAGAAGCATTAGATAAAGTAAATAAGGAGATTGAAAAATCTAGAACAGGTAAAGATACTGATAGAGCATTACCTATAGCTATGTTACTTAATATAAAGTTGGAGCTAACAAAGATGTTGGGGATTTTGGATAAAACCAAATATCACCCTTCGTATCCAAGATTCTTACTTGATTATCCAGATACTAAATTAGCTGATATTTTATTAGATGTGTCATACAAGTATAAGAAGATGACATAGCTATGATTTAATAATAAGGGTAACAAGAATTATAAAGTAATGTTATATGTTAGAAGATATCAAGGTAAATAAAGATAAGTACTACACCGTTGGTTATTGTCCATACCTTAAACAGTATATGTTGGCAATAACAATTACTTGGGTTGCTTGGTATGAAAGATATTATTCAATTTCGGAAGACGAGTATAAATGGTTTGATAGTGATATAGATAAATTAAATCATTTGGTGGACGAATTATACCATTCGGGCGTGTCTAATTCTCGTTTTATGTTTTCAGAAAGGAACATTGAGAACAATTCTTTCCAGACCAAACTAATTAATAAGGTATTATCTCAAAAGGACCTTATAAAGAATCCCTAACGATAAGAAGAGTTTAAATCAGAAATGATACAGATATGTGATATAAACATAGACCATATTGTTTCTGTGCCATTCGTCCATTGTTAACATACAAATCTGTGCAAGTCACTGAATAGAATATTTCAACGAATATGGATAGATTAAAGAAAAAAATGTGAGAGAAAAACGAGTGAGGAATGGAAATGTAATATAATATAGCCTTCTCCTTCACTCTAACATTTATTCTCTATCCTGTATTTAATGCTGCGTTTCTCCGATTTTATCCATATATGTAATACCTAAAGCAGACAAAACGAATACGAGATGGATGCTAATTTGCATAATTGTGTGTTGTGTATCAATATTTCCAGCTACGAATGTTTCCAATAAATGGACTGCAGAAATACTGATAAGCGAAATCATCAATTTGTGTTTTAATGCATTTGGATTTATCTTACCAAGATAACTAAACTGATTACTATCCTTGTCTTTCTCTATGATTTCCAGTCTGCTAACAAACGACCAATATCCTCCAATTACACATACGATGATTAAATTCAGGACCATTGAAACATCCACAATCCCTATAGCGAGCATAAGCATAGTTTCTTCTGTGAATGTCTCAATATTCATAAGGCTATGTATGACATCTTTACAAAAGACGTATGAATACATTCCCATCACTACGCACATACCGATATAAACAGGAACTTGAAGCCATCGGCTTTGATATATGCACCACTCTATAGTCTTTTCAATTTTGTTACTCATAAATATTGTCTTTAAAGTGTTTGTGTTAAGTAATCAACGATCTTTGAATGACGTAGATGAATTTTATCTTTATCCCAAATTAGGTCTTTTTCCGTCATTCCTAAAACTTCCCTTTGCTGCCGCAAGTATGTATAACTTTCTCGCTTTTTCTGGAATCTTTCATTGCTTAATGATATGTTATGACTACCAGACAGTAGCAAGTAGTTTCCCAAACATTCCAAATAACGATTATAGAAGTCCTCATCATAAGAGCAATATCCATTATTCGGTTCTTTGTTTTCTGTTTGTGGAGCGATATGTTCAAGATGAGGTTGCTCAATGTCGTCATATCTCAACACCTTATATCCTGCTTTCCCACATTGAATAAGGTGATTTTCATATTTCCATAAGAGTATTTTGGCTGTGTTGTGGTTCATTCCCATATTTAGAGTACGTAATAATTCATCATTATTCCAATAGCCCCACCAGTCTTTTCTACTCTTCATCCATTGGATGTGATTGACTACTGTTTTAGCACTATTATCCATGTTCTTATAACATTCATTTAAACGCCACAAAAGATTAGCTCGTGTACCTATAATCCGATGACGGAGGAATATTTGTTCTAATGCTCTTGCTAATTCTTCTAGTTCTTTTTGAGGCATTCCTTTTAACAATGCTTTGATAACAAAAGGGAACATAATACTTCGATCTGCTGCAATTAGCAAAGCATGATAAGTGATATTTTTCTTTGTTTCATCTAAAAAGTTGCTTATTTGACTAAAACAAGACGATAGTAGCTGCGTAAATTCTCTAATGAATGATATACAACTATCGGCTTTGCCTAATTCTTTGTTTACAAAGTCTGTTGAGCCTATGTCGTCCAAAGAGTTTCGATAAACTTTTATGGTATAGCTTAATACATTGTCTTCATCTATATTTCCCTCAATCTTGGAGATTGATTTATAGATATGTTCAAAGCGTTCTATAATTTCAGATAATAGATTTTGCTTATCTCCCACGGGCGCATACAGATGTATGTCGTACATAAACTGGGCTTTGATAATCTCCAAATTTGTAGGCTTCTTACCACGATTATTTTGGAAAATAAACATTTGTACAGCTTCACTCTCATCTTTGACTACATGGGTGGTGCAAGATGCTTTTGTCATAGCCTCAAGAAGCTGTAATAATTCTTCTTCTGTCTTATCGGTTAGTTCGTCGCAAAAAAAATCAAAGGCATTTACTATTCTTTCCTTTGAAACAGTATCTATCTCATTTCGATTATGGATCGTCTGGTCTATCACATAATCTCGGAACATCTGATTGTCATAACCCACAGTTGAAAAGCGATATTGACTTCTCTGTTTGATGGTGTTGCAATATAATATATACAAGTCATCATCAAAATCGTCCACCTTCTCTATGTTTCTAATTTGTTTTAATCGCTTATAGAGGGCTGACAGAAAGATAACGGTAGTTGTCAATCGTTGTTGTCCATCTATAATAGCATATTTATTCTCACCTTTCTCCTCAAAGAGAAAATGACCAAAATAGTATGGCGTAGAAGAGTGGCTATTTACATAATCTTGTAAATCTGACAGGAATGTATTGACTTGTTTGAGGTTTTTATTTGAGCTATCTGTATCCCAGGAATAAGCTCGTTGATAGTTAGGCACACTAATTGACTTTCCTGCCAACAGTGTTGATATGTTTGTATATGATTCCATTATGATGTTTTATTTTAGCCTCCAATTCAAATTTTGAATTGGAGGACACAAAATGAATTTAGCGTGCTGCTCTTGAGCTGACTTTTTTACCGAATCGGTCGTAAGTATCAAGCCATGAGCCTTTTCTAACAACAAAAGTATCACCACTAACACTTACAAACATACCTATATTGGAGCTTAAGGACTTATACTTTTTCCCTTGCCCGTCATAAAGGTCATACCAACTACCTTTCAAAACAATAAAGAAATTTGAGCTATGCCCCATTATTTCTCCAATGTTTTCACTAACAGATTTTGTCTTCTTACCACGTTCGTCAAAGATGTCATACCAAGAACCGTGGCGCTCAATCATTGAAATTGCCATTATAGTTTTCTTTCTTTGGGTCGTACAATTCCTATGGACCGTTCAAGTTAATATGCAAGAAGCGTGGAACTGTATGCTCCACGTCTTAATGTACAGGCCCTGAGAAAACCTTTTGTGACAGATGTGGGAATAACAGCCCCACGCTATATGCGTGGAGACCATTACGACCTTTCTTGTCACATTGTTTGGAAGTTTCTCAGGCTTCGTACATACAAGAATAGGGCATAACGCCTCTTTTTACCAAAATGTATGAACACATAGTATGCTCAGTTGCAAAGATATAAATTTTCTGCAATATTCTAAAAGAAAACAAAAAATAATTTTGCACTTGCTGGTTGGCTTTACACTAAATTTTCAAATATCAAAATACGAGTTCTACAAAAAATATTATAATTTTGCACTTGCTGGTGCTTACAGTTCAGTAATAAACAAAGATAGAGATATGAAACTTGGTGTATGGTATCGTTTATATTTGCTAAAGAATGAATAAGAAAAAGTTTTTGGCTACATTATCGCCTTTTTCTGTTGGAATATGGAGAGCTATTGGCTTTTTCATATTAGCTTCTCTAATCTATAATGTATATAGTTATTTTGCAAATACAGGTGCTACTGATAATTTACAATACTTAGAGACTTATATCAATGACTCAAAGAGTGTTCAGATAGAACTGCCACTTAATAGAGAGCAAATAGAAAGAAAGTATGTTGCTAATTATCGGGACAAACATAATAATCTTATATATTATTTTACGGTATCTTTTTATGATGCTAAAATGAAAAAATATATTGCAATATGTATGTTTGAAGGTATTGATTTCTTTAATCAAGAAAAACGTCGTGGAGACTTAGGTGCTGCAAGAATTAAATCGTATTTTAATCCAGGTAATGTATTCTTGGTTCATATAAATAAAACTCAGCTACGTGATTCTAAATACGGGACAAAAGAGAATCCTGTTCCTGCCTTTTGGTATAAATTCATCTCAGGAAGAGTTGAAAGACAAATAAAGAAAGATAATACTCCCTACGATCGCTCCACAAAGTCAATTCCTTACTTTGATGTTCAAGATAATGTTACAGCTGCAGAATATAAACTTTTCGTGGCGGAGTACCTTATTAGAGTCCTTGATAAGAAAGAGTTGGAGAGATTATATGGAAATGCGGTACATAGTGAGAGGTGATACCAGCATTTTATAAATCATCTAACTATTATAACCAGTTGACTTAACTTATTGTCTTTGCTTGGAAAGATATTTATAAATGAGTTCTAATTCTTGAATATCTTTCTTTAAAGCTCTAGATATTTGTTGAAAGAATATAAAATATAGGCGTAATGGACATTTGGTAGGCTGAAAACCTCACGTGTTTTAGTAATGGACATTTGGTAGGCTGATCATTCCAGCCTACTTTTTGTATTTATGAATCCATCTATAAACTTCTTCTTGTTAGCTTCATTCAATCCATTATGATTATGTAGTGCCCTTTTAAGCTGTGAGTTAAATCCTTCCAATAGATTTGTTGTATTAGGAATTTGTAATTCTGTATAATCCTCATACGTATAGAGCCATTTAAGATGAGTCTTAACAGAACGTCTTGCAGTTCTCAGTCTTCTATGTGTATAGGTCGTCTTGCCAGAGATTAGAAGAGTTCGTTCGTCTAGAAACTCTTTCCATTGTTCACACCATTTCTCAAAAGCTGTTATAAACTCTTCTTTTCCCAAAGAGAACATACTTCTCATTAAAGTTAATAGTTCAACGCCTGCAGGTAAATGTGGATTGTTAGTAAGAAGCCTTCTAACTATCTGGAATTGGTGGAACTGACACATTTGTACGGGACAGAAACTTATAGCTTGTAAAAGTCCCATGTGTCCATCACATACCACTGCTTTTATTGTAGTTCCACGCTTCGCAATATACCGAAGTCCATCAAGATAATCCTTATTAGTTTCGTTCTTAACAAACTTGCGATAAAGTATTTTACCTGATGATGCGTCCTGGAAAAGCATCACGCCAAATGTCTTGGAAAAGTAAGTCGTATCTATTATTATTACTGCAGATTTGGGATAAGTAGCAGTAAAACTATCCACCACTAAACTTAACCTACGTCGTATGGTTCGTTCTGAGCATTTATAAAGAATGGATAGGTCTGAGATTGTTCTATTTGCAGCAAGATAGTCATTCCAGAGAGACACATTATTTATACGTAATCCACCTTGGAATTGCCTACCACAATCCCTGCAAAGATACATCTGAACATTACGTCGATGACCATTCTTTTTAACATTTGAGCTGTTGCAGAATATACAGTTTTTTATTCATAGGTTTTCAAATGCTGCAAAGGTAGTAAATAAAAGCGTTCCGTGAGGTTTCAGCCTACCAAATGTCCATTACGCCAAAATATAGGTATATAGGGAGTCCAGCGTATCTCCTGTTGCCTGCAAATAGTTTTATGGAAAGCTTGTTTACGGCGAGTTTTACATTGACTTATACAGAATTGGACTAAAACTAACTGCTTTGTGTTTGTTATTTATGTTTAGACTTTGAGAAGTGCTTCTTATGGTTGATCCACACAATAAGTACGATAACACCCCAGCAGCCTACGAAAGCAAGCCACAAACACCAGTTAATAGAGAATACAGCTTCTTGAGTAAGTGCCGCTAATTCCGAAAAGCTTCTGCCCTGTTGAAGGAAGTTTATGAACATCAGAGCGAATAGTGCAAGAAACGCATTTAAGGAAACTGATACTATCATCTTTAATTTCCATTTAAAGGGAGCTTTCTTGCCTCCTTCATTGAAGTAACCTTTCCCTATAAGGAATATTGAATATAAGGCAGGAATAAGAATTAAGATAATTCCGCCAGGAACGCGCCAAATATACCAGTTTAGTATAACTGTTTTTAGGGGTAAATAATGATTAGTAGCCACATAAAGCATAATCAATATCCCATAGGCTAACATCATTCCAAGAGAATATTTTAAGACTCCACTATTTATTTTGTTTAAACAAAGTTTTTTGAAAGCCCATAATATGCCTACCCAAACGAGCAATAACAGTCCACCAAGCAGAAAAGCAATAGTATGATTCATACTTACAATTTTAATTAAAAAGCTACATTCTCACTAAAGAAGCCCTATATAAAGGATTCTATCTGTAAAGTTACGAAGAACATTCTACCCCTACAATATTTTCAGCCACTTTTTTAAACTGAACTTGAATATATATGTTTAAAGTATTTCTATGTGCTTGTATCCAAGATTTTTATTTTAGAGAAAATAGGCAAAAAATATTGTTAGATAGAGAATTGAGAAGTTAATGTATTGTAGTTATAGTTATATATTGTTAAATTATAAATATCACACTTTATTACTTCTATAATAATGAGTTGTTTTTTCAATAAAGTTTGTACCTTTGCACCTCGAAATGCCTTTATGCCTCATAATACATTATTATATAGGAGGAGAGGGTTTAAGATATTGACAATAAATAAAATAAATATAAAATAAAAAAGTACAATTATGCCTACTATTTCCCAATTAGTAAAAAAAGGTAGAAAGGTGATTGTAGACAAAAGTAAATCTCCTGCTTTGGACAACTGTCCTCAGCGCCGTGGAGTTTGCGTACGTGTCTACACAACAACACCTAAGAAACCTAATTCGGCAATGCGTAAAGTTGCCCGTGTTCGTTTAACAAATCAAAAGGAAGTGAACTCATATATTCCTGGCGAAGGACATAATTTGCAAGAACACAGTATTGTTCTTGTTCGTGGTGGTCGTGTGAAAGATTTACCAGGTGTACGTTATCACATTGTTCGTGGTACTCTTGATACCGCAGGTGTAGCAAGTCGTACACAACGCCGTTCTAAATATGGCGCTAAACGTCCAAAAGCAGCTAAAAAGTAAAATCTTTTAGGTTTCTTCTTCTCTGACTTGTAAGAGGAGAGAGGCTTCACAATGCGTAACGGTTTTCAATTTAACAATCGGTGATGGTTGATAAATAGAAGATCAAAAAGAAAAAATAAAGTTTTGCTGGAGATTTGTTAATAACAGGTTGAGTAAATGTTCAAGAGTGAATATTGAAGAACGAAAAGACGACAGCCTCCGCAGAATTGCTAAATTTTAAATAAAAATGAGAAAAGCAAAACCAAAGAAACGAGTGATCTTACCAGATCCTAAGTTTAATGATCAGAAGGTTTCAAAGTTTGTAAATCATCTTATGTATGATGGAAAGAAGAATATTTCATACGAGATTTTTTACGCAGCTCTTGACATTGTAGCCGATAAAAATACAGATAAAGAAAAGTCGGCATTAGAAGTTTGGAAACAAGCTCTTGATAATATAACTCCACAAGTGGAAGTTAAAAGCCGCCGTATAGGTGGTGCTACATTCCAAGTTCCTACTGAAATTCGCCCCGATCGTAAGGAAAGCGTGTCAATGAAAAATATGATAGCTTTTGCACGTAAACGTGGTGGTAAGAGTATGGCAGATAAGCTTGCTGCTGAAATTATGGATGCATTCAATAATCAAGGTGGAGCTTATAAACGAAAAGAAGATATGCATCGTATGGCGGAAGCTAACCGTGCATTTGCTCACTTCAGATTCTAAATGAAAAATAAAAGGTATTAAATAAAAATGGCAAGTCACGATTTACATTTGACACGCAATATCGGTATTATGGCTCATATTGATGCCGGTAAAACAACAACATCAGAACGCATATTGTTCTATACAGGTAAAACCCATAAAATTGGTGAAGTGCATGATGGTGCAGCAACGATGGATTGGATGGCACAAGAACAAGAACGTGGTATTACCATTACTTCAGCTGCTACAACTTGTAACTGGAACTATGAAGGGAAATCATATAAAATAAACTTGATAGATACCCCGGGACACGTAGACTTTACTGCAGAAGTTGAACGCTCTCTTCGTGTTCTTGATGGTGCTGTTGCTACTTATTCTGCAGCTGATGGTGTTCAACCACAGTCTGAAACAGTATGGCGTCAGGCTGATAAATATAACGTACCACGTGTAGGTTATGTTAATAAGATGGACCGCTCTGGTGCTGACTTCTTTGAAACAGTGCGTCAAATGAAAGATATTTTAGGAGCAAACCCTATTGCTATCCAGATACCAATCGGTGCTGAAGAAAACTTTAAAGGAGTAGTAGACCTTATTAAAATGAAGGCTATTCTTTGGCACGATGAAACTATGGGCGCTAAATATGATATAGAGGACATTCCTGCAGATTTACTTGATGAAGCTACAGAATGGCGCGATAAACTTATTGAAGGTGCTGCAAACTATGATGATGAAGTAATGGAACTTTATCTTGAAGGTCAAGAAGTTTCAGAGGAGAAGTTGATAGCAGCTATTCGTAAAGGCTGCATATCTATGGATTGCTGCCCAATGCTTTGTGGCTCTTCATATAAGAATAAAGGTGTTCAAACTTTATTAGACTATGTTTGTGCATTCTTACCTTCACCACTTGATACTGTTGCTACAATTGGTGTTAACCCAGAGACAGAAGAAGAAGAAGAACGTAAGGCTAGTATAAGCGAGCCGACAGCAGCTCTCGCATTTAAGATCGCTACAGATCCATTTATGGGACGTTTGGTTTTCTTCCGTGTCTATTCTGGTAAGGTTGTTGCAGGTTCATACGTTTATAACCCACGTTCTGGTAAGAAAGAGCGTATTAGCCGCTTATTCCAAATGAACTCTAATAAGGAGATTCCAATGGAATCAATTGACGCTGGTGATATCGGCGCAGGTGTAGGTTTTAAGGATATCCGTACTGGTGATACTCTTTGCGATGAAGCCCACCCAATAGTTTTGGAATCGATGACATTCCCTGATACCGTAATTTCTATCGCTGTTGAACCTAAGAGTCAGGCAGATATAGCCAAGCTTGATACAGGTTTGCAGAAGTTGGCAGAAGAAGACCCAACATTTACAGTGCGTACAGATGAACAGAGTGGTCAGACAATTATCTCTGGTATGGGCGAACTTCACCTTGATATTATTATCGACCGTTTGAAGCGTGAATTTAAGGTAGAATGTAATCAAGGAAAACCACAAGTTAATTATAAAGAGGCTATCACAAAGGCTGCGCAAAGTCGTGAAACATATAAAAAACAATCTGGTGGTCGTGGTAAATTTGCTTGTATTGATGTTACAATTGAACCTAAAGACGAAGATTACAAGGAAGGCGACTTACAGTTTATCAATGTTGTAAAGGGTGGTAACGTTCCTAAGGAGTTTATTCCTTCTGTAGAAAAGGGCTTTAAGGATTGTTTGAATAGTGGTGTACTTGGCGGATTTCCACTAACTGGATTGAAAGTTACTTTGACTGATGGCTCTTTCCACCCCGTAGACTCAGACCAATTGTCATTCGAACTTGTTGCACATCAAGCTTTCAAAAAACTTTGCCCACAAGCGGGACCTGTTTTGATGGAGCCTATAATGAAGGTTGAGGTTGTAACTCCCGAAGAAAATATGGGTGATGTTATTGGAGACTTGAATAAACGCCGTGGGCTTGTTCAGGGTATGGAAGAGGCTCGTAGTGGTGCACGTGTTGTAAAGGCTATGGTGCCATTATCAGAAATGTTTGGTTATGTAACTGCTTTACGTACTATAACATCTGGTCGTGCAACTTCATCTATGGAATATGATCACCATTCACCAGTTTCTAATAATCTCGCAAAAGAGATACTGGAAGAACTGAATGGGAATGCTGACCTTCTTAAATAATAAAGAAACTTTGAGGTCCTCTCATAGCGAATGACTCTTATGAGAGTACCTTTTAAAAAATTAATAAATTATAAATTCAAATCTATATGAGTCAAAAAATTCGTATAAAACTGAAGTCTTACGATCATCAATTGGTCGATAAGTCTGCTGAAAAGATTGTGAAAGCAGTGAAAGCGACAGGTGCAATTGTTAGTGGACCTATTCCATTGCCAACACACAAACGTATTTATACTGTGAACCGTTCAACGTTTGTTAATAAAAAATCGCGTGAACAGTTTCAACTTTCAGATTTTAAGCGTCTAATTGATATCTATAGTTCAACACCTAAAACTGTAGATGCTTTGATGAAATTAGAACTACCTTCTGGTGTAGAAGTTGAAATTAAAGTGTAATTACGTAATACGAAAAGAGAGATTAATTATTTAAAATTTAATTGAAATGCCAGGATTATTAGGAAAAAAAATCGGAATGACTTCCGTTTTCAGTGCCGACGGTAAAAATGTTCCGTGCACTGTTATCGAAGCTGGCCCTTGTGTTGTTACTCAGGTAAAGACAATTGAGAAAGATGGCTATAAAGCTGTTCAGTTAGGTTTTGGAGAAGCTAAAGAAAAGCATACTTCTAAACCACAACAAGGACACTTTAAAAAGGCAGGGACAACACCAAAGAAGCACTTGGCCGAGTTCAAATTTGATGAGGAATATAACCTCGGTGATACCATTACTGTAGAATTATTCAGCGATGCTAAGTTCGTAGATGTTGTTGGTACATCTAAAGGAAAAGGTTTTCAGGGTGTTGTAAAACGTCATGGTTTTGGTGGTGTAGGACAGTCTACACATGGTCAAGATGACCGTGCACGTAAACCAGGTTCTATTGGTGCTTGTTCATATCCAGCTAAGGTTTTCAAAGGTATGAGAATGGGTGGCCAAATGGGTGGCGATAGAATTACAACTCAGAATCTCCAAGTATTAAAAGTTATTCCAGAACACAATATTCTTCTTGTAAAAGGAAGTGTCGCTGGATGCAATGGTTCAACCCTTATAATTAATAAGTAATGGATATTAACGTATTAGATATTAAAGGTCAGGAGACCGGCCGTAAGGTTACTCTTAACGAGAATATCTTCGGAATTGAGCCAAACGATCATGTGCTTTATCTCGATGTAAAACAGTATCTAGCTGATCAACGTCAAGGCACAGCAAAATCAAAAGAAAGAAGCGAGCATACTGGCTCAACACGAAAATTAGGTCGTCAGAAAGGTGGTGGCGGTGCACGTCGTGGTGATATAAATTCACCAGTCTTAGTTGGCGGTGGTCGTGTGTTTGGTCCTACCCCACGTGATTATAGTTTCAAACTTAATAAAAAGGTTAAGGTGCTTGCGCGAAAATCTGCATTGTCTTATAAAGCTCAAGATTCTGCAATCTTGATTGTTGAAGACTTTGATTTTGATGCCCCAAAGACAAAAGAAGTAATAAATATTGCTAAAAATCTCAAAATAACTGATAAGAAAATTCTTTTCGTTTTGCCAAAAGCACAAAATAATGTATATTTGTCAACTCGTAATTTGCAGAAGACTCAAGTTACTACTGCTATGCAGGTAAATGCTTATAGTATCTTACATGCAGATGTTTTAGTTGTTACTGAAAGTTCTTTAAAGACGATTGATGAAATCTTAACCAAGTAAAAAGTAGGAGACAGATAAGATATGGGATTTATCATTAAGCCAGTGGTCACTGAAAAGATGAACGCTGTAACAGAAAAGTCTTCTGTTGATAAGACAATTAAGGTTGCAAACGAAAAATCGGCCAAGAAGCATAATGCTGTTGCCGAGACTCGTAACTACGTTGTAAAGAATAAACGTCATCCTGAGGGCTTGAAGAAAGAAAAAACTGTTTACTCTTATGTAAAGCAAGCACAGCCGAAGTATGGGTTTATTGTGAAGCCTGAAGCAAATAAATTTGAGATCAAAAAGGAGATCGAAGATTTATATAATGTTACAGTTTTAGAGGTGAATACTATCCGCTATGCAGGAAAACGTCAATCTCGTTATACGAAAGCAGGACTTGTCCGCGGACAGAAGAACGCTTTTAAGAAGGCGATTGTAACAATAAAGGCAGGCGAAGAAATTGATTTTTATAGCAATATTTAAATAAGAAATGGCAGTACGTAAATTTAAACCGGTTACCCCGGGACAAAGACACAAGATTATTGGTACGTTCGAGGATATTACTGCATCCGTACCAGAAAAATCTCTTGTTTACGGTAAACGTTCTACTGGTGGACGAAATAACACTGGTAAGATGACTGTTCGTTATATGGGCGGTGGTCATAAACGAAAACTTCGTTTTATCGATTTTAAACGAGAGAAAGATGGTGTTCCAGCTATAGTGAAGACAATTGAATATGATCCTAACAGATCTGCTCGAATTGCATTATTATACTATGCTGACGGTGAAAAACGTTACATTATTGCTCCTAACGGACTGCAAGTAGGTGCTAAACTAATGTCTGGTGCGGAAGCTGCACCAGAAGTTGGTAATGCTCTACCATTGTCAAGCATCCCTGTTGGTACCGTAATTCATAATATTGAACTACGACCAGGTCAAGGTGCTTTACTTGTTCGTTCGGCTGGTAATTTTGCTCAACTTACTTCTCGTGAAGGTAATTACTGTGTTATCAAACTTCCTTCTGGTGAGACACGCCAGATTTTGTCAGCTTGTAAAGCAACAGTTGGTAGTGTAGGTAATTCTGATCATGCTCTTGAACAATCAGGTAAAGCAGGACGCTCACGTTGGTTGGGACGTCGCCCTCACAACCGTGGTGTTGTTATGAACCCTGTTGATCACCCAATGGGTGGTGGTGAAGGCCGTCAGTCTGGTGGACATCCACGTTCACGTAAGGGTCTGTATGCTAAGGGTCTTAAGACTCGTGCACCAAAGAAGCTTTCAAACAAGTATATAATTGAAAGAGCTAACAAGAAGTAAACAACGTAATTAAGAGTAAATTATGAGTCGTTCATTAAAAAAAGGTCCATATATAAACGTATCACTTGAGAAGAAAATTCTTGCAATGAATGAAAGTGGTAAAAAGAATGTTGTAAAAACTTGGGCCAGAGCATCAATGATTTCCCCTGAATTTGTGGGACACACTGTTGCAGTTCATAACGGAAATAAATTTATCCCTGTTTACATTACTGAGAATATGGTTGGACATAAGCTCGGAGAGTTTAGCCCCACAAGACGCTTTGGAGGTCATTCTGGTAATAGGAAATAACAGGTTATAACCCTTAGAAAAGAAATATATAATGGGAGCAAGAAAACATATAAAGGCAGAAGAACGTAAGCAAGCTCTTCGAAGCCAATATTTTGCAAAGCTCAAGGATTGTCCTTCTTCTCCACGGAAAATGCGTTATGTCGTTGATATGGTTCGTGGTATGGAGGTGAATCGTGCCTTGGGTGTATTAAGATTCTCTAAAAAAGCTGCTGCGCAGAATGTAGAGAAACTTTTGCGCTCAGCTATTGCAAATTGGGAAATAAAAAACGATCGCAAAGTTGAAGGCGATGAACTCTATATCTCGAAGATCTTCGTTGATGAAGGTGTTACAATGAAACGTATGCGCCCAGCACCTCAAGGACGCGGTTACAGAATCCGTAAACGTTCAAACCATGTTACGCTTTTCGTTGATTCAAAGGTCAATGCTAATAATATAAATAAATAGTAGAATGGGACAGAAAGTTAATCCAATAAGCAACCGTTTAGGCATTATTCGCGGTTGGGACTCAAATTGGTTTGGGGGTAAAAATTTTGGAGACAATCTCTTAGAAGATAAAAAAATCAGAACCTATTTGAATAAACGTCTCGAAAAAGCAAGTGTTTCTCGTATCGTAATCGAACGAACATTGAAGCTTGTTACTATCACTATTTGTACAGCTCGCCCTGGATTGGTGATTGGAAAGGGTGGTCAGGACGTTGACAAACTTAAAGAGGAATTAAAAAATCTTTTTAAGAAAGAAATTCAAATAAATATCTTTGAAGTTAGAAAGCCTGAGCTAGATGCAAATATTGTCGGTATGAATATAGCACGCCAAGTGGAAGGAAAGGTTGCGTATCGCCGAGCAATAAAGATGGCTATTGCGAATACTATGCGCGCTGGTGCTGAGGGTATTAAAATCCAAATTACAGGTCGTCTGAATGGTGCTGAAATGGCACGTAAAGAGATGTTTAAAGAGGGACGAACTCCTCTTCATACATTCCGTGCAGATATCGATTATTGTCAAACAGAGGCACTTACAAAGGTAGGACTGTTAGGAATTAAGGTATGGATTTGCCGTGGAGAAATTTATGACAAGGTAGATTTGACCCCTAATTTTAATCAGGAAAAGAGTAACGGACGTCCTAATAATAATGTACGTTCTGGACGTGGTAATCGCAGAAGAAACAATAACCGTTAAAAGAGAGAGCTATCATGTTACAACCAAAAAGAGTAAAATATAGAAGACCTCAAGATGGACGTGGAAATAAAGGAAACGCACATAGAGGTACACAGTTAGCTTTTGGTTCCTTTGGTATCAAGACGCTTGAGCCAAAGTGGATTGACAGCCGACAGATAGAGGCAGCTCGTATAGCAGTGAATCGTTATATGAATCGTCAAGGTCAAGTCTGGATTAGAATATTTCCTGATAAACCTATTACCCGGAAACCTGCTGATGTGCGTATGGGTAAAGGTAAGGGAGATCCTGCAGGTTGGGTTGCACCAGTTACTCCAGGACGCATCCTCTTTGAAGTAGAAGGTGTTAGTTTTGATATTGCTAAAGAGGCACTTCGCCTTGCGGCACAGAAACTACCAGTAAAGACAAAGTTTGTTGTTAGACGTGATTACGATAAAAACGCTTAAAAAAGATGAAGATAGCAGAAGTAAAACAGCTTGATACCAACGAATTGGTAGAAAAAATAGAAAACGCTGAAACAGCTCTTGATAAAATGAAGCTGAATCATCAGGTTACTCCTCTTGAAAGTCCATCTCAAATTAAGATTGCTCGTCGTGATATTGCACGTATGAAGACTGAACTTCGTCAAAGAGAACTTAATAATAAATAGTAGTTCAGATGGAAACAAGAAATTTAAGAAAAGTAAGACAGGGTGTTGTTATAAGCAATAAGATGGATAAGACTGTCGTTATTGCTGCAAAATTCAAAGAAAAGCATCCGATATATGGTAAATTTGTTCAGAAGACAAAGAAATACCATGTTCATGACGAAAAGAATGAGGCTAATATTGGAGATACAGTTTCAATTATGGAGACTCGTCCTTTGAGTAGAACAAAAAGATGGAGATTAGTTCAAATAGTAGAAAAAGCTAAGTAATTATGATACAGACAGAATCAAAACTTACAGTATGTGATAACAGCGGAGCACGTGAAGCAAAGTGTATTCGTGTACTTGGTGGTACACGTCGACGTTATGCAAGTGTTGGTGACGTTATCGTAGTTGCGGTGCAGAATGTTATACCATCAAGTGATATTAAGAAAGGTGCAGTATCAAAGGCGCTGATTGTGCGTACTAAAAAGGAAATTAGACGTGCTGATGGCTCATATATACGTTTCGATGATAATGCTTGTGTATTACTTAACAATGCTGGTGAACTTCGTGGAAGCCGTATCTTCGGACCTGTCGCTCGTGAGCTTCGTTCAGTAAATATGAAAGTTGTTTCTTTAGCACCTGAAGTTCTTTAATAGATTAAACGAAAAACAAAATGGCAAAATTCCATATCAAAAGAGATGACCAAGTAATTGTACTTGCAGGCTCTGATAAAGGTAAAAGTGGTAAGGTGCTCAAAGTTCTCGTTGACAAAGGACGTGTGTTAGTTGACGGCATCAACCTAGTTTCAAAGAGTACAAAACCATCTGCGGCGAATCCACAAGGTGGTATCGTCAAAAAAGAAGCACCTATTCATATTTCAAATGTTAGTCTTATTGATCCTGTAACAGGGCGACCAACACGTATAAAGATTAAACGTGACGGAAAGACTATTACACGTATAGCAAAAAAGTCAGGGGAGGTAATTAAATAATGAATACAGCTGCATTAAAAAAAGAATATAAAGAACAGATTGCTCCTACTCTCCAAAAGCAATTTAATTACACTTCAGCAATGCAGATTCCTGTATTGAAGAAGATTGTTATTAATCAAGGTTTAGGCGATGCAACTCAAGATAAAAAGATTATTGAAGTAGCAATTAATGAGATTACAGCTATAACAGGTCAAAAGGCAGTTGCAACTTATTCAAAGAAAGATATCGCAAATTTTAAACTTCGTAAAAAAATGCCTATTGGCGTTATGGTAACATTACGTCGAGAGAGAATGTATGAATTTTTAGAGAAACTGGTGCGAGTATCTTTGCCTCGTATTCGGGACTTTAAAGGTATTGATAGCAAGTTTGATGGACGTGGAAATTATACGTTAGGTATAACTGAACAGATAATTTTCCCTGAAATAAATATTGATCAAGTTGATCGTATTCAAGGCTTGAATATAACTTTTGTAACATCTGCCCAGACTGATGAAGAAGGTTACGCTCTCTTAAAAGCTTTCGGGCTACCATTCAAAAATGCTAAAAATGATTAAGTAATATGGCAAAAGAATCAATGAAAGCTCGCGAAGTAAAACGCGCGAAATTGGTAGCTCGTTATGCAGAAAAACGGGCCGCTTTGAAAAAGATAATAGCTACAGCTACGGATCCTGCAGAGGCTTATGATGCTGCAAGAAAATTGCAAGAGATTCCTAAGAATGCAAATCCTATTCGGTTGCATAATCGCTGTAAGATAACAGGCCGACCTAAAGGTTATATTCGCCACTTTGGTATCTCTCGTATTCAATTTCGTGAGATGGCATCTCAAGGATTGATACCTGGAGTAAAGAAGGCAAGTTGGTAAGACCCTATTTTAACGAGTGAGTATTATTTGATACTTATCGTGTAATATTAAGTATTTTTTAATATTGTCGGGAAAGCCCCGATTAATTAAATTTTTTATTTATGACAGACCCAATAGCAGATTATCTGACACGACTCAGAAATGCGATTATGGCACATCATCGCATTGTTGAGGTTCCTGCATCTAATTTAAAGAAGTCTATCACAAAGATTCTCTTTGAAAAGGGATACATTCTGAACTATAAGTTCGTTGAGGATGGACCGCAAGGTACTATTAAGATCGCTTTAAAGTACGATCCAGTAACAAAACAAAACGCTATCAAAAGTTTAAAACGCGTTTCTTCACCAGGTCTTCGCCAGTATACTGGTTATAAAGACATGCCGAGAGTTATTAATGGACTTGGAATTGCTATAATTTCTACGTCTAAAGGTGTAATGACAAATAAAGAAGCTACTACTGAAAAAATAGGTGGTGAGGTTCTTTGTTATATTTATTAATTGGAGGATTTGATATGTCAAGAATCGGAAAATTGCCAATTAGTATTCCTGCTGGAGTATCTATCTCACAGAAGGATAATGTTGTTACAGTAAAAGGACCTAAAGGTGAATTGTCTCAATATGTGCATCCATCAATTAAGATGAATATTGAGAATTCTTTAGTCACTTTTGAGATTGATGCGAACCATATAGAAAATAGTAAGCAAAAGCAAGCATATCATGGGCTTTATCGCTCGCTCGTAAATAATATGGTAGTAGGAGTTAGTGAAGGTTATACAAAGACACTTGAATTAGTTGGTGTTGGATATCGTGTTTCAAATCAAGGAAACTTAGTTGAATTTACGCTTGGTTATACGCACCCTATATTCTTACAACTCCCGAAAGAAGTGAAAGTTGAGACAAAGAGTGAACGTAATCAGAATCCAGTTATCACTATTGAAACAGCTGATAAGCAATTGTTAGGTCTTATTTGTGCTAAGATTCGTTCTTTCCGTAAGCCTGAGCCATATAAAGGTAAAGGTATATTGTTCAAAGGCGAAGTTGTTCGTAGAAAATCTGGTAAATCAGCTGCCGCTAAGTAATTTTAATAATTCATTGCGATTATGACAACAAAGAAAGAACAAAGAAGATTGAAAATAAAATACCACATTCGTAAGAGTGTGAATGGAACTGCGGAACGTCCACGTTTAAGTGTTTTTCGTAGTAACAAACAAATATATGCACAGGTTATTAATGATTTAACGGGAACTACACTTGTTGTTGCTTCTTCTACAGGTTTTGAAAAAATGACCAAAATAGAACAAGCAAAGAAAGTTGGTGTGCTGATTGCTGAAAAAGCAACAGCTGCAGGTATTCAGCAAGTAGTATTTGACCGTAATGGTTATCTTTATCATGGACGCGTACAGGCATTAGCTGAAGGTGCTCGTGAAGGAGGACTTAAATTCTAAACGATTATGGTAATGAATAAAGTAAAAGTAAATAGTGACGTGGAACTAAAAGATCGCTTGGTTGCAATTAATCGTGTAACCAAGGTAACTAAAGGTGGACGTACATTCACATTTGCAGCTATCGTTGTAGTCGGCGATGGTAAAGGCGTAATCGGTTGGGGACTTGGCAAAGCTGGTGAAGTAACAGCAGCTATTCAAAAAGGTACTGATGCTGCCAAGAAAAATCTTGTGAAGGTTTCTGTTTTAAAAGGAACTGTTCCTCACGAGGTTGAAACTCGTTATAGTGGTGCGCAAGTATTACTTAAGCCAGCAGCAGCAGGTACTGGTCTAAAGGCGGGTGGTGCTATGCGTGCTGTATTGGAGAGTGCAGGTATTACCGATGTTATTGCAAAGTCTAAAGGTTCATCTAATCCTCATAATCTTGTGAAGGCAACAATAGCAGCGCTTGCTGAAATGCGCGATGCTTATACAGTTGCAGGAGAGCGAGGAATTAGTATGAATAAAGTTTTTAATGGTTAATATAGGAGAGTAAAATATGGCAACAATAAAAGTTAAGCAAATTAAGAGCCGCATTAATGCTCCTAAAGATCAGAAGGCTACTTTGTTGGCTCTAGGGCTTCGTAAAATTTCACAAGTAGTAGAAGTAGAGGATACTCCCAGTATTCGTGGAATGATTCGAAAAGTGCATCATTTGGTATCATTAATTGATTAATAAATCCTTTAAAGAAACTAAGGTATGAAATTAAATAATTTGAAACCCGCAATGGGATCAACCCAGTCACGTCGTAGAATTGGTCGCGGAACAGGATCTGGACTTGGCGGAACTTCTACTCGTGGTCATAAGGGGGCAAAATCTCGTTCTGGTTACAAGAAAAAGATTGGCTTTGAAGGTGGTCAAATGCCACTTCAACGCCGTGTTCCGAAAGGTGGTTTCAAGAATATCAATCACAAGGAATATTTTGTAGTTAATTTGTCAACTCTTCAAGAACTTGCAGAGAAAAAGAATCTGACTAAGATTGGTTTAACTGAGCTTATTGAAGCTGGTCTGACAAATGGAAAAGTGCTTGTTAAGATTCTTGGAAATGGAGAATTGAAAACGAAGGTAGATGTTGAAGCAAATTCCTTCTCTAAAACTGCCGAGACAGCTATTAAGGCAGTTGGTGGTAACACAACTATAATCTAAGTAAATGAAAAAGTTTATTGAGACACTGAAGAACTGTTGGAAAATCGAGGATTTGCGTAAGCGACTCCTCGTGACCATCTTGTTCACGGCCATTTACCGTTTTGGCTCGTTTATTGTACTTCCTGGAATTAATCCCAGTTTATTGGAAAAGCTCCAGTCGCAAACAGCTGGCGGTCTAATGTCATTGTTGGATATGTTCTCTGGTGGTGCATTTTCTAAGGCTTCTATTTTTGCTTTAGGAATTATGCCTTATATCTCAGCTTCAATTGTAATGCAGCTTTTGGCGGTTGCAGTACCATATTTCCAAAAGATGCAGAGAGATGGTGAGAGTGGTCATAAGAAGATAAATTGGTATACGCGAGTGTTAACAATCTTTATATTGTTCTTTCAAGCCCCTGCGTATCTGTTTAATTTGAAGACGCAAGCAGCTGGAGCTTTGGCTACAGGTGTCAATTGGACGCTCTTCATGGTATCTGCCTCAATAATCTTGGCTGCCGGGTCTATGTTTATTTTATGGCTCGGTGAGCGCATTACAGATAAAGGAGTTGGGAATGGCGTTTCTATCATTATTATGGTGGGTATTATAGCTCGTCTTCCACAAGCTTTCTTTCAAGAAGTAAGTAGTCGTTTCACGGCAATTACAAGTGGTGGCCTTGTGATGTTTATAGCTGAGATAATCATCCTATATTTGGTTGTTTGTGCGGCGATTCTTCTTACACAAGGAACACGTAAGATTCCTGTGCAATATGCGAAGAAGGTTGTTGGAAATAAACAATATGGTGGAGCGCGTCAATATATTCCTTTAAAGTTGTTTGCTGCTAACGTTATGCCTATCATCTTTGCTCAGGCTTTGATGTTTATTCCTTTAGCATTCGTTCAATATTCTACCGATAGTGCTAGCCCAATCTTTCAGTCTCTTATGAATACAAAGAGTCTTTTGTATAATTCAATATATGTAATTCTTATAATTGCATTTACATATTTTTATACTGCAATCACTCTTAATCCAACTCAGATGGCTGAGGATATGAAGCGTAATAATGGATTTATACCAGGAGTTAAACCAGGTAAGAATACTGCTGAATATATTGATTCTGTAATGAGTCGTTTGACTGGTCCAGGGTCTGTATTTATAGCTTTCATTGCGATTATGCCAGCATTGGCTGGACTATTGAATGTACAAGATTCGTTTGGTCAATTTTTTGGTGGAACATCATTGCTTATTCTTGTTGGTGTAGTTATTGATACACTGCAGCAAATAGAATCTCATCTAATGATGCGACACTATGATGGACTATTGAATTCAGGTCATACACGTGGTAATAATACGGTCTCTGCATATTAAATCCTCCTTTAGGTGAAAAGTTTTGAAGGATGAAACATTAGAATAAAAAGGGTAATCATTTATATTATGGTGTCTTTCTATGTGTATTTTGATTGCCCTGATTAAATTTTATTAATATGTAATACTGATAGTGTAGATTTATAATAGAATATTCATCATTAAGACTGTGTTTAAAATATGGCGAAGCAAACTGCTATAGAACAAGATGGGACAATCTTAGAGGCTCTCTCTAATGCAATGTTCCGAGTAGAGTTAGAGAATGGGGTTGATATTACTGCACACATCTCAGGTAAAATGAGAATGCACTATATTAAGATACTTCCTGGGGACAAAGTGAAGGTCGAGATGAGTCCATATGATTTAACAAAAGGCAGAATAGTTTTCAGATATAAATAATAAAGCATAAAAATGAAGACAAGAGCATCATTGAAGAAGCGTACAGCTGACTGTAAGATTGTTCGTCGAAAGGGTCGCTTGTTTGTTATTAACAAGAAGAATCCTAAGTTCAAATTACGTCAGGGTTAAAGTTAAAAAAAACAAAACTCATTGTTACCTAATATAAAATGGGTAACTTTGCGAATTATTGTGAATAAAAGTTTAATTAATTACAATCAATGGCAATAAGAATTGTTGGAGTAGATTTGCCCCAAGAAAAGCGTGGCGAAATCGCATTGACCTATATATATGGTATAGGTCGAAGTAGTTCAGCAAAGATATTGGATAAAGCAGGCATTAGCCGTGACCTTAAGGTAAGTGAATGGTCTGACGACCAAGCTGCTAAGATCCGTGAAATTATCAGCGCTGAATTTAAAGTAGAAGGTGATCTCCGTTCAGAGATACAGATGAATATCAAGCGTCTCATGGATATAGGTTGCTATCGTGGAGTTAGACATCGTAATGGTCTTCCTGTTCGTGGTCAGAGTACAAAGAATAATGCTCGCACTCGTAAGGGAAAGAAGAAGACTGTTGCTAATAAGAAAAAAGCTACTAAATAAAATTTAGTTATGAGTCGTGAGTTATGGTCCTATTTAGATTGTAACTTACTTACTTAAAGCTTAGACTAAAAAAGTTATGGCAAAGAAAACAGCAACATCAAAGAAGAGAAATGTGCGAGTTGATGCGCTTGGTCAACTCCATGTACATAGTTCATTCAATAACATTATTGTATCCTTGACAAATAATGAAGGTCAGGTTATTTCATGGTCTTCAGCTGGTAAGATGGGATTCCGTGGCTCGAAGAAAAACACTCCTTATGCTGCGCAGATGGCAGCAGAAGATTGTGCTAAAGTAGCATTCGACCTCGGTTTACGCAAAGTAAAAGCGTATGTAAAAGGACCAGGTAATGGTCGTGAGAGTGCAATTCGTGCAGTCAATACTGTTGGTATTCAAGTTACAGAGATTGTCGATGTAACTCCATTGCCACATAATGGTTGCCGTCCTCCTAAACGTCGTCGCGTATAATCACATCTTTTTAACAATTTAAAGAATTAAATTAAATTATGGCAAGATACATAGGTCCAAAATCTAGAATCGCACGCCGCTTTGGTGAGCCAATCTTCGGTGCAGATAAGGTGTTAGCTAAGAGAAATTTTCCTCCTGGGCAGCACGGCAATAATCGTCGCCGTAAGGTTTCTGAATACGGTGCTCAGTTAGCAGAAAAACAAAAGGCTAAATATACATACGGAGTTTTGGAACGTCAGTTCCGTAATCTTTTTGATCGTGCTGCTAAAGCAAGTGGGATTACAGGTGAAGTTCTTTTGCAGAGCCTTGAAAGCCGTCTTGATAATGTAGTTTATCGTCTTGGTCTTGCACCAACACGTGCTGCAGCTCGTCAATTGGTGAGTCATAAACACATCGTTGTAAACGGTAGTGTTGTTAATATTGCTTCTTATGCAGTAAAGCCTGGAGATATAGTCGGCGTTCGTGAACGTGCAAAGTCTCTAGAAGTAATTGAAGCAGCTTTAGCAGGTTTCAATCACAGTAAATATCCTTGGATTGAATGGGATGAGAATAGCAAGAGTGGCAAATTCCTTCACCAACCAGATCGTGCGGATATTCCCGAAAATATTAAAGAGCAGTTAATCGTTGAGTTGTACTCTAAACAATAAAAATCATTAAATTAATGGCGATATTAGCATTTCAAAAACCTGATAAAGTCGTGATGTTGGAGGCTAATGACAAATTCGGTAAGTTCGAATTTCGTCCTCTTGAGCCAGGCTATGGAATTACAATAGGTAACTCTTTGCGTCGCATCCTTCTTTCGTCATTAGAAGGTTATGCTATTAACACTATTCGTATAGCAGGTGTTGAGCATGAATTTTCTACAGTTCCTGGCGTAAAGGAAGATGTTACTAACATCATTTTGAATCTCAAACAAGTTCGATTCAAGCAAGTAGTAGAAGAATTCGAGAATGAGAAAGTTAGTATCACTGTAGAGAATTCTACTGAATTCAAAGCTGGTGATATTGGTAAGTATCTGACTGGATTTGAAGTGTTAAATCCTGATTTGGTGATTTGTCATTTAGATTCAAAGGCTTCAATGCAGATAGATTTAACAATCAATAAGGGGCGTGGTTACGTTTCTGCTGATGAAAATCGTGAGTTCTGCACTGATGTAAATGTACTCCCAATCGATTCAATCTACACCCCAATACGTAATGTGAAATATGCAGTTGAGCCATATCGTGTTGAGCAAAAAACCGACTATGACAAACTGATTATTGAAGTTACAACAGATGGTTCTATTCACCCAAAAGATGCATTAAAAGAGGCTGCAAAGGTTCTCATCTATCACTTTATGTTATTCTCTGACGAAAAAATTATGTTAGAGAGCCCTGATCAAGAGGGGAATCAAGAGTTTGATGAGGAAGTGTTGCATATGCGTCAGTTGCTTAAGACAAAGTTAACTGATTCATCGCTGAATTTAAGTGTTCGAGCACTGAATTGTTTAAAGGCAGCAGATGTAGAAACACTTGGCGATTTAGTTCAATACAATAAGACAGATCTTTTGAAGTTCCGCAACTTTGGTAAGAAATCGCTTTCTGAGCTTGATGATTTGCTCGAGAGTCTGAATCTAACGTTTGGAACCGATATTACAAAGTACAAATTGGACCGCGAATAAATTTACTGTACGACATAGATCCTAAGCCGGTTTTGTCTACAGAAATTCATTTTGGTCCTCAATAAGAAAATTTAAAATGAGACATAATAAGAAATTCAACCATTTGGGTCGTACTGCTAGTCATCGTAGTGCTATGCTTTCTAATATGGCAGTATCTTTGATTAAGCACAAAAGAATCACTACGACCCTTGCAAAGGCTAAAGCTTTAAAGAAGTTTGTTGAGCCTTTAATTACACGTTCTAAGAATGATACTACAAATTCACGTCGTGTTGTATTCCGTTATTTACAAGACAAAGAAGCTGTAAGCGAATTGTTCAAAGAAATTTCTGTTAAGATTGGTGATCGTCCAGGCGGTTATACTCGTGTAATAAAGCTCGGTTTCCGTAAAGGTGATGCAGCTCCTATAGCTTTTATAGAGTTGGTTGATTATGATGAGAATATGGCTAAGGCGCCTAAAGCAGAAGTTAAGAAGACACGCCGTAGCCGTCGTTCTACAAAAAAGGTTGAGACAGAAAATCCTTCAATTGAAACACCTTCAACAGAGGAGCCTTCAGAAGAAGGAAAGGCTGAATAATCTTTGTAGATCATGTCTTTATAATAAAATTGCAGATATGTCGTATGGCATATCTGCTTTTTTATATAATGGTGTATCCTCTATGAGTCTAAACTCTAGTTTTACGTAACTGTCTATGGACCTGAAGTCGGGACAAATGTCAGTAAAGGTAGTGTCTAAAAAAGTGTGTAAGTCCTCTCTTTCTTCTCTTTTTATTTTATTCATTTTTCTTCCTTTTGTTTCCAGAATTTCCATTGATAAATTTTTCTTGAATATGTTGTGAAAACCTATGAAAAAAACTGTATATTTTGTAAGCGGCTCGCAGACATAATGTGAACCGCTTGCGCTTTGTTTAAAACACTATCTCTATGCTAATTTTAGAACAAATGAAGAGTAATATCTTGAAAAGTCACTAAAACGCAAATTTATAGGCTATAAATTAACGAATATATCATTAATTATTTGGCATTATCATCTGATTATACTATTTTTGCGAAATAAAAACATATGCCTATGGCTGATTTAAATAGAATAAAGGTAGTCCTTACTGAGAACAAGAGGACTAGCAAATGGTTGGCGGAGAAAATCGGGAAAGATGTCGCAACCATTTCAAAGTGGTGTACCAACACTTCTCAACCATCCCTAGAGATCTTGGCTTCAATAGCTAAGGTACTTCATGTTGATGTAAGAGAACTAATCAAGCCAACAGATGATCAAAAAGTGATAATGTCTATAATTAAGTAGCACAGGTCTGATAACTCCTTTATTTTTTAGAAGCCTAAATTCACTACAAATTAGAAATGGGATTTTTTGATGTAATAATAAGAATTTTCAAAGGAACTGATTTTGATAAAAAATCAGAGGAACTTGAAGCACGTATTACAGAGTTAAGGCGTGAGAAGTCGAAATTGGATTGTAAACTTGGCAATAAAAAAATATCTGACCAGAGCTATGCATGGTATTCAATTTCAGCGACATCGGAAAATTCTTCACATACAAGTCATTTTATTAATTTCCAACCGCCGACATGGAATAAGATTACATCTATGGAAGAGCGACAGGAAACACGAATAAAAGAATACAAAGAACGCATTAGAACTTTGTCAATAGCATTGACTAGAAAATTCGATGAGGTACAAAACTATATAAATTCTGGTAACACTGTAGCAGCAGAAAAAATTCTTTTACAAAACGCCTTTGGGATTAAAGAAGTAAACGATGAACAGCTTAATGCGCGATTCATGCAACTTCAAGAGGAAATTAGCCAATTGAAGGAGGAACTACGCAGGAAAGAAATTGAACGCAAAGTTGAGGAAGAGAGAAAAAAACAAGCAGAAGCAAAAAGAATAGCTGAACTTCAACGTAGAAAAGAAGAGCAGGCAGCCAAAGAGCGTGAAGAACGTGAGCGCAAAGCCCGAGAATATGAAGAAAAACTAGCAAAAGAGGAAGCAGCTAGGCAAAAAGAGATTGAAAGGCTTAAGGCTCAAATTACAATCAGGAAGATAGAGGCCAATGAAATACTTGACTATCTTAGACAAAAAGGTGTGTCATGTTTTTATCATTTCACAGATGAGCGTAATCTCCCATCCATACGAAAAATGGGAGGGTTATATTCTTGGTATTATTGTCAGCAAAACAATATAAAGATACCGAATCCTGGAGGAGATACCTTGTCGTGGCAGTTAGACTCGCGAAAAGGTTTACAAGACTATGTCCGACTTAGTTTTTGCAACGATCATCCAATGGCATATAGAAAGAAACAAGAGGGAGCGAGATTGATTCTATTAGAAATCAAAGTAGATGTAGCCGTTTTCAAAGAAACTAAGTTCTCTGACATAAATGCCGCAGATGGAAATGCAAGTTTTGGCAAAGAATATACTGATTTACAAAATGTAAAAATTTCAGCGACAAAAAGGCATTATGTAGGTCGTAATGACCCAGATTTTAAGCAACATCAGGCTGAATGTATGGTTAAAACATTTATCCCAATTGAATTTATCACAAATATTAGTAACCCTAATTATATGTCATAATGATATATATTGAAAGTAAAAAAAGAAAAATGGAGAATATCCAGAAGCAATATCCAAATGCGGATATCTTGGATATTACCTCCATGTCATCAACTCGCTATGCGCAGATACTGAGTCCATTTTATCCACATGGCAATATTCCTATACCGTTTACACCCGGTATGTATGCGACATGCGTAGAAGCAGTATGGCAGGGCTTAAAAGTTTTTCAAGGCTACGATGTGGATTTAGCTACCTTCCAGAATAACACTATGAAAGGTCTTAAGCGTACGGTCCGAAAGTTTGGCATGCCTCTTGGACATCGAAAAGGAGTTTATGGCAAAGAGTTATTAAACTATTTTGATGCACGCATGCAAATTTATCTACCCACTTATAAATGGATGTTGGATAATGTGCCAGAGGTGCATAAAGTTGTTGAACGAATTGCGCAAAGAGCCAAAGATCACGATATTGTTTTCTTGGACTACAATACAAATTCCGAGTTTAGAGACATCACTTCTCCCATCTCACATGCCTCTTTGGTAAAACTTTATATAGAGGGACGATACCCCAAAGATGGAGAAGTTTACACTTCATTGACTAAGGAAGAAGCTAAAGCCCGTAAGGAAAATCTTAAAAAGGAAAAGAAGGCAGCAAAGAGCAAAATTGCTATTCACAAACAAAAGATATTATTTGAATAACTATGAATATATTTCTGATTAGTATTATGGGGCTTAAATTAGGGATCTCTCAGGTTTCCCTAATTCTCGTTGATATTATTATTGTGATTGGAGTTATATGTCTCCAATACCATTCATTTAACAAAACGAGAAAGAATATCAAGTTGCTATCTAAATTCTTTCCTAATATCTCGAATTTAGAGATATTTAAGTCATCGATTACACGGGAAATTCTTTCTTCAAAGAAGGAATTGGAAAAGTTCCTGAAAGATTTACCTAAAAGGACGACTTCTCAGAATAGCATATCGAATACCATTCAAGATGTGGATGATGAATACATAGAAAAGCAGACTGAAGAATTCGATATTGATTTAATAAAGATTAAAAGAGGTAGTAATGCCCTGTTTGAAGAAATCGTAGACGAAACAAACGCTTACTTATGTAAGAATGTTGGAACATCTGCTGATTTTTCTTTATTAAAAGATATATGTGAGAGGAAAATAGAATCCTTAGAGGCTCAGATTTCTAGTTCTATAAACGTACCTCTCTATCTTGGACTTATTGGTACTTTTATAGGAATTATAACAGGAGTTGGCGGAATAGCTTTTAATGTTGAAGAGCTGTTTTCGTCAAGCAACATGTCTTCCCTTTCCGCTCTGCTTGTTGGTGTTGTTATAGCTATGATTGCAAGTGCCCTTGGTTTGGGATTCATGATTTATAATTCCGCTATAAATTATAAGAACGCATTAGATGAATGTGATAAGAATCGAAATGATTATTATGATTTCCTTCGGAGAGAACTGATGCCTGTACTATCTAATAGTATGGCTTCAAGTCTTAATTCGTTGAAAAGTGTACTTGGAAATTTTATAGGGAAATTTGGTCATAACCTTGATGCTTATGCAAATTCTGCTGAACTTCTCAATGACAACATAGAGAAACAACATTTATTATTGTTAGAAATTAACAAAATGAATCAGACCAAGGTTGCTGCAGAAATAGCTCAAACTTTTAGTACTCTTAAAGAAGCATCGGACTCTCTAAATGTATTCAGAAGTTATCAAGACAATCTGAATGATACTGTAAATAAAATAGATGTCTCTATAGGTAAAATCGACAATATTGTTAAATCATTTGATGATTTTGCACAGGCGCTTAAGATCGTTGTAGAAAATCAAAGAACTGCTAAAGATTTGCAGACACAATTCCAAGCAGCAATAGAACATCACTTCCCAATAGGATCAGATGCGCGAGATATGTGGAGGAAACAATTTGATGAACTCACATCAGATGCAGCAAGTGTTTCGACCGAATTAAACAACCAGCTTAAAGCATCCACGGATTATATTCGTAACTTTGCCGACAATAATAAAGAATCTTTTACTTCATTGTCTCAGTTGAAAGATGTTCTTAATTCCCTTGTAGAATATACCGAAGTGCAAGCTAATTGCTATCGAGATTTAAAAAAAGAAATTGAAGAATTGAAAAAAGCCCAGATAGAGACGCGTTCTAATAGCAATAAGCTAAACGCTGATTTACTAACAGCCGTTAGAGAAATGATTTCGGCAATTAAAACAATGAGGAATTAAGCGATATGGCACGAGGCAAACATAAAGATCCGTTTTGGACAAGCTATTCAGACTTGATGACTAGTTTGTTTTTTGTCATGCTCGTATTATTCATTATCTGTCTAATTAAAGTTGGCGGCACGAATCGTAAGTTAGCAAAAGCTCTTGAAGGAGCAAATGTTACTATTGAGCAACAAAATCAAATATTGCAACTGGACAGCCTCTTCTCGGTATTGAGTAAGGCAACCTCACTAGACTATGAACCTGAAAAGAAAATATTCTATGCAAAGGCTTTTCAAGAGAAAGAAATCTTTTATCCAAATGATGATAAAATTAAGGAGGAGTATATAAGTACGGTTGATAAAGTAGGCCATGATATAGAAGCAATTCTGAAACGACTAAATGCAAACAACAAATTTAGTTACCAAATGATTATAGAAGGAAATGCTGCTATAAAGTGGGATAAACTCAAAACAGGGAACTATGATCCAGATAATATTACAATGTACCATCTAAGTTACAATAGAGCACTTGCACTATATAACAGATGGAGAATTGTCGATAAGTTGGATTTTAGGGCATATAATACAGAAGTCATTATAGCTGGCAGTGGATTTAATGGTATTAATCGTGACCTAAATGTGGAAGAATATAACAAACGGTTTATCTTGCAAATTATTCCTAAGATAAGTAGACCAACTATTAGAAAATAAGGGGTTCTCGATGGTAATAGCTATAATATTCACTTGCTCAATAGTTCTCGTTATAATCTTTATTATTTATGCGAATAAAGATGCGAGGCGTATAAGGATGGTTCATAAGAATTACCCTATGTTACTCAGAGCTCTACTAGATGCCACTTCTATAAATATTAACTCTTTGTCTAATGAACAAAGAAAATTAATCCTTAGTCTCTCAGATGACGATTGGATGGATTGGGCAGCGATTAAGAAAAATCAACATAATATAGCGGAGGAGTATTCGTCATTGTTCATCAAATATATTCTTGAACAATATCCCCAGATAACAGAACGAAACAACTATAGCATAAAAGGTAAGATTTCTCCAACAATAAATGAAAACGTTGATGCAATTCTTAATTCCCTGAATCTCCATGAAATGAGGATGCTTGATGCTGAAACGATTGATAATTGGGAGAATAGGAAGAAACGGAATGTACTTTTAGAAAAGATTAGAAAAGAATATCCAGATGGACTCAAAGAATTAGATCAAAGAATAACAAGTACAAAAAAACCTAAAAACCTATCAGATGAAGATATCATAAGGGAAATATCTACGATTAAACTATTCCAACAATGGCATGATTTGGCTAGTGCATATCGTGATTGGAAAAAGAGACAAGAAGTCTTCGCTACTAAGTACTATAACTTATGCAGGCAAGATAGAACAAATGATGGTCGATATACATATCAAGTATGTTATAAAAGGACTACAGGACTAGGGGATTTGGTAGATGATGTCTATAAGATCTGGCAAGGTTTTGTGTCCTCTTTCAGTTCTCATTGTCTTGAATTTCAAGACGATCGTTATATAAGTAGGTACAACAAAATCCCAGGATTTAAAGCATGTACGAGATATTTTACTAAGATTGTTTATGAGCAGATTTTTAAATTGATTTCAGATATTTATGAATATCTGGAGAGTAAGCCTCTCACTATTTTTGTGAATAGTAGCAACTATGGTTGGTCTAAGGATGCCTACGAATATCATTATAGGCAATTAAGAGAATTACTTGATTCGAACAAATTTCCGTATTGTGATTATGAAAGTCTTCACAACATTAAAGAGACAACTGTTTATGAAGGCGTAGTGGTGATTGATCTCATTACATCAAACGATGAGATGACAAATAAGAGTAAACTTATTATTGAACACTTTACTAGACATGTTCCTGTAATAGGTTATTATTCATTTATTAAAGAGTATTCTGATGAAGAAATAAAAAAAATATTTGAGCCAGATGTTGTGAAAAATAATGATATAGCTTTTATCAAAAAACAATTTGAAAGAGTTATTAAAAACGAATACTTCTCTTATATTGCTATCATAAATACTATTTTGGGAGAGGCGGGAGGTGCTGATAAAACAAAAAAAATATGGTTAGATGCCCCAGACAAATATGAGCTGAGGTTTATGGACGGAGATAATACTTCTAAGATGGTTGCAAATTATTCAGTTGATGGTGGTATAACATACACAGTGAAAGAATATGAAGGTGATTCCTTTTCTATCGAAGATGTCGTAAAAATGTCCTACGATATTTTATTGAAAATGGGTATTCTGAAAAATTTCAAATCAAAAGGTGCCAAAGCAATAGATTTTATGAACGAGCAAGCTTTCCTTGCGTATCATTAATTCTCCGTCATATATTGATGCCTTTCTGCAAAATTAAGTAAGAACTATTATATTGAGACCTCTGCAAAACTCCTCTTATAATTTGTCTTTCTTAAATAGTCCTCCCTTATAAACCTAATATTCCTCTGATTCATAGTATATTATCCTGTAAATTATTTGTTTGTATCTGCAAGTTTTTGTACCTTTACACTATAATTCTTGCAGATATTTATGCTTAAACGTACATCTAAACAGCTCTCTATGTTCTCTTCTTTAGAGGACATGCTTAGTCATCAACATCCCCTTTTCCAACTTAGTAATAAGATTAATTGGGAATGTTTTGAAAATGCTTTTTCTCCTTTGTATTGCAGCAATAATGGTCGCCCGGCTCATCCAATTCGCTTGATGTGTGGTCTTTTAATTTTAAAACATTTGCGTAATGTGTCAGATGAACTGGTGGTTTCTCAATGGAGCGAGAATGCTTACTACCAATACTTCTGTGGTGGACTTGAATTTATGCCAAAACAACCCTGTGACGCTTCCGAGTTAGTTCACTTCAGAAATCGTATAGGTGAGGAAGGTATGGAGTTAATATTAGCAGAAAATATCCGTGTTAATACCGACCATGATAACGAAGATGCTATCAATGTATTATTAGCTGCGGCAGCATATAACTTCAAAAGAGCTATGAGAGTTCTTTTGTACCTTATAAAAAGAATAAGTATAGAGCTTGTCAGTACAAACTTTACACCGAAATATAGTTTTTAAGGAACGACTAATTAACTTTTGACACACTCTAAAAATGAAGAAGTCATTATCTTTGATGTTGTATGTATTTATGTGCAGCTGTTGTCTTGGCTCTTCGAGAGTCTCATTGAATTATAAAAATGATGAATCAACAGACGCACTAGAAGTAAACTCTCCAATCTGTAGTCCTCTAAATTCTGAAGATAATGAACTAACAGATTCTATAACAACTAATTTTTCTCAGAGCAATGTAACATATTATGGTATTCGGATTTGGCCCCAAGACGAAGAATACTACCAGAAAAGTGTAGGAAACAGGTTGTATCTTGTGTTAGGGATTAATGATACGTTGGTAGTTATATCCGATAACCCAATATTTTTTGGGGCGAATATATTATCAATAAGATCAAAAAGTAGAGCAAGGAAGGTATATTCAAGGTACAATCTTAATTTTGACAATGATCTTCCAATAAGATTTTATGCCACATCTTCATCAGATACTCTTATTTATGAAAAAATACCAATAAAATCTGCTCCGTATCAATTGTCTAAGGGTATATTGAAGACAAATAGGTTAATTGGTCTCCCCATATATGTGGGTATGCCTATCAAAGTGCTAAATAGAAAAGTGGGGATAGAGGGAATAATCCCACTTGAAACCTTAACAGAGTATAAGGTAATGTGCGTCATACATCCAGAAGCGGTTCGCTCTCTTTGGGTAGATAAACAATATATCCAATCATTGAAGCAGTTAAGTCACTGTGATATAACAATGATCATATTAAAATTAAAAGATAACAAGATTGATACCATTGAGTTTACCAATTTTGGGAAATATAAAATGACGGATGGAATGAGCGTAACATCATATTTAAAATTTAGATAATGCGGTAATGGCCAAAAGACGTAAAGAAATTCCAGTAAGCGAAAGAACTGTTATTTTGAAAGGATTACGAAAATGAAAAAAACATTCTTTATGCTCTTATTTCTTATATTTTGTGAGAGCATCAACTGTTCTGCACAAAAAATAGCGTACATAAATATTCTGTATGGAGAATTTTTTATTGAAAATAAGCATAATTATCAAGTGTGCTTTTATACAGATTCTCTAACCATACAATGTGGAATAAATAATGGTAAAATACGAAATTTGAGTCAAAATGAATATTCAAAACAAATAGCAAAATTACAAAAGAAAGAATTTGAAAGATATGTACAATATATGTACGAATGCTCTGGGAATAAGCAACACTCACCAAAATATGTGACATTCCTTGATTATAATGCTTTTGTATTATATGCAGACGGAACAAGTAAAAGGTATTTTTTCCCAGCAGTGTGTACTTTAGGAGTAAATAATGAGCATCTCAAAGATTATGAATATTTTATGAATAATCTTTTTTTGATGTTTAAATCGTGTTTCCCTTCTTTAAATTGGTGATAGTAATTCCTCATTTTAATTTTGGATGAACTGTTAATGCTCCAAATTGGGGTTTATTAAGATAATCATCTGGTTATCAATGTTATTTTTAAAAGATTAGGCGTAAGAGGATGTATCAATTTTGACACACCCTCTTATAAAAGAAGATATATGTACAGATTTTTTTTACTATTTTGTTTTATAAGCGGCATCAACAGCTATTATAATGCAAAAGGATTATCTCACAATATAAGTCAAGACTTTGTAAGAGACACAATCTATACAACCTTTGAAAAATATGATAGGACCGTTGTGAGATATGAAAATAAAATTGTTAATCATATAAAACAAAAGGTTGTTATAATAGCAAAAGACAGAAATAATATCTGTAAGTCAGAAATTCTTTTTGTGGGGAGTATTCTTAATTCAGATAATGACACTATATCCTTTTTAAAAAAAGAAGATACATTTGGGCTAAAAGAAAGTCCTCATTCATCTGGAAATATTATTGTGTATAAAAATAGAATAAGACAAGGGTATTACTCAAATTTCTCCAAAGGTTTTTTTGTAAAAGTTGAAGATAATATTTTACATATAAAGGATGTAATGGAAGAAGATTTGAATGGGCAGCCTGTTCTTGGAATCCTCAATTTAATAAACTTTAAGGAGGAGATACCTCACAGCGTTTTTATATATATAAATCAAGATGATGGAGACGAATATGTTTTTCATAAATATAATGATAAATAGTCCTCCCTTATAAACCTAATATTTCTCTGATTCATAGTATATTATCCTGTAAATTATTTGCAAATATCTGCAAGTTTTTGTACCTTTACATTATAATTCTTGCAGATATTTATGCTTAAACGTACATCTAAACAGCTCTCTATGTTCTCTTCTTTAGAGGACATGCTTAGTCATCAACATCCCCTTTTCCAACTTAGTAATAAGATTAATTGGGAATGTTTTGAAAATGCTTTTTCTCCTTTGTATTGCAGCACTAATGGTCGCCCTGCTCATCCAATTCGCTTGATGTGTGGTCTTTTAATTTTAAAACATTTGCGTAATGTGTCAGATGAAATGGTTGTTTTTCAATGGAGTGAGAATGCTTACTACCAATATTTCTGTGGTGGACTTGAATTTATGCCAAAACAACCCTGTGACGCTTCCGACTTAGTTCACTTCAGAAATCGTATAGGTGAGGAAGGTATGGAGTTAATATTAGCAGAAAGTATCCGTGTTAATACCGACTATGATAACGAAGATGCTATCAATGTATTATTAGCTGCAGCAGCATATAACTTTAAAAGAGCTATGAGAGTTCTTTTGTACCTTATAAAAAGAATAAGTATAGAGCTTGTCAGTACAAACTTTATACCGAAATATAGTTTTTAAGAAACAACTAAATAATAAATTCTTTGATTCATGAATAACTTTTATGATAATCTCTTAATAAAAAATGTAGAAGAGCAGAACATCAATTATACGGTTATTTCAAACCTTTCTTACTACATGGAAAACCTGAGTAAACACTTCCCTTTTATTGGATCACGAATTGATTTTAGTAGCTTACATAATTATAAATTGGTAAAATCCGACCAAGGGAAAGTGTCTTTTGATGTCGTTAATTTTATTCAGAAGTTAATCGAAGAGAAGATGTTTTCTAAAGAAGATGAGATAATTTATATTGGAGATAGCTTGACGGAGGTAGGATATGAGTTCTATTTAAAAGATTTAGTAAAGGTTATCCCCTTTATAATTGATGAAATACCTCAACATCATTATTTTCTATCTAAAGATTTAAAAAAGATTATTTATATATCATTTGAAAATGAAATAGAATTTGGTGAAGTTCTTTAGAGCTTCAGATGAAGAGACTTATTCGTTACAAATTGATGACCATTTTGAAGTCTTGACCAAGAAAACACAAATTTCTCCAGGCATCAATATCACCGATTTGGAAGGCAAGATTGGCGTTAAGGTCGATGTTTTTACTGGTCTGACTTTGTTCAATCTGCAAAAATCACAATTCAAAACTAACGAAAAAACTTCGACAAACCCATTATTTGGTTCATCGAAGTTTTTTTGTTTATCGTCTTTGCAGACTATCTTTCCACCGAAAAAAAATATATTCGTTCAGTCAAATGCCCAGTTTTTCAGTAAGTTTGAACTTTATTTAGGTACGAAAAGATACTTTCTTCGGAAAGAATTTTCCAACTTATACAAAGTAATATAAAAAAGTAGCAATACCTTCCAAAGCAGGTTTGCGCTGACCTTCAATTTCAATTTGGAACTTAATGCCAGCCTTGCAGATGCCTCTTAGGTTTTCAATACTTTCCAACGCAGCTACCAAACGAATGCGTGAACCAACTACATCGACAAATAATTGTTGAAATGTAAAATTGTAGCCAAAAAATTAAATAAGCGAAACGCCGCGCATGGCGTTTCGCTTTTTTGTTGCGCCAAAAATATACATTTGAAATATCACAGTACAAAAAGAATAAAATAACAACATTTATTTGAAAAATAAGTAATATATTTGTAGTGTATAATTATGCCAGCAGAATTGGCGTATAATATAAAACCTAAAGAGAAATTAGAGAATATGTAGAACAACTTTGGGATATCATCTAAACAGAGCCATTACTAAAAATGGACCCTAACATTTTTTGCCGTATCTTGTAAAAAATATTCCTTTTGATAGTAGATACGAATACAATAAAAGACGAACTCTAAAAGATGATTGATGAAAGAAAAATTTAAACCATTAGAATTATGAACATCTGGACAGTTTTAGCAATTTACTGGGTTGTATGTTGCTTAGCAGTATATATTATTAGAAACAGGGACACATTTTATAATAAGAATAAATCAAAATTTCAGGATCATATTACAACAATCTTGATTTTCCCGCTCGCTGTTCCATTTCTGCTGTTGTATCTTATGTATAAAGGTTGGCAACAATTCTATTATCAAGACCGTCCCATACCAGTGCCTATATTTTTACGTGAAGAGAAGGGACGTGATAGCGTAATTGTTATTAATGAAGAAACAATGTCATTGGTCGAATATAATAAGCAGTATGGAACTCAATATACCTTAGACGATATATATGGTAAAGGCTATTCGGCATCTCTAAAGAAGGACAAAGACGATGTTAATACCGTAGAAAGTACAAAGTATGGAATGTTGATATTTCCAGACAACATTCCTGATACGCCCTGTACTGATGCAGTAAAATTGTTAGCAAGAACCCTTCTTACTGGCAATTTCAAAAACTTTGAAAGTCGCCTCGATACAGATGTCGAAAGCATCATCTATGGAAAAGAAACCATTTCGGGTAAGAGTGCAGTAATTGAATATTGGAAACAATGGAGAAAATATAATGTAGAATTCCGTGGAACAAATTTTGATGTTGCTTATTGTAACTACTATGCAGATGCATGTCTTTTAATACCACATCAGGCTTTTATGTTATTCGTGAAAGACAACAAGATAAAGAAAATCTTATTAGTTGGTATTGATTTACACTCCAATATTGGTTATGAGTACGAAACTACCACTTTCCGATACGATATAAATAGTATTCAGCCATGTCTTTCTGAAATGATTAAGCCTACAGATATTTCTAAACCTGTTGTTTTAGAAAACAGATTTCCGTGTTTCTCTTGTGGAACTAATTCCGAAAACTTAAAATGGTATAATGCACAATTCGCAAGGGTATTTAGTGCTTATTCTGGCTATATGTCGGTTTGTCCTCATTGTAATAAGGTAGTAGAATTTTATCCTGAAGCGCACATTCGTTACAACTATCTGCTTACTCCGATAGACCCATTCAATCTACCCAACCCAATATCTCATTATAGTCAAAAAGTAAGTTATGAACCTGAACTTTTTGGTTTGAAAAATTTTGAAGGTGGAGAACCACTCAAGGGAACAAAATATGTAGAAGGATTACCCGACAACCTGAAGAAAGCAGCCGAAAATTCAGATTGGTTTCTATTGTCTACAATGAGTTCAGAAGATTTCAATAAGGTAAGAGAATGTTATTTAAAGGCCATCGACGATGGAATTTATGAAGCAGCTAATATTCTCGGTGTATTTGCTGAGAACTATGAAGGGGATAGTGAGAAAGGAAAAATATTTTTGCAGAAAGCCATTGAGGGTGGGTCGCACTATGCAAGACTAAATTTATTCACCATTCTATGGACAGAAAAAAAGTACGAAGAGGCTGCCAACTTGCTTAACGATGCCGACAAAATGCCTTCTCCTTCTCTGAAATGTCTTTGGAATAAAGCTTATCTCCTCTTTATGGGCAACAATTTTGCACACAATCCTTACAAGGAAAAGAACAAAGCAGCAGCACAAAACATACTTAAAACGATATTAGATAAAGAAGGAGACGATTTCTATAACAGCGAAAAAGTTGTTTTCGATATGGCAAGAAAATTATTGGCATATATCGACGAAAGTAACATTTTTGCTTCCAAGGCAAAAGCGTATCGTTATCGGTTGAAATCAAAATTAAATACTATAACTGATTTTGACGCAGGAGCAATTTTCTACGACCTTGATGCACTTTCGTTAGATAATGGATGTTTTATCCAATTGAAAACTGCAAGACAATACGGAAAAGGGAGTCAATCAAAATTTTATGTTTGTAATAAAAGCTTTGAGGACGATAAAGATATTTTGAAATATATCACCGTCAGTCCAACAGAAATGGGAGCTTGGCAGGTTTATTTATTAATAACGTCTCCTACTCAATTGCCAACATGGGGGCACGCAAATTATATCGTAAGAAATTTGATAATGGATAAGAATGACCTCTACAATATTGGTGTCTTAAAATATTATGAATTGTCAGAATTAGCCCAGAAGGATATGCTCTATCCTTCAGTCGAAGTAGTAAAGAAAGGCGACTTATTAACAGCTAATATTTATTGTTGCTATTGGAAAGACTGGAAAGGTTTGATTAGAGAACATGTTGAAATCAAGATAAAAAATGGTAAGGTAACTTCTTTCCAAGAAATAGACGACTTTGTAATCTTTGCGTTTCGTGGCGAAATAAGGGGCGAACCATATATTTCTTTCATCTGAAAGAATACCCATATAAAAAATGAGTTATGTTTACAGGTATTGACTACGTTTTATATACACAGAAAAAGCAAGAGGAGTTTTTCCAAGAGATGAAGAAATCTTTTTCATTATGGGATAAACCTTATTTTGTATTGACGATGAAGACGAGACAACGGATATATACGTAGCTAAAAATAAAATGATGTTTGAACTTATAGATGAAAAGGGATCATACTTTTTATGAGTCTATTAGTTCTCCACTATTTGAAGATTGCGAATTAGATTCTGTTTATATTGGTGGTAAAATTGTTTACGGCACAACCAGTGATTATGAATTCTTGTAAGAACTTCAAGTGCTTGAGAAACAAAGTTTTCAAAACACTTGGACATGTCAGAAAATTCACTTATCTTGGTGCTGCAAACATAACAAGTAAGCAAAAAACTGACATGACAAAGGTAGCAATTTAAAACGAGAATATAACTTCTTTCGGTGGAATTTATCATATTATGGACGTTTTCTCAAAGTTGGGCTTAGAAAAACTTACCGAATCTGTATTTGGTAAACGTGGAAGTAGCAGCAAAGCATTCTGTTATGGAAGTATTTTTTGTGGTTTTTCATACTTCCCCATTGGTTTGGGTGGGGGATTTTATGATTATGCAAGAACCAAGAACCCCAGAAGCACCTCATATCGACATATAGAGCCCCAAAAAGACATCTCAACATATAAAATTTTTCAAAAGAAAAAACGCTGCGGAATTAAGGGAATAAATCAAAAAAGAGTTCGCGAACAATTTAGAAAAAGTTCGCGAACTTTTTTAAGATTGTTCGCGAACTTTTTGGTAGGGTCCTTGAATAACTTTTCAAAGAATGAAGTCAGAATGCAGAAAGACATACGCTTCAAGGGAATGTCTTAAGACAGAACAACCTATGTTTATCAGGTAGCACTGATTCAAATCCTTACTTCACATAGAAGATACGATTTTGCTTGCGTGATAAGGTCTTGCCTTCCTTTGCAGCATAACCAAGAATACAGAAGCCGATACCTTCATAATCACCTTCTACACCCCACTCTTTCAGCATCTGCTTACCAACTTCACGCTCAAAAGTTTGCTTGGCACGATTAATCCAACAACTTCCTAAACCTACTGCGTGAGCAGCATTCATAAGGTTGCCCATCATCAACGCACCATCATAGACATGATTAGGGCTACTCTTATCTGCTAATACTGCAAGAACGACAGGTGCGCCATAAAAAGGATCGCATGTTACGCCCATTATCTCAGCATTTATCACAGACAAGCGGTCGCGTACTTCCTTATTGGTAACTTCAACAATGATAGCGGTCTGCATATTCTTTCCGCTTGCAGCGTAAAGACCAGCCTCCATAACCTTATCAATCAACTCCTGTTCTGGCATACGCTCTTCATAAGCACGTATGCTACGACGTGTCAACAATACTTCTAATGCTTCCATAACATTTCTTTTTTATCCTTAATTCCGCAGCATAAAATCTTTTAAGAGATCCAAGTGACTGGGAAACAAAGTCCTCAAAACACTTGAATATGTCAGAATTTTCACCTATCTTGGTGCTGCAAACATAAAAAATAGACAAAATCTGACATGGCAAAGGTAGCAATTAAAAACGAGAAAATCATTTCTTTCGGTGGAATTTATCATATTCCTTAATTCGGCAATATTTTTTCTTGTGAGAAAATCTTATATGTTGAGATGTCTTTTGGAGGCTCTATATGTTGATATGAGGTGCTTCGGTGTTTCTTGGGTCTTTTCTAAACATAAAATCCCCATATCAATGGATAAATCCCAAAAATGTCACTTCAATATATAAAAGTACCTCACAAGGAATAATGCTGCGGAATTGAGGATAACTAAATCTTTGTAATGAGATTACCTAATGGAATATCAATTGTCTCTAAATCCTTTTCATTTCCTGACATCTTCAATCTGTTTAGAGGTGCACAAAGTTCATAGCTAATTTTCTTCAAGAAATCTTCATACTTTACTATCGTATAACATAAATTTTCATTGTATGAAAAAAGTTCTACATTATTAATTTTTATAGACATGAGATAATTCTTTGTCATTTTTATATCGCAAATTAGTTCCTCTTTTTTCTTCGTAATAATTTCAATAGGTAAGGAAACGGGCGATGGTGAAGGAATATAGTATACCTTTTCCTTAAAAGGTATTAATTGTTCCTTTATAAATTCGAATGATTTGATGAATCTTTTATTTTCTTCCAATATGAAAATCTGATTAATTAGATTAGCTTTAAATCCATTTAATCGTAATTTCCCGTCTGAATTAAAATAAATTTCATATAAAATACCATTTAGTACATGGTTGTCATCACCATCAAACCATCTTGATAGCCAATCTGATAAATTATTGAATATGCTGCATGCAGAAAATTCACCACCAATGGCTGTTTGGAGGATATTTCTACCTAACAAAAATTTAGTGCTTATATCTATATCTTTTGGTGACAAAGAATTTAACTTCTGTATTGCTGGATGTTGAATATACCAATTGTATGATTTCAAAGCAATAATAATTTCATCAATTTCTGTTCCATGGGATTCAAACGTTTTGTCTATTACACAATCTTCACGATACGGTATTTTCGGGGAATGTATCAATTGCCCAGAATTAAAACAAAAATTTCCAATCAAGGAAGTATGTTCCCAACTAGTTTGTTTGCCATTAGACAAAGTATACACAGATGTTCTTACTCTTTTAAAGAAATCTTCTATTGGGATATTTCTATCATCGATATGATTTAGAAGTGAACCTGTATAGATGCTATTTTTCCCAGCACCATAGTCCATAGCAGTTTCTCCAGGAGATGTAGAGAATGCTATTATTGTACCTTTAGGCGCATAAATAGGGGCTAAACCAAGGTTTGTTCCTCTTTCTGGTAGAGGATTATTTCTACATGCATCTAAAATTAGAATTTTTATTAAAGTTTTATCATTCTGCATATAATCCATGACCTCTTTTAATGGAATTGACGTATGTTTAACAGAAATGGAATCTGAAAAATTTGTATCTAAAGATGTTAGATAGTTTTGTCCATCTATTTGTAAGCCATGTCCTGAAAAATAGAACAACCCCACATCATATGACTTAAGATCATCTGAGAAACTCCGAACATCACGCTCAAAGTGTTCATTATTACAATTAATCGTTTTCCGCACTACAAATCCTAAAGAAAGTAATTTGGTGGAAAAATCGTTTGCATCATTGACAGCATTTATAAGTTTATTATGTTCTCCGTAATAATCAGCATTTCCAACAACTAAAGCGATTGCATTCATAAATATTAATATGATATTTGGTATTGAACCTTAATTCCGCAGCATAAAATCTTGTGAGAACTCCAAGTGTCTGAGAAACAAAGTTCTCAAAACACCTGGATATGTCAGAAATTTCACCTATCTTGGTGCTGCAAACATAACAAGTAAGCAAAAATTTGACAGGACAAAGGTAGCAATAAAAAACGAGAATATCACTTCTTTCGGTGGAATTTATCACATTATGGACATTTTTCAAAGTTGGGCTTTGAAAGACAAAGATGACAAGCAACAGACAGATATCTTCGGAAGACATACAGTTTTTTGATGTGGACTTATTCTGTGGCAAAGAAAAGGTCGAAGGATTTAATAAAGTTATTACTCAAAAGATTGGAAAGGTAAAAAACTTAGGGGATGCGAGAAACAAAGAATGATAAACACCCCTATCTTAAACGTAATTCTGGATAGATTTACAATCAAATGTAATATCCTGTTCCCCCAGTTTGGAACTTGCAGTGCTTCTGTTTTTAATTCAAATCAATTATCTTCATACAAACTTATCAAAAAATAAAGTATATGTTATTGTAATCAGCTATGAAAAAGAATTTTTGAAAAATATATCCAAGTTATTTTGATATAATAAAATTTGTATTACCTTTACAACGGCATTATTGCCAAGTTCTTTACAAAAGAAATCTAATATGAATAAAAAAACTTTTTCTGGAGGAATAACTTTTGCTCTTGTTGTTTCTCTAAGTATCGTTACCAGTGGTTGCTCATCGAATATAGATGAGCCGACATTTGACGAAACCTATGTTAAATATAATATACATTGATATGAAATACTTACGACTATTATCTTGGCTACTTTGTTGCACTGTTTTAATGTTTTCATTAGCTTCATGCGAAGAAAAAGAGCCAGATTTAACAAAGAAAGAAATGGATACTCGTTTGCTGGGTACTTGGAAGCAAATAAATTCCAATATTTCAGAAAATAAGAAACTTATATTTATGTCTAATGGAGACATTATTGGTTATGATTTCGTACCGGGAGGGAAAAAGAGAGTTTTTTATACAGAAAATAATTGCCATTTATTTGTATTTGTAAAGGGTTTGGGTATAAAATTATCTAATTGGACATACGAACATTACTATAAAATATATGGAAATAAGCTAATTTTATGGCATAGTTTGAATTCAAATAGTTCAGATTATCTTATCTATCAGAAAGAAAAATAATGGGTTGTTTTAATAAGGCTTTTCCCATTCATTTAATATTCTACCCAACCAGTTCTAAATAATAAACTGGTTGGGTTGATATACTTAAATAAAAAATATAATAAGATGTACAAAAGAAGGTATTTAGGAAGAAGAACGGAAAAAGAAATTGAACAAGATGTAATGAGGGCTATTGCCACTATTATTTCAGAAAAAGGCATTTCTTCGGTTACCATCAAGGAAGTTTCAAATCTGTCTAAAACTGATGTTATCGTTTTGGAACGTAGATTTAAGAATGATGAAGAATTAATAAAAGCATATACTTCTCAATTTGATTATTTTCTTAACGATAATATTGCTATTAATCCAAACGATTATAAAAACGCCGAAGCTTTTTTTATGAACTTAATCGAGAAATTTATAGATGCAATCTATAAAAATAAAGACATGCAATCCATTATGGTTTGGGAAATGTATGAAAATAGCAGCCTTACTCGAAAAAGTGCGAGAAAAAGAGAGGTTACCCTTAAGGAATTTTTACCGAGTTTCACCAAACAAATTAATAATGAGAGAATTTCACCACGAGCTTTATTTGCCGTACTAACAGGGGGGCTTTACTATGTACTCTTGAGAGGGAATAGGTCAACTTTTTGTGGATTAGACTTTAGTACTAAATCGGGGCGTAAACTTTTAGCAGAAACCATATTTAAAATTGTTCGGCAATTTATTAATGAATAAGTCTATTTAGTCGTCTTTTAAAAGGATTTATTTCAATGGTTTATAGGAAATGTATCTTTATAGTATAAAACTTGCCTACAAGCTCGACTGTTAAGATCAAACTATTATGCTCCTACTCAAACAACAAACGAAGATTTTCAAAAATGAGGAAGTGTTATCAGAAAATAGGTGTTATCAGAAAATTCAGTATCTTTGCATACATATAATTATAACATCGTAATCAGTTAATTCAAAGAATTTCTAGATAACAGGCATAGGATATGAAAGCAGTTATTAAATGCAAAGATAAGAAAGAGAGGACTTACACACTTTTTTAGACACTACCTAAATATCTGCAAGAATTATAGTGTAACGGTACAAGAACTTGCAGATATTTGTAGATAATTTACAGTATAAAATACTATGAATTAGCGGAATATTAGACTTTTAAGAGTGGACTATAATAGTTTTGATTTCATTTTGCTGTCACTTTTAACAATTCGTATAAATATATTATAAATCAAGCAGTTATACGTCAGTATCGAATGACATGAGTGACAGGAATTCTTATTTCTTAATAAATTGCTTTGTCATAGAAAGCAGAGAATTATTAAAACAAAGCGATAGAATACACGGAGCAACTGTAGGCGTGTGAAGTTGATTGTTCAACCATAAATGGATACCAATCGGGTAGGGCATTACAGAAGTTTGCAATTTGCTTTTTATAAGTAAACAATAACGTTTCTGTAGATGCTTTCTATTATCTAATAGATATTAACTGTCTTTCCTCGTTATTACCGAAGGTACACTATTACTCTGTAGCCGATAAATAACAACCAAACCAATAATCTAGAGCTTTCTTATTTATACCATCTTTTCCTGTCCAAAAATCAACAGGATAATGCCAGTCTGAATTATGTCTCTTTTTGGGCGCTATTGATAAATTTGTATATTGGTGAAGCAATCCCTTATGTTCTTTTGTTTCCAATATACTGCAATATCCTAAGGTTTCTAAAAGTAATTGAAGTTCAAACAAATTGGTTTCAAATTCTTTTATCTTACTAATTAGCGAGGTTATTCCTCGCTTAATAGTTGTATTATAATCTATTTCCTGTATGTATCTCAACATCTGCAAGAAAATATTAATATCGTCTTCGTTAGGCAGAACATTCTCCATAGCATTAGTACTCTTTAGATATTGATAAAATGTGTCTAATGTATAATCTGTTAAGCCTCCAATATTATTAGAATCTTGATTATTAGAATCTACAAATGCTTCTTTATAATTAGAGCATATTACACAAGGCATACGTTTTATTACAAAATGCTGGTCTTCCTCGCTCAGGCATTTAAAGTTTGGTGGTAGAGACTGAGATTGGAAATGATGAAAAGGAAAACTCTGCATAATTGCAAGAACCGGAAGTCCACTTCTCCATTCTAAGCGGTGGGTACTTAGGCTTGAAAGAAATAAATTTGTATATTTATCTTTGTCTGCCATCTGGTATTCTTTAAATATTAATTTAATCAATTCATCATGTTCCATATTATTTTTTTATTTACAATTAATGGTGTTCTTTAAAGTCATCGTAGTTTAATTCGTAAAGAAGTAGACAATTCACTATGTTTCTTTCCCTATAAATAACTATCAGCATTAGCCAATAGCTTTTTCAATTATAGTATTTTGCTTTGCTTCAGAACCATCTTTTTCTGTCCAAAAATCAATAGGATAATGCCAGTCTGAATTATGTCTCTTTTTGGGTGCTATTGATAAATTTGTATATTGGTGAAGCAAGTAGGTAGAGAATTTACCGAATATTCCCACATAAATATCCTAATTGATGTGAAGATTTGAATGCACATTAAATCAAAAAAACTTAAGTTACCACACTAAATTTCCAATTTCAGTCTAAAAGTTGCCTTATTGTCTAAAAGATCTTTTGAAGGCATTCTAAAAGCAGACAAGCAATATACCCATTCTTCATCTTGCCAAGGAAAGAATAATGCTCCACCTCCTCTTACAGTTTTAGAATCTGACACCGTATCAGAACCTATTTTAAGATTAACAGTGAAATCGTTAGAACACCACTCTCCAAAAAAAAGACCATATAGACCAAAATCATTGTGGTTTAGTTCTGTCAAAGAGAACAAATCCCAAGACATCCATTTCTCTAATTCTGATTCAGTAGGAAGAGAATTGCCAAAACAAAATAAAGAGTGCTTTCCACCTCTGCAAGCATATTCCCATTCTTCTTCATTAGGAATCTTTGAACATAAGTCTGCAGCTATACTTTCTGCTAATGAATATTCACAGAAGAACGGACTATAAGCCTCCCCATCTATTGCGATGGATTTACCAAAATTATTATTATAGTTGAGTATATGACTGTTTAAAACTGGTGTAATACTAAGTAAAAATGGACTAAGCTTTACTTTATGCACAGGTTGCATTTCTTCAATCGAAATATTTGGAGTTTCTGTCAATTTCAAAATCTGTGCATATTCTTCCTCAGAGAACCCCATATTATATTCTCCTCCTGGAATATAAACAAACTCAATACCAGTATCTATATCCTTAAAATATGGCAAATTTGCATTCTGATAAGGGGCTGACACGTAAGAAAGTTTATTTCCAAACTTATCTTCTATATATTTTATTACTTCCCATTGATTTTCAAACATAATATTCAGCTTTTAGAAATCTATTCTGCTAACGATATACTTATTTTTTACAAAGATAAATATTTGTCTTTAATTATTTGATTGTTTTCTGAAATTATATACAAGTAATAATATCTTACGGTGGAACATAGAATCTAAACTTTTAATTATATAAAAAACATAATTACAAGATAAATTTTTGTAATTATAAAAACAGAAAATTATAATTATAAAATTTATTTTTTTTATTTGAATTCGGTATAAGGAAATATAGTTTTAAAAGTTGTTTGTAAGAGTTATATGTTTTTCGTGCTTTTATAGTTTAAAATCAATTAATTAGAGGAGCCTAATTTCTCCTATGAGTATTACAAATTTAATATACATGTTCTGTATTTTAGATGATTCTTTTGCAATTATTTTGTTCCTCAACTCAAAAAATACCAAATCAATTTATCGTTACAAGGCGCAACCTATACACATAGAATACTAAGAACTGCAAGATGTTCTATTAAGGTTCATCTTATAGTCTCCGTTTTATTGTTCGAAAACAATATTAGTTTATCCAAAAATATTATTATAAGATTATTAAATAAGTTTTGGATTGTCGTTTATTTCATCAAGCGCAATCCCTTCTGGAACAAACATAGCTCTATTATGAATCATAAAATTGCCGTTTTTACCATTATAGTTTGCAACGGCATCTGGTAACGCAATCAATTTACTTTGTGCCTTCATCGCAATTTTTCTTGTTCCGTCAGGTAAAGTATAGTACCAATATACTTTCTGTCCTAATTTTTTAAGAATATTATACACCCTATTCTTCCATACTTTTTCTTCAATATCATTTACATCATACGAATCTGCGATTCTCCCATGCTGTAAACAGTCTTCTACATTTACATCTGGTAAGGAACGTAGAAATTGCATTTGAGCACGACCTAATTGATAAAAGTGATAGTATCCGTTGCGTATCTTATAGCACTTACTTAGTTCATCTTTACTAATCAGATTAAAGTTGACAATTGAAACAAATTCGCTTTTCAAATTAGCAACATTTTTTGCTAAACGTTTCTCTATATCCCCTTCGAACGAGGGTTTAACATCTAAAAAAAATATATTAGAATTAAACGTCCTCAAAGCCTCGCAGAATAATAATTCATCTTTAGAGGTCATAAACAACTGACAATCTCTTGTTTTTTCCATTTTATAAGTATACTATTTTATTTTCTTTCCAATATACATTTTTTGTTATTTATAAAATTATAAGACATCAACTACAAATAACTTTATTCTTTTCTAAGAAAGAATTTGCAGTATCCAAATAGTTTGTCCGTAGAGTAAACCAGCAGGTGCAAAATTATGATATTTTTTTGTAGAACTCGTATTTTGGGGTTTGAAAATTTAGTTTTTGTCTCGGTCTTCTATTTATTTTCTTCTGTATCATTGCAATCTTTTTCTGTGAAATTATCGAGATTAGCCAGCTTTGGTATGTATTGCCTGATTAACTTCTATGCATTTTCAATAGTTCCTTTCTGTTATGAGGCATATCTGCCGGCAAAAAAACAATAGCTCCGAAACATTCGAGTACCATAAATAAGAAAAAGAGTGGAACCTTTTCAGACTCCACTCTCTTTACTCAATAATTGTAACCTGTTTTAGTATCATTTCTCAACAAAAGTTGAATAGATACCAGCAGATATTAGAATTATATTCTAATTATAGTCTATTAGTTTTGTGCGTTTACCATTACTTTTCGTACGCTACCATCGCTCATTTTAATGATATTCAAGCCACGAACTTTATGTTGTAATCTAACGCCATTGGTATTATAAATACCAACTTCAACTACATTTGTAGCATTTTGTTGAGCATTTGTAACGTTTGTTGGTGTTAAATCGCCTACAATAGAATCGAAAATTCCAGAGCCAAAAACACTATCGTCTTCGTATTTTTGCTTTGCGTTGCCCATAACATGAAGTGTAACGCTATTATCGAATGTAGAAAAAGCATCAGCATCACACTCTGGAACTTCTGTAGCATAAATAGAAATATCGGTGAGTGAAGAGTTATAAACAGCAAAAATTTCCTTGCCAATATACTTTAATGTGCTTGGTAAAACTACACTTTCTAACGACGCACATGCACCAAAAGTAGAATTTTCCAATCGTGTTATACCTTCTGGGATAGTAATTTTAGTAAGGTCGGTATAATAAAAACAGCTACTACCAATACTTTTCAGCGTATAAGGTAGGTCTATACTTGTTATTCCACTAAAGAGGAAAGCGTTATTTCCAATGCTTTCTACACCTGCAGGCACAACAACTTTAGTTAAATTATACTCTTTTTTCTCCTTAGATGTCATTCCTTCATGTGCATTTTGTCCACCGGTTTGAGCAAAAGCACCATCAGCAATTTGCTTTACTGTAGAAGGAACTGTATAAGTTTTTCCATTTTTTGAAGCTGGATATGTGTAAAGAACAGACTGATTGTTATTAAACAAAACACCATCAACTGCAGAGAATGTAGTATTTTCGGCAGACACATCAATATGGTTTAAGGCATAAGTTTCGCTAAAAACTTCGCTACCAATTTGTTTTAGCGAAGCAGGAATACTAACAGAAGTAACTTTTTTTAGTGGAGAAAAAGCACCATCTCCGATACATTCTATTCCGTTAGGTATTTCAACTGCACCTTCTGCCATATTAAAACATTGCAGCACTTTATGTTCTTTTACATTGCAAAGCAAGTTATTTTCTACTTTAAAGTTTTCATTGTTGGCATCAACTTTTACGTCTGTATAGTCTTTATTGCCTCCAAAAGCTGCATCTCCAATATTTTTTACCGAAGCAGGAATAGAAAGAGATTTGCTATGTGTTCCATAAAAAGCATACTTTCCTATTGTTTCTAACCCATTGTTAAGCACCACAGCACGTAAATTACAGTTTTTAAAAGCATTGTCGTTTATGGTTTTCAAGGTTTCTGGAAAGTAAATATACATAAAATACGTAAGATCTTGGAAGCAACCTTCAGGAATACTCTCGAACTTTGCTTCGTGAAGATTGGCAGAATGAAGGTCGCGTAACGTACCACCTTTTGCTAATTTAGCCAGAAAACGAAGGTCTTTATCGTTCATTGGACCAATAACTTTTATGCCTTGTACATCTACATCTTCGAAGACGTCCATAACTTGTGCCTCTAAAGTTCCAGCTTTTGTTAGTTCTATTACTCGCTGATTAAAGTAAGCATCTTCTTTAATTTTGTAATCGTCTTGTGCAAAAACAGTCATCACACTGCACAAAATAACGAATGTTGTTAGTAAAATTTTCTTCATAATCTATTATTTTTAAAATTGATTGTCTAAAAAAACAACTGTTATCAGAGAGTTACCCCCATAGACAGTTCTATATTATTCCAATTCTGGTTGTTATTATACCATCGGTGTCCAGTTTGTAATTGCACAAAAACAGACGAAAGCACCTTAATTAGTCGAATATCGTAGCGCAATTGTATCTCCAAATCCCAATAATTTGCTTGCTGCATAGCTGCATTATTACGGAACATTTCTACAGGTTTATCAAAAACTTCTGGTTCGTTGAATACAAAATGATGATGTGTAGCCTTACCAAAATGCGACGAAACACTTGCAGCCAACAAACTTTTAGAGAACATTTGCGAAAATTTCAGCTGTAAAGAAGGCACAATAAATGCTGTTTTCAGTTGTCTTACAGGCATTAAATATTGTGTATTTTGTACATCGTAAGCCACGTTTGGTTGTAAAACAAACCATGTTGCAGGCGAAAATTGATGCAAAGTTGCAAATGATAATTGTACAATTTGCTGCTGAAAAAGAAAAGGTTTAGAGCTTGCTATCTGCTTATAATTGGTTAATCCACTATCATAAAAGCGTTCTTGTCCTTCTCGTTTTACTATTTCAGCATTAAGCATTAACTTATAAGTCCATAGTTTTTGCTGTTTAATCCACGAAATATCTCCTCGCCACTTTGTTTGAAATATATCGCAAATAGGAATATCTCGTTCCGAAGCAAGGCGTTTTTGTATATTTTCGTGCGACATATCGGCAGAAGCCTGCAATCCGTTCCCACTTTTTGTGTGCGTAGAAATTCCAATTAGATAATTGTTTCCTTCATACTTTACAGCATTTTGTAACCCTTTAAAGCGAAAATATTGCATACCAAGTCCTGTAAGATGATAAAGTACACGATTACCTTGAGGATTCATAAAAATAACATTACTTTGCTGCGTATATCTTCCAGCATCTACATACATTGCAACAACTCTCTGTGGCAAAACATCGTATCCCAATCCTAAACGTAATTGAACATCGAGCGAAGTATTCTTTGGACGTGGGTCGCGGTTACGATATTCTATTGTAGATTGATAGCTTAACTCTGCACCCAATGTAAGTTTATTTTGTTTATGTGCATATCCTCCTCTAAAACGATAGTATTCACGTAGCATAGATACGGTGGTAGTATCGGCAGTTACGTATGGAAACACACGTTTATAATCGCTATTTAAGTTCCATGATACCCCCAATCGTTTGCCATTTTCATAGTACGCTTCGCCCCAAGCAATTGAGTTTTTACCAACTTTTATGTGCGATTGTGCTTTAAAAAACATCTGTTCTACGCCTGTTCCCAATTGTGCATCAATTGGAAGAGATGCTTCGCTATGTTGATAGCCAGTTTGTACTTGTGAAAAATTAGAATTATACTCGTTCAAAGTAGATATAACATTAAACGGAGTTAAGCGTTTGAAATACTGCAAATATATTTCTGTTTCTCTCACAGAATTTAGCGACTCCGAAATAGAAGTGGCAGAAATATTATTCTGCGCACTTCCAAAAATTGGCAGACAACTAACGCCTGCAATAATAATGCTATTATATAGCTTACTTAAAAACATACCACGGATCTGCCTTTACCGTTTCAAAATCGCGTTGTGAATCGTTCGTATCAATTAGTTTATGTGCTTTCGAGTCATATTTTCTTCGTACTGCTTTACCATAACGTTGCTTATCGTGGTCTACTTTTGAGAACCATGCATAGCCATTATCTAATGTAGAACTTATAACATTCCACTTCTTTTGGTCTTTTATTGCTAATACTACAGCATCGGTTATCCATGTATTTGGTACTTTTACTGCGTGGAATTTCATATCTTTAACTGTTGTTCCATACGTAAACTTATACGAATAATCGTACTGATAAGATTCGTCGGTTGTAAAAGTTTGATTGTCTACACCTAAAAAACCTATTATATATGAATAGAAACCTCGATCGTGTGGACCCCATATTGTACGAGAATAAGTATATAGACGTTCCATATTTGGAACGTCTGGATTATCTATATCGGTAACTTTTGGATTGGTAGACTCATCGTACCATTCAAAATTAGCTTTTGAAAGATCGAAAGAATTAGGATTACGTTCGGGAGTTTTATGATTAATTGCATTATCACAAATAATGAGAGAAGCACCTGGTTGAACAGGATATTTATGATCTTTACCATGCATACCTGGTACTTTAGTTAAATATTGTACAGGTGTCTCTTTATCTAAAATATATGGTTTATAATCTTGATGAATCATTTGTTGAAATGCACTTTCACCAATAAACAATCCATCGGCATAGAGTACTTCGTCTGAATTATTGGTTATTCTGAAGTATTGATCTCCCGTATAAGGATCTCCACTATCACGTATAGTGCGAGCTGCAAATATTTCTGCAATTACAAAACCATTGCCCATATTAGGGAAAAACATATCAATTCCTACAACGGGAAGTTCTGTTCCGCCACCTTGCACTAATGTTTGATTCATAAGATTTCCACGAACAATGCTTCGAGTTTTTAGTTTGTTACTATAACAAGCTTTTGCTTCAAGGTCTATATTGTATAAACCTTCTGCCACTCTAATAGTATCTAAAGCTATTGTTTGTGCTGCTTCGGTACCATTATTGGGTACTTTTATTGCTGAAACTACAAACAGTGTGTCTCTACCTGTTGATACATTGTGTAATTTTACTGTAATGTTCGAAAGCGAATCTACATCGTTAAACGATGAAGGTAAATTAGCATTCAACGCTATTCGAGCATATTTAATGGCTGATTTTCCTCCATTTGGAACATCGTCATTGACACAACTACCAAAAAGAAGCAATGTTAAAGCGACTGTAAAAAATAATTTAATTGATGTCTTCATTTTTTTTGTTTCTTATTAATTGTTTTCTATATCTTTAATCCTACTTCCATACCAAAATAGGGAGAGAATGTGCGCCTAACAATAAAGCCATTCACGCTATAATCGGGAGCAATATAAAACACTCTATCAGCAAAAAATGAAAGAGATAGATGTTTTCCAAATTGCTTTGTGGCTTTAAAATTTAAAAGCATATAACTTCGTTCCCTACTACTCATATCTTGTCCAGCTGTACCACTCAATACAAGCCACCGTAAATAAGAATTATTTTTATCGGCTTCGGTATATGGATGCACTGTTCCCGTAATATCCATATATCCCATAGGAACACTTGATGTAGCTGGACGTTTAGTGCTGCTCATCCAAAAGCATTCGGCAGTTGCCGATAAAATTAAACCTAGCTTATCTACATAAGAATCGAAAATAAAGTTGGAAGTAAATATTTGTTTATCATATTTGTCGGTGTTCATATAATATCCAGCATACTTGTCGGCAATAGCAATTCCACCAACAACTACATTTGGAGCTGAACTAAATAAAGGTATACTATTCTCGTAAATAGTTCGGAACCACGCGCCGTTTATTGTTATTCGGGTTTGAATTAGGGGAATTCGTGGAGAGGAATATTGAAACTCTATACCTTGTTTCTTTATTCGCGACCCATTTTCTGTTATTCCATAACCATCTAATATAGTATCGGTTACTACAGGTAATGTACTTAGAGAGGGTGGACCTGTTAATGTAGATGGATTAATACCTGAAGTATCGTATTTTTTATAAACAAATGGACGCATTCGTGCTGTGCTTCGGAAACCATCTTTCATATCTTCCTGGAAATAGGTTATACTGAAATGATGTGCACCTTTATCTAAGCCCAAACGTATTTCCCATTTTTTATTACGTGCTGGTTGAAGATTAGGATTTACCGGACTAAGTTTGTAGGTACGTATATGAATGCGTTTATATTCTGAACGAGCATCCCAATAGTTCATTTCTGTAATATCTTTATATACATAATCGGGATACAAATCGAGTATTGTTGGCATCTTTGTCATCATACCAAATCCACCAGAAACAAAGAATTTAAAGCCAGAAACTTGTGGAAAATCCCATTGAACATTAATGCGTGTGTCGGCAAACAACTTTCTATGTATAGCATAATTTGCTGGAATATTGAGCATTTGTGTTGTGCGCAATCCCGCCATTGCTGTTAGTTGATGTTTTCCTAATGGTAATGTAGCATTATCTTCCACATAAAACGAAAGAATATTTGTTGCTGGAATTTCTTTATATGAACGTGGTCTACGAGCTGTTGAAGCATGTAGCGGACGTGTAATATCAAATATCTGTCCACGACCATAGTTTTTGTTCAACATAAATTCACCTCCAGCTGTAATACGATGATTTATAAGTGCTGTTTGTGCTGTCCATTCGGTTTCGCCCCTAAAAGTAGTATAAAATGGAATTCCTTCTACTCTATAGTTGCTTATATATTGAAAAGGAAGAAATAACCCATCGTATTCTCCACTTTCATAAGCTAATGGAACTACATAATCGCGCTGCAAAGCAACAGCTTCTGTCTGATGTATTTTGTCGAAAGCTACACTCGCTGTATAAGCAAAAGAGGCTCTTTGCAAGCCAAGTGGCAACAGTCTTCTATATACAATTCTATTATTCATACCTATTTTTAGGTACGATGAACGGTAACGGTCTTCTTTATGTATCTGTATTTCGGGGTCGGTTTTTACATTGTCTACATTTAAAGCATAGTCTGTTGCTCCATTCCATTCTAATATGTTGTGTTCTCCTAATTTCCATTTTCGTTGTATACGGGCAGAGATAGTTAGTCGCTTATAAGTTTCAAATTGGTTTCGTGGCTCTTTTTTGGCATCTAACAAGCCTCCATCTACATTTAAATTCCATTTTTCTGCCAACAAAAAGCCTTTACCTGCTGATATTAATTTACCATATTCATCGGCTTTCAACCGAATTTGCAGAGGTGTTTGACTACGCTTTCGTGTAATATTTATTAGTCCACTTGTTAATTCTCCATACTTAACCGATGGAATACCACGTACCACTTCAACTCGTTCTATATTGTCGGTAGGTATTTCGCGCATATCAACGCCATAACTTATATGATTTCTACTATTATCGGCATCTCCTTGAAAAGCTCCTGCTATATATTGCATATTAGCATCTGTACCTATGGGTTGTCCATCTACAATAAATTTGGTTCCTAATGAAGAAGTTGCATATTGTGAGCTTGGCGAACCTGCTTCACGCAATGTAATTACATTAGCACTGCCTAAAGATGGTATTTTTGTCATTCCTCCAGGCAACAATGCTAATAAATCGGTAAATGAAGATGGCTGTAAATGCTCCATTGCTGTTTGTCCAATAATGGTTGTACTTGTTATTCCTTTCTTTTCCGAAGCTGTAACCACCACTTCTTTCATTGCACTATTGCCTGTATACATACGTATATATAAAGGTTTTACAAGAGGAACTTGTATAATAGTATCTACTTCCTGAAAACCTATGGCAGAAATGCGAAAACGCGCACTACCCTTTAAGGAACATTGAACACTAAAATTGCCTGAATCGCCTGAAACAGTTCCCCCCACTAATTTATTTTGCTGAAACAAACGTACAGTGGCACCCACTACTGCTGTTGCATCATCGCCATTTGTAATAGAACCACGCAAAATATATGCAGACATTTTTGGGGTTTGCTGTGCCTTTATAGACATTGCTGTAAGCAGAAGCAGGCCTATAATATATAAAAATTTAGTCATCCTCTTTTATTTGCGAGGCAAAAGTAATAAGAATATACATTTTCCGCAATACCTAAAAATAATGATTTAGTATAGTTGTTATAAATATACCATCAATTTATAACTATCGTATCTATAAAAGAACTTTATGCCATAACTTTTTACTACGAATGTTATATGACGAGCTATAAACTCTATAACTATTAAAACTTGCTTGAATTAGTTATGGTCTACCTTCTTATGGCAAAATTTGGAAATAAAAAGAAGGTGTTGCCATTAAAACTAAATTGGTCATTAAACACAATATGTATAGTTCTTATTACTATGGTATTGTTTCCTAACATCTTTTATTTTCTTATCAACATCTTGTTTGTCTCTGTAACTTGATGTAGTCCGCTACGCCTGTGTAGTAAAGACAGACTATCTACTTGATAATAAAACAAAATATATTTAAGCTTTAACGACTGATTTGGATAAAAAACAATTGCCCTAATTTTTTATTATAAAATTTTATTTTTTAATTAGAAATTCGGAATTTTATTATTAAAAAAATCTTTTTTATAATTAAGTTTTTTTGGTAGCTTCCATTAACATAAACTTTGGGCTATTTGCTTTTAATATCATACCTGGCAACCCACATAGTTTTCAAGGCCCTTAACTAATAGGAATTTCTTCTGTATACCAAATGTTCATTACGCTTTAATTCAATCACCCCATTTAGAATCTTCTACCACACTCTATAAGCATTACATCACCACATAAAGTTTTGAATAAATTTATTTTTCATGTCATATCTGTCACATCTTATACACGCATAATACTCTCACCATTAACAAGATACGGCAAATGTTAAATATGACAGCAACGTACATTTAAACTTAACATGGTATCACTTATTGATAAATACTACCGTTGTAAAACTTTGAAAATACTAAAAATAATATGATACGAACAAAAAATGCTATCCTGTCATTCTACTATAACAAAGAAGAATGGTGTTTGTCATAGTCCAACTATATAAGTCTATAACTTGCGGCTGCCAGTTTCGAGGTAGAAATATTTATTAACTGATGAATTCTGGCGCACTTATTACAGTGAGAATTAGACAATACGTGAGGTTTCAGCCTACCAAATGTCCATTACACCTAATAATAATGAACTTATAATAATGGACTTAGCAACCGAATAACCGATTCCCAAAGTCTATAAAGGAAACTTTTTTGGTTTATCTCCTTTATATCTTCCAACAGCACACATTCAGTTTCATCGGTTAAGAATATATTTTTTATGCGTTGTGCCATTTCTTCGTCGTAAAAAAAGGCATTGGCTTCAAAATTGTTTTCAAAGCTACGGAAATCTATATTTGCCGACCCCACAGAAGAAACGTTATCATCGGCAACCAACAATTTGCTATGATTAAATCCGTTTTTATAACACAGCACTTTTACACCAGCTTTTACAGCCTGAGCAAGATAAGAACTCGATGCCATTTGAATTAATTTAGAATCGGTTTTTAACGAAACCATTAATCTAACATCTACACCTGAGAGAGCTGCCGTTCGCATTGCAAAAAATATAGGTTCAGTAGGCAAGAAGTAAGGTGTTTCCATATAAACATATTGCTTTGCACTTAGCAAAATTTTTATATATCCTTGTTCTAATTCTTCCCAAACACTGGTAGGACTACTTGTAACTATTTGTATTAAGCAATTATTAGGTTGCGTTATTTTTATTTCTGGATAATATTTCCTATCGGTTATAAGAGTTCTATCTGCATAAAACCAATCAATAAGAAAGGCACGTTGCAAACCATAAACAGCTGGTCCGTTTATTTTTATATGTGTATCGCGCCATTTTACATTTTTATTTCCTTTTATGTAACGTTGCGCAAAATTCATTCCCCCTATAAATCCAACTTTTCCATCTATAACTATAATTTTACGATGATTTCTATAGTTCACTTTCCCTGTAAAAGCTGGAAAACGCACTGGCATAAAGGGGTGAACCTCTATACCTTCTTCGCGCATTTGTTCAAAAAACTTATTTTTTGTTTTCCACGAGCCTACATCATCGAATAAAAATCTAATTTCAACACCTTTGCGAGCCTTATCTATAAGAGTGTCGCGTAGCAATCTGCCTAAAGGGTCGTCGTCTATAATGTAAGAAACAATGTGTATGTGGTGTTTTGCTTTACTTATTGTTGCAAAAAGAGCAGGGAAGAAATCATATCCCGAAACATAAACTTCGGCAGTGTTGTTTTTAAATGGTAATGCTAAATTTTGATTCATAAAAAGCTGAATCAATCTTTGATAATCGGTAGAAAGTTCCAATTGTTTTTGTTCGGCAAATTCAATCATAGATCGTTTTGTAAGTTGATCTAAGCTTTTTTGCCATATATTACGATTTTTTCGAGTACGACGTCCAAAAAAGAAATAAAGAATAATTCCTACTAAGGGTAAAAACGATAAAACTAATACCCATGCTATAGTTTTTGCAGGCTGACGATGCTCCATTAATACCGTTATCATAGCTAATATAGCAATTACGGTGTAGGCAACAAGAACTATCCAGTGTATATAAATCATAGCAGATATTTGTTTTCTTACAGCTTATTCAATATTTCTCTCTCATACCACAATATCGTTTCCTAATTTCCGTGCAAGCACATTACGCATTTCTTGTAGTTTTTTTATCTCACCCATAATTTCCATTACTTTATTCAAATCGCTTTCGGTAGATAAACTTGCTTGCAATTCTTTTAAATGTTGCTCCACATAATCCATACGATAGTCGAGAATTAAATGCATTACACGGTCGCGAAGGTCAATTTCTCGCTCTTTCATTTGCATACTTTCCGATAGTTGAAACCTATCTACGCTTAATTTTACAGCTAATGTAGAAATAAGAATATCGGGGTGATGTGTGAAATATTCTTCTGCTTTAAAATTTTCGTCTTCACTATGCTTCAAAGCCTCATTTAGAATTTGAACGGATAACGGGTTCTTAAACGACAAGTTATCTAAGCCAAGATCGTATGCTATATATTGAGCCACGTTAAGATTAATTTTCTCTCCCGTTTCTTCGTTTAAAACATCTCTAATAATAAGTTTTTCGCCATCGCGCACAATGGTTTGAATCAACATTATTTCTACTTTAGAAGCCTGCTGAATAGGTGTAGCCGGACTTAAAACTTGCTGATTGTTTTCCTGTTTTTCTATTTCGCGTTGCTGTTCTTTACGTTGTTGTTCTTTATCGTTATAAATAAACCTATTCATTTGTGCAATAAGCGTATTTTCTTTCATACTTGTTCGGTGTGCACATTCACGCAAATAAGTGTCGCGCAAAATAGGATCTTTTATTACGGCAATACTTTGTACTATTGAATTTATTGCTTCCGACCGCCTTACTGGATCTGTTACACCATTCAACAATACGTTTATTTTAAAAACAATAAAGTCTGTTTGTTTTTTTTCTATATATTCTCTGAAGGCATCTGCTGTTAAATTACGTGCCAATTCATCAGGATCTTTGCCATCTGGAAGTAATAAAACTTTTACATTCATACCTTCTGCAAGCAACATATCAGTTCCACGCATTGCAGCATGTTGGCCAGCTTCGTCGCCATCATATAATAAAACTATATTTGAAGTAAATCGTCGGAGCAATTTTATTTGATAAACCGAGAGAGCAGTTCCGCTATTTGCCACAACATTTTCTATTCCACACTGATGCATTGATACAACATCGGTGTAACCTTCCACCATATATACAAGATCGAACTTAGCAATTGCTTTTTTTGCCTGATAAATTCCATAAAGAGCATGGTCTTTCTGATAAATTTCACTACCGGGCGAATTTACATACTTCTGATTTACTCCTTTTGTACGTGAATCGAGCAATCTACCGCCAAAAGCTATTACTTTTCCGCTTACATTCAGCCAAGGAAATATTACACGTCCGTTAAATCTGTCTATAAGTTCGCCATTATCGCGTTCGTAACATAGACCTGTTTTTACAAGAAATTCTTTTTTATATCCAGCATCTAATGCGGCATTGGCAAATTCTTGCATTCCGGTTAAACAAAAGCCTAACTGAAATTTCTCTATAATGTCGTCTCTAAAACCACGACTTCGAAAGTATTGCAAGCCAATTGTCTTACCATCTATATTATTTATAAGCAGGTTATGAAAGTATTTTGCAGCCCACTCGTTTACAAGAAACATAGATTCGCGTTCGTTTTCTAATTGTTTCTCTTCTGTAGTTAGTTCACGTTCTTGCACTTCTATTCCATATTTCTTTGCCAAAACTTTCAATGCTTCGGGATAAGTCATTTGGTCGTGCTTCATAATAAAATTAACTACATTTCCAGCTTCGCCACAAGAAAAACATTTATAGACTCCTTTTGCTGGACTTACCGAGAAAGATGGTGTACGATCGTCGTGAAAAGGGCACAAACCTTTATAACTTGTACCTGCTTTTCGCAACGTTACATATTCAGAAATTACATCTACTATGTTTGCTGCATCTAAAATTCTATCTACAGTTGGTCTATCTATCATAAGTTATTTCAAGTGTTGAAGTTGCTACAAAGGTACAATAACAAAATAGGTATACCAAATTTGACGGTGCAGAAAACAATATTTTTACAAACTATTTAAATACAATTGGTTTGTTAGGCTGTAACGCTATTAAAATGTGCCGAACATTTAATTAACGTGAGTTCGACGAATTATAAGTGTCTATAAATTTGGTGATTAGCGAAATTTGTTATAACTTTAAAGAGCTAATATACAAACAGTTATAAACAAAAATCGCTATGATCACCGAGGACAAAGTTGCTGAAATATTTTGTGTGGCAGATGACTTCTGCAAGTTTTTTGATGCAATGACAGCAAAATATACGCTAAAACCTACAGGAAAAAGGAAATATCATAGAAATTCTACAATGTCAAAGGCAGAAGTTATGTTAATAATGATTCTTTTCCACGATTCTGGTTATCGCTGCTTTATTGAAACGGTGAATGATGAACTTAAGAACATTGCGCAGGTGGAACACTCCATACATAGATACTTTGACCGCTTCATCATCAACTTATTATAGGCAATTACCACCTATTTCCTGTTTCCAAAGAAGCCGTCCATCAATGCACAAAGATCATTTACACTCCCCTTACATCGTTCTGAATCCGTCGAACTCACGTTATTTACTATGTGTTGAGTCTTGCGGCGAACCAATTGTTATATTCATATGGTTGCTGATTTTCTCAGCGTTAATGTGTTGTCTGTATTCATTTGGGGTTAGATGTATCTCTCTTAAGAATTGTTCGTAAAACAGTGTTGGTGTATTGTATCCCGAGTTAAAAGCCACTTCATTGACCGTAAGGTTCGAATGAGTTAGTAATTTACAAGCATATTTAATGCGTATGTTGGCAAGTACTTGGAATATACTCTTGTTGGTACATTTCTTAAAATATCGGCAAAGTGACGTCGGATTCTGACTAACAAAGTCAGCAAGTTCCGTGAGAACAATCTTCTTCTGGAAGTTATTATATAAATAGGTGAATACCTTGTCAATGGCAGTATCGGTATTAGGAGCTTTGTAATGGCTGATTGCTATTGGTGATAATAGCTTTGTTTGTGAACAGTTATATAATCTTTCGAGAATCTCATACAAAGCAATCAGACGCCTTGTATAGGACTGTGAATCGAACAAAGATAACCTTGAGAGGAGGTCCTCATATAATCCTTCATCATAGAAACGTATGCCATACTGGCTTTTCGATAGCAAATCAGCAATATGTTCATAGTCTGGTAGGTTAAGAATATCGGGTGGAAACATGTCTGGACTGAACTGTATTGTTTCACTTGTACTATGTTCCATAGCTTCTGTTTCTTGGCTATTTCCCATTCTACTTTTGCATAAATGCAGATGGGGAATATTACTTCCGATAAGTGCAACGTCGCCCTTTTTGTAGTCAGCAACCCCCTCTCCAACAAATTCAGTCCCACTTCCGCTGGTAAACAGGATGAGTTCATATTCGGAATGTCTATGAAATGGTAGATTAAACTCAGTGTATGTAATGTGACTGCACATGGTTTGCATATTATGTACTATCTTTCTATCAAGTATTACCATCTTTTTCTGCAAATGTAAATATACTCTATAACAACGCAAAGATAGTGTATGTTATTATTAAAAAAAAAGTTGTAACTTTGCATTTTCAAGATAACCGTAGTCAAAAAAGCGGTTTTTTAAAACATAACAATTAATTTTTAATTCAAAAAAGATTCTCTATGAAAGAAAAAAACAACTTCATTATTCCAATGCTTTTCCTTGCTTTCATGTTCTTTACTTGTGGCTTTGCATTGGGAATCAATTCCTTATTAGTACCAGTATTGAAGGTTTCGCTAAGCGTTTCGTCCACAGAAGCCTATATGCTCATAGGAGCTACGTTCTTACCGTTCCTTATCTTTGGTTATCCAGCAGGCTTATTGATAAGTAAAATTGGATATAAGCGTACGATGGCTACGGCTTTTGCCATGTTTGCTATAGCCTTCGGAGTGTTTATTCTCTCTGCAGCTGAAAGGAGTTTCATTATCTTCTTATTGGCATCTTTCCTTTGTGGAACAGCTAATACGTTCCTACAATCTGCCATAAATCCTTATGTAACAATCCTTGGACCAACGGAGAGTGCAGCAAAAAGAATCTCTATTATGGGCATGATAAACAAGTTAGCATGGCCCGTATCACCTTTGTTTATTGCTCTTTTTGCAAGTAATAGTGGAGGTGTTGGCTTGGAAGATCTTGACAAACCGTTCTTGGTTATAATCTGCTTATTTGTAGTCTTAGGTGTCGTAGCACTCATATCACCCTTGCCAGAGGTGAAAGCTGCTGGAGAAGATGACGCCGATACAGATTCAGCAGTGTCCGACTATGCAAACAGTAAGCATTCTGTCTTCCAGTTCCCACATCTTGTTCTTGGGGCAATTGCCATATTCTTTTATGTTGGTTCAGAGACCATCGTCTTGGGTACACTTATAGATTATGCAAGTGAATTAGGTCTTCCTCATCCTCATACGTACTCATGGATTACCCCAATCAGTATCAGTATAGGATATATCGCAGGTATTATTCTTATTCCTAAGTATCTTTCACAGACGAAAGCCTTACAGATCAGTTGCTTCGTTGCACTGTTTGGAACGCTACTTGTATTGTTACTCCCGGGTGTTTATAGTATTTATGCTGTAGGTATCATGGCATTAGGCTGCTCATTGATGTGGCCTGCATTCTGGCCTTTGGCGCTTATGGACTTGGGTAAATATACCAAGGCAGGCTCATCACTAATGACAATGGGACTTATCGGTGGTGCTGTTATCACTGTGTTGTTCGGACTTATTAAGGATGTTAGCAACATTCAATATGCGTATGGGATCTGTTTTGTCAGCTTCTCTTATATCCTTTTCTATGCATTCAAGGGCTATAAGTTGAGATAAAAACTTCTTCTTCTATAGCATAAGCATATTGGTAATCCATTTGAGAAGTGATATAAGTTGAATTAAAAACTTCTCCTTCTACAGCTCGTGAAGCTCTTTGTCCTTTTTAAAGGAGGACATAGAGCGTGCGAGCTGAATCTATTAAGTAGACTCTCAGCTTACAGTATATCCATAATGGTCCATATTATTGGTCATGGTTCTGTTGCTGAAACACAATTAATTCTTTGTAAACTGTCGTTGGAACGTTAAAAAATCACCGACTGAAAGGTACATTTTTTATTGCCAATCCCGCCGTTTCTTTCGTCTTCTTCACGTCCGTTTCTCAGTCTGTTCACCCACCTTTTGAATCGGTAAAGCCGCTACCCTGATGACAAAGCACACTGACCTTACTTTGAAAAACACAACGGAACGAACAGTAACAAAAATCCTTACACTTCTCACTTCGCTATCTTTCACTTTCCCTACCATATCCCTTCTTTATCTCCTTTGTAACCTTCAAGATATCAATAGGTTACAAACGGGCTTGTAAAAGGTGCCCTTTTACATTGCAAAACATGCCCTTTTACACATCAAAAGATCGTAGATTAAAAAGCAGATGGGAATAATCTTTACATCTGAACAGTTCTTCCCTCCCTCCGTTCTGCTCTAATGCGAGGAGAGAAAGCGCAGAGATTCCCTAAAAAACAGCTGTTATGAGCGTGTAAATCTTTATATTAAGATTAATGTTCTCACTACTGATGGTATCCGCGTAAAGCCTCTTATAGATTGCAGTCTTTCTTGTTTTTGCTTTTATGTTACCGTGATCTCGACGAATTATAAGTGTCTATGGATTTGGTAATTAGTGAAAATCGTTGTAGCATTAAGAAGCTAATATACAAATAGTTATAAATAAAAACCGTAATAATCACCTATGGAGGAGTTACTGAAATATTTTGTATGGTAGTCGATTCCTGCAAGTTTTTTGATGTAATGACGGCAAAATATACACTAAAACCTACAGGAAAAAGGAAATATCATCGAAATTCTACAATGTCAAATACAGAAGTTATGCTGGTAATGATTCCTTTTCACGGTTCTGGTTATCGCTGCTTTATTGAAACGGTGAATGATGAACTTAAGAACATTTCGCAGGTGGAACACTCCATACATAGATACTTTGACCGCTTCATCATCAACTTATTATAGGCAATTACCACCTATTTCCTGTTTCCAAAGAAGCCGTCTATCAATGCACAAAGCATCATTTACACTCCCCTTACATCGTTCTGAATCCGTCGAACTCACGTTAATTACTAATTTATAGTTAATAGTGGGTATTATTTTTCAAGGCATAAAAAAAGAGAGATGCGTTATAAAAACGACATCTCCCTATAAGTATTAAGTGTTAAGTTTGTTCCAAGCAAGTACGTTTAGAAGTTGTAGTAAACACCAAAATTAACGTTGTTGCCATCAAGACTTACACCCCAAACGTGTGAATCTTTGCTTGCACCATCGTATTTTTCAGACTTCCAACCAGCAAAACCTACGTGAGCTACAAGGCTAACTTTCTTGCTAAGATTTACAGCAATACCTGGTTTCAAACCAACTGACCATTCGTCTTTTGAAGAAGTTGCTACATAAGCGTGGTTGTAGTGAGTATAACCAAAGCCACCATCAATGAAAGCATCTACATATTTTGTACGAACTACATTAAAACGAGCATAAGGTTGAATGGTAAAATAATTGCGACTTTCGTTTTGAATATTTACAGGATTACCTTTTCCCCAACCAACTACTGTACCAATTGCTACATCTTTATTAATATTATAACCAATTTCTGGAAGAACTTGATAAGTTGTTACGTTCTTGCCACCATTCTGTTTAGAAGAAGCAATACCAACACTACCACCAACATAAACTTGTGCATTGGCAGCAACTGCAACAAATGCAACTGCGAGAGTCATTAAAATCTTTTTCATCTTAATAAAATTAATTTGTTTATACTGAATTATTAATCTTTTTACACTCCAAACTCTATTGTAAAACAGAGAGAGAAGTAATGATTTCGGGTGCAAAGTAAAGACTTTTAAATTGAACAACCAAATATTTATATCAAGTTTTTTCAAAGTGGTGTAAACGAACGTTAATATCATACCTTTTTTAGCGGTTATTTTACAATGTATTACTTTTTTTAGCAGTTACCAATTACATAATGCGTAATAGCTATCTACCTATTTTATTACATTGCATACTGTACAAATGGCTTATTCCTATTTTGCTCAAAACAATATATTCGATGTAAGCAAATAAGAGGTTGCTATTTTCTTATTATAAAACTGGAAAAATATAATGAAAAAAAATTTTTTTTTAATTACAAATACCCATTTTATAATTACTTTTTTAGCGATCTGCTATTTCGCATTTTTTTTCTTAGAAATTTGCTTAAACACATTTACACCTTATTTTATAATAGTATTTTATTCGTAATGTCGAAAAAAGAAACCAATTTTACACTAATTTTCTACATTTTGGTAGATTTTTAAAGAAAAACTATCTTGTTATCAAAAAAAATATCTATATTCGCAGCACAAATCAACATTACTACACGATAAACAGACTTTTGGAGAAGGAAAAAGCAGACAGATTCTTTTTTATTAAATCTACAGCCTGCACTACAATTTGGTTTTAGAACATTGCATTATGCAAAATAAAACAAGTAGGTCTGCTTACAATCTCAAAGTTAGCACCACAAGTCGGTAGAACTATTGGTAATAAAAAATTTATAAAAATAAAAGCATATAAAGAGAGAGACTCTTTTTTCTCTTTTCGAAGGGAGGGAAGATGGGTTAGCAATAAAGAAAAATCGTCCCTAAAGAAAAATAGGAGTCAGAGAAAACTATTCAAAACAATTTTAAAATACCTCCCTCCACTACATTTCTCCGCCCTCGAGAGAAGATGAAAGCAAGGGATATTTACATTATGAGAAAACTAATTCTACTTACTCTGGCAGCACTTGCTGCTAATGTGCAAACAACAAGTGCACAAGAAACTGGCACCATTGCCCCAAAACCTGCGTATTTTTGCGATTTTGAAAATGCAGCAACAACCGATTTTACCGACCAAATTATTACCATTAATGGAAAACGTTGGCGATTACACAACGCACGTATTACAGATTCTTCTATAAATGGCATTCCACAAGGCAAACGCGCTGTAGAAATTCTTTCAGGAACACCAAATAACGAGCCAGCTTCACTCGAACTTCTCGATACTGTTCATGGTGGTTCTGTAGCTTTTTGTTTCGGACACTCTGGAATGGACCGTACAATTAGCCGTAGTAGCGAAGCATGGTTCGTAGAAGTTACAGAAGACGATGGAAAACATTGGCTAAGCAAACCATTAATATTCGACGATACAGATGTTACACCTATGGTTTCGTTCGATTCTCCTTTCTATGGCGACCCATTCCGCTTTAGAATACGCTTTACCGATAAGATAGGATATGGAAGCAATTGGCGTATTTTGGTAGACAATATATATGTAACACAGGGAGTAAATATTGAAGTGCCTTGGTATATTCAGCCAGAACGCATTTACGATGGTTACGAAACATCGCAAGATAGCATTACTTTTACTCCGCTAATGAGTGGATCTTCGTTCTTCTTTGGCGAAAAAGGTAGTCCGTATGCCGATACTTATATTCAAACACAAGTAGACAATAACGAACCTGTAAACTATTATATAATGCCCGAAAATATTCGCTTCAAAATGAATAATTTAAGCGAAGGAAAACATCATTTCAGTGCAAAATTTATGCGTGCTGCCGACGATAAACCATGGGTAGGACCTTTAGAAACTAACTTTGATTTTTATGTACGACCAGTTAGTAAAACCATTAAAGGTATAACAGCATTGCGCCGTGCAGAGGTTGGAAAATTCTACGATTTAGTTCCAAATGGCACCGATAGCATATTTGTTAACTGGATTAAAAGAACACGTGCGCAAAAATGGCTATTCGATGGAAAATCTGGCATATTGGTAGACGACCCTAATTATCTTGATTACTCTGCAAAACTATCTCCACACGACCAAATTGTGAAGAAAATGCGTGGACAACTATTATTAGTCGATAATAATTTGGTGTTCCGTCTCGATAGTAAGCCAGAAATTGAAGACGTACAAAATTCTAGTTTCCACTTCCGTAACTTTGTTTGCGACGATCTTAGCATACTAACAAAAGATCCTAAAACTTTTGCAGCCTATCCTTTAGCTCTTACTGGCATTAGTTTAGTGGAACCACTCAACCAAATTGACCGTTATCCTAACGGACGAATTGAAATTGCCGATATGAAAGGTAACCAGTTTATATTGCAAAATATATATCCAGACGATTTCCAGTTCTCACAATTCATTGAAGCTGGCACAAAACATTTCATTATTTTTGGTATGGTGGGCAAAACTTATATAGATGGTAAGCTTTGTTTCTACCCATTAACTGTATTGCCTGATAAAGAAGCTGAAGCAGCTGGCATAAATAATATCAAAACTAATTCGTCAGCATTGACTATTAGTCATGCAATGGGCAATTTATCGTTACAAAGTTCTGCAAACTGTACTGTAGATATTACCGATCTTAACGGTTGTGTTGTTTCGCGTATTACACTTTCTGCAAATACTATTACTCCAGTTACGCTTGGTCATGGCTTATTTATGGCTACAGCACACTTTGCTGATGGTAGCAAATATACTGTGAAGTTTGTGAACTAATTTTTCTATTACCATATAATATTGCACGCTAAGAGAATTTTAATTCGCTTGGCGTGCTTTTTTGTTATATATATTATGGTATAAACAAATTAATTTACACACAATATTGTTAGTGCATCGTCAGAAAATAATAGTATAACAGTATATTATAATATGATGTACTAATGGCATTTTAAAGATTATGAATATAGTTATAAGGAAGTAGAACCATTTATTAAAAAATATTTATACCTTTGCACCATATTAACAATACCAGTTATATATTATAACTCTAAAATAGTTTTTAAAGAAATGTTTTGCACAAACGAAAAAAACATAATTCGAAGAAATGCAGCTTTCCTTGTTGCGAGTCGTTTTATGAGACTTTACATTACTTTCGGTCTCATCTTACGCATCATTCTTATGTATTCTACACCTACTCAAGTAAGTTTTTCTATAGTAGATGTTCTCAGAAGTCTTGGAATTGGTTTGCTTTCTGATTTTGGTGTAGGAACTTTACTCACAATACCTATCTTCGTTTTATATTTGGGATTGAACGAATGGAAATACAATAAGGTTGTTGGTTATATAATAGAAGGTGTTTTAGCATTAGGTTTTCTTTATTCGTTGTGGCAAAAATCTATTTTTCACGAATATGGAGGTGGAGCACCACTTATAGCACGACTGTTTTTGGGCTGGAAACTTGTAAGTTTCTCTATACGACTATTTGTTCCGAAATGCAGAATGGCATGGCGTCGCATAACAATGTATAGCACTTGGGCGGTATATGTGTTGTTATTTCTTTTTGTTTCGGCAGGCGAATATTTCTTTTGGCAGGAATTTGGTGTACGATACAACTTTATTGCGGTAGATTATTTGGTTTATACACACGAAGTGTTAGGCAACATTATGGAATCTTATTCTATAGTTCCGCTCATTTTGTTAGCCATAATAGCAACTGTTGCCATTATTGTTTGGCAATCGCGCAGACGACGTTTCAAATTAGAAAAACTATATACACCAAAACTCTTATTAGTGCATATTGCTATTTATGCTACAACGTGTTTGTTGGCTTTTGGAATTGCATCGTTTACACAAAGTTTGGAAAGTTCTAACCAATATGTTAGTCAGTTAGAACAAAATGGTGCTGGAAATTTTGTGGTTGCCTTTTTCAATAACAAATTAGAGTACGATAAATTTTATCCAATGATGGATAAAAATGAATGTATAAACTCTTATTACCAATTAGCCAAACTTAATAAACAAGGATATAAGGCACTAAGTGTAGGAAACAATAAGCCTCAACGCTGCAACATTGTGCTAATTACGGTTGAAAGTTTAAGTGCCGATTTTCTGAAACATTATGGAAACACCGAAAACCTTACGCCACAGTTAGACCAACTTATAGGCAAAAGTATGGTTTTTGATAGCCTTTATGCCAACGGAAACCGTACAGTTCGCGGATTAGAAGCTTTATCGTTGTGCATTCCTCCCAGTGCGGGCGAAAGCATTATTAAACAAAAAGCAAACCGAATGGGAAATCTTTCTGTGGGAGCAGTGCTGAAACAACAAGGATATACTGTGCAATTTCTATATGGAGGCGATAGTTATTTCGACAATATGGGCGATTTTTTCTCGCACAACGGATACGATGTTATAGACAGAAGCAATATTAGCAAAAACGAAATAACTTTTGCTAATATTTGGGGGGTATGCGACGAAGATATGTTTAACAAAAGCTTAAAAGTGTTCGATGCAAATGCAAAGAAAGGTACTCCATTTTTTGCACAAATAATGACTACAAGTAATCATCGCCCATATACTTACCCTGAAGGAAAAATAAAAGTAAATGGAAATCCACATACACGCGACGCTGCTGTATGTTATACCGACTATGCTATAGGGAACTTTATAAAGAAAGCCTCGCAAAAACAGTGGTTCAACAACACAATATTTGTTATTATTGCCGACCACTGTGCATCGAGTGCAGGAAAAACATCGTTGCCAGCCGACAAATATCACATTCCTTGCATTATATATAGTCCGAAATATATAGTACCGCAAGTAGTAAAAACGGTTTGTTCGCAAATAGATATTATGCCAACTTTATTGGCTTCGCTGCATATTCCGTGCAAAGTAAGCTTTACTGGACAGAATATATTTGCACAAAACTACCAACCACGTGCTTTTATGGCAACTTATCAAAATCTTGGATATTTGGAAAATAACTGTTTAACAATACTTTCTCCTGTAAGAAAGATTGAACAATTCAGTGTGAAATACGATAAAGATGGTACTGCAATAGAAACACCTTTACGTCAAAAACGAAACGACTTAATAAAAAAGGCGATGGCGTTCTATCAGTATACCAATATGTATTTGCACAGATAAACGAAAATTTTAACTTCTACCCGATAATTTAGGGTTATAGTAGATAAAAAAGAAACATATTTATAAGTCTGCTTCTATCCGTTTTGATAGCAAGCAGACTTACTTTTTATGGCATTTACAATATAGTTTCGGCAAAAACATTTTGAAAAAAGCAACTATAAAAGGAAATAAAACATAGACCCTTATTATAACAAAACCTTTGTTCCATTCCATTCGTTAGCGTATTGGTATATTCTGTAAGAAAGATGCTCGAAACGTATTACAAATTTTGCTGCGTTTTTCCTAACATTATGTATAAGAAAATGGAACCAACAATATAAAGACACGCGAAATTATGTGGATACAACAATTTTCTTACGTCATTCTTTTGTTTTTCTTATTTTAAAGTTCTATTTTTGTAGGCATAAGATAGTATTACCAGTGTACAAATAAAATACACAAACATATAACATCGCAATAAAAAAAGGAATGAAAATATTTAGTACAGCACCAGAAGGTAACGATATGGCTGATTTGGAGAATGCACGATATATAAATTTAGCATTAAAGCAAATAGAACAAAATGTAGAATGGTTACGAACAACCAATAAACCCGTTCAAGCTGTTCTAACTCATATAGATATATTGGTTATGTTGGCAAATAAATTTCCTGTAAATGCAAATCTTTTAATAAGAAAACATAAAGTTCAGGAATGGAAAACTGTGTTTAACGAGTGGTTCGACCGTTGTGGCAACAAAATTCCTGCGAAATATAGAGATGGAATTAAAGCAAATGCCGATGAACTATTTGCACAATTGGAACAATATGGACACTAAATGCTAAATTAGACTATTGTGAGAGTTTAATATCACACCTTAAGCCATCGAACTTTATTGTATATTTTAGAAAACATATATGGTAAATGTTTGTTTTAGAAGGCTATATAGGGGTGGAACTATGTAGAAAACAAAACAAGCAGCGCATTTGTTATGAATAAACAAAATACATTCGCACTTAAAATAGAGGGCAATAAACAGTGCTTTGGCTATTTGGAAGCATTAAATACATTTAGATTTAGTAATAATAGACGGTTTCCCACCTCCTATATTAGCTTTGTAAAGCAATACGGATATGGTTTAACAGCAAACAATTTCCACATTTATATACCATTAGATACGTATGGCGACTCTCTTTTTATTAGAACAAACGAAATTCGCTCTACATATTTCTCTGATATTATAAACGGCGACATCTGGTTTGATATAGATCCAAATGTAACTCCCACTATTCTGCGTAATCTTTACCCATTTGCCAGTAGCGATAATGGCGAATACTTGTTTTGGGATATAAATTCTTCTGATGATAGTGGCGAAGAAATGGATATTTATATAACAGACTTTAGAGGAATAGAGCTAAAGAAAGTGGCTTCGAACTTATATGAATTTATTTGCAAAATAACAAATGCCAATAGCTATAAAGAAATTATGCCTTTTGCTACTCAGCCTCTTCCAAGTGTATTTAAGGCATATACTCTAAACAATACAATTTTGAATGGTTGAATTAAAGTATACAATATGAAACTGAAAGAACTAAAAACATTATTTAAAATAAGCATAGAGCAAACACTGTTAGAACCTCTGCTTAAAGTTGGCTTTAAATGGAAAAAAAGTAGTATGGGGTTTCAAAGAAATAAAGGCGATTTTAGTCAATCTATCTTATTCTTTTTAAGTCCAATTAAATATTACGACGACGAAAGTATAGGCCATATCACCATTATGATTCGTTTAGATGCTCCAAAAATAACCGAAATAGCTACACAACTAAAAGGAGCCAATAATAAATTCGATGCTATAGATACATTTATAAATGTTGATGCTGGCATTTTTGTTGGTACACATACCTTAGAGTGGCGTCCAACTTCTATCGATAATATGAATGAACTTATAGAGAATAATATTAAACCGCTTATTATAAACACAATAGTTCCCACTTTAAATAACAGAAGTTCTGTGCAAAATGTACTCAACGACTTTGAAAACTCCGAAAACTATCTCTTCGCAAATAGTAAAGAAGTAAATGCCTTGTTGGCTATTGCAATGTATTATATGCAGAACGATATTGCAAATGCAAAGAAAGTTATCAACGAATATCTATTGTCGGACGATGTATATAGAGAACGATATAAAGATGCTCTATTAAGATTGAATATTTAAGAACGAAACAACTGTTTGTGTAACCTTAGTATCGCTATAAACAAAACGCAAACAAAACAATTTCTACATATAAATTAGGCAAGATTCTACAAAACAACATTACGCCCCAAATACGCTAATATTAATTTAAAATTTAAGACGAAAACATTTTTCATTATAAAATAAAATTTTGTAATTAATATTTGCGTGTTTTCTTATTAAAAAAATATTTATTTTAATAAGAAATTTCTACTCCTTAATTTCTATGCCACACAATATAACAAAAAAACTGGTGTTTTTTGCCATTTTGCTATACACTTTTTTGCTATATTAGCTACCTTTGCATACACAATCTGTTATGCTCGTAGATAGTAAAACACAGGTTGGTTCACACAACACAATAAAAACAAGTTCGTTTCGTTATAAATAATACAAAATCTAATTTAAGAATGCATTACTGTGGAGGAACTAAATTTCAGTATTAAAGAGCATATAAACCTAAATTCGTATTCCGATAGTAAAGGGTGGAGAGGATATTGTGAAAGAAATAAACCTTTTACAATAGCTCGTGCTAATAAAATTGTTAACTATTTCAGTCAATTCTTTAGCCGGTTCGCACCTAATGTAACTATTGTGTATAACTGTTTTAAAATAAAAGAACACGAACAGGGCAATAATAGCATAGCTAATTATGTGAAATACATAGAGAAATATTTGATAGACTTTGGATATATAAAAGTAGCGAGCAATTCGGTTTACGATAATCCAGATTGTTTATCAACGAATTTTGAAATAAAACAAACCACCGACTACGATATAGTTTCTATGTTTGCTTTGCTAACAATGATAGATGATGGAATAGACGGTCATTGTTTCTTTGTTTTCAACGAATTAGGACTTATAGCTTACCCACACGACAATACAGGTTTTGGTTTTATTCGTTTTAAACGAACAGAAATTTGTTACGAAAATATATTTCTCCAAAACGTTTCTCTAATTTCAGGCTTCGAAAGTCAATTGGTATACTGATAAATGTATACAGAAAATAGCCAGTGATAGAGCAACTGAATTAGCATACAAAATAGTCATAAAGAAAACAACATACTAAATAGTCATAAAAAACAATCTAAAAAAGTAGATATATGTACACCCGTTTATCGCATAAAAGAACAAAGAAATATTACAGAGAAATAGTAGATTTAGCTATTGAAGAAACCCAAAAACTGTTAGAAATATCGCCAGAAATAGCAATGTATCGTTCCATTCTTAATCAGCTTATAGATATAAAACACACCATAATAGAACAGTGTAAGGTGTTTTCTGTGATGGATTTGTATCGTAAATATTCGTTAGGGCTTATTGCAGTGAAGAATTTTGACGAGGCTACCGATGAATATGCTCAAAAGCTAATAGATAGTTACGGAGGAGCTTTCGACTATTATGATATGGTAGAAGAATAAAAATGCAATACCTTCCCCTAAAATATCCCTTCCTCTTTCTATAAATGTTTCTAACAAATAAGTCTAATTCTAATTTGTTGTAATATAAATATTCGTAGAATATAGCCATTTAATTTTTAGGTGTAATAAATATAATTTATATCACCTATAATATAGCTTGTTTTGTATATCAAGAATATATTATTACAGGAGTGGTATAATAATCTGTGAGGAATAAAAACAACTTTAGGTGTTCTCGGATTAGAAACAGATATTATAAAAAAGATAACTTACGAATATTTTAAAAGAATTGTATTTTGAAGATACTTTTTAAAAAGTAAACCGAAAATATATTAAATATGTTAATTATGATAAAATAGTTGTGTTTAAGTTTGCAATTAAATCTAATATCTTTTATTTTTGCTAACGAAAAGGCAAAAAATGTTGCTTTGTGTAAACCAGAAGCCTCTTGTAAATTACTAATAGTGCAAGAGATTATTATATTACTTAAATTATTTGAATTATGGACAACCTATTACATCTATTTTTATATAACATTAAACATTAATACAGATACGTGAACTAATAAGAATTTTGATAGCTAAAAATATATGAACTAACTAAAAACTTGTTATTAAGATAGTTATAATAGCTATTAATATAAAAACTTAGTAAAGTATATTGAGAACAAGTTTACCTTCTCTAAAATTAATGTAGTGCAGATTTTGTAGGTAGTCAAGTAGGTTTTTATTTAATTTTATTGACATAATTATTAACTAATTAAAAACAAACTAAAATGAAAAAAGCATTATTATTTACACTATTAAGCTTGTTTGCTTTAATAAGCTATGGTCAGGAAATTACTATTGATGTTACGAAACCTGGAACACTATCTTCGCTTATTGGAGATAAGAAGTACAATATCTCTAATTTAATAATAAAAGGCTCCTTAAATGGAGATGATATTATTACTTTGCGAGATATGGCTGGCATAACAAAAGGAGGTTCACCCTCAAAAGGACGATTATCTAATTTAGATTTGTCAGAAACTTCAATTGTTTCTGGTGGCAATTCTTATATGTACGATTACGGTTCTTATGAACAATATTACACTAAACAAGATACACTTAATACATATTCGTTTTACAATTGTCCGGCTTTGGAAATAATAACTCTTCCTAAAACATTAAAAGCTGTCGAAAAAATGGTATTCAGCGTATGTCCTAATCTTAAAGCGATAAATGTTCCTAATGAAAATACATTTTTAAAATCTGTCAATGGCGTATTGTTTTCATTAGCAGATAGCAAATTACTCCGTTATCCTTCAGCATATTCAGGTGGAGACTACACAATACCTAATGATGTTAAGATAATAGGTTATGAAGCCTTTGCAGATTGTCTTAATCTAAATTCGGTTGATATACCTAATAGTGTTACAACTATTGAAGGAGTAGCTTTTACTTTCTGTAAAAAGATTTCCTTAATAGAAATTCCAGCATCGGTAACTTCAATATCTGCAAGTGCTTTTAATTATTGTACACGGTTGGAAAATATAAATGTGGCAGATGATAATTCATATTATAAATCGGTAGATGGAGTACTTTTCAACAAATCGATGACAGAAATTTTACGTTACCCACTGTATAAAAAAGGAGCTTATGAAATACCTCAGACAGTTATTGTTGTTGGCGAATATGCTTTTCATCTAAGTACAGGACTTACTGAAGTTGTTTTGCCATCTACTTTAAAGGATATAAAGAAATGTGGTTTCTTTAATTGTTCAAAACTTACAGAGTTGTATTTACCATCTAAAGTAGAAACAATTGGAAATAGTGCATTTGGTTCTTGTGCAAATCTCTCAAAAATAGTGATGTCTAATGGAATTACATCACTTGGCAATTGGTGTTTCGCAGGTTGTAAATCTTTAGAAAACATAGAATTACCAACTACACTTACAACTTTTGGAGAAGGAAGTTTTTCTGATTGTCCTAAACTAACAGCCATTTCAATTCCAGAGGGAACAACCATTATACCTGCTAGTTTTTGTGCAAACAATAAATTATTAGTTAGAGTCTCATTACCCTCTACTGTAACTAATATAGGCGACTATGCCTTTTATTCTTGTAAGGCAATGAGAAACTTATACTGTTATTCTGATAATCCACCAATATGTGGCATTTATCCTTTCTATGGTGTTGATAAATCGAAATGTACACTTTATGTCCCAGAAACATCTATTGAGAAGTATAAAACAGATAATGTTTTTAAAGAGTTTACATCTTTCTGTGGTATACCAACGAACATAAATGTAACGACAGAGAAAACAAAACCAATAGCTATATATAAGCTTGATGGACAAATTGCACCAGCTAACTATTCTGGTATTGTTATAGAAGTGATGCCAAATGGTGTTATACGAAAAACCTTTATTAAATAAACAATTATAGGGAGATGTGTTATGAAACAATATAAGTTATTTGTATTTACAACAGTATATCTCTGTATTTTGCAGACTTCTTTGCTATCTGCGCAACAGCGTATTACTATGCAGAATGCAGTTAAAACAAAATTGCCAACAGTAATGTCTGTTAAAACAAATCGTAAAGTTCTGACCAAAACAGATACAGAAAATAATTCACGATATGTACAGAACTTCGACGATAAGGCAGCATTCGAAACATTTATGGTGGTTAATAAAAATAATGATGAGTGTACTTGGACTTATGATAGTCGTGTGAAAGCAGCGCGATATAACAATAGTAAAACACTTGCAGCTGACGATTGGCTTTTATCGCCTAATATCAAGCTCGATAATAAGCACGCTTATATGCTCAATTTTAAATATCGCGCAGGATTTTGGAGTTATACTGAAACTTTTGAAGTTGGGATAGGAACAGAAATTGATACAGAAAACTATAAAATAATAGTTCCACGTATAGAAACCGCAGTAGATTCATTTCAAAATAATGAAACAGAATTTACTGTAAATGAAGATGGAGATTATAGAATAGGTGTACATGCTATGAGTAAAGCAGATCAATACTATTTATTTATTGATGATATTTCTATTTCAGAGAAAGCACTTCTTGCAGCTCCTGCAGCAACTTCTATAATTCATATAAAGCCAGGACAACAAGGGACTTTAACTACAGATATTTCTTTTACAACTCCTACGAAAGCTTATGATGGTTCACGTATAGAATCGCTTACCAAAGTAGAAATATACAGGAATGCAAAGCTTATAACTACATTCGAAAATCCTAGTCCAAATGTACAACTCCATTATACAGATAATTCTCCTACTCAAGGAATTAATCAATATTCAATTATTGCTTATAATAATGTAGGAAAAGGACTAGCTGCCGTAAAGGAAACTTTTGTAGGTATAGATATTCCTGCACCTCCAAAAGATATTATTCTAAAAGAATCTGATAATAGAATAACATTAGCCTGGAAAACTCCTACCGAAGGTGCACACAATGGATATTTCGATGCTTCAACGTTGAGTTATAATGTGTATACTAAAGAAGGTGTAATTTTGGAAAAGGGTATTAAGCATTCTGAATTTATTGATAAAAACATAGAATTAAAGGGGGCACAAAAACTACTTTGTTATGGAGTTTCTGCAGTAACAGCAGGAGGAGAAAGTTTAATATCCCAATCTAATCCTATTATAATTGGAGATTCTTATACAATACCATTCCATGAATCCTTTGCTATGGGGAAACCTACCGAAGAACATTTCTTTTGGGGTGAACAAAATGGAGAAAATGGATTCGTGTTTTCTACAACGCATAGTTATGATGATGAATATGGTTGCCTAGAATATTTACCAAAACGAAAGGGAGATAGTGCCTCCTTTAATACAGGTAAAATAGATGTACGTAATGTTAGAAATCCAGCTTTAATGTTTACATACTTTTGTTATCCTGGACATAAAATAAAGTTGAAAGTAATTGCAACATCTCCACAGAGAACCGATACTTTAGCTATTTATAATTATGCCGCTGTTGGTGAAACAAAGGAATGGAAGAAAAAAGTTCTTTTGTTGGATAAGTTTAAGAATGATGATTATGTAATATTAAAATTCTTAGCAGAAAGTTACAATACAGCTATACCTGTTTATATAGATGATATTAATGTTATTAATTATCTCGAATATAATGTAAAAGCCGAATTGAGATTAGTATCGGAAGCTAGGGTAGGGAAAGAAACAATGATAGGAGTAAAAGTAACTAATATGGGCAGTCAGCCAACAAAAGGAATGGTTGCTACTCTTTATGTTGAAGGAGAAAAATACGATGAACATGAATGTTTTGATTTACCTGTAAATCTCGGTAGTATGGAATTTTTCTATTACGAACCGAAGATTACTGATCCAGAAACGCTACATATATATGCTGTGGTAAGTTATTCTAACGATCAAGATTTAACTGATAATACCACGATTGTGGGTACGATGAAAGTGAAGTTTCCTAATTTTCCTCGAGTCGTTAATCTTAATGGCCAGCTCTTAAGTACAAATAAAGCACACCTATGGTGGACAAAACCAATAGAAGCCGAAGGAGGAAAAAAAGAAGAAGATTTTGAAAATTATGAACCTTGGTTAACAGATAAATATGGATTTTGGACTACTTTAGATGGTGATGAAGGAACAACGTATGGAATTAGAGGTTTAGAATTTGAACATAAAACGGAACCTATGGCTTTTATGGTGTTTAATCCAGAAGAACTGGGAGTGAATGTTGATGAGTATCCTCAATTTAAACCAGCAAGTGGCAAACAATTCCTGATAGCTATGTCAGCACAATCTTCATCTACACGAAAAGGACATAACGATGATTGGCTAATATCTCCAAAATTATCTGGAGAAGCACAAACTATTAGTTTCAAAGCTAAAAATATAGATATTCAATATCCTGAGAAATTTGAAATTCGTTATTCTGTAACAGACAAAGATACAGCACATTTTGTCCTTTTAACAACCATTGACAAGCCACTTAAAGATTGGACGCAATTCCAAATGGCTTTACCGAAAGGTACACGTTACTTTGCTATTCATTCAATAGCAACAGATAGTTATGCTTTGATGATAGATGATATAGAGTATGAAATGGCTCCAATTGATATTATTGCTTACAATATATATATGGATAAGAATAAAATAGGAAATACAGCTGGAATTTCGATGTTTGAACAAAGCAATGTTCCTATTGGATTACATAGTTTTCAAGTATCAGCAGTATATGATGTTGGCGAATCTGCATTATCTAATGTAATTAATTTAGATATCCCTACGACTATTGTTAATGATATTCAGAAAAGCAATATCTCAATTGAAACAACGCATAGGCAGATTTCAATAAAAGCAATGCCTGGTGATTCTGTATTTATTTATACTTTAGACGGGCATATATTCTATTCTGGATATATTTCTAATACGAATACAGAGATGTCTATTCCGAAAGGCGTTTACATAATCCGAGTAGGTAATCAATTTAGTCAAAAGATTGTTATTGATTGATTGTGAGTTTTGTGAATACTTAATTTTTAGTGGAAAGTATGCTTTAAATTATTTATTACACTGTTTTTACATTCTAATGTAATAGAGAATTATTTAAAATTCGTATTAAAATAAACATAATACTAATTGAATAAAAAAAGCGGACTCTCTCGAGTCCGCTAAATTTAATCAGTAACAATTTGTTGTGATTAACCCAAGCTAATTGCTTCACTTGGGCAAACACTAGCGCATGAACCACACTCTGTGCAGGCATCAGCGTTAATTTTGTAAATGTCGCCTTCAGAAATTGCACCTACTGGGCATTCATCAATACATGTACCGCATGCGATACAATCGTTTCCAATTACGTAAGCCATAATTATCGATCTTTTATTATTTTAATAATGTTTTTGTATAGGGTTGTTATTTATCTCCCCTGTTTTTGTATGGTGCAAAGGTAAAGAATATTTTCGTAATACCTACAAATGATGATAAGATTTTGAAATATTTAGACAGGATACAAATAAAAAAAACATTGGTAGAGTGGCGATACTATTGCTATAATTGCCTATTTTACAATAAAAAGACGATGGTAACGTTATAGTTATAGATATGAAAAAGCTTTTATATATAATATTATTAACTGTATTGTCAGCGAATAGTTTTGCTCAAGATAGAGCGGTACAAAATCGTCCTTATACAGATTTACGTCCTTTTCACTTTGGTGTAATGGTAGGTACGCACTTGCAAGACCTTGAATTTACTAATATTGGTCCACAAATGATTGATTTAGATAATGGTACAGGACCTGTGCAAAAACTTGTTTCGGTAGATCAAGACCGTTGGGACGCTGGTTTTACAGTGGGAGTGTTAGGTGAATTAAGGCTTAATACAGCTTTTCAATTACGTATTGCACCTGCAATGTATTTTGGAACACGACATATTACTTTTAGGAATTTAACCGATTTAAATGCTAATGGGCTGCCAATTGAAAAGACACAAGATTTGAAAACTGCTTATATTTCGTGTGCTTTCAATCTTATTGCTGCTGCTCCACGTTTCAATAATCATCGTCCATACCTAATGTTAGGTATTAATCCAATGCTAAATCTGTCAGGAAAGACCGATGATTATTTTAGATTAAAGGGAGGTGATGCTTATTTAGAAGTAGGAGTTGGGTGCGATTTCTATCTTCCTTTCTTCAAATTACGTCCAGAATTGAAATTTATGTATGGTTTATCTAATTGTTTAGATACAAATCATGCAAAGGAATTGCGCGATAAAAGTATGTTGATGTATACAAATTCGGCAAACGAAGCACGTTCTAAAATGATTGCTCTTACGTTCTATTTCGAATAAGTTTATTTGACGTGCTAAAACAATAAAGGAGCTAAGATGTTTTGTCATCTTAACTCCTTTATTTGTTTATAATAGTTTTAGATTTAATATAACTTTAATCCAAATTATTCATTGATAATTGCTCAAAAATGTTTTGTTGTTGGGGTGGTTGAACTGACATTATAGCAGACGTGTTGTGAATAGTGAAAAATGAAACAGACAATTACGACACAACAGAAAAACAAATATTATAGAGTAATATTATTGAAGTAAATAAATGGATTATAGTTTAATGAAGTAATTTTGCTTTTATCTCTCTTTGTTTTGTCTCTTTTTTCTTTTCAAGGTTTAATACTATTTTCCCAACGTAAATTCCCGACTTTCCGTTTTGGTCAATACCCACCTCTTTATTGTCTAAATCTTTTATATAAACCAAGTTTTTTAAGAATGTATGCGAATGACCACCTAATATAAGGTCAATTCCGTGTGTACCAGCAACAACTTCTTCATCGCTAATGCCTTCTATATTTATGCCCAAATGTGATATGCACAATATTAAATCGCATTTCTTTTTCTGCAATTCGTCTACACATTTTTGTGCACATTCTATTGGATCGAGATATTTCAATGGACCGTAGTTTGCTTTAACAACCAAGCCATCTAATTTTGGAGCTAAACCAAACACACCAATTTTAAGACCTTTACGCTTTAATATAATGTATGGTTTCACAATCTTCTCCAATTCGGTGCCTGCAAAGTCGTAGTTTGCGCATACTATAGGATAGTTTAAGGTTTTAAACATTCGTATCATATTATCGAGTCCAAAGTCGAACTCGTGGTTACCTATAGTTCCTGCATCATAGTGCATTAAATTCATTAATCCTACTTCTACATCGCCTTTAAATAAGGTGAAATAAGGCGAGCCTTGACAAAAGTCTCCACTATCGAATAGTAATAAGTCTGGATCTTTAGCTCTTTCTTCTCTCAACATTGCTATGCGTCGTTCAAAGCCTGCACGTCCAGCGCGCAGCGTATCGGCAAGCGTAGTGTTGAAAGGCATTATTTGGCTATGCGTATCGTTAGTGTGCAAAATGGTAAGTTGTTTTGTTTGTGCGAAAACAACTATACTAAACATACAGAGAGCAGTTAGTAAAATATTCTTTTTCATTGTTTTTCTATTTTGTTATTGTTTTATTCATTTACTTTGCCATTACAGTAGCTCAATTTTCGTTAGTGTTAGAGTAGCTTATACGCCCTTCGGTCTCGCTGTTTATGATCTTACCTTCTGCCGTCATAGCTTTGAAGTAGTTTAGAATAATATATCGCGTATTGTTTGAATGTTCCTGTGGCGAATTAAGATTTGTTTTGTCTTTGAAAGCCTCTAATTTATCGTTGCCTTGTGCTAAGTAATCTATTGTAGCAATACGATATTCTGCCTTTGGATCAATCTGTTTACCATTTAAGGAAGCGTATAGTAGTGTGTTGTTTCTACTTAATTTTAAACATACTCCTTTACTAACGCCTTCTCCTCCAGTGTGTGCAATCTGTCGAAACAGTTCCAATACTTTATCACCAGTGAGCGTTAAGAAGCATATTTTATTCTCGAATGGCGCAATATCGTTTACGTCGCCTATAGTAACATTTCCTTTTGGTAGTGCAGCACGAATGCCTCCCATATTGTAAACACCAAAATCTACTTTCTCATTATAACCTTTCGCCGCCCAAACCAATATATCTGCAAGTAAGTCCGATAAGTCGCTCTCTGGTCGGTGTGCCGTCATATAATGGTCAGCTTGTGCTACCACTGGACTCATAATACTGTCTACAACGTGTTTGTAGGGTGCTAAGAAGCTTACTGCTTTTGGGTCTTTCTCGTTATCGTAGCGTGCATCAATCAATATTCTGCTACGTTGTACACTCTTTAGTTGGTATTTCCCCTGTTGTGCTGCACAAGGTGTATAGGTTAAAACTGCAGTCATACTGCTTACTAAAAACATCTTTTTATCCATATTCTACTCTTTTAGCTTACTGCAAAGTTAGTAAAAACTTGTTGGTTAGCCGACTTATGTTTATCTGTTTTAATTCTGTAAGAGTAAAATATAGTTAAAGAAAGTTTACGAGTAAGAAGATTTTTCTCGTTTATCGAATAATTTATAGTAACTTTGCAGCGCTTTTCGGTATAACCGCTGGCCGTGGAAGAGTCATGAGCTATGTTGTATTGGAACGACAAACAATATTTAATTAATAAATAAAATGGATTTAATTAAAGTTGCTGAAGAAGCATTTGCAACCGGCAAACAGTATCCAAAGTTTAGAGCTGGAGATACTGTAACAGTCGCTTACAAAATCGTCGAGGGTAATAAGCAGCGTATTCAGCTTTACCGCGGTGTTGTTATTAAGATTAATGGTGAAGGCGAAAAGAAACGTTTCACTGTTCGCAAAATGTCTGGCACTGTAGGTGTTGAGCGTATATTCCCTATGGAATCACCTAATATCGATTCTATCGAGGTGAACAAATATGGTAAGGTACGTCGTGCAAAACTCTACTACTTACGTAAACTTACAGGTAAGGCTGCTCGTATTAAAGAAAGAAGAGTGGTATCTGCTAAGAAAGATTAGTAGATTGTTTTTGCAACATTCCCAAATAAAAAAGGTTCGAAGCATTTCTGTTTCGAACCTTTTTTATATTTGGTAGGGTAGAGTGTGTTTTCTTATTCTGTAGAAAGAGATATAGATGCTTTGGAAAGGAGTATGTTGTGATGATTTTTGCTTCTATATGATAGAGTTAAAGCAGATAACAGTATTGTTGATTATCATAAAGTTACTGATTTTTAGCGACATGTGCAACTTTTTTACATTCATATTTCTGATATTTTATCTATTGATTAATTCCGCCAACGGGTTATTCATAAAAAGAAGTATCTTTGTGCTATGATAGAATCACTCAGAGTAGACTTGTAGAGATTTTAGTTACATATAAACTCAATTTTAGATATGTTAGTCAACAAGGAAAAAGACATCGTACAATGTGCTGCCGTATTAGCTTGCGAGCTACACAAAGGGCAAGTGGATAAAGCTGGAGTTGATTACTTCACTGGTCATCTTACAACTGTTGCCAAAATGGGAAGTACTTGGAAAGAGCAGGTTGTGGGTTATCTACACGATGCAAGTGAAGATACTCCACATTCTGTTGAAGAAGTGCTTAACTTGTTAGATGCGAAATTAAGAACTCCCTTATCAGATACTGATAGACTTGAACTTGCCGATGCTTTACATTTGCTCAATCATCACCTTGTGCCTGATAGGGAAACATATATTCAACGAATTAAAAGCAATGCCCTTGCAACTTCCGTAAAGATGCACGATCTTACTCACAATATGGATCTTACTCGTATTCCTAATCCAGCAAAGAAGGATTATGAACGTGTTGAACGATATAAGCAAGAGTTTGCTTACTTAGGTGAGCTTAAAAATTAATTTTCATCTATAAACAGCTTCAATAAAACAATCATGACCGAAAAATATAACGCTTCTAACATTTCTCTCGATCAAATCTTAAGTTACATAAAGTCTGGAGAGATTGCTATACCAGAAATCCAACGCCCATTCGTATGGAAACCTCGGCAGGTTAGAGACTTGATAGACTCACTTTATAAAGGTTATCCTACTGGATATTTGATAATCTCTCAAAGTCCAGACATGAAATTAAAAGATGGGACTCTATCGTTAGGTAAAAAGATTATGATAGATGGTCAGCAGCGTGTTACGGCATTGATGACGGCTATTGCAGGACTTAAGGTATTAACCAGTAATTTTAAAAAGCGTAGAATTAAAATTGCTTTTAATCCACAAGCATCAGAAGAAAGTGAAGAAGAAATTTTTAAAGTTCAAGATAATGCAATTCTGAAAGATAAGAAATGGATAGCTGATATTGCCGAGTTATTTAAGTCAGACTTTGACCAATGGGCATTTGTGAATGAATATTGTCAGCAAAACGCAGAAGTAAACGGATCGCAGATGAATAAGATATTAATGCGTTTGTTGGATATAAAGAATCGTCAAATTGGAGTTATCACACTTGATAAAGATTTGAACATTGATGAGGTAACAGATATCTTCATACGTATAAATAGTCAAGGTGCCAAACTGAATCAAGCAGATTTTGCTATGTCGAAGATTGCTGCCAATACAGAATATGGCGGTAACGCATTACGTAAAGCTATAGATTACTTCTCACATTTAGCAGTAGAGCCAGATTGGTATACTGAAATGGCTAAAGATACGCTATTTATGGGAACTCTATACGCAAGTAAATTGAAATGGCTAAAAGATGATCAGGAGTCTATTTTCGACCCTGATTATAACGATATCCTGCGTATAGCATTTATGTATAAGTTTGGTCGAGCAAAGCTAAAAGACCTCGTAAGTCTTCTTGGTGGACGTGATTTTGAGACACGAGAATATAAAGCACAAATAGCAGAAGAGTCTTTTGCTAAATTAAGTGAAGGTGTTATCGATTTTATGAATCAATATACATTCTCAAACTTCATTCTTGGAATGAAGGCTGCTGGATTTATCTCTAATAAGTTGATAAATTCTCAAATGACGATGGACTTTGCCTATACATTATATTTGTTATTAAATAATGACACTACAATAGAAAAGAGTCAGATAAAGCATTATGTAGCAAAATGGTTTGTTATGTCGACATTAACAAGTAGATATACTGGTTCTCCGGAGTCACAAATGGATTTTGATATAAAGCGTATCCGTGAAAAAGGTTTTTTAGCATTCTTTCAAGAAGTAGAAGAAGCTAACCTTTCCGATACATTTTGGAATGTCAGATTGGTACAACAACTCGAAACGCAAGTCATTAACAGTCCTTTCTTCAATGTGTTCCTTGCTGCACAGATTTATGAAGGTAATAATGCTTTGTTTAGTAATGGTACAAAAGTGGGATATTTAATCACATTAATGGGTGAAGTACACCATATCTTCCCCAAACAATATCTGCGTAATAATGGTTTCAACGAGAGAATACAGTATAATCAAATAGCCAACTTCACTTATCTTGATACACAAGTAAATAAAGACATTTCTGATGCTGCTCCGAATGTATATTTCACCAATGCAATAAAACAATGTGAAGAAGGTAATGCTCGCTACGGTAATATAACAGATCTAAATTGTCTAAAGACTAACATGGCAGAGAACTGCATACCCGAACAAATCGTGGATATGGACTACTCTGATTATCCTGATTTTCTTATTGCCAGAAGAAAGTTGATGGCAGCAAAAATTAAAGACTATTATTTTAGCTTATAATAAATATAAATAGCGTAGTAAGTAGGATAGAAGTAGAATCGATGAAGATTGATTATTGCTTTTTATTTCTTTAATTGACTGAGTGTTTACGGATATATAAGGAGAGCAGTATATCCGTAGCATTGTTTTATATACTACACTAAGTTTGAAAACTGTTTGCTGTCATTTTTAACATTTGCGGTAGTTTGTTGATTTATAACGTGTTATAAGTCGTAAGTGGGTGATGGGAGTGACAGCAAAATAAAAATAATTCGTGAAAAACTTGACAAGGGGTATCTCTGTTTTGTATCTTTGCAAGCGAAAATAAGGAAGAGCTATGATATGCTTAGTATGATTTCCTACAAACTAACGGCATCTTCTTTTTTGAATTTGTTTTCTTAAATCTTTTATTCATGTGTACATATTTTTTTAATATGCCCACAAATAGGGCAGTGCGTTATGCGCAATTTCATTTTTATATGAGAAATGACAAACGGATTGGGCAGGAAAAGACATAGCAACAGTTTTGCTTATTTCCTTTCTCACAAATAATTTATCTATTCATCAACTTAAAACAATCATTTATGAAAAGTAAGAACCTTAAAAACATTAAAGCTGAAAATCAGCGGAACAGACAGTCGGAAAGACTTAAAAACGACATTACTCGTCGGTTGCTCAACTATCTTGAGCGGAAGTATGAAATGAGATTTAATACCGCCTTAGGGTGTACAGAAGCTCGCAAGGCTGGAAGTAACGAACCTTTTGTGGCTGTAGATGAACGAATGCGCAATACTATTGCTATTAAGGCGCGTCTTGATGGGATTGATGCGTGGGACAAAGATATCCGACGATATATGGAGTCGGATTTTGTTAAGGCTTTTAATCCTGTGGATATTTTCCTCGAAAGATTGCGAGGACGATGGAACGGAAAGAATCATATTGAAATGCTGGCAGACTGTGTACCTAATGACAACACACGGTGGGCAGAATGGTTTCACACGTGGTTTCTTGCAATGGTGGCACAATGGTTAGGGCTGAATATCTCACATGGTAACAGTGTGGCACCGTTGCTCATCTCCCGACAAGGCTATCGGAAGTCTACTTTCTGTAAACGTCTTCTACCAGAGGCGTTGCAATGGGGATATAACGATAATCTTATCATTAGTGAGAAGCAGAATACATTGCGCGCAATGACACAGTCGTTACTGATTAATATTGATGAATTCAATACGCTGTCAGCAAAGACGCAAGACGGATTTTTAAAGAATGTTATGCAGCTTGCAAACATTAAAATCCGTCAGCCTTATTGCCATCAACAAGTTACATTGCCACGCATTGCCTCTTTCATTGCCACGGCAAACGTTTCAGATGTTTTTAGCGATCCCAGTGGTTGCCGCCGTTTTATTGCAGTTACACTAACAGGTCCTATTCGTTTGCCCGAACACATAGACTATGAACAGCTCTACGCACAGGCTGTTGCCGAACTTGTGGCTGGTAGACGCTATTGGTTTGATGAGGCTGATACCCAGGATATTATGGAGAATAACGTGCAATATCAACAACGTACCCCTGCCGAAGCTCTCTTTTTAGATAGTTTCTCTATTCCTAAAGACTTGACCAAGGGGGCTTATATGACTGCAGCTTCCATTTTTAGCCTACTTCGTCAGCGGTATGGCAGTCAGCTGAACCTAACAAGTCTTTCTCATTTCGGTCGTGTTCTTGCAAATATCCCGAATCTCCATAGTAAGCATTCTTCGCATGGTACAGAGTATTTGGTTGCAGTACGTAGCAACGCAGTACAGTCTGGTCAGTCCAGCTTGAGATGTTAGTTGCTATCTGAATGAGTTTTCAAAGTTGCTGTCACTACAGTCACTCGCATATACACCATAAGTAGTTTATAATCTGTTGTTTATGCGAAATGTTAAAAGTGACAGCAACTTAAAAACAAAACAAAGTTATATATTAATGATATTAATCCCATAAAGTATAATTAAAAGAAATCTTGGTTTATATAAAAAAATTTTTTTTATTTATTATTAATATGAGTTTTTTATATTTGCACTTGAAAACCTAAAAATTAAAGAATATGGCAAAAACAAGTTCTAATGTGATGATTTCCGATTTTAAGGAATGGTTAAAAGGAAATGGTAACTTAACACCAAACTCTGCAAATAGTTATATTTCATATCTTGGTGTAAGTTATAATAATGATTTGAGTTTAGTCTCTACAGATAATGTATATAGTCGTTCCTTAAAAACCATATTTCAGCATAAAGTTTATACTGACAAGCTTTATGCTGATTCTTTTTATAAGGTACAAAAGAACTCTCATAGCTCTTTTGAAGTTATATGCTGCCGCAGCTAATAACACATTGATAGCATCTCCTTTCACTCCTTTATAAAAGTTGCGAGATAATCGGTGGTCTGCTTTAAGATGTCCTATCGTTGGCTCTATACCAGCTCGTTTACAAGATAGTTTGTGTTTCTTTTTCTTTTGGTAGTAGCTGTCTTTAGGAATATAATATCAAGCATATCCATGGCAAACCCTTGCATCCTCAGACGCAGGGAAAGATAGAACGATATAACAGATCAATGAAAAATGTGATTAAGCTAAATCATTATTTTTGTCCCTCTGAATTGGAAAATGCTATCGATGGGTGGGTGAAATATTATAATGAGAGAAGGTTTCATGAATCGTTAGATAATCTTACACCCAAAGACGTATATTTAGGGCAAGGGGAGAAAATCAAAAAGATAAGAGAAATAATAAAGCAAAATTCAATCAACAAAAGAATTTTTGATAATAAAACAAGGAAATATCAGAGTAAATAACTACATTTGCAGTTGTGTACTTTTGTTTGACAACGTACAATTATAAAGAGCTTGATGGTGTTAAAGTTAACGGAAATATTGTAACTAAGAAAGGAGGACGGAAATGAAATTTTTAAAAAGAATAGTTCTTGTTGTCTGCTTATTATGTGCAGTTTGTTATGGAGGGTTAGCTCTAATTACTGGCTACCCTATTATACTGGATTTGTCACCAAATATCCAAAGTTCAACAGAGAATTATATTAAAGGACAATCAATTAACCCATTAAATAATTTCAATTTTAACTCAGGAAAATGGGAGGCTTATTTGTTATTAAGCAATGACGATTATGAGTTGATAAAAGGTGATTTATGTAGTAATAAACTATTTACAGATGATATATCTATATTAAATATTCTAAAGAAAAGATGTAAGTTTATCTATACTGGTGGCGATTTGTCAACAGTAACCAGTAGTTTTATTCTTTATAAAAATGGAACTAGAGTATTTGAAACAGGAGTAGTGATAGAGAAATCTCTACAAGGATTTCAAAATCAGAATTATGGTTGGATTACATCAAAGTATAACTTGATAAATATTTTTAATAGATTCGATAAGTTAAGAAGTCCATTTACCATCCTGAGGTAAAAACGGTAATATATTAAATTAGATGTTATTACGATAAGAAACAAATACAAAAATGATTTTTTGGATTAGAATAAAAGCAATACTTCGTTAATTCCAATATAATCGTTTGAAAATGAGAGAGTTAATTAACTTAATATAACTAATAGTATTTGGTCAAGTGGCTGATTATCAGTAACTTTATAGTAGCGAAATCATAAAGCAAATGACATCAGAACCACTCGACCAATATACAGAAATCTGCAGAGATCATGTTATTTAATGACGTATCACCTAATCCTATTTGTATATGAAAATGAAAAAAAAAGTCATTATTATATGTTTCCTGATAATTGCATTGTGTGTATTATTTCTTGAAGTCTTAAATATATCAATTGGATATTATGGATATGGCTATGATGGAGCAAGAATGTTTTCTTTAACTAAACAGGAATCCAAAAATAATGGTGTATTTGTCAAGGATGTAAAATATAAAGTGTCCCCACTATTACATGTAAAAAGTATTTTTGTTGAAAAGGGATTTAAATGGGACAACTTCATGAACATGCACGCAATCAAGCTAACAAAAAAGGATGATACTGGAAACAATCACCCAGAACTCCCATACCAAATAATAGTTGAATATGAAAAATATAACTATGATGATAGTGTTTACTGTATCGTAACCCCATATAATAAGAAACTAAAGAATAGTCATTTCAATGATACTTTGTTTTTTAGAGTTTCTATTTCTCCCTTGAATAATATAACGCACACAAGTTATTACACTCTTAAGGTGTGGGATTGTACGTTGTCAAACAAAAGTGCACAACTGCAAATGTAGTTATTTGCTCTGATATTTCATTGTTTTATTATCAAAAATTCTTTTTTTGATTGAATTTTTCTTTATTATTTCAATGATACTTTGTTTTTTAGAGTTTCTATTTCTCCCTTGAATAATATAACGCACACAAGTTATTACACTCTTAAGGTGTGGGATTGTACGTTGTCAAACAAAAGTGCACAACTGCAAATGTAGTTATTTACTCTGATATTTCCTTGTTTTATTATCAAAAATTCTTTTGTTGATTGAATTTTGTTTTATTATTTCTCTTATCTTTTTGATTTTCTCCCCTTGCCCTAAATATACGTCTTTGGGTGTAAGATTATCTAACGATTCATGAAACCTTCTCTCATTATAATATTTCACCCACCCTCGCTTGGCTTAACGGGAACCCATATCCCTGTGGTATGTCGTGTTTATTTCTTATCATAAGAATGAAATTTATTCGGTGCAAAGATAGAAAAGGTAAGGAAATGATACAATACCTCAAAATAGGTATTGTATAATGAACTCTGATGATGATAGTTCCACCCTTTCAGTAAAAGTAATTTCCAATTAGCAGTTTGCATCATAGATGCGTAACTCTAAAAGTGGCAACAAACCACACGAAATGAATCGTGGTAGCACACGAGCCTCCTGTGGTGATTGCCGTGCTTGGCTTGTCAGACGAATACACTGAATGGGAGGAATAGAAAACTGAGATTCCTTCAGATGATTTTAGATTATCGTGTGTGGGGGAGAGAACACCTACCCGCAAGTGAATTGCTTAATAACTTTCTATGAGATGGAGCAAGTCCTGTCGGGAGTCATGTCTTGGATTTAGCCGTATGCCTAATATGAGATAAATATAAACTGTATGTGTTGCTTGCAACTCCCCATCTTTTTTCTATAGAATCTATATTCTATTTATTTTTTATCGTTTTTGTCTTCGTAGTTTAATTGTCCATCGCAGTTACCATGTATAGCTGTCAGCAAATCTTCCCAAGTTTGGAAACCTGCAAATAAAGCAAGTCTGTCTAATGTCTTTTTAGATGGCTTTTCTTTAGTTTGTATATATCCCCAGAGCTTATGTAGCGATTTCGATTCTAAGTTAATGTGGTATTGTTTTAATTTCTTTGAAACCTTGTCATAATCAACCGATAGACTGATAAGCTGTGGTATTTTTTGTTGGAATTGCGAGATAAAGTTCTTTAATGCCTTTTCCATTTCTCTCTATTTCTACAATTTGTTGTTTTTGTTGTTTCTGTGTAGATATTGTTTTATCAGTAAAGTTTACTTATGTTAAGTTATATATCGTTGCTTCTGTTTTAAAGATGCAACGATATATAATAGTGTGTGGAACGAGTGTTATACCAATGTGTTGATAACCTCTTCGCGTGAAGCTGGAAGATAGTCAATAACAGGTATCTCAGGCATTGTGTAGCAACCCGGAGTCAATCGCATAGTTGCACGTGCACAATTTACAAGTATCTGTCCTGTTAATGCAGGGTTATTTATACTCATATTAAATTCTATGCGTTGGTTCTGCGTTTTTCCGCTTACACCTTTACGAATAAGATGTACACCGTGTCCCATATCGCGTAAGTCGTCTACACTTGCAACTGCAAACACGTGTGTCTCATCGTGGGCAAAGTAGGGGTCAGCCTTAATAGCTTTTGTAACATCGTCGAGCTTTGCACCATCTTCTAATTCAACATATACCATACGTCTGTGAATGCCTTCACCTAATGGAATGGTAACAGAGAGAGCATTTTTTACACCTTCTTTGCTACGTACGCAAACAGAATGTCCCATAGACATACCAGGACCGAAGTTAGTGTAAGATATGCCTTTTGGTGCCAAACTTTCCATTAGCACACGTACAACAGAGTCGGAACCTGGGTCCCAACCAGCAGCAATTACACTCACTTTTCCAGCTTTCTTGCAGTGTTCCATCTGCTTTGTGCGATAGTCCAATATGCTTGTGTGAATATCGAACGAATCTACGGTGTTGATACCTAATGCTACTATACGTTCTGCATATTCCGGACAGCTACGTGTTGGTGTTGCAAGAATTGCCACATCTACATTCTTTAGTTTTGCAATGTCGTCTACAACCTCGTATAGAGATAGTGCTAATGGTTTGTCTTTATCGCCCTGACGTCGTACAATACCAGCAATCTCGAAGTCTTTAGCTGCTTCGAGTGCCTCAAGTGCGTAGTGCCCTATATTACCGTAGCCAACTACTGCTGCTCTTATCTTCTTCATAATCTTTTACCTTAAATGTTAATTTTACCATTATTTAATAGCCACAAAATTACGGTAAAATTATGATTAACGATGAATATCTGTGCTTTTTTTTGCTAAAAATGCCACATTACAGTTGTATGCACTTGTAATGGTGATATAAATCAAAATCTTATAGCTTTAACTATTATTGTGGCGTTATCAGTGTTAAAGTATATTTATTTTTTATAGAGATAAGGTTTTTAGTTGTAATTTTGCGCTTACAATGAAAAGAGTAATGCACATACTACTATTGTTGTTACTGTCTGTTATGATTGTATGGACAGCAACAGGCTTTGTAGTTATGCAATGTGCACATACAGGAAATGTAACTGTAGGCAAAATGCCAGCGAACAACAAGGGTTGTGAGAAAACTTCTAACGACCATTGTATGACAGTGCATATACAAAAGCTTGCCGAATTGAACCAAGCTGCTCCGTTACATTTCGATATGCAGCCTATGCAACAGTTGCTACTTGTAGCTTTTGTAACGCTATTAATGGCTTTGCCCATACTGCTTTTCGTATTATCGCCCATACGACTATTGTTGTATTCTTGGCATAGTCCACCACGACAATATCTACAGCGGCTTACCGTGCTATTAATTTGATTTAGTGATTGTTATTAATGTTTCATTGGTCCAATAAACTGCTAATGGCAGGTTTGTTGGCTACTATCGTTATATTCACTAAATTAAAATATATGAACAAGAATATTATACTCGCGGGAACCTCCCTGCTATTTTCTGTATCTGCTATTGCACAGAACGAAGTTGCGGATACAGTAACAACAATGAAAGAGCAAAAACTCGAGAACGTAACCGTTACAGCACGTCGCGCCACTGTGCGTACATTGGGCGGAGCTATTAACGGACAAGATATTTTGCGCGACGAACTTTTTAAGGCTGCTTGCTGTAATCTTGGCGAAAGCTTTGTTAATAATCCATCGGTAGATGTAAACTACTCTGACGCTACAACAGGTGCACGACAAGTGAAATTGCTTGGTTTGAGTGGAACGTATGTGCAAATGCTTACCGAAAACTTACCTAACTTTCGTGGCGCAGCTTTGCCATACGGCTTAGGCTATGTTCCTGGTTCGTGGATGAAGAGTATACAAGTTAGTAAAGGAAACTCTTCGGTAAAGAATGGTTATGAGGCTATGACAGGACAGATTAATGTAGAGTATCTGAAACCTGAGGACGAACAAGGTGCTACTATTAATGTATATGGAAGCACAATGGGAAAGTTTGAAGCTAATGCCGATGCAAATCTGCACATTGGTGGAAACAAGAATCTTAGTACAGAGGTTTTAGCCCACTTTGAGAATAACTGGAGTCATCACGATGGCAATGGAGATGGATTTCAAGACGACCCACAAGTGCGTCAGTACAATCTTCAGAATCGATGGTTTTGGAAAAAGAACAATTATATGCTACATGCTGGACTGAGTTTCTTAAAAGAAGATAGAACCAGTGGGCAAACTAACCACTCGCACCATCTTGCTGCTGGAGCTACTCCGTATCGTATTAATATAGGTACAAATAGATACGAAGGGTATATGAAGCATGCCTTTATACTCAACGCAAAACACGGCACTAATATTGCATTTATGGGAAATGTGTCGCTACACGAACAAAGAGCAGACTATGGCATTAAGCATTACGATGTGAACGAGAAAAATGCTTACGCTTCGTTGATTTTCGAAACTAATATTGCCGAAGTACACAATTTATCTACTGGTGTTAGTTTCAACCACGACTATCTGCGCCAAAATCTTTCATTGCTCAATCCTACAGCTATTCCAGCTAACTATGGTAACTTGTATCCGTTGAAAGATAACGTTGAAAGCGAAACAACTCCCGGCGCATACGTTCAGTATACACTCAATTTGCACAATCGGCTTGTTGCAATGGCTGGATTCCGTGTAGACCATAGTAATGTTTATGGAACGTTTGCTACACCACGTTTCCATGTTAAATGGGTGGCTACCGACTTCTTAACGCTTCGTCTCTCCGCTGGAAAAGGATATCGAAGCCCACATGCTTTGGCAGAATATAACTATCTAATGGCTTCTGGACGTCGTCTCATCATCGACCAGCCGTTAAAACAAGAAGCTGCATGGAATTATGGAGCGAATATGGCTTTCAATATACCATTGTTTAACAAGAATTTAAAGCTGAACGCAGAATACTATTATACGCACTTTACCAATCAAACGGTTATTGATTACGATTCTAATCCGTTGGAGTTGCACATAGACAATCTTAATGGTAAGAGCTATTCGCATACATTCCAAATAGATGCATCTTATCCTGTGTTTCGCGGCTTCGAACTCACAGCTGCTTATCGCTACAATCTTGTAAAAACTACCTACGGCGGACAGTTGCTATCTAAGCCTTTGCAGAGCAGATATAAGGGGTTGCTTACTGCAAGCTATAAAACACCGCTTGGACTATGGCAATTTGATGCTACATTTGCCCTAAATGGCAGCGGGCGTATGCCAACACCTTACACAACAGCTGCTGGAACACCATCGTGGGCTTCTAACTATAAGGCGTACGGACAGTTAAATGCACAGATAACTCGTAACTTCCGTCATTTCTCTATACAAGTGGGTGGCGAAAATCTTACAAATTACAAGCAAAAAAATCCTATTATAGGCTATCACACACCATGGGCACAAACGTTTGAACCTACGTTAGTCTATGGACCAGTACAAGGTGCAATGGGCTACGTTAGTATTCGTGTGAATCTTGGAAACCGTTTGTCAAAATAGATATAGTACACTGCATAGATAAATATAGTAAACAACATAGCCCCAACAAATTTACTATGGTAGTTTGGTAAGGCTTCACTTAAAAATAAAAGTACGATGAAGAAAAGTTTAATTATTATGATGTTAGCAATGGTAGCCATTACTGCATCGGCAAAAGACATCAAGACTGTTATTTTCACAACTACTCCACAGATGCACTGTGAGAACTGCGAAAATAAAATAAAAGGTAACCTCCGCTTTGAAAAGGGTGTCAAGGAAATAAAGACAGACATAGAAGCACAGAAAGTATTTGTTACCTACGATGCGGCTAAAACTACAGAAAAGAAACTTCAAGACTCGTTTCAGAAGTTTGGCTATAAGGCTGTTAAAACTACCAAAGATGCTAAGGTGGCAGTTCACGAAGATGAAAGCTGCGACAATATGTAATGTAAATTAGAAAACAAACTGTTTGCAGACTGCTTTTTCTGGCTCTGGAACAGTAGTGAATAATAGAGAGAGAGGATATGCCTGAATGTGTGTATCCTCTCTTTTTCTTTTCTATTTTCCTATGGTTAGAGAAATAAATAAGGTGGAGTGCTGTTAATAGTAGTTAGCTACATTGTAAGCAGAGCCTATAGGCATTCATAAACCAAATAGAATAATGCAGATATAAGTTACTTTTGTTTCAGATATCTGTCAGTTGCGTTTCAGATATCTGTCACGCTTGTTTCAGACGTCTGCCAGTTACGTTTTAGACATCATATTAAATCAGACCCTTTATGTTGTTATGTCATAATAGCTGAACGATAATTATTCAGCAGAATATTATGAATAGCTTCATTCTGCGAAATTCCAATTTAGGCATTATAGTATGTGCCCAAACAGTAGTATGTTTTTGGTTAGGCATAATAATGTTAATTTATAATAAAATTAAAGTATATTCTATATTTTATCGATTTAAATTTATAGCTTTGTAACCAACAAAAATTATAACTGTATGAGAAAGTATATTTTCACAATTGTGTTTATGTTGTTAGGATTGACAACATCTTTTGCACAAAAAGTTTCGGTTCCTGAACCAGAGTTTGCTGATCAAACTTACTTGCTTACTTCTGACACGGAGTATCAGAAACTACCACGAGAGTCTGGTGTTATTAAAACAAAAGCTGGTGCATCGTTATATATTGTTGGTATTGGAAAAGTAAAGACACGTATTACTTTGAGTGGTCCTACTTCTTCTGTATCTGTGCCTGCTGGTAAAGATGTTCGTCTTATTATTAAGGCTGCAAATAATTCAACCGATCCAGAGTCATTTATTAATAACCTGAACTCGGGATAAGTTTCTTTTTATTACTCTAATTTATTTATCCTAAAACCCATTTAGCCTCAATCGTCTTAGATTGAGGCTACTCCTTTTTATCAAAAACAAACTGTTTTTTTAGAACAAAGAAAGTTGACCGTTGTGTTGTTCTATGCAGAAATCTAAATTGACTTCAGGTTTCTTTTCAAAGAAGCTATATGCAGCCATTGCTGATAATACATTCATAGCAAAATTAAGTACACTTCTATGTCTAGAGTGGACCAATTGTGCTACATTTTTCAGTTCGTCATTGATAGTTTCAATTACAGATCTTTTTCTTAAAAGCAGTCTATCATATATTGGGATTAACTTGTTTTTCATATTACTTCTTATACCTGTTACCAAGTTAATGCCATCATTGAATAATTTTTCAAATAGTCCCTTAGAGATGTATCCTTTATCGGCAAATAATTTTCCAAAAACATTATCAGTCAGCCTATTAAAGACATTCTCATCTCTATCATCTACATTGGCTTTGGTAAGCATAAAGTTGAGAATTTCCCCTCGTTCATTGCATATAAGGTGCAGTTTAAATCCAAAATACCAACCCATTGTGCTTTTGCCTCTGGTAGCATAATCCTTAAAAACCTTATTGCGGTAAATACGTTTATTATGGCAGACTGGGATACAGGTAGAGTCAATAAAGCTAATACCAGTACATCTGCCAAAACAACATATTTGCAAGAACATCATCATTTCTACCGAAACTCTAGCTTCAAGCTCCAAAAAACGATTATAGGATAACAGATGAGGAAACATATCTGCAAGATGCTCCTTGATAAAGAACATATAATAATGTTGAAAGTTACGATAAGAATTAAAATGAAAACAGATCATTATGGTTATGATTTCTGACTTGCTCATACGCCATTTACGAAGGCGATGCTTACACTTGGTATCATTAGGAAGCCCTATTTTATCAATTTCTGACTCAAATTCTTTGCAAAAGTCATCTGCAATACAAAAGATTTCGGTAATTTTGTCTTTGGTAATCATCGCTATATTAATTGTAAGTTATTGATTTTCAACTATAAAGTTACAAAAATATAACGAGATTACCAACTTTTTTGAGTATTATTCTTATCCCGAGTTCAGGTTAATATATTTCCATTCGAGGTAAAAGGTAAGGAACGAAGAGCACAGTTGTCTGAAGCTGGTACGCTGTCTGCAACTAAAACAAACTCTCTTGGGCAGATTACTTTTAAAGCTAAGAAGTATGGTCAGAGCTCTTACTATATAGTTATTGAGAATTTGAAACCAGGCGAGTATGGCATCTCTTTGGGAGATCCTGATAAACGAAATGAGAAGAATGATATGAAAGTAACAACCTTCAGTGTAAAATAAGGCTGTTTGTATTTAAATATAATGTAACTGTGTCAGCATTCTTATAATGAATGCTGACACAGTTTTTTGTATTAATAAGTATGGTAGGTTATACTATCAATCCATATAATATAAAGGTATCAATTATGTATGATTTGTCATCTTGTCCGTCATTCTGTCAGTTTGTTTCTGTTGGCATATCGTTTGTATTTATTGGGACGTGCACGTACTGCGAAAGCAGGAAACACAATAAGAATTGATAATAATAAAAAATAAAATATACATATTATGGGAAAAATTATAGGAATTGACTTAGGAACAACTAACAGTTGTGTTGCTGTATTCGAAGGTAACGAACCAGTTGTAATTGCAAATAGCGAAGGTAAGCGTACAACACCTTCTGTTGTAGGTTTCGTTGAGGGTGGCGAACGTAAAGTAGGTGATCCTGCTAAACGTCAGGCTATCACAAACCCAGAGAAGACCATCTACTCTATTAAGCGTTTCATGGGTGAGACCTACGAGCAGTGTAAGAAAGAGGCTGAGCGTGTTCCATTCAAGGTTGTTAATGAAGGTGGCTATCCACGTGTACAGATTGACGACCGTAAATATACTCCACAGGAGATTTCTGCAATGATTCTGCAGAAGATGAAGAAGACTGCTGAGGACTACCTCGGCCAAGAAGTAACTGATGCAGTTATCACTGTACCTGCTTACTTCTCTGACTCACAGCGTCAGGCTACCAAGGAAGCTGGTCAGATTGCAGGTCTTAACGTACAGCGTATTGTGAACGAGCCTACTGCTGCAGCACTTGCTTATGGTGTTGATAAGGCTAATAAGGATATGAAGATTGCCGTATTCGACCTTGGTGGTGGTACGTTCGATATCTCAATCCTTGAGTTCGGTGGCGGTGTATTCGAGGTGCTCTCTACAAATGGTGATACTCACCTTGGTGGTGATGACTTCGACCAAGTAATCATTGATTGGTTGGTTAATGGCTTTAAGACTGAAGAGGGTGTTGACCTCACAAAGGACCCAATGGCTATGCAACGTCTGAAGGAGGCTGCTGAGAAGGCTAAGATAGAGTTGTCAAGCTCTTCTTCTACAGAGATAAACTTGCCTTACATCACAGCTGAGGGCGGCGTTCCAAAGCACTTGGTAAAGACTTTGACACGTTCACAGTTTGAGCAGTTGGCACATAGCCTTATTCAGGCTTGTCTCGTTCCATGCCAGAATGCTATCCGCGACGCTAAGTTGCAGACATCAGATATCGATGAGGTTATCCTCGTAGGTGGTTCAAGCCGTATCCCTGCTGTGCAGACATTGGTTAAGAACTACTTCGGTAAGGAGCCTTCAAAGGGTGTTAACCCAGATGAGGTGGTTGCTGTTGGTGCAGCTATCCAGGGTGCTATCCTTAATAAGGAGAGCGGTGTAGGCGATATTGTGTTGCTCGATGTTACTCCGCTGACACTCGGTATTGAGACAATGGGTGGTGTGATGACAAAGCTTATCGATGCTAACTCTACTATCCCTTGTAAGAAGAGCGAGGTATTCTCTACCGCAGCTGATAACCAGACAGAGGTTACTATCCACGTTCTGCAAGGCGAACGCCCAATGGCAGCACAGAACAAGTCTATCGGTCAGTTCAACTTGACAGGTATTGCTCCAGCTCGCCGTGGTGTTCCACAGATTGAGGTAACATTCGACATCGATGCTAACGGTATCCTTAATGTATCTGCTAAAGACAAGGCAACAGGTAAGGAGCAGAGCATCCGCATCGAGGCTTCAAGTGGTTTGAGCGAGGACGAAATTAACCGTATGAAGGCTGAGGCTGAGCAGAACGCAGCAGCCGACAAGGCAGAGCGTGAGAAGATTGACAAGCTGAACCAGGCTGACTCAATGATTTTCACCACCGAGAACTTCTTGAAGGACAACGGTGATAAGATTCCAGCCGACCAGAAGTCAGGCATCGAGTCTGCTCTCCAGCAGCTCAAGGATGCTCACAAATCAGCAGATGTTGCAGCTATCGACACTGCTATCAACAACCTCAACACTGTTATGCAGGCTGCATCACAGCAGATGTACAGCCAAGCAGGTCCTCAGCCAGGTCCTCAGCCAGGCGCAGACGCTGGTCAGCAGGAGCAGCCAAAGCAGGATGACACCATCCAAGATGCAGACTTTGAGGAAGTGAAGTAAAAGTGCTAACAAACGCTAATCAAAAATAAGTAAATCCCAGTAACATAATAAGTTGCTGGGATTTTTATTTCTTAATAATAATTAAATCTTATCGTTTTTAATCGTTTTTGTGCTTATATTTGTACCATATTTGTGCCGCGACTTAATGGGAGATAAAGTGCGACTTAATTTAAAAGATAAATTGATAATCAAATAGATACAAATAGTATGGCGAGTGCAAAATTTCAAATAGAGCGGAAATGCGAAATTTGTGGTAAATCTTTTATTGCAAAGACGCTTACCTCTAGATATTGCTCTAAGAACTGTTCTCAAGCTGCATACAAACAAAGAAAAAAGGAAGAACTGTTAGATGCATTGAAAAGAGAAAAGGCTGCAAGAGTTCCGAAGAACCAGCCCTATCTCTCAATAGCTGATGCAACTGCATTATTTGATATTGGACGAGATTCCCTTTATCGCTTAATCAGAAATAAACAAGTCCGTTATTATAACCTCGGACTAAGGATGATACGTATTTGCAAAGCTGATTTACAAGAACGCTTCAATCTACGTCCTTACGATGAAAGAAGAAAAGAAAAACGATCGGAAGTAAAGACTTATCGGCTTGAGCCTGAAGATTGTTATACAATTGGAGAAATAGCTAAGAAGTTTGGTATCCATGATAGTACTGTATATCTGCATATTCGCAAATATTCTATTCCAATAAGACAGATTGGTAATTACGTCTATGCGCCAAAATCAGAGATAGACAATTTGTATAAACACTAATCCACGACATACAATGAGAAAAGAACTTGATAATACAAAGGCAACAGTACGATTGCGAAAGAGTGCCTATCGAAAAGAATGGTACCTGTATATAGAAAGCTATCCTGTGAGGGTAGCTGGCAAAGATTCTCCACAAAGAGTTCGAGAGTATCTAAACCGCACTATTACAACTCCTATTTGGGATAAAAGCAGAACTGCTCGTACAACCGAAGCAACTCAAACTTTCAAACCTAAACGAGATTTGAACGGAATTATCTTATGTAAAAGTGAGATAGATCAAGAGGCCTGTATTTATGCAGATAGTGTTAGAAAACTAAGGCAGCGTGAATATGATAATGCAAGTTTGTATAGTGACACAGAAACAGCACAAGCAGAACAGAAAGAACGATTGCAACAAAATTTCATCAAATACTTTGATAAAGTGGCAGACAAGCGACACCGTAATAGTTCCCTTTCAATTCAAACAAACTGGGAACGAGTACATGTTTTGTTGAAAATGTTTGCTGGAGACACGCTACTCTTTTCACAGATAGATAATAGATTGGCAGAAGATTTCAAGTTTTTCTTGTTATCCGCTCCTTGTGGTGGAAGTAAAAAAGGGACAATATCACGAAACACAGCTTCCACGTATTTTTCTATTTTTAAGGCTGCACTCAAACAAGCATTCATAGACGGATATTTGACCATAGATTTATCTGCAAAAATCAAAGGCATACAGGAACAAGAATCCCGAAGGGAATACTTAACCCTTGATGAACTTAACAAGTTAGCTAATACTCCTTGTGAACGTGATGTACTTAAACGAGCTGCACTATTCTCAGCTCTAACAGGATTAAGACATTGCGACATTCAAAAACTAAAATGGAATGAAATAGCCATAGAAGGAAACCAAGCCAAACTTCTCTTTACTCAGAAAAAGACAAAAGGGGTAGAGTATATGCCTATCTCGGAACAGGCGTTTAAGCTTTGCGGAGAGCCAAGACAACCAGAACAACTTGTTTTTGAAGGGTTACCAAATCCTTCTTGGATTTCTCGTCCATTAAGGGCATGGATTGAAAAAGCTGGTATTCAGAAACACCTCAGCTTTCATTGCTTTAGGCACACATTTGCTACCCTTCAACTTGCAAACGGAACAGACATTTATACTGTAAGCAAGATGCTTGGGCATACAAATGTCAAAACAACTCAAGTATATGCAAAGGTTGTCGATGAAAAGAAAAATAAAGCAGCCAATGCTATTCAAATAGATATTGAAAATGATAAAACTGAATTCGACAACATAATATGAATACCAAATATTTTGAACATATTGTAGTATATCTGTCCGTTCTTGTTGTTTGTGTCATTATTGCATTGTTTGCAAGAGTGGTTGCCTTACGTTTAGGGGTTGATGAATTTACCGCACAAATAATCTTTTGGAGTGTTGTTGCCATAGGTATCATCGTTTATTCTATATTGTCTATTTTGGTAGAGGGACTATTTACAGCATTAGTCAAGTTTTTCTTTCCAAAGAAACAAGAAGATAAAACAAATGATAATGCATCCGATATTGAGACAGGACAAGTAGTAGATGGTGTTGGCGGTCCATCTTCCGAACAACACCAACAATCAATGAACTTTGACTCAATTCGGCAACAGCAACAAAGGTTAATGGACCAGAAAGTACAAGATAAACGTGCTATAGCTATTAAATATACTCAACAGCAATTCGCACCTTATGTTTCTGACAAAGACTTGCTCAAGCTTTGTGAATATATAGAGTTGTACTCCGCTAAGCTTCCCTTATCGCACGTTGAACCAATTAATATTAAAGGTTTAGTTGCCTTAGACCTGTTTCATTTTGGTTGGAATATATGGAACCATTTTAGAGTTGGCAAACAAGATGAAATTTCGCAGTTCCTTAAGCAGGTTTTTGCCATTACATTCAAAGATGTGGAAGTTGGAAGCATAAAAAGCCATCTCCGTGATGATGAGAAGAAAGGCACTATACCTATTGCACAAAGCCTTTCAGACCACCAAATAACAGAATAACACACAAACCTATTGTGTTTTTATAGTGTTTCTTCAGTGTCTTAGGACACAGAGGAAACACTTTTTTCATTTGCACCGTAAAAATCAATAACAAGTATTATGGTACAAAATGAAATCACTTTTGAGAACTTGCCAAAGGCAGTTGCTCACTTAGTCAGCGAAGTTGCTGAAATCAAGAATTTAGTATGTAAAGGACAAAAAACTATTGTCCCTCCCAAACGTATTCCTATTGGAATAGATGATGCGTGTAAACTAATAGGGAAAGCCAAGCCAACAGTTTACACCTTAGTACGAAAACGCTTACTACCTTGTTATAAGAATGGTAAGCATCTCTATTTTTTTGAAGATGAGTTGTTGGCATGGATTGAAGGAGGTAAGAAAAAGACTGTTGCCGAAATCAACGAGGAGGCAAAAACTTTTATCTCTGAGAAACATTCTGATTCTTCCCTTTTATAAATATATGTATTATGGAAAAGGAAAGAGCTGAAGGGCGAGCCAAGCAATCTAAGAATGAACGCATAGAGCAATTCTTGAAAGAGCATTATGCTTTTCGTTTTAATACAGTTAAAAGTAGAACAGAGTTTCGAGAACAAGATTCTAATACTTCATTTCGTCCTCTTACTAAATATGATATTAACTCTATGCGTCGGCTGGTAGATGGGACTTTGGGAATATATACTCCAGCTGATAATATTCGAGCAATATTGGAGAGCGACTTTTGCAATAAAGTTAACCCGATTCGTGAGTATTTGTTGAATCTTCCAAAGCCTAAAGGTGAAGATGAATCTGAAATCATAAGGTTGGCAAATTGTGTTGTGGTGAGAAATCCTGATAAATGGCAGCATTATTTTGTAAAATGGCTTGTTGCTGTCGTAGCCAATGCTATGGATGATTTACAGTGTCGTAATCATACATGTTTAGTTCTTACAGGTGAACAAGGAAAATTCAAAACAACTTTCCTTGATTTACTCTGTCCAGAAGAACTGAAGAGTTATCTTTTCACAGGAAAGATTGACCCACAAGGAAAAGATGTACAAACACTGATTGCGGAATATCTTTTTATCAATATTGACGACCAGCTAAAGGCACTCAATAAGAGAGATGAAAATGAATTGAAGAACCTGATAACGACACCAAGAGTAAAATATCGTAGACCATACGACACTTACATTGAGGAGTATCCTCACTTAGCAAGCTTTATGGCATCTGTTAATGGTAATGATTTTCTAACAGATCCGACAGGCAGTCGTCGCTTTCTACCTTTTGAAGTTGAACACATTGATATTGACGCAGCTAAAGAGATTGATATAAACAAGGTGTACTCCGAGGCAGTTGAATTGTGGCGGAGTGGTTATCATTATTGGTTTAATGAAGAGGAAATAGCTGAACTACACCAAGAGAGCGAAGGGTTTCAAGTGCAGACAGTTGAGTATGAAATGCTTCTTAAAGGTATGGAAAAACCAGCTGTAACCGAAGAAAGTTATATGACTACTTCTGAAATCCTAAACTATTTGCGTGGATATACAACGCTTAACCTAAGTGAAAGGAGAATGGGAGAAGCCTTGAAAAAGGCTGGCTTCTTGCGGAAATCCAAAAGGATAGGTGGCAATCCAATGTATGTCTACCATATACGCAAGATTGTTCCCAATCCCTTTATTCAAAGTTACAATACTAATTATTAATACTACTTTACTACAAAGAGAGATAAAGCATTGAAAGAAAAAAGGTTAGACCGTAGTAAATAATGATATAAGGTATTACTACCTCATTACTACCAACCTACCATATACATGTGCAATAATTACTACAAAGATAGTTAGTACTACATGTTTTTCTTTCATTGTCAATGACTTACAAGAATATCACATTGTAGTAAGTACTAAACTTAAAAGTTACAAGTATGACATTAGATGAAATTAAAGCAATATCAATTAAAGATTACTTAGGTAGTATGTCTATATACCCAACAAAGAATTATAGCTATTACGGAATGTATAAAAGTCCATTTCGAAATGAACATACTCCAAGTTTCAAAGTTGATTATAACCAAAATCTATGGTATGACTTTGCACTTGATGAAGGTGGGAGTCTTATAGATTTAGTTATGAAATTACATAATTGCAGTTTAGTACAAGCTATAGAGTTGTTTAATGGCAAACAAAATAACCTACCAAAATTCTCTATAGCTAATAGCAAAACAATTTCTCCAAACCAATCACGTATAGAGGTTATTGGCTCTACCAACTTGTGTCATCCAAATCTCATAGAATATCTTACACATAGAGGAATCAATCTGAACATTGCGAAAAAATATTGTAAGGAGATCCATTATAGAATTGGTGATAGGAGTTTTTACGCAATAGGCTTTCCAAACAATTCTTATGGGTATGCGTTGCGCAATCCATATTTCAAAGGGTGTTTGCCTCCTTCCGATATCTCGTATGTTCCCAATCCTTCAGAACAAATCAATTTGTTTGAAGGTTTTATGGATTATCTCAGTCTGCTTACGATGAGTCCAGATGAAGAGAAGAAAGCTGCACTGATACTTAACTCGATTAATAATATCAAAAAGTCAAGATTTTTTCTTTCAAAGCACAAGCTCGTCTATTCATATTTAGATAATGATGAAGGAGGAAAGCGAACTTTAGAACAACTTAAAAGAGACGGTTTCGCTGTTCAAGGCTGCTCTTCCGTCTTCCAAAATTATAAAGACCTAAATGAGTATTTATGTGCTGAATTCAAGCATTCAGAGAAAGCAGAAAATAAGAAAATCAAAGGAATTAAGCTATGATTGTAGGATTTGCTTTGCATAATCTGTTTTTGGTGAGCAAGTTTATGTTTTGGGCATACCAAAACCACTTGCTCCACCTCCTGACAGTCGTTGCAGAGGATTATCCCGCTGGTCTCCATCAAATCAAATAAAAGAAACAAGTATGATAAAAACAGAATATAAAAAAGGTGGTCGTCCAACCAAGGGCGTAGCCGAAAAGAAAAAATACCGTATCACGGTGAAACTGAATACGCAAGATTACTATACACTCAAAGGCAAAGCTAAAAGCGCAGGAGTAACCATGAGTGATTTTGTAAGGAAAGTTCTTGATAAAGGAAATGTCATTGAGCGACTGACCGTAGAGCAAGCAGACTTCATCCGCAAGCTGTGTGGAATGGCAAACAACCTCAATCAGTTGGCACATCGCGCCAATGCGGAAGGATTTCATACCATTGCGCCTTTCCATAAAATCATCATTAGCAAGATTGATGAAATCCTAAATCTGATACGAAGATGATTGCAAAGATAATGAAAGGTTCGGACTTCAAGGGTGTAATCAATTACATCCTTGACCCGAAGAAAGGAACGGAACTTATAGACAGTTCCGGAGTGAGAATAGACAGTATCAACCATATTGTTCAAAGTTTCATCGACCAAACAGAACTTAATCCACGAGTGGGTAAGGTTGTGGGACATATCTCCTTAAGTTTCTCCGTACAGAATTCTTCCAAGCTCAGTAATGAATGGATGGCGCAGATTGCTTGTGAATACATGGAGAAGATGGGAATAAAAGATACGCAGTACATCATAGGTCGCCATTTCGATAAGGAGCACCCTCATGTGCATATCGCTTTCAATCGGATAGATAACAACGGCAAGACTATCTCTGATCGTAACGACAGGTTCAAAAGTGAGAAGATTTGCAAAGAATTGACTGCCAAATACGGTTTATACTTTGCTGGTGGCAAGGAGAAGGTCAAGGAACATCGTCTGAAAGAACCCGACAAGACCAAGTATGAAATCTATCAGGCGTTGAAAACTGAAATTGCTCGGTGCAGGGATTGGAAAGCGTTACTTGTCCACTTGGAGAGAGAAGGGATTGATGTCCGCTTTAAGTACAAAGGCAATACACAAGAAGTGCAGGGAATTATCTTTGAAAAGAACGGTTATCATTTCAATGGCTCTAAAGTAGATAGGGGTTTTAGTTATTCCAAGATAGACTTTGCCCTGCAACAGAATGACAGGGAACACGAACATCAGACACAAGGAATGCTAAACCTCATATCCAATGTTGCAAGTGTTACGAGCGAAATTACCAACAACCTCATAGAAGGAGGATTGGATTTGTTTCAAACTCATAGTACTGTTCCTGCGGAAGTTTACAACACACTTGACAAAAAGAAGAAAAAGAAAAAACGTAAAATACATTTATAACTATGGCTAACAATAATACATTTGTCCTCTTTGAGGAAATCAAAAACAAGCTGGAGACAATTTACAGGGAGCTAAAGGAGTTGAAAGAAAAGGAGAATGGTTCTGTTTCCCTCCCTGTTCAATCTACACCAGCACAAAGTGATGAGCAGAAAGAACAGGAATTGCTCAATCAGTATGAACAGCGAACTAAAGAAGTGATTAACAAGTATATTGGTGTACAAGTGCGCATCAAGGACGAGGAAGCTAAATCCATGGACAAATTGGTGGCAAGTGTCTTGACCATGTTGCACGAATGGCAGGAGAAGAAAGAGCATCCAATACCGCAGGAACATATTCACAGGCACAGCTTTGACATCAAATCCTCGAAAGTCTTTACTTATATGGTAGCAGTATCTGTCCTTTGTTTTGTTTCTTTGGTCGGCAATTACTTCTTGTGGCAATGTAAACAGCAATACAAGGATGATGCCTTGAAATTTCGTATCATTAGAGTATGGCGAGGTTGTAGCCCTAAGGAAATTCTATGGCTCAATGATGTGTTTGACATTCATCGCAATGAAAAGATTATCAAACTAATCAAGAAGAAAGCCGATGGTTACGATATGGAATTGAAGCAAAAGGCAGATAGTTTAATGCAGAATAACCTGCAAAATAAGAAAAACAAATAGTGTTGAACACATAAACTTTAATAAGAGGGGAAAATTCCCCTCTTATTGAGTATTTTATACAAGAAAATTTACTATATTTGCAAACAATCATATAATATTTATGGAAAGTCCAACTAATAGAATTAAAGAGGTGCTTATCGAGAAAGGGATTAAGCAAACATGGCTTGCAGAGAAACTCGGTAAGAGTTTCACTATTGTCAACTCATACGTTTGCAATCGTCGACAGCCAAGCCTAGAATTGCTATTTCAGATAGCAGAGATTTTGCAGGTTAATCCAAAGGAGTTGATTAACACCCCAGATGAGTAATAAGAAGTTTTTCGATTTACATCAAGAATAGAGTTCAGACATAATAAAAAAGAATCATGGCAAAACAAAATACAGCTGATATTGGATTTGAAAAGGAAATATGGAAAGCAGCAGATTTGCTTCGTGGCAATCTGGATGCTTCCGAATATAAATCGGTAGTATTGGGATTGATTTTTCTAAAATACATCTCCGATAAGTTTGAGACTAAATATCAAGAATTAGTCAATAATGGTGAAGGATTCGAGGAAGACCGCGATGAATATATGGCGGATAATATTTTCTTTGTTCCACAAGAAGCACGGTGGAGTGTGGTAGCAAAAGCAGCCCATACACCAGAAATAGGTACGATAATCGACAATGCCATGCGTCTTATTGAAAAGGAGAATCTTCGTTTGAAAGGTATTCTGCCCAAAAATTTCGCCCGACCAGAATTAGACAAAAGGCGTTTGGGTGATGTGGTAGATTTATTTACCAATATTCAAATGAAAGAACATGGAGATTCCAAAGATATATTGGGACGCACATATGAATATTGTCTTTCTAAATTTGCAGAAGCAGAAGGGAAATTAGCAGGAGAATTTTATACACCTGCTTGTATTGTTCAAACACTTGTCGAAGTTCTGAAACCTTATCACGGACGAGTATATGACCCTGCTTGCGGATCTGGTGGAATGTTCGTTCAGTCTGCCAAATTCATAGAAAGGCATCAAGGCAATATCAAAGATATTTCTGTCTATGGTCAAGACAGCAATCCTACGACATGGAAGATGGCTCAGATGAATCTTGCCATTCGAGGCATTGAGGCTGATTTGGGTAAGTTTAATGCAGATACATTCTTTGACGACCAACACCCCACATTAAAAGCTGATTTTATCATGGCTAATCCGCCATTCAATCTCAGTGATTGGGGAGCAGACAAGTTGCAAGATGATGTGCGTTGGAAATTTGGCATTCCACCATCTGGCAATGCCAACTTTGCATGGTTGCAACACATGATTCATCATTTATCTCCCAAAGGGAAAATAGGTATGGTATTGGCAAATGGTTCTTTATCTTCACAGACAGGAGGGGAAGGAACAATTCGTGAAAATATCATCAAGGCCGATTTAATAGAAGGTATCGTTGCCCTACCCTCACAGCTGTTTTATACCACAGGTATTCCTGTTTCTCTATGGTTCCTCAATCGAGAGAAAAAGCAGCAAAATAAAATTCTGTTTGTAGATGCAAGAAACATGGGAACAATGGTTACCCGGAAACTTCGTGAACTTCAAGAAGCAGACATAAAAAAGATTGCAGACACTTTTGATAAATATAATGATGGTACACTTGAGAATGAAAAAGGCTTCTGTGCAGTTGTAGCCCTTGGTGATGTGGCAAAACAAGACTATATTCTTACCCCTGGACGTTATGTCGGCATTGCAGAACAGGAAGACGATGGTATTCCTTTTCAAGAGAAGATGGACAAACTCACAACCGAATTGTCCGATTTATTTGCCCAATCTCATGATTTGGAGGATGAGATACGAAAACAGTTGGCAAGCATAGGTTTCACTATCAAATAAATGTCTGCATGTTCTTCCATATTATCAATTCATTAATATAGAAGAACATGAAAGAAAATTTGATTTTAGAAATTAGCAATGCAATGGCAGGTATATTAAGTGTAGAACAAATGGCACAACTCAATGGAGTATTATTGCAAGTAATTAGTAACTACTCCATTACAGCAGACGACGAGCTGATGCAAGAGAACAATGCATCTAACGAACGTCTGTTAGAGATATTCTTGTCAGCTAAGCAAGTTGAAGGTTGCACCACACCTACCATAAAATATTATGGCTCGACCATTAATCAGCTTTTCAAGAAAATGCCTAAAAAAGTTACGAACTATACAACAGAGGATATTCGTGCTTATTTGGCTGTATTTCAACGGAAACACAAATCGAGTAAAGTTACAATAGACAATATCCGTCGTATCTTTTCATCTTTCTTTTCATGGTTAGAGGATGAGGATTACATCATTAAAAGTCCTGTACGTAGAATACACAAGGTTAAGACAGGAACACAGATTAAGGAAGTCCTTACTGACGAAAATTTGGAACAACTGCGCGATAACTGTACAAGGGTACGAGATTTAGCCATGATAGACCTATTGGCTTCTACTGGTATGCGTGTTGGAGAACTTGTAAAGCTCAATCGTGAGGATATAAACTTCAATGAGCGTGAGTGTATCGTTTTCGGTAAAGGCAACAAGGAACGTATCGTGTATTTCAATGCTCGTGCAAAGATTCATTTGCAGCAATATCTCGCAGAGCGAAAAGACAGAAACAAAGCATTGTTCGTGTCTCTTGCCAAACCACACAATCGATTACAAATATCAGGAGTAGAGACAAGGCTAAGAAAGATTGGGAGGCTTTCTAAGATTGTCCGTGTCCATCCACACAAGTTCCGTCGGACACTTGCAACTATGGCTATAGATAAAGGTATGCCCGTAGAGCAAGTGCAAAAACTCCTTGGACATGTTAAAATTGATACAACCATGCACTATGCGATGGTCAATCAAACAAACGTCAAACTCTCTCACCGCAAATTCATCAGTTAAATCAAAATGCAAACAGCATATCACACATATAGCTCACATCAACCGCTATTTCATAAAAATAGGCGGATAAATGATAATTTAGAGCAACAGGCACAGGCATTGTTCAACGAAATGTTTCCCCATATTACTGAAGGAGAAAATATGATAGGGGATCTAATTATGCCTAAACGTGGAAAAGGACTCCTTTCCAAGAATGCAATAAAAGGAGATATACCAGTAGTCGCTGGGGGTATAGAACCTGCAACATACCATAACCAAGCCAATACGACTGCTCCTGTTTTGACAATAGCAGCATCAGGAGCTAATGCTGGGTATATAAATTTATGGCATATTCCTGTTTGGGCCTCAGATTCTTCTTACATTGATGATTCGATAACTCCAAATGTATATTTTTGGTATATCATGCTAAAGAAAAGACAAAAGGAAATATTTGATGCACAAGTAGGTTCTGCGCAGCCACATATTTATCCTAAACATATAGCAGAACTGCCCATGAATGTTGTCTTTGTTGAAAAAATAGCAGAATATAATGAGATTGTTACACCTATATTCGAAAAAAAAGGACAACTTTATCTCGAAAGTAAGCGCTTAACATCACTTCGTGATACGCTTCTTCCCAAACTGATGTCAGGCGAGCTGAAAATTAATGATATAAACAACTAAATTCCCATTTATGGAAGAGAAGAAAGAGCAACATAAGAAATCAATTCGTTTCTTCAACGACCGTGAAGTACGTGCCGTATGGGATGAAGAAAATAATTGTTGGTGGTTTTCTGCGACAGACATTGTACGTGCCATTAACGATGAGCCTGACTACACCAAAGCTGGTAACTATTGGCGTTGGTTAAAACGTAAGTTGAAACAAGAAGGCATTGAACCCGTGAGTACTACTCACAGCTTTAAATTTGAAGCACCAGATGGCAAGATGCGTATTGCAGATGTCCTTGATAGTGAAGGAGTGACTTTATTAGCAAAGCACTATCCTAACAATCGAGCAAATGAGTTCCTTGATTGGTTTACATATAGTGATAATACATTAGATGGTCAAAGTCGAAAGAAAGCATATCAGTTATATGAAAGTGGTTTGCTGAAAAGTCTTGAGCCAGGCAGCATACAATGTTTACAACAGATTCATGCTTATCTCTTTGGAGGTTTGTATGACTTTGCTGGACAAATCCGCACGAAGAATATCTCCAAAGGTGGCTTTGCCTTTGCTAACTGTATGCACTTCCCTGCTACGCTACAAACAATTGAAAGAATGCCAGAAAACACCTTCGACGAAATAATGGACAAGTATGTCGAAATGAACGTAGCTCATCCATTTATGGAAGGTAATGGACGAAGCACTCGTATCTGGCTTGATCTCATGTTGAGGCGTTCTCTCAAGCGATGTGTGGATTGGAGCCAAATAGACAAGAACGAGTATTTGTCTGCAATGCGTGAGAGTGTATCTGATAGTACACACATCAAAGCTTTGGTACAACCTGCGCTTACCACAAAGATTGATGATAGAGAAATGTTTATGAAGGGGATTGACTATTCATATTATTATGAACAAAATGATTGACGCTTAATATGGAAGAGTGGAAAGAATATAAATTGGGAGAAGTTATTAATATCTTAGACTATAAAAGAATTCCTTTATCTTCAGCAGAAAGGAAAACACGAGAAGGGGGATTTCCTTATTATGGTGCACAAGGTATTATTGATTATATTGATGATTATATCTTCGATGGAACATATTTACTTATAGCAGAAGATGGAGAAAATCTCAAATCCAAAAAGCAAGATATAGCTCAATTAGCTCATGGAAAATATTGGGTTAATAATCATGCTCATATAGTAGAGAGTAATGGGATATGTGACATTAGATACTTGTGTTATATTCTTAATAATATAGATTTGTCAGGTTACATAACAGGTTCGGCACAACCCAAACTCAATCAAGCTAATTTAAGTGCAATATCAATCATCCTACCCCCATTAAACTTACAAGAACAAATTGCTGATTTTATCTCTATGTTCGATAACAAGATAGAGCTCAATCAGCGGATAAATGATAATTTAGAGCAACAGGCACAAGCTTTGTTCAAATCTTGGTTCGTAGATAATCCCAATTCTAATTGGAAAAAGATTTCATTGTCAGAAGTTGCTTCATTCGTTGGTGGATATTCATATACGGGCAAAGAATTGACCGATTTCTCAAACGTAGCTATGGCAACCATAAAAAACTTTGTGCGAAATGGTGGGTTTAAGGCTGGAGGCTTTAAGGGTATCAACCCATCAGCTAAACTAAAAGAGTGCCACTATGCGAATTTATTCGACATATTAGTGGCGCATACCGATTTAACCCAAAATGCAGATGTGATTGGTAATACTGAATTATTACTTACTTGTGGTAAATATAATAGCATAATTTTCTCAATGGATTTGGTAAAAGTTCTACCTAAAGAAATATTTCCTTATAGGTTTTTACTTGCAACAATGCTTAAAAATAAAATGTTCAAGGGTCATTGCCTTGGTTATATAAACGGGACAACTGTTCTTCACCTTAACAAAAAGGCATTGCCTGAATTTGAAATAAGGAAACCGTCCGATTCAGAAGCTAAAATAATGAACGAGATCCTTGCTCCTTATTACAAACGAATGGCAAAATTGCTTCAAGAAACTGATAAACTTATTAGTCTCCGCGACACGCTTCTCCCAAAGCTGATGTCTGGCGAGCTGAAAATTAATGATATAAACAACTAAATTCCCATTTATGGAAGAATGGAAAGAATATAAGTTGGGAGATGTCCTGACTATCAAATACGGCAAAGACCATAAGCAATTAGCTGATGGCGATATACCTATATACGGCAGTGGAGGCATCATGCGTTATGGTGAGCGGTCGCTGTACGATAGCCCTTCAATATTAATTCCGAGAAAAGGTAGTTTGAACAATGTAATATATGCCGACAAACCTTTCTGGACTGTTGACACTATGTTTTGGTCCATTATCAACGCTTCTATAGCCAATCCATTATTCGTTTACTATTCCATTTGTAAGAAAGACTTTGCTAGTCTGAATGTTGGCTCTGCTGTTCCTAGTCTGACAGTTCCAGTAATAGAAGATATTGATATATTACTTCCATCAAAAGCGACACAAGACAAAGTGGTTTCTGTTCTCAAATCCCTTGATGATAAAATCGAATTAAACCGCCATATAAATGATAATTTAGAGCAACAGGCTCAGGCGTTGTTCAATTATTATTTTATAGATACCCCAGAACTTTTAGGTGAGTTCTCTGTCGGGTCGTTGGCAGATGCCGCTAATTATGTGAATGGACTTGCGATGCAGAAGTATCGTCCAATTAGTGGCGAGAAGGGGTTACCTGTATTAAAAATAAAGGAATTGGGACAGGGCAGAATAGACTCTTCGTCCGATTTTTGTTCAAATGAAATTGATTCGTATTACAAGGTATATGATGGTGATGCTATATTCTCATGGTCAGGTACTCTTATGGTAAAAATATGGTGTGGGGGAAAATGTGGACTTAACCAACATCTTTTCAAGGTTAGTTCAAAAACAACACCTAAATGGTTTTACTATTTTTGGACAAAACATCATTTAGATAATTTTATTAGAATTGCAAAGGATAAGGCTGTCACTATGGGGCATATTAAACGAGGAGAACTGGAAAAAGCAGAAGTTCTGTTCCCCAATAATAGTGTAATGAAAAAATTAGATATTTTAATGGCTCCATTTCTAGACCAGATTATTGAAAAAGAGTGCGAAATTAGAAAACTAGCTCTATTGCGTGATACACTCCTTCCTAAACTAATGTCTGGCGAGCTGAAAATTAATGATATAAACAACTAAATTCCCATTTATGGAAGAGTTTGAAAAAATATATAATACTGGATGGAGTAATTGGAAATCTTTTCCAGATCCAAGAAAAGGAGATTATTTAATAGCTCCATTAGGAAGTGGTGTATATCAGCTTAGGAACACAAAATGTGATAAATATGTTTTATTTGGTACAGGTAAACATTTGGCACATAGAATGACATCGCTACTACCTAAGCCCTTTGGAGCAGGTACACGTAATAATGAGGACAAACGAAGATATATTCTAAACAACTTACAAGATATAGAGTATCGTACAATATCATTTATAGACAGTAACGATGCAAAACGGTTTGAAAGCTATATCAAGTCTGTTGAACAATATCTTTTTAATACATAAGTGAGCAGAAGTATTTATGAAATTATATAAGAAACACATATCGGATTTAGGGAAGGTGATTACTGGTAAAACCCCTCGAACATCTATCTTGGAAAATTATGGAGGGAAGATCCCTTTTCTGACTCCATCGGATAATTTGTCTGAGAAATTTTCTCCAACGACATCTAAGACTTTAACAAAAATTGGTCTGAATGAGGTAAAAAACTGTTTGCTTCCTTCAAAATCGATATGCGTTAGTTGCATAGGTTCTGATTTAGGAAAAGTTGTGCTTACGAAAAAACCAACTGTGACGAATCAACAATTTAATTCTATTGTACCGAATGAGGAAAATGATGCAGATTTTATATATTACTTGATGACTGTTGTTGGCAAGTATCTAAATTACCTTAGTAAGACATCAACGGCAGTACCAATTATTAACAAATCGACCTTTGCAAACTATGAAATTGAAATTCCCAATATTAAAGAACAAAAGAGAATTGGGAAAATTCTCTCTTCCTTAGATGATAAAATAGAACTCAATCGACGGATAAATGATAATTTAAATTAAGATTAATTATGCAGTGGACAAGAGAATATATTGCAAAAGAACCAAGTCTTAGGACTTTTGAAACGCATATTTCAACAATAGAAAACAATGTTGAGATTAATCCTTCTTTGTGTGTTGAAGTAAGCAAAAGTCTGACAGAAGCACTTTGCAAAACAATTCTCACTAATCAAAATACAACGTATAAAGATGATATTTCATTTAATGGTTTAGTAAAACAGACCTTAGAACATCTTATAGAACAGACTGGAAAGGAAATAGTTGGTCTATCTGAACTATGCCGTAGAATTTCTACTGTCGCCCAATCAATTGCAGAGATACGAAATAATGCAGGATTTGCTTCACATGGTTTGGATGTTTTGCATCCTCAGATAGACAAATCACTATCCCTACTGATATACAAAACAACAGATGTACTCTGTGGGTTCATTTTACATTTTTATTTCAGTTATGCCCACCACGCTAACCAAAGATTAATTTATCAAGATTGCGAGTGCTTTAATGATTGGTTTGATGAAGAAAATCCATTAGAAGTAGGAGGCGTACACTTATCAGCATCAGAGGCTCTTTACAACTTAGATTATCAAGCTTATAAAGCTAACTATATAGATTATTTAGAATTTCTTTTAGAAATGAATGAACAATAAAAGTAAAATACAATGCCCTTCACAGAAGATAATTACGAAAAAGCACTGATATCCCTCTTTGAGGGAATGGGCTATCAATATTTGTACGGTCCAAATATTGAAAGAGACTACTATGTGCCATATTATGAGGCACAATTAGAAGAAAGTCTGCAAACTGTTAATCCAAAGAAGCCACATGCAGCTATTCACGAGGCGATTATCAAACTACGCAATATTGATATGGGTAGTTTGGCGCAGCGTAATGAAACTTTTACAGACTATTTGCAGCATGGCATAGAAGTCTCTTTTTTCAATGGCAAGGAAATGCGCAATGAAATGGTTTATTTGATAGACTTTGAGCATACGGACAAAAACACTTTTCAAGTTATCAACCAATGGACATTCATTGAAAATGCAGAGAAACGTGCCGATATCATTGTATTTGTGAATGGTTTACCATTGGTGGTTGTAGAATTAAAATCACCTTCCCGCGAAGAGACGGACGCTTCAGAAGCATATCTTCAACTCCGCAATTATATGAAGGATATACCATCGTTGTTCTCTTTCAACATGTTCTGTGTAATGAGCGATATGGCTCTTTCCAAAGCTGGAACAATTACCAGCAAGGAAGATCGCTACATGGAATGGAAAACAAAAGATGGCAATTATGAAAGTACGGAATTTGTCGATTATGATACATTCTTTGAAGGAATATTTCAAAGGGAACGACTCTTAGACATAATCAAGAACTTTATCTGTTTTTCCAAAGAAGAAAAAGGGAGTGCCAAGATATTAGCAGGGTATCATCAGTATTTTGCAGTGAAGAAAGCCATCGAACGTACCAAACATGCTACGGTAAGTAATGGTAAAATCGGTGTGTTCTGGCATACGCAAGGTAGCGGAAAATCATTGTCTATGGTTTTCTACGCCCACTTGCTGCAACAAGAGTTATCACAGCCCACTATTGTTGTGATTACCGACCGCAACGATTTAGACGATCAACTCTATACCCAATTCTCTAAATGTAAGGAGTTCTTGCGTCAAACACCAGTGCAAGCCAATAGTCGTGAGAATCTAAAAGAGCTATTGAGTGGACGAGAAGCTAATGGCATTATCTTCACAACCATGCAGAAGTTTGAGGAGTCTGACGAACCTTTGTCAGAGCGAAGAAATATTATCGTGATGACTGATGAGGCACATAGAGGGCAATATGGTTTTGAGGAAAAAATCGACGTCACTACAGGTAAGGTCTCTATCGGCACGGCAAGAATCATTCACAATTCACTACCCAATGCTTCATATATTGGCTTTACTGGTACACCTATTTCCACCAAAGATCGAGATACTGTAGAGGTTTTTGGCGATTACATTGATATTTATGACATGACGCAGGCGGTTAATGACGGTGCTACTTGTCCTGTATATTATGAATCTAGAGTTATCAATCTAAATCTTGACGATGTAACCTTGCAAGCCCTTGATGACGAATACGAGCTGTTGGCTGAAGAAGGTGCAACAACAGAACAAATAGAGAAAAGCAAGAAAGAGATGTCACACTTGGAAGAGATACTCGGTGCACCAGCTACCATCGATTCTCTTTGTCAAGACATTATCAAACACTATGAAGAAAACCGTCAATATGAATTGACTGGTAAGGCAATGATAGTGGCATATTCGCGTCCCATAGCGATGAGCATTTATCACCGACTACTGGAGCTTCGCCCAAAATGGACGGATAAAATGAAAGTTGTCATGACGGGCAGCAACCAAGACCCAGAAGAATGGCACGACATTATCGGAAACAAGCAGTATAAGAAAGAACTTGCCAAACGATTTAAGGATGACAACGACCCGATGAAGATTGCTATTGTAGTCGATATGTGGCTCACAGGCTTCGACGTTCCCTCATTGGCAACTATGTATGTTTACAAACCAATGAGCGGACATAACCTAATGCAAGCCATTGCACGAGTGAACCGTGTATTCAATGGCAAAGTGGGTGGATTGGTTGTTGACTATATTGGTATTGCCAAAGCCTTGAAAGAAGCCATGCGTGATTATACGGGACGCGACAGAAAGAACTTTGGAAACCCAGACATCAAAGGTATGGCTTTTACAAAGTTCAAAGAGAAGTTGGAAGTGTGCCAAGACTTATTTCATGGTTATAATTATAGTAAGTTCCACACAGGGACAGATGCTGACCGTGCTAAATTAATCAAAGGTGGCGTGAACTTTATGTTGGCAGCCGATAAACAAGAACAACTGCCATTATATATGAAAGAAGCTGCATTGCTGCACAATTCCATCACTCTTTGCCGAAGCCTGTTGAATGAAGAGCAACGCTTCTTGGCTGCATTCTTTGAAACTGTACGCACTTTACTCTCCCGAATGACAGGAAAAGGGAAAGTTACGAAGAAAGAAATCAATGCTCGTATCAGTGAATTGCTGAAACAAAGTGTAAAAAGTAAAGGTGTAATCAATCTTTTCTCTGATGTTAAAGCCGAATTTTCCCTCTTTGATACAGCCTTCTTAGATGAAATTTCTAAGATGAAAGAAAAGAATATAGCTGTAGAACTGCTTAAAAAGTTATTGGCAGAGAAAGTGGCACTCTATCAAAAGACCAATATCGTGCAGTCAGAGAAATTCTCAGATCTTCTCAATCGTTCTTTGTCCAACTACCTTAAAGGATTACTCACCAACGAAGAAGTTATCCAAGAACTTTTGCAGTTGGCAAAAGATATTGCCTCGGCCGATTCTGCAGCTAATGAACTTGGTCTCACTCCCGAAGAAAAGTCATTCTATGATGCCTTGACGAAACCGCAAGCAGTTCACGACTTCTATAGTAATGAAGAATTGGTAGCTATGACAAAAGAACTCACCGACTCTCTGCGTAAGAACCGCACTATCGACTGGCAGAAGAAAGAATCAGCCCGTGCAGGTATGCGCAGAATGATTAAACATCTTCTGAAAAAATATCATTACCCACCAGAAGAAGCTGCCAATGCACTGGAAACTGTCATCAAACAATGTGAGCAGTGGACGGATAATGAACAAGAGAATTATTCAACAAAATCAGCCAAGATGTACGAAATCCACGAGGATGACATACTAATGGCAGCAGAACCATAATATATGAAAAAATCATTTTGGCTTAGTAAAATCTCTATAAGGGCTCGGCAAAAAAGAATTCTTCGTAAGAAGGCACAACGTAAGAAAGAAATCAAAAGGAAAAGAGCCTTAGCACAAGGTGTTTGTAAGGAGGAACTTAAATGGAGAAATATTTATAAACGAAAATTTTATGATTACATAAAAATTCCTGCTCCCGATAATTTATCTTTAATAGATAATACTGAATCAGTACTTCATTTTATATCAAGACTAAGAGAATGTTTTGAAAAGAAGAAAAAAGTATTTATTAATTTGTCTCGTGTAAGTAATATTAGTGGGGATGGAATTTTAATATTACTATCCAACCTCGTTCTTTTCAAAACAAGAAAGATTAAATTTAACGGAAATTATCCAAAAGATAAAAAAACGAGGACAAAACTAGAGAAGACATGTTTTTATGATGCTATTTATAATTTTAACTACGCAGAAGAGAGTAAATATGATCTTACGAAAAATGACATATTTACACATGCACAGAAAAATGTAGATTCTCAACTTACAGCAGACTTAATAACAAAAAACTCTGCATATCTTTGGGGAGAAGAACGACGTTGCACAGGGTTACAAAGAGTATTCTTGGAACTAATGCAAAATACCAATAACCATGCTAGTAAAATTATAGGTGATAAATATTGGTGGCTGAATATGGAAAAGAAGAAGGATCCCAAGAGAATTTGCTTCTCTTTTATAGATTATGGTATGGGCATCTTTAAGAGTTTAGATAACAAACCCATTACTGATAAATTATATGATTGGGTAAAGAAAATTTCTCCGTGGTGTAATCCACAGAATCATGCAGAACTTTTAAAAAACATTTTTGAAGGCACCTTTCACAAGACCGTAACTGGCAAAGAATATAGAGGTAAAGGCATCCCTGGTATTTATAATCGCTTAAAAACTGGGTATATAAGCAATTTAGTATTAATCTCCAATGACTCGATGGGTAAACCCAACGAGGATAAATATGAAATACTTGACAATAAATTAAATGGAACTTTCGTTTATATAGAAATAGATGCACAATGTAAGAATCTACCCTTAGCAGTATAAATTATGAAATATTCTATAGCAACACAATTTTCTAGAGTACCATCTGCTCGCAATGAAGGAGAGGGGAAGTACTCTGGTATCAGTTTAAGAAAGATAATATATCCTTTATTAAAAGAGTGTATTCGTAATCAGGAAAAGTTTATAATAGATTTAGATGGTACAGCTGGTTATGGGACATCTTTCCTTGAAGAAGTTTTTGGGGGGTTAATTAGAGAAGAAAAATTAGACTATGGTGCGGTGTGTAACACTTTAGTGATAATCTCAGATGAAGAACCAGAATTGAAAGAAGAATGTTGGGAATATATAAAAGATGCATATGAAAAAAGTTAATATACTTATTATTTTTTCATTAGGTTGGATAGTCGGACTAATACTTTCAGACTTAAATTTCTTCTTCTACGATAACAAATTTAATATATTCGAGCTACTGTATTTTATCTGCAATGCATTGCTAACAATATACATAGCTTACATTATCAGCCAAAGTATCGAATCAAAAAAAGGTGAAAAAGGTATTATTATAGAAAAGGCTAATGAAATTGACGAATTATTAAAAGACTTACAGAACAAGTTTGTAGAGCGTAATGGTAAATATACCATAAACAACCTCACTATTGTTGGTCAATCTAAAGTTATCAACATGATAATAAATCAAACAAGAAAAAGTGTAAAAAAATATTATAAAGATATAGAAGATTCAGACGATTTTAAACAAATAAATATACGTAAACTGGTGAGAATATGTACTAATAGCCAACCCGGAAAAGAAGATGTTATAAAATGCGAAAATGACATATGGACATATTCTCCAGATAAATACGTTGAAATAATCAATGAATTACAAAGACTTAGAGAGCTTTGTTACCTTAACAAATTAGTATTAAACAAAGCTTAAATGTGCTTAGTTTTATGCTTTGACGATAACATACAAGATGTTTTCTAATCAATACTACTCAAATTAAGGAAACATTTTTGTACCACGCAAATGTAAGTCATTGATTATCAGTATAGGATAAGTTTGAGGAAGTGAAGTAAATTTTTAAAACGAAAATAATTGCAGCAGTCCGGTAATGGGTTGCTGCAATTTGTTTTATATAATACTATGGAATTAGGTGGGGTAAAGGGTTAAAGTGTTCATAAAAAGAAGTATCTTTGTGCTATGATAGAATCACTCAGAGTAGACTTGTAGAGATTTTTGTTACATATAAACTCAATTTTAGCAATGTTAGGTAATCAAGAAAAGGACATCGTACAATGTGCTGCCGTATTAGCTTGCGAGCTACACAAAGGGCAAGTGGACAAGGCTGGGATTGATTATTTCACTGACCATCTTACGACTGTTGCCAAAATGGGAAGTACTTGGAAAGAGCAGGTTGTGGGTTATCTACACGATGCAAGTGAAGATACTCCACATTCTGTTGAAGAAGTACTTAACTTGTTAGATGCGAAATTAGGAACTCCCTTATCAGATACTGATAGACTTGAACTTGCCGATGCTTTACATTTGCTTAATCATCACCTTGCGCCTGATAGGGAAACATATATTCAGCGAATTAAAAGCAATGCCCTTGCAACTGCCGTAAAGATGCACGATCTTACTCACAATATGGACCTTACTCGTATTCCTAATCCAGCAAAGAAGGATTATGAACGTATTGAACGATACAAGAAGGAATATGATTATTTGAGTGGACTTTGATAATAGATTATTAGGTCTCTTGAAGAATACAACCAATCTTCCCACGATTACGCACACTGTGCTGGCACTCACCATGAAAGAGCCAGCCAATGTCTGTATTATAACCTACATGAAGCTTGATATAGATATGAAAAATCTTATTTACTCTTTTCAGTAAATTTCTTATCTACTGCACTAAGTTTGAAAACTGGTTGCTGTCATTTTTAACATTTGTGGTATTTAATTGATTTATAAAGTGTTATAAGTCGTAAGAGGGTGATGGGAGTGACAGCAAAATAAAAATAATTCGTGAAAAACTTGACAAGGGGTATCTCTGTTTTGTATCTTTGCAAGCGAAAATAAGGAAGAGCTATGATATGCTTAGTATGATTTCCTACAAACTAACGGCATCTTCTTTTTTGAATTTGTTTTCTTAAATCTTTTATTCATGTGTACATATTTTTTTAATATGCCCACAAATAGGGCAGTGCGTTATGCGCAATTTCATTTTTATATGAGAAATGACAAACGGATTGGGCAGGAAAAGACATAGCAACAGTTTTGCTTATTTCCTTTCTCACAAATAATTTATCTATTCATCAACTTAAAACAATCATTTATGAAAAGTAAGAACCTTAAAAACATTAAAGCTGAAAATCAGCGGAACAGACAGTCGGAAAGACTTAAAAACGACATTACTCGTCGGTTGCTCAACTATCTTGAGCGGAAGTATGAAATGAGATTTAATACCGCCTTAGGGTGTACAGAAGCTCGCAAGGCTGGAAGTAACGAACCTTTTGTGGCTGTAGATGAACGAATGCGCAATACTATTGCTATTAAGGCGCGTCTTGATGGGATTGATGCGTGGGACAAAGATATCCGACGATATATGGAGTCGGATTTTGTTAAGGCTTTTAATCCTGTGGATATTTTCCTCGAAAGATTGCGAGGACGATGGAACGGAAAGAATCATATTGAAATGCTGGCAGACTGTGTACCTAATGACAACACACGGTGGGCAGAATGGTTTCACACGTGGTTTCTTGCAATGGTGGCACAATGGTTAGGGCTGAATATCTCACATGGTAACAGTGTGGCACCGTTGCTCATCTCCCGACAAGGCTATCGGAAGTCTACTTTCTGTAAACGTCTTCTACCAGAGGCGTTGCAATGGGGATATAACGATAATCTTATCATTAGTGAGAAGCAGAATACATTGCGCGCAATGACACAGTCGTTACTGATTAATATTGATGAATTCAATACGCTGTCAGCAAAGACGCAAGACGGATTTTTAAAGAATGTTATGCAGCTTGCAAACATTAAAATCCGTCAGCCTTATTGCCAGCAACAAGTTACATTGCCACGCATTGCCTCTTTCATTGCCACGGCAAACGTTTCAGATGTTTTTAGCGATCCCAGTGGTTGCCGCCGTTTTATTGCAGTTACACTAACAGGTCCTATTCGTTTGCCCGAACACATAGACTATGAACAGCTCTACGCACAGGCTGTTGCCGAACTTGTGGCTGGTAGACGCTATTGGTTTGATGAGGCTGATACCCAGGATATTATGGAGAATAACGTGCAATATCAACAACGTACCCCTGCCGAAGCTCTCTTTTTAGATAGTTTCTCTATTCCTAAAGACTTGACCAAGGGGGCTTATATGACTGCAGCTTCCATTTTTAGCCTACTTCGTCAGCGGTATGGCAGTCAGCTGAACCTAACAAGTCTTTCTCATTTCGGTCGTGTTCTTGCAAATATCCCGAATCTCCATAGTAAGCATTCTTCGCATGGTACAGAGTATTTGGTTGCAGTACGTAGCAACGCAGTACAGTCTGGTCAGTCCAGCTTGAGATGTTAGTTGCTATCTGAATGAGTTTTCAAAGTTGCTGTCACTACTGTCACTCGCATATACACCATAAGTAGTTTATAATCTGTTGTTTATGCGAAATGTTAAAAGTGACAGCAACTTAAAAACAAAACAAAGTTATATATAAATGCTATTAATCCAATAAAGTATAATAAAAAAAATCTTGGTTTATATATAAAATTTTTTTATTTATTCCTTAATTTCGCAGTATTTTTTCTTGTGAGAAAATTTTATATGTTGAGATGTCTTTTGGGGGGCTCTATATGTTGATATGAGGTGCTTCAGTGTTTCTTGGGTCTTTTCTAAGCATGAAATCCCCCACCCAAACCAATGGGGAAGTATGAAAAGCCACAAAGAAATGATGTAAATTCCACCGAAGGAAGTGATATTCTCGATTTTAATAGCTACCTTTGTCCTGTCAGTTTTTTGCTTACTTGTTATGTTTGCAGTATCAAGATAGGTGAAATTTTTGACATATTCAAGTGTTTTGAGAACTTTGTTTCTCAGACACATGGAGTTCTCACAAAAATTTATGCTGCGGAATTAAGGTAAAACTAAAACAGGTGAATTATGGGAAGAAAGTTAAACTATATCCATCTACTATTCTTTAGCACTATTATTGTAATCCTGCTGATGTCGGCTGGTTGCGAAAGAAAAGCAACTATGGTTTCAAGAGCGAACGGAAGAGGTCGTTCCATCATTGATGGAAAATCGGATTCTTTTGTGGATGCCAAGTCTAAAATGACCATCGAACTTGATACCATAGTGAGGGATTGGCATATGCTATTACAAACTGCAGACAATGGCATTAAGATAAAAAATGAGAACTTCTACGATAAAACGCTTTTTGTGACAATTGTCAAAAATGGCAAAACACTTTTCCATCAAAAGGCTGTAACTACGCCATGGCTATTAGGGAGTCCAGATAATGAACGACAACTATATGCCGGACCCCTCATTGCTGTTTCTAATACGACAGTCTATCTATTTGTAGGTTCATACCTACCTGAAACAGACGATGGATACACTTACATTTTAGCATTCTCTAAAGACGGTAACGTCAACAAATACCAGATGCCACAGAGTTTAGACGAATCAGATTTGGTGACCGAATTTTATTTGTTATATTCCCATGAATGTCTTTACAAACCTTTTGATGCAGAATCTTTACAGCAAATCATCAAGGAATATTGCACCGATGAATTGTTATGGAAAATCAAACAACAAGGCAAATTTGCTATCTTTCCCCCAAAAATAAGCGACAGACATTTTCTCAAGTATGATGTTGCAAGTGAAATGATAGACATAGATACAACTAAAATGCTATTATATAGTAGAATTTATTTCTACAAACGTCACTGTTATCAACCTCTCGACTCCATGAAAGTTGTGCTGAAAGGGCGTAGGAACGAATATAATGGTGTGAGCTATGATAAGATATTGTCCATTAATCATTGATTTGGAAACGATTAATTGTTATTCTCTTCAACAAGTTCCTTTCTGAAAAAGTTGCGAATATAAAAATGAGGGTGTGTCAAAATGTACACATCCTCTTTTTTATGCACAAAGCCCCGACTTTCTCAAGCCAGGGCTTTGCTATTTCCTAAAGTTTTTGTACCTTTAGGCATTAAAAAAATCTCATTATGGCAAAGATACACTTTCGTTCTTACATACACAAGAAAATGATTCTTTTTCCTCAAAGAATCGATAAGGATATCGCAGAAGACGACCCTGTTCGTCTTGTCCATCTTTAGTAAGTTACAGAAATAGCTATTTGCACATACACTTATGGTTTTTGGGTGGGCGTGGAAGAGAACGAGTGCTTTTGTAGAAATGTTTCGTATTGGTTACGGTATCCATTGAAAACATTTATATCTACATCGCCGTGAATACCTCTTACTTTTCCATCGGGCGAGAGTTGCCAGTAGGTAAGCTTTAATTCTGGTTTATATTCTCCATAGCGAGCAATCCAAACAGAGTATTCGCCTTGTATGTCGATAGCCATTGGCAGATAGCGTTTGGTAAACATTTGACTGATGTAAAGAATAGGACGTATCTTAGTTGCGCTATAAACCGTTTTGAGCCAATTGCGAATATGTTGAAACATTACTGCAGGTCTGCCCATTTTTGCAATTTGTTCGTCGGAAGGTTCTACATCGAGCACTGCAGGCAAGTCTCCTTTTGTAAAAAGGCTATGTTGCAAAAAATATTGAGCTTGTTCTGTGCCTGACGATGTTGTAGAAAAGAAATGATAGGTTCCAACACGTATGCCGTGTTTGTGTGCCTGCAGATAGTCGTTTCTGTAGTAAGGGTTTAGTACTGTGCGTCCTTCAGTAGACTTAATGTATACGAAAGCAATAGGATAGTTTACTTGTCCTGTTATTTGTTTTGTACTTATTTTCCCTAAATCCGTAATTCTGAGTTTTGCCCATTCTATGTTATAGTGTTTTGTTCCTTTTTCGTGTTGATGTTTAGACAGGTCTATGCCGTAAATACGTTCGCTATTATGGTTCATACGTTCGCCTTTAAACATTCCATCTTTCCATTCTCCCACTTGTAAATATTCGTGCGGAGCAATGTAGAAACCAAATCCATCGGGTTTACCATTAAGCCAATGTCCATCGTAGAAGCTACCATTATTACCGTGGTGTTGCCCATATCCATTAGGAACAGAGTTTTTAGTTTCGCCCACATAATAGCCTTGTTTGTAGGGCATACCTTTTTGCAGTGGTTGGTTGATAGAAGTGTTGGACCAATGCAACAATTTTGTTTTAGCCGTTTCAACCGATAGCACAGCCGATTCGTTATGTGGTGTAGATTTTGTTTGCGTTTGCAGCAATAAACTGGAGTCGGCGGCATAAATAGCAATTCTATTACACATTATACGTTTGCTATTGTGTTTACCATAGAGCGCTATATATCTATTGATTTGTTTTACACGTAGATGAGCTTTGCGTGGAATGTTTTCTAAAGCATTGATTACTGTTTGTAACGAATCGCGTTGTCGCTGAATGTGCCAATGGTAAGCAGCCACTGTATTGTAGCCATAATCTTGAACGTTGTGCACACGCATATAGTAGGAAAGTTCGTTATATTGTGTTTGTAAATCGGCTAATTCATCGTCGGTTCTTTTTAGTTCGTTCGCTATTAACTGGTGTAAAGCAAAACTACTGAAACTTAATATTGTAGAAGGGCGATTACTCCATTTTGTAACCACACGTCCAAAGCAAGTAAAGGGGAGCGATAAACTATTTACCCAATAAGCGTGTGTGCGTGTTTTTCGTGGTCGTACAGAGTCGGCTTGCATTGCCCCACCTATCAATTTCGTGGGAGTGTAGTTGGTGAAAAAGAATGTAGGTTTGCCATTTATTTCCAGTTGGTAATAAGCTTGTTGTTCTACCACTAATGCCGATTGGTTTATAGCTTTTGTTGTAGGAGGCAACAAAAGATAGATTATAAAAGCTGAGAGCACAAGCAACAGTGCAAATATAATAATGCGTTTTTTAGTTTGTAGAATATGAAGATATAACATAGTGTGTTTCTGTTTATATAGCTTACAATGAGAAAAGGTGAAAAGAGGTATCAGAATAAAATATGATATAGAATACAAGCTCCGCTATATAGTTTTGCTGTGCAACGAGAAGTAGTAGCGAAGGTTTCGATATACATAATAAATAAAAATACTAATGCTACAATGGTTGTTAGAAATATGGTTATGGTGTGCATATTGCGTTGTTGTTAAAATAGGAACAATACAGTTTGTTCATATTGTCTTTAGAAAAATATATATATTGATTGCATCAAAGTTTTATAAGGACAACAGTTTTTTTATTTTGAAATAATAAAACGAAAGCGATAGAACAGAAAAGCGGAAACCCACTAATGGGAATCCGCCTATATCTTTAACTATCTAAGAATATTAGTCAAGGTTAGCCAACTTGTTGTCGGAACCAAGTACATCTTTAATCTTTTCAGTGTAAAGTTCAATCATGTACTCACGAGCCTTACCACAGTACTGACGTGGGTCGAAGTATTCTGGGTGCAAAGCAAATGTTTCGCGAACACCAGCAGTGAATGCAAGACGAGAGTCAGAGTCGATATTAATTTTACATACAGCACTCTTTGTAGCTTTACGGAGTTGTTCTTCAGGAATACCAACAGCGTTAGGCAGAGCACCACCATACTTGTTAATAATATCAACATACTTCTGAGGAACTGAAGAAGAACCGTGAAGTACGATTGGGAAACCAGGAAGTTGCTTCTCTACTGCCTGTAATACATCGAATGCCAATGGAGGAGGAAGTAAACGACCAGTCTTCGGATCGCGTGTACATTGTTCTGGTTTAAACTTATAAGCACCGTGAGAAGTACCAATAGAAATAGCCAACGAGTCGCAACCAGTACGTGTTGCAAAATCAACCACTTCTTCTGGACGTGTGTAATGAGACTCTTCAGCCACAACATCGTCTTCTACACCAGCTAATACGCCAAGCTCACCTTCTACAGTTACATCGAACTGATGTGCATACTCTACAACCTTTTTAGTTAATGCAATGTTCTCTTCGTAAGGAAGTGAAGAACCATCAATCATTACAGAAGAGAAACCTGTATCTACACAGCTCTTACACAATTCAAAGCTATCACCGTGGTCAAGATGAAGTACAATTTCTGGGTGGTGGCAACCTAACTCTTTTGCATACTCAACAGCACCTTCTGCCAAGTAACGAAGCAAAGTTTGGTTAGCATACTTGCGTGCTCCCTTTGATACCTGAATAATAACAGGAGACTTTGTTTCTGAGCAAGCTGTAATAATAGCCTGAAGTTGCTCCAAGTTGTTAAAGTTAAATGCGGGCACAGCCCAACCACCATTAATGGCTCTCTTGAACATCTCGCGTGTGTTCACGAGACCTAAGTCTTTATAATTTACTGCCATAATATTGTTGTGTATTAAAATATGAATACTGAATACTAATAACTGATTGCAAATATAAACCTTTATTTTGTGAAAACCAAACCTTATACAAAGATAATTGGTAAAACAGCTAATTTCTACTTATTTCTTGACTATAAACAACAGTTGTTCTGTGAAAGCAACAATAAATGTGGCATTGGTTTGATATATATTGCGAGCTTTCTTCTTGTTTTGTTGCCCTAATAGAACAAGTATATTAAGTACAGATAGTTCGTTATAGTGTACACCATTATATATACAACTTGATATAATCATATATACAACTTGATATAGTTTGCTATACCAATGTTTTGAATTTTATTAATCTGTTAAACAATAAAGTAAAATATACCGAGCCGCTAATAGCTAATTTATACTCAATTGGGTTTATAAACTAAATACGCATTAATATAAGGTGTAATTATCTTGTTAGAATAAAATAAATATTTAACTTTGCAGGTGTAACTATTAACAATTAGAGAGACGAAACTCTCTTAAAATGAAACAATTAATCATTAGCGTATGTAGTGATGAACTTAGTAAGAAAAAAGCTACAACATAGCCTCCATAACAAACAATGTTTTATAGCTACATTGTTTTGTTTCTACGACTACAATGCAGCTACTACTGCTGACGTTCGTATTGTGTACATTACTAATTTACTTAATTCTTACGTTGCTGAAATGTTTGGCTTATACATTATATGTTATTAATAAGAAAATAAAAGTAGAAATGGAAATGAAGAGAATTTATGTAAAACCACATGTGGAGCAACACAGTGTTTTAATAGAGAAACTTTTAACTGAGACCAGCGACCAGGGCGACCACGGAGAATCTAAACCGCATGACAATACATTGTGGGAACAAGATGAAGAATGGACAAATAAATTTGAAATAAGTCTAAGCGAGGAAAGAATATTAAATAGCTAATTACTTTTACCTTACGGTATTGCTACACCGTTTAAACTACATTTATATAATGTTGAAATGGTGTTTCGTAAGTGTAAATTCCGTGTACGTATATATCTACGAACGATGAAAGCGAGTAGTGAGAAAATTATAGTGCACTTGTATTTCTATGTTTTGTTTGGCTCTTTATAGATTACAATTTACGAAGAGCTACGATGCCTACAAAGCATTAGCATTAGGGGCTGATGCTGTATCGGTGGGCAGAGGAATTTTGACACCTTTGTTACAGCAAGGTGCAACAGGAGTTAAGGAGAAAATAACGAAAATGAACGAACAACTATCTGAACTGATGCTATATACTGGTGCGAAAGACACTAAATCTTTCGATGCGTCTGTACTATATTTGTAATTCTAAGTATAGCAAAATATAAACCAGTTGTTAGAGTGTAGCATTATTACATATAGGTTGTATAATTGCTTCTTATTAGCTTTCGTTTTATTGTTGGCAGTTTAATAGCTTTTCTAACTTGTTGTGGCTTGCAATGCCTACATTATAGAGGAAAATAATCTGCTAACAATAAAACAAAAGTTATCAATTCGCTAATAAATCAATTTTGGTATAGGAGTCTCCATAGAAAAGAGTATAATTGTAATGTGTTTCATTACAATATACTTAAATCTGAAATGGCATATTGTTCCTAAGACACTTATACTAATGCCTAAATTGGAATATTATAGTGTGAAACGAATAATATTCCTCATCTGAATAAATATTATTCGACTATTATAACACAGCATCATAAAGGAGCCAATTTGCTATGATATCTAAAACGCAACTGACAGATATCTGAAACGATCGCGACAGATATCTGAAACGATTGCGACAGATATCTAAGACAAAAGCATTTAAAAGCTGATGGGTTTCTCTATGCTTTTCGATATTCTATTTTTACAAGTGCGTACCAGTAAATACTGCTAATAATAGCCTTATCTATTTTTTACTGAACCAATATACGCACTTGTAAAACTGCATCATATTTTGTTTGATGTATTCTAACTACAGTGCTTCGTTATTGTTTTATCACTTTCTTACCATTAACAATATATATGCCTTTCGATAGCTTTTCGTATTCGTTCGTAAGCTTAATACCATTTATAGCGTATACGTTTTGTGCTGCAACAGTGTGAATAGAAGACGTTGCAATAGCAGTTGGGTCTTTCGTAATAATAACCTTGCTGTTTACCATCTCTCCGTTGAGTGCTACACAATGTAGCGACGAATCGAATGTTGCTCCCACAGGTTGAGTAATGTTACAGCCTATTAATACAAGTTCGGCAAGGTCTCTAATAGAACCTCCTTCGTTACCTTCAGCTGTTACAGACGAGTTTTTTATAATTAATTTTTCAGACGTTCCATCGCCTCCCGCAATACCGTATGCTTTACTTTTGGCGTTTATGGTACAATTGTCTATAGTGAGTTCGGTATTAAAAACAAATATGGCACAATCCTTTTCGCTCTCTGCGTTAAGTGTTCCTCCGCCTGTAATGGTTGTAGGAGTCATAAGTGTAATAGCCGCTTTTTGTGCTTTCAGGTTGTTAGTACCAATTATTTTTATAGTAATACCATCAATTTTAGAGTATATAGCGTTAATGTTTCCACCAGTGTTTATAGTGGCATCTTGCAGCGTAAGCACTTTGTTAGTAGGGTCGTAGCAAACTTTTCCACTTACACCATCGAGTATTGAAAGGTCGTTGCAGTTAGCAGAAGTAACTTTATTGCCAGCAATAGCAAGACCGTATGCCACAATTTCTGCATATCCTTTTAAAGGTAAAAACATAGCAATAAACGCTGTTAGAACTGCAATAGTGTTTTTTTTCTTCCATAAAATAGTCTTCATTGTGTTTAGACCTCCCCTTTAAACCCATATTGTTGGTAATGCCGTGTCGGAGGTGTGGGCATTTGGTTTTATAAACGTACTATGATTCTTATGTCATAGTAGATGTTGGATATATGCTTTCGCAAAAATAACATCTTTGAATTATAAATACAAATGTACCGTAATGTTTTTCATAATCTTAAGATATATTCTTTAAACATTACAGAGATATTACAATACATTATGATTGTATTTATCGGTTAATAGTAGAGATTAAAAAAAATCACGTTGCAGAAAAATGAAGCAACGTGATTTTAGCGGAGTATATTTAAAATGTAATTTCAGCCGAACCGAAGCAACGGTTGTGATCTTTATCGTAGATAACACAGAACTGTCCAGGTGCAACACCATGTATTTTGTCTTCAGAGTGTACAATAGCTTCTGTTGGTTCGCCCTCGTTGTTAGTAGAAAGCAATTCCAAATATCCCTTGTGGAACTCAGGCGTATGCCTAATTTTGAAACAAATGGATATCTGTTCGGTAGCATCAACATTATTGTTACCAACTTCTGAGCAAGGTGTTTCTGTGAGCCAATGCAAGCCGTGCACCCTAAAGTCTTTTTTGTATGCCGTTTCGGGGTCGTAGCCATGACTAACAAACAACACATTGGTGGTTACATCTTTCTTCACAACAAACCATGGTCCACCACCAAAGCCCAACCCTTTGCGTTGTCCAATGGTATGAAACCACAACCCTTTGTGCTGTCCTATTATCTTTCCAGTTTCTAATTCAACAACATCGCCCACCTGTTCACCAAGATAGCGACGCACATATTCGTTATAGTCTATATTTCCTAAGAAACAAATGCCTTGCGAATCTTTCCGTTTAGCGTTAATAAGATGTTCGCGTTCGGCAATCTCGCGCACCTCATTCTTTTCGTAATGTCCTATAGGAAATAAAGCTTTACGTAATTGCCAATCGTATATTTGTGCTAAGAAGTCAGTCTGATCTTTTACTGGGTCAGGACTTGTACAGAGCCATTTCTTTCCGTTAATCCATTTGGTTTGTGCGTAATGTCCAGTGGCAATAAGGTCGTAGTTGTGTCCACACTTCTCATCGAATGCACCAAACTTTATAAGCCGATTGCACATAACATCAGGATTAGGCGTAAAACCAGCACGCACTTTCTCCATAGTATATTTAGTTACTTGTCCCCAATACTCCTTATGACAGTCTATAACATTGAACTTACAACCAAAACGTTGTGCCACAGCTGTAGCCATTTCTACGTCTTCCTCTGAATTGCAATCCCATTCTTCCTTCTCTTCAGGACCAATGCGAATGTAGAAGCAGTCGGGAGTTAGTCCTAACCGTGCAAATTCGTAAACAACAACCGAACTATCGACACCACCCGAAAGCAGTACTGCAATGTGTTTATTCTTTATTTCATCATAATTCATAATACTGCAAAGTTATTGCTTTTCATTATCATTAACAGCATAGCTGGCAATCTTTTTACGACTACCTACTTTCATTTTATCAAATCCAACGCCATAAACACCGTTTACAGCACTCTGCGATACAAATGCTTCAGGATCTATCTCGTCGATAACACTGAATATATCGTGTGTTTCAGAGCGTCGTGCAAGAACGAAAAGCATACCCAACTCTCTACCAGTGTAGAAACCACGAGCATCAATAAGTGTACAGCCACGTTCCACTTTACTATTTATGGCATTACCAATCTCTTCCCATTTGTCGGAAACAACAAAAAATTGAACAGAACCACGCATACCATTAACAACATAATCTACAACAGCAGACATAATGAAAAGTGTGATATAGCCATATATAATATTCTCCCAATTGTGCAGTACTAAGTAGCCAGATGTTATTATAATAAGGTCGCAAGCTAATATTATCTTACCCAATGATACATCGTGATGTTTGTTTATCATTGCCGCAACAACATCAGAACCACCAGTACTAGCATTATATTGTAAAGCTATTCCTGTGCCTAAACCCAACAAAGCGCCACCAATTACACTAGCAAGGAATGGATCGTTAGGGAAAAGAACACTGTTATCAGTCATTAAATGTTGGAAAATGCTACTACTAATAGTGAAAACTATGACAGAGAAAATTGTCCGAATACAAAATCGCCAACCAAGTACTTTTAATGCAACCAACAACAACGAAATGTTCAAAATGAAGTAAGTAACCTGTATAGGAATACCAGTACCCCAATAAAGCACAGACGAAAGACCAGCAATTCCACCAATAGGGACTTTATGGGTTAATACAAATGCACACCAGCCAAAACTTCCTATAGATACAGCGATGGCTATTATTAAGAAATTCCTAATCTCTTTAAAAATCTGTTTTTGTGTAATCTCGCTCATTTTTATAATCTTTTTTTATTAAATTGCGATTTAAAAAACTAATGAATTGTTTCGCTTAACAAACACTATGTGGTTTTATTTTTATCCTGATATAACCCTAACACTATCTGTTGGATTATGCTTCGTATTCTGTAGGGTCGGTTAATCCTGCTTCTTGGAAAGCCTCTTTACGCTCAATGCAAGTGCCACATTTACCACAATGGCATTTGCCTCCTTTGTAGCAGCTCCATGTTTCTGCATAGTTTATACCAAGTTTGTTTCCTATACGAACAATGTCAGCCTTTGTAATATTGGTAAATGCTGCTTCCACACGAGTATTGTTGAATGTTCCAGCTTGAGTTGCAGCTGTCATAGCATTAATAAACTCAGGGCGACAGTCGGGATAGATGGTGTGATCACCTCCATGATTGGCAATGTAAATACGATTGAGATTGTGGCTTTCGGCTATTCCTGCAGCTATTGCAAGCATAATACCGTTACGAAATGGCACAACAGTAGACTTCATATTCTCTTCCTCGTAATGCCCCTCAGGTATATTCTCTGCTCCGTCCAAGAGCGAACTTTTGAAATATTGCTGCATAAACTGCAACGGAATAACAATGTGTTGTATACCTAAACGCTTACAATGCAAAGCAGCAAATGGCAACTCACGACTTGCGTGATTCTGTCCATAGTCGAATGAAACAGCTAAAGCAATAGTTGCAGCTTTGTCGTAGAGAAGTGTAATGGAATCGAGCCCACCACTAACAATAATAATCGAATCTTTCATTTATATTTGTTTATTGGTGCAAAATTACAAAAAAGATTGCTTATAGTTTTCCTGATAAGATATTTTTTCGTATTTTTGCCATAGGAACGTATTCATTATAATAATATAAATATCAATCAAATGAAGATTAATGATTTCAACTTCGCAGGACATAAAGCTATTGTTCGCGTTGATTTTAATGTGCCATTGGACAAGAATGGCAATGTAACAGACGACACACGTATTCGTGGCGCTTTACCGACGCTGAAGAAGGTGCTTGCTGATGGTGGCGCACTCATTATGATGAGTCACATGGGAAAGCCTAAAGGTAAAGTGAAACCAGAACTTTCGTTAAGCCAAATTGTTAAGAATGTAAGCGATGCTTTGGGTGTTCCTGTGAAGTTTGCTAAAGATGCTGCTAATGCAGAGGCAGACGTTGCAGCACTGAAACCTGGCGAAGCTCTGTTGTTAGAAAACCTTCGCTTCTATGCAGAGGAAGAAGGTAAGCCAGTAGGCGTAGAAAAAGGTACACCAGAATATGATGCTGCTAAGAAAGAAATGAAAACACGTCAGGCTGAGTTCGCAAAGAAGTTGGCTTCATACGCTGATGTTTACGTGAACGATGCTTTCGGTACAGCTCACCGTAAGCACGCTTCAACTGCTGTTATTGCCGACTACTTCGATGCCGACCACAAGATGTTAGGTTTCTTAATGGAGAAGGAAGTAACAGCTATTAATAATGTTTTAAAGAACGCTCAACACCCATTTACAGCAATTATTGGTGGTTCGAAAGTTAGTTCAAAACTTGGCGTCATTAAGAACCTGCTTGATAAGGTAGATAACCTTATTATTGGTGGTGGTATGGGCTTCACCTTCATTAAGGCACAAGGTGGGAAGATTGGCGATTCGCTACACGAAGACGACCTAATGCCTGAAGCTTTAAATGTAATAAAGGCGGCAAAGGAAAAAGGTGTAAAACTTTCGCTCTCTACTGCAACCATCTGTGCACAACAGTTCTCTAACGATGCAGAACGTAAAGAGTTCCCTATTGACCAAATTCCTGACGGCTGGGAAGGCATGGACGCTGCTCCTGAAAGTCTTGAAGAATGGAAAAAGATTATTCTTAGCTCAAAAACAATTTTATGGAACGGACCTGTTGGCGTATTCGAATTCGACAACTTTGCTCACGGTACTGGCGAAATTGCGAAATATGTTGCCGAAGCTACACAGAAGAATGGTGCTTTCTCTCTTGTAGGTGGTGGCGACTCGGTAGCTGCTGTAAACAAGTTTGGCTTGGCAGACAAGGTTTCTTATGTTTCAACAGGTGGCGGGGCAATGCTCGAAGCTATCGAAGGTAAAGTGTTACCTGGCGTTGCTGCTATTGAAAAATAAAATTCAGAATTAAGTAAAGCAGAATATTTGCAGAAGCAAAGTAAATAAGAAACATAATATAGTCTCAATGGTAGAAATACTGTTGAGACTTTTTTATTAATTAAATACTATGAAATACAACAAATAATATTTGGTTGTCTGTTTATATTTATAACCTCAAAATATATTAAACACAATTGGCTATATACCATAATATTACCATATATGATTGTTGATACTGATGCATTCTATCATCTGTTGCATTCTTGACTAATATCTTGCTTGTCTTTTTAACTTGTTGTAGCGCCTGATAATTTTATTATAAAACGCACATTTTATTGACCATTTTTAATGTATAATGTTATTTTGCAACGGACGCTCTGTTAAGAGTAGGGGAGCGATTAATTGTGATATCGTCTCTACAACTCATTGAAATGATATTGCATATATTTACTGTAGGTGGCGTAAATAATAAAGGTTGTAGTTTTTTGTGATATCTAAACCGTAACTGATAGATATCTGAGACGAGCGTTACAGATATCTGAAACAAACGTTACAGATATCTGAAACAAAAGACCAATATTTCACGAACTTTTTCTAAACATTTAAGATATTCCATTCAATTGGCAAATAACTTGTGAACGGTGTTTACAAAATCTTCGTCTATATTCTACAAAATCGGAAAAACTACACGCAAATACTATTCGTTAAGGCGGTTAAAAGCCTTTGGCAGATAGTTGATTATATCGCTTGCAACAAGGCTCTCCTTTCCTAAATCGTTTGCAGCAAGGTCGCCAGCTAATCCATGCAGATACATTCCTACAGCACATGCATCTGCATTCTGATAGCCACGAGCCAATAAGGCAGTTATAATTCCAGAAAGCACATCACCACTACCAGCCGTTGCCATTCCACTATTCCCTGTAGAGTTAAAAAGAATATTTCCATTTGGCAGACAAAGCGCACTATAATGCCCTTTTAGTAATATAAAGGCATCAAGATTTTGAGCCAATTGTTGTGCTTGTTCCAATCGTTCATATTCACCAATAGAAGGCGTACCGTTCAGTCTGTCAAACTCTGCCGCATGTGGTGTCATTATTATTTTCTTTGGCAACTGTTGTAACCATGCTCTATGAGAAGCCAACATATTTAGTGCATCGGCATCTACCACAATAGGGCATTGTGTTCTACGTATTTGTGAAATCATAGCAATGGCAGTAATTTCCACTTGTCCTAATCCAGGACCAATGCCCAAGGCGTCGAAATCTTCTACGCTTACAGGTTCAGAGAAGTAGGCATCTTCGTGGTCTATTTGCATTACAGCCTCTGGAACAGCAGTTTGCATAATATCGTAGTTCCGTTTAGGAGTGTGTACCACCACCTTTCCAACGCCAGAACGTAGACAAGCACGAGTGGCAAGCACTGCCGCCCCAGCCATACCATAGCTTCCTGCTATTATCAGTGCTTTACCCATAGTTCCTTTATGGGCAAAATCGCCACGCGAAAGCAACTTTGCACGTATGTCGTCTTCTTCCAGAATGGTATATTGCGCACCTGTCTTAGAAATAAATTCTCTACTTAATCGTATATCGAGCACTTTCACACGACCCAGAAACTGTTGTGATTCGCTAAACAAGAACGACAATTTCTTTTGATGTAGTGTAAGTGTTAAGTCGGCTTTAATAATATTTGCGTTTACGTTTTGCGAGTTGTCTTCCGCTAAAAGTCCTGATGGAATATCTATACTCACAACTTTTGATGGGCTCTGGTTTATATATTTTACTAGCGATGCAAACCCACCAGCGAGAGGTTTATTCTGTCCAATGCCAAACAAACCATCAATAACCAGCGTTTCGGCATTAAGTTCGGGAGGGTCGAACGATACAGTTACTTCAGTAAAATCCTTGAAATGCTTTAAGTCTAATAGCCTATCTTTATTTAGAGTACAATTCTCTGATAGTTTATTAGATATATTAAACAAAATAACTTTCACCTGATAGCCTTCGTTATAAAGCAAACGAGCAACCGCCAATGCATCGCCACCATTGTTTCCTGGTCCAGCAAAAACAACCATAGGAGTATTATTACTCCATTCTTCCATTATAGAATGAGTTATAGCTTTGGCAGCCCTTTCCATCAAATCAATCGATCTTATGGGCTCGTGTTCTATTGTATATTGGTCAAGCTCACGTATCTGAGCACTCGTAAATATCTTCATAATAGTGGCAAATTTACAAAATAAATGCTAATCATATAAGATAGTTCGGTTTAAATTTAGTAATTTTGCGCTTAAATAACAGATTTATTACAATGAGTCGTGTAACAATTAAAGATAAAACATTTGAGATATCAATTCCAGAAACAACCATTCTCGAGAAAGTAAAAAGCGTAGCCGATAGAATAAATAAAGATATGGCTGGCAAGAATCCCCTATTTCTAGCGGTTCTCAATGGTTCGTTTATGTATGCTGCAGATTTGATGAAGTTTATTGATATTCCTTGTGAAATAAGTTTTGTAAAGGTAGCTTCTTATACAGGTACAGAATCGTCGGGGAAGATTACCGAAGTTATTGGTTTGAACGAAGATATTACAGGGCGCGAAGTAGTAATAGTAGAAGATATAGTAGACACTGGTAAAACTATGGAACGTATGTTGAAAGTACTTTGGGAGAAATCACCTGCAAACATTCATATCAGTACATTGCTGTTGAAACCAGGCAAGCTACAAGTGGCATTAAATATAAAGTATGCAGCAATGGAGATACCAAACGACTTTATTGTAGGGTATGGTTTAGACTACGACCAACAAGGGCGAAATTTAAGAGACATATATACTTTAGCACAAGAATAATGAAGAATATTGTAATTTTCGGTGCTCCCGGTGCAGGAAAAGGCACACAGAGCGACAAAATGATAGAGAAATACGGCTTTGAACATATTTCTACGGGCGATGTATTGCGCGCTGAAATTAAGAAAGGAACAGAGCTAGGTAAAATCGCAAAAGGGTATATCGACAATGGTCAGCTTATACCAGACGAACTAATGGTAGACATATTAGCTCATGTTTACGATAGTTTTGGCAAAGAACATAAAGGCGTTATTTTCGATGGCTTCCCTCGTACCATTCCACAAGCAGATGCATTGAAGGCTATGTTGGCTAAACGCGGACACAAAATAGCTGCTATGATAGAACTATTTGTACCAGAAGAAGAACTTATGAAGCGTCTTGTTCTGCGTGGGCAGCAAAGTGGACGTTCTGACGACAACGAAGAAACTATTAAGAAACGTCTAAATGTGTATCACACACAAACATCTCCACTGATTGATTGGTATAAGAAAGAAGACATTCACCACCATGTAGAAGGTCTTGGAACTATAGACGATATATTCGGTCGCATTGCTACTGTAATAGAAGAACTATAATATAAAAACGATGATAGGCTGTAAAGAGTATAGTTGTAAACACACTTTTACTCGCCGCCTATCATCGTTTTCATTTTATGAAATGTGTTATTGATTGGCATTCCAATCAACATTTATTTTAAAGACCACCCATCAAGCTACATTTAAATCCATATAAAAGCTATGGCAGAAACAAACTTTGTTGATTACGTTAAGATATATTGCCGCTCTGGAAAAGGCGGTAAAGGCTCTATGCACTTGCGCCACGTAAAATATAATCCCAATGGTGGCCCTGACGGAGGCGATGGTGGAAAGGGCGGAAGCATTATCCTTAGAGGTAATCACAATTATTGGACGTTACTTCACTTGCGCTATCAACGCCACATTTTTGCTGAACATGGAGGAAATGGAGGAAGAGACAAGTGTCACGGAAGCGATGGTAAGGATATCTACATAGATGTTCCTTGCGGCACAGTGGTGTATAACGCAGAAACAGGAAAATTTGTTTGCGATATATCTTACGATGGGCAAGAAGTTGTGTTATTAAAAGGTGGACGTGGCGGATTAGGTAATTTCCAATTTCGTACAGCTACTAATCAGGCACCGCGCTATGCTCAACCTGGCGAACCGCTACAAGAAATGACAATCATTCTTGAACTTAAGCTTTTAGCAGACGTGGGGTTGGTTGGCTTTCCTAATGCAGGTAAGTCTACATTATTGTCGGCTTTATCGAGCGCAAAGCCTAAGATAGCTAACTATCCCTTCACAACAATGGAACCTTCGCTGGGAATTGTGAGTTATCGCAACCACCAAAGCTTCGTTATGGCAGACATTCCTGGTATTATTGAAGGTGCAAGCGAAGGTAAAGGATTGGGCTTACGTTTCCTCAGACACATAGAGCGTAACTCGCTTTTGCTGTTTATGGTGCCAGGAGATACAGATGATATAAAAAAGGAATATGAGATATTATTGAACGAACTCCGCCAGTTTAATCCCGAGATGCTTAGTAAGCATAGAGTGTTAGCTGTTACAAAGAGCGATCTTTTAGACGACGAGTTAATAGAAATGCTCCGAGATACATTACCAACCGATTTGCCTGTGGTGTTTATTTCTGCTGTTACTGGTAGCGGAATAGAGGAATTAAAAGATTTGTTGTGGAAAGAGCTTAATGCAGAGAGCAACAAACTAAGCAACATTGTAACCGAAGACACGCTTGTACATCGCGATAAAGATATAGTGCGCCTTGAGGAGGAAATGCATGAAGAGGGGGCTGATGTAGTTGATATAGAGTCGTACAGCGAAGACGAAATAGACGATATAGATGAACTTAACGACTTTGAATACATTGATGAATAAGCCTGAATTACACTTTTATGAACTTGCCAATAATGTTGTTGCCTTCTCATCTACACGCCACGGTGGTGTGAGCAAAGGCAATTATGCTGCTTTTAACATTAATAGATATTGTGGTGATTCACCAGACGCCATAGAGCAAAACCGCAAAAGCTTAGCCAACTGTTTAGAGATAGATGTAAACAAGCTTATAGTTCCACACCAAATACACAGTGATAGTTCGCGAATAATTGCCAACGAATATTTTAAGCTGCCTGCAAATATTCGTGAACAGATTATAGAAGGTGTTGATGCTGTGATGACAAATGAACTAAATGTTTGTATCGGAGTATCTACTGCTGATTGTATTCCTATTCTTTTATACGATACCAAGCACCACGCTGCAGCTGCAATACATGCTGGTTGGCGTGGAACGGTGAAGCATATAGTGCAGAAAACTATTAAAGAAATGGGCATTGTTTACCAAACCAAACCACAAGAATTGCAAGCAGTGATAGGTCCAGGCATATCTTTGCAGAACTTCGAAGTAGGCGATGAAGTGTACGAACAGTTTGTTAATGCTTGTTTCGATATGGAACGAATAGCCAAACGCTATCGTGTTATACAACCTAAAGAGGGGGAACTTCCTTTGAAATGGCACTTAGACTTGAAGCTTTCTAATCGTATAGATATGGAAACAATGGGTGTTCTGCCACAAAATATAATAGATGAAGAAATCTGTACCTACGATAATACAAACGATTATTTCTCTGCTCGTAAACTTGGAGTAGACTCTGGACGTATCTATAACGGAATTATATTGAAGTAAGACGATATCTCTTTTCTCATTTATACTATTGGTCTATTAAGACAGTAAAACTCTTCTTAGTTTGTAGACCACAACTTAATAACCTGAACTCGGGATAAGAATAATACTCAAAAAAGTTGGTAATCTCGTTATATTTTTGTAACTTTATAGTTGAAAATCAATAACTTACAATTAATATAGCGATGATTACCAAAGACAAAATTACCGAAATCTTTTGTATTGCAGATGACTTTTGCAAAGAATTTGAGTCAGAAATTGATAAAATAGGGCTTCCTAATGATACCAAGTGTAAGCATCGCCTTCGTAAATGGCGTATGAGCAAGTCAGAAATCATAACCATAATGATCTGTTTTCATTTTAATTCTTATCGTAACTTTCAACATTATTATATGTTCTTTATCAAGGAGCATCTTGCAGATATGTTTCCTCATCTGTTATCCTATAATCGTTTTTTGGAGCTTGAAGCTAGAGTTTCGGTAGAAATGATGATGTTCTTGCAAATATGTTGTTTTGGCAGATGTACTGGTATTAGCTTTATTGACTCTACCTGTATCCCAGTCTGCCATAATAAACGTATTTACCGCAATAAGGTTTTTAAGGATTATGCTACCAGAGGCAAAAGCACAATGGGTTGGTATTTTGGATTTAAACTGCACCTTATATGCAATGAACGAGGGGAAATTCTCAACTTTATGCTTACCAAAGCCAATGTAGATGATAGAGATGAGAATGTCTTTAATAGGCTGACTGATAATGTTTTTGGAAAATTATTTGCCGATAAAGGATACATCTCTAAGGGACTATTTGAAAAATTATTCAATGATGGCATTAACTTGGTAACAGGTATAAGAAGTAATATGAAAAACAAGTTAATCCCAATATATGATAGACTGCTTTTAAGAAAAAGATCTGTAATTGAAACTATCAATGACGAACTGAAAAATGTAGCACAATTGGTCCACTCTAGACATAGAAGTGTACTTAATTTTGCTATGAATGTATTATCAGCAATGGCTGCATATAGCTTCTTTGAAAAGAAACCTGAAGTCAATTTAGATTTCTGCATAGAACAACACAACGGTCAACTTTCTTTGTTCTAAAAAAACAGTTTGTTTTTGATAAAAAGGAGTAGCCTCAATCTAAGACGATTGAGGCTAAATGGGTTTTAGGATAAATAAATTAGAGTAATAAAAAGAAACTTATCCCGAGTTCAGGTTAATAGAAAAAAGATAGAGAGTGTTATAATTAGAGTCTATTATTTACTCACAAATCAAATAGAAATATCTCAGATATCTGTCGTTCACGTCTTAGACGTCTGTCATACTTGTTTCAGACGTCTGAAACGCGCGTGATAGACGTCTGTTAGTTGCAGATTAGATATCATAGCAAATTGGCTCCTTTATAATGCAGTGTTATAATAGGCGTAAAGTATTTATTCAGGTGATGATTGTGCTGTTCTTTATTCTGCAATGTTTCGATTCAGATTCTATTATAAGCACCTGAACAGCAATATATTATTCTTCGTTTAGTTATATTTGAGAGAGATTAATTATGCTTGTCCTCTTTTCTATCAAGCTTACACTGTTTCTATTATATGTCAAAAGTTTCGTTAGTATATATATAATATATATAAGGTGTAAGCAATAACTACACTAAGCTACTGAGTTGAGCTTTCAGTTCTTTTAATTGGTCGCGCACCGATATCAAACTCTCAAGCACTTTCTGACTTTTATCAGCTCCACTACGATTTTCTTGCAACATTTTACGTGCCGCAGCAATCTTAAAGCCACGTACCTTCACTAAATTGTAGATAATCTTTATCTGTTCAATATCCTTATCAGTATATTGACGAACACGATTTCCAGTGGTTTTCGGACGTAGATGTGGAAACTCAGTTTCCCAATAGCGAAGTAAACTTTCTGACACACCAATCATCTGTGCCACTTCTTTTATAGAGTAATATAGTTTACGCAAATTATCTGTCATAGTTCAATCATTCATCAATTCGTTTGCAAAAATAGTGAAAAGTCAGTATCTTTGCAATACTTTTATATGAATTTTAGAAAATAAGTAGATGAAAATGATGACAGCGAATGAGATCCGCGACTCTTACAAGAAGTTCTTTGAGTCAAAAGGACACGTCATTGTACCGTCCGCACCAATGGTTATTAAGGACGATCCAACACTAATGTTTACTAACGCTGGTATGAACCAGTGGAAAGATATAATACTTGGGACGAAAGATCCAGAACCACGCCGCCGTACAGACTCACAAAAATGCTTACGCGTAAGTGGCAAACACAACGATTTAGAAGAAGTTGGACACGACACTTACCATCACACTATGTTTGAAATGCTCGGCAATTGGAGCTTTGGCGATTACTTTAAAGAAAAAGCAATCGACTATGCGTGGGAATATTTGGTAGATGTTTTGAAGTTAAATCCAGCCGATTTGTATGTTACTGTGTTCGAAGGTAGTCCTGAAGACGGTATTCCTCGCGATGAAGAAGCTGCCAAATATTGGGCTAAACACCTACCAACAGACCACATTATTGATGGAAACAAGCACGACAACTTCTGGGAAATGGGAGAGACAGGTCCGTGTGGTCCGTGTTCGGAGATACACGTAGATTCTCGCAGCAACGAAGAGAAAGCACAAATACCTGGACGTGAGCTTGTAAACAAAGATAATCCACAGGTAATTGAGATTTGGAACATTGTTTTTATGCAGTTCCAACGCAAGTCTGATGGTTCGCTCTCACCCCTTTCAATGCACGTTATTGATACAGGAATGGGCTTCGAACGCCTTGTACGTATGTTGCAAGGAAAGAACTCTAACTACGATACCGATATATTCCAACCAACCATTAAGGAGATAGAACGCTTGAGTGGAAAGAAGTATGGCTTTACTACACCATCGGGCGAAAACGGAGAAGCGACGACTGAACAAGAGAAGATAGACATTGCAATGCGTGTTATTGCCGACCACATGCGTGCGGTTGCTTTCTCTATTGCCGACAGTCAGTTGCCTGGCAATGCAAAAGCAGGCTACGTTATTCGTCGTATCTTACGTCGTGCAGTGCGCTACGCCTATACATTCTTAGATCAAAAAGAGGCATTCATATATAAGTTGCTCAACACATTTATTCACGAGATGGGTGGCGCTTATCCAGAACTGACGGCTCAACGCGAACTTATAGCTCGTGTTATGAAGGAAGAAGAAGACTCTTTCTTGCGTACGTTAGAAAAAGGAATAAACCTTCTGACTACCGAAATGGACGAACTGAAAGCACAAGGCAAGACCGAACTAAGTGGAAAGGAGGCTTTCAGACTATTCGATACTTACGGTTTTCCGCTTGATTTAACAGAATTGATTTGTCGGGAACACGGTTTCAGTGTAGACGAGAAACAGTTTGAGGAAGAAATGGCACAACAAAAGGCACGTGCTCGCAATGCTGCAGCTGTAGAAAACAGCGACTGGGTAGTATTGCGCGAGGGCGAACAAGAGTTTGTTGGCTACGACTACACTGAATACGAATGCCACATTTTGCGTTACAGAAAGGTTACTCAGAAGAAAAATACTTTCTTTGAACTGGTGTTAGACCACACGCCTTTCTATGGCGAAATGGGTGGACAGGTTGGCGATCAAGGTGTATTGGTAACCGAAGACGAAACCATTGATATTGTGGACACGAAGCGAGAGAACAATCAAAGCATTCATATAGTAAAGCAATTGCCCAAGAACGTAGAGGCAGACTTTATGGCGTGTGTTGATACCGACAAGCGTGATGCTTCGGCTGCTAACCATACAGCAACCCACTTGTTAGACTATGCGTTGAAACAAGTATTGGGAGAGCATTGCGAACAGAAAGGTTCGTATGTTAGCCCAGACACTTTGCGCTTCGATTTCTCACACTTCCAGAAGGTAACCGATGACGAATTGCGTCAGGTTGAACGTCTTGTTAACGATATGATACGTCAAGACTTCCCATGTGGTGAGTATCGCGACACACCATTGGAGGAGGCGAAAGAAATGGGAGCAGTGGCATTGTTTGGCGAAAAATATGGCGACAAGGTACGTGTCATTAAATTTGGTCCATCGTGCGAGTTCTGTGGTGGTATTCACGCAACGTCTACAGGTCGTATAGGTTTCTTCAAGATAATTAGCGAAAGCAGCGTGGCTGCAGGCGTCCGCCGTATCGAGGCGCTTACAGGTAAACGATGCGAGGAGACAATATACCTGCTCGAAGATACTGTACGCGATTTGAAGGCGATGTTTAACAATGCGAAAGATTTGCGAGGTGTTGTTGAGAAATATATTCAGGAGCACGATGTTATGAAGAAACAGATGGAGAACTTCCGCCAGCAAACCGTATCTCGTCTTGCAAACAGTTTGATAGAGAGTGCTCAAACTGTGAATGGAGTGAAAGTGGTGAAAGCTGTGCTCCCAGTAGAACCAGCTTCGGCAAAAGACATTGTTTTTAAAGTGCGTGCTGCAATCCCTGAAAAGCTCCTCTGTGTATTGGGATCAACTTACGAGAACAAACCCTTACTCTCTATTATGTTGAGCGACGATATGGTGAAAGATTACGAATTGAATGCAGGTAAGATTATTCGCGAAGCTGCAAAACTTATTAAAGGTGGTGGCGGTGGACAACCTCACTATGCACAAGCTGGTGGAAAAGACGTTGAAGGCGTAACAGCAGCTGTAGACAAAGCCATAGAATTAGCTAATCTACATTAATTTTCCATATATAATTATTTCAGAGTCTCGTTGTTTATGAATGAACAGCGAGACTTTTTTGTATCTATGCCTAAACCAGTTTTCATACCACTTTAGCCTACCACAATTCTACAAAATGATGTTCACTGCAAAGTGTTTTAATGGTTTAATGGGAGAGAGATAGCGAAATTATAAGCAACACCTATTGGTTGTTTATCTGTTGAATAGAATACTTTATATATGTAGAAAAGGTAGTAAAATATAGTTCTTTTGTTTCAGACATCTGTAACGTTCGTCTCAGACGTCTGTAACGTTCGTCTCAGACATCTGTAACGCTCGTTTTAGATATCTATCAGGTGTGGTTTAGATATCATAAAAAACTGCAACCTTTATGATGTTATATTATAATGCCTAAAAGATGTTTATTCAGATGGCGAATATAATTTTTCTTATTCTGTAATATCCTGATTTATATGTTGCTATGAGCTTCTAAATAATAATATGTTCTTCAGAATTTTGTTATATAAGTATGGAAGTTGTTACAAGCTTTCTTTTTTACAAAGACCCCCTCACTTCTTTTCTATTGAGCCGTTCTAATATAAATTGGACATTAGCGACTCAGCTCTAATGCCCAATTGAAATTTATATAGTTCTTATCTACTATTAAATGAATATTCTGGTGTGTACTCCACACATTATAGGTATGTTTGTTTCTCTCTACGACTTGTTTTGTGGAGCAAGATTACTTTATTAATACAATGCGAAAGCCTGCATCGTCTAATCTACTATTGTGTTCGCTTCCTCCACGATAGGCACTGCGACACTGCATTGCGCGACTTGTCCAACTTCCTCCACGCAGTATGCGGTAGGTTCCGTTGTCAGGACCTTTGGGGTCAGTCTGTTCGCCTTGTGGATAGTCATCGTACCAGTCGGCACACCATTCTTGTACATTTCCGTGCATATCGTAGAGACCCCAGCTGTTCGGTTCGCCTACAGTTCCAACAGCAACGGTTTTCTTTCTATACTCTCCTTGATCGTTGTTGTTGTATGGATAGTTGCCATCGTAGTTAGCATCGTTTGTGGTTATATTGTTTCCAGTATAAAATGGTGTGGTTGTTCCAGCCTTACAAGCATATTCCCATTCTGCTTCTGTAGGCAGACGGCAGCCTATCCATTGACAGAAAGCTGTAGCATCGTCCCAACTTACATCGATAACGGGCCTATTTTCGCGTCCCCATGTATAGTCGCTTGGCTTCTGACGTCCTGTTGCTTCGCAAAACTTGTCGTATTGTTCGAAAGTAATGGGGTATTTACTCATATAGAAATCTTTGGTTATTGTAACCTTGTGCTGTATTTCTCCTGATTCGCGTTGAGGTTCATCGTTCGGACTTCCCATTAAGAATGACCCCGCAGGAATCTTTACGAACTCAATGCCTAAATCTTTTGGTGTAACTGGTTGTGTGCTTGTTTTAAAGAAGGTTACGTCTTTTACCTTTTCTACAGCAATTGTGTCGAATGTTCCGTCGCTGTGTGCCACAACCATTTTCCAATTTTGAGCACAAACATTTGCGGCAAGCATAAAAGCTGCCATAGTGCAAAATAGAAGTTTCTTTTTCATAGTTCAAATGCTTTTAATTTTTATCTAGCGATAAAATAAGTGCATATCTTACCATCTACGATAAAATGTTGTTAATGTAATATTGTGATATAGCTGAATGGTGGTTGTACTAATTCTACCTTTGTTAAAGCAGAAAAGACCATTGTTTTTGTTTGTTTTGCCTTTATAGCAATTGTCTGTTAGTTGTTGTTATAGCTTTTAGTATTTTGTGTTTTGGCATTATTGCAGAAGAACCGTTTTGGGCGATATGTAGAAACAGAAGAATCCGATTCTTTGGAGTCTGTATTGACTTACCAAAGAATCGTTGTTCGTATTTATTTCTTCAACCATTTAAACGATTGTTTCCCCGTATTTACAATGTAAACCCCAGCAGGTTTGTTGCGCATATCTAGCTGAGCAGTTCCATCTTTGCCTATTTCTACAACGGCAACTCGGCGACCTTCGAGGGTAAACACTGTAATGCGACTTCCCACAGGATACTGTGTGAAATTAGCAATACCTTGTGTAAAGTCTGTTTGACCTTGCTTTGTGCTACTATTCTCTGTCTGTTTAATTCCTGCAGGATTGCGTTCTTCAAAGTGGTAATCCTTAATATCTTTCAACGCAAAGTTTAGTTGTTGATTTTTGTAAATCACAGCTAAGCTATCAGCGAAGTTCATTAGTTTCGGACTTTCTCCTAAGAAGAATATATTCTCGCCTCCATCTTGCAGTTTAACAACAATGCAAGTGGCTTGGTTCGCATCGTTTTGCAATGCCTGTTGTTTTTTTGTTGCGTAAGCAGAAGTAAATATGCTTCCCAACAACACGACAACTAAAGTAAGTAAAAGTTTTGTTTTGAGTTTCATATTGTTATATGTTTGTTATGATATGATGAATAGATGATAATAATAATCAAATTCTCTGTTCTTTGCAAAAATAAAGATTATAATCTGAATAGGCAAACTAATAGTTCTATTTTATTGTTTTTAACTAATATATTTAGTGTACACATACACTATACATAATGTATAAAGGGTTCTACCGCTATAGAAAATAAGTGTAGCGATTTTGAGAAAGAGGGCTACTGTTATGATTCTTAATTTTATATAATAGTGGCTTAAGCAACCCATTTCTGTTCAGTAACTTATTATATTTATAAGCGAAACATTGTAGCATAAAAGAACACCTAATCTTCATCTGAAAGAATATCTTTCAAGCATTATAATATGACCTTATAAAGGCTGTAGTTTTCTATTATATCTAAATAGAAAATAATAGATATCTAAGACGCAACTGACAGATATCTGAAACAAACGTTACAGATATCTGAGACAAACGTAATAGATATCTGAAACAAAAGTAGCTAATATTTGGTATGTTTTATAAACATTTTAGCAGTTCTATTCACTTGGTTTGTAAACAATGGTTGCTACTAATAATTTCTATACTTATATCCTACTGAATCAGTTTCTTTATTATACTCATTAGCCACAACTCTTCTCATATCTTCAGACTTTGTAATGCAACATTTTAATCGCAACATAATGTAACATAGCACGTCGTTTTGTACAGCAAAAAAGACATAATAGTAGAGAATACAATTACCTATTATTAAATTATATTTACGTTATGGCATAATCATATTTTTATACGCAACAAACGCTATTACCAGAACTTAGATAATACGTACAAAATAATGATTTTATACGCATCTAAATATCATTATAACAGCATTCTATACAATGTGCTGTTTGCTACCTATACATAGAAATCAATGTCTTTACAACTTTTGGAGCATATATACCAACGATATTCCTTGAATGTACCTTTAATATTTTGTATATCATGTGTTTATACCTACAAATGCGCAATAAATAATAGGCAATTCTCTCATCTTATTCTTTTGTAACAATAACTCGCAATGCTTTTAGAAAGCAAGTTAGAAACCTTAATAAGTATTATACGACATTCTCTATCGATTTTACGTAGAGAATGTAATAGTAATAAACAAAAAAATGCTGAAATAGTTTTGGCATTTACGTCTTTTAATGTAACTTTGTGGCAATGAATACACAAAATTCACAGAATATTAAAATGAGTGAAAACATCATCATTGTCGATGCCGATTATATCGACAAGGTGGCGTTCAACCTTATTGTAAACTTTGAGCGAATGCTCAATAGAAAGATTCCAGCAGCCGACTTTAGCCAATGGATTGTAGATGTTGCTCTTGACGGGCGGTTGAAGCCAGGCAATCACGAAACACAAGTAGTGCTCTTGCACGATAAGAATAAAGCTACGTTAGAAAACTTTGTACCTTCCGACTTTCAAAGAGAACTGGATAAACAGGCTTTCGCTGATGAAAAGCTGGGCGAATTTATAATTAACACTATCGCAACAGGTAGTGCTTTAGCAGAAAAAGACGATGTTTTGCTCGATGTGTTGCGCATTGCACTTAGCCACGATGAAGTACATCGCATTATGCTTGTGCCAAATGCAGAAGAAGGTAACATCTGTAGCGTTATCCGTAATACAGTGAAAGACGTGGACGATGAGCATAAACACATCACTCTATTTGCAATGATGCCTATGGAGGGAGGTAACTTTAAACAACAAATATTAGGCTATTCGTTAATGAATGCAATGGGGATAACATCGCAAGAAATAGATAAAAGTATAAGATAAAATAAATTATAAAATGGGAAGAGTACTTATGATTGGTGCAGGTGGAGTAGCCACCGTAGCCGCATTTAAGATAGTTCAGAACCAAGATGTATTCACCGACTTTATGATAGCAAGCCGGCGTAAGGAGAAATGCGATGAATTGGTGAAGTCTATTCACAACAAAGGTTATAAAGCCGATATTAAAACAGCACAGGTTGATGCCGATGATGTGGAACAATTAAAGGCACTTTTCAATTCGTTTAAACCAGAATTGGTGATAAATCTTGCGTTGCCATATCAAGACCTTACTATTATGGAAGCTTGTTTGGCATGTGGTTGCAACTATTTAGACACAGCTAACTACGAGCCAAAAGACGAAGCTCATTTTGAATACAGCTGGCAATGGGCATACAAAGAAAAGTTTGAACAGGCAGGACTTACAGCTATTCTGGGTTGTGGCTTCGACCCCGGAGTATCGCAGGTATTTACAGCCTATGCAGCAAAACACTATTTCGACGAAATTCACTATCTCGACATTGTAGATTGCAATGCAGGCAATCATCATAAAGCCTTTGCAACAAACTTTAATCCAGAGATAAATATTCGCGAAATCACACAAAAAGGTTTATATTATGAGAATGGCGAATGGATAGAAACAGAACCATTAGCCGTGCATCAAGACTTAACCTATCCTAATATAGGTGCACGCGATTCGTATTTAATGCACCACGAAGAATTAGAATCGCTAGTTAAGAATTACCCAACCATTAAACGTGCTCGCTTTTGGATGACCTTTGGTCAGCAATACCTTACTTATTTGGATTGCATACAGAATTTAGGAATGAGCCGTATTGATGAGATAGAATACGAAGCTCCACTTGCTGACGGATCAGGGAAGAATGCAAAAGTGAAGATTGTACCGCTTCAGTTCCTCAAAGCCGTACTACCCAACCCACAAGACTTAGGCGAAAATTACGATGGAGAGACATCAATAGGTTGCCGTATTCGTGGTATTAAGGACGGAAAGGAACAGACTTATTACGTCTACAACAACTGTAAGCATCAAGCTGCATACGAAGAAACAGGTATGCAAGGCGTTAGTTACACAACAGGAGTGCCTGCAATGATTGGCGCAATGATGTTCTTTAAAGGTATTTGGCGTAAACCAGGTGTGTGGAATTTGGAAGACTTCGACCCAGACCCATTTATGGAACAGCTAAACAAGCAAGGTCTGCCGTGGCACGAAGTGTTCGGTGGCGATCTGGAATTGTAGGATTTGAATATTAAAGAAACGGAACAGTAAAACGATATGTCGTGTTCGTTAGACTTTATTGAGTTTGTTTGCCAACAGATAGAAGCTGTTGGAGCAATCAGATACCGCAAGATGTTCGGCGAGTATATGATATATGCCAACGAAAAACCTGTTATTATAGTTTGCGACAATATTGCTTTCGTGAAGCAACACAAGGCAATTGAGACTTTAATGGCAGAAGCAGAAAAAGGCTATCCATACGAAGGTGCAAAAGAACACTACATTCTCGATGTATCAAGAGCAGACCACGCAGCAAAGGTTGTAGCCATCTTGGCTGAGGTGTTGCCCTATCCTAAGAAGCGAAAGAAGAAAGAATGAACAGCGGAAGTGGTGTATAATAAGCATGAATATCTATAAACTTCTGAATGTCTATCAGCGAATTAATAGCCCGAAAGTGAAGCTTTTGGGCATTTTAGCACTTCATTTGGGTAAACAGAGATATCTCAGTATCAATATAGATCCAGTAATGTCGTGCAACTTTCGCTGCAAGATGTGTTACTTCAGCGATGCCGAAGCTGCAAAGAATATGCACGGAAAGTTTACCACAGACGATTTAGAAGTTATAGCAAAAGCTTTGTTCCCACGTGCACTTCGTTTGCAAATTGGTTGTGGCGCCGAACCCACTATGTCGCAAAACTTGCTACAGTTGGTGAAATTGGGTAAGCAATATGGCGTGAAACACATCACAATCACTACCAATGGAAATCTGCTTACTTATGAGAAATTGCAAAAACTGGTGGAAAATGGTCTGACAGAGATAACTATTTCGGCACATGGGTTTACTAAGAACACTTACGAGAGTTTAATGACAAATGGTAAATTCACTTTGTTTACAACACTTATTGCTAATCTCTCACGAATAAGAGTAGACTTTCCCGACTTTCGTATTCGTTTGAATTATACCGTTAACACTGATAATGCAGCAGAACTGATACATATAAAAGATGTGTTCAAAGACACTAAGCCTAACGTGGTGCAAATTCGTCCGATACAGCGTATAGGAAAATCAACATATAACAACTTCTCATTACAGTCCATAAGAGGAAACTATAATCAATGGATTACACCTGTTGTAGACTACTGTAAACAGGAAGGTATAACATGTTTATATCCTACGCTAGCATCATTAGATACCATAGAAAGCATAAACTATACAGAAGAAAAAACTAACTCGTTAGCAGACTCGCTTCCTTATTTCTACATTGCTCCCTATGAAGGTTGGAAAAGAAAAATAGATCCTTATAGTGAAAGCTTTGAAGACTATGCACACCGCACACATCGAACTCGTACCATTCTGGAAGCATTGGTAGGAATAGGTAACACAAAAGGAGAACGCTCTAAAACAAAGAGTTTAACTTATCAAGTAAAATAATATAAAGAAATATATGGCAAAAGACGAAGTACAGAATGCTGCAGAAGGTAAACTAAAGGCCTTACAAGCAGCAATGTCGAAAATAGAGAAAGACTTTGGTAAAGGTTCTATTATGCGAATGGGCGACGAACTTATAGAAGATGTTGATGTAATTCCTACTGGTAGCATAGGACTTAATATGGCATTGGGCGTAGGAGGATATCCACGCGGCCGCATTATAGAGATTTATGGACCAGAAAGTTCAGGTAAAACCACTCTTGCTATACATGCCATTGCCGAAGCGCAAAAGGCAGGAGGCATTGCGGCTTTTATAGATGCCGAACACGCTTTCGACCGCTTCTATGCGCAGAAGTTAGGTGTAGACGTTGATAATCTATGGATTTCGCAACCCGATAATGGTGAACAAGCCTTAGAAATAGCCGATCAGCTTATACGTTCATCGGCTATAGATATTCTTGTTGTAGATTCAGTGGCTGCACTTACGCCTAAAAAAGAGATAGAAGGCGATATGGGTGATTCGAATGTTGGATTACAAGCACGCCTTATGAGCCAAGCTTTGCGTAAACTAACTTCTACTATAAGCAAAACAAACACTTGCTGCATCTTTATTAATCAGCTACGCGAAAAGATAGGCGTAATGTTTGGACCATCGGAGACTACTACAGGTGGAAATGCGCTGAAGTTTTATAGTTCGGTGCGTTTAGACATTCGTCGTGCCTCGTCTATTAAAGATGGCGATGATATTATAGGTAACCACGTGCGAGTAAAAATTGCAAAGAATAAGGTAGCACCACCATTCCGTAAAGCTGAATTCGATATACTCTTTGGTGAAGGAATATCGAAAGTGGGCGAAATACTCGACTTAGGCGTAGAATTTGATATTATTCAGAAGAGTGGTAGCTGGTTTAGCTACGGAGGCACTAAATTGGCGCAAGGAAGAGATGCTACTAAAACAATGCTAAAAGATAATCCAGAACTTACAGAAGAAATTACAGGCTTAATACATCAGGCTATATTAGCACAGCAGCATTCATAATTTATAAAGAACATATTGTAGAGCGAAGAAAGCAACAACACAATTAGCTTTCTTCGCTCTTTTTATATCTAAACCACAGTCAGTTCAGTATACTGCAACATCATTACACATTATAAATACCATAACTCTCTGTCAGCTTTCATTTTCTTGTGCTATCTTTATGGTATTTTACTTAATGTAGCCTCTGGAACGGCTGGTTCTATAAGAGTAAAGTTGTTCCCAACAAGAGTAAAATCGCTCTATAAGTACACCAATGTTACGGCACTTGTACGTGCAAACAAGGGCTTGTTCTTGCCTGTTACGGGTAGACGTATGTCCTTATCTCCTATGATAGGATTAAGAGATATGAACTATGGAGCAGGTGCATACGCACAGTATATGACCTCAACCTCCAATACAGCGAGTTCGTCGAGAGACTTCTTCTTCGGTCCAACCGAATGGAACTTGTCGCCAAATGGTAAGGCTCAGGCTAAGGCTATTCGCCCTGTTTGGATATCAGGTGAGGAAGATTCAAACCACAAGCCAATACTCGACCGGGATTATCTGAACCTTCAGAACACGTTAAAAATATGGTAAGACTATAAGGTAACACCACTTTGATATAGAAAATGGTATGCAGTTCGGCTGTATACCATTTTCTCTTTATATCCCCAAACCAAAGGCAAACCATTTGCCGAAGTTAATAGAAAATTGCTTATTACATCGTAACGTTCTGTTTAAATGCACATTCATTCGAAGTTATATACCGCTATAACGATATTTCCACAACAGTGTAATGGCATTTGTAGACTTATTAAACGATAGTTTACGACTTATTGTATTGTATTATTTACGTGTAAGTAAAACTTTACTTACGTGTAAATAAAGTTCTACTTACGTGTAAATAAAGTTTTACTTACACGTAAATAAAACTCCCACACCTATATGTAATTGCTCTTGCAGATATAAGCGATATACAAATATGTTGAGAGAGAAAATTATAGCATTAGTGTGTTTGTATACTATTTTAAGCAAAATGGATAGTTAGAAACCGAATAAGCTTTGCCCCATAGCCTATTAGTTTGGTATAGATGAGCGAAAGCCACAGTTTTTTTAGTATTATAACAAAGCCATTTACAAGCAATATGTTTGTCCGCATAGAAAAGTGTCATAGCAACTGCCAACGTATAAAAGCTATCGCCATGCACTTTGCAGCCAACAACAGTTTTACAAGCGGCATTAGCCATACCACACCAATGCACTTGTTTTTAATGTCTGCATCTGCTATTGCTCGCGTAAGAAAATAAAGAAATTCTATGCTGTTATAAATGTGTGGTATATAAACAAAAAGAGAATAATCGTTGCGATTATCCTCTTTTTGTTTGGTGATCCGCATGGGGCTCGAACCCATGACCCCAACATTAAAAGTGTTGTGCTCTACCAGCTGAGCTAGCGGATCTCCTCTTTACTTCGTTAAAGCGAGTGCAAAGGTAATAAGATTTTCTTATTGTACCAAATAATTTATGGATTTTATTGAATGAATAGATAAATATTGGCTATATATGGGGTATATTGGAAGAATTAATAAGGTTTAAAGCAGCCCATCTGTTGCATCTAAAGTATAAAACTATATTGCGTTTTATTTTTGATATAAAAAAAATAGGTAGAATTGTAACACAATCAAATCAAATTACTATCTTTGCATTACATTTTGATAAGGTCAAATTTACGACCTCTAATAGAGATAACACTACATTATATATAAATGAAGAGAGTTTTTGGTATTACACTGCTCATAGCACTAATGCTATGTAGCTGCCATTCTAAGAAAGAGAATCAGGAAACGGCTGCCGTCTACAGTTCAACTACACCGTTGGTTACCGACATAAATCTTCCTGAAACCTATGTGGCAAACATTCAATCACTAAAGAACATAGAAGTACGTTCTCAACAAGAAGGTATTCTTCAGCAAGTTTACGTCAATGAAGGGCAATACGTTAAAGCAGGGCAACCATTGTTCCGACTTGCCATTGTGGGTGCTGACGAAGAGATAGCCAAGTCGAAATCAGCCCAAGAACAGGCTCAAATAGAGCTACAAAACACAAGTAAGCTCACAGAAAATAATGTTATATCGCCCAATGCACGCCGTATGGCAAAGGCAAAATTACAGTCGGCAGTGGCAGACTATCGACTTGCTGTTCAGCGCAAACGCCTTTCAGTTATCCGTGCCCCCTTCTCAGGCGTCTTAGGTCGTATTCCTGAAAAGCTGGGAAGCTATATTCAGCAAGATGATTTGCTTACAACACTATCGGACAACACACAGATGCAAGTATATTTCAATATCTCTGAGACGGATTATCTTGACTTCCAAGAACACCCCGAACGTTATATGCAGCTACCATTGAAGCTGATTTTGGCGAATGGAAGCACATTTCCAGCACGTGGAAAGATTGCTGATATATCTGGACAGTTCGACAGTGCGTCGGGTACAATATCTGTTCGTTCGCTCTTTACGAATGCACATAATCTGCTGCGCAATGGCCAGACAGGCACTATTCAGTTACTCTTACAGAAGAAAAATGCCATTGTTATTCCACAAGAGGCTGTTTATGAGCTACAAGATAGGAAGTATGTTTTCGTTGTAGACAAGAATAATGTTGTTCATCAAAGACAGATACAAATAGCTGCAGAGCTAACAGGAATATACATTGTTAGCTCAGGTTTAACAGTCAGCGACCACTATCTAACGGACGGGATACAGAAGGTAAACGATGGCGACCACGTTCGTACACGCTTCGTATCACCTCGCGAATCAATTAAGTTGAACAAAATAGGCATTTAAAAGATGTTTAAGATTTTCATTCGACGTCCGGTTCTATCTATTGTGATAGCACTGGTTATTGCCTTTATTGGTATTCTCTCACTGTTTAATCTCCCCATTACACAGTTTCCTTCTATCTCTCCACCGAAGGTAAATGTTATTGCCAACTATCCGGGAGCAAACAATGAATTGCTTATTAAATCGGTTATCATTCCATTGGAGCAGGCGCTAAACGGTGTGCCGGGAATGAAATACATTGAAAGTGATGCAGGAAATGATGGTGAAGCCGAGATAAACGTTGTATTCAAATTGGGTACAGACCCTAATGTTGATGCCGTAAATGTGCAAAACCGTGTGTCGGCAGCAACAAACAAGTTGCCACCAGAGGTAATTCGTGAGGGTGTTAAAATATCGCGCGAAGAGCCTAATATTCTAATGTATATCAATCTTTATAGTGATGATCCTAACGTTAATCAGGACTTTCTGTTTAACTATTTCGATATAAATATATCTCCTGAACTGTTACGCGTTGATGGTGTAGGCGACCTTGATATATTGGGTACACGTAGTTATGCTATGCGTGTGTGGCTACATCCAGACAAGATGATATCTTACGGGCTGTCGACTGACGATGTGAGTGATGCTTTGGAAGATCAGAACATAGAGGTTTCACCAGGCAAATTAGGCGAGAGTGGTGGTACACGGCCGCAGGTTAAGGAGTATGTTTTGAAGTATCCAGGACGTTATACTACGACAGAAGAGTATGGAAACATCATCATTAAAAGTAATGCCAACGGGCAGACGGTTCGTTTGAAGGATATTGCCGATATTCATTTGGGTAGTGAAGTGTATGATATTTATTCTACTCTTAACGGTCGTCCATCAGCAGCTGTAACCCTGAAACAAGCTTACGGAAGTAATGCAAGCAACGTTATTAAACAAGTAAAGCAGGCAATGACACACCTCCAGAAGGATATGCCGAAAGGTATGCACTACGAGATTAGCTATGATATTAGCCGCTTTCTTGATGCAAGTATAGAGAAAGTAATACACACGCTGTTTGAAGCTTTCATACTTGTAGCCATCGTTGTGTTCATATTCTTGGGCGATTGGAGGTCGGCGGTTATACCTATTATGGCAGTACCTGTGTCCCTTTTAGGTAGTTTCATTGCTATGTTGGCATTCAACATTACACTCAATATGATTTCACTCTTTGCCCTTGTTATGGCTATTGGTATTGTTGTTGATGATGCCATAGTGGTAATAGAGGCAGTAAATGTAGAAATATCGCGCAATAAACTGTTGCCAGTTGAGGCTACAGAGAAAGCCATGAAAGAAATCAGTGGTGCCATTATTGCTATATCTTTGGTTATGGCTTCAGTGTTTATACCCGTTGCTTTTATGGGAGGACCAGAGGGAATGTTCTACAGACAGTTCTCTATAACAATGGCATCTAGTATTCTTTTCTCAGGATTCGTAGCCCTTACACTTACTCCTGCGCTGTGCGCTTTAATCTTAACTAAGGAACAAGAGAACCATGTTAAGCTGGGTTGGCTGGGCAGAATGCTGCAAAGTTTTAATAAGCAGTTCAATGTTGGCAGTAAGAAATATGCCCATGTATTACAACACACGGTGAAGCATAAGCTACTAACGATGGGCGTTGTACTCGTATTTTGCGCCTTAGCTTATTGGGTAAATATGGGCTTACCGTCAGGATTTATCCCACAAGAAGACCAGGGAATGATATATGCTGTTATTGAAACACCACCGGGTTCGACGATAGAACGTACCAATGAAGTGGCGCATCAGTTGCTGAAAATTGCAGAAAAAGAAGATGGTGTAGAGAGTGTTTCTTCATTAGCAGGCTTTGAAATACTATCCGAAGGCACCAGTGCAAACTCTGGAAGTTGTCTTATAAACCTAAAAGATTGGAAACACAGGAAGCGCACTGCAAAGGAAATTATTCGTGATTTGGAAGATAAATGTAAAGCTATTACAACTGCAAATATCGACTTTTTCGAACCACCATCAATTCCTGGATATGGTGCAGCGAGTGGTTTTGAGATGCGATTGCTTGATAAAACAGGTAACAACGACTACCATCAGATGGAGAAAGTGAGCAAAGATTTCGTGCGAGAGGTTAACAAACGACCCGAAATTGGCAATGCTTTCACATTCTATTCAGCCAGTTTTCCACAGTATATGCTCAATGTTAATGATGCATTGGCACTCCAAAAGGGTGTAGAGCCAGGCAAAGCACTCAACAGTTTGTCTGTACTTGTGGGCTCAGACTATCAAACTGGTTTTATAAAGTTTGGCAAACCATATAAGGTAATTGTACAGGCAGCACCACAATATCGTGCCTTTCCTGAAGATCTTCTACATCTTTACACGAAGAACGATGCAGGGCAAATGGTGCCGTATGCCGACTTTATGACCCTCAGTAAGACCTATGGAATGAGCGAGATTACACGCCATAACCTCTATAACTCGTCAGAAGTAACGGGTGCACCAGCCCCTGGATATTCCAGTGGACAAGCTTTGAAAGCAATACAAGAGGTTGCAGAGAAGTCTCTTCCTAAGGGTTACGACTACGATTGGGCTGGCATATCTAAAGATGAGGTAGACCAGGGTAATACAGCCATCATCATTTTTATTGTTTGTTTGGTGTTTGTTTATCTCATCTTGGCTGCTCAATATGAAAACTTCCTCCTTCCTTTGCCTGTTATTATCTTCCTACCTGTGGGTATTTTCGGTGCTTTCCTTTTACTGAAACTATGCGGATTGGAGAACAATATCTATGCGCAGATAGCTTTAGTGATGCTCATTGGTTTACTGGGAAAGAACGCTGTGTTGATGGTAGAGTACTCTGTACAACGCAAAAACTTGGGCCAGACTATAGCACAGGCAGCCATTGAAGGTGCAGTAGCACGTTTCCGGCCTATTCTTATGACGAGTATTGCTTTCATAGCGGGCCTTATTCCACTTGTGTTTGCATCGGGTGCTGGTGCAATTGGTAACCGAACGATTGGTACAGCTGCCGTAGGAGGTATGTTAATTGGTACGATGGGAGGATTAATCGTCATTCCCGGACTTTATTATATATTTGCCTCTATGGCTGACAAGATTGTGAATTATCAGAAAGAAAAGCCTTTGAGCGAAGAGAAAGACAAACGATATCACAAAGAATCTATTGAAAATAAAGCAGATGACAACGCATAAACTAAGCATATTCACTGTTCTTACAGCTATCTCGTTGCTGACGCTGATGGCATGTAAAACGCCTCAAGCAACACTGCCTAAGGACAACATAAAAGCAACATTGCCAACAGCAACTGCCGATACGGTAACCACTGTATATGTGTGGCGCGACTTTTTCAAAGATCCGGCACTGTGTGCTCTCATAGATACAGCACTCAATAACAATCAAGACCTGAAGATAACACTACAGGAAATGGCAATTGCTAAGAGTGCTATCACCGCCAAACGTGGACAAATGTTGCCCACTGTAACAGCTAATGCAGCTATTGGGGTGTCGAAAGTGGGACGCTATACAAGCGAAGGAGCTGGTAATGTAGGAACAGAACTCACACCAGGACATAACATTCCGACCGTAGTTCCTGATATAGCACCGAACCTTCAGCTCGATTGGAGTATTGATCTTTGGAAGCAACTAAACAGCAGTAAGCGTGCTGCAGTTGAACGTTACCTTGCTACGGCAGAAGGACAACGCATTTTAAAAAGTCAGTTGGTAGCCGATATTGCAGAGAATTACTATGCCTTAGTGGCATTAGATAATAAGCTCAACATCACGTTAAAGTATATAGAACTACAGAAAAAGGCTGTCCAGATAGCCCGCATTCAGAAGGAAGCAGATGCAGATACACAGTTGGCTGTAGAGAAATTTGAAGCTGAACTAGCCAAAGCATCGGCTAATGAGTATCAGTTAAGACAGTCAATAACAGAAACTGAGAATAGTCTGAATCTTCTTCTTGGGCGATTTCCTACACCGATTGAACGCAATAAAGATGCCATCAACCATCAGTCGTTGCCCACATTACAAGCTATTCCAGCCCGTCTTCTATTGCAACGTCCCGACATTCTTCGTGCCGAACATGAGCTGCAAGCTGCCAAATGGGACGTGGAAGCTGCTCGAAGAGCTTTCCTTCCCTCGCTCAATCTGTCGGCTACATTAGGCTTAGATGCCTTCAGTCCAAAGTATCTTCTGCGTCTTCCGGAGTCTGTAGCATTCGGCGTTTTGGGTGGATTGACAGCTCCATTAATTAATAAGAAAGCCATACAGACCAACTTCGATCAAGCCAATGCTATGCAGTTGGAGGCTCTTTATAACTACGACAAGGCATTGCTCACGGCATATAGTGATATGAGTACGCTACAGTCGCGTGCACATAACCTGTCGCAATATCAGGCATTGAAGAACAAACAAGTGCAATCTTTGACTCGTGCAGTAACGACTGCTCAACAACTTTATGCTTACAATCGTGCCACATACCTGGAGGTGTTAGACAGTGAGCGTGAGCAGTTGGACTGTCAGACGGAACTTATCGACACACAACTCCAGCAGATTTCCACACTGATTGATGCCTATCGAGGCTTTTTCTATTAAAGTATAATATGGTTGTGGTATACATCTAAATATGCCCACAAAGTTATAGATATCTAACACGTTCGTTTCAGATATCTGTCGTGTTCGTTTCAGATATCTGTCGTGTTTGTTTCAGATATCTGTCACGTTCGTTTCAGATATCTGTCGCATTCGTTTCAGATATCTGTTTTGGGTACAACAGTAAATAGCTACACTCTATTTCTAAAACAGAGCGTAACTAATCTATTAATCTCAATTAAGCTATTAGAATATTGGTATATTTTGTTTTATCGTTATGCAGATTGATTATCCTTATAATGAGGGTGTAGCAAACCACACAAACTTATAAAGAACATTAATACCATTGGCATTGCAATGAACAATAAATAGGAAGCAATTATATTAACACGGTATAATGATATTATAATATAATTGCAGGTTTGGGTAAAAAATAACGAACCAACACTTATCGCAAGTATTGGTTCGTTTCCTATAAATTTTGTGAACTACTTATTTAAATCTATCTTTAACTTATATTTGTGTTAAAGCACTTTTCCGCGCCAAGTTACACCTACATTAACTTGCGACATCTTGTCTTGTACCACGCCTTCTGGGTTAGTGTTTTTACCAAATGCGTAGCTGTAATAGCCGTGTATTCTTATATTCTTCTCTTTTAGCGGATAGTATTCTACACCTGCACCAATGCGAGTGAGTTCTGTTCCATCGTGTAACGCTACATCAGCATCTGTTCCTGCATGATTCACTTCGTAACTTGCTTTTGCAAAAACGTTTACTTTCTCAGTAGGCTGATACGATAACTGGCCAATAATAGAACAATCTTTACCAATGAAACCCTGTCCTGATGCAGCACGGTTCCAATAATCAAACTCTAATTGAAGGTTGTTTGTGAAATGAAATTTGTTGCCTAACGAAATATAATTTATGAATTTATGTGGAGCATATTCCGACATATTTGCCGACCAAAATGTTTCCCATATACCATGTCGTCCGTTCCATAAAATGTTATAGGCATACATTTCAGCAGCTTTACCAGTTTTGTTCTCGTATATTTTTTGATACGGACTTTGGCAAATCTGTGTTAAGAAAGTATCGTTTCCACTATTTGTTGTATATTCGCCAATTAATCCCCATTGGTAACAAGGGAAGTTATAACAAAACTCAGATAAGAAATAACAATCAATAGGTGCTGGTAATAACTCGTAGCCTGCCACCAGTACAATATATTTTCCCGCCATAAATGCTACGTTCTTGTTAGGTTTATATTTTAAGTAAAGCCAATCGGTGGAATTAAAAAAGTTGTAGTCCTTATTAATCCCATTCAATCGATTACGAAATGCATAGGAAAACTTAGGTGAAATATCACCTTTTAAAATAACATTCACTACATATCCTTTAAAACCACTCTGGTCCTTAATATGCTTTCCATCTATGTTTGTACGCATATAATCAGCTCTTGCTTCAAATTGCAGGCTAACTGGTTTTGTTTCTTGCGCCATAGTAATAGTGGAAATCCACAATAACATAAGTGAAATTATATTTCTAATATTCATAATATGTTTGTTATAGGTCGTGTTTATATCTTTTCTTTTGTAAAGAGACAGCATATTGTTACACTGTCTCTTTACTCTGATATAAAACTATAGTATTAATTACTTTTAATGTGTATTTAATGTTTAGTCTTCTTATGTTTATTCCATAATCCACGCACTTCGCTCACAGTATCGGTAGTGCAGAATGAGTCTATTTTCTCTTTTCCAAGGAATGCCATAAGGTTTGATAACTCTTCGTTGTTTAGTATAATCTCTAACTGTACACTCTTCTGATGGCTGAAACCACCAATAACTTCGTGCATCGTAATACCACGATGAAGTGTATTGAGGACATAATCTTGAATGCGCTCGTGATCTTTTGAAATAACAAAAACACGATTCTTCTTATTCATTCCCATCATAAAATGGTTCAAAATAAGTCCGTTCATCCATGTACCAATAAGACCTATTATTACCAGGTCTGGAGTATTAATGGCAAAAGCTGTACAGCAGATAGCTCCACCAGCAACAGTTACCGATGTTCCTAGATTGATGCCAGTGTATTTATTGATAATCTTTGCCAGAATATCAAGCCCACCAGTAGAAGCGTTAATACTGAAAAGAATACTTTGCGAGGCACTCAATACCAAAACAAAACATAACAAATCAAACCACGGATTAGTTACTATCCCATGACTTGCAAGATGTTGCGTAAACATAGATTCGCTCATAGGAAAGATAGTACCAATGAAATCTACCATCGGACCAAGTATGAATGCAGTGTAAACCGTTTTAGCTCCGAATTCATTCCCTATTAAAACGAACGACAGAACCAATAGGACAGCATTAATGATGAAGATAACATTACCAACAGAAATGAATGGTAAGAGTTTTGAAATTACGATAGAAAGACCTGTGATAGAACCTACAATAAGTTTACTTGGGATAAGGAAGAAGTAGACACCAAGGGCTGCAACAAACATACCAAGTGTCATAATAATCAGTTCCACCCAAAACTTCTTAGTTTTTAACAGCTCTCCAACCTTCGAAAGACCATTACTAATAGCTGCTGCTGAGAATGGGTTTACCTTCTTAGAAATTTGATTCATAATTAAAATCGATTTAAGTTAGATTGTTCTTATATTTTTTTGTTTTCTCTAATTAATGCATGTGCCTTTCAATTTCTTAGAGTTAGCAAGATAAGGCAACTGTAAATGCGGTACAAAATTACATTATTTAAATGAGATAACAAATATTTAGTAGTAAAAATAAAGTTCTACTTGTAATTTTTCACTGTTTTCATGTTTATAAGCCAGTAATAGCCTATATAAAGAGCAATCATTCGGTTTATTTCTATTATTCATCTTAGCTTTCTTCTTTTGATTTTAGAGATACAAGGGCTGTATATTCTCTTTATTGAATATTGACATTTAGACAGTAGTAATAAGGTTATTTGGGGCTAATTACACCTTATTATATAGAAGAACTTCATATCACAATATAACAACTGTCTTATTGTTTTGTTCAGCTTAATGTTACTTTGTTTTGTAACAAACAATAGTGAGTGTGTTTTTTGAGATAATTTATAATCTATAATGCGAATAAATATATTGCTATTAAATTGTAACCTATGTGTTGTTAGTTATGCTATAAAACTGAAATAAAAGACACAAAGCGTATTTATAAAGCTTGTTATTATGACACTTATAAATAAATGGTTTCAATTTGTAAGTAAACTCTTTCATTACTTTTGAATAAATAGCGCAATAACGTGAGTTAGTGCTGTAGAGTGTATATAAAAAATAAAGGGACAATGATCTTCGCATCGTCCCTTGTTATCTGTGTGTTTTTTATATGTCAAAATATTTATCCGTAGATAATCTTTCCGTTCTCATCTTTATATTCGTCTCCAATACCTTTTTCATAGGTTGTCATTGCACGAAGACTCATACCAATGTTAGAGAAACCGCCATCGTGATAGAGATTTTGCATTGTAACTTTCTTTGTTAAGTCTGAGAACATAACAATACAGTAGTCTGCACATTCGGCAGCAGAAGCATTACCAAGTGGCGCCATACGGTTAGCAAAGTCGTACAATTTATCCATTCCCTTTACGCCCTGACCAGCAGTAGTCATTGTAGGAGATTGTGATATTGTGTTGATACGTACATTCTTCTCGCGACCGTATATGTAACCGAAGCTACGTGTAATACTTTCTAGTAATGCTTTTGCGTCTGCCATATCGTTGTAACCAAAGAATGTACGTTGCGCAGCGATGTACGATAGAGCTAGAATAGAACCATAGTCGCTTATGGCATCAAGTTTCTTAGCACTCTGAATCATTTTATGAAATGATACAGCCGATATGTCAAGCGTTGTATTCAACATATTATAATCCAGATCGTCGTATGTGCGATGTTTGCGAACGTTTGGAGACATACCAATAGAGTGGAGTACAAAGTCAATTTTTCCACCTAGAATTTCCATTGAACGCTTAAATACATTCTCTAAATCTTCTACATTTGTAGCATCAGCTGCAATTACTTCGCAATTCAGTTTCTCTGCTAATGAATTAACAGTACCCATTCTAACGGCTATAGGAGTGTTGGAAAGTGTTATTGATGCTCCTTCTTCTACAGCTCGTTCTGCAACTTTCCATGCAATTGACTGCTCGTTGAGTGCACCGAAAATAATGCCTCTTTTACCTTTTAATAAGTTATAACTCATATTATTATCCTTCTAAATTGGGTTCAAAGGTAATAATTATTGTTGAAAAACTAACCTATTATATTGTTAAATAGACTTTCTTTGTGTAATCTGCTACGTCTGCCACCTTTTATTTAGAAGCTGTCAAGTGGAATTTTATTGTTGAGCTACTTTACTGTTTTGTGTATGAAACTAAAAGATAGTTGATGGTTGTTGTTAATGATACACTAACATATTTTGTACATCTCAAAGTGTTTACTATAAAAAATAGCCGAAACTTCTGCATATATAAAGAATTGCGTAAAGTTTGATTTTTTGTCGATACTAATCTGTTTCAGTGCATCGATATATTTCTTGATAATCCTCGTCAGACCACTAACTTTTATCTCTACAATATTGTTTTACTTCTTCTGATAATATAACTCGAATAGTTTTTTTATTCAATCGGTTCATTAAATCGTAATATGGTTATATCTTGTTAATACCATTTATTTTCTATTGATATCTTTGATTTACCTTATAACCTGGAATAGTTTGCTACACATTTGTTATAAAATAAGTCTATCTATTTAACAACGGACAAAGTTTGCCTATACTCTACAGACTAGTTTGGAACTAATTCTCTTTCAATAGATTGAGCATCTCTTCTTGTGTGATGACGTGAGCCATATCGGCTCCTTCAAGAAGCGAATCTGCAAGGTTGCGCTTTGTTTTGTGTAGACGAAGTATCTTCTCTTCAATGGTATGCTGACTGATGAGATGGTAAACCGTAACATCTTGTTGTTGTCCTATTCGGTAGGCACGGTCGGTTGCTTGCTGTTCTATAGCAGGGTTCCACCACGGATCAAGATGTATAACATAGTTTGCCCCTGTTAGATTAAGTCCCAATCCGCCTGCTTTCAGGCTGATGAGGAAGAATGGACACTTACCTGTTTGGAAGTCTTTTACAAGTTGTTCGCGCTTTGTCATTGGTGTACTTCCATCTAAATAGAGGAAAGGTAGTTTTGCCTTTTCCATTGCTTTGCGCACTTCATCAAGATAGCTTGTGAACTGACTGAAAACCAATGCTCGGTTGCCACTGTCGTTAAGTCCTTCTGCTAAATCAAGGAAGGTTAGTAATTTGCTACCAGGTATTTTCCAATTGCTATCTACCAGCGAACAGCTACATGCCATCTGGCGTAATCGAGTAATCTCAGAAAGCGTACTAACGTTGAGCGATTTATCGGCAAGTACAGCAGCCTCAACTTGCCTACGACGTACTTCGTACATAGTCATTTCGTCTGACGACAGTTCTACAGGTATATATATGTCGTTCTTTGTGGGCAATTCTTCTATTACTTCGCTCTTAGTACGACGTAGTAAGAATGGTGAGATAAGGCGGCGAAGCTGACTTTGTCGTTCTTTATCGTTGTTTCCCGCAATAGGTTGTATAAACTTTCGTTTAAACTGTTCAGCACTACCCAATAGACCTGGATTAATGAATTGAAAGAGATTCCACAGTTCGGCAAGATGGTTTTGAATGGGTGTACCTGTCAATATAACCTTTCGGCGAGCCTGTAACAACATAGCAGCTTTCGACATTTTAGTGTTGGCATTCTTTATGGTATGCGCCTCGTCGAGACAAACCACATTCCATTCGCGTTTTGTAAGTTCTTCTTGTTGTGTGTTTAATAGTGCGTAGGTGGCAATAACAACATCGCCAGACTGTGCTTCTTTTATAGCCTTTGAACGGTCGTCGCTCTGGTTAAGCACTATAACATTCAGTGTAGGCGAGAAACGTTTCAGTTCGTTGCGCCAATTAGGTACTACCGATGCAGGTGCAATAACAAGCGAGGCTCCTTCTTTGCTTTGTTCTAAAAGCAATGTTATGGTTTGCAACGTTTTGCCCAGTCCCATATCGTCTGCCAAGCAAACGCCAGCTCCCCATGCTGTTACTTTAGACATCCATTCAAAACCTTCCTCCTGATAGTCGCGCAGTTGTGCTTGAAGTGTTTTTGGAATGCATGGCGTTGTCTTACTACTTTCTTCTATGCGTTGGCGTAGTTTGTTTATAGCCGAATTGCTTTTAAGGTTTAACGACTTGTCGTTGAGCACTTCGCCCAATATAGATACTGCCGATGGAGCCATTTGCAAGTGCGAACGGTTCTCAGAACTTACGGTGTCGAGGCGTTTTAAGATGCGTGTTAGCTGACTGCTTAACGTTATATATTCGTTGTCGCCAATGCGAATATATTTTTGCTTGTTACTCTGTCGCATTAGTTCGAGCAACTTCTGGAGCGACACAACCTGTCCATCGCTAATTTGCACATTACCTTCTATCTCGAACCAGCCACCTTTCTTTGTGAACGATATATTTGCCGAACTGCTGTTTATACTTGGATAATAGTTTAGCTTATATCCTTCGGGCCATTCCATTGTGCAAATGTTTGGATTGTTTTTACACCACTGCATAAATGGTAACATCTGCTCTATAGAAAGTGTTATAGAATCGTTAATGGTGGTGGGCAACCATTCGTCGTCTTCATCGCAGACTTCTGCTTCTATTAGACCTTCGGATATTTGTTTTAGGTTATTCTTCTCTTTCTTCAAACTTCGCACTAGTTGCACTTTCTTTCCATCTTTTTCGGCTATGGTTGTAATATTACCATGCCCTGGCGAAAAGATAAGTGTATCGGTGGCGCGTACTATGGCACTTATATTGAATGCATTTATATTGTTGGGCGTAATGCAGAGTGTTATGACTGGAGGAATATCTATGTGGTCTATGTTGTTTAACTCTTCTACCATATTAGAGTGTATCTCTGTTTTTCCACCTAACATTGTAATTAGTTTTACGAGTAGTGGTTCGGCTTCAACAGGGTATTCCTTTTGTAGGAGTATTTCCTTATAGGTTTTTAGTTCGAATGCCGAAGGAATGATTATTGAGTAATCGGTTTCGGAGTTCTTCTTAGTGTATTGTATTATTCCATTTCTCTCGAGTATTGGCTCTATGTTGCTAGACACGTTAAAGGTACCATTTTTTGTCTTGTCTATTATAAGGCACGGTTTCTCTTCGTGTATAGATACTGGTTGCATAGTGTTGTTTAGCATTATATAGACGTGGTCGCAACCTGTTAGTAAATGCAGATAATCGTTTATACCTAAAGAGTAGTCCCATGCACAAATCTCAGTTATTAGCTTGTGGTCTGTTTTGTCTAATTCGGCAATATCTAATGCTTTTAGTTTACTGATGGATAGTTCTTTGCCCACTGACCAATTACCATTTTTGAGCTTTCTTTTAAGAATAGGCACTATGGTGGAGTAGCGCAAAAGATAGATTAACATATTCTCGCTCATATCTTTGTCGGCGGTAGTAGCCGATATGTTTGATTGTATGAGACTTTCTAACCGCATTTTCCAAGGCTCTGTAAACTTTAAGCTATGAAACAACGATTTGCCTCCGAATTTTCTTTCTAATTCTGCTGCTTCCTCACTATTTTTTGCAACTTGCATTTCGTTCCTCAGGTAAGCCCATCTTGGCTCTTCGCTCACATTCTTTTTATTTTCAGTGAGTGTTCCCAACCGTTGATATATCATTTTGCTAAGCTTAAATATAGCACTATTACGGTTATAGCACTCCAAAAGGTATTGTTCTCTCATTATTATATCAACCTTATCGCAGAAGAATTGTTTAAATGGTGCAACTAAAAAATAGCATGAGTTTAAGCACGAAATATAGTTTTTGCTCGCTGACTTACATTTACTTAGAGAGGCTATCTTTTTTAATGCTTCTGGGGTATTCGTCAGGAGCATAGTCAATACATAATAGTAGTTACTTATTGGATAATAAAATACACCTTTTTCAAGCGAACTCTTATTGTTTATAGTCATTATTTTGACATATAGTTTATAAGCCTTTTCATAGTTCCCTCTGTAAAGTTCCTGAATGGCTATAATTTGTAGAGTAAGCAGATTGGTTGTAGTTGTGTTTAGGTCGGTGTATACATTTCCAGTTGCAAGGAAATAGAAAAATGCAAATACATCTAATACCGATGTATAGATGTTGGTATATGTTTTATTACTATTACGACTAAGTATCAACTCTTTCAGGTATTCCCAATTTATATCTTTGTCTTCATAAAAAGCAAATTGTAGCTTATTTCTTACTGAAGTATTAAAAATATCTTGCGGCATCTTGTCGAATACCTTCTTGTATTTTGTTTGGTCTATCAGTTCAAAAATATCTTTGAATAGAGGGTGATTTATATCTAAGTGTGTGTGTACAGCCTCTGGAAACTCTATATGGTCAATTATCCCAATTAGTTCGCACACAACACGTTTTGGCTTGTTTACAACGTGTTCTTGCTTAAAGAGACTTCTAATATTTCTCAGCAACGTATGGTTTTGTGGTTCGAATAGTTCGAAAATGGCTGGGAATAGTAGCTTATGATGTAAGCTATATTCAATTGCCCCTTTGTGTTTATATGATTTTTTTTCGTTTAATAGCCCTTTCAACGAAAGTTCTTTAAATGCATTCGCTGCAAGTTCTGCAGGCATTAGCTTTGCACCTAATTTTAATATATTTGCTTTATTTTCACTATATCCTTCGAAATATGCCAACAACATTGCTAAGGCTTGTTCGTGCGACAATAACGAGTTGAAGTCTATCATAATGGATTACATATAGTATTATAAAATTTATTGCCGTGTTTTATTAGGCATACACAAAGTTACGATTTATTGCTTAATGCACAAAACTATTCATACTATTTTGTAGTTTGCGGTATATTATTATGGTTGTTTGCGAATGCCAATTGTTATTTCGTTGCAAATGCAATGCATCAACTTTTGCAATATAACATTATATTATAGTTGCTACGATAGCCACAAATGGAGGCAATGTGTAGATGCTCTAATTCCATACTAAAGTGAGACGATAGTTTCAGATATCTGAAACACAACTGACAGATATCTGAGACGAGAGCGACAGATATCTAAAAACCTGAACTCGGGATAAGTTTCTTTTTATTACTCTAATTTATTTATCCTAAAACCCATTTAGCCTCAATCGTCTTAGATTGAGGCTACTCCTTTTTATCAAAAACAAACTGTTTTTTTAGAACAAAGAAAGTTGACCGTTGTGTTGTTCTATGCAGAAATCTAAATTGACTTCAGGTTTCTTTTCAAAGAAGCTATATGCAGCCATTGCTGATAATACATTCATAGCAAAATTAAGTACACTTCTATGTCTAGAGTGGACCAATTGTGCTACATTTTTCAGTTCGTCATTGATAGTTTCAATTACAGATCTTTTTCTTAAAAGCAGTCTATCATATATTGGGATTAACTTGTTTTTCATATTACTTCTTATACCTGTTACCAAGTTAATGCCATCATTGAATAATTTTTCAAATAGTCCCTTAGAGATGTATCCTTTATCGGCAAATAATTTTCCAAAAACATTATCAGTCAGCCTATTAAAGACATTCTCATCTCTATCATCTACATTGGCTTTGGTAAGCATAAAGTTGAGAATTTCCCCTCGTTCATTGCATATAAGGTGCAGTTTAAATCCAAAATACCAACCCATTGTGCTTTTGCCTCTGGTAGCATAATCCTTAAAAACCTTATTGCGGTAAATACGTTTATTATGGCAGACTGGGATACAGGTAGAGTCAATAAAGCTAATACCAGTACATCTGCCAAAACAACATATTTGCAAGAACATCATCATTTCTACCGAAACTCTAGCTTCAAGCTCCAAAAAACGATTATAGGATAACAGATGAGGAAACATATCTGCAAGATGCTCCTTGATAAAGAACATATAATAATGTTGAAAGTTACGATAAGAATTAAAATGAAAACAGATCATTATGGTTATGATTTCTGACTTGCTCATACGCCATTTACGAAGGCGATGCTTACACTTGGTATCATTAGGAAGCCCTATTTTATCAATTTCTGACTCAAATTCTTTGCAAAAGTCATCTGCAATACAAAAGATTTCGGTAATTTTGTCTTTGGTAATCATCGCTATATTAATTGTAAGTTATTGATTTTCAACTATAAAGTTACAAAAATATAACGAGATTACCAACTTTTTTGAGTATTATTCTTATCCCGAGTTCAGGTTAAAACGAACGCCCCTTATATATGAGGCGATGAAGACTCTATTTTTTTTAAAACCTATGAGATAATTTTAATTGTGCTGCGAACAAACTGTAAACGTAGACGGCAACTTATTGTACTAAACCGACATAATAGCCATAACGAATTGGTAGTGTGTAAATGTGGGTGCAATAAATATTAGCCTACATAATGCTACGTTTGCTATCGTGTTAAACTAAGCTTTAAACTGATTCCAAAGTCGTGTGTTGTTGTAGGGAAACTGCTTGACGATAACAATGGTGTATTTATTTGAATGTCGTAGTAGACACTTGCCGTAATAAATCGGCTAAGTGTATAATCGCCCAAGAAAGATGCTTTAAAGGCGGTGTTTCCACTTGATGCAGCAGACGTGAGCGAGGCTATATCGCGCGTAATAGCGGCTTGTTTGCGATAGCTTAGATCGAGGCGGAGATTCAAATCGCGGTTTATGCCACCATTGTTTTTATTGTTTACGCTCTGTGTATTTCCACTTTGCTGATTTTGTTGGCTGCTATTTTTCTTAATGTTTCTTACCAATCTGGTGTTTCTACCACCAAATAGGTTTATGTTGTTAATGCGATAGCCCAAACCAATAACCCAGTCTTTCGATGTTGCTTCGTTTACTTGCACACTTGTCATAGAGAGCGACAAGACACGTGTCTGACGATATTCCAAACGGGCAGTCAGATTATTCTCTAATGTAACATCTATACCAAGCAGTGGAGCGAACGCTTCGTTAATGCTTACTTGCGCTATATTATACATAGAGCTTGGCATTGGTGCTCCCGACGTTGCATCTTTAATAAATCCTAAACCGTTCATATATTCTTGCCACGTACTAAAGCTTTGGTACGATCCGATAGCAAAAATACTCTTATAAGCGTGGTTTATGTTTACGCTTTTAAAAATGTTTTGGAAGAAAGGCAAACGCGAAAGACCACTGTAACGAATGGTCCAGTTGGGTAGCATACTTTTTAGTTTAGGGAATATGTTTAGTCCGTTGCCACCCATACTTGTATATGCGTTTAAGAAGGCAGGTATCATAACATCGGCACTATATTTATTAACAGCACCCACACTGGGGTTAAATCGTCCTCCGCCCATCGACATTGGATAGGCTGCACCTATATATTGTGCTTCTACACGGTTGCGATAGGTGTCGAGCGATTTAACAAATTTGTCGAAACTGGCACTGTAGTATCCGTTGTTAGCATTGCCCATACTTTCGAAAGCAGTTCCTATAGATATTGTTGTCATTGTTAAGGTTCCGCTTTGTGTGGTAGGAATGCCAGCGTACATATATTGAATGCTCTTTGAAACCGTTTCGGTGCGGCTGGCATTTAAGTCTATTTTCAGGTCGCGAATAGGTTCGAGCGTTGCACGGAGTTGTAAATCCTCCGTTTTGTTTGTAGTAGCAGGCGTAGCAATACTGTCTGACACAAGAAGCCATCTGTTGTCTCTAGCCTTTCCAATATAGTCGTCGTCAATAACGCCAAATGCAAAGTCGAGTCCAGGAGCCATAATGCCGCCCTGTCGGGTTTGTCCGAAAGCATCGCCTATAGTAGGCATAAAGCCAGGTAGCGACATAGAGTATTGGTTGCGATACGACAAGCTAACTGTTCGTACCATCATTAAGGCACGTGCCACACATTGTGCTGTTTTGTACCAACCTTTATTGTCGAGAGGTTCTTTAGGAGTAACCGTGAGTTTTAACCGCAGAACAGAGTCGGTTTTGTTGTATAACTTAACTTTGTTCTCGTCCATCTTCTTCCATTTTAGTTTCACAGCATGTCCGTTAATATCTTTCAGCGATACAACAATACGTTTCGTCTTCTTTGCGTGTGCCACAACAATAGCGGTATCGGCAGGTATTGTAACTTCTTTTTCAAAGCTTTTTGCATTCTTTGGCAGCGCTTTCTTTTTGTTGTCTTCGTTTTCTTTCTTATTCTTCGTATTTCTTCCTAACTCTTTATTCAACTCTTCGCTAAAGGCGCTTGCGTCTACACGTCCACGACTATCGAGAGAGCTATTTCTACTAAGACTTGGACGCGACTTATTGAACCTTTCGTTTGTCTTCCTTAAGAAAGGAATATGGTTGTAGAGACGTTCTAAGTTGAACGAACCATTTATATTCAGTGTCCTATTGTTCGTAATAATATTACCCAACGACTCTCCACTCTCTAAGCGTGTTCCACGAACCCATGTATATGTGGAATTGTAGGTAGCATCAGAGTTAATCCAATCGAATATTGGAATCATATTTAGAGGTAACTGATAAGAAAGCGTGAAGTTTTGTTGATAGTCTAACGGTGTACCAAAGTGTTTTAAACTAGTCCACACAGAATCTTTCCACGCTTGATATTGGTCGGCGTAGAGGTCTTTATTTATAGGTGTGTATGGCTCTTCAATTTCAGCGTGTGTAGCACTCTGGAAGTTTATGTGTAGATTGCGTGTTAAGTCCCACCGTACAGAGAAATCTCTGTTCCATAAGAATTGCTCACTAAATGTTAATGGCAATCTGTTCATAGTGGTTGATTCCATATCACGTTCTTGCAACTCGTAATAGTTTCGCGTTATTTCGGAATTAAAAGCAATGTTTTGTGGTAGCCAATTTACTTCGAAACGTTTAAGAATATCGAACCATTTCGATTTACTCTTTATGATGCGTTTGAGTGGAGATAGCGACTTGTATACCGGTGTCCAATTGTAGTTTATAGCACCACGCCAATTGTCTTCATTCTCATACACTGTGGTTTCGCCCGTAGTGTGCGAATGAGAATGGCTGTAAGAAAACGAGAAGTTGGCAGGGTCGTAAGGCATTGGGTGACGTTTGTTTTGTATTCCAACCCGCATATTCGATAGCGAAAAGTTCGTAGTGGTGCGCTTTGTAACTGCTATCGACTCAATAGAGTCGCGTTCGTGTTCGTTTGCAGCACCATCAAGAGCAGCATCTAACAGCATATCTGTATCAAGTGGATTGTACTTCGGACGGCTTTCACTCTTCGTTACACTATAGTATAAAGGTGCAGAAACTTTCGCCTTATCTGGGAAGAACTTACCTAATTCAAGACTCGTTGTAACAGTAACGTCAGTATTTGTTTCCTTTTTACGTGCGTTTACACCTTGCTCCAAACCACCAAACCCATCGGTACTGTGGCTGGCATTAATATCTACTGTTCCAAAGTCAGATAGTTGAATGTTGAGTTGTCCACGTGCTGCCCAACCTCCTTCGTTGTTAAATTCGAGCAAACGCATTTCGTTCACCCATACTTCACCACTTTTCTCACTGCTCGAAAGGTTACGTACACCTATAATCATTGTCTTTATTTCGCCCAATGTAGGATTACCCATTATGCTGACACGATTTGAAGGACGCTTTTCATCGTACATAGAGAACTCTCGGTTGTAGCTTGCTGTTCCGTTTCCACGTCCAATGTTGCGTTTCTTCTTTACATCTGTAAATATCGAAATAGGAACATCAAGCATATTGTCTACTGGCCAAACCGCTTCACAATCTTGTCGCGAATACTTATCGTATTGCTTTTCAGGAGTAAGTTTTAATGGTATCTCGTATTCGTAGTAGTTGTTCTTATAGTCGGACCCCAATCGAACGAACACTGCCAATTGGTTATCAGAAAGGTTGGTAACATTTGGTTTGAGTGCATTGGCGTGTACAAACATTTGTAAGTGCTTGTATTGACGAATATCAAGCGTAGTATTTTTATAGACAGCCTTTGACTCTTTATAGCCTAAGTTCTGTACGGTCATAGCCAATGCTTGCTCGTTGCTTTGTACTAATTGTGGTTGTGATGGGTCTTGCTCGCGCGAAATACCCGGAGGAAGTACATAGTTTACTGGTGTTTTGTCGTTATTTTCCTCTATGCTTACTGCGCCAACAGACATTGTGCCCGATGTTGATGCTGAATTGGTAAGGTTTTGTTGGTATTGGCGCCATTCTCCACGTACAAGATCAAACGTACCAAAACGTAGCACGATAGGTTTTTCGAAGTTTGTAAGGAACATACGCATAAAGCGAATACTTGTAAAATCGCTAATACCACCCATGCGTTTCTGATATTCTCGCACTGGAATACGGAATTGATACCACGTTTCTGGTGCTCCTCCTCCTTTACGTAATGGTGCAACAGTTTCTCGTTTATCAACAATGTAGTTTTGTCCAACTACTAAATCTTGTGGTCTGATGCTTATTTTGTATTGGTAATATTTCTCATATTCGTTGAGCGTATAATCTTGATTGATGTCTTCTATATCTGGTCCCGACTTATACGACGTGTCATAACGTTCGTTGCGGTTATCGCTATCTGGCGAGTTCCCTTGTGGGTTGTTTATATATTTGTAGCGTTGAAGTATAGGCGCTTGTATTCTGTCCCAATCTGAACCACGAAAATAGTGGTAGTTGTCGTTAGCAGGGTCTGCCCAAATAGAATCGAATACTGCCTGATTGGTGTGGCTACGAGCGTATGTTAAGAATGCTTGATAAGAAGGGAAATTACGCTCTTCTTCATCGTTCAGACCGTTCAAACCAACGTCTTGCAATGCACGACTTCCCTTTGTGGTTGCAAAGGCGTATGTTATGGTGGTTTGTGTTGGTATTTTGCCCCATTGCGTAGTTGTCCATGCCTGGCTACCATCTACAGGCATACCACTTTCATAAAACTTCTTACCATCGTGCAATATATCTTCAGACACTTCACCAAGGTTTATGTAGAAATCGCCACCATATAAGTTGGCATCTGTTTGTTTATTTGAATAGATGAATGGGTCGAGTAACCAGAACTCAATATATTCGATGTTCGCCATTTCGAAGTCATTTGTATCGAGCTTACGCATCATACCTCCCCACTTTTGACGTGGATTGGGTAAGCGCCCATTGATGTCGAGCGTTGGACTAAAGTTGTATGGTCCACGTTCGGTAGGGTAGTAAGCAAGATTGAGCACTGACAATGTGGGTGTTGAGCCGTTGTAGTTGCTTTGTTCACGGTTAGGGAAGAGTTCGCGTGTATAAACCTCTCTCACGTAGAAGTTAGATAATTGTTCTAGATCGCTCTTGATGTGGGCTGGTGTAAGTGAACTACTTTGTCGTGTAAATAGTGGGTCTATGTTGTACCACGCTAGCAAACTGCGATTATATCCACTGCTAAGTGTTGTTTTATCTGTTGATTCGGAGAAATCAGAGGGTACACTTGATATTACCCAACTGGTTGGTTGGCTTATATCTATTGTGTTCTTTGTATTTTCGAAGTCGTCTAAATACGATGCGTGGTCTTGTGTGCCGTGACTCTGACCAGCAATTAATTGTGCAAACTCTGCAGAGAACGAAATATGCGAAGGTTGTGTTAGATGCAGGAATGGTATTTTATCGAGCATATTCGTGAGCCACTGACTTTCTTTCTTCCAGCTCATGTTCAATCCCCAAATGGTGTTATTGAGTGGCTCGGCGCCCATATTTACCTTTGTTGTGAGAGCTTGTTCGGATAGGTGCATAAACGTACCACCTATCATAAAGTTTTTAGAGAAGTCGTATTCCCAATTTAATCCGAACATTGTTTTACGTTGTTGTCCGTAGTCGCTTTGACTTTCTAACGAGACGTTTACTGCTGTACCGGCGTCTATAATGCTTTGATTTAAAATTGTAACCTCGCCTGCATTGTAATCGACGCTATAATCTGAGCCTTCAACCAGACGTACTCCACCTGCCGTTACCACTACCGAACCTTGCGGAACATTGTATGCTCCTAACGAAATAACATTAGCACTTGTACCACGATATTGTCCAACAAGCAAGTATTTGTCTTTCTCTGCAATTTGTTTCGCTACCGTTTTGGTAGAATCGTATAATTCTGTGAAGGCATACTTATTAGCCTTTGCTGCTGGAACTCCTTTCGACACCAAATAGTTGTACATATATTCGCCGAATGGTTCTGTAACGGGAAAGAACACACGACCGTTTGAAATGGTGTATCCTTCTACATAATCGTAATATCCATTTGGGTGCGGATTGTTGTTGTTGTCTAAACGATCGGCACCTAACAGTCTTATAATTGGCTGGCTTTTTACTTGTGGTTCTGGTATGTAGGGTAGATAAACGCCGGCGGTATCGCTCTGATACTTTACATCTAAACGGAACTTATCGCGCTCAACTGTAGAGGCAAGGTAGTACACGTTCTTCATCATTAGGTTCCAGTTTGCTTGCTTTGGATTGCTGCTGGTATTTTTTAATGACTTTACAAACAGTGCTTCTGAGACATCGGTTCGATCGCTCGAAAACTCTCCAACTTGATGGGTAACTCCTCCTGATGTATATTCGTAAGCAATAGCAAGCACTTGATCGGTTTGCAAACCAGTACGTAACGACACGTAGCCTAGTGCTTGGTTTACAGTATATTCGGAGCTATTGAGCAGGCGAGCGTTCGACAGTTTCTCGTAGTCTACTCCTCCTATCATACCTAAACCGTCTAGTACTGTATTTACTTGGTCTATGTTGCGTGCTTGTGGGTGACCTTGTGCTATGGTGTTGTACTCGGTATTAGCGTTGTTAGATGGAGTGTTGCCTGTTCCACTTCCCCATAAATCGGTGCGGCTGATTTTTGAGTTTTCGCCTAAATCGCTTAGTGCTATAATGTTTCGTGTATTGGTAGTTGTACCAGTCTTATTGGTAACCCAAATCTCTACACGATTTATGGTGATGCCCGTTGTTAGGTTAGGCAACGTTTTCATAGCATCGTTATAGTGCTCGCGGAATGTATGTGCTAAGAAGAAGTGGCGATTCTCTTCGTAGTCGGCTGCGTCTATCTCGAACGGAGTAAGCTGTTTTCCTCCCCTTGAACTTACGCTTTTGTTTGCCGATTTTTTCTGCGATAGCACAGTTTGTAGCTTCAACTTTCCAAACTGCATATCGGTTCTGATACCAAAGAGCGATGATGCTCCTTGTACGAGCGAATTGTTAGATGGAAACGACACGTTGCCACCTTCTACAAGTTTTATTATTTCGTCTTCCTTTCCCTCGTAGCGCAGCTTGAAGTTTTGTGCATCAAAATCGAATGTGGCATCTGTGTTGTAGTTTAGGTTCATATTCACCTTGTCGCCCACCTTTCCATTCACATTCAAATTTATCTTTTCATCGAAGTTCATCGTTGTCATCTTGCGATTTCTGATGGGTAACGATGGGTTGTCTATATTCTTCAGCGTAGCCCCAAAGCGTAGTTCGGCTGTTCCTTGTGTTCTTACACGTACTCCGCCGGGGCCGAATATCTTCTCGGCAGGACCAAGTGCAAAGTGCATATCTGTGAAGTCGAACTTCTCTTTGCCCTTCTTTTCCAGTATCTCTTTGTTTTTTTGGCGGTAATAGTCGGCAAAGCTACGTTTCTCGCTCCATGCTCTATACTCGTCGGGAGTCATCATAATAGGTGTCGTAATATAGGTATCGCCTATTTTGTTACCTATTATATACATATTTAGCGAGTCGTTATATTCTACACTTTGTTTCAGGTTTTCGGGGCGGGCTAAGTCGTACGACCCTTGCTGCAAATCGTTATATGTAATGGGGGTAGTGCGTTGCACTTTCCAGCGTGGGTGCAATAGCGAGTCGGGTATGTCTTCGTTTTCTAGCTCAACGTCTAATGCTTTTACCTTCTTCGTGGTGTCTGGTGGCGCAATTAGGCTTTGTAGCACGTTTGTAAATGGCAAACTATTTACAAGCGAGTGCCCCAATGCTAACAAGCTAATGCCTGCAAGCAGTAGAAGAATAGGTAATATGTATTTTCTTTGATTCATTAGCGATGACTTTGCATAGCCTTTCTTATCGGAATGTGTTGTGCGATGGAAACGAATGCGCTACGTCTTTTCTTTATTTTATTTGCTTTAATGCTAATTTTACAACTTGTTCTACGGGTAATTCTGGTTGTTCTGTTAATATAGAAACAACAACTTTGGCAGATGGGGCAGGCGAGAAACCTAACATAGTGAGTGCTCCAACTGCTTCGTCTTTCACAGCGTTGTTTACATTAGATGTGTTAGATTGATTGTTTACGTGTACTTCGTCGGCAATGCCGCTTTGCACAATCTTATCTTTCAGGTCTACAATAATGCGCTGAGCTGTTTTTAGTCCGATGCCTTTTACAGTCTTTAGCATCTTGTCGTCGCCATTGGCTATTACATTGCAGAGTTCGGCTGTTGTGAGCGATGATAATATCATACGTGCAGTGTTCGCTCCAACCCCAGATACTGTTATGAGTAGTCGGTAGAGTGAGCGTTCTTGTTTGGTGGCAAAGCCATATAGTGTGTAATTATCGTCGCGTCCGCCAGTCATAATGGCTTCGTGTACGTATAGTTTTATGTTTTTCTTGCCTTGAACTGTGCTATAAGTGTTTAGCGAGATATTCAGTCCGTAGCCTACGCCGTGTGCTTCAACAACCGCTAATGCTGGCGAAAGGTCGGTTAGTTCACCTTTTATATATTCTATCATAAAAAACTTCTTTTGCTTTCCTGCCCTAACAGGTTTTTGTATATACATTTTGATAAACGGACAGGACCGTTGTTTATTGCATTATACACCGAAAAAGCATATTTTTATATCAAAAGAAAGATGTGTGTTAGAGAGAAGTGCTACTGAAAATATAGCACAGCTCCATAAATAATGTTGTGAATATACATACTGATTTCAAAGGAATTATGCTCTTGTTAAATTGCTAAACACAAAAATATTGACTCAATAAAGAAGAAGTGAAGATATTTTAGGAAGGTGGACGATTGTAATGATTTCCATTCTGATATAACAAAACTCTGAGCAATATATTGTTAATCAGGTATTTGTAATAGTACTTAAAATGCGACAATATATAATACAGGTATGCATAATAATCATCTGAATTAATATCTTTTAAGTAGTATAATATCGAATAATAAAGGAGGCTTTTTTTTGTGATATCTAATTCGCAACTGACAGATATCTGAGACGCAACTGACAGATATCTGAGACGCACGCGACAGATATCTGAAAAAAGAGTGTCTAACATCTGATTAATTTTTATAAAATATCTGAGAGCTTAATTTGGAATATGAGTACCAGTAGACACTGTTTATACTTCTCCCATCTATATTCTATTAAACCCAGATATTGCAGAAACAGAAAAACAAATGCTATTTAGCCATATATAGATATATAGATATAATGAGCAATGCGTGTTTACAATATTTTAAGGGCGGCGATATAAGCAAATGGGGAGAGATGGATACAAATGCGAAACTTTAGTAGTGTTATATTGGTGCTTAACTCGATACAACAGAACCATTTATGCATTAAAAACTCTATTTAGTAAGTATTGTAAGTAAACAATAGCTCGCTAAATAGAATTTTTTACGATATGAATAATGGTTCTCTATGTAAGTGCTTGTTAAATAGTAGTTAAGGTGTGTAAACTTAAAAATTGTAAGCTACCTTTATAGCTTTGTCGCGCGATAGTTGTCCTGGATTTGTGCCAGGTTCTCCTTCTGGTACTTCACGGTGATAGAAAGAGTAGAATTGAATCCAGAAATCTAATATTTTTCCGTTTTCATCGTGAAAAGACATCGGGATAGTTGGAAATACATTGTGTCCACGGTGATCGATGTACGATTTCTGCACCAGTTCGCTGCAATATATTTCCTTGTCATCGGGCATATAAAAATGATCGTAAGGTCTACCCAAATAGTTTAATGCTCGTTTCATAGAAGCGCTCATATCGCAATCGGCAATTACTCTTCCAACAGCAACGAGCGGTTTGCCTTCTTTTCCTTTCGTACGTTCAAGAAATTTAGCTAAAGGTGTAAGTACAACCCCTTTGCTGATAGCTTCTAATGCATAATCGGTACTGTCGGTATGATGAAATATAGCTACGTGGTCAATCTTCAGTCCGTCAATACCTTGTGTAGCATCGGTAATAGGATTACTCTCTTCTTTAACAACAAACATTAAGTCGCCTTCATGTAAGTTCTGTAACGATATATTTTCCTCTTGAATAGATTCAGCAGAACAGCCGGTTAGGAGAATCAGCGATAATAAGATAAGGTTTGATAAGGTTTTCTTTAGCTTCATAATAATTGTGTTTATGTGTATTATTGATTTAAGTTCTTACTAAAAAGGCGACCATCTGTTTGTTGATAGTCGCCTTTTGGTTTTATTTTTAGAATTCTGCATTCTTTGGTGTACGTGCAAATGGAATTACATCGCGAATATTTTGCATTCCAGTAACGAAGAGAATTAGACGTTCGAAACCGAGACCGAATCCACCGTGTGGACACGTTCCATACTTACGAGTGTCGAGATACCAATCGTAAACTTCTTCTTTCATACCACGAATGTGTATTTCTTCGAGCAGCTTATCGTAGCTTTCTTCACGAACAGAACCTCCGATAATTTCGCCAATGCGTGGGAAGAGTACGTCAGTACCTTGCATAGTTTTTCCGTCAGCATTCTTCTTCATATAGAACGATTTAATCTGACTTGGATAGTCGGTCATAATTACTGGACGTTTAAAGTGTTCTTCCACTAAGTAGCGTTCGTGTTCACTACTTAAGTCCATTCCCCATTCGGTTATAGGGAATTCAAATTTTATTCCATCTTCTTGTGCTTTCTTCAATATATTAAAGCCTTCTGTGTAGGTAAGACGCACGAAAGTTTCTTTTAACACACCTTCGAGACGAGCAATAAGTTCCTTATCTATCATTTGGTTCAGGAACTCAAGATCGTCCTTACAGTGCTCTAACGCCCAACGAACACAGTATTTAATGAAGTCTTCTTCTAAGTCCATCAACTCTTGTTGGTCTATAAAAGCCACTTCTGGCTCTACCATCCAAAACTCAGCTAAGTGTCTTGGTGTATTAGAGTTTTCTGCGCGGAATGTAGGACCAAATGTATAGATGGCTCCAAGTGATGTTGCTCCGAGCTCGCCCTCCAATTGTCCAGAAACAGTGAGATGCGTTTTTTTGCCAAAGAAGTCGGCACTGTAATCCACTTCATTCGATTTTGCCACACGGTCTAAATCGAGCGTGGTAACTTGAAACATATTTCCCGCACCTTCAGCATCGCTACCTGTAATAAGCGGTGTATGGAAATAGTAGAAACCATGCTCGTGGAAATACTGGTGAATTGCCATTGCCATGTTATGACGAATGCGAAAAACAGCTCCGAATGTATTTGTGCGAAGGCGTAAGTGAGCGTACTTACGCATATACTCAAAGCTCTGCCCCTTCTTTTGCATAGGGTAATCGCTTGGACAAAGACCATAAATTTCAATCTCTTTACACTGAATTTCAGATGTTTGTCCCTTACCCTGGCTCTCTACAAGTGTACCTATTACACTGATACATGCGCCTGTTGTTATATTTTTGAGTATGTCTGCATTTATTGTAGATGGGTCTACAACCACCTGGATATTCTTAATGGTAGAACCGTCGTTCAACGCAATGAAATCGACAGCTTTACTGTTACGATGAGAACGTACCCACCCTCTAACATTAATATCATTTCCAAAGTCGGTGCAACTTAAAGCATCGACGACTTTCGTTCTTTTCATTGTTATTTCTTTATTACGAAAAATCCTCATACACAATATGCTTCATATAGCAGTTGTGTACGAGGAGTTTGTTCTTTTATTATTCAAAAGCTCCCATACGAAGCATATCTACCTCTTGTTCGGTGAGATAACGCCAATCGCCTCTGCGGAGATTTTTCTTTGTAAGACCAGCAAATTGAACACGATCGAGCTTTACAACGCGGTAGCCAAGACTTTCAAAGATGCGACGAACAATGCGATTCTTGCCACTATGTATTTCTATTCCTACTTGACTTTGATCGCGATCGTCAGCATATTCAATAGCATCAGCCTTTATTTCTCCATCTTCGAGCTGAATACCATCAGATATTTGCTGAAGTGTCTGTGGAGTTACTGGCTTATCTAAGAATACATGGTAAACCTTCTTCTTTAAGAATTTAGGGTGTGTAAGCTTGCTTGCTATATCACCATCGTTAGTTAGCAACAATACACCTGTTGTATTACGGTCGAGTCGTCCTACTGGATATATGCGTTCAGGACAAATACCTTTAACAAGGTCCATAACAGTTTTACGTTGTTGTGGATCATCGCTTGTAGTTACATAATCCTTAGGCTTATTTAAGAGAACATATACTTTCTTTTCGAGTCTAACTGGTTGGTCTTTGAATTTAACCTCGTCAGAACGCAAAATTTTTGTTCCCAACTCTTTAACAACTTCACCATTTACAGTTACAGCACCTGCTTGTATGTATTCATCGGCTTCACGGCGTGAACAAACACCTGCATTAGCAAGATACTTATTTAAGCGCAATGGCTCATTTGGGTCTATATTCTCTTCTTTGTATTCTATACGTTTTTTGAATGAATATTTTGCATTTGGATCATAGTCGGCATTGTGCTGACGATACCCACCTTGTTGTCCATATCCACCTTGACGGTTTTGATATCCACCCTGACGGTTTTGGTATCCACCCTGACGATTGTTATTGTATCCCCCTTGATGGTTGTTGTTATATCCACCACGGTTGTTATATCCACCTTGACGGTTTTGATATCCACCACGGTTTTGATATCCACCACGATTCTGATATCCGCCATCTTCACCATTATTATAGCGTGGACGGTATGAATTCTGTGTTGGGCGACTTTGATAACCGCCTTCCTCACCTTCATTCATATTGTAATGTGGGCGATATCCACCACGATTTTGGTAATTGTTTGGTCGGTTTTGATACCCATTACGATTCTGATAACCGCCATCTTCACCATTATTATTATAGCGTGGTCGGTAGCTTCCTTGTTGCTGACGACTTTGATAGCTATTGCCATAATTGTTGGTACGTGGTCGATAGTTTGTTTTACGATCAGCTAAACCGCCTCCTTGTAGATTAGAACCGAAGCCTTCAGGACGGAATCCTTCCTCTTTGTTGTCTTCACGGTTTATTCCATAGGCACGTTGTGCTTGAATACGAGGACGTTGTGGACGTCCTGTGCTGTGGTAGCTTCTTTCATAATAACTTCCTTGTTCGGTAGTTGAACTGTTTTCTCTGATGTCTTCAGCTTGTCCAGATTGATTTTCTTTCTTCTCGAATTCTTCTGCCATAATTTGAATTTCTTTTGTTTTGAATAATACTTAACCTCACGGTCGAAAACTAACTATATTTGTGTTTAAGTTTTGTTTCTAATTCCGTTGTATATATATATAATGTGCAATTTATTAATATCTTATTTGTTTATATGCCGGTGTAATTGAGTGGTGTGATAGCCATTAATTCAGCCTTCACCTTGTCGCTCACATTCAATGTTTGAATAAAATCGTGAATAGTCTCAGCTGTCATGTGAGCATTTGTACGTGTTAATGCTTTTAAAGCTTCGTATGGATGTGGGTAAGCTTCACGACGCAGTATAGTTTGTATAGCTTCTGCTACTACAGCCCATGTATTTTCTAAATCGGCATTTAGCTTTTCTTGATTCAATATGAGTTTGCGAAGACCTTTTAATGTACTTTGGATAGATATAATGCTATGTCCAAACGGTACGCCAATGTTGCGCAATACTGTAGAATCGGTTAAGTCGCGTTGTAAACGGCTTACAGGGAGTTTCTGTGCGAGGAACTGTAATATGGCATTTGCTATTCCAAGATTGCCTTCGCTGTTTTCAAAGTCTATTGGATTTACCTTATGCGGCATTGCGCTTGAACCTACTTCACCTGCTTTGATTTTTTGTTTAAAATATTCCATAGATATGTACAGCCAGAAGTCTCGGTCTAAATCAATTATAATTGTATTGATTCTGCGCATTGCATCAAATATGCTTCCAAGATGATCGTAGTTACTTATCTGAGTTGTCCATTGTTCACGCTGCAAGCCCAAATAATTATTTACGAACTTATTGCCGAATGTTTTCCAGTCGTATTCTGGATAAGCTATATGGTGTGCATTAAAGTTTCCTGTTGCACCACCGAACTTTGCAGTAAGTTTACAAGCTTTTAAACCTGCAAGCTGTTCTTGCAAGCGATATACAAAAACTTCTATCTCTTTACCTAACCGAGTAGGAGAGGCTGGTTGTCCATGTGTTTTAGCTAACATAGGAACATCTTTCCATTCTTCGGCATATTGTTGAAGTTGTGCAATAAGTTCTTCTACTTGTGGATAATAGACCTCTTTCAATGCTTCAAGCATAGATAAAGGTACACTCGTATTGTTGATGTCTTGTGATGTAAGACCAAAGTGTATAAACTCTTTATACGCATCAAGTCCGCCAATCTTGTCGAACTCTTCTTTTATAAAATATTCAACGGCTTTTACATCGTGGTTCGTAATACTTTCTATTTCCTTTACCCTTGCTGCATCTTCTTCTGTAAAGTTCTTATAGATGTTGCGCAAGTTCTCGAACACCTGTTTATTGAACGTAGCTAATTGTGGTAAAGGTAGTTCACACAAAGATATGAAGTATTCAATTTCTACACGTACTCTATATCGTATGAGTGCGAATTCTGAGAAATAATCTGCGAGTTTCGCAGTTTTGCCTCTATAACGTCCATCAACTGGCGATATGGCTGTTAAAATATCAAGAACCATAAAACTATTTTTAATTTACTTGCAAATTTAGTATTTAAAATTGAGACGGGAGCAATAAATCGCTATAATCTTTGTAATTTAAAGGTTAAAGGTTGCTTATAAAAACAAAAAAGCTCCACAACTAAAAAGTTGTAAAGCTCTATATTTATGCTGTGGGCGTTGACGGATTCGAACCGCCGACCCTCTGCTTGTAAGGCAGATGCTCTAAACCAACTGAGCTAAACGCCCTTTAAAAACTCCCCGCAACCCCGAAAGACTACAGGGAACACCCCTGTGGGCGTTGACGGATTCGAACCGCCGACCCTCTGCTTGTAAGGCAGATGCTCTAAACCAACTGAGCTAAACGCCCTTTAAAAACTCCCCGCAACCCCGAAAGACTACAGGGAACACCCCTGTGGGCGTTGACGGATTCGAACCGCCGACCCTCTGCTTGTAAGGCAGATGCTCTAAACCAACTGAGCTAAACGCCCTTACTTATCGTAAGCGGGTGCAAAGGTATATATAAATAATTTAACTACCAAATTTTTAATTCGTTTTTATTTGTTGCTTTAAAAAATAATAACAGTACACTTTTTTCTTTATATTCTTTCAATAAAGATAATATACCTATTATTTTATCTAAATTTCATAGATAAAATACTACTTTTTGTTTTATATTTATTTTTATTACAAATGATATTTGCATCTAAAAAGATTCCTTATTTAAGGATTACTATTTAATAAATTGAGATTTTTTCTTCTTTTCTTCACTACGAACTACAATACAATGTTCATAATACTAAAGCTGTTTTATTACGTTTTTAAATCGTTTCTATATTCTTACGAAACGTTGTTGTACCAATAAGGCTATTCAACATATAATTACTCAACTTGATGTTATCTTTTTTTGCTACATACTTTGTTTCAAATATGAGATTTTATTGTATTGATATTTTTTTGGGGTTTGTAAATAGTTATGTACCAATATTTCTGTTAGTTTTCCCTTTTACTTGGATTAGAATTGATACTCTTAGAAGCTCAAACTCTTTCTATTTTATATGTACTATACAGAATATCAAAGAAGTTATCGTCTTCGTTTTTTCCCTTACAATCAGAATTACTGGGCATAAATTTATAGCCTGCGTTATTAACTCTGTCGCAAAATTTCTTTAAACGAATTTGTGCATCATCGTTAAATGGTTCTTTTGTATAATCATTGAAACTAGATGTATTACTCAATGGATGATATGGTGGATCAAAATAGAAGAAAGTATCTCTATTTGCATGAATAAAATTCTTCTACTTGTACAATAACAACTTCTTTTTAAGCGCAAAGTTATAAAAAAAATAGAGAAATAAAGATGCCTTTCTTTAGGAATAACTATTTGAAGGCTTATTTTATGCAATGGTAAAAGTTTGCTATGTGTATAGTAGTTGTTTTTATTTTTCATTATTTCTTTTGTCTATTAAAATGGATGTGGATCGGCTTAAAAAACAAGTGAATATAAAATATGAAAGTACGTTGAATTGGGTTACCATTTAGCTACTGTTACGTAAGTTTCTGGGAGCAGAAATATTTTGTTATAATTTTAATATGCTGATAGTGGTATGGGGCACTTCTTTTTACTTTTAGGTTGTAAGGGTATTATTCCGACTTATTGTTGTGGGGTGTTGGTTATTTCTAAATTAAAATTATGTATAGATAGGAACATAAAGTATTCAGATATTGTAATAATGGAGTTTGGGGAGATATATTTTTAGTTTTTTAGTTTATGTCCAAAAAAAGTTTTTATTAGAAGTGATGAGAATTGTAATTATGTTTTTTAATTTTCTAATTATGTTTTTTTATTTTCTAATTAGAAATTCACTCCTTATAAAATTGTATGTTTGTGATTGCAGTGAGAGTAATTTTTAAAAGATAGTTAAGCGAGTATTTGTTTTAATAAGAAAGTTGCATTTTGGTTTTTTGCAACTCCTCTACCTATTTTATATGTATAGGTAACATTAGTGCCAAGTTCTATTTCGAACGAATAATTATGGAATCGTTGTGGGTTTTCGTCTTCGAGTTTAGAAAGTTCTAAATCGTGAGTAGCTATAACTCCTGTAACGTTTCGTTTAGAAATATACTCTAAGAATAGTCGTGAACCATTTAGTTTGTCTAACGAATTTGTACCTTTCAATATCTCGTCGAGTATTATTAAGCTTGGAACATTAGGGTCTAAACTTGCAATGAGTTGTTTTAAACGAAGCAGTTCGGCATTGAAATAACTTATGCCGTGTGTTAAATCGTCAGTTGTGCGCATATTAGTAAAAAGTCGGAATACTGATACGCACATTTCTTCGGCAAATACTGGTAATCCGTTCATTGCGAGAATATAGTTTACCCCCAATGTTCGCAAAAAGGTGCTTTTTCCAGCCATATTTGCTCCCGTTATAATGTAATATTCATGGTTTTGAATATCGAAGTTGTTGCGTATAGCCTTTTCGCCCAAGAAGGGGTGGTAAATGTTGCGTGCTTTGTAGCTTACTTTGTTGCTATTAACAATTGTAGCTTGTTGTGCTTTGTCTTCGTTGAGGCGGAATGTAGCCATTGAAACAAGTGCATCGAAAGTACTCGATGCATAAATCCATTGGTCGGTAATAGGTTCGTATGTATGTTGCCAACGCAAAAAATGACGAATAATGGTAATGTCGAGCAAACCAAAACAGTTGAAAAGTACAATACCAATTTCGTTGCTTCTATTGTCAATTTTCTGAAGAATGCGTTCTAATTGTCCGAACGATTCCATTGCGCCCGATAGATTGTTTTTCAATTCGCATAAATGTGTAGCTGTAAACGATTGTTTATCTATTAATGTAGCCATATTCACGTATCCGTGCACCTGATTTTTTAGTTTAGATATTACTTCGTTCACCAATTTTATATATTTATGGCAACAAAATGTAGCAAGAAAAAAGTTGAATATACCCCACCATATTGGAAGAAATGTAGGAACAAAATTGGCGATAGATAGAAATATACTAAGGTAAAAGCCTGTAAGATTGGCATAAATAAGTGTTCTAAAGGTGCGATTGGCAAAGTAGGAAGGTATTTGCAATGTGTGAATGCTGCTAAAAGCTTTGCGAATTGCTGTGGTATCTATAGTTTTTTCTATGCCTTGTGCTTTGAATTGTGATAGAAAAGGTTCGTTTTTTGCGAGTTCTTCTATGGCTTCTGCGCGCTGTTTTATGTTTTTTAGAAGTTCTGTTGTAGAGAGAGTTTCCCATTTTCCTGCTAAACATTCTGCCAAATAGTCGCTTCCTCCCAACGAAATAGTTCTATTTATTCGTTGAAATAGCGAACCTTGTCCAAATATGTCAAGGTCGAAAGTAAAAGGGTGAGTAGGTTGAAGGTAACGTTCGCCTGCGTCAAACTTTGTGTAATCGCCCTCTTGGTAAGCAATTTCCTTTTCGTACGTAAGTTTTAGAGCCAATGCATCAGTAATATCTCTATCGTTTTTTGTGTCTAAATTCCGAATATAAAAATAAAGAAATAGAACACACAATGCCACACCTAAAGTCCATGAGGCATTGTTGAGAACAGTGAACATTACAACAAAGGCAATGGAAACAGTAAACGATAATATTTCGGTAATAACGAATACACGACTTTTAGTACGCAACCTATAAATAGTTTGTGTAAGTTCTACTATTTGTTTTTTGTATAATTCATTCAAACTTTTATTCATATTGCAAAGATAAATAAAATAATTTTAAAGATGAGAGTTTCTATTCTTAAATGGAATTGTTTGCAAAAAAAAGAACTTTCTATATGGTGTGAGAAGAAAAAACATAAGTAAGCAATAAAGTTGTAAAATAAGAGTATATATTGCATAAAGCTAATATATATAGCTATTATTATGACATAAAGTAAGTAAAAGTGTTTTTATTAGTTATGTGTGTATTAAAATAAGGTTATTATAAAATTGAAAATTATTATTAGGAATACAAAAAGATACAGTTTTTATTTGGTGCTCTAATATAAAATCAATACATTTGCGGTAAATTAGATAATTTGAAATACTAACATAAACGTTTTATCAAAAATTACTATGGAAGTCAAAAAGATTATGCAGAGCCTGGAACAAAAGCACCCAGGAGAAGCAGAGTACTTACAGGCAGTACAAGAAGTCCTCGAATCTATTGAGGAAGTTTACAACCAACACCCTGAGTTTGAAAAAGCCCAGATTGTAGAAAGAATGGTAGAACCAGAACGTATATTTACATTCCGTGTAACATGGATTGACGATAATGGTAAGGTTCAAACTAATCTTGGCTATCGTGTACAGTTTAATAGCGCAATTGGTCCGTACAAAGGAGGCTTGCGTTTCCACAAAGCAGTTACACCTTCAATGTTAAAGTTCCTCGGTTTCGAGCAAACATTCAAGAATGCACTTACAACATTGCCAATGGGTGGTGGTAAAGGTGGTTCAGATTTCGATCCAGTTGGTAAATCAGATGCTGAAATTATGCGTTTCTGCCAAGCCTTTATGCTCGAACTTCGTCACAATATAGGTCCTGATCAAGATATTCCTGCAGGCGATGTAGGTGTTGGTGGTCGTGAAATAGGCTATATGAATGGTATGTATCAAAAACTTACTCGTCAATACCACACAGGTGTACTCACAGGTAAAGGTATAACTTGGGGTGGTTCTTTCTTCCGTCCAGAAGCTACTGGCTTTGGTGCACTTTATTTCACAATGCATCTTTTAAAGAAAGCAGGTAAAGACATTAAAGATAAGAAGATATCTCTCTCTGGCTTCGGTAATGTAGCTTGGGGTGCTGCAAAGAAAGCAACTGAACTTGGTGGTAAAGTTGTTGCAATTTCTGGTCCTGATGGTGTTTGCGAAATACCCGATGGAATTACACCTGAAATGATAGATTATATGCTCGAAATGCGTAACTCTAACCGTAATAAGGTTGAAGATATGGCAACTAAGTTCCCAGGTAAAGCTAAATTTACTGCAGGTAAGAAAGCTTGGAGTATTCCTGTAGATATTGCTCTTCCATGTGCATTCCAAAATGAATTAAGCGAAGACGATGCTAAAGAATTAGTTGCTAACGGTTGCTGGTGCTGCTGCGAAGTTTCTAATATGGGCTGCCAACCAGGCGCAATTCATTATTTCCAAAAGAACGGCATACTCTTTGCTCCTGGTAAAGCGGTTAATGCTGGTGGTGTTGCTACTTCTGGACTTGAAATGACACAAAATGCTGCTCACTTAAATTGGGCTCCTGCTGAAGTAAACGAGAAACTACAGTGGATTATGGAGAGCATTCACGAGCAATGTGTTAAGTTCGGTGAACAACCAGATGGCACTGTAGACTATGTTAAGGGTGCTAATATCGCTGGCTTTATGAAGGTTGCTCAAGCAATGTTAGAGCAAGGCGTAATTTAATAAAAGTCTTCTCCTTTCCCCTTCCTACATTCTTTTTGTAGGAAGAGGGAAATAGAATGTTACGAAAAGGGGAGGACAAATGTAAATTTGTTTTTATGGATAAAACTAGAAATCACCTTTTAGTAACAATGATAATAGGCTTTACTGTTTCGACAAGCTGCTTTGCACAGTCGGACGGTAAAGCCTCTTATTATAGTAATAGCCTACACGGGCGAAAAATGAGTAACGGCGAACGTTACGATAGAAATGGTTTTACTTGTGCACATAGAACTTTGCCTTTTGGTACGCGTTTACGAGTAACAAACCCAAGAAATGGAAAGGAAGTAGAGGTACGCGTTACCGATCGTGGTCCGTATGCACATGGACGAATAGTAGATCTTTCGTATGCAGCAGCCCGAGAATTGGGTATGATTTCTAGTGGCGTAGCTTATGTAAAGGTAGAAGTATTACCAAAAGAAACTGAAATTCCATTTGCATCAGAGCAATCTGCCTTAAAAGTACCAGAGGTTGAGTATGGTTTTGCTGGTGTTTGCTATGAGTTTATTCCAGAATGGGAGGCACAAGGTAATGACGATAAGCCCAAGAATATAGAACGTAAGGTGAAGACTTCGTTGCACCCGAATAAAAATAAACGTCCTACAACAACCACTAATTCAAATACAAAAACTGTTTCTAAACCTATAAACAATAAACGTCAAACACCACAAAAGAAAGAGCAGAATAGCTGGACCAACTTCTTTAAAAATATAAAGAAAGGCGTTAGTAGTTGGTTCGACTAATGTTATTGAGCGTAACCAGCTTAAAATGTTCTACCTGTTATAGGTTGATATTTTCTATTCTCAGTAATATTAACTCAAATCCTCTGATTTGCATTACAGGGTTATAAACAAAAAAGACGCATCGTTTTTCGATGCGCCATTGTTGAGTTATTAGTTACTTAATAGCTATTCTGAGCCTTTTCATCTCTGTATTTTTAAAATATCTTTTTCTCTCTTTTTTCAAATAATGTTTGTATTGAGTCAATTTAATATTATATTGAGTCAGTTTATTTTTGTGTGCTCAGACGTAAATTCATCACTTTCGTTATACTTTTATTATCTTTGAGTATTGTAATTAAAAAGTTATATTCTCCAGTCTTAATACGGTTATCAGCCATTATTGTAGCTGTGTATCTTACAACCTCACTAGGTTTCAATAAATTTATTCTTGTTGTTGGACTAATTCTGAAGTGTCCTGAATATGTTGCTTCGGTTATTGTGGGGTATAAATCGCTTATTGCTTGTGTTCCATTATTATGTATTTCAAATGCGATTTTACCAATCTCGCCCCTTTTTAAGATATTATTTCCATCGTTATCTGCAAAGACAACCTTACTAATTTCTATATTGGGCATCTCGTTTGTAGACGGTGTGAGTCGCTCAATACTCGACTTATTAGAGAAATAGACTGGTTTTGCATTTGTTTCTGTAAAACCATTTGGAGATTCTATTTGAAAACCATATTGTCCATTATCTTCTGCATTTGTACAGTCAGACCCATTCTCGTCTGTAGTTTGTGGCAAGTTGTTATATTGTTCTGTATCTATCTGTTGTTGGTAGTAAGGCTCTTGTACATCTTTTCTGTTCTCTGGCGCTAAGCGCTCATTACCGTAAGCATACTCTCTACTTTTCTTTTTTGTTTTGGCATCTATAGCCGCTCCGGCAGCTGCTCCTCCTGCCATTCCGATAATTGTACCAATATCTGAGCCTCGTGCACCTCCTGCAATGCCACCGATAGCACTTCCAAGTACGCTACCTAATGAGCCTCCTGCATAGATACTGCCCATATTCGAGTCGCAACTACTTAGTAAGAAGATTGTAGCAACTCCTAATACAATTACCTTCTTCATATCTTGTTTATTTCTTTGATGTTGCAAAGGTACTATCAAATAAAGTCTCTTTGAAAATAAAAACCCTATCACATAGGGGAATTTCCCTAAAGTGAATAGGATTTTACGAAGCTGTTTAAAGCGAATTACTGAACTGAAGCGAGGCGATAAGACTTGCAACAAGAAATTATCTTTTTCTTATTGGCATATTGACCTTCTCGCTATATGTTCTTACTCCTTTTTATTAGTGTAACCGGTTTACACCATCTTTGTTTACAAATGTAACGCCTTTTACTTTACTGAAATAGGCTACAGCCTTTTCAATGTCCCAATCGTCTGGAGTTTTAATTGCAATACCATTCAAATTTTTATATTCATACAGCACTGCACAGCCTTTCTTTTGAATAGCTTTCATTAGCGCCTTATTTCCCTTTGTTTTGTCGAAATAAATAATCAGAGTGTGATTATTATTTGCTGCATCAGATTCGTCTTCTCCACTTCCCATAATCTTTTCTTTTATGGGACATTGAGCAGAGGTTGGATTTGGTAAGGCAAACAAAATGCCTATCAATAGCATACTTATTCTAATATATTTCTTCATGTTATGAGTTTGTTTTACATATATTGTTTGCAAATATAGACATTATATTGCATTTAACCACCATTTTCTGAGTTTATTTCTACTCAATAGGGAAGAAGTGGAGATTCTTAGGAAAAGAATGCGATTGTAATGAAAACTAATTTAGTATAATGAATTGTCAGATAATATGTTGGTGTTCAGGATTTTATAATAATATGTGGATTGGAATATTACAGAATAGGGGAATTTATACTTCTTATCTGGCTAAATACTTTTTAAGTATAATGAAATAGAGTTTTAAAGGTTGTGCTTTTTTATGATATCTAATTCGCAACTGACAGATATCTAATTCGCAACTGACAGATATCTGAGACGCAACTGACAGATATCTGAGAAGAGCGTTACAGATATCTGAAACGAACGTAACCAATATCTAAGGTGTTCTGTTCTATTCGTGAGTAACTTGTAAATATTGCTCATAATTCTCCAACCTATCTTCTATAGGCTCTTCATACCAGTATATTTATAAGTTACTATATAGCATTGTTGTAAATACAAACAATTTGCTCGTCAGTACCTACAAAATATATTCAGAATTTTAACTACTTATTTTGTTTAGAACAATTTGTCGCACAAGGAGTCGAAAAATGACATTTCCCACCCCATCCAATTGTAGTTGTTTCCTATTCGGGCAATAATCACATTCTTCTTCTGATTAATATAAAGGAATTGATGTCCGACACCAAACGCATAGAAAGAAGAGTTATCGGCATCGTTATCGCGATACTGATGGTACCAGCAATAATGATAACCTTTATTCTCGGTAGTCTTTTCTAAGCTCTTGTCTATCCACTCCTTGCTGACAATCTGCTTCCCATTCCACGTACCACCATTCAAATATAATCTTCCTATCTTAGCAAGGTCATATACATTTGTAGCAATACCTCCAAAGCCTTGTGTGTGATGATGCTTACGGCTGTCTATTGTAACCCATGCATCGCGTTCCATACCTAATGGTTTCCATACCTTCTCACTCATATAGTCCGCATAGGTTTTACCCGTAGCTCGTTCAATAATCCAAGAGAGTAGAGCTGTCGTTAAACTGTTATATTCATATTTCTCGCCAGGCTGACTTTTAAACTTTATGTGTCGGAAAATTCGGGTGAAGTCGTGCCCATATTGCAGTTGAGTTATCTTGAATATTTTAAACAAACCTTTTAGAGTCAATTCATAGTCCTCGTAAAAATCGAAACCAGCCTGCATATTCAGTAGGTGGACAATCCGTAACTTTTTGAATGTAGCATTGTATTGTGCCAATTCTGGAATATAATCAGTTACATAGTCGTCTACGCTCTTGATATAACCTTCGTCTACGGCAATACCACAAAGAAGTCCCGTCAACGATTTGGAAACAGAGAAAATGGTAGCATTCTTTCCTGGATAAAAAGGCTCTGTCCATTGGTCGTAAACAATACTGTCGTTATGAATAATAAGCAATTGCCCATCTTTTCCAAACCATTGTTCAACGAGTGAATCTATTCGCACCTTCTCTGCATTTCCTGCCTTTTTGTGAGTTATATACATACCTCTATTTATACAACGATGCGATGCCGCAAGTGGAAAACAAAACGGATTGTCTCCTTTGAAAATAGTGTCTCGTTCCAACTTCTGATATTCATATATATCCGGACCAGAAGGACCATCGAGTGCGAGTCCACGGAATACGCTACAACTACTAAGCAACAACATTGCTACAATAAATAGAACGTTATATGTTTTTGACGCCATAATGACAATGTATTTAAGTTTTATAGTACAAAGTTACAAAAAATAGTCTTATATACTAAAATTATCACAAAAATAAACAACGTTACCTCTACACTTATCGCACAGAGATAACGTTGTTATTTGTATGTTGTAAAAGGCACTTACCTATCACAACTCTAAGAGAACTTATTTATTCTTTTAACTCAATATAGTCGGTAGAGTATAAAATTCTACCATCATCAATACAATGTAAATATATCAATGGTTTTATCTTACTAAGATGTTCTATTTGTCTTGTTCGAATATCTATTTTACACAAGATAAATCCCGATGTCAAAAAGCATCGAACATATTTCGGTATATATAAATGGTTGTTGCTCAATAAGAACGGGGCGCCAAAGAGATCGTCTTTACCTATTTTTTTATCATCAACAAATAAGCTACCTATTAGTGGAGACCCCTGTGCGAATTCAGTTAATCCGTCATACCTTATAATATGTTCTCCTATTTTCGACTGCAAAGGAAATACCCAAGGAGTGGCAGATGTGTTATGAATAGTTTCAACTTGCATATCGCTACATCTTTTACCTTAATATTAATGTATGCCGTTATAACTTACATAGAGCATCAACATTCTGAGTAGTTAATTAAAGCCCTGTAGACTAATTAAACAAAATGTGGTGGCTACTCCTTTTTGATATATTCCTATTTAAGAGCAAGTTGGTAAGAAATAAAGGTACCTCGTCCAGTTTTAAACCTTACTTCTCTTCTTCTTTGCTTTCTTGGTTGTCTTCTACTTCTTCCTCTCCGTCAGGTTTCAGCACTTCTTCGAAGTTTGAAATGCCAGCTTTAATCAAAATGTCGTACCACTGTAACAATTTCTTAATATCGCTATTATGCACACGGTCGCGGTCGTAATCTGGAAGAACTTCTGCAAAATAGTTCTGCAATTGCTTTGCAGACGCTTTACGCCAATCGAACGAAGATACTTTTCCTTCTTCCTTTTCACGTACATTTACTAATACTTCGTACAAAGGAACATCGTCTCCTTCTGTAAACATTGAAATGTCGGAAAGGCTTGTTACTCTATCTGTCGCAAAGGTGGGAATACGTTTTTTCTTTTCATCAATAGTCTCAACTATTAAGTTCATTTTCGCATGGTTTACCAATTTGTAAAGTCCAGGCTTGCCTGCAATTGAAAGAATTGTTTGTTTCATTATGTTTTTATTAAATATATTACTTACTCAATTTTTCTATATTGTTTATAATTGCTTGTATTTGTGAATCTAAATCGCGTTGTCCATCGTTTACTATCTCATACTGACTGCGCTTTAAAACTTCGTCTTGTGGCAACTGTCGGTTTATCCACTCTTTGGCTCTTTCTGAAGTAATCTGGTCGCGATTAACAATGCGTTGTATTCTAACATTGATAGGTGCTGTTACACAAATCACCTTATCTATATGTATGCGATTTATAAAACCGCTATCAAAGAGAATAGCACTTTCAATATAATCGTAGCCTGACTTTTCAAAATCAGCAGCAACAGCAGGGTGAATAATATTGTTTATGGCTTGTGTATTTGCTTTGTCGTGTAACAGAAAAGAAGCCAATTCTGCTTTCTGTAGCTTTCCATTAACAAATATATTCGTGCCTACTAAGTCAGATAATTGCTTTTGTATATCAATAGAAGTGTGTATTAGCATTTTTGCAGCTTTATCGCAATCGTACACATCAATGCCGAAGTGTTGTAATCGTTCGCAAACAAACGATTTTCCACTACCAATACCACCTGTTATTGCTACTTTCATTTTTGTTCAATAAGATAGTCCACAACATTCACAACGGGGTAGGCATTACGTATACCATTTGGTGCAGCTTGAAGATACACATGGCATTTGTCCGCCTTATGGTCTGCCACCTCATTATAGTCTGCTACAGCTTTGAACCCTTCAGGTAGCAGCTCTCTCGTTTCTATGTTCTTTGGCATAGAGCGCAATCGTTGTGCTCCTACAGCAAATTTAATCTTTACTTTGCTGGGAAATATTCGCATTGTTTTATCCGCAGGAACATTTATGGCATTAATGGGCACTTCTACATATTCTTCTGTAAGAATATCAGGATATAACTCTACCTTTACGTGGTTAGGTAATATTTTTGCGTTTTTTATCTTTGCAATCCTTACTTGTTGTGTTTTCGGCTCAGTAAAGTTCGATATTGTTAATTGTTCGGTTGATACATATTTAATTTTGTTCAATATATCTTTTGCAGCATAGACAATAACACTGTCTGGAACTGTTTGTGTTCGTGAAAGATAATAGCCTTCTGTAGGAATCGCTATACCGTGAAACCTTACCGGAACTTTTTTATGTCTGCCGTGATTATACGAGAAAGTAAGATTGTTTATCTTTACACTTACTATTTTCGAACTCGAATACATTTGTAGAGCGAGTAATCGTTGTATATCGGTAGTGGAGATCTCACCAGAATTGTCAGACCGAGCACAAGCATCAAAGTCAAAGAACAATGGGCGAAAAGCGTCATCAAACATATAGCTAGCTATAACATAACCTTTGTCGCGCACAACAACCCTGACAATGGAATCTATTTCACTTGTTATGACAACATTCTTAGGTATTCCTGCCAATCTAACATCTACTGTAAACTCGCGTTCATAATAGTCGTCAAGTACATTCGTAAGCCAAAATAGACCACTCAATAAAAGAAAGAACAAAAAAACCAGAAATTCCTTGTTGATTAATTTCGACAAGAAACCTCTGATTATATTTATTATATGTAGTCTCCTATTTATCATTTATGGAATCTACTTCTATTAATTTGCAAATGCTTATTTGTTTTGGCTCATACGCATAGCCTCTGCATCGGCAAATACATAACCTTTATCTACTGTGATAACTACACCACGTGCAATTTCTACATCAATTTTATTTGAGTTTATATCTATGTGTTTTACTTTACCGAATATTCCGCCACCTGTAACAACCGAGTCGCCTTCTTTAAGTGCATTTTGAAATGCGCGAATTTGCTTTTGTTTTTTCTGTTGTGGACGAATCATAAAGAACCACATGATAGCTCCAATAACAAGCATCATCACTATCATTGGTAATGGACTTCCTTGTTTTCCTGCAGCTTGTGCTGCGAGTAAAATAGCTGTATTCATATTTTATCAATTATAACTTTATTTATTTCTTTTGTTTATCTTATGAATTTACTTATTCTTGTTGCTTCCACTTGTTGGAATAGTTCTTCAGTATAACCGTTTTTCGAGTATTTACTCGTTACTGTTCTTAACGGTTATTGTTTCTGTGCTGTTGCTGTCTATGTTCTGGTATTTGTTTCAACATTTTTCCTGTCTCTATAAGATAGCGTGCTATAGCATCAAGCATTCCATTTATATAACCACCACTTCGTGGAGTGCTATAAAGTTTGGCAAGTTCCACATATTCGTTTATTGTAACTGATAGTGGTATATTGGGGAATGTAAGCATTTCAGCAATGGCAATTTGCATTATAACAACATCCATATATGCTAAACGTGAGAAATCCCAGTTTCTACTTGTTTCGCTCATATATCGTTGATAAGAATCGGCGTTCAATATTGTGGCACGGAAGAGTTTCACAGCGAAGTCTCTATCTTCTTCGTCTTTAAACTCTGGCAGCAATTCTTGATTAGCTTTGTTTGCGGGATCGAAACGTTTAATAGTTTTGATAACGAATGTGTCTACAATTTCTTTATCATCGTTCCAATACAAGCTCTTTTCTTCTAGAATAGCATCTAAGTCTTCATTACTTTGAATAAGTGTGCGATATATTTTTCGCCATAATTCACGATCTGCATCATACGAATCGTCATCGCTTCCCATATACTCTTTGTATATAGTGCTCTCTTCTATCTGATCGCACAGTTTTCTCACAGCCTCCATATCATCTTCCCAGCGATACTTTTGTCCTTCAATAAACAAGTTTAGCTGTTTGTTTTCTTCCAGTTGTACTGCAAATTTATTGTAGGCAAACCTAGCAGAAGGAACTTCTGTACCTTCGCGTTGTGCTCTGTTTGTTAATATCTCTACACGACGACGCTCTTCTTGTGTTATTGAAACTATGAGAGATAGCAAGTAATTGTAAAGTCCATACGCTTTTGACAGACTGAAAAGCAATTCTTTTTCAGCTTTATCAATATTGCGTTCTCCATTTTGATAGTAAGCGTAGGTTAGCTGAACGACCTTTATTCTTATTAAATCTCTATTTACCATTGCCGTATAAAAATTGTGTTTTGTGTGAATCTGTTATGTTCTGCAAATGTAGAAAAAATCCTCGTTACTTGCAAGAGAATACCATTATTTTCTTGTTTTTTATTATTATATTTGTACATTCCATCGAAAAGATATAACTTTGCACCGCTTTTTACAAATTGATAACGGCAGACTTTAGGTCTCTCGACTTGTTATTTTAGCAATATCAGTGTGTGATGGCGAATTAAATAATTAATTAATTTAGAGTAACACAACAAAAAAATGAAACAAATTCTTATTTCTGGTAAGAAACGTGAAGCTACAGGAAAGAAAGCTTCAAAAGAACTCCGTAAGGAAGGTATGATTCCATGTAACCTTTATGGTGAAGCTACCGCAGATGGTAAACCTGTTGCTTTATCTTTTGCAGCTCCAATGTCAGAGTTGCGCAAATTGGTTTATACTCCGCACATCTATCTTGTAGAGCTTAATATAGATGGTAAGAATCATGGGGCTATTATGAAAGAAATACAGTTCCACCCAACAACTGATGCTATTCTGCATATCGACTTCTATGAAGTAAACGAGACTAAGCCAATTGTTATGGGTGTTCCTGTTAAACATATTGGTCTTGCACAAGGTGTTCGTGATGGTGGTCGTATGAATAAGTCTATTCGTAAGATAGATGTTAAGGCTCCATACGCACAAATTCCAGAGACTCTTGATATAGACGTTACTAAACTTCGTATTGGTAAGAGTATTAAAGTTGGCGATTTGAGCTTCGAGGGTCTTGAACTTGTAACATCAAAAGATGTTGTTGTTTGTTCAATTAAGAACACTCGTAATGCTGTTGCTTCTGCATCTACTGATGACGAAGAAGGCGATGGCAGTGCAGCTGAGTAAGACAATAACAAGTTTAGATAGCAATTTATAGTAATTCTGTATAGACATATAGAACCTGTCTGACCATTAAATTAAAGGTATTTGAATAGTAGATATCTATGACCGATAAAACAGATATCTAAAACCATTGCGACAGATATCTGTGACGAACGAAACAGATATCTAAAATGAACGAAACAGATATCTGAAATGAACGAAACAGATATCTGAAATTTTAGGGTATCAGATAATAGCGGTTTGAACGGTGGTCTTTAAAAGTCAGAACAGTTAATTAACTTGATGTTAATATACTATTATGAGCTATCTGAATGTACTTTAAAAACGAAACAAATAATATTGGACAAGTATCTAATATGTGGCTTGGGAAACCCTGGGCGTGAGTACGAGGGAACTCGCCACAACACAGGATTTATGGTATTGGACGCTTTTGCTAAGGCGTCCAATATTGTTTTTGAGGATAAGCGTTACGGATATATAGCAGAAACTACCCTTAAAGGGCGAAAGATAATATTGCTAAAGCCAACCACGTTTATGAACCTGTCGGGCAATGCCGTACGTTATTGGCTTAACAGCGAGAAAATAGACGAAAGTCGGTTGCTTGTTGTGTCCGACGAACTTGCTCTACCGTTAGGTGCTTTTCGGCTGAAAGCAAATGGCTCTAATGGTGGGCATAACGGTTTGGGGCATATTCAGCAGCTAATTGGTCAGAATTATGCACGTCTCCGAATGGGTATCGGCAACGATTATCCTAAGGGAGGGCAGGTAGATTGGGTATTAGGAAAATATACTGAAGATGATATGAAAATTCTTCAACCCAGTATAGATCTTGCAACAGAAATTATTAAAAGTTTCGTGCTTGCTGGCATTAACAATACAATGAATCAATACAACAAGTTAGGTAAGAAATAATGACAGATGTTGCACGAATAGACAAATGGCTTTGGGCTGCACGTATATTTAAAACAAGAAGCATAGCTGCTGACGCTTGTAAAAATGGACGTGTTACTATTAGTGGCACTAATGTAAAACCCTCGCATACTATAAAAGTGGGAGAGATTATAAACGTTAAGAAACCCCCTATTACTTATTCGTTCGAGGTTTTGCAAACCATCGAGAAGCGTGTAGGCGCAAAACTAATTCCCGAAGTATATAAAAACGTTACCGATGCTAAGCAATACGAACTTTTAGAAATGAGTAGAATAAGTGGTTTTGTAGACCGAGCACGTGGTACTGGTAGACCAACTAAGAAAGACAGACGACAGCTCGATGCATTTGTAGACCCTACACTCTTTGGCTTTGACGACTTCGAAGACGATGAGGAGTAAATAACACATTATACATATAATATGGTGAACATAGCAATATTTGTATCAGGTAGTGGCAGTAATTGCGAAAACATTATCCAGTATTTCCAAAACAATAAGCAGGCCAATATAGCTTTAGTAGTTAGCAATCGTTCCGATGCCTATGCACTTGTACGTGCCCAAAGGCTGAATGTACCAACAAAGGTATTGCCGAAAGCTGAGTTTAATAACCAAGAGATGGTTATGAAACTTATGGCAGACTATAGAATAGACTTCATTGTGTTAGCCGGCTTCTTGCTAATGATACCCGATTGGCTTATTTCTGCTTATCAACATCGTATGATAAACTTACACCCAGCACTCTTACCTAAGTTTGGGGGCATAGGAATGTATGGGCATTATGTGCATGAAGCTGTACGAAAAGCAAACGAAACCGAAACTGGAATGACCGTCCATTGGGTAAGCCCTGTGTGCGATGGTGGTGAAATTATTGCACAGTTTCGTACTCCTATTACACCCGATGATACACCCGACGATATTGCAGCTAAGGAACACGTTTTGGAAATGAAGCATTTTCCTCAGGTTATTGAGGCTATATTAAAGCAAGAAAAACTTATTCAATAATGCTGAGACTATAAAACTGTAGCAGCATTATAATTAGTATAAGATGAACATACACTACCCTGAAGATAATGATAAGAACATTTAATCATCGTGTAATGCCGTTAGAGTGGTGCGCTATTATATTGTTTTTAATGGGAACACTCTATGGTTTTTGGCATCGCAGCAATCCAGCCTTGGTGGTTTTGGGTGTGTTATTCTTGGTACTCACAACTATAGCTTTAGATCGTGCATTGCACACCAGTTATGTTATTACAGATAAGCAACTGATTGTGAAACAAGGTAGGGTAGCGAGAACTAAATACATAAACATTGCAGATATAACCAATGTAAGCAAACTTCCTTTAGCTTTTCGCATTGGTAGTTATGTATTAATAGAACTAAAGAATGGAAAGGTGGTGAGCTTACAACCCCATAATTGTAAAGCCTTCATTACCGTAATACACAATTTGTTATGAAACTAAAACACTTTCAGGTTCTAATGCTAAGTGTTCTGTTGGCTCTTCCGCTACAGGCACAGGTGCATATAGATAGCGTGGAAGTAGCACACATATTGTACGGTGTGCCACCACAAACATCTACCAATTATACCGAAGAACCTAACGATAGCGATGAAGAGGGCGAAGATGCTGTTCTTCCTTTTCAAACTAATAATAGTTTGTCGTGGCAAGAAAATATAATAACCCGATTAAACTCTATATTGCATACAGATATAGCATCTACTATGCAGATAGGTTTAATGGTATGGGACTTGACAGACGATAAACAACTCTATGCGTATAACGAGCGAATACACATGCGCCCAGCGTCAACAATGAAGTGTGTAACAGCTATTGCAGCACTGTATCGATTAGGTTCGAACTACAACTATCGTACAAATATATACTATACAGGAAGTATAGACGATTCTACACACGTGCTTAATGGCGACATATATTGTGTGGGAGGTATGGACCCATTGGTGTCTAACGCCGACATTACCACCATAGCACAAGCCATTAAGGCTTTAAATATTACGAAGATAGATGGCAATATCTATGCCGATCTGTCGTTTAAAGACAGAGATGAATTGGGCAATGGCTGGTGTTGGGACGATAAGAATCCAAAGCTTTTTCCACTACTTTTAGGCTCTACCGATAACTTTGTTAGTACGCTTTATCGTCGATTGCGCGAAATTGGAGTAGAACCCAGTGGAGTGATGGGCGAACGTGTATTGCCATCTACTGGTGCAACATTCATTACAGCGTGTACACATAGCATTGGCGAGGTAATGAACACCATGATGAAGAAAAGTAATAACCTCTACGCTGAGTCAATGTTCTATCAATTGGCAGCTGTCAGTGGAGGCAAATGGAACACAGCAAAGCAGGCACGTAAAGAAGTGAACGCACTTATACGCAAGTTAGATTTATCGCCTGCGGACTACAATATAGCCGATGGGTCTGGACTCTCGCTATACAACTATGTTAGTGCCGAACTCGAAGTGCAGTTGCTTCGCTTTGCTTACGGTCAGCCAGATATTTATAACACCTTATTACCAACTCTCCCCATTGCTGGAATAGACGGTACGTTAAGAAAACGTATGCGTGGCACACCAGCACAAGGAAATGTACACGCAAAGACTGGTACGGTGTTTGGCGTAAGTTCGTTAGCGGGCTATCTCACTGCATCTAATGGACATCGACTCTGCTTCTCTATTATTGTAAATGGTGGTATGCGTCAAGGACCAATGCGCAATTTGCAAAATAAGGTATGTGTGGCATTGAGCCAATAGTATATAACAAAATCAACATAAAATAACCAACCAAAACTAAACATTATGCATACTATCAGTAAGTTTATAGAACACATACTTGTATCGCTAAACGTAGAGTACACCGCTGCATATATAATACGCCATGCGTTGTTAGTAGTAATTGTGTTCGTTTTTGCATTCCTTGCAGGCTTTCTTTGCCGCAAGGTGCTTGTTCCTTTAGTAATAAAACTAACTTCGAAAACAAATATCGAGTGGGATTCTATATTGTTCGATAAGGCTGTTCTATATACAGCTTGTAATATAGTGCCTGCCGTAGTTATTTGGAAACTCTTACCAAAGGTTTTCTTTCAATATCCATTTGTAGAAGATACTTTACTACGGCTTACGGCTGTTTATATTGCCATAAACTCCACCCGTTTAGTGTTACAAGTTATAGCCCGTCTGCGCTTCCTGCGTCAACAAGAAGGTAGCAAAAGCAGTCAATACCTCCGTTCGTTTCTTGGCGTTCTTCGCATCATTGTTATTTTTATAGCAGTTATTGTTGTAGTTAGCATCTTAATCGACAAGAACCCTATGACGTTGTTTGCAGGGTTGGGTGCAACTTCTGCCGTCTTAATGTTGGTTTTCCAAGATACAATACAGGGATTAGTTGCAGGTATACGTCTTACAAGCAACGAAATGGTGCACGTGGGCGATTGGATTACTGTTCCCGGTACGCCAGTAGATGGTAACGTGGTAGATATAACGCTAACCACTGTGAAAGTGCGGCAGTTCGATAACACTTACACTACTGTTTCGCCTCTAACGTTGGTTAATGGCTCGTTTAAAAACTGGAAAGGAATGATGGATAGTGGCATGCGACAAGTTTGCAAGAAAATATATTTCGATGTACGTAGCATTCGTATTCTGACCGATGATGCAAAGCAAGCTTTGTTAAACAAAAATATGGTAACACAACAGGAGATTGAAGGCGAAACGGTGAATGTTGGGCTTTTCCGTCGCTACGTTGCAGAATACTTAAAGAAACGCAACGATGTAAATAAGTCGGCAACCTTACTTATACACCAATTGGAAGCTACACAGAACGGGATCCCAATAGAACTCGTATTCTTCTTGAACACAACTAATGGAATAGAATTCGAACAGAAAATATCTGATATACTTGAACACGTTTATGCTTATGTAAATGAATTCGGGCTACAGATATACGAAGGACTTCCTGCTGCTAATAAGTAATATCTCTCATTGCTCATATTAGCAAACAATATAGACTACCCTGATAAGGATATTATACGACACCCTAACAAGAAGGTAAACAAATAATCCTTGTTAGGGTGTTATAGCAAAATATGCCCTAACACATAGTTGTCTAATAGATTCTAATGATGTTTAGGTTAGAATATACTAGATAATAACCCCCATTAATATTCAGCCGAATAAATATCTTTTATATATTACAAAATATGGCAATGAAAGGTGTAATTGCTTATGATATCTAATTACTAACCGACAGATATCTGAAACGAACGTGACAGATATCTGAAACGAGTGCGACAGATATCTGAAACGAATGCGACAGATATCTGAAACAAAAAGGCTACATTTTACTATCTTTCTTGAGTATTTAAAACGTTCTATTTAATAGCTAAGAAACCAATAATCGTAGCTTATAATTGTCCACCTTTTCTCTGCTGTGCACCATAAGCAATAAAGAAGTAACCGCCTAAAAACTGAAGACTCTCAAAATAATCTTCACACTAAAAATACCAATGAACAATGCTATCAATTTGCTAGAACTCAGCATAATCAGGAAGAGATGTAACAAGAAACGCTACCAAACTCTATCTGTAAAACAATATAAACTAAGCAGCTTATACAACAACAAAGGCAACGAAACATTTGCTTCGTTGCCTCTTGCTTATTTTTATATTACTTTAGCTTTATTCTTACCAAACAATAGTATATTCATATTTATCATTATTATATGTACGTATAAACGATGTTGGGAAGCCCTTGCTATTCAATGCCCAGCTGAAAGTTGATTTATTATTCTCTAAATCTATACTAAATATAGGCAAATGCTTGGTAGGTTTTCCTAACATTCCAGCATAGTAAATAAACGTTAAGTCTTCGTAATCTAAACCTAATCCGTCGGCAAAGTCCATAATGCAACCTTTGTTTTCGATTGGCGAAGTTACTTTGTCAGAAGTGTAGTATATCTTACAATGAGCAGTTTCTTTACCTTCTTTTTGCGATACTTCTGAAGTCTCTATAGCGTTGCCATTCTTATAGGTAATGGAACTTGTTGTCTTATATCCACCAACTGTTTCAACTATCTTAGTAAGCTGTCTATCCTTGTTGTATTCAAAGTCTATTTTTGCTGTATAAATATTGTTGCTTGTGTTATACTCTATAGCATCGCAATATCTCACATATCCATACTTATTTAAGAATAGATTATATACCACTTTGTTATCTTTATCTTCTACCGACATCACCACATTAGGCTCTTCTGTAGCACCTAAGTTTTTGTTCTTGTATTCAAAGGTAATATATTCTTTCTCTTTCTGATTATAGATGAAAACAACCTGGTCTTTAGAATTCTTGTCAATAGTATAGTCTCCAATAGATTTAGGAAGACCATTAACAAAAACATTCTCTGGATCAACAACAACTTTTCCCTGTTCTACCTCTTCGTTTGGGTCATCGTTCTTTTCACTACACGCAGTAAATACCATCGATGTAGTTAAGACAAGCGCCAATACCCACATAGAATTAAAAATTTTCTTCATATCTTTCAGTTTGTTTGTTATTTGTATCTTATGTTATAATCAATATTTAAATTGCGCTTTAAGTTATTCTAAAAATAAAGATTTAGATATAAAAGCAATAGAACTGTAGTATCTATATTTGCGCATTTAAACTAATCTATTATTTTTATTCCTTGTCTCTTTACCAAACAATGTTTGAGTCTTCTCTGTCGTCATCATCTTTAGCAACAACCTTAATGGGAAATCCATTCGCATCGAAGTACCACTCAAAACTGGTCATATTGTTATCTTTATCTATGTTGTATATTGGCAGATGCTTGGTTGCCTTTCCTAACATTCCAGCAAAATATACATTCTGGAAGTCCTCCAAATCTACACCTAATCCTCCATCGAAAGCCATTATGCAACCTTTGTTTGCTATAGGCGAAGTTACTTTATTCGAAGTATAGTAAATTTTGTAATGGTCTTTTTCTTTACCTTCTTTCTCTGATCTGGTTATTGATTCTACAGCGTCTCCATCTTTGTATATAATGGTATACAAAGTTTTAAATCCATCTTTAGATTGTATGGCTTTAGCAAGTTGTCCGTCAGAATTGTATTCAAAGTTCCATGTAGCCTTCTTATAGGTCTTGTTCTTTTCGTACTCAATTTCGTCGCAGTACTTCACAAATCCATCTTTATTCAGAAACAAGTTGTACACAGTCTTTTCATTTTCTTCGCGCATAGTCATCACAACGTTAGGCTCATCTGTAGAACCTAAAACATTGGTTTTGTATTCAAATGTAACAGTTTCTTTCTCTTCTTTGTTGTATAATGAAGACAATCGACCTTTGGAATCGCAAGTTAATATATAGCCGTCTATAGCTTTTGGCATTCCATTAATAAAAACTTTTGCAGGATTTACCTCTACTGTTCCTTTTTCTCTTTCTTCGCTTCTGTTCGGATCATCTTCGTTTTTGCTACACGACGTAAATACTGTAGTAGCACTTAAGGCTATCGCCAAGAGCCACACAAAATTCAATAATTTTCTCATTGTTTCTATATATTTAATTACCCGTTGGCGGAATTAATCAATAGATAAAATATCAGAAATATGAATGTAAAAAAGTTGCACATGTCGCTAAAAATCAGTAACTTTATGATAATCAACAATACTGTTATCTGCTTTAACTCCATGCACAACTTATATGCAAATTTCGTCAAAATACTTGAGATATGCAAGAAATTCTCCTACGGATTGGTTAATGACCTTGGAAATATTCCTCGTCGTGGTGTTGTCCCTCGCTTCTCTGACCTTGATGTCATAGCCCTGAGTCTGACAGCTGAGCATCTCGGCATTGACAGTGAGAATAACCTCTTTGACCGGCTGAAAGAATACCAAAAGGACTTTTGTCATCTCATCAGTCGTCGCCAGTTCAATGACCGTCGCAAGAACACATATCACCTGTGTGAAATGATTCGTAAGCGTATAGCAAAGGCAATGGATGGTGCAGAGGAATATTTCTGTGTAGATTCCAAACCGATAGAGGTTTGCAGACTCTCAAGAGGCAAACGCTGCAAGATGGGCAAGGACGAGCCTGATAAATCTCCAGCTTTTGGTTACTGCGCCACGCAAGGAGTATATTATTATGGTTATAAGTTGCACGCTGTATGCGGTTTACGAGGTGTTATACATTCATTTGACCTGACGGCTGCTAATGTTCATGATATACATTATATGAAGGATGTGAAGTTTGAATTTTCAGAGTGCAGTATTCTTGCTGATAGAGCTTATCTGAGTGCAGAACTGCAACAAGATCTGTTTTCATCTGCGCACATCAAACTGGAGGTTCCGTATAGATTAAACATGAAGACATGGAAGCCTGCTTTTAAACCTTATGCGAAGGCTAGAAAAAGAATTGAGACTTGTTTCTCTCAACTATGTGACCATCTCATGCTCATCAGGAACTATGCCAAACAGACCACAGGACTATTCGCAAGAATTACTGCCAAAATCAGTACGTTTACAGTACTGCAATACATTAACTACATAAACGACAGACCACTAGGACATGTCAAATATGCATTAAATTAATTCCGCCAACAAGTATTTAATTGTTATTAATTAGCACGTTTATATACTATATCACTACCACGTTGGTTTAGTGTTTGCTTTGTTTTATCTATATCGAAAGTGTCAGTGAGTTCTGTCTTCTCTCCATCTAAAACACTTGTTCCGTGAATAGCAACGGTGCTGTCATTCACTTTCTTCCAATGGTCGTACGGCAAAGTCGGCATATTAATAGACGAAGCCACACCGTTTACTTTTAGTTCAATGCCAATCTTAACAGCAGAGTCGTTAGGAGCATCAGTAGTCCATCTTCCTATTATGTTAATGGTATCAACATTTGCAGTGTTGCTTTTTTTAGATAAACCTGCACAGCCAACAAATAACATTGAACTAACAAACAACATAGATATTATACAAAAAGGTAATATTCTTAATTTCATATCGTAATATTTAAGTCATTTTGTCGGCAAAGATATATATAAATGGTTACATTAAAGCGAGAGTACTTCATAAAAAAGCTAAACAATAATTTAAATTCTTTTATATTTGTATTCTGACACGTAATACATAAAAATATAGTACAATAGTTTAAAAATATCGTTTTATTTGTCTATCTTTGCACACAATAAAAGGCTATCATTCACATACATATCATTAAAACTATGAAGGAATTAGAACTTAAATATGGTTGTAACCCCAACCAAAAGCCCTCTCGTATATTTGTAACCGAAGGTGAATTACCTATTGAAGTTTTAAATGGTCGTCCAGGATACATAAACTTCCTTGATGCTCTCAACAGTTGGCAATTGGTAAAAGAACTGAAAGATGCTACAGGTATGCCTGCCGCTGCATCTTTTAAACATGTTAGTCCAGCAGGAGCTGCCATTGGGTTACCATTGAGCGATACACTAAAAAAGATTTACTTTGTAGACGATGTGGAGTTCGAGCTTACGCCGCTTGCTTCTGCATACGCACGTGCACGAGGTGCCGACCGTATGTGTTCGTATGGCGATTTTTGTGCGCTAAGCGACACTTGCGATGAAGCTACAGCACGACTGATTAATCGTGAAGTAAGCGATGGCGTTATTGCTCCCGACTATACGCCAGAGGCTCTCGCAATACTAAAAAAGAAGCGTAAAGGCAACTATAATGTAATAAAGATAGACCCTATCTATAAACCAACTCCCATAGAACGTAAGCAAGTGTTTGGCATTACTTTCGAACAAGGTAGAAATGAGATTCGACTCGACGATCCTAAACTCTTCGAAAATATTCCTACTACAAATAAGATATTCCCAGAAGAGGCTCGTCGGAACCTTGTTATAGCGCTTATTACGCTAAAATATACACAAAGCAATTCGGTATGTTACGTTAAAGACGGACAAGCCATAGGTATAGGAGCAGGACAACAAAGTCGTATTCATTGTACACGTTTGGCTGGCAGTAAAGCCGATGAATGGTGGCTGCGCCAGTGCCCTAAGGTAATGAATCTTCCTTTTAAAGACGGAATACGCCGTGCCGACCGCGATAACTCTATCAATATTTATATATCTGATGAGTACGAAGACCTTTTACAAGAAGGAACATGGCAGTTATTTTTCACTGAGAAGCCAGAACCATTAACCTTAGCCGAACGTAAAGTATGGATTGCACAGAACAAGCAAGTGGCTTTAGGTTCAGATGCATTCTTCCCCTTTGGCGACAATATAGAACGTGCACACAAGAGTGGTGTTGAATACATTGCTCAAGCTGGAGGCAGCATACGAGACGACCATGTTATAGAAACATGTAATAAGTATGGCATAGCAATGGCATTTACAGGTGTACGTTTGTTCCATCATTAATAAAATATAAGCTAGATTGACTAAGTATACAAAGTATGAGCGATATAGACGAGATTATAGAAAACGGAATGGTTTTCAGAGGAGCGCCTAAAGCCAAAGCCGATGATGGCAAAATAAAAACTAAAGCAAAGAAAAAGAAATACATAACAGGAGCTCATGGTTCTGGAAGTGCAAAGCAGAAAGCAAAGTATAGACAACAAAGGGCTAACAGACATAAGTAAGTATTACAAATAACTGTATAAAATGCCTTAATATACGACTATAGCGCCTTGAGTTATGTCATATTTTATTAGATTAAACGTAATTAACAGAAATAGTTTGATGATATAAAGGATTATGGTTTATCTTTGCACACATTATTTTTAAAGCAATAAAGATATGAAGAAAGTATTCATTTTAATGGCAGTTTGCGCCACAATGGTTGCTTGCCAGCAGAAGGGAAAACAAAATGCTAATGCAAAAGCAGGAGATACAACAAAGGTAGAGGCTACTGACTCTATGCGTTATGCGGGCGAAGTGCCTGCAGCCGATGGACCAGGTATCCGCTACGAGATTGCATTGGCAAATGACAGCACAAACGGTTTTAGCTTAAAAGAAACCTATTTAAAGGCTGAAAATGGTAAAGATAAGGTGCTCAACTATACAGGTAAAGCAGAAAAGATAGAGAAAGACGTTAAAGGCGAAAAGAAAGTAGGCTACAAATTTACTACTGGTAAAGATGATGCTCTCTACTTCTTGCAAGCAAACGACTCTACGCTTCGTATGGTGAACGACCAGTTGGAAGAAGCCGCAACAAAAGATCTTAACTATGACTTAAAGTTGGTTAAGTAAAGTGGTTTAATACGGATATGAAATTTATAAATAGGAGATAATGACCGCAAGGCACATTGTCTCCTATTTTTGTTTATATATACTATACGTATAACGACCGTATAGCAGAAAGAGGGTGGGAGAATTATAAGCTGTGCCTACTGTCTGCACACTACTTAAATGGAATGCCACTAATGTTTATAAAAGTCTGTAAAATGTAGACTCTATTTTTTTAGACGTCTGTAACGTTCGTCTCAAATATCTGTCGCGTTCGTTTCAGATATCTGTAAAGTTCGTTTTAGATATCTATCATTTTCAGCTTAGATAACACAACAAAACACAACCTTTGTTATCTCACACTCTAATACTCGAAATATGTTTCTTCGGCTGCGTAATATAAAATTTTTTATTCTGCATTGTTCTAATTTGCGTGTTATTATAATAGCCCAATAAACAATATCCTTTTCGGTGCTATATTGCATAAAAGAACAATTCATAACAACTATATTCTTGCTTAGAATATCTTCATCTCTTTTCCATTGAAACATAAAAAAGCCAGCCAAAGCTACCGAGAACACAAAGAAAAGCATTACATTTGTGAGCAATTAAAATAAAAGAAGAGAATGAAACAGCAAATTGTTTTTACACATAAATTCGAGCAAAGTCTTTCAGATTCTATAGCAAAATGTAACCCCGATAAGATATTTGTTCTTGCCGACGACACTACAATTAGAATGTGCTATAACAGAATAAAGCACTTCGAATGTCTTAAAAAGGCACAACCCATAACTATTCCAAGTGCAGATGTAAACAAGAACCTAACTTCGTTATCTTGTGTATGGATGGTTTTGCAAGCAGCAAAGGCCACCAGATATTCAATGCTTATAAATCTTGGTGGTGGAATGGTAACCGATATTGGGGGATTTGCCGCAGCTACATTCAAGCGTGGCATTAATTTCGTGAATGTACCAACTACGTTGTTGGCTATGGTAGATGCTAGTGTAGGTGGCAAAACTGGTATAAACTTTGGTGGATTGAAAAACGAAATAGGAGCATTTGCTTTCCCCAAAACTGTTATAATAGACACACAATGGTTAGAAACCCTGGACCATGAGAATTTATTAAGTGGATATGCTGAAATGCTAAAACATGGTTTGATTACTGAAAGAAAATTGCTACCAACACTACTAAACTTTGATACTGCTACGTTTAATCTGCACCAACTATCAGATATGCTAAAGGTAAGTGTAGCTATAAAAGAGCAAATAGTGGAGCAAGACCCCCACGAACAAGGAATAAGAAAAGCATTGAACTTTGGTCACACATTTGGACATGCTTTTGAAGAGTGGGCTATGACACGGCACCCCATTTTGCACGGTTATGCTGTGGCATACGGAATGGTTTGCGAACTTTATCTGTCGGCAATAAAGCAAGGATTTCCTCAAACTATTATGCGGCAGACGGTTAATTTCATACGCAACAACTATGGTACACTGCCCATTACTTGCGACGACTACGATGCGCTCATTAGTTTAATGATACACGATAAAAAGAATGCAGGAAACAACATAAACTTCAGTCTATTGCACGACTTAGGCTCTGTAGTAATAAACAGAACTGCAACCGAAGAGGAAATAAAAGATGCCTTAGATTTTCTGCGCGAAGGAGTATAGCGATAACAAAACATTGATGGACGTTGCACTATAGTAAAATCGCTTTTGGATAAATATATAGAAACAGAAAGCATTTTCGTTGCTAACGAATATGTTTAATGGTGCAATAACGATACAATACAACGTTATGTGTTTCAACATTAAGCATTTGGCAGTTTATGTGTTTATGTCAAACCCCAATAGCGTATAGCTTAGTTTCATTACTCTTTAAAACAAAAGAGCCCCATTAAACAGCATAGTTCAATGAGGCTCTTTTATAGTTTGGTGTAGTTTATTTGTAAATCTCAGCTAACTTTTTCTGTAACTCTTCGCCACGTAAGTCGCTTGCTACAATCTTACCTTGTGGGTCTAACAAGATGTTTGAAGGAATAGAACGAATGCCATAAACCTTTCCAGCTTCACATTGCCAGCCCTTTAGGTCCGACATTTGTGGCCATTCCATACCAAGTTTCTTTACCATTGCTGTCCACGCATCTTTCTTTTGATCGAAGCTAACACCAACAATTTCTAAACCTTTTGAATGATATTTATTGTAAGCTTCAACCACGTTTGGCATTTCTGCACGGCAAGGACCGCACCAACTTGCCCAGAAATCAACAAACACATAGTTACCTTTACCTGCAAACTGACTTAACTTAATTTCCTTGTCGTTCATATCTTTCATAACCAAATCGGTGTACATAAGTCCTGGTCGGCGAAGTTCTAACGATGCGAGATATGCTTTTGCTTCTTTTAACGACTCTTCTTTGTAATAGCCACTCGTTGGTGCTAAAGCTTCCTTTAGTTGGTCGTAAGTGAAACCTGAATATGCGTCAGCAATATATTTCGCAGGATATTTAGTGTCTTTAAATTTCTTTATAATCTCTAATGTAAGTGCAGTGTGCGCTTCAGATAGCGAGTCGCCCTTAGCCATAATGCGTTCAATCTGCTGTTTGTCGGCATCGGTTATGGTTTTTGGGTCTTTCCCGCGGAATGTAGCATATTCCTTATTTAACGCAGTAAACTCTGCATAGAGCTTATTCATCTTCTCTTCGTAAGGTTTGAAATCTTGCGCTTGTGCAAATCCTGTAAGTGTCTGTGCAGCCAAAAGCGCTGCTAAAAACATTTTCTTCATATAGTCTTTTTCTGTTTTATGGTTTGTTAATAACACTCCAAATAAACTAAAGTGTGTACAATTGAAGTGCAAAAATAAAGAAATGTATTGATAAAACTACTATTCTTTAAGACTTTTTTTGTACCTTTGCCACACTTTTAATGATAGGGGTACTTGCTCAACCCCCTTTAACAAAACAAGACAATGATAAAACAAAAACAACAAGTGAGTGTGCTGTTTATGCTTTTCAGCATCCTCTTCTGTGTTTGCTTGATAGCAGCAAACGTTCTCGAAACAAAGCAAATATCAGTATTAGGTATCTCATTGACGGGTGGGCTCATCGTATTCCCTATCTCTTACATCATAAACGATTGTGTTTGTGAAGTGTGGGGATTTAAAAAAGCACGTCTGTTGATATGGACGGGCTTTGCAATGAACTTCTTCTTTGTGGCAATGGGTGCACTGTGCGACTGGATACCGGGTGCTCCTTATTGGACTAATGAAGCTGGATTCCATGCTGTCTTTGGTCTTGCTCCACGTGTAGCAGCAGCTTCTTTCGTAGCTTTCATTGTGGGTTCATTTGCTAATGCCTACGTAATGAGTAAGATGAAGCTACGTGATGGTGGACGACATTTCTCATGGCGTGCCATCTTGAGTACCATTGCAGGAGAAAGTCTCGATTCTCTAATTTTCTTTCCACTGGCATTAGGCGGTGTTGTTCCTACTCCCGAATTGCCGAAACTAATGCTTTGGCAGGTAGTGTTAAAGACACTTTACGAGGTGATTGCTCTACCACTTACCATTCGTGTGGTGAAGAAGCTAAAGCAATATGAAGGCGAAGACGTTTATGATGAAGGTGTAAACTACAGCATTTGGAGAATATTCTCTTTGAGTTAGGTCTAATCTAATGTAAGTGTTAAGAATAGGAGATAGGCGTTTATAATGAGTCTATTTCCTATTTTTGTTTATACCTACGATACTAATTGTAAAGTAGCTTTCTGCCTTGTGTATTACCTGCTTTTTCATAAATATATGAAAGATTTTCCTGATTGTAGTCTATCCGAATACTGCCATCAGCATTAAAGCGAATAGCGAAGAGTCTCTTCACGTATAATATATCGTGAAGGTGTTTGCTGTTTTCTAACAATATATTACCTTTGCACATAGAACAAAAATAAACAAAACTATTATGGAACGAAACGAAGAGGGCTTGCAGTTGTTAGGTTCTGCAACCAAATATAGAATGGATTATGCACCAGAAGTGTTGGAAACGTTTGAAAATAAGCATCAGGATAACGACTACTGGGTGCGCTTTAACTGTCCGGAATTTACGAGTTTGTGCCCTATTACAGGACAACCAGACTTTGCAGAAATTCGTATATCATACGTCCCCGATGTACGTATGGTAGAAAGCAAGAGCCTGAAACTCTATTTGTTTAGCTTTCGCAATCATGGCGATTTCCACGAAGATTGCGTTAACATTATAATGAAAGACCTTATAAAACTAATGCAACCTAAGTATATAGAAGTAACAGGAATCTTCACTCCTCGTGGCGGTATTAGTATTTATCCGTATGCAAACTATGGAAAACCCAACACTAAATATGAAGAATTGGCTGCAGTTCGTTTTGCTAATCACCAATAGCATAGAAGTGGAAGGAAAAAAGAAATAGAAAATCCCCGAGTGCTCACGCATTCGGGGATTCTTTTATTACTAACAATTATTTCTCATTATATTATGAATAAACTATTATCATCACTATTCATTCATTCTATTTAGGGAAGCTTCTATTCCGAAGCATTAAAGTGATTGTAGAAATCGTATTATGAGATGGAATTAACCAACTTCAATTTGTCTTGCTACTTTCTGAACTGTCTTGTTTAGTTTTGGCAGTGTAATGTTCAACACACCATCACTCATTCTTGCACCAACCTCGTCTTTGTTTACATCGTCTGGCAAAATAAGTGTTTGTTCATATTTGCTGTATGCAAACTCTCTGCGTAAGTAGTGTGCTTTCTCATCTTTCACTTCGTTCTTCTTCTCCATCTTAATAACTAAGTCGCCATCGTTATTAATACTAATGTCAAAGTCTTCCTTTCTTAAGCCTGGTGCAGCCAACTCTACAATGTATTCGTTTTCGTTCTCTAATACGTTGATAGCTGGTGCTGTTGCATTTGTTTTGGGCATATTGTTGTTATAAAAGAAGTCGTTAAATACTTCTGGTAACCATGAATTCTTATACATCATAATTTTATCTCCTATTTTATTTGTTTATTTTTTATGTTTATACCTCGTATAATACAATACTCGTACCAATACAATGAAAGTGTCATACTGTCGCTATCGTCTGACAATATGTCCGTGTAAGGTAGAGTAGTGTTTCTTACCACTTCGTCTAAACAGTTTCTTATCACTAAAATAAGTGCATTCTTATTCCTATTTAATCTGAAGTTAAGAGTGTCTCAGCAGGAAATAATACACGACTATAAATATCGTATTTTTTATGACGTCTAAAACGCAACTGACAGATATCTAAAACGAACGTTACAGATATCTGAGACGCAACTCACAGATATCTGAAAGAAAAGTAACAATATTGTACAGACTTTTATGCGTATTAGTGGTGTTCTATTTAGTTAGTGTAGATGCTGTATTTGCTGTTTAAAATAGCCTCACTTATTTTGTATAGAGGCAAGAAACTGAAAGGTAGTAGGAGAAGTAATAGTATAAATAACATGCAACGATGTTATAGCTTATTTTCCTACCTAACTTAATTTTCCTATCGTTGTTAGTTGTTTTTGCTACATTGTAAATGCAACTGCAATCGTTTTTTCTTGGTATATGGAAGGAGAGTAGACAAGTAAAAATCCTTCTTATCACTCTAATTTACGTTTATCTATTTTATAATACAAAAGCAGCCCCTCAAACTTGCGTCTGAGAGGCTGTAATTATATAATTATGAAAAGTTATGTTTACTCTGCTACTGGGCGAACACCGTAACCATTCGCATAAGAACCAAGGTCATCTGTTGCAGGAGAATTAATTGTTGCTATTGTACCATCTTTCATTGATGTACGGTAACCAAATCCAAGACTACCAGCACCATCAGGCTTAGGGACTGATTGCCAGTAAAAACCAACAATACCATTAGCAGTTAATGCTCCACTTGTACCATAACGGGCACCTCCTGCTTGGAAGTAGATTTCCTTATCGTTATCAACTTTGAATGTATAACCATTGCTCCATACAGCTCCTGTCGTGCTAAAGCCCATGAATGCATGTGCATCAGGCACCTTGAAACCTACAGGAGAAGGGTCATAGATTGTTTTCACATCATTGCGAACAGAACCATCAAGCTTATTGTTGTTTGCAGACCACATATTAATAATCTGTTGATATTGCCAGCCTAATTTACCACCACCAACTTTTGGAAGCATTATGCCTGGATTTTGAATACTACGTCCAATAGTACGGGTCTTCATCTTAATTACATTAGCAGGTTCATCTCCCTTATCTTTAGGTATCTCTACATAGTTGTTATCGAAGGCAAAACCTGTTGTATTGATACCAGGCAGTGGATCCTTACGTCCCCACTGATAAAGATTTCCATATCCTTCGCGAACATTATTGCCTGCAGCTTGTTTAAGCGTAATAGTAGCAGTCTTCTTTTCGCCTGTTTCAGCCTGCTGTTCTATCTTAACAACAACTTCACGCTTAAGTCCACCTGTCCATTTGGTGTATTTCCAACCAAGGTTATCAGTCATAAACTTATATTCAGCCCCATCACTGGTAACAGCAATTTTCTTAAGAGAACTCTTAGGAGTAAACCATAAGTGCCATGACCACATAACCTTACCTGTCGCATTTGTAACTGCAACAACGGCATTTCCATTCTGCAGGTTCTCTTTCTTGATTGTAAAGGTAAGGTAAGAGTCTGCGCCACTTCCTGTAACTTTAGGGGTTGTAACGATGTTCTGGCAATCCTCCCAAATGACTTTTGCTTTTGTTGCTTGGTCTGCAGCATTCTGTATGTTGATATATGGAGAAGTAATTGGATCATCGTTATGATCAACAAATGTATGCAAGATTAGGTCTTCGGGATAATATCCGCCACCCGGTTTCGGTAAGTGAGTAGTTGGTGCTGTACTTGTATATGCAGAAGCGTTAGTATCACCTCCCTTAATAGCATTACCATAAACCAATGGAATACGGTATGTACCAGGTGCACTGATAACGTAACAGTTTGCAGTATTCTCTATTGCTGCCTCGCCTTTAGCATTAGCAAGATTGTAGTTTGTAACAGGATCTGCAGTCTTCATTGCATTGTTGAAGTCTGCCAAAACATCGCGTTGGTTGGCTTTGAAGGTAGCAGTATATTGTTCAACATCTTGCGTTGTAGTTCTGCCTTCATTAGGAATAGTCAGCCAATCAGGCTTCTCATTCATAGAGAAGGTACCATCTCCATCAGCGTCATAGCTAACTACCTTCCATTTAACAGGACGATGCAGCTTGTCATCGTCTACGTATGATGTAATCTGATATGATGTAGTTGCACCTTCTGTGTTTGCTGCTTCACTTGGGTTAGGAGTAGCTTCGAAGGTATATTTGAGATTATTAGCCGACTGTGATAATGCGTATGTCTTTGTAGTACCAGCCTTCCAAGTGCCAGCGAGCGGTGCTACAATAGCAGGATTAGGCTGATTGTCGAAGTATACCTTAACCTTGAGACCCGATAAACTCTGTGGAATCATATAGAAAGTGAAGTTGTCGCCATCTTTACCAACGATAGTCTCGTTGACGTGTCCTGCTGTGCTAACATTGATATCATCGAGAGTGAAGGTAGCAGGAGTGCTAACATCAGACCATGCACTGTTGAAAGATGCACCAGTAGTAGCCTGTACTGATGAAGGTAAAGTGAACTTACCTTTGCTCATTGCGTTAATAATCTCAATCTTTGTAATATGATGAGAGCCTGATAAGCGGTCGCCAATTTTGAAGCGAATAGCTGTCATTGCATGTTGGAACTGCAAAGGAACAGCAGGTGCCGTTCCAAACGTAGTATATTGAATAGGTGTTGTTCCAGAACAAGCAGTCATCAAATCTTTCTGATTTTGTACAGTTGGTTCAACCTCAATGTTCACGTATGGAGTTGAAGTGTTGCTTGATGGAGCAAGTGTTAGCCTGTGGTCAGTAGTTGTAACCTGTGGATAAACAGCATAGAAACGTGCGTATGGCTCGCTCCATGACCATAGCTGAGTATTTGCGAGTGTACCGTTTGCATTTGTTTCAGCATTATAGAACCACGGAGTTGTGCTGATGCTTGCTGCAGAAGTACCACGATAAGCGATAGTAGAGAACTTACCAAGAGTTGCTGTTGTGGTAACTTTAGCGCGAGTAGCTACTGCATCGGTGTTCGTTAATTCGTTGTCAATACCAGCAACTGTACTCTCTATAATACAATACTTGTTGTTACCCGGAATTTCAATTTTGCGTGTTGCAAGGTCTTCTGGTGTTAATCCCTGTATATTCAGTTGATTTGCGAAGCCTGCACGCGTCATTGCCAATGCTGGGTTAGCCTTTGCAGCCTGTTGAGCCTGCTTGTCGGTTGTTGTTACCTGGAATGTTACGGCAGCGCCATTGTGGCTACTGTCAGTAGAATCAAGTTCATTATCTGAACAAGAAGTCAGCCCAAAAGCAGTAAGTCCACTAAGACATACAAACGTGAGTGCCGCTGTTGATTTGCGTCCAGCATAGCACTTGCGAATATTATTAAACTTCATGAGTTGGTAATTTGTTTGTTTTTACATTTAAATAGACAACATCTCTTAATCAATTCTCTGGTACGAGGTCTGTATCTTCATTGTCCTCTGTAGGGTCAACTACCGTTGGAGTTGTACTAACAGGAGGACTACCAGCTAAGATAGGGCATTCGCCAACTAAAGTGTAAATAATAGTCTGTGGCATAACATAGCCCATCTTTTCATTTTTACATTTCATCACCATCAATTATTTATTTAGTTTTCTTTTCTCTTGAAATTTACTTTTTGAGTTTATTTTATACAGTGTTAATCTATTACTGTGACAATTAAAATGATTTACTAAATGCTTTCTGCGAGATAAGTCTATCGTTTTATAAATCAATGTGATATTGTCCTAAACATGGTGCAAAGGTAATGAAAAGCTATGAATAAAACAAAATAAAACTTAATATATTAATATTAATTAATTGTTTAAGCTGTTTATTTGTTGCTTTATTCGCTATAAGCATTGATTTTATACGAATTCTCTTTAATTATTAGCGATTTACCATATATTGGAGTAGGTGTAGAAAGGGTGAAGATATTTTGAGAAAGAAGATGATTATACAGATATTCTTTTCTGTATAATATAATATCGAGCAACATATTGTTGGTTAGGTGCTTATTATGATATTTAAATCAAAATAATGCAGAATAGGGGAGTTCGTATTACACAGCAGGATAAATATATTTCGAGTATTAGAATATGAGATAACAAAGGTTGTAATTTGATGTGATATTTAAGTTGAAAATGATAGACATCTAAAACGAACGTTACAGATATCTGAGACGCAACTGACAAACATCTGAAACAAACGTTACAGACGTCTAAAAAAATAGCGCCAATATTTAGCAGACTTTTATAAACATTAGCGGCATTTCATTTTGTTAGTGTGTAGGTAATAGGGGCAGCCTACAATTCTCCCACCTATATTTATAAATTCGGTTAAAGTCCACGGGCTTTATATATACGCTCTTTAGCATTGTTTATCTCTTGGAATTTCTTTTCGGCAGCCTCGCGGACGTCATCGCCTAAGGAGCTTACGCGGTCGGGGTGATGTTTTAGTGCCATTTTACGATACGCAGCTTTCACTTCGTCGTTGGTAGCATTCGGCGATATTCCCAATATTTTGTATGCTTCATCGAGTCCTATTTGTTGATTGGAAGAGGCTTCCATATTCAGCATTGAGTCTACATCTTGTGCAGAAAGTCCAAGATAGGTTGCAACTTCTTTCAGGGCATACACCTCTTCCGGACTTACGTTACCATCAACTTTAGCTATTATAATAAGATAGTCGAGCAGTTGTAAGCGCTGTCCAATGTTCATGTGGAATGATATTTCCACACAACTTTTGCGTATAGTTTCTTTGAATGTAGTGGCACCCTGTTGTTTTTGCATTTCGAATAGCTTTAGCAATATATCTTCGCCTTGCCGAACAGCCTGTTCGCCAAAGTTGTTGCGTAGAAAGTTTCTAACGCAATTCATTTCTGAATGCATTATTTTGCCATCAGCTTTTATAATATACGATGAGAGCACAAGCATTGAGAAGAGAAACGAATTACGGTCTTCTTCGAATGGACGTTGATTAAATTGCGTGTCCGAATAGTCGTTTCTAAATGTATTTCCGTTTCCGTTGAAACCATTTTCTCTTTCCGCAGTGCTTGTAGCCTCGCTTAGCAGGCTTCCTATGCAGTATCCTGCAATTGCACCTAAAACATTACCACCACTTAATATCCAGCCGAGTGCACTGCCTATCCATTTTCCTAATGCCATAACCTTTTGTTCTATTTATTTGCTACTGTGTGAATGCTAAAAGCGTGCCAAATAGTTAAAAGCCTATTGTGTTTTTAAATTCTATGTACTTTTTGAATAGCCACAGATGACTATCGTAAATAACGTTTGTAAGTACCGATAGCAGATATAAGCCAACAAAAACCGATAGGATAAATATGAAGCTACCTACAAAGAATATCCACAAATCGCCGTCTTTGTATTTTTCTTGGAATGCTTTTAGTTTCGACGACGATTTTGCAATGTATTCCGATGTAGCCGCTGCTGTTGTTGCTGCCAATGCCGATGCGTGTAGCGACTGGCTACTTATTTTTGCTTTGGCAGCCTGAAGCATATCGGCTGTTGCCATCTTTAGAAATTTAGCTTTTGCTGTTGGCTGTGTTTCTGTTGTTTTAGCGTCTATTTTTCTAGCATCAGTTATGGGAATCACAGCTCTTGCTTGTGTTCTGAAGGGTTTACCATTACCCAATTGGCAGTTTAGCACACTACCGCAATAGGGGCATCGCACTTTTTGTAATCCTTGGCGTTCTGTGCTTGCTTTGAAGACATCGCCACATTTGTTACACCTAATCTTATATTCCATAATGGCGCAAAATTATAAAAAATCTTTTATTTGAGAAAAGAAGAAGCCTATAAGGTTGCTATTTTGTATATTATTTTAAATCAATCTGTGATAATATAGATATTGATAATTGACTATTGATATACAAAATAGACAGTATATTTCTTTTTATTCTAACTAAAATAAGTATCTTTGCACCGTTAAATAAGTATTTATGGACTGGTTAATTAAATTATTTACTACTGACGATAGTGTAGCCCATATAGTGTTACTCTATTCTTTGGTTATTTCGTTAGGTGTTTATCTTGGGAAAATAAAGGTAGGCGGAATATCGCTTGGCGTTACTTTTATTCTCTTTGTAGGTATCTTGGCAGGGCATATAGGCTTTACTGGACCAACGGGAACACTTAACTTTTTGCAAGACTTCGGTCTTATTCTGTTTGTGTTTATGATAGGTCTGCAAGTCGGACCAGGTTTCTTTGAGAGCTTTGGAAAAGGAGGATTGAGACTGAATTTGTTGGCATGTTTAGCCATTTTGCTGAATGTGCTTGTTATGTTTTCTTGCTACTTTGCCTTTTTCGACACTACCGATCATAAGAATCTACCTATGATGGTGGGAACAATGTATGGTGCGGTAACAAACACTCCTGGGCTTGGTGCTGCAAAGGAAGCTTTGTACAGCGTGTTTCCTAATGGTATGAATTTCGATATTGCTTCGGGTTATGCTTGCGCCTATCCATTGGGTGTTATTGGTATTATTGGTGCAACATTAGCAATTCGCTTTATATGTAAGGTAGACATAGATAAGGAAAATGCACTTTTAACCGAAGCAGAAGGCGACAATCCTAATGCTAAACCCCACACTATGTATTTACGTGTAGAGAACTCGTATATAGGTGGACGAACTCTGCAAGAAATAACCGACTTCTTGAATCGTGATGTTGTTTGCACACGTTTAATGCACAATGGAGAGTTGTCGATACCATCTACGGACACTGTATTCCACGTTAATGATGAAATTCTGATTGTATGTGCTGAAGCAGATGCCGAAGCTGTTGCTGCATTTATTGGACCACAAATAGACGTGGACTGGCATGAAGAAGAACAACCACAACAAATGGTGAGCCGCCGTATTGTTGTAACCAACAGTGGTATGAATGGTAAGGTGCTTAGCAAGCTACACTTTCGCTCTGTATACGGTGTAAATGTAACACGCATTAGCCGTCAGGGTATGGACTTGTTTGCAAGCAATAACTATCGTTTTCAGGTGGGCGACAGAATTATGGTTGTAGGTTTTGAAGAAAATGTGCAGCGTGTGGCTGAGCTGATGGGAAACTCAGAAAGACGGTTGAATGCACCAAACATAGCCACGATATTCGTGGGTGTCGTAGTAGGTATTCTGTTTGGAAGTTTGCCTTTGGCAATTCCTGGAATGCCCGTTCCATTGAAGTTGGGTTTGGCTGGTGGTCCGCTTATTATAGCTATTTTGCTTGGAAGGTTTGGCCATCGTATGAAACTTGTAACCTACACTACTACGTCTGCAAATATGATGTTACGCGAAATTGGCTTAGCACTATTCTTAGCATCGGTTGGTATTAAAGCCGGAGCAGGATTCTGGGACACAGTGGTTCAGGGCGATGGATTGAAATACGTTTACACGGGCTTCTTAATCACCATTATTCCTATTCTTATAGTAGGTACAATTGCTCGTCTGAAATATAAGCTCAACTATTTTACCGTAATGGGTGCAATAGCAGGTGCCTACACCGACCCACCAGCATTGGCATACGCTAACTCTGTTTGTAGCGTAGAAGCACCAGCCTTAGGCTACTCTACGGTTTATCCACTGAGTATGTTCCTCAGAATACTTGTAGCCCAACTTATAATACTTTTCTGTTGTGGCGCTTAGCCTATTGCTTTTGCAGTGCCAATAGCATTCAGCTTAAATAGTAGCTGTATTGCTGTGGGACGATAACAGAAGCGTAAGGAAAATATAACAAATTTAATTCGTTTATTTTTTATAATTAATAATATAAGGTATGCCTTACAAACGTTTGGTATACCTTTTCTTTTTATACCCTTTATAATATTCTTCGCTTTCGCATAAAAATAGCTGGAGAGTTTATAAGCAGCACTACTGTTTACACATTAATAATATAAAACATCTAAATGTTTGGGAGAAACGGTTGGGTGTAGTTCTACTTCTGTTTTAGATATCTGTTACGTTCATTACAGACATCTGTCACGTTCGTCTCAGATATCTGTCAGTAGCGTTTTAGACGTCATAGTAAATTGCAGCCTTTATAGACTTACATAATAGCACATAAAAGATATTTATTCAGATGCGGATAATGGAAGTATTTATTCTGTAATATTTCGATTCAAATATTAATGTAAACTACTGGTTAGCAGTGTGTTGCTTAAAACTTATTGGCATAAAACAGAAAATTATTACAGCACACGCTTTTCTAAAATATTCTCATCTCATTTCTCTTGTGTTCATTTGTTGTTTTCTTGTCAGCAATCTTTATTGCCTTTTTAACTTTACGTAGCTTGCCATGCCTTCATAATAAAGTTAATAAATCTGTACCCTCATAGTACAAAATCAGTCTATTCTCTAATATCTTATAGGGTGAGAAACCGTTTATAAATCATAACTTATATGCACTTGTGGCATACATTCGTATGTTTTTTTGCCATAGTCTCCCTAAGTTGCTACTTAGCCAATATTTGTAAAAAAATGGGCTATTATACCGCAATATAATATTTTTTATCTAATTTTGCACACTGTAATGCTCGTGCGCATTACATATTTTAGACAAGAACAAGAAGAAAGAATAAAGTATAAAAGATGGCAAAGAAAATTCAGTTTAGTCTCATTTATCGAGATATGTGGCAGAGTTCAGGTAAGTTTCAGCCACGCAAAGACCAGTTAGTGCGCATTGCCCCAGTATTTGTAGAAATGGGTTGTTTTGCTCGCGTAGAAACAAACGGAGGCGCATTCGAACAAGTTAATTTGCTTGCAGGCGAAAATCCAAACGAATCAGTCCGTGCATATACAAAGATATTACACGATGCTGGTATACAAACACACATGCTCGACCGTGGTTTGAACGCACTACGTATGTATCCAGTGCCCGATGATGTTCGTGCCATGATGTACCGTGTGAAGCATGCGCAAGGTGTAGACATTCCTCGTATCTTCGATGGTTTGAACGATATTCGTAACATCGCACCTTCTATAAAGTGGGCTAAAGAGGCAGGAATGATTCCACAAGCTGCACTCTGCATTACCACTTCGCCCGTACACACTTTAGAGTACTACTGCGAATTGGCAGATAAAGAGATTGAGGCAGGTGCCGAAGAACTCTGTTTGAAAGATATGGCAGGTATCGGACAGCCAGCATTCCTTGGCAAACTTACCAAGATGATAAAAGACAAACACCCAAATATTATTATAGAATATCACGGTCACTCTGGTCCGGGTTTGTCAATGGCATCAATGCTCGAAGTAGCAAAGAACGGTGCCGACATACTTGATGTAGCAATCGAACCGTTATCTTGGGGAATGGTGCATCCAGACGTAATTTCGGTGCAGAGTATGCTGAAGAACGCAGGTTTCGATGTTCCCGAAATAAATATGGACGCATATATGAAGGCGCGTGCTATGACACAAGAATTCATAGATGAATGGTTGGGCTACTTCATTAACCCTAAAAACAAGATAAGCAGTTCGCTATTGTTAGAATGTGGTTTGCCTGGTGGTATGATGGGTTCTATGATGGCAGACCTTGGTGGTATTCACACCACCATAAACAACCTTCGTAAGAAGAAGGGCGAACCAGAACTATCGTTAGACGACCTATTAGTGAAGCTCTTCGACGAAGTAGCATACGTTTGGCCTCGTGTAGGCTATCCTCCATTGGTAACACCATTCTCTCAATACACTAAGAACATAGCCTTGATGAACCTTCTTACTATTGAGCAGGGAAAAGGTCGCTTTGCAATGATGGACGACTCTATGTGGGGAATGATACTTGGAAAGAGTGGTAAAGTTCCTGGTAAAATAGCCGACGAACTTGTAGAGTTAGCGAAACAAAAAGGTTATGAATTTACCGATGCCGACCCACATACTTTGCTACCAAACGCATTAGACAGCTTCCGCAAAGAAATGGACGAAAACGGTTGGGAGTACGGACAAGACGACGAAGAACTCTTTGAACTAGCTATGCACCCAGAACAGTATCGCAACTATAAGAGCGGTCAGGCTAAAAAGAATTTCTTAGCAGATTTGCAGAAGGCTAAGGACGCTAAGCTTGGTGCTAAAGTTAGCATAGAAGAGGCAACAGCATTTAAGCACGCAAAAGCAGATGCCATTGTAGCACCCGTTAAAGGACAAGTGTTCTGGGAATTTCAAGGTGATGGTGAAGCCGCTCCTGCAGTAGAGCCATTTATTGGTAAAGAATACAAAGAAGGCGAGAAGTTCTGCTACATTCTTGCTCCGTGGGGCGAATTTGTAGAAATACCTGCCGCATTGGGTGGTAAGTTGGTAGAAATAAATGCAAAACAAGGCTCTAAAATTAATAAGGGTGATGTGCTTGCATATATCCAGAGAAACGAAAAGTAAGTATCTCTTTGATATATAAATCGAATAACGATTCATTCACGACACACAAAGCTTATAGGCTTTCGACTGCAGTGAATGAATCGTTGTCGTTTTAGAATATATAAAAAATACATACAATGGACTATCAAGCCATCATTAATCAATATTATCCAGAAGAAAACAAACTCAAACACATTCTTCTGGTACACAGTCGTAGCGTTGCCAATAAAGCATTGGCAATAGTAGACCAGCATCCAGAACTACATATAGACCGCCAATTTGTGGAAGAAGCTGCTATGCTACACGACATAGGCATATTTAAATGCAATGCTCCAGGCATACAATGTTTCGGCAATGCACCCTATATACAACACGGACGAATAGGCGCCGAACTGCTACGAAACGAAGGCTATCCACAACATGCACGTGTTTGCGAACGCCATACAGGTGCAGGACTTACCAAAAAAGAGATAATAGAGCAAGAACTTCCATTACCACAACAAGACTTTCTGCCCGAAACCACTGAAGAGAAACTTATTTGTTATGCTGATAAGTTCTTTTCCAAAACTCATTTAGATATAGAGAAAACCTTCGAACAGGCTGTAAAGAGTTTAGCAAAGTTTGGCTGCGAAGGTGTAGAGAGATTTATAGTTTGGCACAATATGTTCGAGCCAACAACACGATAACTTTACTCCAACTATACAATAGTTTTACTCCAACTATACAATAGTTTTACTCTAACTATACGATAGCTTTACTCCTACAAAAAGTTAAAATAAAGAAATAGCCACTATTTATTCTATTATTTGCGTAATTTTGTACGCAATTAGATAATGAAAGCAAAGATACTCATATTCATTTTTACGTTTGTCATAGCATTCGCAATGGCATCTTCTGTCGTATCTTCTCTTCTCTTACCTTTTATTAATGCTGTTAGCGAAAGCAATGTAACAGGTGCTAAACGCCTAAGACCATTGCAAAAAAGTGCAGACACAGTGCAGACAACGATTGATACCACACAAATGGACTCGTTGCAACTCGCCATTTATAAGCACAATAAAGCTATAGACGATTCTATTCGTGTTGATAGTATAATGAAATCGAAATCGAATGGAATAGAAGCTCCTGTAACATATTCGGCAGACGATTCACTCGTTTACGATGCAAAGACACGTGTAGCGCATCTGTATGGCTCTGCAAAGATGAACTATCAGAATATGAAACTTAGCAGCGACAATGTTTCTATGAACTTAGATAGTAATCTTGTGCGAGCCAATGGAACTACTGACTCTACAGCAGAAGGTGGTATAAAAGGAAAGCCAGAGTTTACACTTAGTGGTCAAGAATATACTAGCGACTCAATGGCATTTAACATTAAGTCGAAGCGTGGAATGATTAAGGGAGTGTACACAGCTCAAGACGATGGCTTCTTAACTGGCGAGCGAGCTAAACGCGACTCTTCTGGCGTTGTTTATATTCAGCACGGTCGCTATACAACATGCGATAAGCCGCACCCAGATTTCTACATAGCTCTTTCGCGTGCAAAGGTTCGTCCTGGTAAAGACGTTGTTTTCGGACCAGCCTATCTTGTGGTTGCCGATGTTCCGTTACCTTTAGCAATACCTTACGGCTTTTTTCCATTCTCCAAGAAGTATTCTAGTGGTTTCATTATGCCAAGCTATGGCGAGGAGAACGACCGTGGTTTCTACCTTCGTGATGGTGGATATTATTTTGCCATCAGCGATAAATGGGATTTGAAACTCTTAGGCGAAATATACACACGTGGCTCGTGGGGTGTGAGTGCTGCAAGCAATTACCGTAAACGCTATAAATATTCAGGGTCTTTCCTCTTTAGTTATCAGAATACTAAAACTGGCGATAAAGGATTGCCTGACTATATTTCTGAACGAAGTTTTAAGTTGCAATGGAACCATCAGCAAGACCCAAAAGCAAACCCAAACAGTACATTGGCTGCCAGCGTGAACTTTGCATCGTCAAGTTACGAACGCAACAACCTGAACAGTATGTATAATCCGCAGACGTTGAGCCAGTCTACACGTACTTCATCTGTTAGCTGGTCGCGACAGTTCCCTAATATTGGACTTTCTATTAGTACTACTGTAAACCTATCGCAAAGTATGCGCGACTCTACCATTAATTTAACCTTACCCGACCTTAATGTTAGTTTGAGTCGCCTCTATCCATTTAAACGCAAGAAAGCGATGGGCAAGGAGCGTTGGTATGAGAAAATAGCAATGAGCTACACTGGTCAGTTATCTAACTCCATTGCTGGTAAGGAAGACCGTATTCTGAGAGCTAACTTTGCCAAAGAATGGAAGCATGGCTTTCAGCACAATATCCCTATACAAGCCAATTTTACATTGTTCAACTATATCAATCTTAATCCTTCGTTCAATTTCACTGACCGTATGTATACTAATAAGATTATGCGCAGTTGGGATAATGTGCATTCACAAGAGAAACGCGATACTATAGCTGGTTTCTATAACATATATAACTGGTCGCTAAATCTTGCAGCCAGTACAAAGCTATATGGTTTTTGGATTCCGAACAAAAAGATATTTGGTAATAAAATACAAGCAATACGCCACGTTATTACGCCACAAATAACATTATCGTATTCGCCTAACTTCGGGGCACCACGCTACGGATACTATGCCAGCTACCAATATACTGATGCAAGTGGTAATGTAAAGCTTGTTGACTATTCACCATTTCAAGAAGCAATGTATAGTGTGCCTGGAAAGACGAAGACTGAAATGATAACTTGGGACGTTAGTAATAACATAGAAATGAAAATCCGTAGCGATAAGGATTCCACTGGTTATAAGAAGCTTAGTATCATTGATGAGCTTGGAGCATCTATGTCGTATAACGCTGCAACCGATTGGCATAGATGGAGCGACCTTAGTGTGCGCCTTCGTTTGAAATTGTGGAAGAACTATACTTTCTCTATGAATGCTCAATTTGCCACATACGCTTACGAGTTAGATGCGAATGGCAAACCGTTTGTTGGCAATCATACCGAATGGGGATATGGTAGGTTGCCACGTTTCCAAGGTATGTCGCAAAACTTCTCGTTTACGCTTACGCCAGATAAGATAAAGAAATGGTTTGGTGGTGGCAAAGCAAAGTCTGGCGATAAGCAGAAAGATGATGACGAAGGTCCAGATCCTAACATAGAGTCGAATATGGACGACACGATGGAGAAGGGTAAACATGCAGCGCAAAAGACAGGAGGGAGTATTGCCGAAACCGATGCTGACGGCTATATGCGCTTTAATATGCCATGGTCTTTAACATTTGGTTATGGTATAACAATGCGTGAAAACCAACAAGGTACGTTTAATAAAAAGCGAATGCGCTATCCTTATAAATTCTCGCAAACACTGAATGTTAGTGGTAATATACGCATTAGTGATGGTTGGAATATAAACTTCTCAAGCGGTTACGACTTTGACAACCACGCTATTAGTATGACTACGGCTAGTTTGTCGCGCGATTTGCATTGTTTCAATATGAGTGCTTCTATCGTGTTAGCGCCTTATACATCGTATAATTTCACTTTCCGTTGTAATGCATCAACACTTACCGATGCTCTTAAATACGACAAGCGTAGTGGAATTACACAGGCTGTTCAGTGGTATTAATGGAATAATGACAAAAGCTCTAATAGATAGATGCTTTTCTTACTTTTTATATAATAGGGCTAGCCTATAGTTTATAGGGTAAACTTATAATTGTTTATTGTTGCAAAATGTTCTTCTGTGCTCACCATATTCTGTAGCGGTGCCCAATAAGTTAGGCAATACTGCTATAGTTGTAATGGTTCAGTAGAATATAGACGAGGGAATTATAAGCTGCGACTACTGTTTATACAGTAATCAAATAGAGTGTTTCTTATATCCATAAAAGTCAGTCTGTTACAGTTACTCTTGTTTCAGATATCTGTAACGTTTGTCTCAGATATCTGAGACGATCGTGACAGATATCTGAGACGATCGTTTTAGATATCATAGAAAACTATAACCTTTATAAGTTAGTATCTACCATTTGTAGCGCTTTTGCACGTGCTATTTTACCAGTTTCGGTTATTGGTAGCCTATTTATGTGCTGATAGTGCGCAGGTTGCCAATATCGTGGCAATACTTTCATACAAACTTTACGTATCTCTTCTAAGTCATTAGTCTCTGTTAGTAGAACTATTTCCTCGCCAAACTTCTTATTCTTTCGTTTTGTTATTAGAAATGGAGTAACTATATAAGTACGCAATGCCTTTTCCACCTCTTCCATCTGTACTTTTATCCCCCCCGTATTGATGGTATTATCTTTGCGTCCCAGTATGCGAAACTCTGTTCGTTTTCCATCGTCCGATAGTCGCAATTCTGCTATATCATTTGTTTCTAAGCGTTGTGCACAAACGGCAGGGGCATCTATTACCAGACAGCCATTGCTGTTTAACGACACCTTTACACTATCAAATGGCGTATACCAATCGCTTCTTTCGTTTCCATTTAAACGGCGAAGAGCAATGTGCGAAAGTGTTTCTGTCATACCGTATGTGCTCCATACCGCATTCGGAAAGTTCTTTAGCTGTGCTGAAAGATTATCATCTATACTCCCGCCACCTATTATTAGATGACGAATGCGCTTTAATCGTTCGCATTCCTTACTGTTTTGCAGTGTGTTGAACACTTGTAAAGGCACCATTGCAGCAAATGTAATGGGCGTATCGGGATTTGATAGCTGAGCAAGAGAAGCATCAGAAAGGGGGTGTCCAGATGGTTTAACATTCAACAGCTGCAATTTTCGCTCAATGCTACGCACCACAACCATCTTTCCTGCAATGTAATCGAGCGGCATACACAGCAAGGCTGTATCGTTAGGGTGTAAATTAAGAAAGTTGCAAGTGATGTGTGCAGAATTCAGCATACGTGTCTTTTCGACACGCAACGGTTTTGGTAGTCCTGTAGAACCACTCGTATGGACCAGCAAAGTAGGGTCTTTGCTGTGCCATTCGCTAAGGAACTGTTCTAAAGTCATTGTTGTTTTCTTGTTAAAAAGTGCTGTTATCAGCCCTTTCTTACATATATATTTACAGCCTATTATACAGTTACTGCGTTATCCAAAGTTTATCGTCAATTACCTTTAACGGCATTCTTATGTTGTCGGCAAATAATTGTCCAGTTCCTAAACCTTGCGCGTGGTGTATGTTTGTGCCATAAATGTGAGCTGTTAGTTGCGCAATAGCATTAAGCCCCACATTACTTTCGAGAGCTGAAGTAATCCAAGAACCAATGTGTCTTGCACGAGCAAGTTGTATCCATTCCTTCGTTCCAGCCATTCCGCCGTGCAAACTCGGTTTTAAAACAATGTATTGAGGGCGAATAGAGTCTAATAGCTCAATCTTCTTTTGCTTATCATTAACACCAATCAGTTCTTCATCAAGCCCTATTGGTAAAGGCGTTTCAGCGCAAAGGCGTGCCATTTCTGTCCATTGGTGTTGCTTAATGGGTTGTTCAATGGAATGAATGTCGTATTGTGCCAACGCTTCTATGCGTGAAAGAGCTTCTTTAGGTGTGAAACCGCCATTAGCATCTACTCTCAACTCAACATCATTACGGCTGAAAGAAGCACGAATATGTTGTATCAGTTGCAATTCCTGCTCAAAGTCAATTGATCCTATTTTAAGCTTAACGCAATGGTAGCCTGCCTTTAGCTTTTCTTCCATACGATTAAACATTTCATTGAACGTTCCCATCCATACCAGACCATTGATAGGAATGCCTTCTTCGCCACGTCCGAAAGGCGTACCAAAGAAGTTTAAACTGCCTTTAGCATTAAATTGCGCCACTGCAGTTTCAATACCGAAGAGCATAGACGGGTAGGGGCGCATAGCTTCATAATTAATTATTCCCGTACGTTCATACTCGTCGCAAAACGCTCTTAGCTTGCGTTCATATTCGTTTGGTGGCATCGCATCGCACGAAAGGTCAGGCAACGTAGCACATTCGCCCACTCCCACCACGTTAGGTTGCTCGTCGGAAGTAAGTTTTAAGTAAAAACTAAGACGTGTATTGTACACCCCACGCGATGTTTCTGCAGGCTGAAGAAAGTGTAACAGCTTGGAAGTAATCGTTATTTTGCGCATTCCACTTATGGAAATTGAGGATATTTGTCAAAGTCAGGCTTACGTTTCTCTAAGAAAGCACGTCCGCCTTCTTGTGCTTCGTCCATTGTGTAGTATAGCATTGTTGCATCGCCCGCAAGTTCTTGAATACCTGCCTGACCATCTAATTCAGCATTCAGTCCAGCTTTTATCATACGTAATGCCAATGGCGAACGTTCCATCATAGTTTCTGCCCACTCTACACACTCATCTTCGAGTTTACTGAAAGGAACAACCTTATTTACCAAACCCATACGCTCAGCCTCAACAGCAGTATATTGACGACATAAGAACCATATTTCACGAGCCTTCTTTTGTCCTACTATGCGTGCAAGGTAGGAAGCACCGAAGCCAGCATCGAACGAGCCAACTTTCGGACCAGTCTGCCCAAAGACTGCATTCTCAGATGCAATACTTAGGTCGCACATAACGTGGAGCACGTGTCCGCCACCGATAGCGAAGCCATTTACCATCGCAATGACAGGCTTAGGCAAACGGCGAATTTGCATTTGTACGTCTAATACATTTAGTCTGGGAACTCCGTCGCCCCCAACATAGCCTCCACGTCCTTTCACATGCATATCGCCACCTGCACAAAATGCTTTATCGCCTGCTCCCGTAAGCAACACTACACGAATATTTAAAGCCTCGCGGCAATATGCAAATGCCTGCGACATTTCCCAAACCGTTAACGGCGTAAACGCATTTCTATAGCGTGGGCGGTTGATTGTTATCTTCGCAATGTGATTATATTCCTCAAAAAGAATTTCTTTAAAGTTGAAACCTTCAATGGTTTTCCATTCTCTGTTAGCCATATTATGATTGTTTTAATTTATTGTTCTGTTCTAATAGCTTGTAAAAAGTGTTCCACGCCTTGGCATCTTCTTCCGATTTGGTGAATATCTCCAATAATGCTGAATTGTCTCTGATGTTGAGGAACGATGATAAACCACTTTCCAATTCATCTGAATTAACTGCTGAAAGGTAGTTTATATTATGTGTTTGGCATATACCTTCAGCAGTAACGCTTGCACTCGACCCCATTATTGCATATCGGTGTGCTGATTTCTCCAATCCAGACAACTGTTGGAAGATTCCACCACCACTATTATTTAGCAACAAGATAGATAAATTCTCTCCCAGATTACTATTCCATAAAGCATTCTGGTCGTAAAAAAAGCTTAGATCTCCTATAACACAGAAGATTCGCTTATCTTTGTTTGCTGCTGCTATACCTACTGCTGTGGAGAGCGTACCTTCTATTCCGTTCACTCCACGATTTACGAATATGAAGTTAGACGAATAAAAATTGCCCAAGCGAACTGCCGAACTGTTTCCGTAAACGAATGTTTTGGCATAGTTATTCTGTTGCAACAGCGTGTGGAAACGCTTCACAGCTAACATTTGAGAATAAGTAGGAGTGTATGATTGCGCAACGGTTGCTGCGTTTTTAAGTGTCTGTTGCCAATCGTTATAAAAATTAGAAGTAGCAAAACTCTCTAAACTGTTTGCCAATATTCTAATGAATGTAGCGCTTTGGCATTGCACTACAGTGGTAAGGTTCATAAATGTGTCGCGAATATCGCCACGAGCATCTACTAATATAGAGTGTGTTGGTGTGCAACTTCGTAAGAATTGTTTGCAGCGTTTACTCACTATCGTGCCTCCTATATATATAATAAGGTCTGGACGTAATGCTTCTGTGTCTTTAACAATAGCGATAGCTGCATCAAAGAACTGTGGTGTGGCGTCAGAAACATTGGAAAGCTTGTCTTGTATTACAACTATTCGTTGGTGTAGTTTTGCTAATTCCACTTTCACCTCTGTCATATCCCACCACGATTCCTGTCCTATCACTATCAGTGGGCGCTGCGCTTGTTGCACCATTGATACTACATTAGTTACGGCTGTATAATCGTTGCAGACAGATGTAGCAGAAATACATCGTTCTTTAGGCAGTGTTGCCACATTATAGTGAAACAATGGTTCGCTTATTGGTACGTTGATGTGTACTGGCGCAAATGCAAATCGTTTACACTCTATAAGTGCTTCATTCACCAAACGGTTACAATACCAATGTTCTTCTTTTGTTTTTGGTTCGTTAAGATGAATGCTTTTACGCACAAACGGATCAAGCACATTAACCTGTGGCATAGTTTGTCCGTCCGATTGCCCTATCCATTGTTGTGGGCGATCGGCTGAAATAACTATTAATGGTAAGTTTTGATAGTATGCTTCTGCTACAGCTGGTGCGACATTCAGCAATGCCGACCCTGATGTTACGCAAACTACAACGGGCGAGTGAGTTGCTAGTGCAACGCCTAAAGCAAAGAATGCTGCCGAACGCTCATCGGTTATGGGATAGCATTTTATCTCTTTGCATTCACAAAGATTGTGTACAAGTGGCGAGTTTCTCGAACCAGGACAAACTACCGCCTGTGTTATGTTGTGCTGAACAAGCAACGCTGTTAGGATATTTACGTTCTCTTTATTGCTGAACATCTTTTATTGTATATTTCATCGAAGCAGTTGTTGCATTGCAGATAGTTTAGCTTCGGTTTCTTTCCATTCACTTTCTTCCGTGCTTTCTTTCAATATTCCTCCGCCAGCATATAGCTTACAAGTGTTTGTTTGCATTTGCATACAACGCAACGACACATAAAGGTGCGTGTTTCCATTTAAGTTTAGTGGTCCTGCGAAGCCACTATAATAAAGCCGTTCGTTAGATTCGTTAGCCATAATAAAGGACTTTGCTTCGTCTTTAGGCATTCCACAGACTGCTGGTGTGGGGTGAAGATTGTGTAAAAGTTGTCCTACTGTAGCATTAGGACGCAGTTTGAACGTAAAATCGGTGCGCAGATGCACCAAGTTTGCAGCCTGTGTGGTATATGGTCCTTCCTCTTTTATTTCGTCAGCATAGCATTTCAGGCACCTCTTTATATAGAGAGACACGTATTGTTGCTCTGCTTTATTCTTTGCCGACCATTCTGCTCCATTCTCGTTGTATGGCATTGTGCCAGCCAAAGCCATTGTTCGCCACTCTATGCCATCTCCGTCAAGTAGTATTTCGGGAGTTGCCATAAGCCAAGTGCCTGATTGTGGCGTAGAAAAGAGAGCTACGAACTGACGTGGATACTCTTTGCAAGCTTGCCAAAAAACTTCTTCTGTTTTTAAATTGTGTGGAATTTGTTCTTGTACACAACGCGCAAGCACTATTTTAGCAAATCTATTGTTTGTTAATTCTTTGTGAAAGGCAACGAAGTCTCTGTGATATTGCATACGGTAGACTTCGTTCTCGCTTGTATTTTGCTTTTCTTTTGGTTTAGATTGCACTTGCTTTATGGGCATTGTACGCACTTCGTTGGGCTGTAAAAGCAATATGGGGCATTTGTCTGACACATTGAATGGTGCTATAACAAAGCCTTTTTTACCTTCCAGTTCGGTGAGCGACGATAATACCAAAGGGGCAGAATATTGTATTAGCATTGTGCATTCTGTGGCAAAAGGCAATCTATAAATAGCAAACGTATGCATCTTTTTGAGATTACTTGTATTACAATTTCCTATTAGAATGAACAATGTAATTGGTTACCTGGACCGATGAAATAAGTTCTCCTTCACTGTCTTTCACGTCTATATGCCATACGTGTAGTTTGTGTCCTTGGTGCAAAATACGTGCATAAGCCGTAACCATTCCTCCATAAGGAACGGCTTTTACGTGGTTTCCGCTTACGTTTATACCCAATGCCATCTTGCCATTGCAAAGTATCATTGAACCTAAGCCCGCCACATTTTCTGCCAATGCTAACGTAGCACCGCCAGAAAGGAAGCCAAATGTTTGACGATTACAATCGCCAACAGCCATTCGTGCCATTAGCGTGTCGGGTTCGGGAGTCGATATAAAGTGCATTCCTAAAGTACGGCTCAGCCCCTCTTCGTTCTCTAAAATAGTACTATATTTTTCTACGTTCATTGTCTCTTTTCGTATAAATAGATTAGTTTACTGACTGATAATAGTAGCTAATAGTAGCTCTGTTACTGCAAAGTTAGCAATAAACTGTAAGATAATGAAACTAAAACGGCTATTTCTATTATTCAGAAACACTCTGTACAGAGTATTCTCTGTACGAATGCCTACTTAATTCAAATGAATTTAAGATAAGTCCAAATGATATTTGTGTGTTGAAGAAGTGGACAAATAGACGAATACAGAAAAAGATATATATAGCAAATAGGAACACTTTATTAAATGTATTATTAATGAGACAAATGTTTCTGCAAATTAGTAGACTGTATAAAACAAAAAGTTACACTAATTTGAGTCTCTCTCTTTAGATATTTTTCTAAGCTGTGGGTCTTGGGTTCGAACCCCAACGGAATTATATTAAATAGTGTGCAGTGTATTCTTATATCTTGTTTATAATTAACTACTTACCATTGCTTATAAGTGGTGCATACAGTTTACTATCAAATAAAATAGAATATTTTAGGTGCTTAAAAAAATCTGATAGATATTAGGTACTATTATTTTAGATATCTGTAACGATCGTTACAGATGTCTGTCGCAATCGTTACAGATATCTGTCAGTTGCGTTTTAGACGTCATAAAAAATTATAACCTTTATGTTGCTATATGGTAGAACCTAAAATATAATTATTTAGGTGATGATTGTGAGATTACTTATTCTACAAAGCTCTAATTCAGATGCTATTATAGATGCTTGAATAATAATGTGTTATCTATAAAGTTGTTATATAAGAGTAGGAATTATCACACTTATCGTTTTTTACAAAATATACTCATCTGTTGTCTATTGAGAAGTTTCAATGGGTAGAACAACAATAAAAACTCCTCCTTGTTATAAGCATATCGAACAAGGAGGAGTTTAATAAAATACAATTCTATGTATGGTGAGTGTTATTTCACTACAATCTTTTTACCGTTGTGAATATAAATGCCACGTGTTGGGTTCTGTACTCTGCGACCTTGTAGATCGTAGTAGTAGCCATCACCCTTATTTTCGTCCGTAGCCTCAGTTATATTTTCTATGGCGGTAGGGTTCTGACGATAGCCAAAAACAATAGTACCGTCGGCATTCACCTCAATGCCTTGTACAGCGTTTTGTATAGTAACTCCATCGTAGAATGCTAGTTTATCTATGCTTTTCTTTTCTACTCCGTACAAATTTTCTTTGTGCGCACTATAGTTCAGTTGTTCGTTATCGGCAGGAATAATGTATGCACGCATCTTGTTGTCAACCGTGTTCACACTGTTATACTCCCAATATTGTTTGTCGTAAGCGAAGTGACTGAGCATTAAACCATCGCCAAAAGTAAACGTATCATACCCATTAGTTCTTCTTTCTCTGTATGCTTTTGGATACCATGTGTCGGAAGTTCTATTCTCCAAAATAAAGTATTCGCTTCTATTTCGTGGCGAACGAACAATAGCAGCCAACTCACCGTCTTTATTTGATATGGGGTCGAGTTTTACTGTTTGAGGAGAGGTTAGTTCCTTTAACTTCAGCCAACCTAAGTAAGAACGCTCGTAAGCTGTATAGCCTATAGGTGCATTAGCGTTGTTTACGTATGGACCTGCGTCCATAATAGACCAATAGCCGAATGGATTGCGCGATAAAGTAACGGCAGGATCAGTGTTGTAAAAGTCGGGTAAACCTAAAGCGTGACCAAACTCATGGCAGAATACTCCCATTCCCATAAGTGTTCCATAATAGTTTAGTTCGTTACCAACGAAGTAAGAATTAAATGGTGTGCCTTCTATGGTTTCGTTAATATCTTGCTCTTGTGGCCAAATATAGTTCTCGTAACCTGGCTTCGAGGGGTCTTCAGTAGCTTGTCCGCGTCCAGCATAGAATAAGCAGATAAGTTCAACATGACCAGTTTTTGGGTTTTTAAACTTATCGAAGCTAATGTTTTGCGCTTTGGCTTCCTTTACAACATCTCGTACCAAATCAGATGTTCTTTCATTTTTGCCGTAGTATGCATAGCTATGATTAACTTTTATCGGACCAATCACCTCGAAAGTAGGCACGAACATACCACGACTTTGCGATGTGAAGAAGTCTTTTACAGACCCCACACAGCCTGGCTCATCGTGATAACCAGCTTCGTTATAGTAGCGTGTCATCTTCTCTGGTGTAGTTGTAGGTAAGAATTCTTTATCTCTAAACTCTACCATTACGACAGGAACTTGTGGGGTTCCTATACTGTTAATACCACCCATTCCTGTTTTGTTATATTCGCCTAAGCCATCGGCTGTGGAAGCACTTATTGCCTTACGTGGTATAGCCTGTTGAGCACGTGTAGCTGCACTGTTCAGCATATACATCTTCCTTTCGGTCTTAGCTTCGTTTAAGAAAGCTCTCTCTTCGGCAGTTCGGTCGCCAGCCTCGTGCGCTATAAAAGTAGATGGTTGCAGTTTTCCATCGTTTATAACAGCATAATAGAAGTCGTTATTTGCACCTTTTACTATAATTTTACCATCGAGCGATGCATAATAAACTGTGCGTCCACCTTCTCCTTTCACCATTATTTTTATGCTTGTACTGTCGCTTTGTTTCACAGTCCACACTTTTGGTAATGGTCCAACAGCAAGTGTCGGTAGTGAAATGGAGGTCGACAAAAATACTGATAATAAGATTTTTTTCATATTTTCTCTCTATTGTATAAATTACATAAAATGATTATATATGTGGCGAAGGTACGAAAAATATGGTAAAAAGTGAGCAATTTGCCTAATATTTTATTCTTTTTAAATTTACAAACTGTAAATACAAGTTATAATTCTATAAAATAATACATTTGAAAAGTCATTTTAAAAGTTGTCATTAAAAAAATGTATACGCATCAAAGCAAATCAAAACATATTATTTGAACTATTTTACATTACCATTAAAGCGATGTAGTCGTAACTCACATATAAAGGTATAAAAAAGGCAAAAACAACAAGTAATTGCAAATAATTTATTAAATTTGCAGACTATAAGAATTATAATTCGATTAATAGAATATATGAACGTTTTAGAATTATCAGAACAAGAGATTGTACGCCGTCAGAGTTTGCAGGAATTGCGCAATATGGGCATCGACCCCTATCCAGCAGCAGAGTTTCCAACCAATGCTTACTCTACAGATATAAAGAATGAATTTAAAGAAGACGAGAAACGCGAAGTTGTAATTGCAGGTCGCCTTATGGGTAAACGTGTAATGGGCAAAGCGTCTTTCGCAGAAATACAAGACAGTAAAGGCAGAATACAAGTATATATTACTCGCGACGACCTTTGTCCGGGCGAGAACAAAGACCTTTATAATGTTGTTTTTAAGAAACTGCTAGACATTGGCGATTTCATCGGAATTAAGGGCTTTGTGTTTAAAACACAGATGGGTGAAATTTCTATTCATGCTGAAGAACTCACTGTACTATCGAAGAGCTTGAAACCGTTGCCTGTTGTGAAGTATAAAGACGGTGTGGCTTACGACAAGTTTGACGACCCCGAGCTTCGCTATCGTCGTAGATACGTAGATTTAGTGGTGAACGATGGCGTGAAAGAAACGTTCCAAAAGCGTGCTACAGTATTGAGAACAATGCGTCGTTTCTTTGATGATGCTGGATATACAGAAGTGGAGACACCAACATTGCAAACTATTGCAGGTGGTGCTAGTGCTCGTCCCTTCATTACACACTTTAATGCATTGAATACAGAAATGTATATGCGTATAGCCACAGAACTTTATTTGAAGCGATTAATTGTCGGTGGATTCGAAGGTGTATACGAAATTGGAAAGAACTTCCGCAACGAAGGTATGGATCGCTTCCATAATCCAGAGTTTACATGTATGGAACTTTATGTTCAGTATAAAGATTATAACTGGATGATGAGCTTTACCGAAAAGCTGATAGAAAAAATTTGTATAGCTGTGAATGGTAAACCTGAAGTAAAAGTGGGCGATCACATCATCAGTTTTAAAGCACCATTCCGTCGTCTTCCAATACTCGATGCTATTAAAGAGAAGACAGGTTTCGATCTTGATGGTAAGACAGAAGAAGAAATTCGTAACATTGCTGTGAATGAATTAAAACTCGAAGGTATCGACAGTAGCTTTGGTAAAGGTAAGCTAATTGACGAAATATTTGGTGAGTTTTGTGAAGGAACATTCATACAGCCAACATTCATTATAGACTATCCTGTAGAAATGTCTCCACTCACAAAGATGCATCGCTCTAAGCCAGGACTAACCGAACGCTTCGAGTTAATGGTGAACGGTAAGGAATTAGCCAATGCTTACTCTGAACTGAATGACCCAATAGACCAAGAGGAGCGTTTTAAAGAGCAAATGCGATTAGCTGACAACGGAGATGATGAGGCTATGATTATAGATCAAGACTTCCTCCGTGCACTTCAATATGGTATGCCTCCAACATCTGGTATAGGTATTGGTATAGACCGGTTGGTTATGTTAATGACTGGACAAGAGTATATCCAAGAGGTGTTACTCTTCCCACAAATGAAGCCAGAGGCAAAAGTTCCACAAAGCAGCATCAAAGAATGGGCAGAGATAGGTGTACCAGAAGATTGGGTTTACGTACTTCGTAAGTGTGGTTTCAATCTTATTCAGAACATTAAAGACGAGAAAGCGCAAGGCTTACAGCAAAAAATAGGTGAGATAAATAAGAAATATAAGTTGGGATACGACAAGCCATCGGTTGATGAAATTCAACAATGGATTGACAAAGCACAATAAAAACGAAAGGGAAGATAACTCCGTTTACTATAGAAGCATTATGTACGACGTAGGAAATATAGCAATCATCGGAAGCGGAAGCTGGGCAACAGCTATTGCAAAGATTGTGGTTGAGCACACTCACCACATAGGTTGGTACTTTCGACGCGACGAAACCATAGAGCAATTTCGAAAGTTGGGGCATAATCCCACATATCTAACAAGTGCTCATTTCGATACTAGCGAGATACGTTTGTCGTCAGACATTAATCGTTTAGTACAAGATTACGACACTCTTATATTTGTAACACCATCGCCTTACTTAAAGAGTATTCTTAAGAAAGTAAAGCATAAACTGCACGAGAAGTTTATTGTAACGGCAATAAAAGGCATTGTTCCTGATGAAAATTTAGTTTGTTCGGAATACTTTCACAAAGTTATGAAGGTACCAGAAAATAACTTAGCCGTGATAGGCGGACCATCGCACGCTGAAGAAGTGGCAATGGAACGACTTACATATCTTACTGTAGGGTGCACAGATACAGAGAAAGCCCGCGCTCTAACCGATGTATTGGTTTCCAATTACGTTAAAACAAAAGTTTCGCACGATGTACTGGGCATTGAATATGCATCGGTTTTAAAGAATGTTTATGCTATTGCATCGGGCATTTGTTCGGGGTTACAATACGGAGACAATTTTCAAGCAGTCATCATATCGAATGCTATGCAAGAGATGGAACGCTTGCTTACGAGTATAAATCCTATAAAGCGCAGTATGATAGACAGTGTTTATCTTGGCGACCAACTCGTTACGGGTTACAGTAACTTTAGTCGTAACCGCACGTTTGGTATGATGATAGGTAAAGGATACAGTGTTAAGTCGGCACAAATGGAGATGGAAATGATAGCCGAAGGTTATTTCGGAACAAAATGTATGAAAGAAATTAATCGTCATCTGCATGTGAATATGCCTATCTTAGATGCTGTTTACAACATATTATACGAGGGTATAAGCCCAAAAGTAGAGATTAAATTATTAACAGATTCGTTCAGATAACATACAAATGGAAAGTATTAAATTAGACATTTCAAAGGCTACCCAGGTGTTAAATCCTGGTACAGTAGAGGCGTATGCACCACAAGTGGCTGCTGCTCAAGAGGCATTAGAAAAAGGAACTTGCCTTGGTAACGACTTCTTAGGTTGGTTGCATTTACCTACAAGTATTACAGATGAGTTTATAACCGAAATAAACAATGTAGCCAATACATTGCGTGCAAAGTGCGACTATGTTGTAGTTGCTGGTATTGGAGGTTCTTATTTAGGCGCACGTGCTGTTATTGAGGCTCTCAGTAATAGTTTTGCATGGCTCTTAAAGAATAATGAGAATCCAACAATTCTCTATGCAGGAAACAACATCAGTGAAGATTATCTATACGAACTCACAGAGTTCTTGAAAGATAAACGTTTTGGTGTCATCAATATATCAAAGTCAGGAACAACCACAGAGACAGCTCTCGCTTTCCGCTTATTGAAAAAACAATGCGAAAATCAACGTGGAAAAGAAGACGCAAAAGATGTTATCGTTGCCATTACTGACGCAGTAAAAGGTGCAGCACGTACTGCAGCAACACGCGAAGGATATAAAACTTTTGTTATTCCTGATAATGTTGGCGGTCGTTTCTCTGTGCTTACACCAGTTGGCTTGTTGCCTATAGCAGTAGCAGGCTTCGATATTCAGCAGCTTGTGAAGGGTGCACAAGATATGGAAAATGCTATTGGCGTAGATGTTCCGTTTGGTCAGAACATTGCAGCACGCTATGCAGCCGTTCGTCAGGCACTCTATTCTGAAGGTGGAAAAAAAATAGAGATAATGGCTAACTTCCAACCTAAACTACACTTCTTGGCTGAATGGTGGAAACAACTCTACGGAGAAAGCGAAGGAAAGAACCAAAGAGGTATATTCCCAGCTGCTTGCGACTTTACCACCGACTTGCATTCTATGGGACAATGGATACAGGAAGGCGAACGTTCTATATTTGAAACAGTACTCTCTATTGAGGATCCTAACAAGAAGTTGTTATTCCCACACGATGAAGAAAACCTTGATGGGCTTAATTTCCTTGAGGGTAAACGTGTAGACGAAGTAAACAAAATGGCGGAGTTAGGTACACGCCTTGCACACGTTGATGGCGGTGTTCCAAATATTCGTATTAGTATTCCAAAGCTGAACGAGTATTATATAGGACAGCTTATTTACTTCTTTGAGAAGGCTTGCGGTATCAGTGGTTTGGTTCAACAGGTAAATCCATTCAATCAACCAGGTGTAGAAGCCTACAAAAAGAATATGTTTGCTCTGCTTGACAAACCAGGTTACGAGGAAGAGAGCAAAGCAATAAGGAAACGATTATAAACACAGCAATGCCCAATACTATTATTATAATAGGTTGGGCATTATTGTTTTACATACAAGAATGTTTCAGGAAGCAATTAGAAAATATAACGAACAAGCAACACAGCCATTTACACCAAAGGTTGTACTCTTCGATATGGATGGTGTGTTGTACGATTCTATGCCTAACCATGCAAAAGCTTGGCAAAGAGCAATGGCTGAGTTCGGAATCCATTTCACTGCAGAAGACTCGTATGCAACAGAAGGGGCACGAGGGGTAGATACCGTACGGAGATATGCAAAGGAACAGTTAGGTAAGATATTAACCGAACAGGAGGCAGAAAATATATACCAATTAAAAGCGCAATACTTCCACGAGATGCCTACAACAAACATCTTTGATGGTGTGAAAGATTTAATGCAGAAAATACAAAATAGTGGCTTAAAGATAGGTATTGTAACTGGAAGCGGACAACGACAGCTTATTAACAGACTGTTAGACGATTTTAAAAACTTTATAAACGAAGCACAAGTAACCACAGCTTTCGATGTGAAACGTGGCAAACCGAACCCAGAACCTTACTTAATGGGCTTACAAAAGGCTGGAAATTTTGCTCCTTGTGAAGGCATCGTTGTAGAAAATGCACCACTTGGAGTGCGCGCTGGCGTAGCCGCAGGGTGTTTTACGGTTGCTATCAATAGCGGACCACTTCCCGACGTAGCCCTTCTTAGTGAAGGGGCAAATGTGCTTTTCGATACTATTCGCACATTTTCTAATAGTTGGGAACAATTTATAGCAGCTTGTAACAGCTATTAGACGTATAGGGTAAAGGGAGATGACGAAATTAAGCCTACTGCATTTAGACCGCAAATGATATGTCAGCAAGAGAGCGAAAGATGACAGAGAACATTAGTTTGAACAAAATATAATAGTGTTTTGTTCTGAAGATTAGTCTGAAATAAAACAAAATCATAGAGGCGTATATTATTAGATATCTAATTTGCAACTGACAGATATCTGAGACGAAAGTGACAGATATCTGAGACAAACATGATAGATATCTGAAACGAGAGCATCTGACATTTGCCTTTTCTAAACTAAAATATAATGAACATTTGAGCTATTACAAAAGACACGCAAGATAGCAAAAAAGACAAAACGCCAGAGAGTAATAGTATTAACAGGTAACCAAAGTGTTACAGTCTGATGATTGCTCTATGCTTAATTTATTTCTATTTTTTGCTTTTTTAATTGCGCAAATGTTCTTGTTTGTGCACGTTTTATAGGTTTCTGTGCATTATATTTGTATGGTTTATAAAAAAAATGTACTTTTGCTTCATTAATACAAAATAAAAAAAGAGTATCTAAACAACACATTATATAATATGAGTTTGAAAATAGTAGTACTTGCAAAACAGGTACCAGACACACGAAATGTGGGCAAAGATGCCATGACTGCAGAAGGAACGGTGAACCGTGCAGCTCTACCAGCCATCTTCAACCCCGAAGATTTGAATGCACTAGAGCAAGCATTGCGATTGAAAGAACAATATCCAGGTTCTACCGTAGGTATTCTAACAATGGGCCCTCCACGTGCTGGCGAAATAATTCGACAAGGCTTGTATCGTGGTGCAGATACAGGTTGGTTGCTCACCGATCGTAAATTTGCAGGTGCCGATACGCTTGCAACTTCTTATGCATTGGCAACAGCAATTCAGAAAATAGGCGATGTTGACATTGTTATAGGTGGACGACAAGCCATTGATGGCGATACAGCGCAAGTAGGGCCACAGGTAGCACAGAAGTTAGGTTTAAATCAGGTTACATACGCCGAAGAAATACAAAAGGTAGAAGATGGGAAGGCAACCATTCGTCGTATGATAGATGGCGGTGTAGAAACAGTTGAAGCACCATTACCAGTAGTTATAACCGTGAATGGTACTGCAGCTCCAGCACGTCCGTGTAATGCTAAACTTGTAATGAAGTACAAATATGCAACTTGTCCTATGGAGCGCACAGGAAAAGAGCCTTGGGCTGAACTCTTCGAACAACGCCCTTATCTCACATTAAATCAATGGTCGGTAGCCGATGTTGATGGTGATGAAACGCAATGTGGTCTCTCAGGTTCACCAACAAAGGTAAAAACTGTACAGAACATTGTGTTCCAAGCAAAAGAAAGTAAAACCATCAGTGGATCAGACGAAGACATTGATAGCCTGATTAAAGAATTGTTGGACGAGAAGATAATAGGATAAACTATGAATAACGTATTTGTATATTGCGAAATAGAGCAAGCAACGGTACAGGAGGTATCACAAGAATTGCTCACAAAAGGGCGTAAACTTGCCAACCAATTAGGCGTAGAGCTTCACGCCATTGTGGCTGGAACAGATATAAAAGGTAAGGTAGAAGACCAAATTTTACCTTACGGAGTTGATAAACTCTTTGTTTTCGATGGCAAAGGTCTATTCCCTTACACATCAGCACCCCATACTGACATACTCGTAAACTTATTTAAAGAGGAGCAACCACAAATTGCGCTTATGGGAGCTACTGTTATTGGTCGCGACTTAGGTCCTCGTGTATCATCGTCTTTAACTTCTGGTCTGACTGCCGATTGTACACAACTTGAAATTGGTGAATACGACGATAAGAAAGCTGGAAAGCATTACGACAACATCTTGTACCAAATTCGCCCTGCCTTTGGTGGCAATATTGTAGCTACTATCGTAAATCCAGACCATCGTCCACAAATGGCAACTGTTCGTTCAGGTGTTATGCAGAAAGCTATTTATGAAGGAAAGGCAAAGCAAGAGGTTGTTTATCCAGAAGTAAGCAAGTATGTTGATGAAGCTGCATACGCTGTAAAGGTGATAGAACGACACGTTGAAGCTGCACAAAATAATCTAAAAGGAGCTGCAATAGTTGTTGCTGGAGGCTATGGCGTAGGCTCAAAAGAAAACTTTGAAACACTTTTCCAACTTGCCGATGTATTACACGCAGAAGTAGGTGCATCGCGCGCAGCTGTAGATGCTGGATGGATTCCAACCGACCGACAAGTAGGACAAACTGGTGTTACAGTTCACCCTAAAGTATATATTGCCTGTGGTATTTCAGGACAAATTCAGCACATTGCTGGTATGCAGGATTCGGGAATCATTATTTCAATCAATAACGACCCAGATGCACCTATCAACCAGATAGCAGACTACGTTATAAATGGAGATGTAGGTGAAGTGCTGCCAAAAATGATTAAGTATTACAAGCAAAACAGTAAGTAACAGAACAAGAGAGACGATAATGGCAAATTATTATACAGACCAACCAGAGATAGCATTCCACTTGGAACATCCTCTGATGAAGCGAATTGTAGAACTGAAAGAACGCAATTACGCTGATAAAGATAAGTATGATGAGGCTCCTGTAAACTACGAGGACGCCATAGAAAACTATAAGCGCATTCTCGATATTACGGGAGATGTGGCTGCAAATATCATCGAACCAAACTCGGAATCGGTGGATTTAGAAGGTCCGCATCTCATAGATAATCGTATGCACTATGCAAGTAAAACCTACGAAAACCTTGAAGCAACTCGCAAAGCTGGTCTTTGGGGCGTTAGTATGCCTCGCCAATATGGTGGTTTAAACCTACCTAATGTGGTGTTCTCTATGCTTTCAGAAATGATTTCGTCTGCCGATGGTGGATTCCAAAACATTTGGTCGTTACAGTCGTGCATCGACACACTTTACGAATTTGGAAACGACGAACAACGCGCAAAGTATATACCTCGTATTTGCAACGGCGAAACTATGTCAATGGACTTAACCGAGCCTGATGCTGGTTCCGATTTGCAACGTGTAATGCTAAAAGCTACTTTCGATGAGAAAGAAAATTGTTGGCGTCTGAATGGTGTTAAGCGTTTTATTACCAATGGCGACTCTGATATTCACTTGGTTCTTGCTCGTTCAGAAGAAGGAACACACGATGGTCGCGGACTTTCTATGTTTATATACGACAAACGCGATGGTGGAGTAGATGTGCGCCATATTGAACATAAGCTCGGTATTCATGGTTCGCCAACTTGCGAATTAGTATATAAAAATGCGAAAGCAGAACTTTGTGGAGACACCAAGATGGGACTCATCAAGTACGTTATGGCACTTATGAATGGTGCTCGCCTTGGTATTGCAGCGCAGAGTGTGGGACTTTCAAGCGAAGCCTATAAAGAAGGTTTGAATTATGCAAAGGAACGTGCACAGTTTGGAAAGAAAATCATAACTTTCCCTGCTGTCTACGATATGCTTTCTCGTATGAAGGCTAAAGTAGATGCTGGACGTTCGCTACTCTATCAAACAGCACGCTATGTAGACATCTACAAGGCGTTAGAGGACATTGCACGCGACCAGAAACTAACGGCTGAAGAACGCCAAGAAATGAAACTATACAAACGTTTGGCTGATGCGTTCACACCATTGGCAAAGGGTATTAACTCTGAATATGCCAACCAAAACGCTTATGACTCTATTTCTATTCACGGAGGTTCGGGCTTTATTATGGAATATAAGTGTCAGCGCCTTTACCGCGATGCACGTATCTTCTCTATTTACGAAGGTACAACACAGTTGCAGGTTGTAGCCGCAGTGCGCTATATTACCAACGGAACCTACCTCAGCATAATGAAAGAAATGTTGGAAAGCGAGGTTTGCGACTGTATGAAAGACTTAAAAGCTCGTGTAGCAAACCTTATTGCACAATACGAAGAAGCTTTGGAGAAGGTAAAAGCAAGCGAGTGTCAAGATACAATAGACTTCCTCGCACGTCGTTTGTACAATATGACTGCTGGCATTATAGAATCGTTGCTCCTTATAGATGATGCAAGTAAAGCTCCAGAGTTATTCAAAAAGTCGGCGAATGTATTTGTTCGTATGGTAGAAGAAGAAATTATTGGAAGTGTTGCATATATTAAAGCATTCGAAAATAAGAGTCTCGAATACTTCAAAACAGCAAACGAAACAGAGCTATAATCTCTATATTTCAATATAAGAAGATATGAAAAAGGCAATCAGACTTCCTGTTTGATTGCCTTTTTCGTAATATCCTACTGTGTTATTATAACAATGAACAGTTAAAAGAACGAATATAGAAATGCACCTTATTAAGCATTGCTTATTAGGTAAACCATATAGCCTATAAAAGTTGCACTAAGAATAAATCCTTCCCATCGTTCGATGACGTATTTGGTGAATGAGAAGAACCAAATCATTATCATTGAAATGACCATTATAGAAAGGTCGGTATTGGTTATGCCTTGCAATTGCATAGGACATACAAGACCAGTAACACCCAATATTCCAAGAATATTAAAGACATTAGAACCTAATACATTGCCAATAGCTATACCACTATTTCCTTTTCGTGCTGAAACAACACTGGTTGCAAGTTCAGGAAGTGATGTTCCGCCAGCAACAATAGTTAGTCCTATAACTGCTTCAGACACTCCCAATGCAGTAGCAAGCTTTGAAGCTCCTTCTACAAAAAGCGTACTTCCACCAATTAAACAGGCTAAGCCAATTAATATCCATATTATAGACATTGTAGGATTCATTTTTGGAATACTATTTAGTGCCTTTTTAGCGAGTTTATTCTCCTCTTTTAGTTCTTGCTTATTAATTTTTGCACTCTTTAAAGTCATAAACATAAAGATGAGAAAGAACGAGAATAGCAGTGCTGCATCTATACGACCGATGCGACCATCTAAACACATCATCAACAGAATAACCGATGCAACAAGCGCAAACGGAATATCTTTCATTACGGTAGAACGTAAAATAGACATAGGTGTGATGACTGCAGTAACACCAACTATAAATAACGAATTGAAGATGTTAGATCCAACAACATTTCCCACAGCCAAGTCGGGAGTTCCTTTAAGTGCTGAAATTAAACTAACACAAAATTCAGGCATACTAGTTCCCATTGCTACGATGGTGAGACCAATAACAATTTGTGGAATATTCAGACGTTCTGCAACTGCCACAGAACCTTCGGTTAAACGGTCGGCTCCCCACAATACAAGGATAATGCCTATAATAATGAAAATAAAATGCAGTAACATATTTGTTTTAAATTAATTTTATTATACAATAAGAGTTTACTAAGAATCTATTCATTTGTAGTCTGTATTCGTTTTATATTTTCTTTTTCAGCAACTACCCACAACACATCTCCTTCTTCTAAACAGTGTGCAGGATTAATAAGTGTAACGTGTGTTTGTCCTTCATCTATTCCCACTACCATACAATTGTATTGGTCGCGTATACCACTTTCCTTGAGAGTCTTACCAATAAATGGGCTTTTAGCCGAAAGAATAATTTGTCGCAAAATCATTTCGCGCTTTTCAATGTCATTATCTTCAGGGCGTAGTTCGTTACGAATAGCAGTTGAAATAGCTGCCAACTGTTGGTCGTTCCCAATAACTTGTATCTTATCGCCAGGAAAAACAACGGTATTACCACGTGGTATGTTCAATCGGTGCGACCCACGGAGTATACTACTTACGTGAGTTCCAAAACGATTACGTAACTTTAGTTGGTGAAGAGTTTTACCAGTCCATAACGAATCTTCTGGAATATCAAATTCGCCAATGTGTATATTTCTATCTAATAAATGTCCTTCGAATAATGGTCGTCTACTGCCACGCACTTGTGCTGCAATTTCACGACTACGAAGATTTTGTACAAACAGTCTTTCTAACTGAATGCTACGATGTTTCATACTACGTGACAATATCATTAGCATAAGTAGACCAATAGCAATAACAATCATTAGTGCGTTGGTGAAATGTGAAAGATAATTGCAGATATAGAAAATAAATATTAGCGCAATAATAATTCGCACGAGAATGGTGAACACAAGAGGTAAACGGTTTATACGATTAACCGTCCAAAGTGTTTTAAACTCTTCAGAATGATTCTTCTTCATTACGAAAGCACGTAAGAAAGGAGCTATAAATAAAATAGTAAGCAGTCCACAAATCATATTCCCTGCCCAGTGAGTACCAGTTAGTTGAACCGAGAAACGACGCATAATGGGTAAAATAAGCGAGAACATTATTATAATGGTAGCAGCTGAAAGTATGCCATAAATAAGTGTATTAGCCACCATTGCTTTTATAAGATTGCGCCAAAGATTATCAGAAGCCATATTTTGTGGTGTTCCAACATCTATATGTGTAACTCTTCGTGCCCATTGTTTCGGCATGTGATGCAATAAAAATGTATAAGTAGGCTCTGCAGCGCGTATCATATACGGAGTAAGAAAGGTTGTTATTACCGAAACTGCAACAACAACAGGATAAAGAAACTTGTTGATAACGCCCAACGATAGTCCTAGAGTCGCAATAATGAAAGCAAATTCGCCCACTTGTGCCATAGAAAATCCACATCGTAATGCGTTTTTAAGCGATTGTCCGCCAAACATATATCCCATTGTACCAAATACAGCCTGTCCAACTAAAATTGTAATAACAAGAATAAGGATTGGTATGGCATAATTAACAAGAATTGCCGGGTCTACCAACATACCAACAGAAACAAAAAATATGGCACCAAATAAGTTCTTTATAGGTTCCACAACTTTTATAATTTTTTCTGCTTCTATGGTTTCGGCTAATATGCTACCCATAACAAATGAGCCAAAAGCGGCACTGAAACCAACTTTTGTGGAAATTACTGCCATTAGAAAACACAATCCTAACGATACAATAAGCAAAGTTTCGCTATTTAGAAAACTACGTACCTTTCGCAATAACGATGGAATTGCAAACAAACCAATAACGAACCACAAGATAAGAAAGAATCCTATCATAAGCACATTCTCTATTAATTGACCTCCATCTGGACTTTTTCCGCTGGCTATTGCACTAAGCATAACCATCATAACAATGGCAAGAATGTCTTCAAGTATAAGAACGCTCATCACTGTAGAAGCAAACGCTTGCTGAAGAAGTCCCATATCTGCAAATGCTTTGTATATAATAGCAGTGGAACTCATAGCAATCATTCCACCAAGAAATATACTATCCATTTGTGTCCAACCAAACCCGTGTCCAACAGAAATGCCTAATGCCATCATTGAAAATACAATTGTACATGCTGCAATGATAGGAGAAGCACCCATCTTCAATATTTTTTTTACTGAAAAGTCTAATCCTAACGAAAATAAAAGGAAGATAACGCCAATATCTGCCCACGTTTTTATATCCTCCGCATCGATAATGCTCATTAAATATGGCATGTGTGGCGAAACTAAAAATCCAGCAACAATATATCCTAAAACAAGGGGTTGTTTAAGTTTTTTAAATAATAAAGTAATGAAACCTGCCACAACAAGAATTAGGGCAAGATCTTTTACGAGTACGGGAAGTTCTGACATAAGCAGCGTTATTAGTGTGTGAGTAGTTTTAATTAATGTGTTTGTATGAATTGTAAATGCATTAATAGTGTTCTACTTATTCGCTAATATAGTTTCATAAATACGTTAATATAATTCATAAGAAGCATTATTAAAAATTAAAAGATAGTCTATAACAATGAAGCATCTATATTTCTACACTATTGAATGTGCGAATATTTTTATAAAAATAATGAGCACTATAAGAACTTGCTTAACCCTTTTAGGTGTAAGCAAACCTTATAGCGTTCATTTCTGTTTTTATAAATAATCGAAAGTAGTTAAATTAATATCTAATTAATCGTTATATCTAGCTGTAAGACGGCTAATATTAATGACAACTTGCATTGCCTTCTCCATTACTTGGATAGATACAAATTCGTAAGGTCCATGGAAATTAACACCACCAGCAAAAATATTAGGACATGGAAGCCCTTTAAAACTAAGTTGTGCTCCATCTGTTCCACCACGAATAGGTTGTACTAATGGTGTAACTTCTGCTTCTTGCATAGCTTTTACAACAAGGTCTATAACATGAATATTTGGATCTATTTTTTCTTTCATGTTATAATATTGGTCGTTCATCTTAATTTTAACCGTGCCTTCGCCATATTTTTCATTCATTGCTTTTACGCAATTCTCCATTATTCTTTTGCGTTCCTCAAATTTTTCTCTGTTGTGGTCGCGAATAATATAACTTAGCTTAGCTTCTTCACAACGGCTTTCAATTCCGAGTAAATGATAAAATCCTTCGTAGCCTTCAGTAGTTTCAGGAATTTCATCTTGTGGTAGCATTTGATTAAATTCTATTGCTAATCTGCTGGCATTAACCATTCTGCCTTTTGCATAGCCCGTATGAACACTCAATCCCTTAATGTAAACCTTTGCTCCAGCAGCATTAAAGTTTTCGTACTCTAATTGTCCTATATCTCCACCATCCATAGTGTAAGCCCATTCACAACCAAATTTTTCAACATCAAAATGGTGTGCGCCACGTCCAATCTCTTCGTCTGGATTGAAACCAACACGAATTTTGCCATGTTCTATCTCTGGGTGGTCGCGCAAATAGCACATTGCTTGTACTATTTCGGCTATTCCGGCTTTATCGTCTGCACCAAGTAGGGTAGTACCATCAGTAACTATAAGGTCTTCTCCTTTATGTTTTAGCAATTCAGGGAATTGTTTTGGCGATGAAACCATATTTTCGTTTAACTTTATATCGCCTCCATCATAGTTTTTTACTATGCGTGCTTTAATATTAGCACCACTTGCATCAAGTGCTGTATCGTAGTGTGCGATAAAACCAATAGTAGGAACTTTTTTTGTTGTTGTAGCTGGAAGAGTTGCGTAGATATAACCTTTCTCGTCCATTTCCACTTCTTTTAAACCTTCACGTTCGAGTTCTTCCTTTAAATATTTAGCGAAAATAAGTTGTTTCGCAGTACTCGGCACAGTTTCAGATTCGTCTGCCGACTGTGTGTCAAATTTAGTATAGTTAATAAATCTCTCTGCTATTTCCATGTTTAAATTTTATTTTATTGAACTATTAATTGCAAAGATAGTTAAAAAGCAAAGCTTATCAAAACTTGTAAGCAGCTTTTTTGTAATTGTTATGTTTTTTCTATACTTTAATGAATAAATACCGAATAGAAAGAAACAAGAAAGGAGGAAAACATACTAAATTAGGAAGAATTAAAGTTTGATACATTGTACTTTAAGTTTAAATTCGTATCTTTGCAACCTAAATTTATGCGTAGCGTGAAGATTAAGGAAGTAATTGATGCCCTTGAAAAGTTCGCGCCTCTGCCCTTACAAGAGAGCTATGATAATGCTGGCTTGCAAGTTGGATTAACAGAGGCGGAAGTGTCAGGGGCTTTATTGTGCCTTGACGTAACAGAAAATGTTTTGAACGAGGCGATAAAACTCGGTTGTAACTTGATAGTTGCACACCATCCTCTCATTTTTAATAAGCTTTCGCAGATATCTGATAAAGATTATATACAGCGAATAGTTATAAAAGCAATAAAGAACGACATTGTTATTGTGGCAATGCATACGAATATTGATGCTGCCGCAGGAGGCGTAAACTTTAAAATTGCAGAGAAAATTGATTTACAGAATGTGCGATTCTTAGGTAAAACGCAGTCTGTTCAAACTAATAATGGTGAGGTTATAGGTGGATTGGGTGTAATTGGCGAATTAACAAAACCATTGGCTGCTGATGATTTTGTATTGCTTTTAAAACAAACATTTAATGTAGAATGTGTGCAAGCAAACCAATTATTACGCCGCCCCATAAAACATGTTGCACTTTGCGGAGGTGCTGGCGCTTTTCTGTTGAAAACAGCAATAAACGAAGGTGCTGATGCTTTTATTACAGGAGAAATGCATTATCATGATTTCTTTGGATACGAACAGCAAATACAAATATGTTCTATTGGACACTATCAAAGTGAACAATTCACAACAGAAGTGTTTAAAAGCATTATAGAAAACCAGTGTAAAGGCGTGGTGTGCCATATAACAAAAATTAATACCAACCCTATTATATATATATAATAAGGTGTAAGATAGAGCGAAATATAAAAATAAACATAAAATAAAAATACAACAATGGCAAAGAAAGACCCTAAAGACTTATCGGTGGAAGACAAGTTGAAGCATCTTTATCAGTTGCAAACAACTCTTTCGGCTATAGATGAAAAACGTGCATTGCGTGGAGAATTGCCTCTTGAAGTGCGTGATTTGGAAGACGAAATAGCTGGTTTGAACACTCGTATTGATAAAATACGATATGAAATAGACGATTTTCAACGCGCAATTTCACAGCGAAAAGGCGATATAGAACGTGCAAAAGCTAGTTTGGAACGTTATAATCAGCAATTAGACCAAGTGGCTAATAACCGCGAATATGATATGCTGACAAAAGAAATAGAGTTCCAAACATTGGAAATTGAACTCTGTAAAAAGAAAATGGAGGAAGCACAAACTAGAATACAAGAACGCAAGAATAGTTTGGCTAATACCGAAGAAATTTTGGAAGATCGTTACAGAGCCCTCGAAGAAAAACGTGCTGAACTCGACGAAATTATGCAGGAAACACGCGAGGAAGAGAACGACCTAAAAGAAAAAGCTGCTGAAATAGAAACAAAAATAGAACCAGGTTTGTTGCGTAGTTTTAAGCGTATTCGTAAAGGAGCAAGAAACGGACTCGGAATTGTATATGTTCAACGCGATGCTTGTGGTGGTTGCTTTAATAAAATTCCTCCTCAGCGCCAGTTAGATATTAAAATGCACAAGAAAATTATTGTGTGCGAATATTGCGGACGTATTCTTATCGACCCTGAATTGGCTGGTGTTAAGCTTCAAGAAACAGAAGAAAAACCTAAAAAGCGTCGTACAACTCGTAAGAAAAAGGAAGACGAGGCTGAATAAAGTTGTAATATCTTTATTGAATTCTGAAAAAAATAAAAATCCATCAATATTGCTTTCCTGCAATGTTGATGGATTTTTTTGTATAGTGCCGTTTCTTGTGTATATTTCTGAATTGTTATATTCCAAACACAAATCTGCAATTATAAGTTTTTAGGAATAGACACAGAAACATAAAGCGACAAAATATAGAATGCTATCATTAAGATAGAATAAATATATGTTACTTTTTTATATTTTGTTTTTAATAGCTTGTATATTGCTATTATACAAAATATAGAGGTTGCGTAGGTTATAGATTCTATTTTAAAAAGATAACCTATAGACGTTCCTAAGAAAATGCAACCATTTATTGAATATATACTCATTTTTGTGAATATTTTACATCTTTTAAAATAGAACAGAAAGAAAAACTCTTGCTTTTTCCTTCTGTTAAGAATTTATCTGTACTTTTTGTTTCATAAATTAATTTTCTTATAGTCAGATAACATACTTGCCATTGAAAGAGTTAGATTACTTCTAAAGTAAATTCGCTGAGATTAAACTTCCTATTTGTCTGTTACAAAGATATTTATTTTTACTTTAATATGTTAATAATTTCTTTTGACGCATATAGATAATAACGATATTTAACTTTTTTGGTTTCATTCTATGTTATATAATAATTGTGTTTGGCAACGAGACAAATAAGTGATAGTTCCAGAATAACAACAAAACACTTTATTTTTAGGGGGGGATATAGAGGAAATATTTACAAAAAAATCTTTTAAAAGGCGGAGAAGCGGAGTGTGTTTTTATTAATTTAGTAGAAATATTAGCAATTAACTTGTTTTAATTTGTTGTTCGAAGAACTGCTTTATATTAGGCTGATTCGATGTTTACGAAGTTCGATTGTAATTAATTTTAAACGTACAGCGTATGATGCCAAATGACGACCGTTAATTGAAAAAGTAAAGTAACCAGAGTTAGAATTTGCTTATTGTTTCGCAGCAGAAGCTGGCTTTTTCTAAAATAAAATAACGTGGATAACCGTAAGGTTGTAGAAAAAATAGTGCATTAAGGGTGCTGGTAACTTGAATAATTGGTAGAGCTTACATTTTAATCTGTGAAACGTCCATCGTATTTTTCTGCTATTATTAGGGCTTTCTATTTATTTTTATACGGGTATTCTAATTTTGTAATTGTAATTCTCCATTTTTCTTATTACATTTTTTTATTTTGTTATTTAAAAAAAATATTTTCTTATTATATTTTTTCTATGTATTGTAACTACCAGGAAACCTGCTTCTTATATAGTGGTACAAGTTTAAAATTTATGATGAAATAGTAGGCATTTGGGTTGTCTTTATATTATCTGGCGTAGTTGTTTTTGAGTTTCTATTATTTACGAACTTATTTTATATGGCAATATTCCTGCATCTGGCTTGTTTTTTCTTTTTGGTAGAATCGATTTTTTTGTAGTTTTATGCACCAAAATAGGAGTAGAATAATGAAAAAATAGGAGTTATAATTCTTTATAATCAGGTATCGAAGACAAGAAAGTATAAGTTTGATGCTCGTAATCCATCTTGCAAATGTAGGTATCTATTCCGTTAGAAACAATGAGATAGTCTACATGGAGTAGGAGATTGTATGCAGAAATTTGGTCGAATACTTTTTGTGTTAGCTGAATGTGGGGTGCTTTGTATTCTATAATCATTCGTGGACGCAAACACTTGTCGTATAAAACACTGTCGGCACGGATAACTTTTTCGCCAATAGAAAGTGAAATTTCGTTGGCAAGTAAGCCCATCGGGTAGTTTTTATGTTCTATAAGGTAGTGAATGAAATGCTGGCGGACCCATTCTTCGGGTGTAATAACAAGGTATTTTCTGCGCAAAATATCAAAAATTTTGCGTTGTCCGTTTTCTTCTTTTATCTTAATATCGTAGACTGGAAGATTTAATTGTGGCATTGTTTATTTGTTGTTTTCTTCTTGCAAGAATATGTTATATGAAATATATAAGGTCTTGCAATATTTTGTTATCTCTTATTAATAAACTAACTTTGCAGACGATAGAATTTTGCTCAGCAGTTTTTAAGCAAACTATTGGCAGAAATTCAGTACAAATATAGAAATTTTTTCTGATTGCAGGCATCTGTTAATGCTGAAAAATAATTGATGGTGCAACAGAAATTTTAATAAAAGCAATAAATGCCAGCAAAACAAGGAAAAACTTTTCAGGATATAATGAAAGACCTGAAAGCACGGCGGTTCTCACCTATATATATATTAATGGGCGAAGAAGCTTACTATATAGACCAAATAACAAATTATATCGCAGAAAATGTGCTTACGCCTGCCGAACAAGATTTTAATTTGAATATATGCTTTGGGGCAGATGTTTCGGCAGTACAAGTAACCGATATGGCGAAACGTTTTCCAATGATGGCAGAATATCAAGTTGTGATAGTAAAAGAAGCACAAAATATTCATTCGCTCGATGCATTAGAGAAATATTTAAAAAATCCAGCTAAAACAACAATTCTGGTTTGGTGCCATAAAAATGGAAAAATTGATGCCCGAAAAAAAGTAATAAGTTTAGCAGAAGCCCATGGAGTGGTATTTGAAAGTAAAAAATTAAAAGAATACCAACTTGCAGGTTTTATGCAAAATTATTTAGCAGCAAATAAAATAACAATAGAACCAAAAGCAACTCAAATGATGGCAGACCATATTGGAGCAGATTTGAGTCGTTTAACTTCTGAACTTGATAAAGTAGCTCTCTCATTATCTGAAAACGATAAAAGAATAACACCAGATATTGTGGAAAAAGAAGTTGGCGTGAGTAAGAATTTTAACACTTTCGAATTGCGCGATGCTATAGTAAATCGCAACGTTTTTAAAGCCAATCAAATTGTAAATTATTTTATTAGTAATCCAAAGGCAGGTTCACTCTATTCTTTCTTGCCATTACTCTTCTCTTATTTTCAAAATTTAATGATAGTTTTCTATTCTCCAAACAACAAATCGGAAAGCGATATTGTACAAATATTAGGGTTAAAAAACAACTGGGGAGCGAAGGAATATATTATTGGAATGAGAAATTACAGTGCAAGAAAAACAATGGATATCATTGCAAAAATTAGAGAAGTTGATGCGAAAAGTAAAGGCTTAAATAATGTAAGCACTGGGGCAGGGGATTTGATGAAAGAAGTAATCTTTTTCATTTTGCATTGATAAAAACATAAGTTTAGTCTTAAAAATAAAACCAAAAACGTCCATTTTATGGTTTCTAATACCACTAAATGGACGTTTTTATTGCCAAAAACATTAAAAGAAGGCTCTAAAAACACTAAAAAATGCCATTATCTATATTTTTTAGAACCTAAAAAAGAAGTTTATTTTATCTCGTATTTTTCTATAATACGTTGATAATGTGAAGTTTATGTCAATTTATCTTCTTTGTAGTTTGCTTATTTAAAATCTACCTTTACTTTGGTTCAAAATATTTAAATTACGCTATTTTTAGCTCATTTCTAAATCTATAAATTTATTATTTCAATTCATTAACATTTATATCTGTAAACTATCATTTTATATATTAAAAATAAAAACATAATATTTAGATTTGTATATATAAATTCGTGCATTTATAATATGCACACAGGAGATTTATATTTGTAATTATAAATCTAAACACGGTGATATTTATTTGTAAATGTTTAAATATGCATTGTGTAATAAGCCACATAATATATTAGAAATCAACAGTTTATACGTTTTTATTAATAAAACTGCGACAAAAAAGTGAAATATTCAGTACCAAACCATGTATATACTGTATAACCCCCTATATATTTATCTTAATAGCGCATTATAAACCAATATTATATGTAAATAGGCTATTTAAAAGCTTAATCAATAAAACAGTCCAAATATTTAGATTTGTATATGTAAACGTAAATTGCACACGATATAAATATTTTAATTTACAAGTTTAAATATCAAAACGTAAAATTTAAAAAGTAAAATACATTTCTATAAATTTGGTTTTATAAATTATTTGTTTTACCTTTGTAAAATCATTAAAAATACCCTGAATGGGTAGAATTTGGTACAGACAACTTATGAAAGATAGAATAAAACGCCTAATGGAGAGTCAGCACATGACTCAACAAACATTTGCAGACTTCATTGGAATTTCGTCTGCTTCGCTTAGTAGTATCTTTAATGGACGAACAAAACCCACATTAAATACTGTTGAAGCTATAAAAGGAAAATTTCCTAAAATTAGCCTCGATTGGCTTATGTATGGAACAGAACCTATGTTTAATGATGAAGCAACTGAAGCTAAAAACGAATCTAATATGGACGCTTTACCTACAAACTTAAATCTATTTAATGATATTCCTCCAGCTCCTTCAGTTTCGTCTATAAATGAATCTCAGAACAGTAGAAATGTTTCTCCTCAAACAAAGGATATCATCAAAACAGAGGTGAAATATATTGACAAACCACAACGTAATATTACCGAAATACGTATCTTTTTCGATGACCAAACGTGGGAAACATTTGTACCTAAAAAATGATTTTCTGCTCTAAAAATTAACATTTCATTTTCGCTATCTATAACTGCTTTCTACAGTTTAGCTCCTTTTGATATCTTAAATCATAGAGGAGCTTTATTTTTTTTATTCAGTGTCTTTATCCCATTAATTCTTTGACGAAGAGTTTTAGTATCTTTAGAATTTCAATTTTTTATTCATATATTTAAGGATAAATATGTAATATTATTATGCATAATAATTCAATATGCCATATAGTTTTATCTCTTTTATCTTACATTATTATATATACTATTACTAATTTTATGGAATAATACAAAGGCAATAATTCTTTTGCTTTTGTTTCACTTGTATAATTCTCTCTTATAGATTTTTTTTACTTGCTAAAAGCAATATAAATAGTAGATAGCTGTAGTTTTTTGTGTATCTTTGCAACGAGATTTCCTATAATATCATTATGAAACAAAAGTTTATTCTCGATTTAAAAGTAGTATCTACAGAACGTTTAAACAAACGTAATGTACTAATAAAGCTCACTCACGATACGAAATTGCCCGATATGTTACCTGGTCAATTTGTAGAAATACGTGTTGATGGTTCATCTTCAACTTATCTTCGTCGCCCTATCTCTATAAATTTTGTTGATAAGCTACGTAACGAATTATGGTTACTTGTAGCCGAAGTTGGAAATGGAACACAAACAATAGCTGCTGTTAAGTCTGGAGATACGCTTAATTGTGTATTTCCTTTGGGCAATGGTTTTACTTATCCAGCATCTTTATCCGACAAAGTTTTACTTATAGGTGGTGGTGTTGGTGTTGCGCCTTTACTTTATTTTGGAAAACTTTGTAAAGAACGCGGCATATCAGTAACCTTTTTGTTGGGTGCTCGTACAGCTTCTGATTTATTAGAATTAGATGAATTTAGAAAATATGGAGAAACTTTTGTTACAACAGAAGACGGTTCTATGGGCGAAAAAGGCTATGTTACCAATCATTCTATATTGAGTAAATATCATTTCAATCAAATTTCTACTTGTGGTCCTAAACCTATGATGGTTTCTGTAGCAAAGTACGCACAAGCAAATAATATTCGTTGTGAAGCTTCTTTAGAAAATCTTATGGCATGCGGATTAGGTGCATGTCTTTGTTGTGTTGAGAAAACATCGAAAGGTAATCTTTGTGTTTGTACAGAAGGACCAGTATTCGATGTAAATAAATTATTATGGTGAATATGCCTTTAATGATAGTTTTAGGTGTTACATATAAAATATAGCGAATTAATAAATAGACAGAAGTAATGGCAGATTTAAGAATTAAGATTGGTAATTTGCGATTAAAGAATCCAGTAATGACCGCCAGTGGAACCTTTGGTTATGGTATTGAGTTTAAAGATTTTGTTCCTTTAGACCAACTTGGAGGTATTATCGTTAAAGGAACCACCCTTAATCCGCGTGAAGGTAACGATTATCCTCGAATGGTAGAAACTGCTATGGGTATGCTTAATTGTGTTGGACTACAAAATAAAGGTGTTGATTATTTTATTGAACACATTTACCCAGAAGTCAGCAATATAGATACTAATATTATTGTGAATGTTAGTGGCAACTCTCCAGAAACTTATGCAAAAGCTGCAGAAAAATTAAATGCACTCGATAAAATTCCTGCTATTGAACTAAATATATCATGTCCGAATGTTAAAGAAGGAGGAATGGCGTTTGGAGTAACTTGTTCTGGAGCTTCTACTATAGTTCGTGAAGTTCGTAAACATTACCATAAAACTCTTATCGTGAAGCTTTCGCCTAACGTAACAGATATTGCAAGTATAGCTCGTTCGTGCGAAGATGAAGGAGCCGATGCTGTTTCGCTCATAAATACTCTTATGGGAATGTCTATTGATATTGAGAAGCGTGCCCATCGTCTTAGTATTCGCACTGGTGGATTAAGTGGTCCAGCTGTAAAACCAGTAGCTCTTCGTATGGTTTACGATGTTGCTCATGCCGTTAAAATACCAGTTATAGGACTTGGTGGTATTTCTACAGCTGCTGATGCAATAGAATTTTTAATGGCAGGTGCAACTGCAATACAAATTGGTACTGCTAATTTTGTAGATCCACAAGTTACGTTAAAAGTGCGTAATGGCATTAACGAGTGGTTAGAAAACCATAGTTGCAAGTCGATAAATGAAATCATTGGTTGTGTAGAATAACGATCACTTCTGCTTGATTCTTTTGTTTTTTAGCGAGGAATGATATCTTATTCATATAAATATGGCGTCATATTTTAGTAGATATGGCGCCATATTTTTTATTCCGTCCAATTATATTGGTGTGTTATACATATAAAAGATGTGTTCCTAATTTGGGCTTATTGCTGTTGAATGAAAAAGGAACTAATCTTCTACTTTTACTAAGTTCTCAACAAATTCGCTATAACTTTCTGCCAAATATTCAACGCAGTCTTCAGTAAATTCTCCTAAATCCATAAACAATAAAACGATATTTCCCGACTGTAAATCTATGGCAAAGTAGTTTCCTCCCCAATCAACTGCAAATGGTAAGTAGTGAGATGGAACGTTTACTGAAGTAAGTTTTGCATAGCTCTTCTCTATTTTCATCTCTCCTAAGTCATCGCTATAATACTTTATTGGGAGGTAAAAACTAATCTCGTAGCCTTCTTCTTCATCTTCTGTATCGCAGAAAAGCGACTTTTCAGGTACTCCTCCATTAAAAGTTATGTATTGAGAAATAAAGTCTTGAGGTAACTTGTATCCTGTTATTTGTTCAAGATTTGCTATATCTTCTTGTACAATTGCTTTTGCTGTCTTTGTGAACATATTTGTTTCTTATTGATTAAAAAGAATATTATTTAATGTTGCTTTCTGCTTCAAAACAAACAGTTGTTATTGCTATTCGAGCGTTTGCTCCATAAAATTTAAACCTGTTATTTTCGCTTCTTTTAAGTAGTTGATAAGTCTTTCTGAGAAGAATAACCCAACTGTTGATACTTTCAAAATGTCAAAATCGTATTTCTTGGCAAGGAAAATGTGGTGCATTTCTGTGAACTTATTCTCTCGATTTTTATATTCTTCAAATGAACAATACTTTAAACGTTCCCTTGAGATAGAGTCTATAATGATGCTTTTCGTATAATCTATCTGTTCAAGAGGAATGCAAGGGAAAGCTAAAAGATAATAATTCTTTGCAATGGAGAACTCAGGAATGCTCACTTGAATTTCTGAATGTAAGGGCAATTTGAATAGTTCTAGCACATTTTTAGTCTCTTCAGAAACAATAAAGTCGAGCATTCCAAAAGAGTTGTCCGTCATATTCGATATGAAATCTGTTTCCTTTACTCGCTTTTTAGTTTTATAATATACAATCTGTCCAATCTTGGAAACATCAATTATAGGAAAGTCTTGTATACTCGTATTAAACCTTCCTTCCCACAAGCACCTACAATATTCCATAAGGTAGTTTCTGTCTGCTGTATTAACAAAGGAACACTGCGTTTTCTTTAGTCGTATTTCAACTTGATTGGTAACACCGTCTGTTATCCCAGTTATAGAACTTTCTATTGACGGACACACTCTGAAATACCTTTTGTAATTTTCCATTTATTTGCTATTGGCTTGTTAGTTCTTTCCTAAAGAAAAGGAATAAATACGAATCTTGCAGAATAATGTTCTATAAAACATAATTCATTTGAATGTTGTTAGTTTACTATTTCGTCCCAATAATGCGGACTATAAACCGTTACAGTTCTATCTCCTTCATCTTCTTGAAACCCACTAAAGGCAACACCTATGCTATCAAATATCGTGAAACCATATTTATGTATGCACGAATGGCTTTCATTCAGCTTATCAATTATATTTGAGTAGCTGAATAAATCGTATTCATCGTAATACAATTCAACATCTTTATTTTCTATAACAGAAATCTCCACCAACTTATTATCTTTGAAAACTAAAGATAAATTGTCTAAGTATAGTTTTGTTAAACCATTATTGTCTACTCGTTTAAAGTTGCTTTTTATTTTGCTTAAAATGTCTTCCAGTAGGCATCCAAATTTATATTCGTTTACACCCTTATATGGCTTTATTATGTATTCCATCTTTTTAATTTTCTACTGCAGATAAATTCTATATAGCGATGCAAATATACTCAATATTTTTGTAACCTTGTGAATTTATCGTTTAGTATTATTCTTATTCTCTATTTTAGTTGTTTTCACAACAAAAATCCACAGTCTCTTTTCTTTCTGTTTAGCCAAAATGATATGATGTAATAGTGTTTATTTTCTAAAAAAAATTTGAGAGCGTTCAACCGAACGCTCTCAACCAACACAAAAACTAAACTAGACTTAACTAAAAGTTTCCGCACTATTTTCTCAAACAGTTACGAAATATGTTACAAATTTACGATAAAATAATTACAAAAAATATTTCTGCTGTATAAAATTTGCTTTTTACCGTAATATATTATATTCTTTTGGAATTATTGACTAATATTGCATCTAATATAGTCATTGCAGTCATTGCTTCAACAATAGGAACGGCTCTTGGAAGTACACAAGGATCATGTCGCCCTTGTACGGTTATTAACTGTTTATTTCCTTTGAAATCTACTGTTTCTTGTTCCATTCGCAAAGTAGCTATTGGTTTAAAAGCCACTCTAAAGAAGATATCCTCTCCGTTACTTATGCCCCCTTGTATACCTCCACTGTGGTTTGTTTGTATTGCTATTTTGCTATTTTCGTTTTCTACTTCTTGTATAAAACAATCGTTTTGTTGGCTTCCTCTCCATGTACTTCCGTCGAAACCTTCGCCATACTCAAAGCCTTTGGCTGCATTTATGCTTAGCATTGCCGCACCAAGTTGTGCATGTAGCTTGCCAAATTCGGGTTCTCCTAATCCTATTGGACATCCTTTTACCACACAGGTAATTATTCCACCTATAGTATCGCCTTCGCTTTTCACAGTAGCAATTAGGTCTTCCATTTCCTTTGCCTTTGCTTCATCGGGGCATCTCACAGCGTTTTTCTCTGCCAAAGACAGGTCGTACCTTTTGTAATCTCTTTCTAATGCTATGTTACCTACCTGCGATGTGTAAGCTTGTATGCTTATGTTGTATTTTCTAAGCACAAGTTTAGCCAATGCGCCTGCCACAACTCTTGAAAGCGTAATACGTGCCGAAGCTCGTCCTCCACCTCTATAGTCGCGTATACCATACTTCTTATAATAAGTATAATCGGCGTGCGATGGTCTGAAGAGTGTACTTATATTCTTATAATCTTTCGGTTGTTGTTTTTCATTTCTAACCACAAAACCAATTGGTGCACCAGTTGATTTACCTTCAAAAATTCCACTTAGTAACTCTACCTTGTCGGTTTCTTTTCTCTCCGTAGTTATTTTGCTTTGTCCTGGTTTACGTCTATTCAGTTCGTTCTGAATAAAATCGATATCAATATCTATACCAGGAGGCATACCATCTATAATGCCTCCTATTGCAATTCCATGACTTTCGCCAAAGGTAGTTAAAGTATAAAGTGTTCCAAACGTATTAGGCATATAGCCATTCTTCTCGTTCGTGTTTTGTTATATATGGTTATAATATTTTTTGAGTTTTAGTTGCCACAACAACAGCAGCCTTCGCCATTGCTTTCGTCACTTCCGTTACAGCCGCATTGGTTATTTTCGTCTCCTTCTCCTTTGTGGCAACCACAATGTCCGTTGCAATGGTGGCTATTAAGCTTCTCAAAAAATTCTTTTACTTCTTCATCAGTAGCCTCACGATTTTCAATAATGTGTCCTTTAAATCTTAATTCTTTTCCTGCCAAAGGGTGGTTAAGGTCAACTTTAACTTTATCTTCCGTTATATCAATAACGCGAGCAATAAAACGTTGTCCTTCCTGATTTTGCAAAGGGATAGTTGCTCCGATATAGACATTACTACTATCGAATTCTCCTCCTTGTGAAAATACCTCTTTATTAAGGTCTAACACATTTTCTTCGTTATAGTCTCCATAGGCTTCTCCTTTGGCTAAATCGAATGAGAAATCCTCTCCTACAGGTGTTTTTATTGCAATTTCTTCGAATTGGGGTAGTGCCATTTCGCACCCTGTATAGAATGTTAGCGGACGATTTTCTTCTGTTTTCTCTATCAGAACCTCGTTTCCGTATTCCATACTGTATAGTTCGTATTTTGTAGAAATAAATCTATGTGTTTTATTTTCCATTATTATTATAGTGTTATTTTTGTTTATTTGCAAAGATACTATTTATTTATGATAAACCTACCAACTGTTTGTTGTTTTTTTACTTGTACTGTATTTCTATCCCGAGCAAAGTTTTCGGCTTACTTTATAACTTTGTTTCTGTTTTTCGTTTTATGTACAAAAGATAGAACATAATTCTGTAAATGTTTCCTGTCTGTATACGTATTATAGATTCTTAGTAAAAAAACAGATAGAAAGCTTATAACCAATGCCCACTGTTTATTCATAAATCTACTAAAAAGTCTCAGACGTTTAGGAAAATCAGTTACATGTAGATACCTTTATTTTAGATATCTATCACGTTCGTCTCAGATATCTGTCGCGTTCGTTTCAGATATCTGTCAGTTGCGTCTTAGATATCTGTTATTTACGAATTAGATATCATAACAAACTACAACCTTTATAATTTTATATTCTAATACCTAAAAGATATTTTTTTAGATAATAATAACGAACACCTTTGTTCTATAGCGTTTTTATTTTGTTAGTATTATAAGTGTTTTAATTTCAGTATGTTACTTTATGTTTACTTGTGTGCTGAAGGAAGCAGTTACAATTGTTTTCTTTTTTATAGTATCTTTATATTTTTTCTACTCAGTCCAAAGAGTGTACTTCGGTAGTGAACAATAAAAAAGTCCGAAGGAGTATCTCCTTCGGACTTTTGAGGTGCCTAGCAGAATCGAACTGCTCTACACGGTTTTGCAGACCGTTACCTAACCGACCGGCCCAGGCACCCAATAATTAGTCGACAAGATTAATGCAATGCCTTAATCCGTGTGCAAAAGTAATAAGAAATATTTGTTTGACCAAATTTTTTGTAGACTATTGCAAAAAATAATTTACCTTCTTTCGTATTTATATGTTGTCTTTTTACGCATCATTTGCTCCTTAATAGCACAGCCGGGGCACCCTCCGCAGGCGTTTCTAGATACCTTTATTGTTCTGATTAACATACGAATAGCGTATGCTGTTGCTATAGCTATTACTATGGTTACAATAGTATATTGTATCATTATATATATCCTTTCTTTTATATGGGCTGATCCTCCACTCTATCTGTAAATAGGTTTTCGGTCGCCTTCATTTCATCTTTATCGAACCATTGCGACAGTTTGTTTTTTGCCTTTTGTTTTGTTTCTTCGTCTATATTGCTCCAAACCTTTTGTAACACATATATCAGTACACCGAGATCGTCGCCCAATCCGGCAAGCGGAATAGCATCTGGAATAAAATCGAGTGGGGTTATTAGATAGCCTAATGCCCCTATAATAATGGCTTTATCTTTTATAGACATTTTGTTACTATCTATAGAGTAATACAATATCAATGCAGCATAAACCAGTTTAGCTCCAGCTCGTTTTGCTATGCGATGTATTTTCTCAATAAATCCATTTTCTGTGAATTTCTCTTTGTATTTGCTTAAATCTGGTATTTCCATATATTTCCTTTGTTGTTACAAATATAAACTAAGCACATAGTATGCCAAAAAGGTTAGAAACGCATCACCTTTTCTACGTATGCAGCGGCTTCAGGATAGTCTCTTTTTGCACGTTTTACCTTGTTGCGCACAATGGTTTTCATAACAATACGATAAATTACGAAGAGCACCAGACCAATGGCAACGCCCATAAGTGCAACTTGATAGCCTTTTACTGGTAGCGATTCTTCAGAAAAACCTGACAGTATTATGATAGGCAATGCTATCAGAAAACCTGCAATGGTGTATCGCGTACGTTCTGTTCCTTCAGTGTCGAGTGCAGCTTGGTGGTCAAAAAGATAATCGTCTAACTCCTGTTGGCTCAGCTTTTCTTCCATTTGTGGAAAACCTGGGTCGTCCTTATGATTTCTAATTTTGTTCTCAACTTGATGTTGGAAATCGTCTAATATGTATCTGTAGTCTTGAACTTCTTCCATAAGATATAAAGAATAGTACGGTAATTTGTCTTTTCTGCCATACAGCTTGGTGGCTGTTAAAGCAGACATTCTCCTTTTTTCATAGCTCAACTCCCTCCCCACAGAGGGGGAGGCAGCGAGTATGTGTAAAGCAGCACTCCTATAAGCCGGGTCTTGTTTCCTTATTGTCTTTCGGCAAGTAAGGACGCCTGTCATTTATCTAACCGTAGGGTCGCCCCATACGTTTTAGCGTTCTACCCTCCGTTGTGCCTTATTTGGCTCGGGCGAGTAACCCTCAAACAACGGTTTACATGAACTTGCAGCTCCTGAACGGTACAGCCACGCAGTCGCCTACGTGCTGGTAGTCTCTTACACTACCTTCTCACCCTTACCTCGTTTTTAAAGGCGGTTGTTTTCTTCTACCTACATCTACTGTTGCCAATAGCTTTCATTTTCGGAAGCAGGATACTCTTTGCTGCCCGGACTTTCCTCTCGTGTTTGCAACACCAGCGACAGTGCCGAAGTGCTGCCTTATGTTGCAAAGGTAACGCAAATATGCTAAACGCCAAAGCATAGCTTTATATTTTTTGTTAATATAGGCTCTTATAAGAGTAATGTGTAACTTTAAAATAAGTTTGGAAAGTAGCTTGCGCATTACACAAAAGTGTAAAAATACGCAGTGAAATGGAAAGTCTATTCGTTTTTTTTAATAAATAATTGTTCTTTTCTTACCTTTGCAGGCAAAAGAAATAATAACGTCAGACAATGAAACGAAATATGTTATGAAAAAGTTTTATGCCATTTTTACAGCCTTGACACTGTTTTCTACTGTAGCAAAGGCGCAGCAAACCATTCGTGGGTGGATAACCGATGAGCAGCGTTTACCTATTGAGTATGCCAACGTTATTGCACTTTCCGTGCGCGACTCATCGCTCGTTACGGGCGCAGTTACCGACAATGCGGGTAAGTTTCTGCTTACTTTGCCTGCCAATAGCAACCAAGTATTTCTACGTGTATCGGGTATTGGTTACGAGCAACGCAATGTGTTTCTGCCTCTTATTGCCGATACTTTGCAGTTGAAAGCAGAATCAGAAACAAAAACAATGGAAGGCGTAACTGTTACAGCGCAACGTCCTAAGATGGCTATACGAAACGATGCTCTTGTTACAACCATCATTGGTTCGTCGTTAGCTAAGGCTGGTTCGGGCAACGATGTGCTTAAGCGCATTCCGCTGTTGAGTGGTAAAGAAGGCAGCTATTCTGTTATAGGTAGAGGAGCAGCAGTTATCTATATAAACAACAGAAAGATAACCGACGCCACTGAGATAGAACGTCTTAACTCGTCGGACATTAAGGACATTGAGGTAATAACCAATCCGGGAGCTCGTTACGATGCCACGGTGAGTGCCGTTATCCGCATTCACACGGTGCGTAAGGTGGGCGACGGCTTCGGTTTCGATGCACGCACGTCGGCTTATTATTGGGAAAACTGGGACACTAACAATCAGCTTAATATGTATTATCGCCGCAATGGCTTGGAACTGACAGCTGGTTCGGCTTACGAACTCGATAATACTTACGACAATCAGACCACTACCAATGAGGTACAGGCAGCTAATTTGTGGACCAACAAGTGGATTAAAAAGGCTAAATACCGCAATACACACAACAACTATACGTTTTCGGCAGCCTACGAGTTCAGTGCCAACCACTCTGTTGGTGCGCGTTTCTTCACCAATTTGCTTGTTGGTGCAAACAATGGGTCGGGTATATTCTCTACCGATGTGCTAAAAAATAATGTGCTATTCGACCATATAGAATCTCAAATTAGTGGTAACTCTACTGCCATTCCTAACAAAAGTCTCTCGGCTTACTACGTTGGAAAGGTAGGAAAGATAGATATAGATTTCAATACAGACTACTATTATGGTAGAGAAACTGAATACCGCATAACCACAGAGCAAAGTGCCAACTACGCCAATCGCACGGTAACATCGGCAGGAATACACACAAACAAGTTCTTTGCAACAAAGCTGGTGCTCTCTCACCCGTTGTTTGGCGGTAGCCTGTCGGTTGGAAACGAGAACACTTTCACTAATCACGAACAAAATTATGTTAATCAAGAAAACGTGGTTCCCAGCACAGCATCAACCATTAAGGAACGCAATAACGCTTTCTTCTTCGAATATAGCCGACCCACACCCATTGGTCAGCTTATGGCAGGATTGCGCTACGAGCACGTAAATTCTGATTATTACGAACAAGGAGTGTATAGTCCGGCACACAGCCGTACCTACAACCAGTGGTTCCCATCGCTCACTTTCGCAACAAGAATAAAGGAAGTAGGCTTGCAACTCTCTTATTCGGCAAAGACATCGCGCCCCTCTTATAGGCAATTGGGTACAAACGTAGAGTATATGAACCGCTTTACGCGTCAGAGTGGTAACCCTACACTGAAGCCAGAAACACTACACAACATTACGCTTGTGAGTAGTTGGAACTGGTTTACCTTTGTAGCCAACTACACACAGACACACAACAAAATTATGTATTGGAACGAACAAGAAAGCACTGATGAGAATATAACCAACGTGCGTTACCGCAATTTCAAAAGGTTTCCTGCCTTAACACTGAGCCTTACCGCTGCACCGAGAATGGGAGTATGGTCGCCACAACTCACATTGTTTTGCATAAAGCAATGGTTCGACATAGAGCGTTTGGGCAGCAAGTTAGATTTAAGTAAGCCTGTGTGGGGAATACAGTGGGACAATTCGTTTGAGTTCAGGCACGATTGGACTGCCGAAGCCAACTTGAAACTTACTTCTAAGGGTATGACAGAGAATGCTAAACTTACCAGAAACAACTGTACGTTTGACTTCTCTGTAAGAAAAGCGTTCCTGAACGACCGCCTTTCTGTTACTGTAGGCGTAAACGATCTGTTCAATCGCTCTGCTAAGCAATTGTTGCTTTATACGAATAACTTAAGCATAGATACAAAACAAGAATTAGATAGCCGAGAATTCTATGTTACTTTGCGCTATAAATTCAACACGGCACGTAGCAAATATAAAGGCACAGGAGCAGGAGAGAGCGAGCGCAAACGATTTTGAGTGAACACGATGCATAATTGAAACAGAAAATAAGGCAGACTCTAAAAAGTATCTTTGTTAGATATCTAGAGTCTGCCTTTTGTTTGTTTCATAATATTTTGGTGGCGTTAGTGTTCTGTAGAAAAAACATAGAGGAAAGTTCGGAAAAGAAAGCGATTATACTTTATTCCATTCTAATATAACAAAGGCTATAGATATATGTTGCTACTAAACAATTTATAAGAAGCCTGAATTAAAACAATGAGAATAAAAGATTTTATATTCTTCATCTGAATAAATATCCTTCAGGTGTTATAATATAAGTTCATAAAAATTCTGATATTCTATGATGTTTAAAGTTCAATCTATGGATGTTCGAAGCTACATCTATGGATACACGAGGCTACATCTATGGATATACGAAGCTATATCTATGGATATACGAAGCTCAATCTATAGATATCTGAAACGCAATTGACAGATATCTGAGACAAGCGTGACAGATATCTGAAACAAGCGTGACAGATATCTGAAAGAAAAGTAAGTAATATCTAATAGTATTTCCTAACAAATTGCAGTATTCTATTAGATTGCTAAGTAACCAATGGAGCTGTTTACAATTCCCTTATCTAATTTATAGCTGAGTGGGCAGTTAGTGTAAGGAAGATTTGTATTGTGCTTTTACTCGTTGCTCCACTTCTTCAAGAGTTTTGCTGCTGCTTAGTCTGCCTTTTATGAGACGGAAGCCGTACCAGACGATGACCATTCCGAGTGCTGCAAGGAGGAATGTCCATACGTTGCCAAGGTTAAAACCCTGTATAAACTTTTCGCAGATAACAAATCCGCCAATAGAAACAAGGTAATCGAGCCAACTCGACGATGTGTAGCTTTTGCTTATGCGTTGATATTCTTCGTCGTTTGCGAGTAGTTGTTGGCGGTTAGCTTGCCAAAGCTGTTCAAATTCCTGTTCTGTCATAAATGTAAGTTTCTGTTTGTTCTATGTGCAAAGGTAATGAAAAAAAATGTTTTACTGTGTAGTTTTAAACATACATTAATTCACTCATAACAAAGTCGCTTACGTAAATACCATTGCGTGTGAGGTGTAGATGATTATTGGTAATGGCGAGCAACCCTTGTGAAACGAGTGGGGCAGAGGCTTTTGCAATGTGCTCTTTGTAAGGCGACGATAAAGCAGAAAGGTCGATGCCACTTCGCGTACGTAAGGCAGTTGTAACTATATCGTCGTAGTGTGTGTTGGCATCAATAGGTTCTACTTCGTAGACGGGGCGGTTGTTTGTAATACCATCAATGTATTTTTGTAAGTCGTCTATGTTCCAGCGGCGTGTGGAAAGGTTGTAGCTGTGTGCCGATGCGCCTATGCCAAGATAAGGTTTATTAGACCAATAAGCACTATTGTGGCGCGAACGGAAAGGAGAAACCGCAGAATGAGTAAGTTTGGCAAAGTTGCTTATTTCATATTGCTCGTAGTTGGCGATAGCAAGGCGTTCGATAAGAGAGTCGTACATTGAGCGATAAAGTTCCTCGTCCATATCCTTTACTAAGCCTTTTTGCAGAAGTTGGTAGAGTGGAGTGCCCTCTTCGTACATCAGGCTGTAAGCCGAAATATGTTCAACGTTTAAGGCAATGGCTTTATCAATGTCGAGTTGCCATTGTTCTATGGTTTCGTTAGGAAAGCCAAACATAAGGTCGATGGAAATATTCTCTATTCCTACACAGCGCAGACGCTCAATAGCAGTTCGTACATCGGAAGCTTTATGACGTCGGCGGAGAAACTTTAATCGTTCGTCCGAGAAAGTCTGTGCACCCATCGATATGCGATTGATAGGCAAGTGTCTGAGGTTTTCGGCAAATTCGGTAGTAATATCATCAGGGTTACACTCCAAAGATATTTCCATATCGCTGTAGTTTAACATTCTGTCGGCATAGTTATCGGCAATACAGCAGAATATCTTCTCAATGTGGCAAGCCTGCAATTGCGATGGTGTACCACCTCCGAAGTAAATTGTTTCAATGCGTTCAGCAGTGTTAGAATATTCTCCGAAAAGGTAATTCTTTTCTGTTACGGCTTCTTTGCATAATGCATCTACATACAAATCCATCGTATTTGCTTTCTCAGCGTGTGGTGTTATGGTAGAATAAAAGCCACAATAAATGCATCGGCTTGCACAAAAAGGAATATGGAAATAAAGTCCTGCCATATATTATATAAGGTGATAAGCTTTGAAACGAATTATTTCAGTGCAAAATTAATAATTTCTTTTAATACTTTTATTATTTGTAGCGAATAGTTTGGTTAGATAAAATAAAATGTATAACTTAGGCGTCAGTAGTAATAAGCATAGCTTATAACCCTACACAAAACATAATACTAACAACCTTAAGGTAGCGTTCTAACAGACTTATATGTATTGCATAGTAGACTTTTAGAAACACCTTTTAAATCTATTGTGGTTATGAGAGTATATAAAACAAACGAGATTAAGAACATTGCATTGCTTGGCAGTGCGGGTAGCGGCAAGACTACTCTTGCCGAAAGTATGTTATTTGGTGCTGGTATAATAAAGCGCCGTGGTACAGTAGAAGCAAAGAATACTGTTTGCGATTACTTTCCCGTAGAACAAGAATACGGCTATTCTGTATTTCCTACAGTGTTCCATGTAGAATGGAACAACAAAAAGCTAAACATAATTGATTGCCCAGGAAGCGATGATTTTATTGGTGGTGCCATAACAGCATTGAATGTTACCGACCAGGCAGTGATTCTTATCAACGGACAATATGGCCCTGAAGTAGGAACACAGAACAACTTCCGCTACACAGAGAAGTTGAAGAAACCTGTAATCTTCTTAGTCAATCAATTAGATTCCGAGAAATGCGACTTCGATAACGTTATGAATAGTATGCGGGAAATATATGGACCTAAATGTGTACAAATACAATATCCCACAGCAACAGGCGCAAACTTTAACAGTATTATAGATGTTTTGTTGATGAAGAAGTACAGTTGGAAACCAGAAGGAGGTATGCCTATCATAGAAGATATTCCTGCTGAAGAAATGGATAAGGCTATGGAGCTACATAAAGCATTGGTTGAAGCTGCTGCAGAGAATGACGAAACATTGATGGAGAAGTTCTTTGAGACTGAAACATTAACCGAAGACGAAATGCGCGAGGGTATTCGTAAAGGACTTGTAGCACGTAGCATCTTTCCTGTATTCTGTGTTTGTGCTGGTAAAGATATGGGCGTGCGTCGCTTAATGGAGTTTTTGGGTAACGTTGTACCTTTCGTTAGCGAGATGCCAAAAATACATAACGCACGTGGAGAAGAAGTTACACCCGACTCAAATGGTCCTGAATCTGTTTACTTCTTCAAAACAGGAGTAGAACCACATATCGGAGAGGTGAGCTATTTTAAAGTTATGAGTGGAGCCATAAAGGTGGGCGACGACTTAACTAATGCAGACCGAGGATCTAAAGAACGCATCGGACAACTGTTTGCTTGTGCAGGTGCAAACCGTATACCTGTTGAGCAAGTTAATGCTGGCGATATTGGCTGTACAGTGAAATTGAAAGACGTTAAGACAGGCAATACATTGAATGGTAAGGGTGTAGAACAGCACTTCGACTTCATTAAGTATCCGAATCCAAAGTATATGCGTGCCATCGAGGCTGTAAACTCTCAAGATACAGAAAAGCTTATGGCGGCATTGTTAAAGATGCGTCAAGAAGATCCAACATGGCTTGTTGAGCAAAGTAAAGAGTTACGTCAGACCATCGTAAAAGGACAAGGCGAATTCCACTTGCGCACTTTGAAGTGGCGTTTGGAGAATAATGAGAAACTTCAAACCGTATTCAAGGAAGCTCGCATACCTTATCGTGAAACCATTACCAAGCAGGCGAAGGCTGAATATCGCCACAAGAAGCAGAGCGGTGGTGCTGGACAGTTTGGCGAAGTGCACCTTATCGTAGAGCCATACGCTGAAGGAATGCCCGACCCAACAATGTATAAGTTCAACGGACAAGAGTTTAAGATGAATATAAAGGGTAAGGAAGAAAAGACATTGCCTTGGGGCGGTAAGCTCGTTTTCATCAATTCGGTTGTAGGTGGAGCCATCGACACACGCTTTATGCCAGCTATTTTGAAAGGTATTATGGATTGTATGGAGCGCGGACCATTGACTGGAAGCTACGCTCGCGATGTTCGCGTGGTTGTTTACGATGGTAAGATGCACCCAGTAGACTCTAATGAACTTTCGTTTACACTTGCTGCTCGCCACGCTTTCTCTGATGCTTTCAAGATTGCAGGACCGAAAATTCTCGAACCTATATACGATTTGGAAGTTTATGTGCCGGGCGATTACATGGGCGACGTAATGAGCGACTTGCAAGGACGTCGTGCTATGATAATGGGAATGGATAGCGAAGCTGGCTACCAGAAGCTGCAAGCCAAGATTCCGTTGAAGGAATTGGCAAGCTATAGCATCTCTCTGAGTTCGCTGACAGGTGGCCGTGCAAGTTTCACCACCAAGTTCTCAAGCTACGAACTAGTGCCTAACGAACTCCAGCAGACCCTCATTGCTGAACACGAAGCAGAAGTTAAGGACGAAGACGAATAGACTAAAGGAACTCTTTTGCATTTGCAATATATATAAGAACCGTAAGAGCCGACATGCCAAACAGCGTGTTGGCTCTTGCTATTTAAAGCCAGTTTTACTACAAAATCAAGGCTGATAATGAACTCAGTGTTATGTCCAAAAAAAAGTACATCTGTAAAGTGCAGTGTTCTAATATGATGTGATGCGCTAAAGAATATAGCGTTATATCCAGTTTAATATGATATCAAATTCGTCTAAACATATAGAGAATGGAGACCGAAAGTGCTATAATATATTCGTCTAACAATAGATACACACAAAGTCATTTAACGTGCTTTTAAGTGCAAACTGTTTATAACATTTGGGATATTCGGATATTTATCTTACTTTTGCAACAAAGAATATATTTGGTATGACAAGCGATAGTATAGTAATAATTCCTACATACAACGAAAAAGAGAATATGGAGAAGATTATCCGAGCTGTTTTCGGTTTGGAGAAGTGTTTTCATATCTTAGTAATTGACGACGGAAGTCCTGACGGAACTGCACAGATTGTACACCGACTCATAAAAGAAGAGTTTGCCGACCGCTTATTTATCATTGAGCGTTCAGGTAAGTTAGGACTTGGAACAGCTTATATTTGTGGTTTTAAATGGGCATTGGAGCATGGCTATGACTATATATTTGAGATGGACGCAGACTTCAGCCACGACCCTAACGACCTTCCTCGCCTATATGCAGCTACGCACGACGAGGGCTTCGATGTGGCTGTCGGCTCACGTTATGTAAGCGGAGTGAATGTGGTGAACTGGCCAATTGGACGTGTTTTGATGAGCTATTTTGCCAGCAAGTATGTACGTTTCGTAACCGGATTCCATGTTCACGACACCACGGCAGGCTTTGTTTGCTATCGCCGCAAGGTGCTCGAAACTATTCCACTCGACGAAGTTCGCTTCAAAGGCTATGCTTTCCAGATAGAAATGAAGTACACTGCGTATAAAATAGGATTTAAGATAAAGGAAGTACCCGTTATATTCGTAAACCGAAGAGAAGGCACAAGCAAGATGAGCGGAGGCATATTCTCGGAAGCCTTCTTTGGTGTGATGCGTTTAAGAATAGACGGTTGGTTCAGGAAATACCCCACTATAAAGAATTAAATAACAGCATAGTAAAAGAACGCTTTCGCATCGGAGGCGTTCTTTTATACGTTTAAAAACAAGCTTAATTTTATTGTTTTCACGATGAAGCATATCACAAGAGATGAAGCTTTAAAACTATTAGTACGCAATAATCCCGAACCAGTTGCGAGTCATTGCGACAAGTCTATGTGGTGGTTCATAACTCGTGCCGTTGGCGGACTATGGATTCAGCACCCACTCAAAATGACAGTGTCATGGCTTTATCTGCTTATGTTACCTTTAATTTATGCGCAGAAAAGCATAGGATTTGCCATAATAGGCATATCCATTGTATTCTTCTGTATTCTTGCTTATTATTTTTATTTCTACAGAAAGCTATACAAAGCATTAAGAGAGAATACTTATCGCATTGATGAAGATGGTATATCGGTGTCGATAACCACAGTTGATGGCGTTTTGGCACGCTATCTTACCACGCCGTTCTCGCTGATTAAGGATATATGGTTGGCTCAAAACTACATTTATATTGAAACGGAAGACAAGACAGATATTGGCGTTGTCTACCTCTTTTCAGACGAACCAGAACGCATTTTGGGCAATATCGTATCGTATATGCAGTTGGAAAAGAAAGCCAAAGAGGACAAACCAATACCTTATTATAGTGCTGAGGAACGCACAGACCTAAGAAACTTTGTGGAAGAACGCTTCGGAAAGATTGACGCAGTACTAAACGATACCGATGGCGAAGGTTTCCCGGTGGACATTGCTGCAATTCCTCCCAGTCCGCAACACAACTACTGGACGCTTTGCACCATAGGGGCAGGAGCCATTCGTGTGCCCAACCAAGAATATTACAAGCAGTCGGACAATGGTGAAACAACTTTCGATGCAACCAAATACACCGAAGGCTTTGTGGTGGAACACTTCGAATACGTTATGTATCTGCCGCCCGACTGGAACGTAACCGATGCCGATTTAAGCAAAGACAGCAATTATTGGTATCTACGCCTACTGCGCGATGTAGTGCAATATACCTACTATAACTTCCAGTTTCAGCTTGGCGACACCTTAAATTATAATGATGGCGATAGCGAGCAACTATCGTTCGACCATTCGACCGACTTTTATGCAGCATTGATTTTGTGCCCATTACCCGATGTTGCTAACGAACAGTTTACCAATATCGAAGGTCGCACCATTCAGTTCTTTCAAGTTGTGCCTATCACTACAGAAGAAGCTAACTATTTGAGTAGGCATTCTGCTGCCGATTTTCTGAAGAAATATATGGATATAAGTGCTATTCAACTGGATAACGAGTCTAAACAAGTGAAGCACGAACGCTATTCAAAGGCAATTATATCGCACTTCGAACGCCATATAAAGGGAGCAAACGTAGTAACAATGTACTCACATAAGAACTAAAAAACTTGCTACTTAATGGAAGAAAAAGTACAGCAATAAATGTTCTAAGTTATTTGAACAAGTAAGTGCTCGTAAGTGTTATATAAATTCAGTAGAAAATAGCTAAAGCGGTTATATGCGACACCTGTTAGGTGCTCAGCAATTTAATAGAATTTCTCGAATATTCTATAAAAAGAATAAGATATTTAGGCTACTTTTATTTTAGATATCTGTCCCGTTAGTTTCAGATATCTGTCGCGTTCGTCTCAGATATCTGTCAATTGCGTTTCAGATATCTATAGCTTGCGACACGTATATCCATAGATATAACTTCGTATATCCATAGATGTAGCTTCGTATATCCATAGATGTCGTTTCATATATCTATAGATGTAGCTTCGTATATCCATAGATGTAGCTTCGTATATCCATAGATGTAGCTTCGTATATCTATAGATAGTTGTTCAGGTATCATAACAAGCCAGAAACTTTAACCTTTTATTCTATAATACTATAGTGGTGTGTATTCAGATGAAAACTACAAAACGTTCTATTCTGCAATGTTTCAATTTACGTGCTATTATAAGCATCTAACAACGAATATGTTGTTCCTAATTTGTTTATATCTGTGCGAACTCTATAATAATAGTATTCTTTCCTAAACCATTCTCACATCTTTTGTTCTACTGCAGCATTATAGATAGCAAAAGCAGTTGTTTCGCATAGCAAAACAACCGCTTCTGTAAAACAAGAGAATAGTATTATTACAACTAAAGTATAAAAACTTTAAGCAATCATATAAGCTTTATTTTAGTGCTTACATAACACCGTCTTCGCGAAGTTTCTGTTGCCATTTCCATGCAGAAGCCAAAACGTCTTCCAGCGGAGTATTAGCTTTCCAGCCCAACACCTTATTGGCTTTGGTGCAATCGCCCCAAATTTTCTCTATATCACCTTCGCGACGTGGTCCGAACTTCCAATTCACCTTTACACCAGTAGCCCTTTCAAAAGTAGTTACAATTTCTAGCGTAGAGTTTCCTTTACCAGTTCCAATGTTGAAATATTCAATCTTGTCAGTATCTTTGTCTAATACACGTGTCATCGCCGCTACGTGAGCTTTTGCAAGGTCTACTACATAAATGTAATCGCGTATACAAGTACCATCTTCGGTGTTGTAATCGTTGCCAAAAATGGTAAGTTGTTTGCGTATTCCCATAGCAGTTTGCGTAACATAAGGAATAAGATTGTTGGGCACACCATTAGGCAATTCGCCAATAAATGCAGTAGGGTGTGCACCTATTGGATTGAAATAACGAAGCACAATGCTCTTTATAGGTGCACCGCTGTGAATGTAATCGTAAATAATTTGCTCATTAATCTCTTTTGTGTTTCCGTAGGGCGATGTAGCTTTTTGATGTGGTGCATCTTCAGTAACAGGTAAGTTCTCTTTGTTAGGCTGTCCGTAAACGGTGCACGAACTAGAGAATATAATACCTTTTACGTTATATTTTGGCATCATTTCCAATAAGTTAATGAGCGAAACAACATTGTTGCGATAGTACATTAACGGTTTTTCAACACTTTCGCCTACAGCTTTTGATGCTGCAAAGTGAATAATTCCATCAATGTTCGGATATTTTTTGAATAGGCGTTCGGTAGCATCTTTATCTTCAAGATTTACTTGTTCAAATGCTGGTCGTATTCCTGTTATTTTCTCTATACCATCGAGAACCTCTATTTTAGAGTTTGAAAGATTGTCTGCTATCACTACATTGTATCCTGCCTCTTGCAGTTCTACCGTTGTGTGCGAACCTATAAAACCAGTTCCACCTGTAACTAAAATTGTTTGTTTCATATCTTTTTAATGAATATTTTTGCAAGTAACTTATTGTTGTTCTTTATAAGAATAACGAGCGAGCCTCTTATTTATGTGTGCAAAGATACTTAGAAATTAGCAGGTAGGGTTATAAAAATAATATTATTTATTAAAAAAGGTACGATTGTACCCCTATAAATAAAAAGTTTTACTAACTTTGCCATTGTTTAAACAACCATCAACAGTTCTTTAATTGTTTTTTATTATGGAGCAAACAATGCAACAAATAGAGCGCTTTCTAAAAAAGATAGCACAGAAGTTTCCATCAACACAGGAACCAATAGTTATGACAGATATCCACTTAAGGGTGTCGCAATTCAGTGGAGACCTTATGGCTTTCGACGATGAAGGAAACGAAATAACACGCTGTGTAGTTGAAGAATGGATTGAAAACAATAATGACGATTTCTATAAAAACATTACAGCACAGTTGCGTAGCGAGTCTTTAAGACTGAAAGATGTTGTAGACAACTTCGGTATAATAAAACCTTATAGTCTTGTTTTAGAAGACGAAGAAGGCGAAAACATAGCCGAACTGTACGTGGCAGATGGTGATACAATTATTGTTGGCGACGAATTATTACCAGGATTAGAGGAAGACCTCGACGAATTTCTAAAGAAACTAATACCTTAAACGAAAGGATATAAAAGTATGAAGAGAGCCAGAAAAGCTGTCTTGTTACTATTGTCAACAATATTCTCTATTGCTGCCGTTGCACAACGCCACAACATTCTGAACGAAAACATACGGTCGTTACAAGTTGTGGCAAATCAAGACTGGCTTGCTTTGCCCATTATAGAAGTAGGAAACGGTGTGTTAGATATTAATTTCGACGATCTATCAACAGAGTACCATCGCTATACTTACAGCCTGCAACATTGCGAATCAAATTGGAAACCATCTACCTCGCTTTTCGAAAGCGACTATGTGGACGGCTTTGCAAGTGGAAACACTATAGACGATGTAACACCTTCACTCCTTACAAACACAGCTTATACACATTATCATCTTAGACTTCCGAATAGCAATTGCCAGCCAAAATTGTCTGGAAACTATCTGCTTACCATTTACGATGATAACGATAATGTAGCTATAAAAGTCTGTTTTATGGTGAAAGAGCCTTTTACAAAGTCGATGGGAGTTGCTTTGAATGTTGTAACCAACACCGATGCTACCATAAACAACGCACACCAGCAAGTGGAAATGGAGTTGAAATATAATAGTTATAATGTAACGAATCCGCAATCGCAAATAAAAACAGTACTTCTGCAGAATAAACGATGGGACAATGCGCGATGGAATGTAAAGCCACAATATGTTATGAACGATGGCTTGCGTTGGAGCCATAATGCAAACTATATATTTTGGGCAGGCAACGAATATAGAAAGTTTGAGATTTTATCAACCAATGTAGCCGCAACAGGTATAGAACGCATTCTGTGGGACGGTAAAAACTACAACGCCTACCCCTTTATAGCATTGCCAAGACCTAACTATTTGTATGATGAAGATGCGGATGGAGCTTTCTTAATACGCAATTCAGATAATAACAATATAAATACGGAGAGCGATTATGTGTTGGTTCATTTCCAATTAAGCAGTCCGCAGTTTACAAATGGCGATGTATATGTAAATGGCGACTGGACTTACGATAGATTTTTACCACAATATAAGCTAATATACGATGACCAATCGAAGAGTTATAAAGCTGTGATACCACTAAAATTAGGCTACTATAGTTATCAATATGTGTTGGTAGATGAGAATGGAAACGCTGAGATAGCACCTACTGAAGGTAACTATTATCAAACAGAAAACTCTTATCAAGCTTTAGTTTATTATAGAGAACAAGGTGGAAGAACAGATAAATTAGTGGGTTATACAGCAGTTAAATTTAAAATTAAGTAGCCGCACATTGCTACCAAGAGATATACAATAGATATATTAGTAGCAGGTTTTAATAACATATATATATATGAAAAGAACTTTATTTGCATTTATGACATTAGCATTTTGCTGTTTTGGAGCAAGAGCTCAAAACAAGAATATAACAATAACATTAGTAGAGACTTCAGATGTGCATGGTTCGTTTTTCCCATACGATTTCATAACGCGTAAGCCTAAAGCTGGATCGATGGCAAGAGTTGCTACTTTTATAAACGATTTAAGGCAGAAGAAAGGCACAGAGAATGTGTATCTTCTAGATAACGGAGATATTCTGCAGGGACAACCAATAAGTTATTATTACAACTATATTGATAAACAACAAGAGAACATTGCTGCTAGTGTCGTAAACTTTATGAACTACGATGCAACAACTGTTGGAAACCACGATATAGAAACTGGACACGCTGTTTACGATAAATGGATTCGCGAATTGCATTGCCCTGTATTGGGAGCAAATATTATTGATACGAGAACACAAAAGTCTTATGTATTGCCTTATACCATAATAAAGAAAAAGAACGGTGTGAAAGTAGCCGTTGTTGGTATGCTTACTCCTGCTATACCCAATTGGTTAGAAGAGAACTTATGGAAGGGGTTACGTTTTGAGGATATTGTCTCTTCGGCGAAGAAGACAATAGCAGCATTGAAAGCTAACGAGAAACCCGATGTTATTGTAGGACTTTTCCACTCTGGTTGGGACGGTGGCATTATTACACCAAACTATGTTGAAGATGCATCTAAAATGGTAGCAGAAGAAGTAGATGGTTTTGATGTGGTGTTTTTCGGCCACGACCATAAACCGCACAATTCAATAGAAACTAACAAAGATGGTAACGAGGTGGTGTGTTTAGACCCTGCGAATAATGCACAGAGAGTAGCAGTGGCTACTATAACCTTAGCACCTGTAAAGAAAAAAAATAAAAGTGGTAAGCAGTTCAATGTTGTTAAGAAGTGGGGCGAATTAGTTAGTGTAGCCGATTTAGCTATAGACAAACCATTTATGGCACACTTTGAAAAGCAAATAGACAAGGTGAAACAGTGGGCTAACACAGAAATAGGACACTTTGATAACACTATTAGTACGAAAGATTGTTTCTTTGGTAACTCAGCTTTCAACGATTTAATTCTCAATCTAGAACTTCAGATAACGAAGGCTGATATTGCTTTCAATGCTCCTTTAGGTTTTAATTCTGTCATTAAGGCAGGACCTATCACAGTGGGCGATATGTTTAGTTTGTACAAATACGAAAACCAGCTCTACGTTATGCGCTTAACGGGTAAAGAAATAAAGAACTATTTGGAAATGAGTTATAATCTCTGGACAAATACAATGAAATCGCCCGACGACCATTTACTATTGCTTTCTAACGATACAAGAGACGATTCGCAACGCTTAGGCTTTAAAAACTTCTCGTTTAATTTCGACTCTGCTGCTGGTATAGACTACGAAGTAGATGTAACGAAGCCTTATGGACAGAAGGTTAATATAATTAAAATGAGTAATGGGCAACCGTTTGATGAGGCTAAATACTATAATGTGGCTGTTAATAGTTATCGTGGTAACGGCGGTGGAGAACTCTTAACAAAAGGCGCTGGCATACCACACGATGAATTAAAGAAGCGCATTGTTTGGCGAAGCGACCGTGACCAACGTTACTATCTTATGGAAGAAATTAAGAAGGCTGGTACTCTAAATCCACAACCCAATCATAACTGGAAGTTCGTTCCTGTAGAATGGACTGATAAGGCTGCTGCTCGCGACCGTAAATTACTCTTTGGAGAATAGGTATAATGTAACACAAGGAAAGGGAATATAAGAAAAATGAAATGCTTTTGGTTTGTGTTTTGTAAAACCGATATTGTATTAGAAAAAACAACTGGTGGTTATACTATTCCATTGTTAGACGACTGTCCAACTCCATTAAAAGAGTGGTCGCAAGTATTAGAAATAGGAACTATGCCCGATGATGGTACGCCCATTAAGGCTGTAAGCATAGATATGCCATTGACCGATAGTCCTATATTCGAAATGTGTGGACTACGTAACAGCTATTATAAATTGTCGAAAGCTCTCTATTTAATGGCTGGTAAATGTTACGAACTGCTTTATTGGAACCAAAATACACGTTTCTGTGGCGTTTGTGGGACACCTACAAAGCTGCATACCAACATATCGAAACGCTGTCCAAATTGTGGAAAGGAGGTGTGGCCACAAGTGTCTCCAGCCATCATAGTACTGGTGCATCGTGCTGATGAGATTCTTTTAGTGAGGGCAAATAGTTTTAGAGATAATCATTATGGTTTGGTGGCTGGATTTGTAGAGACTGGAGAAACTCTCGAAGAAGCGGTGCATAGAGAAGTATTGGAAGAAACTGGTATACGCATAAATAATCTTCGCTACTTTGCTTCACAACCATGGCCCTATCCAAGTGGTGTTATGGTGGGTTACAATGCCGATTATGTGGAAGGTGAAATACATTTGCAATGGAGCGAACTTTGTAAAGGTAGTTGGTTCACGAAAGACAATTTGCCTAATTTGCCCGAGAAGCTTTCTATTGCCCGAAGGTTGATAGACGATTGGCTTGAACAAATGAATAGTAATAAACAATAATCTTAAATACAAATAAAACAATCTATGAAGATTTTAGAAAAAGCTTTAGGTTTCGACCCTAAAACAATGAAGTTGCGCACCGAACTGATTGCTGGTGTAACTACGTTTCTCACTATGAGTTATATTTTGGCGGTAAATCCGTCTATTCTTATGACTACTGGTATGAGTCAAGGTGCACTCTTTACCGCTACTGCTCTGGCTTCGGCTATTGCCACGCTTCTATTGGCATTTATGGCTAAGTTGCCTTTTGCGCAAGCACCGTCAATGGGACTTAATGCCTTTTTTGCTTATACGCTTTGTCAAGCAATGGGCTATTCGTGGCAAAATTCGCTCGCTATCTTGCTCATCGAAGGCGTTATATTTATGTTAATAACGTTTTTCAACGTGCGAGAGATGATATTCAATGCTATTCCTAACAATTTGCGTTATGCTATTTCTGCTGGTATTGGTATGTTTATTGCCTTTATTGGACTTAAGAATGCAGGCATTATTGTTGCGAAAGAGGGCACATTCGTTGGGTTAGGCGAATTTACTACACCATGCTTGTTAGGTATTTTTGCTACTTTGCTTAGTGGTGTACTAATGGCGCGCAATGTTAAAGGCTCGTTGTTTTGGGGCATTATAGCTACTACGTTGATTGGTATTCCATTGGGCGTTACTGTATTCCCAGACCATTGGTTGCCTGTTTCTGCTCCACAAGATATATCGCCTATCTTTTGCAAGTTCGACTTCTCTGGCTTGTTGAATCTTAAAACATTTCTTGTGGTATTCTCTCTACTAATTGTGAATATCTTTGATACCATAGGAACGCTTATGGGGTTGGCAGAGAAAACTGGTATTGTGCGCGAAGATGGAAGCATTCCACACGTGAGCGAAGCTATGATGAGTGATGCTATTGGAACTACTTGTGGGGCTATGCTTGGTAGTTCTACCATATCAACATATATTGAAAGTGCTAGCGGAATAGCTGAAGGCGGTCGGTCGGGCGTAACTTCTCTTGTTGTGGGCGTTATGTTTTTACTGTCTCTATTCCTTTCACCCATCTTTTTGCTCATACCAAGTGCTGCAACAAGTGGTGCACTTATTATGGTAGGTGTGTTAATGCTCGATTCTGTGAAGAAGATAAACCTACAGGATATGACCGAAGCTTTCCCTGCCTTTATCACTATGATAACAATGGTGTTGTGCTATTCCATTGCAGATGGAATTTGTTTAGGCATTCTGTCGTTTGCCATAATGAAACTTTGCACAGGTCGTTGGAAAGACTTGAACTGGACTCTCTGCATTCTGTCTGTGCTTTTCATTCTTAACTTTACATCAGATAAGCTCTTCAGCTTCATTGCTTATCTCTTTATGAATTAAGCTTATTTGTTGCATACATTATAGTTTCCTTAATGTTTTCTATGTGCTTAAAACATTTTATTGCCTCTAGAACATTAGGGAAACTATAATCTATATTGTCTACCGACAACCATAGAGAAACTAGAAAATTCTGACTTCCTATAACTTTTTAAGCGCGACACGCTGTTTAATATATCTCGACGCATTTGTAGCGTTGTTAAATTGTTTTATAATATAGAGGAAGAGACCTACCGTGCGAGTTTGCATTTGGCTACAATCAAATAAAATTCTTATTGTAGCATAACCATATTTTTATCTTAATAGAACAGCGCAGGAGATAATTTGTAAACTATAGTTATAGTAATAAAGTCTGCCCCAACATAAATAAATATGAAACAGCATATTGTTTTTCAGATGCTTATAATAGCACTTAAATTGAAACATTGCAGAATAGAACGTTTCATAGTTTTCATCTGAATACATACCACTTTGGTATTACAAGTTAAGCATATAAAGAATCTGATTTGTTATGATGCCTGAACGGCAATCCATGGATATACGAATGGCAATCCATAGATACACGAACGGCAATCCATGGATATACAAACGGCAATCCATGGATATACAAACGGCAATCCATAGATATACGAACGGCAATCTATAGATATCTGAAACGCACTTCTTAGATATCTGAAACACACTTCTTAGATATCTGAAACGCACTTCTCAGATATCTGAAACAAGAATACTACATCAGGCTGCTTTTATAAACATTAAAGATATCTTTTTGAATAGTCTGTACCCGTGGGCACTGCTTGTAATACCCTTGCCTGTTTTTTACAATCCATTTATTTGGTCAAAAGTAACTATAAATGCACAAAAAAGCTGAACTCCTGTTACAGAATTCAGCTCTAATAAAATGTTTCTATTAAGTAAATTGCTCCCTTAGAAAGGCGCAACTTTTAGTATCTATATGCTGTTGAGTTATCCAAAGAAATGAATTTCACCCAATAGGAACAACACTCCATAGCCTATAATAAGCGATATAAGACCGCAAGTAAGACCAGCCTTTAACATATCTTTCTGGTGAATTAAGCCAGTAGAATATGCAATAGCATTTGGAGGAGTAGATATAGGCAAGCACATTGCAGTAGAGGCAGCAATGGCAATACCAATAAGCACAGTGCTGGTACCACCAATAACACCAAGCTTATCGCCCATAGCACGGCATACCACTGCTAAGATAGGCATTAGAAGCGCTGCTGTGGCTGTATTTGAAATGAAGTTCGACAAGAAATAGCAAATGAAACCAGAAACCATAAGGATAACAATAGGACTCCAGTTCCCGAATGGAATACTCTCAATAGCAACATCTGCCAATCCAGAACCATTCATACCAAGACCCAATGCAAAGCCTCCGGCTACCATCCAAATAACACTCCAGTCAATTTGTTGTAGGTCTTTGGCTGTAATAACACCTGTTATAGCAAAAACTCCCATTGGAATCATCGATACAGTGTTAGTGTTTATACCAGTAACCTCTTTCGGAATAACCCATAATAAGATAGTAACAATGAAGGTAGCAATAACAACATACATTCTCCAACCACGATGAATCTCACCCGTTATCTTTAATTCAATAGTCTTTTTATTAAATGGGAAGAAATAGAGAATGACACGCCAGCTAATGAGAAGCAATATAATAACAAGTGGTGCCATTACAAGCATCCATTGTCCGAAGCTAATTCCAAGGTTCAAACCATCAGGGTCGTTCAAGAACTTCATTGCAATCATGTTAGGAGGTGTACCAATAGGTGTACCCATACCACCTAAGTTAGCTGCCAATGGAATAGACATTGTGAGTGCAATACGCCCTTTTCCATCTGCAGGAAGCGATGCAAACACAGGTGTGAGGAACGTTAACATAAGTGCAGCCGTAGCTGTATTAGATATAAACATAGAGAATATACCAGTTATGAAAAGAAAACCTAACAGTACGTTCTCGCTTTTCTTACCGAAAGGGCGTATCATATTCTTTGCTAACAACGTGTCGAGACCCGACTTAGATGCAGCAATAGCAAGAATGAACCCTGCTAAGAATAACATGATAATAGGATCAGCAAACGATGCCATAATGTCTTTAGACTTCAATAGCTCGCCTATTCCATCGCCTTTGAACACTTTAAACGAATTTTCTGATACAGTTATGCACATAATGGTCATAATAGACAACGATGTTGCCCACGCTGGAATACATTCGGTGAGCCACGATAGTGTTGCAAAAACAAAAATTGCAATAATGCGTTGCTGCACAACCGTTAGACCATCAATATCGAACACAGAGATGGGAAGATTCCAAACAATGGCTGTTATTGCCACAATTCCTAATAGTTGCCACACCTTCTTCATCTCAATGTGTGTGGACAACGTGTTCAAATTACTTTCTGACATAGTAAAATTTACTTGATTTAATGTTAATTGTTTATATAGTTAACGAAATTGGGTGCTAAATTACGAAAAACTTTCTATTCTTACAAAGATTAAAACCTTTTTTGTAATTTTGCAGGAAATATTCTTTTACTATGCGTAGATTACAGATTCTATACATCTTATTATTAGGTTTATGTTTCGGTTGCAGTAACAATAAAGCTAAATTGGCTCATACCGACAACACAACAGATAGTACATTAGTGTTTAAGTATGCCGAGAACATAAAAATGGAACATACTCCAGAAGGCATAAAAGTAACGCTTTCCAATCCATGGAAGAAAGGAGAAACGTTACATACCTACTATTTAGTGGACAATGCTGAGAAGGCGGATAAACCTTCAGATGGTACTCTTATACAAGTGCCTATACATCGAGGGGTATTCTTTACCACAGCACATGCTAACCTTATGGAAATGTTGGGCGTACAAAAAGCCATTGTTGGTGTTGCTGATGCGAAGTATATGCTAATACCCGATGTACAACAAAGATTGAAAACAAAAAACATTGCCAACTGTGGCGATGGTATGAAGCCAGATATAGAGAAGATAATCGACATTAAACCAGATGGCTTACTACTCTCACCATTCGAGAATAGTGGTGGCTATGGTAAATTAGATGAACTTAAAATACCTATTATAGAATGTGCAGAATATATGGAGACTTCTGCGTTAGGACGTGCAGAGTGGATGAAGTTTTATGGTATTTTGTTTGGTTGTAAGCAGACAGCTGACTCTTTATTCAAAGTTGTTGAGCATAATTATCTTTCATTAAAGGCTAAGGCAAAAACTTCTAAGCAAACTCTTTCGGTACTTCCCGACCGTAAGACTGGGAGTGTGTGGTATATGCCAGGAGGTAAAAGTAGTGTAGGGTTACTTTATAAAGATGCCAACGGAAAGTATGCATTTGCTAACGATAACAAGAGTGGAAGTCTTGCTCTACCATTTGAGACTGTATTAGACAAAATGGGACAAGCTGACTTCTGGATATTCAGTTACTATGGTAACTTCAATAAACAGCAACTTCTAGCCGAATATCAAGGCTATGCAGCTTTAAAACCTTTCAAAACTGGCGAGATATATGGTTGTCAAGTAGACAAGATACCTTACTTCGAAGAAGTTAGTTGGCGTCCAGATTGGCTTTTAAACGACCTAATTCAGCTTTTCCACACCGATTTAAAGTCAGGTTCTATGCGTTATTATCACCATTTATAAAATGGAAAGAAGTTTATAAGGTAGACAGAAATACTTTTAGATAATGAAAAAGAACACTTTGGCATTTGTATTATTGCCACTTGGCATTGTTATTCTGTTCCTGCTGAATCTATATATAGGTTCTGTTCGTATTCCATTTAACGATATAGTAGATATCTTTTTAGGACAATTCGATGGTAAAGAGAGTTGGCGTTTTATTGTTTTAGAGAACCGTTTACCACAAGCTATTACAGCAATGTTCTGCGGTGGAGCACTCTCCGTTAGTGGCTTAATGTTGCAAACTGCTTTTCAAAATCCATTAGCTGGACCTGATGTGTTTGGAATCAATGCAGGAGCAGGTTTGGGAGTTGCTCTTGTAATGCTGCTTTTAGGAGGCAATGTTTCTACTGTTTTATTTTCGGTATCAGGCTTTATGGCTGTGTTAGTTGCCGCTTTTGCAGGTGCAATGGCTGTAACGGCATTAATATTTTTCTTCTCACTCATTATTAGAAATAGTGTAATGCTCCTTATAATAGGTATTATGGTTGGTTATATGTCATCGTCTGTAGTTTCGTTACTCAATTTCTTTGCAACCGAAGAAGGCGTAAAAAGCTATATGATATGGGGTATGGGCGATTTTGGAGGAGTGTCTATGGAGCATATCCCAATGTTTATGGCTATTGTAAGTATTGGTATTTTTTGTTCGCTACTACTGATGAAACCGCTCAATGCCTTGCTACTTGGTGCACAATATGCCGAGAGTTTAGGTTTTAACACACAACGAATACGCAACTATTTGCTTGTTGTTACAGGGTTGTTGTCTGCAATTACCACTGCTTTTTGTGGCCCGATAGGTTTTATAGGATTGGCAGTACCACATATAGCACGACTTTTATTAACTACAGAGAATCATCGCTTACTGTTACCATCTACTATTCTTAGCGGTGCATTAATAGCTCTTTTGTGCAATCTTATTTGCTATTTGCCTGGCGAAGGTGGTATTATTCCACTAAATGCAGTAACACCTTTAATAGGTGCACCTGTGGTGATTTATGTGCTTATGAAGTCGAAAGGATAGTAACTCAATGAAAAATAAATCAATTACCTTTAGCAGTTAGATTATTTTTTGTAGTTTTGCAAGTGAAATCGATAGCTAAAGCTATGCGGTTAATCTAATTTAATAAGAAATGAACACAACTAACTTATCACCATTCAAACGAACTGTTGTAGGTGTACAATTCCTTTTTGTAGCTTTCGGTGCTACTGTTTTAGTTCCATTACTTGTAGGACTCGATCCAGCTACTGCCCTTTTTACAGCAGGCATTGGTACTTTTATTTTCCATCTCACCACAAAAGGTAAAGTTCCTATATTTCTTGGATCATCATTCGCTTTTATTGCACCTATTCAAAAAGCGTCAGAACAGTGGGGAATGCCTGGAACATTGGCGGGTATTATAGGTGTCTCGCTGGTTTATTTTGTTATGTCGGCTCTTATAAAATGGCAAGGTAGAAAACTGTTAGACCGACTTTTCCCGCCTGTTGTTATAGGACCAGTTATAATCTTAATTGGACTTTCGCTTTCTAGCTCGGCAGTAGATATGGCTAAAAGTAACTGGCTTTTGGCTGGAATATCGCTTTCTGTGGCTATTTTAGTGCTTACTTTGAGTAAAGGACTTATAAAGCTCGTGCCTGTAGTTTGTGGTATCGTTGTAGGTTATATTGTTGCAGTTTGTGCGGGAGACGTAGACTTCGCTAAAGTGGCAGCTGCACCTTGGTTTGCATTGCCACCAGCATTGGCAGACTTTCATTTGCCACAATTTGCTTGGGAACCATTTATTTTTATGATACCAGTAGCAATTGCACCTGTTATAGAACATATTGGCGATGTTTATGTGGTAGGAGCTGTGGCGCAGAAAGATTTCGTAAAAGACCCCGGTCTGCATCGAACAATGCTTGGCGATGGATTGGCTTGTCTTGCTGCAAGTTTCTTCGGAGGACCTCCTGTAACTACTTATAGTGAAGTTACAGGTGCTATGAGCATTACGAAAATCACCCAACCGCAAGTAATTCGTATCTCAGCGGCTACGGCTATTGTTTTTTCTGTAATTGGAAAGCTTAGTGCTTTACTGCAAAGTATACCATCTGCTGTGCTTGGCGGCATTATGTTGCTACTTTTTGGTACCATAGCTTCGGTTGGAATACAGAACCTTATACAACATAAGGTGAACTTAAACCACACTCGAAATACTATCATTATTTCGGTAACACTAACCATTGGTATTGGCGGAGCTATTCTTACATACGGTAATTTCGCAATGAGTGGTATCGGCTTGTCTGCCATTGTGGGTGTATTCTTAAATCTTGTGTTGCCACATCCAAAGGAAGAAGACGTAAAAGAATAAGGGTTTATAAAGGTTTGTTTGCCACAAATAGTAAGTAACCCTGCGGAGATAACTGGACAAAAATACAGTTATTTCCGCTTTTTTATTGTTATATAGTTTACTCTATTAAACATAACTAAAATCAGAATATTATAGAATAAGAAAATTCATAATCCTCGTCAGAATAAATATCTTTTAAGCATTATAATGTATAGCCATTAGAGTTGTAGTTCTTTATGATATCTAATACGCAACCGACAGATATCTGAGACAAATGTGATAGATATCTGAGACGAACGTGATAGATATCTGAAATAAAAGTAACCAAAAACAGATGTTTTATACCTTTATTATATAGATGTTGGCGTAATGGACATTTGGTAGGCTGAAACCTCACGGAACGCTTTTATTTACTACCTTTGCAGCATTTGAAAACCTATGAATAAAAAACTGTATATTCTGCAACAGCTCAAATGTTAAAAAGAATGGTCATCGACGTAATGTTCAGATGTATCTTTGCAGGGATTGTGGTAGGCAATTCCAAGGTGGATTACGTATAAATAATGTGTCTCTCTGGAATGACTATCTTGCTGCAAATAGAACAATCTCAGACCTATCCATTCTTTATAAATGCTCAGAACGAACCATACGACGTAGGTTAAGTTTAGTGGTGGATAGTTTTACTGCTACTTATCCCAAATCTGCAGTAATAATAATAGATACGACTTACTTTTCCAAGACATTTGGCGTGATGCTTTTCCAGGACGCATCATCAGGTAAAATACTTTATCGCAAGTTTGTTAAGAACGAAACTAATAAGGATTATCTTGATGGACTTCGGTATATTGCGAAGCGTGGAACTACAATAAAAGCAGTGGTATGTGATGGACACATGGGACTTTTACAAGCTATAAGTTTCTGTCCCGTACAAATGTGTCAGTTCCACCAATTCCAGATAGTTAGAAGGCTTCTTACTAACAATCCACATTTACCTGCAGGCGTTGAACTATTAACTTTAATGAGAAGTATGTTCTCTTTGGGAAAAGAAGAGTTTATAACAGCTTTTGAGAAATGGTGTGAACAATGGAAAGAGTTTCTAGACGAACGAACTCTTCTAATCTCTGGCAAGACGACCTATACACATAGAAGACTGAGAACTGCAAGACGTTCTGTTAAGACTCATCTTAAATGGCTCTATACGTATGAGGATTATACAGAATTACAAATTCCTAATACAACAAATCTATTGGAAGGATTTAACTCACAGCTTAAAAGGGCACTACATAATCATAATGGATTGAATGAAGCTAACAAGAAGAAGTTTATAGATGGATTCATAAATACAAAAAGTAGGCTGGAATGATCAGCCTACCAAATGTCCATTACTAAAACACGTGAGGTTTTCAGCCTACCAAATGTCCATTACGCCTAGATGTTCTATGTATATCTTTTTAATGTGGAGCGTATAAAATATATTTTATTATAATAAAAGACTTAAAAACTCGTTATAAGTACGAATATTATTAAAAAATGAAAGTAACAAATGAAGAAGTCCTTATTTTTATTTATATCTTGTTGTGTTATAACAATGTTCCTAACATCGTGCCACAAAGAAGCAGAACTAACTCCTGAACAAGAGAAAACTATAGCTGTACGTAAACTTTATTATGGACAGATATTGGGACAATGGTATTACTACGAACAAGATGCGACAAGCTACAACTACATAGCCTATAATTTCAAACCTAAAGGAATGTTAGAAACTCATAAGAAAGAAGCTGTACGTAAACAAATTGCTAATGGAGCTACGGCAACATATAGCGATTGGGAAGTAAAAACCGACACCATAATAAAAGGAAAATGGGACTTAGGCTGGGAAGAAGAGTATGGCGAGATGTATCTTTCTACATCAGAGGAAGATGGTAAAGGACACAGTGTAGTGCAACTTCACGGTTTAGAATATGTAAATCAGTATGAGATGGTACTGAAATACTTTGGAACAGGTAATCATTCTATGCTTTTTAAACGTGGAACCTCTACACCTACAATTTAGTAAAGCTTTGCTTTTGTGAAGGAATAACCACGTTCTCCTGTCGGTAATTCGTTTATTATTCGACAGAAAAACGTGGTTATTCCTTATTTTTTCGTTATCTTTGCACCATATATATAGCGAAAAAAGAAATGGAAGTTGTAAAGAAATCACTTATGGGCCTAAATCTTTTGGAACTGAAAGCAGTTGCAAAAGAATTTGGAATGCCTGCTTTTACAGGCGGACAGATGGCAAAGTGGCTTTATATACAGCACGTAACTACGATTGATGAGATGACAAATATCTCTAAGAACAATCGTGAGAAACTAAAGGCAGCTTATACCATAGGGTGTAAAAAACACATAGATGCACAGTATTCTAATGATGGGACTATAAAATATTTATTTCCAACAGATAACGGGAAGTTTGTAGAAACTGTGTATATCCCTGATGACGACCGTGCTACTCTCTGTGTGTCATCACAAGTTGGCTGCAAAATGAATTGTCTTTTCTGCCAAACAGGAAAGCAAGGATTTGAAGGAAACTTATCGGTAGCCGACATATTAAACCAAATATACTCACTACCCGAAATAGAAAAACTAACAAACATAGTTTTTATGGGGCAAGGAGAACCAATGGACAACTATGATAATGTGTTGCGAACCACTCAAATATTAACATCTGATTATGGTTTTGCGTGGTCGCCAAAACGTATAACAGTAAGTTCTATTGGTGTTAAGAGTAAACTAAAACGCTTTCTTGAAGAGAGCGATTGCCATATTGCTATAAGTTTGCATTCGCCTATTCCAACAGAACGAGCAGAGATAATGCCTGGCGAGAAAGGAATGTCAATAGCTGAAATAGTAGAGCTGTTGCGTAATTATGACTTTTCTCATCAAAGGCGATTGTCGTTCGAATATATTGTTTTCAAAGGCGTGAACGATACAGAACGTCATGCAAAGGAAATAATAAAACTGTTGAAAGGATTAGACTGTAGAATAAATCTGATTCGTTTTCATACCATTCCTAATGTACCATTACATGGAGTGGACGACAGAAAGATGGAAGAGTTTCGTAATTATCTAACAAAACATGGTGTGTTTACAACTATTCGTGCTAGTCGTGGAGAGGATATATTTGCAGCATGTGGTTTGCTTTCTACAGCAAAAAAAATAGCCAATGAACGTACATAGGCAACTCTTATTTGTTGTTTTTGTAGCTATGTTGATGCTGCTTGGGTGTAAGAATAGTATAACCCACTTGGCAAGTTATGGTAAAGCCTACGAAGTAGTAGTTATTAACGATATCGATAGTTTGCTTTACAATACACTTTCGGTGCCAATGAAAGGATTACCACAAATAGAACCCACATTTGATGTTGTGGAAATAACCTCAGATAAACTCAAAGGCGATAGTAAATTGGTGCGTAATATAGTTGTACTAACCATAGATAAACGTCAAAAGCGTGTAGATATAAGCAGTAAACAGAATGTATATGCGCAACCACAGGTAATAATAAATATAGTAGCTCCATCGCAATTGAGCCTACAAATATTCTTAAAGAAATATGGAAATGAGTTGCGTAACTATCTTATCAAAACCGAATTGCATCGTGCTCAGGGAGATATAGCCAGACAAACAAATGTGAAAGCCGCATCAACAATATATAAAATGTTTGGCATAAGAATGCAAGTACCTCCTGAATTAACAACAAGCAAGGTAGGAAAGAACTTCCTTTGGTTGTCGAACAATGCATCATCTGGTATGGTAAATCTCTGTATATATAGCATTGGGAAAGGTAAATTTGCTCAAGAGCGAGATAGTGTAATGCGTAAAAATATTCTTGGAGAGCAGAAAGGAATGTATATGCGGACAGCTTCTATTGTTTCAATGGTACATGGAAAGTATAATTCGGTAACAATACGGGGACTTTGGGAAATGCAAAACGATGCAATGGGAGGACCTTTCGTTGCATATTGGAAACCAAATGGAAAACGAATTGTTGTAACAGAAGTTTTCGTTTATGCACCTGAAACAAAGAAACGAAATCTTGTACGCAGATTGGAAGCAGCTCTTTACACTCGAAATAAATAAGAAAAGAAATAGAGATACATAATATTTTAAATAAGTTATGAGTAATAATAGAAAAGTGCGAGTAGCCATTACACATGGCGATACAAACGGAATAGGATACGAATTGATATTCAAAGCATTTGAGGAACCAACAATGTTGGAACTCTGCACACCTATAATATATGGTTCTCCTAAAGTTGCTACTTACCATCGTAATGCTTTAGAGATGGAAGTAACCTTTACTATTATTAATGATATAAGTGAAGTTCAAGAAAACAGAATAAATTTTATACCAGTATTCGATGAAGAAATAAAAGTAGAACTCGGTATTCCTACAGAAGAATCGGGTAATGCTGGCTTGCTTGCAATAGATCGAGCATTAGAAGATTATAATGCTGGTGGATTTGATGTTTTAGTAACTGCACCTTTAGAGAATAATGAATGTTTTCATTTTAGTGGACAAAGTAGATATATTGAAGATCATTTGCTAGCTGAAGAACCATCGCTCTCAATGCTTATAAGCGAAAATATGCGTATTGCTTTGGCTACTCGTAATCTGCCATTAAAACAAGTTGCCGAATCTCTTTCTATTGAGAAAATCACCGAAAGCGGTCGTCTGTTATTTCAAAGTATACGCCGCGATTTTCGTATTTCTAATCCGCGTATAGCTATTTTAGCTCTTAATCCGAAAGCTGGAGATAATGGATTGTTAGGTTCAGAAGAACAAGAACTAATAGAACCTGCCATTGATATATTAGAGAAAGAAAATATTTTGGCATTTGGCCCATACGCAGCAGATAAGTTTTTTGCAGGTAACGATTGGGATAAATTCGATGGAATTCTTGCTATGTACTATGAACAAGGATTAACACCATTCCGTTCGCTCACAGTAGAAGGAGGAGTTAGTTATCTTGCAGGACTACGATTGATACGTACAACTCCAGAAGTTATAGATAATTTCAGTATTGCTGGTAAAGGAATTGCCGATGCAATGCCTATGCGCCATGCTATTTTTCTTGCTATAGATATATTTCGTCATCGTAAAGAATACGATGCTCCAATGGGAAATCCATTGCCAAAGCTATATAAAGAACGCCGCGACGATAGTGAGAAAGTACGTTTTACTATTCCAAAACGTAAAGAAGAATAACAAGAAAGCAGAAAATAGCATAAACCATTGAGCCAATGAAGAAGAAGTTTCAGAATGGATTTTTCCTTTTCGGAATAGTAGTGTTAGCTATAATGGTAACACAGTTAAACTTCTCCGAAGTATGGAAAGGATTGCAGCATGCAGGCTATTGGTTCTTCGCTGTATTGTTGTTGTGGGCATTTCTTTATATATTCAATACAGCATCTTGGTATATTATTATTAAAAGTCAAACTAAGGGAGAAGATAAACGAATGGTTTCGTTTGGATATCTCTATAAACTTAGTGTGTCTGGATTTGCATTAAACTATGCAACACCAGGCGGCTTAATGGGTGGCGAACCTTACAGAATTATGGAATTGTCGCCATATATTGGAGTAGAACGTGCCACATCGTCGGTGCTTTTGTTTGTAATGACACACATATTCAGCCATTTTTGGTTCTGGTTACTATCTATTCCTCTCTTTATACTAACACAACACGTTAGTGTTTTTATGGCTATTATGTTAGCAATATGTGGAATTTTTTGTTTAACAGCTATTTGGTTCTTTTTCACGGGATATAAAAAAGGACTCGCTGTTCGTGTTATGAACCTGCTGAAACATATTCCTGGTATAAAAAAATGGGCACATAAATATGTCGAAAATAATAAAGAACGCTTAGAAAATATAGATAAGCAGATTGCAGCATTACATAATCAAGACCCAAAAACATTTATATCGGTTGTTCTTATAGAACTATCTTGCCGTATTTGTAGTGCTCTCGAGGTGTTCTTTATACTGTTAGTGTTGTTTCCAAGCATTAACTATTTGAATTGTATCCTTATAATATCCTTTACAACATTATTCGCAAATATTTTGTTTTTTATGCCTTTACAACTTGGAGGACGTGAAGGTGGATTTCTAATGTCAATATCCGGATTAGGTTTAACAACTAATGCAGGAATTTTTGTTGCTCTTATTGTGCGTGTAAGAGAACTTATTTGGACGGCAATTGGTTTGCTTCTTATTAAAATATCAAAAAGCAAATAGGAGCTATAATAACAGGAGAGAGGTAATTTTAATATTCTAACTTAACAAACAAAAGCATATTGAAAAATGAAACATTTAAATCTTTTTGCAGTAGGATTTGCTGCCTTTTTTGCAGCAACTCCATTACAATCGAAAGTCTATTACGTAACAACAAATGGAACAAACGATGGCACTTCGTGGGAAAAAGCTATGGGAAGTTTAGACGATGCCTTAGCAAAAGCAACTTCGGGCGATGAAATTTGGATTGCAGCAGGTACATATAAACCCACACAACTCATTAAAACTTCGAAGAAAAACTCACGACATATTCCTCTAAAAAATGGCGTTTCTATTTATGGAGGCTTTGCTGGTACAGAGAAGAATAAAGAAGAACGTATGAAAGTAGAAGATGGTGAAGCTTACGATTATGTGAATACAACAATATTGAGTGCTGATGATGATGTTCCTGATGAGTGGATTAGAGAAACGAATGCAGAAAATCCGTATATGTTTGGGTGGAAAGTTGATAACAATATAATTCCAGGAACGGCAAATAATGCTAACCATATATTATATACGAAGGAAGAAATAACAGCTCCCGTAACAATTGATGGACTTACCTTGAAAGGTGCAAATGCAATGGTGTATAATGTGCAATGTTCAGGAGGTGCTATTTATGCTGTAGGCGATGTTACAATAACTAATTGTCGATTTATAGAAAACTCTTGTTACTTTACAGCCGAAGGAAATAAATATGCCAATGGTGCTGCTATTTATTTAATAGGTAAGAACAATGCAAAAATATCTGGCTGCTATTTTGAACGTACTTATGGTCATTCTCCAAATACACAAGCACAGGGTGGGGCAGTGTATGCCGAAAATGTAGATATAAACGATTGCTTCTTTTTAGATTGTGTTGCTTTAGATGCAGGTGGTGCTATATATAATGTGGGAGGCACCATTACCGATTGTCTTTTCGAAGGTTGTTATGCTCGTGAAGGTGGTGCAATCTATTCGACAGGCTTATTACGCGATAACGAAATAATAAGTTCTCGTGGACTTATTGGTGGTGGTATCTACAATTTAGGCACTGCGATAAATAACGTTGTAACCAATTGTTTTGCCGATTATACATTATTGGGCGACGATAAAGGTGGTGCTGGTGGTGGTGTTTATAATAAAGGAACTTTCGTGGGAGGTCTTGTTTACAACTGTACATCGTTTAATGGTGGTGGAATATATACCGATGGTGGTAAAATTATAAATAGCACAATTCAGAATAATAAGACGAGAAAGGCTACTACAAATGCAAATTTAGACTATTCTTCTAATTGTAATGTTGCAACTGATATTGTAAATACCATAAATAGTAACACTGTAGACAAAGCAAATTTTGTAGCTCCAACTAATTTTGATGGCTTTACTACCAATAAAGATTCTATTGCCGATATTTTGTTTGCTAGTTGGGAACTGCAAATGGGTAGCGAATTTGTTGATAAAGGAATGCCTATTAGTATTGAAAATTACACAGAAGATATTTATGGTAATAACCGAATAATGGGTAAAAGTATTGATGTTGGTGCAGCAGAGTTTAATCCAGCCACATTTATTACACCAATTAAGCCAGAATCCGAAGGTGTTAAACAAAACTATTATACACTTGACGGGCGATATATAGGCAATACTCGTCCAGCATTACCAGGCATTTACGTTGTACAAACTGTAAATAAGAGAAAACTTCTGACTGTAAAGAAAATATTTATAAAGTAGTGTTTTTTATTTACTTGCTAATATTTATATCTTAACATTTACGTAATAAAAAGTTTTGATATAAGTATAGTGTCGTTACATTATAGATGAACGTTATTTAGTATAAGTTTGTTTATAATAAAAAGAGTATCTGCATATCGAATGTGAATTTGATATGCAGATACTCTTTTTATAGTTTGTATTTATTTGTATAATACTCGTAAATGCCTTAATATCTTTTAATTAAAAGATTACTAAAGAATTTTATTTGTTCGTAAATGTTATTTTAGAGAGTATTTATATACAATTTTATTTCTATTTTTGCTTCACAAGATACTCAGAAATTCATTTTTATTGACTTATATATTTTGGATATTAAGACTATAAATGTAGCTCTGATTTAAAAAATGTTTTGCGTTATATTTTCTATTTCGCACTCAAATTAAATAACTCTGATTATAATTTTTAATTGTATTATATTTTAAAAAAAGGAAAGTAATGATGAAAAAATTACGTTTGATTCAATTGGTCCTATTGTTCTTATTCACAATTGGAGCATATTCTGCAGGACCTATTTCTGGCTATTTTCGTATTAAAAACGCATATACGCGAGCCGATAAGAAACAGTATGTGCAAGTTACGGGTAAGTATCGGGCACAACCAAACCAAACTGCCGAAGCTGTAAAGACACAACCCGGAAGTGTTATTCAGTTAGACGCTGAATGGGATAACACTAAAAATATCTATACCATTAAAACTTTACGTTCGCAGGGTGTAGATGTTGTAAATGACTATTTGTTGAAAGCCATAGATATGGTTAAAAACAAAATAAACCAAAAATTGCACGATAATCTTGGTAATGGTAATTTTTATACTATGGCAAAATCTGAATTCGATGGAGTATTTGCGCAGTGGGATTTAGATATGCACTTAAAAGAAGTTACAACCCAAAATGGCGAAAATGCCTTTTATATGTATGCAACAGTGCCATCTATGCAACCTATTGTAGATACTTATCGGCGTGCGAGTGGCTTATTATCTATTTTTTATCCCTCACTTCTACCCCAAATAGATAATGCTTTTGCAAGCTATCCCGATATTCTGGCAGGACTGAAAGCAAACAAAGCCGATGTGGTGTGGAAAGCAATGGAAAAATATGCAGTGCAAGCACTCGAAGGACGTTTTGGAACAAGCAGCGATTTAGTAATATTGGTAAAAAGTTATGTTGATGCCGGCAGAGTTAATCACGGACATACTTATTATTTAATGGAAGGTGCCCTCGACCGAGTAACAGAAAATGGAAATGCTGTAAATAAATATCGTGAAGGCGATGCTTTGTTCAACTTCTGTAATAATAATAGCACTGCATGGTATGGACCAGAACTGCCAGTTGTAGGAGAAGCTGCAAAATGGATAATAGAACCTGTAGGCGAAAGTAGTAACAATTATTTTGGAGTTACCACAGCCGACAAGATGAAAGGTAAGAATAATAAGTACTTTACAACCCTCTATACCGATTTTCCAATGAAGATAATAGACAATATTAATGCTTACGTTGTGGAATCTGTGGGTACAATCGGCGAAGAAAAAGGATATGCAAAGTGTACAAAAATAGCATCGCAAGGCGAAATAATTCCTGCACAAACTCCAATTATATTAGAATTAGAAACAACTCAAAGTAATGCAAATAGATTGTTGCCTATTGCAAGTTCCAATACAATATCTACAAACAATATTCTTAAAGCTATATTTTTTGATGAGGTAAAAACAACTGTAGAAACTAATGGAAAAACAATTCGTGTGTTCAATATAAATCCAAATACTTCAGTGCGTAATCCGTTGGGATTTTATCGCTATCGTGGAACAACTGTCAAAGGAAATAAAGCATTCTTATTGGTAGATGCAAACACTTCTGGAGCAAAGTTAGACGGATACGATATGGAAAACGAAGAAACTACGGCAGGTATAGAAGAAGTTGCCACACCAAAAACAAACAACGAAACTGTTTATTACGATTTACAAGGTAGACGTGTAGAAAAACCAAATAGAGGTATTTATATTGTAAATGGCAAGAAAGTTATAATTAAGTAAGATAGGAGAGAATAGAGATGAAAAGAAAAGAATATACAATGCCTATTTCTGAAGTTGTTGTATTGCAACTTAGCAACGAATATCTTGAAAGAACGCTTGCTGGACAATCAAAAGTGCCAATAGGTGGCGAAACAGATGACGAAGATGAAGACCCAGAAGTAGATGATATGTATTAAATTCTAACCAATTATTAGGCAATAACACTATGTGCAATTGTAAATACCATTATCTTTAGTAATTTCTAATGCCTAATTAGGTATTAAAGGCTTGCCAAAGTGTACATAGTTTACACGAAATCTACATTACATATATAGTAATTAGCAGCATATTTGCCAGATGCAAATATGCTGCTTTTGTGTTTTCAAATATAGTATTCTCTCTAAGCGTATTATGAATCTGAGAAAATAATAATTATAAAATAGAAAAAAATAATTACAAAATGAAAAATCATAATTAAATTTTCCGATACTTTTAATTATAAATTTTAAAAGGTATATTAAATACAGATTAATAGTTGAATAAAATGCCATATATATCGTCTATAGTTCTCACTCTTAATCATCTTGTTTACCTTTATAAATAGCTGTAAATCAATGTATCTACATTGCAAAGCATATAAATCTGCTTAACAATAAAACAAAATTTACGAGAGTCTAAAATTCTATTTAAGTTTTAGTTTTGGTATTTGTATTATTAACGAGACCCCAATTTAAAATAAAATCCTTTTTTTGTTTATTAATTGTAAGAGCATAGAAGAAAGAGTATCTATAAAAAGATATTTCTTTCTAACCTTCTTGTTTTTCATATTAAGTTATGGCTTTATGTTGTTTTTCTTCAACCATAAGAATACTTAAAATAGTGTTTTTTTCGTTTTTAGGGGTTTATATGTCATTTTTATTTAGTACTTTTACAGCCCGAAATAACAACCAGAAAGGCTTAAAACGAAAATAAATGCTATTTAACGCAATTTTATTAAGAATTTAAGCGGTTGTAGCGAAACAAAAATAATAGAATATAAAAATACAAAAATAATGGACGAGAATCAAACAGTAGACCACGATCGTATTTTAAAAATAAACATTGAGGAAGAAATGAAAAGCTCTTATATCGACTATTCAATGTCGGTAATAGTAGCTCGTGCTCTTCCAGATGTACGCGATGGTTTTAAGCCAGTTCATCGTCGTATTCTTTATGGAATGCGAGGAATAGGCAATTTTAGTAATCAACCCTATAAGAAATGTGCACGTGTTGTAGGTGAAGTGCTTGGTAAATATCACCCACATGGCGATTCTTCTGTATATGGAGCCTTAGTACGTATGGGGCAAGAATGGAATATGCGCTATAAACTGGTGGACGGACAAGGAAACTTTGGTTCCGTTGATGGCGATTCTCCAGCCGCTATGCGTTATACTGAGTGTCGTTTAGCCAAAATGGGCGAACACGTAATGGACGACATTGAGAAAGATACGGTAGATATGGTGAATAACTTTGACGACACGTTGAAGGAACCAGCCGTAATGCCAACCAAAATACCTAATTTACTTGTAAACGGAGGTAATGGAATTGCTGTAGGTATGGCAACAAATATTCCGACACATAATTTAAACGAAGTAATAGATGGTTGTTGCGCATATATTGATAATCCAGAAATTACTGTAGACGAATTAATGCAATATATACCAGCACCAGATTTTCCTACAGGAGCTTATATTTATGGGTTACAAGGAGTAAAAGATGCCTACGAAACAGGAAAAGGACGCGTGGTGATGCGTGCAAAAGCCGAAATAGAAAGCGGAGAACAACACGATAAAATAGTTGTAACCGAAATTCCATACGGTGTAAACAAACAACAACTAATAGAATATATAGCCGACTTAGTGAAAGAAGGTAAGTTGGAAGGTATTTCAAACGTGAACGACGAAACAGGACGTCAAGGAATGCGTATTGTTGTAGACGTGAAACGCGATGCCAATGCTAATATTATTCTGAATAAACTATTTAAAATGACAGCTCTGCAGAGCTCGTTCTCGGTAAACTGTATAGCTCTTGTAAATGGTCGTCCACGTTTATTGAGTTTATACGACTGTGTGAAATATTTTGTAGAGCATCGCCACGATGTAACTATTCGTCGTACAAAGTTCGATTTGAATAAAGCAAAAGAACGCGCTCACATTTTAGAAGGGTTAATAATAGCTTGCGACAATATTGATGAGGTTGTACATATAATTCGTGCGAGTCAAACACCAGCCGAAGCTCAAACTAATTTGGAAAAACGTTTTGAATTAGACGAATTGCAATCGAAAGCTATTGTAGATATGCGTTTATCGCAACTTACAGGTTTGCGTATGGATCAATTGCATGCAGAATATGAAGAATTAATGCAGACCATAAAAGATTTGCAAGAAATTCTTGATAATACAGAGCGTTGTAAAGAAGTAATGAAAGAAGAACTGCAGGAAGTAAAAGAAAAATATGGCGATGCTCGTCGTACCGAAATTATTCCAGATGAACACGAGTTTAATGCAGAAGACTTTTATCCAAACGACCCTGTTGTTATTACAATTAGTCATCTTGGTTATATAAAACGAACCCCACTAACCGATTTTAAAGAACAAGCGCGTGGTGGAGTAGGCTCAAAAGGAGCACGCACAAGAGATAAAGATTTTACCGAATTTATTTATCCTGCAACAATGCACCAAACAATGTTGTTCTTTACAAAGAAAGGACGTTGCTTCTGGATGAAATGTTATGATATACCTGAAGGTGATAAAACATCGAAAGGTCGTGCAATTCAAAATATGTTAGCACTCGATCCTGACGATAGTGTAAATGCTTTCTTACGATTAACAGGATTAGACGATGAAACTTTCCTCGATTCACATTATGTTGTATTCGCCACAAAATGTGGATTAGTAAAGAAAACATCGTTACGACATTATTCACGTCCGCGCACTAATGGTGTTATTGCTATAAATATAAACGAAGGCGACGAAGTTGTAGATGTACGATTAACAAATGGTCATAACGAACTTATAATGGCAAATCGTAATGGTCGTGCTTGTCGTTTTAATGAAGAGGCAGTACGCACTATGGGACGTGTTTCTACAGGAGTACGTGGAATGAGATTAGATGAAGACGGAGACGATGCTGTTGTAGGAATGATAGTTGTAGATAATGCCAATGAAGAAACTGTAATGGTAGTGTCGGAAGAAGGTTATGGTAAACGTTCTGTTGTGGAAGATTATCGGTTAACAAATCGTGGTGGTAAAGGTGTTAAAACATTGAACATAACAGAAAAGACAGGCAAGTTGGTTGCTATAAAGAATGTAACCGACAAGAACGACCTTATGATAATAAATCAAAGTGGTATTGTTATTCGTCTTTCTGTGGCAGAATGCCGTGTTATGGGACGTGCAACGCAAGGAGTTCGTCTTATAAATCTTGCAAAGAAAAACGATGTTATTGCTTCTGTTTGTAAGGTTATGAGTGCTGAAATGGAAGAACATGTTGAAGAAGAAGAACATTCACAAACAAATCAAACGAATGATACTTATTCAAATGAGTCGAACGAAGTAGATAACTCCAACCAAACAACATCTCCATCGGTAGATTTTGAATAAATAGAGAGAAACTTAAGCGTTATTGAAGAAAGTGCAGATATAAAACAAACATAAAGCAGAAGATTTAATAACGAGTATTAATCTTTAAATTATAAACTAATATGAAAAAAATTATTTTGGCAGTAATGATGTTAATAGGAACGTCTACTGCATTTGCTGGAGACAGCGAACCATTAAAAGCAATTTTAAAAGCTCAGAACTATGCTGAAGCTGCTAATCTTGTACAGTCTACTTTAGATCAACTTGCAGGAAATGAAGAAAAAGCTAAAGCTTACAATCGGCTTTACGAGTTGGCAATGAAGAAGGTAAACTATGAAGAAGGTATTCAGCTAGAGAACGAAACCCAAAAACAAATGGGTAAAGAAGGTAATAAACCTGTAGATGAAAAAGGACTTTATGCTGCTGTTGGCGCAGCCTTTAATTCAGGTGTAGAAGCTATAAAATACGATAATATGCCAAACCAAAAAGGTAAGGTAAAGCCAAAATATGCAGCTTTGGTAGAAAGTGTTTATAAACTTCGTAACGACTTGATTAATGGTGGTGTTTATTATCAAGGTAAAGATGATAAAATGGCATATAAATACTTAGCAGAATATGTAGAATCTGCAGGTTATCCAGAATTTGCAAGCTTTAAAGGACAAGACCAAAATTTGCCAGAAATAGCTTACTTTGCAGCTGTATATGCTTACCAAAATAACGATTTTGCAAAGGCAGAGAAATATATAGAATATGCAAAAGACAACAAGGAACGTGCTAAAGAAGTGCAAAACTTAAAATTAGCTATCTTAGGTTCACAACTAAAGACACGTGAAGATTCTCTAGCATACGCAAATAAACTTGCTGAAATTTATACACAAGATCCAAGTAACGAAGCAATTCTTTCAACATTAGCTTCTACTTACAATTCACTTGGTATGGGCGATAAAGCAATGCAAATAATAGATGCGCATCTTGCAAAAGACCCTAAAAGCTACAGTGCATTAGTTTTAAAAGGACAATTTGAAAGTGTTAGAAAAAATTATGATGCCGCAGTTGATGCATTAAAGAAAGCATTACCATTAGCAACTGATGAGAGTGCACAAATAGCAATTAATGCTTCTATTGGACAGTGTCTGTTCTATAAAGCTCAAGAACGTGTAATGGCTGTGAAAAATTTGACCAAAGAAGCACGTGCACAATTCAATGTTGTTTACAATGAAGCAATTTCTTATTTAGAGAAAGCAAAAGCACTTGATACTGCAAAGCAAAGTAAAAACTTATGGGCATACCCTCTCTATGGTAGCTATTATTTTGTAAAAGGACCTGAGGCTCCTGAAACAAAAGCTCTTGCTGCCGATGCAGGTTATGCTGAATAATATAAATATATGTCCCTCTTTGGTGTTCTTTTTGCCAAAGGGGGATATTTTTATACGTCTCATCTCTATTCTATCAATAAAGAATGATAGAAAAACTAATAAAAACTGATTTGGAGATTTTTTCTCTTTATAACAGTAAAGATGAGAAAGTTATACTATAAAATGAAAGCTTATGAGGAAATTAACGATATATGTTTTATTTTTGTCTTTCTGTTTTTTGTCAGCGCAGGCACAGAATAATAAGGTAAACGCTGAAAAATTTAATAAACAAGCTGAAACTGCATATCAAAGAGTACAATCGAATACGGATAGGGATTCGCTCGCTATCTATCGTGCTGTGGTAGATGGAATATTGTCTTCGTTAAAATGCGATGAATATGATAGAATGCCTAATCGTAAAGGTAAAATTAAACCAGAATTCAGTGAAGAAAACCAACAACGCATATCAACATTGTATCCAATGTTGATAGATGCAGGTCAGTTCCTATTAAAAAATAATTATACGAAAATAGAAGGACAGAAAGCTTTAGAACTTTATTTAACAACAAGAACAAATTCTTTGGTAGCAGATATTCCTGATGAAAGTGGAATTGCTGCATATTATTTGGCTTATGATTATTTAAAAACTAGGAATTTTAGATTAGCAGAGAAATATGCTAATATCGCCATACAATATGATGAAACAGCACAACCAGCTGTAGAAGTGAAGACAGAATGTATGGGAGAACAAATGAAAAATGCAGATGATTCACTAAAATATCTTGGTGTTCTAGCAAAATTATATGAAACAGAACCAACAAATACAAAATATTTTTCTTGGTTAATGAAGTTTTATCAGCATTCTACAGCCCGATTTAATATAGAAAGTTTTATAGACCATCAGTTGGTAAATAATTCGAAATCGTCAATACCCTGGATATTGAAAGGCGAGATAGCTATGCAAGCAGGAAGATGGGACGAGGCAATAGAAGCATATAAACTGGCAGATCAGCTATCGCCTAATTTAATTCCAATAGCTTTTAATATTGGTGTGTGTTTGAATATGCGAGGATTAGAGATGAGAAACGAAATGTTGGAAAAACAAAAGAAAGGAATACCAATACAAGAAAATGATTATATGATATATTTTGCCGATGCACGAAATTATCTTGAAAGAGTAAAAGCAAAAGATCCTCGACGTAATAAGGTAGATTGGGTAAACCCTCTTTATATGGCTTATACTATGTTAGGAGATAAAATAAAGGCACAAGAATTAGAAGGACTGACAAATAAATAAACGAGGTGAAAAAAAATATTTTAAAGAGCATATTGTTTCTTGTATTTATATTTAGCCCTATGTTATTGTATGCTCAAAAGAAACAATTGGCAACAGCTCGCGAATCACTGAAAACAGGAAAAGAGTTAGTGAAGGCGGAGAAATCTATGCAGAACTTATTAGAGGATTCGGTAAATCGCACTAATACTAAAATTTGGGTAATGCTTTGTGATATATTGATGAAGCAATATGAACAAGGTAATGAAAAATTGTATTTAAAACAACAATATGATACCGCAGCTTTCTTCTCTGTAACAAAACGAATGTATGAGACTATGGCAAAATTCGATTCTATTGATGCACACCTGAATATGCCTTCTCCCGTACTTCCAAAATATAGAGAACGTCATGCTCAATTTTTAAATTCTATTAGACCAAACCTTTTTAATGGTGGCACATATTTCCTTCATGTGAAGGATTATAAAACTGCTTACGATTATTTTGATAATTATATCAAGACGGATAAACAGTCGCTTTTTATAGGTTATGATTATGAACATAAAGATGATTTAATGCCCCATGCTGCTTATTGGGCAATGTATTGTGGCTATAAATTGGGAGATACAGAAAAAACAATGCGGTATCTGAATTTGGCAGAACGTGATAGTTCTATGTTGAACTTTGTGAGACAGTATGAGGCTAGTGCTTATTTAATGCAAAAAGATACAACAAAATACCTTAAAGCTTTGCAAGAAGGTTTTAAAGAATATCCCAATTTCGCATTTTTCTTTCCTCGATTAGTGGAATATTATGTTAAAAATGGAGATAACCAAATGGCACTCCAAATAACAGATAAAGCTTTAGAGACTGATTCAACAAGTGTATTGTTCCGTTTCACAAAGAGTACGGTATTGCTTAACCTTGGACGTTATAAAGAATGTATAGATATTTGTTTAAAACTGATACAAGAGAAGGCTGATTTTGCTGATGCATATTGTAATTTAGGATTAGCATATTTTGACCAGGCTATAGAGTTAGCCAAAACTCAACAAAATCGTTCTAAGCGAGTTAAAATAAATAAATTGTATGAAACTGCAATGCCATATTTAGAACAATACAAAAGATTGGCACCAAAAGCACGAGATAAATGGCTAGCACCATTATATACAATTTATTTGAATTTAAATATGGGAAAAGAATTTGACGAAATAGATAAATTGCGTAATGAAGCTAAATGAAGTAATAGAGAAATTAGATATAACGCTAAACGAAATGCAAGAAGCTACCTCCAAGGCAATCTTGCATTCCAATAAAGATGTTATAGTGTTGTCGCCAACTGGGTCTGGGAAAACTTATGCTTATTTGTTGCCTTTGATAGAATTATTAGACCCAACAAAAGATGAGGTTCAGGCAGTTGTATTAGTACCTGGAAGAGAATTAGCAAAACAGTCGGCAAATGTAGTCCAAAACATAAAATCAGGTTTAAGAGTAATGGCTCTTTATGGTGGTAGACCAACAATGGACGAACATCGTGAAATGCGTAATGTGAAACCACAAATTGTTTTTGCGACTCCAGGTAGATTGAACGATCATCTTGATAAGGAAAATTTTGAATCAAAAACTATACAATGGCTTATTATTGATGAATTTGATAAGTGTTTAGAGATGGGATTTCAACAAGAAATGCAAGAAGTTGTAGATAAGTTGCCTATGGTGAGGCGTCGTATATTATTATCTGCAACTGAGGCGGATTCTATCCCAAAGTTTATAAATATAGGCTCTAATATTTGCATAGATTATAGGAATAATGAAGACGAAACTTCTAATCGTGTTCAATTACATACAGTTTATAGTACAAAGAGAGACAAGTTAGAGACTCTTTCTGATTTATTGAAATATCTTGGCGACAAGAGTAGTATTGTATTCTTAAACTATCGAGAATCTGTTATTCGTACTGCTACTTATTTACAGGAAGAAGGTTTTTCTGTTTCTATATTCCATGGCGGATTAGAACAGAAAGAACGTGAAGCAATGTTATATCGATTTTCGAATGGTTCAACTAACATTCTTGTAAGTACAAATTTAGGAGCAAGAGGTTTAGATATTCCCGATGTAGATAATATTATTCATTATCACTTTCCAGAAAACGAAGACGAATATATTCATCGAGTGGGGAGAACTGCGCGTTGGGATAAATGTGGTAATATATATTTCTTGTTAGGTCCAGATGAGCAACTCCCTAATTATATAAACCAAAAGGTTGATATTATGAAACTTCCAGATGTATTGCCTACCATAAAACCAGCACGAATGTCTACATTATATATTGGTAAAGGAAAGAAAGACAAGATATCCAAGGGTGATATAGTAGGTTTTTTATGTAAAAAAGCAGGAGTGGAACGAATGGATATAGGAAAGATAGACGTAATGCCACGTTTTTCTTATGTAGCAGTATCTCGAACAAAAATATCTCAAATTCTAAAGATGACGAAAGGTGAGAAAATAAAGGGTATTAGTACCGTTGTGGAAGAAGTGAAGTGATAGTTGTGTTATAATGCTGTATAATTTATAGATTACAAGCAAAAGGATTGATGAGGCAATAAAAATAGAAAGTAAAAATATGCTTAAATATTTGCCTATGTCAAATAAAAACTTTAATTTCGCAGACGTATGACTAAGTCTATACGCCCTTTTGAGGAATATAATAATATAATAATAAATAAGTTCAACTAAAAAATTAAGACATCATGAAGAAGTACAATTTTGGTGCTGGTCCATGTATTCTTCCACGCGAAGTAATAGAGAAAACAGCAAGTGCTATCTTAGATTTCAACGGAATTGGTCTTTCAATCGCTGAAATCAGCCACCGTTCAAAGGATTTTCAACCTGTAATGGATGAAGCAATGGCTTTGGTAAAGGAAATACTAAATGTTCCTGAAGGCTATTCAGTATTATTCTTAGGTGGTGGTGCATCACTTGAGTTCTGCATGATTCCTTTCAACTTCTTGGTAAAGAAGGCAGGTTACCTAAATACAGGTGTTTGGGCAAAGAAAGCAATGAAAGAAGCTAAAATGTTTGGTGAGGTTGTTGAAGTTGCATCATCTGCAGATGAAAACTACACATATCTTCCAAAGAATTTTGATGTTCCAACAGATTTGGATTATTTGCATGTAACAACTAACAATACAATATATGGTACAGAATATCATAAAGATTTAGATGTACCTGTTCGTATGATAGGTGATATGTCTTCTGATATTTTCAGTCGTCCAGTAGATGTTTCTAAGTACGATTGTATTTATGGTGGTGCACAGAAAAATCTTTCAATGGCTGGTGTAACATTCGTTATTATTAAAGACGATGTTCTTGGTCATGTACAGCGCGAGATTCCTACAATGTTAGATTATCGTACACATATTAAGAAAGGTTCAATGTTTAACACTCCTCCTGTTGTTCCTATTTATACAGCATTAGAAAATCTTCGTTGGATTAAGGCTAATGGTGGTGTAGAAGCAATGGAGAAATTTGCTAAGGAACGTGCAGATATTGTTTACAATGAAATTGATCGTAACAAGTTGTTCCGTGGTACAGTAAAATGTGAGGAAGATCGCTCTTATATGAATATCTGCTTCGTTCTCAATGATGAGTATGCAGAACTTCAAGATGAGTTCTTCAAATTTGCTACAGAAAGAGGTATGGTTGGTATCAAGGGACACCGTGATGTTGGTGGCTTCCGTGCAAGTTGCTACAATGCAATGACAGTAGAAGGCTGCAAGGCTCTTGTTGAAACTATGAAAGAATTTGAGGCTAAGCATTAATTAGAAAATATAGTAAAGGCACGGATAGACCTCTAATAGGTTATATCCGTGTACTTGCATTATAAAAATTTATTACTATGAAGGTTTTAATCGCAACAGAAAAACCATTTGCAGCAGCAGCTGTTGAAGGTATTAGAAAAGAAATAGAAGGTGCTGGACACGAACTTGCACTTTTAGAAAAATATACAGAAAAAGCTCAGTTGTTAGATGCTGTAAAAGACGTTGATGCACTTATCATTCGTTCAGATAAAGCAACAGCAGAGGTATTTGATGCTGCTAAGAATTTAAAAATAGTTGTTCGAGCTGGTGCTGGTTACGATAATATTGACCTTGCTGCAGCAACTGCACACAACGTAGTTGCAGAAAATACTCCAGGTCAGAACTCTAATGCTGTCGCTGAACTAGTTTTAGGACTTCTTGTTTATGGTGCTCGCAATTTCTATAATGGTAAGAGTGGTTCAGAATTGATGGGTAAGAAACTTGGTATCCTTGCATTTGGTAACGTTGGGCGTAATGTAGCTCGTATTGCTAAAGGTTTCAATATGGAGGTTTATGCTTATGATGCTTTCTGTCCAAAAGAAGTTATCGAGGCTGTAGATGTGAAGGCTGTTGATAATCAAGAAGCTTTATTTGAGACTTGCGATATTGTTTCTCTCCATATTCCTGCAACTCCTGAAACAAAACAGAGTATTAACTATGCTCTCGTGAATAAGATGTCTAAGGGAGCAACTCTTATCAATACTGCACGAAAAGAAGTTATCAACGAACCAGAACTCATCAAGTTGATGGCGGAGCGTGAAGATTTGAAGTTTATCACAGATATTAAGCCAGATGCTGATGCTGAATTTGCTAAGTTCGAAGGTCGTTACTTCAGTACACCTAAGAAGATGGGTGCTCAAACAGCAGAGGCTAACATCAACGCTGGTATTGCAGCTGCAAAGCAAATAAATGCTTTCTTTGCTAACGGTGATACCAAATTCCAAGTAAATAAATAATATTTAAACTCATATTGCAGATTATTAGGAACTATGCTTATAAAACAGCAAAAGCCATGATAGTCTGCTTTTATTTTATATCTACAACATATTATGGCAATAGTAAAACCATTTAAAGGTGTTCGTCCTCCAAAGGAATTCGTAGAACAAGTAGAAAGTCGTCCATACGATGTATTAAATTCAGAGGAAGCACGTGAAGAAGCTAAAGGAAACGAAAAAAGTCTTTATCATATCATTAAACCAGAAATAGATTTCCCAGAAGGTACAAGTGAATACGATCCACGTGTTTACGAAAAGGCTGCTGAGAATTTTAAGATGTTCCAAGACAAGGGTTGGTTGGTGCAAGACGATAAAGAACAATACTACATTTATGCTCAAACAATGAATGGCAAGACACAATATGGTATTGTTGTTGGCGCTGCTTGTCAAGATTATGTAAATGGTGTTATAAAGAAACATGAACTTACACGCCGCGACAAGGAAGAAGATCGTATGAAGCATGTTCGTGTAAACGATGCAAATATAGAACCTGTTTTCTTTGCTTATCCAGATAATCCTGTGTTGAAAGAAATTACATCTCGCTATGCTGCTACTACTCCAGAATACGACTTCATTGCTCCTATTGATGGTTTCCGTCACCAACTTTGGGTAGTCTCTGATGATAAAGATATAAAGACTATTACTGAAGAATTTGCAAAGATGCCAAGTCTTTATATTGCAGACGGGCATCACCGTTCTGCTGCAGCTGGTCTTGTGGGTGGAGAGAAAGCAAAAGCTAATCCAAATCATACAGGTAAAGAGGAATATAACTACTTTATGGCTGTTTGCTTCCAAGCTTCTGAGCTTACTATTCTCGATTACAACCGTGTTGTTAAAGATTTGAATGGTATGACTCCTGCACAGTTCCTCGAAGCATTGAACAAGAACTTCATAGTAGAAAAGAAAGGTACTGCTATTTATAAACCAGCTCATTTACATGAGTTCTCACTATATTTAGATGGCGAGTGGTACTCTCTCACAGCTAAAGAAGGTACATACGATAACAACGATCCTATTGGCGTGCTCGATGTTGATATATCAAGTCGTTTGATTCTCGATGAACTTCTCGATATAAAAGATTTACGTTCAAGCGATCGTATAGACTTTGTTGGCGGTCTTCGTGGTTTAGAAGAACTTAAGAAACGTGTAGATAGTGGTGAAATGAAGATGGCTTTGGCACTTTACCCTGTATCTATGCAACAAATTATGGATATTGCTGATAGTGGAAAGATTATGCCTCCAAAGGCAACTTGGTTTGAGCCAAAACTTCGTTCAGGACTTATTATTCACAAGCTTTCGTAAGTATAGAATATCATTAATGCTGATTTTATATCAAGTTAATTAATGACCGATAAGTATAAAACAGTACACAAAGACACAATAGGCGAGGGGTTTTATTCCGAAAAGAGGAGTAAATTCCTCGCCTTTGTGCATCATATCGAATCTGCTGAAGAGGCTTTAGATGTTGTGAGGTATTATAAAAAGAAGTATTACGATGCGCGGCACTGTTGTTATGCTTATCGTTTAGGGGCTGATGGTGCTGAATTTCGTGCTAATGACGATGGAGAGCCTTCTTCAACTGCAGGTAAACCTATTCTTGGTCAGCTTATAAGCAACGATATTACTAATACTTTAATTTGTGTAATCAGATATTTTGGTGGCGTAAAGCTTGGTACGAGTGGACTGATTGTTGCATATCGCGAAGCCGCTGCAGACGGTATAGCACATTCGGAAATAGAAGAGAAATTTGTAGAGCACATTGTTCATTACACCTTTTCTTATCCGATGATGAACGATGTTATGAAGATAGTGAAGGAAATGAATGCCAACATCGTTGAACAAAAGTTTGATAACACTTGCGAAATTGTACTCTCTATTCGCAAATCATTCGCCGAACAGCTTGAAATGCGACTGAATAGTCTTTCGTTTGCTTAGTATGGGGATATAAAGCTATTTATTCGACCTATATGTCAAAAATACATAGTGGCGAACAAAAAAGGCTACTGACTTTTATATGGAATACTGAAACTAACAAACACAAATGCCCCAAAATATCGGAAATAATGTTCAGGAACATTGACAATGTTATTAGTATTATGGAAAGAACTATAGTTCGTCTAATAATTTATTTTCATGTTTATCTGTGTTTATTTGATCCCAATAGTCAATATGGACATTATAGATATATGGATAGTTATACATAGTTTCATTTTTACTTATGAAAATATCTATTCTACCAAAGCATTCTTTCCATATAGGTTCTTCTTCTGATGGCAATTCATAACGTGAAGAGTTCTATGCAAAATCCAACAAATCCACCATTATTGCTATCAATACAGATAAAATTGAACCAAAGAAAATTATAGATATTTCTAATGGGATTGATCCACAGACAGGAAAACCCTTACAAGGAAAAGCTTTTGGATATGCGACAAAGGATGCTGAGGTCCTTATTGATGGGGAAATACCAAAAGAAGCATATACTGTTGTAAAGAAACATCATTAAATTATATTATGGATTATATAAAACAACTATGTAAAATAAAGAAATCTTTATCTACTTTAGATAGTACTCCTTGTAACACCATAGAAGAAGCTAAACTTTGCTTAACAAAATATGATAAGCTGAAAGATGATATCATAAAAGTTATAGCATCTGTTTCGAATGATTCTATGCTTTCAAATCAAGACAAGGAGGAAGTCTATGTAAACGGTATTCGTGTTTTAACGAATTATATTGGTAATGCTGACGACGTACAAAAATATGGTAAGGCGTTAGAAAATATTCTAGGGGATACAAAAATGATGAAGGCACAATTGGATTTTTTTTATAACAGTTTAGATATTGGAAGATGGTTATAGAAGACTATAACTATAACGACTTCCCTGCAGTAGCGTTCGCAGCACGAATAGATGGAAGAGACCAAGACACGTTCGTGCCTGCCGCCAAGCTTGTTGCCAACGGCGATTGTTTCTCCATCGTGTCCGACTATCTCGGCACACCCCTGCAAGCTTACGATAAAAAGGGCGACAAGGTTTGGGAACAGGAACTGGACATCTACGGGCGGCAAAGGAAACGCCCGTCTGCAATCATTCCATTCAAGTACCAAGGGCAGTATGAGGATGCGGAGACAGGTTTGTATTACAATCGTTTCCGCTACTACGATCCGAATTCGGGGAGTTATATCAGCCAAGACCCGATTGGGTTGGTAGGCGAGAATCCTACTTTGTATTCACATGTTAAATCACCTAATTCCCAATTAGATCTCTTAGGGCTAGATGTGTATGCGTTAGTTGCGACTCATGATGGATGGTATCCTGTCTACGAATATGGAACAAAAGATCCTATTGCATATACAAAACTGAATAAAGGTGATGTTTACAAAATAGGAGAAACTCAACACCCTAAGACCAGATATTCTCAAGTGCGTCTTGACGAAGCAAGGATTAATAGATCAAAGGCCACAGCTGTTGCCTTTGATGCCGATGGAAACATTATTCCTGCAGGTGTTAAGATGAAACCAATATCACAGGGAGGAACAAAAAAAGCTGATCGTCAACTGGAAAACAGCTTATTAAAAAAGTATAACGAAGAGCATGGCCACCTGCCTGCTGGCAATAAACATTATCACTAAGCAAAAAGTATGAGCGTATTTTTATTTTCAACTTATGAGTTAGATTCCTCTGGTGCACATTCTACAGATTTGCGTATAGGAAAAGTTCTTGATAATATTGTCGATAACTTGAATGACTTATATTGGCAGGAAACGCTTGTCAAACAAATAGGTTATGACAAGCGCAAAGGAAGAAAAATTAAATTATATTTACGAGTTTTCCGAAAGAATAGAATTGCTGAGAATGAGATGAAATCTTATTGTAGATTTATGAAGAAAGAAGGATGTTTAATAATTGATCCTATTTTTTCTTTAGAAGACTATTCTAGTTTGAAAGATAAAGAGTTGTCAGCCAAGATGTATAATGATATATTTCAATATTTAGAACTATCCATAAAAAGATACAAAACAAAATTTGATGATTTCAGCTTTCATACATTTTTTGATTGTTTACAACTTAGAGTTAACGACATACGGCAAGGCCATTTCACACAACATGAGAATGATCAACTTGAAAAACTTTTAGAGGGGATAATAGATTAGGCTAATCTTTGTGAGACGTTCTCTTTCCTTTACTTTTTATTTCGTTCCTATGCAAGAGATGCTATAGGTGGTGTGGCATCTTAAGTTACGCTACGGCTTGTTTGTACTGTCGCTACCAGTTGCTGGTAGTGGCAGTACAAAGCTTTTGTAGAGGGTGTGTCAAAACTCGTTTTCAGCTAAAGACAGCTATCATTTTGTAAAGAAAAACCGTTACCAAAGAGTTAATAACTCAATGATAACGGTTACTTTAATATTTATGAGGGAGTGAAACTGTTGATATGAAAGGAAGCTTTTCTGAATTCTTAGTTTTGACACACCCCCTACAAAAGGCTTGTACTGCACCATGCGGTATAAACGCCAACGAACTTAAACATAGTTTAAGAAAACAAAACCTTTATGTGAATATTGTTAAAGAAGGAGTCTTTCTTCTCTTTATTTGTTGCCGTTTTGAAATTATATTGAGACTCTGCAAAACCTTCATTTATAGAGAAATTCCCATTTAGTTGTGTTTAGAAGCATATTCCAACGTGTTTATTGTTATAATTGATGCCGTAAAACGATTATTATCATCTATATTTGTGTCCAATTTTCTTTTATTTGAGAGCATTGGACACAATTATCCCTGGCGTTCGATATAAGTTGTAGGCAACAGCCTCCATAATATGCTGTGCATGTGTTTTGGCAAGTCCTACATATCTTGCCGTACCTCCCCTAAACCATCTGTGTATGGAACCAAAAGTGCGTTCCACCCTGTACCTAATTTTACTGATAGCCACATTGATGCGTTTCTCTCTTTCTGTAATCTTATGCGTCCTTGTTCCTTTGTGCATAATGCGACATTTTAGTTTCATTCGAGCAAGTGTCTCCTTGTTTTCTGCCGAGTCATAACCCTTATCAGCATATACGAGAGTCTTTTTCGGAAGATTTGCTTTTTTCAGGGGCGTTTCCAAATGCTTGATGTCGCTCTCATTAGCTGCGGTAGTCTCCTCTGCAAGAACCAATCCATTTTCATCTGTAACTGAATGCCGTTTGTATCCAAAGTGGAGCCTTCCCATTTTCTTGATCCAGCGTGCCTCTCCATCCACATTGGGCTTGAGTTTCTCCTTGAGCATAGCTTTCTCGGATTTTAATTTACCCGTTTCTTCATCTCTGTCCTCAATTATCTCATACTCCTTACGACCACGTGGACGACGAGGACTATCGGTAATGCTGGCATCGACGATAGCCCCCACGTTTGACAATAACACCTTGTTGCTCCAACTGACGGTTAATCTCATTCAGTACCATATCATAAAGGTCTGCCTCTACAAGAATGTTACGGAAACGACATACAGTCGTACTATCAGGAGCAACATCTTCCAAACCCAGTCCTACAAAGCGGCTGAAAGACAAACGATCGTTTACCTGCTCCTCAACCTCACCATCACTAAGACCATACCAAGTACGGAGAAGTTCGATTTTAAAAAGCACAAGACTATCATAGCTCGGACGACCAGTTGCCTTGTTACCTTTGGTGTAGGCAATTTCAATAATACCACGGATTGGATTCCAATCGATAATATTGTCTATCTGAGAAAAGAAGGTCTGCTTGACCTTACGCTGACCGACTAATAGGTCGGCAAAACTGAGAGAGGAGAGTTGCTGTTTCATACTATAAAGGTACGAAAAAATAATGATATAAGCAAATTTCTAAACTAAGAGTTTTGCAGAGGTCTCGTGAAGCGTAAATAGTAAGACTAGGTTTGTTTTCTTTCTTGTCTTCCTGGAAATAGCAATCTTCATATTTCCTTTGCAACAATTGCTGTATCATCTGATATTTTTGGTCTGCCAATTCTTCTGAAATATTATTAATAACAGCCTTTACACGATAGACTTTCTTTATTTGTTCATCATAATAAACATACAATCCTACCTTATTCCCAACGAAAGTTCCATCAAAACATCTTACTCCGTTTGATATAGCTTCACTATATAGTTTATTATACACATATCCTTTCTGTACTATTTTTGCTTGAAACTGGTTGATAGTTCCATCTATAGGAATGCCAGAAAATTTTAGATGTTCTGACTGGGCATAACAGAATATGCATAATAGCATTGTGAATGTAAATAATACGATACGTTTCATAAGTGTAATTGTTAAGTTAATGTTTCTAGTGAGCTTAAAAAATGTTATGATATACTGAGACGGTTTATGCTCTTTACTGTAAACTATCTATTGATTTCTTTTGCGAATACCACAAAGTGTCTCAGACAAAGCAAAATTATTGTTCAATCTTCTCTACTTTTGGCGATGAAACTTTCTCTATAGTTGGTGTAGTTGCAGGTTTTGACACTGTTTTTGTAGGTACAGTTTGTGTAGGGTCGTTAGCAGGAACTGGTAGAGGGGCAGAAGGCGTAACATTTTCTTGATTCTCTTTTTCTGCTTTCCGTTGTGTGTTTATGATAGTTTCTTCATTATTTTTCTTTGTTTCGCTATTACTTTTTACGTTTTCTTCGTTTGTTGTTAGGTCTCTCTTCCTACTTTTTCGGTTTGGCCATAGGTAGTCGCCCACAACATCTACAGTATCAAGCACAGCATTCCGTTGTTGCTCTTCTTGCTGTTCTTGTTCAGAAACTACATCATCTTCGGCAATCACAAAGTTGTAAAACAGTCCGAAACCAAATAAAATTAGTATCATTACGAGCAGTTTAAATGTAAGAGAACTTATAAACTTACGTTTCTTTCCTTCGTTCGCCATAGTTTACGTTTTATTAATTGAATATATTTTTGCAAAGATAGGAATAAAAAAGCAGAAAAAGGGGCAAAGCTGAAAAACTCTCCCCCCTTAATGTTTTATTCTTTAATTCGTATAAGGGCATTTGCTAAGATAGCAGTTAGTCCCCCCATTGTTATACCGCTAGAGAAAATGTTTTTTATTATTGGGGGCATTTGGTCTAATATGTTTGGCACAAGTTCTACGCTTAATCCCATAGCAAAACTTATAGCCATAACCAAAACTGCCTTGCGATTGATGGAGGTTGATGCAATAATACGAATGCCAGCAGCTGCAACAGTTCCAAACATAAGCAATGTTGCACCGCCGAGAACGCAGTCTGGAATGAGTGAAAATATTTGTCCTACCACTGGAAATAGCCCTAAAATAAGCAAAGCACCTGCTACAAAGTAGCCCACATAGCGACTGGCAACACCCGTAAGCTGTATCATTCCGTTGTTCTGTGCGAAGATAGAGTTTGGAAAACTATTGAAAACTGCTGCAAGAAGCGAATTGAAACCGTCTGCCAAGATGCCTCCTTGCGCACGTTTCATGAATACTGGTCCTTCAACTGGTTCTCCTGAAATCAGCGAATTGGCAGTAATATCTCCGTAAGCCTCAACTGCTGTTACCAAATATATCAGTCCCAATCCGATGATGGATCCGGTGTCGAAATGCAAACCATACTTGAAAGGTTCAGGAATGTTTAGTGTACCCGTATCGCCTAACCGTGAAAAGTCTATTAAGCCTAAGAAGTAAGCAACAGTAGAACCTAATATTAGTCCCAAAACGATAGATGCCATTCGTAAGAACGGATTGCTTGATCTATTGAATATAACGATGCTGACTAGCACAAGTAATGCTAATCCAAGATTTTGTATAGAGCCAAATGTATGTGTAGCCATTGCAGCATTTCCACCGCCACACGAGTTTATGCCCGCTTTTATTAAGCATAAACCAATAAGTGTAACAACAATCCCCGAAACTAGGGGAGTTATTATCTTGCGCATATAGGGCAGCACGCGGCTGACCAGCATTTCTACAACTGACGCCACCATACAAGCTCCGAATATATAGCTTAGTCCCATCTCGACATTCATCTTCCCGTTTACCATTCCGAGCATACCAGCTCCGATAATGGGACTGATGAACGAGAAAGAAGTTCCTTGAATGCACAGCAAACCTGCACCAAGAAAACCAAAACGTTTACATTGAATGAAGGTTGCAATGCCCGAAACAAACAACGACATAGATATAAGATATCCTGTTGTTTCTAAATCGAATTGTAACTCAGAGCTGATAATGAGTGGTGGAGTAATGATAGCTACGAAAATTGCTAACAGATGCTGTACTGCAGCAAAGATTGTTTCGCGCAAAGGCGGTCGGTCGTTCAGCCCATAAATAAGTTCTTTTTTTTGTTCCATAGGTTTTTATTGTTGTCTAATCTTTATTTCACAGTTGTCTAATGAGTCGATAATAGCCAAGCTTTCGCAACGTATTCCTGCTGCTTCTATAATCTCACGACCATTTTGGAATGCCTTTTCAATGATAAATCCCATACCTACAAGTTCAGCCCCAGCCTGACTACACAAGTTTATTATTCCTTTTGCAGCATTGCCGTATGCTAAGAAGTCGTCTACAAAAAGAACCTTATCTGAAGGTGTAAGATATTCTTTTGATATACAAACATGGTATTCGCGCTGCTTTGTAAACGAGAATACAGTAGCCGAAAGCATATCAGCCATTGTAGAAGGCTTTTTCTTTTTGGCAAAAACGACTGGCAAATCGAGCAAGAACCCCATCATAATGGCTGGTGCAATGCCACTTGCTTCAACAGTTATAATCTTATTTATTTCTGTGGAAGCATAGCGCCGAATAAGTTCCACAGCAATTTGCTTCATCAGGTTAGGGTCTAACTGATGATTAATAAATTTGTCTACCTTTAAAATACCCCCCTCATAGCATTTCCCATCTTTAAGAATGCGATCTATCAATGTTTTCATTGTACGGTTATTTACTTAGCTTGTTGTTAATTTTCTGCTTATATATGTCTAACGCTGTTGCTAAAAACGGTTGTTAGAAATATATAGAGTGCAAAAGTAGTAAATTATGAAAGACTATTAGCCAATCTCATCATTTATTTTCTTTTTCAGTGGAAAGAAACGAAGTAAAAGGACAGTTTTTGCTAAAGTTGCATTCCTTTCTGTAAAATATTATGTACTTTTGCAGCCTAATTTCGGTATGGTTTGCTTTATACTAAGGTTTATTGTACCGATATTAACAAATCTATTAATTATATGTACAAACCAATTTTTAACAAGCGTAGTGTAGTGAAGTTTACTCACTTTTCTAATCGCGGCTATTCTCTCTTTGCTGTTTTAGGTAAAGAAGTGATAATTGGTGTACTGAGTGTTGCTACTCTTCAACATGCAACGGCACATAACACAAGTAATGATGCCTTGAAAGTAAGTGGCGATTCTACAGTAACCAATAAGCAAGTGCTGTTAGACGAAGTAAATGTAACTGGTACACGGGCGCCACTGACTGTTAGTCAGCAAGCGAGAATGGTAACTGTACTGAGTCGTGAAGATATTAAAGCTGCGCCAGTACAAAGTGTAAACGACCTTTTAAAGTATGCTGTAGGGGTAGATGTGCGACAGAAGGGAGCTTTAGGAGCACTTACCGATGTGAGCATACGTGGTGGAAACTCTGAGCAGATTACTATTTTGCTGAATGGCATTAATATCTGCGACGCACAAACAGGACATAATGCGTTTGATTTTCCTGTTGATTTAAATGAAATTGAACGTATAGAAGTTCTCGAAGGTCCGGCAGGACGCGTTTATGGTACATCGTCTTTATTGGGTGCTATAAACATTGTAACAAAAACTCCCCAATCTTCTTCTCTCTCAGCACGTATAGAAGGTGGTTCTTATGGCTATCTTTCGGCTGGTACACGTGCAAACATTGCACAAGGGCATTGGAACAATCAGCTTTCTGCATCGTATACTCGAAGCGATGGATATCTACGAAATAAGGCTGGAAAACTGAACGCAGACTACAAGACGAGTAAGGCTTTTTATCAAGGTAATTATAACGACGACCAGATTGCAGTAAACTGGCATGCTGGAATGAGCGTTAAAGACTTTGGTGCTAACACGTTTTATGCGGCAAAATATGACGACCAGTTTGAACACACGTTTAAAACTTTTACTGCCTTGCAGGCTGAGAACAAACAAGGACTATTTCACATTCGTCCGTCTATCTATTGGAATCGTAGTATGGATAGATTCGAACTATTCCGTGGAGCACCACAAAAGTATGCGTATAACTACCACAGAACCGATGTGTATGGTGTAAATCTTAATGCTTATTTCGATTGGCGTTTGGGACGAACTGCTTTTGCTGCTGAGCTGAGGCAAGAGGAGCTTGTGAGTACAAACCTTGGCGAAAAGCTCGAACGAAACCATCATATCCATGGAACTAATCTCGACTATACGCATGGAATTAACCGTACCAATCTGCAATTCGTATTGGAACACAATATTCTTCTTTCACGCTTTACGCTATCGGCAGGTATTGTTGCTGTGAAGAATAGTCAGGCCGATATGAATATGCGCATCTATCCTGGTATAGATGCAAGTTATAGAATAGGAAATGCATGGAAAGTTTATGCCTCGTACAATTCTTCGTTGCGTATGCCGTCGTTTACCGAATTGTTCTATTCGGTGGGAGGACATAAAGCCGATAAACACCTAAAACCAGAAGAGCTTTCGGCTCTCGAAACTGGTGTAAAGTATAGTTGGAGCGGAATTAGTGGAAAAACGAGTCTTTTCTATAATCGGCAGAAAAATCGTATCGACTGGATTTCTGATGGAACACTTGATGCTAATGGTGCAGTGCTTTGGAAAAGTGTAAACTTTGGTCTTATCAACGTTGTTGGTTTAGAATCTTCGTTACGTTTCGACTTCTATATGTTGATGCCATCACAACGTTTCTTTAAACAATTTGGTATAGCCTATTGCTATCTTAACCAAAATGAAGAGGAACATAATGGCGTTACAAGTAAATATGTTTTAGAATATGTGAAAAACAAAATGGTGGCTGATTTGCAACTGAATTTATGGCGAAACCTTGACTTAGGTCTGAACTATCGGTTGCTTCACCGTATGGGAAATTACATTGATACCGCCAATCAGCACCATAAATATGCAACGTATGGCATACTCGATGCACGTCTATCGTGGAATGCAAATAAATGGACAGCATTTGTTGCTGCAAACAACTTGCTGAATAAGACATACGTAGACTATGGAAATGTGCCACAACCAGGGACTTGGATTACTGCAGGTTTCAACATACAAATGTAGTTTTGTAATATTGGCTAGTTATAACAATAGATGTATTCATTACTCTTAAAGTTTATTACTCAATATAACATCGTTTCCAATAAAAAGATATGATTTCGAACTAAGTGCTTAAAGCACAACACTTAAAGTTGAATGAAGATTATAATATATAGGAATGATTTAGAAATGAGTGGTATGTTTGAAAATTCATAGTATTGTTATAGGTAAAGAACGCTCACTATTTCGACAGTAAAGATAATGCTTTGCGTGGAAAAGTGAACGTTCTTTTGTATATTTCCTCTTCGTTTCTTTTTTCTGCTTGCTTTAATAACTTCTATTTGTAACACCTAAGGTAAGTGAGTTCTACTGTATGTTGAGGCTATATACAATGTATTGTTAATTAGATACTTATAATAGTGTGTAAATCAGAATATTATAGAATAAAAAAGTTAATAATAGTCATCTGGTTAAATCTCTTTTAAGTGTTATAATATAAAGTGACAAAGGTTGTAGTTTTTTGTGATATCTAATTTGCAACTGATAGATATCTAAAACGAACGTGATAGATATCTAAGACGAGTGCGATAGATATCTAAAATGAAAGAACTGTATTTGACTAACTTTTATATGGCATTTGATATGTTTTGTTTTATGGGCGAGTAGACAGTAGCCATTGGTTATAATATTCCAATCTATTATTTACTGTGCCTCCGATTCTATTGTAGATTAGATAGTTTTACTTTATAACATACACCGTCTGAGTAGTGTTATAAAGTGGAACAAGATGGATGGTAAGAAGACGAAAGCAGGCACAAGGTCAATAGTATGAACTATAACAATGGAGTTACCGTATAATGGCAGATTTGGGTTTGAATTAAAGTATAGTTTTTAGTTTGAATTGCGGGAGGATAAACAAAAAGAATGGAAGAACTGTATTTAAAGTTCTTCCATTCAGTACAATTGTATGTTTTATAAAAGAGTGTTTATTTGTCTTTTCGTCCGAATATAGAGAAATGTACGTATCGTTTTGGGTGTGCTTTAAGGTTTACAACCAAACTATCAACACTGCGCAATGTGCTGTTTAAGTTGTTGTAAAGTGCAGGATCGTTCATTAGCAAACCCATTGAGCCCCGGTTACTATTCAGTGTTGCCGTAAGTTTGTTTACTTCGTCGAGTGCCATATTTAGTTTGGCAACAGTAGTTTGAACATCTAACGCATTAACCTTATCGTTTAACGATGTCATTAATACGTGTGCACCTTTAACAGTTGAACGCGCATCGGCAATGCCATGTTTAGCTTCTACCATTACACCATTTGTATTATTAAGCAGCCCGTTAGCTTTTCTTGTCATAGATGGAAGTGAACTATTAAGTTGTGCCAACAATATATTTAACTGTTTGCTTGATATTGTTAAGTCGCTACTAATTTTATTTGCGTTGTGTAATGTGCTTGTTAAGGCTGGGTCAGAAGTTAATGTTACGATATTCGAAAGTATGCTATCTATTTTTGGTATCATTCGTTGAACATCAGGAATAGCTTCTTTCATTTTTCCAAATACACCGTCGTTAACATTTCCTGCTATAATGCCATCTTGCTTTAAATATTGTTTTGCATTACTAAGAATAAGGTTTACCTTTACATTACCCATAATATCGCTTACAATTTCAGCAGTAGAGCCAACAGGAATTTGCATATCCTTACTTATTGTAACAAATACGTTAATAGGTTTAGATGGGTCTTTATAGTTGTAAACAATATCTTTTACTGTTCCCACTTTAAATCCATTAGCATAGATTGGTGTGGTAGGCGTAAGTCCATCAACCTTATCGAATTGCATATTATACTCCATATCAGCTGAGTATAAATTAATTCCTTTAAGGAAATTCATACCAAAATAAAGTATTACGATGCCAACAATTGCCACCAATGCTATTCTTACTTCGGGCGATAATAATTTTTTCATATTCATTTCTTCTTAGTCTTAACAAATTCTTTAATAGCTTCTCCAGTGTTCATTCGTTTGCCTTTTTTGAATGCAACTATAAATGCTTGTGGAAAGTCCTGCTTTAGTTTCTCTTTTAATCGTAAAATCTCGTTGTAGTCTGCACTATTACCAATCATATATTTGTACAAATCTCCCTCAATTTCTGACGATACGTTTTTGTGTCCTTTAAACAATTGGCTGTCTGGGGTAAGTTGCCTGTTTATGGCAAATATTTGTATTTTAAATATGGGGACATCTGTTGTTGGTTTTTCTACAACAGGTTGTTTCTTGTCTTTTGTATGTGTAGCTTTTGCTATGGGGTTTACTGTCTGTTGTTTATTCCTTACAACATTTATTTTTTTAGGTACTTCTACATTCTCCGACGATTTACTTGTATTCTCCGATAATCTACCTAAAATGTTCTCTATAGGTAATTGGTTTTTGGTAGACGGACGATAGGGAATGGTAACTTTCCCGTCATATCTGTTCTTATATTCTACAAATGCCTCGTAAATGCCATGTGCCATAAGGTCTATTCCGCGTTGTGAGTTAAGGAACTGTTCTTCTTCTTCTGACGTAATGAATCCTAACTCTATAAGGCAGCTTGGCATTGAAGTTTCGCGCAATACAAGAAATCCTGCTTGATGCACTCCTTTATCGTTTCGATTGGCTTTAGAACAAACAGAACGTTGAATGAGTCGAGCTAGTTCGACACTCTTCTCCATATTTCCCGATTGAAGAATTTCAAACATAATATAGCTCTCTGATGACTTTGGATCGAAACCCTCGTAAGTCTTTTCGTATCCTTTCTCCAGTGAAATAACACTATTCTCTCGCATAGCCACATCTAAGTTGTCCTTTGCACGGTGCATACCTAAAGTATAAACTTGAAAGCCCTGTGGGGGTGTTTTTGTGGGTGGAACAGAATTGGTATGTACAGAAATAAACAAATCGGCTTTCGCTTTATTGGCTATTTCTGCTCTACCTTTCAGTGGAATAAATACATCAGTTTTGCGTGTGTAAATAACCTTAACATCTGGAAGATTATCCTCAACCAAACGCCCAAAGGCTAATGCTACGTTTAAATTAATATCCTTTTCGTTTGAAAAGGCACCTAATGCTCCCACGTCTTTTCCACCATGACCAGCATCAATAACAAGTGTGAATTTATCTTTTGCACTTATTTTTATGAGTGCAAACAAAAAGAAAATTATGAGGAAAAAGGTAGTTCGTCTATTCATACTTTGTATAATTGCACGCAAAGTTAAGCATTTTCATTTGAATAGATTAGGCTAACACTTGGTTTTTTCATTTATTAAATGTAATTCTACACCTGCTCCGCTGCAATCAGCTCCCATTGGTGGATTTATCTTTGTTAGGTTAAGGTCTATTGATTCTATATCGGGGAAAACTTTTATTATAGCTTCTGCTATCCGATATGCAGTATGTTCTAACAATTTTGCAGGTTGTTGCATTACTGTTTTTACAATATCGTAAACATCGGCATAACTTATGGTGTCGTTTACATTGTCTGTTAGCATTGCTTTGCCTATATGATAACACAAACGAAGGTCGGCAACATAATCGTTGCCAACCTTTCGTTCCAATTCGCTTACACCGATGTAGGCATGAAACCTTACACCTTTTATATATATATAGCTTGTTTCTAATTTCATTATTTGACAAAACTATTTGTTTATCCGCAGCGAGAAGCTCCGCAATTAGTACATATAAGACAGCCTTCTTGATAAACTAATGTCTCTTGTCCGCACACAGGGCACGTTTGTCCTGAAGCTGTTGTACCATCGGTTACATATTTCTTTAGAGCACGTTCCACACCATTCTTCCATGTATTAATACTTTCATCTTTCAACTGTAGCGACCCTACGAGATGAATGACATGGTCTATTGGCATACGATAACGCAATACTCCAGAGATGAGTTTTGCATAGTTCCAGTATTCTGGATTAAATTTCTCAGAAAGTCCTTCAACGGTTGTTTTATATCCCCGTTTATTCTCAAACTGGAAGTCATAACGGTGTGTACCATCGGCATTGGTTTGTTTTATAACTTTACCCTTAGTTACACTTTTGGGCAATACAATACCTTCATCGTCGTCTTGTAATCCAGTGAATATTTCGTAGGGATAACCATCAAGAAGTCCTACGAATGCAACCCATTTTTCTTTATTGTTCTGGAATCTAACTACATCGCAATCTAACACTTTGGGACGTTCTTCTATTACTTGCGGTGGGGTACAAGTATGTTCGTGCTTCTCTTCTGATGAATTCAAATCATGGTCTTCGTTTGTTTCTTTTTCTTTTTCGTTTTTCTTTTTCTTATCTTTCTTCGAAACAGAAATCATAACGCCTGAACGAGAACCGTCGCGATAAATGGTGCAGCCCTTGCAACCAGAGCGCCAGGCCTCTACGTAAAGTTTGTTTACCAATGCTTCATCTACATTGTTTGGTAGATTTACTGTTACAGAGATAGAGTGGTCTACCCATTTCTGAATAGCTCCTTGCATCCGAACCTTCATAAGCCAATCTACATCGTTAGCGGTAGCTTTATAGTAAGGCGACTGTTTTACAAGGTCGTTTATCTCTGCTTGTGTATATTTCTTTGTTGTATCGAATCCGTTTATCTTCATCCATTCTAAAAATTTCTTGTGATAAACAATGTATTCTTCAAATGAATCGCCAACCTCGTCTACATAATCAACGTGTACATCTGTATCGTTCGGATTAACTTTTCTACGACGTGTGTAAACTGGCAAAAATACTGGTTCGATACCCGAAGTAGTTTGTGTCATAAGTGAAGTTGTTCCTGTAGGCGCAATTGTTAAGCAGGCAATGTTACGACGACCATATTTCTGCATATCGGCATAGAGTTGTGAATCTGCCTCTTTTATGCGTAACACAAATGGATTCTTTTCTTCTCGTTTTGCATCAAAGATAGTAAAGGCGCCACGTTCTTGTGCCATTGTAACCGATGAACGATAAGCAGACAGTGCCAGTGTTTTATGCACGTCTACAGCAAATTTAGTTGCTTCTTCTGTTCCGTAGCGTAAGCCCATAGCAGCTATCATATCACCTTCGGCTGTTATTCCTACTCCTGTACGGCGTCCTTTTCCACTCTTTTCTTTTATCTTTTCCCAAAGGTGGTATTCGGCTAGTTTCACTTCGTCGCTTTGTGGGTCATGCTTAATTTTTTCCATTATATGATCTATCTTCTCCATCTCTAAATCTACAATGTCGTCCATTAAGCGTTGTGCCAAAGCAGCGTGTTTCTTGAATAAATCGAAATCGAAGGTTGCGTCTTTTGTAAATGGATTCTTTACGTAAGCGTAAAGATTGATAGATAGCAAGCGACAGCTATCGTATGGACACAATGGAATTTCGCCACAGGGATTGGTAGAAACTGTACGGAAACCTAAGTCGGCATAGCAATCTGGAATACTCTCTCTAATAATTGTATCCCAAAAAAGAACACCAGGCTCAGCACTCTTCCATGCGTTGTGTACTATTTTATCCCACAACTTTTTGGCAGAAATTTCTTTTTTGAAGCTTGGTTTTTCTGCATCAATAGGGAATTGTTGTTCAAAAGGAGTATCGTTTACGGCTGCTTCCATAAAGCCATCGGTAATTTTTACTGATACGTTTGCGCCTGTAACTTTACCTTCTTCCATCTTTGCATCTACAAAAGCTTCAGTATCGGGGTGCTTAATACTTACGGAAAGCATTAATGCACCACGGCGACCATCTTGTGCTACTTCGCGTGTACTATTAGAGTATCGCTCCATAAATGGTACTAAGCCTGTTGAGGTAAGGGCTGAATTGTTTACAGGTGAACCTTTTGGGCGCACGTGACTGAGGTCGTGTCCTACTCCTCCACGGCGTTTCATTAATTGAACTTGCTCTTCGTCTATACGCAAGATTGCACCATAAGAGTCGGCATCGCCATCAAGTCCTATCACAAAACAGTTTGAGAGTGAGGCTATTTGGTAGTTGTTTCCTATTCCTGTCATTGGACTTCCTGCTGGTATTATATAGCGGAAATGATCTAACAGATGGAAGATTTCTTCTTTACTAATAGGGTTTTTGTACTTCTTTTCTATGCGAGCTATTTCGTTGGCAATGCGCCAATGCATATCTTCTGGCGATTTTTCGTATATATTGCCAAAGCTATCCTTCATAGCATACTTGTTTACCCAAACTCTTGCGGCTAATTCATCACCGTCAAAATACCTCAGCGAGGCCTCAAATGCTTCGTCAAATGAGTATGTTTTGTTCTCTTTCATTAATTTGTCTAGTAAAAAATGCGGTTGCGAAGTTACTAATTGTTTTCCAAAACAGAAAACTTTTGTTTAACTTTGTAGCCTAAAATTTTCTAAAATGAACAATATATTCAATCGTAGAAGCATTAGAAAATACAATAACAGAGAGGTTTCTAATGCTCTTTTAAAGGAACTTTTGAGTAAGGCTGAACGAACTCCAACTATGGGGAATTTGCAACTTTACTCGGTTGTTGTAACACGTAACAGTGAAATGAAACACAAATTAGCGCCTGCACATTTTAATCAGCCAATGGTAGAAAACGCAGCTGTGGTATTAACATTTTGTGCCGACTTCCGTAGAACCACTATTTGGGCAGAGAATAGAAAGGGAACTCCTGGTTACAACAATTTTCTTTCGTTTATGAATGCGGCTACAGATGCCTTACTTTATTGCCAGACATTCACAAATTTAGCAGAAGCAGAAGGACTTGGGACGTGCTTTCTTGGAACAACCATATATAATTCAAAGGCGATTATAGAATTGCTTAAACTTCCAAAGTTAGTTATGCCTGTGGCTACGCTTACAATTGGCTGGCCTGATGAAATGCCTGAACAACCAGACAGATTACCCATTGAAAGTATTCTGCACGAAGAAACTTACACGGATTATACAGCTGAAAGTATAGACTTATATTATAAGGTGAAAGAATCGTTGAAAGAAAATAAACACTTTGTAGAAATAAACCATACTGAGACGTTGGCGCAAATATTTACCGATATACGATACAAGAAAAGCGATAACGAAGTGATGTCGAAAAATTTATTAGATGCGTTAAAACAACAAGAATTTATTTAATAGTAATCAGTTAAAGATAGATGGATTTAGTTTTATTGCGAACCTCTAATTACTAAATTTGGGTTTAATAAGTAATGGTAAGCATTACGCTCTAAATGATTGGTTAAAGAGGTAAGTATTTTAACTTTCTGTTCTTACTTAGCATAGACTTTCTCTGTACTATAAAGTGGCAGATAAAGTCTATGTCTATTCTGGAATCAGAACATTACAGAATAAAGGATTTCGTAATTCTCATCTAAATAATCACCTTTTTGCTATTATAACATAGCCTTATAAAGGTTGCCATTTTTTTTGATATCTAATTTGTAACTGATAGATATCTGAGACGATCGTGATAGATATCTGAGACAATCGTGATAGATATCTGAAAAAAGAGTAGCTGTCGTATGGCTGTTTTTTCTAAAATATCCGAGCTATTTATTTGAATTAAAAGTACCCATAGACATTGTTTAAATATCTTTAGTTTATTTCTGCCCAGCCTTAAAACTGGGTATAAATAAAGGGTTGAATATTGTTCTGACTTAGGTTTATAACAAGCTGCAAAACAAATAGGAAGATTACTAATTTGGCAATCCATGGTAGTGCAATAAACTTTTGTTGAAGCCACTTATAATCGCTCTGTCGAATAGAGTGTAGCTCTAAACTTACAGCTAATAGCATTATCCATAGTAAGCGGGCATTTATAAAGTTCTGAATGTCTATCAGGTGTAAGTCGGTTGTTATCTTACCAATAATATTAAGAGCTGTATGAATGTCGTGTGAACGGAAGAATATCCACGCAACAGATATATAGGTGAAAGTTATTGTCCAACAGAAAATCTTTACATATATGGTGTTGGGAATTTTATTAAAACCTCTGTTGCACGCAAACTTATGGACCGTTAAACCAATGCCGTGTAGGCTTCCCCACAAAGCAAACATTCCCGATGCTCCATGCCACAAACCTGCAATAGTCATAGTAATAATGGTGTTTCTATAAGTATTTAGTTCACCTTTTCTGTTTCCACCCAGTGGAATATAAATATAGTCGCGAAACCATTGTGAAAGTGTTATGTGCCAACGATGCCAAAATTCGGTGAGGTTTAAACTTTGGTATGGCGAGTTAAAATTGTTGGGTAGTTGGAAACCCATTAGTGCTGCAATGCCAATAGCCATATCGCTATATCCCGAGAAATCACAATAAATCTGTAGTGTGAAGCCTAAAACTCCCATTAAATTCTCAAAACCTGTATAAGCCAGTGGGTCTGCAAAAATCCAATTGTTATATTGCGCCAAGTAGTCGGCTACCAGAGCCTTTTTTAACATACCACAGATAATGAGCCATAACCCTGTATTTATGAGTTGTTTATTTGTAAGTTGTGGAGTGTTTATCTGTGGAATTAGTATGTGTGCACGTGTAATGGGACCTGCTATTAGTAGTGGAAAGAAAGTTAGATAAAAACAATAGTCCAACAAATTTGTTTTCTTGGTGAAGTGTTCTTTGTATACATCTATCGTATAACTAATTGCTTGAAAGGTGTAAAACGATATACCAATGGGCAATAATAGTTGCAAAGGCGCAAAATTACTTCGCAACAAATGGTTCAGAACATCGAGTGTGAGATTAGAATATTTATAGTAGAGTAGTGGCATCAGTTCTATTAATATAACAATGGAGAAACCTATTTTGCGAGGTTTTCCACGCCGTAGCCGCATCATCTTTTTAGTAAGAAACCACGAAAGCAGTGTAGTGGTAGGCAGCAGAACCATTAAAGTGCCGTTTGCCTTATAAGCAAACATCAGTCCGAATAATACAACGTATGCCTTTTGCCATGCCTTTTGATATTTGTTTATATAAAGATAGCCTGCAAAGAATATGATAAAGACTACCAAAAACGACAATGTACAGAACGACCAATCTGAGTTGGGAGTCGTCAGAAAGGAACTTAATTCGTGTATTGTTTGTTTAAAACTTATCATAGTTTCTTATTAATATCCGTTGAAAGAAGGTTGCAAAACTTTAGTATGAGTAGCCTTATGGTGTTGGCGAGGAATGTTTAGGGCTACCGGATAGGCAACTTTAGGGCTATTCATAAATGTAGCAACCTTATTTAACCATAGAGCTGCAGCTTGCCACGTGGGGTGATAATGGTCGGGACCACGCTTAAGTTTCAAACCTCTGCTATCAAAAAAACAACCCTGTTGGGCATGTTTCTTTATTAAATCAATAATTCCAGTATCTCCATTCCAGCTAGCCGGACCAATCCAAACGTAAGGAAAGTTGCCCAGCTTATTTAAAATGGTTTTTATATACGCTTCTCTTGCATCTAAATCGTTTACAAAAAGTTCATTGCTTCCTAAGCAAAGCAAAATGTAAGAGGGTTTATATTCGTTTATAAAGTGCTCTATTGTTTGCGATTTTGCCCACTTCTCTGTGGTAGAGGCATACCATATAACAGTGTAAAGTTTGTGTCCATTTTCTTCAGCGTAATCGCCGAGCCGTCGAGAAAGCCCTTCAACCATCGAATCGCCTATGAATAAAAAAGTTTGATGATGCCTAAATAGTTTTGGTTTCGTTGGGTGTGGTTTCGCAGTTGTATCGTTATGAGGCGATAGACACAGTTGTGTAAGACTAATTTTTTTTAGTGAGAATGTGCCAAAAGCTATTTCTTTTGGCACAAATGCGTAGCCCAAAACAATGGCTAATGCAATAACTAATAGCAGTAATATTTTGATTGGCTCGCGCACAATGCTATAAATTCAGTTCAACTTCTACAGGACAATGGTCGCTACCATACACTTCTGTGTGTATTTTGGCATCTATGAGTTGATTGCGTAGGCGGTTTGATAGTAAGAAATAATCAATACGCCAACCAGCATTCTTTTCTCTTGCTTTGAATCTATACGACCACCACGAATAAGTTATCTGCTCTGGATAAAGCGTCCGGAAGCTATCTATAAAACCATTATTAAGAAATTGAGTCATCTTAGCTCGTTCCTCATCAGTAAAACCAGCGTTTTTCCTATTCGTCTTTGGATTCTTTAAATCTATTTCCTCGTGTGCAACATTCAAGTCGCCACATATTACTACTGGTTTTTTCTTGTCCAATTGTTTTATGTATGCTTGGAAATCGTCTTCCCATTTCATTCTATAGTCTAATCGTTTTAGCCCATCTTGCGAGTTAGGTGTATAGCACGTTACAAGAAAGAAAGTCTCCATTTCTAGCGTAATAACCCTGCCTTCGTGATCGTGTTCGTCTATATCCAGACCATAGTGCACATTTATGGGCTTGTGCTTTGTGAAGATAGCTGTACCCGAATAGCCTTTCTTATCAGCATAATTCCAATATGATTCGTAACCATCGAAAGTTATATCGAGTTGCCCCTCTTGCATTTTCGTTTCTTGCAGACAAAAGAAGTCAGCATTCAATTCCACGAAACTTTCTTTAAATCCTTTTGTTACACAAGCCCGAAGACCGTTTACATTCCATGAAATAAACTTCATATTATTACGTTTTGTTCTATTCTTATTGATTCAACAATTTCTTTCTTATCAATGGTCTATTTATATACGCATCTTGTCGGAGTGTACAAGGTTCATAAACTCTTCGCGTGTTTTTGCTTGATTGAATGCTCCGCTAAATGCACTAGTAGTTGTTATGGAGTTTTGTTTCTCTACACCACGCATCTGCATACACATATGTTTTGCTTCTATCACAACCATTGTACCTAGTGGGTGCAATGTGTCTTGTATGCAATCCTTTATTTGTTGGGTTAATCTTTCCTGTACTTGTAGGCGATGGCTGAATATATCTACTACGCGTGCCACCTTGCTTAAGCCTGTAATGTATCCATTGGGAATGTATGCGACGTGTGCTTTGCCATAGAAAGGCAACATGTGGTGTTCGCACATAGAGAAGAAATCAATATCTTTTACAATCACCATTTGGTTGTATTCTTCTGCAAACAGTGCATCGGTGAGCACCTTTTGTGGATCTTGTGTGTAACCGCGTGTCAGTACTTGCATTGCTTTAGCTACACGCATTGGCGTCTTTTCGAGTCCTTCTCTGTCTGGATTCTCTCCTAAAAGCTGCAATACGTGTCGGTAATGTCCTGCGAGTTCATCAAGACCTTCTCGAAATTCAATGTTTGATTTCATTGTTAGTTCTGGGTAAATCGTATAAAATTATCTTATAATAATGTTTGTTCAATCATCTAAGACGAACTAGTTCTATAGGTGAAACCTATTCATTTGTTTGTTAAGGCTTATTCTACTGTCTGATGAAAGTAGTTCGCTCGTCTAACAAAACAAAAATAGTCGACTGATTTCTGAATTTGGCTGACCATTTCTTGAAGTTAGTTGCCTGATTTAAAGTGTCCGTTTGGCAATATAGAATGAAGCAGATTAATAATCCATATCGTATGTATCGCCTATCACTTTGGTCGTTTCTATTGTAACCATCGTTCTTATAACGTTTGCTTGGGTAAAGCCTTCTTTCTTTAAACGCCTCATCACCTTTCGTGCTTGTTCGTAGCTTGTGTAATTTCCTATCTGGCACATCCAACGAGGAGAATAGAAATGAACATATATAGGTTCTGTCTGTAGAATTTCTTTAGCCTTTTGTCCCCATCGTTCAGCTTCTTGCCTGGCTATTCTTGTATTTCCACCTGAATATGCTAACACTCTAAAGCCTCTCACCTTTTTAATACCTTTCCATACTCGTTTTGTTACAGTTTGTTTTACAGCAGTACCGTCAATAGGGTCTACCAATGCACGACGTACTTTCTTTCGTACAAGTTTCGTTCGTGGGTAAGCTTCTGTATTAGGAGAGGAAGAAATATCTGGAGGTGTTATTCTGGGCTCTACTCGTGGAGTAGAAATAGATGGCATAGAAGGCTTTCGCACTGTCCCTTGCGATTGTGGCTGTTGTTTCTTTTTGTTTATTTTGGCATTTTTCTTTCCATTTACCAGAGCATCAATATCCTCGCTCTGGGTAACTGTAACCGTACCTTGTGCTCCTACTGCTAAACATCTAAGGAATGCAACGACCAATATAACAAGGATTTTCTTCATTTCTTTTATTTCTATAAAGTGCCTGAGAATCGCCAATACTTGCAATTAGCGACCCTCAGGTATTTTATCTATTTGTTTTTACTTTTTCCAAGCATCGATAATGCCTTTAAAATCGGCAGCTTTTAAAGATGCTCCACCTATCAAGCCACCATCAATATTAGGCTTAGAAAATAATTCTGGTGCATTACTTGCTTTGCAGCTTCCACCATAAAGAATACTTGTTTCGCTTGCAGCATCTTTACCATATTTTTCTGCTACGATAGAACGAATGTATGCAAGCATCTCTTCTGCCTGGTCTGATGTTGCAGTTTTACCAGTCCCGATAGCCCAAATTGGCTCGTATGCAAGTATAATATTCTTCCAAGCCTCTGCACTGAGATGGAAAACAGATCCTTCGAGTTCAGCCTTTACCACTTCATTCTGTTTGTTCGCCTCACGTTCTTCTAATGTTTCACCACAGCAGAAAATGATCTTTAGTCCATTAGCAAGAGCCAATTCTACTTTCTCTTTCAGTATTTCGGCTGTTTCGCCATAGTATTGGCGACGCTCAGAGTGTCCGAGTATAACATATTCTGCACCTGTGCTCTTTACCATTGCAGCAGAAACCTCGCCAGTGTAAGCACCTTTTTCTTTATCAGCGCAGTTTTCAGCACCCAGCTTTACTAATTCTTTATCCAATACATCAGCTATACTTGCTAAGTGAATGAAAGGAGTGCAGATTACAACATCACAGTTTGGTTTGTCTGCCTTCAATGCGTCATTAATCTCTTTTGCTAATGCAACACCTTCTTGCAGGGTCTCGTTCATCTTCCAATTGCCTGCTACAATTTTCTTTCTCATATTTCTTTTACGTTTTAAAAGTTGATAAAGTTTCTTACTTTGTTCGTTCTTTAAGAGCCTTTGTTCTTTCTCTTTTATCCATTTCTCGCGTTTCTGTACCCATTTTGTCCATGCCCAGAAACGGTCGGCAACAATAAGTAGTATTAGTGGGAGCACGTAACAGAGTATCATTGTTAGTATTTTCTTCCACGTACTGCTTTCTGGTTCGTGCCCAATAGTAAGCAAGTTTAAAGGAGCATTTAGTTCTGCAACCTTTGGTATATCGTTGTGATTCCACTTGTTTATTATAGTACCCTTATAGAGCAATAATAGTCCAGGATTGCTTCTTATCATTGTTTTCAATGTTGTGCCATCGGTAACATAAAAAGGATACTCGGCTCCTGTTATATCGCGCCAATGTTTTATGCCTTTATCGGTACTTGCTGTGAGTCCATAGAAAGCATATCCGTTTTCTTTTGCATATTCGTATATGCCTTCAATATCGCCAAAGTTTCTGTCTTGTGCCACTTCGAGCATAGGCGATACAAGCAAGAAGGTATATCCGTCTTTATTTAAGATCTTTTCTGTAAGGTCTTCTCCTGTCTTTTCGTCAGTGATGGAGAAGTCGTGAATAGGTGGCTCGTATCCTTTCTCTATTACTTCTTGTTTTGTATCTACAAATACCCACGTGCTATCGTTGTAAGGATAATTATTTTCGTTAAACTCTTTCTGAACTCCATTCTTGGTGCAAATAAATGTTGTTTTATATTTTGTTTGCTTTGCTCCTTTGGGTATTTGCATTCCTTTCAGAATATTCTGTCCTATATAATATGGTCTAAAATCGAACAAAGGCAAGTGGTAAAGACTTAGTAGCGACACTATAACTATGAATATCATTGTGAAGTAGGTTGCTATCCATTGATTGGTTTTAGAAATAAAGCGTACCTGATAGAGTGGCAACCGCATAACGACTATTGAGGCAACGAGCAATACTAAGTTCTTTATAAATGTCTGGCTATTTGTAAGGTGTATAGCATCGCCAAAACAACCACAGTCTTGTATAGGGTTGCTAATAGTGAGCCACAATGTTATTAATGTCATTCCTAACATTAGCACAAATGCCAATTTGCTTACCAAACGTCGGCGAATTGCTAATAGAAGTAATATTCCCAACGTAAATTCTGCACCAGAAAGCGATATGGAGAGTATTAGTTGCACCCATTCAGGTATCTTCCCCGCCATACCTAAAGCTGTAAGATAGTCGCCTATCTTATATTGTGAACCGAGCGGGTCTATTGCTTTTACAAATCCAGAGAAAATAAATGTGATGGCAAGTAAAAGCCTACAGATGTTTACTAATATTGATTTTAGTCTACTCATCTCTTAGTTTTATAGCTCCAAATACTGCGTAAATAATAATATCCATATAGTTTGCATCTATACCTTCGCTCACCAAAGTAGCACCCTTTATGTTCTCTATTTCTTTCACACGTTCTATTTTTGTGAGAATAAAGTCGGTGTAGCTACTTACGCGCATATCTCGCCATGCCTCGCCATAGTCGTGATTCTTCTTTAACATTAGTTCATAAGTAGCTTTTTCGTATTGTTCGTAGAGCTTTGTTGCTTCGTCTGGAGAAATATCCACTGTATCGACAAATGGGTGTGTTAGTTGTATCAAGCCAATTATTCCATAATTGATAAGGGCTATAAATTCTCCTCTAACGCTTTCACCAACATGGTTCTCGTTCGTTATCTCTATAGAACGAATACGTTTCGCTTTTATAAATAGTTGATCGGTAAGCGATGACGGACGCAGTATTCTCCACGAAGCACCATAATCGTGTAGCTTCTTGTAGAAGAGTGCCTTGCATTCGCTTAAAACTTCTTTAAACTCTTGATTAGTCTTTGTTATCTGTTCAGACATAGTGGATATTCTATTTACAATGCAAAAATACAGAAAATATACGAACTAACAAAATCATTCATATAATATATGTTTGCAAACAAGTTTTTGGTTTTGTGGCTATTGCATCAGTTTGTTACTTTAAAATGAAAATAATGCGATAGTAAGAACGATAGGTAAGTAGGATTCGGGTTCATAATTCTATAATTTTTTATTTTCTGAATGGTGCATATCTTTAATTTTTTTATTGATGTATTCTATATCTCAATTCCATAAGTTGTAGGTTTTATAATTCTCATCTGAACAAATATCTTTGAAGTATTATAATATGAAATAATAAAAAGAGTAGTTTGTCTGGTTTTGCCAAATAAACAAACTATGAGTTCTTGCGTGTCCAGTAAGACTAAGTGCTTATTATTTCAGTATGAATTGTTCACTTGTGTCTAACTATTCAGTAGGCATAATAAGAAAATATCTGCAGAAGCAGCTAATATAACTAAGAAGTGTCTAGTGAAAGCTGGGAAAAACTGACAGATATCTGAAACGCTACTGACAGATATCTAAAATTCAACTGACAGATATCTAAAACAGAATTGACAGATATCTAAAACAGAATTGACAGATATCTAAGATTCAACTGATAGATATCTGACATGAAAGTAACTATAGCAGACAGTTGTTTTTAGCTATCTGAAACATTCTATTTGCTTGGCTAATAAACAGTAGGCGTTGCTTATATACCATTCACCTATTTTCAACTAAAACATATCTTTATGCTATTTAGCTTTGGTAGAATAGTAGTGGGGAAAAAGAAAAACCGGCATCGAAAGATACCGGTTTTCGTCTGTTGTCATAAAAAATTTGAGAAATGAAACTTCGCAGTTTCGAACTTGTTTTATTAGAAAATGATTTGTTTTATAGAGAAAGCATTAAAATGATATTTCTTTTAATTGTATTCTGTATCGGTGATAGTGCTAACCTTCTGGGTTGAATCTATTTTGGTTGAGTCAGCTTTTGCCACAGCCGGACCTTTAGCTTCCTTGTTTGCGTGTGGCACCTCAACAGATTGTTGAGCCGAAGGCGTCGTACTCGTGAAAGTTTCTTGTAGTGCATTTTGCAATGTTAGCAAAATGGCAACAACTGCTGCCGCTTTGAAGAGAGGCATTAAACGTTTGCGCATTGTAATGGTGCGAGCCTTTACTGGCTGGTCTCCATTTACCTTCTCGAGTATCTTTTGGTTAAAGTCATCGCCCAATATATCGGTTTCCTTTTGTTCCTGTTCGTAGATAAACAAGTCTTTGTAAGGCACCAAATTGGTAGGAACCTCCTCTTGAGAGAAGAATAATCGCAATATTTCCTCCTCTTGCAGCGAAGTTTCGCAACGCCAGTAGCGTTCCAATAATTGTTCGATGTACTTATAATCCATATTGTTCTATTTTCTGAAATTGTTGTTTTACAGTTTGGCGTGCACGGAAGATGTTTGTTTTTACTTGTTCTTCTGTTATGCCTAAGACGATTGCAATTTCTTTATATTGCTTACCTTCAAAGTCGCGTAGTTGCATACATACACGCTGTTTTTCGGGCAGAGAGTTTACAATCTCTTTCACTACACGCAACCTATCCTGAGCTATCAGGCGGTCTTGTGGTGTTGAGAGTAGTTCTTGGTTGGGTTGTTCTTCTTCCAAAGAGCCATTTTGGTTGTCTCGCTTCTTCATTCTGTCAAGCGAAAGGTTTCTGCATATTCGTAAGCTATAGGCCTCTATGGAATCAATGGTGCCCCATTCGTATCGTTTGTTCCAAACTTTTATCAGTGTGTCTTGTACTATATCCTCGGCTTCTTCCTTATTGAGGGTTATGCGGAGGGCCAATCTGAAGAGTTGATTCTTCAATGGCAAGACATCGTTTCGGAAGCTAACTTTTTCCATACTCTCTATTACAACGACGAATAAGTGTGGGGTGAAGTTACAGAATACTATGCAAAAGTACTATATTTTAACCTTTGTTAGTTGTCTGAATAAAGAAACATACAAGAAAGAACAATAATTAACATATAAAAATAAAATACCTATTTGGAGCAATTTTACTCCAAATAGGTATAACCATACAGTCCACTTCGATAATTGTTGAGGAATTCTTTTCCTTCTTCGAGTGATATTTTTCCTTGCTTAACGCTTTTTGTAACCCATATTTCGAGCTGTCTAACAAGCTTCTTTGGATTGTATTGCACATATTCGAGCACCTCTTCCACTGTTTCTCCATCTATAATTTGGTCGATGTGATAACTTCCATCTTTCACGGAAAGGTGCACCGCATTGGTATCTCCAAACAAATTATGAAGGTCGCCGAGTATTTCTTGATATGCACCAACGAGGAAAACGCCTAAATAATAAGGCTCGCCACGTCGCAAAGTGTGTACAGGTAGCACATGGCTGGTGCGTCCCTCGCTCACGAAATTGGCTATTTTACCATCACTATCGCATGTAATGTCTTGCAAAGTGGCTTTTCGTGTGGGGCGTTCGTTTAGTCGTTGTATCGGTATAACGGGGAAAAGTTGGTCAATAGCCCAACTGTCGGGAAGTGATTGGAAGAGAGAGAAATTGCAGAAATATTTATCTGCCAGTAGTTTATCTAAGTTTCTCAGTTCGTCTGGCACGTGTTTCATTCCCTTTGATAGTGTATTTATTTCGTGGCAGACACTCCAATACATTGCTTCAATTTCTGCACGAGTTTTCAAATCGACCATTCCATGAGAGAATAGTTCTAACGATTCTTCTCGAATCTGTTCTGCATCGTGCCAATCTTCAAGCATATTGCGCGAGTTTAGATTATCCCAAATCTTGTAGAGTTCTCGTACTAACTGATGATCTGTTTCCTTTGCCTCGAACTCTTCCGACATTTCTGGTAGCGAAGCTGTCTCCAATACATTTATAATAAGCATAGAGTGGTGTGCAGCAACATTACGTCCGCTTTCGGTAATAATGTTTGGGTGTGGTATTCCGTGCTTATTTGCTGCATCTACAAAGGTAGAAACACAGTCGTTTACGTACTCTTGAATGCTATAATTCACAGAACTCTCACTGTTAGAAGAGCGTGTTCCATCGTAATCTACGCCCAATCCACCCCCACAGTCAACAAAATCTACATTGTATCCCATCTTTCTTAGATTGGCATAATACTGTGCTGCTTCGGTGAGAGCAGTCTGGATACGTCGTATCTTCGTAATTTGCGAACCAATATGGAAGTGTATCAATCGTAAGCAATCGTGCAATCCTTTTTCATCGAGCTTCTCCAATGCTTGTAGAAGTTCTGATGCTGTTAAACCAAATTTAGATGCATCGCCTCCACTTTCTGCCCATTTGCCAGAGCCTGTAGATGCTAATTTGATACGAATACCAATATTAGGCATAACGTTAAGTTTCTTAGCAGCTTTTGCTATGATATCTATTTCGTTAAGTTTCTCTACTACAATAAAGATGCGTTTACCCATCTTTTGTGCTAAGAGTGCAAGTTCTATATAGCTTTGATCTTTGTATCCGTTGCAGATGATGAGCGAATCACTTTGACATTGAACAGCTATTACAGCATGTAGTTCAGGCTTTGAGCCAGCTTCTAAGCCCAAATTGAATTTACGTCCGTGCGAAATAATCTCTTCAACTACTGGCTGCATCTGATTAACTTTAATAGGATAGATTATGAAATTCTCTCCTTCGTAGTTATATTCCTGCTTTGCAATTTCGAAACACGACGATATTTTCTCTATACGATTATCTAGAATGTCTGGGAAACGCAACAGAACGGGCGGCGTTACATCACGTAGTACAAGCTCGTCCATAATCTCGCACAAATCTAACTGGTTATTATCCTTGCACGGAGTAACGTAAACATGTCCAGCCTCATTGATTCCAAAGTAAGAAGCACCCCAACCTTTAATGTTATAGAGTTCCTTTGAATCTTCAATCGTCCATTTTTTCATACCTATTTGTTGTGTTTTTAGAGAACTTTTTACCGATACTATTCGGCTAGATACAGCTCTCAATAATGAAATAGTATTCTTATTTATTATTCTTTTCTATTGTGGGTAAAGCCTTTCGGCTCATTTCTATTATTGAAATAAGTTGTTTTGCCATTGCATTTATTTTCTTACGATTGTCCATTAAATGCACTTTTATAATGTGTTTAGCCTGTTTGTAGTAGATGTCTCGTTCTTCTATTTGTTTCTTTACAAAGACTTTTACTTCGTCTTCCGACTTATCTTTCAACAATGGACGAACGTTTCTGCTAATATTAAGATGCTGGCATATAATGTCGGCAGTTGCATTCATATATATCGTTTCGCCTTGTTTGTTAAGGTATTCCATATTATCGAAGAAGCAAGGGGTTCCTCCTCCGCAAGCAATAATAACGTTTTCAAACTCGGCAACCTCATGTAACATATTTCGTTCAATAATTCTAAATCCATCTTCACCCCGTTCTTCAAATATCTGGGCTATAGTTTTGTGCATTCGTGTCTCTATATACCAGTCTAAATCGTAGAATTTGAAATTGAGAATTTTAGACAAAGCCCAACCAAGCGTGGTTTTTCCAGCACCCATATAACCTATTATTATAATTCGGTTTGGAGTATTTTGTAGGCTCTCGGTCATTCTTTTTGTGTATCTCTGCCTACCCTAATAAGGGAGGCAGATGATTTTATTTATTTGCGTTTACGCTTTGTTTTGGGTTCGGGTGCATTCTTTATAATGTCTTGACATTCCTCATACGTAAGTTCAGAGGCTTTGTCGTGCATTGTTTTCGGAATACGATAGTTCTTTCCATCGTATGCTATGTATGGACCATAGCGACCGTTCATTATTTCTAATTTAGGGTCTTCGTCAAACTGTTTAAGGTGTCTTTGTGCATCTTGGAGACGTTTTGTTTCTATTAAACGTATGGCAGTGTCTAATGAAACCGTCAAAGGGTCTTCCTCTTTGGGCAGTGATACATACTTCTTATTGTGCATTATGTATGGGCCGAAACGCCCTGCACCAATCACAACATTAGTTCCTTCAAACTGTCCTACAGTGCGTGGCAACTTAAACAGTTCCAATGCATCGGCGAGCGTAAGTGTTTCCATACTCTTATCCGCTGGAATCTGCGCAAAACGTGGCTTGTCCGTATCATCGGCAGTACCAATTTGTACAACAGGGCCGAAGCGTCCAATCTTTACAAATACAGGCTTATTGGTCTTAGGATCTACTCCCAATTCGCGTTCACCAGCCTTATGTTCTGACCGTGCATTCATTACAGATTCCACTTCGGGCTCGAAATGCTTATAGAAATCTTTCATTGCAGTGTTCCATTTCGCCTTCCCTTCAGAAATTTTATCGAACTCTTGCTCTACTTTAGCAGTGAAATTATAATCCATAATGTCAGGGAAGTTCTCCATAAGAAAGTCGTTTACTACAATGCCAATATCGGTTGGAATAAGTTTACCCTTATCTGCACCAGCCATTTCCTTCTTGTTCTTTGAGGTAATCTTTAGTGCCTGCAATGTGTCTACGATGTATGTGCGTTCTTCCCCTTTCTTTTCTCCCTTCTGAACGTACTCGCGTTGCTGAATGGTAGATATGGTTGGAGCGTATGTTGATGGACGACCAATGCCCAACTCTTCGAGTTTATGTACCAAACTTGCTTCTGTATAGCGACTTGGTCCCATTGAGTAACGTTCGGTAGAAACAATGCTACGTCGTTCCAAAATCTGGCCGTTGTTCATTGCTGGCAATGCATGCGTTGTGTCTTCCCCTTCATTCTCATCATCGGTAGACTCTCGATAAACTTTTAAAAAGCCATCGAATGTAATAACTTCTCCCATCGCAACAAACTGTAAATCGGCTGTCTCGTGTCCTTCTGCGTTGAGAATACTAATAGCAACAGTAGTTTTGTCTATTTTTGCATCTGCCATTTGCGATGCTGCTGTGCGCTTCCAAATAAGGTCGTAAAGACGTTTTTCCTGACTTGTTCCGTCTATACTGTGTGCACTCATATCGGTTGGACGGATAGCTTCGTGTGCTTCTTGTGCACCTTTGCTGTTGGTATGATACTTCCGCACCTGGCTATATTCTGAACCATAGTGTTTCTCTATCTCTGTTTTAGCTGTATTGATGGCAAGTGATGAGAGATTTACACTGTCGGTACGCATATATGTAATACGTCCTGCTTCGTACAACCGTTGTGCCACCATCATAGTTTGACTTACAGTAAAACCAAGTTTACGTGCGGCTTCTTGTTGTAATGTAGATGTTGTGAATGGGGGGGCAGGAGTGCGTTTCAGCGGTTTCTTAGCTATAGAAGATATCCGGAATAATGCAGTTTTGCATTGTTCTAGAAACTCCAATGCTTCTTCGTGTGTCGAAAAACGTTTGTTTAGCTCTGCCTTTACTTCGTTTTTGGTGCCATCGTCGCTTGTAGCAGCGAAAATAGCATTTATTCTGTAATAAGGTTCAGACTTGAAATCTTGTATCTCACGCTCACGTTCTACTATCAATCGTACGGCGACGCTTTGCACACGTCCTGCGCTTAGAGCTGGTTTTACTTTGCGCCACAACACTGGAGACAGGCGGAAACCTACCAAACGATCCAAGACACGGCGTGCTTGCTGTGCGTTTACAAGGTTCATATCCAAATGACGGGGATTCTGAATGGCGGCAAGAATGGCTGGTTTCGTAATTTCGTGGAACACAATGCGACTTGTTTTTGCTTCGTCGAGACCTAAAACTTCGCAAAGGTGCCAACTTATGGCTTCTCCTTCGCGGTCTTCATCGGATGCCAACCAAACCTTTTTGGCGGCTTTTGCGTTCTTTTTAAGTTCTGAAACAACCTTCTTCTTCTCTTCCGGAATTTCGTAATTGGCTTCTAAAGTATCCAAATCCACACTCAGCTCTTTCTTTTTCAAATCACGAATATGTCCGTACGACGACATAACTTTAAAGTCTTCACCTAAGAACTTCTCTATTGTCTTCGCCTTTGCAGGGCTTTCCACTATAACTAAGTTTTCTTGCATATCAGCATAAGTAACATTATTCAAGGGCGCAAAAGTAAGCAAACTTTTTCCATACACCTTATATAATAGGCTATTTTTAGTTTTTTTAATATTAGAGCTTGTAGGAATATTATGTATTCTATGTTTCTAACTTTTTAAAAGAGCTTGTTTCACGACGTCAAACAGGCCCTTTTGCATTGCCAAATAGGCTCTTTTGCAAGGCAAAACGATAGCTTTTTGTAGTATGTTGAGTATTAAATAGTTATCCGAACAATATTTTTGCTGTTTTTAAAACGCTATGATGCCTTAAGTGTGCGTTAGATAATCGCAAATATTAAAGTCGTGCTTGTTCTGTAGTTTTAACGCTTTAGCTAAACTCCTCCCCCTGTTCCGTCTATCAATATATAAATTCGTACCATCATAAAGTTTCTTAAAATGCAGGCCTTTATTCTTCAAATTTCTTATCTTTGTCTCAAAAATAAATGTACTTATGAAGAAAAATATTTTCCTTTTTCTATTTTTTTACTGTATGGCAACCAGTCTTTATGCGCAGCAACGACTGTCTTTGCCCGATGTAGATGCCATAGGTTACGACGCAAATGGCAGTTGGATAGACCTTTATAAAAAAGTTGGCACCGACCGTTATGCTCAAAGACGTCTGCAAATAGATCGAAAAGAAATAAGCATAAGTAAAGCTTCCGTAGCTTATCAGATGGTCTGGGATTTATATTCTTGCAATGATACACTAAGTAGAAACGATATAGAAAAAGGGAGAGAGCGTTTCGTTGATGTAGATAATCTGCGTCCCATAGCTCTCGAAAGCTATGTTGGCAAGACGTTCGATATCAAAGAAGACGGCAACTGGAAGCGCAATGAAGAAAAATCGAATTATGTTTTAAAGTTCTTACGACCCGACCTTGCGTTTATTCAACAGCTGCGTTATACCAAAGCTGATAGGTATGCATACCGCGTAATAACTACTTCTTCGTGTGTTCCAGACTCGGTTACAACCTGGCGTGGGATGTCTCAACCATTGAGTCCGCTTGTTTTAGAATTAAAAGGTGGAAAGACGGTTTTGCTATTCGCTTATAGATCATTCAATTATTTGTTGCTTCCAACGATTAAAGGCGACCAGTTCGTGAAATTATCTCGTGACTGTCAACCTGCAGAACTAACAGAAGCAGGAAATAAATACGATGCTGCTGCACCCTACGATTTTATGAATATTGTTCTTAAAGACTTCCTGAACGTTAAGAAAACGGACGAAGGTAGGTGCCAATTGGTGAACGCTTTCGGCGAAAATATGCTGAAACAAGATTACGACAGCATTATTTGTGGAGAGCGTTTTATTATTGCGCATACAAAGAAAGGGGTTGATGTGTACAATCTTTACCTTCAAAAGCTCGACTTGGGAAACGTTTTGGTTGCGTATGAAATACCTAATTGTATGATTGGTTGCATAAATGTGCTGAACGAAAAGGGTGCTTTTTACTACGATGAAATGGGGAAAAAAATGAAAAATCCTTGGAAAATACAGTTGGGAGTTTGTGGCACTGTACCTCATTGGACATATAGTTTGCTAAAGAAACGTGGGCAATACCAGCTGAAATACTACACTGCCGGACCTGGTGTAACGTGCGAAGAAGACAAGCGTTACGTGCTTTCAGACTGCCAACCTACCGATTCCATTTCCTTTCTTGATGGTAAAAAAGAGTACAGATGCAATGGAAACAGTTGGTTTCTGGGAGATCTCGATGTACGTCCAGAATGGATAAGAGTAGGAAGAAATGGCAAATTTGGTATTCTTGCTTACGATTATAAACAGCCAAACGATGTGGAACCTAAGGAAGGTACAGTAAAATATGGTGATTGGGAAAGACCATTGGAGACTTATCCTGTGCGGACTCTAAAGGGCGAAACAATTCTTCCGATGGTCTACGACTCTATTATGATGCACAACGATGGATATATTTATTTCTACAAAGATGGCAAAGTGGGCATCTATTCGTACAACGACACACCTGTTTACGATAAGTTGGAACAGAACACTCGATACTTTTACCACATAGTGAAGGACGGCGTTAGTGGCTGGCTCGACCTTAAAACCAACAAAGAGCATTATTATTCAAAGTCTAAGGAGTAGGCTATAACATGCGGGTGGCTATGGTTCTGTCCACCCACTTTTGTCTCTTATTAATGTCATTTGTGCAGTAAGGCGAGCAAATACTTCTGCCGATACTGCGTGGGCACGCAAAGTTCGTACTCTCGAGAAGTTACGAAAGTAAGGGTCTTGCGTAACATACCAGCCGTAGTTGCTTATCTTCGACACTCTTTTCATCTGGCTTTCCAAGTTTGCTATCGCTGTTCGTGCAACGGAGCTAAGCAAATGCGAACCGTCGTTCAGTTCTATTGCCAGCACCAGAAAGGTTTCTGTCGGGTCGTCTTGGTGTGGTGCATAGTCCATCATACGCTTGCTTATGGTAATGTTTCGATGGTGTTTGCGGTTTATTTCCTCCATTCTTTGGCGAAACAAAGTGCCGTGTGCCGATGTATCTTTTAGGTTTTTGTAGGCTATTTCGTAGTGAATCATTTCGTGTATAAGCGTGTCTTCTATGAGCGATTGTGGAGTATCGTAATAGTTAGATATCGAAATAGTGAAGCTACGGTGTGTTTTTCCCCATACTCTTTGTATGCGATAGCTCATAGAACCTAACCTTTGTTTAGCGTTGGACACACGCAAGTTTGGTATTGGAAGTGTGTTTCCAAATATTTCTTCATTGTATTTGTTGAAGGCTGCTTTAAGATAAGCTATTGTTATATCCATTATTCTGCAATTTGTTTTTTGTTCCAATTCACTAAATAAAGGTGTTCAGTGGCACGTGTGAAAGCTGTGTATAACCAGTGAATATAGTCGGTTGTAAGCATTTCGTCGGTCATATAGCCTTGGTCGAGATAGATATGTGCCCACTGTCCGCCCTGCGCTTTGTGGCATGTAACGGCATATCCGAACTTTATTTGCATAGCATTAAAATATTGGTCTTCACGCAATTGCTTCATACGGTCTGCTTTTCGTGGTATATCGGTATAATCTTCCATAACACTTTGAAATAGTTTTGTGTTCTGCTCCTGTGTTAGTGCTGGTGCTTCTGCAACGAGCGTGTCGAGCACGACCACCGTGTCTAATTCTGTTTTATTATAATCTGGGAACTCTAAAGAGACGTCGGCAAAACGAAAACCATACAGCTCGCGAATGTTGCGCACACGCCGCACCACGGCATGGTCGCCGTTTGCAATGAACGAAAGATCGGTGCTGCGGTCTTTTTCCAGGTATTTGTTCTTTACCACCATAACCAAATCGCCAGTGGTAAGTTCGTCTTCACAACCAAGAATGGTATTGCGAATGCCTTGATTAAAAATGTTTGCTCGTTTGTTAGAGCGTGTTATCACCATTGTTTCGTCGGTTCCAACAGTAGCATAGCTTGATGCGATACTCTCAATAAGTTCATCGCCAGAGACAATGGAGATGTCGGCAAATCCCTCTAAACGTATTTTGGGTAATTGGGTAGCTGTGTTCCGAGAAATCATTTGGCGAATGGTGGTGGCATTCCACAATATTCCTGAATGCTGACTTTGGCGTAACACTTCGTTCAGATCGCATTCGTAGACATGTAAGCCATATCCTTGCAGTACATCGAAACGTAGTGCTGGACTTTCTTGTTCGCCTACTGGAGGTAGCTGTGCCTTATCGCCAATGAGCAACAGGCGACAATTGCCACCACTATTATAGATGTATTGTACTAAATCGTCGAGCAAACAACTACTGCCAAACATAGTGTTGTTTTGCGAAGTACTAATCATAGAGGCCTCGTCTACCATAAACAGCATATTGCGAAACATATTGTTGTTAAGTTGAAACTGACCATCGGTGCCATTAAAAGCTTTTTCGCGATAGATTTTACGATGTATGGTAGAGGCGGTTAGTCCAGCATTGAGCGAGAAAACCTTTGCAGCTCGTCCCGTAGGTGCTAACAACGACACTTTGATGCGTAGCCGAGTAACAACTCGAACAATGGCTCCAGCAAGCGAAGTTTTACCAGTTCCAGCACTTCCACGTAGTATCATAACTGCATTATCTCTTCTATCGGTCATAAATTGAGCGAAGGTTTGCAAAGCATTTCGTTGATCGTGTGTAGGCTCAAAGCCAAAGTCTTGCAATATTTGGTAAATCAATTCGTCTTGTATCATCTATTAGCACATTTTATTATGGCGGTACAAAGTTAGTTATTTTTATCTTATTGCAATTTCTTTCCATAGTATTTTACAATTTATATTATGGTGTTACTATTATTAAATCAGCCATTTGTTATATTATTTGTATACTGGTGATACTATTATTTTTAGATGAAATAAATGTGAATCATTGTTGAAATGTTGAACAACCATAGTGAAAAGGAACGAAAGGAAGCAAGCGTACCAGCAATAATCTACATTTATTGAGCGAAAAGCTACGTAATTGGAAAAAAATGCGTAAGTTTGCAGCACTTATAAACTATGGCTCAGATAGATAATAACATTCCCGATAGATGCATACGCCTAACTCTCCGTATAGGTGAGGGGAATATGTTGTTTGCCGTTGGCGACCCACAAACCGATGGCAATATAGTGTTCGAACCCTATAATGTGAACAATAATATTGCTGTAGCTGCTAATTTGCGAGAAGCCTTTAAGAAGTCGGAACTTTTACAGAGTGGCTATAAACGTGCTTTGGTTGTGATAGATACTCCCACTATGCTTGTTCCGTTAGACGAATATAGGGAACAAGATGCAGAAACACTCTACAAACACACCTTTAAATGGCAACGTAGCGAAGATATCCTAACGAGCGCAATGCCAAAACTAAATGCTGTGGCTGTGTTTGCAGTGAACAAAGACTTGATGATGGTGATTGAAAATCATTTCGACGATATACAAATTCAGCCACAAATGCAAGCAGTATGGACACATTTATATAAGTACGCATTTGCAGGTATACGCCAAAAGCTTTTTGCATACTTCCATAATAAGCGTATGGAGGTAATTAGATATCAGCGTAACAGATTTGAATTTTGCAATTCTTATGAGGCAAATAGTACACAAAACATACTTTACTATTTGCTTTACGTATGGAAGTTAATGGGAATGGATAGAGGAGATAGCGAACTTTATATGGCAGGCGATATTCCCAATATCGACAAGTTGTGTGCCGAATTGAAACAATTTGTTAGTAAATACCACGTTTTAGAACTTGCAAGCGACTTTAATAATGCTGCAATTGCAACACATAAAGATATACCATACGACCTAAAGGCATTGTATTTAGACTGAAACAAATATAAAGTTTAAGCTAAAAGAAAATAAGAACGAAACGCTATGCGCATAATAACAGGACAGTTCAAAGGCAGACACTTCGATATTCCACGTACCTTTAAGGCACGCCCTACTACCGATTTTGCCAAAGAAAACATATTTAATGTATTGAATGGGTATATCGATTTTGATGATATTACGGCACTTGACCTATTTTCTGGCACGGGAAGCATAAGCTTAGAACTTATATCGCGAGGCTGTAAAGAAGTGATAAGTGTAGAGAAAGACCGCGACCACGCACGCTTCATAGCGGAATGTATGAAGAAGATAAAAGTAGAAAACCACATACTTATACGTGGAGATGTATTTCGCTTTCTTAAAACATGTCATCAAAAGTTTAACCTTATCTTTGCCGATCCTCCATACGCATTACCAGAACTTGAAACCATTCCCAATCTTATATTCGAGCATAACTTGCTTTCGCCAGACGGAATATTTGTGTTTGAGCATGGTAAAAGTAACGATTTCTCAAATAACCCACACTTCATAGAGCATCGAAACTATGGTAGTGTAAACTTCTCTATATTTAAGTAAGTACCTGTAATTCTTCGAATAGGCATATAGCAATATAAAGCTATTTTGTTGAGCATACAATTCAGCCAGTGCAAACTCAATGGCTTCTTTAATAGCATAGAAATATCTGTTCTTCTTAGGTAAGAAATTAATCAGTTTTTTAATTCCGATTCTCCGCAAGACTCGTATAGGATACACTGATGTTTATACTGAGGCATAAGAAGTTTTTTCGTTTAAAAGTACCTTTAAGTCCATAGATATTTCCTGCGTAGTATGAGATATAATCCTACATAGGAAATGTTCTTTTCTATAGTATTCCAACTTCTTTTCTTATTGTTTTATCCCGCAAAAACCATTCTTTTGCCCCATAATATCTTATCTTTTATCTCTTGTAATAAGTTGGTTAATAGTCAATTATTCATTCGGTTGCTTATCTGTATACCTATAAAGGACCTCTAAAAACATGTACGCATAAGGATTTTACAAGTATGAAGTAATGTTGTTAGTCTATGAATATTGCCAAAATCCAACTATTATTTCGTTTGTTTTGCGATGCTTATACAAGTACATTGCACCATATCCGAGAACGTAATCGCCTGAAATCACTCCATCAGGATAGTAATCTTCGTCTATTTGAAGGAAGAAATCGAATCCATCTTCTTTTAATTTTTCAAAGTAATAGTCCTCATCTTGTATAAGCTGTGGGTACTTACCGCTTGTAATAAAGCCATACTCGTCGTCCTGGACCTCTTCAAATTCCGTAAGAGAACATTTACGAACTCCTTCCAAAGTATAGTCGTCATTGTCGCTTTCCTCTGAAAACGAGTGTACAAATACCTTTAGCGAGCAGTTTGGATAGATATTATTATCCACCATTATGTCATAACTTTCAGGCACAAAGATAGATAAGTATTCGTTTGAAGCACTTGGATTCTGAACCATCAGAAAGAATTTATAGTGTTTAAAACTATCTATATTTTTCAGAAGACAAGCAGGAATATTTCCTCCAATCCTACCTATTTCGTTACACGATGCATCTGAAGAGATATTCGCGATCTTATTCATAGCTTGTTATATTTAGTATTTTAATATTTGTTCGTAACCATTTTTTAACAAAAATACTTGTTGGTTAGGACGTAAAACAACAAAGATAAATCAACCAAATAGGGGTAGTGCATCTGTCTATTGCTTGTTAAGAAATTCCCTTATAGCCTGTTTCGTACCATATTTTTGGCAATAGAGAAATGCTTAACCACTTTATTCAGACTGCGCAAACTCAATAGCCTCTTTGATAGCATAGAACTCTTTGTTCTCTTTAGGTAAGGAATCAATCAGCTTCTTGAATTCCATTTCACCTAAAATGCACCTGTAATCGTCTAACATAATGTCCAATTCACCTTTAAATCTCGTTTTTTGCTGAGGACTTCCTTGTAGGTAAAACAAGTTGATATGCCTTTTAGCTTCATCAGCATTTGTATGCAACAGCAGTTCAAAAGCCTTTGCCTCAAACGAAGAATCGTTGATGATCAACAGCAAAGATTCAGACAGTGCAGCCTTATCAGTCTTGTTTGTCTCAATGTTCAATAAGCAATTTTGCAGCTTCTTCCTACTCTCAAAATACTGTCTTATAGCCAATCTTAGTTCTTCCATAGTTTCTTTATTTTACCTATTTATGCTCTGCTTTAAAAAAGATTGCTGCAAAGATACCATTTCTTTTGTAATATAAACTAAGTAAAGTTTGCTTATTTAGCAAACTTATTCAAATAGACTTAAAAGATAAGTTGTAAGAATTATGTAATAAGGAAAAAATAAGTACCTTTGTCCCGAAATGTAATAAGGAGATAGGACTTTAAGAATTTCTAAACACCTTTATTAATGTATAAGAACTATTTAAGATAAGACAAATGGACTGGAATAAACTGCAGAACGGCTCGGATATTAGAGGCGTAGCACTCGAAGGAATTGAGGGCGAAAGCGTAAATCTTACCAACGAAGTAACAACTGCTTTGGCACAAGCATTCGTTGCTTGGTTGGGCGAAAAGAATGGAAAGACGGCTCAAACAATAGCTGTTGGTAGCGATTCACGTATTTCCAGCCCTGCACTTTGTAAGGCCTTTGCCGATGGTGCAGCCGCTGCTGGTGCAACAGTGCTTAATTTTGGTATGGCTTCTACGCCAGCAATGTTCATGGCAACAGTAGATGAGCAGCTTCATGCAGACGGAGCTGTTATGGTAACAGCAAGCCATTTGCCTTGGAACAGAAACGGATTGAAGTTCTTTACAGCCAAAGGTGGATTGGAAAAAGCAGACATTGCACGCATCTTAGAGCTTGCACCACAGTTCATGGGTGCCGAAAAGAAAGGCAATGGAGAGGTAAAAGTCGTTGATTTTATGGCTACTTACTGCGACATACTCGCTAATTATATACGTCGTGGTGTGAATAATGGCGACCAACCATTGCAAGGTATGCATATCATAGTAGATGCAGGCAATGGTGCTGGTGGCTTTTTTGCTAACAAAGTGTTGAAGTCTTTGGGAGCCGATACCACAGGAAGTCAGTTCCTTGAGCCCGATGGTCATTTCCCAAACCATATCCCTAATCCCGAAAACAAAGAGGCAATGGCTTCTATTTGCAAAGCTGTTGTAGAACATAAAGCCGATTTAGGTATTATTTTCGATACTGATGTAGACCGCTCTGCAATTGTAGATAGAACAGGAAAGTCTATCAACCGCAATGCACTTATCGCATTGATATCAGCCGTAATATTGCGCGAACACCCTGGAAGTACTATCGTAACCGATTCAGTAACGTCAGACGGCTTGGCAAAGTTTATTGCCGACCGCAACGGAAAGCATCATCGCTTCCGCCGTGGATACAAGAATGTCATTAATGAATCGCTCCGTTTGAATGCGAACGGTGAAGAATCGTGGCTCGCAATAGAGACTTCTGGACACGCCGCACTACGCGAAAACTACTTCTTAGACGATGGAGCGTATCTCGTTGCAAAGCTTATTGTTGAGGCAGCATGTCTGCGCAAGGAAGGAAAAGAGCTTCAAGACCTTATTGCAGACCTACAACAACCTGTTGAAAGCAAGGAAATACGCTTTAAAATTGATACCAACGACTTCAAAGCATACGGCGAACAGGTGTTGGAACATATCAAGACAGCAGTTGAAAAAGAGTCTGATTGGCAGCTGGTATCGCCTAACCACGAAGGTGTGCGCATTGCTTGTAAAGGAGAAGAAGAGCAAGGTTGGTTCTTGCTTCGCCAGTCGTTGCACGACCCTGTGCTACCTTTGAACATTGAATCGAATGTAGAAGGAGGTGTCAATCGCATCACCGAGCGAGTTCTTAACTTGCTTTCCGACTTTAAAGCATTAAAGCAATAATATAAAAAATGAAGGTAAGAGTAGTATCGGCACGCCTTGAGCAGTCAGCAATCATAGCAGAAATGATAATGGAAGCTATGAATCATGAATGCTGTCAATGGTTTGCAGGACCACAACATACTTTAGACGACTTCTTCAATCTGATGAAAAAGCTCGTTGAACGTACCAATTCTCAATATTCTTACCTTAATACTCTTGTTGCCATCACGCCCGACAATAAAGTTGTAGGCGTATGTGTTAGCTACGATGGAAGTTTGTTACGCATACTTCGTAAGGCATTTATAGAAGGTGCAAAGGCAGCTTTCGGACGTGATTTCTCCGATATGCCTGACGAAACAGCGGCAGGCGAACTTTATATTGACTCGCTTTGTGTGAGTAAAGAGCATCGTGGTAAAGGCATAGCTAAGCTGTTGCTATGTGCAACTATAGAGAAAGGTAAACGCATGAACCTACCTACAGGACTGTTGGTAGATACAAATAACCCTAAAGCAGAAGCTCTTTACAACGCAGTAGGCTTTGTTTATAAAGACGATAACCAATGGGGCGGACATGCTATGCGCCACATGGTATATACATTATAATGAGTATGAAGTAACAGAAGAATTAAAATTGTAGTTATGAGATTATTGTCATTAACTTTACTTCTAGCCCTTGGAGTGGGCACAAAAGCAGAAACAACACAGAAAGATTCTATTCAAACGATAAAAGGAGTAGAAATAACAGCACGCTTAACACAGCGTGAAATCGTTCCAGCACAAAGCTTAAAGAATGCAGACCTGCAACGTCTCAATAGTCAGTCGGTGGCTGATGCTCTTCGATATTTCTCTGGTATTCAGCTAAAAGATTATGGTGGAGTAGGTGGTATAAAGACTGTGGATATCCGTAGTATGGGTACGCACCACTTAGGAATATTCTATGACGGCATAGAACTTGGTAATGCGCAGAATGGACAGATAGATCTTGGACAGTTCTCGCTTGACAATATCGATGAAATATCTCTTTACAACGGACAGAAAAGTGCTATCTTTCAACCTGCGTCCGACTTCGGTAATGCTGGTAGTGTGTATATTCGAACACGCAAACCTCGCTTCACTGATGGCAAGAACTATAATGTAAAGTTGAAAGCAAAGTATGGTTCGAGCGATTTGGTGCGCCTTTCTGCTTTGTGGGAACAACGTCTTTCGTCTGCTGTCTCTACTTCGCTGAATGCCGAACATCTTACTTCCAGTGGTAAATACAAGTTCAATTATCGCCGTGTAACGCCAAGTGGTGTTGTTGCCTACGACACAACAGCTGTCCGACAGAATGGTGATATACGAGCAGACCGTATAGATTTCAACGTAAATGGTATCTTACAGCGTGGTTATTGGAATACAAAAGTTTACTTCTACAATAGCCAACGTGGCATTCCTGGCGCTATTGTGAATAACGTTTGGCGTAGAGGTGAGCGACAAAGCGACCTCAACTTCTTTGTGCAGAATCGTTTTCAAAAGGATATTACCGACCGTTTCTCAACACAATGGTTGGCTAAATACGCCTTCTATCGTACGCATTATGTGAATAAAGACACTACACAGCTGCCTGCCGATAATCGTTTCTGGCAACAAGAGTTCTATCTTTCTTCTGCCAATGCTTACGAAATTCTACCCAATTGGAGTATTTCTGCAAGCTACGACTTTCGTTGGAACAAGCTAAATGCAGACACTTATCGTTTTGTTTTCCCTACACGTTTTTCTAATATGATAAGTCTTGCTACTGCTTTCGAAGCTCGTTTTATACGCATACAAGGGTCTGTGCTTGCTTCGTTTATACACGATAAACTCCACCCAACTACTCGTTTAATGCCAGGAATGAAAGCTACCGACAATATAACAAAGTTTACTCCAGCTCTCTTTATCGACTTTCCAATAATTGATAAAGCAACTAACGGAGCTTCTACAAAGCTTTCTGTACGAACATTTGCTAAGCGTAGCTTCCGTATGCCTACATTCAACGACCTTTATTACACTGATTTGGGAAACTCGAACCTAAAGCCAGAGAGCGCAACGCAGTACGATTTAGGAGTTGTTTTCAACAAGCAATATAATGGGCACTTGCTTAAGAACGTGCAGTTTCAGGCTGATGGCTACTATAATACTATTCACGATAAGATAATAGCATATCCAAAGGGACAACAATTCCGCTGGACAATGCTCAATTTAGGACGTGTTCATATTACGGGGATTGATGTAATGGGAGCAATAGCATTGCAACCTATTAACGATTTAGTAGTTACGGCACGCCTACAATACACTTATCAGGACGCACGCGATGTTACTAATGCATCTGATGTGTTCTATAAAGACCAAATTCCTTATATTCCGTACAACAGTGGCTCTGCTATTGTGAACCTTGCTTACCACAATTGGACCTTTAACTACAGTTTTATATATTCGGGCAAACGCTATAACCAGCAAGAAAATATACCCAACAATTATATGCAACCGTGGTATACAAGCGATGTAAGTTTGCAATACGACTTTAAAGCTTTTGGTACAAAGTGCAGAGCAATGCTGGAAGTAAACAATATACTTAACCAAAAGTACGATGTTATTCTCAATTATCCAATGCCAGGCATTAACGGTCTTGTTGGTTTACAAGTAGAATTATAATATAACAAACATACAATGATGAAGTTAAGATACGTTTTTTATAGCCTATTAATAGTTGTTTTGGCTGTTTCTTGTCGTGAAGACGATACCATTATCTATCCTTCTGAACATAGCATAGGCGATGTAACGCACACCAAATACGCAGGACTTTACGTTTTGAACGAAGGTAATATGGGTTCAAATAAGGCTACATTAGACTTCTTGGACTTAGATTCAGGAAAGTATTATCGCAATATTTATCCTTCGCGGAATCCAAATCAGATAAAAGAATTGGGCGATGTGGGCAACGATATCAAGATTTATGGCAACAGTTTGTGGCTTGTAATAAACCAATCTAATAAGGTTGAGGTTGCCAATGCACGTACAGCTGTAAGTAGAGGACACGTAGATATTCCAAACTGTCGCTATGTTGCATTTCAAGGGCGGTATGCTTACGTTAGTTCTTACGTAGGAAAGATAAGCGAAAAAAGTGTTTTGGGTGCTGTTTATAAGGTAGACACTGCCTCGTTGCAGATTGTTGATAAATGCACGGTGGGCTATCAGCCCGAAGAACTTGTAGTGCAAGATGGCAAAATATATGTTGCCAATAGTGGAGGCTACAATGGAATGTCGTCGTTAGGATACGACCGTACAGTGAGCATTATTGATTTAAACACCTTTACCGTAACTAAGACCATTGATGTTGGTATAAATCTGTTCCGTCTTCGTAGCGATAAATATGGGAAACTATGGGTTTCGTCACGTGGCGACTATGATAAGACACCTTCAAACCTCTATGTTCTTGACAACGACAAGGTAGAAAGCGAGCTGAATATAGAGGTAGACGGTTTCGATATGATAGGCGATTCGCTTGTAACATATACTAATTTGAATGGCAAACCATTATTTAAGGTTTTGGATATACGTACTCATAAAGTTGTGGACAGCAACTTCTTGAAGGTGCCAGAGAAGTTTCCGATAAAGATTGCTTATGGTTTAATGATTCATCCAATTACTGGAGACATCTTTGTTATGGATGCAACCAACTACGTTTCAAGCGGAAAACTATACTGTTTCGATAAAAATGGAAATTACAAATGGCATACGCAAACTGGTGATATACCAGGGCACGGATGCTTTTTATTAAGAAAATAAACAATATATACATGATGAAAAGACTTTATTTATCAATGGCATTCATGTCATTATCGGCACTTTTGAGTGCTCAAAACTCTCCTTATATAAAGGGAGTAGACGAGTATGTGCCCGCACCGGGACAGTTTGTAAACGAGTTACCTAAACTTACAGAGAACAATACACCCGAAACGGCAGCACAAGCGTGTACAAATGAAATTGCAGGAAAGCAGCAAGGTGGTCTTATAACATTGGGTGCTTATGGTGGATATATTACCTTTCACTTCGATCATCCTATTATAAATGTACAAGGAGCAGCCGATTTTATTGTCTATGGTAATTCTTTTGAGAATAGTTCAGAGCCAGGAATAGTAATGGTTATGAAGGATGTAAACGGCAACGGAAAGCCAGATGACACATGGTACGAGCTATCAGGAAGTGCCGATGTAGATAGTATTGGCAAGGTAAAATACAATTACGAAATTACTTATACGCCTAATCCGATGCAACCAATACCTTGGACCGATAACCAAGGAGGTAGCGGAACGATTGAGCGATTAACCTACCATACTCAAGAATATTACCCACTTTGGATAAAGAAACCGCTGACTTTTAAAGGAACTTTGCTTCCTTCTGGAAGCTATACTAACGAAAAAGGCTGGTGGGTTCAGCATGCTTTACGCTATGGTTATGTAGATAACTTGCCTAATGACCAGACCAAAGGCTTTAATATTGAGCATGCAGTTGATGCCGATAGAAAGCCTGTTAAGTTGGATCAGATAGACTTTGTACGCGTTTATTGTGCTGTAAACGACCAATGTCCTAAGCCTAATTGGACGGGAGAGCTTTCTACTGAAGTAAAAGGCGCAGAAGATTTACACCCCGAAGCAACAGCTATAGAGGCACCGCTTAACTCGAACGAAGAAACAACAGTTGTGGCTATTTACACCATCGAGGGTAAGAAAGTAACAGAAATGCAACACGGGCTAAACATTGTGAAGTTAGCAAACGGAAAAGTTCGAAAAGTATTAGTAAAGTAAGTAAGGCATAAACATTTCATAACGTAAACAGAAGACGGCAAGTGCTAATGCAGAATAGCAACTTGCCGTTTTTTATAATCTTATTTTTACGCACACAAATGTGTTTCCTCTTATCTATAGTCGCAAAGGAAACCATAAAATCAATGCATTTAGTATAGCAAAACCATAGCAGTGTAGCCATACAAACCTTAGTGTTAGAAATGGCGAAGCACACATTCGTAACACCCTCTTCAGTGTCTCGTTCTATTCTCTCTATAGTCTCACATCAATTTAATCGTAGTCAAATGGTTTTACTTACACGTAAGTAAAACTTTATTTACACGTAAGTAGAACTTTATTTACACGTAAGTAAAACTTTACTTACACGTAAATACTACTATCTGAGACTGATGAGAAAATAACGCAACCATACTTATAATGCCATTCGAACATAGTGTCAATCTTGTTTATCACATATCTTATAGAACCTATAATGCCTTATTCGGGATAAATTGTGAATAAAAAATAAAAGCAATACCCCTTTTAAATAAGTTTAAATTCAAAGCTGTATCTTTGCAATCAAATAAAAAAATCTGTTCAAAATGTACAGATTAAATATACGAACGAGTTAAAGAAACATTATTAACAAAAAACAAAAAACATTTAAAACAATATGAAGAAACTATTTTTAAGCTTATTAGCAGTGGGCTTCTTAGCCATTGCTCCAGCAACTTCATTAGCTTCTAACAGCAACATAGTAGCAACAAACTGCCCTAACGGTGGTAAAAAGGTAGACGCAAAAGCATTTACCAATAAACTTGTTAAGGAATTAAAACTCAACAAAAAGCAAGCAGCCGAGCTATTGAAACTTAACAACGAATATGCAGACATATTGGTTTGCCCAAAACAGAAGACCGATTGTAAGACAGCAGAAAGTTGTTGCAAGAAAAACGAAGCAAGTCATTGCGACAAGCAAACTAAGTCTGAATGCAAAGGCGAAGCAGGAAGTTGCTGCAAACAAGCTAAACCAGAATGCAAAAGCGAAGCAGCACAGTGCAACAAACAAGCACAAACCGAATGCAAAGGCGAAGCAGGAAATTGCTGCAAACAAGCTAAACCAGAATGCAAAAGCGAAGCAGCACAGTGCAACAAACAAGCACAAACCGGATGCGAAGGCGAAGCAGGAAATTGCTGCAAACAAGCTAAACCAGAATGCAAAGGCGAAGCAAACCATTGCGATAAGCAAGCAAAGGCTGAATGTCCAAAACGTATGTGCGAAATGAAGACTAAGCGTAATGCTTACCTTGAAGGCTTGAAGAAAATATTAACAGATAAGCAATATCAACAGTTTATGAAGATGTAAGACGTCAATAACGTTAATGAAACAAAACAAGCGGGTGCACCATAGTTTAACTCTTGTGGTGCACCCGCCTTGTTTATAATGCCTTCTTAATCTCTTTCAGTATTACAGCCCGTCTCGCTATATTTGGCATTTAAGTTTGTAGGCTAACGCTTTCCGCTGCCTTTCTAACTATTCATACTACGGCAGAACATTATTCGTTTAATAGTTTCAAAATACACCATCAACGCTTAAAGGCCGCTGTATCGCAAGCACTAGAAAACAAAAAAGAGAACGTATCCCAATAGATACATTCTCTTTATAATTAAATCTTAATGATTATTGCTTACTTAACTTCGCAACCGCATTCACTCTTATGGTGATTTTGAATAAAAGCGAGCAACATCCAAACAGTCTTCTCTTGTGCTGCAATGTAACCAGTCATAAGGTCAGCAGTAACATCATCGTGAGCATCGTTAGCTAAGTCAATAAGCTTACGCTCTTGTGCAATAAGATTCTTGAAGTAGCCTAATATGTCTTTCATACCTTCTTGACCACACTCAACTTCGTTAAGTTCTTTGATTGTTGCAATTTTTAAATACTCGCTGAACTTACTTTCAGGTATGCTACCAAGCTGAAGAAGGCGTTCAGCTATCTCGTCAACTTTCCCTGCAGCATCGTTGTATAGCTCTTCATACTTAGCGTGCAAAATAAAGAAACCATGTCCTTTCACGTTCCAATGAAGATTGCGGAGATTTGTATAGTAAATCTGGAAATCAGCCAATAACTGTGCAAGTCCTTTTCTAACTGCGTTAACCTTACTCTCTTCCAATCCTAAAATCTCTAAATTATTCATACTTTTTCCTTTCTAATTTAATTATTAGTTTCTAATTTAATTATTAGTTATCCGTCTAATTGTGATGCAAAGATAGATAAGATAAACTTACTCACCAAATGTTTTTATCTATATAATTATAGAATTAATCTATATTAACTTGTAAGATACGTATAATGAGAGCCTTATAATGCATAGAGAAAAAGATTTGTATTGTACTTTTTAGATGAGAAATACTATTTACTACATAGTATGATACTATTGATTAGATAGTATCACACTATTGATTACATTGTGTATATGAGCAGAGGCGATATAAAAAATCCCCACAAACAATAGTTGTTTATGGGGATTTGTATGTGTTTTGAAGCCTTACTTACGAAGACCAAGCTTCTTAATGATTGCACGATAACGCTCGATATCGCGTTTGTACAGATAATCAAGGAGTGAGCGACGCTTACCAACAAGGCGAGTGAGTGAACGAGTTGTAACGAAGTCTTTACGATTCTTCTTTACGTGTTCTGTTAAATGCTTAATGCGATAGGTAAACAATGCAATCTGGCTTTCTGCTGAACCAGTGTCTTCTGCCTTCTGTGCTTTGCCATATTGACCGAAGATTTCTACTTTCTTTTCTTTACTTAAATACATTTTAATTAATTGATTAATGTTGTTTGCAATTACATCATTCCATTGCGAAAGTCGCCTTAATCGTAACGAGTAGCAATGTCAAATGCATCGGTATTTCCGAAACTGCGCTGCAAAGTTACAACATTTTATTTGTTCCACAAGGCTTTTACGATTATTATTTGTAATTTTGCACCCACATTTCACTTAGGAATATTAAGATATAATAAATGCAAGATATAAGGAATATCGCAGTAATTGCGCACGTAGACCACGGTAAAACTACGTTGGTAGATAAGATGATGCTCGCTGGTAAACTCTTCCGTGATGGACAAAATAACAGCGACGAAGTGTTAGACTCCAATGACTTGGAGCGCGAACGAGGGATAACAATTCTTAGCAAAAATGTAAGTATCAATTGGAAGGGTACTAAGATTAATATACTTGATACGCCAGGACACTCCGATTTTGGTGGTGAAGTGGAGCGTGTATTGAATATGGCTGACGGCTGTTTGCTATTGGTAGATGCTTTTGAGGGACCAATGCCACAAACACGCTTTGTGCTTCAGAAGGCTTTACAACTTGGTTTGAAGCCTGTAGTTGTTGTAAATAAGGTAGACAAACCTAACTGTCGGCCCGAAGAAGTATACGAAATGGTGTTCGACCTTATGTGCGATTTGAATGCAACAGAAGACCAATTAGATTTTCCTGTTGTGTATGGCTCGGCTAAGAATGGTTGGATGGGAGCTGATTGGAAGACTCCAACCGATAATATTGATTATCTTTTAGACCTTATTATTAAGGCTATTCCTGCACCTGAGCAGTTAGAAGGTACACCGCAGATGCTTATTACATCGTTAGATTTCTCTAGTTACACAGGTAGAATTGCTGTGGGGCGTGTGCATCGTGGTACATTGAAAGATGGTCAGAATATTACTGTATGCCACAGAGATGGCAGTAAGGAACGTACAAAGATTAAAGAACTGCACACTTTTGAGGGTATGACGCACCGCAAGACCGATGCTGTTGAGTCTGGCGATATATGTGCAATTATTGGGTTGGAGCATTTTGAGATTGGCGATACCATTGCCGACTACGATAATCCAGAGGCTTTGCCACCAATTGCTGTGGACGAACCAACTATGAGTATGCTCTTCACTATTAACGATTCGCCTTTCTTCGGAAAGGAAGGCAAGTTCTGTACGTCGCGCCATATTAACGAGCGTCTTGAGAAAGAGCTTGAAAAGAACCTCGCTTTGCGTGTTGCACCTGTAGAGGGATATACAGACAGATGGCTTGTAAGTGGTCGTGGTGTGTTGCATCTTTCGGTTCTAATAGAGACAATGCGTCGTGAGGGGTACGAATTGCAGGTGGGACAGCCACAAGTAATATATAAGGAGATAGACGGACAGCGTTGCGAGCCTATCGAGGAGCTTACAATAAACGTTCCCGATGAATTTTCGAGCAAGATGATTGATATGGTAACGCGTCGTAAGGGCGAACTTTTAAGTATGAATACTGAGGGTAATCGTGTGAACATTATGTTTGAAATACCTTCGCGTGGTATAATGGGACTACGTACGAACGTGCTTACTGCAAGCCAGGGCGAGGCTATTATGGCACATCGTTTTAAGGAATATCAGCCTTTTAAGGGCGAGATTACTCGTCGTATCAATGGTTCTATGATTGCGATGGAGAATGGTACGGCATACGCTTACTCTATTGATAAATTGCAAGACCGTGGTAAGTTCTTTATCGACCCGGGAGAAGAAGTATATGGTGGGCAGGTTGTTGGAGAACACGTACACGACAACGACTTGGTTATAAACGTAACGAAGGCAAAGCAGCTTACCAATGTGCGTGCGTCGGGCTCTGATGATAAGGCACGTGTGATACCGAAAGTAGAGATGAGTCTTGAAGAGTGTATAGAATATATAAAGGTAGATGAGTATATTGAAGTAACGCCTAAGAACATTCGTATGCGTAAGATATTGCTCGACCACCTTGAGCGTAAGCGTGAGAATAAAGAATAAACATTTTTTTCTTCTTATACCTGATTGTTAAGTTGTAGAGCCGAAAAAAGTAAGCCTATAATATAATAATAAGGAGAAAAGGTCGTTTCATAAGTAAAATATAACAAACTTATGAGACGACTTTTTTTATTATTTTTATTTGTGCTCACCCTTTTTGGTGCACAGGCACAACCTAAGTGGGGAACGTGGTCGGTGGTACCACACGTTGGCGTTAGCTTTGCTAATCTAACCAATGATGCTATCGGTGTTGCAGATAACAGAATTTCGCATTCGCAGACGAGGATAGGTTTCTCGGGCGGTGCAGATGTGTATTACCAGCTGACAGACAAGTTGGCGCTGTCTGGTGGTGTTGCTTACACACAGGCTGGTTGCAACTTTAAAGATATTCCTGCCGATCTTAACGCAAAGCACGGCACTGTGTTTCATAATGCATATTTCAATTTGGGGTATGTTGATGTTCCACTGCTTGCTCACATTTATATATCAAAAGACTTGGCACTCTCTATAGGGTGTCAGCCATCTTTCCTTACAAAGGCTACATCGCACACTGAAATGCAAGACTATGAGACGGACGGGAAAGGTGGAATAAAGTACGATAAGAATGAAGTTAGTGAAGGCGATGTAAAGCATTGGTACAAGAAAACAGCCTTTGCGATACCTGTTGGCATAAGCTACGAATATGAGAACGTGATGCTGACGGCTCGCTACAACTTCGGGCTTTCAAATGTTTACGGGCACGACTTAGGCGATAGCAAAAACAGAATCATCACAGTGTCGGTAGGATACAAGTTCAATTTATAGAAGAATATAATTGCAGGCAAAGCTTGTATTTATAAGTAAGGCAAACTAGAACAATTCAAAAGCTGAACAGTATTATAAACGTTAATTTATTGATCCCTGTATAATGAGTTCGATGTTATATCGAGCTCATTTTTTTTGTTCATAGTTGATAGAGCATAGTGTTATTAAGGGGGGAAGATTATATTGCAATACAGCAACGCTATGATTTAAATATCTGTAATGAGTTTGGCTACCTTCTAACAAACGTTATGCTGATATATGTGTGCGAAACATTTCTCTTAGGTGCTGTAATAGTTTTATAGGCAACAAATAGTTTTATTTACGTGTAAGTAAAGTTTTACTTACGTGTAAATAAATAGCTACTTACGTGTAAGTAAAGTTTTACTTACGTGTAAATAAAACCATTTGATGCGTATGCAAATGGTGCGCATACATAGAGTAAATGAGAGAATGTTGTGAGAGAATTATTGCGTATTCGTGTTTCCGAGTTTTCTTTTCTCTGTGTATCGCTTTGTGTTTTGCGTTTTGTTGTGTTTTTCTTCTCGTGTTGTTTTGTTGAAAAAGTAGCCGATTAGTTTTGGTAAACAGGTTTCTTTCCAATGTATATACTAAAATATTAAGGAATGAATGGCATAAAAAAATCCTCTTCTAACCGTGTGGTCGAAGAGGATTTTTAATATCGTAGCTACCAAATATTATTTGTATAAGTAGCGTTTAATAGAGCGTTTTGGCGTTTTTATAAACTCCTCGTTCAACAGTTCTATATCTGTAAGTTTGCAATAAGCAGGCATCTGTTCGTTCAGTTGCTTTCTATTCTCCTCCATTAAGTTTTTAATATCCGCCTCGTTTAGCCCAAGTTCTTTCGCTTCTTCAAGGTCAGGATAAACCAACCCAACGAGTTTATCGCCACGTTGCACCACAAGACATTCGCTAACAAGTGGCAGAGAGCTAAGTTTGTCTTCAATTTCTTCGGGGTAGATGTTCTGCCCGTTGCTACCCAAAAGCATATTTTTAGAACGCCCCTTAATGTAAACGTTGTTGTCGGAGTCCATAGTACCAAGATCGCCAGTATGGAACCAGCCATCAGCATCAAGCACTTGGCGGGTGGCTTCATCGTTCTTGTAATATCCCAATAGCACATTTGGTCCTTTCGTAAGTATCTCGCCTGGTACATTTTCAGGGTCCGGACTATCTATGCGCACTTCTTGGTGTAATGCAGGTTGCCCACACGATGTTGGCACAAATGTTTTCCAATCTCGATAGCAAATAATAGGGGCACACTCTGTAGCGCCATAACCAACCGTAAATGGAAAGTTAATATCTTTCAAGAAGTTTTCTATTTCTCGGTTCAAAGCAGCTCCGCCTATAATAATTTCGTAGATATTGCCACCGAAAGCTTGTTTCACCTGTTCGCAAATTTTCTCTTTCACCTTCTTGTGTATTACAGGAGTGTTCAGCAAGAGCTTCATTCGGCTATTCTGAATTTTAGGGAACACACGTTTGCGTATAATCTTTTCTATTATGAGAGGTACGGCTATCATTAGCACCGGTTTAATTTCTGCAAGCGCTTGTGCAATGATAGCAGGCGATGGCATACGTGTTAGGTAGAAAATATGGGCACCAGATATAAACTCAAATATGAGTTCGAAAGCCATACCATACATGTGAGCCATAGGTAAAATGCTAATAATGTGGCTGCCCGGCTTAATCATAGAACCTAATACACTTCGTGCGAAGTCGGCATTGCTCCACATTGCGCGATAAGGAATCATTACTCCTTTCGAATTTCCAGTAGTTCCACTAGTATAATTGATAAGCGCTAATTCATCGGGACTTTGTTCACGGTAGTAGCGAACATGCTCGGCACGGAAGTATTTTGGATATTTCTTGCCAAACATTTCGTTTAGATGTTCGCGTGCAAACGTTAATTTCTCCGTTCGGCTTAGAATCAAAGAGAGGTCGGGAAGATAGAATATACCTTCGAGTGCAGGCATTTTCGTATTGTCAATCTCTGTTGCAACTACATCGCCAACAAATAGAATTTTCGCTTCGGAGTGGTTTACAATGTTGTGTATTTGTTCTGGTGTAAACTCGTGCAGAATAGGAACCGCTACAGCTCCGTATGTAAGAGTAGCCAAAAAGGCAGCAGCCCACATAGAAGAATTGCGTCCACAAAGAGCAATCTTATCGCCCTTTTGTACACCACTAGCTTCAAACATAATGTGAATTTTCTCTATTTTACGAGCCACGTCATGATATTGAAGCGTCTTTCCTTTATAATCTGTTAAAGCATCACTATCCCAATGATTAATGATACTCTTCTCTATTAATTCGTTAAAACTTGGAAATTGTTGCATTGTAAGTGTTTTTAGACGCTGCAAAGATATTCATTTTCTTGCACACTCCAAAAATATTTGTGCAATAATTGTACTTTTATGCTTTATCTGTGCAATACTTTCACTACAATAGATACAAATTCTTACTATTCGTAATGCATCGTTTTAGCTGGGTGAATATGGCTAATTAAGTAGCTTGGCGCAATAAGAACGAATACACATATTAGCAGAGTGGCAATGTTTAAAGCTATTATAAGTAGTACATTCAATTCTATTGGAACAGTGCTAACATAGTATGTCTTAGGGTCGAGCGTAACCAGTCCGGTATATTTTTGCAAGAATACTAGTCCTAAACCAATAATATTGCCCCACAGCAATCCTTTTCCAATAATGAAAGTAGCAAACCATAGGAAGATGTGGCGTATCTGAGTGTTCTTTGTTCCCATTGCTTTCAAAATACCAATCATTTGTGTTCGCTCTAAAATAATAATGAGCAATCCAGATATCATAGTTACTCCTGCAACCGAAACCATAAGCGCAAGAATTATCCAAACATTTAAATCCATAAGGTCAAGCCACGAGAATATTTGTGGATTTTGTTCTACTACCGTAGCAACAGAATAGCTATTGCCATATCGATCGGTTTTTCCCTTAACCTTATTCAATATGTTTAAGGCAATAGCATCAAGAAGTTCAAAATTGTTTACTTGCACTTCTGCTCCGCTACATTGGTCAGATTGCCAGCCATTCAGCTTATTTGTGGTATACAAGTCGGTGAAACAAATCTGCGAATCGAACTGTTTTAAGTTGGTTTCGTAGATACCCGAAATAGTAAAACGGCGAGTACGCACTCCCTGTTCGTTTACAAAATAGGCATAAATCTTATTGCCTACATTTAAATTAAGCTTCTCAGCAATGGTTTTAGATATTAGTATTTTCTGTCCACTTTGTGTATCAGAGAACACAGGAATACTACCAGCAACCATATTCTGATGTATAAAAGTAGAATCGAAGTCGCTCCCAATTCCTTTTAAGACTATGCCTAAGAAATCGTCATCGGTTTTTAAAATCCCTTGCGTATATGTATAACGTTGAACGTGCTGCACATTTGGAGTAGCCAATAGCATTCGCTTTAAACTGTCGTTTACTACTATTGGATAATTTTCTGAGCGTTGCAGAGAGTTAAAATTAGCTACTGTGATGTGGCTACCAAAACCAATAACCTTATTGCGAATAGTATGTTTAAAGCCAAGAACGACACAAACAGACACAATCATAACGGCAAGACCAATTGCAATGCCAAGTGTGGCGATACGAATGGCAGGTTTAGACACTTTTCTGCCTCGATCTTCGTTGCCATTTATCTTTCGTGCTATAAATAAAGGGAAGTTCATTTGCTTATATTCTATTGTTTTTTGTTTACTAAACGATTGCAAAGATAGAACTTTTTTTCCTTTTAATGGCATTTATAATATATCAAACCAGACTTTTTTACTACTTTTGCATTCAAGTATAAACGATATGGTTCACTCTTTGCGGTTACGCTTTAGAGAGCCCGATAAATAACAAATAAGACAATGAGAAGCAAAACTACTTCTTGGTTTGAGACCAAGGTGCGTTACGATAAGACTATGGAAGATGGTCAAAACAAAAAGGTTACGGAGGCATATACAGTGGAAGCGCTAAGCTTTTCTGAAGCAGAAAGCGCTATAACAAAGGAGATGTCGCACTATATCAGCGGTGAATTTGATGTAAAAGCTATTACTCCTGCAGCTTATGGAGAGATTTTCTTTAGCGATGCCGATAACGACGATAAATGGTTCAAGGCTCGTTTGGCATTCATTACCATTGATGAAAAGACTGAAAAAGAGAAGCGTTCTACTATAACATACCTTGTTCAAGCTCACTCTGTCAATGGAGCTGTAAAACATGTAGACGAGGTTATGGGCAAAACAATGATTGATTACGACATTGTTTCCATTGCCGATACAAAGATTATGGACGTGTTTGAGCATAAAGCAGCATCGCAGGCAGCAGATGCAAAGCCTGAATACGAATAATAAAGAAGCACAGAATACCATAAAACAACTGAACTATGTACGATGTAGCAACAAACTTACACAAAGTAAAAGATAGCTTACCCGATGGCGTTCGTTTAATTGCCATCAGTAAATATCATCCTAACGAATACATTGAAGCAGCCTATAATGAAGGGCAGCGTATGTTTGGTGAAAGCCACGAACAGGAGCTTTCCGCTAAAGAAAAGACACTACCCAACGACATTGAATGGCACTTCATAGGGCATTTGCAATCCAATAAGGTGAAGTACATTGCTCCTTACATCTCTATGATTGAGGCTGTGGATACCCTTAAATTGCTGAAAGAAATCAACAAACAGGCTGCAAAGCATAACCGCATCATCAATGTCTTATTGGAATTGCACATCGCTGAAGAGGATTCTAAGTATGGATTTAGCATCGACGATTGCCGAAAGCTATTGGAAGAAGGCGAATGGCGTGAACTAAAAAATGTGCATATATCAGGCTTAATGATGATGGCGTCGAACACAGACGATACTGAACAAATTAGAAAAGAAATGACTTTGGCTGCCAATTTCTTCGATGAAGTGAAAGCTAAGTACTTTGCCGACGACCCAGAATTTAAGGAACGGTCGTGGGGAATGAGCAGCGATTACGAGATAGCAATAGACTGTCGCAGTACGATGATTAGAGTTGGAACCGCTATTTTTGGTCCTCGAGTGTACTAATTGCTTATCTTGCGAACAACAACACCCCTTTTAAAACCAACCCCCAACTGAATTATGATACAAGAATATCAAGTACGTGTAGTACCTCAAGTGGCATATAACGAGGAGAATATAAAAGCGTTTATAGCAAAAGACAAAGGTATTGATGCACGCACTATCAACCATGTGCGCACTTTGAAACGCTCTATTGATGCTCGACACCGTGATATTTTTGTAAACTTAAAGGTTCGAGTCTATATCAACGAGGTGCCTCACGACGATGAATACATAAAGACCGAATATCCCGATGTAAGTCATTCGCCTCGTGTTATCGTTGTAGGAGCAGGTCCAGGTGGACTATTTGCAGCATTGAAACTGGTGGAATTAGGTTTGCGCCCCATTGTTTTAGAACGTGGAAAAGATGTGCGCGAACGCAAAAAAGACCTTGCAAATATATCTCGCACCCATACTATTGACCCTGAATCAAACTACTGTTTCGGCGAAGGAGGTGCAGGAGCATATTCCGATGGTAAGCTTTATACACGCAGTAAGAAGCGTGGTTCGGTAGAGAAAATACTCAATGTGTTCTGCCAACATGGTGCTTCTACAAGTATTCTTGCTGACGCTCACCCACATATTGGTACCGACAAGTTACCAAAAGTGATTGAAAATATGCGCAATACTATTATTGCTTGTGGCGGAGAAGTGCACTTTCAAACCAAAATGGTAGCATTAGAAACCGACGGCAACGAAGTTGTTGGGGTAAAAGCTGTATCTTCTTATGAGGGAGGACAACAAGAAAAGACATTCAAAGGTCCTGTTATTCTTGCCACAGGACACTCGGCACGCGATGTTTATCAGCACTTTCAAGAAACTAATATCGAAATGGAAGCGAAGGGAATTGCCGTTGGTGTGCGTTTGGAGCACCCTTCTGAACTCATCGACCAAATACAATACCACAACAAAAATGGTCGTGGTGAATATCTACCAGCCGCCGAATACGCTTTCGTAACGCAGGTAGAAGGGCGTGGCGTCTATTCTTTCTGTATGTGTCCGGGTGGTTTTGTTATTCCTTCGGCTACTGGTCCCCAACAGATTGTAACCAATGGTATGAGCCCAGCTAACCGCGGAACAAAGTGGTCGAATGCTGGAATGCTGGTTCAAATCAACCCAGAAGACATCGAAGGCGACGACTTATTGCGCATGATGCACTTTCAAGAGCAATTAGAAAAAGATACTTGGCAACAGGGAAACATGCGCCAAACAGCTCCTGCACAACGTATGTCAGACTTTGTAAACAAGCGTTTGTCGTACGATTTACCTAAATCGAGCTATGCACCAGGACTCATTTCTAGTCCGTTACACTTTTGGTTGCCCGACAATATAACCTCTCGCTTGCAGCAAGCATTTAAGAATTTCGGTAAGCAAGCGCATGGTTTCCTTACCAACGAGGCTGTGATGATTGCTACAGAAACACGCACCAGTTCGCCCGTACGCATTCTTCGCGATCACGAAACTTTTATGCACGTGCGCCTTCAAGGCTTATTTCCTTGTGGCGAAGGTGCTGGATATGCAGGTGGAATCGTCAGTGCGGGCATCGATGGAGAACGTTGTGCCGAAATGGCAAATGCTTATTTATCTCGCCTTCAGCAATAAAATACTCCGTAAAATATGGCACGATGCGCTTGGGCTGATACACATCCGCTACTTCAAAAATACCACGACAAACATTGGGGCGTACCTGTTCACGACGATAAAGTACTCTTTATGTACCTTATAATGGAATGTATGTCGTGTGGATTATCGTGGTTGCTGATGCTAAAAAAGCAAGAAATATTTCGCATTTGCTTTGCTAACTTCGACTTTAAACAAGTAGCTCGCTTCACAGCCGCCGATGTTCAGCACATTCTTAATACTGAAAGTATGCTGAAAAGCCAACGCAAAATAGAAGCAATGATTGCCAATGCACAAGCTTTTCTTCGCATTATCGAAGAGTTTGGCTCCTTCAACGAGTATATATGGCAATTCTCTAAGGGTAAGACTTTGGTTTATCCCTCTCACCAAAAACGCCTTTGCACACGCAACGCATTGAGCGATAAGGTGGCTAAAGATATGAAAAAGCGTGGCTTTAAATATGTTGGTTCGGTTATTATATATAGCTACTTGCAGGGCATAGGTATCATAAACGACCACCAAGCCGATTGCGATTGTTACAATCGGAAATAGCTTTACTTTGTAAAGATACTTCTCTTAAAAAGAGATAACCATACTTTGACTTTGTAAAAACGGTTCTTTTGCAAGGTAAAAACCATACTTTTGCAACACAAAAACCACACTTTTGAGCGGCAAAAACCACACTTTTGCAATACGTTGATAAATAGATAGTTACATAATAGATACGCTTGTAAAAAATATTTACACCTTTACATTCTTTCTCACCTAATTATAATAAGGTGTAAAGGCAATGTGAGGTAGGACTTGTATAAGTGTTTTTTCTTAGCAAAAGCAGGCTTGTGGGTAACAATAGTGCAAGATAAACATTAAAATAAGAACTTGTCAGAATGTGAGTTTGGTATAAGCATTATGCAATAAGCCTGCTTTTAATTGCAAATATACTAATTGGAAGTAATTTTACAAACCTATACCATTAAATCAGTTATAGTTTTGTATTATAGAGAAAAATACTTAACTTTGTACCGTTGGTGTTATAATAGCACCACAAATTAACTTTGCGGGTAAGAATTAGCATTTGTGCTATCTAATGAACTTCTCAGAAACTTAGGACACTTCTTGAAGAATTACAGTTCAACGTTAGGTACTATAAATGTCTATGCTCTATATGGGCATGGGCAGGAGTATCTTGAACTGTATGCATGTCCTAAGGCATTTGAGAAGAGGTATGACGATTGTCCATGCTTTTTTATGCCTAATTAATTAAAAAACTAACTTATTTATATCATTATGGGAGACAATAACCAAATGAAAACTTGCCCATATTGCGGAAATAGCATACGTTATGTGGCAAAGAAATGTAGATTTTGTGGTGAATGGTTAGATGAAGAACAGAGAAATATTCATCAAAAACCAGTTCCAAACCTTGTAAGTGGAGAAGCAAAAGAACTTGAAGAAACGTCAAAACAAGAAATATATCAAACAAATAAGGAAACAGAAGAGCACGTAAAACATAGTCACAAAAATGTTAATGGCTTATTAGGCACAAGGAAATTAATCGGTTGTTTTGGAGTTGGGCTTCTTGTTGTCGTTATTTTTGCTATAATTTGTGGGCTATCGGGGGAGACGTCCACTCCGAAAAAGGAAATCGATGAAAGCCTTTATACAGACAGCTCCACTGCATTGTCAGAAGCAGAACAGCTGCTATCTGATGATACAACTGAAACTACTGTTGAAGATAATGGCTTTGAAGATGTAGAAGCAAAGATAGAACTGCATGTGATATATAAAGATATTTTTGCTCATCTTGAGGAAGAAGATAGATTGATAAAGAAGTATTTTACAAATGATTTTCAGGAAATATGGCAACGTGTAAAAAGGTATGATGCCGTTAACCATAAAGGCGAAATAGGTTGTATTGACTATAATATATTTACACAAGACCAAGACCCTAACAGTAAAGATTATATAGAAGTACAAAACGTTGTACTTTCTAAAAATGAAAAGGGGAAGTTAAAGGCAACTGCTAAGGTGGAAATAATAGATCCTGCAGGTCCTATACATAAAGAAGTAGATATTATTCTGATGAAAAAAGGCTCAAAATGGCGTATTGACGATATTGTTAGTATAAATGGAGGGTCTTTGAAATCTACAATGAAAAATTATCTTATTAACGATCCAAATTATTGAATTAAATAAAAATATTACTATGGAAGAAATTATTGGTTCTATGTTTATGGGCTTATTGCTTTTGGTTATTTACGCAATTGCTGTTACGGTTATTGGCTTTTTCTTTAGTCATGTATTCAATAAGAAGTATCCAAACCTAAGTGCTGGCTGGATTATGGCACTCCCAACCCTTCATATTGTCAATGGAGTTGGATTGTTTTGGGTAGTAATGTATATTGTTTATGGGTTTGCATTCGCACCAAGTGTTGAACATAAAATAGGGGACGAGATAGTTGGTCATTTTTTTATTTCTTTTTTAGCTTTATTGTTCGTGGCTATTACTACGGTCTTATTGATATATCGAGGATTAAACTTCACAAAAACAAGTTATAAGAAACTTAAAAAGAGCTCAATAATAGCAACATTTATTGTAGTTATTACTACGCTGATTTGCTTGATTTTTGACATTTTTGCGAGTTTAGAAGTCTTTGTATTCTTCTTGACATCTCATGGTACGATAATCGCATTAATAGTTTATGTCCAACTAAAGTATAACGAACAACTGCAACAAATGTATGCAACTACCGATGGTGAAACTTATGAGCATACTGTTTACAATGGAGTAAGAAATATTTCCAAGAGTTTGAGCTCGCTTATACCTAATGTTTCTCTATCGTCTAAACAAGATATAAAGAACTGTCCTTACTGCGGAGAGAAGATTTTAGCTGTTGCTGTAAAATGTAAGCATTGTGGAGAATGGTTGCCAAAGGAGCAAGAGGTTAAGAAGAAATTAATACCTTGTTCTGTATGTGGAGAGGAAATAGAGGAGGGAACTCGAATATGTCCATATTGCAATGAAGAAGTAAACCAATAGTTAGTTGTTTTGTTCAGATACAAAATGTTGTAGGTAAGTCATTGAATATACAAAATATCTCTATAAAATAGTATAAGTCATAGGAATGAATATTTGCTTGTAATCATTTAATTATTATTCATAAGGTTACAAAAGAAATGCCATTCCTATGACTTTTCTTATATTGAATTTACATTGAAAACACCTTTGACTTTGTAAAGATACTTCTCTTAAAAAGAGATAACCATACTTTGACTTTGCAAAAACGGTTCTTTTGCAAGGTAAAAACCATACTTTTGCAACACAAAAACCACACTTTTGCAATACGTTGATAAATAGATGGTTATATAAAGAATATATTTGTAAAAAATATTTACACTTTTATGATTTCTCTCCCCTTACATTATATATAGTAGAACCTCCATATTAGAAAGTTCATACCTGAGTTTATGCAGGGTAAAGAGAATTTCAGTGAAAAGCCATAACACCTCTACTATATTTTATTTGTACTGATATTCAACAGAATTTTAACCGTTTCTTTCGTCTATCTCACTCCTTTTCGTTATCTTTGCATAAGATAGGCAGCACTCGATAAACTAAGAGTGAACTCTCTTTTATACTCGTTTGCACTATCTTTGCATAAGATTATCTTACTCGAAAACAACCAACCTAATGGATATAAAGAATAAAATAGATTGCTTTGTTCCTTGCGATAACGCTCAGCAAGCACAACAATATGCAACGCAATTCATAAACGAAAACGAAGTGGCAAAGGTTTTTATGCTCACTTCCGACAGTACGAACGTTAGCGAAAAAACGGCTGAAAGCATTGGCTACATACAAGTTGGAAACATTCTTTCTACGGAAACAATGTTGAAAATGGCACAAAATGCTACTACCGACTATGTGCTTTTCTATATGAAAACTTCGCCCATAACTCTGGGTTACCACGCTTTAACACGCCTTGTGCATGTCGCTACCGACACAAAGGCAGCCTTAACCTATGCCGACCGCTATTCTGTTGAAGCAGGAAAAGTGGTTCGCCACCCTGTTATCGACTATCAGGCAGGTAGCCTTCGCGACGATTTCGATTTTGGTTCGTTGGTTCTCATTAATGCAAAGATGCTTCGTGAATATGCTGAACAAACAGAAAAGGCTGGCTATAAGTTTGCTGGTTGGTATGATTTGCGCTTGTATTTAAGTAGAAAAGGTAAGATTTTCCACTTAGACGAATACCTTTATACAGAAGAGGAAGACGACTTACGCAGAAGCGGAGAAAAGCAATTCGACTATGTTAATCCTCGCAATCGTGAGGTACAAATAGAGATGGAACGCGCTGCAACAGCTCATTTGTATGCTGTTGGTGGACTGGTTGATACTAAGAAGTATAGACAACCCGACTTTACAAGTGGTAATTTTGCTGTTGAGGCTACTGTTGTTATCCCCGTTTTCAATCGTGAAAAGACCATTCGCGACGCTGTTTCGTCGGCTTTAGCACAGAAAACCAACTTTAAATACAATGTTATTGTTGTAGACAATCATTCATCTGATAGGACAACAGAGATACTTTCGGAGATTGCTAAGGCAGATAATAGGTTGCTACACCTTGTTCCTAATCGCTCCGACCTTGGTATTGGAGGTTGTTGGAACTATGCTGTGAACTGTGAACATTGTGGTAGATTTGCCGTACAACTGGACAGTGATGACCTCTATTCATCTGAACAGACGTTGCAAAAGATTGTTGATGCCTTCCACGAACAGCAAGCAGCAATGATAATAGGCTCGTATCGTATGTGCGATTTCGACCTTAACACACTCCCTCCGGGGTTGATTGACCACGCAGAATGGACAGAAGACAACGGCTGCAACAATGCGCTTCGCATCAACGGCTTAGGTGCACCACGCGCATTCTATACTCCTTTGGCGCGTGAAGTACAGTTTCCAAACACCAGTTACGGCGAAGACTACGCCATGGGCTTGGCTTTTAGCCGTCAATTCCGTATCGGGCGCATTTACGAAGAACTATATTTGTGCCGTCGTTGGGGCGGAAACAGCGATGCAGCGTTAAGTATTGACCGTGTAAACGCAAACAATTTGTACAAAGATCGCCTACGAACAATAGAACTAATAGCACGTCAGCAACTCAACAAACAAGGCGAAGAGGAGGGCGCAAAAGGTTTAGAGCCTTTTTTTACAGCCAACTGAACCAGTGGAAAGATACCCAAAAGCGGTTCAGTGATTTACGTTTGGTGAAGACAAAGCGGTTAGATGGAGGCTTAAAACTACAATTCAACCCTGCAAGAATGGTGAGTACAGGGGCAAAGATAGATAAGGCAACCATTGCAAAGCGTCCTTGCTTCCTTTGCAAAGATAATCGTCCGCAGGTGCAAATAAGTCTTCCGTTTGGTGAAGAGTTCGATATATTGGTGAATCCTTTCCCCATTTTGCCTGTCCATTTCACCATTGCGGCACGTCAACATCAGCTTCAGCTTATACAAAAGCATTATGCTGACTTGCAAAAACTTAGCGATGAATATCCAAAACTTATGTTCTTCTACAACGGTCCTAAGTGTGGCGCAAGTGCACCAGACCATCTTCACTTCCAAGGAGGCACAAGTGGCATGCTACCAATACAGGAAATGTGGAGCAAACTCGATGCTACTGCACAACCGTTATTAAGAATAAATGAGGTGGAAGGTATATTTGAGATTGTCAACTTTGCCTACCCTGCCATTGCAATCAAAAGCCGTAGCGTTGAAAACGGTGTAAAATTGTTCAGTATAGTGTACAATTCGCTGCCTCAACAGGCTGACGAGGTGGAACCAATGATGAACATTGTTGTATGGAAAGAGGGTTTAGACACAGTGTCTGTTATATTTCCACGACGCAAACACCGCCCAGATTGCTATTCAAAGGAGGGCAACGAACAATATTTAATAAGTCCAGGCGCATTGGATATGGGCGGTTTGCTTATTCTTCCACGCCAAACCGACTTTGAAAGAATAGACGAAAAGCTTTTATTAAAGGTTATGCAAGAAATCGTTTTGCCCGCTGAAACGATGCAGGAAGTAACTGAAAAGATAAGAAATAAAGGAGAATAACAATAAAGAAGAATGGAAACGAGTAATATAAAAAAGGAACCAATCGTTTCAGTAGGTATTGTTAGCGCAAGCAAATTGTGCTTTTCACTGAATGCGCCCTATACCGTTTGCAGCTTAGAACAATGTGGTAAGCAGGTTGTAGAACTATCAGAAGGTCGTATTCTATGGGAAAACAACTTCTACGATGAACTCCTTTTCGAACCAAATGATGCTCAATCGTCGTTTACACTCGAAGATGTTACCATCGGAGTAAACTTCCATTGGGAGCGAAAAGAAGCACAAACATTCTTAGGGAAGTTGCGTTTTATAGTAGAAAACAACAATATCTGCGCCATCAACGAACTTCCAGTTGAGACTTATCTTATCAGTGTAATCTCTTCAGAAATGCGTGCTACATCGTCGTTGGAACTATTAAAAGCCCACGCTGTTATATCGCGTAGTTGGCTTTTGGCACAAATGGAACAACGAAAAGCAGAAAACAACAACGCAGTAAAGCAACCTTCGCTATTCAAAACAGACGAAGAGATAGTGCGTTGGTACGATCGCGAAGACCACAAACACTTTGATGTGTGTGCCGATGACCATTGTCAGCGTTATCAAGGTATAACAAAAGCTGCCAATAAACATGTTGTAGAGGCTATTAAACAGACAGCAGGAGAGATACTAACAAGCCGTGGCGAGATTTGCGATGCACGGTATAGCAAGTGTTGTGGTGGTGCAGTTGAAGAGTTTCAATATTGCTGGGAGAATATAAGAAAGCCTTATCTGCAGGCTCTTCCCGATACAATGCCCGATACAACGTCTCTACCCAATCTTACCAACGAGGCAGTTGCACGTCAGTGGATACTATCATCGCCCAATGCTTTCTGCAATACAACCGACCAAAAGGTACTATCTCAGGTACTAAACGATTTCGATCAAGAAACAACAGACTTCTATCGGTGGATTCAAATCTACTCGCAAGCAGAAGTAAAGCAGCTCTTAGAAGAAAAACTGGCAATGCAGTTTGGCGATATTATTGACCTGATTCCTATGGAAAGAGGTAAGAGCGGGCGCATTTACAGACTTAAAATAATAGGTACACAACGTACACTCATCATTGGAAAAGAGCTTGAAATAAGGCGTGCACTTAGCAAAAGCCACCTATACAGTTCGGCATTCGTTGTTGAAAAGGTAGATATAAAAGATGGAGTGCCACAGCAATTTGTTATAAAAGGGGCTGGCTGGGGACACGGAGTAGGACTTTGTCAGATTGGAGCTGCTATGATGGGAGTGCAAGGATATCGCTACGATGAGATTTTACTACACTATTATAAAAGTGCTGAAATAACAAAAGCATACTAATACAGAGACGTCAGCAATGCGATACGTATAAGTTAGCAAATCTGTATTATTACATTAGATACTTGAAATAAAGAACTGAAACAAGCGAATGGATACGAACAAACAAACAAATATTAAAGTTTGGCTATGGCTACCCACAATATATTTTACACGAGGATTACCTTATGTTATTGTGTTTCTTGTTTCGCTGGTCTTCTTTAATCGTATGGGGCAATCGAATAGCACCATTACATTGAATACTTCGTGGACTTTTATTCCTTTTATTCTGCGTCCACTATTAGGCAGAATTGTTACAGGCTATGCCACAAAACGCTTTTGGGTGTTGGCAATGCAACTGCTTATGACAGTGTCAATGTTTGGTATAGCATTATCCATAACTACTTCTTATTGGGAAGTAACTTCTATGTCGTTCTTATTTATAACTGCATGCGCTGCCGTTGTACACGATGTGGCTGTAGCGAGATACTACAAACTTTGTATGCTACGCAAACTACCAAGTCTTAGTAGTGTACATTCTGTATTCTTGTTAATGGCTGTTGTAGTAGGAATGGGACTTCCACTGATATTAGCAGGTAATTTAGAAGTGATAAATAGAGTGGTTACAAAGTCGTGGGTAACCACCTTTTACTTTCTTGCAATTATTTTTTTAGTATTCTTTGTTTACCACGCAATAGTGTTACCACGTCCACAAGATAGACCCTCTATTCCTATTCGAAGTGGACTAACAAGGCGATGGTGGTTGGAAACTAAGACAACTTTTATGCAATTGCCTAACTATGCTATATTGCTATCATTTCTTTTATTGTTCTTGATACCCGAAGGAATGTTCTTTCGCATAGCTCCACTGTTCTTAATCGACCCCGGGAGCAATGGCGGATTGAGCCTTTCACCACAAGAATTAGGATTGGTTCAAGGTTCAGTGGGGGCTTTCTCTGCTATTGCAGGCTGCTTTGTTGGTCGTTATGCCATACAAAAGCGAGGCTTGTGGAATAATTTCTGGATTATGGTGTGTGCTATTACGTTGCCTAAGATGCTGTATATCTATCTTAGTTATAGCTTTGTTTCTTCACTCTCAATAATCAATTTATGTGTTGCAATAGAGCAGTTTGGCTTTGGTTTTGGTATCACGCCATATATACTTGTGTTGCTTTTCTGCTCACAAGGCAAGTATTCCATTTTTCGTTTTTCTTTAGCAAGTGCTGTAGCAGCCTTCTCGCTTATGGCATCGGGTTGGTTTACAGGTATTCTGCAAGAATATTTGGGCTATCAACGCTTCTTCGTTATTGTTGCTATTGTGAACATACTACCATTCGTTGTGGCTGGTTTATTGAAACGAACGATACACTTAAACGATAAGAAAATATAAATGAAATGCCTTATATAATTCCATTTATAGGCTTCCAATAAACATTAAAGACACACAATTGTGAGAAAATAGTTACCTTTGCAAGGTATTTGAAAAAACGCTTCGTATGGAAAAGAAATATAAAATAGCAGTTGCTGGAACAGGATATGTGGGTTTAAGCATTGCAACACTATTGAGCCAACATCATGATGTGATAGCTGTCGATGTTGTGAAAGAAAAGGTAGACCTTATTAATAATAAGAAATCGCCAATTCAAGACGACTACATTGAGAAATATTTGGCAGAAAAAGAATTGCAACTTACAGCTACTTTAGATGGCGAAGCTGCTTATAGTGATGCTGAATTTGTGGTAATTGCAACACCTACTAATTACGACCCAGTGCGGAACTACTTCGATACGACTCACGTTGAAGAGGTTATTAAACAAGTAGTACGTGTAAATTCGAATGCTATTATTATAATAAAATCAACCATTCCTGTGGGCTATACCGAGAGCGTACGACAAAAGTTTAACTGTGAAAACATTCTTTTTGCACCCGAGTTTCTACGCGAAAGCAAAGCATTGTACGATAATTTATACCCTAGTCGCATTATTGTTGCACGACCAGAAGGCGACGAACGATTAGATAAAGCAGCTCACAAGTTTGCCGAACTCTTAAAGGAGGGGGCTATAAAAGAGGATATCCCAACACTTTTCATGGGATTGACTGAGGCTGAAGCAGTAAAACTATTTGCTAATACATACCTTGCATTGCGCGTAAGCTATTTCAATGAACTCGATACATACGCAGAAGTAAAAGGTTTAAACACATCTCACATTATACAAGGTGTATGTCTGGACCCTCGCATTGGTTCGTTCTACAACAATCCATCGTTTGGCTATGGTGGTTATTGCTTGCCAAAAGACACGAAGCAGCTCCTGGCTAACTACTCTGATGTACCCGAAAACCTAATTCAAGCCATAGTAGAAAGCAACCGGACACGTAAAGATTTCATTGCAGACCAAGTGCTAAACAAGGCGGGATATTACGATTATAACGAACAAGGGAACTATAATCCTACAGTAGAAAAAGAATGTGTGATAGGAGTTTACCGATTAACGATGAAATCGAATAGCGATAACTTCCGTCAAAGTTCTATTCAAGGAGTTATGAAGCGCATAAAGGCGAAAGGTGCTAAGGTGTTGATTTACGAACCAACACTCGAGAACGGCACAACTTTCTTTGGTAGTTTGGTTGTAAACGACTTACAGAAATTTAAGACAGAATGTGATGAAATTATTGCTAACCGCTACGATAGTGCATTGGACGATGTAAGAGAAAAGGTTTATACACGAGATATTTTCCAATGCGATTAATGCAATAAATGAATTTATAATTCTCATCTAAATAATTCTCTTTCAAGTATTATAATATAGCTACATAACGGTTGTTGTTTTTTGTGATATCTAATTTGCAACTGATAGATATCTGAAACGAACATAACAGATATCTGAGACGAACGTTATAGATATCTGAAACGAACATAACAGATATCTGAGAAAAAAGTAGCTATATATAGTTGGTTTTTCTATACATCTGAGATGTTCTATTTAGTTTGTACGTAAATTGTAGACACTGTTTATAATTTCTCCATCTATTCTCTACTGAACTCAAAATAAGCTATATACAAGGCAAATGCTCTTGCCTTGTATAGTTTGTTTATTGCTTATTTTCAGTAACAAAAATACTACTAGGTGTTCGTTGTAAAGTAAATCACTCTTCTTACCCTTCTTGCAATAAAATAAAGGTTACTTAGGTTCTAATGTTCGATAGTAGTTAAACAAAAACACAATGGCCAATGTAAAATAAACAATAAATCTGCAAGAAAAGCGATAATTCTACCTTTCTTTGTCTATTCCATACAAATGTAGTAACTTTGCAACCGGTTATCAGAATGATAGCTAAGGGGTGCTTGTTCGTTTGAACTTGCTGAGAATAAACCCATGAACCTGATACGGGTAATGCCGTCGTAGGGAAACTCCCCTTATATTCTATTATATCAAATACATAATATGAAAAAGCAATTGATGGTTGTTGCATTAGCTTGTGCAGTGAGTGTGCAAGCTCAAAGAACTGACACATTGAAAAGTCAGGAACTTCAAGAGGTTATAGTTGCTGGAGTTAGAGCACGAAAGAATGCTCCATTTGCTGTGGCTAATATTAAAAAGGCAGAGTTGTCGAACTTCTCTGTAACAGGACGTGAGCTTCCTTTTTTGTTTGCCCATACTCCTGGTGTGTTTGCTTGGGGCGAGAACGGTCTTGGAACGGGTACGGCTGCAATGCGCATTCGTGGTGCTGGTGGCAGTCGTATCAACATAACTCTTGATGGGATTTCGCTTAATTCACCTGAAGACCAAACAGTTTTCTGGGCAAATATGAACTCTTACGGTGCACTAATGAACAGCGTACAAATTCAACGTGGTATCGGAACATCTACTAATGGTGATGGGGCGTTCGGTGGCTCTATCTCTTTGGCAACAGCTACACCAAACCATCAACCTACTGTAGAAGTGAGTGGATCGTTTGGAACATACAATACATATAATGCAGGTGTAAACTTCTCAACTGGTTTATTGGGCAATCATTTTATCTTCGATGGTGCTTACCACGAAACAGCCACAGATGGATATCTCCATGGTACGGCAGGAAGGTCGGGCTCTTACTATGGTGGGCTGACATACGTGAGCGATAACTTTCAGATAAGGTATAAAAACATCGGTAATTTTGAGAAGACAGGACAAGCGTGGAGTGGGGTAGTAGCTGGAAACGACGATGCTACGCTGATGAGTAAAGATATTAAAACCTACAAAGACCTGTACAAACGTGGATTAGGCCGTTTTAATCCACTCTACGAGAAGTTGGTATTTGACGGCAATAGTAGGACTTTCTCTACCGATGCAAATGGAAACTACCAAACGCAACGTTACAAAATGGACGATGGAAGCTATTGGAAGAAGACCACTGATAACTTCTATCAGAACCACAATATACTCTCGGCTGTATGGAAAAGCAATGTTGCTTGGTCGCATAATATAACTTTACATTATACTTATGGATACGGATATTACAGTGAGTTTCGTCCAAACTATAAGTTTAGTAAGTTTGGGCTTATAGCAACCGATGTAAATGGGAAAAATATTAAGCGTAGCGACTTTGTGAGAAAGAAGGGATTAACACAGCATACTTACGGCATTCTTTACAATGTAAATTACAAAAACGATTGCTGGGATATACTCGGTGGTATTAACTTACAGCAATTCCGTGGTAACCACTTCGGCTATCTTACATACATATCTAATAAAGGTCAGGTTCAGAACTTTAACGGATTGAAGTATTACGACTCTGATGGAGACAAGAACGACTATAGTGTTTTTGCGAAAGCAACTTACTATTTGCACACCTACTGGAGTTTGTTTGCCGACATACAATATCGTTATGTGAACTACAAAGCTAATGGCAAGAATGATAAGTTCTACGAATTGGCAAATGGTAGTTATACTAATCAGATTTTAAATATTAACGAAAACTATAACTTTGTGAACCCTAAGGCTGGTATCAGTTATAATAATGGAGGGCACAAGGCTTATTTCTCTATAGCGTATGCAAGCCGTGAACCAGAACGCAACAACTTTACAGACAACGGAAAGTATCCTGCACCTAATGCAGAACACCTATTCGATGTAGAAATAGGTTATCAATACGCAGTAAATAAATGGAATGTGGGAACGAACTTATACTATATGGGCTATAAAGATCAGTTTGTTCAGACAGGCGAACAAAGCGATATTGGCGAGAATCTTACAACAAACGTAAAAGATTCCTATCGTATGGGAGCCGAATTATCAGCAGGCTGGAACGCTACTTCGTGGCTTACATTAGAGGGTAATGCTGCTCTGAGCATTAATAAAATTAAGAACTTCGATGAGTTTGTAAATAATTGGGACAATAAAAAGATGCCATTGAAAGTGCATTACGACAACTCTACTCTCGCTTTTTCACCTTCGACTATTCTCAATGGCTTTATGAACTTTCATTATAAAGGTGCACAATTTGTTTGGCATACAAACTATGTGAGCCGTCAGTACTTGGATAACTCCGAAAACATAGACCGTTCACTCCCTGCTTTTTCACAAACGGATATAAATCTCAATTATGTTCTGAAAACCAGTAAACAGCATTGTGGGCTAAGGGAGATTGTTTTCGGACTTAATTTCAACAATATTTTCAATAACCATTATGCTGCAAGTGGTTGGGTTTACAGTGCTGTGAGTGAAAAGAATAAATACACAAACGACAACCGTTATTATCAGATAGGTTTTATGCCAATGGCTGGATTCACAATGATGGGTAACATTACACTGAAGTTCTAAAAACTAAACTACCTCTCTTTGTTATCGTGAGAGCGAAGAGAGGTAGAATATATATAAAAAAGAGCTAAATGCTAAACAATATTATTCAATACTTTCAAGATGCTAGTACCTATCAAGTATTAGACTTAGTTGGTACTATTATCGGATTAATTTATATCTACCAAGAGTACAAGGCTAGCATTTGGCTTTGGCTTACGAGTGTACTCATGCCTATTGTTTATAGCTTTGTTTATTACGAAGCAAAATTATATGCAGACTTCGGTATGCAGCTTTATTACATTGTTGTTTCTATATATGGCTACCTTTATTGGAGGTTTGGTAAGAAGAAGAAAGACAACGAAACAATTCCTATAACACGTTTTCCAAAACAGAAAATTGTACCTGTAATAGTGGCTTTTATAGCTTTGTGGAGTTCTGTTTATTATATTTTAATTACTTTTACAAACTCTACTGTCCCTGTATTAGATAGCTTTGGTAATGCCTTAAGTATAATCGGACTATGGGCATTGGCTAAAAAATACATAGAGCAATGGTGGGTCTGGTTTGTAGCAGATATAGAATTGTCGGCTCTCTATTTTTATAAAGGCATACCATTTACTGGTGGACTCTATGCATTTTATGCACTTATAGCTATTGCTGGGTATTTTAAATGGAAACGAATGATGCGAGAAGAGAAATATACGAATTAGAGAATAAAAGCAATGAGAGAACTAAAGAATGAATACGATGTAGTGATACTTGCGGCAGGCGATTTCCCTACAAACGAAACTGCAATACATATTCTGCGTACTGCAAAACATCTGATTGCATGCGATGGAGCTGTAGAAGAACTTTTGAGAATGGGAATTGAACCAGAAGTTATTGTAGGTGATGGCGATTCTGTTTCGACAGCTACAAAGGTGAAATATCAATCCATATTTCATACAATAGTAGAACAGGAAGACAACGATTTAACAAAGGCTACAAAGTATGCCTTGCAATATTTCGTTTTAAAAGGGCAGCCAACATTTTGTTTTTTGGGTACAACAGGCAAACGAGAAGACCACACATTAGGAAACATAGCATTACTTCTACATTATTATAAATGCCTAAACATTGTGCCAACAATGGTTACCAACTATGGTTGGTTTACTGTTTCGCAAGGTAAAACAACATTTGCTTCTTTTCCACACCAACAGGTAAGTGTTTTTCAGATAGGTGGCAAATGCTTAGAAAGCGAAGGATTGAAGTGGGAATTATATCCCTTTAGCGAGTTATGGCAAGGAACATTAAACGAAGCTATTGAATATTCGTTCACCATTAATAGCGATTCAACTTATTTGGTTTATCAAACGCATAAACCAAAAGAATATGGATTAGAATAAGTAAGAGGTGGCTTAAAGTTTCAGTTTAAATGAGTTCTCAATGGTTGAGAGTTCAGCTGTGAAGCCTTTATCTACTTGTAGACGCTTCTCTATTTGAGAACAACTGTGAAGTACTGTGCTGTGGTCGCGCCCTCCAACAAGTTTTCCTATACGACTTGCTGGCATTTTTGTATGTTTTTGTGCTAAGTACATACTTACCTGACGAGCCAATACTATATCTTGTTTACGTGAGCGAGAGTTTACAGCAGTGGTAGTTACGTTGAAGTGTGAGCAAACCTTATCTATTATTTCATCTATGGTTAAAGGTTCGTCGTCTATTTTTACCGAACGTTTAATTACTCTTTCTGCTAAGCGCATATCTATATTGCTGTTGTAAACAACACTATAAGCCAATAGAGAATTGATGACTCCTTCTAAATCGCGTACACTTCCATTGGCTGTTTGGGCTATAAACTGCACAACATCGTCTGGTATATTCAATCCATCGCGCTTAATCTTACTATTCAATATATCTATACAGAGCTGTACGTTAGGCTTCTCAAGCTCTGCAATAAGTCCACAAGCAAAACGTGTTAATAAACGTTCGTTCATACCTTTAAGCTCTACTGGTGGTCGGTCAGAAGCTAAAATAATACGCTTTCCATTCTTAAACAAGTGGTTAAAGATATGGAAGAAGGTATCTTGTGTCTTGGTTGCAGTTATCCATTCTTGAATATCATCAACAATTAAAACGTCTATTGTTTGATAGAAGTTAATGAAATCGTTGGTAGTATTATTCAAAACAGAGTTTGTATATTGCACCTGAAATAAGCGGGCAGATATATACAAAACACGTTTTTGTGGATAAAGCTGTTTTATTTTTAATCCTATTGCATTAATAAGGTGAGTCTTTCCACAACCAGAAGGACCAAAAATAAACATCGGATTGAACTGTGTGGTGTTTGGGTGTTCTGCAATTGACAAGCCTATAGAGCGTGGCAACTTATTGCTATCGCCTTCAATATAATTTGAGAACGACTTGTGCAAATCTAATTGTGGATCTATGTCTTGTAGAACTGCATCTAATGGCGTTGGACTTTGATTTGCACGATTAGTTGGTAGCTGTGTTTCAACATTATCAACAGTGTCCGATTGAATATCTTGCGTTAAGTTGTGAGTCTTATCGGTAACTATTCTATATTTTAGATGAATGCCTTTACCAAAGACACGGGTAAGCACTTTGCTCAACAAGTTCACATAGTTCTCTTCCAAATACTCGTATACGAATGGACTTGGGACTTGTACCAAAAGAATACTTGTGGTAGCGTCGAATGTCTCGAAAGTAATTGGTTTGAACCATGTTGTATACTGCTGCTCTGTTACATTCTCTTTAATAAGCTGCAGACACTGCTCCCAGAGTGCTTTGGGTTGAACTTTCATGCTTTAATATATATCTAAAGGGTTTCCTTATTAGTAAATAAATCAAATCATTCTCCTTAATACAAAGGCAATGCAAAGTTAGCAAAAAAAAGATGAATAGGAAATTAATACGTAGACTAAAATATAATACAGAAATGCTATAAAGTGTTGTTCGTTTGGTGCTTATAAGATTATTGCAATATAAGGTTTAAATATTAGTTTTGCATATATCTAATGTTGTATGTTCCAGATAGTTATATTGCCTTATAAGCAATATGTGTATAAAACATGAAACATAACCCTTTTGTGGTAAAAAAGTCTGATTGTCAATTAACTTACAACAGATGTTTAAAGTGTGGAACTTTAATATTTGTATTTAGACTTATTTTAAATAACAGGCATATTAACATATAAATAATATCTTACATCGTTGCGTACCATTGTTGCGCAGCACATCTATCCGCTTTTTGTTAACTACATCTAATAATTTCTACACTTATATAGTCTACCCTTATAAACCTAAAAATCCTCTGATTCATAGTATATTATGCTATAAATTATTTGCAAATATCTGCAAGTTTTTGTACCTTTACACTATAATTCTTGCAGATATTTATGCTTAAACGTACATCCAAACAGCTCTCTATGTTCTCTTCCTTAGAGGATATGCTTAGTCATCAACATCCCCTTTTCCAACTTAGTAATAAGATTAATTGGGAGAGTTTTGAAAATGCTTTTTCTCCTTTGTATTGCAGCACTAACGGTCGCCCGGCTCATCCAATTCGCCTGATGTGTGGTCTTTTAATTTTAAAACATTTGCGTAATGTGTCGGATGAAATGGTTGTTTTTCAATGGAGCGAGAATGCTTACTACCAATATTTCTGTGGTGGACTTGAATTTATGCCAAAACAACCCTGTGACGCTTCCGAGTTAGTTCACTTCAGAAATCGTATAGGCGAGGAAGGTATGGAGTTAATATTAGCAGAAAGTATCCGCGTTAATACCGACCATGATGACGAAGATCATTTTGATACTGCTTTCATTGATTCTACTGTACAGGAGAAGAATATAACCTATCCTACAGATGCGAAGTTGCATAAAAAGATAATCAAAAACGTTCTGAAGATAGTTCATGACAAGAGTCTTCCTCTACGACAGAGTTATACGCGTACGTTGAAAGGCATTTACCGTTCCCAACGTTTTCGTAATCATCCCAAGAATCGTAAGAAAGCTCTTAAGGCAGATAGACAACTAAGAACCATAGCAGGAAGATTGGTAAGAGAGCTAGAGCGTAATCTTGGGGGAAAGAAAGGGTATGAGAATATGTTTGAGCTATATTACAAAGTTCTTTCTCAGAATAGGAAGTCAAAGAACAAAGTATATTCTCTGCACGAACCAGATGTAGTTTGTATCAGCAAAGGTAAGGAGCATAAGCAATATGAGTTTGGCAATAAAGTATCTATTCTTCGCTCATGGTCAGGACTTATTCTTGGTGCATGTTCTTTTAGGAATGAATATGATGGACATACTATTGAAAAGACATTGGAACAAACCCAAAGGATGACAGGAAAGCAGGTTGATAAGTTAGCAGGAGATAGAGGGTATAGAGGTATAAAGCAGATTGGGAAGACAAAGATACTCATTCCAGACGTTCCTAAAGCTAAAGACAGCTACTACCAAAAGAAAAAGAAACACAAACTATTTTGTAAACGAGCAGGTATAGAACCAACAATAGGACATCTTAAAGCAGACCACCGATTATCTCGCAACTTTTATAAAGGTGTGAAAGGAGATGCTATCAATGTATTATTAGCTGCGGCAGCATATAACTTCAAAAGAGCTATGAGAGTTCTTTTGTACCTTATAAAAAGAATCAGCATAGAGCTTGTCAGTACAGGCTTTATGCTGAAATATAGTTTTTAAGGGATGACTATATAACGAGTTTCAGAACATTATATTGTTACATTATATAGAGATATAAAGACTGTAGTTTTTTGTGATATCTAATTTGATATTGATAGATATCTGAGACGAACGTGACAGATATCTGAGACGAACGCGACAGATATCTGTGACGAGCGTGATAGATATCTGAAGCAAGAACCTCAAAAATCTGTCTGTCCTATTTTGTTTGTGTGTAGCTAGTAAGCATAGCTTATAGGCTCACACTTATTTCCTACTGAACTTCCATTCATAAAACGTAATGATGGTTTAACTTAAAGTGCAAGAGGACTTTAACTTAAAGTACACGAAGACTTTAACCTAAAGTATAAGAATACTTTAACTTAAAGTATAGTGGGGTGATTACAAAGAATACGGTAGCCTTATTTATAGTGAATAAAAAAAAGAACTTCAACCTTACGATGCAGTTACTTTATAAATTGTATATTGCAATCGCAGTGTTGAAGTTCTTACGGTTTATTTATAGGAGGACTATTTTTTCGTTGTTTTTTGTTTTTTCTTTTCCGAATAAATAGCCACACAAATGGCAAGTAGAAGAACTATAAGAGCAGCATAAGCTATAGTTTCGGTTGTGCTAATGCTTGTTGGGTGGAAGTCGAGCACTACCTCGTGCTTACCAGCTTTCACGTTTAAGGCACGCAGAATGTAATTCACCCGACCGAGTTCGGCAGGTTGCCCGTCTATGGTAGCAGTCCAACCAGGGTAATAAACCTCTGAGAATACAACCACTCCGCCCTTTGTTGAGCTCACAGTGTAGGTCATATTGTTAGGTTCGTATTTGGTTAGTACGACCCTTGCTGTAGAATCGTTAGTTTGTGTTTGTCCGAGTATAGGCTCAAACTTCTTGTCGGCTACAGCTTCGTGGCTTACATCTATCTTGCCTACTCCTGCATATTCTGCATTAGCATCAGCCACGTATGTAAGTTTGTCTACGAACCAACCATTACCTTGTGCATACGGATTTTGTATTGAAGTAGTAGCATTGCCCTGTAATGGAACTATAAAATATTTGGCGTTGAGCATATTCAGTATGGGGAATAGCTTTCTGCCATCTACTTCCGACATAACTCCACCCTTATTAGCTATGGCTTGCATAGCAGTTTGCATCTCAGGAGCAATGTATTTATCAATCATTTCTTGATAGCGACGAAGCTTGGCTGGGTGATATCCGCCAATGCTTTTATGGAAGTACGATGTGTTGTTTTCGTTGAAGGCACCCGATGCGAAGTTTAGCACCCGGTACGATAAAGATTTATCTTTCAGTATTTGCAAATCAGTAGCAGTAGCCTGTTGTGGTGTATCGCGTTCGCTCTTAGGCACAAACATCTCGTCGTTTAAATAGCGTTTATCCACTTGCCAAAGGTCTATTAAGCAGAGAGCAGATATTCCAACAATAAGGTAGATTGCTTTAATTTTCTGTGCCTTAAATAGTAAAAGCATAGCAACACCAATTATTATAATCACGATCGAACGCCAAGCATCGGCACTTACCATAGCACCACGCATAGTAGCAATGCTCGAAAGCATCATATTCTGAACATCAGGAGTCATTCCTTGAATGCCGGAAAGCATCTGACGCTCTTGATCTGATACGAAAGGTCCCATCATACTTGGCATTAACGCTATTGCGAGAGCTACACCTGCTGTAAGCGCAAGACTAGCATAAACATACTTCATATTCTTTGTTAGCACTGTAGGTTCGTCTACAATGCGCTTTAAAGCAAGTGCCGCAAGCAACGGAATGGTAAACTCTGCTATAACTAATATGCTGGCAACAGTACGGAATTTAGCGTACATTGGTACATAATCGAGGAAGAAATTGGTAAAGCCCATAAAGTTGTGTCCCCACGAAAGCAATATAGACAGTGCAGTAGCTGCCAGCAATGCCCACTTTATTGGTGTCTTAACAATGAACAAACCCAACACAAAGAGAAAAAGAACAAAGGCTCCCACATAAACAGGACCGCTCGTACCGGGCTGCGTTCCAAAGTATTGTGGTATAGCCTCGTATAGTTGTGGCAACATATTTTCAACCTCTGGGTTAGCCTTTGCCATAGCCGTTGCATTCTGACTTAATGGAACGCTTGCACCGCCTTTAGCATCGGGCACAAGCAAAGTTAGTGTTTCGTCTATTCCATAGCTCCATTGCGTAATGTAGTCGCGGTCGAGACCTGAACTTGTTTGATTAGCACTATTCGCTTTTGTCAGTTCGCTCTTGCCACGCATACTTTCCTTCTGATATTCCCAAGTGTGGTAAAGGTTCGAAATATTGATGGCTATACCTATCAATGCTGCTGCTATGAGAATGCCCGAAGCTTTAAAGAAATGTTGTAAACGCTTTTCGCGAATAGCTTGTACAAGGTAGGCTATTACCATAAACAGAACAATGAAAAGGTAGTAGTAGGTCATTTGCACATGATTAGCCTTAATTTCAAAGGCTGTAAACACTGCAGTAACAATGAACCCCCAAAGATATTTACCTCTATAAGCCAGCACGACACCACCTATCATAGGTGGTAAGTACGCCAATGCCATTACCTTCCAAAGGTGTCCTGCAGCAATAATGATAAGGAAATAGGAAGAGAATGCCCAGATGATACTTCCTAATGCAGCCAACGACTGACGGAAGTTGAACGCACGAAGCAGAATGTAGAAACCTAAAAGATAGGCAAAAATGAACCAAACATAGTCTGGCAACCATAGATGATATGCCGACATTACCGCAGAAAGTCCATCGGTAGAATTATACGATGGAGAGATTTGATAGGTTGGCATACCACTAAAAACAGAGTTAGTCCAACGTGTAACCTCACCAGTGCGTTGTTCATACTGTGTAAGTTCCTGTCCTAAGCCTACACTTGCTTGTGAATCGTGGCGGAAAAGAATCTTGCCTTGCGATACAGGCACAAAGAAGTAAGCAAAAGAGATTACTGCAAAGATGACGATAACTATCGCATCGGGCAGACATTTCTTTAAAGTATTCATATCTTATTTGTATTTAAATTCGTTACAATGCGTGCAAAGATACAAAAAACTCATTACTTACGATTGGCTGTATTAACTTTTTCGTACCTTTGCAGTATGAAAATAGGAATTATAGTGGCTATGGACAAAGAGTTTATACAGCTCAAGTCTATTCTCGAACATACAGAAACCGAATATTGTAACCACAAAGAATTTGTGATTGGTGTGGTTGGCAACAAAGATATAGTGTTGCAAAAGTGTGGCATAGGCAAGGTAAACTCTGCCGTTGGTGCTGTAGAAATGATAAACAACTATAAGCCCGACCTTATAGTTTCGAGTGGTTGTGCAGGCGGAGCTGACACTACACTGAATGTTATGGACGTGGTTGTGGCTACAGAATGTGTTTATCACGATGTTTCGTGTGGTAGCGAAGCGGCTAAAGGTCAGATTATGGGAATGCCTGCACGCTACACATCGCCTACAGAGTTGGTAGAGAAAGCACTTTCGCTGAACTGTGTTACAGGCGAGAATAGTTTTACAGTGAGGGCTGGATTAACTGTTAGTGGCGACTATTTTGTTACTACCAAAGATAAGATGCTATCTATAATGAACGATTTCCCAGAAGCAACAGCAGTAGATATGGAGAGTTGCTCTATTGCGCAAGTGTGCTATATATATAATGTGCCTTTTGTTTCGTTCCGTGTTATCAGCGACATTCCGCTCAAAGACACCGATGCGAGTATGTATTATGACTTCTGGAGCCAGATTGCCGAAGGTAGTTTCGAGGTTACAAAGCATTTTATCAACACTCTTTAAATACAGAATTTATTATGGAAAAGATACCTTCTTTCACCATAGACCACAACCGTTTGTTGCGTGGTATATATGTTAGCCGACAGGATTTTGTAGGCAACGAAGTAGTAACCACCTTTGATATACGTATGAAAGAGCCTAACCGAGAACCTGCTTTGCACATTGGTGCACTTCACACCATAGAACATTTGGCAGCTACCTACTTAAGAAACGATGCTGAATGGAAAGACCGTGTGGTGTATTGGGGACCTATGGGCTGTCTTACGGGCAACTACTTAATACTGAAAGGAGACTTAAAATCGGTGGATATTGTAGAACTTATGCGCCGCACCTTCGAGTTTGTCGCTTCGTTCGAGGGCGAAATACCGGGCGCAGCACCCAAGGATTGTGGTAACTATCTGCTTCACGACCTGCCGATGGCGCGCTGGGAAAGTCGCAAATTCGTAGACGAGGTATTGAATAAGATTACCGAAGACAACCTAATCTATCCGTTCCGCGAAGAATAATAAGAAAAAAAACTTTTACTTTCCAAATTGTTGTAATTCTTAAAAAAAAGAATTATATTTGCAACTAAACGGAAAGGTATCGTTTACCACTGACAAAAGCGTTCATAAACATTGCCCCCGTTCCGTCCCATTGTATGAGGCAAACGGGGGTAATTTGTCTAACTAATTATAAAAAAATACGACTATGAAACCAAAACTACTTTTCTCATTGTTTGCCATAGCAATAATGCTGATGGCAGCACTACCGACGCAGGCACAAAAGAACGAAGCGTATGTCGTAGTAAGCGACGACGGCGCAACGCTCACGTTCTATTACGACGCACAGAAATCGAGCCGAACGGGTACGGTGTATGGTATCAAGGAAACCCGATACCAAGGCAGATGCCCGGCTTGGGCAGGAGTTCCCGAAGCTAATAATACATGGACTACTACGGTCGTGTTCGATACATCGTTCAAGAACTACCGCCCGACAACCACACGTTGTTGGTTTGGCGATTGCAGAGCCTTGAAGAATATCACGGGTTGGGAAAATCTCAACACGTCTGAAGTAACCGATATGACGGAAATGTTCTTTGCTTGCACTTCCTTAACCTCGCTCAACCTATCGAACTTCAACACGGCAAACGTTACCAACATGAGCATGATGTTCATGCACTGCATTGCTCTGACCTCGCTCGACCTATCGAGTTTCAACACAAAGAACGTAACCAACATGAGGCACATGTTCTTCAACTGCAAAGCACTGTCTTCGCTCAATCTTTCAAGTTTTAACACGAAGAACGTAAGAAATATGAGCAGTATGTTCTCTGTCTGCGCCAATATGACCTCGATTAATGTCTCGAACTTCAACACCGAGAACGTAACCGATATGGAAGAGATGTTCATGAGTTGCACCAAACTGACATCGCTCAATCTTTCAAACTTCAATACAGCAAAAGTTACCCGTATGGGCAATATGTTCAGTGCTTGCTCAAACCTAACCGTACTTGACCTTTCCAGCTTCAATACGGCAAATACAATAAACATGGGAGGGATGTTCAATGAATGTCAAAACCTGACTTCGCTCAACCTATCAAGCTTTAACACAACTAACGTAACCAGTATGGCAAATATGTTTCGTGGTTGCAGCAGTCTGAAATCGCTTGACTTATCAAACTTCAACACGGCTAAAGTTGGTTTTATGGATAATATGTTCGACGGATGCATCAGTCTGACCACCCTCAACATTTCGAGTTTCAATACAAAGGAAGTAATCCATATGAGGAGTATGTTTCGGAACTGCAAGAAACTGACTTCGCTCGACCTGACAAATTTCAACACAAAAGGTACAGTATCGTTCAGCGAAATGTTCAGTCATTGCGAGTCTCTGACCACCATTTACTGCAATAATGCATGGAATTGCAGCACTGCAAAGGATATGTTCAGCTTCTGCGAGAAACTCAAAGGTGCAGTGGCATACGACAAGAACAAAACCGATGGGTCGATGGCAAACCCCGATACGGGATATTTCACAAGAAAAACACCATCGGGAATTTCGGCAGGCATGTCATCGAACAACGCTACCGTAAGAACTATTTACTCTGTCAATGGCAAGAAACAGAAGGAATTGCAGCATGGAGTAAATATCGTTCGTATGAGCGACGGAACGACGCGTAAAGTGTTGAAATAAACACTACTGTTTATTTACTTCACGCAACAATAGAAAATAAAAATTAAATGCGGCATTAAACTGTAACATCATTGTATAAACCAAATATAATGATGTTGTGGTTTAATGGCTGATTGGTGTTTATTCGATAACATAGTGAGGCATAGCCACATTGCTTTATTCAGACGAGAAGATATAAGCTCTGTGTAAAGGGAGGCAATTGTAGAAAAATGTATTCTTATATAATAGAATACCGAAAAACATATTGTTTATTAGATACCTATAATAATATTTGAGTCGGAATATAGCAGAATAAAAACACTCATAATCCTCATCTATGTAAATGTCTTTTAGGTACTATAGCGTAGACGTATAAAGGATACAGTTTTTTATGATGTCTAATTCGCAACTGACAGATATCTGAGACGAACGTGACAGATATCTGTGACGGACGCGACAGATATCTAAAACAAGAGTGGCTAACATCTGAATGTTTTTTCTAACTGTTTGAGATACTCTATTTGATAGGTGAGTAGCTACTTGGCGCTGCTTATAAATTTCTACCTATATATCACAAAATCAATACATTCTGTTTGAATTGGCAATTCAGTTATTTGCAAATAATATCTTTGAATGCAATGTAATGATAGGCGAATACTCGTGCCCATAAACAAAAAGAGTCCATATCTAACCCTGATTGAGGGTTCCGATATTAGACTCTTAAAGTTCTATTGTTGGCAGAATAGTCTAATTCTGCTATTTATTCTTCTTTGGTTTTCTTCTTGCCCAGCCTTCTTCAGAGAAGTCGGGAACTTCACCTTTCAGCTTAACATCATGCTGAAAAAACTTTCGCCAATCGCCAGTCTCATTAGTCTCTAGCTGTGTTTGTGCCTTGCTTTTCGGTTTGTTTTTATTTCCTTGACGACTGCCATTAGAACGATGCTTATTAGTATCTTCGTTGTTTCGCCTACCTTTTTGTGCTCCATTGCCACGACCATTACGACCGTGCCCACTTTCTTCAGCATCGTTGCAACGCACTTCGCGCTTTTTATAGGTAGTTCCGTTGAGTGCCTTCATCACTTTGTTGGCATCTTTTTCAGGCACTTCTATGTACGAAAATTTGCTCAATAAGTCAATGTGCCCCACAGCCTGTCTTCCGTGTACGTTTTTATTTATAAACTGCATTACTTCGCCCGGATAGAATCCATCGTCTTTTCCAAGATTTATAAATAAACGTTTGTAGCCCGCTTCTGGTGTGCGCAAACCTTTTCGGTTTCGTTCGCCACGACCGTTACGGCTACCACGTTCGCCATCTCGTTCACTACGTTTACCCGATGGTTTTTCTATTTCGGGCGCATTAGCATAGTATTCCAAGAAGCGATTAAAAGTCATACTAATGATTTTCTTAATAATATCCTCTTTGTCTATATATTCAAAGTGTCGATTAATTTCCTTCAAGAACGGCTCAATCTCTTCTTCGTTAACATCAACTTTAATTATTTCGTCCATTGTTTTGTAAAGCTGCTTGCTGCAAATATCTTTTGCTGAAGGAAGCGTACCGTCTACAAATTGTTTCTGAATAATTTTCTCTATCGCCTTAACTTTAGAGCGTTCGCGCGAATGTATAATAGATATAGATGTACCTTTCTTTCCAGCGCGTCCAGTGCGACCGCTTCTGTGTGTATAGCTTTCAATGTCGTCAGGTAATCCATAATTTATTACGTGGGTCAAATCGTCTACATCTAGTCCGCGAGCAGCCACATCGGTAGCTACTAGAAATTGTACATTGTGCTGACGGAACTTCTGCATGGTTAAGTCGCGTTGTTGCTGACTAAGATCACCGTGTAAAGCCTCAGCGTTGTATCCATCGCGAATAAGCTTGTCGGCAATTTCTTGTGTTTCCACCTTCGTGCGACAAAATATAATAGCAAAAATGCTTGGATAATAATCAACAATACGCTTCAGAGCCAGATACTTATCTTTTGCGTGAACCATATAGTAAATATGGTTCACCTTTTCAGCCCCCTCATTGCGGCTGCCCACAACAATTTCCTTGTAATCGTGTAGATAGCTTTTGGCAATATTCTCAATTTCTCGACTCATTGTTGCAGAAAACAACAGTGTGTTGCGGTCTGATGGTACTCCCTCGAATATAGCATTAATACTTTCTGAGAAACCCATATTCAGCATTTCGTCGGCTTCATCGAGCACAACATTGCATACAGCATCTAACTTTGCAACACCACGTTTCATCAAATCTATAAGTCGTCCAGGAGTTGCCACAATAATTTGTGCACCTTTACGCAGCTGTCTGCTTTGCATTTCAATAGATGCACCACCGTAAACAGCAGCAACATGAAGTCCATCAATATATTTAGAGAAATCGGAAATATCATCGGCTATCTGTAAACAGAGTTCACGTGTTGGACTTAGAATAAGAGCTTGTGTTTCTTTCTTTGTTGGGTCTATTTTTTGTAAAACAGGTATGCCGTATGCTGCTGTTTTACCAGTTCCAGTTTGTGCGAGTGCAATAACATCGTTGCCATTACCTAATAAATATGGAATAACAGTCTCTTGAACAGGCATTGGTTGTTCAAATCCAAGTTCTTCTATTGCATGGCGTATTTCTTCGCTTACGCCTAATTCTTCAAATGTTTTCAAAATGTTCTTTCTTTAAAGAAGTCTGAATGAGAAATATGTATTGATTAATCAATATTATTTGAGCACATTACAACGGTGTGCTTATCCTAATTTGTTATAAAAAATTAGCTACGAAATCCCTCAAACTTCTGTCTATTATTACTTGTTCACACAATTTAGTTGTCAGCCAGCCATAATAGACAACATTATGTTTGAACGCTGCAAAGGTACTGAAATAATTTGATATATAATGTTTTCGATTGTTTATTATGCTTCTTTTATGTAAAAGTTGTATCTTTGCACCTTACAGATGAACATAGAAGAACATATAAAAGAATGGAGATAATAAAGTTTCGCCCTATATTGAAACAGGTGCTATGGGGCGGCGATAAGATAATACCTTTTAAGCAACTCAACGTCGAAATGGATCAAGTGGGCGAGAGTTGGGAAATATCTGGCGTGAAAAACAACGAAAGCATTGTAGCCAACGGGCAATACGAAGGTATGAAGCTAAACGATTTAGTAGCTTTGTTGAAAGGTAATCTCGTTGGGAAAGAGAATTATGAGCGTTTTGGTAACGAATTTCCATTACTCGTAAAGTTTATTGATGCTAAGAAACAACTATCTATACAAGTACACCCTGACGATGAACACGCTATAAGGAATGGACTGAAACGTGGTAAAACAGAAATGTGGTATATTATGGAAAGCGCACCTTATGCAACTTTGTTGAGTGGATTAAAACACAATATAACTCCGCAGGAATATAAAACAATGGTGGAAAACGATACCATAACCGATGCTTTGTGCGAATATAAAGTGCACGAAGGTGAAGTGTTTTATTTGCCCGCAGGACGTATTCATTCTATAGGTGCAGGCACATTTTTGGCTGAAATACAAGAAACAAGCGATATTACTTATCGTATTTATGACTTTAAACGTAAAGATAACGATGGAAATTATAGACAGTTGCACACAGAAAAAGCTGCAGAATGCATTGATTATAATGTAGAAGACGATTATCGCGCAAAGTATAAACCTTGTAAGAACAAAGGAATAGAACTAGTGCGATGTAAGCATTTTACAACATCGGTTTATGATTTGGACGAACCTATGCAGCTTGATTATAGCGAATTAGACTCGTTTGTGGTGCTAATGGCATTATCAGGAAAATGTATGCTTAGTACTAATGAACAAAATATAGAGCTAAGGGCTGGCGAAACTGTATTATTACCAGCAACAATACAAACTGTAAATGTATCTGGAGACGTGAAGTTCTTGGAAACTTTTGTTTAAGATTTCGCACAGGAACACAAATGATTGAATATAGGATAAATTACTTATAACGCAATAACTATGGACATAATAGACAATGTGAACGGAGAAAAGCGACGTCAAGGACGAATAGAAGTTATTTGTGGAAGTATGTTCTCGGGTAAAACAGAAGAATTAATTCGCCGACTTAGACGTGCTAAATTTGCAAAGCAGAAAGTAGAGATTTTTAAACCTGCTATTGATGTACGTTATTCGGAAGAAGAAGTTGTGAGCCACGATAAGAATGCTATTCACTCTACACCCATTAATTCGTCGGGAAACATATTACTATTGGCGTCCGATATAGATGTTGTAGGTATAGATGAAGCCCAATTTTTAGACGAAGGACTTGTAGATATTTGTAACCAACTAGCCAATAATGGCGTAAGAGTTATTGTTGCTGGACTCGATATGGACTATAAAGGAGTCCCGTTTGGTCCTATTCCTGCACTCTGTGCTATTGCCGACCAAGTAACAAAGGTACATGCTATTTGTGTAAAATGTGGTGCTCTTGCTTACGTTAGTCATAGATTAGTACCCAACGAACATAGAGTAATGCTGGGCGAACAAACCGAATACGAACCTTTATGTAGGGAATGCTATCAAAAAGTTTCGAAAGAAGAAGCACGAAAGAAAAATTAATAGCCTAAAAAGCTATAAAGAAATAACTCAATAAAAGAAGTATTATGTTTGAAGAGAAAATTACATTCGATAAATTTATACGCTGGTTTTTAGTTGCGGCTTTAATATTTGCCGTGTTCTATGTAGTAAATTATCTTAGCCACGCACTATTACCTTTCTTTATAGCGTGGTTTATTGCTTACTTGTTAAATCCAGTTGTAAAGTTTGTGCAATACAAATTGCGAGTTAAAGTACGTCCAATAGCGGTTATTATAACAATGTTGTTGGTTGTAACTGTTATCTCGTGTGTTGTTTTTGCGATTGTTCCACCAATGATAGATCAAGTAGAAAAATTAGGCGATGCTGCTAATAAATATGTATTACATACTGCCAACGGAAACCGCATAATGGTAATGGTACGTGAATGGATACAAGAATATTTACCACAAATACGCCACTATATTAACAGTGCAGACTTTACTGCTACAATAAAAAGTTCTATACCAAAACTATTTTCATTCTTAGGACAAACAGCAAGTATTGTTTTTAGTGTAATAGCATCGTTTATAACATTGCTCTATCTCTTCTTTATTTTACTCGATTACGAACGCTTAGCCAAAAACTTTATACGTATATTTCCAAAGAAACAACGACCCTTCTGGACCGACTTAATGCAAGATGTAGAGTCTGAATTGAACAATTATATTCGTGGACAGGGTCTGGTTGGACTTACAATGGGCATTTTATTTTGTATTGGCTTTACCATTATCGACTTTCCAATAGCCATCGGAATGGGAATATTAATAGGTGTACTCACTCTAATACCATATATGCATGCATTAGCATTTATTCCAATGGTATTTCTATCGTTAATTAAAGCCGTAGATACCGGACAAAATTTCTGGGTAGTATTTGGAACAGCTACATTAGTGTTTGCTATTATCCAGATTATTAGCGACCTAATAGTAACACCAAAGATTATGGGGAAGGCTATGAATTTGAACCCGGCTATTCTGTTACTCTCACTTTCTGTATGGGGATCGTTGTTAGGTTTTATTGGTTTGATAGTAGCTCTGCCACTAACCACCCTTATTATTGCCTATTGGAAACGATATGTAACAAAAGAAGATAAAGAAGATACTGTTACTATAGAAGATTGTGAAAAGCAAGAGTAGGGGAGAAAGCACTCCTTATCTCTATTGATAGATATTTAGAAAATAGAACATAAAAGCCTCGTCCTCATTCCAAAATAAGAATGGAGTGAGGATTGTGCTATTAAATAAATAGATAAACTGTATAATAAGCCAAACATATAAAACACAATGCTTCGTTATTATATAGAACACCGAAAAATATAATAAGAAAATATTTTTTTTAAATTATAAATTCTCAATTTTCTAATTACATTTTTCCCGATAATTATAAAAAATAACAAGACTATCTATGTAGAAATAGCCTTGTTAATATTTTTGTATATATAATAGCCGCAAAAATATGCTCTATTTTATCCTCTTACCATTGTAATAATCATCTTAAAACGTTGTTCTGCTTTTACAGAATGAAGCGCACCTGCTGGAATAATAAAGCTTTCTCCAGCTTTAATATGGTTGTCTATACCTTCAACATTGAGCACCATTTCTCCATCTATTACTTGAATAAAAGCATCGAAGGGCGCAGTGTGTTGTGAAAGTCCCTGTCCAGCATCGAAACTAAAAAGCGTAACACTACCAGCATTGTTATGAATTAACTCTTTGCTTACTACGCCTCCTTCTGTATAATTAACCAATTCATTGGCATTGAAAATTTTTCCTTTTTCAAACTTCATAATCTCGTCTTTTTATTTCGTTGTTATTATTAATATAAAACAAACACACAATATGTGTGCCATAAGTGTGTAATATAAAGACTGTAAATAAAATTAAAGGAAAATAATATTTAAATATGGAAAAATAAGATAGAAATGGCTGAGAAATAGATGCAAACAGTAATAATGCGAATGGTATAATGTCAGTTCTTATCTGACAAACAATAACATTTGTTACTATCTTGTCTGAACTTTTTTAGCGAAATAGTACTAAACAAACAGTAAACACAGTTATAAATTCTTATGGAATATAACAATAATGTATATAAAAAAGAAAGGATTTCGTAGCAGAAACCCTTTCTTTTTGTGATCCGCATGGGGCTCGAACCCATGACCCCAACATTAAAAGTGTTGTGCTCTACCAGCTGAGCTAGCGGATCAAACCTAATTTTTTTGAAAACGAATGCAAAGGTATATCTTTTTTTTGTAGAATCAAATTATTCGTGAAGTTTTTATTAAATTTCATACCTTAATCGATATCTTATAGACCGTAGGAATCTTAATAATGTGCACTATGTTGTAGGAAAAGAGTATTTTATGAGTAAATTAGAGTTATATTTTGGAGGCGCTAATGTTTTTAGACTTCATATTTTTTTTGTTAGATGCACTGAAACGATTTAGAACAAATTTCTTCGCCCAAAAGAATTGAAGGATACCACGCAGAGAAAGAAATAAAAGGAAAGCTATCCATAATGCATTGTTCTCCCAAAATGGTTTGGCAATATAGTAGAAAGCAAAGAAACAAACCATTGCTATAGCAGAAGTAATGAGCATTCCTTTGGTTTCTGTCATTCCAATAAATATACCATCATAAATAAAACCAGCTACTCCTGTAAGTGGAATAAAATAAGTCCAAACAAGATAAGGCAAAGATGCACAGATAACAGAACTGTTGTCGGTGAGAAGATGGAGAAAGTTTTTCCCACTAAGTGTATAAATTGCAGTAAATAGAATCACCATAATTCCGCCGAACATGAATAAACTATGTACCATTTGCATAAATCCGCTCTTGTTATTTGCACCATACAATTTTCCACTCAAAGCTTCTCCAGCATAAGCGAAGCCGTCCATAAAGTAGGAAAAGAGCGTAAACATTGTCATAAGCAATGTATTAACTGAGAGTATTAGTGCTCCTTGTTTTCCACCTGCACTGGTGAAGAATAAATTTACAGCTACTAAACATAGTGTGCGCAAGAAGATATCACGATTTACAGAAAAGAAACGCTGCCAAGCTTCTATGTGAGTAAGTGTAGATTTGAAAAGCGAGAACGATAACTGTGTAATAGTAGGCGATGTATAAAATGTTTTATTTTTAAGTCCACGGTGCACAAAAAATAAAGCTATTAGAAAACCACTCCATTGTGCAATTAGAGTGCCCGATGCAACACCTTCTATTTTCCACCCAACACCAAACACAAATAAAAGTGAGGCGAATATATTAATAAGGTTCTGCACAATGGCAATTAACATTGGTATTTTTGTGTTTTGCATACCAATAAACCACCCATTTAGTCCATATAAACCAAGCATAGCAGGTGCTCCCCAAATAACAATGTGGAAATATGAATGTACTAATGGTAAAGAACTTCCGGGAGTATTCATTGCGCAAATCATAATCCATTCTATAACAGATTGGCAAATAATAAAGATAACACCTATACCTACGCCTATAGTTAAGGCACGAAATAGCACTCTTATGGCTTCTTCCCAAACTTTTCTGCCGTATGCTTGCGATGTCATTCCGCTTGTTCCCATACGCAGAAACCCTAATATCCAATACATAATATTGAATATCATTGAACCTATGGCAATAGCTCCAATATAGTTTTCGTTTCCAATATGTCCAACAATGGTTAAATCTGCCAAACCTAAAAGAGGCACTGTGATGTTACTAACTATTGATGGAAGTGCAAGACGGAGTATTTCTTTATTTGTTTTATTCACGTTGTTCTTATCGTATATAGTCTTTTGATACTAAGTCGTAGTATAATGCTTCGAGTTCGGCAAGCGATAAATGTTCTACCGAATGTTCAATCATTCGTATTAGTTCTGTTCTTCTTGCGTCGTCGTGTATTTTATCGAAGTTCATTTTTATAATCTTGTTTCTAATTCGTTTATAGCCTCTTGCATATCAGCATCAAAAGTTGTATGGTTACAAAGAAATTCTTCTCTACCTTTGGCAAGCTGTGCATAAAGTTCTTTGTTCATCTCTTCTACGTAAGATGCAATGGCAAATTCTATGTCGTCGCGTTGTGTTTCGTTGTTAGAAAACTTGTATACACGATACTTTTGGTGTAAGAAACAATAGGCTGATTCTATACTGTCTTTACTTATCATAGGAGTTTATTTACTTGAAATATTATGGTATTACTTTAAAACGTATGCGAAATGACTTGCTGTGTTCGTCCCAATTTGTACCTAACAGCTCGAATTTGCCTATTTGTTTTGTAGAACGAACGTGTTTACCAATGCACGGACACACATCGTAATTGCCAATTCTTACTAGTCTTATTTTTTCAGAAGCATCTTCGGGCAATCGTTCTAGTGTTACGTTTTCTGGCAAATTGTTGCGTTCCACAAGTTCGTATGTTACAGGAAGGTCTTCTTCTATAAGCCTATTCATTTCATCTGTTATGGCTTTTTCTTCTTTTCGCGATGGTTTTTGTTGAAGCACGAAAGTCATTTTGCTTTTCTTTCGTTCTATGTGTGCATTTCTGCTGCGTTCTGTTCCAAACATTCTTACCATAAGTTGGTTTAGCAAATGTTCGGCTGTGTGTGCAGGTGGAAATTCCTCTTTGTTGTGTACATTGAATGTATAGTTGTCTACTTCCATAATCTAAAATTTATAGACTCTTCCATTGAGTGCAGGAACTACTATTTCTATAGAACTGTCTTTCTGCAGTACCACAGATTGATGATTGCCTGAGAGTAAGTCTACCATATTCTTCTTACCTTCTTTAATTTCCATATAATCAAATGCGTGGGCAGGTATGTTTACACGAATATGTGCTTCTGTTTTGCTAAAGTTAGCAACAATAAGTAGGGTGGTATTATTCGAACTACGCAAAAAAGCAAACTGTTTGTTGCTATCAAAGGCATCGTTTGTTTCGTTGGCATACATAAGGTCGAATGTTTTTCCATTGCTGATAGCTTTTTCGCTATTGCAGAGCGTTAATATTTTGCGATATTCTTTTTCTAATTGCACTTGTTCTGCCGACAATTTGCTACGTTCAAAGAAACCTTTACGAATGGCATCAATGCTCCAATAGTCGAAAATGGTAGACCGACCGTCTATTCCCGAGAAACCTTCACCGTCCATTCCTTTTTCGCCAAACTCTTGTCCGGCATAAATCATTATGGGATTGCACTGAAATAGGGCAGCAACAATAAGGGCAGGAATGCCTTTTTGCATATTCCCACAGAAGAAGTTGGAAGCTATTCGTTGTTCGTCGTGATTTTCAAGAAAGTATAACACGTGTTTGCCAATATCGTCGGTTGCTTGCCATTGGCGTGTAATATCGTTTGCCGAGCGATGTTCGCACATTACATCGCGTAAGCAATCGTACATACCCACCTTGTCGTACAAATAGTCGAAACCTGCTGCAATGTATGTTCTGTATTGATTAGGGTCGTATACTTCGCCAATAAAAACAATGTGAGGATATTGTGCTTTTACCTTTTCTGTTGCATATTTCCAAAACTCGTGTGGCACCATTTCTGCCATATCGCAACGAAAACCATCTATTCCTTTGGCTGCCCAGAACAATAGTATATCGGTCATTTTGTGCCATGTGTCTGGTATTGGATTGAAATGGTTGCTTCGTCCGCCCCAATCGCAATAGTCTATGCCGTAGTTTAGTTTTATGGTTTCGTACCAATCGTTGGCTTGTGGGTGTGCATCAAACCTATCGTTTCCGGTGCAACGTGCCACTGTTTCTGTGTATTCTGCTGATTTGTGGTCGGGTTTTGTTGCTTCGTTGTTTATTGAGCGTGGTATGGCTGAAGTGTCTAATGGCTCGTTCGGACAATAATAGAAGTTGTTGTTTGCATCGAAGTGTTTATTTTTATCGTCGGTTTCTCCCAAATCTTTCACGCCATTTGGTTTACAAATGCTTTTGTATTCGCGTGCCACATGGTTAGGAACAAAGTCTATAATTACTTTTAAGCCTTCGTTATGGGTTCGTTTTACCAAGTCTTCAAACTCGTTCATACGTTTCGTTACGTTGTCTGCAATGTCTGGATCTACATCGTAATAGTCGGTAATGGCGTAGGGCGAGCCTGCTTTTCCTTTCACAATACGTGGAGTTTGGCGTGGTATTCCAAATGCAGAATAGTCGGTGCAGGTGGCGTGGCGTATAATGCCAGTGTACCAAATAGTGTTTGCACCGAGCTTTTTTATTTGTTGTAGCGTTGTTTTGTTAAAGTCGCTCATTTTTCCAACTCCGTTATCGGCAATTGTTCCGTTAGGTTGGTTGTTGGTATTTTTGTTGCCGAAAGTGCGTGTAAACACTTGGTAAATTACTAATTTCATTACTTATAGCTTATATCTGGTGAAACAAAAAGAGACACAATGCCCTGTAATCCTAATGTTCGCTTTATTGGGTTTACCAACTATTTGCGAGTTGTGTAAATGGATATACAGGGGCTTGTGTCCCTACATAGGTATTATTGAGGTTGCGAAGCAAACGCTACAACCAAATATCGATTACATTCTGTGTAGCAGTAATCCGTGTGCATCTACATTTTTGTCTATTCTGCCAATCATACCCTGAAGTGCTTTGCCTGGACCGCATTCTATAAATTCGGTTGCGCCATCGGCTATCATATTTTGTACGCTTTCGGTCCAACGAACACTCGATGTAAGTTGTGCTATAAGGTTTGCCTTAATTTCGGCAGCATTGGTGTGTGGTTTTCCGTCTACATTCTGATAAACTGGGCATTTTGGCGATGTTATATTGGTGGCTTCAATGCCAGCTTGTAATTCGTCTTTTGCTGGTTGCATAAATGGCGAATGGAAGGCTCCACCCACTTTTAAAGGCAATGCGCGTTTAGCACCAGCCTCTTTTAGCAAGGCACAAGCTTCGTCGATACCTTCTTTTGAACCTGATATTACTAACTGACCAGGACAGTTAAAGTTGGCTGCAACAACCATTTTACCACCATTGGTAACTTGTTTGCAAATTTCAACCACTTTTTCGTCGGCTACGCCTATAATGGCTGCCATTGTTCCTGGATTTTGTTCGCAAGCTTTCTGCATGCTGTTAGCACGTAAGGCAACAAGTTTTAAACCATCTTCGAACGATAGTGCACCTGCTGCTACTAATGCTGAAAATTCGCCAAGAGAGTGGCCAGCTACCATATCGGGCTTAAACTCGCTGCCCAAACAGAGTGCTGAGATAACACTGTGGAGAAACACTGCTGGTTGTGTTACGTTGGTTTGCTTCAGTTGTTCGTCTGTTCCTGCAAACATTATATCGGTTATTTTGAAGCCTAAAATCTCGTCAGCTTTATCGAAAAGTTCTTTTGCTAATTGTTCGTTGTCGTAGATGTCTTTGCCCATACCTACGAACTGTGAGCCCTGTCCTGGGAATACAAATGCTTTCATTTTTTTGTTTTAATTAAATTGTTACGCTGCAAAAGTACAACAATAATATGAAACACACAAATTTCGTTCTTGTATGCTATATATAATAAGGTGTAAATAGGAATGGGAGCTATTTGTTTCTGCGTTAGATACTATTTATATGGCATTTATTGGCTCTTTATGGCTTTGTGTTTATGGGTTTAACAGTCTAACAAGTTTACAATGCACTTTAGGATATAGCTTGTTAAATACCTGAACTCGGGATAAGTTTCTTTTTATTACTCTAATTTATTTATCCTAAAACCCATTTAGCCTCAATCGTCTTAGATTGAGGCTACTCCTTTTTATCAAAAACAAACTGTTTTTTTAGAACAAAGAAAGTTGACCGTTGTGTTGTTCTATGCAGAAATCTAAATTGACTTCAGGTTTCTTTTCAAAGAAGCTATATGCAGCCATTGCTGATAATACATTCATAGCAAAATTAAGTACACTTCTATGTCTAGAGTGGACCAATTGTGCTACATTTTTCAGTTCGTCATTGATAGTTTCAATTACAGATCTTTTTCTTAAAAGCAGTCTATCATATATTGGGATTAACTTGTTTTTCATATTACTTCTTATACCTGTTACCAAGTTAATGCCATCATTGAATAATTTTTCAAATAGTCCCTTAGAGATGTATCCTTTATCGGCAAATAATTTTCCAAAAACATTATCAGTCAGCCTATTAAAGACATTCTCATCTCTATCATCTACATTGGCTTTGGTAAGCATAAAGTTGAGAATTTCCCCTCGTTCATTGCATATAAGGTGCAGTTTAAATCCAAAATACCAACCCATTGTGCTTTTGCCTCTGGTAGCATAATCCTTAAAAACCTTATTGCGGTAAATACGTTTATTATGGCAGACTGGGATACAGGTAGAGTCAATAAAGCTAATACCAGTACATCTGCCAAAACAACATATTTGCAAGAACATCATCATTTCTACCGAAACTCTAGCTTCAAGCTCCAAAAAACGATTATAGGATAACAGATGAGGAAACATATCTGCAAGATGCTCCTTGATAAAGAACATATAATAATGTTGAAAGTTACGATAAGAATTAAAATGAAAACAGATCATTATGGTTATGATTTCTGACTTGCTCATACGCCATTTACGAAGGCGATGCTTACACTTGGTATCATTAGGAAGCCCTATTTTATCAATTTCTGACTCAAATTCTTTGCAAAAGTCATCTGCAATACAAAAGATTTCGGTAATTTTGTCTTTGGTAATCATCGCTATATTAATTGTAAGTTATTGATTTTCAACTATAAAGTTACAAAAATATAACGAGATTACCAACTTTTTTGAGTATTATTCTTATCCCGAGTTCAGGTTAAATGTGTGTATGGCGAGGCGCGATAGTGCGAATGTGCGATAATTCTTTCATAGTGTTCTTTCGTTTCTTATATAGTTTCGCAACTTTTTCATAGGCTAGTTATGTTATTATTTACACGTAAGTAAAGTTTTACTTACATGTAAGTAGAGTTTTACTTACACGTAAATAAAGTTTTACTTACACGTAAATAAAGTTTTACTTACGTGTAAATAAAACCATATCATCATTGTATAGTTGATGTGGTATGCGCATATAATTGTAATAAGATGCGTAAGAAAATTGCTGCTTACACTCTACGTAGATGTAGAATGTAAGCATTGGCACTGCACAGCGTGTGTGCATGCTCTAACTATTAAGAGATAGGCTGTGATAGTTATAGAGATGGATACTCTATATTCCAAAGAAACAATGCATTGCCTGGCATACTTTCGCCAGCATCGCTACGTGTGCCTGTGTCTACTATTTTGCAGAAGTCGTCAATCGATAGTCTGCCACGTCCCACTTCTACCAGCGTGCCTACAACTGCCCGAACCATATTGCGAAGAAATCGGTTGGCAGTAATAACAAAGCACCAACTCTCGGTTTCGGCTGTATTGTCGTAAATGGAAAGTTCGGCGTTGCAACGCACCCATTGTGCTTCGGTTAGGTTGCAGATGGTTGTTTTGTTGTCGCCTCCAGCCTTACAAAAGCATTTAAAGTTGCGTTCGCCAATAAGATAACTTGCAGCCTCGTTCATTTGGTTGTAGTTTAAGGCATAAGGCATTTCGCACGAGTATGCTTTTTGGAATGGGTTTCTGGCATGGTGCATATAATAGTGATACGTGCGCGATGTGGCAGAAAAGCGTGCATGCAATTCGTTGTTTACTGGATAGGCTGCCGTTACAGCAACATCGCGCGGCAATATGCGGTTTAGTTTATAACAGAGTTGCTTGCAATCTATGCTGTTTTCTGTAAAGTCGAAATGAGCAACCATTGTGCGTGCGTGCACTCCAGAGTCGGTTCGTCCAGCACCTATAACACTTATTTTAGTGCGTAATAATGTAGATAAAGCTTTTTCTAAAACTTCTTGCACCGTTATTCCGTTAGGTTGAATTTGCCAACCGTGATAATTAGTGCCATCGTACGAGAATTGTATGAAATACCTTTGCATAAGTGGTTGCAAAGGTACGTAAATTTATTGCAAGTCAGCTTGTTTGCTGAAAAAAGTGGTTAAGCAGTACGCACAAAGCAGAAGAATATAGCAAAAAAACAGCTGCAATATGCTGGGGTGTAGCTCTTCTATGCTTGCACCTGGCAAATGGGCTATGCTATGTAGGGCAGTGTTCATAGCACCAACTATTGTTTGCAATGCTTTTCCAATAAATAGTTGCGCAACTGGCATAAAAAAGCATACAAACAACAGAACTGTGATGTAGAGAATAATGGTAGCACAAGGAATTACAATGAAGTTGGAAAGTAGGAAGTAGCAACTAAATCGTCCGAAGTAGTAAGCCACCAATGGTGCAGTGCCCAATTGTGCCGCTACCGAAACCGTAATAAGTGTCCATATCCAACGCAACAGCCAATGGTGCTGAAGTTGTTCGTACGAGAATAATCCATAAAGTGTGGGTGCGAAGAGAATAATGGAAAGCACAGCCATAAACGACAATTGGAAGCCTACGTCCCATAAGTTCTGTGGGTGTAGCACCAATAGAATAATAGCCGTAAGCGCCAATGTGTTGAGCGACGAACGGTCTCTATTCAGTAATCTAACAACACTGTACACAGTTATCATTGTTGCCGACCGCAATACTGATGGGGAGAAATCAACCAACAACGCATACAGCCAGATGAGCAGTAGCACCAACAAATCGCTAATGTGATACCGCACAAGAACATTTAAGTAGGGAATGCCTTTACAAAGATTGAATCCGAAAAGAAAGATAACATAGATAATACCAAGATGCAACCCCGACAGAGCTAAGATATGACTTGCCCCCGAGACGGAATAATCGTCTTTTACGTCTTTCGATATAAGTTGCTTGTTACCCAAAGTCATCGCAATAGTAACAGCAGCAGTCTGTTCTTCGAGTCCTACACGTGCATAAGTTCGTAACCATTGTTGTTTTGCTCGTTTTAGTTCAATCAATGTTCGGTCTGCAATGCTAAGGAACGAAAGATTTACCGCAGTCTTTTTCCAATTCCTATAGAAAATAAAAGTTTCTGCACTAATACCGTGCAAATGTAGCCAACGAGCATAGTCAAAGTCTGTATCGCAGAAGTTTACGGGCTTTTCCAACTCAGAGAAGGCAGTGATACCATCTCCTACGTGTAACCGTTTATAGTTTTCAGAAACAGTATCGCATAATATAGCAGCCTTAATTTTCATAGGGCCATCAGTTGTTTGAATAGCCAATTCAGTTTGTATAACTTTCCCGTGTTGCACAGGTTCGGTCAGCAATACCGCATTGTAGCGCAAAAGCTTTGTAGGAATAAACTTCTGCATCTCCATTTCTGTGTTTGCCATCAGCCATCCACCAATTGAAGCCACAGCAAGAAGCAATGCGCAGCTGTTAAATATTCGTCTATTCCTACTAAGAAAAATAACCACTAAACACAGCATTGCCATTGCAAGCCAACTCCATATTGGTATAATGGTTAAAGCAAATCGCCCCAGAACCATACCAATAATTAACGCTGTAGCAACTTTCACCAAAGGATTAATGTCGTTGGCAATACCTTGTTTCATAGTATAGGTAGTTATTTTTTGTTTCGTTTGCAAAAGTAATAAATATTTTTCTGCTTCTATCATTATATTAACCCATCTTCGCCCACCCCTCGTAATAAATCTCAATCGAATCATTTAACCATAATACCATTATGTATTGTTTGTACTATTAATTTCTGTTATTCTTTATTTTATTGCAGGTATAGTGTTATCTTTTTTAACCAAATGTAATATGCTGCATCTACGTTATAAAGTCAATTAATCAGTCTAATAATGAAACGAAATCTACAGAGCTCTAACAACTAATTTAAAATAAATAGTCTCCGTTCTGTATACGAACCACAACACTTCACAAACAAATTTGAGTCGCCGTCCGTTCGTTCACTACTACCTTATATATTATATCTACTACCTTATATGTATTATATCTGCTACCTTATATATTATATCTACTACCTTATATGTATTATATCTGCTACCTTATATATTATAACTATTACCTTATATGTATTATATCTGCTACCTTATATATTATAACTATTACCTTATATGTATTATATCTGCTACCTTATATATTATATACGAACGAAGATACTTCACGAACCTTATTTCTCTATATATACACAACTAATAAATGTTTACTGTTTATCAGTATATATACTTGATGTACATAGTTTTATGGCGAGAATAAAAATGCTTTAATAATATTTAACAGCAATAACCATATTATAAATGCTTAATAATCAGTGATATATAGAAGTGCTTCAGAAAAATAAAAAAAAAGTATAAAAAAAAGTATGGCTATTAAAAAAAAATATCTACCTTTGCATCGTTTTAAGAAATTAATGATCGTTTTACAGATTAAAAAGCAAAGAAAATGAAAAAGTTATTATTTGTAGCAGTAGCTTGTGCAGCTATCTCTTTGACATCTTGCAATGGTAAAGGTAAACCTGCTGGTACAGCAGATTCTTCAAAAGTTGATACAACAAAAGTTGATACAACAAAGCAAGATACAAACAAGGTTGATTCACCTGCAGTAGGCACTCATACTGATTCAACACACGTTAATAAGTAATCAAGTTACTTAGCTATTAAAGAAATCCCGCTGGACTCTTAGAGTTCAGCGGTTTTTTTTATTTATTTATGATGAACTTTTCTGATTTCTGAGTACCATTCTTGAACTTAGTTTGTTTAATAGCAATACCTTCATTAGGTTTGGTGCGTTTGCGACCAGAAATATCATAGTATGTTTCTTCTGCCACTTCAAGTCTATTCTCCTTATTTATAATGTTTATATTATTCGCTGTTTTTTCTTTATTTAGGGTGTAAATAGCTCCTGTATATTCGCTCATTCTAAACCAAGAATTGTCTGAAGCTATACACGAAAGAACGTATGTCTTATCGTTTTTAGGAGCATCGAGTGTTATCTGGTCTTCGTTCATTGTATAGGTAATATCTACAGAAGGATTCATAGGAACAGCCTGATTATTGTCTATTCCATAGTATCCCATATATATGGATACGTTCTCGCCTTGATCTGTTTGAGTAGAAAAAATTAACGATTTGTGTGGAATAGTGATTTTATTTCCTTTTATGCTTCCTTTAACCCAGCGATTGGTTACATCTGCAAATGTTTCGGGTAAGGCGACTATAGGATTCTTAACATAAACAGTTTTGTTGTCAGCCATAAAAACAACCTCAAAATCAGTTGCTTCAGATAGATTGAGTGTTGTCATTTCAAGAGATCCGTCGTCAGCCTGTTGTAGTTTAATTCCCTTTCCAGAACGGTCGTAAACTTTAACAAGTCCATCAGGACGATTAGAAAGTAATGCCTCTTGTGCATTCATACTTAAGCCAAAATTAATGGCAAGTGCTAAAAGTAATAGTTTCCTCATATATAAAAAGTTTATTAATAAAATTATTCTTCAGATATTCTGTGAACCTTGCGGTTTATTTGTTTATAGACACGTTCTAAAATGCCTATAATTAGTTATTTTTTATTGTTACAAAGGTATACAAAACGTCTGAATGTACAAAATGTTTCTAACTTAAACTGCTATTTTAGCTAAGTCTGTTTTATTTATATTCTTCTTATCTGAGGTAGCTATATTAGAGATAATTGATATCTAAGATGCAACAGATAGATATCTGAAGTGAACGTGATAGATATCTAAGACGTAGCTGATAGATGTCTGAAATAAACGTGATAGATATCTGAAACAAGAATAACTATAATTGAGAGATTTCTTGAGTCCTCTGCAATATTTTCTTGTGAGTAAACGGTAGGCATTACTTATAATTATCCTACTTATGATGATGGCGAATACTAATAATTGAAGCTAGTTTAACCTGAACTCGGGATAAGAATAATACTCAAAAAAGTTGGTAATCTCGTTATATTTTTGTAACTTTATAGTTGAAAATCAATAACTTACAATTAATATAGCGATGATTACCAAAGACAAAATTACCGAAATCTTTTGTATTGCAGATGACTTTTGCAAAGAATTTGAGTCAGAAATTGATAAAATAGGGCTTCCTAATGATACCAAGTGTAAGCATCGCCTTCGTAAATGGCGTATGAGCAAGTCAGAAATCATAACCATAATGATCTGTTTTCATTTTAATTCTTATCGTAACTTTCAACATTATTATATGTTCTTTATCAAGGAGCATCTTGCAGATATGTTTCCTCATCTGTTATCCTATAATCGTTTTTTGGAGCTTGAAGCTAGAGTTTCGGTAGAAATGATGATGTTCTTGCAAATATGTTGTTTTGGCAGATGTACTGGTATTAGCTTTATTGACTCTACCTGTATCCCAGTCTGCCATAATAAACGTATTTACCGCAATAAGGTTTTTAAGGATTATGCTACCAGAGGCAAAAGCACAATGGGTTGGTATTTTGGATTTAAACTGCACCTTATATGCAATGAACGAGGGGAAATTCTCAACTTTATGCTTACCAAAGCCAATGTAGATGATAGAGATGAGAATGTCTTTAATAGGCTGACTGATAATGTTTTTGGAAAATTATTTGCCGATAAAGGATACATCTCTAAGGGACTATTTGAAAAATTATTCAATGATGGCATTAACTTGGTAACAGGTATAAGAAGTAATATGAAAAACAAGTTAATCCCAATATATGATAGACTGCTTTTAAGAAAAAGATCTGTAATTGAAACTATCAATGACGAACTGAAAAATGTAGCACAATTGGTCCACTCTAGACATAGAAGTGTACTTAATTTTGCTATGAATGTATTATCAGCAATGGCTGCATATAGCTTCTTTGAAAAGAAACCTGAAGTCAATTTAGATTTCTGCATAGAACAACACAACGGTCAACTTTCTTTGTTCTAAAAAAACAGTTTGTTTTTGATAAAAAGGAGTAGCCTCAATCTAAGACGATTGAGGCTAAATGGGTTTTAGGATAAATAAATTAGAGTAATAAAAAGAAACTTATCCCGAGTTCAGGTTAGTTTAATATAGATTAGTCGTTAAACCCAAATTGGTCATTAGGCCACAATATGTATAGTTTTTATTACTATGATATTGTCTCCTAACATCTTTTATTTTCTTATTGGCATCTTGTCTGTCTTTGTAACTTGATGTAGCCCGCTATACATACGTTGCAAAGACAGATAATCTACCTGATAATAAAACAAAGTATGTTTAGGCTCTAATGACGGATTTGAGTTAAAACTTATATTAATTTTAGCATTCAATCTCATTTGTATACAATAAAGACCTACACGAAAACAATAATCGTATAGGTCTTTGATTAATGGTATGGATTTGTAATTTAATATTCTCCCCAAGCCTTAATGTCAATATCGTTTAACTTAACATTGCAGAAGGCTGCAATAAATGCACTTGCAAGTCGGCTGTTTGTAAGCAACGGTATATTAAGGTCGATAGAAGCACGTCTAATTTTGTAGCCGTTAGTAAGCTCTCGTGGTGTAAGATCTTTCGGAATGTTTACCACCATATCAATCTTCTTTTCGTGTAGAAGGTCTAATGCCTGTGGTTGTTTTCCTTCGTCTGATGGCCAATATACTAATGTATTATCTATACCATTCTCTGTTAGGTAGTTAGAGGTGCCACCAGTGGCAAAGAGATTGTATCCGTGGTCTTTCAACATTTTTGCAGCATCAAGCATTTCTGCTTTTTGTTTTGCTCCACCAGTAGACAGCAGTATATTTTTTGCAGGTATTCTTTGTCCAACAGAAAGCATACTCTTTAGTAGCGCAGTATAGGTATCTTCGCCAATACAGCCAACTTCTCCTGTAGAACTCATATCTACACCCAGTACAGGGTCAGCTTTCTGTAAGCGATTGAATGAGAATTGCGATGCTTTGATACCCACATAGTCGAGATCGAAGAGATTTTTGCTTGGTTTTTCTACAGGTATACCAAGCATAATTTTAGTAGCTAAGTCGATGAAATTTAGTTTCAAAACTTTGCTAACAAATGGGAATGACCGACTGGCGCGAAGGTTACATTCAATAACAAGTATATCGTTATCGCGTGCCATAAACTGTATGTTGAATGGACCATTAATGTGCAGTGCCTTAGCAATTTGTCTGCTGATGCGTTTTACACGGCGTACAGTTTCTACATAAAGTTTTTGAGGTGGGAACTGAATAGTGGCATCACCAGAGTGAACACCTGCAAACTCAATATGTTCTGATATAGCATAAGCCATGATTTCGCCATTGCGTGCAACGGCATCCATTTCTATTTCTTTCGCATGCTCAATGAATTTGCTTACAACTACTGGGTGGTCTTCACTAACGTTGGCTGCTAATTTCAGGAATCGTTCTAATTCATCGTTGTTGGAACATACATTCATAGCAGCTCCAGAAAGAACATACGAAGGGCGAACGAGTACGGGGAATCCTACACGGTCTACAAATTCTTGAATGTCTGCCATACTTGTTAGTGCACGCCACTCTGGTTGATTCACACCTATATCGTTGAGCATAGCTGAGAATTTGGCACGGTCTTCTGCATTATCAATATCTTTCGCCTTTGTTCCGAGTATGTTCACATTTTCCGCATCAAGATATACAGCAAGGTTGTTAGGAATCTGCCCACCGGTAGAGACTATAACACCATGGGGTGTTTCCAAATCAATTATATCCATAACGCGCTCGAATGTAAGTTCATCAAAATAGAGACGATCGCACATATCGTAGTCAGTCGATACTGTTTCTGGATTATAATTTATCATAATAGAGCGATAGCCCTGTTTGCGAATCGTATTTAGTGCTTGTACACCACACCAGTCGAATTCAACAGAAGAACCAATACGATAAGCACCAGACCCTAGAACAATAACACTTTTACGGTCGGTTTCAAACTTAATATCGGAATCTACCCCCGAGTAAGTTACATAAAGATAGTTGGTTTGTGCTGGATATTCGGCAGCCAGTGTATCTATTTGTTTTACAACTGGTAGAATACCATAACTCTTACGTAATTGACGAACAACTAATACAGCTTTATGCATATTATCTACTTCGTCTTCTAATCCAACTGCACGTGCAATTTGGAAGTCTGTGAAGCCGTAGATTTTAGCAGTACGGAGTAAAGTCTTATCAAGTGTGTTGATATTACAATTCTTTAATTGTTCATCAACGTCAATAATATGTTTCAGTTTATATAGGAACCAATGGTCGATTTTTGTAAGTTCGTGAATTTGGTCAACCGTATAACCCTTATGCATAGCCTTTGAGATAACGAAGATACGTTTATCCGTTGGCTCTCTCAATGCTGCTTCTATATCCTTAATTTCTAATTCTTTGTTTTCTACGAAGCCATGCATACCTTGTCCGATCATGCGCAAACCTTTTTGTATGGCTTCTTCAAAGTTACGACCAATTGCCATAACTTCACCAACAGACTTCATACTTGAGCCTAATTCTTTGTCTACGCCACGGAATTTACTTAAATCCCAACGTGGTATTTTACAAACAACATAGTCGAGTGCTGGTTCAAAGAAAGCTGATGTTGTTTTGGTAACAGAGTTCTTTAGTTCGAATAAACCGTATCCCATTCCTAATTTAGCAGCAACAAATGCAAGTGGGTAGCCAGTTGCTTTACTTGCTAATGCGGAAGAACGCGAGAGACGAGCATTCACTTCAATTACACGGTAATCTTCGCTTTTAGGATCAAAGGCATATTGTACATTACATTCGCCTACAATTCCAATGTGGCGAACAATCTTTATTGCTAATTTACGAAGTTTATGATATTCACTGTTAGTGAGGGTTTGTGAAGGTGCAATTACGATAGATTCGCCTGTATGGATACCCAATGGGTCGAAATTTTCCATATTACAGACCGTAATACAATTGTCGTATTGGTCGCGAACCACCTCGTATTCTATTTCTTTCCAGCCTTTTAAACTCTTCTCAACCAATACTTGTGGTGAGAATGAGAATGCTTTTTCACAAATCTTATCAAGTTCTTCTTCGTTATCTGCAAAACCACTACCGAGCCCTCCCAGTGCATAAGCAGCACGAATAATAACAGGATAACCTAATGTTGTAGCAGCTTTTCGTGCTTGTTCTACTGTCTCACACGCTTCGCTCTTAATAGTTTTAATGTCTATTTCGTCTAACTGTTGTACGAAAAGTTCACGGTCCTCAGTGTTCATTATAGCCTTAACAGGTGTACCGAGTACTTTTACATTGTACTTCTCAAGTATCCCGAGACGGTCTAATTCTACACCGCAATTTAAGGCAGTCTGTCCACCAAATGCTAATAGAATGCCATCAGGGCGTTCTTTTTGGATAACACGTTCTACGAAATATGGCTGTATTGGTAAAAAATAAATCTGGTCTGCTACGCCTTCTGATGTTTGAACTGTAGCTATATTTGGATTAATAAGAACGGTAGAAACACCTTCTTCACGTAGTGCTTTTAACGCTTGAGAACCTGAATAGTCAAATTCTCCAGCTTCACCTATTTTTAATGCGCCTGAACCAAGTAGCAGGACTTTTTTTATTGATTCGTCTTTCATTATTTCAGTGCTTCTACAAATTTGTCAAACATAAATACAGTATCTACTGGACCAGAACTTGCTTCTGGGTGGAATTGCGAACTGAACCAAGGATTCGTTTTGTGTCGGATACCTTCATTACTACCATCGTTCATATTTACAAATAGTTCTTCCCAATCTTTATTAAGAGTTTTTGCATCAACGGCATAACCGTGGTTTTGTGATGTAACATAGCATTGGTTTGTTCCAACCAATCGAACAGGTTGATTATGTCCACGATGACCATATTTCAGTTTAAAGATAGTTGCGTTAGCAGCCTTTCCCATAAGTTGATTTCCCATACAAATACCACAGATAGGCTTTCTACTCTCATTCATCTGTTTACGGATAATCTCTACAGCATCATTGCACATATCAGGATCTCCTGGACCGTTGGCAAGGAATAGACCATCATATTCTAATGATGTGTAATCGTAATTCCAAGGAACTCGAATTATTTCTATATTTCTGTTTATTAATTCACGCAAGATATTTGCTTTTACACCACAATCAACTAATACAACTTTTTTACCTCCACCTTCATTATAGCGAATGATTTCTTTTGTTGAGACCAGGTCTACAAAGTTAACTCCTTCATAATGCGCAGTAGGAATGTTGTCGGCTTCATCATCGAAAATAATTTGTCCCATCATTACGCCGTGTTCGCGTAAAACTTTTGTAAGTTCACGTGTATCAATACCTGTGATTCCAGGAACCTTTTCGCGCTTGAGCCATGATGCTAGACTTTCAACGGCATTCCAGTGAGAGTACTCCTCCGTATAATCGGAAACGATAAGTGCAGACACATAAATCTTGTCACTTTCCATAAATGAAGGAATATGGTTTTTCTCCATTGTAAAAGGAGGAACACCATAGTTTCCAACTAACGGGAATGTCATAACAAGCATTTGTCCTGCATAAGAAGGGTCGGTAAGGCTTTCAGGATACCCCATCATAGCTGTATTGAATACTACCTCACCTGCAACAGGCTTCTCGTATCCAAATGATTTTCCATGAAATTTTGTACCGTCATTTAAGACTAAAGTTACATTCCTCATTTTTATTCGTATGTTGATGATTTAATGTTTGCTGATTTACTTACGATAATTCTGTTCGTAGAAGTTTATGAATGCTTTGTTTACAAGTAGCATTCCTCCAGGAGTAGGATAATTCCCTGTAAAATACCAATCTCCTTTATGTTTTGGTATGGCTTTGTGTAAGCCTTCTATACTCTGGTAAACGAGTTCTACTGGAGTTGTCATTTCTATAGGTCGTAGCATCTCTACGATCTTCTCGTTGATTTCTTCTATAGTAAACGGAGCATAAATTTTACGAACAGCATTATTAATTGTCTCACCCTTAGTTTTGTTTATCTCTCTTTTACAAGCTTCATAAACTTCTGTTAAGAGTGATTCCATATTCCGTTCTTTAATTAACTGAATAGTTGCACTGAACACACAAAATTCTTCTAAGCGTGGCATATCAATACCATAATAATCAGGATAGCGGATTTGTGGTGCGCTTGATACAATGATAATCTTCTTAGGGTGGAGTCTATCGAGTATTCGTAAGATACTTTCCTTTAGAGTTGTTCCACGAACAATAGAATCATCAATGATAACAAGATTATCTTCATTTGGTGTAATGCTTTCGTAGCTAATATCGTAGACGTGCGATGCTAAGTCGTTTCGTGAATTACTCTCTGTGATAAAAGTACGTAATTTAATATCTTTCCACGCCACTTTCTCAGAGCGGATAGATTGATTTAGTATTCTCTCTATATCTTTATTGGTTGCATTGTTTCCTAATGCTTTTATTTCTTGAACCTTTCTAGCATTCAACCATTTCTCGAATCCTTGTAATAATCCGTAGAAAGCAACCTCTGCCGTATTTGGAATAAATGAAATCACAGTGTGATTTGTGTCGTAGTCAATAGCCTCTAGGACTTTTTCAGTAAGTTGCTCACCTAATTTTTTACGTTCTTTATATATATCTCTATCAGAGCCACGTGAGAAATAAATACGTTCGAATGAGCAAGCTGAATTTTCCTTAGGTTCTAATATTTGATGCAACGAACTTTCACCGTGTTTGTTTACAATCAACGCCTGACCTGGTAAAAGTTCTTTTATATCTTCACAATCTAAATCAAATGTAGTTTGAAGTACTGGGCGCTCACTAGCCAATGCCATATATTCTTCGTTCTTATAGAAGAAAGCTGGACGAATGCCCCAAGGGTCTCGCATTGCATACATCTCTCCAGACCCTGTAATACCACATATTACATAACCTCCATCGAAATATTGCATAGTGGTTTGTAATACATTTTTCATTTCGACATGGTCTTCAATATAATGTGTAATATCGAATTTCTCTAACCCTAACAGTTTTGCTTCACGGTAATTACGTTCGACTTCACGGTCTAAACGGTGTCCCATAAATTCAAGGAGCAAGTAAGTATCGCTATATTTACGTGGGCATTGACCATAATCAGTGAGATGTTCGAATATCTCACTAATATTAGTCATATTGAAGTTACCACAAAATGAGAGGTTCTTAGCTCTCCAGTTGTTGCGTCTTAAGAAAGGGTGAACATACGATAAGCCACTTTTTCCTGTTGTAGAATAGCGTAAATGCCCCATATAAAGCTCGCCTGCGAACGGTAAATTACGCTGTGCAAAATCGACATCTGCAATTTCTACTTCGGTGTAATCTTTATATTGTTTATGAATATTTGCAAAAATCTCAGTAACAGCATTCTTTCCTTCTGCTCGTTCTCGGAACATATATTCGTTTCCTGGTTGAGTTTCTAGTTTAACGCTTGCAATACCAGCTCCTTCTTGTCCTCGGTTGTGCTGCTTTTCCATCATAAGATACATCTTATTTAAGCCATACATCCAAGTTCCATATTTTTCTTTAAAGTAGCTTAGAGGCTTTAGCAATCTTAACATTGCGACACCACAATCTTCATGTATGTTCTTTTCCATTTACTAAGGTTTCTTTTTATTGTTTTTATTCTACTGTTACAGATTTAGCTAGATTTCGTGGTTGGTCCACATCTTTGCCTTTACATACAGCCACATGGTAAGCTAACAATTGTAATGGTATTGTTGCTACGAGTGGTTCTAAACAATCCATTGTATCTGGAAGTTCTATAACGGCATCTGCAATTTGCGAAATTGTTTTGTCTCCCTTCGAAACCAATGCAATAACACGACCATTTCGAGCTTTAATCTCTTGTATATTACTACGAACTTTCTCGTACATAGCGTTATGCGTAGCAATAACAACAACAGGCATATCAGAGTCTATCAGAGCAATAGGCCCATGTTTCATCTCTGCTGCTGGATAACCTTCTGCGTGTATATATGATATTTCCTTTAGTTTCAGCGCTCCTTCCAAAGCAACTGGATAGCTAAATCCTCTACCTAAGTATAAGAAGTTGTGTGCGTAAGTAAATGTTCTAGCTAAATCGGCAATTGCATCGTTTGATTTCAATACTTCTTTTATTTTTTCAGGAATAGCCGTTAATTCTTCCACAACTTTTACGTATTCATCTCGTTTTATAGTTCCTTTTGCTTCTGCTAACGTAAGTGCAAGCATAGTAAGAACTGTTACTTGTCCAGTAAATGCTTTTGTTGAGGCTACCCCTATTTCTGGACCTACATGAATATAAGTACCTGTATGTGTTGCTCGTGGAATACTTGAACCGATAGCATTACATATTCCATAGATAAATGCACCATGTTCTTTTGCTAATTCTATCGCTGCAAGCGTATCAGCTGTCTCACCACTTTGTGATAATGCTATTACAACATCGTCAGCAGAAACTACTGGGTTTCTGTATCTAAATTCGCTTGCATATTCTACATTTACAGGTATCCGGCAGAATGTTTCTAGTAATTGTTTGCCAATAAGACCAGCATGCCAGCTAGTTCCGCATGCTACAATAATAATGCGTTTTGCATTTAGTAGCTGTTGTCGATGGTCAATAATGGCACTTAATGTAACATTATCGTTATTAACATTGATACGTCCTCTCATACAGTTAATGAGGCAGTCAGGTTGCTCGAATATCTCTTTGAGCATAAAATGTGGATAGCCTCCTTTTTCAATTTGTCCAAGATTAATATCCACAGTTTTTATTACAGGTGCTAACGATTCGTTCTGTATATTTACAATCTTCAGTTCTTCACCTAATTTCATTACAGCAATGTTCTCATCTTCGAGGTAAACAACCTTGTCTGTATATTCTATGATAGGACTTGCATCTGACCCTAAGAAGAATTCATTATCGCCAATTCCTACAACGAGAGGACTCTGTTTTCTTGCAGCAATAATTGTATCAGGGTGGCGTTTATCTAAAATTGCAATAGCATAGGCTCCAATTACTTGATGAAGAGCTACTTGCACTGCAGAAAGTAAGTCTAGACTTTTTCTTGTTTGAATGTATTCTACTAGCTGTACTAATACTTCTGTATCTGTATCAGAAATGAAATGAACACCTTTACCTTGGAGTTTTTTCTTTATTTCTGCATAATTCTCAATAATACCATTATGTATGATGGCTAAATTTTTAGACTCGGAGTAGTGTGGGTGTGCATTTGTAGAAGATGGCTCTCCATGTGTAGCCCATCTTGTATGTGCTATACCAATAGTGCCTTCTATGTTTTTATCAGCACAAACGGTTTCTAATTCACTTACTTTACCTTTTGCTTTGTATACGTTTAATTCGTCGTTACTATTGATAAGTGCAACGCCTGCACTGTCATATCCTCTATATTCTAATCTTTTGAGTCCTTTTATTAGAACAGGATAGGCTTGTCTTTTTGTGCCTAAATATCCAACAATTCCACACATAATATATATAGTCCTTTTCTTTTTATTCTAGTTTTATCTTTAAACTCTTTGTTTTGTTTGTTTAATAACAATTACCTTAATATTGTAACTAATAGTGTTACAAGCGATGATGTAATACCTATAATAGAATAGAATATGCTTGTATTGCTACCGAAGAATGTATTTCTAGCTTTCACCTTATGAGGTTCAACATATATAACGTCATTCTGTTGTAGGTAATAATATGGTGAGTTTATTATATTCGCATCATTCATATTTAAGCGAACCTTGTGTTTCTCACCAGTTTTATCTTCTCTAACAAGAAGAATATTATTTCGTTTTCCATAAATAGTCATATCTCCTGCTTCAGCCAATGCTTCTACAATACTAATTTTCTCGGTTGATACAGGAATAACACCAGGGCGATTCACTTCTCCGATTACAGTGATACGGAAACTACTCATTCGAACCGATACAACTGGATTTTCTGTACGTGCCAAGTAAGGTTGTATTTTACTTTTTATAAGGTCTTCACATTCATTTTTAGTAAGCCCAGCTACATGAATTTTACCGATAATAGGAAAATTAATCATACCATCGTTATCCACCAAATAACCAGTAATAGCATTTTTGTTAGTAGATTGTCCTGTTGAATGTAAATTGAAAGGCTCTGAAGATAGAGGATCTGTTGTTTGTACTAAAATGGTTAATTCATCTTTCGGCATAATTTTCGCATCGTATAGTCCTTTAGATGCTGCCAAACTAATAGAGTCAATATTTCTCCAGTAAACCGTTTGTTCACTTGAACCGCAGCCTACCATTGCTAAAATTATGGCACATACCATAATAGGGAAAAGTAATTTCTTCATAAAATATAAGTGCGATAACGTTATTTCTTAGTCACCAAAGTGGTCTATTACATATCTCATAAATCTACCACCATAATTATGATGCAAAAATACTACTAATTTTTGAGAACGGCAAAAGTTTAATTGACTTTTATAATAAGGTACAGAAAATGGCTGATAATATTAGAGAAAATTTTTCCTTACCATTATGTTCTGTAATTCTCAATACTAGTGTCAGTTTGTAGTTATCTTATCGTTACTTATGTCTTGATGTATTCCTAGTTTTTGTTTTTACCTACTCATAGATAATAATGGCTTTATAATGAATTGAATATGAGTGAAAAAAAGATAAAGTTAAGTGAGTATTTACTAAAAATAAATTACTATCTTTGCGACAAAGATAATTATATAGTCATGAAAAGAACAGAAAAAGTTTTGTTGATCTATACTGGTGGAACTATCGGCATGGGTTGTAATCCTGCAACAGGTGCCTTAGAACCTTTAGATTTTGAGCATCTAGCCGATAATGTACCAGAGTTTAAGCTAATCCCAACAGCTATTGACACTTATCAATTTATACCTGCAATCGATTCTTCTAATATGTCTCCGAAGAACTGGGCTGATATTGTGAGAATAATAGTTGATAGATATAATAGCTATGATGGTTTTGTTATTCTACATGGTACCGATACTATGGCTTACACAGCATCTGCCTTGTCGTTTATGCTAGAAAATCTTACGAAACCTGTTATACTTACAGGTTCACAGCTTCCTATCGGTCAATTGCGTACCGATGGTAAAGAGAATTTAATGACTAGCTTGGAATTGGCTGCAGCGCATCATCACGATGGTACTCCTATGGTACCTGAGGTATGCATTTATTTTAACGGTCATTTGTTGCGAGGAAATCGTTCTACAAAGCAGAATGCCGATGAGTTGAATGCATTTGAGTCGTTCAACTTTCCCCATCTTTGTGAAGCTGGAGTGAGTTTCAATTTTCAAACGCATCATATTCTAAAGCCAGACTATAGTCAACCAATGGTACCACATTTTGAATTGGATAGTAATGTGTTTGTACTTTCGCTATTTCCAGGTGCTGAAGAAAGCATTATTCGTCATACATTTGATGCTCCTGAGCTTCGTGGTATTATTATGCGAACATACGGTAGTGGTAATGCGCCCCATGCGTCTTGGCTTGTAAATTTATTGAAAGAGGCTTCTCAGCGTGGTGTTGTTACAGTGAATGTAAGTCAATGTATTAGTGGACAGGCTGATATGAATCGTTATGATACTGGTTACCAGCTGAAAGAGGCAGGTGTAATAAGTGGTTACGATACAACTGTTGAGGCTGCTCTAACTAAGTTAATGCTTTTGCAAGCTAAGTATAGCGACCATACTATAGTGCGCGAATATATGAATAAGTCTATAGCAGGAGAGATAACAATTCCTAATACTCTGATTTAGAAATATAAAAGTGGATAGCAAATATTTGTATATTCTATATTTAAATAAAGATGAGGCTCTTTAATTGAGTCTCATCTTTTTTAATATATCGTTCATTTTCTGTTTTGTTTCAATACGTGTAGGCACAAGTGGTAGTCTTAACACGTTCTCAATCATTCCCATATCGTTTAGTAAAGCTTTGCACCCTGCTGGATTTCCGTCTACGAATAATAGTTTATAAAGTTCTGTAAACTGGTGGTGGATAATCCGTGCAGCATCATATTCTCCATTAAATTCTAATCTAATCATACGTGAGAACTCTTTTGGTAACGCATTTCCAATAACTGAAATTACACCAACTGCTCCGCTTGCTATCATTGGAAATGTTAGTGCGTCGTCGCCACTAATCACTTCAAAGTGCTTTGGTTTATTCTTTATAATCTCATCTACTTGCTCTAAACTACCTGCCGCCTCCTTTATTGCAACAATGTTTGGGAAGTCGTTGGCAATTCTTACCGTAGTTTCGGCTTTCATATTTACTCCAGTCCGCCCTGGTACATTATATAGTACAATGGGAAGAGAACTTGTTTCTGCAATAGCTTTAAAATGTTGGTATAAACCTTCTTGACTGGGCTTATTATAGTAGGGGCAGATAGAAAGAATACCATCAATTCCCTTCCAATTGGTTTGTTTTATCTCTTCCACGACAGCAGCAGTGTTGTTTCCACCACAATATTTTAATATGGGGACACGACCGTCTACAACCGAGATAATGGTTTCGGTGAGTTCGTTCTTCTCTTCGGTAGATAAGCAGGGACATTCACCTGTTGTTGCCAGAATGGCAAAGAAGTCAGCACCATTTTCTATTTGATATTCTATCAGTCTTTTTAATGCATCATAGTCTATCTCTCCATTTTGTTTGAATGGTGTTACCAATGCTATTCCTAATCCGTGAAAGATATTTTTCATATAAATATTGGCTTTAAAAGCTTTTCCGTTCTAATCAATCAAATTTTGAGGACATTTTCTTTATAAAATAAAGTAGTCCTTCTAATATTATGCAAAAATAAGAAATAAACATCAATCTACAAAGTTTTTATATCTTATTATTTGCTTTTTTGTTTTATTCTCTTTTCTGTTTTATAGAAAAATAATATCTTTGCCCCCGATTTCTTAAAGTCTGAAAGCTATAAATGATGAATTATTTTACTGCAAAACTAACTGAAATACTAAAACATACGCTTGTTATAGTGAGTATATTCTTCATTGTCAGATTGCTTTTTGCTGTCTGCTTTGTGCCTTTTACCACTTTTGAAGCGTATGCCAAGTCGTTGTCTTTTGCAGCTTTCAACGCATTGCGCTTCGACCTTCAAGTTGCTGCATACGTTGCCATTCTGCCTTTTCTCGTTATTTTGGTATGCCTTTTTGTGCGCAACAGAAGTGTAGCAGGTTGGTTGTCGAGGTTTATCAGTACTTATTATGTGGTGCTCGAAATCGTCCTCCTTATACTTGCGCTTGTCGATATTGGTTTTTACAGCAATTTCCATTCGCATATCAACATTACCTTCTTCGACTTTTTCAATGAGAATCCGTTGAGTTTGCTGCAAACTATTTGGGAAGAATACCACGTCATACTCTATCTTTCAGCGGTAGGCTTGGCGAGTTTTGGGATCTATATACTTGCCCGGAAGATTGCAAAAGGTTCGTTGAACTGCGAAAACAAGCAAGAAAGCTTGGCAGTAAACCGCAAAACCATCGTCCTCATCGTTCTGTTTTTAGTTGCCGAAGTGATATGCCTTCGTGGATCGGTATGGCGTTTCCCCTTGCAGGTAGAAGACTCGTTTGTCTCGAGCAGTAAGCAGATTAACGACCTTGTGCCCAACGCCGCCTATATGTTGAAGAAGGCTGTGAAGGAAAAGAAAAATGCTTTTGCCTTTCGTAGCATCGAGAGTTTGCTCTCCGAATATAAGTTCAAGTCGCTGCAAGAGGCCATAAACGTTTACACAAACTCGGATACGATACGTTTGCAGGGCGACACTTTGGCTGCCCTGCGCACGGCATTGTTCCGCACTGTGCCCGATACGATGAAGCACAAACAGCCCAATGTGCTGATAATCTATGAGGAAAGTTGGAGTAACTACCTGATGAATTTAGACAGTCACCGCTGCGATATGCTGCTTGGAATGCGCCGCCATTTAAAAGAAGATTTGCTCTTTCGCAATTTCCAGTCGGTAGGCAACGGCACAATCGCTTCCATTGAGAACATCGTGAGCAGTGTTCCGTTTCCTCGTTTCTTCTCATCGTCCTATCGTTTCCATTGCTTGCCGTCGTCGGTAGCGTTGCCTTTTAACGAAAGTGGCTACACCACGGAGTTTATTTCGGGTATGGACGTAGCGTGGGAAAACTGTGCCGAAGCACTGAAATACCAACACTTCACGAAGGTTACGGGTAAGTTCACACTGAAAGAGCAGCACCCTGAATACGAGTATAACAGCATCGGAGTGTTCGATCATTATCTTTTCCGCAGCATACAGGAACGGTTAGACCAGCATACAGCTAAGCCGCAAATGCTGCTGTGTATGACTACAACCAACCACCCGCCGTTTGAATTTCCCAAAGATGTGCAGCTGAAGGCAGTGCCAGACGACTATTATAATAATGAGTGCTTTGCTGAAAAGAACCACGAAGTGTTGCAAAAGTATATCACCGGCTTTCGTTATGCCAATAAAACCTTGGGCGACTTCTCGATTACACACAGGTAGACAAGCGTTGGGAGCGTTCTGTGCCGCTCTATATCTACCTGCCACCTTATCTTCGTAAAGAATGCTATCGTAGTATGACCAATCGTTGGGGAAGCCACGACGACATATTGGCTACGCTTGCACCCTTTGCTTTTCGCAATACGAAATATATGTGCTTGGGCAACAACCTGCTGAAAGAGGGTGTTGCAGACAGCACGTATTACAGTGCCAACGTGGAACAGCTGCTTGCTTGTCCTGCCTATCAGGCCCAGGCCCAGCGCATTGTAAATGCCCGCAACCTTCTTCGCATCGTGTTTTTCCAGCAAACCTTTGCGAAATGCTAATGCCATTGGCTTGGTTTCTATGAATACAAACTATGGGGTAGTTGCCGTTTATTAAGAAAAAATATAATGCAGAATGGCAGGTAGGGGTGTGATTTATCACCTTCCCGAACAAAAGAAGAAGCAGCCTAAATATGATGAAGGCAAAGAATCGTACCCCTATATTACGCTACAATTTTGTAAAGATAACATTGTTAAAAAGTGACAACTACGTTTTGACATTGCGAAAGCGGCTCTTTTGCGCTGTAAAACCTACGTTTTTGTGTTGCAAAAGAGCCGCTTTTGGAATGCAGAACAATAGGTTTTGGAATGCGCTGACGATGAGATGATTACGTAATAGTTACGTTTGTGAAAAATATTTACAGGCATATTTCTCTCTTTTCGTTCATAAAATAGATAGTTCCCATTTAGTTTCCGTTACTTGGAAGCCCTTTTGTGGTTGCTGTGTAAATAGGCAGTGTTAAACGTGCGGGGTAGCTACAGTAAAACGAGAATATTTTTATCGCTTTCCGTCATCATGGACTGAAGACCGTGTTGGAAAAATAAAAGATTTTTAATACCATTGTAGTTTTATTCCAATTTTATTCTTATCTTTGCGACTGAAAGGACAAAAACATATATGGAGAACGCTCTAACACTCTATGAACTCAACTCTTTGGTTGTCGAACTTATTGATAAAGTTATGCCAAGCTCGTATTGGGTTGAGGCTGAAATTGCAGACGCAAGAAAAAGTAAAGGGCATCTTTATTTAGAGTTAATAGAGAAAGACGAAAGTACCAATATACCCATAGCACGTGCTTCTGCCAAATGCTGGCGTTCTTCTTGGTTGATGATAGGACCCCATTTCGAACGTGTTGCAGGCGTAAAACTTCGAGCAGGTTTACAAATAATGATACAAGTGCATGCTCAGTTTCATGCGCAGTATGGCTTTTCGTGGATAATAGATGATATAAATCCCGAATACACAATGGGTAGTATGGCTCGTAAGCGTAACGAAATAATAGCCCAACTAAAGTCGGAAGGTGTGTTTGAGTTGCAAAGGGAATTATGTCTGCCTTTGTTTTCACAGCGTATCGCCGTTATTTCTTCGGCTTCAGCAGCAGGGTATGGCGACTTCTGTAATCAATTACAATATAATGAATATGGATTTCGCTTTCAAATGCAACTCTTTCAGGCTTTTATGCAAGGCGAACAAGTTGAGCAAAGTATAGTTGCAGCATTGAATTTAATAAGCACGAAAGAAGATGATTTCGACTGTGTGGTAATTATTCGAGGTGGGGGAGCCACTGCCGACCTTAGTGGCTTTGATACGTTAGTATTGGCAGAAAATGTTGCGAACTTTCCATTACCAGTTATAACAGGTATTGGGCATGAGCGCGATGAAAGTATTCTTGATATGGTGGCACATACAAGAGTAAAGACACCAACAGCAGCTGCAGCATTCTTGATAGACCATCTGGCAGCAACGTTAAACCGCATAGAGCAGGCACAGATTTCTATTCAGCGAATGGTGGAACATAGAATACAACACGAAAAACTGCATTTGCAACAACTATCGACCCATATACCCATACTTTTCTCAATGGTAAAAAACAGAGAGAATGCACGTTTAGACGACTATTGGCATGCGCTTTTACAACGTGTAATGTTGCATTTGCAGCAAAGTAAAATGAGGGTAGAACTCCTTTCAAATAAGGTTATTCCTGCAACTACAAATAAACTTATGGCAGAACAACACAAATTGCAGTTGCTGGAACAACGAGTAGATGGTGTAAACCCAGAACGAATGCTACGTTTAGGTTATAGCTTAACCTATAAGAATGGATATGTGTTGCGTAATGTAAACGAAGTAAAGGCGGGCGACGAAATTATAACGCGTCTTGAGGGGGGGATAATAACATCGGTAGTGAAGAAATAAATAATTATGAAATAGAGAATGAAATACGAAGAAGCTCTTAAAAAATTAGAAGCCATTGTAGATAAAATGGAACGTGGCGATATGAACATAGATACGATGGCAAACGAGTTAAAGAAAGCTCAAGAATTGATAAAAGTGTGCAAAGATAAACTGACACATACTGATGAAGAAATAAAAAAGTTACTCGAAACAAAATAACAGAGAAGCTTAAATAGTAAATAAAAACAATAAACAATTAATAACCGCCACGTCTTTATATCTCTTATGTAAGAAATATAGAGATAAGGCACAAGATTTAAGATTATGAAAAAAATAGATTGGGAGAACCTTTCGTTTGGTTATGAAAAGACCGACTATAATGTTCGGTGTTACTATCGTGATGGTAAGTGGGGAGAAATAGAAGTATCTTCTGATGAAAACATAAATATACACATGGCTGCAACGTGTTTGCACTATGGTCAGGAAGCTTTTGAAGGTTTGAAAGCATATCGTTGTCCTGATGGAAAAGTACGTGTGTTCCGTCCAGAAGAGAATGCAGCTCGTTTGCAACGTACATGTCGTGGTATTGTAATGCCAGAACCTCCAACCGAACTTTTTGTAGAAATGATAAAGAAAGTTGTACGCTTAAATCAAGAATATATACCCACTTATGAAAGCGGTGCAACACTTTATCTCCGTCCATTGCTTATAGGAACAGGCGCACAGGTAGGTGTTCGTCCAGCAGAAGAATACTTGTTGCTAATATTCGCAACTCCTGTTGGTCCTTATTTTAAAGGCGGTTTCTCTACTAATCCGTATGTTATTATGCGCAACTTCGACCGTGCAGCTCCATTAGGAACAGGTACTTATAAGGTAGGTGGTAATTATGCAGCATCGTTAAAAGCTAACCAAATAGCACACGAAAAGGGATATGCTTCTGAATTTTATCTCGATTGTAAAGAAAAGAAGTATGTAGACGAATGTGGAGCTGCAAACTTCTTTGGTATTAAAAATAATACTTACGTTACTCCAGAATCTACTTCTATTTTGCCATCTATTACAAATAAGAGCTTGATGCAGATAGCCGAAGACCTTGGAATGACAGTAGAACGTAGACCAATACCAGAAGAAGAACTTGCAACATTCGAAGAAGCAGGTGCTTGTGGTACGGCTGCAGTTATATCACCAATCTCTCGTTTAGACGATTTAGAAGAAGGGAAGACTTATAACTTTGGTGAGAAACCAGGTCCATGGTCATCTAAATTGTACGAAACACTACGTGGTATACAATACGGAACAATTGAAGATACGCACAATTGGACTATGGAAGTGATGTAAGATAAAAGATTTTTTAGATGAGTAGACTCTTATCTTTCGTCTTATTGTCCTTTATTGCGCTTGTATCAGTAGCGCAAAATAAGCAGTACTATTGCCCGCAATTCGTTGTCGGGCAAAGTGCTTCTTATAGTTATGTGGCTAACTTAGACTGGAATTATAAAGACGATTGGCTGTTCAACAATGTGTCTTTTATGTTCTCACTTCAGTCTTTCGATGGCGAGTTAAACAACGACTTTAGTTTGAAAGTATTGGAAACAGATGAAAACAACACTACTTTCGAACTCAATATAACGAAGGTAGCAATACCAAAGAGTTTTACAGTTGAGGAAGACAAGTTACTTGTAGAACAGATTCAGCAGACTTTCCGATGCATAAAGCCTGTTATAAAGGTAGAGTGGGGAAGACAACAATGGATATTAGTAAACCAAACAGACTTGTTATTGAACTTTTACGACTTCCTAAAATCGCAGTTTCCTAATAAGAAAGTTACCAAGGAAATGTTTGCAGAAGAGATAAAACATTTTCCAACGAAGATGATTAAAGCTGTCTTCTTGGGCTTTTGTCCTGGTCTTGATGCGTGGCTTAAAGCTTATTGGCAACCTTACGCAATGCCAGTGTTCGAATTTAAGACGATGAAACACTCTGAAACGACACAAGAAAACGTCGATAAATATTGTAGAATGAATGGTTCTGCTTATGTATCTGACGATAAAACATTGCATATAGAAGTTGATATAGAAACGGCACGAGAGCGTTACGATTATAGTGGACCAATTGAAATGAAAGATGATTCGATTGCCACTTCCGGTGGGAAAGCTACTATTAAGAACGATAACACAACCTTGCAAGTCCAGTCTTTAAATTCTGTAACAGCTGAAAATAAGCCTGCTTTATACTTCATTCAGCGTCATAGAATACTTAATTTCGCTACTGATTCGTGGGTAAAAAGCCTAACCGATAACGTAAATGTTAAACCAAACGAAGTGAAAAGTACAACTAATATAGTATTGAAACGAAATTAACTATCTACTAAAGGGCTATTCTGATATATAGCACGCAAAGTATTTATACCTTATATATAGTTGTCTGTCCAATTATATCTTGTGCATAAACTACCATTATAAACAAAATCTGTATACCTTTGCACCTATGAATAACAACGAAATATCTAATAAAGCTAAGTCGAAAGGATTGCTAGCCCACATTATAGCATTGGTGGTAGTAATGATATGGGGAGGAACGTTTGTTAATACACGTGTATTAATAGACCGAGGTCTACTTCCTGAAGAAATATACGTGTTACGAACCTTGTTGGGGTATATATGTATATGGTCTATTTCGCCTAAGAAACTGTTTTGTGATACACTAAAAGACGAACTTATAATGGTGTTATTAGGCATCTTTGGTAGTTCGCTTTACTTTCTTACAGAAAACTATGCTTTAAAGCTAACAGTGGCAAACGATGTTAGTTTTATTGTTTGTACCACTCCGTTAGTTACTGTTATATTAGCTTTACTATTCCTTAAAGGTATAAAAGCGAGTTTTTCTCTTGTTATAGGCTCTGTTCTTGCCTTATTAGGTGTAGCACTTGTTATTTTTAATGGACATTTTGTGTTACAATTAAACCCTTTAGGCGATATTCTTGCATTGGCTGCTGCTACGAGTTGGGCTATTTATTCGTTGGTAATGAAGAAATTTGCATCTAATTATTCTCCTTTCTTTATTACGCGTAAAGTATTTTTTTACGGACTTATAACCATTCTTCCAATCTTTGCTGTACACCCTTGGACATTTCCGTTAGAACAATTGTTTACAGCTGAAATTGGTTTTAATTTGTTTTATCTTGGAGTTGTTGCTTCGTTTGTGTGCTTTGCTGCATGGGCGTGGGTTATGACACAGTTAGGTGCATTGCGTGCTTCTAATTATATTTACTTTAATCCTGTAACCACTGTAATAGCGAGCGCAATAGTTCTGAACGAACGTATGACGCCTATAGCATACGCTGGTAGTGCATTCATTCTTATTGGAGTATTTGTTGTAAATAAGTCTAAGAATATCTGATAAGATAAGGTACAGACACCAAAAGATAAAAAAGACAGATAAAACAACGTTGGTTTTCAACTTCTTTTGTATATTTGCACACCAAATATAAAGAGTTTATGAAACAATTTCTCTTATTTCTTGTTATTTTGTTGTTGCCAGTTTCGTTATTAGCACAAGAGCGTATAAAATATCGTATTCCTAAAAATGCAATATTCTACAATCGTAATTGGAAGGGTGTAAACTCTGCTAAACAGGCATCTTATTACCGCATACTATCTGTAGACAAGCAAGGACAAAAGGTATTTTACGACTATAACATCTCTGGACAGCTCTATGCAGAAAAGCATTATATAAGCATTAATAAAGTAGACGACAGGCTTACTGTGCTTAATGGTGTTGCGCTTACATTTTATAAATCGGGACGAATAGAATCTATTATGATGTATAGCAATGGGAAAGCTAATGGGAGAGCGGTGTCGTTTTTTGCTAATGGTAGTATAGGAATGAAGCTAAACTATACGAACGGAGTGTTGAACGGTACAACGTATACTTATTCTGAACGTGGAAAACTGGAATATACTGCGGTTTGGAAAAATGGAACAAGGGTGAGCGAATATGCTGGAGGTACTGATAAATATATAAATAAAGCTACGGGGAAAGACGATTTTGTGGAGAAATATCGCACCGTTAAAAAGGCTACGCGAGAACAACAACATAATGATGTTACTGAAACAAAACCGAAGCCGACACAATCTAATGTTAGAGAAATACCAATGGACGGATATGAACAATTCGGAAACACTCAACGCCAACGCCCTTTAGCTACAGATTCTCAAAATATATCTACAACCGATTTAGCATTAAACGTAAAGTATCCTCCTACCGAAGATATATCTACAACTCCCACAGAGAAGAAAAATATAACAAGCAACAACAAGCAGTTTAAGTTTGGACCATTATACGAACTATTAGTAGATGGAGACCAACGTACCAACGAAATGCGTTTTTTTGATGCTATAGGAGCTTCGTATGGATTAACATTGGCGCAAGTAATAAAAGGTTATGGAGCACAAAAAGAGCTAACCTATAGTTATAATATGCAGTACGATGAGGCTACAAACAAAGATATTGTTACTGGAACACACCCTCGACAGATGGGATTTTGGGGTGTTGGAATGGGCGATCGCTTTACAACACAGCGTGTAAACTTATATACGTGGTCGGAAGAAGAAATGTTAGACTTTGCAGAAGAAGTACTTTCGTTTGGATATAAGTTGCTTGGTGGTGGCGATTACCGTTCAATGAATGGTAATTTTGTATTAGAACACCCCACGCATAATAAGATAGGCGATAGCTTTGCTGTGGTTGTGTCGTTTGCACACTTAGATGGAGCTTATGCAAACCTGTACCATATAACGCTAGATACAAAGTAGTTGGCTCGTGTTGCAAACAATAATGCCATTGTAAACGAAAGTATTTCTGCTTGATATACTATGTTGCAATGTAAACCTATAAGAAAGATTAACTTGTATACTGCTTGGCTGATTTAAGAAAAATCACTACTTTTGCATACACACATACATTTTTATCAGATGAAAGTTATAAAAAATACATCGTTGCTTTTATTATGTGGACTACTCTCAATGTCTGTAGTCTCTTGTAAAAAAGAAAAGAAGACGGATAACATCATAACCAAAATTAAACCTAAAACGGTATCATCGCGCGGACCACAGCAGCTTTCCAACTTTGAATATAAGAAACAAGTAGAGTGGTTGGGCAGTTCGTATACCATTAGTATTAAACGCCATGCCGATAAAAACCTGCCAATGGTTACGGATAGCGATGGAAAAAAATACTACGATAATAAAGTTGAGGTTGTGATTATGCGTGCCGATGGTACAGAATTTTTTAAACGCACATTTCAAAAAAACGATTTTAAAGCATTCACCGATAATAAATATGGCAGAGAAGGAGCATTTATAGGTTTTATGTTCGATAAAGTTGAAGGCGAGTATTTAAAGTTTGGAGCAAGTGTAGGTTCTCCTGATCCTAACAGCGATGAGTTTATTCCAATAGATGTAACCATTAACAAGATGGGAACTGTAAAAATAACATCGTCTATTCAGTTAGATACCGATAGTGATGATGCCGAAAAACAACCACAAGGAAAACCTAAAACAGAGTTGGAAATGGCTGAAGACGAAGGTATGTAGAACCAACATTGTAGAACCATAACTTCAGGTTTATTTATCCATAGATATACAAAAGTCAATTAGTTTAGCACCGTTGCTCATATTGTAGGGCATCGGTGCTAAATTGTTTTAGCAATGATGCTAAAGTGTGAGAATACATTTTGCACGTAAATATGCATATTTTTCATCGTATTTCTTGCTCGGTTACAAGCTGTTTGTGTTATGAAAATAAATTACATTTTTTAATGCCTATATTCTTTCTGTTCAAAACCATCGTACCTTTTTTATAAACCGTCCGTACTTTCCAATAAAACCGTCCGTACTTTTTAGCAAAATCGTCCGTACTTTTTTGTGAAATCGTCCGTACTTTTTTGTGAAAACGTCCGTACTTTTTTAGCGAAAAGTATATTCTTTTTCTTAGAAAAGTATAATGTTTTTGCAAACAATTGAATATCAATTAATTGTATATTTGTATTCGTCGCATCTGTTGTTGCCTTTGCAGCAGAGAATATGAACCGTAAAAATTGTATGTAGCGAATGAATTTTTCTGGCAAATGCAGTCCGACGATAGAATTGCCTGTATATTTTCTGTAATAAAAATTCAGACTAATTTTATCGATGAACAAAGAAATACCAAGCGAAAAAGCTATTTTGGCAGAATAGCTTCCTTCTTATTTGCAAGCTTGTTTAATTCTTTCCTAAAGAAATAATAGTAGAGCATACCAGCAGTGGTTAAGCCAAATGGAAACGCATACCATATTCCTTGTATTCCAAAGTTAAGTTTTATTCCAAGCAAAAAACCAATGGGCAAACTAATTAAGAAGAAGGCAACGAAAGCTGTAGGTACGAGTGGTTTTACATACGAAAGACCACGCATTGCATTACCGTATGCGCATTGCAAACCATCGCCTATTTGGTAAATCATTAAAGGCCATATAAGTTGTGCTACCATCTGGCAAACATCTTCGCTATCGGTAAAAATAGCTCCCATTTGGTTACGATAAATAAAAACAGGAATAGCAACAATAAAGGCTATCAACATAATGAGATGGAAACCTGCCGACGACGATAATTGTACTGCTTTATAATCGCGTTGCCCCATAAAATAGCTCACACGTATAGCAATGGCAGCTCCCATACCATAATAAACCATATAAAACAGCTGCGAAATGGAAAGCATAACCTGATGGGCTGCTAAAGCTTTTGTTCCAATCCACCCCACCATAATAGAACTTAAACTAAAAGCAGCTGTTTCCATACCCATTTGTAGGCTTAAAGGGAAACCTATGCGAAGAAAAAATATAAGGTCGGCACGATTAATGGACTGTTTTAAAAAACCATGGTGATATATCTTGTATCTTTTAGATGCGAAGAATATAATTGTAATTACAATTGCCATTAGAATGCGCGAAGTCATGGTAGAAATTCCTGCTCCGTATAAGCCAAGTTCTGGAAATCCTAACTTGCCATATATTAAAACATAGTTGCCCACAATGTTGAATACATTTCCACCTAACATAATCCACATTGGTATTTTAGTGTCGGTAGTTCCATCAAACAACTGTTTAAAGGTATTGAACCAACAAAAGAAAGGTAACGATATAAGATTTACAATGAAGTAGGGACGCATTAAAGGAAGTAGTTCTTCTGGCTGACCCAATTTATCAAGATTTAAATAAAGTAAGAACATTGCAGCCACAAGTAAAACAGCCAATAGCGTGTTTACTAATAGTGCATTCTTAAGCATTCCGCCAATTTTGTTGTTTTCTTCTCGTGCATAAAGCGAACCAACAATGGGAGTTAAACCGTATGCAAAGCCCAATCCAAATACTAAAACCAATACAAACATATTGTTTACGAAGGCAGCAGCACCAAGTTCGGTGGTACTATGCTGTCCAATCATTAAAGTATCGGCAAGTCCAAGAATAATTGTCCCTATTTGTCCAATAATTATAGGCAGACCTAACTGTGTAAGCGATTTGTAATGTGTGTAATAAGGTTTAAGAATTGTGTACATGTATTTGTTTCCTGAATGTTTTTGAATTGCTATTTTGGTTTGCTTCTTTTTTCAAATTCCACTCTAACATTTTTGTATCCCATTGCCTTTAGCATTTTTTCGAATTGTTGTTGCGCATTGTTTTCTGCTGTGGCAATATTCTCTTTAGTGAAACAACGTTTTAGCATTTTTTTGTAAGCAATGTTGTATAGTTTCTCTTTATCATCAGCCGACCATGACCCACTTTCGAAAAACGATTGCGTGCGTGCCTCGTCTATGAAATTACGGTCCAATAATTCAACATTAGGCAATGTAGCAACAACAATAGAGTCGTTCTCCACATGAAGCCATTGTGGTTTCGCTTTGTGTAAGTCTATTCCTAAACGTAATGTTCCATAATAAATACGAACCAATTCGCGATCTACAAAGATGCTTTTCCGTACCGTATCAACAAGTTCTTCGTCGTTGATTGCAAGAAATTCCCATTGTCCTATGCTCTGAATAGATTGAACTTGTTGTGGTGTAACATCTATTCGTTGGTCTACATTCACCGATACTGAATTTGTATTGGTAATCCATTTCACAAGAGCAATGCCAACTGCAATGAGCACTGCAATGCCAAGCACTTGTAACCAGAAGGTTTTAAATGTTCTCCCGGCAAACTTTTGTATCTCGTTACTCATCTTTCTTATTGTTCTGAATAGTTGAATTTTCAATAAATCGTGTAATATCAGCCATTGTAAACTGCTTTCGGAAACTAATAGTAATGTTTTCTTGCTTATACCCAAGCATTTTCAACATCGGAATTAGTTGTTTTGCAGCACTCTCTTGCGCATGTTCTATAATACCCATCTGTCCGATAGAATTAATAATCTGCTTTCTGCCTTGTCGTTCGTAGTTTGTTAGTTCAGCATCGGTAAAGTTATGGCGCATAAACGGCACAAACTCTTTCATTCCTTTGTGGTCTATCTTTGTACTGGTAAGAACAATACGAGGATCGGGCAGAATAATCGTAATTTTCCCATTACCCTCTTTCTTTACATTCTCTTCGTTAAAGTCAGAGAAATCTATATATGCCTTTACAACAGCATCGAGTGGTATTGCAACACGCCGGTCGCCAAATGGAAGATTTATAGAAAACTTCTTGTTAAAGAATGTTCCTTCTGCTTTAACTTCGTCGGTGTGCGTTATAATTTTGTGTATTCTATATTCTGAAGTGTACAAACGAGAGCTTTTTTGCACCCGTTCTACCAACATCGGAATTGTATCTATTGCTTTAGAAGCATCTGGTGTTTCGCTTTTCTTGCCGCACGACATTAGCAAGAATACTGTTAAAATGAGATATGCTAAGCTACTTTTCATAACTGTTAGTTTAGTGGTGCAAAGTTACTATATTTTTGTTGTATAAGCAAATAAAACAATTTGTTTGCTTGCCAAAGGCTATTAATATGGAAATAAAAATGTAGAATAATAAAATATTCAACTTGGTTTATAATCTTCTCCATCTTTTTTCACTATATTTGCAGGCATAATTACAAACTTATGTTTATGAATAATATGAAAGAAGCAACAACCGATGCTATGAAAGAAACAACAGGCAAAGTTGTAAACGAAAAGGAGAAAGCGACAACTGAAAACATTGAAACAATAAAAAAAACGATGGAGAATACTGATGGTATTGACCCTAAATTGCCACGTTTTTTAGCAATTTGGTCAGGTTTTTGCATTGTTCTGTATGCATTGGGCTATTTTGTAGGCTCTTGGATAGTTTATTTGTATTGTGCTGCACCTTTAATTGCGTGGTGTACATTTGGTTTTACCTTCATTCGAAAGAAGAAAAGACTTGCGACTTACAATTTTATAGAACGTAGATTATTAACAGTATGGACATTTGTTGCTTTTGTAACAGCTATCTATGTTGTTTCTTTGAAAAGTGGACTTAGTAATTTTGTACCATTCTTATTGAGTCTACTAAGCATTGCCTTTTCTGGTATATGTATGAAAATGGTAGAACGAACAAATAACACTAGTGTTAGTTTATATTTAGTATTCACATTTTATCCGCTCTTAAACTTAATAAACGGAAATTATAATTTCAATTTAACAGATAAAATTATATTACCTTTATTCTTACTTGTCGTACTTACAGATGGCTTAGTAAGTAGAGATAATGTTTCCTAAGAAAAACTAAGTCTATAAGCTATGAAACTGTAATTACATTCATTCTTTCAGAAATAAGTACTAGCTTTCTACTAACCTGAACTCGGGATAAGAATAATACTCAAAAAAGTTGGTAATCTCGTTATATTTTTGTAACTTTATAGTTGAAAATCAATAACTTACAATTAATATAGCGATGATTACCAAAGACAAAATTACCGAAATCTTTTGTATTGCAGATGACTTTTGCAAAGAATTTGAGTCAGAAATTGATAAAATAGGGCTTCCTAATGATACCAAGTGTAAGCATCGCCTTCGTAAATGGCGTATGAGCAAGTCAGAAATCATAACCATAATGATCTGTTTTCATTTTAATTCTTATCGTAACTTTCAACATTATTATATGTTCTTTATCAAGGAGCATCTTGCAGATATGTTTCCTCATCTGTTATCCTATAATCGTTTTTTGGAGCTTGAAGCTAGAGTTTCGGTAGAAATGATGATGTTCTTGCAAATATGTTGTTTTGGCAGATGTACTGGTATTAGCTTTATTGACTCTACCTGTATCCCAGTCTGCCATAATAAACGTATTTACCGCAATAAGGTTTTTAAGGATTATGCTACCAGAGGCAAAAGCACAATGGGTTGGTATTTTGGATTTAAACTGCACCTTATATGCAATGAACGAGGGGAAATTCTCAACTTTATGCTTACCAAAGCCAATGTAGATGATAGAGATGAGAATGTCTTTAATAGGCTGACTGATAATGTTTTTGGAAAATTATTTGCCGATAAAGGATACATCTCTAAGGGACTATTTGAAAAATTATTCAATGATGGCATTAACTTGGTAACAGGTATAAGAAGTAATATGAAAAACAAGTTAATCCCAATATATGATAGACTGCTTTTAAGAAAAAGATCTGTAATTGAAACTATCAATGACGAACTGAAAAATGTAGCACAATTGGTCCACTCTAGACATAGAAGTGTACTTAATTTTGCTATGAATGTATTATCAGCAATGGCTGCATATAGCTTCTTTGAAAAGAAACCTGAAGTCAATTTAGATTTCTGCATAGAACAACACAACGGTCAACTTTCTTTGTTCTAAAAAAACAGTTTGTTTTTGATAAAAAGGAGTAGCCTCAATCTAAGACGATTGAGGCTAAATGGGTTTTAGGATAAATAAATTAGAGTAATAAAAAGAAACTTATCCCGAGTTCAGGTTACTATCAATTATAGCAACTAATAAGGAAATAATATTTCTTTATCTTCGCAAACATAATGGTGCTACGACAACGAAATGAATAAGCAGTTAGAATCTTTGTCAGCTGTACACATAACATACAATGTGAGATTATAACTGTTCTGTGAAAACATTTTTACTATAAAATAATAGTTTTGAGTAATCTTAAAAAGAAAGCTCAAAACTATTATTATATTTCATAGAATTTTTAATTATAAATTCAGAATTTGTAATTACATTTTTAAATTTTCTAATAATAAATTCTAGAGTAATAATAATAATCTTCCTAATTGGCATAAAAAAAGCACCTCCGATGTGGAGATGCTTTCTTTTTTGTTGTGGGTAGTGATGGATTCGAACCACCGAAGCTAGAAGCAGCAGATTTACAGTCTGCCCCATTTGGCCACTCTGGAAACTACCCTTTAATGTGGGCGTTGACGGATTCGAACCGCCGACCCTCTGCTTGTAAGGCAGATGCTCTAAACCAACTGAGCTAAACGCCCTTGCTTTTCTTGTAAGCGGTTGCAAAAGTAAGTATATTATTTTAAACTTACAAGTTTTATCAAACTTTTTTCAAACGTAGTATTTAGAACTCTCTATACACCTTATATATAATATAACGATTCTGTTTAAGTTTAACCTAAATTGGTTATTAAACTGTAACATAGTTGTATTTTGTTTATACCATAATTTTTCTGTAACACAGTTTGCCTTTCTAATTTTTTATTTCATCTATGGATGTATTATAAAACCAATAAAGCAATTTTATAATAAAACAAAACAACGAAGTTCTTGCAACTTGTTTAGGCTTAACGATATGTTACAAAAAGAAATCAACCGATTTATCTAAATAGGTAAATCGGTTGATTTCTTTATTGTGTGGTAAATAAAATATATTCTGTTCTTTTTAGAAATCTACACCAGCTATTTATATTATTGTTGGGAGAAGTCTTACTTACTGATATGTTTTTTCGAATTTATATTTTCGCTCTAAATAGAATCTTTTGGTAGTGTAGATTTACTATTCGAAGATTTTTGTCCAGAAGATAAACCTATACCATCAAGTATTTCGTCTACAACCGAACCAGCCATCTCTTTTACTTTATCTTGTGCAGGGGCAATAACTTTCTCTTTCAAGAGTTTTTCCGCTTCTTTTTGGAAGTCAGATTGAACATCTATTTTTGTTTTCTTGTAATATTTCTCTGCAGCCAACCTTAGTTGGTCTTTATTTAGTGTAAAAATGTGGTTGAGTACGCCCACCGAAACAATATAACTTTTTCCGGCAATATTTATTTTTCCCACCGAACCAACAAAGTAGTTATCAACACTCACTAAGTTGTCCATAGCGCCACTTATAATTTTTTTTGTAAACACATCGTTAAATGTTTGCAATGCTTTTGAAGTTAATTCATCGGTAGAATCATTAACAGCCGAAGTTGTAACGTCGTTTATAGTAGAAGTTACAACATCAGACAATACACGTTTATGTTCATCGGCAGAAGGGCACGTGAAAATTAAGAGAAAAATAAGTGCCACAAATGCAATAAGAAAACCAATAAAGCAGCCATAATGTTTTTTAGGTTTCTCTTGAATAGGTCTTTCTATGTATACATTTTCTATTGGTTGTGCTTCTACATGAGGAATATCGTTAAAAGGCGTACCAGTTACAACAGAATCATTCCCTAATTTATTGGTTTTATCATTTTCGTTCGCCATTAAAATAGGACGCAATTCGTCTATTTGCCATGCAGGTTGCCATTCATTTGAATTTGAAGCCATCAACAATGTGGTAGCTTCTATTTTGCGTTCAGCAAGTTCTTTTAAATTATATGGACCTTGTTTTTTGTTATCAACGTTAATATAATATTCCATTTCTTTCAATCTTATTATTTTGTTAAAACTTATAAGTTGCGAAATTATATATTATTTTTAGATAGACAAAATTTTTGCTAGCTTTTTATCTGTTAATGATTTTCATTAGATTATAAAAACTATGAACCACAAAAAAAATACATTTTTTCTTTGTCATTATTTATCTTATTTATTATCTTTGCATATATTTATTTCGAAAAGAACACATATAGCATAATGTTTGAAAATTTAAGCGATAGACTTGAACGCTCCTTTAAAATATTAAAGGGAGAGGGAAAGATTACAGAAATAAACGTAGCAGAAACGTTGAAAGATGTTCGTCGTGCATTGTTAGATGCCGATGTCAATTATAAGGTTGCGAAATCATTTACCGATACTGTAAAGCAAAAAGCTTTAGGAATGAACGTTTTAACAGCCGTGAAGCCAGGACAGCTTATGGTGAAAATTGTTCATGATGAATTGGTAAAATTGATGGGTGGCGAATCAGTTGGTTTAAAATTAGAAAATAAACCAGCCATAATCTTAATGAGCGGATTGCAAGGTTCTGGTAAAACAACGTTTTCTGGTAAATTAGCCAATCTGTTAAAAACAAAAGAACATAAAAAACCATTGCTTGTAGCTTGCGACGTATATCGTCCTGCAGCTATTCAACAATTAAAAGTTGTAGGCGAATCGGTAGATGTTCCCGTATATAGCGAACCCGATAGCAAAAATGTAAATGCTATTGCCGAGAACGCTATAAAAGAAGCAAAATCTAATGGAAACGATGTAGTAATTATAGATACTGCTGGACGCTTAGCTGTTGATGCAGAAATGATGGACGAAATAGAAAGTCTGAAAAAGCATGTAAATCCCGACGAGGTTTTATTTGTTGTAGACTCTATGACAGGTCAAGATGCAGTAAACACAGCAAAAGAATTTAACGACAGATTAGACTTTGATGGTGTTGTATTAACCAAACTCGATGGCGATACACGTGGTGGTGCTGCATTATCAATTCGAACAGTTGTAACCAAACCTATAAAGTTTATTGGTACAGGAGAGAAAATGGACGCATTAGATGTGTTCCATCCTGCAAGAATGGCTGATCGTATATTAGGAATGGGCGATGTTGTTTCGCTTGTAGAACGTGCCCAAGAGCAATTCGATGAAGAAGAAGCAAAAAGGCTTCAAAAGAAAATACAAAAAAATAAATTCGATTTCAACGATTTCTACAACCAAATACAGCAAATCAAAAAAATGGGAAATCTAAAAGATCTTGCTGCAATGATTCCTGGTGTAGGAAAAGCTATACGCGATGTTGATATTGACGATAATGCTTTTAAAGGAATAGAAGCAATTATACAAAGTATGACGCCAAAGGAGAGAACTAATCCGGAAATATTAAATAACTCTCGACGTCAGCGTATTGCAAAAGGGTCAGGTACCAATATACAAGAGGTAAATAGACTCATAAAGCAATTCGAGCAGACACGTAAAATGATGAAAATGGTTACGGGGTCTAAAATGGCAGGAATGATGGGTAAAATGAAAAATATGCCAGGAATGCCAAAGATGCCTAAACTATAGTTCAAAAAGAATAATATAATAAAACCTACATTCAAGACCTTATGAATTATAAACTTATTGATGGAAAAGCTACCGCAACAGCTATTAAAAAGGAAATTGCGGAAGAAGTACGTAAAATTGTAGAAGCTGGAGGAAAACGACCACATCTTGCAGCTGTACTTGTTGGACACGATGGCGGGAGTGAAACTTATGTGAAAAATAAAGTGTTAGCTTGTGAGGCTTGTGGCTTTAAATCTTCGCTAATTCGCTTTGAAAGCGATGTTACAGAAGAAGAACTGCTCGCATGTGTAGATAAACTAAATAAAGACGATGATGTAGACGGCTTTATAATGCAACTTCCATTGCCCAAACATATAGACGAACAAAAAATAATAATGGCAGTTGACTATCGTAAAGATGTAGATGGCTTTCACCCAATAAATGTTGGACGAATGTCTATTGGTTTACCATGCTTCATATCAGCAACACCATTAGGAATGTTAACTTTACTCCAACATTATAATATTCCAACATCAGGAAAGAAATGTGTTATTCTTGGCAGAAGTAATATTGTTGGTAAACCAATGGCACAACTAATGATGCAAAAACAATTTGGTGATGCAACTGTTACAGTGTGTCATTCTCATTCAAAGACTTTGAAAGAAGAATGTTTGGCTGCCGATATTATAATTGCAGCTATCGGAAAACCAGAATTTGTTACGGCAGATATGGTAAAAGAAGGTGCCGTTATACTAGATGTAGGCACAACTAGAGTTCCAGATTCATCTCGACCAAGTGGATTCAAATTAACAGGAGATGTAAAATTCGACGAAGTTGCACCTAAATGTTCTTATATAACACCCGTTCCTGGTGGAGTAGGTCCTATGACAATATGTTCTTTAATGAAGAATACACTGGCAGCAGGAAAAAAAGAATACTATAAATAAGAATTATTCTGATAAAATTGATATCACAAAATTGATATCATAAAAATAAAAACAACGCGAATAGATTTTCACCTAATAATTTATTACAAAATAACTATAAACGAAAGGAGGACTATTATGACTGCGGAAGAATTTTTCCGACAGGGCAATGAATTCAAAAAGAAAGGCGATTTAAAGAATGCAATGAATTGTTACCTAGAGGCAATAGAACTCGATCCAGAGTCTCCAGCCTTAGAGGCAAAGAAAATGTTAGAAGACATTTTCAATTTTTACAACAAGGACGCTTATAATCCTTAAAAATACAAAAACAATGAGCAAGATTAAAGGAGCAATTGTCGTAAACACAGATAGATGTAAAGGCTGCCAATTGTGTATTGTTGCCTGCCCTAAAGATGTGATTGACATGGCTCAAAAAAAAGTAAATGTACACGGATATACATACGTAGAACCTGCACACGCTGATTTATGTATTGGTTGTGCAGCATGTGCAACTGTATGTCCTGATGGTTGTATTACCGTATACAAAAAAAGAGTGGAGGAATAAGAATGGCAGAAAAAGAAGTAACATTAATGAAAGGCAACGAAGCTATTGCTCACGCTGCTATACGTTGTGGTGCAGATGGATATTTCGGCTATCCTATTACTCCACAAAGTGAAATAATAGAAACATTAGCATTATTAAAACCATGGGAAACAACTGGTATGGTTGTTTTGCAAGCAGAAAGCGAAACTTCTTCTATTAATATGATTTATGGAGGAGCTGGTGCTGGAAAAAGAGTTTTAACATCTTCTTCTTCTCCTGGTGTAGCTTTAATGCAAGAGGGAATAAGTTATATGGCAGGTGCCGAACTTCCAGGTGTTTTTGTAAATGTACAACGCGGAGGACCTGGATTAGGAACAATACAACCTAGTCAGAGTGATTATTTCCAAGCAACAAGAGGAGGTGGTAATGGAGATTATAACGTTATAGTTTTAGCTCCTAATTCTGTTCAGGAAATGGCAGATTTTGTAGATTTAGCTTTTGAATTAGCATTTAAATATCGTAATCCTGCTATGATTCTTTCTGATGGTGTAATTGGCCAGATGATGGAAAAAGTAGTTTTACCTCCTATGAAACCTCGTCGTACAGAAGAAGAAGTTGAAAAAGAATGTCCATGGGCTAGTATGGGACGTAAAGGTGGACGTGTTCCAAATATCATTACATCACTTGAATTGAAATCTGAAGTAATGGAAAAAAGAAACTTACACCTACAAGAAAAATACACAAAAATAAAAGAAACGGAGACACGTTTCGAAATAAGCCAATGTGAAGATGCAGATTATGTGATTGTAAGTTTTGGTAGTGCATCTCGTATTGGAGAAAAAGCTATGGAATTAGCACGCGAACAAGGTCTGAAGGTCGGTTTATTCCGCCCAATAACTCTGTGGCCATTCCCAAGTAAAGAGCTTGTTGAAATCTCTAAAGGAAAGAAAGGTATATTGGTAAGTGAGATTAATGCTGGACAAATGGTCCAAGATGTTAGACTTGCTATAGATGGTACTCTACCAGTTGAACATTTTGGAAGATTAGGTGGTATTGTTCCAGAGCCAGAAGAGATAGTTAAAGCACTAAAAGATAAACTTGTAAAATAAAAACGGAGGAATGCCTAATGGCAGAAAATAATATAATTTCACCAGAAAATTTGGTATACGAAAAACCAAAACTAATGAACGATACGACAATGCATTATTGTCCTGGTTGTTCACATGGTGTTGTGCATAAACTCGTAGCAGAGGTTATTGCCGATATGGGTATGGACGAAAAAACAATTGGTGTGTGTCCTGTAGGTTGTGCTGTTTTTGCTTATCGTTACCTTGATATTGACTGGCAAGAAGCCGCACATGGAAGAGCACCAGCAGTAGCTACAGCTATAAAACGACTTTGGCCAGACCGTTTGGTCTTTACTTATCAAGGAGATGGAGACTTAGCTTGTATAGGAACTGCAGAAACTATTCATGCTCTTAATAGAGGAGAAAATATAACTATCATATTCATTAATAATGCTATTTATGGAATGACAGGAGGACAAATGGCTCCTACGACATTGTTAGGGCAAAAAACGGCAACTTGTCCTTTTGGTCGAGTTCCAGATATTCATGGTTATCCACTTAATATGACAGATCTGGCAAGTCGATTAGATGGAACTTGTTATGTTACTCGTCAGAGTGTTGATACAGTCGCATCTATTAATAAAGCAAAAAAAGCAATTCGAAAAGCATTTACAGCAAGTATGCAAGGTAAAGGCAGTTCTCTTATTGAAATTGTGGCAACTTGTAATAGTGGTTGGAAACTTAGCCCAGTGAAAGCTAATGAATGGATGCGTGAAAATATGTTCCCACATTATCAAAAGGGAGATCTTAAAGATGAAACGGGAATGTAAACTAATTTAAAGCATTCACAATATGAAGAAAGAAATAATAATTAGTGGTTTTGGAGGACAAGGCGTCCTCTCTATGGGAAAAATATTAGCTTACTCAGGTTTAATGGAAGATAAGGAAGTAACGTGGATGCCTGCTTATGGACCAGAACAACGTGGTGGAACAGCTAATGTTACAGTAATTGTAAGCGATGAACGCATATCTTCTCCTATATTAAGTAAGTATGATGTTGCAATTGTGTTAAATCAACCTTCGCTCGAAAAGTTTGAGCCAAAACTTAAGCCAGGTGGAATACTTATATATGATGGATTTGGAATAAGCACACCACCTGTTCGTTCTGATATTAAGATTTATCGTATTGATGCAATGAATAAAGCTGCTGAGATGAAGAATTCTAAAGTATTTAATATGATAGTGCTCGGCGGATTACTAAAGGTTTGTCCTGTTGTAAGTTTAGAAGGATTAAATAAAGCTTTATTTAAGACTTTGCCTGAACGTCATCATCATTTAATTCCTTTGAATATGGAGGCTGTAGAAGCTGGTGGTAATATTATTCAGGAAATTAGATAAATAGCATAATTTCTAAGAATTATAAGAAAGAGGTTTGTAGAATGGTTACGAACCTCTTTTTTGTTAAAATGTAAACGAAGATACTGAGAACTATTTCTCAGAATCTTTTAAAGAACCAAATTCGCAGTAATCTCAAACAGATATTAGCCCCCAACAATACTTCTTTTAATTGGAAATAGACCCTTTGTTTTTTATTTAAATGCAGCTAAATTTTAATTACAAAATGAAAAACTGTAATTATAATTTTTAATTTTCTTATTATAAATTCTGCTAAACCTCCTTTCTTTGCTCTTGATTTTTTCCTTTTCCTGCTTTTACTAGACACCTTTTTCTTATATTTGGTAACTTTTGTAGATACTTTATTTGTTATAGGTGTTGGATAGTTGCATACAAGTGAACATATATGTAAGAATAATAGATTGGCTTTTCCAAATTTAGTTTACTCTTTTTTATTATATCAGCAAAAAACATAGATGATTAAATGAATGTAAACTGATAAATATTTTCAGCATCTCTTTTTCTATATAAGATAGGAGCGTGTAACTTTATTGATGCAACTATATTTTATTAGTATTATAAACAATAGAAACAACTTATTTTAAAACTCTAAAATGGGTAAAATAATATGTTTCTTGGCAATTTGACCATATAAAACATAAAAAAAAGACCTTTTTACACACTTTTCGGGAAAAATATTTGGTCATCTGCATATTTTTCTATTACTTTGCACCGTAATATAAAATTTTTATTTAAAAGGGTATTAATAAATTTTCAGAGAAATGAAAAAGTTAGGTTTATTGTTCGCTGCCTCAATATTCGCAGCATCTGCATCTGCTCAGACAGTTGCAGAAAGTAAGACTTTCGACAACATTTACATTGGTATTAATGGTGGTGTTGCTACTAAAACAACAGGTCACAAATGGTTAAGCGATCTTAATGCAAATGCAGGTCTTCGTCTTGGTCGCTATTTTACTCCAGTATTCGGTTTAGCAGTTGAGGGTAACGCTTATTTCTCAAACAAACCTTGGTATTCAACAGGTACTGTTGTACGTGCTACAAATGTTAGCTTACTCGGTACAGTAAATTTGAGCAACTGGTTTGGTGGTTATAAAGGTGAGCCTCGTGCTTTTGAAGTTAGCGCTCTTTATGGTCTTGGTTGGATGCATATATTCACAAACAACGAAATGTTTGAGAAGGCAACAGAAAATCAACGTAATCGTATGACATCTAAAGCTGCTCTTAATTTCGCATTCAATTTCGGTGCTGAAAAACAATGGCAGTTCTATGTTGAGCCATCTATCAACTTTGCATTCTTAGGCAAGTCTCATTCAAAGAATATTACTGTTAATCCATCAGGTACATTCAATTATAACGACTACAATGTTGGTTATGATTACAAGACTGCAGCACAAGATGGTCAACCAGCTTACAACATCAACAATTCATTCGTTCAATTGAACGCTGGTATCATTTACAAGTTTGCAAACTCTAATGGAACTCACAACTTCACAATTGTAACTCCACGCGATCAAGCTGAAATCGATGCACTTAATGCACAAATCAACGAACTTCGCAACCGTAAACCAGAAGTTATCACTAAGGAAGTTGAAGTTGTTAAGGAAGTACCTTCAGTTAAAGTTAAGGAATTCACAGTTTCTGACCTCGTATTCGTAACATTTGCTCAAGGTAAGTACAATCTTACAAGAGAAGCAAAAGCTGCTCTCGATAACATTAAGGAAGGTAGCCATGTTCAAGTTGTTGGTACTGCTTCTCCAGAAGGTTCTGCAGCATTCAACCAGAAGTTATCTGAAAACCGCGCAACAGCAGTTGCAAATTACCTTTCTGGTCGTGGCGTAATTGTAGACGAAGCTACTGGTAAGGGTGTTCAAGGTGTAACTTCTAACCGTCTTGCAGTTGTTTACGTAAAATAAAAAAATAAATAGAATAATTAAATTTTAGATTACACAATTAATCCTCAGTACGAAAGTACTGGGGATTTTTGTTTTACATAGTGAGTAATAAAATTATCTAAACTATGTATAACCTTGATTGCGATTAAAGTCTCTAAATTTTATAATTATAAAAAATAATTTTGTAATTATAAAATAAGATTTTATTATTATATTTTTATTGAAATCAAATCATATTTTTGCAGTCTTTTATTTAGTACAAATATATTTTTCATAGAATCATCTTCTCTATTTTTTCTATATGTTCTATTCTGGTGCGATTCATAATCTCGTTTAAATAGGTTGTTTTAAATTTTCCGTATAAAACGAAATTAATATATACGCTATGCAAATTTTCATAAGAATATCGTTATTTTTGCAAGAGTATATAATTAATCGTATATCGGATATGAATAACTTACCAAAGATAGGCAAATATAATTTTGTTGCAGAGCCATTTCATTGTGATTTCACAAAGCATTTATTTATCGGGCATTTAGGAAATAATCTTCTGAATGCTGCAGACTTTCATAGTAATGATAGAGGATATGGGGTAAACTATTTGAACTCTGTAAATAAGACATGGGTGTTGAGTAGACTTTCTGTCGAGTTAGATAAAATTCCTGCTATTTATGAAGATTTTGTTGTAGAAACTTGGATAGATAGCGTGATACGTTATTTTACCAACCGTAATTTCAAAATAACCAATAAAGATGGATATGTGTATGGATACGGAAAAAGCATTTGGGCAATGATAGATACAACAACTCGCCAACCTGTAGATATTCTGAAAACAAGTAATGAAACAATTTCTGAATATTTAGAAACCGACTATGCCAACCCCATAAAAAAATCTTCGAGGGTAAAATTAGATGATGATTTGAAGCTACAGCAATCAATACTTACAACTTATAGCGATATAGACATAAATGGGCATGTAAATTCTATAAAATATATTGAACATATATTAGATCTTTTCCCTATTGAGTACTATAAAAAATACCGAATTAAGAGGTTTGATATAGCCTATATAATGGAATCTCACAATAATGATAAGCTAAACTTTTATACCAATATAGATAGTATAAACGAATGTAATAATGCAGTGTCTGTTAGAGTTACAAAATCGGGTTTTAAAGAGGAAAAAGAAGTGTGCCGATGTCAATTTTCATTCGGTTAAAAAAGTATTGAAAGTGAAGATAAATATAATAAACTTGTCGATATTTATTTGGAATGCATATATGCAAACGAGGAATGTGTGTTCACAAAAAGTCTTTCAATGAGTTTATTATAAAATAATGCGAAAAAATAGCAATAAAGCATTTGGAATTTTTGTATTTCCCCAATTATTCATTATATTTGCAAATAGAATAAATATATATTATTAATCTAAATTTTATGAACAACAACAAAGTTATGGACCGCGCAGCGGACAATATCAGAATACTTGCAGCCTCAATGGTAGAGAAAGCAAGGTCAGGACACCCTGGAGGTGCAATGGGAGGAGCTGATTTTATAAATGTTCTTTTCTCAGAATATCTGATATTTGACCCAGAGCAACCAAATTGGGCAGGTAGAGATAGATTTTTTTTAGATCCAGGCCACATGTCTCCAATGTTGTATGCGGCATTAGCACTTCAAAATAAATTCACAATAAACGAATTAAAAGAATTTCGTCAGTGGGGATCTCCAACTCCAGGACATCCAGAACGAGATATAAAGAGAGGAATTGAAAATACATCAGGACCATTAGGACAAGGTCATGCTTTTGCTGCAGGTGCTGCTATTGCAGAAAAATTTCTTGAAGCTCGATTAGGCAAAGAAGTAATGCAACATAAAATCTATGCTTACATTTCTGATGGTGGAATTCAAGAGGAAATATCGCAAGGAGTAGGGCGTATTGCAGGCAATTTAGGTTTAAATAATCTAATAATGTTCTACGATGCTAATAATGTTCAGTTGTCTACCAAGTGCGATGAAGTAATGAACGAAGACACTGCTGCAAAATATAAGGCATGGGGTTGGAATGTTTTAACTTGTAATGGTAATAATGTAGAGGATATAAGAAAAGCACTTGATGCAGCATTAACAGAAACGGAGCGTCCAACACTTATTATTGGTAAAACTATTATGGCTAAAGGTGCACTTATGGCCGATGGAACAAGTTATGAACATAGTATAAAAACACATGGAGCTCCACTTGGTGGCGATGCATATATAAATACTATAAAAAATTTAGGTGGCGATGTAAACGATCCATTTAAAATTTTCCCCGAAGTAGCAGAACTTTATGCAAATCGTTTAGAAGAACTAAAAACAATAGTTGCTAAACGTCATGCAGAAGAACAAAAATGGGAGGAAGCTAATCCAGAAAAGGCAGTTCTATATAAAGAATGGTTTAGTGGAAAAGCACCAAAAATAGATTGGACAGCTATAAATCAGAAAAAAGATGTAGCAACACGTGCAGCAAGTGCTACATGTTTAAGTCTACTTGCAGAACAAGTTCCAAATATGATATGTTCATCTGCTGACCTTTCTAATTCAGATAAGACAGATGGCTTTTTGAAAAAGACAAAAGATATTGTACGCAACGATTTTTCTGGTGCATTCTTTCAAGCAGGTGTTAGTGAATTAACAATGGCTTGTATGTGTATTGGTATGATGTTGCATGGTGGAGTTATTACTGCAATGGGAACTTTCTTCGTTTTCTCAGATTATATGAAGCCAGCTATCCGTCTTGCTGCATTAATGCAAATTCCAGTAAAATTTATTTGGAGTCATGATGCCTTCCGAGTAGGGGAAGATGGACCAACACATGAACCTGTTGAGCAAGAAGCACAAATAAGGTTGATGGAGAAATTACAGAATCATTCGGGAAAAGATGCATTACGTGTTTTCCGTCCTGCTGATTCAGACGAGACAACTATTTGTTGGGAAATGGCAATGGACAATGTAGATACACCAACAGCTTTAATACTTTCTCGTCAGAATGTAACTAATCTTCCTGAAGGAAACAATTACGAGTTAGTAAGAAAAGGGGCATATATTGTAAAAGGTTCTGATGAAAATTACGATATAATACTTGTTGCGAGTGGTTCTGAAGTTTCAACTTGCATTGCAGGAGCTGAACTTTTAAGAGCCGAAGGAGTGAAAGTTCGTATAGTAAGTGCTCCATCAGAAGGTTTATTCCGTTGTCAATCGGTAGAATATCAAGAGAGTGTTCTTCCAAAGAATGCAAAAATCTTTGGTTTAACAGCTGGACTTCCTGTAACTTTGCAAGGACTTGTTGGTGCAAATGGCACAGTTTATGGTCTGAATAGTTTTGGTTTTTCAGCTCCATACAAAGTTCTTGATGAAAAATTGGGCTTTACAGCTCAAAATGTTTATGAACAAGTTAAATTATTTTTAGCATAACACTAACCGAGCCTTGCAGAATTTCTGCGAGGCTCTTAACGACTTTAACGCTTATGGAAATAAAAACAGTAGGTATTGCCTGCGATCACGCTGGCCTTCCATTAAAGAAATTTGTTATTCAGTATCTTGAAGAACATAAACTGCCTTATAAAGATTTTGGTTGTAACAGCGACTTAAGTTGTGATTATCCAGACTATGCCCATCCACTGGCAGAAGCGCTTTCAAATGGTGAAGTTTATCCAGCTATTGCTATTTGTGGTAGCGGAGAAGGTATGTCTATTACACTAAATAAACATAAAGGTGTAAGGGCTGGTTTGGCTTGGAATAAGGATATAGCAGAACTTATTCGTCAGCATAATGATGCAAATGCACTGGTTTTACCAGGTAGATTTGTTGATAATAAGACTGCGGAGAAGATAATGGACGCTTTTTTCAAGGCAACTTTCGAAGGTGGACGTCATGAACGTCGTGTACAAAAGATTGATATTGAAAAATAATTATCAGCTAAGTAATAAAAAAAGAGAGTTCTTAATTAAATAGGAACTCTCTTTTTTTGTATGATATAATAAATTCTTATTTATATCTGTCTTTTTTTATTTCAAATTCTCTTCCTGTTGTCTAAATGAGAATTATAAGTGTCTTCGAAAACAGCACTTACTGTGTTTATTTCCAAGAAAGTGGTTACTCCTCCTTTGCCCATTTCTCCAGAAATGTAAGCTATTTTATCGTTAGGTGCTATATATTTTCTCTGGCGCAACATTCGTAGAGCAGCTTTAAAAAGTTCGTGTTTCGACTTTTTTTCTTGTTGGTATATTGGGATTAATCCATAGCTAAGATTCAACCAACGTTGCAATTTGTCGTGGTAACAAATTGCCAATACAGGATTTGGTCCGCGAAAGGCTGCTAAATTACGTGCGGTTTTACCAGTGTCGCCATCTGTTATAATGCCTTTTACGCCCAGATGTTCGGTTGCTTCGATGGCACATTTAGCTAAAAATTCTCTTTGTCCCATATCATCGCTAAGTGGAATTTTTAAAAATCCTTCTCGGTGTGCATCTTTTTCTGCGCGTTCTGCAATTGTTGCCATTGTACGACAAGCTTCAACTGGGTATTTTCCACTTGCAGTTTCTCCACTTAACATTAGTGCATCTGTGTAACCATAAATAGCATTTGCAATATCGGTTACTTCTGCGCGTGTTGGACGAGGGTTATTTATCATTGTATGGAGCATTTGTGTTGCAACTATTACTGGTTTACGTTTTGCAATACATTTTCTAATTATGTTGCGTTGAATACCAGGAATTTGCTCTATAGGAACTTCTATACCTAAATCTCCTCGTGCAATCATTATTCCGTATGATGCTTCTATAATTTCATCGATATTGTCGACACCTTCTTGATTTTCTATCTTCGAAATTATCTTTATATCCGAATTATGTTCGTCTAAAATATCTTGAACTGCTTTAACATCGGCTGCAGAACGAACAAAAGAGTGTGCAATGAAATCTATATCTAAATTAATAGCTAATTTTATGTTTGCAATATCTTTTTCGGTTAAAGCGGGTAAATCTATGTGAACACCAGGAACATTTACGCTTTTCCGTGCTCCTAATATACCATCGTTCATTACTTTTGCAATAAGCATTGGCCCATCAATTTCAATAACTTCCATATCTATTGCACCGTCATCGAATAGTAAATGCGCACCAACTTTAACATCGTTTGCAATATCTTTATAAGAGACATTTATGATATCGTGGGTAGTTTCTATATCGGGGCGTCCAAATATTTTTATTATTTCGCCAGTTTTGTATGGAATAGGGTTTGCAACACTTGTAGTTCTTATTTCTGGTCCCTTTGTATCTATAAGTAATGCTATGTGTTGCGAAACGGCACGTGTGTTTTCTACAATTTTTTTTATTCCTTCTGCTGGTGCGTGGGCTGTATTCATACGAACAACATTCATTCCTGCGAAGAATAATTTACGTAGAAAATCAATATCGCATCTAAAGTCGCTGATAGAACAGACTATTTTTGTTTGTTTCATATTCTGTGTTGTTTATTTAGTTAGATATTACCGTAAAAAGAATATATAGGAAAGTTGATGTGATAAGCATAATACCAACGAATATAAGGAAGCAGATTGTGGCCTTTTTACCTATACTGCTAACTTGTAGCGTTTGTTTTTTCTGTTCTACCTTTTTAGTTTCTAATAATGGAACTGCTATTGTTGATTCAGTACCACAATAAGGACAATTACATTTTACTGTAACTCCCTCTTCTGCCTGAATACTAAATTCTCGTTTGCAGTGTTTACAATTAACTTGAAAGTAGCGTAATACCATACTTTATCTTACATCGTCTATTAAAAACCTATTGTTTTCTATTTTTAATTTAATAAGTCGCTGATCGGTTGTTCCGTTTTGTGATAACCTTACTTTATACCAATCTTTATCGTAATAGGAAATTCTTAAATTCCGAATTAGTTCATCTGCATTTTCTAATCCAGAAAGTGTACCGAATAATCCCCACCAAGCTGTTTGCTTATCTAAATCGAAAGCATTTTCGTTATCTCCGTAAAGAATGCGCTTACAATTATTGGTTAAATACGACTCATATTGTGTTACGTCTGCTCCAGAAAGAACTGCATTTATATAGAACGAGTGGAGAAAAGTGCAAGCCATTGTTTGTAGTCGCTTTTGTTTTTGGGCTAAAACAGATTTCGCTTGTAGCATTTCTCGCACTTTCATTACTGAATCGCGATGATGTTGTCGCTCAATTCTTATAAGTTCTTTTTTTTGTTGTTGTTGCCAATTAAAGTAAAGAAAGCCTCCAACAATAAGAATACTTAAGAACAGTATGAAGATTATTGTTTTAAACCAATTATTATTCTTCTTTACCGTATCTTTGGTATACTTATTTTCAGATAGCGGTCTCACATTTTCGTTTTGGAGACTTTTTTTCTGCGTTAAGAGTGCTTGCCTATCTGTAGTTTCCGTCTGTTTATTTGGTATTAAGATAGACAATTTTTGTCCACAATATGGACAAGTCGAAGTGGTTCTAAGCACATTATCGACAGAGATTCTAAACTTCTTTCCGCACCTTTTACAAGTTACTTGATAGAGCATTTTTATTTTCTTGCAAATTTAATACTTTTATTTTAGATAATAAAATATTTTTTCTTATTGCCATAAACTTTTTATGTAAATACTTTGGCTGAGTAGTTACGAAAAAACAATAAAAAACTTATATGGGTAAAGGTGTACATAATTTATAACGAATAGATAAATGTGTAGAAATTATGAGTAAAAGTACAAATGTAACGGCAAAGAAGAAAGGTTATTTATTGCTGAAAAATTTACCATAATATACTCCTAAAATTTTATAATTAAAATCTACAAGGTTTATAATAACAAAATAAAAATTTATAATTACAGATTTTTATTTTGTTATTATAAATTTTCACGAACTCCTCAAAGTAATTATTCTGCATAGAATATCCCGGCCTATAAATATATGTTCGTATGCTTATTCTAGAATAAAACAAATGGGTTGGAAACAATATTATTGAAATTAGAAATTATAACCCCTGAGCAAACATTGTTCTGCTCAGGGGGGTATTAAAAACTATTGATGTTCAATAAAACTTATAAATAAGCTATATTGGGCACTGTTTTTCTATTTTTATGAAACTACTTGTTTGTGAATTTGCTAATAAAATCGTCTTCCGAAATTATGTCTATTCCAAGTTGTCGTGCCTTTTGGTTTTTACTTGATGTACTATTTATATCATTGTTTATGAGATAGTTTGTAGATTTCGATACACTTCCCGTAACTTTTCCACCTTGACTTTCTATATATGCCTTTAGTTCGTTTCGGTTCTTATAGTGGTGCACATCGCCCGTAATAACAAAAGTAAGTTCGTTGCAAAGAGTTCCTTTTTGTGTTGGTGCAACTTCTTTTATTTTAAGTTCTGTGAGCAGATGTTCTACTATTTCTTTATTTTTTTTGTTTTGCATCCATTTCACAAAACTTGTACTTTTCTCCGGTCCAATGCCTGAAATGGTTGCAAATACAGCAAAATTAGTGGTAGATTGTGCTATATTAATGAGTTCTGTTAACGAATATGCAGAGAGTAAACGTGTGCAAACATCAATTCCAACAAGTGGAATAAACAAGGAATACAAAAACTTTTTTGGTTCTACACTTCTTGCTTTTTCTATTGATTTCAATAAGTTAGAAACACTTTTATTGCCAAATCCATCCATTGTGCTAAGCTCTTCGGCATATTTATCTAAATGGAATAGGTCGGCATATTCTTTTACCCAACCAAGATTAATAAATTTTTGTACGGTTTGTTCGGAAAGCCCATCAATATTAACCCCATCTTTTGAAACAAAACGTACAAATTTTTTTAATTGTTTGGCAGGACAATTCAAATTGGTACAATGTAATGTTCTTGTAGAACTATTTTCGCTTTCTATTATTTCTGTATCGGCTTTACATACTGGACACGAATTAGGAATAGTAAATGTACCAATTGTTTCAATAACATTGATAACCTTTGGTATAATCTTATTAGATTTTATTACTTCTATTTTTGTTCCTTGTCCACCTATCCTTAGTCTTTCGCATTCAGATATGTTACATAGGCTAGCTCTCTTTACAGTTGTCCCTTCTAAACTAACAGGTTTAAAAACTGCAACAGGCGAAATGGTAGAAGCAGCGCACGACCATTCAATATATTCCAATTCGGTTGTTGCACTTTCATCTTTCCATTTAAAAGCGTAACCAGCTCGTGTGGCATGATGTCCTGTAACATTTCCTGATGCGGCATATATAGTGTCGTCGAACGAAATAACTAAACCATCAACAGGATAGTCAAACGAGTTTAGTTTTTCGGTCCATTCTTGCACTACATTTCCTATATTTTCCTGTGTAGGGTGAGATATTAGTTGGTGTTCTACAGTTTTAAAACCTAATTTTTCTAAGAAATCCATTCTATTTCCCCACGATACAATGTCTTCATCTGTATGAACTAATGTAAAAGGAATCCAATGAATATGTCGAGATTTTACTTCGTTTATGTTCTTTAGTGTTAATGAACCCGATGCAAGATTACGTGGATTAGCATATTCTTCGCCCATTTCCATATTAAATACATTGAAGTCGGAGTAACTTATAATAGCTTCACCACGAATAACTATATGACCAGTGTTCTTAATTCGTGGTAAAATTCCTTCGATAGCAGCTGCTAAATGAGAAATATTAGTACCTATATGACCATCGCCACGTGTTACCACTTTCGATAATTTACCATTATCGTAAGTAACAACTAAGGTTAAACCATCTAATTTCCACGAAAGCCAAATAGGTTTTCCTTCTGCCCATTTAGCAAGATCGGCAACACTCTTTGTTTTTGCAAGCGAAAGTGCAGGAAATTCGTGTTCTTCTTTTTCGCCAACAATATTATCGGCACTCACATTAATAGTAGGCGAATCGGGTAGGGTAATACCTGTTTCTTCCTCTATACGTTTAAGTTTATCGAAAATAGAATCCCATTCATGGTCCGACATTATTTCAGTTTTACCATTATAATATGTATCTGAAGCCTGATTGAGTTTATCGACAAGCTCACGCATTATAGCTAATTTATCTTCTTGCATAGTGTTCAGTTATTTATATATAAAGAAAGAGCCACCGTTGCTCTCGCAAAATCTTTTTAGAAGTTGTTGAATATATTCTGCATTCTGTTTTACTAATTCTTCATTACCATCATATCCGTTAATTAACACCAACAAATGTGTGGTGTTGATAGTAATTTTTGTACGTTCATTGTCGGAAGTTGGAGTTCCAACACCACCAAAATCATCTCTATAAACAGGTAATCCCTGAATGTTTATCGTTCCGCGTCCAATACCTTTATATGGTTCTCCTTCTTTTCCTATTCCTAATTTTAGGGTATCTCCAATAATCTTATCTGCATCAAAGCCACCAATGCTATAACCATATTTCATAGAAGCAAGATTAATAAGATCTACCAGCGTGTTTATTTGGTAAAGAGCCTTTCCTTGTAATATACGTCTGATTAAAGCTTCTGAAGCAGGACGATAACGTGATGGATCTTTACCGCAAATGCGATAAATATGGCGAGTGGCTGCAATTCCAGAAATTTCTTTTAGTGTATCAACCGTAAGTTTATTTCTAAATTCTTCTCCAAGCGTATCAATATCTTTCCAAAGTTCTTGAGAAAAATTCGAGTTTTTCACTTTTGCTTCAACGCATGCGCCAACAAAGTTAGGGCATACATTTTCAATTTCTTTCCCTACAATTATTTCCATATCGTCTTTATAAGTTTTTTATCGGCAGCTGTCCATTCTAAAGAGTCAAATTCAGAGGTATTCAACCACTTTGCATTGAGATGAACAAAAAGCTTGAAATTATAATTGTGTGCCCTACAATCGTAAGCCGTAAGAATAATATTAAAATCGGGATATTCATAAGTAATACTTCCTAATTGTTTACCAACATCTATGTCCCAATCCATTTCTTCTTTAATCTCTCTACGTAATGCATCGTAGTCGTTCTCATTCGACTTTACTTTTCCACCGGGAAATTCCCAATGTTCGGCAATATAAGTTGGACCCTTTCTTAGTCGCTGCGTGCAAAGAATTTTATCTTCTTTACGAATAATTGCACAAACAACTTTTATAGTTCTTTTCTCCATCTTACCACTATTTTTCTACAAATGTACTACAAATAAACTAATATCTAATGATTTTTGCAAAAATATACTATTAAAGACTTTCCACATCATATCTTTTATATACCTTTGTGGCGCTTTTACGAATATACAATTTAATAATTAATAATAAAATAAAAAGAAATGTCTACTTTAACCATTGCGATTATAGTCGTGTTTGTTCTTGGCTACGCATCGATAGCCATGGAGAGCTTAGTGAAAATAGATAAAGCTGCCATAGCTTTGTTGATGTTTGTATTCTGTTGGACATTATATATGTTCGATCCAACACCGTTTGTTCAGTTAATGCATGCAGGGAATGTATCAGAATGGACAGGAAACGTAACAGATTTTGTTAATAAACTCATTATAGAACATTTAGGAGATACTTCAACTACCTTGTTCTTCTTAATGGGAGCAATGACAATAGTTGAAATTGTAGACCAAAATGGTGGTTTCAATTGGGTAAAGGGCGTTATGCAAACAAAAACTAAACGTGCTTTATTATGGCGTATAGCTTTTATGACTTTCTTTTTGTCGGCTATCTTGGATAATCTCACAACAAGTATAGTTATGATAATGATACTTCGTAAACTCATTTCCGATAAACAAGACAGAATGATTTATGCAGCATTAGTTATAATAGCGGCTAATTCCGGAGGAGCTTTCTCACCAATCGGCGATGTTACAACTATTATGTTGTGGAATGCAGGAATGATAACTGCAGTAGGAGTTATTAGCGAAATATTTGTTCCTTCTGTTATTTCTATGCTTATTCCTGCGTTTATTTTGCAATATATGCTAAAGGGCGAGTTATCTCAACCTACTAATTCTGAAACAGAAACATCTGAAACTGGAGAATTTGGAAGTACAGAACGAAAAATAGTATTTATAGTTGGTGTAGGTGGTTTATGCTGTGTTCCCATTTTTAAGTCAATAACACATCTTCCACCATTTGTAGGTATTATGCTTGTTTTGGGATTATTGTGGAGTATAACAGAATTGTTCTATAGAAATTTGCATCGTAAAAAGGGAGATGGTGTAAGTTTTTCTAAACGTGTAACAGCTCTTTTGTCTCGTATAGATATGTCTACCATACTTTTCTTCCTTGGAATCTTAATGGCTGTTGCATGTTTAGAGGAAATTGGTGTATTAATGAATCTAGGAAAATCGTTGAATGTTGTATTTGATGGTAATCATTATGCTGTAACAGGAATTATTGGTGTGCTATCGTCTATAGTAGATAATGTTCCTTTAGTTGCAGGAAGTATGGGAATGTACCCAATTGAAGCATCAGGAGATATGGCAGTTGATGGAATTTTCTGGCAACTATTAGCATATTGTGCAGGTGTCGGAGGTTCAATGCTTATTATTGGTAGTGCAGCTGGCGTTGTTGTTATGGGATTAGAAAAGATAACCTTTGGTTGGTATATGAAGAAAATTACCTGGATAGCCTTTGTAGGTTATATTGCAGGTATTCTTTCTTACTATCTTATTCGTTCATTCATATTCAAAACTCCATTGTAAAAAACAAAAGAATATAATAAAATAAGAGAAAGGTTATCATCGTAAAGTTAAATTTAGACTACGATGATGACCTTTTTCAGTCTCACTATTGTGAAACTTTCTAATAAGCTAGACAAGCTATCTAATTCCAAATATCTATTAATCTGAGAAACTTTTTGCAGAAAATATACACAGATGGAAAAGAATTGTGTATATTTGCAACGGAAAAACCTATTTATCCTTAGCGAAAATAGAATTCTTATAACCATTATACAACAACAATTAAAAACAAATCAGATTATGGAAATACCATTTGCTGAATCTTGGAAAATCAAGATGATCGAATCGATTAAGAAAAGTACACGTGAAGAAAGAGAACAATGGCTAAAAGAGGCACATTATAATGTGTTTCAGCTAAAAGCAGAACAAGTTTACATTGATTTACTTACTGATAGTGGCACTGGTGCAATGTCAGATAAACAATGGGCAGCAATGATGTTGGGCGATGAAAGTTATGCAGGAGCTACCTCTTTCTATAAATTTTCAGAAACAGTACAGCGACTTCTTGGAATGAAATATGTTATTCCTACTCATCAAGGACGTGCTGCTGAGAATGTTCTCTTTTCACATCTTGTAAAAGCAGGTAATGTTATACCAGGAAATGCACATTTCGATACAACAAAAGGACATATAGAGAGCAGAAAAGCGCATGCAATTGACGTTACAACTGATGATGCGAAAGATACTCAAAAAGAAGTTCCTTTTAAAGGAAATGTCTGCCTAAATAAACTTGAAAAAGTATTGAAAGAAAACAAGGGTAATGTTCCATTTATGGTACTCACTGTTACAAATAATACAGTAGGAGGCCAGCCCGTTAGTATGAAGAATATAAAAGAAACTTGTGCTCTTTGTCATAAATATGGTGTACCCGTTATTATGGATTCTGCTAGATTTGCAGAAAATGCTTATTTCATAAAAGTGCGCGAAGAAGGTTATGCTGATAAGACTATCAAAGAAATTGTGCACGAAATGTATGAAGCAGCTGATGCTGCTACAATGTCTGCAAAGAAAGATGGCGTAGTAAATATGGGAGGCTTTATTGCTACTAATAATAAAGAATGGTTCGAAGGAGCAAAAATGTTCTGTATCCCAATGGAAGGTTATGTAACTTATGGTGGAATGAGTGGACGTGATCTTAACGCATTGGCACAAGGATTAGAAGAAAATACAGAATTCGATATGCTTCAAACACGTATTCATCAGGTAGAATATTTAGCAAAGAAATTAGATGAATATGGAATTCCTTATCAACGTCCTGCTGGAGGACATGCAATATTTGTAGATGCAAGCAAAGTTCTTACTCACGTTCCTAAAGAAGAATTTCCAGCACAAACATTAACATGTGAACTTTATCTTGAAGCAGGTATTCGTGGCGTAGAAGTTGGTTATATGCTTGCAGATCGTGACCCAGAAACTGGTGAGAATCGCTTTGGAGGACTCGATCTTTTACGTCTAGCAATCCCTCGTCGTGTATATACAGATAATCACATGAATGTTGTTGCGGCTGCTTTGAAGAACGTTTTTGATAGAAGAGAAAGTATTACTCGTGGTGTTGAAATTGAATGGGAAGCTCCATTAATGAGACATTTCACAGTTCAATTGAAACGTCTTCAATAATATCCATTTAATTCTGGTTAGAATATAAGTTCGTAGAAATAGAATCAGATTAAATAAAATCAAAAGAGGGTGTGTCAAAATTGATACATCCTCTTTTTATTCTCCCTTTACCTTGTCTACCACATAATTCGTTAATTACTGCAGCTATGCTGCTAATTTCATATAAAATGATTTATTGGGCTTTAAATAGCCTATATAAACTTGTATAGAGCATCTGAAGGTGCCTAAAAGTACCTCCATAATGTCTTTTAGTTCCTTGAGATTGGTTTTTCTACACATTTTCCCTATGTTAAAGGCTATAGCAAAGAAGGCAAAGTCCATATTGACCTTGTCTTTTCCAAAATGCCTAAACCTCTTGTAGGTCTTATTATATTTTGTTTGTCCAAAAACAGCTTCAGGTTCTATGCACCTTTGTCCTCGATGCTTGATGCCTTCTTTAGAGGTCAGTAGTTCCCGTGCCTTTTGTTTATAGTGCTGTAGTTGGTGGTTTACTTCTATAATTCTGTTCCCTCTTGCCTTAAAACATGAGCCTCTCAACGGACAACCATCACAGCGTTCTGCCTGATAACGTACGCTGTAAGTAACGAATCCGTTAGAGGTTAGGGAACGCTTCATGCCTATACGTTTCATATGCTGTCCCATAGGGCAGACGTAGAAATCCTGTTCCTTATTATAGTAAAGGCTTGCGGGACTGAATGGGTTAGGTGTGTAACGTGGACGCTGCTCTTTATGGAAGTAGTTATACTTCACATAGGCTTCCATATTATGTACGTCCATGAACAGATAGTTCTCCTCGGAGCCATACCCTGAATCGGCTACGACTGTCTTGGCATAACGATGATAGCGTGATTTGAAAGACTCCAAGAAAGAAGGTAGTGTGAGTGTATCTGTACGATTAGCATAGAGTGCAAAGTCGGTGATAAACTGGTTCTCAGTTGCTATCTGCAGATTATATCCAGGCTTAGTCTGTCCGTTCCGCATAGCATCCTCCTTCATGTGCATAAACGTGGCATCAGGATCGGTCTTGCTGTAGGAGTTTCTCTCGCCCATAACCTCAAGGTGTTGGTCATACTCCTGGAGTTTATTACGTTTCTTCTCTAGCTCTTTAAGCTGTTTTTTCTTGGTTCTAACAGCCTGCTTCTCTTCTTTTGTCTTAGGCTCAGGGACTGATTCCAAAGACTTGTTCAATTCCTCGGATATCTCATCGAGCAGAGCTGCAGTAAACTCGACACCTTCTCTCTTAGCGGCATTGTCCTGCGCTATGACATCATCAACTTGAAGCAAGAGTGTGCGTATTTGTTCCTGCAACTTGGCGCGGTTCTTTTCCACGGTTCTCTTCCAAACGAAGGTATACTTGTTGGCTTTCGATTCTATCTTTGTGCCGTCAATATATTCAACGTCAAGACTTATCAAACCTTTGGCTGCAAGTACTAATACGACTTGTGTAAAGATATTGTTGATTTCCTTTTTCGCACGATTACGAAAACGATTGATGGTAATAAAATCAGGCTGCTCATATCCTGCCAGATAGATGAAATGAATGTCACGCTTGAGAAGCGACTCTATACGACGGCAGGAATAGATATTATTCATATAGGCGTAAAGAATCACCTTGAGCATCATTTGTGGATGATAAGGCTTGCGACCACTGGGCTTATAAAGCTTGTAGACATTATCCAACATAAGATTATCCACCAAGGCGTCTAAAAGACGAACAGGGTCGTCTTCTGCGATATCCTTATCAATTCTTTGAGGAAAAAGAATCATTTTCTTGTGTATGTAAGAACGAAAGTGTATCTTTGTCATAATGAGATTTTTTTAATGCCTAAAGGTACAAAAACTTTAGGAAATAGCAAAGCCCTGGCTTGAGAAAGTCGGGGCTTTGTGCATAAAAAGAGGATGTGTACATTTTGACACACCCTCTTTTTTAATTTCTTATTCAATAGCCTTTATCCTTTTTATTTTATAATGCTAATTAAATTCCAAATTTGTTTGGTAATGTGAGTTTTACGCTAAGATTATTTTTCATTCTACCATTAATATATAGTCATTCAAATAACTTTATAAAATCAAAGATGTTATCTGCCTCTTTTTTCATATCTACAGATCCTAATGCGCCAAGATCATTTGAGTATATTGAGTTATTGTTAGGATTGTTTCTAAAAATAAAGAAAGCTAAATCGCCATCTTGTCCAATCATAAAGTATTTAGGTTCAAATTCATAAACTTGGTAAGTCTCATTTCTTTCTTCTAAATCAGAATATGAATACATACATATTCCAGTATTCTTTATTTCAAAAGTGTCACCATCATTTATCTTAGACAAAAAATCGACATAAAGATCAGGGAATTTTACATTTATTTTTCTCTCAAGTTCAATTATTTGTTTTTTAATTTCTTTTGTATCCATAATGATATTTTTTATAAACCTGATTTTTCAATACTTAAAGCAGAAACTGCAAACTCGGTAAAATGAATTCGGCTAACTGATATAGATATTTTTCTTCCATAATGCAAAGGAAAGAAAAATATATCAAATAAAGAAATTTCCCCACCTTTTTCCTACTGAGCCCTTATTTTCTATTGACAAAACACTCTACCTTATTTTCTACAGGGGCATAAAAAAAGAGTTCAGATAAAAAATATCTAAACTCTTTTGTGATTCCGGCGGGATTCAAACCCACAACCTTCTGATCCGTAGTCAGATGCTCTATTCAGTTGAGCTACGGAACCATTTTTTTTAATTGCATATATTAGAGCAATTATATTGTTCCTTAATTGCGAGTGCAAAGGTACGACTTTTTATTATTACTGCCAAATTTTTTTTATATTTTTTCTATATAAAAATTAATCTTCATCTCGTAATATGGGCAATTGAATATGATAATATACAGCTACAAAACGAATTAGAACGATTAAGATAAATGTAGTGATGACTGTAAAGGTAATGCTAAAATTTAATACTAATAGTATCCAATAGAGCACCCCTCCTGCAACACTTGCAATTGCATAAATTTCTTTTTGCAGAATAACGGGTTCATTGTTTAATAGAACATCTCGTATAACACCACCTGCAACTCCCGTAATACACCCCATAACAATAGCAACCCAAAAGGGAAATCCTAAAGTTAAAGTTTTCTGCATTCCTGCAATTGTGAAGAAAGCTAAACCTAATGTATCGAAAACGAACCATGCGTTGTTTAGTTTCTTCATACGTTTTCTTAATATTATAGCAAGAAATAAGGCAATAGCAGTAACAAACAAATAACGGATATCTGTTGTCCAGAAAGGTTTCACGCCTAATATTGTATCACGAATAGTTCCACCACCTATTGCAACAGCAAATCCGCATACATATCCTCCAAACCAGTCGAAATGTTTTTCTGCAGCATGCCTTATTCCTGAAATTGCGAAAGCTAATGTCCCCAATCCTTCAATAAGTTCTAAAAGAGCATCTGCGAATTGTGGATCGTTGAATGTCATAGTTTATTTTTTGTGTTGTGTTGATATTTTAATTTGATATTTATTTGTTTACAACATTTTGCGGATTACCTGCTATAAATGTTTTTATATTTTCAACACAAATATTCATTAGTCGCTGACGTGCTTCAATAGTAGCCCATGCAATATGTGGTGTAATATAAGCATTTGGCTGTTTTATTAATGGATTATCTTTACGTGGAGGTTCTTGTTCCATAACATCGGCACAATAAGCCTTTAAATGTCCCTCTTCTAATGCATTAGCTACAGCTAATTCATCTATCAATGCACCACGTCCGGTATTAATTAAAATTGTACCTGGTAGCATTTGTGCTAATGCTTCTTTATTAATCATGTGTGTATTTTCTTTTGTTAATGGACAATGAAGTGTGATGATATCGGCAGTATGATAAAGTCCTTCCAAAGTTGTCTTGCGAATCCATTCTGGTAAATTACTACTATTTTTACTTGTATATGCCGAAATATCCATTCCTAACATGTGTCCTATCCATGCAACCTTTGTTCCGATATTGCCTAATCCGATTATACCTAATGTTTTTCCTGCAAGTTCAAAGAGAGGTTCGTCCCAATAACAGAAAGTTTTCTTACTACTCCAAACTCCTTTACGTGTTTGACAAGCATAATGATCTGCGTGAGTTGCAACATTTAATAGGTGAGCAAAAACAAACTGTGCAACACTATCTGTGCTATATGCTGGAATGTTAGTAACAATAACACCATGTTCTTTGGCTGCTTGTAGGTCTATATTGTTGTAACCAGTAGCTAATTCTCCAATATATTTTAATTTGGGCAACTGTTCTATAATTTCTCTTGTCATATTTATTTTATTGACAAGAACAATCTCTGCATCTTTTGCCCTTTCTATAATTTGATTATCTTCAGAATAATCGTAAAAGGTAAATTCTCCTAATTCTTTTACACCGTCCCATGAGATATCTCCAGGGTTAGCTGCATAACCATCTAAATCTACTATTTTCATTTTCTTTTATTTTTTATATTTATCTCCCCAACATTGTAACATCCACTGATAGTATTTTTCTTCTTGTGGTGAATGTTGTGGATTCCAAAAACGTTTATTTGTAAGTGTATCTGGCAAATATTGTTGTTCTGTAAAGTGTCCTTGATATTCATGTGGGTTCTTATATCCATCATGATATCCCAATGATGCCATTAATTCTGTAGGTGCATTACATAAATGAAGCGGAACAGGTTGGTTTCCACTGTTGCGAACTTCTGCTAATGCTGCACCAATTCCTTGGTAAGTTGAATTACTTTTTGGTGATACGGCTAGGTAAACTGCTACTTCGGCTAAAGTAATTCTAGCTTCAGGCCAACCAATTTTCATTACACTATCGAAAGCCGCATTTGCTAAAAGTAAGGCATTTGGATTTGCTAATCCTATATCTTCAGCTGCACTAATAATTAATCTTCGAGCAATAAATTGTGGATCTTCCCCTCCTTCTATCATTCTAGCCATCCAATAAAGTGTGGCATCTGGGTCACTTCCACGAATAGATTTTATAAATGCCGAAATAATATTATAGTGCATATCTCCATTTTTATCGTATGCAAGGGGTGTTTGTTGTAAACATTCTATAACAAGCTCATTGGTAATAACTATTTCGTCGTCTTGTTTTGAAGCATCAATTGTAAGTTCGAAGATATTTAATAGTTTTCTAGCATCACCACCACTATATCGTAATAAGGCATCGGTCTCTTTAAGTTTAATGTTCTTTTCTTTGAGATAGATATCTTGTGTAATTGCATTCGTAAGCAATTTAAGCAATTCTTCTTTATTTAGGCTTTTAAGAACATAAACTTGACACCTAGATAATAATGGTTTTATAACCTCGAACGATGGATTTTCGGTTGTTGCGCCTATCAACGTTACTATTCCTTTTTCGACAGCTCCAAGCAATGAGTCTTGTTGAGACTTAGAAAAACGATGAATTTCATCAATAAACAAAATAGGTGAGGGCGAATTAAAAAATCTTCCATTCTTAGCTCTCTCTATTACATTACGTACATCTTTTACACCACTTGCAATAGCCGATAAAGTATAAAAAGGAGTTTCAAGTTTATTAGCTATAATTTGTGCTAATGTGGTTTTTCCTACACCAGGTGGACCCCATAAAATGAATGATGGAATATGTCCTGAGTCAATCATATTCCTCAAAACAGCATTTTTACCCACTAAATGACTTTGTCCAACATATTCGTCAAGTGTGTGTGGGCGCATTCTTTCTGCTAATGGCTCCATTCTGTTCGTTATATTATAGCTGTATGCAAAGATAAGAATTCTATTTTATTTTAGCAACCACTTTGGTTGATTTTTCGTAACAGGTATATTTTTACTAAAATTTTCTTGCAAATTTAGTTTTTAGTATTTACTTTTGCACCGCTATCTATAAGGTATTGTTAATAAAAAGAAGATATGAAGCAACAAGAAAAATCACTTTCATTGAAGAATTTAACAAAATCTACAGTTTGGAATATTCAAGAGAATGATGTATTCCGATTGTGGGCTCAAGCAGAACGTGATGCTGACCTAAAAGATAATGAAAACCATTATCTAGATATTATTAAAAGTGCTTTTACTATTGAAGAAATTAGAGTAGATAAGAAAGAAATAGTAGATAAGTATGAAGAACGCGGTTATAAAGTTGGACAAGTAAGGTTAGACGATGGAGTTGTCGCAAAATGGGCAATAAAGAAAAAACCAATAAATCGGATATCTGACCTCACTAAAGACAATATTCATCATATTTCTGCAAGAAAACTTATAGAAGTTCTCGAAAGAAATTTCGGTGGTGGTTGGGATAGTTTATCAAAAAATGTGCAAGATATTATTTTGAGTGCCTTTGAAGTTACAACAACAACTTTACCAACTACCCGATTGAAACAAAAAGGCGGATTGTATGAAAAGAAAATCTCAGATGGATACGAAGTTCTCGAGATAAATAAAGGTGGTTGGACAGAAGCTATTTTTGTGAAAGATGTAGCAAACACTGTAGATGATAGCGATATTGAACTCGATAAAATGAAAACGCACATTTCAGAGGAGGAAGAAACTGATTTTGATGATGTAGACGATGATGATTTTCCAAAGGATTCTGATGATGAAACCGATGATGAAGATTTTGACGATGATAAATTCATAGAAGAAAGTTATAGAACTACATTTGAAACAGACCCCGAAGACCTTGATATACAAGCAGAAGATATAACAGACGACAGTTTTTAAATTTTAAAGTAACGGTATAGATATCTGCAATAAAAAGAAATAGGTGGGACGTTTTCTCATACCTGTCTTATACAATTCGTAAAAAGATATTAATTTTTCTGCAGATTAAAACTTGCTTAAATTGTAATAATTATGACGGATTCGATAGTGCATTGTAATAATGACCTATCTCCCTAATAATTCAACTTAAATCGGTTATTGGAATAGTGACGAAACACTTTTTCAATAACCGATTTACTTTATACCAGTTATTGAAAAATAATATGCTACAATGTTTATATCAAATGTAATATAAATGTTAGAAAAATTGGAATCTTATTTTTTTATTAAAAAGCAGGTGATTTCTAATTATAATTTTTAATTTTATAATTAAAAATTTTTATTTTCTTATTATAAATTCTGAATAGTCTTCAGTCTTTTGAATTTTCCAGATTTTACTATTCATTTCTTCTGTTATATTAGATATTTCTTTAGACCTTCTTTTTTGTTATACGTGCTATATAACGGGGCACAAAATAACAAATAATGTTAGAATAATATGCCACTTATTTTCCTGCGATGAAATAAATTGGCGAAGAAAAGTTTTATCAGGCGCAATAAAAGTTCTTCACTGTTATTCTTCTGTTTTTATAGAATATTTTAGTTTCTATTATAAAAAACAGTATATTAAGTGGAAGTTCATTAGTTTTTTACTATCTTTGCAAGTTGAAAATTGGTTCCTTCCACACAGGAACAATAAATAAAAAAAATAATCGTGACTGAGACAAAGTACATTTTCGTAACAGGCGGTGTAGTTTCCTCACTTGGAAAGGGAATAATCTCGTCGTCTATTGGAAAACTTCTTCAAGCAAGAGGTTACAATATTACTATCCAAAAGTTCGATCCTTATATTAATATAGATCCAGGAACATTAAATCCCTATGAACATGGTGAATGCTATGTTACAGTTGATGGTATGGAAACCGATCTTGATTTAGGACATTATGAGAGATTTACAGGAATTCAAACTACAAGAGCCAATTCTATGACGACAGGACGCATTTATAAAAGCGTCATTGATAAAGAAAGACATGGAGATTATCTTGGAAAAACAATTCAAGTAGTACCTCATATTACCGATGAAATAAAGCGGAATATCAAACAGTTAGGTCAAAAATACCATTACGACTTTGTTATTACAGAGATTGGTGGAACAATAGGCGATATAGAATCAGCTCCTTTTCTAGAGGCTATCAGACAAATGAAGTGGGAATTAGGAAAACGTGCCATAAATTTGCATCTTACATACGTTCCTTATCTTAGTGCTGCCGGCGAATTGAAAACAAAACCAACACAGCACAGTGTAAAAGAACTACAAAGTGTAGGTATTCAGCCCGATATTTTGGTTTTACGCACAGACAGACATCTTGATAACGATATCCGAAAGAAGGTAGCAGCTTTCTGTAATGTAGATTTAGACTGTGTTGTGCAAAGCGAAAATATGCCAAGCATATACGAAGTTCCAGTAAATATGCAGGCACAAGGTCTTGATGCAGCAATATTGCGTAAATGTGGAGAAGAAGTAAAACCAGCTCCAACATTAGGACCATGGAAAAACTTCCTTGATAAATTGCGTAGTGCAACAAAAGAAGTGCACATTGGACTTGTTGGAAAATACGATTTACAAGATGCTTATAAAAGTATTCGTGAAGGACTTTTACAAGCAGGAACTTACAACGACCATAAAACTATTCTGCATTTTGTAAATTCAGAACATCTAACAGAAGCAAATGTAGCCGAAAAATTGAAAAATCTTGATGGAGTAGTTGTATGTCCAGGATTTGGACAACGAGGTATCGAGGGAAAATTAGTGGCTATAAAATATACCAGAACGAATAATATACCAACTTTTGGTATATGTTTAGGAATGCAAATGATGGTAATAGAGTTTGCACGCAACGTTTTAGGATATAAAGATGCTAATTCGCGCGAAATGGACGAGAAAACCGAACATAATGTTATCGACATTATGGAAGAACAAAAGAATATTACCAATATGGGAGGTACAATGCGCCTTGGTGCTTATGAGTGCGTATTACGACAAAATTCTCGTGTATTTAATATTTATAAACAAGCATGTATTAGTGAACGACACCGCCATAGATACGAATTCAATAACGATTTTGAGAAAGAATTTGAAGAAAATGGAATGATGTGTGTTGGACGCAATCCAGAAAGTGATCTTGTGGAGATAGTAGAAATACCATCTTTAAAATGGTTTATTGGTACACAATTCCACCCAGAATATCAATCAACCGTACTAAAACCACATCCACTTTTCCTCGATTTTATTAAGACGGCAATAGAAAATAAGAAAAAATAAGAAATGGATAAAAATACTATCACAGGGTTTGTGCTTATGGCCCTGGTACTTTTTGGTTTTGCATGGTGGCAAACTCCTTCAGATGAAGAAATTGCTCAGGAACGTGTTGAGTTTGTAAAAGATTCTATTGCAAAAGCTCAAAAAATAGCAGAGCAAAAGCAAGAAGCTTCTAAAGCGGCAAATAAAACAAACACAGCTAATACAGATACAACATCTTTATTCTATACAGCAACAAAAGGTGTTGCAAAAGATATTGTGTTGCAAAACTCAAAAATAGCACTCACATTTAATACAAAAGGTGGAGTAGTAAGAAAAGCTATTATAAAGGGATACAAAGGACATAATGTTGCAAGTAAAGATCGCAAAACAGATAAAAATTATGTTACCCTTTTCGATGAGGCAGATCAGAATTTAAATTTCATTTTGGCTACTAAGAACCAAAATATTGAAACACAAAATCTTTATTTCACCCCATCAAATTTAACCGACTCTACACTAACATTAACAGCTACTGCTGGAAATGGTAAAACACTGACCTTAGATTATAAACTAACCAAAAATTATATGTTGCGTTTAGATGTAAAGGCAACAGGAATGAATGGTTTGTTTAATCCTGGGAAAAATCAATTAATTGTAGATTGGCAAGATAAATGCAAGCAACAAGAACTTGGACATTCTTTTGAAAATCGTTATGCAACAGTTACTTATAAAAAAACTGGTGGTGGCGTAGAACATCTAAGTGAAGCACAAGACGATGATAAAAAAGCAGAAGAAATGATCGATTGGGTTGCATTTAAAAATCAATTCTTCTCTGCAGTAATCATTTCTAAAGATGGTTTCACTACAGGTGCCAATTTAAAAAGTACACCTTTAGCAAAAGAAACACACTATCTGAAATCATATCAAGCAAATTTAAGCACCATATTCGATCCAACTGGCGTAAAAGCTTCAGACTTTGAATTTTACTTCGGACCAAATGATTTCCGTTTATTGCAAAGTATCGATAAAGAAAGTCATTTTGGAAAAGATCTTGAAATGCAACAATTGGTAAACCTTGGTTGGCCTTTATTCCGTATTATTAATCGTTGGTTTACAATCTATGTGTTTGACTGGTTAAGCAAATTCTTCCCAATGGGTGTGGTATTAATTCTCATTACATTGCTTTTGAAGTTTATTACTTATCCAATGGTAAAGAAGAGTTATATGAGTTCTGCTAAAATGCGCGTACTAAAACCAAAACTTGACGAGGCAACAAAGCAGTACAATAAACCAGAAGACCAGATGAAGAAACAGCAAGCAATGATGCAAATGTATTCTGAATATGGCGTTAGTCCATTGTCAGGTTGCTTGCCTATGCTTATTCAGATGCCTATTTGGATTGCGATGTTCAATTTTGTTCCAAATGCAATACAGTTACGAGGTGAAAGTTTCTTATGGATAAACGATTTAAGTACATACGATCCTATTATTTCGTGGAATCACAATCTGTGGTTAATTGGAGACCATCTTTCATTAACCTGTATTCTTTTCTGTTCTGCTAATATTCTTTATACATGGTTTACAATGCAACAACAGAAAGACCAAATGGTTGGACAACAAGCCGACCAGATGAAAGTAATGCAGTATATGATGTTTTTAATGCCTGTATTCTTCTTCTTTATGTTTAATGACTATTCTTCAGGTTTGAATTTCTACTATTTTGTATCGTTGTTCTTCTCAGCTGCTATAATGTGGACATTGCGTAAAACAACGAATGACGAGAAGTTACTATCAATATTGGAAGCTCGACGTGAGGAAAATAAGAAAAATCCAAAGAAAAAAAGCGGATTAGCTGCACGTATGCAGGCTATTCAGGAGATGCAACAAAAACAACAGGCAGAATTAGAGCGCAAAAGGCAGAACCTAAATAAAAATAAATAACTAAAATTATGAACAAAAATGTTTCAATTGCTATTACAGCTGCACTTGTTATGAATGGTGGAATTGTAAATGCTCAAGAAGCAACCAACATCGGAAAGCATAACATAACACTTAGTAAAGATGTTATGACTCCCGAAACATTGTGGGCTATGGGACGAATAGGGAGTGCACAAGCTTCTCCTGATGGTAATAAAATTGTTTACCAAGTGGGTTACTATAGTGTAAAAGAAAATAGAGGACACCAAGTAATCTGTGTAATGGATTCCGATGGACAGAATGTACGTCAGCTAACAACATCTGCAAAGAGCGAAGGAAGTCCTGTATGGTTAGATAACCATACCATTGCTTTTCTTCTTGATGGACAAATTTGGTCTATGAATTCTGATGGAACTAATCGTAAAAAGCTTTCATCTTCAGATATAGAAATAGAAGGATTCCGCTTCTCGCCAGATGGAAAGAAGGTTCTACTTATAAAGAGTATACCTTATTATGGTACAATTAAGAAAAATCCTTCCGACCTTCCAAAAGCTTCAGGTCGTCTTATAACAGATATGAACTATCGCCATTGGGATCATTATGTAGAAACTATAGCACACCCGTTTGTTGCAGAAGTTACTGCCAATGGTATTAGTAAGAACGATGTGGATATTATAGAAGGTGAACCTTACGAAAGTCCACTTGCACCATTTGGTGGAATAGAACAATTCGATTGGAGTAAAGATTCAAAACAGATAGCCTATACTTGTAGAAAGAAAGAAGGTGTGAAATATGCAGTATCAACCGATGCAGACATATACCTTTACAATATAGACACAAAGAAAACAGTGAATTTATGTAAACCTGCTGATTATGTTGAGCCAGAAACAAATATGACAAAGTCGCTTCGTAATCAAAAGGTGAATCATCAAAATGGCGATTTCAATGTAGGTTACGATGTAAATCCTAAGTTCTCTCCTGATGGAAAGTATATTGCATGGCAAAGTATGAAGAACGATGGGTATGAAAGCGATCGTAATCGTCTTTGTGTTTACGACTTTAGTACGGGGAAAAAGACTTATGTAACAGAAAAGTTCGATTCTAATGTAGATGATTATGTTTGGGCTCCAAATTCAAAAGAACTTTATTTTATAGGTGTTTGGCATGCAACAGTAAATGCATATCAAACTAATTTGAAGGGCGAAGTTAAACAATTAACAGATGGCGATCATAACTATGTTTCAATTGCACTCTTAGGCAATAGTGGTAAGAAATTATTAGGATTGCGGCAAAGTATAAAAAGTGCAAACGAAATATTTGCCATTATACCAGCAAATAAAGATAAACAAAGCGAACAAGTACAGTTGAGTTTTGAAAATAAACATATTTATGACCAACTTGCACTTGGTGATGTTAAATCTCGTTGGGTAAAAACTACTGATGGAAAAGATATGTTGGTATGGATTATTACTCCTCCTCATTTCGATCCTAATAAAAAATATCCTGCTCTTCTTTTCTGTGAAGGTGGACCACAAAGTCCAGTATCACAATTCTGGAGCTATCGTTGGAATTTCCAAATAATGGCTGCAAATGGTTATGTTGTAGTTGCACCAAATCGTAGAGGGTTGCCAGGTTTTGGTAGCGAATGGAATGAAGAGATTAGTGGCGATTGGACAGGTCAATGTATGAAAGATTATTTATCGGCAATAGACGATGCTGCAAATAATCTTCCATTTGTAGATAAAGATAGGTTAGGTGCTGTTGGTGCATCATTCGGAGGTTTCTCTGTTTATTATTTGGCAGGACACCATAACAAACGTTTCAAAGCATTCATTTCGCACGATGGAGCATTCAACCTCGAAAGTATGTATACCGATACTGAAGAAGCTTGGTTTAGCAATTGGGAATACGATGATGCATATTGGAATAAGGATCGCACAGCAGCTGCAACTCGTACATACGAAAATAGTCCACATCTTGATGTAGATAAGTGGGATACTCCTATTCTTTGCATTCATGGAGAAAAAGATTATCGTATTAATGCAACACAAGGAATGGGAGCATTTAATGCAGCTCGCTTACGTGGTATTCCTGCCGAGTTATTACTCTTCCCTGATGAGAACCATTGGGTATTGAAGCCACAAAACAGTGTATTATGGCAACGTACATTCTTTAACTGGCTCGACCGTTGGTTGAAGAAATAAATACAAAAGAAACTTTTATCAATAATAAGAAAAACAATTATATATTATGACAGAACAAATTAAAAAAACTCTTAGAGACTCTGCTGCTGCACGTTGGACAGCTCTTTTACTCTTATCGTTGGCAATGTTCTGTTCCTACATCTTCGTAGACATTTTGTCTCCAATCAAAGACTTGATGCTTACTCAAAGAGGTTGGGACTCAACAGCATTCGGAACAATGCAGAGTTCAGAAACATTCTTAAATGTATTTGTATTCTTCCTTATCTTCGCAGGTATCATTCTCGACAAGATGGGTGTTCGTTTTACGGCTCTTCTTTCTGGTGCTGTTATGCTTACAGGTGCATGTATTAAGTATTATGCTATCAGCGAAAGCTTTATGGGAAGCCAACTCGAAGTCTGGTTTAATCAGAATCTAAATCATATTCCTTTGTTTGAACAATTAGGCGTTTCTCCTTTCTACGAAGGAATGCCTGCATCTGCAAAGTTAGCAGCTATTGGTTTTATGCTCTTCGGTTGTGGAACTGAGATGGCAGGTATTATGGTTTCACGCGGTATTGTGAAATGGTTTAAAGGAAAAGAAATGGCACTTGCAATGGGTTCTGAAATGGCATTTGCTCGTTTAGGCGTTGCTACTTGTATGATATTCTCTCCTTTCTTTGCAAAATTAGGTGGTAATGTTGATGTATCTCGTTCAGTAGCTTTTGGTGTTGTTCTTATTTGTATTGCTGTAATGATGTTTGTTGCTTATTTCTTTATGGATAAGAAACTTGACTCTCAAACAGGTGAAGCGGAAGAACAAGAAGAACCATTTAAGATTAGCGATCTTGGTCAGATACTTGGAAGTATGGGTTTCTGGTTGGTATCTTTACTTTGTGTACTTTATTATTCTGCAATCTTCCCATTCCAAAAGTATGCTGTAAATATGTTGCAGTGTAATCTTACCTTTACTCCCGTTGACAAGGAATCTTTCTGGGCTTCAACAGAGGTAACCATTATACAGTATGGTATTATGTTGGTAGTAGCTATTACTGCATTTATGTTCAACTTTATGAAGAATAAGAAAGTTAAGTTCTCTATTCTTTCTCTATCGGTTGTTTTCTTAATTGCTTATTGCTATATGGGTTATATGCGTCAGTCTGCAGAATCTATCTTTGCAGTTTTCCCATTGTTGGCAGTAGGTATCACACCTATTCTTGGTAGCTATGTAGACCATAAAGGTAAGGCTGCTACTATGCTAATCTTGGGTGCTTTATTACTCATTAGCTGCCACCTTACATTTGCATTTATCCTTCCAATGTTTAAAGGGCATGCTATTGGTGGTGTAATAGTTGCTTATTTAACAATTCTTGTACTCGGAGCCTCTTTCTCACTTGTTCCTGCTTCGTTGTGGCCAAGTGTTCCTAAACTTGTCGATCCAAAGATTATAGGTTCTGCATACGCACTTATATTCTGGATTCAGAACATTGGTTTATGGTTGTTCCCATTGCTAATTGGCAAAGTACTCGACAATTCTAATGTTGGAGAAACCGACCCTACTAAATACGATTATACCAATCCGTTGCTTATGTTAGCCGGTCTTGGTGTTGCCGCATTGATTATAGGTATTATCCTAAAGGCTGTAGACAAGAAGAAGGGTCTTGGTTTGGAAGCACCAAACATAACCGAATAAAGTAATTTGCAATTCTATAGATTATAAAGATTGGGCCAATACGGTCCAATCTTTTTTGTTTCTTGTTAGTGTTATTGATAATGTTTGTTTTTATTAACCTGTAAATAGGTATATATAATTGCCTTGCATAACACGCAAAAACCGACTTGAAGGTTGTTTGTCTTACTAAATTATTGTATTTTTGCATTGTAATATTAATGTTTTAATTGTAAACGATACTGTAAAAGAATGAAGATCTACAATCAGCGAGAAGCACAGCAACGCATTAACGACCTTGCAAACGCTGACAAACCATTTGTTTTTGTCATTAGCTACAATATGCAACAAGCATATATAGAGGAGATTGAACACATTGATGCTTCTGAAATGCTTTATGCTTTTCCTATGATAAACAATGTTCCAAACAACGAAATTATAAATAATAAGCCTGTTGAATGGCATTTAAAAGCACCTAATAGAGCGAAGTATCAACGCAGTATTGAATACGTGAAGGCTAACCAACGTAATGGGAATTGCTATTTGGCAAACTTAACTTGCAAAATTCCTGTCCAAACAAATCTTACGATGCGAGATATATTCCTGCGTTCCACTGCCAAATACCGTTGTTGGATTAAAGATAAGTTCGTATGCTTTTCTCCAGAAATATTCGTCCGCATTGAAGGTGAAACCATTCATTCGTTTCCAATGAAAGGTACTATTGCTGCTAGTGTGCCCAATGCAGCCAATGTGTTAATGAACAATGCGAAGGAAGCTGCAGAACATGCAACTATTGTAGACTTGATACGAAACGATTTAAGCATTGTTGCCAACAAAGTAAGCGTAGAGAAGTATCGATACATCGACAAGCTAACCACGAATAAAGGCGATATCCTGCAAACTAGTTCCGAAATAGTGGGACAGCTTCTCCCATATTATCGTACGAACATAGGCGAAATGCTTTTTAACCTGCTGCCTGCTGGTTCAATTACAGGTGCACCAAAACCCATAACTACTCGTATAATTGCAGAAGCCGAACACTACGAGCGTGGTTTCTACACGGGGATAATGGGACATTGGGCGTATGGAAACCTTGATAGTGCTGTAATGATACGTTTTATTGATACCGATGGAAAGCAACTTTTCTACAAAGCAGGGGGAGGAATTACAGCACAGAGCAACAACAACGATGAGTATAACGAGATAATAGAAAAGGTATATGTGCCAATTTATTGAGACAATGTGTGTGGAGCAGGGCAGAATAATAAATCTCGACTACCATTTAGCACGAATAATGCGCACACGAAAACATTTTTGGAATGTGCAAGCGTCAATCCCCGTAAACAGACTTTTAGCCATTGCAGCCACACAAACAGAAAGGGCAAAGCTACGTTTTGAATACGATGGCTACAATATATACAACCTTTCTTGTACACCTTATAATATAAAAAAGGTGGAAACACTTAGGTTAGTAATAAACGACGACATAGAGTACACATATAAAAATACCAATCGTTGTGTTCTTAGCCAACTTAAATCGCAAGCAGATGGAGCAGACGAGATAATTATTGTGAAACAAAACCACATAACCGATACGTCTTATACCAATATTGCTCTTTTCGATGGAACACAATGGGTAACACCTTCAACGCCTTTACTTAACGGTACCCGACGTGCCCAATTGATCGATGCAGGACGGTTGATAGAACAAGAAGTGTGTATAACCAACCTAAGTTCGTTTCAATCTATATCGCTCATCAATGCAATGATGGATCTAAACGAACTTGTATTGCCAATATCAAGCATTGTGGGTTAATGTTGAGTTTACTATCTTTTCCTATCTTATAAAATTACTTATATCTTGTTTCTTCCTCATCATTGTTATTGCATATAGATTTTTTCTTCTACCTTTGCACTTATCAATAATTCCACATTGTAAAACAATAAAACCATAGCGATACAGCTCATAGTGTTGCACATAATATTTAAGAAGCATTATTGGAGTATTTAGTACAAACAGATTAGATGGTACTTTTTAAAGAGAACAAAGACTTAACAAACAAGCAATACTCTTAAAGTAAACTACATATATAAGAATATGATAAAATTAGTAAAACAAATAAAGCAGAACCTTTTTGATGGTTACGACAACGATTGTTGGGATAAAACATTCGTGGTTGGTGGTAAGGAAATAAGGTTACTTGATATATGCAACAATCCGTTATGGAAGTTGAAAGATAGAATAAGCATAAACGACTTTAACACAGTGGTTGCTTCGGAAAACTTAAAGTCAGATAATATTGTTATCGATTCGTATAAAACGTCCAAAGGTTTAAGTACATATTATCTGTTCAATAATACTCTCCTCTATATATTCTCTTTTGTAGAATGGCAACCAACACGGTTTATCTTGAATATAGAAAGTATTTGGGAGATAGAGTAAAACCATTTTATTGCCCCTTTAGAATACAATACTTATAATTCATTTATCATAGCTTTCTCCGTATTCAATATTTGCCGATTTGCGCTTTAAAGAAAGAAGAGCAAATAAAAAGTTATACATTTACAATAATGAATAGGGCGATATAAGAAAGAAAGTTTACACACAAGATAATTTCTAATTCTATTGATATAATAAAAAAATCATAATTCTCATCAGAATAATTCTCTTTCAGATATTACGATATAAGCCTATAACAGTTGTTTTTTTTTGTGATATCTAATTTGCAACTGATAGATATCTGAGACGAATGCGATAGATATCTAAGACGAGCGTTACAGATATCTAAGACGAGCGTTACAGATATCTGAGATGAGAGTAGCAAAAAACTGACAGTTTTTCTAAATTTCTGAGGTGTTCTATTTGGTTTGTGAGTAAAAAAGTAAACACTATTAATAATTTCTCCATCTATATTCTACAGGGCCTTTATCATACCTATACAATGCATTCAATCGAACTAAATATCTTGTATTTTGTCAGAACAATTCGCATATTGTAGATTCTACCTTATTGTGCAGCCAATCTCTTTGTGAACTTTTTGTTCGGACTATTTTTTTTATGTAAATTTGCACCTATACTTAAAAATGAAATGGTGATTACCATTCTTATCTTAAATATTTAAATTATGGCGTTGCAAAGCCCATCTATAATGATGAAACGAATACAATCGACACTTTTTGGAGTTCTAATGTGTGCAACATCGTTTGCCCAATATGTGCCACCAACGGTGAAAGATACAACCAGAGTAGGAATCCTTAACGATATCAACTATAAAGTAGAGATGCAAGGTAGCTTCTCTAATACTAAAACGCCTCTGTGGCTAAATGCTAATAAATACGGACTTAGTTCGCTTGAGAAAACAAATGGTTATATTCGTACTGCTGTTTATCGACCTTTGTCTGTAGACGATGGACACAAATGGGGGATAGGCTATGGAGTTGATGTAGCAGTCCCTTTAAATTACACCAGCAATTTTGTAGTTCAGCAAGCATACATAGAAGGGCGTTGGCTGCACGGTACACTTACCATTGGGGCAAAGCAACAGCCAATGCAATTAAAGAACAATAGTTTAAGCTCTGGTTCGCAAACCTTAGGCATTAATGCGCGCCCCGTCCCACAAGTTCGTATAGCATTGGCAGACTATTGGACGCTACCTTTTGCTAATGGTTGGTTGCACTTGAAGGGACATATTGCCTATGGGAAAATGACCGACGATAATTGGCAACACAACTTTACCAATCGGCAGAATAAATATGCCGACAATGTGCTCTATCATTCTAAAGCAGGCTATCTTAAATTAGGCAACGATGAGGTGTTCTGTCCTTGGTCGTTAGAGGTTGGTTTAGAGATGGCTTCACTGTTTGGTGGCACTGCCTATCGTCCTATTGCAGGTGGTGGAATGGAGACTTTAAAGGGCGAAACAGGATTGAAAGCTTTTTGGAAAGCCTTTCTGCCAGGAGGGGCAGATATTGGCGAAACCACTTATCAGAATGCAGAAGGCGACCAATTGGGGTCGTGGGTAGCACGCTTAAAATACGAAGGCGAAATGAATAGCTATTCTCTTTATGCCGATAAATTCTTTGAAGACCACTCTGGAATGTTCTTCCTCGACTACGATGGCTACGGTACTGGCAATGAATGGCAGCAAAAAAAGAAACGTCGCTATCTTACATACGGAATGAAAGACTGGTTGTTAGGATTCGAATATCATCGCCGTGCAGACAGTTGGTTGAATACCATAGTGTTAGAGTACATTTATTCAAAGTATCAAAGTGGACCAATCTATCACGACCATACACAAACCATTGCCGACCATATTGGTGGAAACGACGACTATTACAACCATTACATTTATCCAGGCTATCAGCATTGGGGGCAGACTATGGGAAATCCACTCTATCGTTCGCCCATCTATAATAACAATGGAAAAATAGAGTTTACCGATAATAGATTTGTAGCATACCATCTTGGGCTGGCAGGTGCTCCAACCGAGTATGTTAATTGGCGAATGCTAGCCTCTTTACAAAAAGGTTTAGGAACCTATACGGAACCTTATTCTAGAGAACGCCACAATGTTAGCATTTTAGCAGAAGTAGGCTATAAAGCGCATAGTATTTCTGCAACGTGGCTAAACGGAATAGATATAAAAGCAGCATACGGAATGGATTTTGGCTCTATTCTTGGTGGTATTAATTATGGTTTCCAGCTAACTATAACTAAGACAGGAGTATTTAATTTCTAAATATATGAAAATAAAAAACATAAAACTAACCTTGTGGTCGTTCATAGTTATGCTTTGCTTTTCGGCTTGTACTCTAGAGAGCGACAGTAAGGCAGCAGGCGATTTGGCAGGAATGTGGCATTGTGTTTATATAGAAAAAGGTGCGGCAAGCGTAGAACTGAAAGATCAAAAAGTATATTGGTCGTTTCAAGGAAATCTGTTATTGCTAGAAGATAAAGCAGGCAATCACAGTAGAATATTGTATCATTTTACAAAGAATGGTAACACCTTAGAACTGAAAGAACCTTACCGCTACGACCGTGAGAATGGCGATGAACTACTTACTACACCTTCTCTTTTAAGTTTCTATGGCATCGACACTTTGGCTATAACATTTACCATTCAGCAGTCAGAAAATACAATGGCACTTGTAAGCAACAATGTAACGTTGCACTTCAAGCGATTTTAATAAAAGCTTAGTCAGAGTTTAACTAATCTTCTTGAAAAGGCTGTTTGTTGTTGCGTTTAATAATAGGGTTCAGCACGAATACATTGAGCAGAACAAAAAGTGTAATGTCTATCAAAATAATGATAGTAGGACTTATCCAACAGAACATTACCGTATTCAGAATAATAAATGCAATGGCAAGCGCTAAGATAGCTATTAATGCCTGGTGTTGCGTAAGTCCTGTTCGCATAAACTTGTGGTGAATGTGGTTTTTGTCTGGGTGAAATATACCATGTCCGTGCATTATTCTAACAATAATTACACGACAAACATCGAATATTGGTATAATGAGCAAGGTTATTGAGAAAAGAATAGAACCTTTTCGGTAAGCCATAACGTTTGGATTAACCATGCAGAACTTTACGAGCAATACACCAAGTATATAGCCTAACGTGAGTGAACCTGAGTCGCCCATAAATATTTTCCTATTCTTTTCTAACTTTCCAAAGATATTATAATAAAGAAAAGGTACCAAGACACCCATTAAGCCAGCTATCAATATGCAGTAAATCCACATTCCTTCTACGAGAAAACAATAAAAGAACCCCCCCAATGCTATAAACGATAAACTAGCAGAAAGTCCATCGATTCCATCAATCAGGTTAGTGGCATTCATAATAAATACCAATATAAATACAGTTAGCGGTGCTCCCACCCAAAAAGAAATGCTGTGTATGCCCATAAAGCCATACAAGTTGTTTATGAAGAGCCACGATATTGGAAGTAGAGATGACACAAAGATTTGTACAATAAACTTCTTTTTAGCTTTAACACCAAATATATCATCAATGAGTCCTGTAACATAGATAACGGCTAAACCCACTGCAAAATAAATGGTCCACGGACTAATTTCTATTTTTTTTCCGTTATAAGCAAACGACCATACAAGCAGCGCAACAATAGTAGCAGCAAGCATACTGGGTAGAAACGAAACTCCACCTAATCGTGGAATAGCTTGTTTGTGCACTTTTCGCGAATCAGGAATATCATATAAGTTCCTGTTCTTACAGAAGTTCAAGATGCGAGGAATAAAGAAAAAACCGCACACAATGCTTAAGCTAAAAGCAATAAGGCTAACTATTATATAGATGTATATGCTCATGTTACTATAAAAACTCTTTACAGGTTTAATTACATAACACGTTTTTCCGTCTTTTATTGTCTATAATATAAAATTAATGGTAAAACATTAAAATATTTTTTAAGCTTGTGCGTTATAAGAACAATAACTGGAAAACAGTAAACTATAAGAATGAAGATTTCAATCATAACAGCTACATATAATAGCGAAGCAACTATTGCCGATACTATAAACTCTGTATTAAGTCAAGATTATTCTGATATAGAGTATTTGGTAATAGATGGAGGTTCGTCTGATGCAACTTTAGATATTGTGAAAGCCAACGCTTCGAGATTTGGTGGAAGACTTCGTTGGATATCTGAGAACGACCATGGAATATACGATGCTATGAATAAGGGTATAAGAATGGCTACAGGCGATATTGTTGGTATTCTTAATTCTGATGACTATTACACAAGCAACGATGTGTTGTCTACCTATGCAAATGCCTTTAGAACAAGTAAGGTAGATGCCGTTTATGGCGATATTCATTTTATACGCGATGGACAACCGCACAAAGTTGCCCGATACTATTCTTCTAAAATATTCCGTCCAACATTGTTAAGATTTGGCTTTATGCCTGCTCACCCTTCTTTCTATGTTCGGCGTTCTGTTTACGAACAAGCAGGAAACTATAGTCTTGACTATAAAATTGGGGCAGACTTTGAAATGATGGTACGTCTGTTTAAGAAACATCGCATAAGTTATAAATATATTCAGAAAGATATGGTAACAATGCGTATGGGTGGTGCGAGCACAAGTGGAGTAAGTAGTCATAAGCTATTACTGAAAGAAGATGCGCGTGCTTGCAGAGAGAACCGTATCTATTCTAATACGTTTCTAATAGCCTTAAAATACTTTTATAAAATATTCGAATTTAAGTTTTAGAGCTCCTATTAAAATTGGGCGTATGGCTCAAATTGCAGGCTATTTTTTTGTATTAGATGTTCAATAGCTCAAATTGCAGGCTAGTTTTATTCAGAAAATTCAAGGAGTTTATATACCTTTGGAATGCAGTCTGAAGCATAGTGGGGCTCTGCTGGGGAGCAACTCCATGAGGAATAGGATTGTATAAAACGACAAGTATGAGCAGGAGCCGCTATGTATGTGGTCCCTGCTTTTTCATACTTAGAGTTTCTATTAATGCCAAGAAAAACCCATTAATGAACCTTTTTCGGTTCTCTTGCGTAAGCCCGCTATGATTGTTCAAGTTCTTCTTTAGGTCAGTGAATGTTCCTTCAATCTTGTTGTTGGTATTGGACATCCCCTGGCAGTCCTCCCGCTGGCAGGTAAAGAGATAAGGTAAGTAGAAATCAAGGCTGTTCATAGCTGCTCTCAACCGCTGGTGCACATAATGTAGCCTACCGTCCTTGTGCAGGCTTCGACGAGCTATCGTGTCTTTCCACTTCTCCTTCCATGCTTGATATTCGCTCCTGAAATCAGCCTCATAGATTCGGTGCAGCTTGTCCACAAGTGTCTTTAAATCTCGGCTGGCCAGCATTCTTGGATTCAGAGTAAGATACCTTCTGACAATCTGCTTCATGTGAAACTGACACATCTGTACATGGTATTTAGAGAAAGACTTGAAGAGACTCTTTTTTCCGTCAATGATCAGACCGCGTATGACATACCCACGCTTTTCAATACTGGCGACCGCATCTTCATAGTCCTTCACGGTCTCGCTTTTTACAAAGGACAAATAGAGAGGCTTTCCATTCTCCGTGTCCAATGCAAGTAGCACTCCGAAATTTCGGCCCCAATAGGTTACGTCCAGATGGACAAACCCGCTTCCCTTTAATGGAGGTTGCACCCACTCACACTTGATATTATGTAACCTGCGCTTGACTGTCGAGACACTTATCTTGAAACGCACCGATAGTTCTTTAATCGTCTGCTTCTGTTGTTGATAGGCCGTCCACAATTCATCATTGCTCACTTGGGAACCAGAGCGAAACTGATAACCGCAATCCTGACATTTATACAGTTGTAATCCTTTACGAACACCATTCTTTTTCGTGTGTGTACTGCCACACACACGACATCTCATTTTGAACATACTAGCTTTAAATTTTAAGGCATATTAAATACCCATAAAGTTAGTATACATCGGTAAGTTAGCAATGTCTAAGCCTGCAAAATGAGCTATTGAGCAATTTAAACCATCAATTTAGTGCTGAAGGTATATTGAATGGGTGAAACATAAGTAAATATCGAATGCAGAGAGCTTTTCAGCCTGCAAAATGAGCTATAGGTCGAAATTTCGGCCCCAATAGGTTACGTCCAGATGGACAAACCCGCTTCCCTTTAATGGAGGTTGCACCCACTCACACTTGATATTATGTAACCTGCGCTTGACTGTCGAGACACTTATCTTGAAACGCACCGATAGTTCTTTAATCGTCTGCTTCTGTTGTTGATAGGCCGTCCACAATTCATCATTGCTCACTTGGGAACCAGAGCGAAACTGATAACCGCAATCCTGACATTTATACAGTTGTAATCCTTTACGAACACCATTCTTTTTCGTGTGTGTACTGCCACACACACGACATCTCATTTTGAACATACTAGCTTTAAATTTTAAGGCATATTAAATACCCATAAAGTTAGTATACATCGGTAAGTTAGCAATGTCTAAGCCTGCAAAATGAGCTATTGAGCAATTTAAACCATCAATTTAGTGCTGAAGGTATATTGAATGGGTGAAACATAAGTAAATATCGAATGCAGAGAGCTTTTCAGCCTGCAAAATGAGCTATAGGTCTAAAATTGAGTTAATTCGATATAGTTGCTGTTGATAAGCTTTTATTCAGTTCTGTCTCCGTATAATTCTCTTATATGGTTCAATATTGGCTTAACATCTTTTGTCTGATTTCCTATTTTAATACTCCCATTATCAATACCTACTAAAACCTGATAAGGTGAGAACAATGTTCCTTTTTTAAATGGGTCTAAGCCTAAATCAAGAAGTTTAATGATATTTGGGGTGTACTCAATGTCATGTGCTAAAGCATATCCAAGCAAAGGAGGCTCAACCTGAATATTGATATTGGGATTGGACAATAGATAATTGAACATTTCATAGTTCTTAGAAGTAATGCAGTAATGGAGTGCAACATGCCCATTTATATCCGGTTTGTTTATATCTGCACCTAATTCTATTAGTCGTTTTGCATACCCATTTGCAAAAGGAAAGTCAACCATTACATTACTATAGTTGATAATACATTCTAAAAAGGCGCTCGTTCCTCTTTCGCTAACAGCATCAATTCCACCATGATTATTTAAGTAAGAAAGAAAATCTTCAAAGCTAACTCCATCACTAAACAGAGTGAAAATATCGATTACCTTGAAATCACTTTTTTTATTTATCTTATTTGTTTTCATAATAGCCCATAATATATTTAGCGCTTACAGAAGGCTAATACTTTTTCTTCAAACAACTTGTAGTCAGAATAGAAATCTTTAAGAAGTTTTTTTCTGTTTTCTTCATATTCTTCTTTATCAAAGGAATTGAGATATTCCTTTATATTTTCCGCCAGATTGGTTGTATTGCTTATAGCAAGTCCTAATTTATAGTCTTTAGTATATTTGCCTTGAATGGTGTCAGCGGTTGTTATCATTGGTTTTCGGAAAAATATAGAATTATAGAAACGGTTTGATAATGCTATATCGTGCGATAGTTTGCGCGGATAGAAAATATTCATCATCGTACTCTTATTGATAATTGAAGACTCGTCTTTCTTATCGTAATAACCAGAGAATACAACGTGTTTATAATTTCCTTCTTTGGCAAATTCTTCCAATCGCAGAGCATCAATACCTCTGCCAACAAACGAAACAATGAAGTCTTCTTCGTTGCCTAATGCTGAAATTATAGCCGCATTCTGTTCGTAATCCCTAATTCCGCCAATTGTTAGAACATTAATTTGCTTAGAGCTGATGGAGTACGATAAATCGTTATCATCAATAGCTTGCTTCAATATATTTATATCAAAGTTATGACTTAATACAGACTCACAGACATTGGGTAGGCATTTTATAAAACCTGGAGACGAAACAATATGTAAAGCTGCCAATTTCATAAGTCCCTCGTATATACCTTTGAAATTCTGTTCAATAGATAAATCGCGATAATCTAGTATAAATTCATTCTTATAGTGCTTCTTTAAGAACGACTTTAAGAAGATTGCTACTTGAGGACCAAAAACGATTAGCTTGTCGTATTGCTCTTTTTTGATAGTCTTACGCAAAAACCTTGAATAGTCCCAATAGTATAATAGCTTGGCAATTTTATTTGACTTGTCGTCTATCTTGCGTGTATATCTGTATGCAGCTTCTTCTTTGAGTCCTCTCTTGTCAGGATAAATAATATCGTATTGAATATTGTTTTTGTCTAATATGTCAGTATAAATCTTGACGTAAGGACAAAAATAAATGTTTGTAGGTAACAGTAGTCCAAGCTTCATAATGGATTCAATTTATAAACTTAACAAGATATTGACAATTCTTTCACAGGCTTTCCCGTCTCCATAAGGATTAATAGCCTTTGCCATTTGCTGATAGTGGTTGTGGTTTGTCAATAGTTTGCTTACGTTGCTGACAATTTTTTCTTTGTCAGTTCCAACAAGAATGACGGTTCCTGCCTCAACAGCTTCTGGACGTTCGGTTGTATCTCTCATTACCAAAACTGGTTTTTTAAGGCTGGGAGCTTCTTCTTGTATTCCGCCACTGTCTGTTAGAACAAGGTCTGCCTTCTCCATCATATATATGAAGCTAAGGTATTCCAATGGTTCTATAAAGAACATATTGGAGAAGTGCAACAAGTCGTTGCCCAATACCTCGTGTATAGACTTGCGTACATTGGGGTTAAGGTGCATAGGATATACGAAGTCTACATCAGGGAATTGAGTTGAAAGTTCTTGAATAGCTTGTGCGATATGAATGAAGCCATCGCCAAGATTTTCGCGTCGATGCCCAGTTATTAAAACCATACGTCTGTTGCCTTGCAGTCTGTCAATATCGTAACCAAAAGTTTTTATTTCGTCTTTTAGTTCAATGTTTAACTGTTCATCAGACTTTATTTTATTAACTACCCAATACAAACTATCAATAACAGTATTTCCAGTAATATGGATTGTTTCTTTGTTTACTCCTTCATTTATCAAGTTAGTAGAACTTGTTGAAGTAGGGGAGAAGTTATAGTTTGAAATTCTACCTATTAACTGACGGTTTATTTCTTCAGGCCAAGGACTATATATATTATATGTGCGCAATCCTGCTTCAACATGTCCAACAGGTATTTGTTGATAGTATGCAGCTAAAGCAGCAGCCATAGAAGTTGTGGTATCGCCGTGAACCAATACAATATCGGGTTGAGTTTGTTTAAAGATATCTCGTAATCCCAATAAAACTTTACTTGTAATATCGTATAAGTCTTGACCTTTTTTCATAATATTCAGGTCATAATCGGGTTTTATTTTAAATATCGATAAAACTTGATCAAGCATTTCACGATGCTGCCCGGTTACACATACTATTGTTTTAACCTTATCACGATGTTTGTTTAGTTCTAAGATAAGCGGTGCCATCTTTATGGCTTCTGGACGTGTCCCAAATGTCAGAAGTATTTTTTTCATAATATATTTTCCTTTATAGCATTTAAATAAGCATGACCATACTTTAAGTCTGGCTCAACATAATTACCTTCTCCCCATTCATTCCAAGATTTCAAGAATAGAATTTTATGTTCTTGTGGTTTGGTATCTATTATATTTAAAGCTTGTTCGATATGTTTTTTGAAATTCTCTGGTGTTGAGTTTACATATATACCTTCGCTATTTCCTGCGCGTGGTGTTCTGTCCCAGCCAGGTATAATCATAGGATAAACATTGTCCCATTTATCTTCAGGGGCAAAGAAATTGCTTACAACTTTAGAATAATCTAATTTGAGCGATGGCAAGAATGGAAGTTTCTTATGTAAAACTTGTTTCGCTATACGCATACTTTTGCCTTGATAACACATTTCTCCTCTCGATTTACCGTAAGAATTGATACCATCAAATCCTAAAGCAAGAATATTGTTATATACATCCTTACTATTTTTTAAATTAGGAATGACACGAACTAAAGTTCCATCAGTATTGCGTTTAATAGTTGAAGTATTAGCTATTTGAGCAATAAAATAGACTCCAGGTAATCCATTTTCTTTTGCCAGCTTTCTCCATATCTCCATAAAGATACTTACCTCTTTAAAATGGTAAGGATCATATATTACGAAAATAGGTTTCCCATCTATTGTAATATATCTCTTGTCTTTAAAAGCTGGAAGTACATAATTAAAATGTTTAGTATAATCTTCTTCTCCACCATATTCCATCGGAGCAATTACTGTGTTTTTTCCATCTTTCTGCCAAGTTTTTGTTGTCCATTCATGGTTTGCCCAACAAAGGCAGAAAGGAAAGTCAGGCTTACCCAATTCCAATACTTCTTGAAAAGGACGCTGAAGTAGTAATCTGCCATTTCCCATCCAATAATGGTAATAGCAAAAGCCTTCAATGCCACATTCTCTTGCTAATGCTGCTTGTTGTTCTCTGACTTCGGGCAGACGTAAATCGTAGAAACCAAGGTCAGCAGGAATATGTGGTTGATAATGTCCTCTGAATTGTGGTTTTGCTTTTGCAACATTTGTCCATTCAGTAAAACCTTTACCCCATACCTCGTCATTTTCAGGAATAGGATGAAACTGTGGTAAATAATATGCTATAACTCTTGCTTTCATTGTATACTTTAAATCTTAACTAAATCTTTTAATCCCATGTGGGGTAATCCAAAGGCATAGAATCCGATGCAAATTATGGCTATTATTAATAGACCAGCCCAACGTGGTTTTATAGTATAATAAAGTGAACCTATCATATAAATATTTACTATGTAGTAAAGTTCGCTAAGGCGTAATGATAATACAGGTAAGAACCCCAATGATGTATAAAGAACTAATCCAATAGCATATACTTTGAGTAAGAGAGGAGAATACTTAATTTTCCGTGTAATTGTATTGTGAAATATAAGTAAGAAATAGAATATTAGAACGTTTAAAAGGTATACAGGATTGAATAATTCCATTTCTACAATACCAATACCTTTTTCAGTTGCTTCTTGATATATTGACAATTTATCTCCAATAAGTGGAATATCGAGATTAAACAGTATAGAAGTTCCAGTGAAGTAGATAAAATACCCCATAGGAACCGATAGATATAAAATGAGTTGTGTCTTCTTATTAAGAGGCTTGTTCCCTAATAGAAGTGTTGGCAAAAGAGCAATTGCTGAAATATGGAATAGAGTCCCTAAAATAATAAGAAGTGCTGCTATTCTTCTTTTCCGTTCTGCTGTGTAAAGAACAGATATGAGAAAAAAACCAGAAGCAACTCCGGCTCTAATCTGAGTTAGTTCATGAAGTTCATAGAAATAGCACAAGTAAATAGCAAGCATTAATATATAGTGATCGGAATATTTTTTAAAAGCAAACATCTTTAATGATACCCCCATAATAGCATATACCAGAAAGATAGCATGCGGAGAGTCTGTTATGCTGTTTAAAATGGTTGCAAATAAAATAAATGAGTATTCAATATGATCAGTAATATTTGAACTATATGGATTTTGATATAAAGCTGCATAATTTTGGGAATCAGGATCTACACCTATTTCACGAAAGGCAGCCACAAGAATTAATATAACTCCTAAAAAAATAAATGTAGGAAATTGTGCCCGTTTCATATATTGTTCTATGAAACATGCCAATAGTGTGGATATGAATATTATTGCAAGAATAGCTCCCATTATCTTTTTTTAGTAATATAACGGTAAATAAATCTTCGTTCTTCGTGTGAAGTATTAATAAAATATGCTATCAGCATAGTTAATATGGGGGAAGCTATACTGACGACAAAAAGTCTAAGCATTACATTATGTATTAGTAGGTGGAAATATAATATGCAGCTATAAGTAATAGAGAATGTTACTATAGCAGGTAGAATATTTTTTAGAAAATAGTCAGTAACTCTAAAGTCTGGATAATTTTCTTTGAGAATTAATAATCGAGCAATGTGGGCGATAAAACATATCGCTATCATAGTGTAGAATAAATATGGGGGTGGAAATCCCATTTTGAATAAACCCCATGAAATGGGGAGACATAGAATAGTCATAGATTCTACAATTATAGAATAACGTTTCACATTTCCAGTTGCCTGAATGATAATGGTAATTGGGTTATGTAAAGTTAATATAACTTCATAAATGATATATAATTGTGTGAAGATTACCATATCATCGGTTATATCTCCTAACCATAAGGTGAGAATAGACCTTGTCTCTAATAGTAAAGGATTTGTAATACAAATAAGAAGATTAATTAATACTCTATTATTTATGGAGAAAAGTTTTCCTAAATAACTATATTTTTCTCCAGAATAAGCTTTTATCATTGCAGGGCGGAAAGCAAAAACAATACTATTGCTAAGTGTACTTAGTGCATTATATACTTGATTTCCTATGTTGAAAGCAGCATTAACAATTGGACCAAAAAAGATATTAAGTAAGATAGTACTGCCTTGTGTCATACCCACTCCTGCAACTGAACCATAAAAAGTCCACCCTGAGAAGGAGATTAATTTTTTCATTGTTTCTTTTGATTTCACTTTCACATATCTGCACTCCTTATATCTGCGTTTAGCAATAACGATATAAGCTAATAGGTCGAATAAAGCAATAATGGAGAACCCTATTCCATAAAAGATCAGGCTATCTATTGGTGTATTCTGTATATTGATTGCAACCATTAATTTTAGTAAGCAATCTAAAATAGATATGAATGCATAAATTTTCATATCCTCGTGTGCGAATACGGCACCCATATATGGGATTTGTAAGACACTAAAGATAAATGAAATAAGGGATAATATTAGTAACCATTTTGCAGCGGACAGCCTAATGATAGGGATACTTAACTGTGTATTTACAAACCATAATCCCAGAGTAACAAATATGATAAAAAGAATGATAGATAAAATAACAACCAGATTAATACTTACAGAGAATATTTCCTTAAGATGTTCAAATTGTCCTTTTCCGATTGCAAAAGAATAAAAACGTTGAGTAGAAAGTGCTAATACACTACTAAGGCATGTACTTGCGGTAACAATGCCAGCAACTGCATTTAAGATACCATAGTCAATAAGTCCTAATCCATTTAAAACACAGCGTACAGTATAGAGATTCACTAATGTCATAAACAGCATTCGTACAAATAGTACGAATGTATTAGATGCTATGGCTTTTACTCCATTTTTTTCCTCTTCTATTATTTTATTCTTTTTTAGGAAGGAAAACATTATTCAGCAAACATTATGTCTCGTATTGCGTATATTGTGATAATGATAGATGCTATGAAAAGAGAGCCTAATACAAACAGCACTCTTTTAGGTCCCGAAGGCTTTACAGGAACTTCTGCTCCTTGAATAGTTGTAAAGACTGGAGTACGTTCTTGTAACTTTGCATCAGCAGCCTTAAGTTGTGCAACAAGAGTAGTATAGGTGTTATATTTTAGTTGCATATCGTTCTCTAAGTCATTTTGTTTAAGTTTTACACTTTCCAATACAACATCCATATCAGCATCACTGATTTTCCCATATTCTTTACGAACCTTTTCGTAGTCGCGTTTAGCCTGATTTACTAAACTTTGATAATGGTCTACATCGTTTCTTAATTTTCTTGTTCTATATTCGATAATATATTTTTGTAGCTGTGTCCTAGTTGCATCGGCAAGCATTTTTGCTACCATAGGGTCTTGTGCTACAGTTGCAATACTTATGATACCAGTTTTCTTATCGGTACTAATTTTAATATTATCTCTCATTCCATTCACAAGATCGTTGTCTGCCTTTGAAAGTTGGTAAGGATTAAATTTCTCAGGAGCAAAATTATTGGTATTTTTAGGTGCTAATTTTTTAAGCATCCATATATAAGTTTTTTGCCACCAAGTTATTTTTGTATGATATTTAAGATAATTATAATAATCGGTATTGACCTTTTTGTCAATGGTTTGCACATTAACTTTAAATAATGCAGTTGCAAAACCATTATCTTTCATCAAGTCTGGATACAACAACGGAGAAATAGCATCGGAACTTTTCCCTGTTGGTAAATCGAAACCAAACGAAGAGGCTATATCTCCTAAAGAACTAACATCCATAGATGGACTTGCTTCTGGTGCCATAGCTGTTTCGCTTGTGTATGTTCTTGGTACACAAAGAATGATATAAGATGATAATGCAATAACAATTGGCAATATTATAAAGAATAATTTCTTATGCTCTCCGATTTTCTTAAATACCAATCGTAAATCTATTTGTTTTACATTCTCTTCGTTTTCCATTAATTCAATATTTTAAATATATGGTAGTTGTTAAAACAGAGCGATTTATTATTTCAAAATATTAGCAAGTGTTGCAAGCACGGCTGCCATACTTGATGTGCTTGAGCCGATGGTCATAAGTTCTGCAAGGCTCATTCTTGCACGAGACTTACTTGGGACAATAATTTCACACCCCGGTCGTACCTTTGCGTTGTGTCCAACTTTTGCAAGTGTACCATTCATATATAATATGTAAGTACGGCTTTTCTTTGCATCAGATGAAAAACCACCAGCTTGGTCTATATAATAAGCAACGTTTTTGCCATCGCGGTAGCTTACAGTATTCGGATACATTACTGCTCCATTTATTTTTACTGTACCATTATATTGTGGAATGATAATACGATCTCCTTCACGAAGAATTAGGTCAGCGTCGCTTCCAGGAGCGGCTAGAGCTTTATCCAATTCTATACCCACAGGATAAGTTTCAGGTATTTGGAACTTCTTCATTAGCGAATCTTGTGTTTGCTGTGAAGCTTGCAAAATACCTGCTGCATTTGAACTTTTAGCTGCAAGGTCGAGGAAACTCTTATTTTCTTGTTCCATCTGCATTTTGTAAACAGCTTCCATACGCATTTTTTCAATCTTATTTGGTCTGCGTTCCAATCTAGCTCCTTGAATATAAGCTAAATTAGTTGCTCCACCAGCAGCTTTAAATATATCGGTTAAACGCGTATTACGTCCTGTAAGCGAATAGCTTCCTTCAAACAATACTTCTCCCTCAATACTTACATTCTGTTGTTTTGTTGTACCAGGACTTTTACGTACAAATACTTGGTCGAAAGGTGCGAGAATAAATCCAGGCTGACCATCTATAACAAAACCATCTTTCAAACTAAAGGTAAAACTTTGTGCTATAATAGAGTCAGAAGTTGTTGCTTGCGGGTTTACAATTCTTCGTGATACATCTACTCTTACTGTAGATGCTGTTTGTTTTAATCCACCAGCTTGTAGAATAAAATCTTCAAGAGTTTCGTTGTCGGCATATTTATATCTCCCTGGATATTGAACTTCTCCATGAATAGTTAGGATTCGTTCTTCTTGAACATCTGTTCTTGTAGGAACAAACAGAACGTCTTCGTTTTGTAGAGGAATGTCTGCAACTTTACCAAGTAAAATTCCTTCTACATCTACAGAAATTACTTCCAAAGTACGATCAGCCTTCATACGGTGCATAACCGCATGAGGTCCGAAAGCAACCTCTGTTAAACCTTCTGCAGCTTCAACCAAATCGCGTACAGTATTTATTTGTCCACCTACTTCATACATACCAGGTCGGAATACGGCTCCTTTTATTTCTACCATATTTTCATAGCGTGGAATAACTGAATCTACACTTACCGAGTCTTCATCGGCAAGTTTAAAACGGTTCATATCAAACTCGCTTACATTATATATCGAATATTGGCGTCCCGTTTTTCTTCTTACGCGAACAGATTTAGTATAAGCATCTCCAGCAAAACCACCTGCGTAATTAATGAGTGCCCCTAAGTTTTCGTTACGTTTCATTTCGTAATACATAGGGCGTTTTACTTTACCACTGATATTAACAAGAACTTCGTAGGCATCTACAGCAATTACATCGTTATCAGCCAATCGAACATTTCCTGTTAATTTTCCACGTTTTAGGAAGTCGTATATATCCACGGTGCTTATAAGTCGTCCCTGTCTATAAACTTTAATATTACGAAGCGTACCAAGGTCAGTAATACCTCCTGCCATATATAAAGCATTGAAAACAGTGGTAAATGCAGACAGTGTATAAGTTCCGGGTGCTTTTACTTCGCCTACCACATTCACTAAAATGGTGTGTGTTTGTCCAACTGATAGTCTTATTTTCGAGTTACTATAACGTTTTCCCAATTTAGCCCTAATTCTATCATTAGCTTGTTTTACAGTGAGTCCACTTACTTGAATAGGTCCGAATCCTTCTATAGTAACATTTCCATCGGGAGCAACAGTGGTATCATACGATTTTTGTGATGCTCCATAAATATCAATAAATACAGCATCTCCAGGTCCTAATCGATAGTTTGCAGGGAGTGCCATATTCATATTAGGTTCAAATGATAGATTTCTATTGTTGAATATATCACGCCCCCAAACTTTCTTCTTTTTCTTTTTTAGTTGCTTTAAAAGGTTTTTATACATCGTAGCTGTATCTTGTGGCAACCAATCGTCCATTTCATCTCTCATTAAGAGATAATCTTTGTCGTCCTCATCATAAGTGTTTTGGTGGTTAGTCTCAGCATCTAATCTTTTATCTGAATATTTTCTTGCTTCGTTTTCCGAATCTTCATAGTCTTGCATTGTTTTTTCTGCAATCTTCTTCTTGTCAAGTCCGGGACGTGTTTGTCCATTATTCTTTCTACTTCTATCGTTATTTCCATCTTTACTTGATACATTTCCTAACGAAGAATTACCTTTCTTCATCTTCTCGTATGTGTCTCTCACTCTTCTTATTTGAGAGATATCTACACCATTCTGCATCAACTTTGTTACTATTTGTGCTTGTGATGTTCCTTTATTATGTTCTTTCACAATGAATTCCATTACTTGTGAATCGGACATATTCGATTGTGCATAGGTATTTAATGCGCTTAGCATTATGAAGAATAAAAGGACGTATCTTTTCATATCTTATTTAAAATTTATTTCCACTAATGATATTTACGAATGTTTTGATAATTATTTTGAAGTCTAGCCAAAGAGAACGCCTTTCGAAATAACTTATATCCATCTGAAGACGTTTCAGCATTTTTTCCATTGTGTCAGTATATCCATTATATAATGTAGCCTCGGATGTTAATCCCGGTCGCATATTATAGATAACAGTGTAGAGGTCTGTATGCTCCATAATTTTGTCTATAAAATATTTACGTTCCGGTCTTGGTCCTACTAACGACATATCACCCACCAATACGTTCCATAATTGTGGTAATTCATCAAGGTGGTGTTCACGAAGGAATTTCTCAAATGGGGTAGAACTTTTGCAACTTGTTTTTGCAATTAGTTGTGGCGTATTTTTTTCAGTCTTCTTACTAATTGTGCGAAATTTGAGAATTACGAAAGGTTTCCCTTTATATCCAATGCGTATTTGACGAAAGAATATAGGACCATTCCCTTGAAACTTCATCAACACAGAAATAATTATAAATATGGGAGAAAGCAATATTAATCCCAAAGCAGACATAACAAAATCTAAGGTTCTTTTTATACCTCGTTGTATGCTACCCATGGCATCGGTTTGTGTTGCTTTACTCATTGTTATTCGATTCTTATTTCAGTCTGATTCAAAGTTTTCTGAAAACTCATTTCTTAAACGAGTGTATCAGATGTAAATGGCTATAATTTAAGACGCCACTTAATATAAACTCTGTTTTCCAAAATTTGTTGCAAAGATAATGTTTTTTTCTTAAATACTTTTGTTTTTTGTGTATCTTTGCATAAGAAAAGATTCAACATTGCGTAAAATAATCCACATAGATATGGATGCCTTTTTTGCTTCTGTAGAGCAAAGAGATAATCCAAAATTAAAAGGTTTACCTTTGGTAGTATGCCGCGATTTACCTCGTAGTGTCGTAACTACAGCGAGTTATGAGGCTAGAAAATATGGTATACATTCGGCAATGTCATTAGCTCAGGCTAAGAATCGTTGTCCTAATCTTGTTATTGTTGAACCTCATTTTCAAAAATATAAAGAGGTCTCACAACAAATTCATTATATTTTTCATAAATATACTGATTTGGTTGAACCAATTTCGTTAGATGAGGCTTTCCTTGATGTAACTTATAATAAATATGGTATAGACTTAGCTGTCGATTTAGCTAAAAGAATAAAGGAAGATATATACCGCGAAACTAATTTAACAGCTTCTGCAGGTATCAGTTATAATAAATTATTAGCAAAAATAGCTTCCGATTATCGTAAACCTGATGGTATTTTTTCAATTCACCCCGATAACGCATTAAGTTTCATTGGCGATTTACCTATTGCTAAATTTTGGGGAGTTGGTCCTAAAACTGCGCAAACAATGTATAAAATGGGAATTTATAAAGGCGAACAATTACGTAAAGTCTCACTTATACATTTAACACAAGTTTTTGGTAAAATGGGCTCCATATTTTTTAACTTTGCTCGTGGAAAAGATAATCGTCCTGTTGAAGCTTTTCATGAACGCAAGTCGGTAGGGTGTGAAGAAACTTATTTGGAAAATCTTAATAAAGAATCTCAAGTAGTAATAGCATTATATCATCTCGTTATAGAATTAGTTGTGCGCATAGATAAAGCTAAATTTGAGGGACGTACATTGTCGTTAAAAATAAAGTGGGATACTAAAAATCAAGTGTCAAGAAGTATCACGACAGGTAAGTTGTTGAAAACGAAAAAAGATATTCTCCCATTGGCTAAATATCTTTTACGACAAACTGAATATCGTCATCGTACCATTCGTCTACTTGGTCTTTCTGTAAGTGGCGACGCTTCGCATAAGTGGGAAGAAGGCTTTTTAGATTTCAAAGAATAGTTCTTCTCCTAATTAACTGGAACAACTGCTATTCTTGCGTTGTTTCACACCAGTTTAATACTCTATCATCGTATAATCTCACTGTTATCGTTCTTTTGGTGTTTTAGCTATGGACTTTGTATACTACATTTTTATTTTTATAAGGTAGTGTCTGTCTTAACTTTGATTTATCGTATATAAATAGTGCTTGTTCTGAAGGAGGACCACATAGCCATATCTGTACGATATCTCTTTATCAAGTTTAATGGGAAAATAATTTCGTCTGTTAAACTTAGGATAAAACTTGTGCACAAAACTTGTTGTTCTGCAATAAATTATAATACAGAACAACCGCCATCATTAAGTTTCTAGCTCTTTGATAGCGGTTGTTCTTGTTAATAGATATAAAGTAACTCCTTTTATCTATTGTGTTTGTGAAGAAGTCTACTTTATAAAAGTTTTATTTCATAACTTTCTTTACTTTACCATTGCTCATACGAAGTATATTCACGCCATTTTGCATTTCAGATAGTTTTTTACCGTCGAGCGAATAGATACCTACAATAGTTGTGTCTGTGTTATCTATAGATTTATTTATACCATCGACAGTTTTCTTAGTGAAGTATCCTGTTTCAGGATTAGCCATTTTCACGTCTACTTTATTTTCATCGTAAGCAACAGCACCTTTCAACTTTGAACAATAACTAAACATACTTGTAGATTCTGCACATTTCCAAGCGTAGTCGCAATAAATAGTCTTCATTTCTTCGCAAGCAAAGAACATTGACCCCATATCGGTTACTTTCTCTAACTTAAAGCTTGAAAGATTGAGCGAAGTAAGTGCATCACACGAAAAGAACATAGTGTTTGTGTTGGTTACATTCTCTGTATTGAAATGAGAAAGATCGAGAGAAGTAATTTTTCTACAACCAGAGAACATACCACGCATATTTGTTACCTTTTCTGTATTGAACTTAGATACATCTATCTTTTCCATTTCGAGGCAATATTTAAACATTGCACCCATATCGGTTACATTCTCTGTATTGAAACCAGAAAGATCGAGTGATGGAAGTGAAGAACAATAGAAGAACATAAACGACATATTTTTTACATTCTTTGTATCAAAGCTCGATATCTTTAACGATTTCAGTGCTTTGCAATATGCAAACATACTATACATATCGGTTACATTTTCTGTATCGAAATGAGAAAGATCGAGAGAAGGTAATGCTTCACAATTGAAGAACATTCCATACATATCGGTAACTTTGGCAGTATTAAAGTTAGATATATTGAGTGAAGTTAAAGCGGAACAACCAGAAAACATACCTTTCATAGTAGTTACTTCTGGAGTATTGAAACTTGAAAGATCAAGCGAGGTAAGAGCTTTGCTATTTGCAAACATACCATACATACTAGTAACTTTTTCTGTGTTAAAGTTAGGAACTTTTAGTTCTGCAAGTACAGTACAAGCAGAGAACATAGAAGTCATATCTGTTACGTTTATTGTATTAAAATTCGAAAGGTCTAAAGCTGTTAGTTCTGAACAGTTTGCAAACATACCATTCATATCGGTAACATTTGCTGTATTGAAGCCTGATAAATTAAGATTAGTAAGAGCTGTACAACTAGCAAACATTCCGTTCATTGTTGTTACATTTTCCGTATTGAATTTAGATACATCTAAAGAAGTAAGTCCGCTACAACCAGAGAACATTCCTTTCATATTAGTAACTTTCGCTGTGTTGAATCCTGAAAGATTAAGTGATGTAATACCTTTACAATAAAAGAACATAACACCCATATCTGTTACATTCTCTGTATTAAACTTAGAAAGATCGAGCGAAGTTAATCCAGTACAGCAAAAGAACATAGCTCGCATATCTTTAACTTTTGCAGTATTAAAATTAGAAAGATTGAGTGAAGTTAATCCGGCGCAGAAATTAAACATAGAGTTCATATCTGTAACATTCTTTGTATCGAATGTAGAGAGATTAAGTGAAGTTAGCGAAGCACATTCTGAGAACATAGAATTCATATCGGTAACTTTCTCTGTGTTAAAGTGTGAAAGATCAACAGAAGGTAAAGCATCGCAATGATAAAACATGTGCGACATGTTGGTTACATCAGTTGTGTTTAAGTTTTCAATTCCTTTCAACTCTTTTAATACAGTATACTGAGCAAACCAATAATCGGTGCTTATAGGATGAAAATCTTTAAACGATTCATCGAAAACAACCTTTGTAGTTGTTTTCTCTCCATCTTGCGAATTACCAGACCAAGCAGGTATTTCGAGCCCACTTTCTGTTTTTTGCTTTTCGTTAATGCTATAAACAATTCCTTTTCTACTACTTTTCTGGTCGTCGTAATAGAAAGTCATAACCTTTTCGTTTAGGTTTTTCTCTACGTAAGCTTCTTTACTTTGTGCGTACAACTGTTGCGGTAAAGCAAAAAGTGCAGTAGACAGTAAACTAAAAACTGCACAAGTAGTTTTTAATAGTTTGTTTTTCATTGATTTTCAATATCTCTCCTTAACTCTCTATTAGAGAGAACGTCTTACAGAGACTGGGACGTTAGGGTTATTAATATTACTTTTTTCTTAAATATCTACGATATAAAAACGTAAAGCCTTATCCTCAACCCTAATAATAGAGTTTTGGATAGAAACTTTTAAATTACATAAAGGATAACTTTAAAAACAAATTATTCACATCTATACTCTCATTCATTATAATGAATGAAACATAGTGTAACTTTTTCGTTCTTCTCTTCATTATTCTTATATATGGTTTAGGACGATGGTTTATTATACGATTGCAAATATAAGGTTTTCCTCTTAAATTTACAAAGAAATAATAAGAAAAGGTTTAAGTTTCATCTAATGAAAAAACAGACGATGTCTATATTTATAACGACATCGTCTGTTTTCTTATACATTATTATATTATAATTGTATTATAGATATCTCGGAAAAATAACCATTAATAAGACTTATTTATGTTATAGAGAAATAAAAATGATTATAGTTTTATTTTCTTTTTCTTGCCTACACTTTCGTTACTCATTCTGTCGAGTGCTGTAACTACATAAGTATATTTTGTATCTCCTCCATTATAATTCAACCGAAGTGCAGTTTGATATGTAATAGCTACAATCTTCATTGGATTATCTAAATCTATTTCTTCGTCAGGCCCAAATTTATAAACAACATATTTATAAGCTTCGTTTTCCCAACCTTTTCCTTTTGGAGCTTTCCAATGTAATAAACACCCATCGTCTGACCAACTTACTTTTAATGCTCGTGGTTTTTTGGGAGCTTTATTATCTATAAATGGCATTAAAGGTTGCAAAGCAGGATAACGCCAATAATTGCTTTGTAATAGTTTGGCATAATTACCAGGATTATTTACTACAGCAGCCGCATACCATAAAACTGTTCCTTGAACATTTGAACATTGTTCGTGTAATTTATGTTTTGCAGGTAATTGATGAGAATTTGGATTCTGTGGATCGGCAGCTTTTACTGTACGTAAAACATCTTCGCCTATATATAAAGGACGATTTGATGCATAACGATTCCACCATGTAATAAGTTCTTTATAATCGGCAGCTTTATTTCCTATTTCCCAATAAATTTGTGGTACACAATAGTCTATCCAGCCATTATTTACCCATTTTAAAACATCAGCATAAAGGTCGTCATAGTTTTGTAGTCCGTTTGTTTTGCTTCCAATATTGGGTGCACTTTTTTCATTTCTGTATATTCCAAATGGCGATACTCCAAATTTTACCCATGGTTTAACTTTATGAATAGTTTCTCCAAGTTGTTTTATAAATATATCAACATTATCGCGACGCCAATCTTGAATACGACCAAATCCTCCTCCATATAAACTAAATTCTTTTAAATCTGGAATGCGTTGTCCTGCTGCTGGATAAGGGTAGAAATAATCGTCAATGTGCAAACCATCTACATCATAACGTTGTAATATGTCTGTTACTATATTGCAGATATAATCTCGATTTTCGGGAATACCTGGATTAAGAATTTTTAGACCATCATAATCGAAAACTCGTTCAGGGTGTTGTATTGCTATATGATTAGAAGCAAGCTGTGTAGTTCCTTTTGTTTTTGCCCGAAAAGGATTTATCCATGCATGAAGTTCCATTCCACGTTTATGGCATTGTTCTATCATCCATTGTAAAGGATCCCAATAAGGAGATGGGGCACTGCCTTGTTTCCCCGTTAAAAATTTACTCCATGGTTCGTATTTACTGGGATAAAGTGCATCGCATTCGGCACGAATTTGGAAAATGATTGCATTTACTCCCACCTGTTGCAATTTATCGAGTTGGTAAATAAGTGTCCGTTGCATTTGTTCGCTCCCAAGATTTTGGAACTGACCATTAACACATTGAATCCATGCCCCTCTAAATTGACGTTTTTTAGGGAGACTCGCAGAAAAAGAATAACTACTTACAAATAGTAGGAACAGAATTAAAACTGTTTTTGCAAATTGCGAACAACGTAATTTCATTATAAATTTTATAGATTAAATTTAAATGGATTAATAAATTCTTTTTATTATTAATTTGGATAGAGTTTAACTACCTCTTCTGTGCGGCATTACGAAAATATTGTTTATGGAAATATCGTTCAGCTTTTAATACTTCTGCTAATTTTATAGCAGAAATTACACGAAGCATCTTTAAATGATAAGTTTTTTCTATCTGTTTTATTTGTATATGTAAATTGTCTATCTGAAGAATAATATTTTTAGCCTTCGCATTATTTTGTAGATTGCTATCTTGCAATTTGTGCAATTTTTTATGTAGCAAACGTTGTTTATTTATCATTTCATCGTAGATAGGTAGCAATTTTGCTGACTCTTGTTCTGTTAAATTAGCTGAAGTTACAATATATTGATGTATCTCCATTCTAAACTTATTAGGATCGAATTTACGTTGTGCAGACAAATTGATTGCACTAATAAATACTATAATAGCTATTAATATTCTTCTCATTATCAAAATGTTATATGTATTTGTTCTATCAATTAATTGTCTGCTAAATATGAATAAACATCATCTTTATCAAGCATCATATATTCTGTTACATCGTCTAAATATTCATTATTTGCAGATTTTGCTTTTGCAGTTGTGGCTGCAGAAGTAGCTTCTGTGTTATGAGTATTTTCTATATTATTATGTCCCTGAATAAAGAACTGTATAGCTATTCCGCCAATAATTAGTCCGATAAAAGAGGCTGCTATTATTAATGGGCGTAGATATCTGGCAAATGTATGATGTTTTTTTTCACCATTTTCTTTTACCTCGTTGTTATTTGTCTCTTCGGCTTTTATTTGCGACATAACTCGCATTTCTAAATTGTCGAAATAACCTTCAGGCGTCTTAAATGGTCGTCTGTTTCCAAATTTTGTAAGTAATTGTTTTTCTAAGTTTATCACAATTATTATTCCTTGCTTTAGTTTATTACTGATAGTTCGACAAATATAATGCGTTTTGGTTTAATTTGGTTGTTGAAATTTATTCGTTTTCCTTTATATATTGCGATATTTTTTTTACTGCAATATGGTAAGATGCTTTTAAAGCGCCTTCACTTGTTCCAAGTATTTGGTGTATTTCGGGATATTTTAAACCATCGTAATATTTCATTATAAATACAGTACGTTGAACCTCTGGTAAGGTCGCAATTGCTTCTTGTAATATAGCTTGTCCTTTATTTCCATCGAAATAACAATCAGCTAAAAGCGAATTACTAATGCTATTATAATTACTAATATTAATGGTTTCTTTTTGAGAACGTAATAAGTTTAACGATTCATTAATAGCAATACTATATAGCCACGTAGATATTTTTGATTTCCCTTCAAAACGTTCTATGTTTTTCCATGCTTTCAAAAAGGTATTTTGAAGAATATCGTCTGTATCGTCGTGCGACAAAACAAAGCTTCGTATTTTCCAATACAAAGGTTTACTATATTCGTTTACCAATAATGTAAATGCCTTGTAACGTGTTTTAGGATCTGCTAATGCTTTTAGGAGTTTTGATTCTTCTATTTCGTGCACCACAGATAAAAAATGGATTAGTTTCTATATAAGTAAGATTTATCGAATAGAAATCTTACGAACAACTTTACCAACTTTTACAATATAACACCCTTTGGGCAAATTAAGATTGTAGCGTTTATCTTGTCCATCTACTCTAAGACTCATAACACATACACCTGTTACATTATATATTTGTAGCATTTCGTCGTTTGCACCTTCAATACGAAGAACAGACCCATAAACAGAAATAGAAATATTATGAATGTCCTGTTCTATCATTTCTAACGACGTTTCGGCTTTTATAGTCGTTGGTAATGCAAAACTTAAAAGGGCTATAGCAAATAAAAAAGTATATATTCTTCTTTTCATACGCATTATATGTTTGAATGCAAAGATAATACTTTTATTTTAAAAACTACGCTTTTATTCAGGCTTATTCTTGTTTTAATATTTATTAAGGTACATTCTGTGAAATCCATACAAAGAAGTGGTTGATATAACTATATTTTCTTTTGAATTTGCTTGGTATATTTCGTATTTATTTTCAGTAGCATACCTTGCTTATACCTTAAATATAAGTGGAAAACGATAAATCTTTCGTTAAAAGAAGAATTTGTCAAAGGTAACGTGTCTATTATTTTTGGTGTGGATTATCCTTTTTTGTTCAACTATTCAGTAAGCATAACACAAAATAATCTACAGAAGTAGCTACTATAATAAGACGTGTATAGTAATAAAAAACAGGAAAAGACAGATTTAGAACTTAACTTAAAATAGCTTTTAAAGTAAGCTATGGATTTTTTTTATGATAAAATTAAAATTTTGTAATTATAAATTTTAATTTTCTTATTATAAATCTCCCGAGTTTTTATTATAAATTTTAGAAACATAATTATGGCAGATTTTATGAGAGAAGAATTAAGTTTGAAAACACTCACAGAAATATTAAAATTTGAAAGTTTCCCTAATATTTATATGGTTCTACTATAGAGCTTTGTGAAGATATTTACAGCTCCAAGGGAATGAAGTGGGGTATATGTTTATAAGAAAATCAGCACGTCAAAGAGATGTTTGACGTGCTGACATTAAAAGATATAGTATTCAACGAATATAAACTATTGTATGGAAAGAGATTTCTAAATGGAGGAATGTTTAGAAAGTCCACTTTGCAGCAATTGTTGGAATGGCATAAAACTTATTGTGTTTGCCCTTATTGTTCCAAACAAAATTGTTGCTAATTTCAACTTCTGAGCCTAAAGAGAGATTTACTCCTTGCATACCTTTTAGTGTGTTTAAATTAAACCAGAATTGAGGCTCAGATATTAAAATAAGTTTTCCACTTACATTTGGGTCGTACCATAAGTCGCAGAAACCATTGAAAGAACATAATCCTTTTGCGAAATTTAATCCCCACACTTCGGTAAGTTGGAAACCATTAAATGGGTGTGCACCTGTAGTTTTATTTTTGAAATAGTATTTATACATAAGTTGCACGCTGAAAGTTTTTGAGAAATCCTTATTAGCCCAATTCCATGCACCACCAAAAAGAGCTGCATGTTGAAAACGATTTCCATAATATCCAGTTGCAAGTTCGCCAGTTGCAGCACCACCATTATATTCAATATGGGCTGCCCAGCGTTTATTTTTAGTAATAGAAAATTCTCTTGAAATTTCCCAGTAAGCACCTACAGCACCATCGTTTTTATAATCAATATCTGTAAATAGGAAAGTAGACCCCCATTTATCGGGTTTAAACATTTCTACAGTAGTGGTAACAGCTGGCCTGTTGCTTAAATCTTTTGAAAGATTATGGCCAAGGTCATAGTGGAATTGCACATTTTGTGCTTGAGAACCACAAAAGAATGCCATACAGCTGATGGCGAGAGTAAAGATTTTTTTCATAAGTATCTTTGTTTCGATTAGAATTTGAGTACAAAGTTACAAAAAAAACTTAAAGGCTATATCTTTTCGTTGAAAATATTGGTAACTTTGTATTTACAATATGAGAATAGATATAATAACAGTATTACCCGAGATGCTTGAAGGCTTTGTGCATGAGAGTATTTTGGCACGAGCAGAAAAGAAAGGTTTAGCAGAAATACATTTGCATAACCTTCGCGATTACAGTAAAGATAAGTGGCGTCGTGTAGATGATTATCCTTTTGGAGGGCAAGCGGGAATGGTGATGCAGATAGAACCAATAGACCGTTGTATAAGTGCATTGAAAGCAGAAAGAGAATATGACGAAGTTATATTTACATCGCCTGATGGAGAACTGTTTAATCAGAAAATGGCAAACGACCTTTCTTTAGGTGGTAATTTTATTATATTGGCTGGTCATTATAAAGGAGTTGATCAGCGAGTAAGAGAACACTTAATAACAAAGGAAATTTCGGTAGGCGATTTTGTTTTAACAGGCGGAGAATTACCAGCAGCCATTATTGCAGATGCTGTAATTCGAATTATTCCAGGTGTAATTGGAGATGAGCAAAGTGCATTGTCTGATTGTTTTCAAGATAATATACTGTCGGCTCCTATTTATACGCGTCCACGAAGTTATAAAGGGTGGGATGTTCCAGAGATATTGTTGAGTGGGCACGAAGCAAAAATAAATCAATGGGAATTTGAACAAGCAATGGAAAGAACAAAACGTTTGCGCCCTGATTTATTAAAGTAGCTTATTTAGTTATTAGCTAGTTTTAGGTTAGCCCTACAGAATTCTTCTCCAATATTAAATCCTTCGTTGTAGAGGGATTCTAACTTTTCTATATCTTTTTCCATTCTTCCAACTTCAACAGGTCTTATAGGTCGCAATACTATTATTCTTCCTTCTTTTTCGTATTTGTCTATCATATCTAATTGCTTATTATAAGCATCTATTCTATGACTCAACACAACGCGTAAACGTGGATAATTCCGATAGATAAACTTTGGTATTTTAAAATCTTTGCTAGTTTCGCGCCACCCTTTATTGCGTGTGCAAATAACAACATTTTGGCTGTGTCCTTTCTCTATAGCATGAAGAAGAGGAATTGAGTCGATAATTCCACCATCAAGCATAGGAATACCATCTATCTCTACAATTTTGCTAACGTATGGTAAACTACTCGAAGCACGTGCAATTTCGTTGAGTCTATGTTTATTACCATTACGTTCTTGTAAATATTCGCATCTTCCAGTTTCACAATTGGTTGTTACCATTTCGAAAGAATAACCTAAATTCATCTTTTCAAAAAAAGTATCGTAATCGAAAGGAATTATCTCGTAAGGAAAACGTTCATAAAGAAATTCAGGGTCGAAAATGCAACCCTGTGTAACAAGATGCCGAATTCCAATATAATCATATTTAGCTAATAAATCGATATTTGAAACTCTAGCCCTACGTGGTTGTCTGCTCATATACGAAAGTCCGTTACATGCTCCGGCAGAAACTGCAACTACATATTTAAAATAGATATTAAACTTCATAAAAGCATCAAGAACACCAGAAGTAAACACTCCTCGCATACCTCCTCCCTCTAATACTAATCCTGTATTTATATCGATTTCCATAAAAAATAAATAAAAGCACTGCAAAGTTAGTGTTTTTATGAGAATATTTATTATCTTTGCAGCTAAACTAATATATGAAAGCAGTTATGTTTAATAAAGAGACGTATATACAGCGCCGTGCAGAGCTTAAGAAGCTTGTGAAAGACGGCATTATCTTATTGTTTGGAAACAACGAATCGCCAGTAAATTCACCAGCGAATGGGTATTCTCCCTTCCGTCAGGATTCGTCGTTTTTATATTATTTTGGTCAACAACGTGATGGTCTTGTTGGTGTTATTGATGTTAATGACAACAAAGAAATACTGATAGGCAATGATATTGACATTGAAGACATTGTATGGTTTGGTAGTGTTGATGCTGTTAGTGACCTTGCTGCTCAGGTAGGAGTAAGTAATTCTGCTCCAATGAGCGAATTGAAAACTATTTGCGATAAAGCCAAAGCATCAAATAGAAAAATACATTTCTTGCCACCTTATCGTTCTGATATTAAGATTCAAATTTGTGATTTACTTGGTATCCACCCCAATAAACAAAAAGAAGAAGCAAGTTTAGAACTTATTAATGCAGTAGTAAAGATGCGCTCTGTAAAAACTGCAGAAGAAATAGAAGAACTAGAACGTGCAGCTGTTATTGGTTATAAGATGCACACTACTGCAATGCGCATTACAAAGCCAGGACTTACAGAAAAATATGTAGCTGGTCAGGTAGAAGGAATTGCTAATTCTTATGGTTCAATGGTATCTTTCCCGATAATTTTCTCACAACATGGAGAAATAATGCATGGAAATCCATCAATGGCAGAATTAGAAGATGGCAGACTTGTTTTGTGCGATTGTGGTGGAGAAACGATGAGTCACTATTGTTCTGATAATACACGAACATTCCCTGTAAATGGAAAATTTACGCAACGCCAACTCGATATATATAATGTAGTAGTAGAAGCTCATGATGCAGCTTTGAAATTATCGAAACCAGGAGTGAAATATGCTGATGTACACTTTGCAGTTTGTCGTATTATCTTTGAGCGTATGAAAGAATTAGGTTTAGCAAAAGGAGATACTAATGCTGCTGTAGCTGCTGGTGCACATGCAATGTTCTTACCTCATGGATTAGGACACATGATGGGCCTTGATGTTCACGATATGGAAGCTTTAGGACAGATATATGTAGGGTTTGATGAAGAAACTCGTCCTAACCTTGAACAATTTGGAACAAATTGTTTGCGTATGGGACGTCGTTTACAAGAAGGTTTTGTTGTAACAGATGAGCCTGGTATCTATTTCATTCCTGCACTTATTGATGAATGGCGTGCAAAGAAACATTGCGCAGAGTTCCTAAACTTTGATAAGCTTGATACATATAAAGATTTTGGTGGTATTCGTATAGAGGACGATATACTTGTTACAAAAGAAGGTTGTCGTTTCATAGGTAAAGACCGTATACCTTATTATCCAAAAGATATTGAAGATTTTATGAATGCTTAATTTAGATATAAAGAAAAAATAATTATTAACAACTTAAATTTTTAAAGAAAACCAGAATGTAAACTTACTGGTAAGCATTTTAGAATTATGAAAAAAACTTTAGTGCTCGCACTTTTCGCAATTTTTGCAGCTAGTGCGAATGCAGCTCCTAAAAAAGTTGCAAAGAAGGTGGACAACAGTCCGGTATTTACAGTGATTAAGGAGAATCCTATCACAAGCATTAAAAATCAAAATCGTTCAGGTACGTGTTGGGATTATTCAACATTGGCCTACTTTGAATCAGAAATCTTAAAAGCAACAGGTAAAACCTATGATCTTTGTGAAAGTTTTGTAGCTAATAAGACTTATATGGATCGCGCTATTCAAGTGGTTCGTATGCACGGCGATGCTCAGTTTGCACAAGGTGGTTCATGCTATGATCCTCTTTTCTGTCTTGAAAATTATGGTATTTGTCCCGAAGGAGCAATGCCATTCCCTGGTTCTTTAACAGGTGATTCTTTATTTAACTTTAATGAATTCTTCTCTGTAATGGAACCATACGTAAATGCTGTAGCAAAGAATAAGTCAAGTAAAATTTCTAATCAGTGGAAACCAGGTCTTCAAGGGATTATTGATTCTTATTTAGGTAAATGTCCTGAGAAATTCACCTATGAAGGAAAGACATATACTCCGAAGCAATTTGCTGCAAGTTTAGGTTTAGATTGGAATAATTATGTAACTATAACCTCTTATACACATCATCCATTCTATACTTCGTTTGCTGTAGAAGTACAAGATAATTGGCGTATGCCACAATCTTATAATGTACCTATGGACGAAATGATGAAGATTATAGATAATGCTGTAATGAATGGTTATTGTATAGCATGGGGAGGTGATGTTAGTGAACCTGGTTTCACACGCGATGGTCTTGCATATATGGTAGATGGAAATAAAGTTCAAAGCCTACAAGGTAGCGATATGGCACGTTGGTTGGGACTTTCTCCTGCAAAACAACGTAGTCTTATTGATGAACTTGGTGCAAAAGTTCCAGAAGTAACTCCTACACAGAAGATGCGTCAAGACCGTTACGATACATGGGAACTTACAGACGACCACGGTATGCTTATCTTTGGTATCGCTAAAGATCAATTTGGTAAGGAATATTATATGGTAAAGAACTCTTGGGGTGAAACTGGTAAATATAAAGGTATCTGGTATATGACTAAGAACTTTATTGCTGCAAACACAATGGACTTTATGGTTAACAAGAATGCTATTCCTTCAGACATTCGCAAAAAGTTAGGTTTGTAATTAAATGCTAACTATTGAGCTTTCTTAGAGTTTTACTGAAGCTTTAATGGAGCTATATAGAATTAAAAAGTGTAAGTCTTTTGAGACTTACACTTTTTTTTGTACCTTTACAAGCAGAAATAAAAATAATAAAGATGCAATTAAAATGGAATTATACACCATCTACATCTGAACAGGCTAACGCAGCAATAGAGTTAGGAGAAAAACTTAATATAAGTCCTATTCTTGCTTCGTTACTTATAAGGCGTGGGATAACAACTGAAAGTGCTGCAAAACGATTTTTCCGGCCACAACTTTCAGATCTTATCGACCCTTTCTTAATGCAAGATATGGACGTTGCCGTTGATAGATTAAACGATGCAATGGGGCGTAAAGAGCGTATTATGGTCTACGGAGATTATGATGTAGATGGTTGTACAGCTGTAGCATTGGTATATAAATTTTTACGACAATTTTATTCTAATATAGATTATTATATTCCAGATCGTTACGATGAGGGTTATGGAGTAAGTAAGAAAGGAATAGATTTTGCGAAAGATACAGGGGTAAAACTTATTATTATACTAGACTGTGGTATAAAAGCAGTTGAAGAGATTAGTTATGCAAAAGAACAAGGCATTGATTTTATTATTTGCGATCATCATGTTCCTGATAATAATATGCCACCGGCTGTTGCTATATTAAATCCAAAACGCATTGATGATAGTTTCCCTTTTAAAGATTTATGTGGCTGTGGGGTTGGTTTTAAGTTTATGCAGGCATTTGCAAAGAACAATAATATACCATTCTCGCGCCTTATTCCATTTCTTGATTTCTGCTCTGTAAGCATTGCCGCAGATCTTGTTCCTGTTGTAGGTGAAAATAGGATACTTGCTTTTCATGGTTTAAAACAATTAAATCAAAATCCCAGTGTGGGATTACAAGCTATAATAGATATATGTGGGCTTACGGGAAGAGAAATTTCAATGAGCGATATAATCTTTAAGATAGGTCCACGTATTAATGCAAGTGGACGTATGGAGAGTGGTCGAGAAAGTGTAGACTTACTTGTGGAACGTGATTTAGCTTCTGCACTATTAGAAGCAAAGCATATAGATAAGTATAATGATAAGCGAAAAGATGTTGATAGACAAATGACAGAGGAGGCTAATCAAATTGTAGAACGTTTGGAAAGTCAGAAACATCAAAATAGTATTGTGCTTTACGATGAACATTGGAAAAAAGGTGTTATTGGTATTGTTGCTTCTCGTCTAACAGAAATTTACTATCGTCCAACTATCGTTATTACTCGTGAAGGTGATTTTGCTACGGGTTCTGCACGAACGGCTGCGGGTTTTGATCTTTATTCTGCTATAGAGAGTTGTAGTGATTTGCTTACAAACTTTGGTGGTCATACTTATGCAGCTGGTTTAACGTTAAGATGGGAGAATGTAAAAGAGTTTCGAGATCGATTTCAAAAGTATGTTGATGAGCATATTGAACCTCATCAGACAGAAGCTACATTAGATATTGATGCTGTTATTGATTTTAAAGATATTACGAAAAAATTCCATAATGATTTAAAACGCTTTGCACCATTTGGTCCAGAAAATGTAAAACCATTATTTTGTACAAAAGAAGTATTTGATTTTGGGACCAGTAAAGTTGTAGGTAGAGAACAAGAACATATAAAATTGGAACTTGTAGACTCTAAATCGAATAATGTTATGAATGGTATTGCTTTTGGACAAAGTCGTTCTGCACGCTATATAAAATCAAAACGCTCGTTCGATATAGTTTATACAATAGAGGATAATGTATTTAAACGTGGTGCTGTACAACTTCAGATAGAAGGTATTCGTCCTTCAGAGAATGCATAAGCAAATATTCTTATTTGTGAAATAATTTTACTATGACCTACAAGGAGATACTTCATAAATATTGGAACTATCCTGATTTTCGAGGTATACAGAAAGAAATTATAGAGAGTATAGGGAGTGGGAAAGATACATTAGGTCTTATGCCTACTGGTGGTGGTAAATCTATTACCTTTCAAGTTCCAGCCTTAGCTAAAGAAGGTGTGTGTATTGTTATTACTCCTTTAATTTCACTAATGAAAGATCAGGTAGATAATCTTCGTCGTCGACATATTAAAGCTGCTGCAATTCATTCGGGATTATCACGTGATGAAATAGTATCAATACTCGAGAATTGTATCTTTGGTGGTATAAAATTGCTCTATATATCTCCAGAACGTCTTAGCTCTGAACTCTTTCAAGTAAAATTAAAACACATAAAAGTGTGTTTTATCACTGTAGATGAAGCCCACTGTATTAGTCAATGGGGATATGATTTTCGTCCTTCTTATCTTGAGATCATAAAGATTAGAAGTTTACTTCCTACAGTCCCATTACTTGCGCTTACTGCAACAGCAACACCAGAAGTAGTAAAAGATATTCAGGCGCTATTAGGATTTGCAGCGGAGAATGTCTTTCGAATGAGTTTTGAGCGGAAGAATCTTTCTTATGTTTTACGCACAACACAAGAAAAGTTCAATGAGATGCTTCATATATTACAATCAGTAGAAGGTCCGGCTATAGTATATTGTCAAAGCAGAAGACGTACAAAAGAAGCTGCAGAATTCTTAATCAAAAATGGAGTATCTGCAACGTGGTATCATGCAGGGTTGGAAAATATAGATAAGAATAATCGTCAAAATGAATGGCAGGCTAACGAAAAACGAGTTATTGTTGCTACTAATGCTTTTGGAATGGGTATTGACAAGGCGGATGTTCGTTTAGTTATACATCTAGATCCACCAAGTTCTATCGAAGCCTATTTTCAAGAAGCAGGTCGCGCAGGTAGAGATGGTAAAAAATCGTATGCTATTTTGCTTTACAATTCAGGTAATGACGAGCGTAATTTAAAGAAACGGATTAAGGAGAACTTTCCTGAAAAAGACGAAATACGTACTATCTACGAACATTTAGCATACTTCTATCAAATAGGTGTAGATAGTGGAAGAGATGCTACCTTTGAATTTCCCATAGATAAATTTTGTATTTATTTCCATCACTTTCCTATACAAGTAGATGCTGCTCTACATATTTTGACTCGTGCTGGATATATTTATTATAATTCTGAACCAGATACTAAGGCACGTATTCATTTTATTCTATCCCGCGATGAATTATATAGATTAGGAGAACAAACAGGCGAAGAAGAAATGGTAATTTCTGCTTTGTTAAGAAGCTATCCTGGTCTGTTTACAGATTATCGTTATGTTGATGAAAGCTATATTGCCGATTTAGTAGGTTTGGATAGAAATCAGACTTATCATATATTGCAAAATCTCAGCCGAAAACGGATTATAAATTTTATACCACGTAAGAATATTCCTATAATAAAATATCTTCGAGAACGTGTTGATAGTGAGGAAATAAAAATACCGAAGACTATTTACGAAGATCGAAAAGAAAAATTTGAAGAGCGTATCGCTGCGATGATAAACTATATGAAGAATAGTTATATATGTCGTAGCAGACAACTTTTACGCTATTTTGGTGAAAAATGCAGCACTGACTGTGGTTGTTGCGATGTTTGTCTTGCTTATAAAGACGAAGATAAGGAATTGAAAAAGGTATTACGAGAGACTATATGTTCTTTGTTATCAGATGGAAAGAAACACCATATTACCGAATTAAAGAATATAGATAAAAATGCTTCTTTAACTAATCAAGACTCTTTGCAAACTGTATTAAAAGAACTTATTGCAGAAGAATATATATATATGGAAGGTAGTTTCCTTTATTGGAATTTTAAATGAGCAATCTTTTTTAATTAAACTATTTATGCCAAATATGGCATATTGCTACTGACAATCTTGGCAGTTTTACAATGTAATTCTATCTTATGGCTTAATATCACTTTTTCTTTCCTTTTTCATTCGAGAATCTAATTACATAAAGAATCTTTTAAAGAATATATATGAGCCTATAGAGATACTTTTGAATTCCTTTTAAATATAATCATATAATTACCAGGCTTTCATATATTTACAATAAATATGAAAATCTGTTTTTTGGACGATATAGTTGTATCAGGTAGAAATTACTTTTTTAGGTATAGTCGTGTTTATATTGGTCTACCTAAATAATTTATTTACCATTTAGTTATATTATCTCTATAATGATTTTTGGCATAGTTTTCGTATATGAACTGTCGAACATTCAATAGAGATGTTTTTATTATACGAACATTCAAAACTTAAAAAATAAATAATTATGAAAATTAAACCATTAGCAGATCGAGTTCTGATTCTTCCTGTTGAGGTAGAACAAAAAGTAGGCGGAATAATTATTCCAGACACAGCAAAAGAGAAACCACAGCGTGGTAAAGTTGTTGCTGTTGGTAACGGTACGAAGGACGAAGATATGATTTTGAAAGTCGGAGATGAAGTTTTCTATGGTAAGTATGCTGGTACAGAAATAGAAAACGATGGTGAGAAGTATCTTATGATGCGTCAAAGCGATATTCTAGCTATTGTAGAATAAAAAAGATATATTCTTGATGTTTCTATTATAATATTATTATTAGATGTAGAACATAACAAATATCAATGAAATTTAAATAAATAGACATATAAATAAGATAAATACAGATGGCTAAAGATATAAAATTTAATAAAGATGCACGTGAATTGCTAAAGAGTGGTGTAGACCAATTAGCAGATGCTGTAAAAGTAACATTAGGTCCTAAGGGACGTAATGTAGTTATTGGGAAGAAATTTGGTGCTCCACAGATTACAAAAGATGGTGTTACAGTAGCAAAAGAAATAGAACTTGAAGATAGTTTTGAAAATGCAGGAGCACAACTTGTGAAAAGTGTAGCAAGTAAAACAGGAGACGATGCTGGAGATGGTACGACAACTGCAACCATTCTGACACAAGCAATTGTAACTGAAGGCTTAAAAAATGTGGCTGCTGGTGCAAATCCAATGGATTTGAAGCGCGGTATTGATAAAGCTGTAAACAAAGTTGTAGATTTTATTAAGGAAAATGCAGAAATTGTTGGTAATAATTATGACAAGATCGAACAAGTTGCCACAGTAAGTGCAAATAATGATCCTGAAATAGGTAAGTTGCTAGCCGATGCAATGCGTAAAGTATCAAAAGATGGTGTTATTACTATTGAAGAAAGTAAAACACGCGATACAAATATTGATGTTGTAGAAGGTATGCAGTTCGATCGTGGCTATCTCTCAAGCTATTTCGTAACAGATACAGATAAGATGGAAGTTCTTATGGAAAATCCATATATTCTTATCTATGATAAAAAAATATCTAATGTAAAAGATTTCTTACCAATCTTACAACCTGCAGCTGAAAGTGGTCGTCCATTGTTAGTTATAGCAGAAGATGTTGATTCAGAAGCATTGACCACATTGGTTGTTAACCGTTTGCGTGGTGGATTAAAGATTTGTGCAGTAAAAGCTCCAGGTTTTGGTGATCGTCGTAAAGCAATGTTGGAAGATATAGCAGTGTTGACAGGTGGTGTTGTTATTAGCGAAGATAAAGGATTAACTCTCGATAAGGCAACACTTGAGATGTTAGGCTCTGCTAAGAAAGTTACAGTTTCAAAGGATTTCACGACAATTGTAGATGGTGCAGCTTCCAAAGAAGCTATTGCTGATCGTGTAAATATAATTAAAAGCGAAATTGCAAATACAAAGAGTCAATACGATAAAGAGAAACTTCAAGAACGCTTAGCAAAACTTGCTGGTGGAGTAGCTGTTCTCTATGTAGGAGCTAACTCTGAAGTTGAAATGAAAGAGAAGAAAGATCGTGTAGACGATGCACTTTGTGCTACTCGTGCAGCAACTGAAGAAGGTGTTGTTATTGGTGGTGGTACAACCTATATTCGTGCTCAAGAGGTATTAAAGAATCTTAAGGGCGACAACTCTGACGAACAAACAGGTATTAATATCGTTTGTCGCGCTATAGAGGAACCTCTTCGTCAGATAGTTTCTAATGCTGGAGGCGAAGGAGCTGTAGTTGTTAATAAGGTTCGTGAAAGCAAAGGCGATTTTGGTTATAATGCTCGTCGCGACCAATATGAAGATTTACGTGTAGCTGGTGTTATCGATCCAGCAAAAGTAGCTCGTGTTGCATTGGAGAACGCTGCATCTATTGCTGGAATGTTCCTTACAACAGAATGTATTGTTGTGGATAAACCAGAGGAAACCCCTGCTGCTCCTATGAATCCTGGTATGGGTGGTATGATGTAAGCTAATTGATAAAAAGATGATAAGGAGAGAAAATATAGTTTATAGATTTATTTTTCTCTTGATCAATAAAAATAAAACCCTGTTAGAATTTTCTATAATTCTGGCAGGGTCTTTTAATTAAAAGAGCCAAATAATATATTATGACAATAAATTAAGCTTATATGACAAAAATGTGCTTAAAATCCTTGTAATTCACTAATAATCATTCTCTTTGTTCTATTTATATTTTTATGGCAAAGGAATAGTCAAATATTACTTTTGTTTTAGACATCTGTCAGTTGCATTTCAGATATCTATTATTTATAAGTTAGACATCATAGCGTAAACTACAACCTTTTTTGTCTTTATTTTATAATATCGAAAGACCTTTATTGAGATGAATATTATAGATTTCTTCTGTGATGTCTAATATTTCTATTTAGGTATTATTATACAAACAAAGCGAAATATGTTGTTCTAATATTTCTTCTATTGAAGTAGAAATTGTTATAATCGCTATCTTTTAAAAATATATATTTACTTCTTTCATACTAACCTATAGGAATTTTGCTTCCATAATACAGAGGAAGGAAAAATATAGATATTAAGAATTTTTCCCCACCTTTTTCCTACTGAGCCCAGATATTCCTTTCTTTTTATATAGACTTATGAAATTGTGTGCTTAAGAGTATAGGCTTGCAACTGGGTTTTAGGACTGACCCAAAAAAATATCATAACCTTAGAAGATTATGATATAGTAACTTTATTTGAAAATCCTAATTTTCTTTCAAAGTATTTAAAGCGGTGCGTACGAGACTCGAACTCGTGACCTCCTGCGTGACAGGCAGGCATTCTAACCAACTGAACTAACGCACCAAAAGCGTTTTATTAGAAAAGTAGTTGCGGTGCGTACGAGACTCGAACTCGTGACCTCCTGCGTGACAGGCAGGCATTCTAACCAACTGAACTAACGCACCAAAAGCGTGTAAACTACATTTCTGTTTAGCGAGTGCAAAGGTAGTAAAATTATTTATTATAACCAAATGTATGATAGTTTTTTATAAAAAAAATTGCATTACATAGGCGTCATTATACTTGTTGGCTTTAAAAAACCAATCTTTTAAACACGCATTCTCTTGAAATCCAACAGATTTCAAGCATTTATAAGATTTAGTATTATTCACATCAACATACGCATATATTTGGTGAAGATGAAAATTCTTCTGTGCATAGTCTATTAATCTAAGAATGGCAGCATAGGCGTATCCTTTGCCCTGATATTCTTCTAAGAGAACAATTCCGAGTTCTGCACGTTGATGTTGTGGATCATAGTTTACTAAATCTAATATTCCGATATTTTGTTTTGCATTATTTTCTATTATTAATCTAACTTGATTATCAGCAAAAAAATCATTCTTTGCGTTGGCTATGTAGTTACGAAGTACATAATGGCTATATGGAACATTTGTTGCACTGATATCCCATATTCTTTCATTGTTTTCTATTTCATAAAGAAAATCTAAGTCTTCTGGCTCCATAGCACGAAGATACACTTTTCTTATTTCCATTATTTCAGAATTTCATTTTCTGTTATTATGCAACCTGTCTGACTATTATATGTTCCAATTCTAATATTATTCTGCGGTTGAGCAGCAAATATAGAAAGCATATCTTCATACGAATAGGCATCTGTATCATAAACAATATAATTCATAACTTTTGGCTCTATTAATTCTTGTTTACCGAGATGCCCATTTGGGAGACTATGTTTATTTCCTACAATATATTTACCTATAACGCCTCTATTTTTTGCAATTTCTTTGCAGCGTTCTATATTTTTTTCATTTCCAATAAAAATATAGTTTGGACCTATTGTGTGTGGGTGTGGAATAAACCCTAAAAGTTTACGCGATTTGTTACAAAGCATTTGAAACAAAGAACTTGTTGCTTTCAGATAGATGGCAATCTTAATAGGAATGCTTAGTAGGAAACTCATACCGTTATAATGTTTTCGGAAGAAGATTAGCATTGCTGCATAAAAGACATGGACATACCGAAAGCTTGAGCGTTGTGTACTTTCGCCCTTGTAGTGTAATATTTGTGTAGGGAAAAACCAATTTTCAAATCCACCCTTTAGAAGTCTGTAACTTAAGTCGATATCTTCTCCATACATAAAGAAATCTTCATCAAGCAAGCCTACTTTATTTAAAGCAGTGTGGCGCATTAAGAAGAAAGCACCACTAATAACTTCAATCTTACCTGGTTTATCCCACGACATATTACTCATATAATAGTGTCCGAATTTTGGGTGATTTGGAAAACGGTCGCATAATCCCATCATCTTATAGAACGAAACCATAGGGGAGGGGAAACCTCTACGACTTTCTTTTGCTCGTTGTCCAGTGGTTGTGAGCATTGTAACCCCTAAGCCTCCTACATTTTTATGGTTGTCCATAAAGTCTAGAGTTTCTGTTAGGGTGTTTTCTCCAATGAAAGTATCAGGATTGAGTAATAGCACATATTCACTGTCCATTTGCTTTATAGCGAGATTGTTTGCTCGTGCAAATCCTAAATTATGTAGTGATGAAATACAAGTTACCCATGGAAATAATTTTCTAATATATTCCACTGATCCGTCTTTAGAATGGTTGTCTACAACTATAACTTCTGCATCAATACCTTCAATAGCTCGTTTAACACTCAAAAGACATTGTCCAAGATAGTATTTTACATTATAACTTACAATTACGATACTTAGTTTCATGGTTTATTTTATTATTCATTCTAATTTCTCATTTTTAGGATTTCTCTCTTCTTGACATCTATGCATTGTTGGAAAAATAAAGAAAACACTAATAGTTGAGATTAATGCAAGGTAGAAAAATCCTGTTTCTTCTCCATATAAATAGTAGAAAAGCATATTGAATAAGATAGGTATACAAAGAAGACAGATACGAACTATTCCCCATTTAAGAAATCCTTTATATGAATTAGGATTTGTAACGCTTTTGTTTATGTAGGAAAATTTAAACAAATAGAGAGCTATTGGTATTAGTGCCAATGTAGAAAGTTGCATAACTATTTGCACAAATATAAGACTCTTATTTCCAGAAAGCTTTCCTGGTATAAGAATTGTTGTTTCGTATGCGATGATGATTCCAATTAATAATAGGAAAAACGATATTAATAATATCAGAAGTGTCTTTCGTGTTTGTATCATAGTTTAAGTTGTCATTATTGTTCTGTTTAATATACTTCTGCCAAGTGTAACTTCATCGGTATATTCTAATTCATCACCAACAGATATACCACGAGCAATTACAGTTAGTTTCACTTTAAAGTCTTTTAGTTTACGTGATATATAAAAATTTGTAGTATCGCCTTCCATTGTACTTGCTAAAGCCAAAATAACTTCATTAATTCCACCTGCTTTTACTCTTTCTACAAGCGAATCAATCTCTATATCGTTAGGACCAATGCCATCTATTGGCGAAATTATTCCGCCTAACACGTGGTACACTCCATTATATTGTTGCGTATTTTCTATTGCAAGCACGTCTTGAACATTTTCTACAACACATATTATAGAAGTATCTCTATGTGGATTTGTACAAATAGAGCATGTGTCGGTATCTGAAATGTTATGACAAATATGACAATACTTTATATTATGTCGCATTGCAGAAATAGTCTCAGTAAAATTATCTACATCGTCTTTTGTTTTACGCAATAAGTGTAAAACAAATCGAAGGGCAGTTTTTCTACCAACTCCTGGTAATTTGGAGAATTCTTCAACAGCCTTTTCAAGTAGTTGAGAAGGGAATTGCTGCATATAATTAAATCTTCTTTATATGAACTTAATCGTCGAAAAGATAAATACCAAGACCAAGTTTAAATCCTACAGTAGAATAATTTGCATCTTTAAAAGAATGGTCGTAATACAATGCTGGTTCAATTGTTACAGAACGATTTATAAAAAATGCATAACCTATTTCTGTTCCTACCATTATATCGTTATAACTATGGTTTGCATGTATAAATTTACACCCTGCTCCTAAATATAAACCATTTTGTGTGATATAGTAACGACCTCCTGCACCAACAGAAATATGATCTGCAACGGCTTCCGAACCATTATGTTCTGCACTTACATTTGCTAACAACATAATATTATCCCAAGCAAAATAACCTAACTTTGCTTCGAGCCCTAAATTAAATTTATCGTGTGCATTATAATGTAAATTAAATCCTGTTAACGAGGCTCCTATATAGCCTTTACCTTCTTGAAATTGTGCGTGAATGCACAAAGAAAATGTTAAGCTTAGTAAAATAAATGATAGTTTCTTCATCATAATTTTGATTGTTAAAAATATAAAGTTTACTTCTTATTGAATATCATTGACAAAGGTAGTAGAATTATTTGAATTATAAAAATTATTGTATATCTTTGTGGCGCATTCACAATCAGATGTATTTTTTGCTACAATCATTGTTTAATAAATTATGAATAAAAGAAACTTTATATTATATTTATTTCTAAATTGGTTTACAATAACTTGCTTTGCACAAAAGAACGATATTTACCCAAATTGGGATACAAATTTTACACGAAAACGTGAGACTCGAGCTGTTTGGTTAACCACTTTAAGTAATCTTGATTGGCCAAAAACTTTGGCAAATTCAAATGATGGTATAGAGAAACAAAAAGAAGAACTTATAAATATTCTTGATAAATATGTTGCAGCTAATATTAATACTGTATTGCTGCAAACACGTGTACGTGCTGCAACTATTTATCCTTCTAATATTGAACCGTGGGATAAATGTTTAACAGGTAGAGAAAATGGTAATCCAAATTACGACCCATTGGCATTTGCTGTTGAAGAATGTCATAAACGAGGATTAGAAATACATGCTTGGATTGCAGCAATGCCAGTTGGTTCTTCTACTTCTTTAGGTTGTAAGTTAATGAGAAAGAAGGGATTTAATATACGAAATTTCTCAACTGGAGCTTATGTAAATCCTGCAGATCCTAAGTTTGCAAAATATTTGGGTGATATTTGTGCAGAAATAACTAAAAATTATGACATTGATGGAATTAACTTAGACTATATAAGATATCCTGATGGTTGGCCTAATCCGTCGTATAAAAATGGAGATACTCCCGATGCACGGAGAGAAAATGTAACAAATGTGGTTAAAGAAATATACCGAAGGGTGAAAACTCTTAAACCATGGGTAAAAGTTTCTTGTTCGCCTATAGGAAAGTATGATGATTTAAGTAGATTTTCTTCAAAAAATTATAATGCAAAGCATCGTGTTTCGCAAGATGCACAGTTTTGGATAAAAACAGAAATTATGGATCAATTATATCCAATGCAATATTGGCGTGATGATAATTATTATCCTTTTTGCGCCGACTGGGTAGAAAATTCTAATGGGCATGATATTATTTCGGGGCTTGGAACTTATTTTCTTGATTCGCGAGAAGGTAATTTAAGTGTAACAGAAATTAGTAGAGAAATGTATGTAAGTAGATGGTTAGGAATGGGACATGCCCATTTTCGTTCTAAATTTTTGTTAGATAATTATCAGGGTATTTTTGATTTTGAGAAACGTTTTAATGCAACACCTTCACTTACACCGGCTTTAACGTGGATAAGCACGCTGAAACCAGAAACTCCAACCTTTTATATTGGTAATTCGGTGGTTGTTTCTATAGATGCACAAGGAACAAAAACTATAAAATGGAGGGGAAATGCACCTTATTATAATGTTTATATGAGTAACACTTATCCTGTAGATATAAAAAATCCACACAATCTTGTTGTATCAAAATTTCGGGGAACTTCTTTTGTTCATAGGGGAGCAAAACAACAACATTATGCAATTACTGCTATGGATAGATATGGAAACGAAAGCAATGTTTTGCAAAGTAATATGGAAAAAAGAAATGTTGAAAACGAATTACTTCCAAACGATGGTGTAAACTTAACTCTACCAAAGAGTTTAGACGAAATGGACATAAACTATTTTATAGTCGAATCGGCTCTTGGTACTACTGTCACAAAAATATATAATGTTCCATTTACTACTACTATAAATATAGCAGGATTAAGAAATGGGGTTTATAAACTTTATGCGCATTCTGCAAAACGCAATATTAGGCACAAAGTTGGTTTCTTCTTTATAAAAAGATAGATTGACAAAAAATCCAAACACTTCTTATCAAATATATAAAAGCTAACCTCTACTTTTGGATATGATATGATATGAGAAGTGCTTAGGATTTTCTTTTGTATTATTCTCTGATAGAGTCAGAGTGTGCTCCAACTGCAAGACCGTTAATAGGAAGTGGACGATCTATGACTGCATTATAAGAAATTAAACTAACACTTCGAGCTAAACCCAAAGTCTGAAGCTTATTATGAATAATATTTAGAAGGTGATGGTTGTTTCTAGCATAAAGTTTAATAAACAAATCGTACTCGCCAGTTGTGAAATGGCATTCTACAATTTCTGGAATTTTCTTTAATGCTTCTACTGCTTCATCGAACTTCTCTGGATTTTTCAAGTTTAAGCCCATATATGCACAAGTTTCATAACCTATTTTTTCAGGATCTATTATGAATTGTGAACCTTTGAGGATACCTAAATTTGTTAGTTTCTGAATTCGTTGGTGTATTGCTGCACCACTAACCTTACATTCGCGCGCTACTTCTAAAAAAGGAATACGTGCGTCTTCTGCGATAAGGCGTAAAATTTTTCTGTCTAATTGATCTAAACTTCTATGTGCCATTTATGTTAAATTATTTTGAGACAAAGTTACAATAATCTTCTTAAAATACCAATTACTTTTTTTCAGAACGAGTTATAATTTGTACTTTTTTCTACAACCTTAACTCTGTAATACTTTGATTTAGATTTTTTATAGATTAGGAATAGTAAAACTTTGCAAATTGTATAAAGAAAGGATAACTACAATTAATTTTAGAGGTTATGCTATATATAAGGAATAATGATACAGCCTTATTTTTTATCTTGAATGAGGCTTTTACTCCTTAGTATATTTTGTTTTATTGCTGGGCAGATAGTTCAATTTTGTAATAATGATGTAATGGGGTATAGCAAGTTTCAAAGTTAATTAAGATACCAATAAGAAAACGAAAGAGGTGGGGGAATAATAGTGTAAACAAAATATATTATGAAGTTGCGAATAATAGCCTGTTTTGTTTAATTATGTACAATTATATTTCTACTAAAAGTGTTTTCATTCTATGTTATATTTAGCTATACTTTTTTCTTGCGATACTAAGAAAAGAATAATCTATATAATAGATATCAGAACTTTATATTAGAAATAAAAAAAATGTAATTACAAATTTTATTTTTGTAATTACAAAATAAAGAAATATAATAATATTTTTTGCCGAAAGAGGGTGTGTCAAAATGTACACATCCTCTTTTTTATGCACAAAGCCCCGACTTTCTCAAGCCAGGGCTTTGCTATTTCCTAAAGTTTTTGTACCTTTAGGCATTAAAAAAATCTCATTATGACAAAGATACACTTTCGTTCTTACATACACAAGAAAATGATTCTTTTTCCTCAAAGAATTGATAAGGATATCGCAGAAGATGATCCTGTTCGTCTTTTAGACGCCTTGGTGGATAATCTTATGTTGGATAATGTCTACAAGCTTTATAAGCCCAGTGGTCGCAAGCCTTATCATCCACAAATGATGCTCAAGGTGATTCTTTACGCCTATATGAATAATATCTATTCCTGCCGTCGTATAGAGTCGCTTCTCAAGCGTGACATTCATTTCATCTATCTGGCAGGATATGAGCAGCCTGATTTTATTACCATCAATCGTTTTCGTAATCGTGCGAAAAAGGAAATCAACAATATCTTTACACAAGTCGTATTAGTACTTGCAGCCAAAGGTTTGATAAGTCTTGACGTTGAATATATTGACGGCACAAAGATAGAATCGAAAGCCAACAAGTATACCTTCGTTTGGAAGAGAACCGTGGAAAAGAACCGCGCCAAGTTGCAGGAACAAATACGCACACTCTTGCTTCAAGTTGATGATGTCATAGCGCAGGACAATGCCGCTAAGAGAGAAGGTGTCGAGTTTACTGCAGCTCTGCTCGATGAGATATCCGAGGAATTGAACAAGTCTTTGGAATCAGTCCCTGAGCCTAAGACAAAAGAAGAGAAGCAGGCTGTTAGAACCAAGAAAAAACAGCTTAAAGAGCTAGAGAAGAAACGTAATAAACTCCAGGAGTATGACCAACACCTTGAGGTTATGGGCGAGAGAAACTCCTACAGCAAGACCGATCCTGATGCCACGTTTATGCACATGAAGGAGGATGCTATGCGGAACGGACAGACTAAGCCTGGATATAATCTGCAGATAGCAACTGAGAACCAGTTTATCACCGACTTTGCACTCTATGCTAATCGTACAGATACACTCACACTACCTTCTTTCTTGGAGTCTTTCAAATCACGCTATCATCGTTATGCCAAGACAGTCGTAGCCGATTCAGGGTATGGCTCCGAGGAGAACTATCTGTTCATGGACGTACATAATATGGAAGCCTATGTGAAGTATAACTACTTCCATAAAGAGCAGCGTCCACGTTACACACCTAACCCATTCAGTCCCGCAAGCCTTTACTATAATAAGGAACAGGATTTCTACGTCTGCCCTATGGGACAGCATATGAAACGTATAGGCATGAAGCGTTCCCTAACCTCTAACGGATTCGTTACTTACAGCGTACGTTATCAGGCAGAACGCTGTGATGGTTGTCCGTTGAGAGGCTCATGTTTTAAGGCAAGAGGGAACAGAATTATAGAAGTAAACCACCAACTACAGCACTATAAACAAAAGGCACGGGAACTACTGACCTCTAAAGAAGGCATCAAGCATCGAGGACAAAGGTGCATAGAACCTGAAGCTGTTTTTGGACAAACAAAATATAATAAGACCTACAAGAGGTTTAGGCATTTTGGAAAAGACAAGGTCAATATGGACTTTGCCTTCTTTGCTATAGCCTTTAACATAGGGAAAATGTGTAGAAAAACCAATCTCAAGGAACTAAAAGACATTATGGAGGTACTTTTAGGCACCTTCAGATGCTCTATACAAGTTTATATAGGCTATTTAAAGCCCAATAAATCATTTTATATGAAATTAGCAGCATAGCTGCAGTAATTAACGAATTATGTGGTAGACAAGGTAAAGGGAGAATAAAAAGAGGATGTATCAATTTTGACACACCCCCTATTCAGTTTTATTCATAATCGTCTATTACGCTGTTCATCATATCCATCATTGGTTTTCCTATTTCCACAATATTAATTAATTTCTTTTTCCAATCGCTATTTTTAAAGAAGTTGTCTGGAACTTTTACCCAGCAACAATAATCTTTCATACGTAAATATTGGGCAAACTCATAGTCGCGTGGAAATCCTTTAGGTATTGTTTTTAATGCTGATAGTCCGAAACCTTTCTCCGAAACAGTATCGTCTTCCCATTTTCCATCGTTAGGATATCCGAAAGTTTTTATAAACTTACCATTTTCAACAATTCTGCGCCATTTTTCTATATTTACCATTATCTCGTTTCGGCACGAAGTAAGAATATTAGTAGGCAACCAATAAGAACCTACAGCTATTAAGCAGTTATTTGGTTCTAAATGAATGTAATAACCACCTCTCAATGCTTTTTTTCCTTTTGCACAAATATAAGCTCCAAAATGTCGTTTATATGGACTTTTATCTGGCGAAAATCGAATATCACGATAGAAACGATAGGTACAATCTTTTACCTTCACGTGTGCAATTTCGTCATCGATAGTTGTTATAGCAGTGATGGCTTCTTCAATGCCAGTTTCAAATTCTTTTTTAGCAACTTCGTATTCCGACTTATGTTCGTGAAACCATTCTCGGTTGTTATTAGCTGCTATACCTTTTAAGAAATTTAGTATGATGTCTGTGTTCATTTTGTTTACTTGCTTAGTTTACTATTGGTTATATTTTTTGGACAAATTGAATCGAAAGGACACTCATTACACATAGGGTGTAAGCTCTTACATATATATCTGCCATGCAAAAGAATCCAATGGTGTGCAGAAGAAACTTCGTTCAAAGGAATATTTTGCATTAAATAATCTTCTACTTTACGTGGAGTGTTGGCATTGTCGGGCACTAATCCTAATCGATGACTAACTCGATAAACGTGTGTATCTACTGCTAAAGTTGGTTTTCCAAACCATACGGCTTGCAGAACATTAGCTGTTTTTCGTCCCACTCCAGGTAATTTTATCAATTTATTTGGATCGGAAGGAATATCTCCACCATATTCCTCTTCAATCATACGTGCCATTTCAACCAAATGTTTTGCTTTTGTGTGTGGATAAGACACACTACGTACAAATTCAAAAACATCTTCTACATCAGCTGTAGCCATTGTTTTTGCATCTGGATATTTAGAAAATAAAGCCGGAGTAATAGCATTTATACGTTTATCTGTACATTGTGCCGAAAGTACAGTTGCACATAATAGCTGGAAAGCAGAACCAAACATAAGTTCTGTGGACACTTCGCCAACGTTTTTCCTGAAATAATCTAATATATACTTGTAGCGTTCTTTTCTTGTCATCTTGTCGTCTCTTATTTCTTATAATGCGAGACAAAGGTACAAAAAGTTATTGGAAATTTGGAGTTTCGGTAAACTTAACGTACTTTTGCACCACAAATAATAAAAACGTAACATTATGACAACACCTATTATAGGATTATTTGTCTTACTCGTAATAGCATTAATTGGGTGGGCAATAGCAGAAACAAAAAATAAAGTAATAAAGTTTGAGCATTCTAAAGCTGAAGAAGAAGGATATGAAGAAATGCAAGAAGCTTTTGAACACGATGGTGGTAAAGAGCTTTCTTTAAAAGATTTGTTGAAAAGAAACTATACAAAAGGTTACCAATCTATATAATAAGACCTCCTTTTTCTCTTAATTCTACATTGCTCTATTAGTAAATAGAAATACAAAGAGCCAACTCTCTACTTGGGAATTGGCTCTTTGCTATTCTGAAAAATAGATGTTCTGTGTACTAAAATCAATTAGCTTTTTCATACGCAGAGCACTATATTTAAAAACTTAAAGCTTACTTGACGTTACTTTCTCTATTAAATCTTCTGGAGAAACAAGAATCTGTTCGCCTGTTGTCATATTCTTTAACGTAACTTTTCCTTGTTCTATTTCGTTATCTCCTGCAAGAACAACAAATGGAATGTGCTTTGCGTTTGCATAAGCCATTTGTTTTTTCATTTTTACACTATCTGGAAATAGCTCAGTTCTTATATTAGCTTGACGTGCTTTTGTAACAAATGGCAATACATAGTTTGTTTCTTTTTCTCCAAAGTTAATGAATAGTAACTGTGTATTGCTGATACTTTCTTTCGGATAAAGATCTAAAGCATTAAGAACATCGTAAATTCGGTCTGCCCCGAAGCTAAAACCAACTCCAGAAAGGTTAGGCATTCCGAAAATTCCTGTAAGATTATCGTAGCGTCCACCACCTGTAATAGAACCAATTTCAACGTCTAAAGCCTTAACTTCAAAAATTGCCCCCGTATAATAATTCAGTCCGCGTGCTAAAGTCAAATCAAGCTGTATTTCGTTCTTCAGTTCTATTTGCTTCAGGGTATTAAGAATAAATCTTACTTCCTCAACTCCTTTCAATCCGATCTCACTATTAGCAAGTACTTCAGCAATTGTATTCAACTTCTCATCGTTACTACCACTTAATTGTATAATAGGTTGTAGCTTTTCGATGGAAGTTTTCAACAATCCTTCTTTTTCAAGTTCTGCATTTACGGCATCAAGCCCAATTTTGTCGAGTTTATCTATTGCAGTTGTTATTTGAACAATTTTCTCTTGTTCACCAATTACTTCTGCTATTCCAGTAAGAATTTTACGATTATTTATTTTAATCTGTACCCGTATACCAAACTTCGTGAAAACGGTATCTATAATCTGCATCAATTCCACTTCGTTAAGCAGAGAATCGGAGCCAACAATATCAGCATCGCACTGATAAAATTCACGATAACGCCCCTTTTGTGGTCTATCTGCACGCCAAACAGGTTGTATTTGGTAGCGTTTGAAAGGCATTTGCAGCTCTTCTCGATGCATAACAACATATCTTGCAAATGGAACAGTAAGATCGTAACGCAATCCTTTCTCTGAAACTTTAGTTTGAAGTTTCAATGTATTACGCGATAAAAGTTCCTCATCTGTTGTGCTTTTAAGGAAGTCGCCAGAGTTTAAAATCTTAAAAAGTAGCTTATCGCCTTCGTCTCCATACTTTCCCATTAGAGTATGGAGAGTTTCCATTGCCGGCGTTTCTATTTGTTGGAATCCATAAAGAGCATATACGTTCTTTATGGTATTGAATATATAATTTCGTTTTGCCATCTCATCGGGACCAAAATCACGTGTTCCCTTTGGGATAGAAGGTTTATTTGTCATTATTGTTATTTCCTTATTATAGTTTGTTCTCTATCTGGTCCTATTGATATAACACCAATCCTTGTTTCTAAAAATTCTTCTAGGAACTTCACATAATCGCTAAATTCTTTTGGGAATTGTGCTTCGTTAGTGAATTGTGTCATATCAGTGTTCCAACCTTTCAATTCTTTGTAAATTGGTTTTACGTCACTAATATCGTAAGGCAACTCATTAGTTGTTTCACCGTTTGGCAGTTCGTAAGCTACACAAGCTTTAATGGTGTTGAATGTATCAAGTACATCACTCTTCATCATAATAAGTTCTGTTACTCCATTCAGCATAACAGAATAACGCAATTGCACCAAATCTATCCAACCACAACGACGCTTTCTGCCTGTAACAGCACCAAATTCGTGTCCTAATTTACAGAGCTTCTCGCCAGTTTCATCGAAGAGTTCGGTTGGAAAAGGTCCTGAACCTACACGAGTACAGTATGCTTTCATAATTCCAAATACATTACCTATTTTGTTTGGAGCTACTCCTAATCCAGTACAAGCTCCGGCAGAGATGGTATTAGATGAAGTTACGAAAGGATAAGAACCAAAGTCTATATCAAGCATAGTGCCTTGTGCGCCCTCGCAAAGAATATTTTTATTTGCACGAAGTATATGGTTTATTTCATGTTCAGAATCAACAAAGCGGAAGTTTTTCATATATTCTATCCCTTCCAACCATTGTTTTTCTGTTTCTTCAAAGCCTTCAAAATCAGTCCACCCCATAGCACTTAATTGTTTAAGGTGGCGTTCTTTATGTTTCTTATATTTATTATCAAAGTCTTCAAGAATATCACCTACACGTAAGCCGTTTCTGCTGGTCTTATCAGTATAAGTAGGACCAATTCCTTTACCAGTAGTTCCTACTAATTCTTTTCCTTTAGCCGCTTCGTTAGCCTTATCCAATATTCTATGTGTAGGCAATATGAGATGCGCTTTCTTTGATATATAAAGTCGTTCAAAGAGAGGGTGTCCTGATGTAGCTAATTCCTTTGCCTCGTTCATAAACAAATCAGGTGCAAGCACAACTCCATTTCCAATAATGTTTATCTTACCGCCTTGAAATATACCAGAAGGGATAGAACGCAATACATACTTTTGTCCTTCAAATTCCAAAGTATGTCCAGCATTAGGTCCTCCTTGAAAACGTGCTACAACATCGTAATGAGGTGTAAGCACATCAACTATTTTTCCCTTTCCTTCGTCGCCCCATTGTAATCCCAATAGGACATCAACTTTACCTGTTTCCATTAGTTTTTATCTTATTTCTAACTTTGTTACGTTCACGAGATAGTTTTGCCTGACAACGCGAACAAACACCATATATATATAAGGAGAAGCCATCTTTGCGGAAACGTGTAAATTTTGTTTCTGCAATAGCTGTTGTTATAGGTGTCGATTCTATTTCTGTAACTGCACCGCAAACTGTACATATCTGATGTATGTGCTCATCGTTATTGTAGCAAGCTTCATATTTGGTTTGTCCTATGAAACGATGGCGCACCACTAAGCGTAGTTCTATAAAGAGCCGCATAGTGTTATAGAGTGTGGCACGTGATACTCTAAAATTATCTTTTGACATTTTTTCTCCTAACTCTTCGAGCGAGAAGTGTCCTTGCATATCATAAACCGCATCGAGAATCGCAAATCTCTCTGTGGTCTTCCTGTGATTGTTTATCTCTAGATAACTATCAAGTATGCCCCTAACCTTTTCTTTGACTATATCTGTAGTCACAATATACCGATTAAATTTCCACAAAGTTAAGGCTTTTTTAGTATAAACTATAAATACGAAAAACAAAAAAAGTTAAAGCAAATGATTTAAAGGAATTATAAAAGACAATGGATGTAGTTATAATAGATGTATTTTCTCTTATTTCTTAGCAGATAATATGCTATTCCCAATCTTTTTCTTACTTTTGCAAAGGCTTCTAACGCCCATAAAGATAAGAACCTATGGAACCCAACAATTCGTTTACGTTATTAGATAAGTATCAAATACCCGTAGTAGAGGCAAGTCATGGATACCATCTTGTGCTAGCATCACCAGGATGTGGTAAGACACATATACTGGCAGAGAGGATAAGATATGCAAAGGAGAAGGGTGTGAGATACGAGGATATGCTCTGTCTTACGTTCACAAATCGTGCTGCAAGAGAGATGACGAATCGTATTCAGAAGGTTGTTGGAGGCGATAGCACAGAGCTGATGGTGGGTAATGTACATCGGTTCTGCTCTAAGTTCCTTTTCGAGCAAGATAAGATTCCTGCAGACTCCGCTATTATTGACGATGAGGAAGCCGTGAGTATCATTGCAGACTATCGTAACGAAGATGAGGAAGGAGTAACAAGAGACTTCAATAGATATAAAGGCTATCAGACGATTATCTTCTTCCAGCACTTCATCTATCAGATGGAACATCAGCATCCGTGGAAGTATTACCTCCACCCAGAGAGTTTCACGGATGATGACCGAGAGGCTATTAAGCAGATATGCAAGTCGCAGAAGAGAGAATATAACGAACAAGCGGTGATTGAGATCTATCATCATGCACAGCAATACATGGACGAGGCCAACGTGCCAGGACTAGATGCAAAGACTGCCGATAGGATTCGTGTGTTGCTTTGGAAGATGTATTATGCTGCTTGTTATGCTCAATACAAAGAAGAGAACCATCTGCTCGACTTCGAAGACTTGTTACTAAAGACTTACGACATCTACAGTACCGATGATACATGTAAGCGTTATAAGTGGATTCAGGTAGATGAAGTGCAGGACCTCAATGGTATGCAGCTCGCTATCATTGACTTGCTCACTGCCAAAGATAATCCAATGGTGATGTATCTGGGAGACGAACAACAAGCAATATTCTCTTTTATGGGTGCCAAAGTGGAGACACTCACCCTGCTCAAGATGCGGTGTAAGGGCAATATTCATCACCTACAACGAAACCATCGTTCACCAAAGTACCTGCTTGATGTCTTTAACGATTACGCAGAAAAACAACTGAAGATAGACCGTGAGTTACTTCCTGCCTCTGACAATGATGTGAAAGCTAAGCCCGATGACTTACGAATTATCCATAGTAGTACGATTGACTCGGAACGACAAGAGGTTACAGATGTAGCTTGTAACCTTTATGAACAAAACAAAGAAGAACGAACGGCAGTGATAGTCAGTTCTAATTCAGATGCAGATTATATTAGCGAGACAATGGACAAAGTAGGACTGACACACTTTAAGGTATCTGGTCGCGACCTCTTTGATACACCCGATGTTAAGCTCTTACTGTCTCATCTCAGTGTTCTTGCCAACGAACATAACTCTATTGCATGGACACGTATAATGAAAGGTGTGCGTGCTTTTCCTTCACATGCTTTGGCACGACGCTTCAATTGGAAACTGAAGCAACTCGCACTTTCGCCTTCCGACTTCCTTCTTTATCCTGACACTTGCTACACAGCAGAATTTCTTAAAGCTTACGATGAAGAAGAAATGGTTGTATTCGATACTGAAACAACTGGCTTAGACGTATTTGCTGATGACATTATAGAGATTGCAGCCATGAAGATTAAAGGTGGGGAAATAGTTGGAGAGCCGCTCGACCTTTATATAACGACTGACAAGCCTATCTTACCAAAGCTTGGCGACAAAGATAATCCTATGTATGCTATCTATCATGAGAAGCTCGCTGCAGAGGAACTTATCACTCCTCAAGAGGCCTTACAACGCTTTCTTGCCTACATTGGAACACGTCCTATCCTCGGACATAACGCCAATTACGATTACAATATCATTGACAATTGTCTGCAAAGATATTGCAACGACACACTGAAAGCCCATAAGAACCCATGCTTCGACTCGCTAAAACTGATACGACTTCTCTCTCCGAGCCTTCATTCTTATAAGTTAGAATCGCTCTTAGAGACGTTTCAACTGACAGGAAAGAATAGTCATCAGGCTATTGATGACGTGGGAGCAACGATGAGCCTCGTCCGTCTTTGTGCCAAAAAGGCACGTGAGAAGCAACCACAACAACAGTCTTTTTTCCAACATCCAAAGGTAAAACCATTCATAAATACCCTTCGCAACAACTATGGAGAGCTTTATTTGAATGGTGTCCAACATCTTTATGCATTAGCTACGAACGAAGAACCTGCCCTCGTTCAGGAATTATCGTCTGCTTACAACGCCTTGCATACAGATGGATTAATCAATGAGATTCCTCGGTTAGATTACGTTTTGCGTTATCTGCGCATAGATATGCTGACGGACAATGCAATGGAAAATGCGCTTGTTCAGCAACTCTCCCAATATATTATGGATATCAACACACTGAAAGAAGCTGACTTCTGCAATAGTAAGAGTATCCGTGAGCGTGTTTATGTAACGACAGTGCATAAGGCAAAGGGACTGGAGTTTGATAATGTTATTGTGTTTGATGCTGCCGACGGACGTTATCCCAACGCCTTCAATAAGAATAAAAAGCAAGACGAAGAAGATGCTCGCAAGTTCTATGTAGCAATGTCGCGTGCCAAGCGCCGTCTCTACATTGCTTATTCTCTACAAATGATTGACCGCTATGGTCGCGTGCATAACCGTGAATTAACACCCTTTATGGATGCAATACAGAGACGTTTCAATGGGTAAAAAGATTTCTTTCGAAAAGATATTATATAATTCATAATGACCCTATGTATGGTATAGAATAATAGGCAATAATAACCTTACGTTTACAATTACTTGCCAAGTAAATTGGCTGTTTCAGATATTTAAAAGAACCGTCAAATATAGCTACTCTTATTTCAGATATCTATCGCACTCGTCTTAGATATCTATCGCGTTCGTCACAGATATCTGCCAGTACCGAATTAGATATCATACCAGATAACAACCTTTATAGTGCTATATGATGGTACTTGAGAGATATCCATTCAACTGAAGATGTATGAATCTCATTATTCGTAATCTTCCAATTTAAGCATTATTATTATCTACTGAGCCACACAATATGTTGTTTAAGATTATATTATATAGAAGTGAAAATTTATTGTAATCGTCCTCTTTACGAAATAATCTCTCCGCTTTCTTCTATTGAGTATAAAGAAATATAATGTCATATTTTTTAAGAAATAAATATTACCTAACGAGATTCTTAATATATTTATAATTACAACAACAGAAAATGGTGAAAGCGATATGGTTAATTCCAACTTTATTACTATTTTTGCAGAAAATTAGAATTGCTATGGGAGATAGGATAAGAATTAAAGATATAGCAGCGAAAGCAGGTGTAAGTGTCGGCACTGTTGACAGAGTATTACACAAGCGCCCTAATGTCTCTAAATTGGCAAAAGAAAAGGTAGAGAAGATTCTAAATGAAATTAATTATCAACCTAATGTCTATGCAAGCGTATTAGCCTACAATAAAACCTATACCTTTTATTGCGTTCTGCCTAAACACACAAGCGAGGCTTATTGGGAAGAGATAGAGTTAGGAGCAATAAAGGCAGTTGAGCTTAGATGCGATTTTCATTTAAATATAAAACTAAGGCACTTCAGCCGCTTGCACCCAGAAACCTATCTGGAAACTTGTCGTAAGTGTTTAGAAGAAAAGCCAGATGGAGTTATATTAGTACCTACCACTTTAGATGCAACAAAGGTTTTCACAGATGAGCTTCACAAGCGAGATATTCCATTTGTATTGTTAGATTCAAATATGCCAGACCTGAAACCATTATCGTTTTACGGGCAGGATTCTTTCCAAAGTGGATATTTCGCTGCAAAGATGTTTATGCTAATTGCGCAAAAGGAAAAGTCTATATTGTTGGTTCGACAAACATTCGAAGGAAAGGTTACAAGCCGACAACAAGAAAATCGCGAAGTGGGATTTCGTCGCTATATGGAACAATATTATCCACAAGTAGAAATTAAGACTCTTAATTTGCCAATGGGCGAAAGTAGGGCTACTTATAATGCTCTATTAGACGAGTTTTTTAATGCAAATCCAAATATTCATCATTGTTTCACAACCAATTCGAGAGCGTATATTATAGGTGAATTTATATTAGAAACGAACAAAAAGAATGTTCAGGTGATGGGGTACGATATGGTACCTAAGAATGCTGAATGTGTGCGACGTGGTAGCATCTCTTTTCTAATAGCACAACATGCCTATCAGCAAGGTTTCTCAAGTGTAGACGCTTTATTTCAAAAAACAGTACTGAAAAAAGATGTTCGCCCAATTAACTATATGCCAATAGAGCTCCTATCAAAAGAGAATATAGATTTCTATCATCGCACAAGAATATAGAATAGTAAACAAAACGCTATAAAGCAAAAATAGAATGGACATTATACAACGCAATTTCTTCAAGCTTATTCGTTCTGGAGCCTTCAACGATAAATCAACGATAGAGGCTATGTCGTCATTTAAATGGAGAAGACTGTACGAGATTGTGATGTTTCAAAACGTACTCGATTATTTCGTGCGAGGTGTAAACAACAATGCCAACGATAAAAATCTGAATTTACCAGCTAAACTCATAGACGAGATTCAAGCTAAGTTAGATTTACAAGACGAGAAGCAAAGTAGCAGACAAGAAGACGATAAAATTATTGGAGATGATGCGGAACTTAGTAATAAGTGGCTGAATAAGAGGTATCATAAGATAATCTATAACGAGATGCATAGTATAGATACATCTACCGAAACATTAAGAATGCTGCAACTTATTGTCTTTAATACGAACGCAATGCTTAATCGTGGTATAAATCTTGATGCCATTATAAGGTTAGGGCAGTTCTTAAGAAATAAGGGCGATAAAGTTGATTTCTTAAAGTTAGAGAAATGGCTTTCGGCACTCCATCTGCAGCGTATGGCACAACTTCAGGGGAGCATTCTTATTGCGGTATTTGGATTTGAGAAAGACGAGATAGACTTCGTGAAAAAGGAAGAACCAGTTGCTTATAAACTAACCATAAAGATTATTTCAAATTTGGTTAAGGATACCGCTGGCGAATGGCACTTTAGGCAAAATTCCGCAGGGTTTGTACAAAACAATGGGAAAATGTTGCGTAGAAACCTTCGTAGAAGCTACAAATATATAAGCTATGCGCCAATAGAAACTACTAGTAACTTTATTAATGGTTTTATTAAGGGACTATCGGAGATAGAAGAATAGACAACTATCTCTGACTACACAATATGTGCATCTAATTAAAACTTAGATTATACTTCTTCGGAAAGCTGCCAAAGCACTTCGGTTAGTCCTTTAGGAACTTTATTAAGTAAAGATGCTGCAGCCGAGAATGTAAATCCTTCGTATTCAAAGCCCATTAAATGTTTTGGAGCTGTTATTTTGTTTTGAAGAACATATCGTGTCATAGCACCGCGACAGCTTTTTGCATAAACCGTTATGTTTTTTAGCTTCGTGCCATTAAAGACTTTAAAAAGTGGCTGAACAACAGATACCTCGTTTAGCACTTTCTTCCAATCGAATATATGCTGATACTCTTCTGTAGCCAAATGCAATAGAATGCCATCGTCTGCTTTTACCGATTTTATTAGTACATCGGTTAGCAGAGGCTTCCAATAGTCGAAAACACTTCTATCATTGCTTGCGTTGAGTACAATTTTTCCTTCGAGTCTATATGGGTGTATTAAGTTATGTGGGCGTAACATTCCATACAAGAAACTTAATATCCACAAATGTTTATTAGCAAACTCCATATCGCTATTTGTAAGTGTATGTGCCTTTAAACATTTATAGGCTTGTCCGTTATATGCTAAAATTGCAGGCAGCTTATTTTCTTGATTAAAGAAATCGATAAAGTTCTGCTTAGCCACTTGGGCTAAACTTGTGCTACATTTTAGTTCCTGTTTTAGTTCTTCAATAGAATGCTGTGCTAATTCTAATGCAAAGCTTTCTGCTTTGTTTTGGAATAATGGAACTGTATATTTATTTTGTTCCATTTTTGTTACAGCCTTCATTAGTTTAGCCGATGAAAGAATAATTTGCATACGTTTGTTTTTTAAATATCAGCAAGCCAGTTTAATATGCCTTCGCAACCATCTTCTATCAAATCTAATGCAAATTCAAAGTCTTCTGCACCTCCATAGTATGGGTCGGGTACTGATTCTTCGCCTTTATACTGCGAAAAGAAATCTTTCATCTTAACCACTTTGTTTCGTTGTTCTGCATTCTTTGCCTGTGCGCATATTTCTGAATAGTTGTCGTTATCCATTACGATGATATAGTCGAACGCATCAAAATCTGTTGCTTTATTAAATTGTCGTGCTATGTGGTTAATATTATAGCCGCGTTTTGCTCCATGTTCGCGCATTCTTCTATCTGGTAGGTCGCCAACATGCCAATTGCCAATTCCTGCAGAATCGATACTAAACTTATGCGACAGTTCTTTGCTTTCTACCAAACGATGCATTACTGCATCTGCTGCTGGCGAACGACAAATGTTTCCTAAACAAATAAATAGTAATTTATAATGGTTTGCTTTATTTGATGGAGTATTCATATTCTGATATCCTTATTTGTAATCTGTATTTTTATGTATGCTAAAGTTTTCTTCCTACTTAATTTATCATTTAGTTTAGGGCTATATACAAAACTTCATAAAAGTAGTCTCTATTTAGAGCCTTCTAAACTGCGCGAAACACTGAAGTTTTTCTTATCAAGTAGAGCTTCTATTGTATAGCAAACACCTGGAACAACATCTATAGTAATAGTTTTACTGTATAGTGTGTTATGGGCAAAGCTCTTTTTAAATATATTATATTCAAAGCATTCTAACTCTATTTTGTGTTTACCTTTGGCTATTAAATAGCCTTTTGTCGATGAAAAGCAAGCGCCACGACCATTTACAATGCCATCGACACTTTGAATTGATACACATTCAATATGTTGAGACTTAAATTTTTCTGGTAGTATTAACCTACCATATTTTGGATTCTTACGTACCCAACTATTTTTTGCAACTATAAACACTATACCAATGCTACTTAGCCATAAGAGGGGCATAATGCAACTTACTATGGAGAGGAGAGATACCGTATAGCCACAAAACGAAAATGGCTGAAACGAAAAATTAGAATTTAACAGCAAATAGACGGTTGCAATAAATGCAAATGTTTCTAACAATATAGATACTATTGCCCAAATGGGAAGTGTTTTAAGGCTTGGAATGGGGAGAGGTTTCGAGTATTTAAATATTGCATAATATATAAGCCAAAGCAGAATGATCGCAAATGCGTTTGCAATTATAGATTCCATATTGTTGTAAGTTATTTCATAAAAAAATAGTATTCCCTTTTAATTTAATAAAGCAGGTTATACATTAATAGCACCTATGCCGAATGTTCAACTTTGCTTAATATTCTAATTCGGCAGTGCAAATTTATAGTTTTAATTCTATATAGCAGTATCTTTCTCTACATTTTAACGTTAATATCTATATCTTTACATAATACAGTTTAGCCAAACATTAGCTTATTATCAATTTGGCAGATTTTATTTTCTTGTTGGTGTCCTATTTCCATTTCTAACTTGCTGCGAACGCTATGTATTCGTAATAAAGTAAAACGATACTTTCGACAATAGAATTTGCTGATGTTTTAATAGTTGATTTTAATATTAATCTACACTAATGAAACATCTACACGCACGTCTCGTATCAACGAGATACTGATTAAACATTATTATTTACACGTAAGTAAAACTTTATTTACGTGTAAGTAAAACTTTACTTACGTGTAAGTAGAACTTTATTTACGTGTAAATAAAACTGCGCTTAGCATTAAAAAATAATGTATCTTGCTTATAAAAACGTTACGGATATATATTAGAAGCAAAAGAATGAAATGGAAACATTATTGCGCACTTGTATAGTAGTGCTCTATACACACTATTTAGCGGTGTGCTTTCAATATATGGTTGTTTTGTTCAGCTATTGTTATATTTCTTTTATTTACTAAGGTCTTAGTAAGTTCTCAAAACAGTTTTAGAACCAAACTATTCATAAGAATTTTGCAAAGCACCAAAATATTTGTATTTTTGCACCGGTCTAAAAAATGTAATTATGGTAATAGATTTTGATAAAATAACAGAGGAACACATAGAAGGTTTCAAAGGGGGAGAAGGAAAGTTAGATACTCGTGCTTATGTAGACAATAAGGCGCGTATTATGTATTCAACACTCCGACCGGGAGCACGAAGTGGAGAGCATCTTCATAGTGGAACATTTGAAGTGATGTATGTAATTAGTGGAGAACTAACAGCATATTGTGATGGTGTGAAAGAAATAGTTAGAGTAGGGCAGATGCATTATTGTCCTGAAGGACATAACCATTGGTTTGAAAACAATACCGACCACGATGTTGTATATCTTGCTATAGTTCCTACTTTAGGTTAAGCACCATAAAATAAGGTGAGAGACTATTTTTAATCTCTCACCTTATTTTATTATAGAACAATCTTAGTTATTTTCCACCTTCCATAACACCTTCTATATATATACGTGTCATTTCAGTTCTTGCATTAGACTTTATCGTAATGCTCTTTTTAAAATGTCCTGTAAACTTTCCTTGCCCATTATATGTTATTTCAATTGAACCTTTTTGTCCAGGAGCAATAGGACGCCTATCATATTTAGGTATTGTACAACCACAACTGGCTATTACCTCGTTTATAACTAAAGGAGCATTTCCTACGTTCGTAAAAGTAAATACAGCCTTTTTCACAGGAGAACTTGCAGGAAATGTACCAACATTAATTGTTATCTGGTCGAATTTAAACTCAGCTTGATTTTGTGCAGACACCATAGTTATGCCTATTGTCATAAACAAAATCATTAATACTAACTTCTTCATATATTTATTCTTTTTTTGGTTTTAATTATGATGCAAAAATAATGATAAAGTTTATTCTTTCTTTCGTAATTTATTTAAATTAACATTACCATCTTATAACTTAACGTCCATTAGAGATATAAGAATATATCTGAGTGCTACAATAGGACTACTTTGTTCGTGTGTATAAACAGTGGAACACTAAAAGCAAAGAAATTTGTTGTTATATGCTTTGTTACTCTTTTTTTGTACGAAGAATTATACTTGTAGCTCCAATAGTGAATAGAGTTCCATCTGAAATTCTTCTGCGCTCATTGTCAGCAAGAATTTCATTATCAACAAATGTCCCTGTATTTGAAGGACCATCTTTTAATTCATATTCTAAAATACCTCTTTTGTTTCTCGTTACATTGATACTGCAATGTGTCATATCAACACTAGGATCATCAGTTTCTATTGGACAAGTAATAGGATTTCCCTTCATATAACGACCTATTGTATTCTTTCCCAACTGCAATGGTAGCACCTGTTTATAATGAAATACATTTTCAATTACATATAATGAACCATAATCGAGTGTATCTCCATTTAAATCATCTAAAGTCTTTTTCTGAGGAAGATTGTCTTTATTTGTTGAGACTCCATATTTAATGCTAAATTGTTTATTACACGTAGGACAATTAAAAGAGAGTCTCTGTCCTATTGTGTGTTTTGTTTCATCAAAAATAATGAAGTTCTTGCATTTAGGGCAACGTATCTTTTTCATATATTGCTTCTAATCTTTAAAATCCATGCTTGCTCAAAACTGTCATTACCTCTGAGATTGCTCAGTTGGTTTGCTGCAATTTGAGCACTTTTATATCGTCCGTATATAACTTTTACACTTCCAGAACCTTTATATATGTATGCATCTTTAAATCCTTCTTGCTGAAGTTTCTTAATGAAACCATTTGCATTTTTCTCTGTTACGTGGCTTGCTAAAACTAAACTCCAATAAAAATTGGAAGTTTGAGTTGGTATTTTACTATTTAAATGTTTTGGTTTTCTCAGAGAACTTTTCTGTTTCTTAATAGATTCTGTTGAATTAAATAGTTCACAAAATACACCACTTTTTATTTCTTTAGGTATACTATTTGTGTGTTTCTCTGATGTAAATCCAACCACAAATATAAATGTAATCAGAAAAGCAGCAACCACAATATCCTTTATAAGCTTAATACTTACATTTAGTTGTTTCTCTCCATCATTATCTGTGTCAATATAAAAGGAATGTTGCCTTGTGTTTCTCCCCTTCTTTATTAAGACACTTTGCTCTTCTGTATTTTCTTTATTATGATATTTCTCTATTTCAAAATAATAAAGTCCATAGTATTTAGGAGTTAATAAGCCACCTTCGTAAGGTTCAAATGCTATTTTGTCGGTGCCTTCACGTTTAAGAACTCCAAGTCCTTTTAATTCGAAGCAACCAACTTCGGCTAAAGAATCAAGAATACTATTAACTTCTAATTCAATTTCTCGCATTGCTTCAGGATAGCTTAAGTCGTAAGTTTCAATATACGATTGAGCAAGCAGCGAATCATTCATTTTTAGCACAGGATTAAAACCGACAGTACGATAAGGTGGAAGGTATATATTTTCGGCTTCTTCGTAGTATGCTTCGCTATAATATGCAACAAATCCACCAAGTCCAGGGACAATGATACAATCATTTTCCAATAATAATATCTCAATATGTCGATCTATTCTTAGCATTGTTTGCAAATTTACGGATTTTCCTTTTAAGCAGCAAACTCTACATACAATAAAAAACTTATTACCTTTCTGATAATAAGTTTTTTATGTATTTACAGTGTTTTTTATCTTATTCTATCAGCTGCACGCACAAGAGCTTCGTCAGCTTTAATTGCTCGTCTCGCCAATATAATTAGGATAAACGAGATGCAAGGTAAAAATGATGTAACTTTAATATGAAATTCTTGTCCCTCTAACATAAATTGGCAAAGTAGCAAATATGCAAGAGACCACAAAATAATGAGTAATATAATAAGAATACAGAAAGTTATCTGCCGTTTCCTATTTTTATAATCCATTATTGTGAATAAATGTAACGGAAGTGTTACAAGTAGGATAGCAAATAATGGCCATACTTTAAAATCTTTCATTCCATTTGCACTCACTATCCATAAATTTGTCATCTCACTTGCAGGCATCATACCATTAGAACTTATTAAGCCAATTGGCATACAAAGGCAAATAATAAGAATAATGAATGATAAAAGAAGAAAGATGGTCTGTTTCCGTTGTATCATACTTGAGATGCTTCGTCTTCTATATTATCTTTTGCAGGATCGCGCCAATAGATGTTACCATCTAAAAATTCTTGAGTTGCCAATAAAGTAGGTTTTGGAAGTTTCTCATAATATCTACTAATTTCTATTTGTTCGCGATTTTCGAAAACTTCCTCTAAAGAATCACTATAAGAAGCAAACTCTGCAAGTTTTTTACTGAGGTCTTGCTTTATTTCAACTGAAATTTGATTAGCACGCTTGGCTATGATTGCAACACTTTCGTATATGTTATCAGTCTCTGTCCATAGTTCTACCATATCACGAGTTATGGTATTTACCGGTGCCTTAGATTTCTTGTAATCCATTTACTTATGTTTATTTTATGCTTATTAATTCTTTATTTTGCTTTTGCTATAAACTCTTTACACTTTTCAATGTATTTCTCGGCTGTTCCTCGTTCTTTCGAATCTGGATATTCATTTATAAAGCCGTAGCATTCATCTTCTGCGTCTTGATAGCGTTGCAATTTCTTTTCTTCGACACTCATTTGCGCTAATTCATATTTACTTTTCATAATGAGTGTTGCAAAATCTTCACGCAATGCTGAATATGGATAATCATTTAACGCATTTTGTGCGGTAATAATGCAAGCTTCATAGTTATTGCCACCATCGTTTCCGCAGTTGCCGAAGTATGAACCTAAGTTATAATAAAGCTTTGCATTTAAATATTCTTTACGAATTAATTTATCTTGCAAAGCGAATAATCGTTGCTGTGCAGTTCCTTTCATTTTCCCATTGGGATATAAATCTAAGTAATCTTGAAAAGCTGCAATAGCTGCAACAGTTGGCGTTTGGTCTAAACGTGCTTCAGGCGTTCCTTCATATAAACTTTGTCCTATATAAAATGAAGCCATTTCTGCATAATATCCTTGTGGATATGTTTGATAATACTTTTTAAAAGCTTCTGAAGCTGCTTCGTAATCACGTAGCTCATATTCTGCCATTGCTAACATATAAAGGCATTCTTGTGCATTATCAGTACCTTTCTGAATGGTTACTAAATCTTGGAGTAATGGAACTGCAGCACTATATTTCCCACGTGCAAAACATTCTTTTGCGAACTCATACTTATATGTATAGTTCGTACTTTTATACACTTGATTATATTCTTGTGCACAACTCACTACGAGGAGTGAAAGAATAAAGCTAATGAGAATATTCTTCTTCATAAATTAATTTTGAAATGCAAAGTTACATATAATTTCATAATAAACAAAGGTGATATTACTTTTTTAGTAAAAAAACACATCTAAGGGGGTTATTATATATCGTTTTTTACTAACTTTGTATTACTATATGGATTTTAAACTAACATCAAAATACAAACCTACTGGCGATCAGCCGGAGGCTATACGAGAATTAACAGAAGGTATAAAGCGTGGCGATAAAAGCCAAGTCTTGTTAGGGGTAACTGGTTCTGGAAAGACATTCACAATGGCAAATGTTATTGCGAATGTAAATAAACCCACTCTTATTTTGTCGCATAATAAAACTTTGGCAGCACAACTTTTTGAGGAAATGAAAGGCTTCTTTCCTCAAAATGCTGTTGAATATTATGTTTCATACTACGATTATTATCAGCCTGAAGCTTATTTACCATCTACAGATACTTATATAGAAAAGGATTTAGCTATAAATGATGAAATAGATAAGCTACGTCTTTCTGCTGTTTCTGCATTATTATCAGGTAGAAAAGATGTAATTGTTGTATCGTCTGTTTCTTGTATTTATGGTATGGGTGGACCTGTTGCAATGCGGAATAATGTTATACAGATAAAGAAAGGACAGATTCTTGACCGCAATATCTTCTTACGTCGCTTAGTAGATGCCTTATATGTTCGGAATGATATTGATTTACAACGGGGTAATTTTAGAGTAAAAGGTGATACTGTTGATATAGCAATGGCTTATAGCGATAATATATTGAGGGTTACTTGGTGGGACGATGAAATTGATGCAATAGAAGAAGTTGATTCTATTTCTTATCATCGATTAGGTTCTTTCGAGGAATATGAGATTTATCCGGCTAATCTTTTCGTAACGTCAAAAGAACAAACAGAAATTGCTATTAGAAACATACAAGACGATTTGGTGAAACAAATTGATTTCTTTAACGAAGCTGGAGATAGTATTAAGGCTCAACGTATTAAAGAACGCGTAGAATATGATGTTGAAATGATAAAAGAATTAGGTCATTGCTCTGGAATAGAAAACTATTCTCGCTATTTTGATGGTAGAGAAGAGGGACAACGACCTTATTGTCTATTGGACTTCTTTCCAAAAGATAATCTTATTATTATTGATGAAAGCCATGTTAGTGTTCCTCAAATCTCCGCGATGTATGGTGGAGATAGGGCGCGAAAAAAGAATTTGGTGGAATTTGGTTTCAGATTACCAGCTGCATTTGATAATCGTCCGTTAAAATTCGAAGAATTCCATAGTCTTATTCATCAAATAATTTATGTATCAGCTACTCCTGCAAATTTTGAATTAGAAGAGTCTGATGGAGTTGTTGTAGAACAACTTATTCGTCCTACAGGATTGCTCGATCCCGAAATAGAAGTTCGTTCATCTATAAATCAAATTGATGATTTAATGGGCGAAATCCTGGAGAGGGTAGAAAGGCATGAGCGTATTCTTGTTACAACTCTTACAAAAAGAATGGCAGAAGAATTAACCGAATATTTATTAAACCATAATGTAAAGGCTGCTTATATACATAGTAATGTTGCAAACTTAGATAGAATTAAAATTATAAACGATTTACGTAGTGGAATTTATGATGTTTTAGTTGGAGTAAATCTTTTACGTGAAGGATTAGATTTGCCTGAAGTTTCATTAGTGGCTATTCTTGATGCAGATAAAGAGGGTTTTCTTCGTAGTCATAGAAGTCTTACACAAACAGCGGGTAGAGCTGCTAGAAATGTAAATGGAAAAGTTATTATGTATGCTGATAGTGTAACAGAAAGTATGCGAAAAACTATTGATGAAACTTTACGAAGACGTGAAAAACAATTGGAATATAATGCGCAACATCATATTACTCCTACACAAATTAAACGTTCAATAAAGGAGATATTGCCAACAACAAAAAACATTTCGATGAGTGCTAATATTGCAAACGAAAAAATGAAGGCGCAAAAATACAATATTCAGTCTGAAGAAATTCCTATGGTGGCAGATCCTATTGTATTGAAAATGACAAAAGAGCAACTCGAAAAGAGTATTCAGAATACAACCGCATTAATGAAGGAGGCTGCAAAGAATCTTGATTTCTTACAAGCTGCACAATATCGTGATGAAATATTACGCTTACAAGCAGAATTGGAACAAAAATAGGTTTTAGGAAACGATATATAAAAAATGTCTATTGCAGGCTTCCTGTTTTTGTTTTATACGTAGCTTTCTTAAAAAAACAAAGCCTGTTTTTTCTTATTAAAATGCAAATGAAATATAATAAGAAAATTAAAAATAATAATTATATTTTTTCATTTTCTTATTATAAATTCTGAAAAATGTATTTGAAAAGGTGTTTTGTTCTTATATATGTAAACATAACCAACCTTAATGTTGTGATTTTTAGCGTCTTTCATTTTAATAATGTTACCTATAAAACTTAAATCTTACAACCCTATAGATTAAGAATGCAAACTAAAATTACAAATGAACGTTAAATGTTTAGTGAGAAAGCAACAATCAAGTATTTTTTTATAACTTTGCTGTACAAATTTATTTGTTATAACTAATTAAATAGAATTCTTTTAAACAAATGTTCTTTCTATTTATCACTTCTTTCTCTACTCTATGCGAGACAGGAGTTAATAAAAATGGAACTATATAAAAAGAGATTATGGCAGAAGAAAACGAAAGCAATTTGGTGCGTCCCCATCATAATAGACGTCCGCTACGAGAAAATAAAAATAAAGTTTCGGCACTGCGTCAATGGCTTAATATAATTTTTATGGTTGGTGCTGTTATTGGAGTTATATTCTATTTTGCTTTAGCCGATCAAACAATTGGAATTATCATTATTTTATCGTCAATGGTTTTTAAATTCGCTGAAGCTGCACTTCGATTATTTAATCAATGAAACAATATATATTCCTGATTATTAGTTTTCTTACTATATCATTGGTTTCTTCTGCGCAAGATTATAATGATATATCGGACAATGGCACGTTTGCAACAGAGAATACTAAACGTGATAAAAAATTTGGTATTTCAGACTCTATACAAAGCCAACATAAAGAAGTTCCTCGCGGGGTGAAAGTATGGACTATTGATGAACGTTTTGGAGATAGAAAAACAGCTCAACCAGATACTCTGTCGGAGATGTTTATGAATTCTTTCTTTACCACAGGACTAAGAGGCGAATACAATTCGTTAGGAAATTTAGGATCTCCCCGTCTAAATCGTATATTCATAGATAGAACTACACAGCCAGAGTTTATTTTTATTGCACCTTATGATAAATTTGTTGTTCCTCCTTCAAAATTTCTTTTTACATCAACTTTATCTCCTATAACAAATCTTTCTTATAGTACTGCTGGAAATCGCACTAATGGCGAAGACCAATTTAGAGCTTTATTTGCAGTAAACGCTGGTAAAATGTGGGGATTTGGATTTAAATTCGACTATCTTTATGGACGAGGCTATTACAGTAATCAAAGCACTTCGCTCATCGATTATGCTTTATGGGGTTCGTATACAGGTGAAAAGTATCAGGCAAATCTTCTTCTATCTCTAAATCATCAGAAAGTAGCTGAAAATGGAGGCATAACAAACGATGCATATATTACACACCCCGATATGTTTAACGAATCGTTTGAAACAAATGAAATTCCAACAGTCTTAACACGAAATTGGAATAGAAACGACAATCAGCACATTTTCTTTAATCATCGTTACAGTTTAGGATTCTATAGAAAGGTTCCAATGACGAAGGATGAAATAAAAGCAAAAGAGTTTGCCATAAAATCAAAAAAAGCACAAGAAATAAATGAAGCACGAAAGAAAGCAATAGAAGAAGCAAAGCAAAATGGCGAAACTTTTAATGAAGAAGAATTTAATGCACATATAAAAGATGAGGAGAAAGCTAATAATACAACTAATCAGACAGTATTGAATGATACTATTAATAATAGCAACCAATTGAAAGGTTTTAACATTCACGATGCGCAACAAAAAGATGTAGCCGTAAATGATTCGACAAATAAGTGGATGAAAAACGAATATGTACCTGTAACTAGTTTTATTCATACTGTACGTTTTGATAACTTCAGAAGAATTTATCAGGCATACGAAACACCAACTTCTTATTATGCAAATAATTATTATTACAATACAGTAACTGCAAATGATTCTATTTATGACCAAACAAAACATTGGTCGCTCCATAATACTTTTGCAATTGCATTATTAGAAGGATTTAATAAATGGGCTAAAGCAGGCTTAAAAGCATTTGTTTCTCACGAACTGAGACACTATGAATTGCCTGTATTGCAAACGGTAACTCCACCGTCAACAGTCTCTTTATTTGGCGGATATGAAAAAATAAACAAAAATGATGTTTCTATTGGAGGACAATTGCTAAAGACAAACGGAAAAACCTTACATTATAATATAAGTGCGGAAACATATCTAGTAGGCGATAGGGCAGGACAGCTCAAAATAGATGGTACGGCAGATCTTAATTTTCCTCTTTTAGGAGATACAGTTCAATTTGCCGCTACAGCCTTTTTTCATAGAACAGCCCCAACTTTCTATATGAATATGTTCCATTCGCGACATTTCTGGTGGGAAAATAATCTCGATAAACAAATACATTCTCGTATATTAGGGGCATTTGCGCTAAAGAAAACTAAAACACAACTTCGTGTTGGCTATGATGTATTAAAAGATTATACCTACTTTGGCTTACAAAACGACCGCATAGTAAGTGGTAATAATTATCTTGTACAGAACAATAAAGTAAATGTAAGACAACATGCAGGTGCGATAAGTTTGTTTACACTTCAATTGCAACAAAACTTTAAGTTTGGAATAGTTAATTGGCAAAACCTCATTACATATCAAAAATCAAGCAACGATATAGTTCTGCCAGTTCCTGCACTGAATGTTTATAGCAATATTTTTATTCGCTTTAAAATAGCAAGAGTTTTAGATTGCGACCTTGGTATAGATGGAAGATATTTTACCAAATATTATGCTCCAGAATATATTCCAGGTATCGGTTCATTTGGAATACAAGAAACAGAAGCTAGTAAAACAAAGATAGGTAATTATCCTATATTTAATGCTTATGCTAACTTTAAGTTACAACATACACGTTTCTTTATAATGATGTCGCATATTAATAGTGGAGATAGTGGCGATTATTTCTTTACTCCGCATTATCCACTTAATCAGAGAATATTACGCTTCGGAATAAGTTGGGACTTCTTTAATTAATTAACTAAACAAATGTCGGAAACAAAAGATTTACTATCAAAATTGGAGACAAATGTTAAGGTAAATTCGTTAAATGCATGGATTCTTGCAGCACGTCCTAAAACACTTACAGGAGCAAGTGTGCCTATAATGATAGGTATTGCTTTTGCTTTTATAGACATAGGGTGGGAGCGTTTCCAAATTATTCCTGCTGTTTTATGTGTATTCTTCGCTTTCATTATGCAAATAGATGCTAATTTTGTGAACGATTATTTCGACTGTTTGAAAGGAAACGATGATAGTGAAACGCGACTTGGACCTAAACGTGCTTGTAGTGAGGGCTGGATAACATTACGTGCAATGCGAAGAGGACTCTTTCTTACTACAATATTAGCTTGTATTGTTGGACTGCCACTTATATATTATGGTGGTTGGAGAATGATTGTTGTTGGAATGTTTTGTGTTGCTTTTTGCTTTCTTTACACCACAAAGCTGTCTTATTTAGGTTTAGGCGACTTACTTGTACTTATTTTCTTTGGCATTGTACCAGTTTGTATGACCTATTATGTTATATTACCTAAAGTGGCACAAACTGTTACTTGGCAAGTGTTTATAGCTTCTATTGCCTGTGGATTAATTATAGATACTTTGCTTGTTGTGAATAATTATCGTGATCGAACAAACGATAAGCAAGCCAATAAATACACACTTGTTGTGCGTATTGGCGAAAAAAGGACAGAAAAACTATATCTTTGGTTGGGTATAATGGGTGTATGCCTTATGGCAATAGTCTTTACTTCTACCAATGGAACTATGAATATTCTTAGCAATGCCGTAGTACTTCTCTATCTTTTGTTTCATATAAGAACGTGGAACGAAATGAAAAGAATAAAAGTTGGTAGAGAACTGAACAACGTATTAGGGCAAACAGCTCGCAATATGTTTGTTTATGGGCTATTGGCAACAATAGGAATACTTTTAATAAAGTTATAAAAAGATGGATAACAAGGTAGATTTAGATCTTATGGAATTTGTAGAACAACAAATTCTACCACGATATAATGCTTTTGGAAGGTCGCATGGGATAGGACATGTACAAAGAGTTATTAAGAATGCACTTGAGCTGGTCTCTGTAACAGGTGCTAATCCAAATATGGTATATGTTTCAGCAGCCTATCATGATTTAGGAATGGAGGGTCCACGTGCTATTCATCATATAACAAGTGGTAAAATTTTAGCTGCCGATGCACGACTAAAGAAATGGTTCTCCACAGAACAACTACGTATTATGAAAGAAGCTGTAGAAGACCATCGTGCTAGTAGTTCGCGTGTTCCACGTAGTATTTACGGAAAAATTGTTGCAGAAGCCGATAGGGAATTAGATTTTAATATAGTTTTCTCGCGTACAGTTTTATACGGATTGGAAAATTATCCGGAGAAAAATAAGGAAGAGCAATGGGAACGTTTCAATCATCATATTAATGAAAAATATGGAAGAAAAGGATACATACGTTTATGGATACCAAACTCGCCTAATGCAAAGAAACTAGAGGTTATTCGTGAATTAATAAGTAGACAATCTGAATTAAGAAAAATCTTCGATGAATTATATAATGAAATATTTAAACAATCTGAACAGAAACAGATACAATAAACAATAACAATTGTACTGTTTATATAACAAAGAAACTATGACGAAGAAAGAATTAATGCTCAGAGCTATCGAGTTATCAGAAGAAAGTGTTCGAAATGGTGGTGGTCCATTTGGAGCTTTAATAGCCAAAAACGGAGAAATAATAGCCGAAGGAAGCAATAAGGTTACTATAAACAACGATCCTACAGCCCACGCTGAAGTTTGTGCAATACGCAATGCATGCGAAAAACTGAATACATTCGAACTTACCGATTGTGAAATTTATACCTCATGCGAACCTTGTCCAATGTGTCTTGGAGCTATTTATTGGGCACATCTCGCTAAAATTTATTATGGGAACAATCGTAAAGATGCTTCCGAAATAGGTTTCGATGATGATTTTATCTATAAAGAACTAGCTATAGAACCAAAATATAGAAAGAAACCTTCCGAAATTTTACTCCATAAGGAGGCTAGTAATGCTTTCAGAATGTGGACATTAAAAGATGATAAGATGGAATATTAGATAAAAGTAGATATAATGTTACATTCTTTTATCTTGAAGGTATAATGAATTTACTTTAAAATATGGACATATAAAAAATCTATGCTCTATCTATTAGAACATAGATTTCTACTTTGATAGAATTTTTAAGTTTATAAGCTATTAAGTCTTGCTATATACTTACCAAGTATGTCGAATTCAACATTAACAACACTTCCTATTTTCATATCGCAGAAATTTGTATTTTCACGTGTATAAGGAATAATTGCCACTTTGAATGTATCAAGGGTTGGCTCACATACAGTTAACGAAACTCCATTTACAGTAACTGAACCTTTATCGACCGTAAAGTATCCTCGCTCCGCCATTTTTTTATCATTTTTATATTTAAAAGTGAAGTAGGTACTACCATCTGCATCTTCCATAGCAATACAATGAGCAATTTCATCGACATGACCTTGAACGATATGACCATCTAATCGGCCATTCATTAACATAGAACGCTCTATATTTACACGATCGCCAACCTTTAATAAACCAAGATTTGACCTGCTTAAAGTTTCTTTCATAGCTGTTACAGTGTAAGTATCGTCTTGCAGACGAACAACCGTAAGACAAACACCATTATGCGCAATGCTTTGATCTATTTTTAATTCGTTGGAAAACGAACACTTTAAAACGAAGTCTATATTTTCTTTATAACGTTCGATGGCTATTATTTCTGCCATTTCTTCAACAATTCCAGAGAACATAATTCTTTTATTTTATAATTTTTTTATTAAACAAATATAGATAACTACTTTACAAAAAATAAGGTGGAACTCCTTTAGGAACTCCACCTCTTTTATTGTCCTCGTCTTGAGAGGATTTGAGAAAGTCGCATCGATGATGTGATGAAAAGTCCGAGTATCTATGATAAGAGAGCTCTCTGCTTTTGTAATCCACTGGCTCGAAAGCTTAGTCGCTAAATGCGTTTTATGTGGCCCGCCATTGTCAAGAGAAGTCTTCTCGGTTTTTCAGATTTATTTGATGACTATCCCAATCAAATCGATACGACTATAATTTTTCCTTTCTAAGCACAAAGGTAGTACTTTTTTTTAATGTGCCAAATATTTGACTTAAATAATTGTATCATAAAGAACCTCACCGATGGTTGGGTGTATATGAATTATATTGGCAAGTTCTGTAAGTGTAGCATCATTATTCATAAGTACAGCAACTTCTTGTGTAATGTCGGCTGAATGTGCTCCAAATATATGGCAACCAAGTATTTTTCCATTTTCATCTGCCATTACCTTAACCATACCTTCTGTTTCTTCCATTGCTAATGCTTTTCCATTAGAGCGGTAAAAACCTTTCTTTACGATATATTTTATACCATCTTTCTTGCAAGAATCTTCTGACAAACCAACAGAACCAGCCTCTGGATAAGTGAATACTGCTGCAGGCATAATATCAAAACGTATTTTATCTTCCTTACCAAGAATACGATTAATAACATGTGTACCTTGGAAACTTGCAGCATGAGCAAGCATTTGTTTGCCATTTACATCGCCAACAGCATAAACACCAGAAATATTAGTCTCATAGTGTTCATTAGTTTCGATGCCTTGTTTTATACAGTTGATACCTGCAATTTCAAGTCCAAGACCTTCAATATTGGCTGCACGACCTGTTGCGACGAGTACAATGTCTGCAATAACTTTCTTTTCTTGACCTTTCTGTTCAAAAGTTACAATAGCTTGCTTCTTGTCCTCTGTAGCCACAATACTCTTTACGCCACTATTCATATTGAAATTTATACCACGTTTCTCTAATGTTTTACGCAATCGTTTTGCAATATCAGAGTCGATAGAAGGCAAGCATTCTTTCAAAAACTCAATAACGGTAACCTTACTTCCAAAAGTTTCAAACGCTGAAGCTAATTCTAGACCAATAACTCCGGCACCAATAATAGCCATTGTCTGTGGCACGTGGTCTATATCTAGTAACTCTGTTGAAGTTAGAACTTTATTCTTCAAAGCTTCTCCTTCTGGAGTATTGAAAGCTGGAATAAACGGAAGTAAACGAGCATGTGAACCTGTTGCGATAATTATATTATCGGCAGTCATCTGTGTGCCATTTACTTCTATGATCTTTTTATCTATAAACTTTGCTTCACCTTCTATATATGTAATGCCTGGCGTAGATAAAAGTCCTTTCACACCTTCGCGAAGTTGAGTTATTACATTAGTCTTGCGTTCTTGTATACGTGCGAAATCAACATTGTTGCTACTTGTGCATGACAATAAAGGATTGCGATATAAATCAGCATCGTGAGCAAAGCTTTTTGTAGGAATGCAACCTTCGTTAAGACACGTTCCTCCAGGATGTCTTTTCTCAATGATGGTAACCTTTAAACCTTCTTTCGCAGCGTGTACAGCGGTATGGTAACCACCAGGACCAGCTCCAATGATAATTAAATCGGTTTTTTCCATAATATAAAGCTAAAGATGTTATTGTTTCATCATTATTTGACGATAATTAAGAATAGGCTCTTTGGCAGCAAGAACATCATCGACGCGTCCAATTGGTGTATTGTGTGGTGCTTCCAAAACTTCTTTTGGAGTTTCACGGGCTTCGCGTGCAATAGTGTGCATAATGTTAATGAAACCATCAAGAGTTTTCTTACTTTCGTTTTCAGTAGGTTCAATCATCATTGCTTCGTGGAAGAGTAATGGGAAATAGATAGTTGGAGCATGATAACCATAATCAAGTAAACGTTTTGCAACATCCATAGTAGTTACACCAGTGCTCTTATCTTTGAGTCCATCGAAAACAAATTCGTGCATACAAAAACCTTCAATCGGTAATTCATAATCGTCTTTTAGGCATTCTTTTACATAGTTCGCATTGAGTGTAGCGTAAGGACCAACCATCTTTAGGTTCTCTCTACCTAATGTTAGAATGTAAGTATAAGCGCGTAAAGAAACTAAGAAATTTCCCATAAACAAGCCAAGATGCATATTGTTAAAATTGTATTCGGCTGTTGGTTTTGGCAAATCTATATCGTATCCTGTTTCTGTTTTTATAACATGAGGTTTTGGTAAAAATTCTACAAGATCAGCTCTTACACCAACAGGGCCACCACCAGGTCCACCACCACCATGAGGTGTAGAGAAAGTCTTGTGAATATTAATATGCATTACATCAAATCCCATATCGCCAGGACGTGCTACACCGAGAAGAGGATTAAGATTTGCTCCATCATAATACATTAAACCACCACACTCGTGAACTAATTTCGCTATCTCTGGAATGTTCTTTTCAAATAATCCTAATGTATTAGGGTTGGTCATCATCATACCAGCAATATCATCGCCAAGCAATGGTTTTAAGTCTTCAACATCAACAAGCCCATCAGCTGTACTTTTAACCTCTACTACATCAAGACCACACACTGCCGCAGAAGCAGGATTTGTACCATGTGCAGAATCAGGTATAATAATTTTCTTTCGTTTTGTATCTCCTCTTTTTTCGTGATAAGAACGAATTATCATTAAACCTGTAAGCTCTCCTTGAGCACCTGCAAATGGATTTAAAGTAAAGTCAGCAAGACCTGATATATTTGATAGAACATTTGCAAGACCATAATTAACTTCTAACGCACCTTGTACGGTACTGATTGGTTGTAATGGGTGGATATTTGTAAAACCGGGTAAAGCTGCTATCTCTTCATTAATAGTTGGGTTATATTTCATTGTGCAAGATCCTAAAGGATAGAATCCATTATCTACACCAAAGTTATTCCCACTATGATTTGTATAATGGCGTACAACTGTAAGTTCATCGCATTCAGGAAGCTCTGCATCTTTTTCACGTTTCAAATTGTTTGGGATTTCATAGTTCCCAAACTCATTTTTAGGTAGACTATAAGCTTTACAGCCTGGTTGTGAAAGCTCGAAAATCAAATTGCCATATAATCTATTATTCATTTCTTCGAAAATTTAAGTGTTATAAAACTTTGCATAAAGTCTATTTAAGTTTAAAGAAGAGCAACAAGTGCCTCTATATCTTCTTTCGTACGTTTCTCTGTTACAGCAACAAGAAGTTTATCTTCTCCAACTTTTACACCTGGAAGAATACCTTTTTCAATTGCTTTATCATAGAACATATCACGATTTTCGACCTTTAGCAAAAATTCATTAAAGAAAGGTTGAGTATAAACTAACTGTGCCTTCCCTGTTGCAATCATCTTATCGCATAGATAATGAGCAGCATCAAAACTTATTTTTGAAGCTTCTTTCACACCTTGTTTACCCATCATAGCCATATAGATAGTTACATAGAGTGCCATTAAGCTTTGATTAGAGCAAATATTTGATGTTGCTTTCTGGCGTCGAATGTGTTGTTCGCGTGCTTGTAAAGTAAGTACAAATACACGTTGTCCACGTGAATCTTTTGTTTGTCCAACGATACGACCTGGCATTTTACGCATCATTTTTTGAGTACAACTCATATATCCAGCGTATGGACCTCCGAATGCCATAGGCAAGCCAAGACTTTGAACGTCTCCAACTGCGAAGTCTGCACCCCATTCTCCTGGTGTCTTAAGAATAGAGAGATCGGCAGCTACGCTATTTACTATGAACAAAGCTTTATTTTTATGGCATACGTCAGCAAAACCAGTAAAATCTTCAACTATTCCGTAATAGTTTGGTTGTTGAACAATTACTCCAGCAACATTGCCTGATTCTATTTTTGTTTCTAAATCTTGTTTAGATGTTATACCATTCTCGTTTGCTATTGGAGCAAGATTTACGCCATTAAAATGTGCATAAGTCTTTAGCACTTCTATAATCTGTGGATTAATTGTTTCAGAATATAATACCGTATTACGTTTACTTGACTGCGCAGCGGCTACCATCATTGCTTCTGCAGTTGCAGTAGAACCGTCGTACATAGAAGCATTTGCTACATCCATATTAGTAAGTTCTGCTATCATACTTTGGAATTCAAAGATGTAGTGTAATGTTCCTTGTGATATTTCTGCTTGGTACGGGGTATATGAAGTGAGATATTCTGAACGACCTACAATTTGAGGAATAGCACTTGGTGTATAGTGATCATATACACCTGCTCCAGCAAAACAAACTAATTGTTGGTTTTTATCTGCTAATTTCTTAAAGAAGTTTCTTATTTCAATCTCGCTTTTTGCTTCAGGAATATTGTATTCCCCTTTAAAGCGTAGCACTTCAGGAATATCAGCAAAAAGGTCTTGTATATTTTCTATACCGACCTTATTAAGCATTTCCTTTGTTTCTTTTTCTGTATGTGGGAAGAATTTAAAACTCATATTTCTAATATTTAGTCGTTTGCATCTAAAAAGAATATAGCTGTTTTTCTTCTGCCAGAATCTGCTTTGAGAAGGAAAACAGCTATAAACTATTAAAGAATGCTTGTTTATAAACTATTTTGTGCAGAACTCTTCGTAGCTTTTTGCATCCATAAGATTATCAAGTTCAGCTTTGTCTGTAAGTTCTACTTTAAGAATCCAATTTGCGTATGGATCTTGGTTGATAAGTTCTGGTTGATCTTCTAAAGCCTTATTAACTTCTAGAACTTTAAAAGATACTGGTGCATTAAGATCAGAAGCAGCTTTTACACTTTCTACTGCACCGAATCCTTCTTCTGCCTCAAATTCATCATCAGTTTCTGGCATATCAACATAAACGACATTACCAAGTGCATGTTGTGCATAATCGGTAATACCAATATAAGCTACATCGCCTTCAACTTTTACATACTCATGAGACTCTGCGTAGTAGAGTCCTTCAATTACTTTAGCCATTTTATTTTGTTGTTTATTAAATTGTGATTGCTATATATATTATATAAGGTGAGAATATATTAATGTTTTTCGAATTCTATTTAACGTAATGTGGGTCATAGAACTTTTTCTTGCCTACTGTTGCTGGGAAGAACTTCTTACGAATTTGTATTTCTACACGGTCTTCCATCTTTATATCGGCATCAACCAATGCAACGGCACAGCTTTTCTCAACAGAGATAAGTTTATAACCGGTTGTAATTTCACCTATTTCCTTACCATCTTTAAAGACTTTATAGCCATTACGAGGTATTGCATTATCGTCTAACCATAAGCCACGCAGACGTTTTGTTACACCTTCAGTCTTTTGTTTTAATAATGCAGCTTTACCAAGAAAGTCTTCTTTATCGAATTTTACGAACATTGACAAACCTGCCATTACTGGAGTAATTGTCTCAGAAAGTTCGTGTCCGTAAAGTGGCATACCTGCTTCAAAACGTAAAGTGTCGCGGCAACCAAGTCCACAAGGAGTTACTCCTGCTTCCATTAATTTGTCCCATATCTTCACTATATATGCAGGTGCTCCATAAAGTTCGAAACCATCTTCACCTGTATAACCTGTACGAGAGATTATAATGTCTTCTCCCTCGTGCTGTGTCTTCTTCACTTCATAAAATTTTAGGTCAGAACAAGGTATACCAAGTTTATCTTGTATTATCTTTTCTGCTTCTGGACCTTGAATAGCAAGCTGTCCATATTTCTCACTATCATTAACGAGCTTAACATCAAAGCCTGCTGTATGTTTCTTTAGCCATTGGTAGTCTTTCTCTATATTTGCAGCATTTACTGTTAATATGAACTCGTTTTCACCTACTTTACAAATACAAGTATCGTCTACAACTCCACCGTCTTCCATACAAAACATTCCGTAAAGTACTTTGCCTACGGCTAAACCTGTAACGTCGTTTGTGAAGATGTAGTTTATGAACTTCTCAGCTTCTTTGCCTGAAACTACAAGTTCACCCATGTGAGATACATCAAAAACGCCACAATGCTTTCTTACAGCATTGTGTTCATCAATAATACTTGAATACTGAATAGGCATATCGAAACCACCAAAAGGTGACATTAATGCCCCTAATGCTACATGCTTGTCATAAAGGCATGTTCTTTTGTTCTCCATAATTGCTTTAGAAATTTATTTTTTTATGCCGTCCTTTGATATTTTATCATTGGTCGGCTATTGTTGATTTAGGTTGGGAAACCTCTTATTTTCTTGCGATGCAAATATAATGAAGTTTTTTGAATGCACAAAATTTTGGGAGAAATAATTGCATATTTCTTCTATCTCTATTCATTATATAAGCCCTAATCTAAATAAAATAAGGACTTATATGGAAAAATAACATTAAATTAGTCAGTAGAGGCTGTGCCTATTCTGTTTATAAATAATGTATGGGAGCAATACAACTAATAGACTCCGATTGATTATTAAGGCTCAACATCATCATATTTTGTTTATACCATTATAATTTTTCTGCTTTCGTTTTCTTGCCAGTCATCTTGTTTTCTTTTCTAATTTATCGTAGTCCACTATGCCTTCAGCGTAAAGTCAATCAATCTATTCAATAATAAAACAAAATCTAATAGGGCTCTAATTACCAATTGAAGGTGAAAAATAAATGGTCATTTTGCTTTAATAAACACTTGAAAGCTTAATTATTATATGCTATTAGAATTATATTTAGGTACTATTGTAAATGATGTTTAAATGCCTGTGAAAAGCGTGAATTTATACGCATCGTATATTATTATCTGAGTTTAGGTAAATAGCGTTCTTTCTGTTACGTTTGTTTCAGATATCTGTCAGTTGCATTTTAGATATCTGTTAGTTATGTTTCAGATATCTGTCAGTAGTGAATTAGATATCATAAACAACAACGCCTTTATAACTCTGTGGCTTTTATTGATTTTGTTAGCCTCTTTTTGTTGCATTAGCTACTTCTGTAGACGCCTTCTTATTATGGCTGCTGGATAGATAGACGAAGTTTAAAAACTATATTGGAATAATAGACACTTAGTTTTACAAGGCACGCAAGAATTTATATTTTTCTGTTGAAATGATATCAGCCTTTAATGAATGTTCGTGAATAGGCTTTTCGAGTAAGTATTATTCATAATTGCATTTAAAGAGAAAAAGCGAAATTTCTTTATATCCTTTTAATCGTTCTCAGTAAAAGTTAGTATCTTTGCAGGGCTAAATAATAAAAAATAATAAGAATATGTATCGAACTAAAACTTGTGGTGAACTCCGTTTAACAGATGCAGGTAAAGAAGTTGTACTTGCGGGCTGGGTCCAACGTTCACGTAAAATGGGCGGTATGACTTTCGTTGATTTACGCGACCGTTATGGCATTACACAACTTGTATTTAATGAGGCCGAAGATGCTGGTCTTTGTAATGAAGCCAACAAATTGGGTCGCGAATACTGCATTAACGTTAAAGGTATTGTAAACGAACGTCAAAGTAAAAATAGTAAGATACCAACTGGCGATATTGAGATTATTGCTAAGGAATTGACAGTATTAAGTAGCTCGCTAACTCCACCTTTTACAATAGAAGATAATACAGATGGCGGAGACGATCTCCGAATGAAATACAGATATTTGGATTTACGACGTTCAGCAGTGCGTAGTAACTTAGAATTACGCCATAGAATGACTATTCTTATTCGTAATTTCCTCGATAAACTAAACTTTATAGAGGTGGAAACACCTATATTAATAGGCTCTACTCCAGAAGGAGCACGCGATTTTGTTGTACCTTCACGAATGAATCCAGGTCAGTTCTATGCACTCCCACAAAGTCCACAAACGCTGAAACAGCTATTGATGATAGCAGGTTTTGACCGCTACTTCCAAATTGCGAAATGTTTCCGCGATGAAGACTTACGCGCTGATAGGCAACCAGAATTTACCCAAATAGATTGCGAAATGTCATACGTACATCAAGAAGATGTTCTTCAAGTTTTTGAAGATATGGCTCGCTATTTATTTAAAGAAATTAGAGACGTAGAACTTCCTGCTAAGTTAGAACAAATGACATGGCACGATGCAATGAAGCGTTATGGTTCTGATAAACCAGATGTTCGCTTCGGAATGGAATTTGTAGAACTTATGGATGTTCTAAAAGATAAAAGCGATTTCTCTGTTTTCAACGAGGCTAACTATATAGGTGGAATCGTTGTGCCTGGTTGTGCTCATTACAGCCGTAAACAACTAGATGAACTTGCCGATTTTGTAAAACGTCCACAAGTAGGTGCAAAGGGGTTAGTTTACATCAAATACGATGAAAATGGCACAGCAAAGAGCTCTGTAGATAAATTCTTCACACAAGAACAATTACAAGACGTGAAGAAAACTACAAATGCAAACAATGGCGATTTAGTACTGATATTGTCAGGCGACAATGCTAATAAAACTAGAGTACAACTATGCTCATTACGTTTAGAAATGGGAAATCGTTTAGGATTGCGCGATAAAAATACATTTAAATGTTTGTGGATAGTAGACTTCCCACTATTTGAATGGAGCGATGAAGAACAACGTCTTATGGCAACTCATCACCCATTCACTATGCCAAATCCAGAAGATCTGCATTTACTCGACGAACATCCAGAACAAGTACGAGCATTAGCATACGATTTCGTATGTAATGGAATTGAAGTTGGTGGTGGCTCTATTAGAATTCATGATACAGAATTACAAGAAAAGATGTTTGAAGTATTAGGATTTACTAAACAACAGGCAGAAGAACAATTTGGCTTCTTAATGAATGCATTTCGCTATGGTGCACCTCCTCATGCAGGTATTGCATTCGGACTAGACCGTTATGTAAGCATTATGGCAGGACTCGATACAATCCGCGATGTAATAGCTTTCCCAAAGAATAATAGTGGACGTGATGTAATGCTCGATGCACCTTCAGCTTTAGCTCCAAAACAACTTGATGAATTGCAGATAAAATTAGATATAAAAAGCTAACTTTTGTTGATGTAAATCAATAAAAAACATATTGCACTTCATTATGACTTTAAAGTTGTTTCTTTTTTGTCAATAAATTAGCTACATTAAGATATTTGATGTATATTTGCAACCCAATAAGAGTTCGTCTTTTATTAACTACAGTAGTATTTAAATGTGGACAAATAATTATGGTAGAAAAGAAAAACGTCACTAAGACAACAACAAAAAGAACAGCAACCAAGAAGGCTTGTGTGAAAAAGGCTCCAGTGAAAGTAGATCTAAGTTCAGAAAATGTAGGATTTAAAGCTGGTGATGTATATAATGCACTCGTTGCAGAGAATAGAGGTTTAGCTGTATCTGAGATAGCAAAGACTGCAAATATTAGTATTGAAGAGGCATATCTAGGAATAGGTTGGCTTCTGAAAGAAGGAAAGATTAATAGCGAAGACGAGAAATTAGTCCTTGCTTAGTAAACGAATAGAATTAAATAGGGGGTCTGTATTTAGAAGTATAGACTCCTTTTTTTATGCAATACGAAAAGGATATATTGCTGTTACTTATTGAAGCTGGCGAAAAAGGATTGTCAGTGAGTAAGATTACGCGTCATATATTTAACACATATAACTCGTTCTTTTTATCGTTAAATATCGAAGATACACATCAAGAAGTACAACAATGTCTCTTAAAAATGAGTAAGCGCCCAAACTCTATGTTAGGAAGAGTTAGGAAAGGTGTTTACTGTATAAATATTAATAATCAAGAGGTTAGGCATCTACAATTAAAATTTTCGCATGAATGCGATATTAAGAAAGATGAAAAGACACAGACAGACTTTAGTTTGAATTTGTTTGAGTAATACAGAAATATACTAAGAATATTTGTTTGTTGGATATTTATTTGTATATTTGCACTTATTCATCGAATAATAAACTAAGCCTAAAAGAGAGTTATGATACATACAAACAATCATCTTGTTATAATGGCAGGAGGGGTCGGAAGTCGTTTCTGGCCTATGAGTACAGCTGATAAACCAAAACAATTTATCGATGTGTTAGGTGTAGGCAGATCGTTGATGCAACTTACCTATGATCGACTAAAAGGTATTACAAAGCCTGAAAATGTTTGGGTTGTAACAAATGCGAAATATTGCGAATTAGTTCATGAACAATTGCCTGATATTCCAATAGACAATATTTTAAGTGAGCCGTGTAGAAGAAATACAGCACCATGTATTGCATACGTTAGCTGGCGAATAAAGAAATCCGATCCCAAAGCGAATATTATCGTAACTCCAAGCGACCATATCGTTACTAATCAAGAAGAGTTTCGTAGAGTTATAACTAATTGTCTGAAGTTTACATCAGAAACCGATGCTATTGTTACATTAGGAATGAAACCTTCTAGGGCAGAGACAGGCTATGGATATATACAAGCAGACTTAACAACTCCTTCAGCGCGTAATAAAGAGATATTCCGTGTAGACCAGTTTAAGGAGAAACCAGATGCTGAAACTGCAAAAAAGTATATCAGTATGAACAATTTCTTTTGGAATGCTGGTATTTTTATCTGGAATGTATCAACAATTGTAAATGCGTTTAGAATATATCAACCAGGAATTGCACGTATTTTCCAACAACTTTTTGATGTATTAGGTACACCTGAAGAGCAATTATATATAGATAAGATGTATCCAGAATGTGAGAGTATATCAGTAGACTATGCTATAATGGAGAAAGCTGAAGAAATATTTGTTTGTCCAGCTGATTTTGGTTGGAGCGATCTTGGTACATGGGGCGCATTATATCTACAAACACAACACGACCTTTATGGTAATGCTATTATAGGTAAGAATATACAGATGTATGATAGTAAGAATTGCATTATACATGCTACTGAAACAAAGAAAGTTGTAGTTCAAGGTCTTGACGGCTATATTATTGCTGAAGAAGATGGAATGTTGCTTATTTGTAAGTTATCAGAAGAACAAAGAATAAAACAGTTTTCTGAAGATAAATGATGTGGAGTTAAGTTCTTTAAATACTTATTTATAACTTTAGAAGAAAATAATAAATGGATAAGAAAATAGCATTAATAACAGGAATTACAGGTCAAGATGGAAGCTACTTAGCCGAGTTTCTGATAGAAAAAGGTTATGAAGTACACGGTTTGCTGCGACGTAGCTCTTCTTTTAATACAGGGAGAATAGAACATCTGTATTTAGACGAATGGGTTCGAGATATGAAGAAAGAGCGTTTAATAAATCTACATTGGGCAGATATGACAGATTCCTCTTCTTTAATTCGAATTATTGGTGAAGTAAAGCCAACTGAGATTTATAATCTTGCTGCTCAAAGCCATGTTAAAGTAAGTTTTGATGTACCAGAATATACTGCAGACACTGATGCTGTTGGCGTATTGCGATTGCTAGAAGCTGTACGTATTTGTGGATTAGAAAAAGTATGTAAAATTTATCAAGCATCGACTTCAGAATTGTTTGGTAAAGTTCAAGAAGTTCCACAAAAAGAAACAACTCCTTTTTACCCTCGTTCTCCATACGCTGTAGCAAAACTTTATGGTTATTGGATAATGAAAAACTATCGAGAATCTTACGGAATGTTTTGTTGCAACGGTATTCTCTTTAATCACGAGAGTGAACGACGTGGAGAAAATTTTGTTACTCGTAAGATTACATTAGCAGCCGCACGTATCTCACAAGGTCTGCAAGATAAACTTTACTTAGGTAATCTTAGTGCACAACGAGATTGGGGATATGCCAAAGATTATGTAGAATGTATGTGGTTAATTCTACAAGAAAAGGAACCTGATGACTTCGTTATTGCAACAGGAGAAATGTATACTGTGCGCACTTTTTGTACTGCTGCATTTAAAGAAGTTGGTATAGAAATTGAATGGCGTGGTGAAGGTATTAATGAGAAAGGATATAATAAAGCTACAAATCAACCGATAGTAGAAGTAGATCCTAAGTACTTTAGACCTGCAGAAGTAGAACAACTACTTGGTGATCCAACAAAAGCAAAAACAAAGTTAGGGTGGAATCCTCGCAAAACAACCTTTGAACAGTTAGTAAAAATAATGGTTGAACACGACATAAAGTTTGTTAAAGAACAGTCGTGGAAGGTTTAGTTGCCAAAGATTCTTAGAATAGTAAATACTAATTAGGCGATTGCTTTCTTTTATAGTCAATCACCTAATTAGTATAAATGAATTTAGTTGAATACAGAAAATATAAATCTTTTATAAATGTATTCTTAGAAAGTCTTCTAATTCTTGATATAAAAGATTTTATTTTAATACTAACAAATAGTTTATGCGCTCATCTATTTGCTTAATCCTTATGCTTCTCTCTATTCCAATTTGTGCTCAGAGTTATCCAAAATTGGTTATTATAAATAAACAGCATTATTTTAAAAGAACTGTTCCAAAAGGAAATTATAGTGGAATAACATGGTTAGAGAATAATAGCTATGCTATTGTTTCCGATAAAGCAGAATATAGTGGTTTCTATCTATTTAAGATAGAGATAAACCCTAATACTGGCGATATAAAACAAATTAAGTCTGATGGATTTTTTGGTTCATCTATATTGGGTGCTGATGAAGAAGGTATTTGTTTTTATCCTAATCGGAATAGTGTTTTTATTGCACACGAAGCTGATAATAGTATTTGTGAATATAACTTATCTGGCAATTTTATTGGAACCCAATTATTTGTTCCATCTTATTTTCGCTCCGCATCGACGAACTATGGTTTAGAATCTCTTACTTACAATCCAAAAACACATTTATTTTGGACAACAACTGAATCAACATTAAAGAATGATGGGAAACAGGCAGCACCAATGTTATTAATAGAAAATCGTCTGCGACTTCAAGCTTTCGATGAGAATTTTAATCCAATAGCACAATATGCATATAAAATGGATAAAAGCACTGTAAACAAGCCTGCACGAAATTATGCAATGGGTGTATCAGATATAGTTGCATTAGATAATGGTATGCTTCTTATTATGGAAAGAGAACTTTATGTTGCACCTTTGATATTCGGTTCATTTGTAAAAAATAAGATTTATTGTGTTGATACTAATAGTTCTCAAGAAATATCAACTAATAGTTCTCTCATAGATACAAGTCCATATATGAAAAAGCAACTACTTGCAGAATGGAAAACATCATTAACATTATTCCATCAAGATTTTGCGAACTATGAAGGAATGTGTCTTGGTCCTAAATTACATAATAGTACACAAGTTTTGGTTTTGTGTGCCGATAGTCAAAATCAGTATAGAGGTATACTGCGTGATTGGTTTCGCACAATTGTTTTCCGCTACTAAGACTATTTATTTATATTATTTTAGATACTTTTGTAGCTTACGTAATGCTTTATTACGTATTTGGCGCACACGTTCACGTTTTATTCCTATCTTTTTAGCTATTTCTGCCATTGTGTAAATTTCGCCATCTTTTAATCCAAAAATCAGTGTAATAACTTCTTTCTGTCTTTCGTCGAGGATATTCATTCCCTTTGCTATTTTCTCTGCTATAATCTGACGAGTTAGATGCTCATCTGCCTGTGGAGAATTTTTATTCTCTATTACACTTTGCAATGTAAAATTCCCATTACTACCAATTGGCAGAGGTTGATCTATAGATAATGTATGTATACTATGCTTTTTTTCTCCATTATCCTGAGCATTATTTATATCAATCTGTTCATTTATTGCTTCTTCCATTGCTTTGCGTATATAAGTAGCAGCAAATTTCACAAATCGTATTCCTCTTGTCCCATCAAACTTTTGTGCTGCATACATCATACCAATATTTCCTTCACTTATTAAATCATCTTCGCTTAATCCACGATTTTTATATTGATGTGCCAATGAAACTACAAATTTTAAGTTTGCTTTTGTTAGTTTTTCTAAAGCACTTGCATCTCCTATTTTTATCCTAGCTGCAAGTTCTTGTTCCTCTATATCTGTTAGCGGTTGCTGATTAGCAATCTCTTCTATATATCTATTGTTTATAGCCATAATATTTTCTCTTTTGTGTTATTTTTTTCTTAAAATGGGAAAGTGCTATTATTAAAATTACTATTTGTACCTACATTTCGTTCTTTAGGAGAAAGCTGTGGATATTCTTCGGGCTTACTACCTTCTGGATATAAGTCAGCTAGTACTTCTTCTGTTTCTATTAAATTTTTCTTGATAGCTATTTCTAAGATTTTTTTATATTTTTCCATTAACCCTAACTCAAAACAGCATCGTGCATAACAGGCATAACCAATATTCCAATCTTCCGACATATTTTCCATATAATCAGAAAAAATTTGATAAGCCTCACGTATATACCCGTTCCCCATTAAAGAAATTGCCATTTTTATATATATCTCTTCTTTCTTTTCAGAATAATCAATAGCTTTTGTAAAGTACTTAAATGCTTCCTCAATATTATTTTCGCTTAAATAAGCATTTGCAATTGATATATTTAACGATTTTCTAAGTCCGCCTACAGTAATCTTTTGTAGTCGTTTATAATAGTTTATAGCCTCTTTATAGTTGCCAATACTGTATAATGCATTTGCCTTATTAGATAGTGCATCTTCATCTTTTGGGTTTATTGCTAAGGTGTATTCACTTGCCGTTATAGATTTTTCATACTTTTCATTTAAGAAATAGTATTTTGCTAATTCATTCCAATATGTAGTAGAGTAGGGGTTAGTATCTATTAGACTATTTAGAATCTCCTCACTTTCGGTGCCTCCTCCATTCCAAAGAAGTATTCTTACCTTTAATTCTTTATATTCTGGTGATTCTACATCTTCATATAGACTTAACCACTTTTGTGCAAATTCTACTAAAGCATAATCGCAAAATAGAGAAGCGACATCGAAAATATAGTTTTGTTGTTCTTCTATAGCAACATAGCTAAAACGTTCTAAAAGATAAATATTAGCCTCTTCAGTTTTCATCTGCACTATCATTATCTCTGCATTTAGATAATAATAGTCTAAATCTGTTTTGTCTAAGATTTCTTCTGCAATAGATTTTGCTTTATCAATGTTTTTATCTATAAACATTGCACAACGTGCCATAAAACAAAGTGGAGCTATTGCTCCAGGAAAGATATTTATTGCATATCTTGCAGCAGCTTTAGCTTCTTCGTCTTTACCTATTATATGGTAATATTCTGCAATATCAGCAAGTTCCTCTGAATCGAGGAAACTGCTGACATTATTTTTGCATAGCTCTTCATATTTATGAAGAATATGCTTAAAACTATCGCTTTTAAAATATTCGTCCAATATTATTTTATCCTTTATTTTGAGCTTTTGCCCATGCATCTTTTAGACCTACTGTTTTATTGAAAATAAGTTTTTCGGTAGTAGAATCTGGATCAAGCATAAAGTAACCTGTACGTTGGAATTGCAAATAGTCTCCCGGCTTCTTTTCTGAAAGATATTTTTCAACGTAGCAGTTATTATGAATTTTTAAACTGTTTGGATTCAGCAGTTCTCTAAAGTCACTTTCTTCAGCCGATGGATTTTCTACTTTAAAAAGTCGGTCATATTCGCGAACTTCTGCTTTTAAACAATGCTCTGCACTTACCCAATGCAAGGTTCCTTTTACTTTGCGATTTGCTCCTTCCATTCCACTTTTACTTGTAGGATCATATTCTGCTTGGATTTCTATAATATTACCATCTTCATCTTTTGTGCATCCTGTGCATTTAACAATATATGCACTCTTTAAGCGTACTTCTTTCCCCGGAGTCATACGGAAGAATTTTTTAGGTGCATCTTCCATAAAATCGCCACGTTCTATCCATAAATTCTTAGAGAAAGTAATAGTGTGTACACCCTCCTCTTCATTTTCTGGATTGTTTATGCTTTCCAATTCTTCTGTTTTATCTTCGGGATAATTGGTAATTACGAGTTTTACAGGATCTAAAACTGCACTTACACGAGTTGCTTTCTTATTTAAATCGTTACGTACAGCAGCTTCAAGTAAAGCCATATCATTAAGTGCATCGAACTTTGTATAACCGATAGAATCAATAAATGCACGGATAGATTCGGGAGAATAACCACGACGACGCATTCCGCAAAGTGTCGGCATACGAGGATCGTCCCAACCATTTACAAGTTTCTCGTCTACAAGAGTATGTAGTTTTCGTTTCGACATTACTGTATAAGTAAGATTAAGTCGATTAAATTCAATCTGTCGTGGTCGGTTATCGTTTAATACATCGGCAGTATTGTCCGATTCTTTTAGCAAATCTATAAATTTATCGTAGAGTGGGCGGTGAGGAACAAATTCTAAAGTGCATATAGAATGAGTAACTCCTTCAAAATAATCGCTTTGTCCGTGTGCGAAATCGTACATAGGATAACAATTCCATTTTGTACCAGTACGGTGATGTGGCGTATGTATTATACGATATATAATAGGATCACGGAAGTGCATATTTGGATTTGCCATATCTAATTTCGCACGTAACACCATACTTCCTTCGGGAACTTCGGGAGTATTCATTTTTTCAAAAAGAGTAAGGCTCTCTTCTATAGGGCGATTTCTATATGGCGAAGGAATACCTGGTTCGGTTGGTGTTCCTTTTTGTGCTGCTATTTCTTCTGCGCTCTGTTCATCAACGTATGCTAATCCTTTTTTTATTAGCCATATAGCAAAGTCCCAAAGTTTTTCGAAATAGTCGCTTGCATAGTAAATATTCCCCCATTTAAAACCTAACCAGTTAATATCGTGAAGAATATTTTCTACATATTCGTTATTTTCTTTTGATGGATTTGTATCATCAAAACGTAGATTACAAACACCGTTATATTTTTCTGCTACACCAAAGTCCATACAAATAGCTTTTGCATGTCCAATATGTAAATATCCGTTTGGTTCTGGTGGAAAACGAGTTTGAATGCGTCTGCCGTTCTTTCCTTCTGCAATATCTTCTTCGACTATTTGTTCTACAAAACTCAAACTACGTTTCTCTTCATTAGTGTTACTTTCTATTGTGTTCATAAGCTATAATTTTTCTTCTGCAAAGATAGTTATTTTTTTCATTCTATAAATATGTTTTCCTTACTAATAATAGTTCTTGCCTATAATATTGTCTTATATAACTACCTGTTTTCAATAGTTTCGGTCTGCTTTCATTATGGCAATGTATATTTTTGAAAAATAATTAAAGAAAAATTTGGTGGGTTATAGAAATTAATATATCTTTGCACTCGTTATCCTGAATACAATCTTTTTACCTTAAATGACTAATACCTATTGAGGTTGAGTGCCCGTCGCTGCGAAGCGTTGGGCATTTCTTTTTTATATTAATTATAATACTCTCTATTAGCGAATTATAAATGTGTAATTATATAGGCATAAAAAATGCTAATAAGTTTGGAAATATATTTCTAATTATCTATTTTTGCAAAGAGTATATATATTCTTTATTTTCATCAAGTGGTGGAAACAAAAATGTAAATAGGAAATTTTCTACGAGCACTTTGCCGTTACTGATTTTCTATGAGAGTAAAGATTAATAGTATAATAGAATAAATAGAAAGTGAATGAAAAGTTTTGGTAAAAAGGCATGGATTCTTCCACAACCAGTGTTAATTATTGGAACATACGATGAAAATGGTATGCCAAATGCTATGAATGCTGCGTGGGCAGGTCAATGGGATAATCAACAAATTATGATTTCAATGGGAATTCACCAAACAACCAAGAATTTAAATATTAATGGAGAGTTTACTGTTGCTTTTGCTACTGTAGATACAATGGCTGCTGCCGACTATGTTGGCATTGTAAGTCAGAAAAATGTTCCAAATAAAGTAATGAATACTGGTTGGACTTTTGTTGATTCTAAGAATGTAAATGCCCCCATTTTTATTGATTTTCCAATGACAATGGAATGTCGTATCAAAGAAAAGCTAAAAGAAACAGAAACGGGATATTATATGATAGCTGAGATAGTGAATATAATTTGTGATGAAAAATATCTTGGCAATAATGGGAAACCAGATGTAGAGAAAATGAATCTTATAACTTTCAATCCTATTGCTCTCGAATATATAAGAATGGGAGAAAAAGTAGGGAAAGCATTCTCTATAGGCAAAGAATTAAAGTAGACACGTAAGACATAAAAATAATATAAAAACAGCATTATTATGTTTGATCACATTGCCGATTTTACAGCGTGGCCAATATTAACTGGAATATTAATCGGTTATATTGCTAATCGTATAATGAGTGGAGAAGGTAAAGGTTGTTGTATGAATCTTTTTATCGGAATAGTAGGAAGTTATGCTGGTTCCTTTATTAGTTATCTTCTAAATATTGATTTGTTTGGTAAAGGGTATATTACTAATCTCATATTTTGTGTAATTGGTTCTGTATCTGTTTTATGGATATGGAAGAAATTATCAGATTAACGCTTGGATAACCATTAATAAAGCAGAATAAGGAAAAAAGTTTTCTGCAAAATACAGATATACTGTAAGAACGAGAATACAATAAGAAAGCTAATGTATTGAAGTTTCTTATTATCGATTAATAGCCCATAAAGAAATTGTAATTACAATTTTTTATTTTGTAATTACAATTTCAAATTTTATAATAATATTTTTCTCTATTTCTTATTAAAATTTCTGAGAACTTTATTTTTTGTATCAATACTTATTCATTCTTTTTATCTAAAACAGAATATTTACTATTATTGCTTATATATTCAGGAACAATCTCTTTCATTTTTTCTACGATAGCCATATCGTTGTATGTATGACTTAAAGCAATAAGTTCGTCTATTTGTTTAGAAACTTCATCATAATCGTATTCACAAACTTTTGCAATACGAATTTTCTTATGGAAACTGGGCAGTGTGTTTTCTGTTGTACTCAATACTTCTTCGTAAAGTTTTTCTCCTGCACGCAACCCTGTATATTCTATTTCTACATTTTCTGCACCCGAAAGTTTTATCATTCGTTTCGCCAAATCGGCAATTCTTACAGGTTTACCCATATCAAAAACAAAAATTTCTCCACCTTTTCCATGTGTTCCAGCTTCGAGAACCAGCTTACATGCTTCTGGAATTAGCATAAAGAAACGAATAATATTAGGGTCGGTTACTGTTACTGGTCCACCACTTTTAATTTGTTTTTCGAATAAAGGGATAACTGAACCATTTGAACCCAATACATTTCCAAAGCGAGTAGTAACGAACTGTGTAGACTTTTCAGCTTGTTTTCCTTGATTTGTTTTTGTATTTAAACTTTGGCAATAAATTTCACAAATACGTTTAGAACAACCCATTACGTTTGTTGGATTAACAGCTTTATCAGTAGATACCATAACAAACTTCTTTACTCCATATTTCACACTTAAGTCGGCTATAACTTTTGTTCCCCATACATTATTCTGTATGCTTTCTGATGGATTATTCTCCATCATAGGAACGTGTTTATATGCAGCCGCATGGAAAACATATTCAGGTTTATATTGCTTAAAAATGCTTTCCATTCTATCAATATTTGTAATATTTGCCACGATGGTTTCTACTTTTATAGTAGGATAATTAAAATGCATCATTAATCTTATATCATGTTGTGGCGTTTCAGCCTGATCTATAAGAATTAATTTATCGGGTTTATATATAGATATTTGTCGAACTATTTCAGAACCAATAGAACCTGCTGAACCTGTAATCATAATACACTTACCATTTAGCAAGTTTCCAATAGCATCCATATCTACTATTATCTCATCGCGTGGGAGAAGATCCTCAATATTTATTTCTTTAAACTGTACATGCTCTAAATCGTTCTCACCTGTCCATTCTTTTGTATGCTCTGTAAGGTAAATTTTGACATTAGCATTTATAAGCAAATCTTGCAATCTTGTATCAGCCCTAAATTTATCTACTTGAATAGGCGAAACAAGTACAGCCTTTATTCTTTTCTGTTTAATAACTTCTTCTAATTTTGCATCAATAGAATATATTTTTTCGCCTAATAATGTTTTATTATGGTATAGATTATCGTGAGAGATAAATCCTTTTAACGAAAATCTAGAACTTCTATCGTTACAAATATTATTAGCTATTCCTATTCCACCTTCTTTAATGCCATATATAAGTGTTTCTATTTTACGATTTGGACTTAAATATAAATCGTACATAGTTTTTACTATTATTCGGAAAATAACCATTCCTACGGTTGCAACAAGATACATTGCGGCAATTTGTCGTCCTTCAAGACGTACAAATTTAATGTTAAAAAAGATTGGTTTTGTATCCCAAATGGAGATAGCATAATGTACAAGTTCTGCAATGGCAAACGATAAAAACATAGCAAAACCTACACGTTGTAAATCAACAAAAGAAGAATATCGAATTATTCCTGAATAAGTTTTGAAAACTCGAAAGCCAATAAGCACAAATGTCATAAAAATGAAGATAGTGGCTGTTATTAGCGATAAATTTGAAAATTCAATAGCCCCATGGTAATAAAACCAAAAAACAAGGAGTCCAGATAAATAACAAATAAAAATATCAATAGCCAACACGGTCCAATATGGAAGTGCATTTTTTGTTAGATACCATTCAAAAATTTTATTTAGTATTTTCATCTTCGATATATTGTCAAATAATTATTCTGTTATCACTACTAATAATGCAAAAGTACTAATTTATTTTATAAAGCGATTAATTCTATTAATTACAATTAATATTTTAGTATTATTTTGTTTCTAATTTATAATTTGCAATCTGTTTGAATCCATTTAGAAACGAAATGCTGTCCATTCGTTTCTTTCCAGAGAGTTGTAATTCCTTTAGCTCTAATAGAAAATCGTTAGAGTTAATATATATTGTTTTATTTTCAATGAAAAAAGTTCCTGGTTTTCCTATTGCTGGTTTATTAGTTTTAGACATTTTAAAAATCTTCAAGACCATTTCTTTTGTGTCTTTTGCCGAAGACAATTTTTTATTTAATAAAATCATCTTAGACCATGCTCCAGGATAGGGTGAAAGTCCACGAACGAAATTATAAATGGTGTTAGAGTTTTTATTCCAATCTATCTCACACGTTTCATTAAATATCTTTGGTGCATAATGCAAATCGTCCGGTTCTTGTTGTGCTTTCGTTATATTGTTTAAAACAATTAATATTTTCTCAGCGGTTAAAACTTCGTTTGCACTAAAATTTTCTGAAATCTTTGTGCATAAAAGTTCAATTGTTTCTATAGTCAATTGTGCACCTAATTTCATTAATCCATTATATACATATTCAACATCTACATCTTCTGGAATTATGAAATTCTTTTGTTTAATAATCCGTCCAGTATCAATATTCTTATCGAGGAAAAAAGATGTTACTCCTGTCTCGGTTTCTCCATTTATAACAGCCCAATTTATAGGAGCTGCGCCACGATATTGTGGCAATAATGCTGCATGGATATTGAAAGTTCCAAAACGTGGCATTGACCAAACTATTTCTGGTAACATGCGAAATGCAACAACAACTTGCAAATCTGCTTTTAAACCACGTAATTTCTCAATAAATTCAGCATCTTTCATTTTAGATGGCTGTAAAACCTGTAATCCTACAGTTTCAGCATATTTTTTTATAGGAGAAGGTTGAAGTTTTTCCTGATGACGTCCTACAGGTTTATCTGGTTGAGTTACAACACCTACTATATTATAACCATTTTCTACCAAAGCTTTCAACGATTCTACAGCAAACTCTGGAGTACCCATAAAGACAATTCTGAGTTCCTTCTTATCCATACAATATTTTTTTGAATATAATTATGCTATCTTTCTTTTTATTATTCCTCACTAAAGTCGGCAACTAATTGGCGATACATATTATAAAGTCGCGCACGAGATATATAACCAACGAGTCTTCTATCAATTTCCACAACAGGAAGTACTTGTGCTCCTGTTTTTTCAAACACTTTCATAACACTTTCCATAGGATCATTTACTCCAATTGTAGCTGGAGGTGGAGTCATTAATTGTTCTACCGAAAAGCGATGGTATAATTCTGTACGGAAAATTATATGTCGAAGTTTTGTTATATCAATTTCTCCTAATAAAATACCACCATCATTAAGGACTGGAATATAATCGTTGCGACTTGAACTAATAGCATGAACCAGTTTTCCCATATTCATATTTGGATCTACAGAAGTATAATCGCGATCAATAATGTTTTTCATATTCATCATTGTCATTACCGCTTTATCTGTATGATGTGTTAAAAGTTTTCCTTGTCGTGCCAAACGTACTGCATATATACTATGTTGTTCAAATATATTTATTGTAAGATACGAACTAATAGTTACTATAATTAGTGGAATAAAAAGATGATATCCACCAGTAAGCTCTGCAATTAGAAATACTCCTGTTAAAGGTGCGTGCATTACAGCTGCCATTACAGCTGCCATTCCATAAAGGGTAAAATTCTTTTCAGGAATATACTCGCCAATTTGTTGTATATTCCAAAGGCGTGCAAAGAAAAATCCGCCAAACCCACCTATAAATAATGATGGTGCAAATGTTCCGCCACACCCTCCAGCACCATTAGTGGCACTAGTTGCAAATACTTTTGTTAGTGCTACTAATCCTACATATAGAATTAAGAATTTTGTTTGTCCTGCAAACATAGAACCTTGCAACACTTTATCCCAATCGGTTGTAGAATTACCTTCTATAAAAATTCTTAAGCTATTATAACCTTCTCCATATAATGATGGAAACAAAAATATTAATGATGATAAAACGAGCCCTCCTGCCATTAGTTTTAAATAAGGATACTTAGATAAACTTGCATATTTATCTTCGCACCAAGACATAACACGCATAAAATAAAGTGAGAGAAAACCACAACAAACACCTAAAAGGATAGTTGGTGGAACCTTACTAAGACTCCATAAATAGTCTATCTTAAAGTTATACATAGGTTCTCCACCAGTAAAGAAGTAAGAAAAACAAGTTGCAGTAACCGAAGCTATTAGGATAGGTAATAGAGAAGCCATAGTAAGATCTACCATTAAAATCTCTAAAGTGAAAACTAATCCTGCTATAGGAGCTTTAAAAATACCCGAAACCGCTGCTGTTGCTCCACAACCAACTAACAACATTAATGTTCGGCGATCCATATTGAAGAGTCTTCCTAAGTTACTTCCAATTGCCGATCCTGTTAAAACAATAGGAGCTTCAGCTCCAACAGAACCTCCAAATCCGATAGTAATTGCTGATGCAACGATAGAAGTCCAGGTATTATGTGCTTTTAATTTAGACCGTTTTGTTGAAATGGCATATAATACACGTGTAATACCATGTGAAATTTGGTCGCGAACAATATACTTTACAAACAAACTTGTTAGCCAAATACCAATAACTGGGTAAAGAAGGTATAGCCAGTTAATAGTGGTTATGCGAAAACCTGAAGTAATAAGAGTTTCTATTTCTTCAATTATAAAATGGAGAATATATGCTGCCACAGCTGCTAGAAATCCTACAATAAATGCTAATATTAGTACAAACTGACAATCGGAAATATTTTTCTTGCGCCAATTGTCAATACTACTTATTATATTGTTGCTTTCTTTATCTACCATTTTTTGGAAACCACTTTTATATTGTATATGGGGTATAGAAAAGTTGTTGTTGTTTAAACTATTTTCTGATTATATTTATTTCTCCCGTCATTCCTATCTTTATTATGGTAGATGGTTGATGCGGTTTATGTTCTTGGCGTCGAGAAAAACATACATAATCGACAGAGGATAATAATTCTTCTGAAATATCGCAGAAATTTTGTGCTGCAGGTTCTCCGCTAATATTAACAGATGTACTAACTATTGCTTTCTGGAAACGATAACATAATTCTTTTGAAAAAGGTTCGTTTGTTATTCTTATTCCTATAGAACCATCTTCTGCTATAAGATTTGGTGCAAGATTTACGGCACCATCTAATATTAATGTTGTTGGTTTCACCACTGCATCTATAAGTTGCCATGCAACTTCAGGAACATTACGCACATATTTCTGTAATCGTGCGTCTGAATCTACAAGACAAACTAAGGCTTTAGAATCATCACGGTGTTTTATTTTATATATTTTTGCTACGGCTTCAGAATTTGTTGCATCGCAACCTATTCCCCATACTGTATCGGTTGGATATAGTATTATTCCACCTTTTCGCATCACTTCTACAGCTTTTTGAATATCTTCTTGTTGTGTCATTTTTATATCGTTAATTGCCGAATACAAAATTAGAGAAAAAAAATGAAAATACAAATCTATGAAGGAAAAAACTTGTTGTTTTATTATAAACTATATAGTAAAACAATAGTTGGACAGTTGGCAAAAGTCTATAGATACTAGTATTTTTTTTCTTAGTATTCTCTCGTTAGTTTCTGCTAAAATTTATTACTGATAGGAAGGAGCAATTTTTTTAATTAAAATACAAATGATTTGTAATTACAAAATAAAAAAATCTTATTATAAATTTTTATTTTCTTATTCTAAATTTTCAGGTGCATATTTTTATTTTAGCTTTTCCTTATTTTTGGTTCAACACTTCTTTGTTATAGGGAGCTACTTTTGTAGGCTCTTTCTTGTTAATGTGTGCCAGATAAAATAGGGAACAAGTAAACAATTTATGCTAAAATAATAGACACTTATAAAAATAACTATTATAGATTTCTTAAAAAAAGTATTTACTTTCGTCAATTTCTATATAACTTTGCACAAAAAATAGATAAAGAATTTAAAATAATGAAGAAAAGTTTAGGGATTATAATCCTCTTATTTGTATTTACATTAAATTTGTCAGCACAACAACAGATTGAAAACATTAAATTTATGGTAGACAACGCAGAGACAATGCGTGTGTTAGAGAAAATATTTGGTGTTCCCTATCTGTTGAGTAACGAGAAAGCTATTTATAAAAATGTTGCGTTTGATGGCGAAAAATATAATGAGGCGGAATGTTTTTTTAATAAAGATGGAAAATTTAATCAGTTGCGTCTAACAACCTATTGCAAAAGTAAAGACAATGCAATAACACGAATGAATAATTTATCAAGAAAATATGAAGGACTTTATAATATAACCAATTCAGAAAATTTAGACGATGGAAAATTTGTAGTAGGATATAATAGTAAAAACAGAACAATGATAATGATTTCTACGTATAAAAACAATTGTGATGTAAGTTTTTCGCTCTTCTAATAAGCGATATAATAAATACACATTTTTTTTACAATTTAAAATATAAGGTCCAATTATCTAAATACAAAGCATCGTAGTATTATTAACACATTATTCTATGTAAACTTAATATGAAAAGAATATTTTTGACCCTAATGATAACTTTCAATCTCATTGCAGTAAACGCACAAGAAATGCGTCAGCTTTGGATTGAAATGCCAGATTCTATTGTGCCATATCTCAATAAAAGTTTAAGAACAGAATTAGCAGACTATGTTACAATGAAAATGAAACCAGAGGTTGTGAATAGTTTGCAAGATACAACACGTATAGAGAAATTTACCAACAATTATATTCGTGTACAGTTAAACAATGCATCTAAATTAGAAATAAAGAGTTTAGATAATTCAACTATAGCACTAGTACAAACATGGAATGGACCAATTGCAGAAAGTAAATTAATGCTATTTTCAAAAGAATGGAAGTTGAAACCTTTTGAAATAGACCTTACTCCTGTATTTGAAAAGCCCGATTCTATGTTACAACAACGCTATGAAGACTTATTGAGTATGGCAAATATTACACTTTGTGAGTTTAAATTGTCAGAGTCAGACAATATTTTAACCATAAAATTCACAGTTCCGTTACTTTCGTCTAACGATAAAACAGATATGAGCAACATTTTAAAACAAAGAAAACTTAATTGGAATGGGCATTTCTTTAAATAATATTAATTTATAACAGATTGCAATGGCAAAACTTTATGGTATGATAAATTCTGCTTAACTTTGCGATGTGTTTTTCATGGTATTAGATTATTAAGGTTAATAAAAAGATTGATTGTCGTGAGACAATCAATTTTTTTTGCCCATATTTGTATCTTTAATATAAATACTTAACTTTACTTTGGTAGTTTCTGATAAAAGCTGTACTTTTGTTGCCAAACAAAGTTCTAAAAGATGAGTTTAAAGATACGTTTAGCACTAATGAACTTCTTAGAGTTCGCAGTGTGGGGAGCATATTTAACGTCAATGGGACGTTATCTTGGAAATATAGGTATTGGTGAAAATATCGGATTGTTCTATTCTATGCAAGGTATTGTTTCTATTTTTATGCCAGCATTAATGGGAATTGTGGCAGATAGATGGATACCTGCACAACGCTTATTAGGATATTGCCACCTATTAGCAGGCCTATTTATGTTTGGTACAGCATTTTATGGAATAAGTGCAGGGATAAATGTAAACTTTAGTATAATTTTTACACTTTATTCTATGTCGGTTGCTTTTTATATGCCAACTATTGCCTTAGCTAATTCTGTTGCTTATTCAGCATTATCACAAGCAGGAATGGATACTGTAAAAGACTTTCCGCCCATTCGAGTTTTTGGGACAATAGGATTTATATTTACAATGTTGCTGGTAGACATTATAGGTTTTCAAAGCAATCAAAACCAATTCCTTACTTCTGGTATTGTGAGTATTATACTTTTCCTTTATACATTTACATTACCAAGTTGTGAAATATCTGTAGGAAATGAGAAAAAGAGTTTGGTTGATGCTTTTGGATTAAAAGCTTTCTCGTTGTTTAAACAAAAAGAAATGGCAATCTTCTTTATTTTCTCAATGTTATTAGGCGTAAGTTTGCAAATAACAAATAGTTTTGCAAATCCTTTTTTGTTTAGTTTTGCTGCACAACCCGAATTTACAAACGCATTTGGTGTGCAACATGCAAATATACTTATAAGTCTTTCACAATTAAGCGAAACTTGCTGCATTCTACTTATTCCATTCTTTATGCGTCGCTATGGAATTAAGAATGTAATGTTGATAGCAATGTTAGGTTGGGTTTTACGTTTTGGACTTTTCGGTTTAGGAAATCCAGGAATGCCAGGTGTTTTATTATTTGTTTTATCGATGATAGTCTATGGAATAGCCTTTGATTTCTTTAATATATCAGGTTCTCTTTTTGTAGACAAAAATACAAATCCCTCAATACGTTCTTCAGCACAAGGCTTGTTTATGTTAATGACTAATGGTATTGGCGCAACAATAGGAACACTTGCGGCTCAAGCTATAATTAATAACTATACCGAATTGAAACAATTTGGCGATAATATACTAACAGTAGGCGACTGGAAAACGTGTTGGTTTATATTTGCTGGTTATGCTCTAGTTGTTGCAATAAGTTTTGCCGTCATATTCCACCCGAAAGAAAAGTAATGAACAAGATACAAATCTTTTTTAAAGGAATAACAGAAATAGTTGGTGGCTCTAATATGGGGCTTTTAGTACTTACTAACCAATTAGAAGATAAACAAATAGCCATTGTTTGCGATAAAATAATGGTGCATGAACTGAATATTAGAATAGGAGATAACCCAATTCGGCATAGTCTTCTGCCTGAAGTGCTTTGTTGGTTAAATTCAAATATAGATTCTGAACATTACGAAATATTGTTTAATTCTATATCTGATGGTCAATATAAAGTAGTAATAATAAATAAAATTACGTACGAAATGGTTCCTATTCGTGCCTCAGATGCAATACTTTTATCGAAAATTGCCAACATAGATATTTATATGGAGGAAAAGCTTTTTAAAAGACAAAGTGTTCCTTATGAGTCGGGGAAAAGTAAGGTTGCACTTCCTTTAAATGCATTAACATTAGAAATGTTAGAAAAGGCTTTACGAAAAGCAATAAAAGACGAAAATTATGAGTTAGCTTCTAGTATTCGCGATGAATTGAACAGGCGCAAGAATAGTGAAGAAAGAAAAAAGTAAGACTATCCAACAATGAAAGAAGCACGATACTTTTATGTCCCTAACGCAACCGAACATAATGAATTGCCAACTGACGAAGCAATTCATGCAATTCGTGTGTTACGATTAAAAATAGGCGATGATATTTTTTTGATAGATGGTAAAGGAACTTTCTACGAAGCAGTGGTAACTTTAGCAAATTCAAAACACTGTCTTTACAAAATAACCCAAACGTTGGTTCAAAACAAAACTTGGAAAGGACATATACATTTAGCAATTGCTCCAACAAAAGACATAAGCCGTATAGAATGGCTTGTAGAAAAAGCAACAGAGATAGGTTTCGATGAAATATCTTTCTTAAATTGTCAGTTCTCCGAACGCAAAAATCTACGCATAGATAGGATAGAACGTATTGTTATATCGGCAATGAAACAAAGTAGAAAAGCGTGGAAACCCATTGTAAACAATATGCTTTCATTTGAAGATTTTATGCAGAAAGAAGTAACTGGACAAAAATTTATTTGCCATTGTTATAACGAAATAGAAAAAACAGACTTCTTTTCCAATATAAATAATTCAGGTCTATTCGAAGACATAACAGTATTAATAGGTCCTGAAGGCGATTTTTCCATCAACGAAGTACACCAAGCTTTGCAACAACAATATAAAAGTACAACATTAGGAAATAGTCGTTTGCGAACAGAAACAGCAGGATTAGCGGCTGTATTAATGGCAAATTTGGCAAATCGAATCTAACTTTCTTGTTAAGAACTAAGTTTTTAACAGCATTACTAACTGAGTTTTGGCAAATTTTAATTATATTTGCACCATAATTTTATAACGTTATTAAATATTAACATCAAGTTATTATGCAAAAAAGATTGCTTTCTCTTGTTGTAACACTGCTTGTTATATCCGTTTCGGCTATGGCACAGATAACAACATCAGGTATTAGTGGTAGAGTAACATCAAATGGCGAAGAAGTTATTGGTGCTACAGTAACTGCAACACACCAACCTTCGGGTACTATTTATCGAGCTTTGACCAATATAGATGGTCGTTTTACAATTCAAGGTATGCGTGTTGGTGGACCTTATAAAGTGGAAATTTCCTACATTGGTAATCAAACAAAGGTATTCCAAGACGTAACTTTACGCTTAGGAGAGGTAGAAGATTTGTCGTGTAAACTACAAACAGATTCAAAAGAACTGCAAGAAGTTGTTGTTGTAGGAAAGGCTGGAATAAATGGAACGAAGACAGGAGCAGCTCAAAGTCTTTCAGCAAAGCAAATTGCCGAAATTCCAAGTATAACTCACGGTATTGCCGATGTAGCACGATTGAATCCACAACTAACAACATCAAGTAATGGAGCAATGTCGTTCGCTGGAACAAGTAACCGTTATAATTCATTTATGATAGACGGTGCTATGAATAACGATGTATTTGGCCTTACTGCCGATGGATCTAATGGTGGACAGGCTGGTACACAACCAGTCTCTATGGAAACTATTGAGCAAATTCAAATAAATGTAGCCCCATTCGATGTTCGTCAGAGTGGTTTTACAGGCGGTGCTATCAATGCTATTACCAAATCAGGAACAAATAAATTCCACGGAAGTGTTTATGGCTTTGGAAACAATCAGAATCTTATTGGTAATCATTATCCTTATTCCGATGGAACAGGTTATGCACCTAAATATCAAAAACAGCAAGAATATCAATGGGGAATCACATTTGGCGGACCTATTATAAAGGATAAATTATTCTTCTTTGTGAATTATGAAGATGCAAATAAAAAATACCCAAATATAAATGGCTACGGACAAACAGGTTCTCGAGTTCTTAAAGAAGAGGCTGATGATGTGCTTTCTAAAATTAAAGCAATGGCTGCAAAGCAAGGATACGAATATAATGGAGCTTTCGGTAATCCTGATATTTATACCAAGAGCAAAAAGTTTGGTGCAAAAATTGACTGGAATATTAACGACTTCAATAAATTTTCATTCCGTTGGAGCTTAGTAGATGCAAAACAATTAAGTAATGTCAGCAGTGCCTCTTCGCTAAACGACAATCACTATTATTATCCATTCGAGAGTAAAACAAACTCTTTTACAGCAGAATTACAAAGCCGTTTATCTGCAGTTGTTAGTAATGAGGCTCGTGCAAGTTATGTTAGAGTGCGCGATCAACGTGCTGTAACATCGGCAGCACCAATGATATCTCTTCAAGTAACAGGTGGTTCACTTAATATTGGAAACGAACGTTCGTCTATGGCAAATACTCTTGATCAAGATATTTATACCGTAGAAGATAACCTTACGTGGTATAATGGAAATCATACGTTTACTTTTGGTACACATAACGAGTTCTACAAGTTTGCTAATCTGTTCATTCAAGATGCAAATGGTACTTATAACTTTGCAGACTTAGCGCATTTTAATAAGTATTATACAGACTTTATGGCAGACAATCTTGATCCAAATTATGCTTATTTTAAGCAATATCGTTTTGGAATGGCTAATAAAGAAGTAACAGGAGACCCACGTTGGAAAGCTCCTTTCTCTGCTGGTCAGTTAGGTTTTTATGCTCAAGATAAATGGAATGCCACACCTTCGTTCCAACTTACATACGGCTTACGAATGGAAGTTCCTCTTTTCTTCGATACTCCTACAGCTAATACTGGTTTTAATGAATATGCTTCGAAACGAGGCTGGGGTGTCCGTACTGATCATAAATTATCTAGTACTCCTTTATGGAGTCCACGTGTAGGCTTCCGTTGGGATATTAATAACGATCGGCAATTTATTCTTCGTGGAGGCTTGGGTGTATTTACTGGACGTATCCCATACGTTTGGATAAGCAACAATTTTGCTAATACAGGTATTCAAATGTCTAAATATAATGTTTATAATCCTAAAGGACTTAACCTTATCTTCGATCCTAATAAACAATTAGACAATGCCGACAAGCTAAAAGCTTCAACAGGAAATCAAGAAATAAACGTATTTGCCGATAATTTTAAATTTACGCAAACGCTTAAATTTAATCTTGGTTTCGACTTTAAAGCTTTGGGAATAGATTGGACAGCTGAGGCTATCTACTCTAAAACATTGAACGATATTTATTATAAAAACCTTGCTATAGAAGAAACTGGACGAACATTTGGTCAAGAAACTGGATACACTTGGGATAATCGTCCTATGTTTGAGCAAACAACAAAGGGTACTCCTTATGCATACGTATACGGATTGTATAATACCAATAAAGGTTATACCGTAAACTTATCACTAAAAGCTGAGAAGCATTTCAACTTTGGTCTCGATCTTATGGCAAGTTACACCTGGACACGTTCTATGAGTGTAAATAGTGGTACCTCTTCAGTTGCAGGAAGCAACTGGATGTTTAATACTACTTATCGTAATCCGAATGATCCTGAACTTGGTTTCAGTGCTTATAATGTACCTCATCGTATTCAAGCAAGTGCATATTATCATGTTGGTTATGGTGCACGAAAGCAATGGCAAACTACAGTTGGAGTTATTTATCAGGGACGTAGTGGTTCTCCATACGTTATAGAAATGTATGGTGATATGAATAACGATGGTGCACGTGGAAATGATATTATGTTTATTCCTACCGATGCACAAATAGACCAAATGCACTTTGCACCAACAACTGTAAATAATAGTAAGAATACTTATCCTTTAATAACAAAGGTTTTAGGAACTAACTATAATGGAAATTTGACAGAAGATCAACAACGTGCTTTATTGAAGCAATGGATTGCTGACGACTCTTATATGAGTAAACACCGAGGTGAATATTTCAAGCGCTATGCCGATAATCTAGCTTTCGAACATCACTTCGATGTTCACTTTGCACAGAAATATAGCTTTAAAGTGGGTGGACAAATCAATTCTTTGGAATTAAGCTTCGATATTATTAATATAGGAAACTTGCTCAATAAAGATTGGGGACACACTTATGGTGATGGTTTCGGACGTTATTTCAGTCCATTTAACTATGAAGGCGATGGATTATTTAAGTTTGATGGCACACACGTAAATCGTGATTATGACAGTTATAACAGCCGTTGGCGTGGTCAGATAGGATTGCGTTACACATTCTAGAAATACAATAACTCTAGAAATACAATAACCTAATATGAATAAGAGAAGGAATATCTTTATATTTCTTCTCTTATTTTTGTTAAATAAAGTTATATAATTCTCATAATCAGTATTTTATTTGGTTTATATTATAAACTACATTACTTTTGCAATATAATTAATAAACTAAAGGAGGACTATTATGAAACGATTATTATTATCTATGATTACTTTTGCCATATGTGCAATTTGTAGTGGTAAAACTGTAACATTATCTATTAATGGAATTAGAGAAACAGAAGGAACGCTTTTAATAATGGTAGAGAATATTGGGGCGACCGACAATGCAGCTAACCCTGTAATGTTGATGGAAGTTGTGAAAGGGCATAAAATGGATATAAAATTTGAAATACCTGAATGGAGTAAATTTAAAGTGAGTGCCTTTATTGATGGAAATGGAAATAAGCAGATTGATAAAGACGAATACGGACGTCCAATAGAAGGTTTTATTCAGCAGGTTTATACAGAAAAAGATATAAAGAAAGGTGTACTCAATGCAAATGTTACCTATTTACAATAAAAGATAAGAATGTATTTTGAGTGAGTTGTTACTGAATGCACTAATCTTTAAAAGAAATACCAATGTTGTTTTTGAGTATTATGCTTTCAATGTTCGTATCGTCTTCAGATACTGTGAATGTGTCGAAGGAACATACTTTGCAAGAAGTTGTTGTTGTAGCAAGTAGGATAAGAAATAAAGGTAACAAGATAATTGTGCAAATGCGTGAGGACGAAAACAAAACAATGGACGAAGTTTTGGAGTCTATTCCTCACGTAACAGTAACGGAGAATGGGATTAGCATAGATGGAAGAGAGAAAGTAAAGGTTCTTCTCAATGGGCACGAGGTGCGAATGGAAGGCGCAGCATTGATAAGCTACTTGCAAAGCTTGCGTTCTTCAGATATTAATAAGGTGGAAGTACAAACTGTTGCAGATGCTTCTCAAGATGCTAATGTTCAAGGTGGTGTGATTAATATTGTTCTTCGGAAGCAGAAAGATAACGGAGTGAATGGCTTGATAGAAAACCGTTTGAACGTTGCCAACACATTTTTCCGCAACACTGCAGCCGTTTCGGTGTTTTCAAGATGGAACAACGTAAATCTGTATGCTTCGTTTTCCAACCCCATTACTGCCAAGAATAATGGCGAAGGTCATATAAATCGAGTTTTCAACCTGCCTTCATACGATTATAATTCTGAAAGTAGCAATCGTATTCCAGCTAAAGACTATTATTGGAGAGTGGGAGGATTTGCGGATTTAAGTACTCGTTGGAATATTGGAGTAGAGTATGCGTTCACGCTGAACCGTTTGAAAAGAACAACCAACGACCGCACATCTATGCAGACACCAGAGATAAATATGTACGATGTGTTAAGCTTTTACACGCAAAAGTTACAAAACCATTTGCATTCTCTGCAGGCAGATGTATCATATAAGGTAGATAATGAAGGCTCAAAAGTGAAGTTTTCTACTTCGTATAATGTTAGACGGTTGCGTGGTGATAATGTAAATCTGTTTGAAAACAAGTGCGATTCGAGCAATACGGCATCTATATATAAGGTATTGGCAATGGATTTATCGGTATTCAAACAGTTTACAAAGAACAGCAATCTATTGTTTGGACTGAAACACAATGCCATATCGGCAGACAACAATACGCTGTATGGCGGTGTTTCGTCAGACCAGAACGACAACGGCAATGCTGCTTTTGAGCAGAAAGAACGCATATTTGCAGGCTATGCACAGTTTGCAGCTGCTTTCAAGAAACTGAATTACGAAGTGGGACTGCGATATGAATATGTAGCCACCAAAGAGTTTCCAACGAACATAAAGCGTAATTACAGCGACTTGTTCCCTTACATTTCGATAGGCTATGACATAGACGAGTATGGCAAATGGAAAGTTATCGCATCGTATTCTCGAAAGATAGCCCGCCCATTGTTCAGTCAGCAGAACCCTACGAAGACGCAGACATCGTTGTTTACTTATACCATAGGCAATATTGCCTTACGCCCTGAATACGTAAACAGCATTCGTTCGACGCTCGTTTACAACAATGTGTATTCGCTGACGTTGGGTGTTGATATGCACAGCGACCTGATTAGAGAGTTTTCTTTTGAAACACCAGACAACCCTATGGGCAGTTATGTTACTTACATCAACCACCATAAGGAAAACCATTGGTACGCTTATCTTAGCTTGCCTTTCCAGCCTTGCTATTGGTTCAACATAAACTTCAATACGCTTCTGTGCTATCAAACCATTCAGATAACGAAGGGCGAAAGCATAAAAGGACATTTCCTATATATGAACAACACGAAGGCAACTTTCCGACTGCCGCATAATTTCAATGTGGAAGTATCGTTAAACGCCATTTCCCGACTGCATTCGGGTAACTCTATGATTAGGTCTTACCAGCGTGTAGACCTACTGTTGTCGAAGACTTTCAAGCCAAGAGTAAATTTGTCGTTGGCAGTGAAGAATGTATTCAACAAACAGTACGGATTCATTGAAACGCACAGCCGCTATTCCAACTTCTACGATACGATGCAAGGAAGCAACAGTAGGAACATTCAACTTACGCTTACTTACAACTTCGGCAAAGGAAAAGGCGGCAGAAAGCTGAAGCGCGACGACAATGGCGAGGCGGAACGATTGAACGATTTCAATAAAAACAACAATATAAAACTATGATTATGAAAGAAAAAGAACTAACAGCAGCAGAGAGTCTGAAACTCATTGAGAGAACAATAGAGCAGAGTAGGAGAGACGTTGCCAAGGCTTCGGCACAGCCGTTGCTTGTTTGGGGCGGATTGGTATTATCTACTTCACTCATCATTTGGTTGCTCATAACGAACACACCGAAGGGAGAAGGCGGTGGCAGTTGGCATTTGCTTTGGATATTGATGTCGCTGATAGGTGGCATATACCAGTACTATTTCAACCGTTCTTGGTCTGTTCCCGACACCATCGTCAGCCGTACCATTGGCTACATGTGGGGTGTATTCGGAATATCGGTGTTTGTTTTGTGGGCTATCAATATATGTGCGATAACCTTTGGCGGCATCTCCGTAAGGCAAATCATACCGATGACGCCAACCATCATTCTGTTTATGGGCTTGTCGGTTGCCGTTACAGGATTGATGATGAATCGCTTGTTCATCTCCATTATTGGTGCGGTGGCGTGTGCGATATGTGCTTACCTCTCACTTGTTAATCAGGGTGTGAACGAATTGCTGTGCATAGCCGTTACAGCCGTGTTCACACTGATAGTTCCAGGTTTATATTTAAAGTTCAGCAATGGCAGATAACGATTTCCTCCCCCTCGACCCTTTGCTGAACAACGAATTGCGTTTGGCAATTATGTCGATACTAATGAGTGCCGACAGTGCCGACTTCACCTACATAAAGAATACCACGAAGGCTACATCGGGCAACATAAGTGTGCAGATAGACAAGTTGGAAAAGGCGAAGTATATAAAGGTGAAGAAAGGCTACAAGGGCAAAGTTCCCCAAACCGTTTGCCGTATAACGCCACAAGGAATACAAGCATTGGCAAACCACGTGCAGGCATTAAAGTCGTATTTGAATTTAAACATATAATGATAGTATTGAAATGAAGCGTTTTTTCTTAATTCTTACATTCGTACAAACATTTATCGGCACAATGAATGCTGGTAACACAGACAATGGGAAACTGAGCAGACAGCAAGCTATTGATGACTTAGATAGTTTAGTTTATATGTTGTGTGAGGTGCACCCCAATGTTTTCTCTGTGTGTACACCTACCGCATTCCTTTCACAAGCGAATGCCATCAAGCAAGCATTCCCAGATAGTCTGACCACGCTCGACTTCTATCGGAGTGTTGCGCCCTTAGTGGCTGCCGTTGGCGATGGACATACAGCACTTTACTTTCCTTACAAAGATGCTTTCGAAAAGGATATGCCACGTTTTCCTTTAATGGTTTCAGTTGATGCCAATGATTCTACGATTACCACACGCGGAACCTTGTTCGGCGTTCCTGAAGGAGCAAAGATAGTTTCTATTAATGGGGTAAGCAGCAAGGAAATGATTGAAAAAATGCTACCTTATGCGTCAGGTGAACGGACTTTCTTTAGGCTAACAAATGTGAACAATGGGTTTCTTGCTTGGTTCTATATGTTGTATAATGCTGCTGAATATGACATACAATACATTGAGAATGGCAAAATTGTTAACCGAAAGATGTATAGCGTTTCGTTAGAAGAGAAGCAAAAGGAGATGAAACGTGGTATGAAAGAAGTACCACAGAATGATTTTGCGAGTTACCGCATTATCAATAAAAAAGCTGCTTTAATGACTGTTCCTCACTTTATGAATGCGCAAGAACTTGCAGATGTATGCCGTAAGATGGTGGCAGACTTGAATACACGCCATATTGAGAACCTGATAATTGATATTCGAGATAATGGCGGAGGAACTTCAATGGCAGGTGATACTTTACTTTCATACATTGCAAAAACGCCATTTATGCAGTACGAAAAGGTTTGGACGAAGGTAACACCAATTACGCAAAGGTTAGCACGCCGAAAATACGAACAAGGAGTAAACTTCTATATAATTGATAAGATGACCCAACCGCAAGCCGATGCTGCGCAACGCTTCAGTGGGAAAGTATGGGTACTTGTCAATCATCATTCTTTTTCAGCAGCAGCAAGTTTTGCTTGGACTGTTAAGGCTTTCAGCATAGGTACACTTGTAGGCGAAGAAGCAGGTGGAATGAATATATCCTATGGCGATGTGGTGGGTTATGTATTGCCCCATTCCAAATTACAACTCAGCATTTCTTTCAAACGTTTTTGGCTTTTCGGAGCCGATGAGAACAATATACACGGTGCGTTGCCCGATATAAATGTTGAAAGCAGCAAAGCTTTAGAAACTGTATTGAAGAAGATTTCATATTAGTGCTACACAGGTGTAGTGTGTAAGAAAACAGAAACGATTGTTAGGAAAACTATGCGAAAGTTATTAAACACTTTAGGCGTAATAGCACTGCTAACACTGTATTTCGTAGATTGTTTGGCAAGTAACAGAACTACGATTGTACCAAAGTGGATATTGGCGCAAATTGAAGCGACTAAAGTTGCAACTGTTAATGCAGACTTTTCGGAGATACTTGCAGATAAACGAGTGCATTATGTTGGTTTTATTGGTACTAATTATCAGAAACTTACGATTGAAATACAACAAGTGTATAAAGCAAATAACCTACAATATAATGTTAGTGGACATTCTGCTGTAAAAGGAAATAAATGCCGTTTCACGGGGAAAATAACTATAATAGAAAACAGAGTATTCACTGAGCCAACATATAGTATTGACGATTCGATGCGAGGTAAATTCAAACGGCGTGGTTGTACAATAGCAAGATATAAGTTCAACGAAAAACTTACTGAGAAAGGAAGCGGAATTTTCTCTGGTTATTTATTGTTCTTTTGGTTTGAAACCAATGATAGAACAATTAAATACGATGATATTGACGATTATTCCGATTCGTATTGCAACAATCTTTATTCGGGAACATGGCAAAGCCACAAAACAAAGAAGAGCAAACCTTGTGCATGGGGACAATACAGAATACCCAACAGTGGCGACCTTGATATAGGCGCAGGAGAGTTTTCTGTAAATCCGAAATATATACAGAATGGTTGGATAAACGGCAATGAGTAATTGCCTGCCAAAAAAACACTCTTGCATCTTCATTGTCTGCACACATTTTGTGTTGTGCCAACCTTATAAATTACCTCTGTGTATAGTGTTTGCTGCAATTCTCTCACGTGTTCTATACAATTTATATGCGTATGTTCTGTTAGTGCAATACTGGTAAAGTGTTATTACTTACACGTAAGTAAAACTTTATTTACGTGTAAGTAAAACTCTACTTACGTGTAAGTAAAACTTTATTTACGTGTAAGTAAAACTCTACAATGCGTAATGTAATAACGTTTATTGAGCATAAAAAGACAACAGAGATATGTAAGAAGCAGAAGAAAGCTATGAGAAAGCTATAGCATCATCGTAGTGCCACATTTCTGTGCAAGCCATTTAAGAGCAATTTCCTACGTAAACAGTTGAAAATAGTAGGGCTAACAATAGAAGCGCAATAATAGCAATGCAAAAATACATAATGAGAGGTGTGGAACTTAAAAAGATGGTTAAGCGAATAAATTTATAAAAAAACTTGTTCACGATTTTATGTTGTCGTATCTTTGCAGTAAACAAATTGCCTATTTCATAAGATAAAGGTATTATTCGATAATGGCAAATAACTTTTATTAAAGCGTGAACACATTGAACAAATATTCTTTTAGACTTCCTGCAGAATGGGAAAAGCAAAGTGGCATAATGCTAATATGGCCACATAAAGAAACAGATTGGCAACCCTATTTGGAAGAGATAACAGCAACTTATATTGAACTTGCTGATGTTATAACACGATATGAGAAGTTGCTCATAGTAGCACAATATGCAGAAGAAGTAAAAGAACTGCTTGCGAAACATTTGAGAGCAGAACAAATTCATCAAATTATATTTCGTCAATGCGATAATAACGACACGTGGGCAAGAGATGTTGCACCTATTACGTTGCTTCCTATAGCCGAGAATGCAGAAACAAAAATAGGTCCGCATTTGTTAGACTTTTGTTTTAATGGTTGGGGAGAGAAATTCCAGTCAGATAAAGATAACAGCATAAACAGGCAACTTTATTTTATGGAAACATTCAATGGCACATTAGAAAACCATAAAGACTTTGTTTTGGAAGGAGGCTCAATAGAGAGCGATGGTAAACATACGTTGTTCACCACAACCTCGTGTCTGAATGCACCACATAGAAATCAGCCCTTAACACAAGAGAATATAGAAAAGCGTTTACTCGAAGTTTTTCCAGATGTGCAGCGCATAGTATGGATAGAACATGGAGAGTTGCAAGGCGACGACACAGATGGGCACATTGATACCATATTTCGTTGTGCGCCAAACGACACATTGCTCTATATAGGTACCGATAACGTGAACGATTCGCACTATAACGATTTAAAGGCTCTCGAAGACCAAGTGCAATCGTTTAGAACCTTAGATGGGAAACCCTACAACTTGTATAAGCTACCTTTGCCCGATGCTATTTACGATGAAGGCGAAAGACTGCCCGCTACCTATGCAAACTTCTTAATACTTAATGGAGCAGTAATTGTTCCTACCTACAACCAGCCAGAAAACGACAAGCAGGCTTTAAATATAATACAGTTAGCTTTCCCTAATTACAATATAATTGGCGTAAATTCACAAACCATTATACGCCAACACGGGTCTATTCATTGTCTAACAATGCAGTTCCCTGAAGGAATCTTATAAGAAACATTTTAGTCCCCCTCAAAACGGAAATATTATGCGAGAATTGAAAATAGGAATGTTGCAGTTGCACAACACAGCTGACACAGAAAAGAATATAGAGAACCTTATAGAAGGCATTAAAGACTTAGCCAAACGCGGAGCAGAACTTGTTGTTTTACAAGAACTGCACAACTCGCTCTACTTCTGTCAAGTGGAAGACGTAGACAACTTTAATCTTGCCGAAACTATTCCAGGTCCATCAACAGAACTTTATGGTGCAGTAGCAAAAGAATGCGGAATAGTGCTTGTAACTTCATTATTCGAAAAACGTGCAGCAGGTCTATATCATAACACTGCAGTTGTATTTGAAAAAGATGGAACCATAGCAGGAAAATATAGAAAGATGCACATTCCAGACGACCCAGCTTATTACGAAAAGTTCTATTTCACGCCAGGCGATATAGGTTTTAAGCCAATCAATACGAGCGTTGGACGATTGGGAATACTTGTTTGTTGGGATCAGTGGTATCCCGAAGCAGCAAGACTAATGGCTTTACAAGGAGCAGAAATCTTAATTTATCCAACTGCAATAGGTTATGAAAGTAGCGATAGCGAAGAAGAACAACAACGCCAACGCGAAGCATGGACCACAGTAATGCGTGGACATGCTGTAGCAAACGGTTTACCAGTGGTAGCTGTAAATAGGGTAGGACATGAGCCAGATCCAAGCCACCAAACTAATGGAATACAGTTTTGGGGCAGTAGCTTCGTAGCTGGTCCACAAGGAGAGCTCCATTATCAAGCCTGTACAGACGACGAGGAAAGTATTATTGTGAATATAGGCCTTGAACGGAGTGAGAACGTACGACGCTGGTGGCCATTTCTGCGAGATAGACGCATAGACAATTATGGCGATATCACAAAACGTTTTATCGACTAAAAGAACAGAAAAGAATGGCAACGATAAGAAAAGCTACCTTAACCGATATGCCCATTGTGCTATCAATCATACAATATGGTAGAGAAAAAATGATAGCATCAGGTAATTCGCATCAGTGGGGGAAATTACACCCTTCTGACGAACAAATAAAAATGGATATAGAGAAAGAAAATAGCTATCTTGTTTTGTCAGACGAAGGCTCTCCTATAGCTACCTTTGCTTTTATAGAAGGAGTAGATTCAACTTATCTGGAAATAGAAGGAAAAGGCTGGTTAAACAACGAACATTATGGCACAATTCACCGCATTGCATCAGTTCCAAACGTTCATGGCATTCTATCTACTGTTATAGAATATTGCTTTCAGAAGGTAAAGAATATCCGAATAGATACGCACGAAGAGAACTTTATAATGCGCAAAGGCTTACAGAAGTTAGGCTTTACGTATTGTGGCATAATACATTTAGAGAATGGCGAACCACGATTGGCTTTCCAAAAGACTATTGACAACAGCACAAGAAATATGACAGAAAGAGAGAAACAAGAACAAGGATTGCCTTACAACGCATTAGATCCTGAGGTGTTAAAGGGGCTGAGCGAGTGCGAAGAAGAGTGCTTTTACTTAAACCATCTATCACCATCTAAGAGAGAAGAACGCACCGAACGGTTAAGAAAACTGTTGGGTAAGACTGGAAATAGATTTAAAATAATTCAGCCGTTCTTTTGCGACTATGGTTTCAATATAGAAATAGGAGAGAAGTTCTTTGCTAATACCAACCTTGTTATATTGGACGAAGCAAAGGTAACATTTGGCGACAATGTATTCATTGCTCCTAATTGCGCATTCTATACAGTTGGTCATGCTATAGACCCAGATGAAAGAAATGCTGAAATACAATATGCGTATCCAATTAAGGTAGGTAATAATGTTTGGATTGGTGGCAATGTAGTGGTTCTTCCTGGTGTTACCATAGGTAATAATGTTGTGATTGGTGCTGGCTCGGTAGTAACAAAGAATATTCCAGACAATGTTGTAGCTGTTGGAAATCCGTGTAGAGTAATAAAGAGAATAGACGTTAAATAAGAAAGCTACGTGCAGAATGAAGAAAGATAATCCATATAAAAAGAAAGATAAATATGTGCAAATAAAGGTACAAAACGATGCACCTTTATTGGAATGGCTATTAGAGAATGTAAAGCAAAGTAAGTCTAAAACAAAAGCCACTTTACAAAATCGTGGTATAAAAGTGAATAACAGAATTGTAACGCAGTTCGATTTTGCTTTGCACAAAGGCGATAAAGTGTTTGTAAGCACAACGAAGAAGAACGACCAATTTCAAAGTAAATACGTAAAGTTAGTTTACGAAGACAGATATTTAGTAGTAGTAGAAAAGGCGCACGGTATACTATCTATGGGAGTTGGGAAGTCATCGCTAAATGTAAAAACTATACTCGACAACTATTTCAAACGCTCTCGTCAGAAATGTACTGCACACGTAGTGCATCGTCTCGATCGTGAAACATCTGGATTGCTCATTTATGCTAAAGATATGGAAACAAGGCAAATTCTTGAACACGAATGGCACAATATGGTTTATGATAGGCGTTATATTGCTATACTTAGCGGTAAAATAAACAACGAAGGCGGAACTATTGCTAATTGGTTAAAAGATAACAAGATGTATGTTACATATAGTTCGCCCATAGACAATGGTGGAAAGTATGCGGTTACACATTTCCATGTTCTAAAAACTACTGATACGCATTCGTTGGTTGAATTTACTTTAGAGACTGGACGTAAAAACCAAATACGTGTTCATGCGGCCGACATCGGGTATCCAGTGTGCGGCGATTCTAAATACGGTAATGGCGACGACCCAATAAATCGCTTATGTTTGCACGCTTATATTCTTTGCTTTTATCACCCCATTACCCATCAACCTATGGAATTTAGTACACAAATTCCAATAGCCTTTAAACGTATTCTGGAAAAAAATTAAACACATGGAACATATTGGAAATACATTATATGCCATTCTTTGTTTTATAGTTCTCATCTTCATTATAAAGAAGATTACGAGCTGTGTATTACGAATAATATTGGGACTTTTGCTCTTTTGGGTTATATGTTGGTTGCTAAATGTTTTCGGCATATAACGTTTACCTTATATTATATATAGCCATATAGTTTGTTGTAGTGATATATTTACATAGCATTCATTTGCAATAAAGTACCTCAGATTATCAGGAAAAACCAAGTAAATGTTAGCTAGTCTTGTTTTAGATATCTGTTCCGTTCTTCTCAGATATCTATCCCGTTCTTCTCAGATATCTGTAACGTTTGTTTCAGATATCTGAAAGTTGCGAATTAGATATCACAATAAACTACAGCCTTTGTGATATCATATAATAATACCAAAAAGACACTTATTAAGATGAGGCTTATGCTATCTTTTATTCTCCAATATTTTAATTTAAATGCTATTATAAACATCTGACCAATAAAGCGTTCTTCTGGATATAGTTATATAAAAGTAGAATCTATTACAATTATCTTCTTTTGCAAAGTATCTCTACATCTTTTCTACTAAGCCTAATTTTTTTAATGATTATTTAACAATAGTCAGGAACAAATGTTACCTTACCTTAATATCTATACTAATACCTTTGCACCAGAAACTTAATTAAAAACATTATGATAAAAAATAAAATGTTCTGTTTTCAATGTCAGGAAACAGCAAAAGGAACAGGTTGTACCATTAAAGGAGTATGTGGTAAAGAGGCAGAAACCTCAAAGTGGCAAGATTTATTAATAAGCGTTGTGCGTGGTATAGGAACTATTCAACACGCATTAGATGGAAAGCCATCGAAAGAAGTTGCTGATTATATTGTAGATTCGTTATTTGCAACAATAACAAATGCAAACTTTGACGACCAGAGTATTCTAAACAAAGTAGATGCAGGATTATCTATTAAAAAGAAATTGATAGAGGAAGCATCTAATAAGAATATATCACTTCCTGACTATCAAGAAGTTCGTTGGGGTGGAGAAAAATCTGATTATTCAGAAGAAGGAATAAGAGAAGGAGTACTCCGCAACGAAAATCCCGATCTTCGTTCATTAAAAGAACTAACAATACTTGGTCTTAAAGGTATGTCTGCATATTATGATCATGCTTCTCGTTTGGACGAAACGAACGATGAGATTATAGCATTTATGTGCAAAGCTCTTTCTGAAATTAGCAATCCAAATGCAGATATGGACACACTTATCAGCCTTGTACTCGAAACAGGTAAGTATGGTGTAGATGCAATGGCATTACTTGACAAGGCAAATACAAGTGCGTATGGCAATCCTGAGATTACAAAAGTTAATATTGGTGTAGGTAAAAATCCTGGTATTCTTGTCTCAGGACACGACCTTAAAGATATTGAAGATCTGTTAATTCAGACCGAAGGAACAGGTATAGACGTTTATACTCATAGCGAAATGCTACCAGCTCACTACTATCCTCGTCTTAAGAAATACAAACATCTTGTAGGAAACTATGGTAATGCATGGTGGAAGCAAAAGGAAGAGTTTGCAAGCTTCAATGGTCCAATTATCTTTACAACAAACTGTATAGTTCCTCCTACTAAGAATGCAAATTATGCTGATAGAGTTTTCACAACTAACGCTACTGGTTTTCCAGGTTGGAAACATATTGCTACAGGTAAAGATGGAAAGAAAGACTTTTCAGAAGTTATAGCGTTAGCAAAAACTTGTGAAGCTCCACAAGAAATAGAGAAAGGCGAAATAGTAGGTGGATTCGCACATGCACAAGTATTTGCTCTTGCCGATAAAATAGTAGAGGCAGTTAAGAGTGGTGCCATTCGGAAATTTGTTGTTATGAGTGGTTGTGATGGTCGTATGAAGAGTCGCAATTATTATGAAGAATTTGCAAAGGCATTACCAAAAGATGTAGTAATCCTTACCAGTGGTTGTGCTAAATATAAATACAACAAGCTAAATCTTGGAGACATCAATGGAATTCCACGAGTATTAGATGCAGGACAATGTAACGATTCATATTCTTGGGCGGTAGTCGCACTCAAGCTGAAAGAAATATTTGGTGCAAATGACATTAACGACTTACCAATATTCTTCAACATTGCATGGTATGAACAGAAAGCTGTTATTGTTCTTCTAGCACTGCTCCATCTTGGGGTGAAGAATATACATATAGGTCCAACACTTCCTGCCTTTGTTTCAGAAAATGTTCTAAAGGTCTTAATAGATAACTTTGGACTTGCTGGTAATGGAACGGTAGAAGAAGATATTCAGAAATATATTCTTTAGAATAAATTAAGTCCCTCGATATTTTGTCGAAGGACTTTTCTTATTATCACTACAATAAAAATCCATATAATACGTTAATCTTATAAATTGAATAATAATGGAAGTATCAATGTACGAGACACTCGCCAATAGTCCCTTCTTCAATGGATTAACCGCTAAAGAGATACAAGCAATACTACAAACAGTAAATTACAAGATAGTGGAGTATCCTGCAAAAGAAATATACACACTTGCAGGAATGCCATGTAAGTATGCCGATTTTATTCTTAAGGGCGAGTTAATATCACGAATGACAGGCTTATCTGGGAAGCAAGTCCAAATAGATCGTTTAAAGGCGTGTATTTTAATAGCTCCAGCCTTTATCTTTGCAAAAAATAATGCAATGCCAGTTAGTGTTGAAACAGCACAACACACAACGATTATGCGTATGATGCCATCAGAGCTTAAGCATTTAATAGATTCAAATGAGCGTATACGTATGAATTTTATTCAGCTTCTTTCCTCAATCAACGTGTTTCTCACTCAGAAACTTCGTATGTTATCTCTTCTTACAGTTCGAGAGAAAGTAGCTTACTTTTTAATGAAAGTAGCAAAAGAGCAGCAAAGTCGTACAATTAAATTAAGTAACACTCGTCAAGAAATTGCCGATACATTTGGAATACAAAAGTTTTCATTGTTGCGATGCCTTTCTGAATTTGAGGATAATGGAGCTATTAAGATAGATGGCAAACAGATAACAATTCTCAACTCAGATAAAATGAAATGAGGGTGTGTCAAAACTCGTTTCAGCTAAAGACAACTATCATTTTGTAAAGAATAACCGTTACCAAAGAGTTAATAACTCAATGATAACGGTTACTTTAATATTTATGGGGGAGTGAAACTGTTAATATGAAAGGAAGCTTTTCTGAATTCTTAGTTTTGACACACCCCCACTCCCATTGCCTCTTTTATGGGTGCGACTGTTCACCGCCACCACCTTCGGCAGGCTTCTCCTCAGTTGCTTTCGGCTTCTTCCGTGCAGGATTGTCCACTTCCACCTGAATGTCGCTCAGCGACTTGCGCACCGACTCTTTCCACGATACCACGATGTGCGGACGTTTCAACGATGCTGCACAAACATCTTTCTCGCTGGCTTCCATCTTAGAAGTAATCACGGTGCGAAGCGAGAAGATGTCGCCCAGGTCCAACGCTCCGCCCAAGGTTACAACCTCTTTCACAATGTTGCGCAACGTGATGAGCACGTTCCTTACATCGCCTTCGCTCAACGATGTTTCGCGCACAATACGCTCCACTAACCATGTAGACGAAAACCTGTTAGGTGCTTTAGGCACAGCACTGTAAGCCTTCTGCCCCTTCCGCGGGCCCACTTTGAGAATGCTCTCTTTCACTTTGAAGTAAATCATAAGCCTAAGATTTAAAGATTAATAAATATGAGGCTCGCCACATTTGGCTGCACCTCGGTTAATGAATTCAAATTCAGCGTCTTAGCTGTTTATTGTAAGCCTCTTTTGTCTTTCAACTTAAAGTCGTTTTATCGTTTAACTTAAAGTCCTTTCATACTTTAACTTAAAGTCCTCCTGCCGTTTAAGTTAAAGTCCTTTCGTACTTTAACTTAAAGTATAAAGGCTGTGTTAGCCTAACGAATAGCCGCTGTAGAGGCCGACCCATCGTGTCCGTAATGGCTCAATTGTCATAACGTAATAGTCCCATATTCTTTCGGGAACGATAAATCGGTCCCTACGGGCTGCCACACGTTGCGAACACTCAACACCACCAGTCCTGATGGAATTGTTTCGTATCATTAAATTTGTCTTTCACTTGTGCCATGGCATCTGCGCACTCATACTATTTCTTTTTAAAGTATGGCAGCGACTCACGTCGCCACCACATGTATAAAATAGATTAACTGAAACTATATGTATTCAGCAGGCAGAAATGCCGCCCACACAAATACGATGTCTATTTGCCGACAGATGCGTTGTCGGCATCGTCGTCCTCGTCTTCGAAAGAGAAGTCGTGTTCCTTTGCAAGTCCCTCGCCCTCGCCTACCGAGTGGGAAGTGATTACGAACTGGGCGATGTTGGTGTCGGTTGCCAACTCTATTGTCTTTGTCTCGGGAGAAATATATGTCTGTTTCATTGCTTTATTTTATTACTTTCTTACCATTGATTATATAGATGCCGTGAGTCGGATTTACTGCGCGGCGGCCCTGCAAGTCGTAAATTACGTCGGCGTGTGGCTGCTTTGTCGGTTCGATGGTGCTGATGCCTGTTGCTTCGGCCTCCTGGCGGGCACTTTCAAAGTCGACCGTGAAGCTCTTTGCGCGGGCGATGGCTGCCGGAAGGCGCAAGCCTGCATGGTGAGCACCGAGTTTTATGGAGGCTCCGCCGCGAGTGCCCTGGCTGTAGAAGCCCATGCCCTGGTCGCCGTTGGCAAGCACGTAATACTTGTATCCTGCGCCAGAAAGTTCCTGTTCGGTAGCCGTTCCAACGAGATAATTGCCTGCTACGCTCTCTTCTGCGCCAGTTACATTTGCTTGATAAACAACAGTGCTATTGGCAGGTCCTTGCAATATGAATCCCGTCTGCTTCGGTATAATCTTGCCTGCCGTGAAGGCTTTCACCACGGCTTGGTCGGGATTGGCTATGTTTCCGCTCGGCGTTGTCCCCGTGATAATATACGCCGTGCAGCCAGCAGGAACGAGGAAGTTCTCGTTCTCCAAATAGAAACTTCTGTAGCCTGTCGCGCCAAAACTTACTTTCTCGCGATATAAGGAACTTCGTTCAGACCAACCTGGAGTTGTTTGGTAAGCTTTCGTAGCATCTATAGGAACGTAAGCAACCTGTAATGTTGGAACAATACTTGCGTCCATCGGGCATGTTACTCCAGGATAGTTAAGATTTGGAAGAATTGAAGCTGGTGTTGGGTTCTGAAAAGTAACCTCTTTAAGTAACATCTTTGCAAAGACATTTATGGATAATCTATTCACTTTCTCAGGCAAAACAAGGTCTTTCACATTGTGTATAGTACCCATAGTATTATCAACGATTCCATTAATTTCTCGTAGAGTCTGTGGGAGTTTGATGTACGATATACCCCCTATAGAGAAACCTACCATATCGAAATTACCAACGCTTGTTATATGTGTGTTAGAAAGATCTATGTATTTTAGCGACTGCAAATTGTGACATCCATTATCCTCTAATACTTCTAAACTTGATGGGAATATAATCTCTTCTAAGGGTATGACATTATTGTCTATTGCCAGGCTATGAATAACTCGGATATTCTCGGATATAATTATCTTCTTTTGAAAGGTCCATGTTGTAAAATCTAATGTATGGTAACCCAGTTCTGTCACTTTGTAAGTATCGCCACTATAAGGAACCGTTCCAGGTATGGTTACTACACCTGTAGTGTTCGGAGCAATCTGTTCTGTACCAAAACCGCCATTGACGTCGTTACCTCCAATCCTAACATACTTATTAATGGGGTCTATAATCTTAAAATAAAACTTCACATGAGTAACGGGATCTGTCCAGTTCGATTCTTGTGCTTGCCCGACAAGGGTAAAAACAATGGCACAAAATAAAAATAATAATCTTTTCATAATCTTATTTTGAATTAAAAATTGAAACTCACCTTATTTTCTTTTTCAGCTGAATGACTAAAGGGCAAAAAAAATAACAAAGGAAACTTCTGAAAGTCCTTTGTTTACTATAGTTTGCACGACACGCTTCACGCGCGCGTACGCAAAAAATTAGAATTTTAGATAGACCTGGCTTTACTAGAGAGAGAGAGAGAGAGAGAGAGAGAGAGAGAGAGAGAGTATACAAATATTTGGAACTACCAAATATTTATCAATCTTTCTTTCATCTTTTTTCTCCTCGCTTTTCTGCATGCCGTTGCATACAAACATGGCAAGAATGTCTACACCTTTATTATATAAGGCGCAACTCTGTGTAAAGATATGTTTGTTTGCTTGTCTCACTTGTTAAATCTGTTCTAACTCGAGGGCAAAGGTAGTAAAAATATATAAAAGCAACAAACAAATGAAGAAAAAATTTCAAATCGCAAGAAAACATTCTAAAAAGAAACAAGTCCAGATAGATGGTTTAAAGGCTTGTATTCTGATAGTTCCTGCCCTTATTTCTGCTAAAAATATATTTGATTGATTTAGACGAGCGCATATGTATGAATTTCATTCAACTTCTTTCTTCAATCGATGGCAAACAAATAACAATTCTCAACTCAGACAAAATGAAATAGACCTTGATTAAATATTGTCAAGGTCTATTAAATCAAAAGTTTATGCTTTTCTTATAATCTTCTTTGAGTTACGAATAGTTGTATCGTACCTAAATATATGCAATTACATTTCCCAGCCAATAGCTGAAGCACCTAAAACAGCAGCAGCTGCATCGTCAAGCGAGCTTACAAGGAACTTTACATTATCTTTGTAAATTGGTAATACATATTTCTGATATGCTTCTTTAATAGGATTCATCAGTAAATCGCCTGCTTTAGTTAATCCTCCAAAGAAAACAAATGCCTCAGGTGATGTAAATGCTGCAAAATCAGCACAAGCAGCTCCAAGCATATCTCCAGTGAAAGCAAATATATCTAACGCCATCTTATCACCTTTTCCTGCAGCAATCGAAACATCAAGCGATGTTATTTCCTCATGGTCTATCTCGCGAAGCAATGATGGCTCGTTTGATTTCTGAAGATATTCACGAGCAGTTCGTGCAACTCCTGTAGCAGAGCAATAAGCTTCCAAACATCCTTTTCTACCACAACCACAAAGACGTCCACTATCATCGCGTACCATTATTGTATGTCCAAGTTCGCCCGCAAAACCATCAGAGCCATAAACCATTTGTCCATTTACAACAATACCAGAGCCAACGCCTGTACCGAGAGTAAGCATAATAAAATTCTTCATACCTCTAGCTACTCCGTATTGCATCTCACCAATTGCTGCAGCATTCGCATCATTGGTTAATCCAACAGGAATACCTAAACGGTCTGAAAACATATCTGCCAATGGTACTACACCTTCATGTCCCCAAACTAAATTTGCAGCGTGTTCAATAGTTCCACGGTAAAAATTACCATTCGGAGCTCCGATACCCATTGCTTGTATTTGGCTAATACCGCCTACCTTTGTAATGATTGGCTTTAACACTTCAATTCCTGCATCTACAAAATCTTCAACAGTTTTATAACTTTGAGTCTTTATAGAAGAGGTAGAAAGCACTTGTCCACGTTGGTCTACTATTCCAAAAACAGAATTAGTACCCCCTAAGTCTAATCCTATAACGAATGATTTCGGCTCTTGTACATCCATCTTCTTTTTTATATTATATTTAGTTTAATTTGTGGGACAAAGTTATTAAAAAAGCGGAATATGGCAAACTTTTAATTGGTAAATTTGCTTATTCCATATAATTTTCGCAATTTTGCACCAAGTTATGAATATGCTTCTCCTAATCCAATTAGATATACTCGATTTTATATTTAAAGGTATATTAATCGGTATTATTGCGTCTGCACCAATGGGTCCAGTTGGTATTTTGTGTATTCAACGAACTTTAAATAAAGGCAGGTGGTATGGATTTATAACTGGTGTTGGTGCTGCTATAAGTGATATTATTTATGCACTTACTGTCGGACTCGGTATGAGTTTTATAATGGAACCACTACAAGATCCAACTAATCAGTTTGTTTTGCAAATCTCTGGAAGTGTTATCTTGATGCTTTTTGGTGTTTATTGCTTTATGTCTGATCCAACAAAAAAGATGCGCAAGGGGGGTAATACAAAGGGAACACTCTTTCATAATGGATTAACTGCTTTCCTTGTTACTTTCTCTAATCCATTAATAATCTTCTTGTTTGTTGCTACTTTTGCACAATTTGCTTTTATTCAACCGTCTCGTCCAGTTGAAATGGGCATTGGTTTAGCTTCTATTCCTATAGGAGCTTTAATTTGGTGGTATGGTCTTACGTGGCTTGTAAACAAGATACATAACATCTTTGATATGAGTGGTATTCTGATTATTAACAAGATTATAGGATCGATAGTTATTATTTTCTCACTTATAATGCTAATAGGTACAGTGTTTAATTTGTATCATTTACCTTCTTATTATTAACTTTTATGCTTATTGCTAAAGAACTACGAAAGAAAAGTATTGCTGAATATCTATTGTATATGTGGCAAATAGAGGATATTATACGTGCTTATCAATGTTCTCTAACGAAAATTCGCAGAGAGTATATAGATAAATTCGATTATACAGATGTGCAGAAAGATGAAGAGGAAGATTGGTTTGGCGACCTTATAAGAATGATGAATCAAGAAGGATGTAGAGAAAGTGGACATTTGCAAATAAATAAAGTGGTAATGCAATCGCTTAATGAACTCCACGCACAGCTACTAGCCTCATCTAAATTTCCATTCTATTCTGCAGAGTATTATCGTGTATTGCCTTTTATTGTAGAACTTCGTGGAAAAACGAAGCAGGTTGCTGATAGAATGGCGCGCAAAAACGAACCTAATTTAAAAGAGATTGCTGCCAATCTTGGGCATAGCGAGATAGAAACTTGCTTTGATCTTCTTTACGGCGTAATGATGCTTCGACTGCAAAAGAAGGAAATTAGCCATGAAACAGAAGTAGCATTAAAAGAAATAATAACGCTCATTGGTATGCTTTCAGACTATTATCTGAAAGATAAAACTGAAGGATTACAATTTGAAGATTAAAATAAAAGAAATATGAACATATTAGTTACAGGTGCAAACGGTATGCTGGGAAATACCATTCAGGTGGTAGTGAAGAACAGCAACGACCATTATATTTTTACTGATGTATGCGATGGCTATCAAAAACTTGATATTACGGACCTTGACGATATACGTAAAATAGTAAAGGAACATAATATAAAATGTATAATAAATTGTGCGGCGTGGACAAACGTTGATGCCGCAGAAACTGCTGGCAACATTGTAGAAACGCTCAATGCCACTGCTCCAGAAAACTTAGCAAAGGCTATGAAAGAGGTTGATGGACTGTTGGTACACATCAGCACCGATTATGTTTTTGGCGGAGACCCATACAACACACCTTGCAAAGAAGACCAGAAAGGCACACCAACAGGTGTTTATGGACTAACGAAACTACACGGCGAAGAGAAAATTAAAGCCGTGGGAGGCAAACACATCATTATAAGAACGGCGTGGCTCTATGGTGAATTTGGCAAAAACTTCGTAAAGACGATGATGAATCTTACTGCCACGAAGTCCGAACTGAAGGTTGTGTTCGACCAATGTGGTACGCCAACTTACGCTGTAGATCTAGCCAATGCAATATTCAATATTATTGAAAACAGAAAATACGAAGGTAAAACAGGTATATATCATTTTTCGAATGAAGGAGTTTGTAGCTGGTACGACTTTGCAAAGCAAATTGCAAAACTATCCGGCAATACCAACTGCAACATTCAGCCGTGTCATAGCAACGAGTTTCCATCGCCTGTAAAACGTCCAGCTTATTCTGTGTTCGACAAAACAAAAATAAAAGAGACCTTTGGCACAAATGTCCCTTATTGGGAAGATAGTTTGGAGAGATGTATGGAAAACTTGCTGAGAGAAGCATAAAAACAGTAGTTGCTCACGAAAGACAATGAATAATATTCCTATGAACGAAATAGAACGTAGAAGAACCTTTGCTATTATTTCACACCCTGACGCTGGTAAAACTACTCTTACAGAGAAGTTTCTTTTGTTTGGTGGACAGATACAAGTGGCAGGGGCAGTTAAGAATAACAAGATAAAGAAGACGGCAACTTCCGACTGGATGGATATAGAAAAACAACGTGGTATTTCTGTTTCCACCTCAGTTATGGAATTCGATTACGAAGGCTATAAGGTGAATATATTAGATACACCAGGACACCAAGACTTTGCAGAAGATACTTATCGAACACTTACTGCTGTTGATTCAGCTATTATTGTGGTGGATTCTGCAAAAGGTGTAGAAACGCAAACAAGAAAACTTATGGAAGTGTGCCGAATGCGTAACACTCCTGTAATAATTTTCATAAACAAGATGGACCGTGAAGGTCGTGAACCGTTCGACTTACTTGATGAACTGGAAGAGGAATTGCAAATAAGTGTCCGCCCACTTTCTTGGCCAATAGGACAAGGACAACGTTTCAAAGGAGTTTATAACATATACGAACAGAATCTAAACTTATTCACGCCAAACAAGCAACGTGTAACAGAAAAGGTAGAAATTAAATTGGACAATGCCGATTTAGCTGCTCATATTGGAGACGATGCTGCAGAACAATTGCGTGCCGACCTTGAACTGGTTGATGGGGTATACCCTGAATTTAATCTCGGAGCATACCGTTCAGCAAAGGTTGCACCTGTTTTCTTTGGTTCAGCACTGAATAATTTTGGAGTACAGGAACTACTGAATTGTTTCGTTCGCATTGCACCAAGCCCCAAACCTACTATGGCGGAGGAACGATTGGTTGAGCCTGAAGAGAAAAAGTTTAGTGGTTTTATATTTAAAATCACCGCAAATATCGACCCTAACCATCGTAGTTGTATTGCATTTTGTAAGATTTGTTCAGGAAAGTTTGAGCGCAATCAGCCTTATCTACATGTAAGAAACGGCAAAACACTACGTTTCTCATCGCCTACACAATTTATGGCGCAACGTAAAAGTACTGTCGATGAAGCATATCCAGGCGATATAGTAGGCTTACCCGATACTGGCGGTGTATTCAAAATAGGCGATACTCTTACCGAAGGAGAACAATTGCACTTTCGAGGACTACCTAGTTTCTCACCCGAACTGTTTAAATACATAGAGAACGATGATCCTATGAAAGCCAAACAATTTCAGAAAGGTTTGGAACAACTTATGAACGAAGGTGTAGCACAGCTATTTATCAATCAGTTCAACAATCGTAAAATTGTAGGAACCGTAGGACAACTTCAGTTCGAAGTAATACAATATCGTTTGGAACACGAATACAACGCCAAGTGTAGATGGGAACCTGTACACCTACACAAAGCTTGTTGGATAGAAGCAGAAAATGCCGAAGCACTCGAGAACTTCAAGAAACGTAAATATCAGTATATGGCAAAAGATACAGAAGGACGAGATGTATTTCTTGCTGATTCTGGCTATGTGCTCAGTATGGCACAACAAGATTTTGAAGATATAAAGTTCCACTTTACTAGCGAATTTTAGTGAATAGGTATTGATTATAATGCTTATTTAAAGTTAAGTAGTCTGCCTTATTATATAATAAATTTTCGTTAAAATAAAAAGTATTAAACTACTATTTCCCCATATCGAATATGGCGTTGCATATAAACAGATGCAACGCCATATTTGTTTTATATAGCTAGTTTTTAAAGAGAATATAAACAGCATCTACTTTTACGTATAGATTAAATAGAGTGTATCAGAAGTATAGAAAATTCACCCAGATGTTAGTAACTCTTCTTTCAGATATCTATTACGTTCGTTTCAGATATCTGTCAGTTGCGTTTTAGATATCTGTCAGTTGCAAATTAGACATCATAACAAACTACAGCCTTTGAGACTTTTATTTCTCCTTATTTTACTAGATAATTTTTGGTTATATTAGCTACTTCTGTAGACGCTTTCTTATTATGCCTACTGAATAGTTAAACACAAGTTTAAAACCTATGTTGGAATAATAAACTCCTGGTCTTACTATATTATATTGCTTGAGCGGAATTTATTTAAATGCAAATTATGAATTCCTTTATTCTTCAATATTTTATTTTTAATACTGTTATAAATATCTGAATAATAATGTGATATTTCAATATTAGTGCATATAAGTAGAATTTCTTATACTAACTCTTTTATCTCTATCGCTTTTCTACTGTATCTATTTTACTCACCAATGGCTTATTTATGTTGAATGAGTTCTCTCTAATATTGTAGAAAGAATCTATTCTCGTATGTAGCTAAATGAACATCATTATTTAAGATAAAACTCATCTGTTAATTCTCTATACCATTCCGATTTCTTTCCATTACAATCTTGCAAGCATTCTGTTGTTGAGTAGTATTCGCTTGGAATCTTTCCTAATTCTATTAACACCCGTTTAGGGTGTTTGTAAGGAGTGGTCTGTATAAATATTTTTTTTAAGACTGAAAATCCATTTGAAATGGCTTCAGGTTCTATAATATGATACGAATCAATAGGAAGAATTAAAGAAAAGAGTCCACTTGATGAAAGTAGTTTATAGGCTGATTTTATAAGAACATTGAAGGGGAGCGTGTCAGTGTGTCTTGCTATGGTTTTATTTTCATTTCGATTTTTCATTGAATTTTCAAAATAGGGCGGATTACATACTATAGCATCATATAGACCTTGTTTTTCAGAATAATTCTGCAACGAACAATGTTTAACGGTAATTTGTTCTGCAAATGGAGAACTTTCTACATTTCTCTTTGCTTGCATTACAGCCCTTGTATCTATTTCTATGGCATCAATATGAGAAGAAGAAAATCGTTGCGCTAGCATTAAAGCTATTAATCCAGTTCCTGTTCCAATATCAAGAATATATTTGCCTCCAGTTGCCCAACTCCCTAACAGAACACCATCAGTTCCCACTTTCATAGCACATTCATCTTGTTCTATATGGAACTGTTTAAAAGTAAAGCCCATTTATATATTTAGTTTTCGTAGTATTGTTTTATTCAGAGCCTGAAACTTCCTACCTTGTTTATTTAAATTGGAACGAATTAAATCAATATTTGAGAATAATTGCGAGAAAGAAGTTTGTATCATATTAGGCTTTCGTTTATCCTTGTGTTCTTTCGGATTAACAACAACTTTAATTCCTCGTGGTACAATCCTAATATCAACATCGTTTCCAGCCATAATCGGGTCGCCATCAAAATGTATTACGCCTTCTTTTTTTCTATGGATATGAATATGTTTTGCTTTGAATGTTTTTATCTTGGAACTTTTATTGAGTGTTTTATTGAACATCTCTATTGCTACTTGTGGTGCATCGAGTATATCAAAAGGTTCCATAATAATAATATCCAACATGCCATCGCTCATTGACGCTTGTGGTGCAATATAAGCATTATTTCCATATTGCGATGCATTTGCTACCGATACAAGGAATGCTTTGTAATGGTGAGTTCCTTCATTATCTTCAATATCGTATGTTTCGGGTTCGTATTTTAATCCCTCCTCCAATACTTTCTGAACGTATGTTATAACACCTCGTTTACCAGCTTCTGCAAATTTCATAGAAATGAAAGCATCAAATCCCATTCCACAGGTACAAAAGAATGGCATATCGTTAATTATACCATAATCTAATTTATGAATACATGCTTGATTTAATATATGAAGACTTCCTTTTACGTTCACAGGAATATCCAAGTGCCGAGCAAGTCCATTGCCAGAGCCAACAGGAATAATTCCCAATGCAGTGTCTGTATTAATAAGTGCTTTCCCTATTTCGTTTACGGTACCATCGCCTCCAACGGCAACAACAATGGTAAACTTGTCTTTTACAGCCTGTTGTGTTAGTTTTGTAGCGTGTCCTGCATATTCTGTATATACAATCTGGTAATCGAATAAATTCTTGTCAATGCATTTATCAATTAATTCTGGAAGAGAATCCTTTTTGCCTATTCCAGACTTAGGATTTATAATGAATAGAATTTTAGCCTTCATATATCACGTTTTGTTTTCTTGCGAAGAATTAAACAACAAAATTACATATTAATTAGTATCCCATCATTGTTTTATAGTGAAAAAACTTTAATTCGTTAATCAATTAATAATTAATGCAATATTTCAGTAAAAAATTGTATCTTTGCAGCCTAAAGAAAAACGTAGCTTAGCTACACCTAATTTAAATATGGGACAGTTACAAGAAAAATACAAGAGTTACCGTGATCCGCAAAAGTTTATGAAAATGGGTGTATACCCATATTTTCGCGAAATCACAAGTAAGCAAGGCACTGAAGTAACCGATATAGATGGACATCACATATTGATGTTTGGCTCTAATGCTTATACGGGTCTAACAAACGATCCAAGAGTTATCGAAGCTGGTAAAAAGGCCTTAGACAAATATGGTTCTGGATGTGCTGGTAGCCGATTCCTGAATGGTACATTGGACTTGCATGTACAATTGGAAGAAGAACTTGCAAAGTATATGCATAAAGACGATGTTCTTTGTTTCTCTACAGGATTTTCTGTAAATTCAGGAGTTTTAGCAACAGTAGTTGGACGTGGTGATTATATTATTTGCGATGACCGTGACCACGCTAGTATTGTAGATGGACGACGCTTGAGTTTTGCTACGCAACTACATTATAAGCATAATGATATGGAAGATCTTGAGCGAGTATTACAAAAATTACCTCAAGATGCTATAAAACTTATAGTTGTTGATGGTGTATTCTCTATGGAAGGAGACCTTGCTAACCTCCCAGAGATAGTACGATTGAAACATAAGTATAATTGTTCTGTTATGGTCGATGAGGCTCATGGATTGGGCGTTTTTGGTAAGCAGGGTAGAGGAGTTTGTGATCATTTTGGTTTGACAGACGATGTTGACCTTATTATGGGAACATTCTCAAAGAGTTTGGCTTCTATTGGTGGGTTTATTGCTGCTGATAAAGATACTATAAACTTCTTACGACATACATGTAGAACTTATATTTTCTCTGCTAGTAATACACCTGCAGCAACAGCTGCTGCCTTAGAGGCTTTACATATTATTCAAGCTGAGCCAGAACGACAAGATCATTTGTGGGAAGTTACAAATTATGCATTGCAACGTTTCCGTGAAGAAGGTTTTGAGATAGGTGATACTGCTAGTCCTATAATTCCACTTTATGTACGCGATATCAATAAAACGTTTATTGTAACAAAGTTGGCTTACGATGCAGGCGTATTTATTAATCCTGTTATACCACCCGCATGTGCTCCACAAGATACACTCGTAAGATTTGCACTTATGGCAACACATACGAAAGAACAAGTTGAGCGTGGCGTTGTAATTCTAAAGCAGATTTTCCAAGATCAAGGTATTATTAAATAGTGTTGTAGAGTTATACTAGCAATACTTCCAAATAAAAGGGCTTGTAATCGTTGTTGTTGTCGATTACAAGCCCTTTTACTTTATAACAAATATGGTGTCAGCAATAATTCGTAGATAATTGTAAGTTATTTTTTTGTTTAATATAAATCAATGGCTAGAAACCCTGAAGTTATGGCTTCAGGGCACTTCTAACAACTGATAAATTATATTTGTTTTATTTCAAGTTCTTCACAAACCATTCTGTAATTTGTCGGAAGAGATGGTTACGTGTGTTACCACCGAAAATACTATGATTGCGGTTCGTATAGAAGTTTTCTTTGAAATCTTTATCTGCTTGCACTAATGCTTCTGAATATTCGTAAGCATTCTGAATATGCACATTATCATCGGCAATACCATGACAGATGAGTAATTTAGCATTCATTTTAGATGCACGTTCGATAGGGTTTACAGCATATCCATCAGGATTTTCTTGTGGTGTACGCATATAACGCTCAGTATAAACAGTATCATACCAACGCCAATTAGTTGGTGGAGCAACAGAAACACCTGCTTTAAAGGCATTACGTCCTTCACTTAAACTCATTAAAGTATTGAAACCACCAAAACTCCAGCCCCATATACCAATATTATTAGCATCAACAAATGGTTGTTTTGCTATCCAAAGAGCAGCCTCAACCTGATCTTTTGATTCTAAATCACCTAATTTAAGATAAGTACATTTCTCAAATTCCGAGCCACGAGCACCAGTTCCACGTCCATCAACACAAGCGACAATAAATCCCTGCTGTGTAAGATACGATTCGTAAATGCCACCAGCACCCATTGCACCAAGTGTCCAACGATCTACAACCTGCTGACTTCCAGGACCACTGTATTGGTAAAAGATGACAGGATACTTCTTATTAGGGTCGAAATTCTTAGGCTTTACTATCCATCCATTCAGTTGAACACCTTCAGAAGTAGTGAACTTGAAGAAATCACGAGTGGGCAAATCATATTTAGCCATATCCTTTATGAGGGCATCGTTGTTGAGAACTTCTCGTACAATATGTCCTTTATTATTGTAGATAGCGTATGAATACGGAGAGTTTCTGTCGCTCCAATTATTCAGGAAGTACTTATAATCGCCAGAGAACACAGCAGAATTCCAACCATCCTTTGTTGTTAAACATGTTACTTTTCCATTCTTGTCGGCTACATATATTTCACGTTGCATTGGTGTTTTTGCAGCTGCTTGAAAATAAGTGTTACCTGTAGTTTCATCAAAGCCATAGACTTCATCAACATCATACTTTCCTTTTTCTATTTGGCGAATAAATCTTCCATCAATATTATAAAGGTATAAGTGCATATGGCCATCGCGGTCAGAGGGGAAAAGTATATAATCGTTCATTACACGAATACCTCCCATAGCTTCTTCTTTAACATATTTATTTGCATTCTCTTTTATAAGCAAGTTACATTCACCTGTAGTTGGGTTTGCTTTGTAGAGGTTTAGCTCGTCTTGATGGCGGTTCATCGTATAAATAATAATACGGTCGGCGAATTTAGTAGACTTTATCCGTGGGATGTAACCATCAGAATCGAGTGGAAAATTATAAGTGATAGTCTTTCCTGATTCTAATGAATAAGCGTGAACAGATACTTTCGAGTTGTCTTCTCCAGCTTTTGGATATTTGTACGAATACAGCCCTGGATAAACAGCATACTGTTTGAATGTAGGTTTCGCACCTTCAAACATTTGTAATGAATAGGTTTTAACTTTTGATTCATCGTAACGTATCCAACTTAAAGTCTTGCTATCGGCACTCCACGCCAATGCATTATTAAAACCAAATTCCTCTTCATTCACCCAATCAGGCACTCCGTTGATTATTTCATTGAACTTTCCATCGGTTGTTATTTGCTTTTCAGTAGTTCCATCGGTGATAAAGATATTATTGCTGCGTACAAATGCAATATACTTTCCATTTGGAGAGAAGGTTGGAATTTGTTGTGGACCATCTTTCGATAGTGTCTTCAGAGATTTATTCTTTACATCATATAGAAGGAAATCTGCAGTAAAGGAACGGCGATAAATTCGCTTTGTATCTGTTTGAATAAGAATAAACTGCCCATCGCCTGTAATTTCATAATCTTCTATTGACTTTAGATTGGAATCATGATACTTGGTAAAGTCGAAAAGTACACCTGTTTCTTTACCAGTAACAAAAGAGTAGGCTACTATTTTCTTTCTATCCGCAGAAATTTGCGCATAATCCGATGTTCCTCTCAATGGGTTAATACCAGAAATAGTCTTAGCTGCGAAAGCACCTTTCGTCATATCTTCCAACTTAAGAGGCTCATTCGCAAACGTATGAACAGACGTTGCTACTAACGCTGCACACATAAGAAGTATTTTTTTCATTGTATATTAAATTGATTTAGTACAGCAAAAGTACAAAAAAAGAAGTAAATTTGCAAAACAATGGAACAATACTATAATGATTTTGGTACTTGGATAAGAAAACAACTACCTTTTAGAGTGCAGAAAATTTCTATAGATGCAGGATTTACTTGTCCTAATCGAGACGGGAAAATTGGTGTTGGTGGTTGTATATTCTGTGATAATAAGAGCTTCAATCCATCTTATTGTAGTCATAGAAAGAGCATAACAGAACAGTTGGAAGATGGTAAACACTTCTTTGCGAAGAAGTATCCAGATATGAAATATTTAGCTTATTTCCAAGCATATACAAATACATACGATAAAGTGGATAAGCTAAAACTGCTTTACGAAGAGGCTTTACAAGTAAAAGATGTTGTTGGTATTGTAATAGGCACACGGCCTGACTGTGTTAGCAACGAATTGTTAGATTATCTGGAAGAATTGAATAAAGAAACATTCCTTATCGTAGAATATGGTATTGAAAGTTGTAACGATGAAACTTTGCACTATATAAACCGTGGGCACAACTTTGCATGTACACGCAAAGCAATAGAAAAAACTGCGGAAAGAAATATTTATGTAGGTGGGCACGTTATAATGGGACTACCTGGTGAAGATGCTTCGGAAAGCCTGAGACAGGCTCCCATCATATCATCGTTGCCCCTGACGATGCTCAAAATACACCAAATGCAGATTATAAAAGGCACGAGATTAGCGAAGATATACAAAGAAAAACCTTTTCATTTATATACTGTTGAGGAGTATATTGACCTTATTATAAAATATATAAGACTATTGAGAAGAGATTTAGTATTAGAGAGGTTTGTAACTCAAAGTCCATCAGAAATGCTGGTTGCACCGAAATGGGGACTAAAGAATTATGAATTTACCAACTTATTGAATAAAAGGTTGAGAGAAGAAGGATTACATTTGAAAGTATAAATAGTTATAATGTGGTACTCTATTAAATATTATATTGCGCATAAGATGTATGATATAAGCTGAAACTATCAATAAAATATACTTTATTATAAAATGGAATTGTAGACCGCTACTCTTGTTCGTTTTATGGAGATAAATCTACGAGTAGTAAGTCAAGTTTCTTAAAAAAGGTATAGTATAATTTTTCTTACTCAATAAAAAAACGTAATTTTGCCTAATATAATATTTTTCTAAATCATTTTGGGTCTATTTGGGCTCTCTGAATTTTACTAACATGAGAAAGAACATTCTATTTTTGCTCGCAATAGTTCTATGTTGGAACAGCAGCAGCATTGCAAACTGTTTTTACAAATCGTCCAAGCGAAATGTAAAAGCGGTACAAACCCCCGAGATTAATTATTTGAATTTCTTGTATAAGTATATGGCTTTGCCAGACAAGACCGATTACAGTAAATCTTTTTATGCAGAAAATGTTGCACTATCGTTGCAGGCACGCCGTGAAATGCCGTGGGGAAGAACTGTACCCGAACGCGAGTTTAAGCACTTTGTACTACCTGTTCGTGTAAATAATGAGAATTTGGACGATAGTCGAAAAGTTTTTTATGCAGAACTGAAAGATCGAGTTAAAAATCTCTCAATGAAAGATGCTATTCTCGAAGTGAACCATTGGTGTCACGAAAAGGTAACTTATCGTCCAACTGATGGGCGCACAAGCAGTCCGTTAGCTTCAGTTTGTACAGCGTATGGCAGATGTGGCGAAGAGAGCACCTTCCTTGTTGCAGCACTCAGATCGGTTGGTATACCTGCGCGACAAGTATATACGCCACGTTGGGCACATACCGACGATAATCATGCATGGGTTGAAGCGTGGGCAGATGGAAAGTGGTATTTCCTTGGAGCATGCGAACCAGAACCTATCTTGAATTTAGGTTGGTTTAACGAAAGTGCCTCTCGAGGTATGCTTATGCACACAAAAGTATTCGGTGATTATGATGGTCCTGAGGAAGTAATGAGCAAGACTCCGCTCTATACAGAGATAAACGTAATAAGCAATTATGCACCTACAGCTAATGTTAAAGTGGTTGTTGTAGACGAGAAAGGCAAACCCGTAAAAGACGCAAAGGTTGAATTTAAACTATACAACTATGCCGAATTCTACACTGTAGCACGAAAGACGACAGACTCTAATGGCGTGGCTACGCTTACTGCTGGTAAGGGCGATATGATTGTTTGGGCATCTAAAGATGGAAAGGTTGGTATTGATAAGGTTTCGTTTGGTAAAACAAAGGAACTAAACCTTATACTAAAGCGTAACGGATTGCCTCAAACAAAGGCTTGGGATATCACACCGCCACCTGTAAGTATAGTTCTTCCGAATGTAACTGATGCGCAACGGGCTGAGAATACAAAGCGTTTGGCTTATGAAGATTCTATTCGTCAAGCATACGAAGCTACAATGAAAGATAAGTCGCGTGGCAATTATGCTACTATTCAGACTTTCTTGCGTGAGGCAAAAAATAAAGAAATGGCACAGCGCCTTTTAAATGTTATTTCGGAAAAAGATCTTCGCGATGTGCAGTTGGCAGTGTTAAAAGACCATGAAGTAGCTAAAACTGATACTTCAGAACTCTACTGTAAGTACGTAATGAATCCACGTGTAGAGATTGAATGGCTTTCTCCTTATCGTCATTTCTTAGCAAGAAAGATGGCAGGTATAAGGTCGCCACAAGCTCTTATAGATTGGTGTAAAACAAATATAGCTATTGATGAGACACACAATCCGCAACGATTGCGTATGTTGCCTATGAGTGTCTGGCGTGATAGAAAGACCGATAAATTAGGTAGAGCAATTTTCTTTGTGGCTGCTGCTCGAAGTTTAGGTTTTCCTGCTCGTATTAATGAAATTAATGGAAAACTACAATACAATGCTAACGGAGCTTGGATTGATGTGGAGTTTGACGGTAAACAGGCGGAAAAGAGTGTACCAAAGGGGACATTATTGTTAGTATACAAACCCACGAAATATAACGATAATCCTAAATACTATAGTCATTTTACCATAAGTAAAATAGAAAATGGCGTTGCACAGCTTCTTACCTATCCAGAAACAGCTACATGGAAAGACGATTTCTCTAAAGGAACGGAGCTAGAAGAGGGAACATATATGCTTATAACAGGCACGCGTATGGCAAGTGGCCAGGTGTTGGCTGAAACTCAATTATTCACGATAGAGGCAGGCAAAGATACTCGTTTGGTGTTTACTATGCGCGAAGACGACAATGCTGTACAGGTAATAGGTAGCTTTAATGCAGAAGATATATACCACGATAGGGCTACCAACAGCGACAAGAGCTTGCTGTCTACGGCAGGAAGAGGCTATTATATGGTAGGCATTGTTGCGCCGAACCAGGAGCCAACCAACCACACATTGCGCGATATCAGTACATATAAGACACAGTTTGAGAAGTGGGGTCGTAAGATGATATTCCTTTTTGAAGATGCCGATAATTTGTCTCGCTTCAACTTTAAGGAGTTCGACAATTTGCCTTCTAATGTTGTTTGGGGTACAGATATAGATAAGAAGATTGTAAGCGAAATATGTGAACAATTGAAGTTGATAAGCCCTTCGCTTCCAATTTTCATTATTTGCGATAGCTTCAATCGTGTTGTATACGTACAACAAGGTTATACTATTAATATAGGTGAACAGATTTTGAAGGTTATAGGAAAACTTTAGAAGATTATTCTATTTAATTATGTAATAATGGTAAAACACCAATCTTATAGTGCTGAATACTAAGATTGGTGTTTTGTTTATATGTTTATCTTAATCCACAATATTTTGATGTAGTGATAATATTTTTTGTTTGATTATCACATATATCATTCAATAGCTTTCGTGAATTATAAAATAAAACTATAGAGATTGTTGTTCGTTATGATATCTAATTTGCAACTGACAGATATCTAAGACTTGTATGACAGATATCTAAAACACAAATGATAGATAACTGAAACGAAGTAACTATATTTAATATGTTTTTTTCTGATTTTACTAGACACTTTTAAGTTATTTTCTACTGAGTCTATAATAGTACCTTAGTATAGAATACTCATATAAATATACTTAGTCCTTAACAGCATATCATTCTTAGAAGAATATTTGATATATAGTTATTTACACGTCATTAGTTTATTCTATTTCCTGAATAATTTGTGCTACAGTTTCTACAAGAGTTTCTTTTCTATTATATTCAGTCATACCTGATGCAGATCCATGTATCTCGTTTGTACCAGTCGCAATAAGTATCTTCTTTGCATTTTGAGGTGTTACACCTCCACCTGGCAAAATTGTTAGTCGTCCTTTAGTGTATTCTACATATTCTTTCAATGCAGATATACCTTCCTCGGCACTACGTGCTTGACCAGATGTTAAAATGCGTGTGCAGTTCAATTCTGCAAGCTCATCAATAGCTCTCAAAGGTTCTCTACAAACATCGAAAGCGCGATGAAACGTGAAGGGCTTTCCTTCGCAGGCGTTAATCAGTCGATACGTGGTTGCTATATCTATGTCGTGCTCTATAGTTAATGCACCACAGACTATTGCATCAGTATACGGAAGTATTTCTTTAATATCAGCTTCCATCACTTTTATTTCTTCTTCATTATAACAGAAATCTCCTTCACGTGGTCTTATAAGTGTATGAATGGTGAGTTCTGGAAACATTTTACGTATTATTTTTATGAGACTCAACGAAGGTGTTAGTCCGTCAAGCGATAGAGCAGAGCAGAGCTCTATACGTTTAGCACCCCCTGTTACAGCATTTATAACACTTTGTAAGCTACCTGTACAAACTTCTAATATCGGCATAGTTCTTATTTCTCTAATTCTACAACATAATCAACAATGCCCTTATGATTACCAATATTAATATTAAGGACCTTAGTTTTCTTATTATAATTATACGGAAGAGGCTTGTGCGAAAGGAAATCGATAATATATTTGGGTTTTATTGGTATTGTGAAAGATATGGTTTCTGCATCTTGCTTTAGCACGTGTAAATAAGTTTTCTTACCCTTTGATGTACTTACCCCCCAAGTATATTCAGGCACATTGCCTGCCATTGTTTCATAGATACTAGCTCCGTACTTTTGCATCCATTTTCCAATACCTTGTAGTCGGTCGAGTGCAAGGGAAGGAAGTTCACCGTTTGGTTGTGGCCCAATATTGAGTAAAAGATTACTTCCCTTAGCTGCAGAACGAACAAGGAGCTCTATTAGTTGGTTAGTTGACTTATAGTCGATATCTGAAACCTTATATCCCCACATACCATTCATAGTTTGACAAGCCTCAAGAGGTAGATGACTGATAGCCTGCCCAGACAGTCCAGCTTTATTTTCACCTGGTAAATCGCGCTCAAACATTTGGAAATCCTCACCATTTATCGGTGCTATGTGATGGTTGTTGCCGATTAAACAAGTAGGTTGAATGCTATGAATGTAACGATAGAATTCTTCCATACGCCAATCGAACGGGATACTATCGCTATCGTGATCCCAGTAGCCATCTAACCAAATCGCACCAACTTTTCCATAATTATGGAGCAATTCACTTATTTGTCCTTTCATAAAGTTAAAATAAGAATCATAGTTGGGCTTCAAGTTTCTGCCAGTATAAAGTCCAGTTCTACCGATAGGATAATCCTCTCTTATCCAATCGAGTATGGAATAGTATATGTGTAAGTCTATATTCTGTTGATGACAGGCATTTGCAAGTTCCTTTAAAACATCTCGTTTAAAAGGAGTTGCATCAACTATATTATAGTTACTTTCCTTTGTTTTAAACATAGAAAAGCTGTCATGGTGGCGTGAAGTGAAGGTAATATACTTTGCACCTGAATCCTTAATAGCCTTTATCCATGCGTTAGCATCGAAATAAGATGGATAAAAAGCTGATGCAGCTTTGGCATATTCATCTTTATTTATCTTGTTGTTTAAATACCATTCGCCTTGCGCAAATGTACTATAGATGCCCCAATGTAAAAATATTCCGAAACGAAAGCCTTCAAATCGTTTACGTGCAGCTATATTTTCAGCAGTAGGAACATATTCTTTGTGGAAACTTTGAGATATTTTCATCTGGTTGTTCCTCACTTGTTCTTGGCCTTTTATTTGTATAATGTTAGGTATTGTTAGCGCAAAAGCCAATAGAGATGTAGTAATTAGTCTTTTCATTTTTATTTATTATTTTTGTGCAAATATACTTAAAATGTTTTGAACAGATAACATATTTATGATTCTTTCTACTTATGAGGTAATACATTTGTGTTGAGTATTTCAAAAAATAGGGAAAAACCTATTTTAGGTTAGGGAAAATCCGTATATTTGCACATAGAGATGTAGTATTTTTGCATCTGTTGAAGTAAGAGAAAGAAAGAAAAACAAATAAAATGGAGATGATAATATGAAAAAGTTAGTTCTATTTTCAATTATGGCTCTTGTTCTGCCTACTACATTATTGGCACAAGATGATGTATATTTTACACCATCGAAGGAGTCTATTCGTGAATATAAGGCGGAAAAAGCTGCTCGACGAAATACTTATTATAGCGGTATAAATAAGTCAGATAACGAATATAACCGCAGAGAAACTTTAGATAAAGTTTATAAAAAGATAGGTAGAGACTCATTAGGTAATGACATCGTGCAGATAAAAAATATTGATGGAACCTCCCAAATAGATACAATTTATCAGTTCGATCGTTACTTCGATACTGACGACAGTGACTTTGCGTATAGTCGTCGTATGGGGCGCTTCGATGATTTCTATGGTTATTACGATCCTTGGTTCTATGGATATACTAGTTTTGGTTTCCGTTCTGCATTCGGCTATTGGAATCCTTGGTATATAGGTTATTATGATCCATTCTTTATTGATTACTATTATCCATGGGGATTTTATGGTTATCGTAATAGTTGGTATGACCCATGGGGTTATGGCTACTATGGTTGGGGTTATCCATACTATTATTATGGCTACGCTAGACCGGTATTTGGATATAGCTATACAACGGGACATTCTGGTACAGCTAATCATTGGAATGGACAAGGAGGACGCTTCGGAAGCTATAGTACAGTTTACACTAATCAGATGAACAATGCAGGTTCAACTCGTTCATTCGGCAGTATGGGTGCGCGTAGTGGACAATTTGGAAGATTAAATAGTCGAACTGTTATTGAAAGAGATAATTCCTCTTATAACAAAGGAGGTAATTTTGGTAACTCTTCTCGAAACAGAAACTTTGAAAGCACTGTCAGACGGGATTCATATAGCCGTGATAATTCGTTTAATATAGAACGTAGTAGACCACAGACATACGAATCACGTCCAGCTAATACATTCGGTGGAGGTAACTTTGGTGGCTCTCGTTCTGGTGGAACCTTTGGTGGAGGAAGTTTTGGTGGCTCTCGTTCTGGTGGAGGAAGCTTTGGCGGGCACCGATAAAAGTGTTTTTTATTGTAAAGAGTTTGTTAAAAAGTAGATAACAAAAAGAAAGTTATGAAGATACAGTATTATTTGCTTGCTGCGACATTATTTTCATTGCCTGTAGCAGCTCAAGAGACATACGAAAATGCAAATCTAACGAGTACAGACCTTAATGGTACAGCGCGTTATGTAGGAATGGGTGGAGCTATGGAGGCTCTTGGTGCAGATGTTTCTACAATAGGTAGTAATCCTGCTGGTATTGGTTTATTCCGTAGAAGTCAGTTTTCTGTAAGTGGTGGACTACTTATGCAAAGTAATGGAAAGGAGTATGGTGATGGAAAAAAGACTAATGCTAGTTTCGATCAAATAGGTTTTGTATATACCACACGTGCTTCTCGTGGTTCTAATCTTAACTTTGGCTTTAATTACACTAAAGGAAAGAACTTCGATTTCTTGTTAAATGCAAGTGGAAAGTTAGGTAATGGTTCTCAAAACAATCAGTCTTACTTAAAACATGTGCTTGGTTCAGAAAACTATGGAGGTTTTGATGTGCGTAAAAAAGATGATGCATATATCGGCTTTGCCTCTCCACAAGCTAATTTTGTATCATGGACATGGAATCAATTAGACTATTTGTACTTTAATACATTGTTGCCTGATGCTACTACTGCAGGCAAGTTCAATAATTATTTAGCTGATTCTTATACCTTTGATAAGGCAAGTACAGGCTATGTAAGTAACTATGATTTCAATATTAGTGGTAGCATCCAAGACCAATTCTACCTTGGTTTAACATTTGGATTGAAGGACGTACATTATGATTCAGAAAGTAGATACAATGAAAGGTTATCTAATGGAGTAGGAGACGTTAGTGTTTTAGATATTCGCCGTATAACTGGTACAGGATTCGATATTACTGCCGGTATTATTGTTAGACCTATTGCCAGTTCTCCTTTCCGCATTGGTGCTTATGTTAAGACACCGACTTGGTACGATTTAACAACGTCAAACGTTACTCGTATTGATAGGAATACTAACACCGGTGGTAAGAATGACTGGGGAGAAGTGCCTAATAGTTATGATTATAAGCTATGGACTCCTTGGAAGTTCGGCCTTTCTTTGGGTCATACAGTGGGTAATTATCTAGCATTAGGCTTAACATACGAATTCGAGGATCATTCTACGCTCGACTCTCGTATAAACGATGGTGGCTATTATAACGATTATTATGGAACCTATTATGAGACTTCTTCTGCTGATAAGTCGATGAATAAGCATACCAAACAAGCTCTTAAAGGTGTTAGTACTTTGAAGATGGGTGCTGAATACAAGCCCACAAGCAACTTAGCTTTACGTTTAGGTTATAACTATATAAGCCCGAAATATAATAAAGATGCACAAAAGGACCCTACTATTGTATCTCCAGGAAGTGCTTATTCTTCATCAACAGATTTTGTAAATTGGGATTCTACCAATAGATTTACATTTGGTATTGGCTATCAAATAAACAAATTTAATGTTGATTTAGCATATCAATATAGTATGCAAAAGGGTACTTTCTATCCATTCTCTACAATGAATTTTTCCATCCACGACACTGCAACAGGCAACACTACATCATATTCAAATCAGGCAGTAGGAGCAAAGGTGGATAATAATAGAGGGCAACTCTTATTAACAGTGGGCTACCGACTCTAAGATTAGTAAACTATAAATAAGTACCATTACAATATAAAATAAAGAAACACGGTAAGCAAAATATGTTTACCGTGTTTCTTTATTTTGGTTCTACTGTAATTAGTGTGAGTTAACATATGTCTAGCCCACCATAGAAGAATAGAATCGCTATCCGATAGCGTTCGGCAGTACCATATCCTCTGCCGATGGTTTTGATTTCTTGAATCGATCCGTTGGTTCTCTCAGCTTTGCCGTTGTTGGCGCCAGTAACCATGACTCTAATGATGCCTTTGAGGTGTCTCTTGAACATAAAGACAACACCGTTGATCTCTTCAATGTTGTACAGCAAGACATCTGCCATCCAGTCTCCCAACATACCATAAGCCTCCACATCTCCATGATAGTTAAGGCGAAGGAGATCACGAAAGAGTTCTTTGACTTTCCAAGCTTGCGAGACCTGATACTCGGCATTCTCCAGCATATCAAATCTCCGACGGTCGTTGGGAGTGTATTTGGACTTGTCCTTGAGCCAAAGATACTTGGTACTGCGCAGTTCCTTGATCTCCTTAACCTCACGCTTGCGCACCTTGTCGACGGCATCGTTCAAATAGGTAACGCAGTGGTACAAGTCATGACAGTGGCTGGCATTGGGGAAATACTTCACAGCGCCATCAATGAAAGGCTCCCACATGTCTGTACATACCGTTTCAACCGAATTGCGCTGTTTCTCTGTGAGCGCTTTAGTGCACAGATTATCAATGCTTTTGGCGCTTCGGCCTGCTTCTACTTCGATAACATGACCGGTATCTCCATCATAGAGCATGCTGACATACTCATGACCACGGCGGATAGACTTCTCATCTATGCACACATGCTTGTAGATACGAGTCTTGTCACGCTTATCCAAACCTCGTTCAACGGCGCGAAGCATAACGCCATGTACCTGCTCGAAAGTAAGGCTGAGAAGACGTGCAGTCTTTGTCTGATTTTTGGTGGAGAGGAGCGTTTCTATCGTTTTTTTTCATCAGCCAAGACAGCCGGGAGTTTGGTAATGCCCAGGGGACAGCGACACTCTTGACCTCTTCGCCATCATGGTAACGAGGAATACGAGCCTCAAGGATGGTCTTGTACTGTGCCACATATCTAAATGCCGCCAACTCCGTTTATGACGGAAGTCAAATATAGGGAATTCTTTCTTTTCAACCTTGATGGTGTCATAGCGATATTTGAGCATGATATGTATCTCTTCGGTGGAGTCATCACAGGTCACATTCTCAATCTCCCAATCATTGTTGTTGTGGAGCAGCAGCTTGGATAATATATCTTCGGTTGTCATCATACTGACTACAAAGATACGAATTTCGTGCCGCTTAATGCGGGATACGGTATGTTAATTCACACTAAATCCCGCAGAACCAGAAATATAAAATAAAAAGCACCAAATGATTACTCAAATGGTGCTGTCTTTTCTTTTGAAGCAATAATAAGTATTGTTTTACTTTATTTTATTAAAAGCGAATTTATCTTCTATTAATGACTTTCCATTATTGGATATTTTCAAGGAACGATTCCCTAAAACGGAAGATTTAAATTTTACAATACCATTGTTATATGTATAAGTAACAGTCTCATCTCTCATTTTACATTCTTCGAGCATATTTCTGTAAGCACTCTCAAAGGTTGATGAATATGCATCACCTCCAATATAGGCAGTAATTTTATTTTTCTTCATAATAGGTCTAATGTATACCTTTACTTTTGTAGCAGAAATAAATTGTAGATTAAATGAAAGTTTTAAGGAGAAAGCCTCATTATCAAAACATGCTAATTTGGGATCTGTTTCTGAGCCAAACATAAATTGGAATGTGTGACCTACTAATGTCGTATTTGTTTTCGGACGCTGATAATTTGAATTACTCAATGTTATGAACTGAGAAGATGAATGTGTGATCATTTCTTCTATATTTGATGCTTTGGAGTACCCCCTTGTTCTCGTTTCACAAATAGCATTGTAGTTGCATAATAACAATAAGCTTAAAAAAATAATAGTACGTTTCTTGAAAGATTTGTTCATAATGATATTTTTATGTTTTAGAAATAGTTTTCTGAAGTACTGTTCTTTGTTTTAGACTCAGTCGTTGTTTTCCTTAATAGTATCTTTTGTATTCTTGAATACTTTACTATGGAGTCTTAAATCTTTAGCAAGTTTCTTTGCCATTGGACCAAATGTTGCGTAGGACAGCCCACCTGATACCAATCCACCTATAACTGGGAGAGCTTTTGAAACCGATTTAGCCAATAATTGCTTTGACATACGTATACCAATCCATTTTGATATTTGTTTTATAAGCATATACCATGCAGCGTGACCAAATGTTATAACAGGAATTCTTTTTGCAACCTGTATAGCTATTTTTTTTGTCATATCGGCTAAAACTTTTGAAGCTGCATTTACCCCAAACATTACTCCGAGCATTGGAGTTATTATATTTAGACTGTTTGGGTTTAATTCTCCATCTTTTTGAAAATCTGGGTAGCCATATAGATAAGCTAACTTTTGACAAAGATTTATACAAAACCCATAATATTGTGCTAAATCTGCGATGCCTAGTCCTGTCGCGGCAATAGGATTTCCTGGGATACCAGTTAAAGTTGAGATAATAGAAACCTTGTATCGTGATGTGGATATCACATTATCTGCGACAGCATCTATTAATTCTAAGTCTAATACAGTACGTGGATTTTCTTTGATGATTTGTTCCAATTCTTGTTCTGTGCAAAAATCGGAGAAAACGTTGTTTAGAAACTCTTCTCTGTTAACTTTCATACTAGGGTTTTGCATAGATAGACTCAGTACTTTATTGTATAAGTCTACTCCTGTTGTTTTTTCCATAAGAAATACTTTTTAATGTATAATTAATAGTCGAAAATATTATTATAGGTTTTAATATACTAGATACATTTTTAAAATGTAAATAGTTGTCTAATAGTACACAGACTGTTTCCCAGAAGTATGTGTTTCTAAATTAAATTTTAAAATGAAAAAGCGTGGGAACTATTGAATGTTATTCTACACGAAGCTCTGGACTGCTTTTCACCGAATAACAAACAATAGCCCACGCATTGAGGTATATCATTCCCTTTGGAAAAGGGTACAATAATCCCAAGCATGAGCGTATTGCCGCCATCCTCGGTGAATGTAATTGTCCAGATTACGTGCAGAAGATGATTTCAAACGCTCTTTTAAAAGATAGAACTCTTTATAGTGTACACTTTTATATAGGTACACTGGAATTCGGATACAAAGATAGATAATTTTTCTTATAAAATGTTTTATTCCTTCAAGAAAATACATTCTTAGTGAAATTATTTGTATCTGCTTTTTATCATTATATCAATATCTTGTTATTTTGAGATGTTTATATGTGAATAACACCACATTTAGTTTAAATGTATGTTGCTGTCACTTTTAACATTTGTCGTATTTTATTGACGATAAAAGGGTTATGAGTATATAAGATGTGACAGATATGACAGGAAAAATAGTTTTACCTAAAAGTTGATATAGTGATGTTTAGTTTATAGAGGGCAATAGAAGACTCTAAATGAAAGGATGAGGGCTAATATTAACAGTGTTTTGTTAGTATATAGTTGGTTCTTCCGTTAAATGCGTAGACGCCTATCATGCAATGCATATAGCCTTAATGTGAAGTATTCCTCATTTCTGAATCCATATATCTGTCTTTTCAGAACCTTTATTTTATTGTTAATGCCTTCAATTGTTCCATTTGTTATATAATGGTCATACCATGCTAATATGTATGTCTTGTATGCTCTAATAGTTGAAGCCATTTTCACCAATGGCTGTATTTTAGATTCTATAGCTTGCTTTACCCATTCATCCAACACATCTTTAGCTTTTTGCTTACTACACTGATTCCATATTTCCTTAAGATCTTCTTTGAGATAATAGGCAATCATCAGCGGACGGTTTAGGCTTAGGGCATTTCTCCAGTCTATTTCTGTGTGCATAATCAAAAATATTATTTCCATTTCTGAGTAACAACCAACGTGTTCCTTTGATTACTTTACGCTTGTTGACGTCCTTTTCCACATGCCATAACTGTCCTCTTAGCAAGTCCAGTTTTTCGTTCATAAGCTTGGTTACATGAAAGTGGTCTACTACAAGTGCAGTATTGGGAAGGTGTTCACTTACAGCCCTTGTATATGCTGCAGAAAGGTCTGTACATACTGCTTGTATATGTTCTTTGTTTTTGCCGAGCCGTTCCCAAAATCCATCAAGAGCATTCTTGCCATTGCCATCACCGACATAAACAATATGACCATTATCCAAATCTACAACTATGGTCTTGTATACATGCCCTTTATGAGTGGCGAACTCATCAATGGAAATACGTCTTAACATGGAAAGGTCTGGGTTATAGTATTTTGACTGTAGAAATTCCATCTGTATATTACGTACTACATTCCAGGATACCTGTAGGAACCAAAATATATCTTGAATTGTTGCAAAGCGAGACAGATTAAGCACCATATTTGCAAAAGCTATAGTGTGCCGACGTTTTCCTTTCGCAAAGTCGATGTTTTCTTGTTTAATACAGCCGCAGTCGTGACATTGAATACGATGTACACGCATGTCCAGATAGGTCTTGCTCAGACCAATTGGAACACTTACAAAGCGACGAATATGGCTGCCGCTACGATTGATATTATGACTTCCACATACAGGACAACAAAGTTTTTCCTTTGGAGTTTGGATTTCTAAAACTAAGTTATTATCTTCGTAGCGCAGATTCTGACAGTCTTGTTGGAAGACGCCTAAGGCATTTTGCATTATGCTGGTATTCATATTCTTGAAGTTTGGTCACTACAAAGATACATAATACCAGCTTTTTTATATAACTTATGAGATATATCTATCCATTTAACGGAAGAACCAAAAGTATTTCTTATAGGAAGAGGGGAATTTTACATACTTTTACGAAAAAGGTCCTAATCGCAATTACGACAAGGACCTTTCTCCTATTCTTTAAAAGTCTTAAGATATTCTGTACTTTTCTATTTAACCAATACCTTTATAATAGAGCCATTAGATAATTTTACAATATTAATGCCACGTTGAGGACTGTTAATTTTACGTCCATCAATTGTATAACGTGCAATTTCTTTGAGCTCGCCCTTATTCTCAGAAATACCACCAATTCCAGCAGGATCTGATAAATAGAACTTTGCAGCATTATCAATCTTACCTTCATTATTAATTATCATAGCGACTACAGCAAGTTTATTGTAACCTGCTCTTGCAATAGCTTCTTTCAAAAGGTTTTTGTTTGGCAATTTAAGAGTATAAGTATTAGTAACCACTTGGTTAGCCTTAAGTTCTTCAAGTTTTGCATTGTTTTTATGGTCTGAACCATAAGAACTAGCAAGTAAAACATCATCAAAAACTAACGTTACCTTACTATTACCATATTCACCGCCCTTACAGAAAGGAGATAGATATGAATCGTTTGAAACATTTTCGGGAGAATATTTGTAATAGTTGTTACTCTGTTTCCAAGAATTTTCTGTTCCAGTAAGTCCATCACCGATAAGCGCATATACTATTTCGTATGTCCCATTTACTAAAGGTTCAATGGTGGTAGTTGCTGTTACTTCTGTTTTATCAGTATTAAGTGTTCCTGTTACCGATACACCAACTGTCGCTATTTTTTTTAACTCTTGTTCGTAGTCGAAACTAATATCTTCATCGTTAGAACCATAGAATGGGTCTATAACATCGTTGCGATTTATTCTACAGGTTGGAGCTCCACCAAAATCAAGTATCGCATAATTCCTGCAGTACATAACATCAGATTCGTTGTATTGGTGTATTGCTATACCAACAAAACTGTCTGTAAATTTATCGCGCAATTTCTTCATTCCAGCCCAACCACGTGGACACCAACCACAGCCCGTTCCTGTATTTTCTTCTACAACGACATTTCTCTTTACCTGTTTATCTACGGTAGTTAATTTACAATTTACCGACTTTTTTTCAGCTTCATTAGCCTTGCCGTTTACCTTTGTTATAGTAATAACTTTCTCAGAAACTCCTATGTTATTGTCAGCCTGAAGTGGTAAGCTCGCAGTGCACGATGCACCCATAGTTTTAACAGGAGGATTAACCTTTGCATGTTGTTCTGCCCCTACAACCCCATTGGTTGTTATTGTATAGTCGATACTATTTATTCCATCTCTGCCACCATTGAATAGAACGAGTTTACTTTTTCCTGTTGTATTCTTCACAACAACAATGTTTTGTAAAGAGGTTGGAGTAACAGAGTTTTGAGCAAATTCACCTTCTACAAGAATTTCTAATGCCAATTGTCCGAATCCTTCTTCTGCTAAATTTGTCCACTCTGTTGCTGTTTCAGAAGAACGTATAAAAAAACCATTAAGGTCTGAACCACTATGATCTACAATAGGAAACTTTGTTGTGGCTTCGGAAGCATCAGTAACGGTAAGAGTATAACCTATATATACACCGTTAGATCCAACAACGTATGGAGTATTTAATGCTACATCGTTCACTTTTCCCTGTATATCTTCACTTTCATCGCCTGCATTGAGTTCTGCTTGATCTACATTCTGTACATAGTCTGCATTATTAATATCACTGGGCAAGCTTTTTGAAACCCAAACCTTTACATTGTTTGTATGTGCTTTATCGCGGAGATAAAAACGAATAGCTTTGATAGTTTTTCCAACAATTATAGAATTGCTTGGATCCACAAAAATAGCAGCATCGTATGTCTCTTTTTTAGAAACACCAACAGAACTACGTTCTTCGTTTTCTGGTTGATATCCCCACCATACTTGGTTGGCAGTAGGCTCTATTTTATTTGCTACTACCTTGTTTGTGGTTGATGCCTGTGTGGTTGTTAACTTTGCGTAACCTCTTTTATTTAGGTCTCGCTGGAATACACTCGTTTGTGCATAGGCTGAGAAGCTCAGTACAAATGCTACGGTTAAAGTAAAAAATTTTTTCATATTCGCAGAAGTTTAAGTTAATGACCGACTTAAAAGTACGGCACTATTAGATTAAATTACGTTTGTATGCTACAAAACAAAAAGAATCGTTTACAGATTGGTCTCGTTTTAAATTGATATTGAATTATGTGTACAAATATACATACTTATTTTGAATATATATACTTATATTGATTTTTTTTTCTTAAAAGCATTCAATTCTGCACTATAATATTTCTTTTTAGGGATTTCCCTATTGTAAAGTAGAGATATTGTGATCCGTTCGTTTGTTGTATTGTGTTAATTTTGCGGTATTAATAAGAATAAGATATAAGAGACTATTGATTATGAGACAGATTACAAAATTCTTGATGGTACTTGCACTTATAGCTCTCCCTATGGGTTTTACAAGTTGCGATACAGAAGACGATTATTATCCTCCTTATAGTAGCCTTGTAACGGAAGCTGTTCAAAACTATTGGCGTGCATATCCCGGTGGTACAGATTATTATACTACGAGAGAATGGTTTTTGTACTATTACCCGATGGCTACAGCTGTTGAACTTGCAGACTTTATGGATGCTGTAAATTATGATTATGTGGATAATTATAATCCATCAAACAATGATCCTTTATTAAATGAAGTTCAGATGCTTTCTGGAGAATGGGCTGGAAATATGACTATTGCTTTTGATGAAAATGGACAACGACTTTCACAAACTTTCCATGCTAATATGAAGTTCTTCCAATATGAAAGTTCAAAGAAATCACTGTCGGGACATGGAACAGAGATTGATACTGCAAACGATGGATCAACTCAGACGTTAGACTTTTCTTGGTACATAGATAAAAATGGTGATATTTATATTAAATATACTAAGTCTGGGACAATATTCAGAATGGATGCTAAATCGAACCAGAAGGGATTCCATCTTGGGTATGAATCTCAGAAAGGTTATGATACATTCTTTGGTTATGGAGTTAGCACAAACACAACCGACGAATTCTATATTGATTTAGCTCGACAAGCTACTAACAATGCAAAGGCAAAGATATTGAAAGCTTATACTACGACTAATAATATAGGAAACTATGTCTTTGGTAATGCTACAAGGAATTATAATTCGTTAAATTCAGCAAAGACTATAGATGGATTACGTGCGAGATAAGAAAGTTTCTCATAGCATATTTACAAAGTCTCTTTTGGTTTTTCTAAATGAGACTTTGTAATTTATCAGCGTATACCATCGCTAATATTATTGAATAGGTGATAGGTGGAGATTTATAAGCTACATCTACTAGTTATTTATCTTTCAGACAGGAAATCTTAGATATTTAGAAAAGGCGGCTAAATGTAGTTACTTTTGTCTTAGATATCTATCATTTGTGTTTTAGATATCTGCCATACCAGTCTTAGATATCTGTCAGTTGCAAATTAGATATCATAAAAAACTATAACCTATGTTTTGTATCGCTATACATAATAAATGTTGATTCATATTCATTTAGGTGAAGATTCTAAATAATGTAAGAGTTAAGAATTCTGATGCCAATCACATCAATTATATAACAATAGCCTTTAGATACTACAAAATATCTAAGGGCTATTTGTTTATTATAAAAGGTGGTAAATGGTTGAATATTACAGAGAATATAAATGTACACAAACGCACCTTCTTTTGTTATAGTATTTGGTTTCTATTATCGATTTAGAATGTCGTTACAATTTGCCGGCTTCTCCTAAATAGCTATCTTTAAAGCCTAAGAAATAAAGAACACCATCAAGACCAATTGTACTAATATTTTGTTCAGCATTCTCTCTTACACGTGGCTTTGCGTGGAATGCAATTCCTAATCCTGCTTCTGCAAGCATTGGTAAGTCGTTAGCTCCATCGCCCACAGCAATAGTTTGCTCTAAGTTTACCTTTTCTACCTGTGCTATAAGCTTTAGTAGTTCAGCCTTTCTGCGCCCATCTACTATATCGCCTACAAAGTTTCCTGTTAGTTTATTGTTTTCGTCTATCTCTAATTCGTTGGCATAGACATAATCAATATTATACCTTCGTTGCAAAAATTCACCAAAGAATGTGAATCCTCCACTAAGAATAGCGATTTTATAACCACAGTTCTTTAAAACCATCATTAAGCGATCTACCCCTTCGGTAATAGGGAAGTTTTCTGCGATATCTTGCATAACACTCGCATCAAGTCCTTTAAGGAGTGCAACACGTTCTTTAAAACTTTCTTTAAAGTCTATTTCTCCACGCATCGCACGTTCTGTAATCTTCTTTACTTCGTCGCCTACTCCTGCTCTTTTAGCCAGCTCGTCAATACATTCTGTTTGAATAAGGGTAGAATCCATATCGAAACATATAAGACGGCGCATACGTCTATACATATTGTCTTTCTGCAAAGAGAAGTCGATGCCTTGTTCCTGGCTCATTTTCATTAAATCAGCTTGCATCTGAACATAATCGTTTGGTGTTCCACGAAGAGAAAACTCTATACAAGCACGAACGTTATGACTTTCTCTCTTTATGCTTTGGCGACCAGTAAGACGCACAATAGAGTCGATATTCATACCTTGAACAGCAATTACTCTTGTAGTAGCTTCTATATTCTCAGCAGAAAGTGAACGCCCTATAATAGTTAAGATATATCTGTTCTTCCCTTGTTGGTTTACCCAATTTTCGTATTCATCGTCTGTAATAGGAGAGAAGCCAATGTTTACTCCCAATTCGGTAGCTTTAAAAAGCAAATCTTTCATAACCTTACCCGAATTGTCTTCGTTTGTTCGTATTAGAATTCCAAGAGAGAGTGTGGCATGGATATCTGCCTGACCAATATCAAGAATACGTGCATCGTACTTTGCCAATATTCCCATTATCGATGCTGTGAGTCCAGGTCTATCTTGTCCTGTAACTCGAACTAAAATTTGTTCTTCCTGAATGTTTTCTTTACTTTTCATAATTGATATATTTTATATAGGAACTGGTACTGGCTTAAAATTCATCTCATTTTATTAAGCATTTATCTACCTCATTTTCATAGATAACTTACCATCTATTGTTATTTTAATAGCGATAACATAGCTTGTTGAGGCGTCAGGAATGCCAATAATAGCATCAAAATATAATGCTTTAGCATCGGAATGATTAAATTCGAATCTGCGTAGAATACTTTTATCCAAAAAAGTTTTATCAATAATCGACGCAAATTCCTGCTTTCTAAAGTCATGTGTGTAGACTAGTTTCTTTTGATTTGAAATTACCACTGAAGCAACATTATCAAGATAAGCATTGTCTACTTCTATTCCACTTTCATTATAGGTAGACTTTATCACTTTATCTGATGTTGTCTCAACTGATATTTTTATATTGAAATAGCCTAGGTCTGTTCGCACCACCGTATCAGATGCTATATGCTGAAATGTATTCATAGCATATACATGATAGCTGAATGATGCTCTAAGATTTTTATCTCCACTCTTAACAAGACGCACTTCTTCGCCATTATTATTAATAAAGGAAAATAAGTTCTCCGATTGCTTTTTTATTTTATATCCATTCTTACTTTGACCTTTTAGGTAAAAAGAATCTTTATATATCCAAAAGCGTACAGGTATGCTACCAGAATCTGGAAAAAATACACTATCACCTTTTGCCAATAAAGCAGGCTCGCCATTGTCATCAGATACCCAAAGACCTTGGAAAAGTTCTTTTGCTTTTACATCTTCAACAACAGAGTCTCCTTGCTTTGTTTTATTAAAACAACCTACGAAAAACAAAGAAAGGAAGAATAAGCAGAAACTAATATGTTTCATTAGCGTTTTGTTAACTTTTAAAAGAGGTCTATTTTATTCCAAGCAACAGCTCGATTTAAATCTTTATCGGAAATAACAATATCTTTTATATCAATAGGCCAGTCTATTCCTACTGTTTCGTCATTCCAACGAAGACTTACTTCGCTTTGTGGTGCATAAAGATTGTCTACTTTATAAGTGAATATTGCTTCATCTGATAATACAAGAAATCCATGTGCAAAACCACGTGGAATAAAGAACTGGCGTTTATTCTCTTCCGATAATTCTACCATTGCATATTTACCAAGTGTAGGAGAATCTTTTCGTAAGTCTACAGCCACATCAAGTACTTTCCCTTTTAATACGCGTACTAGTTTAGCTTGTGAATATTCACCTCTTTGATAATGGAGTCCACGAAGTACACCAAAACTCGATTTTGATTCATTGTCTTGAATAAATTCTACATGATATCCAATATGTTCATCAAAATCTGCTTGTTTCCAAACCTCGTAAAAGTAACCACGATTGTCGTTAAACACTTTTGGCTCTATAATCCAAACACCTTCAATATTGGTCTTCTTATATTCCATATAGTTCTTATAATAGTTTTTTGTATTGCAAAGTTACGAAAAGATATTGGATTGTTAGCATAACATTTGTTTATTAACGTTTTCTTGTTTCAATTAAAAATCGGTTTGATATTCAATAAGAGAAATCAAACCGATTTAATTTTATGAGTTAAATATTGAAGTTTTTAATACTTCTCTGTTCATCTACCTCGTAAACACGGGTACCATCTATTCTTATTTATTTTACAATAACTTTATGTATTTTATTTCCTTGTTTTACAATGTAGAGTCCTGCAGGGAGTATTGATATATTATTCCCAACCCGAACACCTGATGTAGTATATATAGATGTAGTCTTTTCAGTAGAGTTTTCTAATGAAATATTATTTATTGCGGTTGGTGTAATAGATGCAACATTAGATGGACTAGAGTTGCCTACATTATATAATGTAATCACATAATAATTATCGCTATCCGTTCCGTCTGTATCAAATGCTGTAACTTCATTTGCATTATTATTGTTAGCAATAAGTTTATTATTGCGATAAATATTGTAGCCAATAATCTGTAATGGAGCACTTTCGTATGTAATATCGTCTATTAGAAGACCTGCTGGTTCAAATCCATAAGAAGATTGTGGTACTGTTGATGTATGAACAATAGCAAAGTATTTTGTACCTTCAGGCAAATTTACGGAAATCTTCTTCCAATTAATATTGTCTGCAGCATTATCTGTGTATATCTTCTTGAAGTCATTAACATCTTTACCACTTGTAGAATAAGCCACATAAAAATCTTCTGGTCCGTAATTTGCGTAATCGCATTGTGGTGCTTTTGTGAAGAAACTTATTGTTTGTGCCTTACCTGAAAGTTCTGGAGATATAATCCAATCGTTATTTCCACTTGTTGCATCGCCTACATTTCCAAAGCTCATCATTGATTGTGCACTATTATGACCATTAAAACGCTCTTTAAACATCTGGGTTGTTGCATCGTCCATTCCATGTGTAGTGCCATCACAGTTGAATACAGTGTATGCAAAAGGAAGTCCATTGCCAGGGAATGTAATTCCACCAAAAGTATTTGTGCGACATTTATCAGCATCGTAAAGTGTCCATGGATTTATTTCGTCAATAAGGAATGGTGCATAGGTTTCAAAACTTTCTGTAATAACACAGTTCTCTACTACAGGAGCTGTCCATTCAAGTTTAACCTTATCAGCATTTTTACTAGCTTTAAGATTGTTTATTGCAGGATATGGAGCAGTAACAACTTTAATTGTTTTCTTCTCTGAAATATTATTAGTTTGATTTTCATCAGCTGCCCAATCTGATTCAGCCCAAACCTGGAACTCTTTATTATCAAAAGGAACAACATAATGGAATGTATATTCCTGAGTTTCTCCTGGAGCTATTGTTCCACTTTCTGTAGCTATTTCCGTACCATTATTTGAGTGGAGTTTAACTTGGAAGCCTTCTGCGTCTTTTAAACCTATATTGCGAACATGAACAACAATTTCTGCTTGTTCACCACCTTGTGCATGAAGAGGAGTGTTGATGTTTGTTATAACATTATAATTAATTGCATCGTTAACATTAACGTCATCTACTATAATATTTTCTCCATCAGAGATAGCGTGAATGAGAACACGGCCATAACCATTTTCTTTTTTGAAAGCAGCATCGGCACAATCTACATTCACAGTACGCCAACCTACATTTCCTGTTAATGTAGAATAATCTATTTCTGAAGCAAGTTTCCTGTATTGGCCATTTACATCTAAGAACACTTGTAGTTTACTCTTACTACCAGGATAGGCATAGAATTGGAATGAAATGCGTGGATTTTTAGCTTTACCTAAATCCATCTTTGGTCCTACTATTGTAGCTGCATCGCCAGATCTTTCTGGTGTGAATAATAACGAACCTTCATCATCATCTGCAGATATATCTCTAGAGATTTTGAAATGTTTCTTTGTATCATTATAGCTAGCGCTCCATGGACCTTTTTCCCAAGTTCCATAAGGCCATGATTCATGGAAAGGAAAATCGTATGGTGTTCCATAGAAAAATGGGTCTGCAAAACCGCCATCTCCAACATGTTCTGTATCTGTATATGCTACTATTTGGTAGAATTTGCTACCTTGTGTTCCATTTGTAGGGATATCTTTAATTGTAACCTCAGTTCCAGTAATATCTTCTGCAATAGGTGTTTCGTAGATACCCTCAAAAATACCGTACTTAATAGTAGTAGGATCTATGTAACCTCCATTAGCTCCGACTTTTACAGGGTCCCATTTTAATGTAATTGTCCCATTAAGATTATCGTATGCAATTACATTCTTAACTTTACCAGGCACAAGTTCGCTACCAACATAAATTTTCGCTTCAGCTTTGGCACTCTTTAAATCGCCAACATAAGTGTATACTTCGTATGAATGTTGCCCAATAGCTACATTATTATCAGTCCATTCTATACTCTGCCCAATACCGGGATTATCTATTTTATAAATAGGTGTTACAGAACCATCACGATATATTGTTGCAGAAGTAATAGAAGTTAAGTCTCGTCCCATTATATCTTTTGTTGGAGTTGTGAATGAAACTTTAACCATTTGTTCGCCATTTTGCCCTGTTTCTAACTTTAGGTCTGAAATAGCAATTGGCGTTCCAGAAGTTTCAGCCGCTTCTTCAACTTTTACTGGTCGCATAATAATATATCCAGGTCTATCGCTTACAGCATGGAACCCTATACGATAATCGCCTGTCTCTGTAGGTGTGAATGTTGTTTTTATAGTTGTAGGTGTTCCGAAGGCTGTTCCCGAAATTGGTGTAGTTGGAACTATCTCGTTATATGTTGTAGGATCGTCGCCAGTACCATAAGCTATATTCATTCTTTGGCCAGTTCCAGAATGTCCTCCCACAACTGCTCCTGCTTCAAGTGCATAAGTTTGTCCAGCTATTAAATGTAAAGGTGGCGATACAAGCCAATCGTCTGCATTTACTGTTGCATTTGCTCCATTATATGCTGGAGCTCCTGCATCTAAATCCTCCCATGTATTGTTGTCGTTATTTTTATCTTCTACTGTCCAAATTTTCTTTTTTAGAATTACTTTGGTGTTTGCCCAATTTTCTTTATATGGTTTACCTTTTGTTACAGTAGTTGGTTCTGCTGTTGATGCTGTTTGGGCTATACTTGTAAGAGGACATCCTGCAAATGCAAATATACCTCCAAGAATTAAAGCATAAATTCTTTTCTTCATAAGATATGTTTTATGTTGTTTAATTAATTGTTATCTATATACTTTTGCGGTATATGTTCAATTACTTATTGAATTGTTTTTTACCATTCTTAATAATAATACCTTTATAGTCTTTTCCTACACGTTGTCCTGCAATATTGTAATTAGGACCTTCTTTTATTGTATTAGATGAATGAACATTATTAATTGCAGCAGTAACATCTCCTTGTACAACTGTAATAGGTTTATCTGATACTACGCCTTTACCATGAATTAAAATATCACATTTACGTCCAGCTACATTAGAAGGAAGTGGATCACAAGTAAATTTAATTACAGTTAAACCATATTCGCGATAACTTTCTTCATCTATAGTGTAACTCTTTATCCAACTATCTATTCCAGACAATGTATATTCTTCTTTTTTATTGTCATCGTACCACATTCCATTTAACTGCGCAACAGCACCAGGAAAAACAAGCCCTTGCGTACATGTGGTTTGTCCTTCTGTTCCTTCATTATTCATCAAAACAAGCCCATAATTATAAGAAGTTTCAATGCCTGCATCTACATATCCATTGGCATAATCGAATTTTGCAGAGAATGTAACACTTAGTGCTATATTATTATCGGCATAAATGTTTGCAGCTTTATTTTTGCCATCTTTAGTTTTTATTAGGCAAATTGCTGGACTTAATACCTTATTATAATAAGGTATTCCTGCACCAGATAGTCCCATATCTACACCTGGTTGGTCGAAACCACGCACAATAACAGCAAATTCTTTATCTATTAAGAATCCTTTTCCTTCATGTGTAAATACAGCAGCAAACTTATTATAACTTTTTCCATTAGCATCAGTAATAGGATCGTTCACCTCTATATCAGCAGATGTACACTTTAGTTCGGCTATTGTTTCACTTCCTGGTTTCTTTTTTCCCTGTGCATCTGTTTCTACATTGGTAATGAGCATTGTTAATTCTGTCCCATTTGGTAATGGCTTGCTACTTTTAGATATAATTGGTAGAAAAACATCTTCTACCCAAAGTGGTGCTACTGGTTTTTCTAAAATTTGTTGTACGCCACGTGACGTATATTCTCCGTTCGAAATAGTACCAGAACCGAAAAGATATCCATTATCCATTCCTCCAAGATAGAAGTTATTAACTTTATCGTCGGTGAATTGTAAAGGACGGATATGGGAATCCATAGCTGATGAGGTTCCACTTTTTATTCTTGGATACCAATACATTACTGCAGGGAGGTCGTAGTCTAATGGTCCCCAATGTGGATTTTCCTCTGAAAGTGTAAAACTATCTGTTTCACAAACAATAGTGGGAAGAGCATCGGCTCCATTAAATCTAGTAATAATATTGAAACTACCATCGTTGTCGGTTGAGAATAAATTACTAGTTTTTCCTGTTCTATCGAATGTTCTACAATTTCCATTCATATCGTAAACATTCTGATGCCAAAAATATTTTGTATTTTCTGGTACAACAGGCACAAATTTTGTTTTGCTATAGCCAGGAACATAAAGATAACTTGTACCTGCCATTTTACCATTTTTAGGTGTAACTTCAAAAGGAACGCCTTCAGGTTTGAGATAGTAAATACTTTTTTTAGTTTCCTTTGCAGGTGCGGTTAATCGGGCACAAACTGCATTGTTCTGTGCGAAAACACTACTGACAATTGCCATTGTTAATGCACTGGAAAATAATCTTTTAATCATAAGCTATTAAAATTAAAAATTAAGTTAATATTATATAGTATAAGGTTTAGCGAACCAATATGTATTATGCCTCTAACAGGCTTACAGAATAGTAATTGAAATGAGTCTTAGAACGGATAAACGTTTAAGTCCTATCCTAAACTTTTAACTCTTTAGAAAATGCATTGTGTTTATTTTTGGCTATGAAATGTATTATTCCATTCCACTAAAACTGTCAAGATTGTTCTTTATCTTTAGTTAGTTTATGCCTCTTGTTCTTATATGCTTCTCCAATATGCCGCAAAGATAAGAAAAAAAAGAGATAGAATGAAACATTTTCTATATTTTTTTAATTTTTGTATTTTTTCGTTTATCAGTCTCTTCCTTTTAGATAGTGTAATAACACCTTATTAATATATTATTACGATATAATAAGTGTACCCGTTATTTCGGAATAAATGTATAAAGAATATCTCTACAGGAGTAGCTAATATAATAAAAATACTTTAGTGGAAACAGAAAAAACAATAGCTTATTTATGGTTGATTTTTTTAATTATAAAATTTAAAAATGTAATTAAAAAAAATAATTTTATAATTAAGTTTCAGTTCAATTATAATTATATTTTTTATAGCAAAAAGCAAATCATTCTTCTTAAGAATATTTATTTTTGAAAATAATAATCGGAAGAAGTTGATTTCTCTGAATATTATTAGTACTTTTGTACGTACTGTAGAAAGAGATTGCTGACGAATTTGTATAATTATGATTAGTGATATTCTGGACATAGTAGAAATTTTATAAATTTCTTTTGTTATCAAAACTTATCAAATGATACTATTCTGAATAGATATATACAATTTAAGAATAAGTTTAAACGGAATATGTATCTTTTTGGTATAGAAAACGATAACATTAATCTAAACAATATAAGAATAAATTTACGATGAGGTTATTTTATCTATTCTTTTGTATTATAATGTGTTCTTCTATAATAAGTTGTACGAAGAATGTTTATGAAAATTACGGAGTTGGTTCTGAAACTGAACACGAAACTGATAATGGAAAAACGGACGAAAAGAAAAATAAGGAGGAAACAACCGAAGAGATACGAACTGTTGCAGATTTCCTAAAAAATGATTTTGGAGAAACTCCTGTTTGGGTTGAGGGGTATATAGTTGGAAGTTGCACTAAAAGTATAAAGAATGCAGTTTGGGAATATCCATTTCCAACCGATAATGCAATTTTGCTCGCCGACGAACCAGGTGAAACCGATACAGAAAAGGTTATTGCTATTAAGTTGAAAACAAAAGAACTTAAACAAGATTTGGGCTTAGCAACTAATCCAAATAATTATAATATGCGCATTCGGATATTAGGAATAAAAGAAAAGTATCTTGGAATTTATGGAATGAAAGACAATATTCAGGCTTATGAATGGGTGAGATGAGTAATTTTTCACAACATATTAATAGTTTTCTTATTAATAATTTGTTTGAAAAAATAAAAATAATTATATTTGCAAGCGAATAAACAATGAATACAATTTAAATTACAAGCCTATAGGAACACCATTACTTAAATATAAATCATTTTAGAGAATGAAGAATCTTAATGAAATGACTGATGAGGAATTAGCCTTGTTGTATATTAATGGTAATAATAGAGCTTTCGACTTGCTTTTGTCGCACAATCAGTCTAAACTTTTTTCCTACATACTTTTTGTAGTTAGGAATCGTGATGTTGCAGATGATATCTTTCAAGAAACATTTGTGAAGATAATAACAAAACTGCAACAAGGTTGTTATAAGCCGAGTGGAAAATTCTCTGCTTGGGCTATGCGTATTGCCCATAATATAATAATGGATTGGTATCGTGCTCAGAAAACAGATAAGATTGTTGAGCCGACAAAAGAGAACGATTTATCGAATTTAGGTAGTGCAGATATACAGATTGGTAATATTGAAAACCAATTTGTTAATATGCAGACCTTAGCAGATATAAAAAAATTAATGCAACATCTTCCTCCTTCTCAGCGTGAAGTAGTTTTTATGCGCTTTTATCAAGAGATGTCTTTTAAAGAAATTGCCAAAGCTACTGGTGTTAGTATAAACACAAGTCTTGGAAGAATGCGTTATGCCATCTTAAATCTTAGGAAAATGGTACGCGAAAATGATGTTCTTTTGCAATTAGCGTATTAAATAGGCGTTAAAAGTTAGTGCATATATATAATTGTATCAATATTCCTCTTAGATATACCAGGATTTTTAAGCCCCTTTTTCACTATTCTACCATCTTACATTAGTTGTGTAGCCCGATACACTTCTTCTTTAAGATAGCAAACTGATTGAAAAATGGGCTTAAAAATATTAATAATTGGTTATGGACGTCTACTTAATTCTTTTAAACTTTTAATAGTTTCAATAGGGTGGGGAGAATTAAATACGTAACTTCCACTTACTAACATATCGGCTCCTGCTTTAACAAGTCGTGGTGCTGTATTATTTTGTACGCCACCATCAACTTCAATAATAGCATTACTTCCTGTTTCGTTAATAAGTTTACGTAGGCGTTCAACCTTTTTAATTGCATTTTCAATAAAAACTTGTCCTCCGAAACCTGGATTTACGCTCATAATAAGAACAAGATCTACCTCTACTATAATATCTTCAAGCACCGATACGGGAGTAGCAGGATTAATAACTACACCGGCTTTCATTCCAGTTTGCTTTATTTGCTGGATAGTTCTGTGTAAGTGAGGGCACGTTTCGTAGTGTACACTCATAATTGCAGCTCCAGCATCGGCAGTTTGTTGAATATAGTTCTCTGGGTGTACAATCATATAATGAACATCCATAGGTTTTTTGCAAGCTTTGCCAACAGCTTTTAGAATAGGAAATCCAAAAGAAATATTAGGAACAAATACTCCGTCCATAATATCCATGTGTATATAATCGGCTTCGCTATTATTAATCATTTCTATATCCTTATATAGGTGTAGAAAGTCAGCCGATAATAAAGATGGTGATACTAAAGTTTCCATTTGTTTAATTAAGAAAATAAGTTTCTAACTTGCCGTTTACTTTTATTGCTCTATATGTATAAGCAATTTGACGGATAATGTTCAACGTTTTTTCTGAGGGTTTCAACTCTTCTTGTGTAAATAATTCTATCATAGGCTATGCTATATTAAATGATGACTTTTATTTATGAAACGCAATCTTTGTCTTTTTATTATGTATTCTCTAATCTTTTCGCTAACTTTGTATTATGAAAGATATCTTAGAAACAATTGTTGCTAACAAAGAAAAAGAATTGGAACAATGGAAACAATATGTTCCGCTAAAGCAATTGTATGGTATTATAGAGTATGAAGGAGCATTAAAACATAAAGTACATTCGTTAAAGGGCGTATTTAATGGTTGTTCGTCTCTAAAAGTAATAGCAGAATTTGTGCGAAAAACACCTGCTTTGGGCTGGATAAATAAGGAAGCTAAGATACGGAATATAGGTGTAGATTATGAAAAAAATGGCGCCACAGCTATAAGTATTCCCACCGATTTTGTTTATTTTGGCGGATATGATGAGTTTGTACAAGAAGCTCGTGCTATTGGAATAGCCTTACCTTTATTATATAAGAACTATATTATCGACGAATATCAGCTGTTTCAAGCGAAACATACAGGAGCTTCTGCCATTGTTCTCACTGCTGTATTATTAAGTATAGAACAATGTAAATATCTAACTTCACTTGCTCATCAATTAGGAATGGAAGTTGCATTAAAACTATATACGATAGAAGAGATAGATTACCTTGAGTGTGATGTAGACTTAATAATAATAAACAATCGAATTGCTTGTAGTTTCGATATGGACGTAAACAAGTCGTTTGAATTTGCAAAACTATTACCAAAAGATTGTATAAAAGTAAGCGAGGGTGGAATTTATACTCCTGAGAAAGCGAAAGAATTATCAGATGTAGGATTTCAAGGAATTATTATAGGCGACTTATTTATGAAGACCGCTAATCCAGGTTATGCACTTGGTGAATTTATTAAAGGAATAAAAAAAGAGAATTAAGCTATATGATAATAAAACGTTGTGGGACGCGCGATGCAAAGAATGTTTGCGAATTAATGGAGTTTGGAATAAATTGGATTGGATTTGACTTTCGTTTGAATAGTCCTAACTTTGTTAGACAGATATCTTCTCGTGCAGGAATAATTCCTGATTATGGAAGTCGTGCTGCTGCTTTAGGAAAAGAAACAGAGAAGAATGGGTTTATGAACGAAAGTTCTCTGCAACGCTTTGGCGTATTTGCAGATGATATGCCACAAAATATAGTAACTCGAGTAGTAAATTTTAAGTTAGATGTGGTACAATTAGACGGAGAAGAGAGCAGCATAATGATAAATAATCTTCGTTCGACACTTGACCCTGATATACACGCAGGCATAAAAATAATGAAGACTTTGCTTATTCGGTCTGTTGACGATTTGAAACTTGCGCAGGAGTATGAGGGAATTGTAGATTATTTCTTATTTAAATTGGGAGAAATAGATGCTGGTTTAGCTGCTATTAAAACATATAAGGGCAATACTCATTTTATAATTGGGAATGTTGAACAAGAGTATTTAGACCAAATAAAAAACTTTAAGCACCCAATGTTGCTTGGTGTTGATATAGATAATTGTACAGATGTGAAAGTTGCAGTACAAACTCTGGCAGACTAAGCCCGAAGGACAACTATACTATGAAGAAAATGAGATGTATAATAATAGACAATTACGATTCTTTTACCTATAACTTAGTACATTTGTTGCGAGAATTAGGAACAGATGTTGTTGTTAAACATAATGATGATATTTCGTTAGAAGAAATAGATAATTACGATAGAATTGTTTTAAGCCCAGGACCAGGCATTCCTTCAGAAGCAGGCTTAATGCCAAATATAATAAAACATTACGCCGAAACGAAACCTATATTGGGAGTATGTTTGGGACATCAGGCTATTGCTGAAATATTTGGTGGTAAAATAGAGAAACTACCAGAAGTTTTTCATGGCATAGAAACTGTGATAGAAGTTGATAACCAATCAGAACTATTTAAAAACTTGCCAACTCAAATGTCGGTGGGTAGATATCATAGTTGGATTGTATCAAATAATGGCTTTCCCAAAGAATTAAAGGTAATAGCAAAAACCAGCGATGGTATTATAATGGCTTTACAACACAGAGTGTATAATGTATATGGTATACAATTCCACCCTGAAAGTGTACTGACTCCTTTGGGAAAAGATATTGTTAAGAACTGGTTGAGTATATAAAACAGAATGCGCTTCTATGGAAGATAAGAAAGAAAAATATGCAAACTCTATAGTAGATGACAATAAAGATTGGTATGCCATTAGGTTGTATACTGTGAAACTAGAAGATGCCAATACATTTTTTACAGAAAATGGTATAGAGACTTTCATTCCAAAACAGTATGTGGCTGAAGAAAGCAAACAAGGTAAGGTGCATAATAAACTAAAACCTGTTGTGAGGAATATTATCTTTGTACAGAAAACTATGGAAGAAGCTTGTTTTAAACGTCTGGTATACGAGGCAGATATTAAGATGAGTGTATATACTAAACCCGATAATAATAATGAATATTATACCATTCCTCACGAACAAATGTACGAATTTCGTTTAATGTGTAATCCAGAAATAGAGCTTAGAAAGTTTATTCCAACTGAAGAAGCACGGCTAAAAGCAGGCGACGAAGTTTTTGTAAAATACGGACCTTTACGAGGAATGAAAGGAAGATTGGTTAGATCGAGCAAGAAGTATTATCTTTTAAAAGAAATTCCAGGAATCAGCATTATGCTAAAAGTTTCTCGGTGGTGTTGTGTTCCTACAAATGAAATGTATAAATAATTATGGAAAGTAAGGCAAAGCTAATGAGTATTCTATCCAATTTACGTAAAAAACAATGCAATATTATTGGCGAATACACTAATATGCCTTATTACGAACGTGAAAAAAACATTGGTTCGCTTTTATAAAAACTAATATCTGAAGCTACCAATTCTAACATAAAACATAAAAACAATGGAACACAACACTATGCCTAAAGAACTTTTAAACGATGTTGCATGGTCGTTTGCACAAAAGCGTTTCGGTTCTTTACCAGAATTTGCAGAAGCATTAGCAGAATATAATGCGGAGATATTCGAAAAACCATTTACCGATGTTTGGACAAACAAGTTGCAATTAGTGGGAAACAGAATATTAATTCAGTACGAATATTGGGACGATGAGGAAGAAGACATTATAGAAGAACAAATAATGTTGCAAGCCGACAACAATAAATATTTCACTACAGCCGAATTGCTTTATAAAGTTCATAACGAAGTGCACGACAAGTTAGAAGGCGATGACCATATATTCTTCGAAGGATTGGAATTATTTGATAACGAATCGGAAGAATATCCCGGCATACCTTACTATTTCATTTTTCAAGGCAGTTAGGAAAGTCCTACTTTATTGCTATAAAAACTCTATTAAGTTTGCTTCGTAACAATAAGTACGCACCAATAACATTTGCGAATATTGTAGAAAATAATCGTGAATGTTAAATTATAAGTAAGAGAAAAACACAACTATTGTAAGCACTTAAACTATATTTATAAGAAAGAAATATGCTAAAATGAATACACAATATTTTTCTCTTGATATTCTTTTGTTTTTCTTATGATATTGTAGTATCTTTGTAAGTATTAAATAGTTTTATTTACACGTAAATAAAACTTTATCTACACGTAAGTAAAACTTTACTTACACGTAAGTAAAACTCTACTTACACGTAGATAATACAATTTAATAAGCATTGCGCTGTTACAACATACGCATATAGTTATAATGGAAACATAATAAAAATATAATAGAATTTATATATGAGTGTAGATTATAAACTTTTAAAGAGCTACAGCAAATTGCCAAACAAAACAGAATATAGAGCAGTTGTTGTTGAAAACCAGAAGATTGGGTTAAGAAGAATAGCCGACACTATAGAACAAGATATGTCGCTAACAAGTGCCGATATAGTTGCAGCCGAAGCTGCTTTGCGCGACGAGATTGTTAGAAACTTAATGTTGGGCAATAGTGTACACCTACCAGGAATTGGGCATTTCTCTCTGTCGGTAGATGGCGACGTATACGAAGACCCTCGTACACACCACCATCGGCTACGCAATGCCAAAGTAAAAACGGTGAAATTCCGCCCCGATAAGGAAATGATAGATTCACTCAGGAAAACCGAGTTCGTAAACGTAACCTACAAACACGGCTCATCAGACGTGCCCACAGAGAAAGAAATAGACGAGGCTATTGAAGCCCTGCTCTCTAAAAAGCCTTTTATAACAGTAGCCGATTTTCGTAGTCATCTTAATTTATCATCTACTTATGCGTATCGTATAACGGCACAATTAGCAAAAGCAGGCAAACTTTGCGACATTGGCTCAGGTCGTAGCAAGATATATGTGCGTGGCGAGGCAAGAGAAGAGTAATGCAATATTTATAATAAGGTAATGGCTAAATGGTAAAAAATAGACGTCAATCTGTAGATTAATACATATAAAAAGGTGCTTATGGATATGAAAAATAAGAATATAGTAGATTCGCCTTATTTTGAGTTTCTAAGATATTGTTTACGAGAAGATGAAGCAGAACCCAAAGGAATAGCTAATATAAATTGGGATAGGCTATACGATTTTGGCAAAAAACAAGCAATACTTGGTGTTTTATATCATGGACTTCAACGACTTTCCGCTTCAGACTATCGCCCCAATCGGCAACAAGTTTTAAAGTGGTATAGTACTTATCTTTCTATTGAAAAAGCAAACAGACAAGCATATAAAGATGCATCGGCTCTGACAGAACTTTTGTATAAAAACTATGGCATTAAAGGTTGTGTGTTGAAAGGGCAAGCAAACGCTTTAATGTATCCAGACCCTTATATGCGCACACCTGGAGACATAGATTTGTGGACAGATGCAAAGACTTTAGATATAATACGTGTTTCGCGCAAACTGGATAAGAGCGGAGAAATTGGTTATCATCATATAGAGCTGTCGTATTTTAAAACTCCGGTGGAAATACATTTCTTTCCTTCTTTTATGGGAAATGTGTGGCACGAATATAAGTTAAGACGTTTCTTTAATTCACGTAAAGAGGCTCAATTTAAAGTGTCTACATTGTTACCAGATAATTTAGGCTCAATTGGTACGCTTACAGACGATTTTAATAGAGTTTTTCAGCTATCGCATCTTATGCATCATTTCTTTTTCGAAGGTATTGGATTACGTCAGATGATAGACTACTATTATCTATTGAAGCGAGGACTTACAGATGACGACCGCAATGAAACAAACAGAGTTTTAAAACAAGTAGGCATATATAAGTTTGCATCAGCGGTTATGTATGTTATGAAACATATTCTTGGAATAGACGATAAGTTTCTCCTAATACCACCAAACGAGCGTATTGGCAGAATTCTTGTTTCGGAGATGTTGCAGGGGGGTAATTTTGGCTTTTACGATAACCGCTATTCTTTCGCAGGTAAATCTGTCTATGCTCAATATTTTGTAGAAATATATAGGAATTTACACTTTGCTTTCGATTTTCCTTCAGAAACATTATGGGGGCGTCCCATCTCTCGTTGGTGGCACATGATTTATAAGGCGTGGCTACGCCGACAATTGAAAAAGAAGAGTTAGCTACAATTAGGAAGAATGGAAGTTTATAAAGTCTTGAAAGAAATTCTTTATTCCTTCAGCACAAATTCAACAGTGTCCGTCCAATTTAGTTTATAAGTAAGATTGCTGAATATAACCAAAGTAGGCTGGAAATAACCAGCCTACCATTTTGTTTATTACATTTCTATTTCTTTTTTGTTCTATCGCTGCGCACATAATCAACGTAAGCGTAGGCAGGTGTGTCATCGGTTTCAGCACGTTCTTGTCTTGTTTCCACTTCCCAAGTTCCATCGTTATATTCTGGAAAGAAGACATCGGCATGGGGAGGAATACCTTCTATTTCGGTAAGATAAAGGCGGTCGGCTACAGCCAGTCCTTCTTTGTATAAACTTGCGCCGCCTATGATGAAAGCTTCTTCGTTGTCGGCAATGTGCTTTAGAGCTTCGCTAAGAGAGGTGTAGACGTCGCAGCCTGGAAAATTGGTTTCGGTGCGACTTAATACAATGTTTCTGCGATTGGGTAATGCACCTTTCGGAAGTGAGTGGAATGTGCGTCGGCCCATGATAACGGTATGTCCTGTTGTGAGTTGTTTGAACCTGCGAAGGTCTTCTTTTATAAAGTAAACCATATCGTTATTGTAACCGATGGCACGATTTTTTGCTACTGCAGCAATTATGTTTATTTCCATATTTCTTTGTGTGTTGATTTTGTTTTAAACCGATACTTCGGCTGCAATATGTGGATACGGGTTGTAGTCTATCAGTTCGAAATCCTCGAATTTGAAGTCGAATATGCTCTTCACATCAGGATTTATCTTCATTTTTGGCAGTGGGCGAGGTTTGCGTGCAAGTTGTAACTTTGCTTGTTCCAGATGGTTCAGATACAAGTGTGTGTCGCCAGTTGTGTGTATAAATTCGCCAACTTCAAACCCAGTAACCTGTGCCATCATCTGCAACAAGAGTGCATAAGATGCAATGTTGAATGGTACACCAAGGAAGGTGTCGGCAGAACGTTGATAAAGCTGAAGAGAGAGTTTGCCGTCGGCTACGTAAAACTGGAATAAACAGTGGCAAGGAGGCAGTGCCATGTCATCTACTTCTGCTGGGTTCCAGGCAGTAACGAGCATTCGGCGAGAGTTCGGGTTGTTGCGAAGTGCGTCTACAACTTGTTGAATTTGGTCGATAGTTCCACCTTTATAGTTAGGCCACGACCGCCATTGGTGTCCGTATACAGGACCAAGTTCTCCGTTTTCGTCTGCCCATTCGTTCCATATTCTTACTCCATGTTCTTGCAAATATTTTACGTTTGTATCGCCCCTTAAGAACCATAACAACTCGTAGATGATACTTTTAAGATGGAGTTTCTTCGTAGTAAGAAGAGGAAAACCTTCTTGCATGTTGAAACGCATTTGATGTCCGAATACCGATAGTGTGCCAGTTCCTGTGCGGTCGCCTTTCTGAGCACCTTCGGTAACAATGCGATGAAGTAGGTCGAGATATTGTTTCATGTTGTATGTCTATGTTAGAATGATCTGTTCGTTGGGAATATGGCTACTTTTTATGCGCCATTCTTGTGGATAAAGGTTGTTGGCACGATTGCCAAGATTGTTTGCAAAACCTATAGCATGTCCACGATAGGTAAGGGTTACAATACCTTTGGGAGCAACTGCAGAAAGCATAATAGCTTCGTGGCGAAGATATTTTATCGCTGTTTCGTAGTCAATTTCTACATTTGGATAACTGCTTCTGTCGCCATTTATTGCGAGTGCCAAACTATGGTCGGGTATTATTTTCTTGCCTTTGATGATACCTTGCTTTACTCCGTGCACCATAATTTTCAGTTTCTTATTGGCTTCTGCCACGAGTTTCTCTGCATTTGGCTCAAGATTTGTGCTTGTTCCACCTTTCTTTATAATAGCCATAAACAAGCCTTCGCCTTGTGTAAAGCCAGGAATAAACCGATAAACTGGAAAAGGTTTGTCTTCTCCTAACGGATTGTTGATGAGTGAACCCGTTATGTTCCAAGTCTTTTCAGTCGGTACTTCCAATAGCTGCGCATCATATTCGTTTAATATCCACGCAACGTTTTCCTCGTTTTCATGAGCATTGAACGTACAAGTTGAATAGATAAGCAAACCTCCAGGCTTAAGGTTATCCCATATATCAGCTATAATGCTGCGTTGTAGTTTCCAACAATTCTCTACATTTTGCTCGCTCCATTCTGCAATAGCCTGTGGGTCTTTGCGAAACATTCCTTCGCCTGAACAAGGAACATCTGCTACAATGACGTCAAAAGAGAGTTTCGTTTTCTTGTAATCTCGTGGATAATTATTGGTAACAACCACATCGGAGTGACCAAACTTCTGAATATTTTCTGCTAATATCTGCGCACGTTTATTGATAGGCTCGTTTGATAACACAATGCTTCCTTCTTTAATTGCTGTTCGTGCGCAAGTCGTTTTGCCCCCAGGAGCAGCACAAAGGTCGAGTAGGGCAACAGGTTTTCTTACTAAGTGGCGTAGAACATGAGATAGGAACATTGATGAAGCCTCTTGTACATAATATGCCCCAGCATGAAACAGTGGATCGAATGTAAAGTTGGGACGTACATTTAAATAAAAACCTTCTTTACACCACGCTATAGGAATGGGCTCAAAACTATTTGCAATTTGTGTAGTTTCGCTTGTCTTAAAAGGATTTAGACGTATGCTAACGGACGAAGATTGCTGTAAACCTTTGAGAAAAATGTTGTAACGTTCCTCTCCAAACAATTGCTTGGTGTAAACTTCAAAAGCCGTTGGAAGAGTAATTCCAACGACTTCTTTGTTTAAACTTGTTTCAATAGTTTGATAGTTCTTGCTCATTATAACTCCTGTTCAGATGTTTATTTGAAATCGAAATATACATCGCCTTCGTCTTCTAAGCGTTCTTTTTCTTTTGGTTTAGGCGGATTTTTTAAGTTGCCCTTATCGTCGAACATTCCATAAGTAGTGCGTAGAACAGTAAATTCAGTACGGCGATTCATCTGATTGGCCGTTTCTTGCTTATCCTTTGGTAGTGCTTTTATAAACTCCTCAGTTAGCACATCGCCCTCTTTTAACCACGGATTTTTCTCTGCTACCTTTTTGCGAATTTTCTTTGGCTTTTCTTTTCCATATCCTACAGGCGACAAACGTTCTGCTGCAATACCTTTCTTTATAAGATAAGTAACCACCGCATCTGCACGACGTTGCGATAATCGCTTGTTATAATCTGCTGAACCTTTATAGTCTGTGTGGGCTGAAAGCTCAATAGTAATGTTCGGGTTTTCTTCAAGAAGCTTCACAAGTTTATCCAAAGCTGCTTCCGATTCAGGACGGAGTGTAGCCTTATCAAAGTCGTAGAAGATGTTATCAATCAATACGGGTACACGAATACTTGCCAATGGGAATTGCAACGTGTATTCTTTTGACACTGTAACAGGATCAACTTTTAATTCTTCTTTATGGTTTAAATAGCCTTGACAGGTTGCCAAAACTATATAATTCACGTTCGGACGTATTTCTTGTTCAAATGATCCATCACCCTTTACTGATAGTTTTAAGTTTGTTCCATCGTCGCCTACCAAGAAAACTTGAGCAGCAGGAAGTTCGTATCCTTCCATTTCGTACACCCAGCCCTTAATGGTTTGTACCACTTCGGGAAGTTCAAAACTATAAATATGGTCCCATCCACGAGCGTCTCCACGATTTGAAGAGAAGAAACCACGATTGTGTTTACCTTCAAATGTCATACCGAAATCATCTCCCTGTGAGTTTAAAGGAAAACCAGGGTGCTCAATATGATAACGTCTATCTTTACCTACCTTGGCAATAAATATGTCTAAACCGCCCAAACCGCCATGCCCATCTGATGAAAAATAAAAATCACCATTAGGTCGGAAAGTAGGAAACATCTCATTTCCTGCTGTGTTAATAGGTGCACCAAGATTCTCTACACCTCCTGTTGTACCGCCAATGAGACGTACACGCCAAATATCAAGTCCTCCTTTACCACCAGGCATATCGCTGACAAAGTAAAGCCAATTGCCATCTGGTGATAGGGCAGGATGTGCAAAACTCGACAAAGTGTCGCGTGTGATTTCCAATTTCTTAGGCTTTCCCCATGCAGCATCAGCACGACTGCTTACAGATATTTGTGCAAAGCGAGGGTAAGTAGGGTCCGTTAGACATTGTGTTATATACACTTCCCTACCATCAACAGAGAATGCAGGTGTCCCTTCGTCTGCTTCAGAGTTCAGTCCACTTTCAATTGCATGAGGAATTCCCCATTTCCCTTTTTCGTCTTTCTCACTAACAAAGATGTCACCAGGCTTAACTCCAGTAATACCACTAATTTCATCGCCTTGCGCTTCATTGCGGGTAGAGGTAAAATAGAGTTGATTATACTGATCGCCAAACAACATTGGTGAGTAGTCTTGCCTACGCGAGTTAAACTTATCCATCTTTTTAACTTGATAATAAGAACCTTGTTCTTTTATTGTAGGAGCCTTAGTAGCTGCAGCTAAACCCTCTCTTGCTATATCGTTGTCGGGCATAGAGTCTAAAGCAATACTATATTCTTTTATTGCTTCTGGATAAGCGCCAGCCTTCATGAGGTTGGCAGCCAACTTTAAGTGTGTATCTTTGTCGTCTTGTTTATATCTAATAACATTTCGATAGGCTGCTATAGCCCTTTGTGACGCACTAATTTGATCGTAACAAAATGCCATTTTTGCAGCTAATTGACCTCTTTGTGTACGATCCTTAGCTGGAGTACGCTGGTAAGCAGTCTTGAATTGTGTCGCTGCATCGTAGTATTCGCCTATGGCAAGAAACTTTTCCCCTTTCTTTATATTCCTATCAATGCCACAACCAAAAAGAAATAATGCAATGGTGCACAATACAAATAACCTAAGAATCTGTGTATAACAAAGTCTTTGGTATTTTATTTTGATGTTTGCAAGTTGGCGTATATTCATATTATATTAAACGTAGCAACATTAAATATATTGCAAGATAGTACGTTTCTATTTCTTCTTAATTCTATGTGCTTTGTGCCGCTTCACCAATCTTTCTGTTAGAACTATCAGCAAGCACATCATTTACAATCTTAGAAATTTGTTCTTTTAATTCGTTTATAAATTGTGCGGCATCATATTTCTTTTGTTCAATATCACGTAACTTCTTTTCCCAAATACCAGTAAGTTCTGCAGAGGTAAGTAATTTCTCATGGATGGTATCTATAAGCGCAATTCCTGTATCTGTTGCAATTAGGTTTTTGCGTTGTCTACGAATATAAGTGCGTTTGAAAAGAGTTTCAATTATTCCTGCACGAGAGGAAGGACGCCCAATCCCATTCTCTTTTAGAGCTGCTCTTAGTTCTTCATCGTCTACTAATTTTCCAGCTGTTTCCATCGCACGTAGCAATGAAGCTTCTGTATAATATTTTGGAGGAACTGTCTGTTTCTCAGTGAGAGTAGGAGAGTGTTCTCCTTTTTCTCCCTTAACAAATGTAGGAAGTGTCCTCTCTGCATTTTCATTATTCTCTGTTGCTTCTGTTACTGTTTGCTTTTCTGTTTCTTGGTTATAAACTACTCGCCACCCTTCGTCTAGTATTTCTTTTCCAGAAGCTTTAAATTCTATTTCGTCTACCTTGCCAAGAACAGTGGTTGTAGAGAATTTGCATTCGGGATAGAATACTGAAATGAAACGTCTTGCAATAAGGTCGTACACATTTCGTTCTGCATCGTTTAATCCTTGAGGAATTACATTAGTAGGTATGATAGCATGGTGGTCGGTTACTTTTGACGAATCAAATACTCGTTTACTTTTAGGAAGAGGCTTACCGCCTAAAGGCTTTACTAATTCTGCGTATGGCTTCTTTGCTGCAAAAGAGGTTTGAAACAATGTATTCATTATTTTTGGACACTCTTTGAAAACGTCGTCTGTGAGATATTGTGTATCAACGCGAGGATATGTGGTATATTTCCGTTCGTATAGACTCTGAATTGTATTGAGTGTCATTTCAGCAGAATAGCCAAATTTACGGTTACAGTCTACTTGTAAAGAAGTTAAATCGTATAATTGCTTAGGTTGTTCGGCACCTTTTTTCTTTGTTACACTGGTTACTTCAAATGGTTTATTTTCTATTAATGCAAAGGCTTCTTGTCCTTCTTCTTTTGAAGTGAACTTTCCTTTAGTAGCCGTAAACTGAGTATCTCGATAAATAGTTGCCAATACCCAATAAGGTTCTGGTTTGAAATTGTCTATTTCTTTCTGTCGTTCTACAATCAAAGCCAACGTAGGTGTCTGTACACGACCTATCGAAAGCACTTGAGCATTCTTGCCAAAACGATTATTTCCATACTTTAATGTGTAAAGACGTGTGGCATTCATACCGAGTAACCAATCGCCAATGGCACGTGAAAGTCCTGCTAAATAAAGTGGTTCATAATCTTTTTGGTCTTTCAGGTTGGCAAATCCGTTGCGTATAGCCTCATCAGTCATTGATGAAATCCATAATCGTTTTACAGGACAAGCTACTTTTGCCTTTTGCATTACCCAACGTTGAATAAGTTCTCCTTCTTGTCCGGCATCACCACAGTTAATGATTTCATCTGCATTTTGATAGAGGCGTTCTATGATAGCAAACTGTTTTTTTATTCCTTCGTCCTCTATTAGTTTTATTCCAAATCTTGCTGGAATCATAGGAAGTGCTGCTAAACTCCAATGTTTCCAATTAACAGCATAGTCGTTAGGCTCTTTTAGTTCGCACAGATGTCCGAAGGTCCATGTTACTTGGTAACCATTACCTTCCATATATCCTTCTTTAGAACTTGTTGCACCAAGTATTCGAGCTATATCTCGTGCCACACTTGGCTTTTCTGCAATGCAAACTTTCATACTGTTTTCTTATTATTCTGTGAAGTTACTCTTATAAACCTTTTACACAATACGAATGGATTATGTAGGCTTAGCGTAAAAGCAAAGATAAGAGCAAGAGATAATATATTATCTCTGCTCTTGTATTATGTGTACTTGTACGATATTATCTTAACTATTTCAATTTTAAAGTTAGTCGTTAATTATGTCAGCATCTTCTATATTCTCGTTTGTAGGCATCTCTACACCATTCACAACTTTAGAGTCCTCTATTTTGTTGTATGCGCGCTTCATTTGGTTTATCTTAATTGTATTTATCAATTCTACAACACCATAAAACATAAGGCACCACCCTATAATCTTAAGAGGCAGAGTTGCAGCTTCTATAGGTTGTGCAATGACATATATACCAATGCTTAAGGTTATTGTTGGGAATATCCAAAAAAGTATAGGTACGCGAGCAAATTGGCGAGAGCTTGCAAGATTAGTAAATTGGTTGATTGCGCCTAAAATTAAAATTGCTGCGAAAATATAAACCACCCAAGTAATAAATTGATTCGGCATTAAGGTTAAAATTATTCCTAACACAGCACAACCTATTCCTACAATAGGGAAGATGGGCTTTACGGAATTTTCAGTACTGTCTTTATTATCTGATAGAGGTGATGTTTTTAATATCTTCTCTCGTTCAAAATAGTATACTAAACACGAAATTATGCCTGAAATGAAAAACATAATTCCTGCAGCAATTGTTATCCAGGTCATTGTTTCCAGCCTATACTTAACCAATAATATACCGATAACGATAGCCACAACTGAGCGAATGATAGAACTTTGGATTAATCTCATATTTCTTTGTTTTATTGGAATAAAGAACCTTTTTGTCCTTTCTTCATTTGTTTTGTGCAAATGTACGAAATAATTTAAACTCTATTGCTTAAATAGCATTTTTTTATTATTTTTGCATTAGAAACAAAATGAGAGTATGACTACAATTTATTTGGTACGGCATGGTGAAACCTTTGATAATGTACGCCATATAATGCAGGGACAGACCCATGGGCAATTAAATGAAAATGGTATAAAGCAAGCACAAGAACTTGGGAAAAAACTTGTTGATATACATTTCGATGCGTACATATCAAGCGATTTACAACGTAGTTTTGACACTTGTAAATGGATAGTAGGAGAAAGAAAAGCATCACAGATTGTTTGTACCCAGCTTTTGCGTGAACGTGATTGGGGAAGTTTTACAGGAAGGTATATTCCAGAACTTGCCAATTTGAATAATCCCTCGGAATGGCCTGATGATATAGAGACATTAGATGAATTGAAACAACGTGCAAACCATTTTTTAGATTGGATAAAGTCTGAATATCCTGACAAAGTAATTTTAGCCGTAGGACATGGTATAATTAATAAAGCTATACAGAGTGTGTTTTACGATAAGCCCATGAACGAGATAGCTGTTATGAAGAATGCTGATATAAGAATTTTACAACTTATTTAGGTCGCTTATTAATACGAATTGCTCATAAAGTTCTTGACAGATTGTATCTTATTGTAGAATAAATAGATTGGTTTTATAATGGGAGTTTAATGGAATAAAATGAATTATTAGATGTAATGAGATAACAAAAAAATACCTGGGCGTAATAAATCTACTAAACTATTTTTATTCGTATACATTGGCTCAAAGGCAAAGAAATGAAAGTTATTATAATTAGTGCCTGCTGGTTATTCAACAATTTAATAGAACGTCTTAAGTCTTCATAAAAGCAGTTAGATGTTAGTAAGTTTTGTTTTAGATATCTCTCGTGTTCGTCTCAGATATCTGTAACATACCTTTTAGATATCTATCAGTTGTAATTTAGATATCATAACCAACCACAACCTTTAGGAGGTTATATTTTATAATACTTGGTAGATATTAATTCTACTGAAGATTTATGAAACCCTTTATTCGCATTGTCTGTTTGTATTTATCAATAAAGGATTGCGGTTCATAAAAAAATAGAGAGCCTCCATATCACATGGAGACTCTCTAAATGCCTAATTCCTTAACTGTATAAAATAATGCGACTTTCTTTCTGCATCGCATAATAAGTATTAGTACCTATCAATCATTTTTATATATGTAATATGAGTTATAGTAAATGGCAAGGCTTATCTATGTCCGCCAAAGCGTGAATTTCCATTAAATGAACTACCAAATCCTCTTCCTGGAATATTGAAAGGGCGATCGCTGTTTCTAGATGGTGTAAACGATCTATTCGGTGTCGGTCGTGTAGAACTACCTCCAAAGCTACGACTACCTCCAAAGCTATTAATTCCTGTATCGTTACCAAATCGATTAGCACCACGTGAGACAGTTGTTCTTGTAGAACTCCTTCGTGGAGTATCATCGAAACTCTTGTTCGTATTGTTTCCGAAATTTCTTTCTTGTTGATTACCGAAACTTCGTGTTCTATCAGTTTGTGGAATATAATTATTTATATTTTGATATCCCTGCCTATACATTCCGCGTTGATAGTTATCGCGCATTCCTAAATATCGTCCTCTATTGTTATAACTAACATATCTACGACCACTATACCAACTACGTCCCTCATTCATTCGCCAACTATGACCACCTCTGTAAACAGCATATATACGTGGACGACCAAAATAGAAATAATCGCGACGTGGATATCTTGCATACACACTCAGATACCAATAGCCTGCATCCCACCATAAAGGTTTATAAAAGTAAGATGCTTCTATAAAAGACCGATATTGCCAATCTAATAAGATATAGCTTAAATCGAGATTTCTGTGTGTCCAATATGTTCCAAAGAGGTCATCGGTAGTATTTATACTCATTAGATAGTCTAAATTCACTTCGAATGCGGCTTCGTATTGTTCTTCTGTTAAGTTAAGCTCGTATGCCATCTTATCTGTTAAGAATAATGCCTGCGAACGAGCATGTTCATAACTCATAGAAAATACAGAACCCACTATTGTGAATAGCGCTATTAAAACTATTATAAATTTCTTCATACTCTCTTCTTTCATCATTACATAGTATGGAAACACTTATGTTTTGATGTTGCAAAGAAACAAACTTTATTCTATATAAGAAAAGGATTTTCCCTAAACAGAAAAGGATTTTCCCTAAATGAAACTTATCTGCTTTTATATATAATTTTATTTCTCACTGTGTAGGTTGAATAGCATATTTATATGTGTTCTTTTGAGTATTTAGACTTTTTAGTGGAAATGAAGTCATAATTTTATGGTTCACATTACTTTTACATCTTAGTAATGTTGCGTAAAATAATCAGTACGCATCTAAGTTTAGCAAGGGAAGATAATCTCTTTCCACGTCAATAATAAGTATATAGAATAGGTAAAACTATCAAAAGTATTAAAAGTTGAGTTTAATTCTACCATACTATCTAATAGCGCATTTGATGGATTTGGAGGTAAAATAAATACCGAATTACTCTTAAGGTAACTCGGTATTTACAATCATTCACAAGAGAATGGAAGTGATCTCGAACATCGTTTATCTTTTTCTTCTTTTATTCTTCCCGAAGAAATTAAAGAAAACAGGTTTACCATTAAGTCGTCTATAAAGTTTCCAGCCTAATAGAACAGCGTCTGCTATGCCCATGCCAGTAGACATGAAGTTTGAAACTCGTTTTGTTGGCGTTGAAGAATTACGTGTCTTATGGAAAACATCATTCCATAAATTCTCTATTTGGTTACTTTCCTTTGTAATATCGGTAAGTAATTGTGCTTTGCGCAAACGAATATCATTTAAATTCTGATATGCAGGACTATTATCTGAATTACTATACATAAGTACTTTATTTAGACATCAATAAACTCACCAAAAATCTAACAAGTGGTCGTTGGATAAGTCGTTGACAGAATAATAAAATGATAATTAGAAACACCAGATAGATTCCACCAATTATAAGAAAGGCATAAGCTAGTGAACCTACTAATGGTTGTAATGCATAAGCAGCTGCGAACGAAAAGTAGATAGCTGTGATAGACAATAATCCTACTATTGCAATTAAAATGGCAAAAGCAGTAAGTAAGCGTACCATTTTTTCTATTATATCAAGCTTTACATATTCTGTCTGAAGCCCAATATAATGTTTAAATCGCTCTATGAGTCTTGCAAGAGTTTCTACATTATTATCGTTCGAGAACATTCTTCTTTAATTTAAAGTGTATCAGATGCTGCGTCTTTGATATCTTCAACGAATTCTTCTGCTTCTTTTCGGCTGAGCTTAATATCATGCTTGTTGCAGAAATCATCTACAGCATCAGAAATTTTAGTACGTGTGTCAGAACCTTTTTCAGGTGCCATTAAAATACCTAATGCAGCACCTGCGATAGCGCCCCCAATAAATGCGCTAATATAACCTAATGTCTTCATAATTTGTCAGTTTTTTTGTTGAACATATATTTATCAAACGCAAATATAATATTTTATTCTGGACTATGATGGATAACTCTGTTTATTTAGTGTTAATTTTCTTATAAATAATTTATTTAACAAACTTTAGATAGTAATATTACTATAAATTGCCATTAAAGTTGTAATTTCGCACAATCAAATTTTTGAAATAAAACGATTTATTAAGTATAAGTAAATATAAATGGATATGAAGAAATTGATGATTTTTGGTGCAGCTATTTGTGTTGCAATGGCTTTTACTGGCTGTAAATCGAGTGAGAGCGCATATAAGAAAGCTTATGAAAAAGCAAAAGCACAAGAGCGCACTGGTTATACAACAGAAGAAACTGCTACTGGATCATCAGATGTTCCTGTAGTTGCTCCTGTTGAAACACAGCCAGTAACAGATACACATGTTGAAGATAACTACGACAACGAACCTGTTCGCCGTGAGAATGTATCGGTTGTAGAAGGAACTGGTTTGAAAACATATAGCGTTGTTGTTGGCTCGTTCGGCGTAAAAGCCAATGCTTATAATTTCCAAGGACGTTTAAAAAATGCAGGATACGATGCGCAAGTAGCATTTAATAGTGGAAATAATATGTATCGTGTAGTAGCTACCACATTCGATAGTAAAGCTTCAGCTGTTCAAAGTCGAAATCAGTTGCGTAGTCAATATCCAGATGCTTGGTTGCTTTCTAAATAATGGGTAGAATTCTATCTATTGATTTTGGAAAGAAACGAACAGGTATAGCAGTAACCGACCCTTTGCAAATTATTGCAAATGGTCTAACTACTGTCGCAACTTCTGAATTATTCGATTTTCTCAAAACATACGTAGAACAAGAAAACGTAGAACGTATAGTGATAGGTCGTCCATTGCAATTAAATGGGCGACCTAGTGAGAATTTGGCAAGAGTAGGGCAGTTTGTTAAAACCTGGCAGAAAACAATGCCAACTATCCCTATTGACTATTATGATGAACGTTTTACTTCAGTAATTGCTCACCAAGCAATTATTGCTGGAGGTGTTAAAAAGAAAATGCGTAGAGAAGATAAAGGACTTGTAGATGAAGTTTCTGCAACAATTATCTTACAAGATTATATGCATTCAAAGAATATCTAAAAAATCTTATTGAATACGTTCACGCATCTTCATATATTAAAAGATTATAAAATGATATTACCAATATATACCTTAGGACAACCTGTACTGAGGAAAGTGGCAGAGGATATACCTTTAGATTATCCAGGATTACAACAATTGATTACAGATATGTTTGAAACTTGTGCTGCGAGTGATGGCATAGGTTTGGCTGCACCACAAATAGGGAAAGCAATTCGTGTTGTAGTAATAGACTTAGATGTTATATCTGAGCATTTCCCAGAATATAAAGGTTTTCGACATGCTTTCATTAATGGGCATATTTTAGAATTCGATGATTCTGTAACCGATACGATGGAAGAAGGCTGTTTGTCGTTACCAGGAATACATGAGAATGTAACCCGTCCTACTCGTATTCGTGTAAAATACTTAGATGAAAACCTGACAGAACATGATGAGTGGATTGATGGGTATTTAGCACGAGTAATTCAACATGAGTTCGATCATATAGAAGGTAAAGTTTTTACCGATAGAATTTCGGTTTTTCGCAAGCAAATGATAACAAAAAAGTTGAAAGCATTAATTTCTGGCAATTTTAATTGTCGCTATAAAGTAAAACCAGCGAGCCGAAAGCGATAAAGAGAATAAATGTTTCGGTTTTTTGTAATATTCATATTTGCTTTATTTGCATCACCTTCCTCTGCTCAATATAATATTAAAAGGTTGATGGAGGAAGGGCGGAACTCTCTTAGCAATGGATATTATATAAGTTCTTTAGATATATTTCAGCGTATTGTTGCATTAAAGCCTAATCTATACGAAGCATGGTATTTGATGGCTTTGTCTAAATATCACCTTGAAGATTATAAAGGTGCGTATGAAGATTGTGAGAAGGCATTAGAACTACAACCATATATTGCCGATATTTATGATTTGTATGGGCTAATCTGTATCCATGAAGAAAAATATGACAAAGCTGCTGATGCCTATACTAAGGCAATAGAGATAAATAACGATAATCGAGAGTTCTGGTTTAATCGTGCATATAGTTTGTATATGAAAGGCTGTCCTAAAGAGGCTTTACAACAATTATCTTCTGTTCTGAAACGGTGGCCTGATTTATCTGTTGCCCAAGCCTTATGGAATGATATAAAATTAGGGAAGAAGCCTATAAAGAAGAATTCTCAGAAATCAGGAAGTAAGTATCTAAGATATAGTCTACCGAAAAATATACCAGAGTTATTGCAATGGAAAGAAAGGCCTCCTAAGTTGTAATAGCTAAGATGTTCTGATGTGTATTATATTGTAATTTCCTAATAAATAAGGATTGTGTAGTTGTTTGACTTTCACTATCTTTGCAACCATTAAATAATATTAGGTTAATACAATAAAAGTATGAACAAATTTTTACTTACATTCTTATGCACTACACTTCTGCCCACATCGCTGTTAGCTGATAAGAAAACAGAAGCGAACGACACATTACACACTTACGACATAGAGGAGGTTTATGTTTACGACCAACCTAAAGAAACTTACCGGCTTAGTCAGCAACCATTAAACAGTACGACCTTTAGCCGGCTTCAGCTAAATAGTCTTAATACACAAGATCTTCGCCAACTTTCGGCTTTTGTTCCTTCGTTTGTAATGCCCGAATATGGCTCACGTTATACCTCTTCTATGTATATGCGTGGAATTGGTTCACGAGTAAATTCACCTGCTGTAGGAATGTATGTAGATGGAATGCCTATTCAGAGTAAAAGTGCTTTCAATTTTCATACATACGATATAGATAGAGTAGATGTGCTTCATGGACCGCAAGGAACACTTTACGGAATGAATACCGAAGGTGGATTGATTCGCCTATATAGTAAGAATCCGTTTGAGTATCAAGGAACAGATCTTAAACTCTCGCTTGGTAATAAGTTTTGGCGTAAGGCAGAAATAGGACATTATGCGAAGTTGAATGCTAAAACAGGACTTGCTATTTCTGCTTTCTACGATGGCCAAAATGGTTTCTTCACAAACAAATATAATGGCAAACATGCCGATAAGTATAATGAGTTTGGTGGAAAGGCTCAGTTACAATGGATTCCAAACCAGCGTCTAAATCTTAGCTTTGTGGCAGACTATCAGTATGTCAATCAAAATGGCTTTCCATACGGACAGATTGTAACGAAGGAACAAATTGCTGCGGCTAACATAACATCGCCTTATTATGGACTTGAAGCTGGCACACAAGCTCCAAACCAAAATCGTCCAAGTGCTTATAAGCGTAACATTTTGAATACTGGAGCTAATATAAAGTATAATGGAAATGGCTTTGTATTAAATTCTATGACGTCTTGGCAGTTCCTTCGCGATGATATGAAAATGGATAACGATTATCTCCCTTATGACTATCTACATTTAGAGCAGCGACAACTACAAAACTCCGTTGTAGAAGAACTTTCTGTTAAAAGTAAAAATAAAAGTCGTTGGCAATGGGCATTTGGAACTTATGCTGCTTATCAATGGTTACGAACCGATGCACCTGTTTATATGGGAAGCGATATGAATAAGTTTCTTTCTAAACATATAACCGACTATGCTTATAATGGTATGCTTGCTGCAATGACTAAGCGATTGGCTGCAGATATGATAAAAAGAGGAATACCAGAAGATAAGGCTATGGAAGCTGCTGCTATTGCAGCAAAGGCTGCAATAGCAAGAGCTGGTGGTGTAAGAATTAATATGCAGATGGAACCTATATCTGAATTATTCCGAACACCAACTTTCAACTTGGGACTTTATCATGAAAGTAATATAAACATTACTAATCATTTGCGTGCAACATTGGGACTACGGTACGATTATTCACACGTTGCTATCCATTATGATACTTCAGCACGTCTTCTGTTAGATGAAAGTGTAATGGGAATAAACATAAAGCCCACAATAACTTCTACACTTGCTCACAACGAAAAGAACCATTTTAAACAGCTGTTACCTAAAATAGGCCTCACCTATCAATTAAATGATGGTAGCAATGTATATGCAACTTGGTCTAAGGGATATCGAGCAGGAGGCTTTAATATTCAGATGTTCTCTGATATTTTGCAAACTGAACTTTCTTCGGCTGCACAAGGTGCACGAGGCGATGTTGATGTAGAACATGACGAAGCTTATTATAATAACATAGCAAAGACGATAGCATATAAACCCGAAACGAGTTTTAATTATGAAATTGGTGCACATTTAAACTTGCAAGGTGGACAAATGAGACTAGATTTAGCTGCCTACTATATGCAAATAAAAAATCAGCAATTATCTGTTCTAGCGAACAATTATGGATTTGGCAGAATGATGACTAATGCTGGGAAAAGTCATTCGTGCGGTGCTGAAGCAACATTGCGTGGTGGTGCACTTAACGATAAACTCTCTTATGGCGTAAGCTATGGATTTACAAGTGCAACATTCGATGAATATAGCGAAACAAATGCTACAGGTGTTAAAATAAACTATAAAGATAAGCGAGTTCCATTTGTACCACAGCATACTCTTTCTGCAAATGCAGACTATCTTATAAATGTTGATCCTGCGGCTCTACTCGACCCAACAAATAAATTTCATCTACGTTCTGTAACCGTAGGGTTGAATATGGTAGCACAAGGTAAGACCTATTGGGACGAACTAAACACAATTGCACAAAACTTCTATGCCACAGTGGGCGCACATGCCGATGCTAACTTTGGTTCAATGCATATAAATTTGTGGGTTCGTAATCTTACCGATACTAAATACAATACCTTTGCTGTACAAAGTGGAGCAACTGGCACAAAGTATACCTTTGGTCAGCTTGGCAATCCCTTCCAGATAGGTGTTGATATATCTCTCCATTTTTAAAACTAACATTGTCTTAGAAAAAAATGAAGATTGCTTGTGGCAAGAATAAGAATGCTACATAAATAATGAATATTACTGTTAGAAACAAAGACCGTCAGGCTCGGCGAGAGTAGGGCGGTCTTTTTTTATATTGCTATAATATCGGCGTATAAGTCATTTTGCAGACCGATTATTTTGAACTACTTTTTTGAATTTAAATGAGACTTCTATCTATGAAATCATTATGATTATACTGTGCTCTTTCAAGTTGTGAGTTAATTTCTTCTAAAGATACACCTGAACATTACGTCTATGCCATTCTTTTCAACATCTGAGCTGTTGCAGAATATACTGCTTCTTATTCATAAACATTTCAAATGCAGCAAATGCTGTAAATAAGAGTATACTGTGAAGTTTCAGCCTACCAAATGTCCATTACACCCAGATGCAATAACACCAGATAACCCAACCATATATTTAGAATCAAAATTTATATTACGTGCAAAGATACACAACAATACGAACGTGCCATAGTTGTTCCACTATATTCTTTTGCTTCTTATATATATTCATAACACTCTTATAGGCAATAGACATTATTTTCTAAAGCTACGTATTGTTTTATTTACGTGTAAGTAGAGTTTTACTTACACGTAAATAAAGTTTTACTTACACGTAAATAAAACTTTACTTACATGTAAATAATAATATCTAATCAGTATCTTGTTGATACCGAATGGTATATAACTAGTAACGGATACATGAATAAATTGCATCAGGGCAATGTATTGCCGAAGATTATGGTGCAGTCTCTGTACCATAATCTTCGCATACAATGATGTTTATACGTATAGGTCTAAAATAAAAGGTGGACTTGCTTAGCAAATCCACCTTATATAATAATTAATTATATAATCTTAGAAGAATAAGTAGCGATTGTCTACAACCTTTGCGTTTAATACTAGATCTTGCATAAATCCGCTTGCAGCCTGCATATTTTGTTGCATACACATTTGCATTTGCTTAGCTTCGTTGTACTGAACACCTGCTCGCATAGCTTTGTTTACTACTTGGAAAACATAAACACCAGCATTACCCTTGACAGGATTCTTCGAGAATTTTCCTGTGGCTGTAGCTGCTACCGCACCAGAAAGTGCTGGCTCGGCTGCACCTGTTGCTTGAACAAATACAGGAGAAGCAAATGTTATTTGTTTAACTTCGCTAATCTTAGCGCCTTTTGATTGTGCGGCTGCTATACTGCCAATACCTTTGAGTTTAGCAATAAACATCTCGGCTTTCTTATCCTTGATAACCTCACGTTTTAAAATATCTTTCACTTCAGCATCGTCCCATGGGCGGTAACCTTGTGGATGTATTTTTGTTAGCACAACAACCATAAAGTGGTCGTTATCACCACATTCGTATAACTGCGATATATCACCTTCTTTTGCTTCAAAGAGCCATTTTAATGCCTCGCGAGTTCCATGAATACCTGCAAGATAGTGTTCTGCAGTTGTTATATTCTTATTTTCCTGAACCTTATAGCCAAATTTTGCTGCATTCTTTTCTAAGTCTGCAAGTGTTCGTCCACCTGCTACATATTCAGAAAATTTATTGAAAGCTGCACTACGAGTATCTTTAGAGAAATCAATAGTTTTCTTTATGATAGCTGCAGTTGTCTTCGTCTTCATAGCCTTTTTATCTAGCACTTGAAGAATTACGTTACCCTGTGAGAGAGCTAAGTTCTGAATATTATTTACAGCTCCATTCATAATTGCATTAATGAATTGACGATTATCTTCGTTCATCGTAGTGGCTTGCTCGTATTGCTGACCTGTAAACCAAATTTTCTCACCTGTTTGACCATAACGTTTAGCAATAGCATCGAAATCGGCTCCTCCGTCTAAAGCCTTCTGTATTGAGTCTGCCTTTGCAATAGATTGTTCTTTTGTAGCTGCTGCGACCTGAATCTGACGGAACTGAACAGAATCGGGTAACTGTTCCTTGTTTAATACACGTATAATATTTAGAGTATTATCTTCTTTATTCTCTATTACATTTGTAGTTCCAACGCCTAAAGAATCTATCTTACCCGCAATGTCTGGATATGCTTGATAAGCACTACTACTTACAGGCAAACCAATGTATGGAATGAGACTACCACTTTTGCTGACAATAAGAGCAGGATCTGTAGCAGTTGCTAATTGTTTTTGATAAGCAATCATCTCCTTATTAATACTGTTACGATCTGCTTGACTTGGCAAGATTTTATAATCTACATACTTTATATCACGGCTTTCTACTGTCTGACGGAACATAGGTTTAAGCTCTTCGTACTTTGCCTTTAGATCTTCATCAGTATACTTCACATCAGCATCTTTTACAGACGTATATGCCATAGATGCCAATTGGATTTGTGCTTCCTCATTTTCATCTTTGAATGCAAGTTTTGCTTCTGCTTTGTTAGAAAGAATGCAACTTGCATAAAGAGTTTGGAACTTCTGACCTAAAAGTTGTGCACGAAGGTTCTTTTCAACAAACATCCAATAGTTATAAGCTGTCTTCATTTGCTCAGCTTGTTGAGGATTTGAAGCTTTAGCCTTTTCGTAGCCATCAAGGAATTGTTTAAGTATGGTTACATCAAACCGGCCAGTTTGTTGATTAATGAAAGGAGTTTGTGATAACATAGGGTCTGTACCATCATTCAGTACATTTTGTAGCTCTTTCTCTGTAACAGTTAAGCCAACCTTTTGCGCATCAGTTTCGATAACACGATTTGTTATCAGTTGTTGCCACACTTGGTCTTTAACTTGATTGAGCTCGGTTTCTGACAAGTTATCACGTTGCATTGTAAATTTAATAGCATCTTGATACTCATCGAATAACTTTTGGAAGTCTTGCACATTAATTTTCTCTCCTAAGACTTCACCTACTTGTTGCCGTGCTTCACCTTTAATTCCATTACAAGAACGGAAAGCTTCTTCGGCAATAAATGCAAAAAGTCCTAAACTGATTATAATAATCAGCGTAACGCCTTTGCTTCTGATTTTTCCTAATGCTGCCATTTCTATTTTATTTATTTTTGATTTATTTCTTTTATAGATGAAAAAATTGCGTACAAAAATACAAATAAAAAGATAATTAAGGTAATAATTCTCAAAGAAAATGTGCTAATTGTAGACTTTTAGTTTCACAAGTTCTATCTTTGTCATTGTATTCTTGATAATTTTAAATTCGTATCTCCCTATCTTTATTAATTCATTTAATTTTGGAAAGCTTTGATACTCATGCAGAATGAATCCACTTATCGTCATATAATCATCACTTTCTGGCAGATCCAAGTCGAACATTTCGTTTACTTTCTCAATTTCTAAACGTGCAGATAGAATATACTCATTGTCTGCAATTTTCTTTGCAATATACTTTGCATTGTCGTGTTCGTCTTCTATATCTCCAAATATTTCTTCTACGATATCTTCTAATGAGACAATACCGCTCGTACCCCCAAATTCGTCAATCACTATACCCAAACTCTTCTTTTGTTGTAAAAACATGTGCATCAGTTTCTGGGCTGTCATTGTTTCTGGTACAAAAGGCATTTTTCGTATATGTTCACGCCATACCTTCGAATTCTTAAACATTTCAGAAGAGTGAATATAACCCTCTATATGGTCGATATTACCTTTATAGACAACAATCTTTGAATTTCCACTTTCTATGAATTTCTGTTGTAGTTCTTCTGTTGAACATGTTATATCCACTGCTTGTATCTCAGTACGAGGTATCATACAGTCTTTAACCTTCGTATCCGTAAATTCTAATGCATTCTGGAAAATTTTGACTTCTTCTTCTATTGTCCCATCATCTTTGGCATCATCAATAGAACTCTGTAGCAGATAATCCAAGTCTACTTTCGTGAAAGTATTATCGCTTTTCTCTTCATCTATCTTTACTCCTATTAACTTTAGCATAATATGTGCCATAAAAATAGATAAACGACTAATAGGCCATAAGGTTATAAAAAATAAATATGCCAACGGAGCAAAGAAAGATAATAATGTGTTAGGATTACTTTTGAATATGACCTTTGGCATAAACTCACCAGTAAACACAACTATGATAGTAGATAATACTGTATTTAAAAGAACCTGTGTAACAGGAGAGTAAGATAAAAATAAAGTGGTGTTAAAGATATTTGCAAACAATATTCCATATAGGACTAAAACTATATTATTGCCCACTAACATCGTAGAAACGAATCCATTAGGATTACGATAGAATATTTGCAAACATTTTTGTGCTATTCCATTCTTTTCTTTATCCATTTCTACAAGCATCCTATTGCTCGAGATAAAGGCTATCTCCATTCCTGAGAAGAACGCTGAAAGAATCAGAGAAATGAATATTCCAATTATTAAACTGATATCCAATGTTTTTATCTATTTATTATAGTTTCATGTTTTCTCTGATGACTAATCGTATCTATTGGTGCAGTTGGCATTGTCATCATTTTATTATTATTGGGTGAGAACTCTCGGTCGTTAAATATTCCCCAACCTTTTGTCTGTCTAATTTCATAATTAGTCATTTGTTCATCACTTTTAAACCAATCTCCTTCTAAAGCTTTATCAGGAGTTTTTATACGTGAATATCTATGAGACCATATTTCATGATTTCGTTCATCCCAAAATAGTTCATTACCATAGAATTCTATATCTTTTGCTGTAACTATTTGTACATGCCCATGAAGTTCCCAACGGCGTTCTTTATCATAATAAATGGCAGTATCACATTGTAGAAACCCCAATATATGTTTTTTAAGATCGAATTGTGTTAGTAATATACCTTTATTAAATGTCCAACGCGAAGGATGCTTCACTTCATTAACTTCCCATTCCTCTGCTATAATACGATACTTAATAATCCCAGAATCAGAAATCAATGTGTTTACACCGTATGTAGTCATAATCGGGACAGAATCTCGATCATAAATTGCTGGAGCTGGATTAGTATGCTTTTTATTGCACGAGGCAAAAAAAGATATGAAACAGAAAGCAACTATTGCAGAAAAGATGATAGGTTTGCTTTGTTGCATAGTATAAGTATAATAAAGAATTACTTACCGCACTTTAAACTTAGCGAACCAGCGTTCGTTAAATGTAAGACCTACATTAATGCGAAACATATTTTCATTTATTAAATTTATCCTATTTCTATTCACCCATTCAAATCCAATATTAAGCATACTCCTATAATTATAGTTATTGACTATAGGAATACCTAATCCCATACTTGCTGAAAGTTCTTTTGGACCATCTTGTCCATTTACTGTTATATATGGTGTAGAGTAGCTTATACCTGCACGATAATGCAATTTGCTAAGGAAACCGCGATAACGTTCTCCTCTGCAATAATCTCCTCCAAGTGTGATTTTCTGCATATCTTTAAGTTGCCCTTTTACTAAAGCGTAAGTTGCCTTATTGTTTATAACATTAAATTGTGGCATCGCTATATCTGCCCATTTTTGTAATTGATAATCTATTCCTAATTTTAGGCGGTCATTATGATTCCACATAATACCGATACCGAAAATATGAGGGAGTGTCAAAGCTTTATTTATAGTATAACTTGTTGTATCATTCACAGCAGTCTGTGTATTTCTTGATATAATATTGCATGTTGCATCAGAATTAAGTTTATGTCCTAAGGAATAAGTTAATCCTAATGTAACACTATTCTTTTTAGAAAGCTTCTGTGTATATTGCAGACCAAAATCTACTTTATAGCTTTTCACATCATAAGTATATATTTTCGATAATGTCTTTATATACGAATCGCTATAATTGTTTTCGACTGTTCTTTCTAAGCTTCCCCAAAGATAAGCTATGTTAGCTCCAATAGCAAATCCTTTAATGGGTTCCCATCCGAGTCCTAAATAAACCTGCCTTATACCACCAGACCCCGTAAAGGTATTAGAGTATGTTGCTTCTTTTATTGAAGGATTCTGTATAGAGTTTATATTTCTGCTACTCGTGTAATCATATCCAACATTTGTATAAGGGAGTAAACCAAAACTGACGCCCACATGCTTAAATGCCCTGAATGCAGCATTAATATATTCTATATTACCATTATTTGCGTTCTTTTTATGTCCATTCTCTTTGAAGTTCGTCAGTTGTAAACTCAGACCAGCGTCAAATATAAATGAAAGTGAATCCAATGCCGAATATGAAGCAGGATTTTGAAAATTTATTTGGTTATGTTCGTGAAAACCGTATGCTAATCCGTTCATGCCACGATTGAAACTTGTAGACTGTGGAGACAATGTTCCTAATCCAAATTGACTGTAGGGGGAGTTTGTGCCACTCTGTGCCTTTGCTGTCATTGATAAGGCAAAACAGAGCATCGCTGTGAGTATTTTCTTCATTTGTTAGTAACTTCAAATAACATAAACAGTGCAAAGTTATTAAAAAAAAATGATAATGTAGAAAATCTATATACTATTTTGTTTTTTAATAAGGTTTCTTTGCGATATCACAGTTTTTCACTACCTTTGCCCACCAAATGAAGAGAGGTATTCAATATATTATATATATTTTTATTCTGCTATCAGTTTTTCCACTGACAGCAAACTCTTATTCATTAACCTATTCTGATTCTGTTGAGATCTCTCTTTTGACTTGTACACCTGGTACAGAATCTTGGGAACAATATGGACATACTGCAATACGCTATAACGATATTGCCAACAAGAACGATCTTGCCATAAACTATGGTTTGTTTTCGTTCGATCAACCCTATTTTATTCCTCGTTTTGTACTTGGGAAGACTGATTATAAGGTTGGCCTGTCTACAACTGATGATATGTTACTTGCATATTCGTACGAGGGGCGAGGTGTCTTTGAACAGGTGTTAGATTTAACTAGAGAAGAGAAGTATCAGATTTATCTTGCGTTAAAAAAGAATTTACTTCCAGAGAATGTCGTGTATCGTTACAATTTCTTTTATGATAATTGTACAACACGCGCACAACACATACTTCTTGATCATTTAAATGGGAAGATAAAGTGCCTACCCGAAAAGTCCAAAGTGTTGTATTCATATCGTGAAATGATACATAAATGGAATAAAGAAGATGTATGGGTGCAATTGGGTGAAGATATGTTATTAGGTGTAACCGCTGATGTCCCTGTAAAAACGAAACAGCAAGAACTCTTTTTGCCTGATAACCTGCGCAAGTATATAGGGCGTATTGTACATAATGGTAAATCTTTAGTAAAGCGTGAGTCGTACCTTGTACAGCCACCTCAATTCATTGAGTCAAAAACCTCTTTAATCTCTCCTATGCAGGTAGCAGTTATTTTTGCAATTATAGCGACACTCATATTGTTTTATGAGTATAATCGGAAAAAAGCTTTGTGGTTTTGGGATATTATGCTTATGGTAGCTTCTGGTATTATAGGGATTCTTCTTTTCATAATGATATTCTCTTCCCACCCTTGTGTAAGTATCAATATGATAATATTTTTGTTTAATCCATTAGCTTTGTTCTTGATACCTTCAGTTATTAAGAGTATCAGGCATAAAAAATTACATTGGTGGTGGTCTGTCTGGAGTGTATCAATTATAATAGGGTTTATCGGGAGATTTTTTCAACAGATTCCAGTTCCTATTTTAATAGTGGCATTATTCTTGCTATTTAATTGTATCTTCCATCAGTGGTTGATAAGATATTTATATAACTGCGATAGAAAGAAAGTAAAACAAGATGATGAATAAATACATTACCGCACTATTCATAGTATTAGCAGCAACGGGTGTAGAAGCACAGACTTATCAATCTGTGCTAAAGGTAGCTGTGAAGCATTCTTCTTTAGAAGATTTTTGCAATCATCTTGAATTGAAAGGTTTAGGGGCAGAAGTGCTTTCTGTGATAGAAGTCTATAAAAATATAACAAAAGAAGATGAAATAGATTATACTACAACATATCTTTTATTATCTAATAGACGCAATGCTAAATATTATGTCGTAAGATTATCAGAGAACTTAAAAAGGACAATATCATATTATTTACCGGCTCCATCAACTCATTCTTCTATACTAATACGTGCTCCGAGTTATTTTATCTCATAAATTCATATATTCTACTATTATAAAACAAATAACAGATAAAATAACATTCACATAAGCGAGTAGTAAAACTAATTTGTAAAAAACAATACTCGCTAAAATACAAAAGTAAAAAAATGAACTTTACAAAATTATTGAAGGCCCTTTTTGGAGACAAATCAACACGTGATATGAAACTTATTCAACCGTATGTTGAGAAAGTTAAGGAAGCTTATCCAGCTATAAAAGAACTTAGTAATGATGAATTAAGAGCTAAAACGAAAGAAATCCGGCAATATGTTCAAGATGCGGGAAAGCAGGAACGTGAAGAAATAAACAAACTACGTGAGAGTATTGAAGAAACCCCGATAGATGAACGTGAAAGTATTTTCAATAAGATAGACAAACTCGAAAAGGAAGCATTGGATAATTATGAAAGAGCCTTAGACGAGGTTATGCCTATTGCCTTTTCTATTGTAAAAGATACAGCACGTCGTTTTACAGAAAACGAAGAAACTATTGTTACAGCAAATGACTTCGATCGTGAACTTGCTGCCGATCCTCGAAAAGATTTCATTACTATTGATGGCGATAAAGCTATTTACCACAATCATTGGACCGCAGGTGGAAACGACCTCAAATGGGAAATGGTTCACTACGATGTTCAGCTTTTCGGTGGTACAGTTCTTCATCAAGGTAAGATAGCTGAAATGGCAACAGGTGAAGGTAAAACCCTTGTAGCTACACTCCCAGTATTCCTTAATGCATTGACTGGTAATGGAGTACATGTCGTAACTGTAAACGATTATCTTGCTAAACGTGACTCAGAATGGATGGGACCATTGTATGAGTTCAATGGCTTGTCTGTCGATTGTATTGATAAGCATCAGCCAAATTCACCAGAGCGTCGTCGTGCTTACCAAGCCGATATAACTTTTGGAACGAACAACGAGTTCGGTTTTGATTATCTTCGTGACAATATGGCAGTATCGCCTGCCGATCTCGTGCAACGTAAGCATAACTATGCTATTGTCGATGAGGTTGACTCTGTGTTAATAGATGATGCTCGTACACCTCTTATTATTAGTGGTCCAGTACCAAAAGGCGATGACCAGATGTTTGAAGAATACCAGCCGTTGGTTCAAAAACTCTTTGAAGTACAGCGTAAGCAAGCTACTGAACTACTTGCAGATGCTCGTTCTAAAATATCACGTGCAGCTAATACTAAAGATGAGAAAGAACGTCAGGCAATGGTTGAAGAAGGATTTCTTGCTCTTTATCGTTCATACAAAGCACTACCAAAAAATAAAGCACTTATTAAATTTCTATCCGAAGATGGTATTAAGTCAGGTATGCTGAAGACGGAAGAATTCTATATGGCAAACAATAATCGAGAAATGCCTAAAGCTGTAGAGCCTCTTTATTTTGTTACAGACGAGAAAATGAATTCTTGCGATCTCACAGATAAGGGCGCAGCTTGGCTAGCTAAAGAGGTAAATGACGATAAATTGTTTGTTCTCCCTGATATCACTACACAACTTTCACAACTAGAAAAGGAAAAAGAAGAGAAAGCTATAGATGAACAGACTTATCTTGATAAAAAAGATAATCTGATGAGTAACTATGGAGTCCAGAGCGAACGTGTACATACATTACAGCAGTTGCTTAAAGCATACACGATGTTTAATAAAGACGATGAATATGTTGTTCTTGACGGTGAAGTAAAGATTGTTGATGAACAAACAGGTCGTATTATGGAAGGTCGTCGTTGGAGTGACGGTTTACACCAAGCTGTGGAGGCTAAAGAACATGTGAAAGTTGAAGCCGCCACACAAACCTTTGCCACTATTACTTTACAGAATTATTTCCGTATGTATCATAAATTGGCTGGTATGACTGGTACAGCGTCTACTGAAGCAGGCGAGTTCTGGGATATTTATAAACTTGATGTTGTAGAAATTCCTACTAACCGTCCTATTCAACGTAACGATATGGAAGACCGCGTCTACAAAACGGCTCGAGAAAAATATGCTGCCGTAATCGATGAAATAGAAGAAATGCGTAATAATGGACGTCCATGTTTGGTTGGTACTACCTCTGTTGAGATTAGTGAATTGCTTAGCAAAATGCTTAATATGCGTAAAATTCCACATCAAGTATTAAATGCTAAACAACATTTAAAAGAAGCGCAAATTGTAGCAGAAGCAGGACGTTCTACTAATGGGCTTGGAGCTGTTACAATTGCAACGAATATGGCTGGTCGTGGTACCGACATAAAGCTTACCCAAGAGGTAAAAGATGCTGGCGGGTTAGCCATTATTGGTACAGAACGTCATGAAAGTCGTCGTGTAGATAGACAGTTGCGTGGTCGTGCAGGACGTCAGGGGGATCCAGGTTCATCTGTATTCTATGTTTCATTGGAAGACAAACTGATGCGTCTTTTTGGTTCAGAACGTATTGCAAAGGTAATGGATAGGCTGGGATTCGATGAAGGAGAACGTATCGAAAGTTCAATGATATCCAGCAGTATAGAGCGCGCACAAAAGAAAGTTGAAGAAAATAACTTTGGTATTCGTAAGCGCTTGTTGGAATACGATGATGTTATGAATAAGCAACGTACCGTTATTTATGAGAAACGCCGTCATGCACTGATGGGTGAACGTATAGGTATGGATATCTCAAATATTATTTGGGATCGCTGTGTAAACATTATAGAGAATAATGACTATGAAGGTTGCAAAGAAGAATTCCTTAAAATATTAGCAATAGAATGCCCATTTACCGAAAGTGAATTCGGAAATATGAGCAAAGAAGACTTGGAAGAACGTGCTTTCCAAGATGCTATTGCAAACTTTGAACGTAAAACTGAACGTATTCAAACAGTAGCATGGCCTATTATTAAAGATGTTTATGAGAAACAAGGCGCAATGTATGAGCGTATTATGGTGCCTATAACAGATGGTAAACGTGTCTATAATATACCTTGCGATTTGAAAGAGGCTTACGAGACAGAAGCTAAATCTGTAGTTCGACAATTTGAGAAAGTAATTCTCTTACACCTCATTGATGATGATTGGAAGGAGAACTTGCGCCAACTTGACGAATTACGTCACTCTGTGCAGAATGCTTCATACGAGCAGAAAGACCCATTATTAATATTTAAGCTTGAGAGTGTCAAGTTGTGGGATAATATGATTAATGATATGAATAATCGTACAGCAAGTGTCTTGATGCGTGGGCAAATTCCAGAAATGCAACCATCCGATGAAGTTCAAGAGGCTGCTCCAGAACAAAGAACTCAACGTTACGACGAGAAAAAAGACGATTTAATAGATCAAAATCAACAAGCTGCAGCTAATCAGGATACACGTGAAACTGTACAACAGCAACACCGTGTTCCTTATACAGCAGAAAAAATGCCTCGCCCAAACGATCCTTGTCCTTGTGGTAGTGGTAAGAAATTTAAGAACTGTCATGGGCGGAATTTACGATAAACATACATATCTGAAATAAATAACACTGGAGCAAGATTAAAGAAAAGTCTTGCTCCTTTTTTCTATATATATTGTAATGAGAACGTTGTAAATGAATTTATCTACAAAAAAATATAGTTTTGTTTGGTCTATTAATAGAAAATACTTACCTTTGCACTCGCAAAATTAAAGTATGCACCCTTAGCTCAGTTGGTAGAGCAACTGACTCTTAATCAGTGGGTCTAGGGTTCGAATCCCTAAGGGTGTACTTTTAATGCTATTTCGTTTCAATGCACCCTTAGCTCAGTTGGTAGAGCAACTGACTCTTAATCAGTGGGTCTAGGGTTCGAATCCCTAAGGGTGTACGAATATTTCCATAAAGAAGAGGATGTGTCCATTTTGGCATACCCTCTTCTTTTTGTATGCCACCCCTATTTTCTCAAGGACAGTAGATATTTTGGACTGACCCGATATTCCTTTCTTTTTATATAGACTTATGAAATTGTGTGCTTAAGAGGTTAGACTTGCAACTGGGTTTTAGGACTGCCCCCAATTTCTACACAGTGATTGACACGTTTGAAAATCATTATCAAACCATACTCAATTTCTTTGTAAACAGAGCTACGAATGCAAATGCCGAGTCATTCAATGCTAAAGTTAAGGCATTCAGGGCACAGTTCAGAGGGGTGACAGATATTCCTTTCTTTTTATATAGGCTTATGAAATTATGCGCTTAAGAGTATAGGCTTGCAACTGGTTTTTAGGACTGACCCTTTTAAATCTCTGTACAACTATACAGCCGGCGTAATAGAAAGTATCTGCAGAGGTAGTTAATAGGAAAAAATGTCTAGTAAAATTAGGAAAAATCAAATACGTAAAGATTGTAGTTTGTTATGATATCTAATTTATAATTGACAGATATCTGAGACGTGCGTGGCAGATATCTAAAATGCAACTGATAGATATCTAAAATAAAAGCAACTCCATCTAATAAACTTTTATACACATCTGAGCTATTCTATTAAATTGATAAACATCTACCTTTATCATATAGGAGTGGTATAAAAAAAGATAAACTTTAAGAATATTAGTGCATTTTTCATTAGAAAGTCGTACCTTTGCCACATATTGATTTATAAAACTAATTTGTATTATGGTTAAAATCACTTTTCCAGATGGTTCTGTTCGTGAATATGAACAAGGGGTAACTGGACTTCAAATTGCAGAGAGCATTTCGCCAGCTCTCGCTCGCAACGTTGTATCTTGCGGGATTAATGGTGTAACAACTGAGTTAAATCGTCCTATTAATGAGGATGCAACAATAGCTTTGTACAAGTTTGAAGACGAGGAAGGAAAGCATACTTTCTGGCACTCTTCAGCACACTTATTGGCAGAAGCTTTGAAAGAACTTTATCCAGGTATTCAGTTCGGATTTGGTCCTGCTATTGAGAATGGTTTCTTCTATGATGTACAACCTGCTAATGGACAAGTTATTTCTGAGACAGATTTTCCTAAGATTGAACAGAAAATGCTTGAATTAGCAAAAAAAGATTTAAAGATTGTTCGTCGTGATGTTTCTAAAGAAGACGCTATTAAAGAATTTACAGCTGATGGACAAGAATATAAAGTAGAACACATTGTTGAGGACCTTGAAGATGGTACAATATCAACTTATTCGCAAGGAAACTTCACAGATCTTTGCCGTGGTCCTCATCTTATGTCTACAGGTGCAATAAAAGCTGTCAAACTAACAAGTGTAGCAGGTGCATTCTGGCGTGGAGATGCAAAAAGCGATCAATTGACACGTATTTATGGTATAACCTTCCCCAAAAAGAAGATGCTTGATGAGTATCTTGCAATGTTGGAAGAAGCGAAGAAGCGCGATCATCGTAAGATAGGTAAGGAGATGGAACTCTTTACATTTTCTGAGCGAGTTGGTAAAGGACTTCCTATTTGGCTACCAAAAGGTACGCAGCTTCGTCTTCGTTTACAAGAAGTTCTTAGAAAATTACAACGTCCATATCATTATCAAGAGGTCATCACGCCTGGAATTGGTGGGAAAAATCTTTATGTAACATCTGGACATTATGCTCATTATGGCAAGGATTCATTCCAACCTATACAAACTCCAGAGGAAGATGAAGAGTATATGCTTAAACCAATGAACTGTCCACATCACTGTGAAGTTTTTGCATATAAGCCACGTTCTTATAAAGATTTACCATTACGTATTGCAGAGTTTGGAACTGTATTCCGTTATGAAAAAAGTGGAGAATTGCACGGTTTAACTCGCGTTCGTACGTTTACCCAAGATGATGCTCATATATTTGTTCGTCCAGAACAATTGCGGAAAGAGTTTGAAGATGTTATTGATATTATCTTAAAAGTATTCGCTACATTTGGATTCAATGATTATGAAGCACAAATCTCACTCCGTGATCCTGCCGATAAAGAAAAGTATATTGGTTCGGATAAAGTGTGGGAAGAAAGTGAACGAGCTATAAAAGAAGCTTGTGAAGAAAAAGGACTAAATGCACGAGTAGAAATAGGTGAAGCTGCTTTTTATGGCCCTAAACTCGACTTTATGGTTAAAGATGCTATTGGACGTAGATGGCAATTAGGTACAATTCAAGTAGATTATAACCTGCCTAATAGATTTAAATTGGAATATACAGCAGAAAATAATACGAAAGAAACTCCTGTAATGATTCACCGTGCTCCATTTGGTTCATTAGAACGGTTTACAGCAGTCTTAATAGAACATACTGCAGGACATTTCCCATTATGGCTAACCCCAGATCAAGTAGCTATTCTGCCTATCTCAGAGAAATATAATGACTATGCACAAGATGTAAAGCAATACTTTGAATTGCATGATGTGCGTGCTTTAGTTGATGATCGTAATGAAAAGATAGGAAGAAAGATACGTGATAATGAATTGAAGCGTATCCCATATATGGTAATTGTTGGCGAAAAAGAAATGGAAGGTGGTCTGGTTTCTATGCGCCAACAAGGTGGAGGAGAACAGGCTACAATGACCAAAGAAGACTTTGTTCAACGTATTCAAAACGAAGTTGCTGAGCAAACAAAAAGTTTAAATTAGACAAAATCATAGATCATAAGGTGGGACCTTTAGATGAATAGAATGTGAAATCGAGATATAAATTCTCATAATCTCTTCGAATTATCGACAGTGTTTAAAGATATTTATATCTCGATTCATATTGATATTAGATCTCCACTCCAATTAAAAAACTAGATTATAAAAGGTTTATTTAACATCATATTCAGGAAATTAATAATAAATAAAGCTAAATATTGCTATATTCTAAAAAAATTATATATAATTCTATACGTCATAGAAAAAAAGCTGAGTAAAAATTGACTTTGCAAAAAAAAATATTTAAATTTGCAAAAGAAACAGCTTAACAGTAACTTATCTAAATTAGCTATTATGGGAAAGTATAATATTACAGGAAAGAAGGAGAAGGCTGCGACATATCGTGGTCTAGTAAGTCCAAAATTAATGGAAGAGTTAAAAGATCAGATTCTGAATATAATACTCTTTCAACAGAGGTATCGGGATAAGAACTATTCCGCAAAACAACTTGCGGAAGATTTAGAAACCAACACAAGATATATCTCTGCAGTTGTGAATGTAAAGTTTAATATGAACTATACATCATTCGTAAATAAATTTAGAATAGAAGAGGCGATGGCAATTCTTGCATCAAAGAAGTATAAAGATCTGAACATGGAAGATATAAGTACTATGGTTGGTTTTGCAAATCGTCAATCATTCTACGCATCTTTTTATCGAATAAATGGAATGACTCCACGTGAATATAAGCTAAAAGCATTGCGTCCTAAGAACAAAGAAGTTGTTGATGTTGAAATGCGATAAAAGAATGGAAGAAGATTCTTTTAGTTATTCTTCGGAACGATTTGGCGATATACAAATGTTGCGTTATCGTTTAGATGGATTTAATGACCTTACACTAAAACAAAAACTTTATATTTACTGTTTAGCAAAAGCAACATTGTGGGGACGTGATATAACTTTTCATCAATTTGGTAAATACAACTTACAGATAAGAGAAGCCTTAGAATATATTTTCGTTGAAAGATATAAAGAAGATAGCGATGACTTTAAAAGCTTAGAGTTGTATTTGAAAAAAGTTTGGTTCTCTAATGGTATTCATCATCATTATGGGATGGAGAAGTTTATACCTACCTTTTCGCATAGTTATTTTATAGAAGCGTTGAATAAGATAGGTAAAGATAAATTAGGAATTAGTTCTGAAAAAGCTTTTAGTGATTATAAGAATATATTGGGCGAAATAATCTTTAATCCTAAATGTATGCACAAACGAGTGAATAGGGCAGAAGGAACTGACGTTATACGAACATCGTCGAATAACTTTTACGAAAATGTAAGCCAAAAGGAGGTTGAACAATTTTATATAGAGAAAAAAAGAACCGCTAAGAATAAACAATTATCGTTCGGGTTAAATTCCACTTTAGTTAAACGTGAAAATAAGCTAGAGGAGATAGTTTGGAAATTAGATGGACGTTATGGTAAAACTATTAAGCAAATTGTCTTTTGGTTGAATAAAGCAGAAAACTATTGTGAAAATAATAATCAAAAGGATATAATTCATTTATTAATTGATTATTATACATCTGGTGAACTTGCGGACTTTGATAAATATTCTATAAAATGGGTTACAGAATGTGAGGGACAAATAGATTTTATCAATGGATTTATTGAAGTATATGGAGATGCTTTAGGTTTGAAAGGATCTTGGGAGGGTATAGTGCACTATAAAGATTTAGAGGCAACAAGGCGTACAAAAACTATTTCGTCTAACGCACAATGGTTTGAAGATCACTCACCTGTTGATAAGCGTTTCAGAAAGAAAGTAGTAAAAGGCATTACTGCCAATGTTGTATGTGCAGCGATGCTTGGGGGAGATGAATATCCAGCATCAGCAATAGGTATAAATCTCCCTAATGCCGATTGGATACGAGCAGAATATGGTTCGAAGAGTGTAACCATCTCCAATCTCACATGTGCTTATAATATGGCAGCAAATGGAAATGGACTCATAGATGAATTTGTTATTGATGCTCAAACACGAGAACTGATAGAAAATTTTGGTAGTTTAACAGATGAATTACACACAGATTTACACGAATGTTTGGGGCATGGAAGTGGAAAACTTCTTTCAGGAGTAGATCCAGATTCACTAAAAAATTATGGAAATACTATTGAAGAAGCACGAGCAGATTTGTTTGGACTCTATTATATGGCTGACAAAAAATTGTTAGAGTTAGGACTATTAAAATCTGAAGAGGTCTTTAAAGCTCAATATTATTCATATATAATGAATGGATTAATTACCCAACTAGCTCGTATTAAGCCTAATAAACAAATAGAAGAAGCGCACATGCAAAATCGTGCATTAATTGCTTGGTGGGCGTATGAGATAGGAAAATCGGATAAGGTTATAGAGTTAGTACAGTTGCCTGATGGTAAGGCGAAAGCGCTTAAGACATTTGTACGTATCAATGATTATGCAGCTTTGCGTCAGATATTTGCTCAACAGCTTGCAGAAATTCAGCGAGTAAAAAGTATGGGCGATTTTAATAGGGCAAAAGAACTAGTGGAGACTTATGCTGTAAAAGTTAATAAGACACTACATAATGAAGTCTTGAGTCGTTATGAGCAATTGAACATAGCACCTTATAAAGGTTTTATAAACCCAGTTATGAAGTTAGAATACGGGCATAACAACCAAATAGTTGATGTTAAATTAGATTATACTGAGACTTATACTCATCAGATGATGAGATACTCAAAAGATTATAGTTTATGGCAACAGGAGAAACACACAATAAACTAAAACAGATAAAACAATCGTTTCATTTGTTTATGAATGGTATTACTGCTCAATCTATGCGTGAAAAAGGGGCAGAATACAAGGTGAATTGGGGAATAGATTTGATTAATCTCCGAAAAATAGCAAAGGAATATGGAAAGGATTACGATTTGGCTATTGCTCTTTGGAAGGAAAATAGCAGAGAATGTAAGATACTTGCAACTTACATAATGCCTGCTGAAAAAATAAATGCTGATATAGTATATCTCTGGTTAGAACAAATACCGACACAAGAGATTGCAGAACTTCTGTCATTCAATCTGCTTCGAAATATTGATTTTGCCCCATCTTTGGCATACCAATGCCTTGCTTCAGATAAAAGTTTGTATCAAATATGTGGTTTCCAGACATTAGCTTGTCTGTTTGCTGATGGGAAAGAGCCTAACGAAAGAGGGATAAATGAGTTTCTTGATCAAGCAGAGGTTGCACTCAATGGAAACAACCTTGCAGTAAAGCAGGCTGCTTATAGATGTGTAATGCGTTTTTGCGACTTAGGCTCTCATTATCACGAGTTAGCAAAACATGCTTTAAAGGGTTTTACTTTCTAATATTATTTAGCTAATAGGTTTGTTTTTATGTTACTTTTATTATCTTGATATTCATCTATCTCAAATAAGCAATCTTAATAGTAGTTACTCTTCTTAATACTACTCTTTCATTTGATAGGAATATATCTGTAAATATATTTTGTTATTATATAATATTAGAAATAGGACATTCAAGATATTTTTCTACTAATCATCTCTAATGGGTAGAATTATTCTTTATTATCGGACACCAATAATAAATAATGCTTTCTGTTCATTCACTAATTAAGTAGTCTACCCTTATAAACCTAAAAATCCTCTGATTCATAGTATATTATGCTATAAATTATTTGCAAATATCTGCAAGTTTTTGTACCTTTACACTATAATTCTTGCAGATATTTATGCTTAAACGTACATCCAAACAGCTCTCTATGTTCTCTTCCTTAGAGGATATGCTTAGTCATCAACATCCCCTTTTCCAACTTAGTAATAAGATTAATTGGGAGAGTTTTGAAAATGCTTTTTCTCCTTTGTATTGCAGCACTAACGGTCGCCCGGCTCATCCAATTCGCCTGATGTGTGGTCTTTTAATTTTAAAACATTTGCGTAATGTGTCGGATGAAATGGTTGTTTTTCAATGGAGCGAGAATGCTTACTACCAATATTTCTGTGGTGGACTTGAATTTATGCCAAAACAACCCTGTGACGCTTCCGAGTTAGTTCACTTCAGAAATCGTATAGGCGAGGAAGGTATGGAGTTAATATTAGCAGAAAGTATCCGCGTTAATACCGACCATGATGACGAAGATCATTTTGATACTGCTTTCATTGATTCTACTGTACAGGAGAAGAATATAACCTATCCTACAGATGCGAAGTTGCATAAAAAGATAATCAAAAACGTTCTGAAGATAGTTCATGACAAGAGTCTTCCTCTACGACAGAGTTATACGCGTACGTTGAAAGGCATTTACCGTTCCCAACGTTTTCGTAATCATCCCAAGAATCGTAAGAAAGCTCTTAAGGCAGATAGACAACTAAGAACCATAGCAGGAAGATTGGTAAGAGAGCTAGAGCGTAATCTTGGGGGAAAGAAAGGGTATGAGAATATGTTTGAGCTATATTACAAAGTTCTTTCTCAGAATAGGAAGTCAAAGAACAAAGTATATTCTCTGCACGAACCAGATGTAGTTTGTATCAGCAAAGGTAAGGAGCATAAGCAATATGAGTTTGGCAATAAAGTATCTATTCTTCGCTCATGGTCAGGACTTATTCTTGGTGCATGTTCTTTTAGGAATGAATATGATGGACATACTATTGAAAAGACATTGGAACAAACCCAAAGGATGACAGGAAAGCAGGTTGATAAGTTAGCAGGAGATAGAGGGTATAGAGGTATAAAGCAGATTGGGAAGACAAAGATACTCATTCCAGACGTTCCTAAAGCTAAAGACAGCTACTACCAAAAGAAAAAGAAACACAAACTATTTTGTAAACGAGCAGGTATAGAACCAACAATAGGACATCTTAAAGCAGACCACCGATTATCTCGCAACTTTTATAAAGGTGTGAAAGGAGATGCTATCAATGTATTATTAGCTGCGGCAGCATATAACTTCAAAAGAGCTATGAGAGTTCTTTTGTACCTTATAAAAAGAATCAGCATAGAGCTTGTCAGTACAGGCTTTATGCTGAAATATAGTTTTTAAGGGATGACTAAGTAGAATGTCTCAGATGTTTATAAAAGACAGCTAGATATAGTTTCTTTCATTTTAGATATCTATCACGTTCATCTTAGATATCTATCGCATTCGTTTTAGATATCTGTTAGCTACAAATTAGACATCATTAAAAATCACTACTCTTATGTTTCTATATAATAATACTTTAGAGCTACTCATTCAACTAAAGGCTTATGAATTTCATTATTTCTAATCTTTCAATTTAGATATTATTATTATCGTCTGAACAACAATATATTACTTAGTGTTTTGTTATGTGCGACTGAAATTTTCTTAAATAGATCTCTTTTTCAAATCATCTCCCAATCTTTTTCTATTAGCTATTATTTTTTACACACGCGTTTATATTGCTTTATGAGCCATTGTTTTTGCTCTTCAATACTAATATTACTGTTATCCAATTCTATGGCATCGTCAGCTTTGCGTAAAGGTGAAACGTCGCGGTGCGAATCTATATAATCACGTCGCTTTACATTTTCCAATATTTCATTATAGTCAGCCTCCATTCCTTTTTCCATAAGTTCATCGTAACGGCGTTGTGCTCTTACTTCTGGCGATGCTGTTACAAAGATCTTTAGTTCGGCATTTGGAAAAACAACTGTTCCTATATCACGTCCGTCCATTACAATTCCTTTATCTTTACCCATTTTCTGCTGTTGTGCTACAAGTGCTTCACGAACAAATGGAATAGCAGCAATAGAACTTACATGCGATGATACTTCCATCGTACGTATTTTATTTTCTACATTTTCATTATTAAGATATGTATCTGGACGCCCTGTTTCTTTATTAAGTTTAAAACTTATATTTATATTCGGCATTGCGGCTTCCAATTCGGGAATGTTTATTTCGCCATCTTTAAGAAACAGTTTATGCTGTAAGGCATAAAGTGCAACACAACGATACATTGCCCCCGTATCTACGTAAATATAACCTAATTCGTGTGCTAAATCTTTTGCCATTGTGCTTTTTCCACACGAAGAGAAACCATCTATGGCTATTATTATTTTCTCCATTTATTCTGTATTTATACTATCTAATTTTATTTAAAATACATAAGCTAAGTTTACCATAATGGAACTGCTTGCTGTATGATATTTTCCGTACGATAAATTCAGTTTAAAACGTTCGAGATTTATACCGCCACCAAAGCTAAAACCAGCTCCATGGCTACTTTCATCATCTCCAACTCCAATTTTCATATCGTTTGCTCTGCGAAAATTATAACCGCTACCTATCCATAAGCTTTCAGAAAGTAAAACTTCTGCACCTAAATTCAGATGGTTTATAAATCGGTAATTAAAATGTGTAAGGTCTACAAGCGTAGCTGATACACGAACAGGAAGTGCTGCAAACGTTTTACTAACACCTAATTGCAAATCAAATGGCATCTTTCCAAAATTATCATCATAAGCTTTTACCTGGCCACCAAGATTTTTTGCAACAGCAGATACCGACCATTCATGTTCTGGGTCGTACCAATTAAGACCCAAATCTACACCAACCGCAATGCTGTTATAACTTCCAATATACGAGGTAATGAATTTTCCAGTAATACCACCAACTAAGTTTTTTGCTAATTCGTATGAAAAAATAGCCTCAACAGCAATCTCACTTGCATTAAATTCGCCCAGCTGCACATTGTTTTCGTCTACTTCTTTCATTTTACCATAATTCATATACTGAATACCACCAGCCAAAGTTGCCTTATCGCTCATTGCCTTTGTGAACGAAGCTCCCATATAATTTGCTCCTTTCATATAGTTCATATAACTAAGTCCAACTGTCATATCGCTGACAGATGCTGCCAATGCTGGATTAGAAAACATAAGTGAGGGGTCGTCTTCTATAATTGTTATATTATCGCCACCCAATGCTGCAGCATGTGCACTAATAGGTAATCGCAAGAAATTATATTCAGTCTGACTATCTTGTGCTTGCAATATTGTTGAGAAGAGTCCAAGAAAGAGGGTGAAAACGCACTTTTTCATTTAATGTATTTTAATTTATCGGCAAAGTTACATCTTTTTCCGAATATCTTATTACTTTTGTTTATTGATTTATGTGTATGCAATATTAATCTCTATAATTAATTGCTTGCATATATAACGGTGTATAACGAAATTTAGTGTTTAGCAGTGAAAACAAAGAAGTCGAATAATGCAGATTTAGAAAACAAGCGTTGGATAGGATTTTCGCTTGGGGTAATTATAGCATTGTCTATTTTCTTTGTTGCAATGGAATATTCAACACAAGATGGTGAAGAAAAAGAAGTAAATACCAATTTATTGAAAGACTTAAAACTTCACGATCAGGAAATGTTACCTGCAATAGATCAACAAAACCTAACAAAGGAAAAAGACGATAAGGCTCCTACAGTAGACGATATGCTTAATATAAAACGAAGTGAAACTCCACAAAAAGTTACACCTCATGAAGTGGGAAACACAGAATCAAACGATGATAAAACGGCTGCGCCAAATATTAATGAAGCACCAATACTTACACAACAAGCAACTTCACTACCAAATCCGACCAAAGTTGAAGAAGTAGCCAAAAAAGAAACGAACAAATTTACAGAAGACAATTCAGATAAAAAGATAGAGCGTTCAGATGATAAGATAAAAAAACGTATACTATCTGAAACACCAACTCCACCAGGAGGCTGGAGTTCCTTTATGGTGTGGCTGACAAAAAACATAAAATATCCTGCTAATGCAAAACAACTTCAGCAACAAGGTACTGTAGATGTAACCTTTATTGTTAATGCAGATGGAAACGTCAGCGATATAAAAATAAAGAATTCCAAAAATACCGATTTCGAACAAGAGGTTCTTAAAGTTGTTCGTACAATGGGTAAATGGAAACCAGGTATACAAAACAATAAACCATGTAAATCGTTATTAGAAATACCTATTGTATTTAGTTTGTAAGTAAAAAGAACAGCCCGTAAGGCAACTAATATTTAATTCAGAAAATATAAACCCACTTCGATATGTATACATCTAATGAACTTTTAGAGATTGTAAACCAATATTTAAATAGTCTTTCGTACAACCGTAAGCCTGCAAGTCTATATGCGCCTATCAAGTATGTATTAGATTTAGGAGGAAAACGTATACGCCCTATACTTATGCTGTTGAGCTATAACTTATATAAAGATGCTCCGCAAGAGATATTGTCTTCTGCGTGCGCATTGGAAACCTACCATAATTATACACTTTTACACGATGATTTAATGGACGAAGCTCCTTTAAGACGTGGACAACAAACTGTACACATGAAGTGGAATGCTAATCAAGCCATACTTTCGGGCGATTCAATGTTAGTCTTGGCATACGAACGATTAGCAAAATGCGACACTAAACATATTGAGACTGTGCTATATTTATTTACGGAGACAGCATTGCAAATAGGCGAAGGGCAGCAATACGATATGGAGTTTGAGATGCGTAATGATGTTACTGTAGAAGAATACATCGAGATGATACGCCTCAAAACCAGTGTATTGTTAGCATGTGCCACAAAGATGGGTGCAATTTTAGCCGATGCAAATAAAGAAGATGCAGAGAATTTATATAAGTTTGGCGAACAAATAGGATTAGCTTTCCAGCTTCAGGACGATTATCTTGATGTATATGGCGATGCTAAAGTTTTCGGAAAGAAGATAGGCGGCGATATCGTTTCGAATAAAAAAACTTATATGCTTATTACAGCTTTCAATAAAGCAAATGCTGAACAAAGAGCTGAACTTGAGAAATGGATAAATAAGAGAAATTTCAATACCGAAGAGAAGATAGAAGCTGTAACACGATTGTACAATGAAATTGGTGTAGACAAACTTGCAAAAGAAAAAATGGATTTCTACTATGAGCAAGGAAAGAAATTTCTTAATGCAGTAAAGCTACCCAAAGAACGTAAAGAAGTATTGGCTGAATATGCAGCGAGAATGATGAAGCGACAAAAATAGTTTCCTTCATTTTTAATAAAAAGACTTTATTATGCCGTACAGACGTCTACCCAAAACTGATGCTGCCCGACTAAAGGCTCTAAAGACGCTATTAGACAACAATGATATTTATACTGCAAGAAATAAATTCATTGATTGGAAGCTAATAAATAGTGCTCAGCCACTTCACGACCGTTTACTCACAGCCACCGAGCAGTATAAAATATCGTTATCAGCACAAGCTAGAAATGCAAAGAAGATAGATGGCTTACAATATCGCGCTTGTATGTTTCTTAGTCATTTTATACAAGTACTTTTAATGTCGGTGGAACGCGGTGAAATTAAACGAAAGAAATTACTTCTTTATGAGTTAGACGAAGATGCAACATCATTGCCAAATATAAAGTCGGCAGATGGGGTATTGCTTTGGGCACCGAGAATTATAAAAGGAGAAAAAGAAAGAATTAAACAAGGTGGGAAACCCATCTATAATCCTTCAATAGGAATGGTGGCAACTCATTTCGATATATATAATGAAGCTTATACTGCACAGCGAAAACTACAAGCCCGTACCAATAGAGATAATAGGGTTATGGCTGAATTGCGTCCTACTATTGATGATTTAATCTTAGAATTATGGAATGTTATCGAGGCTCATTTCGCAAATCTACCACCGAAAGAACGGTATGAGCAATGTAGTAAGTTCGGAGTTATATACTATTATAGAAAGAACGAAGAAAGATTATAGTGACATGAGTAAAATGAAATTAATAAGCTGGTTTAGCAGACAAAACTAAAATAAAGAGAAATGATAATAGACACACATACCCACTTAGACGGAATAGAATTTAAAGACGACATTCAAGATGTAGTACAAAGAGCTAAAGGTGTTGGTGTATCAAAAGCATTTGTGCCCGCAATCGACTTAAGTTCTATAGAATCAATAAATAATGTCTGTCAACAATTTCCAGACTTTGCTTATCCAATGATTGGTTTGCACCCAGAAGAAGTGAAAGCAAATTATAAAGAGATACTTGAGAAAATGAAAGAAACACTACTTGCAAGCAGTAAATATATTGCTGTTGGAGAGGTTGGATTAGACTTTTATTGGAGCAGAGAATTTGAGAAAGAACAATTGGAGGCTTTTGAAGAACAAGTAAAATGGTCTATTGAGACACGTTTGCCACTAATGATTCATTGTAGGAAGGCACAAAATGAAATGGTGAAGATACTTAAAAAGTATCAGAGTCAGCTGCCTGGTGGCGTATTTCATTGCTTCACAGGTAACGAAAAAGAGGCTGCAGAGTTATTGTCATTTAATAATTTCGTATTAGGAATAGGTGGAGTATTAACTTTCAAAAAGTCGAACCTACCAGAAACACTAAAATCTGTTTCTTTACAGCGTATTGTTCTTGAAACTGATTCTCCTTATATGGCCCCAGTTCCTTTACGGGGAAAACGCAACGAAAGCTCGTTTCTGGTACACATTGTTGCTAAATTAGCAGAAGTTTATAATACAACAGAAAATGAGATTGCCATACAAACAAACAAAAACGTGGAACGGATATTTGGGTTCTGCTAGATCCAGAATACTTCTGAAAGTACATTTCTAATCAAATCCTATATACTATTAAGGAGATATAAAAGATGCAAGAACTCAATCTACAAGTGCCTTATCAGCTAAATATGATATTAGAAATAATATCTAAAGAAGTCAAAGAGAATGGATTTACGGACGAAGATTATTGTTTGTATGCTCATAAGAAGACTCTAACTCCTGAACTTATTTGTTATTTGGACTTATATCCAACCGTATCTGACGATGATAAAGATATCTATCCCGACTTTATTATTAAGGAGAATCTAAGTTTATTATACTATGGAGAACAATTCGAAGATGTGCTATTGAATGTTCTTGAGCAAAAAGATAATCCTACAATTGAGGATTATATCTCTGCATTAGATTACTATTCCAAGAATGATACATTTAAAGAGTTATAGCAATATAATTTCACGAATATGAGAAAAATAACTATCGAGAAGGGTAGACTCTTACAAATAATTGTTTTATGAGTATAAAAAAAAGATTATATGTAATTACATTATTAATTGTATGTATCAATGTAATAATACAAGCAGAGACTATTGGAAAAGACTCAATTAAACATTGGGGCTTTACTGCAAGTGTGATGAAAAGTAAAGTTATCGCATTAGATAAAAATCAACGTAAATATCTAAAAGAAAACAATAATGGCTCCATCGCTGTAGAATTAAATCATATTCATCTTCCTTCTGATAATAATTTATACGCAAAAGATTTTAATTATCCTTCTTTGTCTATCGGTTTACGTTATACATTAAACAATAGTATTTGTTTTCATCGTTCTCCCGATTATGCTTGGAGTAAAATAGAAGAAGTTCCATACAATTCTCATTTAGGCAATACTCTTTCATTGTATGGTACGTTTCAGCGTGCTATTCATCGTAACCAACATTGGGAAACTTCTTATTCATTAAGTGGTGGAGTTGGCTACACAAACAAATGGTACAATAAATATAATAATATTGACAACGATTTCATAGGAACACCTTTCCTCATATATTTCGGTGCTGGTATTCATCAAACCTACCGATTTTCTTCAGAATGGGGAGTAAGAGCAAGCTTAGAGTTTGTTCATCATAGCAATGGTGCTCTTTATCATCCAAATAAAGGCTCAAACAGTGTAGGCCCATCAATTGGTATAGTTTATTATCCTTATTACGAAACGCTCATTGGAACTCACAACTGTTTTAAATCTACTCCATTCAAAAAGTATTTTTACTTAGATTTTACAGTTGGTGTTGGTGCTAAAACTTTGGTTGAAGATTGGCAAATAACACAATTCCGTACATCAAAATCGGAGCCCAATTATCGTACTGGAAATTTTAAGCGATATGCTACCTATTCGTTGCAAGCCAATTTAATGTGTCGTTATGCACGTAGATGGGCATCGGGTATAGGAATAGATGCTTTTTATAACACATACGCACCACATATAGAACAATTGGAACTTAACAACGGCAATCCCATTAATTGCAAACCTTGGTCGATTGGTATTGCAGGAAAACACGAAATTTTCTACAATAATCTATCGCTAAATGTTTCATTAGGAAGTTATTTGTATCGACGAATGGGTACAATAGATAGAGAATTAGGTGGAAGGATATACGAACGAGTTGGTGTAAATTATTCGTTCCCATCACTCAATGGACTGAAGTTTGGCATTAATGTCAAGGCGCATTCCACAAAGGCAGACCTAACGGAAATTATTATTACCTATCCTTTGCGCATAAAAAAGTAGATTTACAGGTAGAACATAGCTCTGAGAATAAGGTTATAATATATATGTATAGTCTGCCTTTGGTTGGTATAATAGTGGATTAGTAGGAAAAAGATGAACAGACTTTAGAAAAGAGAGTACCTATAATGTATTTCTATTATATTCAACATAAACTCGAACAACATATTATTGTTCAGAGACTTATGACAGAGTTTGAATTAAAACAATGCAAAATAAAAGAATTCATAACACTCATTTGAATAAATATATTTCAGGTATTATAATATGAAGTTATAAAGATTGTAACTTGTCGTTATATCTAATATGGAAATAATAGATATCTGAAAGGAAACAAACAGATATCTGTGATGTATGCGACAGATATCTGTGACGCACGCGACAGATATCTGAAACAAAGATGACTATATTTAAAATATTTTTCTAAATATCTGAGAGCGTCTATTTATCTTATGAATAAAGAGTAAACGCTGTTTATAATCTCCGAATCTATTTTCTACTGTTCTCAGATATATATTATGCTCTTCTATAGGTATAGTAGCCGATTCACCATACCAGCATATACACATAAAACTTGTGTACCTATTGTCTATATAGTCCATTCGTTGTATGCCTGCGAAGAAACTGGTGCGCTGAATTATTTCTTTCTATACCACTTTACTTATTCTATAAGAATAACCGTAACACCACGAGCTGCTTGTGCACCCATTACTAATGCTTGCTCTATGTCAGCAGTCTTGCTTGGTCCTGAAATAAAGACACCATATCCATAATTAGTCATCTTTATACGTTTGTAAGCTTCATGCATGTTATTAACAACATTGCTTTTACTGAGCAAGATGACTAATTCTTCTGAAATAAAGCATACGGCGCGCTCTTTCATTGTTTGCGGTATCCATATACAACCATTTTCTGCAACTCCAACCTCTCCTTGTACAATGCCTACGTCTGTTCCATTTAAATCGGCTGCAGAAGCGATAGTATCTGGATTTAAATCAGCTTCAATCCCCTCTACGTTCGATGCAAATATTTTTGCATTGGGACAGGCTTCCCTTATTACAACGTTTAGGTTGTCTCCTTTCTTCACCTCTATTACCTTTGAGCCAACTGTCTTAGACATACCTATGAACTCTTTTACGACATCGGTATAAACAATTCCTTGTACAGGTTTGGTTGGCATATCGAATTGCTGTGTGATGTTACGACGTAATTTATCGAGTAATTCTTCTTTCTTCATCTTGGCCTTCGTTTATGAAACCATAATACATTATTTTATTCCCTTCTCTTTCTCTTTTTCTTCTTCCATCATCTGCTTATAAAGTGTATGGAATGTTTTCTTAGGGAAGTGTGGCATATCGTGTCCCACACTCCATGTATTCGGTTTTACATCCATCATTTTTTGTGGGATAATATTAGCGAAATGCGCATATTTTGTAGCAACGCTGTAAATTGCAGGGTGTTGGTATAGTTCGGTCATTGCAACCGACATATATTTTTTCTCTTTATTTTCTGTACCAAATCCCTCCAACGCTTGACGCCAATAATAAATTTGGCTACCAGGTGCCACTTTTACTGGACAAACAAGGTCGCAGCTTAAACAGAGAGAGCAAGCTGAAACATTTCCACTGTGTTTTTTCGGATTGTGTACCATTCCGAGATTAATCCCTATTGGTCCAGGAATAAAATAATTGTATGAATAGCCCATTGAACGGCGATAAACAGGGCATGTATTCATACATGCACCACAACGAATGCATTTAGCTGTTCGCCAGTGCAATTGGTCTGCTATAATATTGCTTCGTCCGTTGTCTACCAAAATAACGTGCATTTCTGCTCCTGGACGAGCTTTACGAAACTGAGAAGTAAAGGATACAGAAGGCTGTCCGGTTGCGCTTCGGGCCAATAGGCGTTGGAACACAGCCAGTGCATCATAGTTTGGAATAACCTTATCTATACCCATTGACACTATATGCAGTTTTGGAATGGAAGTACTCATATCAGCATTTCCTTCGTTTGTGCACACCACACAATCGCCCGTTGAAGCTACACCAAAGTTGCAGCCCGTCATACCAGCATCAGCTTCTATAAATTCTTGTCGTAGACTATAGCGTGCGCATTGTGTTAGATAGGTGGGATCGTGATTACCTATATCCTTTGATATACCATCTTTCTCGAACAATTCACCAACTTCATCGCGTGTAATATGAGCTGCTGGAACCACTATGTGTGCAGGTTTTAAGTTCATCAGCTGCAATATGCGCTCACCCAAGTCGGTTTCTACAACATCAATACCTTTTGCTATAAGGTATTTGTTCATTTCACACTCTTCAGTTAGCATCGATTTAGACTTCACCAGCTTCTTCACATTATGCTCTGCTAATATGCTGTATGCAATCTCGTTAAATTCTTGGGCATCTTTTGCCCAATGAACAATAACACCATTGCTCTCTAAGTTCCTTGAGAATTCGTCTAGATAATCAGCCAAATGTGTTAGTGTGTGCTCCTTTATCTCGCTCGCATGTTCTCTTAAATCTTCCCATTCGGGAAGCATTGCTGCTTGTATATCTCGTTTTTCTCTAAGTCCCCAAAACGTTTGGTCGTGTCGGGTTACTCTTTCGGGGTCTGATATAAACTTTGCCGCTTTCTTTGCATGACTTGTTGCCATCTCTATTCTTTCTTCGTTATAACCTAAATACCAGCTGCTAAAATCTCAGCAATGTGCTTAAATTGAATATTGTAGTGCTTTTTGTGTGCAATTCCTTGCATGTGCATTAAACAAGATGAGTCTGGTCCAGTAATAAATTCAGCACCTGTAGCTATGTGGCGTTTTACTTTATCATCGCCCATACGGCTACTTACATCTGGTTCTTCTATAGCAAACATACCGCCAAATCCACAGCATTCGTCTATACGTTCTGGTTCTTTTACCGTTATACCTTCTTTTAGACTTAGAAGATCTACTATCTTGCTATATCTTGGAATATGTTCTTCTGATGGTGAGCTCAATCGTAGCTCGCGTACTCCATGACACGAATTATGAACTGAAACTATATGTTCAAACTTTCCTGGAAGCTGCTTAACTTTTAAGACATCGTGTAAGAATTGCACCAACTCTAACGTTTTCTCAGGTGTAGAACATTTATGTTTATGAAGTTGCGGGTGGTTGAACTGTACAAAAGCTGCACATGAAACACTTGGAGTTACTATATAATCATAATCCTTAAACACATCTTCAAATTTTTCAACTAAATTCTTCGACATACGTTGGAAACCACCATTCGCCATTGGTTGTCCACAACAAGTCTGCCGTTCTGGATACTCTACATCAAGGTTCAACCCACGTAGAAGTTTATAAGTGGCAATGCCTACCTCTGGATATAAAGTATCAACATAGCATGGAATAAATAATCCTACTTTCATAAATAGTTATATCTTGTTAGCTTTTATAATACAAAGGTAGATATAAAATAATAAATAGAAAAGGAATGTAGCTACAAAATATAATTAGAGAGTTAATTTAGTTTGCATAGCTCTATTGTTTGAGCGTATAGACATACAATTACTGTAATAACTTTTAGCATTATTCCCACTTCACTATCTTTCATTTCTAAAATACAAAAGAAGTACTCTACATAACCATTTTAGCGTAGACAGAATAGGTGAAGTAATATAAGATGGAAACTTTTTGGTAGCCACAATATACAATATACTACTAATTAGAAATATATCATATAAGAGTTACTTAGTGTAAGTAAATACTCCTATATTTCAAGATTTCTATGTAAATTTGCATCCAACCAAAAGTTAGAAAATGAACACATATACAAAACATATAGCAAAAACGCTTAATTTACCTGAACGAAATGTTGATGCAACATTAACGCTATTGAAAGAAGGCTGTACTATTCCTTTTATTGCAAGATATCGAAAGGAACGTACGGGAAACCTCGATGAGCTGCAAATTACACATATTGCAGAAATGAACGTGCGTCTGATAGAAATAGATAAACGTAAGGATACTATTTTAAGAACAATAGGTGAACAAGGAAAGCTTACCAACGATTTGGAAAATAAAATTGCAAATTGTTGGGATAATACGGTGTTGGAAGACTTGTATTTGCCATTTAAGCCCAAACGAAGAACTAAAGCTCAAATAGCACGCGAACAGGGACTTGAGCCATTGGCTATGTTGTTATTGATGCAGAAAGAACAGAATCCAATAGTTGCAAGTAAGCGTTTTGTAAGAGGGAATGTGGAAAACGAGATAGCAGCGCTACAAGGAGCAAAAGATATTATTGCCGAAATGGTGAGTGAAAACCAGCAGGCACGGAATACTGTGCGTAATATGTATAAGCGAGATGCTGTGTTATCTTCTATGGTTATAAAAAAGATGAAAAGTACTGATGTGGCACAGAAGTATTCTGACTACTTTGATTTTTCAGAACCATTGCGAAGCTGCAACAGTCATAGGCTATTAGCTATGCGAAGAGGCGAAACTCTTGGAATACTGCGTGTTAGCATTTCGATTGATGAAAAGGATTGTATTGAACGATTGAATCGGCAGTTTGTACATGGTAAAGGGGCTTGCCAAACTTTAGTAGCTGAAGCTATTGAAGATAGTTTTAAACGTTTAATTAATCCAAGCATCGAGAATGAATTTGCCCGATTAAGTAAAGAGAAAGCCGATGAGGACGCTATAAAGGTATTTACTGAGAATTTGCGCCAACTGTTACTGTCTGCTCCACTCGGTCAGAAAAGAGTTTTGGCTCTTGATCCGGGTTATAGCAATGGTAGCAAAATAGCTTGTTTAGATGCACAAGGAAGTCTGTTGCATCACGAGATAATCTATCCACATCCACCAAAGCGACTCTACGCACAGGCAACAGTGGCTATGATACGTATGATAAATCAATATCACATAGAAGCGATAGCTATAGGAAACGGAACAGCGAGTAGAGAGTCGAAAGAATTTGTTACCGATTGTATAACACATTTATCTGAAGCTGGGAAAGAAACTCCAAAAGTATTTGTCGTAAGCGAAGATGGCGCTTCTATTTATTCGGCTTCTGCTATTGCGCGAGAAGAATTTCCTAATGAAGATGTAACAACACGAGGAGCCGTATCTATAGGTAGGAGACTAATAGACCCATTGGCAGAACTTGTGAAGATAGATCCTAAAAGTATTGGCGTCGGACAGTATCAGCACGATGTAGACCAGGCTGAACTACGGCGTTCTTTAGACTTAACTGTAGAAAGCTGTGTGAATCAAGTAGGTGTGAATCTTAATACAGCATCAAAACACTTATTGATGTATGTTAGTGGATTGGGTCCAGTATTAGCACAGAATATAGTTGATTATAGAAAAGAACACGGTGCTTTTACATCGCGTACACAACTAAAGAAGGTTCCTCGACTTGGAACAGTGGCATATCAGCAAAGTGCAGGTTTTTTACGAATACCAAACGCAAAGAATCCACTCGACAATTCGGCTGTACACCCTGAAAGCTATCATATTGTTGAAGCTATGGCAAAAAATAAAAATTGTACAGTAAAGGAACTTATAAACAATAAGAAACTGTTAGAACATATCAACCTAGAAGAATTTGTATCAACCGAAGTTGGTTTACTAACACTGAATGACATCTTGCACGAATTAGAGAAACCTGGACGAGACCCACGTGAACAGCTGAAAGAATTTGAATTCGATAAATCTGTGCATACAATTGCAGACCTTAAAGAAGGTATGGAATTGCCTGGAATAGTAACTAATATAACAAACTTTGGTGTCTTTGTAGATGTTGGGGTTCACCAAGATGGGCTTGTACACATCTCACAATTAAATAGTAAGTTTGTTTCTAATCCTAACACTATTGTACATTTACATCAACACATATATGTTAAGGTTATAGAGATAGATTCTAAGCGAAATAGAATAGGTTTGAGTATGAAGAATATTAAACAACCAATTTAAAATTGTATACGCCTATATAATCAATCTAGTATATCGACTATGTAGACTTAATAAGAATATAGTGGAAGATTTATTAGACGCATCTATTATTTACGCATAAAACAAATATAATATTCCTAATTTTGTTACTTTTGTTTCAGATATCTGTAAGTCTCGTTACAGATATCTATGAGTTTCGTTTCAGACGTCTATCAGTAACAAAATAGATATCACAAAAAACTACAACTGTTATGAGTCTATACTGTAATACGCAAAATATATTTATTCAGCTTAAGATATATGGCTTATAATATCTGTAATCTTTTAATTTAATTATATTTTATAAGTATCATATTCACAACAGATTATTAATTTTAATTTATGTATAAATGGAATACATTATAAGCCTTTTCTTATTAAAAGTATTCCCATCTATTTTCTATTGAGTCTTTTCTCAATTTAACAATCTCCTTCTTATAATATCCCTATATAATCATACATTTTCTTGTGATACCTACTTGTAAATCAAACTCACTATATGGATAAAAGTAAGGTTGGCTACTAAGAATTACGAAATTATTGCGTATCTTTGCAATCGTTAATTAGGGAGAAAACAAAAAATAGATGCTGTCAATCGAAGGTTTAAAAGTTGAGTTTGCTGTAAAGCCACTCTTTCATGATGTTTCTTTCGTGGTAAACGACCGTGATCGTATAGCTTTAGTCGGCAAAAATGGAGCGGGGAAATCTACAATGCTTAAAATACTCTGTGGTTTACAACGTCCCACAGCAGGTGTAGTAGCTGTTCCAAATGATACCACAATAGGCTATTTACCACAGGTTATGAAGTTATCTGACGATACTACGGTAAAAGAAGAAACGCGTAAGGCATTTGCAGATGCTACCAAAATGAAAGAAAAGTTGGAGCGTATGCAGCAAGAAATGGCTGAACGTACCGACTATGAAAGTGGAAGTTATGCTGAATTGGTCGAAAAATTTACGCAGGAGCATGAACGTTTTATGTTACTTGGCGGTGAAAACTACGAAGCAGAAATAGAGCGGACACTGACAGGGTTAGGCTTTGAACGTACAGATTTCGATCGTCCTACGTCTGAATTCTCTGGTGGTTGGCGTATGCGTATAGAGTTGGCAAAGATACTTTTACGCCGCCCCGATGTACTATTACTTGATGAGCCAACCAACCATTTGGACATTGAGTCTATACAATGGTTAGAACAATTTCTTGCTCAAAGTGCCAAAGCTGTAGTGTTAGTATCTCACGACCGTGCATTTATTAATAATGTAACTAACCGTACATTAGAAATAACATGTGGCAGGGTAGAGGATTACAAAGTGAAATACGATGAATATCTTGTTTTACGTAAAGAACGTAGAGAACAGCAGATGCGTGCGTATGAAAACCAACAAAAGGAAATAGCAGATATAAAAGCTTTTATAGATAGATTTCGTTATCAAGCAACTAAGGCTGTACAGGTTCAGCAACGCATAAAACAATTGGAGAAAATTGTCCCTATAGAGGTAGATGAGGTTGATAATTCAGCTATGCGGTTAAAGTTCCCACCATGTTTACGAAGCGGCGATTATCCAGTTATAGGCGACAATGTGCGCAAAGAATATCCTCCACGACTTGTTTTCGATAAGGTAGATATGACCATTAAGCGAGGCGAGAAAGTAGCTTTTGTCGGCAAGAATGGTGAAGGAAAGTCTACACTTGTGAAGTGTATAATGGGAGAAATACCATTCGATGGTAACTTAAAGATAGGGCATAATGTTCAGATTGGCTATTTTGCACAAAATCAAGCCCAGCTTTTAGATGAAAGCTTAACAATTTTTGAAACCATAGACCAAGTGGCAAAAGGCGATATGCGTTTGAAGATTAACGACCTTTTAGGTGCTTTTATGTTTGGTGGAGAAACGTCTGAGAAGAAAGTCAAAGTACTTTCAGGTGGCGAACGTTCACGTTTAGCAATGATAAAACTATTATTGGAACCTGTTAATCTTTTAATTCTGGACGAACCTACAAACCACTTGGATATTACGTCGAAAGAGGTTTTGAAAGAAGCTATTAAAGCTTTCGATGGAACAGCCATTATTGTTTCGCACGATAGAGAGTTTTTAGACGGATTAGTAAGTAAGGTTTATGAATTCGGTGGAGGTAAAGTGCGTGAGCATTTAGGTGGAATTTACGACTATCTACGTGCTCATAATGCTGAAACAATACAAGAAAGTTTGAGTAAAGCAAGTGCAAACAACATTGCAGCTGAAGCAGAAAATATACTAAATGCAAAGCAAGAAACGGCAGCTCAACCTTCATCTGGTGCAGCTTCCTACGCAGAACGCAAAGAACAACAGAAGAAAATAAGGAAAGCACAGCGCGCAGTAGAAGACTCTGAAAAGAAGATTGCCAAGATGGAAGAGCGTAAAGCTGAACTTGACGAACTATTGATGGTTGCTGAGAATGCGTCGAATATGGAACTCGTTACTGAATACACCGACCTGCAACGCTATCTAGATAGAGAAAACGAGCAATGGCTTGAGCTTTCAGAAGCGTTGGAAAGGTTGCTCGATGAATAAGGAAAAGTAATTAAATTCAATAAATAAATCAACAATCTTTTTCGTTTATATTGAACTTGTAGAACATGCGTTTAGTTTTAAGGGTGATATATTAACGAGAAGTTTTAAACTAAAATCATTTAAAATGAACATTAAAACAATCTTACCAATGATGATGATTGCTGCTGTTCCTATGACTGGTTTTGCTCAAAAGCAAGCTGGTATAAAGGAAAGTAATCTCGACAAATCGGTACGTCCAGCTGATGACTTCTATCAGTTTGCGACAGGTGGCTGGCAGAAAAACAACCCATTGCCTGCAGCTTATTCACGTTATGGTTCTTTTGACCAATTAGGTGAAGACAACAACAAGCGTATCAACACAATTCTTACAAGTCTGCTTAAGGCTAAAGCAAAGCCTGGAAGTGTTGAACAAAAGCTGAGCGATTTTTACAAACTCGCTATGGACTCTGTGCGTAGAAATAAAGAAGGTGTTGCCCCAGTAATGCCATTGCTCAACGAAATTGAGAATGCTAAGACTTTAGCAGACCTACGTAAGATTCAGTTGAAATATGCAAGTCAAAGCTATGGTTTGCCTATCAGCTATGGATTTGGTGCTGATGAGAAGAACGCGAAGATGAATATTCTTAACGTTAGTCAGAGTGGTTTAACTTTAGGTCAGAAGGATTACTATCTTGACAACGATAAGTCAACAACCGAAATACGTAATGCGTTTAAGAAGTTCATTGTAAATATGTTTGAACTTTTCGGTTTCTCTAAGGCTCAAGCTGAACAGAATAGTAACTATATTATGCGTTATGAAACAGCTATTGCACTGATTTCAAAGAGCAGAACTGAGCTTCGCGATGCTGCTGCTAATTATAACAAGATGACATTGGCAGACTTTAAGGCTAAATATCCTAATATTCGTTTGGAACAATTGCTTAATGCCGACGGGGTAAAGTCTGCTGATATACAGGAAATGGTAGTTGGTCAGCCTAAGTTCTTAGTAGGAGTAGACAAGTTGATAGAGACTGAAACTGCAAACGAACTTCGTGCTCGTATGGAGTGGGAGGTTATTCTTGAAGCTGCAAACTATCTCAGCGATGACGTCCGTGCTGAATACTTCAACTTCTTCAGCAAGACAATGCGTGGCACAAAGCAAGATTATCCACGTTGGAAACGTGCTACACAACAGATTGAAAGTCAAATGGGCGAAGCACTCGGCAAAATATATTGCGAACGTTATTTCCCTGCAAGCAGCAAACAACGCATGGAGCAACTCATCAAAAATCTTGAGGTTAGTTTGGCTGAGCGCATCAAAGCACAAAGTTGGATGAGCGAAGAAACTAAGAAGGCTGCACTCGAAAAGTTATCTACTTTCTACGTTAAGGTTGGTTATCCTAACAAGTGGCAAGATTTAAGCTCGCTTACCATTGACCCAAGCAAGTCGTATTACGATAATGTTATGAACTGCCGTAAGTTCTGGCATAAGGTAAATCTCGACGAAACTGCTGGAAAACCAGTTGATAAGGATAAGTGGTATATGACTCCACAAACTGTAAACGCATATTACAACCCTACCACTAACGAGATTTGTTTCCCTGCAGGTATTCTTCAGTACCCATTCTTCGACCCGACTGCTGACGACGCCTTCAACTATGGAGCTATCGGTGTGGTAATTGGACACGAAATGACTCATGGTTTCGACGACAATGGTCGTAACTACGATAAGGACGGAAACATGAGAGACTGGTGGGCTAAGGGAGATGGCGACAAGTTTAAAGCTCGCACAACTCCATTCGGTGAATTCTTCAGCAACATTAGTGTACTTCCAGACCTCAAAGCAAATGGAAAGCTTACTATGGGTGAAAACCTTGCCGACCACGGAGGTTTAATGGTGGCTTACAATGCTTTGAAGAATGCAATGAAGGGCAAAAAGTCGCAAAACATCTTTGGTTTCACACCAGAACAGCGTTTCTTCCTTGCTTATGCAGGTGTATGGGCAGCTAACATTACTGAAGCTGAAATACGCAATCGTACTAAGAGCGACCCACACTCGTTAGGCGAATGGCGCGTAAATGGTGCTTTGCCACACATCGACGCATGGTACGATGCTTTCAATGTGAAGCCTGGCGACAAGCTGTACTTGCCAAAAGAACAGCGTTTAGACCTTTGGTAATTCCCAAAAAACAAACATATTACTTTCAACAATCATTAAGAAAGTAGTTTAATAAAGGGCTGGATTTATCTTAATAGTTATTCAGCCCTTTTAATTTAAAACTTCAAAAAGATTAAAAACATCATTATTGCCCTTAAACATGGATAAAGAAAGAGTTGTAGAAAGATTATCATGGATATTAAATTCTCCAGTATCATCACCAAGATATGCCACTAAAGAATTCAGAGAAGAACAATTTCGTTTTTTCGAGAATTATGTTCATTTTCTCCAAGACAATGGATTTACTACGAGAATCTTGTTGAAGAAAGGCGAAAAGGCAACAAACGAATCGCAAATCAAGGTAGGAGATTTAACCCCTGAAGGACTAAAATTCTATGCCTTCGGAGTAAGAAAATGGAGAGAAAAGTACGACCGTGCAAAAGATAAAATAAGAGCAATCAACGACTTTGCATTTATAGAAAAGAAATTGAAGCAGTTTCGTGAACAAGAAACAAAATAGATTCTTCAAACCACAAATAAAGGTATCTAAGTTCATAACACCTTTAAGAAACTCGGAAAACCAACAGAGCAAAAAAATCCACCCATCAGGACTTAAACGAATGTATGTTTTGAAGATGGAAAATAAACATATAACTTTATACAATTATTAAGAAAGATGGCTAAGCAAAGGACTAAATAGCTTTCAAGGTAGTTCAGTCCTTTAAAGTTTAAAGCTATTGCGATTTTTAAAGAAACATCATTATATAAGAAATATGGATCCAGAAGAATTAATTGAGAAATTAGATTGGCTATTTAAATCGCCCTTATCTTCGAACAGGTACAACACTCAAGAATTTAAAGAAGAACAATTTCGTTTTTTCGAGAATTATGTTCATTTTCTCCAAGACAATGGATTTACTACGAGAATCTTGTTGAAGAAAGGCGAAAAGGCAACAAACGAATCGCAAATCAAGGTAGGAGATTTAACCCCTGAAGGACTAAAATTCTATGCCTTCGGAGTAAGGAAATGGAGAGAAAAGTACGATCGTGCAAAAGATAAAATAAGAGCAATCAACGACTTTGCATTTATAGAAAAGAAATTGAAGCAGTTTCGTGAACAAGAAACAAAATAGATTGTTCAAACCAAAAACTAAGGATAGATTATAGTATTACGCCTTAAAGAAGCTCAGAAAACTGTCTGAGTAAAATATACCAACAAGGAGTTGAACGAAAGTAGGTTTGGGATATAGAAAAGAAACATTCTAAACCTACTCTCAAAAGCCTATGACTTTTTTCATAAAAGTTATTGAGCCTTGTTTTAAAAGTAATAAAACCATTTGATAAAAATAACAATAACAATACGACCTAGATAATGGCATTTGTTGCGTATTAAAAAATATCACAATACTTCATTTGTCAAATAATCTATAATATAATCATAAAGGTCGTAATTTGCTATGAAATCTAATTAGTAAAAACAGATATCTAAAACGTAACTGACAGACGTCTGAAACAATCGTGACAGATATCTGAAACGAACATTATAGATATCTAAAACAAAGAAACTACATCTGTTTAACTTCTTTTTATGTCTGAAATATTCTATTGAATATGAAAGTAAACAGAATGTGTACTGTTTTATAAATCTTATCTAATTTATACAGAATCAATAAGAATAGGGATATAGGCAAGATGGAATATATAAAAAGACGTATCAAATATACCCATTCAATACGTCTTTTAAATAATATATATTTATCTCTATCTCTTTATTATTTTGCAACTTTTTCTAGTTTTTTCATAACAGAGAACATAAAGAGTGCAGATAGAACACAAAGAATAATGAATACGCTCCATACAACAGTTAATGGAAGCTTACCCCAGAGGAATCCGCCGACACTAACGAGGAGGTTACCTAAGGCTGTTGCAACAAACCAGCCGCCCATCATTGCACCTTTATACTTTGGAGGAGCAACCTTTGATACAAATGATATTCCCATAGGGCTAAGCAATAACTCACCAAAGGTAAGAACTAGATAAGTTCCAATAAGCCAATTAGGAGATGCAAATGTCTTTGCACCCTCTGCAGCTGCCTTCTGTGCATCAGGAGAGTTGAGACCCATAGAAGCGAGCAACATCACCAAGAAGCCGCAACCAGCAATCAGCATACCATAAGCAATCTTTCGTGGAGCAGATGGTTCTTTACCTTTACGAGCCAATGCACCGAATATAGCCATACTAACAGGAGTTAAAGCTACAACATAGAATGGATTGAACTGTTGGAAAATAGGAGCACTAACAGCTACACTACCACTTATGCAGCTATATTTATAGGCTATCACTGCTAAGGCTGCAAGAATAACGAGCGCTGAAATTCCTCTTGCTTTTCCTGTTTTTGCACCAAAGAATGCGAAACCAGCATAAACGATGATGATAACCATAAAGAGATTAATAACATCGAACACCATACTCTGCACACCTTCTGCTGTAGGCTGTACAAATTCGTCAGCAAAGTAAGTTAGTGTGAGACCATTTTGATGGAAAGCCATCCAGAAGAAAATTACAACAGCAAAAACGAGGCAGAGGGCTATGATGCGTTCTTTTGTTTCAGCAGGAGAAAGTTCTTCTACTGTTGTAGCGCCAGCTTTTTCTTCTTTCTTCTTAGTGCTACCTTCTAAATGTTTAAATCCTGGACGGAAAGCATAATAGATTGCAATAGAAAGGATTAGTGAGACGCAAGCAACGGCAAATGCCAAGTGATAGGCAGAATTGGGGTCCATGTGTAATGATTTTACTCCCCAATCATGAATTTTCACAGCAGCAGTAGGAGCAAACAAAGCACCTATATTAATTGCCATGTAGAAAATAGAGAAACCTGAATCGCGTTTGCTTTCCATTCCTTGAGCATCATAAAGATTACCGACCATTACTTGTAAGTTTCCTTTAAACAAACCAGTACCCAAAGAAATTAAAAGCAGAGCAGCTAGCATACTAGAGAAAGCAACTGTGCTTGTTCCTAATGGAATGGCTAAACAGAGGTATCCTATGAACATAATCATAATACCGGTTGTAACCATCTTACCATAACCGAATTTGTCTGCCATAATACCACCAACCAGTGGTAAGAAGTAGACTAATCCAAGAAAGGTGCTATAAATAGCTCCTGCTGTACCAGGCTCGAGGCCAAAGTTTCCTCTAAGGAAAAGGGCAAAGACTGCAATCATGGTGTAGTAACCAAATCGCTCTCCTGTGTTGGCTAAAGCCAATGCATAAAGACTTTTAGGTTGTCCTTCGAACATAATTTTAAAGTTTTAATTTTGTTATTAATTAATTTTATTTGTTGTTTTTATTCTTCACAATATCATATAGATATGTTAATTTGATAATTATATTACTATTATTAGATTTTCCAAAGAAATCTTTCTTACTATTGCCGTATATATTGCCCAATCCATAGTAATAGCGTGCCTCTAAAATAATATGTCCTATGCGACGGATACTCCATTCAGCACCTAAACCTGCTGCAATACCGTAGTCGAATTTCTTTTCGACGGGCATAGATTCCTGTTTTACAATTGTATTACTTCTTCCTGTACCATCATTTAATAAATTGGGTGTATCATAGTTGCTTATGACAGTTTCATTCAGTAATATCCCAATTTGTGGACCTGCTTGTACAAAGAAATTGAAACCATTCTGTTCTCTTCCCCACGCTAAATGTGCAAAAACAGGTATTTGCAGATAGTTTAATGTCCGTGAATACTTTTCAGCAGACCCATTTGTATTGATAACAGGTTTATCTGTTGCAGTTCGTATATCTTGTTTCCAACCAGTTGAAGCATAATTTATCTCACCGTAAATAGAACAGATAGTGTTGAAATACTTTTCACATACATACCTCACACTTAGACCAGCAGTAATACCGCTGTGTAGAGATTGTGATACTTTAGGGTCAAATCCTACGTTAGATAATATATAGCCGGTATTACCACCTATAGAAAGACTATTGCGGTAATCTCCCACTTGTGCATATATCCATAATGGAAAGAGTATAAGCAATGCTGTTACTACTTTTCTGTTCATAGCTTTATCTGTTCTACTACTGTATTAAGTTTTTAAGACTTAATAAACTAAGTTCTCCATAGTCTTATTAGGTTTAAAGTGTACTAGCTGGAAATGATTATTAATGTAGCCACCATTCCCTATATGTTCAAAATTGTATCGTGTTTGTAATGGAACATAATTAACTTCTGTACTTGTTCCCTTAAAGTTTTTGCCCTTATTCTTAATACCTCTAATAAAGAATTGTGCCTGATCGTATCCAACAATAGCAAAACGTGGAATATATGAATCCTTCATAGGTTCATCATATTTATTGATATATTGTTTTTCTAACGCTTCAGTTCTTTTTGCTGCTTTATTATAATAATAGGTAGATGGGATATAAACATCATATTTAAAATAATTATTGATATTATAATCCTGGTACATAAACCATTCGTTATAACCATACATCGAGATATTAATATTTGGATTAGCCTTTCTTAGTAGGTCTAATTTTTCAAATACTTTATTCAGATAAGGACTTTTCTCAGAATTTATAATAACCACGTTAGGTTGAGAAGTGCTGAATTGTTTCGCAAAATCAACTTGTGGTGTATTTAAGTTAGTTATATTATAATGTATTTTTGCTAATTCAAGTTGTTTTCTTAATCCATTAGTAAAGAGTCCAACTTGGCTATCAATATCATTACAATTAATAAATATAGGGTGATGGGTCTTTTGGAAACGCTCGAAGAAACATGCAATGGCTTTTCTATTCAAACGATTATTATCTTGATATACTTGGAATATATAAGGATTGGTATCTACTTCTTTCGATTCGATAGAAAAAGGTATAACCATTTTTATATTGTTGCGTTGGCAAAAGTCGCCTAATGGTTTTACTTGATTAGAATAGAGTGGACCAAAGATAATATCTAACGTCGGAGCATTCTTATCTAATAAAGTTGTTTTAATATCGGCATCTTTAGGAACATTCCAAGCATGCACATCTGTATTAATTCCTTCTTGTTTCATTTGTTCTAATGCAAGTAGAATACCTCTATAGTATTCAACCATTCTTAATCCATCGCCATCTTCTCGATGTAAGGGTAACATAACTCCTATGCGAATGGCATTTGTCGTTGTGTTGGCTATTACAGGTTTCTTATCATTAATATTGTTTGGTGAATCAGGTACATATTTTTTATCATTCCCTTTGGCATAAGGAACAAATATCCAATTACCTTTCTTGAGTTCATACCCCTCTTGTTTCATCTCTGGATTTGCATCAATAAGTTCTTGAATACTAATTCCATAATCTTTTGCTATTCCAAAGATTGTTTCTTTCTTTTTTACTTTATGAATATCTCGCCAGATAGTAGTCTGAGCTGATACTTGAATGGTGAAAAATAATGTAAGCAATAAGAATAAGTATCTATAATAACGCTTCATAATCTGTTTATTTCTGAAATTAACACTCTGCAAAGATAACAAAAACTATTTACTATTTGCTTTTTGTCGATAGAATTTTTGTATTTTTGCAGAAATAAGAAGATTATGCAGCTATATTTTCATAAAATATCTTTAATAGTGGTTTTATTCCTAATCGCCACTAATAGTTTTTCTCAGTCTTGCGAGCCTTATGGAACGTATATTGGAGAAAGTGGGAGCTCTGAAACGATAAACTCAGCACAAGGCTTTTCAGGTTCAGCCCCATTAACTGTAAATTTTGTAGCGAATCCTACTGTAAATTTGCCAAATGGGACTCATTTTGAGTGGCATTTTTTAGAGCAAAACAAACCTACTAATGCATTCTTAATTCGCTATGAACAAGACACACAATATACTTTCATAACTGCAGGCTCATTTCGTGTTTGTTTATATGAGATATTAAATAATGATACTGTTTATATTTATGAACCGATAAACATATCTATTAGTGAGAGTGAAATATCTTTCCCCAATGCCTTTTCTCCTAATGGCGATGGTATAAATGATGTGTTTAAAGCTAAGAAAGGATTTAAAAGTATTGTAGAATTTCATGCAGTTATCTTTAATAGATGGGGGCAAAAGCTTTTTGAATGGAATAATCCTAATGAAGGCTGGGACGGAACTTTTAATGGAAAGCCTGTTGCACAAGGAGTTTATTTTGTGAATGTGAAGGCTACAGGCGCAGATGGAAAGAAATTCCATATTAAGAAAGATGTGAATTTATTGCGCGGATACAACGAAACAACTACACAAACGCATTAATTGTAGTTTTACAAACAAACTGACACAAATAATGGTGAATGATAAAATAGAAGTGTTTGGGGCACGTGTGCACAATTTAAAAAATATAGATGTGTCAATGCCTCGTAATGCATTGATTGTTTTTACAGGATTATCTGGCTCGGGTAAAAGTTCATTGGCTTTTGATACTATATTTGCTGAAGGGCAAAGACGCTATATTGAGACGTTTTCTGCTTATGCTCGGAACTTTTTGGGTAATATGGAGCGACCTGATGTTGATAAGATTACTGGATTATCACCAGTAATATCTATTGAGCAAAAAACCACAAACAAAAATCCACGTTCAACAGTTGGCACTACAACAGAGATATACGATTATCTTCGTTTGCTATATGCACGTGCAGGAATTGCTTATTCGTATATGAGCAACGAGCCAATGGTAAAATACACGGAAGAACGTGTAATCGAAATGATTCTTCACAATTATGCCAACAAAAGTATTTATGTACTTGCACCATTGGTAAGAAATCGTAAAGGACATTATCGTGAACTATTCGAACAAATGCGACGTAAGGGATATCTTTATATTCGTGTAGACGGTGAGATATTGGAAATTACACGTGGTATGAAGGTAGATAGATACAAAAATCACAATATAGAAGTTGTAATAGATAGACTTAAACTTGGTGCTGCGAACGATGAAACCTTTAAAGAGCGTTTAGCAAAGACGGTATCGGTAGCAATGAAACAAGGCGACTCTCTTATTATGATTATGGAGAAAGAGAGCGGCATTACTAAATATTTCTCTAAACGTTTGATGGACCCTATTACGGGAATTGCTTACAAAGACCCTGCTCCTAATATATTCTCATTTAATTCTCCAGAGGGAGCGTGTCCGCATTGTAAAGGATTGGGCAAGATAAACGAGATTGATTTAACGAAGGTAATTCCTAACAAAAGCCAAAGTATTTATGAAGGTGCTATTATTCCTTTAGGTAAATACAAAAACCAAATGATATTCTGGCAGATAGCTGCTATTCTTGAAAAATACGATTATACTTTGAAAACACCAATTAAAGATATTTCGAAAGAAGTGCTTGACGAAATACTTTATGGGTCGCTAGATAAAGTTCGTATCTCTAAAGAGCTTGTTCATACTAATTCCGACTATTTTACTTCTTTCGATGGTGTTATAAAATACTTGCGTTCAGTAATGGAAAACGATGAAACTGCTGCCGGAAAGAAGTGGGCTGACCAGTTTATTGCTGAACGGGAATGTCCTGAATGCAAAGGACAACGTCTTAATCGTGAAGCTCTCTCATATAGAATATGGGACAAAAATATAGCAGAGCTGTCTACAATAGATATTGCCGACTTAAAGAACTGGCTTGGAAATGTAGAGCGACACCTTAACGAGAAACAGCAACTTGTTGCTAAAGAGATTCTAAAAGAAATTCGCAAGCGTATAGACTTCTTGCTAAATGTTGGTCTTAATTATCTTTCGCTAAACAGACAAAGTGCAACGCTTTCAGGAGGAGAGAGCCAACGTATAAGACTGGCTACACAGATTGGCTCTCAACTCGTAAACGTGCTTTATATTTTAGACGAACCTTCTATTGGTTTGCATCAGCGTGATAACGATCGCTTAATAAAATCATTGTGCAAATTGCGCGACCTCGGAAATACGGTGATTGTTGTTGAGCACGATGAGGATATGATGCGTGCTGCCGATTGGGTTGTTGATATTGGTCCAAAAGCTGGTAAGAATGGAGGAGAGGTTGTTTTTCAGGGTACATACAATCAGATGCTTCAAACGCACACTCTTACAGCTCAATATCTTAATGGCGAACGAATTATTCCACTTCCAACTGAATATCGTAAAGGAAATGGTAAATCGTTATGGCTGTATGGTTGCAAAGGTAACAATTTAAAAAATGTTGATGTAGAATTTCCTTTGGGTAAACTTATTGTTGTTACAGGGGTGTCTGGCTCTGGAAAGAGTACATTAATCAACGAGACCTTACAGCCTATACTATCTCAACATTTCTATCGTTCTTTGAAAGCTCCTATGGCGTATGCTAAGATAGAAGGAATAGAGAATGTAGATAAGGTTGTGAATGTAGACCAAAGTCCTATTGGACGTACTCCGCGCAGTAATCCTGCAACATACACAGGTGTATTCTCCGATATTCGCAATCTGTTTGTTAATCTTCCTGAGGCAAAAATACGTGGCTATAAACCTGGACGTTTTTCGTTTAACGTAAAGGGTGGACGGTGTGAGAATTGTGGGGGTAATGGCTATCGCACCATAGAAATGAACTTCTTACCTGATGTATTTGTTCCATGCGAGGTTTGTCATGGAAAGCGTTATAACCGAGAAACGCTTGAAGTGCGTTTTAAAGGAAAATCAATAGCCGATGTTCTCGATATGACAGTGAATACCGCTGTAGAATTCTTCGAGAATGTTCCGCTTATTCTTCCTAAAATAAAAGCCTTACAAGATGTTGGTTTAGGTTATATTAAGTTAGGGCAAAGTTCTACAACTCTTTCGGGAGGCGAAAGCCAACGTGTAAAACTTGCAACCGAACTTTCTAAACGGGATACAGGAAAAACGCTCTACATTCTTGACGAACCTACTACAGGATTGCATTTCGAAGATATTAGGGTACTTATGGGTGTATTGCAAAAGCTGGTTGATAGAGGAAACACGGTTATAATTATAGAGCACAACCTTGATGTAATAAAACAAGCCGACTATATTATTGATATGGGACCTGATGGCGGTCGTGGTGGTGGACAGATTATTGCAACTGGCACTCCAGCAGAAATAGCAAAGGTTTCTCAAAGTTATACTGCGCCATTCATTAAGAAGTTCTTAAATGTAAAATAAGTAGTATTAATGCTTCTTTAAATTTAACTGGTTATTATAGATTCAGCAGATTTTACTTTATTGTTGGTAGATTAGTTTACTTTAGAACGAAGTAGTAGGATAGTAAGCTACAATGAGTTAGAAAGACAAGCTATCTGCCAACAAGAAAACAGAAAGCTAGTAAGCAACGAAAGTGTTGCAGTCTAATAAGCTATTGAAACTCACGGGTGTGGTTGTCTGGCATCAACTTTTTATTTCTTCGGTCCAGCGTCTTTTTCATCGTCTTCCCATTCGTCTTATTTACGGTCTACGTCCTACAGCTTTTGTGCAAATGTACAATCTTTACTTACCCCTCGATAGTAATTTTGGAAAATAAAGCGAACGCACATACCTTCTATTTGGTTCGCCACTGTTTCCTTCTCTGTTGTTATACCGTGCTTCTAAAAACACATAATAAAATAATGTTAAGCCAAATGCTGTAATTGTTAATATCAACGAAATGTACTGCCGTACCCCACGAGTTATACAGCCGTGCCCCACGAGTCCTACTGCCGTACCTTACGAGTCCTACTTCCATAAAAACTCAAAATCGTAGGCTTTCGGTTTATTTATATAAATTGCTTATTTTTACTCGCATTCGAGTCTTTATCCAGCAAGGTTTTTAATCAAACAAAAAGTGTATAGCAAAATCAGGAAAAGCCCATCAGATGTATATCTCTTGTTTCAGATATCTGTAACGTTCATTTCAGATATCTGTCAGTTGCGTCTTAGATATCTCTCAGTTGCAATTTAGATATCACAACAAACTGCAACTTTACAATCGTGCTTTTTTTCGAGAAAAATCTATCTTTTTCCCACCGTACCTATTTTGATGTATATAAATATGAGAGAGATGAAAACTATGCGCTGTTGCCTTTTGTAAAAACAGTTATATGTCAATCTTAAAATTAAATGTATAAAAAAACGTTGATAGTGCTGAGTATAAAATTATATTTGTAATTTTGCAGCGAAAATAAATCTTTATGGAAACAACCGAGCAATCGTTTTATAGCAAATAAATAAATGTTGTCTATGTATCTTCACAATCTTCTTTTGGAATACATATATCAGCCGTTATAGTGTTTCGAACGAATTTGCATTATCTCCATATATAATATAAGGTATAAGTCTACTTATTAATTTTAATATAAATGAAACAAAAATCTACATTCTTATTAGGCACTTTATTGTCGTTGCTAATATCGTTGCCTACTAATGCACAACCTGAACCACAGTCTGTGCTACAAATCAGGTCTGGTAACCTTCTTCCCTCAGAGTTTACCTCGGCTAAAAAGGTAGTGTCAAACAATATTCTTTCTGTGTTTAAGGCTAAGATGCCTAAGACACAAGAGAAAAGCACAATGCAGACCAACCATAAACGGAATACACAACACTTACTTGTAAATCCAAAGCAATGTATTTGGGGAAATGTTGTAACCGATAATCTGCTTGGCGTTTATTCATTTTTTCCAACGCAATCAATCGATTTTACAGAACTTGCTCCCTTTAAAAAAGGATTACTAAATGGAGGTTGTGGTATTGTTGATGATGAGCTACATTGTATTTATGTCGATGATACTTATGCGGCTTATGGAGTTCTGGGAGTTACTCACTATGCATTCAACACAGATACATGGGAGTTAATAGAGCAATCGCTTCAACCAAAAAGTTGGAACGTTATAGCTACAGAAACAGCTATAGACCCTAAGACAGGTGAAGTTTTTGGTGAGTTTTATTCAGCAAACTTGAAATCGTTAGAGTGGGGTGTTATAGACTATAGAACATTGACACGAACCACAATAGCAAAAGCTGAACACAGTTATATTGCTCTCGGAATAACTAACGATGGCAGAGCGTTTGGTGTTGCAGACGATGGAAACCTTTATCAGATAGATCGCACAACAGGTGTAGAAACATTAAAGGGTAGTACAGGTATAAACGTAAAGGACGAGGCAGAAAACCATTTCTATCAAACTGGAGAAATAGACCCTAATACGAACGAATTTTATTGGGCTGCAAAAACGGCTAATGGCAACTGTACATTATATACAGTAGACCTGAACGATGGACATGTTACAGCTGTAGGGTCAATGGAAAAAGCTACAGTCTTAGGTATGGTAATTCCAATGCCAAAAGCAGCAGCTGCAGCTCCAAATGTGGCAACCGATTTGCAAACTCAATTCAATGGCGCATCAACCACTGGTTATATTTCATTCAAAGCTCCTGAAACTCAATTCGATGGTACTACTCTTGCAACCAATAAGCCTCTTTCTTATACCATCACAGCCAACAACAAACAGGTGGCAACAGGAACGGTGCTTCCGGGACAGGTGGCACAAACATCTATTCAAGTGGAAGAAGGTATGAACCACTTCATTATTGTTACAACCAACGAGGGTGGAAAAAGCCCTAAGGCAAAATACGAAAAGTATATAGGAAACGATGAACCACTTCCTTTAGACTATGTAGATTTAAAAATAGACGACACGCGTAAAGCTACAGTGTCTTGGGACAAACCTACACAAGGACTTCATCAAGGCTATATAGGAAACCTTACTTACAATGTATATCGTTTCAGTAGTACAGATACTATAAAGGTTGCTTCAAACTTAACAGCCACTACTTTTACAGAAACTTTGCCCGAAACTACACGAACAGGCTATGCATACGGTGTACAAGCCGTTAATACTACTCAGTGTAGCAAGATAACAGTAAGTGAATATAAGGTTACTGGTAACGTTTTCGACACGCCATACTTCGATGATTTTAGAAACAAAAACGATGCTCTCATCTATACTATTGTCGATGGAAACGATGACGGATTTACATGGAGATGGTATGATGATGAAGAAAAAGGAAGAGCTTTCCGCTACTCGTATAGTCGCAATAATGCTGGCGACGATTGGTTGATGAGCCCTCCTATAAAGTTGAAAGCTGGTAAAACTTATAAAATTAGCTTTAGAGCTAGCAATGCTGAAGAAGAATACAAAGAACGATTAGAGGTTAAAATGGGCAATGCGCCAACAGCTCAAGCTATGACAACTAATGTTATATCGCCCATTGAACTTACAGATCCGCAATACCATGAGTTCAGCGCACAAGTTACTCCACAGAGTGATGGCGATTATTACATTGGATTTCACGCAATTTCTGACGCAAAAAAAAGCTTCATCTACTTAGGCGAAATGGGTGTTGAGCCTATTCCCACAACAAATGCTCCCGCAGCAGTAGAGAATATGAATGTTATAGCAAATCCAACGGGCGCATTAAAGGCTGCTATTACTTTTAAGGCTCCAACTAAAGCAATCGATGGAAATCAGCTTACTGCTATTAAGAAGATTGAATTGCGCAATGGAACTAAAATACTAAAAACATTTGTTGCTCCTACGCCTGGTGCTGAACTCAAACTTATTGACGAGAACCCTACGCAAGGAATTAATAACTATATTGCAATTGCTTTCAACGAAAATGGTAATGGAACAAGTGTTACACGGAGAGCATACATAGGAAAGGATCTCCCCGCAGAACCTATAGTGAAAGCAATAGACCAAGGCACTTCGGTTAAACTTACATGGGAACCTGCCAAAGGTGCTCACGGTGGTGTAGTAGAGCCCTCTAAAGTTGATTACGATATATATGATGTTAATCAGAATGGACTTGGCAACCATATTGCAATTGCAAAGAATGGCTTAACAGAATACACTGTAGAGGGTATAAACACTAAGACTGGCGCACAACGCTACAGAAAATGGGCTATTGCTGCAAACTATAATGGCTTAAGTAGCGAGTTTGCAACAGCAAGCATTATTTTAGGAGTGCCTTATACGCTTCCATATCGTAACAGTTTCAGAAATGCTACTTTCGAACAGCAATTATTCCAGACTACCAGTTCTAACGACAAAGTATTGTGGCGACTTACTAGCAACGAATCGTCTGACGATGATGGAGGCTGTTTGTTCTTTAAACCTCGTGCTGCTGGTACATCGACTATTACAACTGGAAAAATTGATATGCGTGGAACTACTCAGCCTAAATTAGGTTTTAGTTACAATGCAAAGGCACAAACTCCTGTTCGGTTAGAGATTACCTTCGAAAAGATGGACGGTACAGTTACAGACCCTGTATGGATACACGATTTCGCCAGCGATACAAAGGTTGGAAAATGGATAACTGAAATTGTAGACTTGCCAGAAACTCTTACCACCCAAGACTACATTCTTATGCACGTAAAGGCTATAGCTGCCGATGCCTCTCCAAATATTGTGTACTTAGACAATATAAGCATTTCGGACCCATTGCAATGCGATGGCGCAATTGAGCTTTCTGCACCAACAAGTGTAAATAAGGGACAAACTGTGAACTTAAAAGTAAAAGTTAGCAATTTAGGCCTCGACAAGATAGACCATGCTGCTGTAAAGGTTTCGTTGAACAATAAAGTTATTCACCAATCGGATATCACCAAAAGCTTATCTCTGTTGCAAGATTTTGTTATCCCTATTAGTTATGCCACCACTATTCTCGACCCAAGCGAGCAACACAGTATAAAGGCTGAACTAACAGTTGCTAACGATATGCAAACTGCAAACAACACCGACTTAGCAAATATTATTCTCGAAAAAGCAAACGTGCTTCCACCAACCAACTTAACAAGTAAAACCGACAAGGTGGGTACGGTAGAACTGTTGTGGAATAAACCAGAAACAACAAAAGAAACCATAAGAGAAAACTTTGAAAGCTACGAAGCTTGGCAAACCGACTTTGGAAAGTGGACTACATTTGATGCTGATAAAGGCTATGCTATTCCGCTTAGCGCACAAGTTAGCTATCCACATCAAGGAGAACAATTCGCTTTTATAAATTGGAAACCCGACGACTATTTCCGTGGCACTAAAGATATAGCTCCACACTCTGGACGTAAAGCCGCCGTAGCAATGTACCAACAAAATGCAGAAGGAAACGTTATAGGTGCTGATAACTGGTTGATTAGCCAGCCTCTATCTGAAGAGGAACAAACCATTAGCTTCTGGGTGAACAATGCGCAAGGAAACAGCCAGACAACAGAAACTTTCGAAGTGTTAGCATCGCCTACCGATAATAAACCTGCTAGTTTCAGCAAAATCGATACGTATAAACAAGAGTCGGCTGTATGGAACGAAATAACAACACAGCTGCCTTCGGGTACACGCTATTTCGCAATACGACACACTACACCTGCGAGTCAAGGACTGGTTTTCATGATAGACGATATTACGTTCGACGCAAGTAACGGACCTGCTGCTTATAATATTTATCGTAACGATTCGCTTATTGTAAGCACAACATCTCCATCGTTCACCGATGATAAACTGAAACCAGGAACTACGCATAGCTATAAAGTTACTGCTGTATATCCCGATGGTTCCGAGTCTGAGCCAATAAGCGTAACTGCTACAACCAATATTCACGATATTGTAGGGAATGTAAACCTATCGTACGATGTTTATACCGTTGATGGCAAATTGGTTGCTAAAGGTTTGCACAACTTAAACACTCTGCCAAAAGGAATGTATATTATAAATGGCAAGACTATTATTATTCAGTAAAAATTGCGACTGAGCTAAAGTCTTATACTCCTTTCTATGAGATGCGGACTTTATTTCTAATCCAAATTTTATAGCACAAATAAGAAAGGCTGAGCGGGTAGTACGTTCAGCCTTTTTAATTGCTCTGCTCAAATAGTTTGTGCCTAACAATATGGGCGAATAAGAAAAATGTTGGCAATGTTGTTAGTTGCTGTTTCTACCGTCTGAAACTCTCGTCTTTCTCGTAATTATATCACTACTTCGTTACAGTTACACAAGTCTTCCATATCAACGATATACCGATTAGACAGTATTACTTATGTGTAAGTAAAACTTTATTTACATGTAAGTAAAACTTTATTTACGTGTAAGTAAAACTTTATTTACGTGTAAGTAAAACTTTATTTACGTGTAAGTAAAACCATACATTGCTGTAGTCAATAATGCCTCTTACGCATAAGGCTGTTGCGTATATATGTAATAAGCGAAAGAACAGCGTGGAAAAAAGTAATACATTCGCATTGTAGCATTCCGCTACACACCTTTTAGCATAAATTGCGTCATTCTAGCTTTGGCACGAACTTACCCCATATACGCCCAGCTCTTGCTTTATTACGAAGCATATTAATTATTTTATAACGAAAGCATAGTGCCAATATAAAACATTATAAAATATAATGCATATTTCTTGAACGTTGGATAAAATGAATAAAAAAGGGGGTAAAGACAACTTAAATGGTTAGTCTTTAACCCCTTTTTATTAGTTAGTTTTATTAATGTATCTATTCTTTCAGCAAAGCATTTGCCATATTAAGAGCAGCTTTTCTGCCATCGCCCATCGCCAATATAACAGTAGCACCACCGCGCACAATGTCGCCACCTGCATAAATTGTAGGAATAGAACTCTGCATTTCTTCGTTCACGGCAATAGTGTTCTTTCGCCCTAACTCCAATCCATCTATAGAATTCGGCACAAGAGGATTGGGCGATACTCCCACGGCAACTACTACTTGATCGCATTCTATCGTAATAGTTTTCCCCGTAGTTTGTGGTCTGCGACGGCCACTTTCGTCAGGTTCACCCAATTCCATAACATCTAAGACAGCTCTGCAAACACGTCCATTTTCATCAGCAATATATTCCTTCGGGTTGTGTAGCGTTAGGAAGTTAATACCTTCTTCTTGTGCATGTTTCACCTCCTCTACACGTGCAGGCATTTCTTCTAACGAACGGCGATAAACTAATGTAACATCTGCACCAAGACGTTTTGCCGTACGACAAGAATCCATTGCAGTATTTCCACCACCAACAACAAGCACCTTTTTTCCAATAATAATAGGCGTATCGGTATCAGGGTTAGCTGCGTCCATTAGGTTTACACGAGTAAGATATTCGTTGCTCGAGAGAATATTTATGCTATTTTCGCCTGGAATGCCCATAAAGTTCGGCAATCCTGCACCAGAGCCAACAAAGATTCCTTTGAAGCCGTTTTGTTTCAGTTCTTCCACACTTATAGTTTTGCCAACAATAGTGTCTGTCTGGAAATGAACTCCCTGCTTTCTTAAGTTTTCAACTTCCACCTCAACAATCTTGTTTGGTAAACGGAACTCTGGAATACCATATTTAAGTACGCCACCAATTTCGTGTAATGCTTCGAAAACATAAACCTCAAATCCACGCTTCACCATATCGCCAGCAAAACTAAGTCCTGAAGGTCCTGATCCAATAACAGCAACCTTCATTCCATTAGACGGAGCAAGTTCGGGCAAAGTAATATTTCCACTTTCACGTTCGTAGTCGGCAGCAAATCTTTCAAGATAACCAATAGCTACAGCAGGTTCTTTCATTTTTAAATGAATACAACGACTTTCGCATTGCTTTTCTTGTGGACAAACACGACCACACACAGCGGGTAGGGCAGAGGTGTCTTTCAATACACGGGCAGCGTTAAGAAACTGGCCACGTTCAATGTTCTTAATAAAGCTTGGAATATTAATGTTTACCGGACAACCTTCCACGCATGTAGGTTTTGCACAGTCGAGGCAACGTTTAGCTTCGCGCATTGCCATTTCTTTCGTAAGACCTTTGTTAACTTCCTCCAAACGAGTAGTTGCACGATAAACAGGATCAAGTTCAGGCATCTGCACTCGCTCTATAGTAGTGCGCTCTTTGGGCTTCATACTTTTGCGCAATTCAGTACGCCATTCAGAGTTTCGTTCAATAAGTTCAGCAAAGTCTTGCTTTGTTTCTTCGGCAGGAGCTAAAGGCGTATGCACTGTGCTATTAGTGGTCTCAACTTCTATATGATGATGCCCTATCTGGGTTTGTTTTCTCTCCATCTCTTCGCGTTCAACACCCTTAAAAGTGCCCATACGCTTAAACATTTCGTCCCAATCAACAAGGTCTCCATTAAATTCAGGACCATCAATACATACAAACTTTGTTTTTCCACCAATAGTAAGACGGCATGCACCGCACATACCAGTACCGTCTACCATAATTGTATTCAGTGATACATCGTTAGGTATACCATACTTCTTTGCCAACAAAGATGTAAACTTCATCATTATTGGAGGACCAATAGCCAAAACTTTATCTACTTTCTCGCGCTGCAACACTTCTTCAACACCAACAGTTACTACTCCCTTTTTTCCCATACTACCATCGTCGGTCATTATAATAACTTCGTCGGAGTATTTTGCAACGTCTTCAACCATAATCACCAGTTCTTTCGTGCGCCCTGCCAACACAGAAATGACACGATTTCCTGCTTTTTTGAATGCTGTTAAAATTGGTAGGATAGCAGCAATGCCAATACCACCACCAGCACACACCACAGTACCATAATTCTCTATGTGAGATGCTTGTCCTAATGGTCCTACAATATCTAGAACCTCATCGCCGGGTTCAAGTTGGCACAATTTAGTAGACGAAAGCCCCACTTCCTGTATAACCATTGTAAGTGTTCCTTTCTCAGGATCAGCTTTAGCAATAGTGTAAGGTACACGCTCGCTGTTATTGTCTACGCGTACTATAACAAAGTTTCCCGCTCTACAACTGCGTGCAATGAGTGGTGCTTCTACTACAATACAAAAAACCTTTTCGGAAAATTGTTTTTTACTAATAATCTTGTTCATGTTTTAAAGGTTAAGTTGTTTATAGATTCTTTATTTTCTAACTCTCTGCAATATTTATTTTTTCTGTGCTCTTCGAAGTAGATTGCATTATACAGACTAAATTCTGTATTTTTCTATCTCTTTCTATTTTGGATTAGGGGAGATACAATCTTAGTTTTCGGATATCCTAAATACAAGATAGTATCAGCCCTAATTTCAGCAAAGAATATTATCTACGATTTCAAAAACAATTAGAAGTTCTTGTCATCAAGTATTTCAAATCCACAATAAGGAACAAGTGCTTTAGGAACTCTTATCCCTTCAGATGTTTGATTGTTTTCCAAAATGGCAGCAACAATACGTGGTAAAGCCAATGCTGAACCATTAAGAGTATGGCACAATTCTATCTTTTTATCTTCAGAACGGCGATAACGACAATGTAAGCGATTTGCCTGATAGCTCTCAAAGTTTGATACAGAACTTACTTCCAACCACCGTTTTTGAGCACCGCTCCATACCTCGAAATCATAACAGATAGCGGAAGTGAAACTCATATCTCCACCACATAATCGAAGAATATGATATGGAAGTTCCAATTTTATTAACAAACCTTCAACGTGTTTCAGCATCTCGTTTAAAGATTCATAAGAATGTTGTGGAGTATCTATACGAACAATTTCTACTTTGTCGAATTGATGCAAACGATTTAATCCTCGTACATCTTTTCCATAACTTCCAGCCTCACGACGGAAACATGAAGAATAAGCACAACGTTTAACAGGGAGTTCCTTTTCGTCGAGAATTTCATCGCGGAAGATATTGGTTACTGGTACTTCTGCTGTTGGAATTAAATAAAGATCGTCTACTTCGGCATGATACATTTGCCCCTCTTTATCAGGTAGCTGTCCAGTGCCTAAACCAGAAGCCTGATTAACTACTAATGGAGGTTGTATCTCTAAATATCCACTTTTGCGTGCTTCGTCTAAGAAGAATGCTTCTAAAGCACGTTGAAAGCGGGCCATCTTACCTATATATATAGGAAAGCCTGCTCCTGTTATTTTAACACCGAGATCAAAATCAACAAGATTATACATCTTACATAAGTCCCAATGACAAAGAGCTTCGCCTTCAAAGGTTGGTTTTTCTCCTCCTTCTTTTACAACAACATTATCGTTTGCATCTTTACCCTCAGGAACATCTTCATTGGGAATATTTGGAATAGTTAGCAACAAGTTAGTCATATCCGCTTGTGCTTTTTCCATATTATCTTGTAGTTCTTTATCGGCAGTTTTCAGTTCGGCTACTTTATTCTTTATTTCGTTAGCCTCGTCTTTCTTTCCTTCTTTCATTAATCCGCCAATTTGTTTTGAAAGAAGATTTTGTTGTTGTTTATTGTTATCAAGTTTCTGTTGGTATTCTCTACGTAATTTATCGTATTCTAATACCGTTTCAATGGTCTTCTTAGCATTATTAAAATGCTTTTTTTCAAGACCTTTTATAACACGTTCAGTTTCTTCACTGATAAGCTTTAATGTAAGCATACGTTTTTGTATATTTTATGTTCTATTTTGACAACAAAGTTACGAAAAAATATCTGATATACAAGAATTTTAGATAAAGTTTCCTTATCTATTATGATAGGCTAAGGAATAGGTGAGATTATCGAAAAAAGAAATCCATCCATAAGCTTCTATTAGGAGCAGATGAATGGATTTCTATTATAGTATATTCTTTAATAAGTAGACGTTTTATGCGTCTCGCTAATTTATTCTATTACGACTAATGGCTCATCTTCAAGCACAGCCTGACCAACTTTTACAATGATAGCTGTAACTTTACCGTCTCTTTCTGCTTCAATGCTATTTTGCATTTTCATTGCTTCAAGCACGAGAACAGTATCACCAGCTTTAACTTCTTGTCCAACTGAAACCTCTATAGAAGTAATAGTGCCAGGAAGTGGAGCCTTTATTGCATTAGAAGTATTGATATTTGCTGATGTAGCCGTGTTTTCTGTTTCATTTTCAGCTACAGGTTTCCCTAATTCAACCTTTTTCTTCTCTGGTTCTGCAGGTGCTTCCATCTGCACCTTATATTCTTCACCATTCACAGTAATGTCAGCAACATTATCTTCACTAACATTATTTATTACGACAGAATATTCCTTGCCGTCTATTGTATATTTAAATTCTTTCATTTTCTTTTATGGTTTCTTGGTCATAATTTCGAACTTCGCATTCCACAATGTCTGCTTTGGTTTAATTGTGATAATGCCAGATTCTACATCGTGAACATTATTGCCTGCATACTCATAGAGAGCCATAGCAATTGATGCATATATATTATTGTTCATTTATAGATATTTTTAATGAAAGGAACTTGCAAATTTTACATTGGCATACAACCATGTTTCTTAGCAGGTAAATCTTGCTTCTTATTTGCTAATTGTGCAAGACCACGGCAAATGCGGAAACGTGTGTTACGTGGTTCAATAACATCATCTATATAGCCGTATTGAGCTGCCTGATATGGATTTGCAAATTTTTCTGTATATTCTTCTTCTTTTTCAGCAATGAATTGTTTAACATCGCCACCATTCTCTTTCACTTGTTTTACTTCTTTTCCGTAAAGAACTGCAACAGCCCCCGATGCTCCCATAACAGCTATTTCTGAACTTGGCCAAGCAAAATTAAGATCTGAGCGCAATTGTTTACAGCCCATAACAATATGCGAACCACCATAACTCTTACGAAGTGTAATAGTTATTTTAGGTACTGTCGCTTCACCATAAGCATAAAGTAGCTGTGCTCCATGTAGAATAACAGCATTATATTCCTGACCAGTACCAGGAAGGAAGCCTGGAACGTCTACTAACGAAACGATAGGAATGTTAAAAGCATCACAAAAACGCACAAATCGTGCACCTTTTCTACTTGCATTTGTATCGAGAACGCCAGCATACGCAGATGGTTGATTAGCTACAATTCCCACACTTTGACCATTAAATCGAGCAAAACCAGTGATAATATTTTTAGCAAACTTCGGTTGTACTTCGAAGAATTTTCCATTATCGGTTATTGCTTTTATCACCTTATACATATCGTAAGCTTGATTTGGGTCGTCAGGAATAATTTCATTCAACAAATCCTCCTTACGATCAATAGGATCGGTGCACTCTGTACGTGGAGCCTCTTCGCGATTATTAGAAGGTATGTAAGAAAGTAAAGTCTTAATGGTCTCTGTTGCTTCTTCTTCTGTTTTCGCTGTAAAGCTTGTTACACCACTTTTTGTTGCATGAACACTTGCACCACCAAGATGTTCAGCATCAATATCTTCTCCAGTTACCGTTTTTACAACTTTAGGTCCAGTAAGGAACATATAACTTGTATCTTCTTTCATTAAGATAAAGTCGGTAAGGGCAGGAGAATAAACAGCTCCACCAGCACAAGGACCGAGAATACTTGAAATTTGAGGAATTACACCCGAAGCGAGAATATTACGTTCGAATATCTCTCCGTAACCTGCCAAAGAAGAAATTCCTTCTTGAATACGTGCTCCACCAGAATCATTCATACAAATTATTGGCGCACCATTTGTCATAGCCATATCCATAACTTTACAAATTTTCTGTGCCATTGTTTCTGACAAAGAACCTCCATTAACAGTAAAATCTTGTGCGTAAACATAAACAAGACGACCATCTATTGTAGCTGAACCTGCAACTACTCCATCGCCCAGATATTGTTTTTTCTCCATACCAAAGTTATGGCAACGATGGAGTTTAAACATATCATACTCTTCGAAACTACCTTTATCTACCAACATCTCGATACGCTCGCGCGCTGTATATTTTCCACGAGCATGTTGTTTTTCTATGGCCTTTTCGCCACCACCTAAACGAGCTTGCTCTCTTTTGGCTACGAGTTCCTTGATTTTTTCTGTTTGTTTACTCATAATGTATTTATTTCTCTTAATAATTCTAACTACACTTGGCGAGATAAAAACCACCAATTCGATGCAAAAATACGAAAAAAAGCCCACTTAATATATCTTAGGCTCTTTAAAGTTTGTTAAGGAATGATATTGTTATATGCTCAAATAATGTATATATTCAGACTAAAATTGCTGTTTGGTCATTATCTACTAGCGTTCGTTTATCGATATCTCAGTTATCATTCTTTACTCTGCTTTTGAGTGGAATGAAGTTTCAAAGCATGCTTTCTACTCTTAAGCCACCTTTGAGTATTGTTAATATTTAGACTATTAATAATGATAGGTATCTTACGAAAAACACCAACTATAAAATAACCATACGTTGGAGTTTTTGTATATAACGTTTTTGATATGTTCGTGTTTTGTTTTTTCGTATAGACCTTTTTTTATTTTCACCTTTGTAAACAAAATAATTATGTCTTTTTGAAGTACGTGATAAATATGTAGAGAAGTAGAATCCTCATCTACATACTCTCAACGAGTCTCACATCCAGCCACTTATTTATTAAGATGAGAAAGTTTTCACTAGGATATTAAATATACGTAACCTCCTCTTATTATTATTTTAGTTTAAGTAAATGGAGGTTACGTTATTAAATATTGATCATCACATATATGAATTTACTTTTTTCCAAATTTACTTAACCATTTTAATGGTTTCTTTATCAGTGATTTAAATTTATTTTCCGACTTTTCTTTCTTTGTCATATCGTCTTTTATCTCATATTTGGTACTTCGCTGCAGTTTATTTATTTCTTTAGAACGTCGTTCTTTCTTTGTTTTCGTTTTTTGTTTTCGTTTAATATTTGACTCAACAGTCGTATTTTCATATCTCTGTTTCTTTTCCTCTTTTTTATCTTTAGCAGATTTTGAAGTAGAATTATTATTCTTTTCTTTATTTCCAACCTTATTGTTCTCTATAGAATTTCCATTCTGTACTTTATTCTGTTGTTTATTATCTACAACATTTGAGGAAGGCTTTCTATTGTTGCGATTATTTTTACTTGTATTTTCTGCATTTTGTTTTCTCTTATCGTCTGTATGAACGGTAAGATTTTGAGATTTCTTTTCAGTAATTTCGTTTCTTGTTGATTGTTTTTGGTTACCTCTCTTATTATTACGAATTTTCTTATCTTTGTGACTTTGTTGATCGCGTGCTTTTTTCCGTCTCGTTTTAGCACTTGTATTTTTTCTAGATTTATTGATGCTTTTATATTCAGGACCTTTTCCTATATCTTCTGGTAATGAAACTTTTTCAATTTCTTTCTCTAAGAAATTTTCTATTTGTTGAAAGTTATAGATATCATCATCACTCACAAGTGTTATTGCAATTCCATCTCTGTCAGCTCTTGCCGTACGTCCTATTCGGTGTACATAATCTTCTACATCGTGTGGTACATCATAATTAATAACCATTGTAATATCATCGATATCAATTCCTCTTGATAAAATATCTGTAGCTACAAGAACATCAATTTGTCCACTTTTAAATTTAAACATCATCTCATCGCGTTGAGCCTGATCAAGGTCAGAATGCATCTGCCCACAATTTATCTTTTTCTGATTAAGCGATGAAGCTATTTGTTTTACTTTTTGTTTTGAACCAGAAAAGATTATGACTCGTTGAGGATTGTGTGATTTGAATATGTCTTTTACAATCTCCATCTTTTGTGTTTCATAACAAACATAAGCTATTTGGTGTATTTTATCTGCAGGTTTGCTAACAGCGAGTTTAATTATTGCTGGATTTTTTAGTAATGTCCCAGCAAGATCTTCAATTTTTTTAGGCATCGTCGCCGAAAACATAATAGTTTGACAAGTTTTGGGTAGTTTTTTCTGAATAGTTAATATGTCATCTGAAAATCCCATATCTAACATTCTATCAGCCTCGTCAAGAATGAAAAAGCTAACTTTAGAGAGGTCAACATTGCCTAAAGAAATATGAGAAATAAAGCGTCCAGGGGTGGCAATAACAACATCGGCACCTAAAGAAAGACTCTTTAATTCTTGATCGTAACGGTTTCCATCGTTACCTCCATATACAGCTACACATGAAATACCATTCAAATAGTATGAGAAACCTTGAAAGGCTTGGTCTATTTGTTGCGCTAATTCACGAGTTGGAGACATAATCAGGCAATTTATTGCATCTTCTGGATAACCTCCATCTGCAAGTTTCGAAAGGATAGGAAGCAAGTAGGCAGCTGTTTTACCTGTTCCTGTTTGTGCTACACCTAATATGTCTTTACCTTTTAAAATTTCTGGTATACATTTTTCTTGAATAGGTGTACATTGCTCGAAATGCATATCGTAAAGTGCATCGAGTATATCGTCATTTAAATCTAAGCTTTCAAAAATCATAGAAATTTTATTTAATTCTTCCCACTACGGATTTTTTTGTTTATTTTTTTCTTCATTAATTAGGTGCTTGTCGATAACAGAAATATGCTATCGCAGCGAAAATTATATTTGGAATCCAAGCAGCCAATATTGGTGGGGTATTTGCATTAATGGCAAAAGTAGAAGAAACAGTTTGCAATAAAATATAACTTACGCTCAATACAAGTCCAATGCCAAGATACAATCCCATTCCACCTTTTCGTTTACGTGAAGATAACGATAAGCCAATAATAGTTAAGACAAATGATGAAAAAGACATTGCTATACGTTTATGGTATTCAACTTCGTATTGTACAACATTCTTAGAACCTCTGCTCGTTTGTTTCGAAATATAATTACGAAGTTCTGCCGACGTGAATGTTTCTTGTTGGCCTTTTGAGAAAACTAAATCAGTTGGTTCCATCATTATAACAGTATCTTTTTCTGCTCCTGTTGTAATATGTTCTCGTAACCCCCTTAATTTTCTGCTTTTCCAGTCTGATATTTTCCAATGATATTTCGAATCTGCTATTGTATCATACTGAATTTCGCTAGCTGTTAAGTGATCAACAAGTTTGTTACCATCAAATTTGTCGAGTGAGAACCCATAACCACGCTTATATTTATCATCGTAGTTCTGAATATAAGCCACAGTATTTTTCGCAACCTTTAGCTGTACATTTTCTGCAGCAGTATTTTTTTTAGAATTAAGATAGAGTGATCTAAAATTTAAACGTATTACAGTACCATGCGGAATAACAGAACTATTTAAATAATAAGTTAGTCCTGCTATTAATATACACGAAATCATATACGGGCGTAGCAACCGATTAAACGACACACCAGAAGCAAGCATAGAAATTATTTCAGAATTACCAGCTAGTTTTGATGTAAAGAATATTACGGCTATGAAAACAAATAAAGGAGAAAACAGATTAGAATAGTATGGAACGAAGTTTGCATAATAATCGAATATAATAGCATGCCATGGAGCTTTATACTCGGTAAGTTTCGATAAGTTTTCGTTAAAGTCGAATATTATAGCGATAGAAATTATGAGAATTATAGAAAATACATAAGTTCCTATAAATTTTTTAATGATGTACCAATCTAATAAACCAACAAGATGTTTTGGGTGAAGAGCTGGTAAATGTTTTTTTAACCACATAAAAGCATTTATTAAAACTCTTATAAGTTTAAGATGTTTCAATGCTGCCAGCTTATTGATAACAATATTTATTATCCTGTTGAATAGATTTTTCATCTAATATAGTTATAAACGTCGTCCTAACTTGTCCATAATAGAAGACTTCCATTGTGTAAAGTCTCCTTTTTCTATATGTGTCCTTGCATCAGTAACTAATCGAAGGTAAAAAGCAATATTATGAATACTTGCTATTTGCATAGCGAGTAATTCGCCTGCTTTAAATAAATGATGTAAATAAGCTTTTGAGGTTATAATATCTATATCACACCCATTGCTATCTACTGGCGAAAAATCGTTCTCCCATTTTTTATTTCGCATATTCATAGTCCCTTCGTATGTGAAAAGCATTGCATTGCGACCATTTCTTGTAGGCATAACACAATCGAACATATCTACTCCACGTTCAATTCCTTCAAGAATATTTTGAGGAGTACCAACTCCCATTAGATAACGAGGTTTATCTTTTGGTAAAATCTCATTAACAACCTCTATCATTTCGTACATAACTTCTGTAGGTTCTCCTACTGCAAGTCCTCCAATAGCATTACCATCTGCTCCTTTATCGGCTACGAATTTTGCAGCTTCTGTTCTTAAATCCTTGTAAGTGCACCCTTGTACAATAGGAAAAAGACTTTGTTTATAACCATATAAAGGTTCCGTTTCGTTAAAACGTTTAATACAACGATCTAACCACCGTTGTGTTAATCCTAAACTTTGCTTCGAATATGCATAATCGCTATTTCCAGGAGGACATTCATCGAAAGCCATAATGATATCTGCACCTATAATTCGTTGTGTGTCCATTACATTTTCAGGTGTAAATATATGTTTAGAGCCATCAATATGACTTCTAAACTGGCAACCTTCTTCTGAGAGTTTACGAATGCTTGTTAATGAAAAAACTTGAAAGCCACCTGAATCTGTTAATATTGGGCGGTTCCAACCATTGAATTTATGTAATCCACCTGCTGCTTTTAGAATTTCTAAACCTGGACGTAAATACAAATGATACGTATTACCAAGTATAATTTGTGCTTTAACTTGTTCTATTAGTTCTGAAAAATGAACTCCTTTAACAGTACCAGCAGTACCAACGGGCATAAATATAGGTGTTTTTATTTGCCCGTGATCAGTGGTAATTAAACCAACTCTTGCTTCACTTGCTCTATCAGTACATTGAAGTTCAAACGTCATTCCGCGTTATTTTTATTGTTTTCTTCTTTAATTGTAAAGTCAATCGGATTTGCCACCATCTCGTTTGTAAGAGCAAAATTCCATACTTCTTGTACATTTTCTACATAATGGAACTCAACACCAATGCGATATTTCTCTGGTATTTCCTCTACATCTTTACGATTCTCTTTGCACATAATGATATCAGTAATCCCCGCTCTTTTTGCTGCAAGAATCTTTTCTTTAATACCACCAACAGGAAGTACTTTCCCTCGAAGTGTTATTTCGCCAGTCATTGCAGTATTTTTTCTAACTTTGCGCTGAGTAATTGCTGATGCAATACTTGTGGCTATAGTTATACCTGCAGATGGACCATCTTTAGGAGTAGCTCCTTCTGGAACGTGAATATGAATATTCCATTGTTCAAAAATACGATAATCTACGCCAAGTGTTTCTATATGAGCCTTAACATATTCTAAGGCGATAATAGCAGATTCTTTCATAACGTCTCCAAGATTTCCCGTAAGCGTTAATTTTCCTGCTTTTCCTTTCGATAGAGATGTTTCTATAAATAAAATCTCTCCGCCAACGCTAGTCCATGCTAACCCCGTAACAACTCCAGCATAATCGTTTCCTTGATAAATATCGCGATAAAAAGGAGGTTTACCTAACAAATCCTCTAAATCTTCAGGTTTAATTTTCTCAATAGGCAAAGCATTGTCTCTTTCTTGTTTTAATGCTAATTTACGAAATGCTTTATCTATTTGCTTTTCTAGTTGGCGCACACCACTTTCACGCGTATAATTTTCAATCAATTTTTCTAAAGCGAGATTGGTAAATTTTAAGCCTTTATTATGTTGGATTAAACCAGTGTCTTTGACTTCTTTTGGAACTAAATGACGTTTAGCTATTTCTATTTTCTCTTCAGTAATATAGCCTGAAACTTCAATTACCTCCATACGGTCTAATAATGGCTTAGGAATACTGTTTATATCGTTTGCAGTTGCTATAAATAATACACGAGAAAGATCATAATCTACATCGAGGTAGTTATCATGAAATGCATTATTCTGTTCTGGATCAAGAACTTCTAACAAAGCAGATGCAGGATCGCCATTTATAGTATTTTGTGTTACTTTATCGATTTCGTCAAGAATAAAGACCGGATTAGATGAACCTGCCTTTTGTATATTTTTTATAATACGTCCAGGCATAGCTCCGATATATGTACGACGATGACCACGAATTTCTGATTCATCGTGTAGTCCACCAAGAGACATACGAACATATTTACGTTTCATAGATTCGGCTATACTTTTACCAAGACTTGTTTTTCCAACACCTGGTGGACCATATAAACATAGAATAGGAGATTTTAAGTTCTTTGTAAGTTTTAGCACTGCCATATATTCTAGAATACGTTCTTTCACTTTTTCCATTCCGTAGTGATCTCTATCTAGAACTTTTTGTGCACGCCCAAGTGCTAAATCGTCCTTAGTAAATTCGTTCCAGGGAAGATTTACCATTGTTTGTAAATAATTTACCTGAACACTATAGTCGGGACTTTGAGGGTTAAGCGTGCTTAATTTATCAAGTTCTTTATTAAAGACTTTCGCAACATCTTCCGACCATTTTTTATTTGCTGCCTTTTCTATAAGTTCTTTTTTCTCAGGTGTACTATCACCATCGCCCAATTCTTCCTGAATATTCTTAATTTGTTGATGTAAGAAGTATTCGCGTTGTTGTTCGTCTAAATCTTCACGTGTTTTAGAACGTATATTCTGTCGTAAATGTTGAAATTGAATTTCTCTATTCATTATCTTCATTAGTCGGAATAAACGGTCTTTTATAGACTCTTCTTTTAATAGGTGTATCTTCTCTGATACACTGAAGGGCATATTGGCACAAATATAATTAACAGAAACGATAGGATTAGAGATATTATCGAGTGCAAATTGCGAATCATCGGGTATATCATCACTTCCCTGAATATATTCTTTTGCAGTAAGTTTCATATCATTTACTGCAGTAATAAACTCTTTATCGTTCTTATCTACTTTTTCTTCTGGTAGAGAATGGGTTTTACCTTTTGTATATGGCTTCTCTTTTGTAATTTCGTCTAATTGACAACGACCCAATCCTTGAATGATTGCTGTTCTGTTTTCACCATCTACAGTTCCTGGCATATCAAAAACTCGCACAAGTTTTGCATATATACCTGTGTGATACAAATCTTTTTCTTGAGGTTCGTCTATATTTCCATCTTTTTGACTGAAAACAGCAAAAACTGTATTAGGGTGTTTCTCTAAATATTTTATTAATGTTAATGTAGCCTTACGACCTACTAACACAGGCATTAGAATACCAGGGAACATAACAAGGTTGCGTGTTATGAGAACTGGAATATCTCCTTCAATATTCGTATTAAAGTCAGGTAATTCTCCCTCGTAATCAGCAAACATTTGTATTGAATTATTTTGTTTCATTGGAAATTCATTAAATCATTTAGGGTGCAAAATTACTAAATAAAAATAAGATAGACAATATTTCTTATACCTTTAATCTTAATTATAAGTATCTGATAAAACTTTTCTTTCCAATTTATAGAGGTAAATGTGTCTAAAATATATTCTGAGTTTATAGATAAAAATCTTGTTTCTGTCATATTCGATTCTAACTTTTTTACTTGTTGTATATTATCAAAAATTTGTAATATAAAATTTAGGATTTATAATTATATTTTTTAATTTTATAATTATGATTTATCTACGTTTTAATTAAAAGTAGATGTAGTGGCTTTTTTATTATCGAGGTTGAGAATATTTAGCAAGTATTTCTCTATTTTTGCTGTGCTAAATAAAACAAGCTGTGGGCTTTGTATGTAAGTAATACAAGTAGATTATAATTCTAATATAAACCATTATCATTTTAAGATCATGGCTAACTTGTATATAGAGAGCCTTTATTCATTAGCTGGTTGCGAGAATATTCGTACAAAACAGTCTTGAGAAAGCGAAAGATGAGAGAGACCTTTTATGTTTAATAAGAAAAAAGGACATTTAGAGATTTCTTAATCTTCCAAATGTCCATTACATTTATATTGTTTTTTATCGGTATTTATTATTTTTCCACACCATCAGTTGTTAAGAGTATTTTTTTTCCATCATATTCGGCTTCAAAGTATGGAGGCTCTTCTCTGAGCGAAATACTGTCGTATTTGAATGGAGTAACCAATGTATCTTTTCCATCTGGCAGAACCAAACCTAATTTTCCATTTAATTGTGCTATAACAGGCATAGTTCGTAAATCATCAACATATACATAGCACGTTCTAACAAATTCATATTTAGTACTTAATATTGTATTTCCTCGATAATCTACAATGCCAAATTTACCATCTTTTTCTACAACTTGATGATACTGAATGTAGGTTTCTTTTAATAATTCCAGATAGTTAGCCATTTTACGTTTATCGTTTACTAAGGTAAGCAGATATTCGAAGGTATCAGAATAATTAGCTATCGAACGAACTAATACCATTTTCATATCAAGTCCTTTCAGTGCCTTGCGGTTTAAGTCTAAATAAAGTGCGATAGCTTTTTCTCTTTCTTCTAACGAAAGGTCTTCTAACGATTTTTCAAAACGTAACATCTGTTCTTTAGAACCGCACATTCCTTTTATATAACGGTGTATTTGTCTGCCCATTTCCTTGCAAGCGAAATGTCTAATCTGACGTTCTTCAACAGGATCGGCAAAATTGTGTATAATGTTATTTTTATTTCCCATAACTATTTCTCCTATGTTTTTTAAAGATATTACGTTAATTCTAAATTATGATTATAGAATAAGATTGTAGTAACCTTTTTTATAATGAACATGGTGCAAATATACGATATTCTGAATAGGATACCAAAAGTTTTTTGTATTTTTGTGCATTGAAAAGATATAGACTTACCAATGCAAATGGAGAAAAAGAGTAAACAGGAAGATAATTATATAGAAATAAAAGGTGCTAAAGTAAACAACTTAGCCAATATAAATGTAAAGATACCCCGTGAGAAATTTATAATTATAGCAGGAGTGTCGGGCTCTGGTAAGTCATCGTTAGCATTCGATACACTTTATGCAGAGGGACAACGCAGATATGTTGAAAGTTTATCGGCATACGCTCGTCAGTTTTTAGGCAGAATGTCGAAACCTGAAGTAGATTTTATAAAGGGACTCCCACCAGCTATTGCAATCGAGCAAAAAGTTATAGCACGAAATCCACGTTCAACTGTTGGAACTTCAACAGAAATATACGAATACCTACGATTACTTTATGCACGAATAGGACGAACTTTTAGCCCTAAAACAGGAGAAGAAGTAAAACGACATACGGTAGAAGATGTCATAGAAAAAGTTAAAAGTTTTTCTGTTGGTACGAAATTTTGTATTCTTGCTCCATTAAATGTTCAAGAGGGTAGGAGTATAAGAACCCAACTTGAAATGGAAGTTCAGGAAGGTTATGCACGTATTTATGTTGCTGGTGATATTGTGCGTATTGAAGATTGGTTGGAATCAAACGATGAAAAGAATGAAGAGAATGCTGGTAATATTTATCTTGTTATCGATCGCTTAACTTTCACCGATAATAAAGAAACAATATCACGTCTTACCGATTCTTGTGAAACAGCTTTTTTTGAAGGCGATGGAATGTTGCAACTGTTACTATTACCATCTAAAGTTACTTACGACTTCTCTACACGTTTCGAAGCAGATGGCATTAAGTTTGAAGAACCTAACGACAATATGTTTTCTTTCAACTCTCCATTAGGAGCTTGCCCTACCTGCGAAGGTTTTGGACACATTATTGGGATTGATGAGCGTTTGGTTATTCCAAATAGTTCGCTTTCTGTTTACGATGGTTGTGTACAATGTTGGCACGGTGAAAAAATGAAAGTGTGGCACGATGAGTTTTGTCGTAGAGCTGCAAAAGACAACTTTCCAATATTCAAGCCTTATTTTGAATTATCGCAAACAGAAAAGAAACAACTATGGCATGGACTTCCAAGTGAAGCAGATAATCCACTTTCAGACAAAATTTGTATTGATTCTTTCTTTCAAATGGTAAAAGATAATCAATACAAAATTCAATATCGCGTACTTTTAAGCAGATATAGAGGTCGAACTATTTGTCCCGATTGCTATGGACGACGATTAAAGAAAGAAGCAACATGGGTTAAGATAAACGGAAAAGCTATCACCGATTTAGTAGATATGCCTATTATCAACCTAAAAGAATGGTTCGATAATATACGACTAACAGAACAAGAAAAAGATATTAGTAGACGATTGTTGTTAGAAATAACTAACCGTATTCAGTTTCTTGTAGAAGTAGGATTGGGTTATCTTACACTTAACCGTCAATCTAATACACTTAGTGGAGGCGAAAGTCAGCGTATTAATCTTACAACATCGTTAAGTTCTTCATTAGTAGGCTCACTATATATATTAGATGAACCAAGTATAGGACTACATAGTCGCGATACTGAACGACTTATTAATGTCTTAGAAGAATTAAAAGCCATTGGAAATACTGTAATTGTAGTAGAACACGATGAGGAGATAATCCGTTCTGCTGATTATCTTATTGATGTAGGACCTGATGCTGGACGTTTGGGTGGACATATTGTATATAATGGTATTGTGCCAGAAATTAATGATGCTAATAAAGCTAATTTATTAGAAACTTATCCCAATTCGTATACAATAAAATATCTTACAGGTGCAGAAACTATAGAAGTACCACTGAGCCGTCGCCCATGGAATTTATCCATAGAAATAAAAGGTTGTCGAATAAACAATTTAAAAGGGTTAGATGTAAAGATACCACTCAATGTTCTCACTGTAGTAACTGGAGTTAGTGGAAGCGGTAAATCATCGCTTATAAAAGGAACTTTATATCCTGCATTGAAAAGACGTCTTGACGAAGTAGCAGATTTACCAGGAGAATATTCTTCGCTAACAGGTGATTTAGATAAAATAGCTCACGTAGAATTTATAGACCAAAACCCAATAGGGAAAAGTACACGTTCTAATCCTGCAACATACGTTAAGGCATACGATGAAATTAGAAAGCTATTTGCCGACCAACAACTTTCAAAACAAATGGGCTATACACCACAGTTCTTTTCTTTTAATGCTGACGGAGGAAGATGTGAAGAATGTAAAGGCGCAGGAGTTATTACAATAGAAATGCAATTTATGGCAGATTTAGTTTTAGAATGTGAAGAATGTCATGGTAAGCGTTTTAAACGAGAAATTCTTGATGTTACCTTTGCTGGAAAGAATATTAATGATATTCTAGATATGACGGTTTCAGAAGCTATACAGTTCTTCACAATTAATAAACAAAAAACTATTGTAGCTCGATTACAACCTTTGGAAGATGTGGGATTAGGTTATATAAAGCTTGGACAAAGTTCATCGACACTATCTGGTGGCGAAAATCAACGTGTAAAACTTGCATACTTTATTGGAAAAGAACGACAAGAACCATCGCTGTTTATTTTTGATGAACCAACAACAGGACTGCATTTCCACGATATAAAGCGCTTATTGCAGGCTTTTGATGCGCTTATTTCAAAGGGACATTCAGTGTTAGTCATAGAACATAACCTTGATGTAATTAAGTGTGCCGACTATATTTTAGATATTGGTCCAGATGGTGGAGATAATGGTGGTAAATTAGTTGCGTGTGGTACTCCTGAAGAGATAGCTCGCAATAAAAATAGCTTGACAGGAAAATATCTTATAACAAAGTTGAAATAAAAGACTAAAGAATATGAAATATAAATTCTTAATATTTTTATTAATACTTGCTAGCAACTGCTTTGCAACTAACTCTCAGCTTAACTTTGTTAGAATGAATGAGAAATTGGCATTGGACACATTAGACGAATATGGTTATGATATTGAGGCTGATACTGTTGCAAATTATTTAAACAAGCCCATTCAGCATCTAATGAAATTCCAGAATGATACAATACAACTAAGCATCTCTATTCCAAAAAACTTTGCTGGATATTATAAATGGAATGGTTTTACAATATCAAAATTCTATATAAAAAGTGCAGAAGCTACTTTCAAAGGATTACACGCTGCTATACTTTCCCCTGTTACAATGACAGCGAACAGAGAGGACATTGCTGATTCTATCTATACCGATCGTCTACTTATTATTGAATATAAAAATAAAAGATGGGTGTACGCTAATATTATTCGCAATACTGAAGAAGATGCTCAGCCCGAACATGAAGACTTATCAGTTGGAAAAGAGGGTTTGATATTAAGTTACGAGGCAGGACAAGGTTATAAGTGTAGTTATAATATGCTTATTGCAATGTTTTTGGGACAACCTTGTTTAATGAATTTATTAGTTGAGGAACATAATTCTACTGCACAATATCAAGCTACTCACCAATATAATTTTACGCCAGGCGAAACAGAATCTTACTCACTTTATAAATATCGACGTAACTTTCCTATGTTGCTTCGTAATGGAAACTATGATGCCTTTATAGAGTAACACTATACTTCAATCCATTATTTCTTTCTTAAACTTTAGACTGACAATGTACAATAGAGACAGCCCCATTTATAATAATATAAAGAATTTTAGCTGTTACAATGGATAAGAAAGGATAGGTTCTAAATCATATAAGAAATGAAAATAAGTTATGTTTACAGGTATTGATTACGTTCTATATACACAGAAAAAGCAAGAAGTGTTTATCCAAGACGTGAAGAATTCTTTCTCATTATGGAGTAATCCTCATTATGTTATTGACGATGAAGACGAAACAACGGATATATATGTTGCTAAAAATAAATATATGTTCGATCTTATGGACGAAAAAGGATTTTATACCAATAAGGATTCTGGCGAAGGTCCATTTTTACTTATATTTAATAGTAACTATTCTTCAGATAGTAATAGCATAACTTTGGTTCTTCCTAAGGATATTGAAACATCAAAATTTGCAAGAAAGGTATTTGAATGGCTTAAAACTATTTTGTAGATAAATGCTAACTAGTTTTTTTAAAAAGTTCTTTGATAGAAGACTATTCAGTGAAGAATAAATAGATAAAATAAAATTATGAATGGATATATTTTAACAACTACAGCGAACACGAATGGGTGGGTGGTTTACGAAAATGATATTTCTATAGATTACAAAGAATTTTTCAAAGGGGAACTTCTACCAAGCGAAGAATTACCGTTGTTCTATAACATTCCCAAAAGGTCAAACTTAAAGAAAATAAAGTCTGCCGTGTTATTGGAATCGGCAGGTCCTGAATTAGTATGTAAACGATTAAAAGATGTGTTAGAATCGCTAACGGGAGACATTCAGTTTTTTGATGTAGACTTATTTTGTGGCGATGAAAAGGTTGAGGGTTTTTACGCTATGAATTTACCATGCCGAATGAAATGTGTTGATTTAGAAAACAGCGAATTCCGCCTAATGAATTTCGACAGAAATAATCCAGATTATATGTTCTATTATATGAAACTTAGAAAGAACATCTTTAACGACAACAATGCTTACGTCGTGCGTTGTGAAGAAATGCACAGAAGTATTGTTGTTAGTGAGAACGTTAAAATTACATTGTTTGAAACTGGATTAAAGGGGCTACAATTCAGCGATAGTGTAGACATAACACCACAAGAAAGATCAATATATGAAAGAATATGAAATGATGAAATCAAACTTTATAAAGTTTAAAACTCTTAGAATTACAAATAATTAAACAACGAACTACCTTTACTCTATAACACTTTCAAAAGTTTTAACTAAAAGTATTTAGTTCTCATCTGAATGACATACTACCATAACGGTTGTTTTTGTTTATGATATCTAAATTGCTACTAACAGATATCTGAGACGATTATTACAGATGTCTAAAAAAAGACAACAGTATATGAGAACTTTTATAAACATCAGATACCTTCTATTCAATTAGTGAATAAACAGTAAGTGCTACTTATAAATTCCCGACTTATTTATACTACTTTTATTTCTCTAGAATAGACCTATAGAAAGCTTCGTATTGCTTTGCTATTTTTATGTAATCGTGATGTTTCCGGATATAATCGATACTTTCTTGTTGTAACTGTGGTATACGTTCGGGGTGGAGTGTCAATAATTTTATTTGTTCGTAACAGCTTTCATAATTAGGCTGGACGTTTATGATGGGGTGGAGTAGTGTTTCGTTTAATATTTCGTAGTTTTCGGGCTCGCCTCCTCCAATGCATATAATACCTCTACTCATAGCTTCCAATGGATTCATTGATGGAGTGTAGCTATAAAGTTGATCGAGTATAGCGTCAGAACCTTCCATTAGTTTTACGTATTCATTGAATGGAATTCCTTCGGCAATGCGTAATTCCAATAGTTCTGGATAGTCTGCCTTAACGGCTTTTGCCGCACGGAGCATAATATCTGTACCTTTATATTCAGAGCGATTCTTGCTTATTCCTATAAAAAGTTTAAGAGGTCCATCTAGTCGTTCTGCTTTTGCATTCTTCCCTTCGGTAATGATAGGGAAGGGAATAAAGACTGTTTTCTTGGGAAAAAATTGCTGATAGCAAACTTTGTATTCGTACAATCCTGCCACAATGCCATCACAATCGTTTGCTATAGTTTTGTTCAGCTTTTCTTTATCGGTATTTATCCAATCGTGTTGTTCTATAATGGCATCTTTGTTAGTTCGTAGTGTCTTGCCAATGTTAAAGTCGCTATATCGCAAAGGCATAGTTGTACTATTAACGTACACCCAATAGTAGTCCATACCAAAAGCTCCCATTATAATCTTTTTGTTATGACGACGCAAGTAGTTGTATATAGGTTGAATACGTTTTGCTTTTAGGTCGATAAAGACAGGGTTGATTATTTGCACAATATCGTAGCCACGCAACTTGTGTAGATTAGCGAGTAGATGAAGTAGAAGCCGAAGTCCAGCAAATCGTCCAGACGGGCGGACAAAGTTAATATCACGAGGATATGCCTTCCAATAATCACCATTTGAAGCAACAACAACTTTATGTCCTAAGCGTTCTAAACCAGCTTTTAAAGAGTTGTGCACGTTGCTGTACTCGCCAATCAATAATATCTTCATTTGTGTTATAGTATTTCTAATGACGATTAGGTAAAGTACGAATAAGAATTTTCCGTCCAAATCCAGAGTTAATTAACGCAGAAAATAATCTATATTTCCGTGTGTAGTTCTTCTTTGGAAGAGGAAATAATCCTCGTTTCTCAAGCCGTAAAATAACGTGATTTAGATATTGTTCATCGCGTGTTAGAACAATAACATTGTAAATATAATCCATTGTTAGTTGTGCTACACGGCGTAACATAGCCATTCTATCTTTAGCAGGCATAAGGTCGGCTTTGCCTTGCAAAGTCTTTATAATCTGTTCGGTGTCTTGCAACCGCATTAGTATCCAACGTTTATCCTTTTTATGCGTTATAGATTCTTTACGTTTCCTGTAAAAATAGGCTTGCACCTTAGTGTTGTAAACCTTATCGGCACAAATAAAGAGCTGTGGGGTAAACTCTTCGTCTTCGTGTAAGATACCTTTTGTAAAACGCAAATTTACCAATATATTCTTCCTAAAAATATATCCGCATGCCGATGCTCTCAAATTGTTATTGTGCATATACTCAGTGCCAGAGACAACCTCGTTGTTAGCAAGTTGTATGTTTGATGTATCTTTGGTAGCAAAATCAAAAAGAACAATATCGGCATCTTTAAATCTTATAAAGTCTAGACACTTATCGTAGTTACCAGATATAAGAAAGTCATCAGCATCTATAAACTGAATATATTGTCCCTTTGCCATTGCAATACCAGTGTTTCGGGCTTGACTAAGTCCTTGATTGGGTTGCCTAATATATATCATCTGGTTCGCAATTTCTGCCAATAAGTTGAGTGGTGAATTGTCTGAGCCATCATCAATAACAATAATCTCACGTTCTTCCGCGCTAAGCGTGAGTTTAAGAATACTATCGATACATTTCTTTATCATATCAATAGGTTCGTTGTAATAGGTTATGATAAAACTGATTAGCGGTAGAGTTTTATCGCTTTGTGGAAGATGGTGTTGAGTTTGCATAAGCGTTTTATTCCTAAAAGATGAAGTAATGTTAGTTTAAAGCTATTATAGAAAGGACGAATGGGTAACACTGGTGCGTGTCTGGTAGCTTCGTAAACATCTAACTGAATATTTAAAATATGTGCGTAATAAGTAGCATCAATATCATTATTACCATTTATTATGTATTCTAAATGTGCTTCTAACAGACTCGTTAAGTCTTGTCCATTAGCATTGGCGGTAATCCCTTCGTTATTCCAACAATAATAGTATGTTCCTCTACTAGTGGTTGCAATGGTCTTTGCTATAGCCATAAGTTTCGGCAGCGTGTGTGCATCTTCGAAGTTCTTACCTTTGGGAAATTCAATATTGGTAAACAGTTCACGTTTATATATTTTGTTCCATGCATAAGTATGGCGATAAGCCTGTCCTTTCAGCCAATACTCTTGTTTGTTTTGATAAACACAATCGTCTAATATTAATGTGTGTTGTGCTTTCGAACCGTATCTTTCGATAACCGAAAATTCAAGAATATCATATTCAGGGTGCGCATTCAACAAATCTATAATCCCTTTATAAGTATCTTGTGCTATAAAGTCGTCAGAGTCTATAAACGTGATATATTTTCCCTTCGCAACCTTTATACCTGTGTTTCGTGCAGCAGAGAGTCCTTGGTTGCTTTGGTGTATAACGCTAATTCTGCTGTCTGATTGGGCAATTTCGTCTGCCATTACAGAGGAGTTATCTTTAGAGCCATCATCAACCAGTATCATTTCAAAATCTTGAAACGATTGTCCTAAAACGCTATCAATACATCGCTGAAGCGTTCTCTCTACATTATAAATAGGTATAACAATGCTTAGTTCCATAAATTTCCTTGTTGCAAAAATAATAAAAACTTTTAAATTACGTTTAAAGATTAATGAAAAAGACAGACAGCTACGGGCATATTCTGCGATATACTGGGCTCTTTGGTGGAGTTCAGGGGATAAATATATTAGTTGGTGTCGTACGAAATAAGTTGGTTGCAATGATTTTAGGACCAGAAGGAATGGGGCTTATATCGTTGTTTAATTCTACTTTGAAATTAATGAGCGACTCTACCAATTTTGGCATATCTATCAGTGCAGTTAAGAATATATCTGAATATTTCGATAAGAGCGATGAAGAAAAGTTGGCAAATACCGTGAAGTTAGTACGTTCGTGGAGTTTGCTAGCTGGACTGTTAGGAATGTTTCTATGCATCGTATTGAGTCCGTTATTAAGCAAATTTACTTTTTCGTGGGACGGGCACCGCTTGCACTTCATTCTTCTTTCGCCTATTGTTGCTTTAATGGTATTGTCGGGTGGAGAGCTTGCAATATTAAAGGGTCTTAGAGAGTTAAAGAAGTTAGCTATAATCTCTATTTTAAATGTGTTAGGAGCATTAATTTCTTCTATTCCGTTATATTACTTCTTTCGCGAAAAAGCAATTGTACCGTCATTGGTAATAATGGCACTTATTCAGTTTGCTCTTACAATAGCTTATTCATATCGTATTTATCCCTTGCGTTTAATGAACCGTTGGCAAAATATGCGTGGAGGAGTGGGTATGCTCCGACTTGGAATAGCATTTGTTATTGCAGGTATTTTAGGCTCGGGAGCAGATTTTTTGATTCGTAGCTATATAAATAATGTGGCGAATATTGATACAGTAGGTTTGTTTAATGCTGGCTATATGATGACGATGACTTATGTAGGTATGGTGTTTGCAGCAATGGAAACCGACTTTTTCCCTCGTCTTTCGGGTGTTAATCATTACCTATTTACATTTAATCAGATTGTGAACAGACAAATAGAAGTTATGTTGTTATTGGTTTCACCGCTATTAGTGCTATTCTCTTTGTTTCTTCCTATATTGCTTCCTCTATTATATACAGGTAAATTTATGCCCGCTTTGGGTATGATGCAAGTCATTATGCTTGCTATGTATTTTAGAGCTATAAAGTTGCCAGTGCAGTATATACCATTGGCAAAAGGCGATTCTACCTCTTATTTACTTTTAGAAGCTGTATACGATGTGATATTAGTGATTGCTGTAATTCTGAATTTTAATAGGCTCGGTTTAGTTGGAGCTGGGTGGGCGATAACCATTGCGGGCTTTTTAGACGCTGTATTAGTATTTGTTTATTCGCGATGGAAGTACGGTTATAAGGTCTCTTCAAGTGTCTTGCTTTATTCGTCTATTCAGATTCCTATAGGGCTCTTAACTTTTATGATAACTCAGCAAGATAATCTGCTGGTGTATTGGGGTGGGGGATTGTTGTTGGCTATGATAAGTATAGCTATATCGTTTCTTTTTCTACGAAAGAAAGCAAATTTGTGGAAGGGAGTTGCTTCTAAATTATTAAGAAGAATTAAAAGAGATGGCAACAATTAGTATTTTAGTAGCTGTATATAATGCAGAAAAGTATCTGCATAAGTGCTTAAAATCTCTACTATCGCAGACACTTCACAATATAGAAATTATATGTGTTAATGACGCTTCTACCGACTCGTCGCTTAGTATTCTTAATGCGTATGCTAAAAAAGATGAGAGGATAAAAGTAGTACACTTGTCCCAAAATGTAGGAATAGCCAAGGCACGAAATGCTGGATTACGTATTTCTACTGGACAATATATTGCATTTGTTGATAGCGACGATTGGTTGTCTGAAGATGCTTGCGAAAAGGCTTTTGATGTTTTTACACATTATCCATTAACCGATACGGTACTTTTTCAAGTGAAAAACGTCTATGGTGATAAAGATGTAGATTTCATTATGCCTTCTTTTACCACCTTAGACGGCTTTACGGCATTCCGTGAAAGTTTGACTTGGAATATTCATGGTGTTTATGTTGTTAAGCGTGAACTGCATCTTCGTTTTCCATACGATGAATCGGCTGTAGCATATAGTGATGAGAATGTAACTCGTCTACATTATCTAAACTCACGAGAGGTACGCATTTGCAATGGTATTTATTATTATAGGCAACATTTAGGTTCGGTAACGCATAGAGTAAGTTTACGTCGCTTCGACTATTTGTTAGCAAACCAGAGTATGAAACAGCAACTAGAAGCATTGAATGTTTCGGACAGGATACTTGATATATACGAAGAAGTGCGTTGGCGGAATGTTATAGGACTTTATATGTTCTACTTTTTGCATCGTAAGAAACTTGATAGGAATTCTCGACAACAAGGATTAGCTATTATAAGAAGAAGTTGGCAAAGTATTGAAGTTTACCGCTTACCTCGCTGGTTGGTAAGGAAGTTTGGTTATATCCCATTCCAGAAGTCTTGGTTTGTATTCCGTTTGCAAGAAGAGACTTATTTCTTTTTGCGCGCCTTACTTGGTAAAAACAAAGAACAGCTATAGTAACCTTTCTTATAAAAAGTCTATAATGCAGCAGTTATTGCGCACAAAGGGGTGTGCCGTTATTTTGACACACCCCTTTATGTTTCTTACCTATGATGGAGCGTTTTACTCAGCAGGTTTCATATTTGTATAAACGTTCTGCACATCATCGAACTCTTCTAACTTATCAACCATCTTGTCAATAGTTTCACGTTCTTCGTCGGTAACTTCTTTTAAGTCGTTTGGAATACGTGTAAACTCTGCAGAAGTAATTTCGAAGCCATTATCTTCTAAATGTTTCTGTATTTCGCCAAAGCTAGTAGGTTCGCCGTAGATTGTTATTTCTCCCTCTTCTTCGTCTTGGTCGAATTCATCTTCTACGCCATAATCAATAAGGTCGAGTATAAGCTCTTCCATATCTATACCTTCTTTCATTTTGAAAGTAAACACAGCTTTATGGTCAAAGAGGAATGCAAGCGAGCCTTGTGTACCAAGTGTTCCATTAAATTTATTAAATATAGAACGTACATCTGCCACAGTGCGTGTAGTGTTATCAGTTAAGGTTTCTACGAAAATAGCTATTCCATGAGGACCGTATCCTTCGTATGGCACCTCTTTATAGTCGCTTGTATCTTTACCCATTGCGTTCTTTATGGCGCGCAATATATTGTCTTTAGGCATATTCTCGCGTTTGCAAGTTGCAATAATGGCACGCAATCGTGGATTTGTTTCAGGTTCTGGACCGCCAGCTTTTACAGCAATAGCAATTTCTTTACCTAACTTTGTGAATGTTCGAGCCATGTGGCCCCATCTCTTTAGCTTTGTAGCCTTGCGATATTCGAATGCTCTTCCCATTGGAATTGTGTATTTATCGGAGTTCTGCTCCGAGTTTTGTTGTTATGTTTTTAATTAATTTCTGCATAATGGCATCAATTGCCTTATCGTTTAATGTCTTTGTCTCGTCTTGAAGAATGAAATTCACAGCGTAACTCTTCTTACCTTCTGGAAGGTTTTTACCCTCGTACACATCAAAGAGTTCTACCTTCTTTAGAAGTTTCTTTTCTGTTTGGCGTGCTATCTCTTCTATTTGTGCAAACTCTATATTTGAGTCTAATAAGAGTGCTAAGTCGCGACTGACACTTGGATATTTAGATAGTTCTTGGAACTGCAACTTATTTTTGCGAATTGCTTTCATTAAGTTTGTCCAATGTATATCGGCATAGAAAACTGTTTGCGCAATATCCATTTTCTTTAGTAGCTTATGGCTTAGGATACCCATTTCTACGATAGTTTTACCACCACGAGTCTTTAAAGCTAGTGCTTTATCGAAAATATTATTATCTGATGCTTCGGTGGTAAGTGCATTTTGTGCGATTCCTATTCGTCGAAGAATATTCTCTACGTTTGCTTCTAATTCGTAGAACGAACTCTCTTCATCGGCATGCGCCCACGAACCTTGTACTCGTTTACCAGTTATCCAAAGTGCTAAATGGTATTCTTGCTGGTATGCTTTAATAGGATTTTCTTCGCTCCACTTTTCTTTTTCATACTTGTAAGTGTTGCCAACTTCGAAGAACTTTAAGTTTGCTGCCTTTCTATTTATATTGCGACGGATACTTTCTAAGCCTCCGAAGAGCAATGTTTGTCGCATTACGCCCAAGTCGCTTGATAGTGGATTCAGTATTTTAACGCATTGTTCCCACGGATAAGCGTTAAGATTTGCTTCTTCGTAGTATGACTGTGCGGTGAGCGAGTTGTTTAAAATTTCGTTGAACCCAGCACCAACAAGCTGTTCGCTAATAATATCTTCGCGATGAAAGTCTTTGTCGGCTTCTTCAGCAATAGTAAGCGATGATTTTAATTCGGTTGGTATTTCAACGTTGTTGTAACCATAAATGCGCAGAATGTCTTCTACAACATCGCACGGACGTTTTACATCTACTCTATAAGGTGGCACTATTAAGTCGATTCCTTCAGAATCTTCTTTTACTATCTGCATTTCCAAACTTGTTGCTATATTCTTAATAGTGTCTGCACCAAGTTTCTTTCCTATCAGTCGGTCGGCATATTCGTAGTTTAATCTAACTGGAAATCCGTCCATCTTTGTTGGATATACATCGCAAATGTCCATACTGATTTTGCCTCCAGCCAGTTCTTTGCAAAGAATAGCTGCTTGTTTTAGGGCATAGATGATTCCATTTGGGTCGATACCACGTTCGAAACGAAAACTTGCATCGGTAGAGAGTCCATGACGGCGTGCACTTTTTCTAATCCAAGTAGGGTGGAAGTAGGCACTCTCTAACACTACGTTATGTGTATTCTCGTATGTTCCGCTTCCTTTTCCACCGAAAACTCCTGCTATGCACATTGGTTCTTCGGCATTGCAAATGGCTAGGTCGTGTTGTCCAAGTGTATGTTCTTCGCCATCGAGTGTAACGAATTTCTTGCCTTCGTTGTTATCTTTCACTATAATCTGCCTACCTGTTACCATATCTGCATCGAAGCAGTGCATTGGTTGTCCGTAAGCCATCATTATATAGTTTGTTATGTCTACGATATTATTGATGGGGCGAACGCCTATAACGTTGAGTTTATCTTTTAGCCATTGTGGACTTTCTTTTACTTCACAATCGGTAATGCTAAGGCAGGCATAGCGTCGGCAGGCATCTGTGTTCTCAATAGTTACCTTTATGGGTAAATTATGGTTGTCTACTTTAAACTTGCTGCAATCTGGTCGGTGCAACGATGTTTCGTATCCGTTTTGTTTTAGCCATGCATACAAATCGCGTGCTACGCCATAATGGCTTAAGGCATCGGCACGATTGGCTGTTATATCAATTTCAATAAGCCAATCGCTTTCTACCTTATAGTATTCGGCTGCGGGCATACCCACTTGTGCATCTTCTGGCAAAACAATAATGCCATCGTGGCTTGTTCCTACACCAATTTCGTCTTCGGCACAAATCATTCCGAGGCTTTCTACACCTCTCAGTTTGCTTTTTTTAATTACGAAAGAATCTTCACCATCGTACAAGACACAACCTAAGTCGGCTACTATTACCTTTTGTCCTGCTGCTACATTAGCAGCACCACACACTATTTGTTGTGGCTCGCCTTTACCAAGGTCTACGGTCGTAATGTGTAAATGGTCAGAATTTGGGTGTTCTTCGCAGGTAAGCACCTTACCAACAAACAGTCCTTTCAGTCCGCCTCGAATAGTTTCAACCTCTTCTACGCTTCCAACTTCTAATCCTGTTGATGTTAGCGCTGTTGCTAATTCTTCTGGAGTAAGGTCGAAATCAACGTATTCCTTTAGCCATTTATATGAAATGTTCATTTATATTGTTGTTTTTTATTTATCTATTTTATGCGAATGCTGCATTTTATTTTGGTGCAAAATTACTAATTTCCATCAATATACACAAACCCTATAAAAGCATTTTCGCTATAAGTATGCTTTATGACCTATTCTGAATAGATTTAAACAATTATATTTCCATTTCTAAGAAGGCGCTCTATGGTTAATATGAGAGGCTAAAAATTAACCAAGATGGCTGATAGGAACATAAAAGTAGGCGAGAAGCAATGTTGCCAATAATGTGCTGTGGTGTTGCAAGCTAACGAATGAATTTATAGTTAAATGGCGTATATGGGAGCACTGCTATACGAATGTGTAAGTCTTTTACCACTATGTGCTTTCGCTTCTAACACGTCTCTGTAATACTCTTATAAGCAATATACGCTATTATTTACGTGTAAGTAGAGTTTTACTTACATGTAAATAAAGTTTTACTTACACGTAAATAAAGTTTTACTTACGTGTAAATAATACTGTTTAATCAGTATTTAATAAATACAGAATACGCATACGAATATGTTAGCAGAACCGTAAGAAAGTTAGAAAGCACTATACAGCAAAAGAGGAAATGCCTGTTTGACACTTCCTCTTTTCTGTGTTTTGCGTTTATAGCTTCAATACTACAAGCGCTGTTGCCAATCCGGCTATTGCATGTTGTAAGTATGTACGCTGGTGCCTTGTGCAGAAGGCAAATAGTTTATACCCCACCAGCACATTTGCAAGAGTGCGAAGTTTACAATTAGAATCCACATAGCTATTTCTAGATTGCACTTCTTTCGTAACCGGTAATGAATATAGGTAAGATAAGCCAACCAAGTAGCGGCAGCCCAAGTTTCTTTAGGGTCCCAAGCCCAATAATGTCCCCAGGCATCTTTTGCCCAAAGCGCACCTGTAAGCATACCTAATGAAAGAAAAGCCCAACCTATATACACAAGATTATCGGTTATATCCAGTTCTTTATGAGTTACTATCTTGCTCTTCTTAAAGAACAACAAATAAGCCGCCATAACAAAGGCACCGCCCAAAAGTGCGTATGCAAACATATAAATAATGACGTGTGGTGCAAACCACGGACTTTGTAACGCAGGCATAAGTGTTTTGCTATGAATTTCTGGCTTCAATAAATTAACTCCAATAAACACCATAGATAGAATAGTGGAGAAGGATAGGAGCCATTTGTAGTCCCAACGACTGTAAACAATAACACCTGCTAATGGCAAAAAGAACGAATACCATAAACGAGTTTCGCCCATAGTACGCATAGGAGGACGGTCGAGAGTTATCCACATAACAAGAATATAACTGAAGAATACAACCAATCCGGCTATTGTGGCACTGTATGCTACAACCTTTCTATCTTTCCAAGCAGCGTATGCACCCGTTGCCCAAAGCAACACAGCTACAACAGCAAAATATATAAAGTAATTCCAAAATGCAATCATTTCTTTTCTTCCTCCTTCTTATATTTGTTACGACCAGCAGTTATAAACATCAAAATAGCTCCTAACAGAAGCATATAAATACCTACATAGGTAGCCGGTAGCCAAGGGTCGGATACAAGTTCGTAAACGCTGAGAGTGCTCCACTTGCCTTGCTCCTTATTGAAATCTAGTTGGTAAATCTTCCATGTTCCTATAGTAACAGGCTTGTTTACCTCTATGTGTGTTTTGAAAGCTTTACCTTCTTTCGTATAAATGTTCACGTCCGATGCATAACGCAATGGCTCACGAGCCGACATAGCTATTTCGGTTCTCTTGTCGAGTTTCAAAGTCGACATAGGAAACATATAACTTCCTGAGCTTACCCAACCCTCTTTCACTACATTGCCTTTTTGCGCTTTAATAAGAATAGCAGTAGCAGCACCTTTATCTTTATATTCAACAAAGCCAGCATGATTAATGCGCATACCAAGGTCGTCCATTCGCATCATATTCATCATCTGTGCAGGCATACCTTTTATCATCTTAATCATGCCAACAGGTAGTGCATCTTCAATATACTTCTTTACAGTAATGGTCCAACCCATCAATTCTCCAGAAGTAAAACCAGGTTCAATAATAATATTCTGCGGTTTATCAATAGGCAGACTCTTACCCGTTTTATTGTCGAATACAGCCAATTTAGGAGGATACTCATCTATACTGAACTTCTGCAGTTCAATAGCAATAGGTAGTTCGTGAACCTCTTGATAGCTATCAATACCACGCCATTCGGGTTTACCTACTTCACAATACATCTTTAGGCGTTGCATATCGGCAGAACCCAATGTACCACAAGTAATGAAAATAAATAATCCTAAATGACTAATGAGCGAAGGAATGAAGCGCTTCTGAAAATGCACAAGCTGGTGTATTCCTACTTCGGCTACTATAATTACGCTCCAAAAATAAATAAGAACAAATGGCCAGAAACTAAGCATACGCGTAAGACCAATAGGGTCTATAGCAGGGTGTCCTTCGGCTACTTGTCGGGTTAATCCCATCACAACAGTTAGTATAGACGCAATTGCAAGAGCTGGTACGGCAGCCTCAACCTGCGTCATAAATCGAAACAAATATACTTTAGGGCGAAAAGCATAAAACAGCCCTAACATAATAATAAGTACTGCAAGGGCAATAATATTAGCTGGCCACATAAATACCAGCCATTCCATAGGCCCTATAGAAACCTGCAATAGGGCTCCTGTAATCAGAAGCCCTATACTTATTGCAAATCCCTCGCGATATTTCCAAGGTTTATTCCACATAATATTTATATCCTGTATACAATTCAAATATTCTTAATGATATTTTACATTGGCTTAGTTATAAAGCGTCCATTCTTCTTTGCTGTCTGAATCCATTTAGGAACAACATTATTAATGAAGTCTTTCTTCTGAGAGTTAAGCTTCTTCATATCAAGTCCAATGTAAGATTGAGCCTTAGCCTTTGTAGAGATATCAGGCATTGGAACAGGTTTACTGTATCCATGACGTGCAAGAACGCGAGCTATTTCAACACGTGCTGTTTGTGCATAATCGAGAGCTATGGCGAGCAAACGTGTAACTTCTTGTGGTGCATGGAAACTTGCTCCATGGCTAGCTACAGCATAATCCCAACGCCATTGGCTCTTGCGCAATGCCTTTAATACCGGCTCCATCTCTTTGGCAGTAGCGCCCTTGTCCCAAGCAAACTTGGCTTCGATATGTGCACGAGACAGTTCTTTCTCCACACGGTTGCGAACCTGAAGCACTTTCTCCTGACGCTCATATACATTCTGCCTTAGTGTCTCTTCACTCTGACGGTGGCAAGTCTGACATGTGCGGCTGATGTTTGCCAATGGAGAAGTAATATGGTGGTCTGTATATTTCACGCCACCTTCTTGAACGTAAGGCATGTGACAGTCAGCACAACTCAGACCACGCTGACCGTGAATACCTTGCTTGAAAAGCTCGTATCCAGGGTGCTGGGCCTTTAAGATCTTTGTTTTAGAAAGCGGGTGTATGTAGTCGTAGAAGCCGATAGAGTCGTAATATTCTTCAGCTGCTTCGCAGGTCAGTCCCTTATCTTGTGGGAACTTAAGATACTGACCGTTGTCCTTTTCAAAGTAATACTCGGTATGGCACTGTGCACAAACCAACGAACGCATTTCTTGATGACTGGCTTTGTTTACATCTTTGCCGGCACGTTGCCATGCCTCATAAAGAGCAGGACGAGCTGGTTTCAGTTCCATCGTACGTGCATCATGACAGTCTGAACAGCCAACGGTGTTCATCATCTCATTTCCCCACTTGCTCCACTTTGCAGCATAGAAAGCATTCTTACCCTTCTCGCGCATCAGGCGGGGAACGTCAGGACCTTTACAAGTCCAACAGGTACCAGGTTGTATGTCGTCTTGCCCATCTACGCCTGGTGAACCTGTACGCAAGATTTTACGTAAGTCTTCTATTGCATGACGGTGTCCACGAGGTGTATTATATCCACGAGAGAATGAATAGCCAGCCCACAAGATTACCATTTCCGGGCGTTGTTCCAATACATCAGCCTCTTGTGAAGAATTATATTTACTCACAAAAGAAGTATCTTCCGTCATCGCCCAGGTTTGGTATTCCCTCGGGAAATCTTCAGCAAACTTCTCATTCTGACTTACAATAGAATCGGTCATCACTACTCGGCGGTTATTAAACACTGAGGCAACCTCTGCGCGACGCTCCAACATAGAAGAACAGAGCATACCGAGAACGAAGATGATAAACATTGCTCCGCCGAAGAGCAACCATCCTTGCCATTTCTTTAATTGTTTAGCCATATTGTTTTATTTTATTTTTTTTCAAGTAAGTTTTGTAACCATTGTGGTACAGGAGATGACGGTATAGGCGTCTGTGTTTCTGCATTTGGAGTACTGCTCAATGTATTCATTCCACCGTGAGGAACTTCACGATGACAGTCCCAACATGCTTTTCCTGCTCCGCGTTGAGCTTCCATATAATCTATTTTTCCTGTCCGCACTACTCGTGTATTGAGGTCTTTGTGACAACGGATACAGTTATCCATTATCACTTCTGCCGAAGCCTCTTCTGCCATAATAGCTTGACGCTCTGACTTAGTAACAAAGTATGCTACGTGCTTCATACCATCCATTCCCTTGAACAAATATTTGGCAGCAAAACTAGAATGTGGTACATGGCAATCATTACATGTTGCATCTCGCCCATGGCTTGAGTGCGCCCACGTGGCGTAGTAAGGAGTCATAATATGACAGTTTACACAAGCTGCGGGATCATCACCTATAAGATAGGTTTGCATACGTAGAAGATAGAAAAATAATCCTCCTAATCCCACAATCACACCCGACAAGATGAGTGAAACCACTTTCTGTCGGTAACTCAGCTCGGGAAACCATGATGTAAGCTTTCGCAAATTCATTGTGATTATGTTTATTCTATTATTATACTAAATATAAATCTTTCGGTGCAAAGATAGTTAAAAAAGCACAAGTCGTCAATAGTTTATCCCCATTTATTAGGATAAAATGCTTTAAAAAATATTCAAATTACTAATAAAACATAAATAACAATCCGTAGTAACAAATGTTACCATCTGAACAAAATACCATTATTAAATTTGCTAGTTAATTTGAAGTAAAATTTAAAATTAAATGAAGAAAATGCATCGTTGGTTCGGACTTATATTATGTCTGTTCCTCATAGGGTTTTGTGTCTCAGGTGTAATTTTAAATCATCATGAGATGTTTTCGAGTATAAATGTACCTCGTTCACTTATGCCGAACACTTACGAGTATAAAGATTGGAATCAAGGTTTAATGCGTGGTACGATTGCCAAGGGAGATAGCGTTATTATATATGGTGAGAATGGTTTTTTTCTTACCAACAAGTTAGGGACAAACATAAAAGACTTTAATAAAGGTATGCCCTCCGGAGTAGAGATGCGCAATATACGTAGCGTAACCCGTACTCGTTCGGGCGATATATGGGCTGTAGGAAACTTCCAACTCTATCATTTAGAATCTAATAATGTGTGGGAGACTGTTGAACTTGATGGTCTTGATAGTCGATTAACTGATGTTACTTCTCGTGGCGATTCAGTTGTGGTGGTATCTCGTAATCATATCTGGTTATCCCCCAATACGGATAAACCTTTTAGACAAATACAGCTTAGAGCAGGTACCGACTATGATGGTAAAGTGTCACTTATGCGTACAATATGGCTGATACATAGTGGTGCGCTCTTTGGTACTATCGGCAAAATAATAGGCGATGCTGTTGCTATTATTCTGATAATTCTTAGCATTTCTGGTGTTTGGTTCTTCATAGCTCGTAAATCTCGTGCGGGCAAATCACAGTTAAAAACATTATATTGGATACACCGGCGTATAGGTAGAATAACTATTGTACTTACTTTGTTTGTAACAATAACTGGTTGGTTTCTGCGTCCACCTGCAATGATTGCTATAGTTAAAGGTCGTGTACATGCGCTACCTCTTTCAGTACAAAGTAGCAATAATCCATGGAACGACCAACTACGTGCTGCCCGATATGATTTTGTTAAGAAAGATTGGCTTATCTATACCTCTAATGGTTTTTATGTTCTACAGGATCTTTTCTCAACTCCACGACCAGTGAGTGGTGCACCGAATGTTAGTTTTATGGGGTTATCATCATTCTACCAAGTAAAAACAGGGCAATGGCTTATAGGTTCGTTCAGCGGTCTCTATTTATGGAATCGTGATGCGCAGGCGGGTGTACCAAGAGTATTACCTATTGATAAAGATATAACAATGGTAGGATTTAGTAACGATTTCAAAGACCCGATACTCATCGACTATTATAAAGGGACAACTTATCCGAAAATGCCTTCTCAGTTTAAAACACTCCCGATGTCTCTTCACATGGCTGCGCTCGAGACTCATACTGGACGTATATATACTTTTTTAAAAGATGGCACTAATGTATTTTACATTGCGATTATTGGATTAGCTATTGCGTGGTGTCTTTGGACGGGATACTACAGACCACGTAAGAATCGTAAGAAGCACAAGACTGCAAAAAAGACGAAGAAGATACGTCAGCATCTTAGATTAGAAGACGATAATGAAACAAATGAATGAATTGAGAATTAAGCGTATCTATCTTTCACCAGAGAAAGATGATGGATATCGGCTCCTCATCGACCGCCTGTGGCCACGAGGCATTTCAAAAGTTAAGGCGAGTCTAGATGAATGGGATAAAACAGTTGCACCTTCAACAGAACTTCGTGAATGGTTTGGGCATGAAGATGAAAAGTTTGCGGAATTCGAACGAAAGTACTGTTCTGAACTTGATAATAATCCTGATGCGGCACAATTTGCTCAACATGTTAAGAATCTCCTCAATGCACGCAATGTAACATTATTGTATGGTGCTAAAAACGAAACTTGTAATCAGGCTGTTGTTCTTAAAGCTTGGATACTAAGCAAATAAGAAAGATAAAAGGTGGAACATATATTAATTCACCCAAAACAGATACTTACAATGTAAACAGATTCTTTCTTATATTCGAAAGAAAATCACTTCAAAACTAGTTTTTGAGAATTTAGTCTCAAAGATAGTTCTGAGGTGGTTTTTCTTTTCTAATAAAAACAAAACTGTATAGATAAAAAATTAGATATCTGTTTCTTTCAAATTAGATATCTGTCATAAACAAAACAGATATCTATCAGCACCAAATATGACGTCATATTTTTCTACACAATGTTTCTACCTTCATTCTCAGACTATTTCATTTGAAATTAACGACTGGTAAGATATTATATTGATGCTCATACACTAGTTTGCAATTATATAAAGGTGAATGCGCAAGTAAATAATTCTGTAGGAACGCACAAAAGAATCAAGGCGAAATAATAGACATTGTATGATAAGAAAATAGATTTAGAGCTTAGTTGTTATTGATAAATAATACAAAACTAATCAACATTATGATAAATATAACAATTAGCTAATTATTATTGAAATATTCTACCCAATCACAGTTTGCTATAAATAAAAACACTCTATTAAGCAGCAGACCATATTCTAACTTATTTGAAGAAACGTAAGATTATATTTTCCATATATTATTAAAATAATAAATCTGCTATTTTATAGCAAATGTAAAGCACATTATCTATTTTTTGTGCTAATAGTTTGTTTCTTCAGCAATTTATTATTATATTTGCACTGACGAAAAAAGATTTAAATATTTACATAATCATTATGGCTGAGAAAAGAGTCTACACTTTCGGCAACGGAAAGGCCGAAGGGAAAGCTGACATGAGGAATTTGTTAGGTGGCAAGGGAGCCAATCTCGCAGAAATGAATTTAATCGGTGTTCCTGTTCCTCCAGGATTTACAATTACAACCGATGTTTGTAACGAATATTTTGAAAAAGGTAAAGAAGCAGTTGTTGAAGCTTTAACTTCAGAGGTAACAAAAAGCGTTAAGCACATTGAAGATTTAATGAATTCAAAATTCGGTGATCCATCAAACCCATTATTGGTAAGTGTTCGTTCTGGAGCACGTGCCTCTATGCCTGGTATGATGGATACTATCTTGAATCTCGGCTTGAACGATGATGTTGTAGAAGGTCTTGCAAGGAAGACTGGCAACGAACGTTTTGCTTACGATAGTTATCGCCGCTTTGTACAAATGTATGGAGATGTTGTTTTAGGCATGAAACCTGAAAACAAGGAAGATATTGATCCATTTGAAGCTATTATCCAACGTGTAAAGGCTAAACGCAACATAAAATTGGATAACGAAATGAATGTTGCTGATCTAAAAGAACTTGTTTTAGAATTTAAGAAAGCCATAAAAAATCAGACTGGCAAAGAGTTTCCTTCTAACCCTATGGAACAACTTTGGGGAGCAATTTGCGCTGTATTTACTTCATGGATGAACGAACGTGCTATACTCTATCGCAAAATGGAAGGTATTCCGCAGGAATGGGGAACAGCCGTAACAGTTCAGGCTATGGTTTTTGGAAATATGGGTGAAACTTCTGCCACAGGTGTTTGTTTTTCTCGTGATGCCGGTAATGGAGAGAATGCCTTTAATGGAGAATACTTGGTGAATGCGCAAGGGGAAGATGTTGTTGCAGGTATACGTACACCACAACAAATAACATTAAAAGGTTCGCTAAAATGGGCAGAACAACAAGGAGTAGACGAAAGTATCCGTAGCACAAAATTCCCATCAATGGAAGAAGCAATGCCTGAAATTTATGCGCAGCTTAACGCTATTCAGAAAAAATTGGAGAAGCATTACCACGATATGCAGGATATGGAGTTTACCGTACAAGATGGAAAACTTTGGTTCTTACAAACTCGTAATGGTAAACGTACAGGTACTGCAATGGTAAAAATAGCAATGGATTTACTAAAAGAAGGTGAAATCGATGAGAAAACAGCCATCTTACGTTGCGAGCCAAATAAACTTGATGAACTATTACACCCTGTATTTGATAAAGAAGCATTGGCACAAGCTAAAGTTCTTACACGAGGACTGCCAGCATCGCCAGGAGCTGCTACAGGACAAATAGTTTTCTTTGCCGATGATGCTGCAAAATGGCATGAAGATGGACACAAAGTAATAATGGTCCGTATAGAAACCTCTCCAGAAGATTTGGCTGGAATGAATGCTGCGGAAGGAATACTTACCGCACGTGGTGGTATGACTTCGCATGCAGCAGTGGTTGCTCGTGGCATGGGTAAGTGCTGCGTAAGTGGAGCTGGTGGTGTTACTGTAAACTACAAAAAACGTACTGTAGAAATTGATGGAACAGTACTCCATGAAGGTGATTACCTATCGTTGAATGGATCTACAGGAGAAGTTTATTATGGTGAAGTTCAGACAAAAGCAGCTGAAGTTACTGGCGATTTCGCTCAGCTTATGGATCTTTGCAACAAATATACAAAACTACGTGTTCGTACAAATGCAGATACACCACGCGATGCAGAAGTAGCACGTACATTTGGAGCAGTTGGTATAGGATTATGTCGTACAGAACACATGTTCTTCGAGGATCTGAAGATTAAGGCTATGCGAGAAATGATTCTTGCAGATTCTATCGAAGGTAGGGAAAAAGCACTCGAAAAACTATTACCCTATCAGAAACAAGACTTCTATGGAATCCTAAAGTGTATGGACGGAATGCCTGTAAATATTCGTTTACTTGATCCGCCATTGCACGAATTTGTACCGCACGATGAAGCTGGACAAGAGGCTATGGCGGAAGAAATGGGTGTTAGCGTTCAATTTATTCGAAATCGTGTGAACTCACTATCTGAACATAACCCTATGTTAGGACTTCGTGGCTGCCGACTCGGCAACACATTCCCAGAGATTACAGCGATGCAAACACGTGCTATACTTGGTGCGGCTGTACAATTAAAGAAAGAGGGATTCAATCCAATGCCAGAAATTATGGTTCCACTCGTAGGAATTGTAAATGAACTTGACAATCAAGAAGTAATCATTCGTAAAACTGCCAATAAAATATTCAAAGCAGAAGGAATAGAAGTGCCATTTAAAGTTGGAACAATGATAGAAGTTCCTCGTGCAGCACTTACTGCAGACTTAATTGCTAATAAAGCCGAATATTTCAGTTTTGGTACGAATGACTTAACACAAATGACTTTTGGTTATAGTCGCGACGATATTGCAAGTTTCTTGCCAAGTTATCTTGAAAAGAAGATTCTTGATGTAGACCCATTCCAAGTTCTCGACCAAGAAGGTGTCGGTCAGCTTATTAAAATAGCAGTAGAGAAAGGTCGTAAAACTCGTAAGAAACTAAAGTGTGGTATCTGTGGTGAGCACGGAGGCGAACCAAGCTCTGTTAAATTCTGTCATCGTGTAGGCTTAAACTACGTTAGCTGCTCTCCTTTCCGAGTTCCCATTGCAAGGTTAGCTGCGGCACAAGCTGCAATTGAGTACGAACAATAGTCATTTTAAACTATTAATAAATAAAGGTGGGGTTCTTCATTTTGTAGAATACCCCACCTTTTTTCTGGATTTTACGAGAGCGAAGAATGAAATCTTCAGCAGTCTCGCTAAAATAAGAGTTATTTATTACGAAGTTCTTCTATATTTGCCTTAATAGTTTCAATTTTTTCTTCTGAATCGCTTTGCTTTTTACGTTCTTTAGCTATCACTGCTTCAGGAGCGTGTGCAACGAATTTCTCATTTGAAAGTTTAGTTTTCACACTTTTCAAGAAGCCCTCTAAGTGAGCCAATTCCTTTTCCAATTTTTCAATTTCAGCTTTTACATCAATCAGGTTTCCAAGTGGAACAGCAAATCCATCAGTACCAACCATAAATGCAGAAGCATCAGAACTCTTCTCATCTACAACATTTATGCTCTTGAGGTTAGCCATTTTTACAATGACACAATTGTAAGCTTCATAGTTGTTTTTGCCTACAGCTTCTAAAGAAAGCAATACTTTCGGAGCAATATTCTTTTGGTTGCGAACAGTACGAATGCCACCAACAATTTGCTTCACATTCTCAATTTCAGCAATCAAGGTCTTATCTTTATCAGTAGGAAGTGCCAATTCAAGTTTCTCCAACATTATACTTTCTCCCTCGTTTCGGTCAAAAATATGTTGCCAAAGTTCTTCTGTAATGAATGGCATAAATGGATGTAGCATCTTCAAAAGAATATCGAAGAAACCGAGTGTAGCCACATAAGTTTGCTTATCAATTGGTTTGCCATATTCTGGTTTTATCATTTCCAAATACCAACTAGAAAACTCGTCCCAGAAAAGCTTATAGACAGTCATCAATGCTTCTGATATACGATAGCTCTTAAATTGTTCTCCCATTTCAGAATTTACTTCTTTAAGCTTCGCATCAAACCATTTAATGGCTATTTTATTAGCCTCAGGTTGTTCTACATCTGCAGTCTCCCAACCTTGAACAAGGCGAAACGCATTCCATATCTTGTTATTAAAGTTGCGTCCTTGCTCACAAAGACTTTCATCAAACAATATATCGTTGCCAGCTGGAGCAGAGAGCATCATACCCATACGTACACCATCAGCCCCATACTTATCTATTAATTCTAATGGATCAGGCGAGTTACCAAGACTCTTACTCATCTTCCGCCCAAGTTTATCGCGTACAATGCCTGTAAAATAAACATGCTTAAAAGGATAAGTCTTACGATATTCATATCCTGCCATAATCATACGAGCCACCCAGAAGAAAATAATATCAGGACCTGTAACTAAATCGCTTGTTGGATAATAATACTTTATTTCTTCATTGTCAGGATTGTTGATGCCATCAAATACAGAAATAGGCCACAACCAACTTGAGAACCATGTATCCAAGCAGTCACTTTCTTGTTCTAAGTCGGCAACTGTTAGATTTGGGTTAATCAACTTTGCTTGCTCAAAAGCCTTCTCATTGTTTTCAGCTACTACAGTTATGGTTTTGCCATTCGTATCTTTGAAGTAATAAGCTGGAATGCGATGTCCCCACCAAAGTTGGCGGCTAATGCACCAATCTTTGATATTTTCTAACCAATGACGATAGGTGTTCTTGTATTTCTTTGGATAGAACTCTATCTCATCATTCAGCACAGGATTCAGTGCGATATCCGCAAAATGCTGCATACGTAAGAACCATTGTGTTGAAAGTTTCGGTTCAATAGGAACATTGGTACGTTCTGAGTAGCCTACCTTATTGTCATAATCTTCTATCTTTTCCATCAAGTTGGCTGCTTCCAGGTCGATTGCTATTTGTTTGCGCACGTCCATACGGTCTTGACCTATATATATATCTGCAGCATCCGATAAAGTTCCATTATCATTGAATATATCAATGGTTTCTAATCCATGTTTTAACCCTAACGCATGATCATTGATATCATGTGCAGGAGTAACTTTCAAGCAACCTGTACCAAACTGAATATCAACATAAGTATCTTCTATAACAGGTATACAACGCCCAACTAATGGAACAATAACATGCAATCCCTTTAACCATGTATTTTTCACATCATCAGGATTAATACACATAGCGGTATCACCCATAATTGTTTCTGGACGTGTAGTAGCTACAACTGCATAATAACCTTTATCGTCTTTATGTATGACATTATCATCACATTTGCGTTCTACCCTACTTTGTTCTTCTGGTAATATATAATATTTTAGGTTGTAGAGCTTTGAATGCTCGTCTTTGTAAACAACTTCTTCATCCGAAAGTGCGGTCTCTGCACTTGGATCCCAATTTACCATTCGTACACCACGATAAATTAAGCCTTTATTATAAAGGTCGCAAAATACCTTTATAACGCTTCTACTACGTTTTTCATCCATTGTAAAAGCAGTACGGTCCCAATCACAAGAGCAACCAAGTTTACGCAATTGTTTCAAAATAATACCACCGTGTTCGTCTGTCCACTTCCAAGCATGTTTTAGGAACTCATCTCTAGATAAATCAGTTTTATTTATTCCCTCTTGTGCAAGTCTATTCACTACTTTTGCCTCAGTAGCAATACTAGCATGGTCGGTACCAGGAACCCAACAAGCATTTTTACCTTCCATACGTGCATGTCGCACAAGAATATCTTGAATAGTGTTATTAAGCATATGCCCCATGTGCAATACGCCTGTTACATTTGGTGGTGGAATAACCACAGTATAAGGTTCACGTCCATCAGGTTTAGAACTAAAGAGTTTATTGTTGAGCCAATACTCATACCACTTTGCTTCCACACTCTGTGGGTCGTACTTACTTGCTAATTCCATACGTTCTATATTATTATTTCTTTATTATCATTAAAAACGTTGCAAATTTACGAAAAAATCAGTTGAAAGCACTATCTTTGCATAACTATTAGCAGTACTCAGTACTTCTTTTAACTTTAAACTTGATTAAATTGCATACAAAAGAAGAAAAAATAGCAGCATTCTCGCGTTTACTTGATGTACAAGAACGACTACGAAAAGAATGTCCGTGGGATAAAAAACAAACTTTTGAGAGTTTACGCCCCAATACAATTGAAGAAGCATTTGAACTTGCCGATGCTTTAATAAAACACGATGAGAAGAATATTTGTAAAGAACTTGGTGATGTTATGGAACACGTTGTTTTTTATGCATCGCTTGGCAGTGAAACAAATGACTTTGACATAGCAGATGTTTGCAATGCTCAATCAGATAAACTGATGTTCAGACACGATTTTATTGATTGGACAGGATGGATCGTTTCGAATCATAATATGGTTATCAACAAGCGTGGGCAGGTTGTATATAAAGATGATCTTAATAGCGAAAGGCAAAGTGTCTCTTCTCAAAAAGAAGATTCTCCATCTACAGCTTCTCAGGTTGAGTTAACATGGGAACAACGAAAACAAAAGGAAAGAGACGGCAATAAAACTGTCTTATCAGGAGTCCCTAATTCGCTACCAAGTCTTATAAAAGCATATCGAATACAAGATAAAGCACGAAACGTCGGATTCGATTGGAAAAAGAAGGAGGATATATGGAAAAAAGTTGATGAAGAACTTAACGAGCTAAAAATAGAATTGGCAAAAGGTGATAAAGAAAAGTCTACAAAAGAGCTAGGCGATTTTTTGTTTTCTGTCATCAATGCAGCCCGATTGTATAAGCTCAATCCTGATAATGCACTCGAATATACAAATAAGAAATTCATTTCACGGTTCAATTACGTTGAACAACAAGCAAAGAAAATTGGTAAAAACTTAAAAGATATGACCATAGAAGAAATGGATAATCTATGGAATGAAGCAAAAGAAATAGAAAATAATAAGTAAGTTACTCTATATTTTATTATGAAAAAAGTACGAATACTGCTACTTTTTACAGCAATAGCATTCAGCTTTATTGGTTGTAAAAACAAGAAAACAACTACAGTGATAAGTCCTAATATTAATAATGTAGACTCACTTAATAGTGGTGATTCTACCATTTATGGTACAATGCTCGATGGTGGAATGAATTCTATATTACTCCTTACTGATAAGGGCGACACTCTAGAGATTATTCAAAACCCTGATGATTCTACAGATGTTGTGAAAGGAGGAAAACTTGTTGGCGACCGTTTTGCTGTAATAGCTTATAAGGAGTATGGTGATTTAATTCTACGAAAGGCTATCAATATAACATCACTGCTTGGAAACTGGTCTAGTTTAGACAAAAGCTTTGAAATAAAGGAGGGAGGAGAAATTACATCAAATCTACAATCAGAAAAAGACGCATGGACTTTCTGGAAGATATTTAATGGTAAACTTCTCCTTTCAAAAGATACCTTCGATGTGATTGAGTTAGGGGCAGATTCTATGTCGCTTGAGAATAATGCTGGAATATTTGTCTTTACACGAAAGAAATAAAGCGTGATTCCATTTAAAATTCACATATTAGGTTGTGGCAGTGCTTTACCTACACTTCGTCATAATGCAACTTGCCAAATAGTAGAGATACGTGGTAAATACTTTATGATAGATTGCGGAGAAGGTACACAAATACAAGTACGTCGTACCAAGGTTCATTTCACTAAGATTCAGGCTGTTTTTATTTCACATTTACACGGTGATCATTGTTTTGGTCTATTTGGTATGATTTCTACTTTTGGAATGACAGGGCGTACTGCCCCACTCCACATTTATGCTCCAAAAGAGTTTGAAGAATACTTTAATTTATCGATGGAACTATTTTGTAAGAAACTTGAATTTGCTGTAATGTTCCACCCTATAGAAACAACCGAAACAAAAGTAATTTACGAAGATAAAAGTCTTACAATAGAATCTATTCCATTGGAACACCGCATTCCATGTTGTGGATTCCTATTTCGCGAGAAACCTACTACACCACATATTCGTCGTGATATGATAGACTTTTATAATATACCTATCAGTCAAATTAATAATATAAAAGCTGGAGCAAATTGGACTACAGCTGATGGTGATATTATTATGAATAGTAAGCTTACAATTCCAGCAGACAAGCCACGAAGTTATGCTTATTGCTCTGATACAAGATATATGGAACAACTATATAAAAAAGTTGCAAATGTAGATGTACTCTACCATGAAAGTACTTATACAAACGAATATAAAGATAGAGCAAAGAGTTACTATCACAGCACAGCAGAAGAAGCCGCAACTGTTGCTAAAAAGGCTAATGTAGGAAAATTGCTTTTAGGACATTACTCGGCTCGTTATTTAAACGAAGATATTATTCTAAATGAAGCAAAAGCAATTTTCCCCAATAGTTTCCTCACAAATGAAGGAATGGTGTTTGATGTGTAAGCTCTTATTCTTTATAACTTTACAACTTTCTTACCATTAATAATATAAATTCCTTTTGGCAAATTGTTTAGTTCTCCATTAAACTTTGCTCCACTAACATTATAAATCTCTTTTGAATGATTTGTATTAGCCGTAGGAATGGAAATAGCTGTTGTATTCTTCTCTATTACTATCTTACTTTTTACCACACTGTTTCCCACTGTTACGCAGCGCATCTTTGGATTATAAGCTGCTCCAGAAGGTTGAGTGATAGCACAACCTTCTAATGTAAGTGATGCTATATCAAGCATAGAACCTATTTCTGAACCTTCAACTGTTACATTAGCATTTCGAATAGTAATATGCTCCATAGCCCCATCATTTCCTGTAATACCATATTTACCACTCTTCGCATTCACTGTACAATTGTCTATGGTTAAATCTGTTCCCATTGCAAATATAGCACAATTGTCTCCACCTTCTACATTAAGCGTACCTTCACCAGTAATAGTTAATGGTGTTCTTAATCCTATTGCAGTATGTGCTGCTACTAAGTTATTGGTCCCTATAACTTTCACTGTCAATCCATCTATCTTAGAAGAGATAGCATCTTTATCGCCAGAATTAATAGTAGCGTTTTGTAGAGTAAGTGTTTTTGTTTCAGGATTATAATTCACAATTCCACTAACTTCAGCTATTGTTGAAAGATCGTTACAGTTGTCTGAACTTACTTGTGAACTAGCTACCCAAAGATCGTACATTTTCTGTGCACGAGTTGTTGTTGGTAGAATTAAAATTGCAATGAGCAATACGATAGTAGCAATACTTTTTTCTTTAGATAATGATTTATACATAATAAGATGTATGCCTCCCATTTAAACTCTTAACGAGCAACGCTATATAAAGGCATGAGCGTTTAGATTTTTCTGAATATATTATGATTGATATACAATATTATCCTTCCTATAAATAGGCTTTTACACACAATTTATAGGAAGAATATTGATATATAGGTTTCTTATTTCTTCAGAATTTTCTGTCCATTTACAATATACATACCAGCTGGTAGGTTTTCTATCTTATTATTGACACGACTACCATCTAATGTGTATATACCACATTTCTTAGTTTTTGTATCGGTCGCAACAGATTTTATACCAGTAGAGCCCTTTGTTATTACAACCCAATCTGTTACAACATCTCTGTTAGCACCATAAAGGTAGAAATAAGGATATTCGTATTCTTCAACCTCTTCCCAATATGCTCCCGTAGGAGAAGTTATTGCACAATCGGTAAAAGTTGGCTCTCTATCCCATACCCAAGCAATACTACCTTTATGCGTACTGTTGCTATTACTACCACCTTTTACGCGTACATTACAGTTATCAAATATCCAATAACCACCATAAAAGCCATTACTCCCACCACTTGCTTCGACACTACAATTGCTAATTGTAATTGTCCCTTGGTTAAATACTGCTTTATTATATTTATCATCGCTTGCAGTAGACGATCCTGTAAGTGTGAGTTTGCCATCGCCCGAAATACGAATTTCTTTATCCATATTCCAAATACTTGTTTGCTTATCGGAAACAATAGAGCTTTCGTTACTAACACGGATTATCAAGCCATCAACTCTGTTTTCTATACCGTGAGTACTTGTTGCATGAATAGTAGCTCCATCAAGCGTTAGAGTTTTAGAATCGTTATCGTATTTTGCTTTTCCCGTAACACCTTTTATAACACTCAAATTGTTACAGTTTTCGGAAGTTACTGATACACCAGCAATTTTAATGTTGTAAGTATCTTGCGCCATTCCTTGTTGCGCCATTGAAACGAATAAAACAGCAAACGCTGCACACATACTTTTATACAGATCGTTTTTCATTATTAAAGTGCCTCTCCTTTCACTCTCTTTTTGCGAGAGAACGCCATTTAGAAGCAGGGGCGTTCAGGTTAAGTAATATTTCTGGCTACAAATGTAATTCTTTTTCTCGAAAAGAACAAAACATAATAAAAAAAATAATAAGTATCTATAAGTCTACGCTCCATAAGGAGTATTGTTTCTTATGATATCTAATTTACAAATTACTTTTATTTTTAGATATCTATCAGTTGCATTTTAGATATCTGTTACGCTCGTCTCAGATATCTATCAGTTATAAATTAGATATCATAACGAATTACTTCCTATATGTATTTGTGGTTTCCCGATTTCACTAGACACTTTTTTGTTATATTAACTACTTCCATAGACATTCCCTTACTATGCCTACTGGATAGTTGGATACAGGTGAAGCATTTATGCTAGATAATAAACATCTTATGTTGTTTCATTTTCTTTTATAGAAATATAGAAGTGATTTTTTTAACAATCATCTTCGTTTCTGAAGTATTCTCACCTCTTTTCTACCGAGCCTGTATATATCTATATTTCATTCATTCATAACCCCACAATGCGGGCAACGTCCCTTTCGATGAAGACGAGCGCCACAGTTTCCACATTCGTAGGTATCACTACTTAGCTTTATCCAAATGTGAATGGCATAATAGATATAAGCTAATAGAAGTAAATATCCTATATAATATAAGGTGAGAACCGAAAATATTATATAGTCTACTGCACAGATAGCAACCAATCCTGATAAATACATAAAGGCATCGTTTGTGCGAAGTAGACGACGAACATCATCAACGACAGCAATAGCTACAAGCAACATAGCCCACACCAACAATAGGAAGATATTTAAGAGTAAAGGTTGTGAAAATGGATTAAACGATGGATGGAAATAGAACTCGCGCCATGTTTCAGGAGCAAATAGTTGTATACTTGCATAGAACGTTGCAGATGTAGCTACAATAATAGCCAACAATGTAGGATAGAAAGAATTTATATCGTTGAAGTGTACTATATTGGCATTGTGCTTCATTATCTTTCGCATTAGATAACTTAAGCCTATCAACGAGATTATAACTAAGAATATAAGCAAGTGAGTATTGGAGAACAAAGAAATGAACTGTGATATGGGTGTATCTGGGTCTACTGCATTTAATAATTGCTTTTCGCGTGCCCAGCCAAATGCAGAATCTTCAGTAGCAACACGCACCCACACAGAATCAATGGTATCGTTTGGAAGAATACGAATATCGGCTACTACTAATGGTTTTCCTTTGGTTACAGCAAACGAATCGGTCTCTAATTTATTAACTATTTCTTCCGGTTGTTGCCGTAAAAGCATTAGCGTGTCTTTGTTTACAACAAAATTAAAGCCTTCGGAATAATGATGTTTCACACGAAAAGCAAATGAATCTAATCGTGTTGTAGTTCCTGCCCAATCTATACTATTATTGGTTTCTTTCTTCAAATTGGGTGAGTAGTGTCGCCCCTTTAGTATTCGGCTGGAGATTTGTGTTTCTTGAATACTATCGGGAATACTAAAGTTTGATGGAGTTTTCTTATGATAACAACTTATTGAAACAGATGAAAAAAAAAGCCATAACATCATTGCTATAAGAGAAATAGGCATTTCACGTAGACTTTTTCTTGGCAAAATATGTTTTAATAGTTCTTCCATTATTTGGTTGTTATTCTGCGTATATATTCATCTGACAATCTTTGCAATCGAACTCTAAACGAAAGCGACGTTTATCGCCTAATACTAAGTATAATGGTTCACGCCACGTTGGAACCTTTCCACCATGAACTAAACAATAGCCTAATGAATAGCGAATGCAATGACGACACTGCATAATAAGAGCATCTCTCTTCATTGCTTTCGTATCCATACATTCGAAAGCTGAACCAATATTTATACCTTGCTCTGTGTAAAATGCTCTTGCTTTACTATTAGAAACATTATACAGATAGGGGAACTTTTTATATTTTGATGGATTAATATTATGGCTACCTAAGACTGGTATATTACATGCATTAGGTTCATCATGTTTGTCTAAGTCTCGTATTGTTAATAATTGGTGTTCAAATGCTTCAATAACATTGCGTCTTAATTCTGTTAGTACACTACTCGGAATAAAAAATTGATCAGCATTCTCGTCAATCTCTATCTCATCACAAAAATAAATTGTATTACCCAACTTGGTAAGTTGTCGAATTATATTATCGTGTTGAGGCTTCTTTGCCTTTTGATGTTCAAATTCGATTGAGACTTTTACTTCTATCTTTGGAGTGGCGATATTACTTAAATGAGCTGCTAGAGAATAACCTTTATGGGTTTTCTCAAACTGCATTGTAATGGGAATTAAACGCACTGCTGATTCACTAGAGAGTTTTTTCTCAAATGCTTGGTCTTGATTTCTATACAAACTTACACCTGGCTTTAAATCTTGAGGCATCTTGTAGGGAAACAAGCGGTTTCCAGTTGCCTTATTTACACGAAATCCTTCTAATATTTCTGTAATTTTTGACTCGCCATTAGGCTGACGCTTAATAAAACACAAACCATCGCCATTAGAAAAACTTGCAGTTGAAGAAACATTAAACGAATTGTGGCGTATTTCTTTTACTTTACCAACATATTCTCCTAATGCTTTGGGCGTATTAGGTGAGAATATCCCTTGCTGCCGTCCATTAACAAAATAGTGAGTATATCCACGATTAAAAGTTTTATTAAGATTAGGAGTAAAGTTGTATTCTACCCTACCAAACGAGGCACGTTGAAATTCATTAGGGTATTTTGCTATAATTTCATTTAAACGTTGACTATATGCCGATACAACATTCTTCACATAATTTACATCTTTCAGTCTACCTTCTATCTTAAAGGCACACGCCCCCGACCTCATTAATGCTTCCAAATTATCTATCTGGTTCATATCTTTCAACGAAAGAAGATATCTTTGATGTTCTATTGTGGTACCATTTGAATCTATAAGGTCGAATGCCATTCTGCAGAATTGTGCACACGATCCACGATTTGCTGAACGGTTAAAACAATATTGAGAAGCATAACAAATACCACTATAACTAACACAGAGTGCACCATGTACAAATGCTTCCAGCTCTACTTCGGGAACTGCTTTATGTATATTAGCTATTTCTTTCACAGACAATTCACGTGCTAACACCACACGTTCAAAACCTAAAGATGCAAGCCAACGCACTTTCTCTATAGTTCGACTATCACATTGCGTACTAGCATGTAGCGACATTTTTGTATGTAGCTGCTCTTTGCACGCTTTCAACAATCCCATATCCTGAATCAATAAGGCATCTACATTTGCTTTTTCTAATTTGCAAATAAGTTGCAACATATCTTCCAGCTCATTTTCGTAGATAATAGTATTTACTGTTACATGCACTTTTGCTCCAAACTTATGGGCATATTCACATAACATTGCTATATCTTCTACACTATTTCCTGCCGAGTGCCGTGCACCAAACTTAGCTGCACCGATATATACGGCATCTGCACCGTGATTTATCGCAGCTATTCCACAAGCTAAATCTTTAGCAGGAGCTAAAAGTTCTATTGTTTTTATGTTATTGTTTGCATTCTGCATTACAATGCGCAAAGATAGCTAATAAATAGGAAAGAAGGCACAAGACTTTTATAAAAATTCTAATATAAAGAAATCTTTATCTACTTCATCTTTGCTTATATATAATATGATATCGGATTTAGACAAACAAACATCTCATTTCATTAATAGCATAATAAAAGATATCAATCTGCAATACTGCCAAACGAAATCTATTCTTTAATGCTAAAGTTACAATAAAAAGAGCAAATAACCCTCTTACTTTTAAGGCTAGAGGGTTATTTGTTTATTATATTTCACACATATTCAATTTATACACACACAAATTAAAGTAGGTATTCTTAAAGGCAAAAGCTATTACACGCATTTTACCAGAAAGAAATTACTATTTGTACCTTGTATTGATAACGAAAAGGCTAAATTTAATTTATTGGTCTAAGAATTTTAAATATTTCTTACCTATTTTTGGAGAGTACGCATTGAATATGTTGTTTGCAAAAAGAATATCCGTAATCTTATTATCACGTACAAACTTTTTCATATTCTTTGGGAAATAACGAGTATCTACCACTTGTATTTGTTCGAAACTAAAGAAGAGATAACCTGGCAGAGCATTTCCAAAACTATCTTTCAAAATTAGTAAATGTCGTTTATTCTTCACAGGTGTAGTAACTTTTGCTATTCTAGCATCTCCTCCCATAAATGTACAATATGCTCCAGCATTACCATCTCGATAGTGAACAAAGAATTGCCCTTTTCGGATTGTGGGTTTACCTATTATATTATAGCTTTTATCCAACTTATAATCTTCGTACTCAGTTGTATATTTCAAATTCTTTGGTACATAGAAAACAAAATCTTCTGGTGCATTCTTTATAGAAATATCTTGTGCATAGCCATACATACTACCAACAAACTTATGAACTACACGACGTTCATAATTATTCAATGTTTTAAATGGAACTTGTGCTACACGAGCAAACTCTTGTGCTGCATAATATGCTCCAAGTGGCGCCCAATGATGGTCGGTACGTAAATAAATTGGCTCATTTACGTGTTTCGAAAGAGGCGTATATACATTTACAGCTTTCACATCTTTATCTAAATGACTGAAAATATTGTTTATAGTTGCTCGCTGACTATTCGTACAACTTTTTGCCTGATCGGGACAATAAAATTCTATTGCTGTTGGAATTACCATACAATATACGTTTACTTTCGGACCAAACACTTGTTTATACTTATTTGCAGCTTCTGCATACGCAACACCACCATGTGATCCGCCACCATAAGCCATTAAAGCTCTTACATTTTCACCACTTCCAATTACTACTATACCACGATTTGCTATTTTGGCATTTTCGTTTGCGGCAACTGTATTCTTATATTCTCCAACTTCTCTTTCATCGTTTTCTTCTTCCATCATACTTTTAGAATCTTTCGAAGAAGTTGCTGCATGAAATTTCACTTGTTCTTCTCCAGGTGCAGTAATACCTAAGAGATTTTTTTGCTTCATACTAATCATCATAAAGAAATCTCTGTAAGGTTCACTATCACTAAACCAAGAGTTAATATTCTTTGTGAAATCGCCTGTTCGCAAACTTTCGAACGAATATTTAGGAAACTGCTTTAAATCGCGCTTTTCCAATATAGAGAATGTACTACGCGGTAGAAAGTTGAAAACGCAAACTAGAGCAGTAAAAATTATAGCGATAATAGAAATATAGATATTATCTTGTTTCATAAATTTATTATTTCTTTATTGGACGATTCAGCATATTCAGCAATGAATTAGATGTTCCTTGAGAATAAGCGTGTTGTATATTATTAACTATAAGTAAATCGGTGATATTATTTTCAGTAGCATAGTGCTTTATGTTTCCTTGAAAATATCTGAAATCGACAACATATATATCTTCAAACGAAAAGAATAAGAAAGCTGGCAATGCATTACCAAAACTATCTTTTATAATAAGCAATCGGCGTCCATTCTTTGTTGGTGTTGAAACGTGTGTTGCACGAGTATCACCCCCCATAAACGTACAATATGCATTACTACTTCCATCATTATATTTCCAAAAGAAATTACCATCAACAGCTGGTTTTGTCCCCACTACACGTCTATTCTGAAGAATATACTCTATATATGTTGTTTTTATCGGACAATTTTTAGGAGTATAAAAGATAAAATCTTCAGGAGAGCTTTTCATTAACGTTGCATCGCCAGAAAAATGTGCCATACTTCCAACGAAACGATGTATAGTTTGTTGTTCGTACGAAGATAAATTGCGAAATGGAACTTTAGCAACACTTGCAAACTGTTGTGCTGCATAATAAGCAGCTAAAGGCAACCAATGATGATCGGTGCGAGCATAAATAGCTTCGTCTTTATGTTGCTCCAATATATTCCAAAGATCTATTTTTTTTACCTTATTATCTATATGTGCATACATATTATTAAGTGTAGCACGTTGCGAATTTGTTTTCACTTCTGTATAATCTTCAGGCCAATAAAATGCACTCGATATCGGAATTATCATATTGTACACTTGAATTTCATCGCCCATAGCTTTCTGATATGCATTTATAGCATCAGAATACCAAGTTCCACCTTCGGCTTTTCCTGTAAAAAATGACATTGCTCTTAATAGCGAATCGTTTTTTACCACAATAATACCATTACGTTTTTTAAACACCTGTTGAGCTTGCACAACAAAAGGCATAAAAAGAAGACTATAAATAAATAATAGTGTATACCGTTTCATATTATATTCGTTTAAAAGCGTGTATATATAAAAGCATTATTTGTTGCTCCTACAAGTAGTGCTACACTTAAGAAAAGTAAGCACAAAGATATTACTACTCGTGTTACAAGTGCTATATTTGTACGTAATGTTTCTGATTTTATTTTAGAGAAATGCTTATTCACAAAATCATAAATTGGCATAGAGAATATTATACCTGCTACCCACAACCAGAAATTATTAAATAATGCTGTTTGTGCAGCGAAGTCCATAATCTTTTCTGTTCGCCCAAAGAAGATGTAAAAGAAATGTTGCATTTGTGTAAGATTGGTAAAATAAAATATTCCCCAACCAACAACTACAAGAATAAGACTATAAAAATGGAGAAATATTTTTGGTATTTTATTTATAACTTTCAGCAAAGTATATTTCTCAAGCGTTACAATTATACCAAAATAAACACCCCACAATATAAAATTCCAGCTTGCACCATGCCACATTCCTGTAAGAAACCATACAACTAATATATTAAGTACCTGATGTTTCCGGTTTCCTCCCATTGGAATATAAACATAATCTCTAAAGAAACTTCCTAACGATATATGCCATTTACGCCAAAAATCGGTAATAGAGGTACAACTATATGGATGTTTAAAATTTTCTGCAAAATGAAAACCTAAACAACGTCCAAGTCCAATTGCCATATCACTATAACCACTGAAATCGAAAAATATTTGGAAAGTAAATGCAGCAATACCTACCCAAGCTCCTAAAGTGGTAAGTTGTGGTAATCCGCTCTGTAAAAACTGATTGGCTATTTCTGAAAACTGATTAGCTAATATTACTTTTTTACCTAATCCAATTAAAAATCTGTAAGAACCTTCAACAACATCTGTTCGGGTTATATGACGACTATTTATTTCTTTTGCTATAAGATCGTAACGTACAATTGGTCCTGCAATAAGTTGTGGAAACATTGAAATGTAGAGTAATAAATCTACAAAACGTTTCTGACTATCAGCCTGCTTGCGATAAACATCTATAAGATAAGAAATGCTTTGAAATGTATAAAAACTAATTCCGATAGGCAATGCTATATGTGGAATAGGAAGAGGAATTCCTATATAATTGAGCGATTCTGCAATAAAGCCTGCATATTTAAATGTGCCCAATATAAGAAGATTACAAATTAATCCAATAACAAGAGCGAGTTTTCTATGTCGTTCTTGTTTATCAATACCTATTCCTACAAGATAGTTTATAAAAACACTTATTATCATTAAGAAAACATAAGTAGGTTCTCCCCAAGCATAAAATATGAGCGAGAAAACTACTAATACTGCATTGCGAGCAGTTGTTTGGTTTATGCAATCATTCTTTCGCATCTTATCCCACAGGTTAGCAAACAAATAGCAAACCATAAACAATGGAATAAACACGAATAAGAAAAATAAATCCGAAAATACCATAAATTAGTTTGTATAAAAATATTTAGTACTATTTTATTGAATGAACTCTTTAATTTTTTTTGCAATATAATCCCCTACTCTTTCCGCTCCTGACGGATTTGTATGCGTTCCATCTAACGTATAAGTTAGTTTGTTTTTTTCTTGAAGCGGATTAATTAAATTTATTGTATCTAAACGTATTACGTTAATATTTAAATATTCTCCACATGCCGAAATAACATCAGAAACTTTTGAAATTAAGTTTGTAGAAGCCTGTGTTGTAAACATTGGAGTAACAAGGATTATTTTACTTTTTGGGAAATTTTTCTGCAACAATTCACAATCTAGTTTCACAGTCCGTGCAAGAGATAATGCCTGTTGATGTTTCTTATTTTTTAGAGTAAAAACATCTTGCACACTTTCAGAAAAAAGTTGTGGACGTTTATTTTGAAACCATGCATCGTTAGTTCCTGCCATAACAAATATATAATCGGGCTTAGAACATCTAAGTTCTTTTGTATCTTTTATTAAACGCAAAACCTGATTGAGGACAACATTATTGTCTGATAGCTTTTCTTCATACAATAAAATATCTCGCTTTGTATTTTTAGTATGCGACCATGTAGCCCCACTACGTGCATAATTCATACTATTTTTTATAGAGAACTCTTTACAAAACCAAAAACTCCAACTACGTGGGTTAGAATTATCTTTTCCACCAGTCCACAAATTTGAATCGCCAAGAAATACAACATTTTTATTTGCCAAACTATTTGTAGAGCTATTAGTTTGTTCACAATTGACACCGTGCAGATTTTGCACTATTATGAATAACCCAAAAGCTATTCCTATTCGAAATGATGTGTATATTTTATGAGACATAGAGTCGTTCTTTTTTAGAGCTCCATATATTTATTTTTTGCGGCTGCAAAAGTACAAATAAAAACCGATAAATAAACCACCTATATTAGCAAAATATACTAAATATCATTAAGCGAATGTTCTAAATCAATACATTATATTTATATTACACCAGATATTTGTCTTAGTCATTCTTATTTTCCTTATTGTTTTATTCCATATATTTCCCTCCGCTTTATTATTTCACCATTGTTTAGAAATGTGCATTTTAGAGGATAAATAGGGACAAATATTTTTTATTATATTTTTAAAATTTGTAATTACGTTTTCAAAAAACACAATAATAAATCATCGAAGGTTTTATTATTATTCATTTTCTTTAATTCCATAACAAACTCAAAATTGCGAATAAGTTAATAAAAAATGCTATTAATGGCTTTTTTTACAAATAAACAAGGCAAATCATTTTTTTTTCTTATCTTTGCATTAGATATAATGAAATCTCAAAAAGACATACGATGTTAGTAAATTATTGTAAAGTAAATATTTTTCAAGACGAGAAACAAGTTCTTAAAAACGTAGACTTTCAGGTAGATGAAGGCGAGTTTATCTATATTATAGGGAAAGTTGGTTCAGGTAAAAGTTCCCTTCTGAAAACCATTTATTGTGAACTTGATATTTATGCAGACGATGCTGAGGCTGCAAACGTTCTAGGACAATCATTATTAACATTAAAACGTAAGAACATTCCTGCCCTTAGAAAGCAGATGGGAATTATTTTTCAAGACTTCCAATTACTGCATGATAGGAACGTTTCTAAGAATCTGGAATTTGTGTTAAAGGCAACAGGCTGGAAAGACAAACAGGCAATTTTTCAACGCATAAACGACGTGCTTGATGAGGTTGGAATGCTGGATAAAAAAGAAAAAATGCCAAGCGAACTATCTGGTGGCGAGCAACAACGTATTGCTATTGCACGAGCTTTATTAAATCGTCCAAAAATGATTATTGCCGATGAGCCAACAGGAAACCTTGATCCAGAAACTGCTACTAAAATTGTTGGCATATTAAAACGTGCTTCAGAAGATGGTACTGCAGTTATTATGTCAACACATAATATTCATCTTCTAAATCAATTTCCAGGAAAAGTTTTTAGATGTAAAGATGGTGAATTTAAACTGGTTACCGAAAATTCTAAAACAAAAGATTTAATAGAGAATAATGAACCATTAGAAGCAATGGTAGAACCTCTCGATTTTGTAGATGATAACGAAGAAACTTCAAATAACGAATAAGGTAACATATAGAATATTGTTATGAAAGTAATGAAATTTGGTGGCACCTCTGTTGGTTCTCCAGAAAGAATGAAAGAGGTTGTAAATCTAATTCTTAAAGATAAAAAAGAGGTATTTGTTGTTCTTTCTGCAATGAGTGGTACAACAAACACGCTTATAGAAATAGCCGATTATTTATATAAAAAAAATCACGAAGGTGCAAACGAGATAATTAATAGGTTAGAACAGAAATATATATCATATATTGATGAGCTTTATTCTACTAACGAATATAAAGAAAAGGTATATAATTTCTTTCAAAAAGAATTTAATTATCTAAGGTCGTTTACAAACGATATTTTTACTTCTTTCGAAGAAAAAAGTATTGTTGCGCGCGGAGAAATTTTATCTACCAATATGGTAGTAAACTATCTGCTGGAGAATGGTATAAAGGCGAAATTAATTAATGCGCTCGACTTTATGCGTACTGATAAAAATTCGGAACCAGATGCAGTTTACATAAAGGAAAAATTATCTGCCATAATGGCTTCTAATAATGATTACCAAGTTTATATAACTCAAGGCTTTATTTGTAAAAACGCATACGGAGAAGTAGACAATTTACAACGTGGCGGATCAGATTATACTGCTTCATTAGTAGGAGCTGCAATTAATGCAGAAGAGATACAAATATGGACAGATATAGATGGAATGCATAATAACGACCCTCGTATTGTTGAAAATACAGAAGCTGTTCGCCAATTAAATTTTGAAGAAGCATCAGAACTTGCTTATTTTGGCGCAAAAATATTGCACCCAACTTGTGTTCAACCTGCAAAATATGCTGGTATACCTGTTAGATTAAAGAACACAATGGAACCAGAGGCAGATGGTACTATTATAAACAACATAATGGAACGTGGCAAAATTAAAGCTATTGCTGCAAAAGACAATATAGTTGTTATAAAAGTACGCTCAAGTAAAATGTTTGGTTCACCAGGATTTCTTCGTAAAGTATTCGAAGTTTTTGAAAGTTATCAGGTTTCTACTGACCTTATTGCAACAAGCGAAGTGGGAGTTTCTATAGCTATTGAAGACACAACTCATTTAGAAGAAATTACAGCCGAGCTAAAAGCTTGTGGTACAGTTACACTTGATACCAATATGTGTATTGTTTGTGTTGTAGGAGATTTAGCGTGGAATAATATTGGATTTGAGATAAAGGCTGCTGATGCATTAAAAGATATTCCTGTAAGAATGATTAGCTATGGAGGAAGTAATTACAATATATCTTTCTTAATAAAAGAGGAAGATAAAAAATATGCATTACAATCTATCTCTAATGCGTTATTTAACTAATAGATAATGTTTACAATAGACACATATACTATCATTTTCTCATCAGTGCTAATTTTGTTGGCATTGTTATCTTCTATTGTTAGCCCCTTTTTTAGGAAGCCGAAACTTTCTAATACATATAATAAAGGAGAAGTTGCTGACAATAACGATATAATAGAAGACAATACAACTTCTATAAACTCAACAGAGAACGAAAAAGAAAATATAGTGGAGCCACCAATTTCTATAATTCTTACCCCTAACGACGATGCATTAGCACTCTCTAAGAATTTAAATAAATATCTTAATCAGGAGTATAAAGAATACGAAATAATTGTTGTTGCACCAAAAGGAGATGTTGAAACAGAGGATATTTTAAAAACCTACGCCAATAATCCACGACTTTATGTTACATTTATACCTTCTACTTCTAAATATATGAGTAGAAAGAAATTAGCTATTACACTTGGAGCAAAGGCTGCAAAATACAAATGGCTTCTTATTTGTGATATTTTTTGTGCACCACAATCAGAATATTGGCTTTCAACTTTAGCTAGGAACTGTAAGGAAAATGTGAATATAGTAGCAGGATTTACAAATTACGATGACGATGCACCAGACTTTTGGAGATTTGAACATTTTTATATGTCATGTTATCTTATGCGCGAAGCACAAAAAGGAATTGCATACGCTTGGAATTCAAATGCCTTACTATTTAAAAAAGATGAATTTCTTGCAGAAGAAGGTTTTAGAGGAAATTTAAAATTTGTTCGAGGAGAATTTGACTTTATCGTTAATAAATATGCAAAGAAGGGTTCTACAGTTATAGAAAATTCAGAAGACGGAACACTTATAGAAGAAACTCCCACTTACAAGCATTGGACGAACAAACATCTTTACTATTTAGAAGATAGAAAACACTTAAAAAGAAGTGCAAAACATCGCATACCTTTCTATATAGACCAACTAGCAGTTTATATTAATTATCTTTTTATAATCGTAGCTTTGCTTTATTCTATCTATACATCAAATTGGATTATTTGTATTGCAGCTGTTTTCTCACTCATTGCAACTATCGCATTGCGAATATTCATAGGAAATAAAGCATTAGCATTATTTAATATTGATATTCCCTCGTGGAAAATTATTCCATACGAGTTACGTATAATATGGCAAAATCTTAATTACCGAATAAAATATTGGCGAGCCAATAAATACGATTTCATTTCTCATAAACTATAATGAAAGTACTGCATCTTACATACAGAATAAAGAAAGGAGAACTTCTTTCTGACTATTTAATAAAACTGATAGAAAATGAAAAGGCTCTGTCAGTAAAAGTAGAAATAGCTACAACTAAAAAAGAGTTTAGTAAGATGCTTTTAACTTTCAATCCGGATATAGTTCATATTCATACGTGTTGGAATTGGCATACTTCCGTTTGTGTTCATAAAGCATTACAGTCTGGTTGTGCATTACTTTTTTCGCCTTATGGAGAATTATCGCCTTTAACAATGAAGTTAGAAGAACCAATACGTAAAAAAATTCGCTCAACAGCTTATCAACGCAGAATTATACAGAGATCTGATGCAGTTTTAGCCTTATCACAACAAGAAGAAAACGATATTATCCAACTTGGGTGGAATAAACGTACAGATATTGTACCATCATGCCTATTAAATAGTTCTGTTTCGGCAGATGTAATGGCAGCAAACATAATACAACTCTATACAAAAATTATAGATACAAGGTATAGACGGTATATGGATAAAACAGAATGGCAATGTTTATGTGCCTTATTGCACTCAGGACTACAGCAAGATTCATCAAATAAAATTATACCGAGCGATTGTATTTTAACATTGCGCAAACTTACTCCACAACAATGGCGGCGCATTTTTATTTGTGCAAACGACGAATTTGTGCGAACTTATGTTGATTTTGGTATAGAACGTTTACAACTTGTTGTTCCTAACATAAATACAGCAAAGATATTACGGTATGATCCCTATATGCCGAAATCAGAAAATGGTTTGGATAATATAAAAATAGAGACAAATAATATTTTTACTAAGAGTCGTTATGAAAATGTTCTGAATGAAGAAGAAGATACTATAAAACAAATTGTTACAATGGTTGCGAATGCAAAAGAGCTATTGAAACAAAAAAAGTTTAGTTTGCTTCATCTTTCACAATTATATTGTATTATACGATTCAAAGATTATGACGAAGATCATCTTATGATAGTCTTACGCCGTATGCATTTATTAAAATTCGCTCGTCGTATTATCTATATACTCGCAAATTATTTATATTTGGAAGAAGGATATATTCCTTTTGCACCACTAAACGATAAGAAAGTACACTCTATAATAAAAAGCATAATTAATAAAAATAAGTACTAATCAACTAATTATTAACAAAAAATTAGCTATGACAAATAAGACCTATGATTTAAAAAAAGATGAACGCTATCTGCAATTATTATCCCAATCATTTCCTACAATTGCAGATGCAAGTACAGAAATAATAAACTTGCAAGCTATTTTGAACTTGCCAAAAGGAACAGAACATTTTTTGGCTGATATTCACGGGGAACATGAAGCTTTTCAACATGTTCTTAAGAATGCATCGGGGAATATAAAAAGAAAAGTAAACGATCTGTTCGGCGATACATTACGAGAATCTGAAAAACGTGAGCTTTGTACACTAATTTATTATCCAGAACAGAAAATCGAACTTGTAAAACAAACCGAAACAGATATAGAAGATTGGTATCATATTGCAATTCATCGACTTGTTAGAATATGTAGAGATGTATCAAGTAAATATACAAGATCTAAAGTTAGAAAATCTCTACCTGTAGAATTTTCATATATCATTCAAGAACTTTTACACGAAAGTTCTGCTGATAAAGATAAATCCGACTATGTAAGTGCTATTATTTCCACAATAATATCAACTGGTAGAGCTGATGACTTCATAACAACTATTTGCAATGTTATTCAACGTCTCGCAATTGATAGCTTACATATACTAGGTGATATTTATGATCGCGGACCTGGTGCGCATGTTGTGATGGATATTTTAAAGAATTATCATACTTGGGATATAACTTGGGGAAATCACGATATATTATGGGCAGGTGCTTGTGCTGGAAATGATGCATGTATTTGTAATGTGATAAGAATTGCATTACGATATGACAATATGGATACTATTGAGGATGGCTATGGTATAAATCTCATGCAATTAGCTACTTTCGCAATGGATGTTTATGGTAATGATCCATGCGTCGAATTTATGCCAAAAGTAAAACAGTCTGATTCTATCGATGAAAAAAATATTTTGCTTATTGCACGTATGCATAAAGCTATTAGTGTAATTCAGTTTAAAATTGAAGCACAACTAATAAAGAAGTACCCACATTGGAAAATGAATCATCGATTACTATACGAAATGATTGATTACAAGAATGGTACAATTAATCTGAGTGGAAAAGAATATAAACTTACTTCATGTAACTTTCCAACAATAGATCCCAAACATCCAGATGTGCTAACACAAGAAGAACAAGCATTAATGGAACGACTTCACCATTCATTCACTGTAAGTGAAAAATTACGCGAACATATTCTTCTTCAATTACGTCATGGTTGTATGTATAAGGTAGTAAATAATAACTTACTTTACCATGCTTCTATTCCATTAAATGAAGATGGAACTCTTCGTGAAGTTGAGATTGAGCCAAAGAATTTTGCAAAAGGTAAAGACTTGTTGCATAAATTGGGAATGATAATAAGACGTGCCTTCCAACCACAAACAGAAAATAATAAAGAACGTGAATATGCTATAGATTATTTCCTTTATTTATGGTGTGGTCCTGATAGCCCATTATTTGATAAAGCTGCAATGACTACTTTTGAACGTTATTTTCTTAAAGAGAAAGAAACACATCATGAAGAAAAAGGATTTTATTTCAAATTCCGTGAGCGAGAAGATATTGCTGACTTAATTATGGAAGAATTTGATGTAAATAGCACTACTGGACATATTATAAATGGACATGTGCCAGTACATGTAAATAAAGGTGAAAAGCCAATTAAAGCTAATGGGAAATTAATGGTTATTGATGGAGGTTTTTCTGAAGCTTATCATAAAGAAACTGGTATTGCTGGCTATACTCTTATTTATCATTCACGTGGTTTTGAACTTGTTCAGCACGAACCTTTCGCATCTGAAGAAGAAGCTATAAAGAGAGGTACCGATATTGTTGGTACAACTCAAATTGTTGAATTAAATCAGCGGCGGTTAAAAGTAGCCGATACAGATAAAGGAACAGAACTAAAATTGCAAATAGAAGCGTTAGAAGAGTTGCTTTACGCTTATCTTCATGGATTTTTAGCTGAGAGTGAGAAAAAAAATCCTCCCAAAATTTAAAATGATTATTCGCAAAATGAATATTATATTGAAAAATAAGATTACCAAATTTGCCAATCTATCAATAATCATTATTGGTTAAACAAAAAGCAAGCTAGATAATCATAGAAACTAATAGGAGTGTGTTAATTTAACACACTCCATTATATAAAAAACAAATTTAATCCTTCAATATAGTCGTAACATATAATTCTAATTGATATTAATTTCTACAGAGCAATATTGCTTTTGCACAATATTTACAAAGATTCAATATCAATTAAAATCCTTTTTCATAAAAACGCATAAAGTTATTGCGATATTATAGGCTATGATTTGACCAGAGGTTGAAATTTTAACCTTCTACGCGAGGTATTAATCCGTGAATATAACTACATAGAATATTGATTCCTTTCGTATTCTCTCCACCTTGAGGAATAATAATATCTGCGTAACGTTTAGTTGGTTCAATAAACTGTTCGTGCATAGGTTTTAACACCTTTCTATATCTGTCTAACACCATTGTTACATTGCGTCCTCTTTCTAAAATATCGCGTTCAATATTACGTATAAGACGTTCATCGGAATCGCAGTCTACAAATACCTTCAAATCCATTATATCCCGTAATTTCTTATTTAAAAGAGACATAATTCCTTCAATAATAATAACAGGTTTCGGCTCTACATAAATAGTTTCAGGTAATCGATTACAAGCTAAATAACTATAAGTAGGTTGTTCTATTGCAAGTCCATTACGCAAGTCATTAACTTGTTTGATAAGTAACTTCCAATCGAAAGCATCTGGGTGATCAAAATTTATAGCTCTACGTTCTTTTTCAGTAAGTTCAGTAGTATCATTATAATAAGAATCTAATGGAACTACTGCTACATAATGTGGAGGTAAAGTTTCAACAACCTTTCTTACAACTGTAGTTTTCCCTGAGCCGGTGCCACCTGCAATTCCAATTATTGTAATTTTATCTAGCATATTTAGAGTATATGTGTTTCTTTGAACATTTGTTTATAATAAGTTGCTTTTTCTTCAACACGCATAGGGTAAGCACGACTACTACTTGGCTCACGATATAATTTTAATGTTCTACCTTCAAAAGAAAATGTTCGATATTCTCCCATTTTCATTTTACGCGCATCTATATTGTAATGCTCGGTAAAAACTTTTGTGGCGAGTTGTCCAGCAGCTAAAATTGATTTACATTCTGGTAATGAACGTAACATTTTATCAAGATCTGCAGGCTCTACTATTTCTAAATCTTTATCAGATGCTGTTCCAGTTGTTCGGCGAATACGTAAAGCCGTATCAAATATAGCAACACCTTTTTCTTTTAAAAATTGCTTTAATTCTTGTAGCTTATATGTTTTATTCGCTTCATCAATAAAATGCATTTTATCCTCAAAGAAAGCTAACCCAAATATTCGCCACATATCGTTAGTATAATTAGGATAATACCATTCCATTGCCCAACGTTTAGGTGCGGGAGGGAATGTTCCAAGCATCAATAACTTTGCATTTGATGGTAACCATGGCTCAAATGGATGCGTTTCTATTTCCATTTTATTTTTGCTCTTTAATTAAATATAGCACAACTGGGAGATGATCTGAATAACCATTAAGCCAAACTCCTCCATCTGTTGTTCGTTTTATATTGCCTTTGTGTTTTCCTGTTTCTTGAAATAAATAATCGCGACGGAATATTTGATTTTTCCAAAATTTTAAGGTTGAATAATCTTTCTGGTATTCTTTATTCAAAATGTTTGGCGTTAAGACTATCTGATCGAATAAGTTCCATCTACCTTGATATTTTAAAGTTCCTGTATTCTCTTTTACTAAAACATTATACCACGGATTATAAAGATCGTTTACACCAACTTCGCTAATATTCGGTTTTGCAGATAAACACTCCACCATACTTTTATCAGTTGGATCATCGTTCATATCACCCATAATTAGTATTTTTACATTGGGGTCATCGCATAAAAGTGAATCTTTTAATGCCTTTACTTCTTTTCCTGCTAATTCGCGAAAATATGAACCTGCTCCACGACTTGGCCAATGGCACACAACAACAGTTACATGTTCTTCTGCTAAAGTACCACTAACTGTAAGAAAACCTCGTGTAGGACGCTTGTCTTTCGTTGTATTTTCGTATACATAAGGCACTAATTTCACATTACGTATTGTAAAAAGTTTAGGATTATAAAGTAAAGCACAATCTATTCCACGCTGATCAGGTCCCTCAATATGAATATATTTGTAATTACGAGTTGCAAGAGATGGCTGCGCTGTTAAATCTTTTAAAACGTGTTCATTCTCTACTTCGGCTAAACCAATAATAGCACAGCCAATATTAGGAAGAACATCTGTACCCATTTCTGAAAGCACTTTAGACATATTGTGCAATTTGCTTTCATATTTCATTTTATTCCATTTATAAGAACCATCTGGAGTAAAATCCATATCTTTCTTACCTTCATCATGTGTATAGTCAAAAAGATTTTCTTGGTTATAAAAACCTATTCCATACACTGAATATTTTTTTTGTGCAGTAACAGAGACACAAAATATCACCGTTAATATAAAAGAAAACAGGTATCTTCTCATTGTTAAAATTATATTCTTTTTATCCAGTAAAACATCTAATTTAAGCGAACATTGCCCATAAAGCATATATTCGGCTTGCAAATATCGTGAATTTATCTGATATTAAAGCATATTTCACAAAAAATATTGTATTCAATAAAACTTTTCTCGCTATTTTGAGAGAAATATATTTAATAGGTGGTCTTATCATTTTCACCTATTTCCTATACTGTATCTATCGCCCCTTATAGAAGTATAAAAATCAACTATCCATATTATTGCGCTTAAACAGTTAGTTAGAATTTATCGTAGTATATAGAAAAAAGTAATTATGTTTTTCAAATTTCTTATTAAAATCGTAACTATTCAGCGATACCCGATATATAGTGCATATCAATTTATTAAACCTTAAATAAGGCTTGAATCGCATTTCTTGCGAATTTCAAGGTTCAGAGCATTTATGTTACGGTTAAATTTGATAATCTCAGCATACTGCTGATTGACAGTTCAACGCAATAATCGTATCTCTTCCGTTATGCCTTGTAATACTTTTGATATGTCCGTAACTTGCTCTTTCATAGGTATAAGGGTACAAAGAAAATCTGAAATACGCAAGAAAAATGGGTATCTTTATAACCTTTATACGAAGATTTTAGAGGAGAGAATACAGACTGATCGATACCGCTGAATAGTTACACTATTTCTCTCCCAATATTCTTACGCTTTTCATATAAATCCGCATCACCTTTATGCTGAAATAAAGCTATTACTTACACGTAAGTAAAGTTTTACTTACACGTAAATAAAGTTCTACTTACACGTAAATAAAGTTTTACTTACACGTAAGTAAAACTATTACAATAGGCTGTCGCTAATATAGGAAACGCATACAATAGTAGCAGAGACGCAAAGAAACAACATCAGAAACAACACATCAACGCAGATTATAAAGTGTCCGATTGTTATTCAACTACCTCTCATTAATTTTCAGATACTTTTATAAGGTGTCTCAAATACTTCTCTTACAGCCCAAAATATTGTTCTTAACTACCACAAACGTGTCAATCACTGTGTAGAAATTGTCTACTCCCAGCTCTTCAACCTCATTAAACCATTTTGCCAGCTTCAGCCTTGCAGCATCCTTGATGCTCTTGATGTTATAAATATCGGTAAGTTTCATAGCCAAATCATATGCCTTTTTCAGTGTCGGATAATGTTCAAATATGATTTGTGCCCTACCTTTCTGTGTTTCAGTCCACTTGGTCTTGTGCTTGGTCAATATGAACTTTGCTCTGGCGAGCAACTGCTTACGCGTGTCACCATTGCTGTATCTAAATGGTATATATTCCTTACCCTTACATTTTGCCTCTTTTATCTCCTCATTCTCTTTATCTCTTGCCATCCATCGGTAAGCGATACGCATGTCATCCAGAGCATCATAATATAGTTTCTGTACATGAAATCTATCATTGGTAATAAGTGCTTTGGGAAAAACAGAGCGGGCTATGCGCATCATAGAAGATGATAAATCGAGTGTTATCTCCTTGACAGTATTTCGTTTAGAAAGGTTTATCTTCTTGAGAACCTGAATAACGTCCTCTGCTTTAGTCCCTTTAACCACAGCTACCAAAGTCCCTTTTCTACCCTTTCCCGCCTTGTTGGTCAGAAAAGTATAAACCTCGCCACTGCTTAGACAGGTCTCATCAATACTTAGACTCTCTCCTATGTTATCTTCAAACAATAGCCAGTCTTGAGCATGGCCCAACTGATCCCAGCTACGGTAATCACTGAAATGTTCCTTGTACTGTGTGGATAACAGCTTGCCATTTACGCCATAGTGCGCACCGATACTTGCGATGCTCTCTGCAGTGGACTCAATTCTATTCTTTTAAAAAAGAAACGAACTCGGGGGATAGTTTACTGCCCTCAGCCGTCAAATCAGGCGTAATGGACATTTGGTAGGCTGAAACCTCACGAAACGCTTTTATTTACTACCTTTGCAGCATTTGAAAACCTATGAATAAAAAAACTGTATATTCTGCAACAGCTCAAATGTTAAAAAGAATGGTCATCGACGTAATGTTCAGATGTATCTTTGCAGGGATTGTGGTAGGCAATTCCAAGGTGGGTTACGTATAAATAATGTGTCTCTCTGGAATGACTATCTTGCTGCAAATAGAACAATCTCAGACCTATCCATTCTTTATAAATGCTCAGAACGAACCATACGACGTAGGTTAAGTTTAGTGGTGGATAGTTTTACTGCTACTTACCCCAAATCTGCAGTAATAATAATAGATACGACTTACTTTTCCAAGACATTTGGCGTGATGCTTTTCCAGGACGCATCATCAGGTAAAATACTTTATCGCAAGTTTGTTAAGAACGAAACTAATAAGGATTATCTTGATGGACTTCGGTATATTGCGAAGCGTGGAACTACAATAAAAGCAGTGGTATGTGATGGACACATGGGACTTTTACAAGCTATAAGTTTCTGTCCCGTACAAATGTGTCAGTTCCACCAATTCCAGATAGTTAGAAGGCTTCTTACTAACAATCCACATTTACCTGCAGGCGTTGAACTATTAACTTTAATGAGAAGTATGTTCTCTTTGGGAAAAGAAGAGTTTATAACAGCTTTTGAGAAATGGTGTGAACAATAGAAAGAGTTTCTAGACGAACGAACTCTTCTAATCTCTGGCAAGACGACCTATACACATAGAAGACTGAGAACTGCAAGACGTTCTGTTAAGACTCATCTTAAATGGCTCTATACGTATGAGGATTATACAGAATTACAAATTCCTAATACAACAAATCTATTGGAAGGATTTAACTCACAGCTTAAAAGGGCACTACATAATCATAATGGATTGAATGAAGCTAACAAGAAGAAGTTTATAGATGGATTCATAAATACAAAAAGTAGGCTGGAATGATCAGCCTACCAAATGTCCATTACGCCGAAAATCATCATATGAATAAGTAAATATCTCTCCGTTGGAACTGTCACGCCACTTACGACGGCGAACATGGAGGTAAACTGCTTTGCCACGAAGGGGGAAGTCCTGAATAACACGCTCGCTGGTAAAACCATAACTGCTTACGGTGCCTAACTTATGGTCTGACTTTTCCATAAAGTTACGCTCGTCAAGCCAAAAGTCAAACTGGGTAACACTCTCTTGAATATCGACAACATCAAAGTAGTCGGCAAGTACATCTGGAAAGATGCAACGTAATAATTGGTGACTCTTCATGATGCAAAGGTAATAAATACTTATGAAATTATGCGCTTAAGAGTATAGGCTTGCAACTGGGTTTTAGGACTGACCCACTTTTCCATAAAGTTACGCTCGTCAAGCCAAAAGTCAAACTGCGAAACACTCTCGTGAATATCGACAACATCAAAGTAGTCGGCAAGTACATCTGGAAAGATGCAACGTAATAATTGGTGAGTTTTCATGATGCAAAGGTAATAAATACTTATGAAATTATGTGCTTAAGAGTATAGGCTTGCAACTGGGTTTTAGGACTGACCCCTAATTCTTTCTGACCTTTTTATATATTAGAAATGAAACTGAAATTGGAAATGTGAGCGGAATACGGGAATCGAACCCGCCTCCCAGGCTTGGGAAGCCCGTGCACTACCGATGTGCTAATTCCGCTTGTATGTATTTATAATAACTTTATTATTATAAAGGTAGCCTTTGTAGTATCTCTATTAAAGAGCCGATACCCGGACTCGAACCGGGGACCTACGCATTACGAATGCGTTGCTCTACCAACTGAGCCATATCGGCAAAAGCGAATGCAAAGATACATACAAAAAAGGAGAAATCAAAATATTTGTAGATATTTTTACTTGCTATTGAAACAATATTCTGTTTAACAATACTTTGGTTGCTTTCTATTATAAACCTGCTATTTTAATTTTCAATTACGCTATATAGATAAATGTACAACATTATTTTTTACTTTCAATAATAATATTATTATGAGATAATAGAATTTGTTTTTTTTTTTTACTTTTGCAAGCAAAATAAATAATCAAAATAACTGCAATGAGAAAAAAAAGAAATTTATTTATTACAGCCTTTCTATGTATATTAACTCTTTCTATACAGGCACAAGAAAATTATTATGGTAAGATTGTTGATAATAAACAGCAACCTATATCTTTTGCAAATGTAGCCTTACTTAATGCTAACGATTCATCGTTTGTTACAGGAGTAACGACAGATGAAGATGGAAAGTTCAATCTTTTAAATGTATCAAAAGGGTTATTAAAGATTTCTCGAATTGGATATAACGACCAAATAATAAATGCAAAGCCTAACACTCCTTTATCTGTAATACTTTCGTCAGCAATAACAAACTTAGAAGGAGTTGAAGTTGCATTGCGCCGACCTATAACACGTATAGAAGGCGACGCTTTGGTTACTTCCATAAAAGGAACCATTCTTGAGAACGTGGGTAATGCCAACGATGTTTTAGGACATCTACCAGGAATTATAACTACTGCAAAAGGCATAGCTGTATTCGGAAAAGGAAAGCCCTTAGTGTATATTAATGGAAAAAAGGTGAATAATGATAATTTGTTAGAACAACTTAAATCAAATAAAATTAAAAAGGTAGAAGTTGTTATGAATCCCGGTGCTCGTTATAATGCAACTGTCAATGCAGTGATACGTATTACGTCTGAAAGAGCACCCGGTGAAGGTCTTGCTTTTGATAGCACCACGAAATTAAGCTATTGTGATTATCTGAATGGTTCAGAGATAATCAATGCAAATTATCGTCGTGATAAGCTCGATATCTTTGCCGATTTGGAATATTCAAGGAAGAAAACAAAAGGAAGTAGTAACAATGTGCAGAATACATGGCTCGCGTCGCAATATACACAGAATGTTGATATGAGCCAGAAAGAAACTTCTAAACTGTATGATAGCAGATTAGGATTTAATTATACCATTTCGCCTGTTCACGCTTTTGGATTGTTCTATAAAGTTTCTCATAATCCAACGGATTTTTGTTCGTTATATAATACACAATCGTGGATAAACAATATTTTGAACGATGAAAACAATGTAGTGGACTACAATAATGCCAAAATAACTACACATAATATAGATGCATATTACACCAATCAGATAGGTAAATGGACTTTAAACACTACCTTTGATGTATTATGGAAGTATGCAAAAGGGAATGAGAATATTAACGAGACGCATCTTAATATAAGCAATCGGACGATAACTTCTACGGATAAGATTTCTTCTCGTATGTTAGCTGGCGAGTTCCATTTATCTCACCCCTTTTTGAAAGGGCAAATAAATTTAGGAACTGAAATATCTGACAGCCATCGTGATGAAAATTTTGTGAATATAGAGAATGTTCTTCCTTCTAATAATCTATTAATAAAAGAAATGAACACAGCCGTATATTTAGAAATGATGCAACGACTGGGTAAGATAGGCTTCCAAATTGGTGTTCGTTATGAACATATAAACAGTAATTACTATGAAAACAAACAAAAAATAGAAGAACAATCTCGTGTTTACAATAAACTCTTTCCAACAATAATGATGATGATACCAATAAACAGAGGAATGGTACAGTTGAGTTATACTAAGAAATATAATCGTCCTTTGTATTCGCAACTTGGAGGAAGAGTATCGTATGTAAATAAATATCTTTATCAAAGTGGCAATCCAAATCTTCGTCCATCATACGTTGATAATATCTCGTGCAATATACAATATAGCTGGGCAATGCTTATGCTTAATTATGCACACACAACAGATAAGATAATTACATCTGCACTAGATTATGGTAACGGTAATGCTACTTTATTTAAAAATATGAATTCTGAATACAAAATGACAGAATTACAATTAGGATTGCAAGTATCGCCACAATTCAAACGTTATTATCCAGCTTTAATGGTAGGAATGTTTGTTCCATTCTATAAAGAAATGTATAAAGGAGAAACAAAGTCTTTCAATAGAGTTATGGGTATTGTTAAATTCAATAATATTATTTCTTTAACACCAACTTGTATGCTGAGTGCTGATCTTAGTTGGCGCAGTAAAGGCAATGCAGAGAATATGGATATGGCGCAGACTTGGCAAATTAATGCAGGCTTAATGAAACAATTGGGGAAAAATTGGAAAATGAAGCTAATGATTAACGACATATTTAATAGTGCTCGCAAAAATTGTTTCACACTTTATAGTGGAGTTCGAGAAATTGAGATGGCAAAGTTTTTTAATACTCGTTCTATTGAGTGTACATTAACTTATAGTTTCAACACCATTAAATCTAAATATAAAGGAAAAGGTGCTGGTAATAACGAGAAAGACAGATTATAAATAGTCATTAAAAATAATTCTAATTAATGTTCACTGAATTAATAAATCACTATATTCGTATACAGCAAGATCACAGTTCATAATTTGATTTATTGTTGAACTGAGGTACTATTCAGTAAGTGCACAACAAAGTTCCATAAGAAATTCATTACATTCTTACTAACAATACTAGTTAAACAGTCTCTTCTACAAATAGAAAGAGGCTGTTTTTACATTAGGAAGTCGCAAATACCACTGTTTTAGCGGAATTATCTTTCAGTTTCTCTTATTTTATTTGTATCTTTGCCATATCAGTTGTACGATTTTTACTCTACGAAGATTAGCAAATGTAACAATTGTATAAAACTCTGAACAATCTATTATTGCTCAAGAGTTAATAAGACTTTAGAAAAGAAATAAGAACTAATAAATCATATAGTGAAAATGAAAGAAGAAGAAGCACCCGTAGTATCAACTTATAACAAGGATGATAAGCATTTTTGGGCAGCATTCCTTAATTTGGCACGCCACAATGTCTATATTACAATCAACCATATTAACAAGATACTGGGAGAAGCTGAAATCAATATAGACGGATATGATATACCCCTTAAAAACATTTGGAGCGGAATTAGAGATATTAATAAGAAAGCTCGATTAGAAGAGCTAATGATAAAACACTTCCCATTCTTAGAAGCTATGACTCATCAACAGCATCTTACCGGTAACACAAAACAAAAAGAAGAGAAACAAGCTGAAATCCAATCATTTGAAATTCTAAAAGACAATTTATTTCTCTTGTTAAAGATGCTTCAAGACCTAAGAAACCATTATTCCCACTACAAGCATTCTAAATCTTTAGAAAGACCGAAGTTTGATGAAGACATTAGAAATAAATTGTATAATATTCTTGATACCAGTATCAGATTAGTAAAAGAAGATTATAAACATAACCCTGATATAAAGCCTAAAGAGCACTTCAAGCATCTTGATAGAAAAAGAAATGAAAAGTTCCGTTACTCTTTTGCAGATAATGAAGGAAACATAACCATAAGTGGTTTACTCTTTTTCGTTTCCTTATTCCTTGAAAAGAAAGATGCAATATGGGTACAGAAAAAACTTGAAGGCTTTAGGTGCAGTAATGAGTCATATCAAAAAATGACCAATGAAGTATTTTGCAGAAATCGAATACTTTTGCCAAAACTACGATTGGAAAGCACGCAAACAAAAGACTGGATATTGTTAGATATGCTCAACGAACTTATACGTTGTCCTAAATCGTTGTATGAACGCCTGAAAGGAGAAGACAGAAAAAAGTTTGAAGTTCCTTTTGATTCTACAGACGAAGACTACGATGCTGAACAAGATCCATTTAAAAACACATTGATAAGGCACCAAGATCGTTTCCCTTACTTTGTATTGCGTTATTCCGACTATAACGAAATATTCGAAAATCTTCGTTTTCAAATAGATTTAGGCACCTATCATTTCTCCATTTATAAAAAACTAATTGGTGGTGAAAAGGAAGACCGCCACCTTACGCATAAGCTGTATGGTTTTGAACGCTTACAAGAGTTTGCAAAGCAAAATCGCCCTGATGAATGGAAAGCAATCATAAAGGACTTAGATACTTTCAAGAAACAAGAAGACGAAAAAGTAAACGAAAAACCATATATTTCTGAAACTACTCCGCACTATCATTTGGAGAACGAGAAGATTGGCATTGCTTTTAAAAATCATAATATTTGGCCATCAACTAACACAGAACTCACAAACAATAAAAGAAAGAAGTACAATCTCAGAACATCAATCAAAGCAGAAGCTTTCTTAAGCGTACACGAGCTTTTGCCAATGATGTTTTACTACATGTTGTTAAAGACAAAAAATGAAAGTCCAAGAAAAGTAGAAGCAATTATTGAGAGTAAAATAAAAGACATATTTACTCTTTACGATGCTTTTGCCAATGACGAGATAGACAACACAGACGAGTTAGAAAAATACTGTGAGGATAAAGATATCAAAATAGGACATCTGCCCAAACAGATGATTGCCATATTGTATAACAAGCATAAAGATATGGTAGAAAAGGCTAAAGTCAAACAAGAGAAGATGAAACTTGCTACAGAAAATCGTCTTAAAACTCTTGATAAACTGATAGAGGGAAAGATGAAATATGCAAAAAGAGGCATAAGTCCATTGAAATCTGGAGAAATAGCCAGTTGGTTAGTTAATGATATGATGCGTTTTCAACCTGTTCAAAGGGACGAAAATGGCGAACCTCTGAACAATAGTAAAGCTAATAGCACAGAATATCAACTATTGCAACGTACGCTTGCATTATTTGGCAGCGAACACGAACGTCTTACTCCTTACTTCAAACAAATGAATCTCATAGGAGATACTAACTCTCACCCATTCTTGAAACAGACAGAGTGGGAAAAGTGTAACAATATCTTGTCTTTCTATCGCAACTATTTGAAAGCAAAGATAGAATTTCTGAATAAGCTAAAGCCTGAAGACTGGAAGAAGAACCAATGTTTCCTTAAACTTAAAGAGCCAAAGACCAACCGTGATACATTAGTGCAAGGGTGGAAGAACGGCTTTAATCTACCACGTGGAATCTTTACGGAACCCATAAGGAAATGGTTTATAAAGTATTGGAAAAAAATAAAAGTCGACGACTTAAAAAGGGTTGGCTTGGTTGCAAAAGTAATTCCTTTGTTCTTCAGTGAAAAATATAAAGACAGCGTACAGCCATTTTACAACTATCCTTTTAACGTTGGCAACATAGACAAACCTAAAGAAAAAGATTTTTTGGATATTGCAAGACGCAGAAAACTATGGGATAAAAAACAATTAGAATTTAAGGGTAAGACAGAAGAAGAAAAGAGAAAGAACCCGTCCTATCTTGATTTTAAATCTTGGAAAAAATTTGAGCGTGAGATTCGACTAACAAGAAACCAAGACATTGTAACGTGGCTGATGTGTATAGAAATATATAATAATCAGAAAGTAGAAAACTTAAATACAGGGCATATATATTTAAAAGATATTATTACAAATGTAGAAGAAGAAAGAAGCAATAATATTCTGAATCAAATAAAGTCTATGCAATTGCCCGTTACAGTGTATGAAAACGAAAGCTCGCCTAAGAAAAAATATTTGCGTACTATATATATCGAAGAAAATGGAACCAAACTTTTAAAACAAGGAAACTTCAAGGCTTTGGTAAAAGATCGCAGGCTTAATGGTTTATTCTCGTTCGTTAAAACTAACTCTGAAGCAGAATCGAAGAGAAATCCTATCAGTAAGTTACGTGTAGAACATGAACTTAGAGAATATCAAAAAGCAAGAATAGAAATTATTAAAGATATGTTGGCGTTAGAAAAAACGCTGATAGATAATTACGATAGTTTGGACACCGACAACTTCCACAATATGCTTACAGGTTGGTTGGAACTCAAAGGCGAGGTAAACAAAGCAAAGTTTAATAACGATGTAAAACTCCTTACTGCCGTACGAAATGCCTTTTCTCACAACCAATATCCAATGTACGATGAAAATCTCTTCGTAAATATTGAGCGATTCAGCCTTTCTTCTTCTAAAATTTTAGAAAGTAAAGGACTCAGTATTGCAGTAAAACTGAAAGAGGAAGTTAGTAAAATAATAAAAAAAATACAGGAAGAGGAAGATGGCAAAAAAGAAAAGGAAACATAAAAACAAGATAATGGATTGTTCGCTAATATAAAAAGAGAACAATGTTAATCATTTTGAATATAGCAAACACATCTATGTGCTGTTACTTATTGTTAATAACAAAGAAGATGATATGATAGAAATTCATCAGAGTCTCTCAATACGAATAAGAAACAATATAAATTTTAAAAAACGAGATTTATGTTTAAATAGTGAGAATACATTAGAAGAATATTAGAAAAGAAAGAAAATAGATAATAATCAGATAGTTAGGTTAGGTAGTTGTATCTGCCTTCTGTTTGAAAGGTAAAAACAACTTTTTTATTCGAACAGTGTCTTAACTAGAAGTTGTATCTGCCTTCTGTTTGAAAGGTAAAAACAACAATTTCATCGTTGTTTTTCCAATGCTAAAAGTTGTATCTACCTTCTGTTTGAAAGGTAAAAACAACAAATATCTTTGATAGAGCATTCGCCCCATGGTTGTATCTGCCTTCTGTTTGAAAGGCATAAACAACAAGAATGTATTTTGAATAGGATCTGGTTCAGTTGTATCTGCCTTCTGTTTGAAAGGCATAAACAACACACTCATTTTCTGTTCTCTAATTGTGAAAGTTGTATCTGCCTTCTGTTTGAAAGGTAAAAACAACTTATAAACAAGTAAGTGTACAGAATGTGAAGGGTAAAAATAAATTGGGAAACATGCCTTTTAAGGAGAGAAAAAGGCATGAAAAGTGGAAATATTTTTCACAAGCAAAACTATCGGATAATTATTTTGGTGTCAGCGTATTGTAAAATCTATTTTCTTCGTGCTAAAGCATAAAATACACATAACACAAAACCGCCTCTTTTGAATTTCAAAAGAGGCGGTTTTGTGTCGTAAAATAGGCATTCTTGCGCTACTATTTAGACGCTTTTAAATGCAAAAAATACCATTGAAAGCTACATGTACATTCATTAAAAATATAAGACCCTTTTTAATTATTTTGAAAGCATGCCGATATGCCGTATTGTTTTATTATTTCATCGTACATCTTTGTCTGTACAGAAACCATAAGGGACTTATCGGTATTGGAATATTAGGACAAAGATGCCGTTAATTCAGCACGCCAATGTTTATTCCACGCATCTTCTATAGCTTTTGAATAGTTCGCTATGCGATAATAATCATTTTGGTCGTGGTGATAGATAAAGCAATTATCAACACCTTCTATTATCCATTGTAATATGTCAGCCTCGTTTTGGTCTAACTTTTTAACCGAAACGAAGTTGATAAGATGCTGCAATTTGTCTGCATCGAAATAATTTTCTTCAAACAACTGATAGCAAAATGTATCGTCGATATTATCATTCTTGTTTTTTACAAGAAGGTTATCGGCAGATATATCCCCTGCTTTCACTTCTTTTGATTGCTTTTTATCCATTTATTTTGCTATCTTTTGTATGGTTGTTGTGTTACTTTTATGAAATCAGAAAAACCATTGTTACTACTGATTGTAAGCGTTTAATCGGGCAAGGTAGATTTTTTTAAAGTCAGTCCACCTATAATAAAAAGGTGTAGAGGTGGCAGGTAATGGCATCGTTGCTTCTTCTTCGTTTAGCAATACCTTCACCAACAAGTCAGCTTTCGGATTTTTTGGGTTTCTATAAAATACGAGTTGTATATTTGCTGCCATTGGTAAACGGACAAATGCTGCACTGCATTTATTCCGAGTAAAAACTTTGCAGCCTTGTTCCGTTGTGCAAAGATAAACATTTTTGACTAATATCGGCTATTTGTCGTTGTCGAAATATAAATACTCGCACGTTTAAAAATAGCAGAGAAAAAGGAAACAAGAAAGAAAGTCCCCTACCCTAATTCGCCCCTCCAAAGAACTATAATAACAAAATAAAAATTTATAATTATAAAACTGCAAAGTTTTTATTATAAATTTTTATTTTGTTATTACCCGTTGGCGGAATTAATCAATAGATAAAATATCAGAAATATGAATGTAAAAAAGTTGCACATGTCGCTAAAAATCAGTAACTTTATGATAATCAACAATACTGTTATCTGCTTTAACTCCATGCACAACTTATATGCAAATTTCGTCAAAATACTTGAGATATGCAAGAAATTCTCCTACGGATTGGTTAATGACCTTGGAAATATTCCTCGTCGTGGTGTTGTCCCTCGCTTCTCTGACCTTGATGTCATAGCCCTGAGTCTGACAGCTGAGCATCTCGGCATTGACAGTGAGAATAACCTCTTTGACCGGCTGAAAGAATACCAAAAGGACTTTTGTCATCTCATCAGTCGTCGCCAGTTCAATGACCGTCGCAAGAACACATATCACCTGTGTGAAATGATTCGTAAGCGTATAGCAAAGGCAATGGATGGTGCAGAGGAATATTTCTGTGTAGATTCCAAACCGATAGAGGTTTGCAGACTCTCAAGAGGCAAACGCTGCAAGATGGGCAAGGACGAGCCTGATAAATCTCCAGCTTTTGGTTACTGCGCCACGCAAGGAGTATATTATTATGGTTATAAGTTGCACGCTGTATGCGGTTTACGAGGTGTTATACATTCATTTGACCTGACGGCTGCTAATGTTCATGATATACATTATATGAAGGATGTGAAGTTTGAATTTTCAGAGTGCAGTATTCTTGCTGATAGAGCTTATCTGAGTGCAGAACTGCAACAAGATCTGTTTTCATCTGCGCACATCAAACTGGAGGTTCCGTATAGATTAAACATGAAGACATGGAAGCCTGCTTTTAAACCTTATGCGAAGGCTAGAAAAAGAATTGAGACTTGTTTCTCTCAACTATGTGACCATCTCATGCTCATCAGGAACTATGCCAAACAGACCACAGGACTATTCGCAAGAATTACTGCCAAAATCAGTACGTTTACAGTACTGCAATACATTAACTACATAAACGACAGACCACTAGGACATGTCAAATATGCATTAAATTAATTCCGCCAACAAGTTTTGTTATTATAATCTTGCGGGAGGTTCTACGTTATCATAGAAACAACGTTATTTGAGGAAAGAATATGTACATTCGTCTACATAAAAAAAGAACAAAAAAATACTATAGGGAGATTGTAGATTTAGCGATTGAAGAGACCAAAAACTTAATGGGAATGTCTCCAAAGGTGGCAATATACGCATCAATTTATAATCAGCTGGTCGATATAAAACAAAACATTATAGAAGAAAATAAAGTTTTCTCCAGATTCGAATTATATAAAAGATATTCTTTAGGAATGATTGCTGTGAAAAATTTTGATGAGAATGCTGATGAATACGCTCAGAAACTAATAGATAGCTACGGAGGTACTTTCGATTATAATAAAATGCCTGAAGAATAACTATACACTATCAAGAAAACACAATTGCCGAATGTAAAAAAATATAATACAACTGCCTAAGTTCAGGCAGTAGTAACCTACACAATATCTCCCATTTCTAAGAAAACGACATTTTTAAAATTGTTATTCTCGCAAAAGTCTTTCACCCTTTCGGTACACAAAAGAAAAGCAGAGTTTTTAAGAGAAAAAAATCGTAGTTGCTAACTAAATTGGAACTGAAAAACAGTTCATTTCCTTGTTCTCGTGGAATAACTATTCCTCCCCTTATCTCAGCAATTCCGCTTAAATTAACGATACCTCTTTCGTCTCTTTCTACTGTATTTTGATGAAGGCTATCGAAACTTATCAGACTATAAAAAGCAGTTAGGGGAATCTCTTCTTTGGGCAACCATTTTAAACGTTTGATATTTCTTACTTTTAATTCTTTCTGCGTTTTATTGTAGCGCAAATCTATACCTTTCAGTTCTTTAAAATTTTCTTTTAATAGTTCAAATACTGATGTTTTACAAACATTTATAGTACCACAAAACACAAAATCGCTGATTTTATTTCCACGCTGCACCAATCGTCCCACCAAACATTTAAAATATCAACTTCTTTTATGTATTGTTCATTACTTGGGCGAAGAAGTGCGAAACCATATTTTCCACATAACTCGTTATACAATATATTTTCATTTTCTAAACTTCGGTTTATATACAATAAATTCTGATAGCAAATATGGAAAGATAAATTTAGACGAACAAGAAATAATAAGACTTTCTATTTAGCTTAACATGTCGTTAAAATAAGTTTACAAACAAATATTCATCTGTGCTTAATAGTGTCTTTCCACATTTAAGTACAGATATTATAAAATTCTTATCATTTTAATACCTTTTCAGCATTGGCGATAAAAGGAAGTTATTAAGGACAGAATTATGTATATTTGCTCACATTAAACAAATTTACTTGTTCAAAACAAGCAAGATAAGAAAAAAATAAGCATTAAGTTGTCTTTCTTTATAAAAAGATGTAACTTTGTAGGACACAATAAAAAGCATTTACTAAATCTTATAAATTATGGAAGAGAATTATTTTGCCCCATCAGAGTTGATTATTAACGAAGATGGAAGTATTTTCCACCTTCATTTAAAACCACATGAGCTGGCAGACAAAGTTATTCTAGTGGGTGATCCTGGAAGAGTTGCCTTAGTAGCATCACATTTTGATGGCGTAGAATGTGAAGTGAACAATAGAGAATTCAGAACCATAACGGGTAATTTCAAAAATAAACGAATAACCATTGTAAGTACAGGTATAGGATGCGACAATATAGATATTGTCCTTAACGAACTAGATGCATTAGCTAATATAGATTTTGAAACAAGAAAAGAAAAAACAAATTTACGACAACTAACCTTGGTTCGTATCGGTACTTGTGGTGGACTCCAAAAAAATACTCCAATAGGAACATTCATTGCATCAAAGAAAAGCATAGGTTTTGATGGATTGCTTAATTATTATGCAAAACGTGAAGAGTTAGATATTACGTTCGAGAATGAATTTAAAAAGCAAGTAAATTGGAATCCACAATTAGGAAATCCATACGTGGCTGATGCCGATATGAAATTGTTAGAACAGATTGCACAAGATGATATGGTGCGTGGTATTACCATATCTTGTGGAGGTTTTTTTGGACCACAAGGAAGACGATTACGCATACCATTGGCAGATCCACAATTAAACGAGAAAATAGTAAAGTTTGAATATAATGGAGATAGAATAACAAACTTTGAGATGGAAAGTAGTGCATTAGCTGGTCTTGCGCAACATTTGGGACATAAAGCTTTAACATGTTGTATGGTAATTGCCAATCGCCGACAGAAAGAAGCTAACTCTGGCTATAAAAATACAATAGATGGTTTAATAAAGAAGGTACTTGAAAGAATATAATCTTGATACTTCATAAACGAAACAACGTAAGGGTTTATAGACAATATAGTATATTTACATAACTTCTACTTTTAATTATATAATGCAAGTATATAATAATCCGCTAAACTCTAATGATACTATTTGTGCAGTAGCAACACGACCAGGAGGTGCAATAGGAATAATCAGGGTTTCGGGAAACGATGCTATCCGAATAGTTGATTCCATATTCTCACGAAGAATATTAGATGCTCCAGCCAATTCTTTACATTATGGCGAAATACTAAACGAAAGACAAGAAACCATTGATGAAGTTGTTGTGTCTATTTGGCGAGCACCTCATTCATATACAGGTGAGAATTCTGTAGAAATATCGTGTCATGGTTCTGCATATATAATGGAAGAAGTGCTTCATAGACTTATAGAATGCAATTGCCGACAAGCAAAACCAGGAGAATATACCCAACGAGCTTATTTAAATGGGAAGATGGATTTATCGCAAACTGAAGCTGTGGCAGACCTTATTGCATCTACTAATAAGGCTTCGTATAAGTTAGCTTTATCACAACTTAAAGGACATTTCTCATCAGAACTTTCTGTATTGCGTCAGCAACTACTTAAAATAAACTCATTATTGGAATTAGAACTCGATTTCTCGGACCATGAAGAATTAGAATTTGCTGATAGAACAGAATTAATAACACTTGCTGAGGAAATAGATAACAAAGTTGTAAAACTCGCACATTCGTTTAAAGTAGGACAAGCTCTTAAAACAGGTATTCCAGTTGCTATTATTGGTAAGACGAATGTAGGAAAATCTACTTTACTTAACTGTTTACTTCACGACAATCGTGCTATTGTAAGCGATATTCATGGAACTACTCGCGATATAATAGAAGATACTATTGCTATCAATGGTGTAGATTTCCATTTTATTGATACCGCAGGAATACGTAAAACAACCGACCAAGTAGAACAATTAGGAATAGAACGAACATACGCCACACTTAAAAAGGCACAAATTGTATTGTGGGTTGTAGACAAACTTCCTACTAATGGCGAAGAAGAGGAAATATTTACTCAATGTATTGATAAACATTTAATTCTTGTACATAATAAGGTAGACAACCTAACAGAAACTATAATAAAGGAAAAACATTGGGGAGACTTCTATTATTGTGAAATTGAAATATCGGGCAAGTATAACTTAGGTATTGATCGGCTTGAGAAATTAATATATAAGGTTGCCGATTTACCTGAAATCTCTGAAAATACAACAATTGTAATGAATGCCCGACATTATGATGCACTTACTCGTGCGCACATATCATTACAACGAGTAAAAGAAGCTTTAAATATGAATCTTAGTGGCGACCTAATATCTGAAGATTTGAAAGAAACTATCTCGATACTTGCAGAGATTACAGGCGACCAAATAACATCGCAAGAAACATTACACAATATATTTAGACACTTCTGTATCGGAAAATAAAAATAATATAACTATTCGCCTTTCGTATACATTTCATTTGTAGTTGATTTCTATTTTCTGAAATTCAATTTATATGATAAAAGTGTGTATGATACTTGTAACTCTCTAATAGTATTATCCACTATATAATAGGAACTTTATTGCCTTTGTTGGGTTAAAACGAATCTAAACATTTGCGTGTATGGGTGTAAAGTAACAAAAAGTTTCATTAGAAAATTCATCTATATAATTCTTGATTGATATAGTTGTTCCACGAATTGTTTATTTCTAACATTTATGATAATTCTATACACAATTTACAGATATAAGTTTTTTTAATGACCATACAATCATACTTTTAAAATTTATTTTGTAAATTTGCAAACACTATAAGATATTCTAAAAAAGAAAAAAGATGAAAACTGTTTATGATTTTACTGTAAAAGACAGAAAAGGTAATGACATTTCTTTAAAAGCATTTGCTAATGAGGTTTTGTTAATTGTTAATACAGCTACAAAGTGTGGATTCACACCAACATACGAGGAACTTGAAGCTACTTACAAAAAATATCATTCACAAGGTTTTGAAGTTCTTGACTTTCCATGCAACCAATTTGGACAACAAGCTCCTGGTACAGATGAAAGTATCCACGAATTTTGTAAACTTACATACGGAACGGAATTTCCACGTTTTAAAAAGATAAAAGTAAATGGTGAAGATGCAGACCCACTTTACAAATTCTTGAAACAACAGAAAGGTTTTGCAGGTTGGGACGAGGGACACAAACTTACTCCGATACTCGACAAAATGCTATCTGAAGCAGATCCTAACTACAAAGAGAATCCAGACATTAAGTGGAATTTTACAAAATTCTTAATAAATAAGAAAGGACAAGTAGTTGCTCGTTTTGAGCCTACCGAAAAAATTGAAAATATCAATAAAGAAATAGAGAAATTACTCGCAGAATAAATTTTATGCATAAAATAAAAGATAAGAAGAAAACTCCTTAATTAGAGTCTTCTTCCTATTTTTTTGTTTCTTATCAACACTAAACCTACAAAAGTAAACAAGCCATTGAGCATTAATAATTCATATCCAAACTTATAATTCCACAACCATAAAGCTATATTATCTAACAAGAAGCAAAACAATGGACTTGCGATAGCAATATATGGTACTAAGTTATCATTAATATGGCGTCGAATTAATAAAGCATACGCAAACAATCCAAGAATTGGACCATAAGTATAAGAACACAAGATATAAACTGCATTAATTAGACTAGTAGAATTTAAAACTTTAAATATCAGAATAAATAAAATAAATACTATTGAAATTCCTATATGCACATATTTACGTAATTGTTCGTTTTGGGGTTGTTCACAAATATCAACACAAACACTGGTTGTAAGTGAAGTTAATGCTGAATCGGCACTTGAGAAGCATGCTGCAACTACACCTATTGTAAATAAAATCTCTACCCCATTGCCTAAAATTCCATTAGCAATAGGGTATAACATTAATTCATCGGGAGAAGTTGGCAAAGGAATATTTTTATGTTGAAAGAATGTTATAAGCAATATACCCAATCCCATAAATAATATATTCGTTGGTAAAAAGGCAAATCCATAAGAGCACATATCTTTTTGTGCATCTTTTAAGGACTTACATGTTAAATTCTTCTGCATCATATCCTGATCTAATCCAGTCATAACAACAACAATAAACACACCACTTAAGAATTGTTTCCAGAAGTTTTGTGTAGAAATCCAATCGTTCCAAACAAACATTTGCGAATGTCTATCACTTATAATTACGTTTAAGGCTTCCATAAAGTTCATATCCAGTGCTCCTATAACCTTATATATAATGAAGAACAAGGTTAAAAACATACACAATGTTTGAAAAGAATCGGTAAATACGAGTGTCCTTATTCCACCTTTTCGTGTATAGAGCCAAATTAATAATACTAACACAACAACTGTAAGTGGAAAAGGAACATTATAATTATCAAGAACAAACCGTTGTAGTATCATACAAACAACATAGAATTTTATAGCAGCTCCTGACATCTTAGACAATATAAAGAAGGAAGCACCTATTTTGTAACTTCGTTCTCCTAATCGTTCTTTCAGAAATGAGTATATTGTTATTAAATTTAAGCGATAATAAATTGGTAATAGGACTAAAGCCACCAATATATAACCAAAAATAAAGCCTATGCAAGTTTGAGTATAGCTCATATTTTGTTCTATCACCATTCCTGGAACACTAACAAAAGTAACTCCCGAGATACTTGCACCTATCATACCAAATGCAACAAAATACCAAGGAGACTGCTGAGCAGCTCTAAAGAACAATTCGTTATTACTATTCTTAATTGTTAGTTTACTTATAAGCAAGAGTAAACTGAAATAGACAAAAATAGTCCCTATAATAATCATATAAGTAAAAAAAAAGAAAAAAGTTATGATTTTAGTCTATATATATAAATTCTTTTTTGTACTTTTGCTAACACATTTCATTTATGCTTTATAAATTAAGCAAAGAATATTTGTAAAAATAATAAAGATATAAAACTAATACGGTGATACACAATGCAGCTCGTTCAAAGTATTTATTACTTTCACGAGCTCTTTTTTTTATTTCCTCACAACTCATTACTTGCTTGTAAAGCTGCTCCAATGGCAGTACAATATTCTGAATATTTAGGAATAAGAAAATTAACATTGTAAAGTCGTTCCATCATAGGGAAGAGAATTTTACATTGAGGCAAACGCGAAAGATTTCCTATCATAACAAAATTTTTAATCCCACTATTCAGCGCACTTAAAATTGAAGCAGAGCCTATAGATTGCAATACCAAACATATTAATCCTAAGGCTACATCTTCAATTTTTGCATTGCCATGTGCATTCGCAAACAACGATGCAGTAGCATTCATTGGTAATCCAGGAAGCGGTTTCGAAGAAATATCACTTATTTGTAAATTTATATTCCCTATATTTCCTTTCTTCGCTAAATCAGATATTTGATGAATATCATCAGTATTCAATAATAAACGAGAAAGTCCATTCAGTGTTCCACCTCCAATACCAATTCCTCCAATATGACGAATATTATCCCCGTCACACAATACAAGCGAAGTTCCTGTACCCATTGAAACAACAATCATTCTATCAAGATTAGATTCAAATTGAGCACCTAAACCATCTGCTAAAAACTCATCAGCCTTTTCTGTAGGTAAACCATAAACAGGTTTGTCTATATAAGCAGAACCTACACCTGTTAGCATAACTTTTCCAACATCATTTAAATCTATCTTATTATCGTATAGATACTTTCCAAAAGCACCGTAAAGAGAGGTTACAGGGTCAGTAGCTTTTATACGCAAAGGACGCACTACTTCATTATTCTTTATTCCAACTATTTTTGTTGTGGATATTCCCACATCAATTCCAATAGCAATTTTCATAACACCTTATATATTATTAAGCAAAGGTAAATATATTATTACTGGGCAAAGGTACAAAAAAGTAGATTGTTAAACACCTTATGAAAGAGTTTTTTCCAAAAAAAGCGAAAAACATTTCTCTATTTATCTGAAAATGAGTATTTTTGCACTCCGTTATGATGAGATAACAAGATAAGTATAAATTAATAGACAAACAGAACAAATGACAAAGGCAGATATCATCAATGAGATTGCGTCTTCTACTGGCATATCAAAGAAAGATGTGTCGGCAGTTGTGGAATCTTTTATGGATGCTATAAAAGGTAGCTTATTGGAGAATAAAGAGAATGTTTATCTCCGTGGTTTTGGAAGCTTCATTATAAAGCATCGCGCAGAGAAAACAGCACGAAATATTTCAAAGAATACAACAATCACTATCCCTGCACATAACTTCCCCAGTTTTAAACCGGCGAAGACATTTATTGAGGATATGAAAAAATAAAAAAAACGATACAAACAATTTAAACATTTAAAGCTATGCCAAACGGAAAAAAGAAAAAAGGACACAAAATGGCTACGCACAAGCGTAAGAAGAGATTAAGAAAGAATAGACATAAGAGCAAGTAAGCCATTACGGCCCGAAGATTTTATGTAATCTTTCAATAGAACGGGGCATGTCTACGCATTAAAAACTCCTGTGTTTCTGGAGGCGGAGACACGTCTCGCTTCTTTAAATAAGCATCTTATAGATTGCTTATAAAATAGAGGAAAATGACAAGCGAAATAATAATTGATGCCCAACCGAAAGAGATTTCGATCGCATTACTTGAGGATAAACGATTGGTTGAATACCAATGCGAGCCAAGAGAAGCCAATTTCTCTGTTGGAAACATCTACATTGCGAAAGTAAAAAAACTTATGCCGGGTCTTAATGCCTGTTTCGTAGATGTTGGTTATGAACGCGATGCATTTCTTCATTATCTTGATTTAGGAAGTCAGTTCAACTCCTTTGCAAAATATCTCAAACAGGTACAAAGCGATAGAAAAAAACTTTATCCTATTCAGAAAGCAAGTAAACAACCCGACTTACAAAAGGATAGCAGTATTCAAAATATACTTCAAGTAGGTCAGGAAGTAATGGTACAAATAGTAAAAGAGCCAATTTCTACAAAAGGACCACGTTTAACAGGAGATATATCCTTTGCAGGACGCTATATTGTACTAATCCCATTCAGCGATAAAGTAAATGTTTCTACAAAAATAAAAAGTGGAGAAGAGCGTGCTCGGTTAAAGCAACTTATACAAAGCATTCGCCCAAAAAATTTTGGGGTAATTGTTCGTACAGTTGCGCAAGGAAAAAGAGTTGCAGAACTCGATGCAGAGATGAAACTTTTGTATGGAAGATGGCAAGATGCTATAACAAAAGTACAGAAAATTCAAGAACGACCACAACTTATCTTTGAAGAAAAAGGGCGTGCAGTTGGTATGCTTCGCGACCTTTTTAACCCTACATACGAGAATATTTATGTAAATGACGAAGAGATATGTAACGCTGTAAAAAACTATATTACTCTTATTGCTCCTGAAAAAGCAAATATAGTAAAGAAGTATACAGGAAAAGTCCCTATCTTCGATAATTTTAATGTAACTAAACAAATAAAATCGAGTTTTGGGAAGACTATAAATTACGGACACGGCTGTTACATTATTGTTGAACATACGGAAGCTATGCACGTTGTTGACGTAAATAGTGGGAATAGAACAAAAGAAAAAGAACAAGAACAAAATGCTCTCGACACAAATCTTGGAGCAGCCGACGAAATAGCTCGACAACTCCGATTAAGAGACATGGGAGGTATTATTGTTATTGACTTTATTGATATGAACTTAGCAGAAGACCGTCAAATGCTTTATGAGCGTATGTGCAAAGCGATGCAAAAGGATCGTGCGCGACATAACATTTTACCATTAAGCAAATTCGGTCTAATGCAAATAACACGCCAAAGAGTTCGTCCAGCAATGGATGTTGATGTTGCTGAAGACTGTCCAACTTGCTTTGGAACAGGCAAAATACGTTCAAGTTTACTTTTTACCGACTTGCTTGAACGAAAAATTGAGCAACTCGTAACAAAGGTTGGTATAAAGAAGTTCTATCTACACGTACACCCATACGTTGCTGCTTACATTAATAAGGGTCTAGTTTCCATTAAGATGAGGTGGCAATTAAAATATGGATTAGGAATTAGAATTGTCCCTTCACAAAAATTAGCTTTTATGCAATACGAGTTTTACGACAGCAAACGTCAATTTATTGATATGAAGGATAAGAATGACAAGCTGTAATAGCTCGTTACGAACTACTTACAATTATGAAAAGATAATGAAAGAACTATAAGAAGAGATGTTGCGTCGATATGATGCAACATCTTTTTTATTTCAACAATTATAAATCTTATCACTTTTTATGTTCAGTATAAAGACGATATCTCTTATTAAATATACTATATTGAGATATTTAAAAAAATGAATACCAGAGATTCTAACACATATCAGCATAATATTAAATCGCTTATATACATCATTTTGAAACGATAATATAAGGTATTATAAATATAAGTGAAGAACTAATTCTTTTACAACATAAGGGTCTTATTCTATTCCGTGTTCAGTTAATGCTTTCGCATACTTCGCAGCATTTACAGAATGTTCTTCGTAAGTTTCGGCAAAGTTGTGTGTTCCACTGAAGTCTTCTTTAGCACACATATATAAATAATTATGATGCACGTAGTTTAAAACAGCTTCAATAGCCGCAACACTTGGAATACGAATAGGACCAGGAGGAAGTCCTTTGTATTTATACGTATTATAAGGGCTATCATAGCTTAACCATTTATGGTAAATACGATGAGCTTCAAATTTACCAAGCGCAAACTTTACTGTTGGGTCAGCTTGTAAAGGCATATTCTTTCGTAGTCGATTAATATACATACCCGCAATCTTAGGCATTTCGCCTTCGTTAGAAGTTTCTTCATCTACAATACTTGCAAGTGTCATAACTTCTTCTTTATTTAATCCATCACTCTCAGCTTTCTTTGTACGATCGAAATCCCAAAATTTCTTGTTTTCTTTATACATTTTCTCCAAGAAATCAGAAACAGAAGTATTCCAGTAAAAGTCATAAGTGTTTGGAATAAACATTGCAATAATATTTTTTGGAGTATAACCATATTTTTTGCAAGTTGTTTCTGAAGTTAACGAATCCATCAATTCTTTTCTTGAAAACATTAGTTTTCCACTTACATCGGTAGCTAAGTCTCCAAGTGTACGAACAGAACGAATAGTTAGTGAAATAGAAGCTTGCTTTCCATTTCTGAAATTGCGAAATGTCATTAATGCGCCCGAATTATCTATTGTGTATTTTCCTGGACGAATATGATTTTTGTACGAAAACAAATTAGCAAGTAGTTTGAAAGTCCAAAAACTGTGTTTCGTTGATACTTTCTCTAATTTGTAATAAACAGAGTCAATGTTGTCGTTATGATCAATAAATACATATCTTGTTTTTCCATTATTCGACATAGAAGAAAAACAAAAGAAACAAATAGCTAAAGCACAAATAACAATAATGCCACTGACTATCTTTATTTTTTTTCGGTTATTCTTATTATGTTTTGATTTTGTCATACTAATATCTATTATTATAATGTGTGCAAAGGTAAACATTTTGAATGGAATTTAATATTGATAGTCCCATAAATATATATGGTTTCATTATTTTTACACAAACTTTAAATATATATCGCAATATACTTTATTCGTTTTAGTGCAGAATTATCAATTAAAATAAGATATATACTTAAAATAAATAAAAAACACAATAATAATTAACTTTATATTGTTAATCAATTAATAAACACAGTACCTTTGTCTCACCAATTATAATGAGGTAAGATAGAACGGGAATATACACAAAAATCAAAGTGTACGGTAAATTATGAATAAGAAAACGATTTGGACAATTGCAATTATAATGGGGCTTTCGTTTCTTGCCCTTCTTTTGCTCCAGCTCAATTACATTGAAGAAATGGCAGAGATGAAGAAAGAGCAATTCGATGAATCGGTTAATCGTGCCCTTTATCAAGCATCTCGTAATATGGAACTTAATGAAACATTACGGTTCTTAGAAAAAGATGTGAATAATAATGAACTGAAGAATATAAAATATAGTTCTTCCCAACAAAAAGGAGATGCCACAAAAGGAGAGAGGAAAGCAAAGACAGCTGATACAGAATCTTCTTATTCCTCATTCGAAATGAAATTAACACAAAGCAATCCCTCTTTACGAACAAAAGCAACAATCTTGCGTAATGATACTGGGACTATTTCTGCAACTAAACGTAGAATGCAAGAAGTTGTACGAAATCGCTATGTTTATCAAAAGGCTCTACTTGAAGAGGTTGTTTACAATATATTGTATTCTGCATCAGATAAACCATTGAACGAACGGATTAATTTTAAGATGCTCGATCAAGATTTAAAAGCAGAGATGATGAACAATGGAATTAATATCCCCTATCATTTCTCTGTTTACACGCAAGATGGGCGTGAAGTTTACAGATGTCCTGACTATATTAACGATGGAGAAAGTAATAGCTATTCACAAGTTCTTTTTCGAAACGACCCTCCAAATAGAATGGGTGTAGTAAAAGTACATTTCCCAGATATGAATAGTTATATATTCTCAAGTGTACGTTTTATGATACCGTCTATCATCTTTACAATGGTGTTGCTGATAACGTTTATATTTACAATCGTCATTATATTCCGACAGAAAAAATATTCAGAGATTAAGAATGACTTCATAAATAATATGACGCATGAACTAAAGACACCAATTGCAAGTATATCTTTAGCTGCACAGATGATGAACGATAAAGGATTAGTAAAATCACCTAAAATGATAGAACATTTGGGCGGAGTTATAACAGACGAAACAAAACGACTACGGTTCTTAGTTGAAAAGGTTCTCCAAATGAGTATGTACGACAGCAAAAAGGCTGTATTGAAAAAGAAATATGTAGACTTAAACGAGATGGTAGAAACTATAGCTCATTCGTTTACTTTACGCGTAGAACATACGGGAGGTAGAGTATATACAGAAATAGACGCAATAGATTCTAAAATGTATGTAGACGAAATGCACTTCCAAAACATTATATTTAACCTGTTAGATAATGCCGTTAAATATGCCAAGGTAGATCAACCATTAAATGTGTATTTAAAAACTTGGAATACAAACAATCATCTCTATTTAACAATACGAGATACAGGACAGGGTATAAAAAAAGAAAACTTAAAAAAAATCTTCGAAAAATTCTATCGTGTACATACAGGAAATTTACACGATGTAAAGGGATTCGGATTAGGATTAGCTTATGTTAAAAGAATGATAGATTTACACGAAGGCGAAATTAAAGTAGACAGTGAATATGGAAAAGGAACGAAATTTACAATTATATTGCCAGTGTTATTAGATAAATAGAAAATAATAATAATTTATAAAAAAGAAACAATATGGAAGAAAAATTCAAAATTTTATTGTGTGAAGACGATGAAAATCTCGGAACACTGTTAAGTGAGTATTTACAAGCAAAGGGTTATCAAGCAGATTTGTGTCCTGATGGAGAAGTGGGATATAAAACTTTCTTAAAAAACAAGTACGACATTTGTGTTCTTGATGTAATGATGCCGAAAAAAGACGGATTTACATTAGCACAAGAAATACGTCAATCAAATGCAGAAATTCCAATAATATTCTTGACAGCTAAACAGCTTAAGGAAGATATTCTTGCAGGATTTAAGATTGGAGCAGACGATTATATTACTAAGCCTTTCTCTATGGAAGAACTAGTGTTCCGTATTGAGGCTATTCTACGTCGTGTACGAGGAAAGAAAACAAAAGAATCAACTCTCTATCAAATTGGGCGTTTTAGTTTTGATACACAAAAGCAACTTCTTACACTTGATAATGATCCTGAAAAAGCTACGAAACTAACAACAAAAGAAAATGAGTTATTGGCTTTGCTTTGCGCACACTCTAATGAAATATTGCAGCGCGATTATGCTTTAAAAACTATTTGGATTGATGATAATTACTTTAATGCACGATCTATGGATGTTTATATCACTAAATTACGTAAACATTTGAAAGCTGACGACCAAATAGAAATCATAAATATTCATGGCAAAGGATATAAACTTATAGTACCAGACGAAGAGTAGAATAAGCAAGAGCTCAATGACGTGTGTTCATTGAGCTCTTTTTTTATAATAGAAAAGAGATGGACATGCTATGGAAAGAAAACGTATGTAATAACTTCCATCTTTCTATAATAAAATATCGAAAAATATATTGTTGTTCAGAAACTTATAATATAACTTAAAAGAAAACATTTAAGGATAAAAGAATTTATAATCACCACACCTGAATAAATGTTGTTCAGTTATTATAATACAAAATCACAAAGATCGTCAATTGTTATGATATCAAATTCGCAACTGAGAGATATCTGAAACAACCATAATAGATATCTGAGACAAGCGTGCCAGATATCTAAAATAAAAGTACCAACATTTACTAGCTTTTTCTAGAATATTGAGATATCTTATTTAAATTGTGAGGAAACAGCAAACACCGTTTTATAATCTCCCAATCTATTTTCTACAGATCCTCTCTCCCATCATAATATTATATTATATATGTATATGACATTATGAATTCTTTTGAGATTTCACATAAACAATTGTACCTCCAATAACCAATATTAATCCGCCAAAAAGCAGTATATTCCCTTTTATATGAAACAGAATATGAATAGTGAAAAATACAATTCCCACAACTATACTAAAAAACCCTATATATGTAATATATTTACCCATTAGTTGCAAAAGTATAAAAAATATTTGGTTATCTCACAAAAGAATCGTAATTTTGCATCGCATTTCTAAGTGGAGTGCATAATTTTTAATTAATATTCAATAAAAGTAGTATGAATCAATACGAAACCGTTTTCATTTTGACTCCCGTTTTGTCTGATGAACAGATGAAGGAAGCGGTCGCTAAATTCAAAAATCTGCTCATAGAAAATGGAGCTGATATTTTGAATGAAGAGATTTGGGGTCTCAAAAAGTTAGCTTACAACATTCAGAAGAAATCATCTGGTTTCTATGCAATGTTGGAGTTTAATGCTGAACCTTCAGTTGTAAAGACACTCGAAACAGGCTTCCGCCGTGACGAGAAAGTTATTCGTTTTATCACCATAAAGCAAGATAAATATTCAGCAGCGTATGCTGAAAAACGTCGTGCAAAGTGGGCAGCAGTAAAGGAGGCATAATTATGGCAGAACAGAAGAAGACAGAAATCCGCTATTTGACCGCTCCATCAATCGACACAAAGAAAAAGAAGTATTGTCGCTTTAAGAAGAGTGGTATAAAATACATCGATTATAAAGACGGTGAGTTCCTTAAGAAATTCTTAAATGAACAAGGAAAAATACTTCCACGTCGTATAACAGGTACATCTTTGAAGTATCAGCGTCGTGTAGCACAGGCTGTTAAGCGTGCTCGTCAGATAGCTTTGCTTCCATACGTAACCGATTTGATGAAATAAAAAGGAGGCTAAAGATGGAAATCATACTTAAAGAAGATATTATCGGACTTGGCTACAAGAATGATATTGTGAATGTAAAAGGTGGTTATGGTCGTAATTATCTTATTCCAACAGGAAAAGGCGTAATTGCATCATCTTCTGCAAAAAAACAATTAGCAGAGAACCTGAAACAACAAGCAGCTAAAATTGCTGCAAAGAAGGCTGACGCAGAAAAACGTGCAGCACAGCTTGAAGGTGTTGAATTAGTAATAGCTGCTAAAGTTTCTACAACAGGTGTAACTTATGGTTCTGTAAATACTGCAACTGTAGCTGAAGAATTAGCGAAAAAGGGTATAGAAATTGATCGTAAGATTATCACTATGCGCGATATAAAGAAAGTTGGAACCTTTGAGGCTACAATTCATTTCTTTAAAGATGTAGAGATAAAATTACCTGTAATTGTTGTTGCAGAAAATCAACCAGAGCCTAAGGCTGAAAAAACAGAAGAAACTGTAGAGACTCCTACCGAAGAAATTGATGTTGTGGAAGGAGAAACAGTAACAGTTGAATAATATATATTTTCGAAAGAGAATTTATATAGATTTATTAAACACATTATAGCATAATCCCTTTCATCTTTACAGATGTGAGGGATTTTCTTTTCTATGAAAAAAATAGTACTAACAGGAGGTCCTTGTGCTGGTAAAACCACTGCTTTAGTTAAAATAATGGAACACTTCTCTAGCATTGGATATAAGGTGTTCATTATACCAGAGTTACCTACTCTATTCTTACAAGCAGGAATGGATTATCTCACAGATAATAAAGATTTATTTTACGAAGGCGAAAAAGCAACCTTAGAGATGCAAATAGCTTTAGAAGATAAATTCTTACAAATGGCAAAGAGTGTTAAGCAACCAGTTCTTATCGTTTGCGATCGAGGAACAATGGATATCTCTGCCTATATGAATCCAGTACTCTGGAATCAAATAATATCCGATGTAAAGATGAATAACGAGATGTTGCGTTCTCGTTATGATGCAGTTTTACATCTTGTAAGTGCAGCAGATGGTGCTGAACAATTTTATACAATTGCTACAAACAATAAACGAACAGAGGGCATTGAATTAGCACGTATACTTGATAAGAAAGTCATTCAGGCATGGTCAGAACATCCACATCTACGTGTAATAAATAACCATGAAGATTTTGAAACCAAGCTAGAAAGAGTATTACAGGAAATTTCTGATGTTTTAGAAATTCCACGTCAGGCAGTTGAAGAAAGAAAGTATATTATACGACTGAAAGATAATATTCCCGAGGCAATAGTAAGTGAAATAACACAAACTTATTTAACATCTGAGCCATATAGTGAGGTTCGATTGAGACGACGAATTTTAAATGGACTTTCTGTAAATGTTCATACCACAAAAAAGATCCTACCTAATAATGAGCAAGTTGAAACCGAACGACAAATTGATAATAACCTATATGAATCATTACTTCAGCAAGCAGATCCGTATAGACAACCTATACATAAAATGCGAGAAACATTCATTTGGAAAGGACAATTCTTTGAATTAGACACCTTCATAGATCCATATAAAGGTTTACAAATACTAGAGACGAAGGGAATACTCAAACATGAAGATATCATTTTTCCTCCCTTCATCGAAATAATTGAAGATATAACAGGAATCACAAAGTATTATAATTATAATTTAGCTCTAAAGAAATAATTCTATCCTCACAACAGATTCATACAGATATCACAAATAAAATAGAACAAAAATTTGGTCAATTATAGCAAAAGCAGTATCTTTGCAGACGTTTAATAATATAAAACTATATTATAGTTGATGAAAAATGACAAAATGAAGTTTCAGTATCGTGTGAATGAACAAATTCATGCACGAGAAGTACGTGTGGTAAATGAAGGTAATGCAGAAGTGATGTCTACTCGTCAAGCATTGGACATTGCTCGCAAAGAGGGTGTAGACCTAGTCGAAATATCCCCGAACGCACAACCACCAGTTTGCCGTATCATCGACTATTCTAAATTTCTTTACCAGCAAAAGAAACATCAGAAAGAGATGAAGCAAAAGCAGGTAAAGCAAGATATAAAAGAAATACGTTTCGGACCACAGACTGATGAACACGATTATCAGTTTAAATTAAAGCATGCACAAGAATTCCTTAATGAAGGAAATAAAGTAAGAGCATACGTTTTCTTTCGTGGTCGTTCTATCCTATTTAAAGAACAAGGTGAAGTCTTATTGTTACGTTTTGCCAATGATCTAGAAGAACTAGCAAAAGTAGAACAGTTGCCGAAACTCGAAGGGAAGAAAATGTTTCTCTACCTTTCTCCTAAAAAAGCTGGTGTTACTAAAAAGAGCCAGCAACGTAGAGATCGTGAAGAAGCAGCAGATGCAGCCAAAAGGAATGAGGCTGCCAAAAGTTCAGATAAAGAAGGTAAGGAGAATATTGACAATGGACTTTTTGCAAATGCAAAAAATGGTTCTGTTGCACTCGATAAACTTAAGAATGAATAAAAGATTAAACGTGTCTTTTAAAAAGGACTGATAATACCTGTGCGTAACGTCCTGGTAATACGTTGCCACAGATGAATATAAATAATAATTTTAACAATTTAGAAAAATGCCAAAGCAAAAAACAAACTCTGGAGCAAAAAAGAGATTTAGCTTCACAGGTACAGGTAAGATAAAGCGTAATCGTGCTTACCACAGTCACATTCTGACTAAGAAAACAAAGAAACAAAAGAGAAATCTTGTTCACAGTGCAATTGTGGATAATAGCAACATGAAACAGGTGAGAGACTTGTTAAATCTGCGTTAATAAACATTAGTCTAACAATTTAAAAGGAAAGAAAAACTATGCCAAGATCAGTAAATCATGTTGCTTCAAAAGCAAGAAGAACAAGAATTCTCAAAAAGACAAAGGGATATTATGGTGCCCGTAAAAATGTTTGGACAGTTGCAAAAAATACTTACGAGAAAGGTTTAACCTATGCCTACCGTGATCGTCGAAATAAAAAGCGCACATTCCGTGCACTTTGGATTCAACGAATCAATGCAGCTGCTCGTCTTTACGATATGAGTTATAGTCAGTTGATGGGTGCATTACATAAAGCTAATATAGAGATAAATCGTAAGGTCCTCGCTGACCTTGCAGCAAATAACCCAGAAGCATTTAAGGCTATTGTTGAAAAAGTAAAGTAATTAAAATTTAAGATTAATAGGAAAAGGTTGTAATTCAAGAGATTTACAACCTTTTTTGTGTTAACTATGTATCTACATTATTTATACCCTACTATAAATCTTAGAAAATGGAAATAGATGTAATGGATATTTACTAGGTTATTTATTTCAGTCTATCAAATTTCTATTACGCCTAAGCCTATATTAACTCATCATTTATGTTTGAAATATAAAATTTACTCATTTTTAGGTATTGGACATATTGAATATTTACTCTATCTTTGCAACCAAAATATCTATTATACAATTTATAGAATTCTAGATGCTATTAAAAAGTAAGAAAATAAAAGTATGGGGGAAACTCCTATGTCTAAAGATGCGTTGTCAGAATTACAGACAACGCATTTTATTTTTGAATAGCTATGAATTATATTCGTTTTTATCTTATCTAAAATATGAATAATATAATAATTAAAAAGAGAGCTTTAACAAACAGAAAATTGTGTTCCAATTCACAATATAATTGGAAGAAGATCTTCTTGACCATGCTTTGTCTATTTTCTATATTAACACTCTCTGCACAAGAAACAGTTATATGCGGACAAGTAACAGATGCCAATACCGGTAGTCCTATTGTTGATGCATGGGTTTCTGTTGCTGCAAATAGTAATGGGATTGCCACCAACGCACAAGGATACTATAAAGTAAGTGTGCACAAGTTACTAAAAACATCACTAACTGTGAGACACATAGGTTACAAAACAGAAAGAAAAAATATAATCTTATCTGATTCTGTTTGTGTAAACATACAATTAACTCCTACAGAAAATATGTTAGAAGGAGTTACAGTAACTACTCGGAGTGAAATTCGGAAGTTACGCGAATCGGCTATGCCTATATCTGTAATAGGACAACAACAACTACAAGGTACAGCCTCTAATATTAACGACGTACTTGCCAGAACCGTAGGAGTTACAGTGCGAAATACTGGTGGTATGGGAAGTGCATCTCGAATATCTGTTCGTGGATTGGAAGGAAAGCGAATGGGAATCTATATAGACGAAACGCCTATGTCGCAGCTAAGCAACTTCGTGGCATTAAACGATATCCCCACAAATATGATAGAACGAATTGAAGTATATAAAGGTATAGTGCCTTACAAATTCGGTGGTTCGGCATTAGGAGGAGCTGTCAATGTGGTTACAAAGGAATATCCACCCGTTTATTTAGACTTCTCTTACGAAATAGGTTCATTCAATACGCACCAAATATCTACAGTTCTAAAGCGTACTAATCATAAAAGTGGCTTACAATTTGGAATGGGTGGAGTCGTATCATTTGCTAAGAACAACTACAAAATGGCTTTAGCTAATTTGGACGGACGTGTTGTAGAACGAAATCATGACAGTTTTAAGAAGATTATGGGTGGCATATCTATAAAAGCAACTAAGTGGTGGTTCGATGAAATGAAATGGGAGCTTATTCTATTAAGAACTAAACAAGAAATACAAGGTATTGATCTCGATATACGTGAGGCTTACAACCATTCTATAAACTATGTTACGGCTTTGACTCTGAAACGTAAGAATTTCTTTTTAGATGGATTGGACCTCGATTTTGATGCAGGATATGTATCTGGTAAATATGGATTATGCGATAAAGCAATGCATCGTTACGATTGGGATGGAAAAACTCTTCCCCCAGTTTCTCCATTTGGAGGTGAACAAAATAACTTTGCATCAGATGGAAACAACAAATCTAACGAGCTGACTGCTAAACTTAATATGGCTTATACTATTGATATGCACCATGCAGTGAACCTAAATATTTACGCAGACCAAAACTCTCTATACCCAAACGACTCTTTAATGGATAAATCGTTGGGATTCCGTGCAAACTTCCCAAGTAAGATGAAAACAATGACCGCAGGACTTTCGTACGATTTGACGTTGTTTAATGGACGTTTTCAAAATGCGTTCACATTGAAAAACTTCTTATTCTCATCTCATTCTCGCAGTATAGATATTTATTCCGTAAAAGAACCTCAACCAGTAAAGATATCTAAAAACTTTTTCGGCTTCAGTGACGCTATGCGCTATAAGTTTTCAAACGATTTAATGATTAAATTTTCATTTAACTCTGAAGTACGCATACCTACTAGCGAAGAACTTATTGGTAATGGTTACTCTATACTTGCCTCACCAGCATTGAAACCAGAACGCACGTCGGGAATAAATCTTGGTATTCTTTATCGCCATATAAAAACCGATGGTGGACTTATAGAAATAGAGCTGAATGGCTTCTATAATCAATTGAAGGATATGATACGCTTTACTCCCGATATGATCCCTACAATGGCACGCTATCGTAACTTTGGCAGTGTACGCACAAGAGGAATAGAATTGGAGGCTAAAGGAGATATCTGTCCTCTACTCTATATCTATGCAAACGGAACCTATCAAGATCTTCGTGATATGCGAAAAACAATTCCAGGAACAGAAGTTGAGAATCCTACACGCAATATGCGCATTCCAAATGTGCCTTACCTATTAGCTAACTTTGGTACCGAAATACACAAAGAAAATATCTTTGGTGGACACGGGCAAAATATTAGATTACTCCTCGATGCTTCATATATACATCAATACTTTTACGACTTTGAAGTTAGTAAGTATCAAGAACGTAAAATTCCAACCTCAATAACAATGGATGCAGCCCTAGAATATAGCTTCTGTAACGACCGTTGGACAATTACATTAAAATCAAAGAATCTAACTAATCGTCGTACAATGTCCGAATTAAACCGTCCGTTACCTGGACGCTACATAGGAATAAAGATAAGATACCTATTTAAATAATTAATTAATAAAAGATAGAATTATGAGAAACTTAAAAATCATCTTCACAGTCATCACAATGATGGCCTTTGTTTGTTCATGCAACAACAGCGATGAACCTAAACCTAATCCTAATGGAGTAAATGAGAAACCATTTAAAGGTATAATTTTTACAGCTGGTATCACTAATCCTGAAGGAAACAATGGTAGTGTTTATATGCAATGTCTTCCAGATTTACAACCTGGAAGTTATGACAATACCAACGGTATACCAGTAGGTTTCGGTACAACACCCATTGTAGCTAAATCGGGAAATATCTATGTTCTTCCAGACTATATGGGCAATACAAAAGCCGAATTAATATGTTACAAAATCAATGCTGATAATAAATGGAGCAAAAAAGGAACAATGCCAATACCACCAAAGGCTGCTGCGTGTTGTGTTACCGAACTAAATAACGAGAAAGCATACATTAGCTTACAAGGTTTGGGAACTATACTTGTGTTTAATCCTACTACTATGACACGCATTGGAGAGATTGATTTGAATAGCTTGAAACAAGCGGATACAAATGTTTCTCCAGCGTCTATGGTTATTAGAGATGGTAAACTTTTTGTTGGACTTAACCAAATGAATGCACAATATATGCCAACACGTAACAATATAGAGTTGGCTGTAATAGACACAAAAACAGATAAAGTGGAAAAGCATATTGTGAATACATCATTAGGTATGAGCTTTGCTACACGTCCAATAGATCCAGGTTCAATCTTTGTAGACGAAAATAACGATATATATATAAATTGTATAGGTTCGTTTGGTTTTATTCCAGGCTTACATGGTGGAATTGCACGTATTAAGAACGGAACTACTGATATTGACCCCGATTATTGTATACGATTAGATAATACAGAAGTAAGAGGATTAACAACAAAATTTGCCGATTTCTTTGCTACTATTTGTTATGGTGGAAACGGAAAAGTATATGCTTATGCTAACTCGTTTGGCTTAGATCCAAATGGAATGAGCAATCCTTATATTAGTTTAACCAATGTTCCTATCATAATAGATTTGCAACAGAAAACATTGAGTGTTATCAATGGAATGGAAATTTCTAACCCACAAGGTATAGCCGTTGGTAAATATAAAAATCTGATTGTATTTGGCAGTGCTAATAAGAAGGCTAACGGTTTCTACACTTACAACCCAGCAACAAAAGAAGTAGCAGGCCCTATTATACAGGTAAAAGGAAACCCAAGTTTCTTTTATAGCTTCGTAGAATAAGGATAGAAGTATAGCCTACTTACTATAAAATAATAATCGATGCAAATACAGAAAGACGAAATACGAAACCGAATTCTTGCTGTAGCAAGTAGAGAGTTTATAAATAATGGTGTAAAACGTACATCAATTAAAACCATAGCTAGTAAAGCAAATGTAGCAGTAGGCAATGTGTATAATTATTATAAGGGCAAGGACGACTTACTGAGGGCTGTTCTTGCCCCTTTATTCACAGCCTTCAAAGATTATCATAATAAGTCTATTAGCGAAGAATATGTATCTATCGACATCTTCCATAATCAAGTTTACTATGATATGATGTACCAACAAGTGTCATCACTTATTATTCCTTTTCGTAAAGAGCTTTATATGCTTATCTTTGAAACTGCTGGAACATCATTAGAAAACGATTTTGACAGATTATTGGAAACGGCATATTCTGACGGAATAGCTTATTTGGCAAATATTAAAAATTTATCTTCACACATTAATACAAATATATCGCCACACTTTGTTCGTATTATGTGCGGATTGTGGGCAAGTGTTATTAGGTATATTGTTACACACGAGGGACTAACTGAAGTAGAAATAAATGGTATTATTACCGATTATGTAAATTTTGGAATGGGTGGTTGGCGTAAACTTATAGGCATTGAATAAAGAAAGACAATACGATAGCATTTGCTATTTAAACTATATCGTGCGTGGCGAAATAAAGAAAAGCCAATTCATTGTAAATACTGGTTGAAACCTTATTATTTACTCTTGTTTTAATATTCCATTTCTACAATTGCAACTATGCTAATTTGGGAATATTAGTGCAAAAGGGTGAGTTTCTTAGATTTTATTTGTATTTTTGCCATATCAAATGCTGAATCTATGAGTTCTCTTTTATAACATTAAAGTAAGTGGATTGCGATATTACTATATTTTTAGCAATATACGTTTACTATAGTATAATGGTAAAATAAAAATGTTGCATAGCTAAAAGTAGAACTTCATTTGCTACGAGTATAGCGAGATGAACTTAATGCTCTCTCCTACTCTCTATAAAATAAGACAATAGATATTACAAGAAACAACAAATATAACTATGAATAAAAAAGCAATTTTGCGGAAACTATCATTTATCATTTCCTCTACCGCAGTGGTAATGGGCATTTATGCATGTAAAACTCCTAAACAACAAACAGAAATGCAAGTAATGAATCTTACTCCTAATATGAAGTTCGTAATTAATCAGAAAGGTGAATGCTCTGTGAAGAATAAACAAAAGATTTCTGTAGAAGAATTCAATGAATTAGTAGCACATGGTGGTTTTGTATGGATTTCTACTAGAATAGTATTAGAAAATGGTGAATTGGATACCAAAGATTACTATCGGTCAATACTGGGACAGAGTCCTATTAACTATTACTTTAAAGATGGGAAATGCCACACATTCTTTTTTTCGTCGGCTAATGGAAAAACTGTTAGCTACGAGTATGATTACAAGTATGATGCAAAGAATAATCGACTATCAATAAAAGATTTTAACGATATAGAAATATTAGCTTTGTCAGAAGGAGCAATGGAGATACTACAGCCTATGGGAGTTTTTCCGAATGGCAAACCACGATATGCTTATAGTATTTACAGACGAGCTGATGATGGAGAAATAGCTAACATCTTAATACGTGCTGGACTTCTTAAACCTACTATTAGTATAGAGGATATTAAAGAAGGAGAAAAATAAATACAGCAGAAGAATTGCACATACCAAAAATAAACATTGTAGGTATGTGCAATTCAATATTTGTATACCACATTATCGGATTGTTATATGGAAGCAACCTTGATGTTTCTCGTATTTAATGTGGCAACGTCCCTGCTTACGTAAATCGTTAAGAACTTCGCTTAAAATCCATTTCAAAGTATCATCGCGTACAGAGCGAGTTATGGGCGAATACTTATTGTAAGCTATATCGAACGTTGTTCCATATAGATGACAACTATTTTCGGTTGCATTATGATTATAACGTCTTAATTTTCTTACATCTTCTTTTGTACGCAGAACGCTTGTAACCAACAATTTTGTAAGTGGAATATTTTTCACTTGAAGACTATCGAAAAAGTTTCGTCCTATATCTTGGAGCAAAATAGAAGCTTTTGGCACAAGATATGGAATGCTACTCGACAAACGTTTTACAACAAAGAAAGGGTTGCTACCAATGTATACAAGCTCTTTCTTCCGCAATTCTGCATCTTGCCTATTTAAAACTACTTTTACAGCATACTTCTTAGACGATTCTAATTGTACATATTGCGAATCTGGAAAACTCTTATCGTAATTTGCAACACCTATAATGCGATGTTTTACCACTTTATTATTACTATCAAAAAAATGTGTAAGCTGGCTTATTGGTACAAAATACTGAGAAATAGAATCATTCTGATCCGTAATCTCTGCAGTTCTAATAATTCCCGAAGTTAAGTGCGTAGTATCAACGGATAGAGCCTTACCTTTAACAGAATTAGAATCTTTCGCAATTGAAGGGAATATAACTCTAACAACCGCAAGAAAAACAGTTATAGCCATAAACCCAAATAAAAAATTATTTTTCGTTATCTTCCTTTTCACTTTCATAGATACAAAGGTAGGTATTTTTTTATAACATTCAAGATAGAAATACAATGTTTTAACATAGAAAAATAACACTCAATAAGCCAACCACACATTTAGGAACAGAATTTAGATAGTGCATAAAGAAGCACTGTAATACGAACAAGCAATAATTTCATCACAACATTCCTTCGTTCCGTATATATATCCATAACGTTTTTATAGGTAATAAACATTATTTACGAAAGCAAAGTAGAGTTTTATTTACACGTAAGTAAAGTTCTACTTACACGTAAATAAAGTTTTACTTACACGTAAATAAAGTTTTACTTACGTGTAAATAATAGTATCTAATCAGTATTGCGTTGATACATAATAGTATATAAATGGAAACAAATACGTGAATAATTAAGACCGAAACAATACATAAATGCAGATTATAAAGATAGACACAAAGAAGTGTGCATAAGTAATGAGAATTCAGACCAGGAAAAAGCTTTATTTAGGCTCTACGCCATAGAGAAAACAGATATAAAGAGTGCAGATAAACGATAGAATCTGTTAATTCTATAAAAGAGAAAATAAACAGAATTTTAGTGAAGAAGTGATTTTGCAATACCGAAGAAATTTTCCTAAAAGCTTCTTCATAATTTTACGCTTATTGGCTGATTTTATGGGTAGTTATTTTTTGATAATTCACCTTATAAGGCATAATAAATATTTGTATGGTTCACCTTTTTATATTAACTTTGCAGCAATATTAAAATTAGTGAAAGAAATTGATAGAAAAACATATTGTTCTTGATGATATTGACCCCGTAGTTTTCTATGGCGTTGGTAATGCGCATCTACAGATGATAAAGTCTCTCTTCCCAAAAGTGAGAATTGTTGCTCGCGACAATGTTATACGAATTTTGGGAGACGAAGAGCAAATGGCAAAATTAGAAGAAGATATTGAGAATATGCGCAAACATATTTCAACGTATAACGTTATAAGCGAAAAAGATATTCTTGATATTGTAAATGGAAAACAAACCAAGATAGATGCCGAAAAAGAAGTATTGGTTTATTCAGTTTCAGGAAAACCAATAAAAAGTCGCTCTAATAATCAACAAATGTTAGTTGATGCTTTCAATAAGAACGATATGGTGTTTGCAGTAGGACCCGCAGGTACAGGTAAAACCTATTTAAGCATTGCACTAGCCGTTAAATCTTTAAAAGCAAAAGAAGTAAAAAAAATAATACTCTCGCGTCCAGCAGTAGAAGCCGGAGAGAAATTAGGCTTTTTACCCGGCGATATGAAAGAGAAGATTGACCCTTATCTTCAGCCATTATACGATTCTTTAGAGGATATGATTCCAGCTGTTAAGCTTCAAGATATGGTAGATAAACACATTATACAAATCGCTCCACTTGCATTTATGCGAGGAAGAACATTGAACGATGCTATAATTATACTCGACGAAGCACAAAACACATCAACAGCACAAATAAGAATGTTTCTCACACGATTGGGAATGAACTCGAAGATGATAATAACAGGCGATTTAACACAGATAGACCTTCCTTACCATCAAAAGAGTGGACTAAAAGAAGCAGTAGAAATACTTAATGATACAGAAGGAATAGCAATAGTTAAACTCAGCCAAAAAGATATAGTAAGGCATAAACTCGTAACAAAAATTGTTAATGCTTACGATGAACACGATAAAGCAAAAAACAAAACAACTCCATAAAATTATAAAATTATGAATGCATTGATTAAAACCGATTTCAAGTTCGAAGGACAGAAGAATGTTTATCACGGAAAAGTTCGTGATGTGTACGACATTAACGATGATTTAATTGTTATGGTTGCAACCGATCGTATCTCCGCTTTCGATGTAGTACTACCCAAAGGCATACCTTTCAAAGGGCAAGTTTTGAACCAAATTGCTTCAAAATTCTTAGATCTAACTTCAGATATCTGTCCTAATTGGAAATTGGCAACTCCCGATCCTATGGTTACAGTAGGATTGAAATGCGAAGGATTTAAAGTGGAGATGATTATTCGTTCAATCCTTACAGGCTCTGCATGGAGAGAATATAAAGCAGGTTGTAGGGAACTTTGTGGAGTAAAGCTTCCTGATGGAATGAAAGAGAATGAACGTTTCCCTGAACCAATTATCACACCAACTACTAAAGCTGATGAAGGTCATGACTTGAATATTTCCAAGGAAGAAATAATTAAGCAAGGCATTGTTTCAGAAGAAGACTACAATATAATTGAAGACTGGACAAGAAAACTTTTTGCACGTGGACAAGAAATTGCTGCACAAAAAGGTCTTATTCTTGTTGATACTAAATATGAATTTGGCAAACGCAACGGTAAATGCTATTTAATAGACGAAATACATACACCAGATTCTAGTAGATACTTTTATGCTGATGGATATGAAGAGAAATTAGCTAAAGGCGAACCACAAAGGCAACTTTCTAAGGAATTCGTTAGACAATGGTTGATAGAGCATAACTTTATGAACGAACCAGGACAAAAAATGCCCGAAATAACAGATGCGTATGCAAAAAGTGTTAGCGACAGGTATATTGAACTCTACGAACATATCACAGGAGAACCTTTTGTGAAAGTTGATGACGGAACAGATTTAGCAGAACGGATTGAGAAGAATGTGAGCCAATATCTAGCAGCAAGAAAATAAGAGATTTCCAAAATAAAATTGCAAGATACTAATAAACATCAGCGTGTATAATCAAGAGAAAATAAAACCCTATAATAGCACTGATGAAAAAGGTAAGGTGGTCGAAGAAATGTTTGATAATATTGCTTCGACCTACGACACCTTAAATCATCGGTTGTCATGGAATATAGATAAAAGTTGGCGTAAAAAAGCCATTAGAAGGCTCGCTCCATTTTCTCCTAAAACAATACTTGATATTGCAACTGGGACTGGTGATTTTGCAATTATGTCAGCAAAGATGCTTTTACCAAAAACACTTATCGGTGCTGATATTTCTGACAAAATGATGGAAATTGGCAGACAAAAAGTTAAGGAAGAAGGTTTAGATAGTATTATTTCATTTCAGAAAGAAGATTGTCTAAACCTAACATTCCCTTCCAATACTTTCGACGCTGTAACAGCCGCTTTTGGAATTCGTAATTTTCAGGACCTTGAGAAAGGACTTGGAGAAATGTATAGAGTATTAAAAAAAGGTGGACACTTATGCATTATAGAGCTTACAACACCTATATCGTTCCCAATGAAACAACTTTTTAAAATATATTCAAAGGTTGTTCTACCATTTTATGGACGCTTAATTTCAAAAGATAGCAGTGCATACGATTACTTAAATAAAACTATAGCTGCATTTCCACAAGGTGAAACCATGATGAATATACTTCAAAGTGCAGGTTTTACTAAAACGTCTTTTACACGTTTAACATTTGGAATCTGCACTATGTATATTGCTGAAAAATAAAATTAGTTGCTTATGGACAAATATGGACTGATTGGTTATCCATTAGAACATTCTTTTTCAGAGGGATATTTCAATGAGAAATTTCAAAATGAAGGAATAGATGCTGAGTATAATAATTATGAAATTTCATCAATCGAAGACCTTTTAGAGATTATTGATACAACTCCAAATTTAAAAGGACTTAATGTTACGATACCTTATAAGGAACAAATCATAAAGTATCTCGACTCTTTGAGTCCAGAAGCAAAAGCTATTGGCGCAGTAAATGTTATTCGCGTCGATCATTTTGGCAATAAAACACATCTTAAGGGGTATAACACAGACGTTATAGGATTCACAAAAAGCATAGAACCCCTATTAGAGCGCTACCATAAAAAGGCTTTAGTATTAGGCACTGGTGGTGCTTCTAAAGCTGTATGTTATGGATTAAAATCTTTAGGCATTGAAACAAAATGTGTTTCAAGACGTAAAAATATAGATGTATTAACCTACAACGATTTGTCTCCCAAAATAATAAAAGAATTTAATGTAATAGTAAATTGTACTCCCGTGGGAATGTATCCGAACGTAGATGAATGTTTGCCACTTCCATACGAGGCTATGGATAATCATACCCTCTTATACGATTTGCTTTATAATCCTAATGTTACATGTTTTATGGCAAAGGGTAAAGAATATGGTGCTGTTGTTAAGAACGGATTAGAAATGTTACTTTTACAAGCTTTCGCAAGCTGGGATATATGGAATAGTAAAGAAAAATAAGAAAATCGGAGAATAGTACTAAAGAAATGAATAATAGATATGCAATGCGTGGCGTTAGTGCTGCCAAAGAAGACGTACATAACGCTATAAAAAATATAGATAAAGGAATTTTCCCACAAGCATTTTGCAAAATCATTCCAGATATCTTGGGAGGTAACGAGGAATACTGCAACATAATGCATGCCGATGGTGCTGGTACAAAATCGTCCTTGGCTTATATGTACTGGAAAGAAACAGGCGATTTAAGTGTATGGAAAGGTATAGCGCAAGACGCCATAGTTATGAATACAGACGATTTGTTGTGTGTTGGTGCTGTTGATAATATTCTAGTATCATCTACTATCGGACGTAACAAGATGCTTGTTCCTGGAGAAGTTATATCTGCCATAATAAATGGTACAGACGAGTTGTTGGCAGAAATGAGAGAAATGGGAATAGGTATTTATCCTACTGGTGGAGAAACTGCGGACGTAGGAGACTTAGTGCGTACTATCATTGTAGATTCTACTGTTACTTGTAGAATGAAACGCTCTGATGTTATTGATAATGCAAATATTCGTCCAGGAGATGTTATCGTTGGTTTAAGTTCGACAGGACAATCAACCTATGAAAAGAAGTATAATGGAGGAATGGGCAGTAATGGTCTTACGAGTGCACGCCATGATGTTTTTTCAAAGTATCTAGCCGAAAAGTATCCTGAGAGTTTCGACCACGCTGTACCTAATGAGCTTGTTTATAGTGGTAAATATAAACTTACTGATGCTGTAGAAGACAGTCCTTTGAATGCTGGAGAATTGGTTCTCTCCCCTACCCGTACCTATGCTCCAGTAATTAAGCAAATACTTGATGAGTATCGTAGCAAGATTCACGGAATGGTACATTGCACAGGTGGAGCACAAACAAAAGTTCTACACTTTGTAAATGATAACTGCAAAGTAATAAAGGATAATATGTTCCCTGTACCTCCCCTATTTAAAGCTATAAAGGAATGTAGCGGAACAGATTGGAAAGAAATGTACCAAGTTTTCAATATGGGACACAGAATGGAGATTTATGTCAGCCCTGAAATGGCTAATTCTATTATTGCTATTAGCAAGGAATTCAATATTGATGCACAAGTTATCGGTCATATTGAAGAAGGTAAAAAGAGCTTAACTATCAAAAGCGAATTCGGAGAATTTAATTATTAAACAATAATATTCTATACATCTATACAAAATAACAATAGAAAAAGATATGCCAGAGGAGAATAATATATTAAAAAAACTAGATGGACTTGAAGCACGTTTTGAAGAAGTCTCTACGCTCATTACAGACCCTGACGTAATAAGCGACCAACAACGATATGTAAAGCTCACTAAGGAATACAAAGATCTTGGTGATATTATGAACGCTCGTAAGCGATATATAAATTGCCTTGCTACAATCACTGAAGCTAAAGACATTCTTGCCAACGAAACCGATCCAGAAATGAAAGAAATGGCAAGAATGGAGCTGAGTGAGAACGAAGAACTGCAACCAAAGCTTGAAGAAGAAATTAAGCTTTTACTTGTTCCTAAAGATCCAGAAGATGACAAAAACGTGCAAATGGAAATCAGAGCAGGAGCAGGCGGAGACGAAGCTGCATTGTTCGCTGGCGATATTTTCAATATGTACAAACGATACTGCGACAAGAAAGGCTGGACACTATCTATAACATCAGTTTCGGAAGGAACTGTTGGTGGATTTAAAGAAATTGATTTTGCTGTTGCTGGTGCTGGCGTTTATGGAATTTTGAAATATGAGTCAGGTGTCCACCGTGTGCAGCGCGTTCCTTCTACCGATACGCAAGGTCGTATGCAGACATCTGCAGCGACAGTTGCCGTACTTCCAGAAGCTGATAAATTTGAAGTAAACATTAACGAAGGCGACATTAAATGGGATACTTTCCGTTCGAGCGGTGCGGGAGGTCAAAATGTAAATAAGGTGGAATCGGGAGTTCGTTTACGTTATCCATGGAAAAATCCTAATACAGGTGAGGTAGAAGAAATCCTTATAGAATGTACTGAAACGCGCGACCAACCTAAAAATAAGGAAAGAGCTTTATCGAGATTGCGTACATTTATATACGACCGTGAGCATCAGAAATATGTAAATGACATTGCAAACAGACGTAAAAGTCTTGTCTCTACCGGAGACCGTTCTGCCAAGATACGCACATACAACTATCCACAAGGTCGAGTAACCGACCATCGTATAGGTTTTACTACTCATGATTTGCCAAACTTCATGAATGGCGAAATTCAAGACATGATAGATGCACTAACTGTTGCAGAAAACGCAGAAAAATTAAAGGAAACAGAGTTGTAAGTTATTGCATAATATTGAAGAAATCTTTCTCCACAGGTATAGTAGACAGAGATGATGACAAAATGTACTTTCGTGGGGCACAAAATATACTTTCGTCAATAATAACATTTATCCCTTTTCTAGTATAAAAATTTAACTCTGTAAATAACTTATCAAACTTACGCAAGTAACAAATATGTCGTAGTTTGAAACTAAAGTATAAGAATTAATAAGTATGGAGAGAAAACAATTAATAGAGCAAATATTTACAAAAAAATCGTTTCTTTGTGTAGGACTTGATACCGATTTAAATAAGGTTCCTAAGTTTCTGTTAAATGAAGAGGACCCTATTTTTTCTTTTAATAAAGCCATAATCGATGCTACGGCTCCTTATAGCATTGCATATAAACCTAATTTAGCATTTTACGAATGCTATGGATTGAAAGGTATGGAGGCGTTTGAAAAGACAATAACATATTTGAAAGAAAACTATCCCCAACACTTCATAATAGCTGATGCCAAACGTGGAGATATTGGAAACACATCAAAGATGTATGCACAAACATTCTTTAAGGAGTATAATGTAGATGCACTTACCATAGCTCCATATATGGGTGAAGATTCTGTAAAGCCTTTCTTGGAATATGAAGGAAAATGGGTTATTCTTCTTGCACTAACCAGCAATAAAGGAAGCCACGATTTTCAGTTGTTTGAAGATAAAGAGGGTGTGCGCTTATTCGAACGAGTGTTGACTAAGTCTCAAGAATGGGGCACAACAGAAAATTTAATGTTTGTTGTAGGTGCAACACAAGGAAGCTTGTTTGCTGATATACGAAAATTGGCTCCTAATAGTTTTCTCTTAGTACCAGGAGTAGGCGCTCAAGGTGGAAGTCTACAAGAAGTATGTAAATATGGAATGAATAAGGATTGTGGACTTTTGGTAAACTCTTCAAGAGGCATTATTTATGCAAGTGCAGATGAAAACTTTGCCGAAATTGCAGGAGAGAAGGCAAAAGAACTACAGCAAGAAATGGCAATAGAACTTGATAGACTAAAAGAATAATTCAGAAGATAAGCGTTACATGAGTGGCAGTAAAATTATAAGCGACCCTGTTTTTGGATTTATCAGAATTCCATCAGGACTACTTTTGAATATTGTTAAGCACCCATTCATGCAACGCTTAACTCGTATAAAGCAGTTAGGGCTAACTACTGTTGTTTACCCAGGCGCTCAACATACAAGGTTTCAGCATTCATTAGGAGCATTTCATTTAATGAGTGAAGCTACTCTATCTTTGCAACATAAAGGTGTCTTTATTTTCGATAGCGAAGCAGAAGCTGTTCAAGCTGCCATCTTAATGCACGACATCGGACATGGTCCTTTCTCCCATGTGCTCGAGAATACATTAATCAAAGGGATAACACACGAAGAGATATCTTTAATGGTAATGAATTGTATTAACCAAGAAATGAATGGTGAACTTAATCTTGCTATTAAGATTTTCAAGAATGATTATCCAAAGCGTTTCCTGCATCAATTAATCAGTAGCCAACTTGATATGGATAGGCTTGACTATCTCAAGCGAGATAGCTTTTTTACAGGAGTAACTGAAGGTAATATAGGTTCAGCACGAATTATAAAAATGTTGAATGTTGTAGACGATACCTTAGTAATAGATGACAAGGGAATTTATTCAATAGAGAATTTCCTTACCTCTCGCCGTTTAATGTATTGGCAGGTGTATTTACATAAAGCTACAGTTGGATACGAAAAGCTTTTAATCAGTTTATTACTTAGAGCTAAAAAACTATTAAAAGATGGATATAAATTATTTGCTTCTCCTGCTTTAACCTTCTTCCTTGATAACGACGTAAATGCAGAATACTTCAAGGATAACGAAGAAACGCTGCAACATTACTTAAATTTAGATGACAGCGACTTATGGAGTGCTATAAAAGTATGGCAAAAATCAGAAGATAAAATACTATCACTTCTTGCTGATGATTTTATCAATCGTAAACTCTTTAAAGTAGAGATTCACGATGAGCCAATTTCACAAGAACAAGTAAACAGACGTAAAGAGCAAATTTGCAACCACTTAGGAATCTCAGAAGAAGAAAGCAACTACCTAATGCAGATTGATACAATACAAAAAGACATGTACGATATCAACGACGACCGTATTAGCATATTATCAAAAGATGGTAGTTTAAAAGATATAACAGAAGCATCTGAGATTTTAAACGTAGAACTATTATCTAAAAAAATTCGTAAATATTACTTTTGTTATCATCGAATATAACAAAAGTTTGTTATCTTTGCACTAACAAGCATTTATCATTTATTATATAGAATGGAATTTAACGCAAAACAAATCGCAGAATTTATACAAGGAAGCGTAGAAGGCGATGAAAAAGCAACCATTAGTACTTTCGCAAAGATAGAGGAAGGAAAACACGGTGCTATAAGTTTTTTGGCAAATCCGAAATATACTCATTATATATACGAAACTGAATGTTCTATAGTTCTCGTAGAGGAAAGTATAAAGATAGAGAAGCCTACAAAAGCTACATTGATACGTGTAAAAAATGCGCGCGATTGTGTTGCAAAGCTTCTACAACTATATGAAAGTATGAAGCCAAGAAAACAAGGGATAGATTCGTTAGCGTTTATTTCTCCAAAGGCAACCATAGGCAAGAATGTATATATTGGTGCTTTTGCATATATAGGCGATGGAGTTGTTATTGGAGATAACAGTATGATATATCCCCATGCAACTATTATGGATAATGTAACTTTAGGAAACAATTGTATTATCTACCCTAACGTTAGCATCTACCATAATTGCAAAATCGGAAATAATGTTATTTGCCATTCTGGTAGTGTTATAGGTGCTGATGGTTTTGGTTTTGCTCCGAATTCAGAAACAAATAGCTATGATAAAATTCCACAAATAGGCATCGTTACCATAGAAGATAATGTTGAGATAGGAGCAAACACATGTATTGACCGCTCAACAATGGGAAGTACATATTTACGTAAAGGTGTAAAACTCGACAACCTTGTGCAGATAGCGCATAATACAGATATTGGTGCAAATACTGTTATGAGCGCACAAGTTGGTATTGCAGGCTCAACTAAAGTTGGAGAATGGTGTATGTTTGGTGGACAGGTAGGTATAGCTGGACATTTGAAAATAGGAAATAAAGTTTTTCTCGGTGCACAGTCAGGTGTATTGAGTAAATTAAAAGACAATCAATCTCTTATGGGAAGTCCTGCAATAGAGCCACGTAACTATTTTAAATCACAAGTCATATTTCAAAGACTTCCAGAGATTTACAAGCAGATAAACGTTTTACAGAAAGAAATTGAAGAATTGAAAAAGAACAAATAATATATATGGAAACAACAAAACAGAAAACACTAAAGGGAAGCTTTTCGCTCTTTGGGAAAGGTTTACATACAGGGTTAAGCCTTACTGTTACATTTAATCCAGCTCCAGATAATACAGGATACAAAATTCAACGAATTGATTTAGAGGGACAACCTATCATAGACGCTATTGCAGAAAATGTTGTTGATACACAACGCGGAACTGTAATAGCAAAAGGCGAGGCTCGTGTTAGCACAATCGAACACGGTATGGCTGCTCTATATGCAATGGGAATAGATAATTGTTTAATTCAAATAAACGGCCCAGAATTTCCTATTCTTGATGGTTCTGCAGCAATGTATGTTGATAAAATTAAAGAAATAGGTATTATAGATCAAAATGCTCCGAAAGATTATTATATTATAAGAAAAAAGATGGAGTATAAAGATGAACGAGGAAGCGTCATCACAATCTTACCCGATGAACAATTTTCTATAACTGCAATGTGTTCTTTTGATTCTAAATTTATTAGTAGTCAATTTGCAACACTTGACGATATTGATAAATTTGCTGATGAAATAGCACCTGCAAGAACGTTTGTTTTTGTTAGAGATATTATGCCATTGTTACAAGCTAATCTTATAAAAGGTGGAGATCTCGACAATGCGATTGTTATCTACGAGAAACAAGTAGACCAACCAACTCTCGATCAGTTAGCCGACTTACTTAAAGTTCCACACATGGATGCTACAAGCATTGGCTATATACAGAATAAACCTCTCATTTGGGATAATGAGTGTACAAGACATAAGTTATTAGATATTATCGGTGATGTAGCTTTAATAGGAAAACCTATCAAAGGACGTATTGTTGCAACTAGACCCGGTCATACGGTGAACAACAAGTTTGCAAGAATGATTCGTAAAGATATCCGCAAGCACGAAATTCAAGCACCTATTTACGATCCGAACGAAGAGCCTTTAATGGACAATATCCGAATACGTGAGCTTCTTCCCCATCGTTACCCTATGCAACTCGTTGATAAGGTAATAGCAATGGGAGCAACAACAATTGTTGGCGTTAAGAATATTACTGCCAATGAACCATTTTTTCAAGGACATTTTCCACAAGAACCTGTTATGCCTGGTGTTCTTCAAATAGAAGCTATGGCACAGTGCGGTGGACTATTGGTACTTTCTCAAGTAGAGGAACCAGAGAGATGGTCTACCTACTTCCTAAAGATAGACAATGTGAAGTTCCGTCAGAAGGTTATTCCTGGCGATACTTTATTATTCCGCGTTGAACTTTTAAGCCCTGTACGCCATGGAATTAGTTCAATGCAAGGTTATATGTTTGTTGGTGATAATGTTGTAGCAGAAGCTACATTTACTGCTCAAATAGTAAAAAATAAATAAATAGAATTATGAATACTATTAGCCCATTAGCATTCGTACATCCAAATGCAAAGATAGGTAATAATAATATCATCGGCCCGTTTTGTTATATTGATGACAATACAGTAATTGGCGATAATAATAAGTTGCTTAATAGTGTTACAATACACACAGGTGCACGAATTGGCAACGGAAACGAATTTTTCCCAGGTGCAAGTATTTCTACCAAGCCACAAGATTTGAAATTCCGTGGTGAAGAAAGTCTCTGTGAAATTGGTGATAATAATTCAATACGTGAAAATGTAACTATTTCGCGCGGTACAGCTTCAAAGGGAACGACAATTGTAGGCAGCAACAATCTTTTTATGGAAAGTATGCACATTGCCCACGACTGCATTATCGGGTCGAATATAATTATAGGTAATTCAACGAAATTAGCTGGAGAAGTAAAGGTAGAAGATTATGCTATTATCTCTGCCTCTGTTCTCTGTCATCAGTTCTGTAGCATCGGGTGTAATGTTATGATTCAAGGTGGAAGTCGGTTTTCGCAAGATATACCACCTTATATTATAGCAGGCAAAGAACCTATTCGATATGCTGGCATTAATATTATTGGGCTACGACGCAAAGGGTTTTCTAATGACCAAATAGACCAGATACATAATGCATACCGGTTAATCTATGGAGAAGGCACGCGCGAAGAGAATATACAAAAAATAAAAGAGACTTTGCCAATGACAAAAGAGATTCAACATATTATAGAATTTGTTCAAGCATCGTCTAGAGGAATTATTAAATAAATAGCATTGAAAATCCAAAGTCTTATTGTATTGACAGGTCCAACAGGTGTAGGTAAAACAGCTTTAACACTTGATATAGCACAGCATTATGGTATTGAGATTATTAATGCTGATTCACGGCAAATATACAAAGAATTGCAAATTGGAACAGCTGCGCCTACTAAAGCACAATTAGAACGAGTAAAGCATCATTTTGTTGCGAGTAAAAACGTTAACGATTATTACTCTGCAAGTCTTTACGAGCAAGATGTATTAGAATTGTTAAAAGCAAATCCATCATCGACGTATATTTTATCTGGGGGCTCGATGATGTATATTGATGCTGTTTGCTATGGCATAGACGAGATTCCAACAATAGATAATAAGGTGCGACAAGATCTAATGAAGATGTATGAGACTGAAGGGTTGAATAAACTATGTGAATTGCTAAAAGATTTAGATCCTGCTCATTGGGATATTGTTGATAAACAGAATCCTCGTAGAGTTCTTCATGCATTAGAAGTTTGTGTCCAAACAGGAAAGACCTATACTTCTTTTCGAACAAAACAAAGAAAAGAACGGCCATTCAATATAATAAAGATTGGTTTAAATTGCCCACGCGAAGATCTTTACAATCAGATTAATGCTCGCGTTGAAAATATGGTCGCATCAGGACTCATAGATGAAGCTTTGCGTATGTACAATCACCGCAATTTAAATGCTTTAAATACAGTTGGCTATAAGGAAATGTTCGAATATCTTGATGGACTGACTACATTAGATGAAGCTATTTTTAAAATACAAAGTAATACAAGACAATATGCTCGTAAGCAATTAACTTGGTTCAGAAAAGATAAAGATATTCATTGGTTTCACCCAAATGAAATTAGAAAGATCATAAGACATATTGATAGTTATTTGGCTTAAAGAACATCTTTATAACACTATTGATATGGAACAACCTATATAAATTTATTTCGAATGAAAAGTATAAGTAGATTATTCAAGAATATTATAAAAGGATTTTGTAATTTCTTTCCATGGTATATTAAGTTATATAAAGGTCGTGCATGGTACACAAAATTAGCATTGGGAATTGTATCATTCTTTGTATCGATTTTTCTCTTTTTGGGTATGGTGGATATTAATTTCCTTTGGCTCTTCGGAAAATCTCCAGGCTTTGCAGAGATAAAGACCCCACCAACTTACGCTGCATCTGAGATATATAGTGCAGACTCTGTTTTAATAGGTAAGTATTTTAAGGAAAATCGTATACCTGTGAAGTATAACGAAGTAACTCCTACATTCTGGAATGCTTTAATAAGTACTGAAGATGAACGCTTTTACAGCCATCATGGAGTAGATTTTATGGGGATTGGTGGTGCCGTAAAAGATGCTTTAACACGTGATGGAGCTCGTGGTGCCTCTACCATAACGCAACAGCTTGCAAAAAATATGTTCCACATCAGGAATAAAGAATACTCTGGAGTATTAGGTAAAATTCCTGGTCTAAGAATGCTTATAGCCAAAGCAAAAGAATGGATTATTGCATACAAAATAGAGTTTATATATTCGAAGAACGAAATTCTAACAATGTATGCTAATACTGTTGATTTCGGAAATAATGCGTATGGCATAAAAACTGCTGCTCGCACCTATTTCAATACAACGCCACAGCATCTTACTACAGAACAAAGTGCAACTCTGGTTGGTATGCTAAAGGCTACAACTTATTATAACCCAATTTTGCATCCGGCAAACTCGCTCAACAGACGTAATACCGTTTTATACAATATGGTAACGCATGGACATTTGGCAAAGGCTGACTATATTAAATACTCTAAGTTACCTATGAAACTTGATGTGCATGTCGAAGAAAATTACGATGGAAGAGCACAATATTTTCGAGAATATGTAGCAGATTACCTAAAAGACTGGTTGAAAGATAACGATTACGACTTGTATAGTAGTGGCTTAAAAATATATACTACAATTGACACTCGGATGCAAAAGTATGCAGAGAATGCTGCGAAGAAGCAGATGCATAAGATTCAGCAAGACTTTAACAAACACTGGAGTGGACAAGACCCATGGCGTGATGAGAATGGAGACTTGGTTCCTGGCTTTATTGAGGGAATAGCTGAACGGCAACCTTTTTATAAACGGCTTGTACAAAAATACCATAATCAACCCGATAGTGTATTGTATTATATAAATAAACCCCACAAGGTAAGGCTATTTGATTATGAAAAGGGCGAAATAGAAAAGGAAATGTCGTCTATGGATTCTATTCGCTATATGGTGCGTTTTATGCATTGCTCTATGATTGCAATGGAACCTGAAACTGGAGCTGTGCGAGCATGGGTTGGAGATATTGATTTTAAAACTTGGAAATATGATAAGGTTACGGCACAGCGACAACCAGGTTCAACCTTCAAACTTTTTGTCTATTCTGAAGCTATGAATCAGGGATTAGCTCCTTGCGATAAGCGTAGAGATGAATTCATAAGTATGCAGGTTCCTGATAAGAAAACAGGAATAATAAGAACCTGGATTCCACGTAATGCCAATGGAAATTATTCGGGAGATTCCATTACATTAAAAGCTGGCTTCGCACGAAGTGTCAATACAATAGCAGTACGATTAGGACAAGAAATGGGCATAAAGAATATTATTCGGACTGCACAAGAGATGGGTATTAAAAGTCCTCTTGAAAATGAACCTTCGTTAGCTTTAGGCTCAAGCGATGTAAATCTACTTGAGCTGGTTAATGCCTATTGTACTGTTGCAAACGATGGCGAACATTGCGACCCTGTTGTGGTTACAAAAATAGTTGATCAACGAGGAAACGAAGTATATGTTGCTCCACACACCAACAAGCAGGTGTTACCATATCAAACGGCTTTCTTTATGCAGCAGCTATTAAAAGGTGGACTTACCGAACCTGGAGGAACCAGCCGCTCATTAAATCAATATATATTTAAAGATACCGATTGGGGTGGAAAAACTGGAACTTCTAACAATCATTCCGATGCTTGGTTTATGGCAGTAAGTCCAAAACTTGTTGTTGGCGCATGGGTTGGTGGAGAATATCGCAGCATTCACTTCCGAACTGGCGCATTAGGACAAGGGTCTAAAACGGCTCTTCCAATGTGTGGCAACTTCATCTACGATTTAATGCGCGATAAGGCTTTCCAGAAGTATCATGCAAAATGGTTGCCTAATCCAGAAAGAGATATCGATCCTTCGATGTATAACTGCCAATCGGTTGTTCGAGCTAAACGGACGCCCGATAGTTTGCACACTCATTATAAGAATGAGCGAAAACAGCAACCAGACGAAGAGGTGCAGAACGAGGAAGAAGAGAATAATGTAGAGATAGAAAATGTACAAATGCCAACACATAATAGCGAAGAAAGTGGCAGACCTAAGAAGTCGAGACCATCGCGACAGCCATCTTCGCCTATCAATGCACCGAAACCTCGTATAGAGCCGCTTGAAATTTAATGAACACGCAAAGGCATTATGAATAAATGCATTAATTTACTTGGAGAGGGAGCAGTTTATATACTCTTAGCAAGCAGTGTATATATAGTTTCGTGCAATAAGCGAATAGCTCCTCCCCCTAACCCAAAAGATACTGTTGCAGCTTCAGTGTTTACGCCAAATGCAAACGATACTACGTTAAATATTAATTTATCGAGCATTACAAATCTGGACTTTCCAAAATATAAAATAGTGGAACAGCAACCAATAGTTCCAGATTCTGTGAGTATTGCACTTGACGAAGAAACTGTAGCAAGTGGGAACTATTCTGCCTTATTAAACTTCACAACAGCTCCATCACAGACGTTCTACGAAAGTATAGAACAGGCAGCAAAGCAAGATACATGTTGGAAAATAAATAAAGATAACTATACCTACAACAGAAAAGATAAACAAGGCGGAATGTATCGACTAACCTTTAATAAAGGCAGTATGCAGATATCGGTAAGTCATCTTAATGCCGATATGATTAAAGATCATAAACATTGAACAGCAAGCATACAACTAAACCTATTTTGTATGCTTGCTTTTTTAACAGACAAACATTGCTTTCTCCATACTAAATGTGCAAAGCATAGAAACTACAACACAAGCATACCACAAAAAGATAATACCTACTTAAAAAATCTACGTATTTCTTAACCTTCATTGTTTCCACACATTTTGTACCATCTCTGTCGTATAATCTACGTCAGCACATTACTTTACCGTAATTTACTCGCGTCTTCGTTGCCATTTATATGAGCCTTCTATATCAGTAAGATAGTGATTAAACATTATTATTTACACGTAAGTAAAGTTTTACTTACGTGTAAGTAGAACTTTATTTACATGTAAGTAAAACTCTACTTACACGTAAATAAAACAACACTTAGCCTTAAGAAATAACGCCTATGCTTATAAAAAGATGCGGATATGTATATGAGAAGGAAAAGAATATTGTGAGAAAATTATTGCACACTCGTATTGTCGTGTTTCTCGAACACTATCTCCCCCAAAATTTGTTGCTAAACCGCTTATCAATTATTTTAGATTATTTCCATCGCTCCCTATTCATCGTTCATTTGCCTGTTGGCATCTTTCCTGTCTTATCTTCTTTGACGTTGCTCACTACCATCAGAAATAAGACTGGCAATATACTTAATTATCAAACAAAATCTATACATATTCTAACGACCAATAAAATAGATTCTCTATAGTATAGTCAAATAACTCCCATACTCTAAACGTTGTCGATGTCCAGTAAGAAGGGGCGCAGTTAGTAATCTCTCAATTTAGACACATATCTAACTTTAAATATTGTGCTTAAGTATTTCGTACGAATATAAATGTGTTTTGCAACTTATATTAGCACACTTTGTGTGCACCTTTGCCTACAATAACCGAATAGATTTCTGGTGCGTGTCCATATTTAGCTGCAAACTTAGTCGTAACATCAGTTACAAATTTGTTATAAACATCATCTTTCACAAGGTTAATGGTACACCCGCCGAAGCCACCTCCCATAATTCTACTTCCTGTTACACCATCTTCACGTGCAATGTTATTAAGGAAATCAAGTTCTTCACACGAAACTTCATATTCCTTACTTAAACCGTTATGGGTCTCAAACATTTTCTTGCCTACTGTTTCGTAATCTCCTTTCTCAAGCGCATTACACACTGAAAGCACACGATCTTTCTCGCCAAGAACAAAATGAGCACGTTTGTAGTCTTCTTCGCTGACTTCTGCTTTCACGCTATCCAATTGCTCCAAAGTACAGTCTCTTAAGGTTTCAAATTTAGTTTCTGGATATTTGGAAGCTATTTGTTTTACAACATTTTCGCAACTTCTACGACGATCGTTATAAGGACTTCCTGCTAATTCGTGTTTTACCTTCGAATTTACGAGAATCAGTTTATAGCCTTTAGGATTAAATGGGAAGTATTTGAACTCACGGCTACGACAATCTAATCGCATTAACTTTCCTTCCTCTCCGAAGACACTAGCAAATTGGTCCATAATGCCACAATTAACACCTATATATTTATGCTCTGTAGCTTGTCCAGCAAGCACCATATCCCATTTTGAAACCTTATTGTCGCCGAAAAGATCGTTCATTGCAAAAGCAAAACAACTTTCGAGTGCTGCGCTTGACGACATACCAGAGCCAAGTGGGACATCGCCATAAAATGCCGCATTGAAACCTTTTATATCTACATTCAGTTTCTTCATTTCTTGAACAATACCATAAATATAGCGTGCCCAAGTTGGTCGTGGTCCTTCAGTATCATTAACCTTAAATTCTACACGATCCTTGAGATCTATTGAATAAAGCATGATAGTATCAGTTCCGTTAGGGCGAACTTCAGCCATAATACCTTTATCCACAGCACCTGGAAAAACAAATCCACCATTATAATCAGTATGTTCTCCTATAAGATTTATACGTCCTGGAGCAAAATAGATGCTTCCTGTTTTACCATCAAAATGTTTTATGAAACGGCTTCTAACAATTTCTATATCCATATTTGTTTTATTTAAAGTGTTATTTAAGTGATATTTTCAGCATAAAAAAATGGCAAGCTGAATGCCTGCCATTAAAATAATATATCGTTTAATTGTTTTTTGATTGCCGTGAACCAACTAAAGCATAGAAAAGCAAATACGAAAGCATAGCTACAACTAACCAATAGCTATTGATATCGCCAATTTTAGTTGCTATTAAATCTTGAATTAATGGCATTACGCCACCACCAAAAACCATAGTCATAAACAAACCAGAGGCAGATGCTGTATATCTACCAAGACCTTCGGTTGCAAGATTGTATATAACACCCCACATAACGGAAGTACATAGACCGCATAGAACTATGAAAACTACATTGGTGGGAACTTCTGCATCAATTAGCTTCCAATGAGTAATATCGGGAATTATAAGATTCATTTTACTTGTTTCGGGCATAAATATAGCAATAAGCAGTAATGAAATTGCAACAATTGATGTAGTGGTAAGCTGTATGCGAGACGACACTTTACCACTGATAAAGGCACTAACAAACCGCCCAACAAGCATTAACAACCAATAGAAACCAGAAATAAGCCCACCTACGACAGCACTTCCTAGAATGCCTCCTTTTGAAAGAGGTTCGCTTAGATAGAATAGAAGCTTACTTGGAATACCAACTTCAATTCCTACATAGAAGAAAATAGCAATAATACCCAGCTTCAATTGTCGATAGCCTAATGCCTCTTTGACACCAGCTAACACATCAGACTTTTCGGTTTCAGGCTCTGTAAGTTTCGTGAACCAAACTATACAGAACGAGAAAGCAAAAATTGCCAATGCAATAAGCAGCAAAGGCGTAACAACTTTAAGTGATGTTGTCTTTGTAATCTCACCTATCATAGAACCTGTTAGAATTGGTGTCAATGTTGCTGCAAGAGAATTTAATGAACCTCCTGTCTGTATAAGTTGGTTACCTCGATTTCCACCACCACCAAGAAGATTCAACATAGGGTTCACAACAGTATTAAGAATACAAACACAGAAACCACATACGAATGCACCGAAAAGATAAACAATATATGTAAATAAGGAATTTCCATCCATATTGCTTGATATATATTGTATTCCAATACCTATCAATCCTAAAGCTAAAGCCACAAGAGCAGTCTTTTTATAGCCAAATTTTGTAATCATCACACCAGCAGGAATGCCCATAAACAAATAAGCAACAAAGTTCATCATGTTACCCATCATACCTGCTCCTTCATAATGCTCCTTCCAGATAGTACCAAATGGCGCTGCCATATTTGTTACGAAGGCAATCATAGCAAATAGAAATACCATAGTAATAATTGCCACCAATGCTCCCCGTTTCTTAGTTTGATTTTCCATTGTTTATATATTTCCGTTTTATTAATTAATCTTATATATCTTGCTTTTATTTCTCTACACCGAATTTATAGATAGTTTTTTGCTTATATTCCCTACATGGCTCCAAAATAACAGAAGGGAAGTAAGGGCGATTAGGACTATCTGGAAAGTGTTGTGCCTCAAAACAAATAGCACTACGACGAGGAAAAGTAGCTCCATTTTGCCCTTTATATCCATTAGCACCATTATCTGTATATACTTGGAGTCCCGGTTCGGTTGTAAATACTTCCATTATTCTGCCACTTTTAGGATCTTTAATTCGCGCTGCAAACGACAGTTCTCCTTCTTCTTTTTTATTCAGCACAAAGCAGTGGTCATAGCCTCCACCTATCTTTATTTGTTCATGTTCTGCATCAATATCCTGACCAACTAATTTAGGTTGCCGAAAATCGAATGGTGTCCCAGCTACTTTTAAGACTTCACCTGTTGGAATAGATGTTTCATCAATGGGAATATAGAAATCGGCATTGATTTGGCATTCTAAGTCCTCAATAGTTGGAGTCGGATTAGCTATACCTGCCAAAGAAAAGAATCCATGATTGGTAAGATTTATTATTGTCTTCTTATTGGTTTTTGCAGAATACTTTATAATCAGTTCGTCATCATCGGTAAAAGAATATGCAACCCACACTTCAACTTCGCCAGTAAAGCCCTCTTCCCCGTATGGCGATGTATATTTCAGCACAACGGCATGCTCATTTATCTGAACAGCGTCCCAAACTTTGGTGTTAAATCCTTTTTTACCTCCATGCAATGAATTAGGACCATTATTAATGGCTATATTGTATTCTTTTCCGTCCAATTGGAAATGTCCTTTAGCAATACGATTGCTATAGCGACCAATGAGTGTTGAAAGATAAGGTTCTGGCGAATTGATAACATCGTGAATATTATCATGCCCTTGTATGATGTTTGCCAAATTTCCATCTCTATCTGGAATTATGATGGCAACAATCGCACCACCATAATTAGTGAAGGCTATTTCGTTACCTTTTGCATTCTTAAGTATATAAAGATCTGTTCTCTTACCATCTATTATAGTCTGGAAATCTTCGCGTCTCAGACCACACACATAATTTGTCGCTTCGGTATTTACCATGATTTTCTGATTTTAGTTACATGTCTATATTGCAAAGGAAACAAAAATAACCGATAACCACAAACTATTTCAAAGTAAAAGGAGTTTTATCGTGTGTTAAAAACAATTAAGAGGGTGTGTCAAAACTCGTTTTCAGCTAAAGACAGCTATCATTTTGTAAAGAATAACCGTTACCAAAGAGTTAATAACTCAATGATAACGGTTACTTTAATATTTATGAGGGAGTGAAACTGTTAATATGAAAAGAAGCTTTTCTGAATTCTTAGTTTTGACACACCCCCTTAACTGGAGTATATTATTACTAGAATTTACTTAAAAGGTCAGCAACTACATAACTTGAGCCTCCAACAAATATAAAGTCGTCTTCGTCTGACTCGCTTAATGCTTGTTTATAAGCTTCTTCAACATTAGTAAAGGCTTTACCTTTAAGTCTATATCGCTCACCAACTTCTGCAATTTTTTCTACAGCAAAAGCTCGCTTCGTACTGGGTTGTGTCCAGTAATAATGAGCATCTACTGGCAAAAGCTTCATCACAGACTCTATATCTTTATCGTCTACCATTCCAAAAACTATGCGTAGATTGAGGCATTTCTGATTTTTAATTTGTAGTGATAAGTCTTTCCAACCTGCTTCATTATGTCCTGTATCACAAATAACAATAGGATTTTCTTGTATTTGTTGCCATCTACCCATTAAACCTGTTGCTTCACACACATTTGAGAAACCTTTTGCAACGCTGTCAATATTTCTAATTATCTGATTATTGTAAAGTTGCATCACAGCCGTTAGCAGTGTATTGGTATTCTTGTCTTGATAAATTCCCCCCAATTCACCTTCAATTGTACCAAACAAGCGTGTTTTATAAGTGCGACCTCCCTTCGGATTAGCAGTTGCCGATAATACCATAGGAAAATCTTCGGCAAATACTATCATAGCATCCATCTTTTGTGCCTTTGCTTCAAAAACGACACGAGTATCGGGCGTTGCTTCACCAATTACGACAGGAGTATTCTGCTTTATAATCCCGGCTTTTTCGTATGCAATCTTTGGTAATGTATCGCCCAAAAATTGAGTGTGGTCAAGCGATATATTAGTAATAATGGAAAGTAGAGGATTAATAATATTAGTACAATCTAAACGACCACCTAATCCTACTTCTATAATAGCAAAGTCTACTTTCTGTTCTGCAAAGTATTTAAAAGCCATTGCAGTAGTCAGTTCAAAGAACGATGGATGCAATGGTTCAAAGAACTTGCGATGACTTTCAACAAAATCAATCACATATTCTTCTGAAATCATCTTGCCATTTATTCTTATGCGTTCTCTAAAATCAACAAGGTGAGGACTTGTGTAAAGTCCAACTTTATAACCATCAGCTTGCAATATTGCTGCCAATGTGTGAGAACATGAACCCTTACCATTACTTCCTGCAATATGAATAGAACGGAAATTTTGATGTGGATTTCCAAAGTACTCGTCTAATGCGAGAGTTGTTGATAAACCTTCTTTATAAGCAGAAGCACCCACATGTTCAAAAACAGGGGTGCTATTATATAAGTATTCTGTTGTTTCTTCGTAAGTCATTTCTATTGCTTTTCAGTCATCGAATTTTAGCTGAATAGTTTCTTGAAGTTATCAAAAATAGAACATTTCGTATGAGCGTCTCCTTTGAAGTTATCGCTTTCTTTAAAATCTTCAATGGCTTTGCGCTCTGATTTCGATAACGTTTTAGGCACATAAACACTTATTTGAACAATAAGGTCTCCTATTCCGTTACCGTAACCTTGCACTGCAGGAAGTCCTTTACCTCTTAAACGAAGAGTTTTACCGGGTTGTGTACCTTCCTCTATCTTTATTTTTACAGAACTACCATCTATCGTAGGAATCTCAGCTTGACCGCCTAAGACAGCTGTTGGGAAATCGAGCAATAAATTGTAGATAACATTTTGTCCATCGCGAATAAAAGTATCGTTGTCCTCTTCTTCGATATAAACTTGTATGTTACCCGCTATACCATTATGTTTACCTGCATTACCCTTACCAGGTACATTCACTACCATTCCTTCGGCAACACCTGCTGGAATATTAATCTCAACAACGTCTTCGCCTTTTACAACGCCATCACCATGACAATGTGTACACTTATTCTTTATAATAGTGCCTTCTCCACCGCATACATGGCAAGTTGTTTGTGTTTGCATCATACCAAATATGCTTTGTTGGGTACGAATTTCCATACCACTACCGTGACAGTTTGGACAGGTTTCTGTTCCACTTCCATTTTCTGCACCAGTTCCGTGACAGTGTTCACAGGCTACATCTTTACGTACCTTAAATTTCTTAGTAACACCTGTGGCAATCTCTTGCAAAGAGAGCTTAACTTTCAAACGTAAATCAGAGCCTCTATATTTTGGTGTTTGATGACCTCCACCACCAAATCCACCGAAGCCCCCGCTTCCGTGTCCCCCGAACACATCACCAAACATAGAGAAGATGTCGTCCATTGAGAAACCACTACCACCAAACGGATTACCACCTCCCATATTAGGTCCATCGAATCCAAACTGATCGTATTGTTGTCGCTTCTGTGGATCACTTAAAACACTATATGCTTCTGCTGCCTCTTTAAATTTCTCTTCAGCATTAGCATCATCTGGATTCCTATCAGGGTGATATTTAATAGCAAGTTTCCTATAAGCCTTCTTTATTTCATCGCCCGATGCGTCTTTTGCAACGCTCAGAACTTCATAATAGTCTCTTTTTGTCATCTGGTATTTATCATAAAATGAAAGGCTCTTGTAAATATTGAGCCTAGATTACTCAATCTATAGTTTTTATTGACCAACTGCTACTTTTGCATGCCGTATAACCTTATCGTTTAAGGTATAACCTGTTTGCACACAATCTATTATCTTACCTTTCTTATCATCGCCCATTCCTGGTACCATTGCTATTGCTTCATGATAATCCACATTGAAATCTTTACCATCGGTATCAATCTTCTTTACACCAATGTTTTCTAAGACTTTCAAAAACTTCTTATAAATGAGCTCGAAACCTTCTTTAATTGCGGTCGAATCTTCAGTTTTATCGGCAAGTGCACGCTCAAAATCATCGAGAATAGGAAGAACTGCTGTAACAGTTTTTTCGCTGCCATTAAGTATAAGTTCTGTTTTCTCTTTCAGTGTTCGTTTCTTATAGTTCTCAAACTCTGCATACAGACGTATATACTTATCTTTCCACTCGTTAGCTTCTGTTTTATCGCTTTCCTGTGTAGATTCTGATTCTGCCACTTCCTCATTATCTATTTCAGGCGATGCCTCTTCCATAGTAGGCGTTTCGTTCTGTAATTCGGGAGCCTCGTCCTCTATTCTTATTTTCTTATTCTTTTTGCTCATAATAATAAATCTTTTGTTTTAGAGCTACAAATAGTGTGCCAACATAATAAGATTCTGTTGTGCTATTCTATCTGATAATAGTCTTAAACCTGATACATTTTAGCTTTCTGTTCCTTAATCTGGTCGTCGTGAATGTATTCATCGTAACTCATAAGCTTGTCAATTGTACCGTTTGGAGTTAATTCGATGATACGATTAGCAACAGTTCCTATAAATTCGTGGTCGTGAGAGCTAAAGAGAATATTACCTTTAAAGCCTACAAGATTATTATTGAATGCCTGAATGCTTTCCAAATCGAGGTGGTTTGTAGGAGTGTCGAGTATTAGGCAGTTTGCATTTTGCAGCTGCATTCTTGCAATCATACAACGCATTTTCTCGCCTCCAGAAAGTACATTAACTTTCTTTTCTACCTCTTCTTGTTTAAACAACATACGACCAAGGAAGCCTTTCATTACTACCTCGTTGCCTGGACCATATTGCGAAAGCCAATCAACAAGATTTAAATCACAATTAAAATATTTGGTATTGTCCAGTGGTAAGTAAGCTGTTGTAATAGTTACACCCCAGTTGTAGGTACCTGCTTGTGCTTCGCGTTCACCATTAATGATATCGAATAAAGCTGTCATTGCCTTAGGATTACGTGATAGGAATACAACTTTCTGTTCTTTCTCAATATTGAAGTTTACGTGGTCGAATAATACAGTTCCGTCTTCATCAACAGCTTTTAAGTCTTGAACTTCTAAGATTTGATTACCTGGTTCGCGCTCCATTTGGAAGATAATTCCAGGATATTTACGACTTGATGGGCGAATTTCCTCTACATTTAGTTTCTCAAGCATCTTCTTACGTGAAGTTGTTTGCTTGCTTTTTGCCACATTGGCAGAGAAACGACGGATAAATTCTTCTAACTGCTGTTTCTTTTCTTCGGCTTTCATTTTTTGGTTTTGCGCTTGACGTAAAGCTAACTGAGAACTTTCGTACCAGAACGAGTAGTTACCTGCAAACACTGTAACTTTACCGAAGTCGATATCAATTGTTTGTGTACTTACAGCATCGAGGAAGTGACGGTCGTGCGATACAACAAGTACTGTTTGTGTTTCTTCTATTTCGCCGAGATAATCTTCCAACCACTCTACTGTTTCAAGGTCGAGGTCGTTGGTAGGCTCATCGAGCAAAAGGTTATCGGGTTTTCCGAAGAGTGCCTTTGCCAACATTACACGCACTTTTTCTGTGTTTGACAAGTCGCCTACTTTTTTTTGGTGTGCATCTTCTTTCACCCCTAAATGTTGTAATAATTGGGCTGCTTCGCTTTCAGCTTCCCAACCATTCATTTCGGCAAACTTTAGTTCCAAATCGGCAGCACGGTTTCCGTCTTCTTCGGTCATTTCTGGTTTAGCGTAAAGTTCTTCACGCTCTTTCATATTCTTCCAAAGTGGTTCGTGCCCCATAAGCACCGTGTCCATTACCTTAAATTCATCGTATTTAAAGTGGTCCTGTTCCAATACCGACAAGCGTTCTCCAGTTCCTAATGTGATAGTTCCTTTGTTTGGCTCTAAATCGCCTGAGATAGCACGAAGCAATGTTGATTTTCCTGCTCCATTGGCTCCGATAACACCATAGATATTTCCTGGAGTAAATTTAATATTAACGTCCTTATACAGAACTCTTTTTCCGAATTGAACGGCAATGTTTGAAAGTGTAATCATTGTTTGTTTAAAATCCTTTTTTCTTATTTGAGCGCAAAGGTACAACAATAATGTGACACTTGCAAGAACTACAATCTATGTCGTGTCATAAGTAAAAAATAACACATCACCTATATAGTCATTCCTTAAAAACTACCCGTTGGCGGAATTAATCAATAGATAAAATATCAGAAATATGAATGTAAAAAAGTTGCACATGTCGCTAAAAATCAGTAACTTTATGATAATCAACAATACTGTTATCTGCTTTAACTCCATGCACAACTTATATGCAAATTTCGTCAAAATACTTGAGATATGCAAGAAATTCTCCTACGGATTGGTTAATGACCTTGGAAATATTCCTCGTCGTGGTGTTGTCCCTCGCTTCTCTGACCTTGATGTCATAGCCCTGAGTCTGACAGCTGAGCATCTCGGCATTGACAGTGAGAATAACCTCTTTGACCGGCTGAAAGAATACCAAAAGGACTTTTGTCATCTCATCAGTCGTCGCCAGTTCAATGACCGTCGCAAGAACACATATCACCTGTGTGAAATGATTCGTAAGCGTATAGCAAAGGCAATGGATGGTGCAGAGGAATATTTCTGTGTAGATTCCAAACCGATAGAGGTTTGCAGACTCTCAAGAGGCAAACGCTGCAAGATGGGCAAGGACGAGCCTGATAAATCTCCAGCTTTTGGTTACTGCGCCACGCAAGGAGTATATTATTATGGTTATAAGTTGCACGCTGTATGCGGTTTACGAGGTGTTATACATTCATTTGACCTGACGGCTGCTAATGTTCATGATATACATTATATGAAGGATGTGAAGTTTGAATTTTCAGAGTGCAGTATTCTTGCTGATAGAGCTTATCTGAGTGCAGAACTGCAACAAGATCTGTTTTCATCTGCGCACATCAAACTGGAGGTTCCGTATAGATTAAACATGAAGACATGGAAGCCTGCTTTTAAACCTTATGCGAAGGCTAGAAAAAGAATTGAGACTTGTTTCTCTCAACTATGTGACCATCTCATGCTCATCAGGAACTATGCCAAACAGACCACAGGACTATTCGCAAGAATTACTGCCAAAATCAGTACGTTTACAGTACTGCAATACATTAACTACATAAACGACAGACCACTAGGACATGTCAAATATGCATTAAATTAATTCCGCCAACAAGTTAAAAACTATATTTCAGTATAAAGTTTGTATTGACAAGCTCTATGTTGATTCTTTTTATAAGGTACAAAAGAACTCTCATAGCTCTTTTGAAGTTATATGCTGCCGCAGCTAATAATACATTGATAGCATCTCCCTTCACACCTTTATATTTATAAAAGTCGCGAGATAATCTATGGTCTGCTTTAAGATGTCCTATTGTTGGTTCTATACCTGCTCGTTTACAAAATAGTTTGTGTTTCTTTTTCTTTTGGTAGTAGCTGTCTTTAGCTTTAGGAACGTCTGGAATGAGTATCTTTGTCTTCCCAATCTGCTTTATACCTCTATACCCTCTATCTCCTGCTAACTTATCAACCTGCTTTCCTGTCATCTTTTGGGTTTGTTCCAACGTCTTTTCAATAGTATGTCCATCATGGTCGGTATTAACGTGGATACTTTCTGCTAATATTAACTCCATACCTTCCTCACCTATACGATTTCTGAAGTGAACTAACTCGGAAGCGTCACAGGGTTGTTTTGGCATAAGTTCAAGTCCACCACAGAAGTATTGGTAGTAAGCATTCTCACTCCATTGATAAACCACCATTTCATCTGACACATTACGCAAATGTTTTAAAATTAAAAGACCACATATCAAGCGAATAGAATGAGCCGGGCGACCGTTAGTACTGCAATACAATGGAGAGAAAGCATTTTCAAAACGTTCCCAATTAATATTATTACTAAGTTGGGAAAGGGGATGTTGATGACTAAGCATGTTCTCTAAAGAAGAGAACATAGAGAGCTGTTTGGATGTACGTTTAAGCATAAATATCTGCAAGAATTATAGTGTAAAGGTACAAAAACTTGCAGATATTTGCAAATAATTTATAGCATAATATACTATGAATCAGAGGAATATTAGGCTTTTAAGGGTGGACTAAGTATCTATTACGCCTTTTATATAACGTGAGTTTCTTACTAAAAAGTAGTTCGAAAATTTTATTATTATAAAACACGAAAAATTTAATTATAAATTTTGAAATTATAATTATAAAATAAAAATTTATTATTATAATTTTTGAGGTTTGTAATTACTGCCTTCTAATAACAATAAATTCAACAAGTTATATTATTGTTTTTATTGAAGATTCGGAGGGATATATTAAATATTCAATAGGAAATATAAACCATAACGAAATATACAACCTTCGAAATTAGATTTATCCCTCATTTTTTATTTCCAAATTCGATACTATATAACATTGACCTCGTCTTTAAATGACAATGTATGAAGTATTTCTTATTATTAAATAAACAAGAGCTATAAGTACCGAAAGCACAATACTAATTATCGTTATTCCATAACAAATAATTTTTGAAGGAGGTTCGTTTATTATATTACGAATTTTCTCACTTCGATAATCTATTTTATCATCTGCCATAATCTTTTTTATTAAGAACCCAACTCCAATTGATTTTTCACAAGATTGTAGTATGCACCACGCTTCTTAGTAAGTTGTTCATGATTTCCAACTTCCATAACTCTTCCTTTATCTAAAACCACTATTTGGTCAGCATTCTTAACCGTACTAAGTCGGTGTGCCACAATAATTACAGTTTTACCTTTATAAAAATCATTAAGGTTTTCTACTATCATACGTTCATTGTTAGCATCAAGCGAATTGGTAGCCTCATCAAAAAATATGTAATCAGGGTTTTTATATACAGCTCTTGCTATCAAGACTCGTTGCTTTTGTCCTTGACTCAAGCCAATTCCATCACGTCCTATCTTGGTATTATACTTTAAAGGTAGCCCCATAACATATTCCTTTATACAAGCTATCTCAGCTGCTTTTTCCAATCGTCCTTTATCAATCTCATTATCATCAACAGCAATATTGCGTTCAATTGATTCTGAAAAAATAACACCATCTTGCATTACTACGCCACACTGACTACGCCACCATTTTTTATTTAATGTATTTATATCGGTTTCACCAATAGAAATTCGTCCATTCAAGACAGGATAATAACCCAACATTAATTTTATCAATGTTGTTTTTCCACTACCTGATGCTCCAACAATTGCTGTTACTTTTCCCTTAGGAATACTAAGTTTAACATTGTCGATAATATTTTTTGGAGCATAGTGATCGTATTTAAAAACAATTTCTTCTAAATCAATTCCTTTGTTATCTTCTTTTACAGCCTCTTTCAAACCATTCTTTCCATTTTCATCATCCATGCGATGAATTTCATTTATACGTTCAAGGCTAATTTTTACATCTTGTACATTATAAAAGAATCCCATCAGTTGTTCAACAGGAGAATTGAGCTGACCAATAATGTATTGAACGGCAAGCATCATGCCCAAAGTAAGTTGTCCATGTATTACAGCTGTAGCAGCAACAACTGTTATGACTATATTTTTGAGTTCGTTAATAAATACACTACCAGCTTCTTGTGTTTGCTGGAGTTTCAGTGATTTCATCTGTACACCAAAAAGATCTGCCTGAATATCTTCCCATTCCCAACGACGGCGTTGTTCACAATTTTGAAGCTTTATTTCTTGCATGGAAGTTATAAATTCGTAAGTCTTATTATTGTTTATAGCTTGCTGTTCAAAAAGTTCATAATTAAGAGCTTCTCTCCGTTTAAGAAAGAGAACAAGCCAACCTCCATATAACAGCCCCCCCAAGACAAAAATTGTAAATATCATCCAATTATAAAATAATAGTACGATACTAAACACTATAAACGTAAAGAACGAAAATACAATGCTGAACGTTTGGTGCATTAAAAAGTCATTTACACGACCATGGTCACCCATACGTTGCATTAAATCACCTATCAACTTTGTATCGAAAAACGACATCGGTAGTTTCAAGAGTTTAATAAAGAAGTCGCTCAATAATGAAATATTAATGCGCATTGATATATGAAGCAGCAACCAACTACGTATAAAGTTGATAGCCGTACTGCTTATAGTCAACACCAATTGTCCTAATAATATCAACCAAATAAAACCTATATTTTGCTTTTTTATACCCACATCCACAATCGCTTGGGTAAGAAAAGGAAAAATAAGCTGTAATAAGCTTCCAGCAAGTAGCCCTAAAACAATCTGTCCAAAATATTTACGATATTTTTTTATGTAACCAAAGAGAAATTTAAATGACCTTTCACTTTCGTGTTTGTCATTAGTTGTTATCTTATAAAATTCAGGAGTTGGTTCTAAAAACATCGCAATTCCTTCTTCTGTACCTTCAGAATTTATACTAATCCAATGCTTTTTTAAATCCTCAAGGCTATATTTTAAAAGACCTTTAGCAGGGTCTGCGACATAGAACATTTTATTATTCTTAACCTTGTATAACACTACAAAGTGTTTTTGATTCCAATGAAGAATACAAGGTAATTTTGAATTTTCTAATGCACCTATAGAAGTCTTCAAAGAAAGAGACCTAAGTCCTATTTCATTTGCTATCTGAGTAATAGCAAATAGTGAGATTCCTTCATTTGTACAAAAGCTTCGTTTCCTCAGATATATAGAGATATGGTCTTTTCCAAAATACCTACATATCATTTGTAAACAAGTAATTCCACAATGCATTGAATCACGTTGCTTTAAAAAAGGAAATGAGTTTAACATAACTTCAATAATGAGTGAAAGAGAATATTTTACTTATCTTTTGTTATTATTTACATCAATCAACACATTCATCTTTTAGGAAAAAATAATTATTTCTTTTTGGGATTAATGTTGAACTTCCATGCAAGAGAAAACATTACATAGCGAGGTATATTATTATTCCAAGATTCTGTACGTCCTTGCGAATTAATTACGTAGCGGATGTTTGACAGCTGTTGCAGCAGGTCGAAACCTTGTAGTTTAGCGGTAAGATGTCCTTTTAAGAAGGTACGTGCCAACTGAATATTCCAAATCCAATCTGTGGTATTCATCTCAGATTGCTGATAACCTCGCCTTGCAAACATCGTCATATCGGTAGTTAATTGTAATTCCCAAGGCAATACAATCTGTGCATTTAGACCAATATTATAGTCTGATGCATTGATATTTTCAAAACCAAAACGTTTACTACGTATAAGATAGTAGTTTAGACCTGTATGAAATGTGAATTCATAGTCATCGTTTAAGCGATAATTCACTTTTAATTCATCACCAAACTTCCAGTTATCTACAATACTACGCTGACTTGCAGTGCTTCCAACTACGGAAGCCATATCAACACAGTGGTTATAATTGGTAGAGAAATCATTGCTGAATAAGATTCTGTTTGCTTTATCCAATGCACGCTTAAACTCTACCTCAAACTTTGTTTTCCAATTACCTTTTACACTGGTAGGATATATTGTTGATACTCCAGTATTATTATCAAAGATAAGCGCATATGCTACCTGGTTGTCTGTTCGGTGATAATTAGCTGATAAACTAATTGTTTGTTCCTTTTCTCCATTAAAGGTAATATTGGCATTTACATCATAATGATGCAGGTTACGTAAGTCTTTATTACCCAATCTAATGTTTAGTGGGTCGCTATCACTACGATAATCTACTGTGGCAAGTAAAGTTGGAAAGTCTGATTTAATACCTGCAGTAAAATCCCATGATACGTCTTCCCCCCAATGACTTAACTGTATATTCGGTTCAAAGAATAGTTTACGGCGAGAAAAACGTTGCTCGCTGACACCATAATAATGGAAGTCAGCATTTAATAAACGCAGTGGGAGGTTTACTGTAAGTTCACCATCAAATAATTTCTTACAGAACTTGAAATAACGTAAATTGAAACTATGTTCGTTTCGATATTCATTAAAGTGATAGCTATTGTTATTATCCAATACAGAAAGCAAAACATTGGAAGTAGAAGGCAATACATTAAATTGATTAATATCTCTTCCTGCAATCCAGTCAAGACGGTAAAGCAAATTACTTGCCTTGTTATAAGTGTAGGTATAAGAATAACTTGGAGCTAACGTTGTTTCACGTATATTAAAATCGTAGCCAACACTAGCAGATAGCTTCAGTTTCTGATTGGGCATGTCAAAGTAATTGTTACGATAGTCATTAGGCAGACCTCCTTGCATATATTGAATGCCATTCAACATGAACTGCTTTTGATTATTACGATTATAACTTACAGAGAAGTCTCCACGTATCAAGTCTGTAATGTACTTAACATAATTACCAGTTGAGAAGTCAAAATTGAAATTGCTTGCTTCGAAACTGTTTTTCGATAGTAAAGCATTCAGCTTTGTTGTTTCATTTGAAGTAATGATATTCGCATTTCCAAATCCATTATTGCGCATATAGGAAACACTAAGTAAATTCGTTGTAGAGAAAGTTGATCCTTTAATAGAAAGAGTGTTTCTACTTTCCCACCTGTCTGACTTATTCAGTTGTTTGCTATGATTGTGTAAGAATGAGTTTCCGTTAGGCAAATAAGTCTGTGTATGTGTAATTGACTCGTTGTCGGTATTGATATGTTCCCAAGTATTTTCAGTTGAAACCCATGAAAGTTCATTATTCAAGAAACGTACATATGAAAGACCTGCGTTCTTTACAGTAAGCAAACCATCGCCTACATCTTGCGGACTCCATTTACCTGTTAATGCAGCACGCTGATTATCGTTCAGATTATTGATATTAAAGAAGGATCCCATACGTTCTTTATCTGAAAACTTCATACTAAAACCACGAAGTTTGTAACGCTTTTTGGTTCCGCCACCTGCTTCTAAATTACCCATATAACCCGTTGCATATTCTCTTTTCAATCTGACATCCATCACGTAGGTATTATCACCCATATTGCGTTCCATTAGTCTTGATCTTGTTCCCGCCTTGTTATAAACCTTTATTTTATTCACCGTATAAGCTGGAAGATTCTCTAAAGCCAATTTAGGATTACCAGAAAAAAATTCCTGTCCGTTTACCAAAAGACTTTGAATGAACCTACCATTCACATAAATTCTTCCGTCTTTTTCCAACTTGGCACCTGGCAGACGGGCGATTAAGGCATCGAGCATATTGCCTTCGGCTAAATTAAAAGCATTTGCATTATAAACAATGGTATCGCCTTTCATAACCATTTTCACTTTAGAAGCAATCACCGTAACTCCCTTCAGTTCATGCTCGATAATTTTCGTCATACGTATTTGCTTCACTCCAATATAGCTCTCACGAGTGCTTCTCAATTCACAATTCATATAACAAACGTCATAACCTTCTTTCTCTGCTTTTATAATGTATTTTCCTTTCGACGTTACAGCATCTTCAAATACATAATAAGCCTTATTGTAACCAATATTGTAAGGCATCTCTTCTATTTGTGCCGTCACCGTATCAATAACAACACTATCGGCGGTCATTAAGGTAATTTTCGCTGTAACGCCCATTCCTGTGATGTTATCAACAATAGAACCTCCGACAGAGTGTTTGTAATCACTCGCTTGAATTGGTAAAGCGAAAAGTAGTAATAATAAATAAATATAATGAATAACCCGTTGGCGGAATTAATCAATAGATAAAATATCAGAAATATGAATGTAAAAAAGTTGCACATGTCGCTAAAAATCAGTAACTTTATGATAATCAACAATACTGTTATCTGCTTTAACTCCATGCACAACTTATATGCAAATTTCGTCAAAATACTTGAGATATGCAAGAAATTCTCCTACGGATTGGTTAATGACCTTGGAAATATTCCTCGTCGTGGTGTTGTCCCTCGCTTCTCTGACCTTGATGTCATAGCCCTGAGTCTGACAGCTGAGCATCTCGGCATTGACAGTGAGAATAACCTCTTTGACCGGCTGAAAGAATACCAAAAGGACTTTTGTCATCTCATCAGTCGTCGCCAGTTCAATGACCGTCGCAAGAACACATATCACCTGTGTGAAATGATTCGTAAGCGTATAGCAAAGGCAATGGATGGTGCAGAGGAATATTTCTGTGTAGATTCCAAACCGATAGAGGTTTGCAGACTCTCAAGAGGCAAACGCTGCAAGATGGGCAAGGACGAGCCTGATAAATCTCCAGCTTTTGGTTACTGCGCCACGCAAGGAGTATATTATTATGGTTATAAGTTGCACGCTGTATGCGGTTTACGAGGTGTTATACATTCATTTGACCTGACGGCTGCTAATGTTCATGATATACATTATATGAAGGATGTGAAGTTTGAATTTTCAGAGTGCAGTATTCTTGCTGATAGAGCTTATCTGAGTGCAGAACTGCAACAAGATCTGTTTTCATCTGCGCACATCAAACTGGAGGTTCCGTATAGATTAAACATGAAGACATGGAAGCCTGCTTTTAAACCTTATGCGAAGGCTAGAAAAAGAATTGAGACTTGTTTCTCTCAACTATGTGACCATCTCATGCTCATCAGGAACTATGCCAAACAGACCACAGGACTATTCGCAAGAATTACTGCCAAAATCAGTACGTTTACAGTACTGCAATACATTAACTACATAAACGACAGACCACTAGGACATGTCAAATATGCATTAAATTAATTCCGCCAACAAGTAATGAATAAATTTCTTTATACAGATGCCCATAATGATTAGATTTAAGTTTTTATAGATTTCAAGAGGGCAATAAATTGCCCTCTTGATTCAATACATTACTCTAGTAGTCTCTTGTCAGCACAAATCTTTTTTCCGCCAGGACCAGCATGAAGACAAGTGCCAGAATAAATTAACCCTGTACGACATCCTGCCCCAATTGGCTTCTTAGCACAAGCTTCTACTTCATTTTGAGAACCAAAATCAGGTTCAAAATGATCACTTATAGTTGTTGTTCCCTCATACGGTTCCTCACCACCAATAACTACTCTTAGTTCTTCTTTAGAAAGAACTGAACCAATGCTTTCAAGCATTTTAAAATCATTTTTTTTCATACTGATAAAATTTAATTAATAAAAAAATATAATAAATCGCTGAAATTATATATTTCAGGCAATTCATAGCCATTTATAAAGATAGTTGGAGTATATAATATTTTATTCTTCACACAAAAGTCAAACATACTTATAACATTTGATTTATTTTTAGAAGAATTATCTTCTCTTATAGGGTGTAATCGGATAAATTCTTCAAGGTTTTTATTATCATTATTATACCAATCCGAAAGAATCAACTCTATATCTTTACCTTCATAATACGCACCTAAGAATGTTTCAATAGGAGTATGCTCATATTCATCAGAGTCTGGATTTACAAAAAAGATTATTTGTAATTTTATCTCATCATTAGATTTTACCAACTGACTTAAAATAGGATGCGATAATGAACAGTAATAACAATATGGATTACAAACCTTAACAATATGTATACTGCCATTAGGATTTCCTAAAATTACACCAAAATCATTGGTAATTCCTTCCATCTTCCTTTCATTCTTTAATAATGAGAAAAAAACATCTCTATTATACTTTATCTTTTTAAAAAGATTAGATAAATCTTTATTATTTTTCTCCTTTTGAATATATTGCCATAAAAGATAAGCTACTCCAAAAGATAATATAAAAGTGCCAAATATGCTAAATATGGAAAGTAAATCTAAACTTAACCCAGCAGAAAAAGAGCCTGCTAAAACAGATAAAATAAAAAGTGATAAGTTTATAAATTGAACAGATAAACATAAGACGCACCATTGTTTAACTATAAATTTCTGGTAATAAACAGAATAAATAATATAAGGAAGCGATAATAAATTAAAGTAACTAACTGTTACAAAAATATTAGTACTAAACGAATTAATTAATAAAGAAAAAAGTAAACCTAAATAATAAGAAAATCCTATTACAGTCCAAGGAACACCCCATATTTTAGAACCTTTAGAAGATAAGACTGCTAAACAATTAACCTTACGGCTTGAATTACATATTTTCCGAAGCGTAGGCGAATTCTTATCATACTCATACAAAAGCATTAAAGCAGTAATAACACCACCCAATAATAGAAATAATATAAAAACAACGAAATAGATTTTTACAAAATTAGTCTTTATTAAAAATAAAGAAAATAGAAGATAAGAAAAAATAGAAACTGAAAGCAGTATACTAAACATATTACTTTGATTTTCTTTTTTTCGAGTATATGAATACTCTCTATCTCCTGAATTTTTATCTGGGTCCGCATAAAAAATATACCCAGTGAATAGATCTAAAAAAACATCTCTATCAATTAACTCTTTTTTCTTCTTAATAGGGTTATACCAATTAAACTTGTCTTCATCTTGACTATAGATGATTGCAAATAAATTGAAGTTATTTTTTATATCTATTATTTGTGCTAAGAAACAACCTTCAATCTTTTCTATATTACTTTTATCTTCTAACTTTAAAGCTATTGATGAAATATTGAATTTTCCAAAAACATCTTTTACTGCACCTAAACTAGGGAAGTCGGGGTGTTCTTCCAATTCTTTACATAATAGGCGTTTTGTTAATTTTATATGCAATGCTTGGCACAACAATATAGACATTTCCTCTATATTATGCAAAGGTTTAAATAATAATCCTCTAAAATTAATCATATGTGCAATAGATTCTTTTTAAGTTAACATTTACACTATATACTGAACTTTTATTAAAAAGTTTTTAGCTTAACTCTCTGCGCTGATAATTTAACAACATCATACAACTTCGAGTAATATTTTACTATTTTATGCAAAGATAGGATATAGTAACAATTACGTCACGTTTTAATCATAATTTAACACTATTTTAACTTTTTATTAATGAACTCACATAACAATAAAATGCTCCTATATGCTTCTTCACATTGCGATTTATTCTATTTTTATACACAAAAATCTATAGAGTTGGTACTGTCTTAAAAAAGTGTGTAAGCCCATATTTTTCTTCTCTTTGCATTTGAAAACAACAAAATAAAGAAACAATGGAACTTACACAATTACAAATTTCGGAAAATCTTTCGAATTACACAAGCAGCAGCGAAGGTTTTATCCTAGTGAGGGAGGTATATGCTGGAAGGAAGAGCTTGAAGTGTTGAAAGAACGATGAGTTACTCAAATAGACTTAGTAGTATCTGATGCACTTCAAGGAATAGAGAATGCTGTTTGTGCAGCTTTTCCCCAGGCATCTCATCAGTTTTGTGTAGCTCACGTCAAGCAACAAATACTAAATTGTGGATAAACCGCAGATGGCAGAAGAACTAAATGAGGTATTTACTTTAGAAAATAAAGAGATGGGATCCTGGTCGGAGCATAAACAATTTATTACTTTTGTAGCCAAATGGGAAAAGAAATACCCAATATTGAAAAAGTATAAAGCCGACTACAACATCGCTTACTTTACATATATGGACTTTCCTGTGCAAGTGCAAAGGTGTATATATACGACTAATTGGATTGAAAGACTCAATAGAAAATATAAGAGAACTATAAAAACGAGAACATCAATGCCATCAAACAAGTCGGTACTTTTCCTACTAACCTGAACTCGGGATAAGTTTCTTTTTATTACTCTAATTTATTTATCCTAAAACCCATTTAGCCTCAATCGTCTTAGATTGAGGCTACTCCTTTTTATCAAAAACAAACTGTTTTTTTAGAACAAAGAAAGTTGACCGTTGTGTTGTTCTATGCAGAAATCTAAATTGACTTCAGGTTTCTTTTCAAAGAAGCTATATGCAGCCATTGCTGATAATACATTCATAGCAAAATTAAGTACACTTCTATGTCTAGAGTGGACCAATTGTGCTACATTTTTCAGTTCGTCATTGATAGTTTCAATTACAGATCTTTTTCTTAAAAGCAGTCTATCATATATTGGGATTAACTTGTTTTTCATATTACTTCTTATACCTGTTACCAAGTTAATGCCATCATTGAATAATTTTTCAAATAGTCCCTTAGAGATGTATCCTTTATCGGCAAATAATTTTCCAAAAACATTATCAGTCAGCCTATTAAAGACATTCTCATCTCTATCATCTACATTGGCTTTGGTAAGCATAAAGTTGAGAATTTCCCCTCGTTCATTGCATATAAGGTGCAGTTTAAATCCAAAATACCAACCCATTGTGCTTTTGCCTCTGGTAGCATAATCCTTAAAAACCTTATTGCGGTAAATACGTTTATTATGGCAGACTGGGATACAGGTAGAGTCAATAAAGCTAATACCAGTACATCTGCCAAAACAACATATTTGCAAGAACATCATCATTTCTACCGAAACTCTAGCTTCAAGCTCCAAAAAACGATTATAGGATAACAGATGAGGAAACATATCTGCAAGATGCTCCTTGATAAAGAACATATAATAATGTTGAAAGTTACGATAAGAATTAAAATGAAAACAGATCATTATGGTTATGATTTCTGACTTGCTCATACGCCATTTACGAAGGCGATGCTTACACTTGGTATCATTAGGAAGCCCTATTTTATCAATTTCTGACTCAAATTCTTTGCAAAAGTCATCTGCAATACAAAAGATTTCGGTAATTTTGTCTTTGGTAATCATCGCTATATTAATTGTAAGTTATTGATTTTCAACTATAAAGTTACAAAAATATAACGAGATTACCAACTTTTTTGAGTATTATTCTTATCCCGAGTTCAGGTTATTAGGTAATAAACGTTGATAAAATTTGGTTTTTCCATTTTATATAGAGATTATCCACTCTATTCTTCTCTGTCTATCGTAAGGTAATTCTTTTAGAATTGAGTTTGCTGTCATTGCTGTCATCCATTATGATGACTTAACTTGTTAATTTACAGTAGATTTACGAGAAGTGTTAAAAGTGACAGCAAAGTAAAAGTAAAATAATTCTTGTGATAATGAGTAGTATATATCTTCTTACTTTAGGCGGAAATATCACACCATTCCTTTAGCTATCCGACGAACTAAGCGTGTTAGTTGTTCGTCCCAAAATATAGTATTTCAGCGGCTTGAATAGTTATCTAAACCACTTTTTTGCTGTCTGTCCCTATTATTTGGAGGCAATCAAAAGCTTTGATACATTTGCGAAGAAATCAATGTTTCACTTTAGTACTGATGCGATAAAATCGCGTTAAGTTTTACATATTATCAAATAGAGGAAGTTCTTTGACATATTGATTGAAAATGACAGAGGTTCTCGGCTTAGTGATTAAATATCTGAGGTGAGTTTTCTCCAAAGCAGAAAGTCTTATCAGCGTTGCCACTTCTGTAATGGTGTATGGGCTTTTGTTGTAAGCCTTTATTCTTGCAACAAGTAGATAGGCGATGACTGCAACCCAGAGATGGATTTGGACTGCATTCTCGGAATACCCCCCACAAGGTCTTCACTACAATGTTCTGCTTTATCCATTTGAAGAACACCTCTCTGTCCCATCTGTGCCTATACAGGACGGACACTTCTACTGCGCTAATCTCAAAGTTGTTAGTGATGAACACTATTTCTTCACACGTCTCCTCATCATAGTGGCAGACTGCCCTGAAAGGCTCATCAAACATCAATGACGAAAAATATTCAAAATTTCCTTTTTTTTTCAAAGAATATTTTGTTACTTTGCAACGTTAAATAATTCAATTTATATTAAAAAGATATGCAGAAGAAGTTTATACTCGCTGTGGTTGCACTCTGCTGTTCTTCTATAGTTGTCGGTCAAAATACAAAAACCGACACTATACAGCAAGAACAATTGCAAAATGCAATGGACGAATCAGCATTTACATTCACAGAAGCACAGTTAGGAGAGGATAACGACAGAAGTTCAGATGTTACTATATTAAATTCAAATAGTAATGTGTATGCTTCAGAAGTAGGTTTTTTATATTCGCCACTGCGTTTTAGATATCGTGCACTAAATCCAAAATACAACGATGTATATATTAACGGTGCACCTATGAACGATATGGAAAGTGGACAATTTCGCTACTCATTAATTGGTGGACTAAACCAGCAAACACGAAATGTTGATTTTGCACTTCCATTCGAAAATAATAATTTTTCTCTAACAGCAATGGCAGGAAGTAATAACTACGACTTTAGAGCAGGCTCTATGGCAGGCGGTCATCGCATTACATTGTCAGGAGCCAATCGTAATTATACTTTAAGAGGAATGTATACTTATGGGAGTGGATTCAATAATAAAGGCTGGGCATTTGCAACCAATATTACCTATCGATGGGCAAATCGTGGATATGTAGAAGGAACATTTTATAATGCTCTCTCTTATTTCTTCGGTGTTCAAAAGAAATGGAATAATGGACATTCTTTGAGTTTTTCTACATGGGGTAATCCAACTGAACGTTCATCACAAGGAGCAAGTACAGACGAAGTTTACTGGTTGGCAAATAATTATCAATATAATCCATATTGGGGGTACCAAAATGGTCATCGACGTAACAGTCGTGTTGTTAATGATTTTGCACCTGCTGCAATCTTTACTTGGGATTGGAACATTAACGATAAAACAACACTTACTACAAGTTTGTTTGGAATGTATTCTATGTATAAAAGTACCAAGCTAAATTATAATAATGCAGATAACCCCCAACCAGATTATTGGAAAAATTTACCTAGTAGTTATTATGATGTGTGGAATGAACAAGACACTCGTTATCGTACTGCACAAGCTTTTGCAGATTGGAATACTGCAGTTAATTGGTGGAGAAATAAAGAAAACAGACAAATACAATGGGACAGACTGTATTATGCTAACCGACAAGCTGCAGCAAATGGACAAGATGCCCTTTATTATGTTCAGGCTAAACACAATAATAATACAACCATAACCTTATCTTCATCGCTCAACACGCATATAGGCAAAGATAAAGTCTTTAATGTTGGCTTAATGATAGGGCAAAATCTTGGTCGACATTACCAGACTATGGAAGATTTGTTAGGTGCAAAAAGCTTTCATAATGTGAATACATACGCCATTGGGACTTATTCTGCTAACGATCCACGCATTCAATATGATTTAAATACAATGGGTACACGAGGATTAGGTGCTCTAGTTTACGAAGGCGATAAGTTTGGTTATGACTACAATATAAACGTACGTCGTGGTACTCTTTGGACTAATTTTGCACAAACTTTTGGTAATCTTCACTACATGTTAGGTGCTAAAATAGGATACGATAATATGTACAGAAAGGGATATATGCGTAATGGAATGTTCGCAGATAATTCTTTTGGAAAAAGTAAACACGCAGATTTTGTTACAGGTGGTGGTAAATTCAGTGGAACTTGGACGTTAGGCAGTGGTAATGCTATTTCGTTTGGTTTAGGCTATGAGCAACGAGCACCACAAGCAAGCAATGCTTTCATATCGCCAGAAATGAATAATGACTTTGTTGGAAATTTACGTAATGAACGTATATTCTCAAGTGAAGTAAGCTATCAATATATTGGAAGTTGGTTACTCGCTAATTTTAGTGCTTATTATAATCATCTAACCCACGTAACAGAATGGCAAAACTTCTACTTTGACGATGGCAATTCATTTACTTACGTCAGTATGACTGGAATTAAGAAGAATTACTATGGTTTAGAATTGGGACTTGACTTTAAACTCACAAGTTTCTTAAATTTTAAAGCATTGGGCACGTGGAGCGAAGCTAAAAATATAAATAATGCAGATGTAGTTTATATGAATTCTACAAAAAGTACTTTGTATAAAGATGTAGTTTACAACAAGGGAATGAGAGAAAGTGGCACACCTTTATCTGCATATAGTGGTATTCTTAGCTTCCACCAGAAAGGTTGGTTTATCGATTTAAGTGGAAACTACTATGATAGAATATATCTTTCATACGCACCAAGTCTTCGTTATAGAAATACTTTACGAACAATGGGAACACAATTTGGAGGAATGGATGCGGAAGGAAATTATACACCATATAACCAAAGCAAAGGAAAAGGTGGTTTTATGCTTGATGCATCTATTGGCAAAAGCATATATTTAAAACGAGGAAGTCTTTCCATTAACTTAATTATAACCAACCTATTAAACAATCAGAAAATAGTTTCTGGAGGTTACGAACAAAGTAGAAGTAGTTATACTGTTAATCAAACAACGGGTGAGACAACTGCTCGTGCATACGATTTTAATAAAAACCCGAAAAAGTATTATGTTAATGGCATTAACGGAATGTTGAATGTTGCCTACAAATTCTAAAATAGACAAAAGAATATGAGATACATAAAATTTATAATGATAGTGGCAATCTGCTCTCTTTTTGCTTCATGTATGGGCGATAGTTATGCAGAAACTGATGAAAATATGCCATCTCCTTACGGCAATAACGAATTAAAAGAAACGAATTTAATTTCTATTGCCAATCTCAAAGCAAAATTTGCAACACCAATAAACACCGATTACCGTGATGGCAAGAGTTACGAGCAAATAACAGAAGATTTGCAAATAAAAGGAATTGTAACAAGTTCGGATGTTGCTGGTAACATTTATAATGAACTTGCAATACAAGATAAGACTGGAGCTATTATTATCTCAATTGGTCAAAGTGGCCTTTATGGGTTTCTTCCTATTGGAACAGAGATACTCATAGATTTGAAAGATCTGTATATAGGTAATTATGGAAAACAAGCACAAATAGGAGTTCCAACAAAAAATGCTAAAGGTGTAATGTCTATTGGACGTATTAGCCGTATTGTGTGGGATACCCATTATAAAATTCTTTCATTAAATAATTCTGTAGAAGTAAAAGAATTTACAAATGGTTCTGCACCTACTAATTGGACATTTGATAACGATGCAGGTAGACTTGGAATTATTCGTAATGTTAGTTTCAAATCGAGTACACCTTCTGTAAATGGAACATTTGCTAATTCTTCTGGAGGTGCTGGTAGTGTTTCGTGGACTTTAAATGAACAAGATGGTAATAAAGTAATTGTATATAACAGTAACTTCGCAAAGTTTGCAAATGCCAAAGTTCCAACTGGAAAAGTTAATATAACAGGTATTTTTAAGCGTTTCAATAATCAATGGGAGATTATTATACGTTCGCTTGATGATATTCAACCAGTTGCTCCAGCCGAAAAGACTATTTATAGTAACTCTTTTGCAGAAGCACCAACTGATTGGAAATTAGAACAAGGGACACTCCCTACTGGTATAACATTTGTTTGGAAATGGATTTCGCCTACCTATGGAATGAAAGCTTCTGCATTCGTAAATGGACAACGTTACGAAACACATGCACGTGCAATCTCTCCTCTTATAGATCTTACAAAAGTTACAAATGCTACGCTTTCTTTTGACCATGCAGCGCGTTACTTTGACAACTTTGATAATGAACTTAAAGTACAAATATCCACAGATGGAAATATATGGAAAGATTTAACCATAGACAAGAAACCAACTGGAGAAAATTGGAACTTTGTAACAGCAAAAGCAGATTTAACACCATATTGTGGTAAGAAGGTTTTCATAAGTTTCTTCTATAATAGTACAACTACAACTGCTGCAACATGGGAATTTAAGAACCTCGTAATAAAATAAAATATTGAAAATTAACAAATAAAGAGAAAACAAGTATGAAGAAGTTTATCTATTCTGTTTTAGCATTAGCTTTTGCGGCTTATACGCTCACAAGCTGTGAAGATGTGCCTGCACCATATAATACAACATTTGATGATAATAATAATAAACCAGAACCTTCTAATATGGTTGCAAAAGGTATTGGTACAAAAGATGATCCTTTTAATATTGTAGCAGCACAAAATTATATAACCAAAGGAGAAAATCTTGATAAAGAAGTATATGTAAAAGGAATTATTGTAAGTATTAAGGAAGTCAATACACAGTATGGAAATGCTACTTACTATATTTCTGATGACGGCACAACTTCCAATCAATTTTATGTTTTTCGTGGGAAGAACTTAGGCAACGAAAGTTTTACAAATGCCAATGAAATAAAAATAGGTGATGAAGTTATTATTTGTGGTAAATTAATGACTCATACAAATGGAGTTAAGCAACTTGGACAAGGAAACTATATATATTCACTCAATGGTAAGACTCAAAACACAACACCAAGTGCAAACATTGGGTTAGATGTAACATTCGATAACGATATAGCAGGCTTTAGTATATCTAATTTAAAGACACTTCCTGCAGATTTAACACAGGTTTGGACACATGATGCGAAATATAAACAAATGAAAGCAAGTGCTCGTGCAAATAATGTAAACTACGAGACACAAAGTCGTCTTGTTTCACCAGCATTCAGTTTGAAAGGTGTAAATACAGCAACACTTACTTTTAATAATGCATTGAACTTTTTGAAAACTATGCCACTTAACAATGCTATAAAGGTATTTGTTTCGACTGATGGTAATAATTGGGAATCGGTAGCTATAAATAATCCCCCTTCAGGTAATAGTTGGACTTTCGTTGATTCTACCTGCGATTTGAACAAATATGCAGGAAAAGAGAAAGTATTCGTTGCATTTGAATATAACAGCACCACAAATATTGCTCCTATATGGGAAATTAAGACTGTAACTGTTAAGTAAAAAATATATTAATAATTTGGCAGGCTGCAGAATTATTTGTAATTTTGTACCCTATAAATATGTACGATGAATAATTATTTTATTCTCAACATAAACATAACGATTTTTATTAATAATAAATATATAAAGCAAAATGAAAAAAGGTATTCACCCAGACAACTATCGCCCCGTCGTATTCAAAGATATGTCCAACGGCGATATGTTCCTTTCAAAATCTACATGTAAATCTAACGATACTGTAGAATTTGAAGGCGAAACTTACCCAGTGGTTAAAGTAGAAATCTCAAGTACCTCTCACCCATTCTATACAGGTAAGAGTAAACTTGTGGATACAGCTGGTCGTGTAGATCGCTTCATGAACCGTTATGGTAAGTTGAAGAAATAAAACAAATATACCACACAGTATAAAGTGCGGTCAAACGTAGTTGCATATGCGTTTGATCGCACTTTTTTTATACGAATGGAATTTATGTACTAATATAAACTTTGAGATAAATGAAGAAAAATAGAAGTTTAGTAGAAACAAGTGTTATATTTCTTGTTGCAAGCATTTTTCTTTTTTCGGCTTGTAATAAAGATAATAATGATAACGAGAAGACAGCTATATCAAATAATAACTCAAATCAAAATTTTCCTAATCCTTATACACATCGGTTAGAATTTCCAAAAATACGAGGAGGGAAAAGTATAATAATCACCCATATTGACCAAAGTACCAATGAAGTGAACTATAGTCTCGAGTGGGACGGAGAAAAGAAATCGAATCGTTGGACGTGCTATCAAATATACAACAGTAATAGTATATGGAATACAGGTAGATGGTATGGAAATCCTCAATACCCAGCTGACCCATTAATTTCTTCTTCAATGACCTTCGGTTACGATCCATATTGGGGAACAGGATACGATCACGGACATCTTTGTCCATCAGCTGATAGAAGAAGCACAGAAGAGGCACAAAGACAAACTTTTTACTTAAGCAATATGCAGCCACAACTTAGTGCATTTAATGGAAGTGTGAAAGGTGGTGGAATATGGCTAACAATGGAAAATAAAATACGAGATTCATTTAAGATGGAATCAATTGATACAATGTATATATGTAGAGGTGGTACCATTGATCAAACTTCACAAGTAAAAGCCTTTCTTCGCAATGGTTTTATTGTACCAGGATATTTCTTTTCTGCAGCTCTGTTAAAATATTATAGCAAAACACAAAAGAAATGGGAATATAAGGCTATTGGATTCTGGTTTAAACACGAAAACAATCAAGCTGCATCGCTCAAACCTTATGTTGTAAATATAAAACAACTTGAAGAACTCACGAATATAGATTTCTTCTGTAATCTTCCTGACGATATTGAAAGAAAGGTAGAAGGAATTAACAAAGATATTATCATTAGATTGTGGAATATAAAATAATTTTCGCTGGAACCTCAGGATTTCAGGAAATGATTTATAAGTTTTTGCAGAAAGAAAATGGCAAATAGAAGAAATTACATAATTTGAAAACAAGAATATTATAGCGTGATTACAGAAATATACACAAGTAAGAATAAAAGCATTTAAAGATACTGCAGAATATCGCTTATCTCACTAACTGTAACTAAATTCGTGTGGTCGTATTCATCAATATATTCGTGTTGCCACAATGTTTTAGATGGTACATAAATGGCATTTCCACCTAATTCTAACACTGGAGCAATATCAGAACGGAATGAATTTCCTACCATTACAAGTTCATTTACAGAACAATTGAAACGCTTACAAAGGTATTCATATTCATCGGAAGTCTTATCGGATACTACAATAGTTGCATCGAAAAAAGATTGCAATCCAGAACGTCGCAGTTTATTTTCTTGATCCAATAGTTCACCTTTAGTAAAAACTACCATCTTATATTTACGTTGCACATTGTTTAATGTCTCAAGCACGCAGCGGACACCCTGCAATGGAGTTGCAGGCATATTCAAAAGTTTTTTTCCACAATTTAAAATCTGACCAATTTTATTGGCTGACAATTCTCCATTGCTAATCGAAATTGCATTCTCTATAAGCGAAAGTACAAAGGCTTTACAGCCATAACCTAACAAAGGCATATTAGCTGTCTCTGTTTCAAATAATCTCGATGAAATTTCAGTAGCCGTTCCATAATCGCTTAATATACTTTGGTATTCCTTTTCCACAGCATCAAAATGCGATTGACAATCCCACAGAGTGTCATCAGCATCAAAAGCAAGCAGTTTTATCTTATCTTTTTCTATCATTCGGCAAAATTACTAAATAAAATATGAAAAACATTCTATATTTGCTATTTACACTAAAGGTCGTCAAAAAAATATAGTACCTTTGTAACACTAACAATATTAAGCTCACAAAACATAAACATATATGACACTTCAACAATTAGAATACGTAATGGCAGTTTATCGTTGTAAACACTTTGCGAAAGCAGCCGACTATTGCAATGTTACCCAACCCACTCTAAGTTCGATGATTCAGAAGTTAGAAGAAGAGTTAGGCGTAAAAATATTCGACAGACGTAAACAACCCATTAAGCCTACTGTTGAAGGAATGCTCATCATAGAGCGAGCTTGGAATATTCTCGTGCGAGCAAAGCAACTGAAGGAAGTTATTGAAGAAGAACGACAAACTCTTTCAGGTACCTTCCACATTGCTGTACTACCTACCATAGCACCTTATCTTATTCCACGTTTTCTTCCACAACTAATGAATGACTATCCACAGTTAGATATTAGGGTTAGCGAAATGAAGACAGAAGATATACATAGATCTCTTAAACATGGCGATATAGATGCAGGCATTGTGGCAGAAGTCGAAGGTCAAGACGATTTTAACAGACAACATTTATACTACGAGAAGTTCTTTGTTTATGTTTCAAAAGGCGACCCATTATTTAAAAATAAAGCAATACGTACATCTGATCTTACTGGTGAATTTCTTTGGCTACTCGATGAAGGACACTGCTTCCGCGAACAACTTGTGAAATTCTGTCACTTAAAGTCGGCAGCAAAAAGCAAAAAAGCATATAATCTTGGAAGCATAGAAACCTTTATGCGTATTGTAGAAAGTGGCAAAGGCGTAACCTTTATTCCTGAACTTGCAATAAAACAACTTACAGACGGACAGAAAGATTTAGTACGTACTTTCGCCCACCCTATTCCAACTCGCAACATCATACTGCTAACACAAAAAAGCTTTATACGAAACTCGATAAAACAACTTATTATTGACAAAATCCGTGCTTCTGTTCCAGCAGAGATGCAACAAATCAATAGAACTCAACAAGCATTATAAACTTCACAAGATATATCAAATGTCATTACAAAGTTGCATAAAAAAACTCTAAAATACGCTGTAAAAGCAGTAATAAAGCACATTAACGAAATAGAAACATTGCACACGTGTTATTTTGTGTAAAATGTTTGTCCCTGTCATTTCTTTTTTATACTTTTGAAGTCGCAAAGATAACATTACTCTAAAGAAGGATAACAAACTGCACGCTATATATAAAGCAAGCTTAATACCCTTCTAACAGTAGAAAATAAAAGTAAAGAATATTTTTAACAATACATTTACAAAGGTAAAATTATGAAGATTGAAAAAGTACACGCTCGTGAGATTATAGACTCACGTGGCAATCCCACAGTTGAAGTTGAAGTAACACTCGAGAATGGTATAAAAGGTCGCGCTAGTGTACCATCAGGTGCATCTACTGGTGAAAATGAAGCATTGGAACTTCGCGATGATGACAAAAAACGTTTCGGTGGTAAAGGTGTTCTGAAAGCAGTAGAAAATGTAAACGATAAGATTGCTCCTAAATTGAAAGGTTTCCGCATCACAGACCAACGCGCAATTGACTATGCTATGTTGGCTCTTGACGGAACTCCAACTAAGAGCAACCTTGGTGCAAATGCTATTTTAGGTGTTTCTTTAGCAGTAGCTCACACTGCAGCCAAAGCATTAGGATTACCTTTGTATCGTTATATCGGTGGTGCTAACGCTTACGTTCTACCTGTCCCTATGATGAACATTATCAATGGTGGTGCACACTCTGATGCTCCTATAGCATTCCAAGAGTTTATGATTCGCCCAGTTGGCGCAGATAATATTCGTGAAGCTTTGCGTATGGGTGCCGAAATCTTCCATACATTGCAGAAAAACTTAAAGAAACGTGGTCTTTCAACAGCTGTTGGTGATGAAGGTGGGTTCGCACCTAAGTTCGAAGGTATTAAAGATGCACTCGATTCTATTATGCAAGCAATAACAGATGCTGGCTACGAACCTGGCAAAGACGTAAAGATTGCTATGGACTGTGCTGCTTCTGAATTTGCTACATTGGAAGATGGTAAGTGGTACTACGATTACAGCAAACTTAAGAATGGTATGCCTAAAGATCCTAACGGCAAGAAACTTACTGCGGACGAACAAATTGCATACTTGGAAGAACTTATCACAGAATATCCTATCGACTCTATCGAAGATGGTCTCGATGAAAATGACTGGGATAATTGGGTTAAACTTACTAAAAAAATTGGCGACCGTTGCCAATTAGTAGGCGATGACTTGTTTGTTACCAATGTTAAGTTCCTAGAAAAGGGTATCAAGATGGGTGCAGCAAACTCTATTCTTATCAAAGTAAACCAAATTGGTTCTTTAACAGAAACTCTCGAAGCTATAGAGATGGCTCATCGTGCTGGTTATACAACAGTAACTTCTCACCGCTCTGGCGAAACTGAAGATACAACTATTGCTGATATCGCTGTTGCTACAAACTCTGGACAGATTAAGACAGGTTCAATGTCTCGTACTGATCGTATGGCTAAGTACAATCAACTTATCCGCATTGACGAAGAGCTCGATTGCACTGCACGTTACGGTTACAAGAAAATCAAGTAAATTCTTTTTTCATTATAATAATAAGGAGACAGCCTGCTTGTTCTGTCTCCTTATTTTTGTTATATAGAAGTAAGGAAATATCAGAATAATTAAAGTTTCTTTTGATAGATTGGGAAGGATATACTAATGAAAAATATAAAAAACACTGTACATTGGAAAGAAAAACAATACATAAAAATTTCCTTCTCGAAAATAAAATCCTGATTACTAATAACTTAAATTAGTTTATTGATATTCTCAATTGTATGATAGATATTTTCTGTTGGTTACTTTATTGTTTAATACTAACTTTGCAGCGTAAACAAATTAATAATAATATTAATCGGTATCCAACGATATAAATCAGAGGAACCTAAAACAGAATAATAAAAATATGGAGACAATTATCAATGCAATGGCTCCTGAATTTAAAGTTCAGGCTTTCCAAAATGGAGAATTCAAAACAGTATCAAACGAAGATATTAAAGGCAAGTGGGCTATTTTCTTCTTCTATCCAGCAGACTTCACATTCGTGTGTCCTACCGAACTTGTAGACCTTGCAGATAAATACGAAGAATTAAAAAAAATGGGTGTTGAGGTTTTCTCAGTAAGTTGCGATACTCATTTTGTACACAAAGCATGGGCAGATGCTTCTGACAGTATCAAAAAGATTAAATACACTATGCTTGCAGACCCACTCGCAGTGCTAGCAAAAGGGTTCGGTGTTTATAAGGAAGATGAAGGCTTAGCATATCGTGGTACATTCCTCGTAGATCCAGAAGGTAAAATTAAATTGGCTGAGATTCAAGATAACTCTATCGGTCGTAATGCTGACGAGCTTGTTCGTAAAGTAAAAGCAGCACAATTTGTAGCCTCTCACCCTGGTGAAGTTTGCCCTGCAAAATGGAAAGAAGGTTCTGAGACCCTAAAACCAAGTATCGATCTTGTAGGTAAAATATAAGTAACACCACAGTAAAAGCCTTTTTCACTATACATAACATTATGATTTATCTCTCACTCTCCTATCAAACCTCTTTTTAATAAAAGGTAAGATAGGAAAGTAAGAGACTTTTTTTTAGCCACCTATAAAGCTTTTATAAAATCTCTCATTAATTCTTTCTATACCTTTTATAGTGGACAAATTATTGCATTATATAACAAGAATATAGTAGGTTACAGGATTAGAGGTTAATAAAATGTCAATAGGAACACAGGAAGCAATAGAGAGTAATAGTATATAAAAAGATAATGACTCTTAGGGTCTAATAATATTAAAGATTGCAGCTCTATACGAAACAAAACGAATTCATAAGAAATAGAACTATGTTAGATAATAATATATTAAACCAAGTAAAAAGTATATTTGCATCGCTAAAATCGCAAATCACATTTGAAGTTATAGGTAATAAGAATGATGAAAAGAAAGATGAACAACTGGATTTTCTCAACAATATAGCTTCAACATCAGAAAAGTTATCTGTTAGTTTCACTGAAAAAGACAATACACAACTTTATTTTAGACTAGTAAAAGATGGTAACAATACTGGGATTTCTTTCCGTGGTCTACCAAATGGACACGAATTTTCTTCGTTTCTTCTAGCTATTCTCAACACAGATGGACAAGGCAAAAACTTCCCTGACGAAATAATACAACGCAGAATTAAGTTATTAAAGGGAAAAATAACACTGAAAACATACGTATCACTCACTTGCACTAACTGTCCTGACGTGGTTCAAGCACTCAACCTTATGGCACTTATCAATCCGAATATTACACATGAAATGGTTGATGGTGGCATTTATCAACAAGAAATAAACAACTTAAACATACAAGGAGTTCCTGCAGTGTATTGTAATGATGAGGCATTACACATAGGAAGAGGTGATCTCAGTATACTTTTACAAGAGTTGGAGGATATGGTAGGTAGCGAAGTTCCAGAAAACGAAGAAACTATAGAGTACGAATACGATGTAATTGTTATAGGTGGTGGCCCTGCTGGTGCATCGGCAGCTATATATTCTGCACGAAAAGGATTAAAAGTTGGATTGGTTGCAGAACGTATTGGCGGACAAGTAAATGATACCACAGACATTCAGAATCTTATTTCAGTACCTAATACAAATGGGACAAAGCTAGCTAATGACTTAAAAGTGCATCTCACAAACTATCCTATAGAGCTCTTCGAACATCGAAAGATAACAAAAGTAAATTTAAATGGGAAGATAAAAAGAATCAATGTGAAAGGCGGAGAAATATTCAAAGCTCCAGCTATAATTATTGCAACGGGGGCAAATTGGCGTAGACTAAATGTTGGAGATGAAGCAAAATATATAGGGCATGGTATTCATTTCTGCCAACACTGCGATGGACCTTTCTATAAAGGAAAAAATATTGCAGTGATTGGAGGTGGAAACTCTGGTTTGGAAGCGGCTATAGATCTTGCTGGTATTTGCAATAAAGTTACAGTGTTTGAGTTCAGCGATACTCTTCGTGCCGATACTGTGTTACAAGAAAAGGCTAAGCAACTAAAAAATATAAGTATCTTTACGAATGCACAGACAACCAATGTAAAAGGCGATGGTATAAAATTAACTGCACTAACAGTTAAAAATAGATTGACAGAAGAAGAGAAAGATTACGAATTTGATGGCGTCTTCGTGCAAATTGGTCTTGCTCCAAATAGTGAACTTTTCAAAAACGAGTTAGAACTGACATCACGTAACGAAATTAAGGTTGATGAATCTTGTCGCACTAATATTCCGGGTATCTATGCAGCGGGAGATGTTTCTACTGTGCCATATAAGCAAATAATAATTGCAATGGGCGAAGGTGCGAAAGCAGCATTATCAGCGTTTGATGATCGTTTGCGCGGAATTATATAATGAAAAGTTAGATAAAACTTGAACAATATAGGCAAAAGAGATGAACAACTCTCATTTTCCTATATTGTTATACAACTATAGTTCTATAAATTAAGGCTATATCTGTTTGATAACACTTATCGACTAGATACAAAAAAAAGACTGTAAATTCTTATATGAGATTTACAGTCTTTTAGTTGTGAACAAAGATTAAGCTTCTGCAGGAGTCTCTGTCTCTGTTGCCTCAGGCTGAGCTGCTTCTGCTTCTGCAGCTTTCGCAGCATCTTCAGCTGCCTTTGCTGCAGCTTTCTTCTCTGCTACCTTCTTTGCAATAGCTTCATTAGCCTTTTTCTCATCTTCGAGATTCTTTGCAGCACTTGCCTTCTTCTCATCAGCAGTCTTCTTTTCTAATGCTTCCTTAGAAGTATCTTTAACTTTCTTCCAAGCATCAAACTTCTGTTGACATACGGTTTCGTCAAATGCACCTTTCTTTACACCACCACGAAGATGTTTCATCATATAAACGCCTTCTGATTTCAGCAAGTTACGAACAGTATCGGTAGGTTGTGCACCTGTTTCTACCCAATACAGTGCGCGTTCGAAATTCAAATCTACTGTGGCTGGATTGGTATTTGGGTTGTAAGTTCCAATCTTTTCAGTAAATTTACCATCACGTGGTGCGCGAACGTCCGCAATTACAATTCTGTAAACGGCATAGCCTTTACGACCTCCGCGTTGCAATCTGATTTTTGTTGCCATAATTCTTTAATTTTATAATTAGGTTTGAATTTTATACTATTATCTCGTAATAGCGACTGCAAATTTACAGCTTTCTTTTTAAGTATACAAACTATCAAGCTATTATATTATTCTTTCACAGTCTATTTATTTTATTTCTTATTTCTCAGTCTATTCCTGCAACTTAATATTATCTTTGTAATATCCAGTTGATGGCAGTTATTTTTCCATTCTCTATTTGTGCTTTAATCGTATATTTGTTAGAACCCTTACCTCCTTCACGTACTATTTCTAAACGAGCAGGGATTGTTATCTTCTGCACTGTTGTTCCATCGTCAGACTTATCAGTCGTAGCATTTAAAACCGTGCCTAATTGCCATGTTATTTCCTTTACGTCTGCTTGATAAAGCTTTTCACGCATATATTTCGATACATCGGCTATTGTTGCCCCACCAGCACCAAGAAAATTAAATGAGCTTGCTGTTACTCCTTCTATTTTCGAGGTACTTTTGCTATTAAGTCCTTGCAGAAACTGACGTACAGCAGACACCGCAACTTTTTCTTCACTGGGAGTTGATGTATTATCTAGCATTATCTTCAACTTCTCATCTGCCTCCTTCACATGAATTCCTTTTGGATACTTCTCTCTATAGCCTAAATAGGCAGCCTCTGTATTCTGGTTTACAACTTCATTCCAATACAACTCTTCTACCCGCTTTAAAATTTCATTTTTATAGGAAGTATTAGGGTGAGTTTCAAGATATGCTTTATATGATGCAATTGTATTCTGTTGGATTACACGCCCCCACTCATCATTATTTTGTTGAGTTTGTTTCAATAAATCTCTAATACTATTAATATGTATTAGCGGAGCATTTGGATAATCTTCCAAATATTGTTCCATCACCTGACGATTGTTACTTTTTAATGCTATTTTATATTCCTCAGCTTCATGATTGTCATTACCTCGCTTATAGAAAAACAAGAGCACTGCACATATAACAAGCGCAATCAGTAAAGATACAAAAAGTGGAGTATGATTATTATTCTTTGATTCTGGTTTTACAATCATATCATCGGTAGATACTTCGGCATCACTAGATGGAGATTCTATAGTTAAAGTATCTTGCGTAGGTGTGCCATCTAAACGAGGTTCTTCTTCGATTGATTCAGCAGACACTACTAACTCAACTGACGATGGTTCTGCCTCAGAATAATCTCCATTATTCTGAGAGTCGTCCTTTACAGGTTCCGTCTTTACATCATCTTCGTTTACACTATTGTCTGTAGACGCCGAGTGATGACAATTGGGACAAACTGCATCTTCCTTTAAGTAAATTTCTCCACAGTAGGAACATTTTATAAGATGTCCTGCAATCTCTACTCCACAACTTGGACATATTGGAGCTTTATCGCTGACTTGATGTCCACATTCTGGACATTTTATTATCATTGCTACTTTTTAATTTTAAAGTTATGACTTTGATAGTAATCGAACATTATTTTTGCCGATTTATCCATTTACTAATAATAATGTATATTCGTCTTACGCCGTGGAAATCTAATTTCACGCATACTATGTCGCCCCATTAACCTACTTTTATCAACATAGCCTCGAACTCCATTAATATACCCCTTACCAGTATATTGCCATGCAAAAATATCACGACCGTCATTCAATACAGGCTCACGAGAAGTATACTGCGCAATAAACAGTTTATATCCGGTTAATGAACCCATAAGATGGCGATTATAGAAATTTGTATAAGTATAAACCAATGGGCGAACACCATATTCTTTTGTCATTAAATCTAAGAACTTCAGTAGACTATCTTGTAAAGCATAATCACTCAATCCACCAGTAGTCTCGATATCCACCATTGGTATTAAATCCTGATCTTGAGGTCTACATTGTGCACGAAAGTTTTGTAGCTGTTCCATTTGCGACACTTGTGGACGGTAGAAATGATAAGATCCAACATTCATTCCATTACGTTTGGCAGCTTGTATATTTTCATAATACCGTTGATCTATTAACGAGCTGCCTTCTGTCGCCTTCAAATATACATAATTCAATTTGTGATTACTATTCGTTGCTACAGTCTCCCACCATACATCTCCTTGATAATGACTCATATCTAAACCGTGGACATGATCGCACGTATCTTCACATTGTATGTTATATTGTGCCTTTATCCCTAAAAGCGAAAACATCCATAAAACAACAAATATATATATCTTTTTGCTCATAGTTGCAAAGTTACTATTTATAATTGATATGTAGAAATAGTACATCTTTTTATTAATCGTTTCCTTATATTTTTAGTATTCTTTTACACGTGCATATACCAAAACTGATATTGCATCTTACTACTCATAGCTTTTCTAAACGACTATAATTTACAAGAGAAAACAACGCTTATTAATCATATTTTAAGTTCATTTAAAATATAGAACGATAGAATCTTATATCTAATAATCAATAATTCTTGTTAGTTATATTCTTATTGTACTCCTATAGAAAATAAGTAGAGAAAATCACAAACAGAGTCTACGGATATTCTCTGATGTGTTGTAACCCCCCAGACATAAGTTACTCTTATTTCAGATATCTATCACACTTGTCTTAGATATCTATTACGCTCGTCTTAGATATCTACTATTTTTAGATTAGATATCATAACCTAACTGCAATATTTATGGTTCCAGATTATAAGACTTAAAAGATATTTTTTTTGTGATGAATAGTATGAATTTCTTTTTCGTATATTTAAAATTATGTGTTACTATAAGCTGTTGAGCAATAATATATTGTTTTAGACCCGACTATATAGTCATTCCCTAAAAACTATATATATCCTTTCACACCTTTATAAAAGTTGCGAGATAATCGGTGGTCTGCTTTAAGATGTCCTATTGTTGGTTCTATACCTGCTCGTTTACAAAATAGTTTGTGTTTCTTTTTCTTTTGGTAGTAGCTGTCTTTAGCTTTAGGAACGTCTGGAATGAGTATCTTTGTCTTCCCAATCTGCTTTATACCTCTATACCCTCTATCTCCTGCTAACTTATCAACCTTCCTTCCTGTCATCCTTTGGGTTTGTTACAACGTCTTTTTGGTAGTATGTCCATCATATTCATTCCTAAAAGAACATGCACCAAGAATAAGTCCTGACCATGAGCGAAGAATAGATACTTTATTACCAAACTCATATTGCTTATGCTCCTTACCTTTGCTGATACAAACTACATCTGGTTCGTGCAGAGAATATACTTTGTTCTTTGACTTCCTATTCTGAGAAAGAACTTTGTAATATAGCTCAAACATCTTCTCATATCCTTTCCTTCTCCCAAGATTACGCTCTAGCTCTCTTACCAATCTTCCTGCTATGGTTCTTAGTTGCCTATCTGCCTTAAGAGCTTTCTTACGATTCTTGGGATGATTACGAAAACGTTGGGAACGGTAAATCCCTTTCAACGTACGCGTATAACTTTGTCGCAGAGGAAGACACTTGTCATGAACTATCTTCAGAACGTTTTTGATTATCTTTTTATGCAACTTCGCATCTGTAGGATAGGTTATATTCTTCTCCTGCACGGTAGAATCAATGAAAGCCGTATCAAAATGATCTTCGTTATCATGGTCGGTATTAACGCGGATGCTTTCTGCTAATATTAATTCCATACCTTCCTCGCCTATACGATTTCTGAAGTGAACTAACTCGGAAGCGTCACAGGGTTGTTTGGGCATAAATTCAAGTCCACCACAGAAATATTGGTAGTAAGCATTCTCGCTCCATTGAGAAACCACCATTTCATCTGACACATTACGCAAATGTTTTAAGATTAAAAGACCACACATCAGGCGAATAGGATGAGCCGGGCGACCATTAGTGCTGCAATACAAAGGAGAAAAAGCATTTTCAAAACTCTCCCAATTAATCTTATTACTAAGTTGGAAAAGGGGATGTTCATGGCTAAGCATGTCCTCTAAAGAAGAGAACATAGAGAGCTGTTTGGATATACGTTTAAGCAGGCGTAATGGACATTTGGTAGGCTGAAAACCTCACGTGTTTTAGTAATGGACATTTGGTAGGCTGATCATTCCAGCCTACTTTTTGTATTTATGAATCCATCTATAAACTTCTTCTTGTTAGCTTCATTCAATCCATTATGATTATGTAGTGCCCTTTTAAGCTGTGAGTTAAATCCTTCCAATAGATTTGTTGTATTAGGAATTTGTAATTCTGTATAATCCTCATACGTATAGAGCCATTTAAGATGAGTCTTAACAGAACGTCTTGCAGTTCTCAGTCTTCTATGTGTATAGGTCGTCTTGCCAGAGATTAGAAGAGTTCGTTCGTCTAGAAACTCTTTCCATTGTTCACACCATTTCTCAAAAGCTGTTATAAACTCTTCTTTTCCCAAAGAGAACATACTTCTCATTAAAGTTAATAGTTCAACGCCTGCAGGTAAATGTGGATTGTTAGTAAGAAGCCTTCTAACTATCTGGAATTGGTGGAACTGACACATTTGTACGGGACAGAAACTTATAGCTTGTAAAAGTCCCATGTGTCCATCACATACCACTGCTTTTATTGTAGTTCCACGCTTCGCAATATACCGAAGTCCATCAAGATAATCCTTATTAGTTTCGTTCTTAACAAACTTGCGATAAAGTATTTTACCTGATGATGCGTCCTGGAAAAGCATCACGCCAAATGTCTTGGAAAAGTAAGTCGTATCTATTATTATTACTGCAGATTTGGGATAAGTAGCAGTAAAACTATCCACCACTAAACTTAACCTACGTCGTATGGTTCGTTCTGAGCATTTATAAAGAATGGATAGGTCTGAGATTGTTCTATTTGCAGCAAGATTGTCATTCCAGAGAGACACATTATTTATACGTAATCCACCTTGGAATTGCCTACCACAATCCCTGCAAAGATACATCTGAACATTACGTCGATGACCATTCTTTTTAACATTTGAGCTGTTGCAGAATATACAGTTTTTTATTCATAGGTTTTCAAATGCTGCAAAGGTAGTAAATAAAAGCGTTCCGTGAGCTTTCAGCCTACCAAATGTCCATTACGCCTTTAAGCATAAATATCTGCAAGAATTATAGTGTAAAGGTACAAAAACTTGCAGATATAAACAAATAATTTACAGGATAATGTACTATGAATCAGCAGAATATTAGGTTTATAAGGGAGGACTATGTAGAGGATAAGAAGGTAAGGTAAATCAGATATTACGGCGTAATGGACATTTGGTAGGCTGAAAGCTCACGGAACGCTTTTATTTACTACCTTTGCAGCATTTGAAAACCTATGAATAAAAAAACTGTATATTCTGCAACAGCTCAAATGTTAAAAAGAATGGGCATCGACGTTCTGTTCAGATGTATTCCTGCAAGGATTGTGGTAGACAATTTCAAGGTGGTCTGCGTATAAATAATATTTCTCTATGGAACGACTATCTGACGGCAAATCGAACGATATCTGATCTATCCACTCTTTATAAATGTTCAGAACGAACCATACGACGTAGGTTAAGTTTAGTGGTGGATAGTTTTACTGCTACTTACCCCAAATCTGCAGTAATAATAATAGATACGACTTACTTTTCCAAGACATTTGGCGTGATGCTTTTCCAGGACGCATCATCAGGTAAAATACTTTATCGCAAGTTTGTTAAGAACGAAACTAATAAGGATTATCTTGATGGACTTCGGTATATTGCGAAGCGTGGAACTACAATAAAAGCAGTGGTATGTGATGGACACATGGGACTTTTACAAGCTATAAGTTTCTGTCCCGTACAAATGTGTCAGTTCCACCAATTCCAGATAGTTAGAAGGCTTCTTACTAACAATCCACATTTACCTGCAGGCGTTGAACTATTAACTTTAATGAGAAGTATGTTCTCTTTGGGAAAAGAAGAGTTTATAACAGCTTTTGAGAAATGGTGTGAACAATGGAAAGAGTTTCTAGACGAACGAACTCTTCTAATCTCTGGCAAGACGACCTATACACATAGAAGACTGAGAACTGCAAGACGTTCTGTTAAGACTCATCTTAAATGGCTCTATACGTATGAGGATTATACAGAATTACAAATTCCTAATACAACAAATCTATTGGAAGGATTTAACTCACAGCTTAAAAGGGCACTACATAATCATAATGGATTGAATGAAGCTAACAAGAAGAAGTTTATAGATGGATTCATAAATACAAAAAGTAGGCTGGAATGATCAGCCTACCAAATGTCCATTACTAAAACACGTGAGGTTTTCAGCCTACCAAATGTCCATTACGCCGATATTACCATAATCTAATATATGGAGAAACACAACAAGGGCTGGCACCGAAGACATTAAGATCTACGACGTCAGCCCTTAATAAAATCTATATGGCTTAGCTCATCTCTAACGTTGATGCAACTTAAAGAACTTCCGCATAAACAGTATATATATAATAGATAATATTATAATCTGGCAAAAGAGTGTAAGATAACCTGGATACAGAATATACCAAATACAACATAATAATTGTACTGCCATATACACTGCAGAAACTATCACATGAGGAACTTTTAGCTCATTTGCCATAATCTGAAACAAATGCTTTCGATGAGGTTGAGAAATATTCTCATGCAACATTAACCGATGTAAAATAGTCAAACAACCATCAACACCATAAACTACGAGGAAAGACAGCCAGGAAAGGTTTCCGGTATTTACTACAATAAAACCAAGAGAAAACAGGATAATAAAGGCGATTGAAACGGAACCAACATCTCCTGCAAAGCACTTGGCTCTACTACGGAAATTAAAGAAACAAAATACAAGGGCAGCCGATAAAACTATCTTTAATAAAGATACAATGGTCTCAACTTCTGATGACTGACCCAACAAAGTTTCTTTATCTAAAATGAAAAGTATAGCTGAAAGAACTATTAATGAATATCCACCTGTTATTCCATTAATACCATCCATGAAATTAAAAACATTCATAGCTCCCGTACAAATCACCAAGCCCAAAACAAGAATAAGGACTATAGTAAAGAATCCACTACTGTTTATATCTATTATACTATTATTCCCAAGAATTAACTGGGATAATAACAGTAACATTCCTATAAACTGCAATGGTAAACGTAAACGTGCACTTAAAGAATGTATATCATCGACAAAACTAAGTATAGAGACCATACTAAGTCCTGTAAAGAAAAGCCAATACTCCGTCCCATAAAACAAGAACCATATAAAGGCGCTAATATAAAAGATAATACCACCTCCTCTAAGAGTAATAAACTTTGAAGAACCACGTTCTGATGGCTTATCTATAATATTAAAGTAATCAGCAACCTTAAAATATAAAACTTCAAGAATGAAAAGCGAAAGAAATATAATTGCTATCTGCAACATGCTTACTTATTTTAATATATCTTGTTCTGTTATAGGAGTATACGGACCATCCTTTGTTTCGAAGATTATAGTACCAGACTCTAAAACTTCCATAGAATGCCATACCCCAGCAGGGATATGAACACCATAACATCCATGAGATTGGTCGAGAACTTCCTCGTCAATAATTACTTTCTCTTCATTATAGAAAAATATCTTAAGCTTTCCACGCAGTAGTATATAAGTCTCTGCTGTATGTCTATGACGATGGATAGGGACAAAAGTTCCAGGTTCCAAAGCATTCAACATACGCTGACATGGAGCCTCTAAAGTTTCATGAAAATTATGATTCATCCGCAAGCGTTCTGACGACTTTGCTGCTACACTTACAGTATCTAACAAATTCTTATCTATGATTTCCATTTGCTATTTTTCCTTAAAACTATGTATCGTATAAGAAAGACCTTCACGAGCAGGAACAGGCATTCTGTCTATCTTTAACGCATTCTTAATCTTGCTATTATCAACAATATAGTTCTCTGTAAGCTTAGCCAAACGTTCCGTGGTTAGAGGTAAATGCAACTTGTCACCAATCTTAGCTAAAGATGACATAGCAGAACGTCCAAACTTCCAGATTCGTGTTGGACGACCTAAGTTGTCACAAATAATACTAATCAGCTCATTTGTAGACAGCACTTCATCATCAGCCAAATTATAAGTCCCACTATTTACATCAAAAGCCAAAAGCTGCCCCACTACAAAACAAACATTGCTTATGGAACAGAAAGAACGCTTATTCTCAAAGGCCCCTAATGGCCAAGGTAATCCTACATTTACAACTTTATATAGCAAATTCAAATTACCTTTATTACCAGGCCCATGCATCATACAAGGACGCAAAATATACACGTGACGAGAGTTCTTTTGATTCATGTCCCAATTACTCCATACCTCATTTATTTCCTTCTCTGCCTCTGCCTTACTTTCCCCATAAGGACCTTTAGGCGTCATCGGCATGTCCTCATTCAAAGCTTCACCATTTACTTGGTCAGCCGCAGCCTTGACAGAAGAGAAGAATATAAACTTTTCTATATTTGGATGATTGATGAAGTAATTAAAGACTTTCATCGTCAAATCAACATTAACTTTGAAATAAACACCAGCCTCTGTCTGATTCTTCGTATCATGTGCTTTACCAGCAAGATGAATTATAGCATCCACTTCTGGCAGTTTATTGCTTTCTAAATCTTCCCACAAGTAATCTCCCGAGCGGCCAAGCCCATAGATAACATGTCCCTTCTCTTTCAAGAAAGGTATAAGATTTTGTCCGACAAAGCCATGATAGCCGGTAATAAGTATTTTCATATCAATATAATTTTTCTATTTCTTTCCAAACAATATGATTCTCAAAGTTATCACGAACCCACTTGCGTGCCTTTATACCATCTATACTTGTTTCTCCATTGTGAATACAACGAATAGCTGCAGCCAACTCATCAACATCATGCCCTACAAACAATCCTGTCTCATTTTCAAGTATAGAATCACAGCACCCTGTAGCATGAGTCGTAATAACAGGGACCTTCATTGACTGAGCCTCCAAAACACCTGTAGGAAATCCCTCACGATAAGATGCAAGGACATAGACGTTCATCATTGCGTAAAAATATTCCATATCACAATTCTGAAAGTCAGTCCATATAATCTGAGTATCTTTCTTTATATCGTCTTGTACATCATCGGGAAGAGCATCACGAACCTCAAACATTCCAACAAGAAGAAGTTTATAGTGAGGGTTATCCTTCTTTACCGAACGAAATGCTCTTACCAATTCTATTATACCTTTGTCTTTCACTAAACGACCGGAATACCCTATCACCCAATCGTTAGTACCAATGCCCCACTTTCTTCTCATAGAAGATAGCTTAGCTGTATCTATATTATCTGGATTAAACTTCCCTTCGGTATCAATACCACAGCACGTCCCTTTATGAAGAATTAATTGTTTAGTAGCTGGTGCTAAATGATCCTCGACAGAGTGTTGTAAAACAGAAGGAGACACACATACTATCTTGGTCGCACAAAGAGATGCCAATCGATCTACACTTATAAGGATAAAACGTTTTAGTCCACGTGAAGTTTGATAGACAAGCCCATGACGAAAATAAATACGATTTGGCACCCTCATTAACCATCCGGATATCATCGACAACAAACCACCTTTAGGCGTGTGTCCAACAACTATCCCTATTTCCTTTTCTTTAATATATCGACAAATACCAACAATGGTCTTAAAATCTTGAAGAATATTAATAGATCTCAAAACAGGCATCACACGATAATCAAAACCGTTATCCTTGGCATAAACTTCCAAGTATTCTGACGCCGAACACACAACGTGGAAACGATACCCCTTCTCTTTAAAGTACTTAAATTGCCCTCCTATAAAATAAGGAAGTACAAAGTAAATATTTACAACATGGAGTATGCTTTTATTTTTATATTTCATTATATACCTTGTTATAACCAACAACCATCTTACTGATATCAAACTCTAAAGCTCTATTGTAACAGCGTTCAGCAATCTCGTTATAATAAGTCTCATCACTTGCTAATCGGTTGATTTCTTCAGCCAATGCCTTTGCATCCTCATGTGGAAAAAGAATACCATATCCTTTAGTAACCTCTTTCAAGCCATTAACATCAGAGGCTATAAAAGGTTTATGCGCACTCATACCCTCTACATTGCTAAGACTTAATCCTTCCCAATGAGATGACATCACAATAACATCTGCAGCTCTCAGAACATTTGGAATATCAGTACGTATGCCTAAAAATCTAACTCGCTCACTAACCCCAAGTGAATCTGCTAACTGCTTAACAATTTCTTGACGTATACCAACACCAGCAAACCAAACCTCAAAGTCACTGTTATTGAGTAATCCTAAAGCTTTAACAACCGTATCCTGATCTTTTGCATCTCGAAATCCAGCTACCATCAAGATTGCCTTTCTTTGTTCCTTTAATGACAACAAAGCATTATCTGGAGTTGCATCACTAATAGCCTTAACATCTACGCCATTATTAATCGTTGAGATTTGCTTATATTGAGGATTAGTCTTATCTAACCAGACTCCTCCCATATACTCTCGCAATTTATCTTCGGCAATCTGACTTATACAAATCACATGATTATATTGCCCATACATCCAACTCTCAATAGGTGCATACCATTTCCAATCACGCTTACGATTAGAAGTTGTATGTTCTGTAGAAACCAGCTTTTGCGAACAAAATAAGTTGGTAATAGCAACAAATAGTTGTGGTGAAGAATTATGCGTATGAACAATATCATAATTCTTCATTATCTTTATTAGCTTTAATATATAGAGAGGATTATAAACCTCATTTCCTAACGCATATATCTTTGTCTGTGGACTCTCTTTTCTTAATCGCTGAGTCAATGGTGTTTCTTTTCCATTAAAGATACATAAATCCACAGTATTCCCCAAAGCCTGCAACCTTGGTATCAAATTAACCACCAAAGTCTCAGCCCCACCCATATCCAAAGATGTAATGACTTGAAGTATCCTCATTATTTTATATTAAATTAAATCGCTTTAATATCTTACGTATCCACATTCTATCAAATCCTAAAGTATCTGTAACTATAATATTCTTATAAGAGTTAAACGTATGACTCCCGACATTCAAAGTAGGATGTGTAGAATAAATCCTTCTAAGCTCTTTGAAACTGAAATTTTTTATATTTGTTTCTTGTAATGTGACTGCGTGCCCATACTGCAAATTACATTCTTGTGTCGGGCGTATAAGCTTATTATTATAATAAAAAAAAGCTCCAGACATACGAGCAACATTTTCCTTAAAGGATAATGATTTCAAGAAAACAAACTTTTTTTCTTCAGAAAGCCATTTATATATATGTAGAATATTTCCATTAGGATTCTCTCTCGGAGTACAGAATAAAAAAGTTTGATTATCAATAAAGAAAGGAACAGCATCCTCAACACCTTCATCCAATACATTGTATAAGAATGCGATTTTATTTGATAGTGGGAAATATCTATATATGCTTAAATGTCCACTTTCCCCATTTTCAGGTAAGATATATACATAAGGCTCATTAAAGGAATTTACATGAGTATCTATATCTCTAATAAAAAAAGACAAAGGGTCTTCTTGCCTTATGATAAAAGGAAAAGAAAGGTGTGTTGTTAAATCAAGGATAACATCACAACTCTGCAAGTCGTTTGAAGCTCTATCTATTGTTAGCTTAGAAATTCTCCCTTTATTTGCTGGCTTAAAAAATTCTTCTACTAAAAGTTCTATTTTCTTTTCAGTTACATCCAAAATAAATGGATCCGCAAACCATGAATTTTTATAATTATGTTTAATCCAATTCACTTTTAAAGGGGAATTATTCAATATGTCTTCTATAGAATTCTGAATAAAACCAACATTCCAACGTTCTTCTGTTAGTTTCTTAATTTTCTTTTTTAGAAACATAATATACATATCTAATGATTGAACAAAACGTTAATATTCATCTTACAATATATGAAGATAGTTAGTTACAGTTTACTTCTTCATTTTACATAACTTACATAACGTTAAGATTATCTTTTATACTATCATTGCAAAGCAATAAAAAACCAAGTAATATTCGTAACTATTCAGCGATAAGGTGTATAAACTATTATTGATTATCAATAAGTTACATAAATGGATACATGCAAATTCTAATAAAGAATGTCATTTCGAGCCTTTTTTGCCACAATGTTACGTTTATAAGTTCTTGATATTCAACGTTCATTATCGCTGAATAGTTACTAATATTCATTCATATTTTAATTAAATAAAAAAATATTTTCCATACTATTCATCTATCCTTATCAGTATTATTTATCTAAAAGATAGACATCCTTTATATGCATTCCCCAACCTATTAGTGACGCAACATTCCATATACCTCTTATTTTCGGAAAAGAACCTTTACCATAATAACAGAATCTAAATCGCCAATAATTTATTGCGGCCTTTAATTTATAAATATATGGGATATCGTTTTGTAAAATCTCTGCATAACACATCATAGAGGCAATAGGGCTTTGCATACGTATCTTTACTATTTTAGATGTTAGACCTCCCTCTAAATAATCACGCAAATAAATAACATCATTAATAAAAAGTAACTTGAACTTTTTTGCTATTCTATTTAAGACTAAATCTTCTGGGCAAAATCTCTCATTTTTAATTTCTGGGAAAGGGAACATTTGTAAAATTCTTGTTTTGAAGACTTCACAAAGATCCCCTTTAAAACCATATTTATAGCGCATCTCAATAGAACTAAGGGGTTCTGCTTTTGTAATATTTCGACTCCCGATTACAGTCCCATCATGATGTGCCATTAAGCCACAAATACCGCCAATGGAATGATCGTCTTTTATCTTTAAATATTCCTCATTTATCAAAAATAAAGAATTGCAAGGAAGACTATCATCACTGTCTGCTATTAAAATAAGTTCACCTTTCGCTTCTTGCACTCCCCTATTTATAGCAGTATGTTTTCCCCCATTTTGTTTATAGAAATACCGAATAGGAAACTTATCCTTATTCTTTTCTATTATTGCTTCTATAACCTTTTTAGTATAGTCTGTACTCCCATCATCAACAATAAGCCATTCAAAATTATTAGTAGTTTGTTCTTGAAGACTTTCATACAATCTTGGAAGAAGATCTGCCCTGTTATAAGTTGGTGTAAATACGGTTATCAACATTTCCTTAACTGTTATCTATAGAATTTATCTCTATCATATCCATCATCGTATTCATACTTATTGAAGATATAATCATTTTCTCTATGCCCATTAGTCAGAAAGGGTTTATATGGATACAATAAAACTCCCCATGACGTGAGAATACGCAAGAAAAGGACAAAGCCAACAATAGAAAGCTGTAAGCCCATCTTTATTTTCTTCCCATAATTGGTAGTCGATAACTGTGTCAGAGAAAATATTAACCCATATACAAAATACCAACTTAAGCGTCCTCCGTTCTCAGACCGAATAAACAATAATAAAATAGTACAAAATCCTAAGGCTATATTATATAAAACAATACTTTGCCTGATATTTGGTAAATACTTATAAGACTTAATTAGAAAAAAAAGAAAAAATCCTGATTCTAAAATGTAGGCAACTCGTGTGTCCTCTTGAGCAGCATAATCAGTATGGGCTCCACGAGAAGAAATATCATCAAAGAGATTATAAAGGCCACTTGTTATTCCGCTAACACCTATAATAAAACATACAGACGTTAACAACAATATATGTGTTTTCGAGTACTTCTTATTTGCAATAAAGTACATTGGAAAGAATATAATAGCTGAATTATGGAATGAAAAAGCAATAAGAAGTATAGCACAAAATTTTAAGAATTCTCTTTCGATAATATACTTTATAGATAGTCCTATAATTGCAGCAGCAAACATTTGTCGTAGATACGTAAACGAAAAGAAGAAAATCAAAGCCATAAACAAAATAGACGCTAAGTAGTAGTTCTTCGCATATTTTTTAAAACATTCTATAATAATAGCATACATGCATATAGTATAACAGAAAATAAAAATATACCTATTATTTGTAATGTGGGCTATAAGCCAATTTAAACCAACATATCCGAATTCGGAATGATAAGCAATAAATAAGCGAGAAGAAGTTGTAGGAATTCCTATTCTTAATTGGTCTGCCAAATTATCGAACAACTCACCATAAATATAACGGTCATAACCACCTAACATATCTCCCAATCCAACAAATAAAGCTAACGCAATAAAAAAGATTATGAATGGTTTATAGGGTACCTGTTGCTTCTTATTATAACAGAAATATAGGATAACAGGGATGAAGAAAAGTAATATGTATATAGCCATAATTATAATCTCATAAAAAATATTATCTTTTAATTGTAAAAAAGTCAGCTATTCTCTTTATCAGAAGAACCATAGTCTCCCAATTAACCAATAATACAAACAAGTTAGCTTTCCTATTATATGTAAACCTTAAAGGAAAGAGTCCTTTTGAACGATATTTATTTATTCCACGTCGCAAACTATTTAATGAATAGAATCGAACAAGACTATATAGATGCCCAATGATACTAAAATTTTCTATTTCCGACAAGATTTTTCTTTTATCTCCATCTTTTGTTTCTAAATATTGATTAAGGGCCGTATGTATCATAAAAGAATCTTGGCTCAGTTTTATAAGATTTCGATTATTTCGACATCGTGAAGTCGAGTTTATATTAAGATTGTTGTATGTATAACCATATAGGTTCTTACAAAAAATTTTATCCATATCAACTATGGTTTCCAAACAAAATAACATATCTTCTATATTCTTTGTCCCATTTAGGAAACGAATATTACCAATAGCAGAACGTTTGAAAATTTTGTCCCATAAATAGAGGCGATGGTGAAGACTTAAATACCCTACTCCATCATATTCTTTTGACTGATGGAAGTTTTCATTCTTATCTATAGATCTTTCATTTTCAACATAATAATTGAAACAAATTAAGTCAATATTTTCCGAGAAATCCGTATTCAATTCATTAATTAAATTCGTTGCCTCAGAACTTATTTTATCATCACCATCAACAAACCAAACCCATTTCCCCTTAGAGATTTCTAATCCTTTATTTCTTGCAGCAGAAGCTCCGGCATTCTTCTGAGTTACCAACCGGAAATTTGAAAAAGTATTCTCGTATTCTTTACATATTATATAGCTATCATCTGTACTACCATCATCAACAACAATTACTTCAAAGTTCTCTTTATTTAAATCAATAGTATTATAAATACTATCAAGACAATTCCTTATAAAGCTTTGACAGTTATATAATGGTATAATAAAGGAAAGTAACATTTTTAGTTATAGGTATTTTGTATATCAATCATCTTAGTTAACTAATCCTGTATGATATTTGATAAAGTTAGAGATAATCCATAAATTAGCAATAAACTTCACCAAAAGAGTGGAAGTAATATGTAACAAAGTCCATTCTATGGGGGAGCAATGATAATTGTATTGTTCGATATCATGCATAAGTCTTTTCATGTAAGGGTGTCTTTTTACACATATAATATCTGGAGTGTTAGCCGCAATAGCAACCAACCCGTTTATCCTGTTATGCAATATATATGGCATATAGGCTTCTTTTAAATGTGGAGGGATAGATAGGGAACGAACAGAATCAAAAATTTCTTCATGTTCAATGCTACTAACTTTTGTATGAGACACACTTATCGGATTACGTCGAAAATTGTATACTTTTTTAAATATAAACCGTGGAGGACGTTCTATCTTAAAAAATAAGCGGATATTCATAATCATATCTTCTTCTCCGTCTATTTCTCTGGGGAAGTCAAAGACATCGTCCGACAATATATTTCTTCTGTATAATTTAGCCCATGGTGTTGGTGGAACTCGTTTCCCAGATATTAGAAATTGTCTACATTCTGTAAGTGTTAGTTGCTTTTTATGGCATGGTGTTTCTGGAAAACCAATAACTATGTCTGTATTATCTGTAAGGCAAAACATATCGCTTAAAGCATCTGCTGGTAAAGAATCATCATTATCACAAAAACAAATCCAAATGCCTTTAGCTTCCTGTACACCACGTTTCCGAGTTGCATTTATTCCTTCATTTTGTTTATGTATAACTCGTACCCTTTGGTCTTTCTTTGCATAATTATCGCATATCTGACCAGAGCCATCTTTGCTACCGTCATCAACTAATATTAATTCAAAGTCTGTGAAACTTTGATTAAGAATGCTATCAATGCACTCATAGAGATAACGTTCCCCATTGTATACAGGGACAATAACAGATATTTGTGGATTCATTTTTTATTATATTTATTCCATTCACGATTCCATCTTCTCCAAACGAGGCGTCCTGGTTCCTTATGTGAGATGACTTTTGCGGGGTTCCCTGCGACAGTACAACCTTCTTCTACATCTTTTACAATTACAGAACCTGCTCCTATTGTTACTCCATCTCCTATCTTTACATCCTCCACTATACAAACAGATGGACCTATATAAACATTATTTCCTATCTGAGCAGCTTTTAAAAACATACTACCTATTGTCGTATACTGATAAATATCAACATTATCACCTATCGTTGCAGAAACATTTATAACTATAGGTCCATTATGTACTATTCTTAGTCCATAGCCTATTTTAGTCTGTCGGTGTATAGAAATTTGATATTTCAATCCTAATATTTGATAAAAGAAACGACTTACCCCTCCAACCAACAAATTATTACAGTTAGACAAACGTAGCCAAAACAAAAAGTGAAATCCACCATCTAACCATGTTGTAATCCACATTTTAAAGATGTTGACATCGCATTGTCCGTATATACGATAATAGTCACTCCTTATATAATCTAGACATTCTTTATATTCTATGCATTTAAATTAATTGTTTCAAGAGACTTATCCAATCTTTTTTAATAACTTCTCCTTCAAATCTAAAAGAAGAATCTAACGCTTTTTTTCCCATCATATTACGCAAATTATTATCTTCTATAAGTTTACAAATACGATCAGATAAAGTATATATATCTCCTACTTTGTCTACAAGGAAGCCATTTTCACCTTCCTGAATAATTTCATTTGGACCTTGATGACAATTAAAAGATATCATAGGTAAACCACAACTAGATGCTTCTAATAGAGCCAAAGGAAAACCTTCTGCACGAGAACTCATAACATAAATCGAATGTTTACCATACTCCTCTTCTATTTGCTTTGTTACACCACACAGCCTCACTTTATCATGTAACCCTTTTCTGTCTATCTGATGTTGTAATTCTAATCTATCTGGACCTTCTCCAAAAATATCCAAATGCCAGTCTGGATGTTTATCATCAACCAACACCCAAGAGTCTATAAGAAAGTCGAAACCTTTTTGCCATCCAAGCCGTCCTACCGCTATCACAGATTCTTCTGAAAGATTAGAAATTACCTTTCTATCGATTGTGATTGGGTTGTAAATGTATTTAACATTATTACAGAATCTACTCCATGAGTCACAATCCGATTTTGACAAGACAACTATTGTATCAAATTTCTTTGCAAAATAAATCCTACGTATTGTATGGATATAATATAATAAATTCAATTTCCAACCATGGAATCTTTCGCTCAAGAACATTTTCGAAACATCAAATGCGAAATGAAACCACATAACTTTTTTGCTTCCATCTTTTATCTGAGGTAAAAAAAATAGTTCTAATCCCGCTAAAGAAATTACAACACTAAATCGATGATCTTGTAAATATCGAGTTAACGATTTCTTATATTCTTCTTTATAATTTGTACTACTTACACATAAATCAACAACATTAATATTCTGTGCAAGATTATATGCATGTTCCCTACCCCTTTGATTAGCAACAATTATCGTTATCGAATAAATATCAGATAAAAGATTTGCACACACCGATAAAATTCGTTCCATACCGCCATGGTTATAAAAACCTTCTATGCAATATGCAATATTGTATTTCATTTTGCTTGAATAAAATTTTCACATATATTTTTTAACTTTTCAGCTATATTATACCATAGCGGTTTATTAGAAAAGTTACTTTTATATGTTAAAGGTAATTCTATTGGAAATAAAGATCGCAACACGCCATTGTCATTTTCAATAATATTAAAAAGCTCTCTTAAACCATCTAGTCGACATGCACTTGTGTCTGATTGTTGTTTATTCTCAACATATATTACTGGTGTCTCTAATCCTAAACATGGAAGAGCACAATGTATTCTTGAAGTAACAACATATTTTGCTTGGGCATATTCTTCTACTAATCGTTGAGCTTCTGCAAATCGCTCTTCTTCATCCTTAAAATTATTTTTATATCGTTTACTTTCTTGGCAAACATATTCTGCATTTAACAACACCTCTTTTGAGAACAACTTAATATATTGTCTATAAAAAGATGTAACTACAACTCTATGAAAAAAACCTCTATGCCAGTAAAATTCAAATTTAGAAGCTATAACACAAATCGTTTTCCAGTGTTTCAGTAGATAGAGAGAATTATAAAGAAATTCTTTAAGAGAGGAAGGAGTTTTAAAATAAGGATCTACAAAGTAAATCTTATTGTTTTTTTTCTCAGAATGATAACAACAACCTAAAGTCAATGTCATACATCCAGAAAAGAATGCATCAATTCCCTTAGCTCTCAATATATTCATCGTATAATAATCCCTACATCCTATAGGCCCATACTTTTTTAAATATTCAATAGCTTTAGGCGAAAGCAGTTGCTCTTTAAAATTAGAGTTTATATGTAATGCTACAAATAATGGAATGATTTGTTTAGATGGTGGCCAATTCTCTGGATAATGCATATACCATCCATTCATTATTACTTTAGACAACTCCCCTTCATATTTGCCAACAAGCTCTCGATCTATAAATCCATCTAACCGCGGGAGAAACTGTGCAGAAGCAACCCCTTGGATATAGTCCCCTATATTTATAAAATCAGTAGGTATTTTTTTACCAATAGATAAAACCTGATATTTCATCTTTTTAAAATTTTATTTATTTTACAAAAATATCTATTCTGTAGTTTTTATTTTAACATCTAACAATCGTAATAGAGGAGAACAAATAAGTATCCTAAACCTATCAATCACTATTGCACATACGAAAATCCCAAATAAAAGAGCAATGAATCCAAGAATTACTAAAATCTCAGTGGAAAAAGTATAGATATTTCGACTTAACTTATAAATAAGTGTTGCAATCCCACCCCTATTCGAAAAAAGATAAACAGCCAACATAGATTTTGCTACATCATTGACAAACTTGATGTTTCTTATTTCTAATCTTGCAAACCAACTAAAAACACAAACAGCAGAGATAATAACAAAAGGAGAATTATAATAATGAAAATTCCAATACTTCATTCCAAAATAACTTAAAATAATAGTTATAAACGAAGAAACCAAATATAATAATATAAAATATTTCTTCTTAATTTCACACAACGTTTTAAAATGTTTATGTATTAAGTGCCCTAAATAATATATATAAATAAATTGTGATAAATTGTACCCACTATTATTGACATCATTATGCAAAAAAAAGCCAAGATAAACATTTATAAGAGAAAGGCATATTAAGATTAATACATCCAATTTCTGATCCATTTGTTTGAAAGCTAAGTTAAGTAAAGGTGAGAATAAGACTAAACAAAAATATACATTCATAAACCATCCTCCAGGATGACTAAAAGCCATAAAAGCTTTTATGTAATCACCAGGAGTATGAACTATATCAAATAATATTGAGTCAAGAAAGACATGAAGTAGATTAAAAAATAAACATAAAAAGAAAAGGTTCAGTAATGAACTCCATCTAAGTTTTATAGAAAAGAATCCTGATATCAACAGAAAAATATTGACCCCTATAATTGTGATAGAATCAAGCGCTTGTATTATAAAGCCTCCACTTTCTATTCCATAAATACATAAATGATGGAGTACAATTAATAACATTGTAACAATCCTTAATATTTCTATGTTAGATTGACGAGAAACACATTTGCTCTTATTTATAGAACCTATCATATATATACGCAAAATTATTAATAATAAACTTCAAAATATATGTTTTCCATGAAGAACATGCTCCTTTAATAGGAAAGAGATGCATTTGATATGCCTTACACATGAACTGTCTCTTAAATCCATAACTTAAATCACTATTGTTAGCTAGGTGTAAACATAAGCCAATTAACTGCGAATTTGATTTTCTTATATAGAAAGACTTTAGTTTATCACTTAAAGATTCGTTGAGACTAAAATCTACTAAATTTTTGCATATTTGCAAATCTGATAGAATTGAACGTTTTTGTTTGTTAATGTCCATCAATCGATCAGTTGATTCTGGATTATAATAATACGTATAAACATATACATGACAGAACATAAAACGTTTAATATGAGCAAACAACTTAAGCTGGAAGTCTACATCTTCGTGCATAATATCCGTCAAGAACTGTATACCAGAACGAAGTAAAAAATCTCTCTTAAAAAAATGCGCACAAACTGAAGCTGGGAAATATCCATGCAACAATAACCATGAACCCGTATAAACCTCTACTTCGGAGAAATTTGGAGCATTAACTTTGGCAGGTTTACCGGAAGGTAAAAGACGTTTTATACGCATACAACATACCTCCAAATTATTGTCTATTGCTTTTTGGAGGCAATCTTTAATCTGATAGTCTATTAAATAATCATCAGCGTCAATAAACATAATGTAGTCACCAGTAGCGACCTCAATACCAAGGTTTCTTGCGCTACCCTGTCCGCCATTACTTTTGTTAAATATTGACAAATTAGAATAAAAGTCTTTCATTCTATTTAGAACAACAGATGTATTATCAGTTGACCCATCATTAATAAGAAGAACTTCAAAATCATTTATATTTAGCCCTTGATGATATACAGATTCCACACATCGTTCTATATACTTCGCTGCATTATACATTGGGATTATAAAAGATAGTTTTACCATCACTTATTTTATTTATAATATATTTTATTTATAATATAAGACTTTGTTAGTTCAGAAGGTGGATTAATCTTCTTATTTGTAATAGCAACAGGAAATATTTTTTTATATAATAATATTTGTAATCTAGAATATAAAAAACTTGGAATAGACCTTTGAGACTATAATACATTTTTATATTCTTGGCTAATTATAATTTTCACTTCGTACTCCTATGATTTAAATATTTATTTACGATTATTTATCTTGGAGGTTAATATTATAAATATTCACTTACTCATTTCTTATAATTGCACTGTTAGCTTTGAGAATATGAACAAAATATTTATAATTTTAATTTAGTGCTATTTCTAAATATTTTAAAGAAAGTTCTACTTCTCTATTCAATTTTTCATTTACTTTTGAATAGTTTATCACTTCAAAATTAGGTTCCTCTCCTATTTCTAAGCAACGATTGTCTAGATCTAATTTATTCAGTAAAGATAATAATCTTAAATCTGAATTTGATTTTTGTTTTAAACAATAAAACTCCTTGTTGTATATAAGAGAAAATGCTAAACCATGAAAAGATGTTGTAACAACAAAAGAAGCATTTTGAAAGTATCCTATAAACTCTGATGGAGAAGCTGTTTGGATTAATCCACTTTTGGGTATTATTGGATGTGATGTAATTTCTATAATTTCAAGATTTAATTTTTTAGCAATTTTAACTGCTAATCTATTTAGTTCTTTCCATTGTCCTATTTGGTATAAAAGAAGGTATTTATTCTTTTTAGATGGTATAGCTATCTTGTCAAAAATTCTTCTACCAGCTAAAAGGGTAGGATCAATAACTATTTTAATTTCTTTATCAATTAAAGGTTGTAATAAACTTGCTAGAGAATCTTCCCTTACACTAATATGCTCTATTTTTTGTAGAGCGTTTGAAAAAAAATCTTTTTGCTGTTTAGATAATTTTTCAAATCTACTACTTGCTGCATACGAAACAATTTTACATTTAGCATCATTCCCAAAATAAACTCCATCAAATTTCCCACCAGTTATTCCAGGATTCCATATCTGATCACTTCCTAACACTAAAACATTATATTCTGAAAAATCCTCATTTCTTTTATAAGGATGCAGGTCTAAATATCTATTCATAAAATTTTCAAAAGCATACCATCGTTTAATTCTTATCGGTTTTACTATTAACTCTATGAATAGCCTTATGATACATTTATAAGGGTCCCTTGATAACCAATTTCTAAGATTATTTTTTTTATATGCATTAACTATGTAGCGAGGTCTATAGTTAATTATATTTACTGAATACCCTAGTGTTTTTAAATATTCTTTTAGGGCATAAGCTTGTAAGACTGCTCCATAATTATGTGCACATTGAAAAGTAATGATTCCTATTTTCATAATTTCTTTTTTATAGTTGAAAGTATTTTTGCTATAAATATTTTAGTTTTATAAATCTTACCCATATCTCCATATTTATGAGCTACATACTTGAATCCTCTTTTCTTATAGTCTTTAAGGAAATTCTTACGTTTTATATTTGGCTGTATGCATTTTCTTAAAACATCCTGCATACATTCTTTAGTATTACTTGGTAATATTTCTAAGAGTTTAGATGCTTCTTCAAATATTTTTTTTCCTATTGACGAGTTAATAAGAACTAATGAAATTCCTTTATTATCTCTAAATTCGTTATAAGATGTATCCTCCCAATGCCAAAAATCACCTAATGAAATATCTCCTACACGTTTTAAGTTTGTATAGGGACAATTAAAACAACTTTCTCTTTGGATGTAATGCGAAAAATAGAGATAAAGGTAAGACTCTGTTATAATCCTCTTTTTATTTTTAAAGGTATATGTTTCTATTCCACCTTTCCAACCTAAGAGCTTATTTCTCATATTTACATTTTGCAAAGAGGAAGAATACTTAACTTCAAGATAATGTAAATAATCCTCCCACACCTTTGGAGCCCCCACGCCATGGCACAATATATCAATAGTTATCAATTTTCCTCTTTTAAGTCTTTCTGTTTGCTTCCTTAAGTTTTCAACTTGGCAAGGTACTCCTGAAAATAAAACAAGCTTATCATTTTTTAATTCATTAATCACATCTAAAAATATACCATCCAAGTTACTTTGTACATATTTAGAACCCTTTATAGAATTTAACGCCTCTTTATTTGTTATTTTACAATGACTAATTTTATAGTTTTCAGAATAAGCAACACCATAAACGACACCACCTCTTGCAAGTATTGTTTCCGCAATTGCAGAAAATACACCACCACTTTGACTTTCTCTTAATTTCTTTTCATCTTTAAATCGTGCAGCATATACGAGTGGCTCCTCAAAATCATTAAATATTTTATAAGATGGTATAAACTGACAATCTCTAAAACACTTTCCACAATTAGTACATAGATTATTATCTATTAAAGGATAATTAAATCCCAAGTCATCAGGATTCATCTTTATAGCCGCAAAAGGACATGAAACAACACATGCCGTACAACCACAACATTCTTGGGGTATTTTACTATCGACTCTTAGTTTTTCACTCATTAAATAAGTTTTTTGATTAATTTATATATAGAGCTTTTAATAGTTTCTCTTTCAGATGAGGAGCAACCTATTATATAAATTACAAATATAGTCAAAAATAATGTTATACCTGTTACAACTATAAAAGATGAGAAGCTATTAGATAAATTTAAAGATAAATAAATAGGGAAGGCCGAAGAAATAATACCTACAAAACCTACTTTAACAACTACATTCTTTATGTAATTTCTTACTTTTAACCCTATCATTTTTCGTAATAAAATCAAGCGGACAATCAAACAACAGAAGTTTAAAATAACTGCAATTATAAGAGTTATTTCTGGGAAAAAACCGTTTTCTAAAAGAATATATGATAAAGGTAAACATAGAAATTGAAAGGCTCCTATCATTAATTGATAATTTCTAATATTGCCAGTAGCAAGAATAGCTGTGATTAATGGTCGAGAAGCAGAGTCGCATAATGCATAAAAAAGGATTAATCTGACAAACCATACAGTGTGTTCTGGAACTATTTTTAACCAAATAGTTAGTAAATATGATGTTTCTATCATAATTGGCAAAGATAAAAATAGTAGTAGGAATAATGAGAATTTAGCACTTTTATAAATTAAGTCAAGCATATATTCTTTCTCATTAGCTGCATAAGATTTTGTTATTTGCGGATTTACAGCTGTCATAAAATTCGAAGCGAAACTATTCACAGCTCCATTTACCTGTTCTGCTATGCCACGAGCAGCATTAACAATAGGACCTGCATATAAGTTCAACAAGATATTTGAACCTTGATCTCTTAAAATGGCAGAAGAAGAACCAATAAAAGTCCATCCAGAAAAAGCAAACATCTCTTTCATTAAAGTTTTATCAATGTAAAAGTGCCAATCCGATTCTCTAAAATTACGTTTACAATATATACCATTTAGAAGTCGTATTATTATATATGTAGATACAAGAAGAAAGGAATAAAGTATTAATTTATCAAAGACAAAAAAAGGTAAGATTAGTGCTATCCCCAATTTTAATAAGATATGAACAATCCCCAAATATGCAAATGCCTTCATATGTTCATGAGCTATAATAATAGCATTGTAAGGAATGGTTATGAGATCAAGTACAAGTACAAAAACAGAAGTATGAAATACGCATTTTGCTGCAAACATTCTATTTGGTTCTATATTCATTTTTTCAGTTAGAAACCATAAGCCTAAGGTTTCTGAAACTATAATAATTAAGATAGATAATATTACTTGAATATTAATTGATGTACAAAATACTTTATTTAGTTTACCAATATTTCCTTTACCTAACTCAAAAGTTAAGAATCTGCTGATAGCCCCAGAAAGTGAAGAAGATAATATTGTGAACATACCGACAAAACCGCCAACAACATTATATATACCATAATCGGTTACACCTAATTCATTTAGAATTATACGACTTGTATAAAGAGACACAACTAATGAAAAAAATGTTCTAAAATATAGTGCTAATGTATTTTTAGCAATTCGTTTGTTATTAGATGAGATATCCGACATATAATAATAAACTAGATTATCTTGAAAATCATAGTCTTCTAAGGTAAGTAGTGATTGAAAAGGATCATTTCTCCAAATTATGGTATTACATACTATACCTCACTATTGTTACAGTTTACTTCGCCATTGGTTTTTACACCATAAAGTATGCTTGAATATATTTCTATCCTATAATTTCCTTAAGATATATATTAAGCAACAGATAGATAGAAAGAGCTATAAAACGTGAAGCACATCATTCTCTGAACCTCTATAGATAGGGATATTATATTTATCTAAACAAGTCTCTATTACATCATTATTAGGATTTATAGATGTAGCAACAACAATGTTTATATCCTCTATTTGTCTCAACTTTTCTATTAATAACTCTAATATACATTTGCCTTTATAAAAGGGTAATAATATCTTATTGGGGAGTCGACTAGAACCTACACGTGCTTGTATAATGAACGTTATATTTTTATTAATAAAGTATGACATATTTTTTTCTTCAAATATTTGAATCACATATTATTAGTCTCTATGGTAATTTGTAAATCCATAAAGAGTATGCTTTAATGGCGATGTTACGGTGATAATTTTGTTATCCATATTTATTTATTTTACTCTTCTTCCCACTCAAATGGTTTGGAGTGTGCACCGCTAGCGTTGCCTTCTCCTATTTGTGTTCCGAATTCAATGTTTCTGTTATTATTCATTCCACTGGGGAGAGTTCCACTATTGTGTGAAGAACCTGCAGTTAGGAATATTGAATTTTCAATATGTATTACTTTTAATATTGGTTGCTCGTATACTTTTTTGTGTTTCATTTTTAGTAAAGATTATAGGTTTTATATCTTTTCTTTTTAAACTCTGTTTCAGAGTAGTATAAAGTTTACGCTAAAGTTTTTATTTCATATTAGTTCACATATATTTTCCTCCCATTTCTAATATATATTCCTGTTTTTAAGTTACTGGTAGAATATACTTGTCTTCCGTCTAATGTGTAAACCCTCTCGTGTGTTTTAGATGGAATATCGTTTGTATCGTGTAAAACAATAGTAGTTGTTCCATCTAATGATATATTATATTGTGATTGTTTTGCGTGCGATGCATTTTTTATTCTGAAGAATGCACGCATTCCATTTATCTTTTTATCGTTTGCAGACGGTTTATAGAGATTATCTTTGTCGCCAAGAAAAAGTTCTGTCCCGTCTGTTTTTAATTCAGTTGGACTATATGCTCCTACAAATGCATAGTTTCCTGTTTCGTCTGTTATTATTTTTGGCTCAACTTCCGTAATAGTAACATTACGAAATATTGGATTTACAACATCTTTCTTTGGCTTTATGATATATGGAATTTCTGCTTTTATTTCTGTTGCATCTTTAAATAGCATTGTAGTGCCATCTACTTTTCCGGTAAATTCTCTTAATTCTGGATCATTTAAATACAATTTTACAGAATCTTTATCGACATTGAATGGTAAACAGAATGTATTCCAATAATCTTTTGAAAGGGTACGTGTAACCTGAATGATATTATTTTCTATGCCTTTGTTACTTGTGATAGTTGTTGAATTATCTTCGTTTTGATCAATTTCGTTTGTAACTTCAATACTTTGTACTGCTATAAAATAGGTTTTATTTTTATCGTAGAAGATTTCTATCTTAGGTCTGTCATTGATAACTATATTCGCAAATGTAAAAGAGATGATAGAATCATTAATATAACCTTTTTCCACAGGAGATATTCTTTTGTCATCAACAGCCATAACAGTATTCAACAATTTTCTGAGTTTATCATCGGTACTGGTTTGTAAAGATATAACTATTTTTCTTATTTTTGATTTACTAATATCTGGTTTTAATTCTAAATAAGAAGCTCCACTTGACGATGTACCAACTTTAAGACAATATGTATATTCATCAAAATCTCTTATTACAGCATCTGTTTTTATATCCCAACGTCGTCCATTTATATTTGCCCAACTGGTATAAACTTTATTTTTTTTTGGATTCCTATTTTTATAAAAATCATTTGTTTTAAAGCTGTAATACTGTGCATAAGATTTACAAAATGCAAGATTACATAAAACGAAAAACAAAAGTAGTTTTAAATTTTCCCAGCTATAGAGTATTGTGTGTTGTTTCGATGGTATCATATTAATTATATTATATAAGGTGTTAGTTTTCTAAAGAGTGTTGATACCATTTATATAGTTTCTCAACCCCTTCTTCTATCTCTATTTTATGTTTCCACCCTAACGAATGAAGTTTATCTACATTGATAAGTTTCCGTGGTGTACCGTCTGGTTTTGTTTCGTCCCAAACTATTTTACCCGTAAAGTTTGCAGTTTTTGCTACTAATGCAGACAATTCTTTTATGGTAAGTTCTTTACCCGTACCTATATTAATATGGCAATTTCTTATTTCTCCGAGTTCTGGTATTGCACCACCACGCCCTTCGCTATTGTTGCGGTTTACCTCGCCATTGGTTTTTACACCATAAAACACGCTTGAATATTTTTCTATGCCAATGATGTCCTTAAAATCTACGTTAAGCAACAGGTAAACAGAAGCATCTGCCATATCTTCGCTCCAAAGAAATTCGCGCAATGGAGAGCCAGTTCCCCAAAGTGTTACTTTATTGTTTTCTATTCCATAGAAAGCTAAAGCCTGTAAGATACGTTCCTTTGAAGAATTACCATCTACATTTTCTGTTCCAATTTGTTTAGCAAGTTTGGAAACAGGGTTAATGGGGCGTTTATTCATATCTACTTTTATGGCGTCCCAATTATTTTCGTGAATAAGTTTTGCTAGATATACTTTGCGCATCATTGCTGGCATTACGTGGCTATTCTCTAAATGGAAATTATCGTTAGGTCCATAAAGATTAGTTGGCATTACAGCAATATAATTTGTTCCATATTGCAGATTATAGCTTTCGCACATTTTTAATCCTGCAATTTTAGCTATGGCATATTCTTCGTTGCTATATTCTAATGGAGATGTAAGCAGTGCATCTTCTTTCATTGGTTGTGGTGCATTTTTAGGATAAATGCAGGTAGAACCTAAGAAAAGAAGTTTTTTTACCTTATATTTATATGCGGTTGAAATGATGTTGCATTGCATCTTCATATTTTGCATTATAAAATCGGCACGATAAAGACTATTTGCCATTATTCCACCAACAAAAGCAGCGGCTAAAACAACGGCATTTGGTTTTTCTTTTGCGAAGAAATTTTCTACAGCTTGCTGGTCTGTAAGGTCTAATTCATGATGAGAACAACCTATAAGGTTTGTGTATCCACGTGCATTCAGATTGTTCCAAATAGCAGAACCTACCAAACCTTTATGTCCAGCAATATATATTTTTGATGATTTTTCTAACATCTTTATATTGTGTTATTTATGGATTATTTTTATAGTATTTCTTTAAAATTTCCGTATTCGAATTTTAATAGTGGAATACTCTTCTTTGTATTGCTTTTTTAGAAATCTTACGAAAGGAAATTTTATAATCTGGTATAAATAACTTTGCTTATTCTGAGAATGTGTTATATGTTTACTTGATGTGGTTATTTGATAAAAGGGACTCTCCCTCCCTTTCTGAAAAGGTTGGAACATTTATCCCTCTAACGCACTCTCCGCCTATAGGTTTTTTATTACCCGCAGAGTTATTTAGTCAGATTCGTTTATATATCGGTTGCAAAGATACACATTTTATTTAATAATGGCAACAGATATTAATTGAATTTTTGAGGTAACTTGACGAGGTTGCAAAACAAAGTGGCTACACCTTTGCAACAAAGTTTGTTGTTTTGCATAACAACAAAACAAATTTTATTAAGGTGCTAAGAATGGTTTGGGTTAAAGGCATATTTTTTAATTATAAAATAAAAAATTGTAATTACATTTTTTAATTTTGTAATTACAATTTCTATGAGTTTTTATTATATTCTATACTGATAGAACCTAATGTTGCAGATTTTAAGCATTATCACGCATTTTGCGTAAATGTTCTTTTTGGTTTTCTGTTAACGAAGTAGGTAGTTTTACCCTATACGTTAATATTGTATCAACCGAATTGTCTTTTCCTTTAATCTTAACTTTGGTACCGTCTTGGGTATAAGGTTTTACTTTCAGTTTAATTTTTCTTCCTTCAGGTAACATTACAACAACTTCTCCCCCTAATAAAGCTGTATATATATCTATACTAAGTTCAACTTCTCTTTCTTGTGGAGCAGGTTTTCGGTAAGTTGTTCCTCTTTTAAATCCGCCTCTTGCTCCTCCGCCAAATAAATCTTGGAAGAAACTGCTGAATCCGCCTCCCATTCCATTAAAATCGAAGCCGTCGAAAGCTGTATTATAGTTGCTAAAACCTTGTTCTCCTCCTCCTGACTGTTCAAAAGCGTCGGCGTTTCGCCATTGTTCTCCATACTTATCGTATTTTGCACGTTTATCTGGATCGCCAATTACATCGTAAGCTTCTGAAAGTGCCTGAAATTTAGCTTTTGCTTTTGGGTCGTTTGGGTGAAGATCGGGGTGGAATTGTTTTGCACGTTTCCGATAAGCCGCACGAACTTCGTCTTGTGGTATATCTTTTTTTACACCTAAAATTTTATAATAGTCTATGAATGCCATATTCTTAATCCTTTTCTATTTGTTTTTTGCTAATTATTTATACAAAATATGTGCCATAAGTGTTTTAATGGCACATATTATCAGACTACTTTTTTGAAATAATTTTATAAGTGTATGTAAAAGAAGGTTTAATCCATACGGAGTTTATAATCGTTGTAATTAAAACTCCGCAAAGTTTCTATTTCTCCATTCTGTTTTAATAGAGCAATATCAGGGTGTGTTATGCCATTAAACATATTAGTTTTAACAGTAGTATAGTGAAGCATATCTTCGAAAATAATATTTTCGCCTATTTTTAATTCGTGATCAAAAATCCAATAGCCCATCCAATCTCCGCTCAAACAACTATTTCCTCCTAAACGATAAATATGGTCTGTGTGTTGGTCGTTATTTTCAATATGTTTTGCAAATCTGACATTAGGATAATATGGCATTTCTAAACAATCGGGCATGTGACAAGTGAAACTAACATTTAAAATTGCTGTGGTTATACCTTTATCTTCCACAATATCTACAACTTGCGATACAAGTGGTCCTGTTTGCCAAGCAAAAGCACTACCTGGTTCTAATATTACTTTAAGCCATGGATACCTTGATTTAAATGCTCTAAGAATATTAATTAGCAGTTTTGTGTCGTAATTTTTACGTGTCATTAAATGACCGCCACCAAAGTTTATCCATTTAATTTGTTTAAACCACGGAGCTAATTTCTTTTCGACGTGCTGCAATGTGCGTTCGAAAACATCGCTTCCATTTTCGCAATGGCAATGAATATGAAATCCCTCGATATCGGTAGGCAATTGTGTAGGAAGTTTATCAGCAGAAACACCAAAACGCGTGCCAGGTGCGCACGGATTGTAAAGTAAGGTTTCTACTTCCGAATATTCAGGATTAATACGTAAACCAATACTAATTTTATTGTTAGCCTGTTTAGCCTTTAAATGAAAGTTGTTGAATTGTGAGAAAGAATTGAAAACCAGATGCGATGAACATTTGGCAATTTCGTTTATCTCATAATCTGTGTAAGCTGGCGAGAAAGTATGCGTAGGAGCACCAAATTCATAATAACCTAATTTAGCTTCGTTAAGCGAAGAAGCTGTAGTAGCATTAATATATTCACGAATAATTGGAAATGTTTTCCAAAGTGCGTATGCTTTGAAAGCCAAAATAATTTCGATATCAGCCTCTTTTGCTATTTTCGCTATAAGCGACAAGTTGCTACGTAGTTTTGTTTCGTCTAAGATATAAGCTGGATGCTGCAGCTCTTCGAATGTTATTGCATTTATTTTCATGCTGCAAATATACAGAAAAGTTTGTAAAAGTCGGAAATATTATTTACCTTTGCAACAAATTATTGGGTATGAAACTGGTCGTTATGACTAAATCCACATACTTTGTGGAGGAGGATAAAATATTGACAGCACTCTTTGAGGAAGGACTTGAGAATCTCCATATCTCAAAGACCGATGGTACCGCCCTTTACTTAGAGCGTTTACTGTCGCTTATTCCCAAAACCTATCATAAACACATTACTATTCATCAACATTATTATCTTAAAGCAGAAAAACAGTTGGCAGGTATTCATCTTGATACAGAAACCGCAGTTCCACCTATAGGGTATAAAGGTCAGATAGGACGGACATGTAGGAACTCTATGCGATTAAAAGAAATGAGAAAGAGTTCGGACTATGTTTTTTTAGACAATATATACGATGACAAACACAATGTTGCTACAGACGAACATAAATTTTCTAGTTTAGAATTAACTGAACTGAAGAAGCAAGGATTGCTTGGAAAACGAGTATATGCAATGGGAGGAATTTCCTTAGAGCATATTCCTGATATAAAACAATATGGTTTCGGTGGCATTGTTGTGGGAAAAGAATTTTGGAAGCACTTTGATGTGTACAATGATATTAATTATAAAGGTATAATAAAATACTTCTATAATCTTCAGAAGGCAATAGAATAAACAAATAACACCTATATTTAACAACTAATAGAAATGAGTGAAGAAAACTCTTTTTTAGTATTCTCGGGAACAAAGACGAGATATTTGGCAGAAAAAATCTGCGCAAGTTTAGGTTGTCCATTAGGCAACTCTTTAATGACACGCTTCTCTGATGGAGAATTTGTTGTTTCTTACGAACAAAGTATTCGTGGAAAAGATGTGTATCTTGTGCAAAGTACATTTCCTAATTCAGACAATCTGATGGAATTACTCTTGATGATTGATGCTGCAAAACGTGCATCTGCTCGCAATATTATAGCAGTTATGCCATATTTTGGTTGGGCGCGCCAGGACAGAAAAGATAAACCACGTGTAAGTATTGGTGCAAAATTGGTTGCCGACTTACTAAGTGTGGCAGGAATTGACAGACTTATAACAATGGACCTACATGCCGATCAAATTCAAGGTTTCTTTGATGTTCCTGTAGACCATCTTTATGCTAGTGGTGTATTGCTTCCGTATTTGCAGAGCCTACGATTGAAAGATATGGTAATTGCTAGTCCTGATGTTGGCGGTTCAAAACGTGCAAATACATACGCAAAATATCTTGGTTGCCCATTAGTGCTTTGCAATAAAACACGTGCTCGTGCTAACGAAGTTGCTTCAATGCAGATAATTGGTGATGTAAAAGATAAAAACGTTGTTATTGTAGACGATATGGTTGATACGGCAGGAACAATGACAAAAGCTGCTGATATTATGAAAGAAGCTGGAGCAAAAAGTGTTCGTGCATGTGCATCGCACTGTGTTATGAGTGGTCCTGCTAACGAACGTGTTGAAGCTTCTGCATTAGAAGAAATAGTATTTACCGATTCTATTCCATATACCGATAGATGTTCTAAGGTAAAGCAGATTTCGGTTGCAGATATGTTTGCTGAAACTATTCGTCGTGTAGTAAACAACGAAAGTATATCTAACCAATATCTTGTTTAAAATTAAAGATATTTGATTAGAAGAAGTAAATGATATACAGCCTTTAAAATCAATTTTACAATCAGAATAACAGTAGTAGCTAAAAGTAATAGAAATTATAAGCTAACGATTGATTTGATATTATAGGTGCGTATAGGTCGGATAATAATAGCCAACATAAACAAAACATAAAAGGGGTGCCAAAACTGACACCCCTTTTATTTATTATCACTATTAATAATGAAACTAATTGTTTATTATTGTTGATAAAATTAGTTATTAATAGAACCACCTACAATATCTAACAATTCTGACGTAATAGCTGCTTGACGAGATTTGTTATATTGTAGCTTTAATCCACGAAGCAATTCATCAGCATTGTCGGTTGCAGATTGCATTGCAACCATTCTAGCAGCATGTTCCGATGCATTATTATCTAATAAAGCCGTATACACCATTAAATGAAGTAACTTAGGAATTAAAGAAGTTAGAACGGTTTTCAAATCAGGCTCAACAATAAAATCATCGTTCAGTGGTTTTATTATTTCGTCTTTATCGTTTGATTGCATATTCCGTTTATGCTCCTTTAAATACTCCTGAGCCTTTTTGGTTGTGATATTCGAGGTTAAATCGCGTTCTTTATCGAGACTCAATTCTGTATCTAAATCTATTGGTAGATAAGTTTTTCGTGTAAGAATCTGACTTCCTGCACTTTTAAAATGATGATAAATCATTTCTACCCTATCAATATCATTATTAAGCCACAGTTTCTCAATCTCAACAGCAATATTTCTGCACTCTTCTGAATTAGGCTTTTCGGCAAGTTCCAAGAAGGTTCCTGCACTTTTAAGTCCCATTTTAGCAACCTTTTCTGCAACTTTACGCCCAATTGGATAGACAATAATGTTATCTTTAGTTACACCTTTTGCCAAATAATCATTTAAAGTGCTTTGGAGCATCTTTATAATATTTGTATTAAATCCGCCACACAAAGAACTATTAGAAGAGAAAACCAACAAAGCTACTCGTTTTATTTCTCTTTCTTCACTAAATGAAGTATTTGTATCAGGAGTAGACACTAAAAATGCTTTCAGAATATGTTCAAGCAAATTTTCATAAGGAAGCATATTTTCTATTGCAACCTGTGCATGATGAAGTTTGCTGGAAGCTACCATCTTCATAGCACTCGTAATTTTACGAGTACTATTAACACTGGCAATTCGATTCTTTATTTCTTTTAAAGATGGCATTTATTTGGTTTTATTTATATTGCGCAGTTATATTACTCATCACTTCTTCAATAACCTTAATATCGCTATCAAGAAGATTACCTAATGCTAAGTTATCTAAGACTTCTTTATGCATATTACGCATTGCTTCCAAGAATTGGTCCTGACATTCTCTAACCTTTTCAACAGGAACTGCATATAGTAAACCATGAACACCACAATAAAGAATAGCAATCTGCTCGCCAACTGGCATTGGTGAATATTGTGCTTGTATCAACAACTGGTTATTCTTTCGTCCTCTATCCAAAGTCATTGCTGTAACCTTATCCATATCAGAAGAGAACTTAGAGAATGCTTCCAACTCGCGATATTGAGCCATATCTATTTTCAATGTACCTGCAACTTTCTTCATACTCTTTACTTGTGCAGAACCACCCACACGAGAAACAGAAATACCTACATTAATTGCTGGTCGGAAACCTTGGTTGAATAAATCGCTCTCCAAATATATCTGTCCGTCAGTAATAGAGATAACATTAGTAGGAATATATGCAGAAACATCGCCAGCTTGTGTCTCAATAATAGGAAGTGCTGTTAACGATCCACCACCTTTTACCTTGCCTTTCATACATTCAGGCAGGTCGTTCATTTTTTCTGCAATTTCTTGTTGATTATTAATACGTGCTGCACGCTCTAATAAACGAGAATGGAGATAGAAAACATCGCCAGGATATGCCTCACGTCCAGAAGGACGTCGAAGAATTAAAGATACTTCACGATAAGCAACAGCCTGTTTAGATAAATCATCATAAACAACAAGTGCAGAATATCCACGATCGCGGAAATATTCTCCTATCGCAGCACCTGCAAAAGGAGCGTAATATTGCATTGCAGCAGGGTCGGCAGCAGTAGCACTTACAATAATCGTATAAGGTAAAGCACCATTATCGCGTAATATCTGTACAAGATTTGCCACTGTGGAAGCCTTCTGCCCTATCGCAACATAAATACAATATACAGGATTTCCTTTTTCGTATGAAGATTTTTGATTTATAATGGTATCAACAGCAATAGCTGTTTTACCCGTTTGGCGGTCGCCAATAATAAGTTCACGTTGTCCACGCCCAATAGGGATCATAGAATCAACAGCCTTTAAACCTGTTTGTAGTGGTTCTTTTACAGGTTGACGATAAATTACTCCAGGAGCCTTACGGTCTAAAGGCATTTCAAAAGCTTCTGATAAATCAATATCTCCTTTACCGTCAATTGCTTGACCAAGTGGGTTTACAACACGTCCTAAAAAATTATCATTAACTCGAATAGAGGCAATACGATGTGTACGTTTAACTGTTTGTCCTTCTTTTATATCCGTAGTTGAACCAAGAAGAATACAACCTACATTATCCTCCTCTAAGTTCATAACAATAGCCATTGTACCATCATCAAACTCTAAGAGTTCATTTGCCTCAGCATTACGAAGACCATAAATACGAGCAACACCATCGCTGACTGTTAGTACTGTACCAACTTCATCGAATTTTTCTTCTGCATTTACGCTCTGAAGTGCCTTTAAAAGGACATCAGACACTTCGCTTGGTTTTATCTTATTCGACATATTTATTTCTATTTCTTTAATTGTGTGAGGAGTGAATTTAGTTTTGTCTTCACACTTGCATCCATTCTGTACGTATCATATTCAAGAATGAAGCCTCCTATTATATCAGGATCTATTGTTGTGGTAAATTCTACAGTTCCACCTGCATTTGAATGTACCAACGCCTTCATTTTCTTTTCAATAATAGGCGAGACTGGGACTGCTGTTATAAGCTTTCCTTGAATAATATCCTTTTGCTTCCTATATAACGTAATATAAGAGTTTGCGATGAATTGTAAAAATCCCTCGCGTCTCTCCTTCAGAACAAGAGCAAAAAATGATTTTAAGAGAGAACTAACATCGCCTCCACTTGCAATTTCTAATAACTCTTGCTTCGCCTCTTTAGATAGCATTGGGTTATTCATTGTAGAATGCAATTGTGGAAACTCAGTATAGCTACTGAATAACGTTTGCATCTCCGCATAAATTTTATCTTCTTGCTTTGCTATTGTTGCTCCTTTTAAAAGTGCACGTGCATAGCGAACAGAGACTATCCCAATATCCATAATACTAATTTTAATTCATTATTTACTGGGAGAAGAAACATTATCCAGCAATTTTTCTATCAACTCCATCTGCTTTTTATCGTCAGAAAGTTGTTCGTGGAGAATTTTCTCTGCTACTTTTATACTGAGTTCCGCTACTTGACCACGAATATCATTAAAGGCATTTTGCCTTTCAGTGGCAATCTCTAATCTCGCCTCTGCAATAATTCGTGAACTTTCTTCATTCGCTTTATCCTGTGCCTTCCCAACTATAATATCATGTGTAGCAGTCGCTTCTTTTAATAGAAGCGCTTGCTTTTCACGTGCTTGTTGTATGACGGATTCACCTTCTTTTTGAATATTAGACAGCTTTTCATTGGCTATATGCGCCTTACGAAGACTTTCATCTATAAACTCCTTACGTTCGTTTACCATATTAATAATAACAGGAAAACCAAACTTAATAACAATAAATGCTACTATAAGGAAGACAAGAGTCAACCAGAAAAGGAGTCCACTATTGGGGACTAATAAATCCATACGCTGGTTTTATTCTTTCTAAACTAATCTATATTACGTGGATTAACACGTAGTATCCATAATTACATTACAATTGCAAGGATTGAAACGATTACAGCCAAAAACGCAACACCTTCTATCAAAGCTGCAGCAATAATCATAGATGAACGAAGGTCGCCAATTTTTTCTGGTTGGCGTGCTATTGCATCCATTGCTTGTCCACCAATGCGTCCAATTCCCATACCAGTTCCAATTGCAACTAAACCTGCGCCAATGGCTGCTCCTAATTTTGCGATAGCAACATCTGCTAATAATAATGATAACATAATCTTAATTTTTTAATTTATTATTAATATTTATTTTGTTCTATTCTATTTTACATATTAGGCTTTATGCTCTTTTACATGTGCTTGTGCTATAAACACTGCACTCAACATTGTAAATACTAATGCTTGAATATAACTAACAAGGAATTCAAGTAGCATCATAAAGACGCTTAAGAGTACACCTATAATTGACATACTAGTTCCAGCACTCCAATTCACTAAAGCATTATTAGAAATGCTAAACATTATAAATATAATTGCACAGAAACATAATGCAATAGCATGCCCAGCAAACATATTTGCAAAAAGTCGGATTATCAAAGCTAAAGGTTTTGTGAATATACCAAAGAGTTCAATAATCGGCATTAGAGGTATTGGAAATTTCATCCAAACAGGAACATCTGGCCAGAATATTTCTTTCCAATATTCTTTTGTACCTGTAAAGTTTGTAATGAGGAAAGTACATATTCCTAAAAAGAAAGTACAGGTTATATTACCAGTTAAATTACCACCACCTGGAGGAAATGGAACTAATCCCATAAGGTTTGCGAAGAAAATAAAGAAGAAACACGTAAGTAGCCAAGGAGCATACTTCGGAGTTTCATCACCCAAGCAAGGCTTTATAACTTCGTCATATATATTCATAATGAACATGTGCATTAGTCCTGTGAATCCTTTAGGAGCTGGATCATCTATCTTATGTTTACGACACCAATGAGCAGGTATCAAAATAACCAAAAGAAGCAATATTCCATCTATAAAGACTGTACAAACAACTTTTGTTATAGAAAGATCAATAGGACGTACTTCTTTATTACCAATTTTCTCAACTATTAAGTTTGGATTTACTTTATCATCTCCACTTTTTATAACAAGATTGTATGGTCCAGGTCTATCTCCATTTGCATCTCTCTCTTCAGCAAACATACCACTACTAAAGATATGCCAACCAGTAGATGTCTTTACTATTATGGGAAGATGTATTACTACTGGGTGAATATTTCCCTCAGTTCCTAAATCTGTAATATGCCATTCATAAGAGTCTTTTATGTGTCCCCATAGGATTTCCTTCACATCTATATTTTCTTTTTTCGACATATCTCGTGAGAATGTCAATATAGGTGTAGTAAATAGAAACAACAAGAGAAGTACTCGTCTAGTAAATTTCATATAGTCTTATTATTTATTTTGTTATTTTTCTCAATGCGGAAGAAATATACAGAGTCAAAAAACATTATCGAAATATAGTAAAAGGCAAATACAAATACATACGTAAGCATCTTTTCATTATCTCCTCGAAAAACTAATATTCCAATAAAAGTTATAATAACTGCAAGAAACATTCTCAGCATAGAACCTACAAGATAGAATTTCCCTAAAGCCATTGGAGAGTTAGTTGCAAAATACTTCCATAATTTTCCATATATCTTATTTGTTATAATGAAAAATATCGCACTAATTATCAATGGGGTTATTAGAGTTTGCTGCAACAATATCTGAGACATTATCAAACCTATCAAAGTAATTGCTACCAGAATCCAAAGATTAATCTTATTATAATTCTTTTCTATATCTGTAATACTCATAGATTTAAATATGCTTAAAGAGACATTGAGAGTGTTTATTCTATTAACAATTATAGTTCTACACAAAGATTTACTTCATTTTTCTTAACTTCTACAAAACCTCCATTTATCGTAATTTCCTTCTTTTCAGAACCAATGGTATAAACGATGCGCCCTTTTATTAATGTAGAAATAATTGGTGCATGATTCATTAGAATTTCAAACTCTCCCAATTCACCAGGAACTAAGACATTCTCCACATTGCCTTTAAAAAGGATTTTCTCGGGTGATATAATTGTTAAAAATAACATTGTAACTATATCTATTTGTCAATTAATTATTCTTAGCTGCATCAAGAAGTTTCTTTGCTTTCTCTTTCGCATCTTCAATTGTTCCAACATTAAGGAATGCTTGTTCAGGAAGATCGTCTACTTCGCCATTCAAGATAGCATTAAATCCTTTAATTGTATCTTCAATTGGCACCATTACTCCTGGAATTCCTGTAAACTGTTCAGCAACAGTAAATGGCTGAGATAGGAAACGTTGTACGCGACGTGCCCGATTTACAACTAAACGGTCTTCATCTGACAATTCGTCCATACCCAAAATAGCAATTATATCTTGCAATTCGTTATAATGTTGCAATAATTGCTTTACTCGTTGTGCACATTCATAATGTTCTTTACCAACAACTAATGGGTCAAGAATACGTGATGTACTTCCTAACGGATCTACGGCTGGATAAATTCCTAACTCTGTTATCTTACGACTCAACTCAGTTGTTGCGTCCAAGTGTGTAAAGGTTGTTGCTGGAGCAGGGTCAGTTAAGTCATCTGCAGGTACATATACCGCTTGAACAGAAGTAATAGAACCTCTCTTTGTAGAAGTAATACGTTCTTGCATTGTTCCCATTTCGCTAGCAAGCGTAGGTTGATATCCAACAGCTGAAGGCATACGCCCAAGAAGAGCTGAAACTTCAGAACCTGCTTGTGTAAAACGGAAAATATTATCAATAAAGAACATTATATCAGCTGCCTCACCATCTTTCCCTCCATGATCGCGGAACTCTTCTGCTACTGTTAATCCAGAAAGTGCAACTGATGCACGTGCCCCAGGAGGTTCATTCATTTGCCCATAAACAAGGGTTGCCTGTGATTTTTTTAGTTCTTCTTTATCGATAAGAGAAAGATCCCACTTTCCTTCTTCCATTGCTTTTAGGAACTTTTCACCATATCGAATAACTCCAGATTCAAGCATATCGCGTATCAAGTCGTTTCCTTCACGAGTTCGTTCACCTACACCTGCAAATACAGAATATCCATTATGTCCCTTTGCTATATTATTGATAAGCTCCATAATAAGCACAGTTTTACCAACACCAGCACCCCCAAAGAGACCAATTTTTCCACCTTTCATATATGGTTCAAGTAAATCAATCACTTTGATACCTGTCGCTAACATTTCTTTCTGTGTAGACAATTCATCAAACTTAGGTGGTTCGCGATGAATTGGATAAGCTCCTTGCATATTAAGAGTATCCATACCATCAATAGGTTTACCTATTACATTCATCATTCTTCCCTTAATTTGTTCGCCTGCAGGCATTACAATTGGACTTCCAGTTGGAATAACTTCTAAGTCGCGTTGCAACCCCTCTGTATTATCCATCGCTACACATCGTACTGTATCTTCACCGATGTGTTGGTGCACTTCTATTATCAGGTCGTCTTCATTATTCGGTCTCTTTACGCGAAGAGCATCGTAAATCTTCGGGAGGACTTTTTCTGGATCTTCACCTTTAACATCAAAGTAGACGTCTATTACAGGCCCAATAATCTGAGAAATGCGTCCATTAATCTGTGACATATATTTAATTTTTTATTATTTAATGCTTTATTTTTTACTACGTATTATATACTAAGTACATCTAAAACCTTTATTAGTTTCTTATCAAATGGTTTATCAGAACGAATTGCTTCTGAAAGGGGTATATATACGATAGAATCGTTATGAATTCCTACCATTATATTTCGCTGCCCTTGCATAATAGCTTCTATTGCGCCATAACCAGTTCTACTCGCCAAAATTCTATCTTTTGCAGATGGTCGTCCGCCTCTTTGTAAATGTCCAAGTATTGAAACCCGCACATCGAAACCTGGAAATTCCTTCTTTACACGATTTGCATAATACATTGCTCCACACTTGGGACTTTCTGACACAATAACAATGCAACTTCGTTTAGATTTTCGAATGCCACGTTCCATAAACTGGGCTAACTGGTCTACATCTGTAGAATCTTCTGGAATAATTGCTGCTTCAGCACCACTTGCTATTGCAGAGTTTTGTGCAAGAAAACCTGCATCGCGACCCATTACTTCAACAAAAAATATTCGTTCATGGCTTTCTGCCGTGTCGCGTATTCTATCTACACATTCAATAATGGTATTCAATGTTGTATCGTAACCAATAGTACTATCGGTTCCATAGAGATCGTTATCTATAGTGCCTGGCAAACCTATACAACAAAAATCATATTCTTGAGCAAAAAGCATAGCAGCTGTTAAAGAACCGTTACCACCAATTACGACCAATGCGTCTATTCCTTCTTTTACTATATTATCATAAGCCTTTTTTCTGCCTTCTTTGGTCATAAACTCTTTAGAGCGCGCGGTCTTCAATATAGTTCCACCTTCACAAATAATGCCACTAACATTTTCTGTTGAAAATGGTTGTATCTCCCCTGAAAGCAGCCCGTCATATCCACGATAGATTCCTTTAATAGAAAAGCCATAATATATTCCAGCACGTGTAACAGCTCTAACAGCAGCATTCATACCTGGAGCATCTCCGCCCGAGGTTAAAATACCTATTGTTTTAACTTTTGCCATACCTTTATCTATTTGTATAAATCGTAGTATTTAAATTCAGCGCAAAGTTAATAAAACTTTTCATAATACAAAAACTTCCTGGTGTTTTTTATAATTATCAGTTTTACACTAATTGGTTTTGTTTGTTTTCTTTGTTCGCTTTGGGGTTCCGCGATTTGGGAAATAGATTATAAAACAAGAATATCCTGTTTTTTTAAGTTTGATTGGAATATTCTAACGAATTGGTATTAGACCATAACTTCAAAATGGTTTGTTTATATTATTGATGGTTTAGTAGAATAAGAAGTGGACATTCAGATTTCCAAGCAAGCAAATTATGGGTTCTTGCACGTCTAGTAATACCAAGTGTCTATTAGTCCAATATAGATTCTAATTCTACATTCAATTATCCTGCAGATACAACAGGAAAATGTCTACCAAGATAATTAATATAATCAAAAAGAGTCTAGCAAAATCAAGAAAAGCCATATTAAACGATATCAACTCTTATTTCAGATATCTATCACGAGCGTCTTATATATCTACTACGATCATCTCAGATATCTATCAACTACAAATTAGATATCACAAAAAACTACAACCGTTATAATGCCATGTTATAATAGATAGAAGATGTTTATTTAGATGAAAATTATGACTTCAATATTTCACTCAACAATGTTGTTACTGTTATTCACTATGACATTCTAATATCTATTGTTGATAAAAATAAAACTTGTTTTGTTTTTTATTCAATTTTCTTTTGTATTTTTGTATCGTCATAAATATAGGAACTATTTTACAAGTAAAAAGAAATCGGTTTAGAACATACTTTATATACATATTTATATTTGTTTTATGTTCTTTTTTCTCATCTTGTTCACAAGTAGATAAACAGAAAGTGGATAAGTTGAATAGTTTGTCTTATTCATTTCATTATCGCAATATAGATTCTGCATATTTCTATGCAAATAAAGCATTACATTTATCAAAAGATTACGATGCAGGGCAGGCAGAAGCATTAAATAACTTAGCTTTTGTGGACATTGTTAGAATGAACTATAAAAGTGCTTACAAAAAGTTAGATAGTGTTCTTTTCATCACGAATAACCAGGTAGAACTTTTGGTTGCCGATGTACAACTAATGCGACTATGTCAAAGAGAATCGAGAAACAAAGAATTTTACGATTTTAGAGAAAAGGCGTTAAGGAGACAGAAACGCATAGCTGAAGAAGAAGACTTACTAACAGAACATTTACGTAAACGTATGGTTTATGCTAATTCTGAATTTAGCATAGTGTCTTCCACATATTATTATTATGTAGGTTTGCGTAATTTGTCGGCACAAGCAATGGCATCAGTAAACGAAGAACAAATTGCTCGCGATGATACTGCACAATATCTTAAATATCTTTATAATGTAGGAGCAGGAGGAGTTTTAAGTACTGGAACACAGAATGATGTTAATCAACAAGAATTCGATTACTTAATGCGCTGTTTTATTATGGCACAACAAACGGGATATGTGTATTGGCAAGCAAATTCATTGCAAGGTTTAAGTGAGCATCTCCTATTGACAGAACATGATAGATTGATAAAAGATAATTATCCATCAATACGATTTATAAATACAGACAATGTCCCCGATAGCTTATTAGCAGGTAACTTAGCCGAACGAGCAACCGATTTGTTTATTAGATATGGAGATGTTTATCAAATTGCGAGTGCTTTTCGTACATTAGCTTCCTGTTATTGGCAGATAAAAGATTACCAATCTGCTATTGTTTGCTTACAAGATGCATTGGAAAGGAATAAAGCTATAAATCAAGCACCAGACTTAATAGCTTCTATTCGCGAACAGTTGAGTGTCGTATATGCTGCTGTAAATGATAAACAAGGAAGCGACTTTAACCGTAACATCTATTTAGATTTACAAGAACAAACACGACAAGATAGATATTTAGAATCTCGTGCAGGAATACTTGAAAAGAGTTCGCACCAACTGAATCTTATGATAATTGCAGTGTTGCTGATGATAGTGTTAGTGGTAAGCCTGCTTCTGTTATTCCATTACTTAAAGAAAAGAAGAAATGCAGATGGAAAATCATTAAAAGAACTTCTTACACCTTTAGACGAATGGCAAGTACAGAATAAGAAAGAACTTGAGAGGTTAAACGAAGAATATCAAGAAATACAAGAAAATTATAACATAGCTGCTACCAATGTAGTAAAAGATAAGAAGAGAAATATAGAGAAACGTTCTAAGCTGTTTCTTGCTAATACACTAAATCCACTAATAGACAGAATGGTCCATGAGATTAGTCAATTAAAGAAACACAAAGAAACCAATGAACTTAGATATGAACGTTATAATTATATAGCCGAACTAATAAACGATATCAACAACTATAATAATGTGTTAACTCAATGGATTAAGTTACAACAAGGAGAACTATCGTTGCATATTGAAAGCTTCTCTCTACAGCAAATATTCGATATAGTAGCAAAATCTAGAATGAGTTTTCAACTAAAAGGTATAACGTTAAATATAAAAGAAACACAATGTGTAGTGAAAGCTGACAAAGTGCTTACTTTGTTTATGCTAAACACATTGGCAGAAAATGCACGTAAATTTACGCCTACTAACGGCTACGTATCTATATATGCTGATGAAAAACCTGATTATGTTGAAATATCAGTGAAAGATACTGGCATTGGCATCGACGCCGAAACTAAGAATCATATCTTCGATAGAAAGACTATTATAGACAATAAAAACGAAAAGTCGCATGGATTCGGACTTATGAATTGCAATGGAATTATAAATAAATACAAGAAACTTAGTAAACTTTTTGCCGTTTGTATGATAGGCGTTGAGAGCGAATCAGGAAAAGGTAGTAAGTTTTATTTTCGTCTTCCAAAAGGAATTATCCGTGTTCTATTTTTAATTTCCTTGTTTACAACCTCCTTATTCTCATATTGCAAAGATATGAGAACTATTATTAATATTTCACCAAACGGTCAAAATACATCTTTACAAGAGTTGGATATGGCGAACCGTTATGCTGACTCTGCTTATTTCAGTAATATAAAAGGAACTTACAAGCGTACACTAGATTTTTCAGATACTTGCCGATATTACCTAAATAAGTATTATCTAAAATTGCAACCCAATGGCAGACATTTAATGAAACGTATTGCAGACGACAATATAATACCTGCTGAGGTTTATTGGTTGCACGAAAACTTACCAACAAACTTTAGTATAATTCTCGATATTCGTAACGAAAGTGCTGTTGCTGCTTTGGCTTTACACGATTGGGACTTATATAAGTATAACAATAATGTTTATACGCTATTGTTTAAAGAAAATTCGGCGGATAAGAATTTAAGTGCTTATTGCAGAATGATGCAACGATCTGAATCGAATAAAAATGTTGCTATTGTTTTGTTGATATTACTTCTTCTCTCTATATTCCCATTATATTATTTTATGTACTATCGACAACGATTTCGTTATCAATCGTATATTGAAAATATCCGGCAAATAAATGCTATACTTTTAAGCAATGGAACTCTTCCCGAAAAGCAACAAATGATTAAGGCTATCGGGACAAATAAGTTTCCTGAAAGTTTAAAAGAAATTACTCTGAAGATAAACAATGCACTGAAAGAGTTTATTAAACAGTATAATATAAGTTCTACTAATATAGAGTTAGCGAAAGACGAATTGCACAGAATGGAACTTGAAAGCAATAGACTACACGTAAACAACAATATTTTAGACAACTGTCTTTCTACTCTGAAGCACGAAACTATGTATTATCCTTCAAAGATAAGCCAGCTACTATCTAAAAGAGATGCAGAGTTAAACACTATCGATGAACTCTCTATATATTATAAGGAACTATATTCTACACTAAGTATACAGGCTATACAGCAAGCTTCTATGCTTAAACCTATGTATAGCCGGATAGAAGTTAATAAGCTACTTACAAAAAATATGAAACTTTTATCGCCCGAAAAAGGTAAACTTGTAGTTTTGGGAGATATAGATTTGCTGAAATATCTATTCGAGCTACTACAGAAACAAGATAGTGAAGAGAATATAATGATTGATGTTGACGATTTATCGCCAAAATATATAGTATTCCATTTATATATGTCCCAATTACAATTATCTGATGAGGACTGCACCAATCTGTTTGCGCCCGATATTAAACATATACCATATATGGTTTGCAAACAAATAGTGCGCGAAAATGGTGAATGTTTCAACCGACATCGTTGTGGTATTATTGCACACAATACAAAGCAAGGTACCACACTTAGTATAACATTATCGCAAGCAAAGAAAGAACAATAAAAAATATGGAGAATTTTAAAGTAATTATTGTTGAAGATGTGCCTTTAGAATTAAAAGGCACAGAAGGTATCTTTCGTAATGAAATACCAGAAGCACACATTATAGGCACTGCAGAAAACGAAGTTGCTTATTGGAAGTTAATGAAAGCAGAATTACCTGATTTAGTGTTGTTAGATTTAGGATTAGGTGGTTCAACTACAATTGGAGTAGAAATTTGTAGACAAACTAAAGAACTGTATCCGAATCTAAAAGTGCTTATATTTACGGGAGAACTACTTAACGAAAAACTTTGGGTAGACGTATTAGATGCTGGTGCTGATGGAATTTGTTTAAAGAGTGGCGAATTACTTACACGTGGTGATGTCTCAAGTGTTATGAGTGGAAAGCGTTTAGTTTTTAATCAGCCTATTTTACAAAAGATAGTAGAACGATTTAAAAATAGCATTAATAGCGAACTTATGCACCAAGAAGCTCTGATAGATTACGAAATAGACGAGTACGATGAACGTTTCCTACGCCATTTAGCATTAGGATATACAAAAGAACAGATAACAAATCTGCGTGGTATGCCTTTTGGAGTAAAAAGTTTAGAGAAACGACAAAACGAACTTGTACAGAAATTATTTGGTAGCGAACGTAAAGGAATGAGTATAAATGCAACCCGATTGGTGGTACGTGCATTAGAATTACGAATTATAGATATAGACAATCTGTATTCAGATGAAGAATAAATATGGGATTATAGCATTAAGCTTAATAGTGTTGCAGCTATTAATCGTGTTTAGTTCATGGTTAATTACTGCAGCATTCCCTTATGTCAATATTAACTCTTTATTAAGTGGCAGTGGACTACGATGGTTTGCAGGACAATTTACTAACAATTTAAAAAGCAATATGTTAGTATGGCTATTGCTCTTATCTATTGATTGGGGTGTTTATAAAACAAGTGGTCTTCACGATATTGTATATAAATTAATATTTCGACACAATAGATTTTCTGAACTCCATTATAGAGAACGAGTAGGAATAAGATTTGCACTGTTTTGTTTCTTTTGTTTTATAGCTCTAAGTATAGTATTCACTATTTTACCTGAAGCACCCCTATTAAGTGTTACGGGAAGTTTATTTCCAAGTAGCTTTTCGTCAGGACTTATTCCTGCTTTGTCTTTCATTATTGTTGTTTCGTCTCTATCGTATGGAATGGCGTGTGGCAAACTAAAGACGCTTTCCGAAATATACAATTCGCTTTCTAGTGGTTTAATATTTTGCAGTAAACTATTTCCGATGTATATCTTAGTTGTCCAACTATTTTATATGGTAGTTTACGTATTCAATCTAAACATATCTATCAATATTATAAGTATATAAACGTAAAGTATCAATAAAATTATTGTATTCAACTCACATTATATTGATATTGTTTTTAAACACTCAAATGTTAAGAACGAATGGTCGAAATCTAATTTCATTATTTTTTCTTTGTAATCTTCGGAAATAACAATATTAAAAGCCCCACCCCACTCTTTCAATCGAAACACTTGCGTTTTGGGTGGAATTTTATTTCCTCTTAATACTGGTTTAATAAAGAAACGACCTCGTTTATTTTGCCAATCTGCAATTTTGGTTCCTTCTGGCCAACGATCTACTTCGGATAAATCCCAATCAACACAATCTATCGACTTATCGTTGTTCAACAAAAGATATCTATTATTTGCTTTTTTGCTTTCAATAACAACCATATTATCTTCTTCGTTAAGAGAAAGAATATCTGAAATCGAAGCATCAAATACGATAAAGTCTGCACCTATCGAATTAATTGGGGGTATTTTACCATCACGTAGAGTTGTATATTCTATTTGTTTTCCGTTTCTTAACAAATCTGGATCAGTAAAAAGTTTTGTACTTGTTGTCTCAATATTATCTACCCAAAGTGATGACGAAATATTTTCGTATTTCGCCCATTTCTTACTGCTTGGATTTATTCCTAACTTATAAAACATGTCTATTGCACTTTATATATATTCTTTTTCAACTATAAACTAAAAATACTGCGGACAAAAGAGTTTGCTTACTATTAAACTAACAAAGAATAGCTTGCTGCTCTACTTAAGTTTCTATATTATCTGCAAAGAAACATTTTTTATCAATTCTCTCTCTTTTTTTATGAGTTTTCCAATTCCCATTAACATCTTTGAATTTAAAATTGTATCGTTCAAACTCACAGTCAGATAGTTTGTATTTAGTCCCGTCAGATAACAAAAAATCTTTCTCATCAACTATCTTTCCTAATCGAACATTTAATAGTTTGGCTCCTTTTTCTATTTGCTGATGCCAACCCGCTAAGTCTTTATTGTAAGAAAAGCCATAAAAATATCTATTCGTTGGCGTAATAATGATAAAATTACTATTCAATACTGCACCACTCTGAGGAAGAAACGGACGATATGCATCTATTATTTTATCAAGATGTCCACTTCGGTCTCGTTTTATTATATCGTTTTTACCATCAGGAATTACATCACCTGATGGAACTTCAGCAAAAAGATATGCTCTTGTTTCTGTATCTTTTATTCCTTCAAAGTTTATTCTCATAATATAATTGTACGTTGTCAAACAAAAGTGTACAACTGCAAATGTAGCTATTTATTTTCTTATTTTTCATATTCTATCTTTATTAGTTCCTTTCTTAAGAGAGTTTATTTAAGTTCTGATACTTCTTTCCAAATGTTGCGTAACTCTTTTTCGTATTTAGTTGGCTGTGCTATGTGTGTTCTTTTTAGGTATTTACCTAATTCCGTAGGCTGTTCTTTTAGTAAATAATATTCGATTAGAAATGAAACTAAAAAGTTTTTATAGTAAGGAAGTTCTTCAATGGTATGAGGTTTATCGTCGTCTAAAATTTCTTCTCCTTCGGGATATTCATCATCTTCATCGAAGTTATATTGCATCTTTTTTAGAACAAAACACAAAGTTTCCTTCATGTTCGAGCTAAACAAACATTCTAATTCTTCTATTGTAACTTGAGTTGCCTTTAATCTTTCATTATCATAATCTAACAACGCAAAAGGAACATTATCATCAATTTCTATGTTACATATTGTTTGCACATTTTTCAGGAGAAGTTCATAATTTTCTCCGTTTATAAACTCATTTATATTATCCATATTGTCAGGTGTTTGTTCTCTATTTTGTTTTATCTTTTAAGTGCAAAACTCAATATCTGTATAAACAATTAATGAATTTTCTAAAGTGCTGATTTACAAGAAGTAGTTTGCCAAGAAAAAATTATAATTATATTTTAGCAAATTTATAATAATAAATTACTCGAATTTTAATTATAAATTTTTATTTTGTAATTATAAATTTTCAACCTACACGTAATCAATGCAAAAGCGCATAGCTAAGTTCTCTAAATTAAGTATGTATTTTGTTTCGCTTACTTTTTATTCCCTATACTATTAAGGTACGTTTTAACATCTATATCATATTCTTCGTAGACAGAATCGCATATCTCCTTGAATTTAGGAAGATTGAAATACTTCTGTTCGTAAAGATATTTGTAGAAGTTTTTATTGTAATATAGCTCTTCTCCAAAAAAAATTGGATTCGTTTCTTTATACTTTGCCCTTAGTTTATACAAATAATATCCGAAATAAGCTGCTGCCTTATATCGTTCCTTTTTTGTAAAGTCGAAATACCAAGCATAAGTGTCTTTGGTTCCATCTTTTATGAGGAATCCTATATAATTATCAAGCATTGCTAACCATAAACTATTCTTTTCATTTACTGGTAAGCGCAGAAGAGACTTTAATAAGCCTTCTCTAAGTTCCATGTGCGGTTTGTTATAAAATATTTTACGTATGAAGGTGTTAAACATACCAGATACACTTCCGTCTTGATCATATCTATTTAATATATCTGCTAGAACAACATTATTAATTTTTTCGTTCGTGTCGTAACCATAAGTCTTAAGAAGACCTATCAATAATAGCGGAGTATTTTGTTTTAGCCATAAAAAACTGGCTTTATCATCGTTTAAGAAGAACTTATTAAGATGCACTATTTCGTCGTTTAAACTAAATACGACATTATGCTTCTTTTCTTTTAAGTAATCTGCAATATATGTTGTTGGCAAAATAAAATTGTATCCTTTTACATAAATATAATTTGAAACTCCATATCTAATATAGTTAAGTTCCTTTTTATCAATACCATCTTTAGCTACCTCATCATACCACCCAGCATCAAGAGGTGGCATAGAAAAATAGTGTTTAGTTTCATTGATTATTGGAATTTTCTTCCTTTCTTGCATCTCCAAGCCCAATATTTTTAGTTTATTCTGAAATTGAGTTGCAGACAAAGGCACAAATCCTCGCTTTATCAAATCGTTAAAAGCATAAGGAATTAAAGTTTTTATGTACTGTTCATTATTTGGAAACCATTCTGGTTCTTCATAATCATCACCTTCGGACTCATCAGCTAAAGCACTTTTATAATCTTGTATCAGCGAATCCATTCTTATAGAATCAAATGGCAATATCATATCTTCCGATATTCCCAACTGTTGTTGAATTGCTAAAGGCAAAGAGCTTTTGTTCTCCATATTAAGCACTTTAGTTGAATCGTTGTTATCAGAATTATTTTCTTTTGTATTTGAATTATGTTTGCAGCCAAATAAAATTAAGATGGGTATTAGTAACAAATATTTTTTCATTATTTCGTTGTTTTATTTTTATTCTTTTTTCTCATTATCAATTCACCTTTCAACTTTCGCGATTAAGCAAAACACTCTATTATTTAAGGTTATTATCTTATCGCTTTAAGGATTATTTCAAGTTCGTTTCTGTTCATTTTTCTTACTTTAATGATACAAACTTACTTCTTTTTTTCAAATTATAAGTTTCTTTAGACAGAGAAAAAACAATTTTAATATTTTTCTGTTAAATCATACACAAATTAGATGTAGAAAAATATATTTAAAATATGGTGATAGTGGTAATATTTTGTATTTTTATAGTTGATAATAAAGCTCTTACCGAGTAATTAGCAACAATTAATAAACGCCAGAGGTTTTGAAATTTCTTATTAAGGGGTTAAATCAGAATTTGAATGTTAACCAGAACAATACACTATATTTGATTATCTATAATGGTTATGGAAAGTATTGTAAGAAATGGGAGAATATATTGTTTTTTAGTGTAAAACAAAATAAATTATACAAATATAGGTAGGCTCATTTGTCTATTTATAACAAAAAAGCCCACCTATACTTGTAGAAAGTCAGACAAACAACAAAGTCTGTCTAACTCATTCTAATATATTATATAAGGTGTAATTGCATTTAATCGGGCAATAGCTGATAAGGTTTTTCTATAAAAAGAGTAGCTCCGTGCTCTATTAAGAATTCTTTATCTCGAAATCCCCATAATACGCTAGCACAAGGCATATCACAATTTTTTGCAGTCATAACATCTACATCGCTATCGCCAATATATACTGCTGTTTCTTTTGGTGCATTTAGTTGTCGTAAAGCTTCTATTACTGTATCGGGAGCAGGCTTTTTTCTAATATTTTCGCGTTCGCCAATAGCAACTTTAATGGTATCGGGAAAGAAATGTTTAGCAAGTTCTTGCGTAGCAGCATAGAACTTGTTGCTTACAATAGCGAGTTTTTTTCCTCGAGCCTTTAATTCGGTAAGCATTTCTGGTATACCCTCGTATGGTTTAGTGGTATCGAGACTATGTTCTAAATAATGCTGGCGAAATGTAGCATAAACTTCTTCAAACTGTGGATTACTTATACCATTAGGAATAGCTCTCTCCATTAGTTTCTTTACACCATTGCCCACAAACATTCTAACATTTTCTATAGAATGTTCTGGCATATTATGCGTTCGTAAAGCATAATTGGTACTTGCTGCTAAATCTCTCAATGTTTCAAGGAGAGTACCATCTAAATCGAAAATATAAGTTTCAAATTCCTTCATTTTAGTTATACTTTTATCTTTTGTGTTATTATCTGAAAACAGACGACTGTCTACCTTCGTTTATCGTCGATTTTTCTTTTTTTTATTCCAATCTTTATTCGGGTTGTACGATTCCTTATTGCGATTTCCCCGATTGTTAGAAGGACTACTTCCTATAGCCTTAGGGTCGTAGTTCACTTTTCCGCGGAAAGGTTTATTATCGTAGAGTTTACCAATAAGGTCAATTCTACCAATTCGTTTCAATTCTTTTTCAATATTTCTTCGTTCTTCAGGCTTATACCAAAAGAAGAATTGACGTTGTGCTAACTTTTCACGTGGAGTCTTTGCAGAAAAAACTTGTTCTAATGTATAAGGGTCGTAGCCAGAATACCACGCTTCTGTAGAAACAGTCATAGGTGTTGGAGTAAAGTCTTGTACCTGTTCCAGGTGAAAATCAAGATCTTTTGTTATTACTGCAAGTTCTGCCATATCTTCTTCTTTACAACCAGGATGCGAAGATATAAAATAAGGAATAATTTGTTGCCGTAAATTTTCTTCTTTATTTATTTTATCAAATATGCGTTTAAATTGATAGAATTGCTTAAACGAAGGCTTTCTCATAAGATATAAAACACGATCGGAAGTATGTTCTGGGGCTATTTTTAGTCGTCCGCTTACATGATTCTTTATTAATTCACGTGTATATTCTTGTGTAGAGTGGTTTGTTTTTTCGTCCTTTACATTATGCAGCAATAAATCATAGCGTACTCCTGAACCTATAAAACTTTTCTTTATACCAGGTAGAGCATCTACAGTTCTATATATATCGAGTAATTTAGAGTGGTCAGTATTAAGATTCGGACAAATTTCTGGGTGTATACAACTGGGACGCTTACAATGTTCACAGGCTTTTATATTCTTACCTGCCATACCATACATATTTGCAGAAGGTCCACCTAAGTCAGAAAGATAGCCTTTGAAGTCAGGCATTTGTATTACTTGCTTTACTTCTTTTAGAATACTTTCTTTAGAGCGACTTGCAATAAATTTACCTTGATGAGCCGATATTGTACAAAAAGAACAACCACCAAAGCAACCTCGATGGATATTTACACTGAACTTTATCATTTCGTAAGCAGGTATCACCTTTCCTTTATATTTAGGGTGTGGTTCTCGAGTGTAAGGTAAATCGTATGTAGCATCAACTTCTTCAGTAGTCATTGTAGGATAAGGCGGATTTACCACAATATATTGACTGTCTACTTTTTGAAGTATTCGTTGAGCATGTTTTTTATTCGATTCTTCTTCGATATGCTTAAAGTTTTCTGCCTGAAATTTCTTATTATATAAGCATTCTTCGTGCGAATGCAATACTATATCATTTGTAGTAATCCCTTCAGGAATATCTCTCTCTTTACAAAGATAAGCTGTTTGTGGTATATCCTTTATAGCTTTTATTTTCCTACCATTCTCTAAAGCTTGTGCAATGCTGATAATCTGCTTTTCACCCATTCCATAAATTACAATATCAGCACCAGAATCGCACAACACACTTTTACGAATACAGTCTTTCCAATAATCATAATGAGTAAGACGACGCAGCGAAGCTTCAATTCCACCCAATACAATAGGAACATCTGGATAAAGTTGTCGAAGAATATTTGAATATACAATAGAAGGGTATTCAGGACGTAAGTCGTGGCGACCATTTGGTGAATAAGCATCTTCAGAACGTAAACGTTTATTAGCAGTGTATTTATTCACCATAGAGTCCATTGCACCAGCGGAAACTCCAAAAAATAAACGTGGACGCCCTAACTTTTTAAAATCTCTGAAATCGCCGTGCCAATCAGGTTGTGGTATAATTGCTACACGATAACCGGCAGCTTCTAAAACACGCCCTATAACAGATACTCCAAAAGCTGGGTGATCTATATAAGCATCACCAGAAAAAAGAATAACATCTAACTCGTCCCACTCTCTTAGCTCAACTTCTTTCTTTGTAGTAGGTAGAAAGTCGGTGAGCATAAAACGTGAGTTAGTTTGAACAATTTGATTCTTGTTCTTTTGTTCTCCTGTATTTAAATCTTTTTGTAAAGGCTTTATATTTGCCTTATAAGAGGGTTTGTTTTGCCTTCTTGTGGATTTATTGTTACTCAAGTTATATCCTCTATTTTATATTCTGTTTGTCTTACAAAAAATAATGCCAGCTATACGCATCTCATCTGGTAAGACAAGATAAAAAATATGATATCATATTTTTATATACGAAAGTCAATGCAAGAAGCGCTTATAGCGAACTTTCTTCTGTTAGTTCTTCTTCGGATTGTTCTAAAGATTCTTGTTCTTTATTCCATTGTTTATAAAAATCTACAAGGTTCTTTAATCCAAAAGCCTTCATATTCTGATTATAAATTACATCTAAGCATAGGTCGAGCAACGCACTATCTTTTCCCGCCTCTGATTCTAACAAACTGCGTACATTCAGTTTTAATTTATCAAGTATTGTTTCATCTATTATTCCTGTAGAGCCAACAAGATTAGATAATAATGAATATTTTTGTAAGGTCTCAAAATGTGTATTACTAACCTCTATATATCTTGTTCCAGATGCGTTTGCTTGAATTTTGTACATCATCTCTCATTTAAATTTATGTTCAACTCTCGTATTCCGATTTCATTAATTTAGCAGATAAGCCACAATACCACGCATTATTCTATTACGTATTTCCTTATTCTTAATACACTCAAATGGAAAAGCCATAACAAAAGTGCGGAAGTCTGAACCTTTATAAGCTACAGCAGCACTAGTATTATCTGCATATTTCATAACACTAAATGCTGTATCTAAAGGTTGCAATATATCAGGCGAATAAGCTCCATAATGCTCTTCATTTATTGCCCTATATATATCAAATTGTGAACCTAATCCATTAATTATTGAATTATAATTGTCCTGATTACTTCCTGCTGCAGAAACCTTAAAGAATTTGGCAAGCCATTCTTGCTCAACATTACTTTTCATATCAGTAGCAAAATAAGCTCCGTTAACAAGAATTCTACCACCACGCATTAGATAATTTGCTATTTGAGTTTGCATACTGGGACGGAGAGCCTTATAATAGCATAGACTATGTCCATCATCTTTCTCCAATCCTAAGGCTAAATCTACAAGCGCATATTTTTGAAGTTTTACATAACCATTCTCAATCGCCTTACTTGAACAACTCACTATATTATAATTTCCACATGAGGCTATTGCATCTGCATGTGTCCTAACATAATTGAAATTATTTCCTGCTATGAACTTTCCTACAAACTCATCGCCACCATATCCTAAAGCAGCAGACCCTTCTTTACCTGATTGAGTTTTATCAAAATTACTTTGACGTCCATTCCACCCTGCGGTTTTACCATAACTAATTCCAGGGTCAGCTTCAAAATTGAAACCTTGTTCTACATCATTATCAATTACAGCTGGTGAAGAAAGGCGGTAAAATCCATTCACTATTAAAATAGTTTGCTTTGCACCTTCTTTATTGTATGCAGATAATACTTCGGTTGGAAAACTCTCGCCTCCACGATTACACGCTGTTATCCGAAAGTTATATACTACATTGGGTTCTAATGTCATTTCGTACGAATTGGTATTTACATTTACACCATTATCGAAATCACTTGTTCCTGTAGCCATATATATATTATAAGATGTAGGTTTGGCTGTAGGCTCTAATGGATCGTTTACTTCATTCCATCTTAAACGTATCTTGTTTTTTGAAATATATTCCATTCTAAAGTTATCCGGAGCCAATGGTTGCACAATACAAGCTTTATTATGGAGTGATGCCGTATAACGAAGAATAGTTTTATATATAGAACGTGCAAGTGTGAATTTGAAATTAGGATCTTGTCCAAACTTCATATCTGCAAAGTTTTGATGAGAAAGTGTCTCAATGATAGATGATGGAACGTCAGGAAGGCGTGTTTCGCTATAATTTGCATCTTTAACACCACGTGTATTCCAAGGTTTCTTAAATGTAGATTCTATATCGCGCTTCGCATTTGTTATGAGTTGAGAAGCAAAGGTTTGAGACGTTCTACGCGAAAGTCCGTTGCCGAAAGTTGGATTCCCCTGTTGTGTTGTACAAATAGATAATGTTCCTACTGTAGTCCCATCTGCTTTTACTCCAGCATCACTATGTACAGCTAAGACTAATTCGATAGGAACTTTTAAACCTTCTTTCTTTGGTATATACGAAGATCCGCCTGCAAGCCAATTAGTATAAAGTGAACGTGAATTAATATCATCATTATAGTCATTCGTTCCATTACTTTTACTGACAACATCTCGAGGTGCACCTGCCCATTGTGTATAATATCTTGCTCCTTCAAGTGCACGAGGTAAGCCACTAATTTGTCCTCCTCGAGTTATATTTCCCATACCACCGCCAAAACGAACTGCATCTGCAGTAACAACACCTCTGTGTTTGCTATGATTCGTTAATATTACTCGATTAAAAATATTGCAGCCTTTATCGAAAGCAAATGTACCAAGGTAGACCCAAGTACCACCACCCATTTGTTGATTCACTCGAAAATGGGTTTCTTGCCCTTTATGAAAAACAATATATTCAGCATCATCTACGCTTTTCTTTATAGTTTTATAACTTACATAGACAGCATAATCTCCATCTTCAGGAATGTTTGGTTGATAAGCTACATAACTAAGTTTGCTATTACGTTTCCTCGATTTTATTTTACGCGCAGATCCTGCAATAAATGGATTCTCTCCATCAGCGTATGTCCCTTGATGGTATGCAAATCCTGAACCTTCTATAGTTTCCCATTTCTTTTTATTATTTACTTCACTGTAAGAAATAATACCTGTTATTTTAGGATTGTCGTTATCCACTATAACTTCTTGCTTTTGCCAATCGCGTTCACGTGGAGAAATAACAACAGCCCCTGCATTCTCCAACATCGGAAGAAGATATGGTATTACTATGGTTTGTGTATATAAGTCTTCTGTTGTACCAAAGAGATTCGGACGTTGCCATTTCCAATATCCTTTATTCACATCATAATAACGACCATGAGAAGACCATATAGAGAAATGTCTATCATTTAATCCATCTGTAATTGTATTTGGACGAGAAGTATTCTCAATCCATGGACGTCCCGTATATTCCGACTTTCCCCAATCAATTTTTTTTGTTTGCGCAGATATTTCGAAAACAAATACGAAACATAGTATAAAAGTAAGAAAATCCTTTTTCATTCGTCTACCTCTCCTATAGTGAATGATTCAGGATGCTTTCCCTTAAAATTCTTAAAATAGAGTTTAATAGTTCTCATATCAGCTTCAATATCTCCACTTGGCACAATAGATTGCGTACACTCTATCGTTTTTGTTTTATAATCCAATCCGTAAAGAAGAATTGGAATATTAGCTTTTAATGCTATATAATAGAAACCTTTCTTCCAATCCGGATTTAATGAACGAGTTCCTTCCGGGGTTATACATAAACCAAATTTATCTGTCTTTAATGCATAATCTGCTAATCTATCCGTCATACTAGTATGTTTACTTCTAAACACAGGAATACCACCAATTCTTCTTAAAAACATACCTAAAGGCCAAAAGAACCATTCTTTCTTCATTAAGAAATTACTTCGTATACCTTCAGCCTTCGCGTAGAGTTGTCCAAAGAAAAAATCCCAATTACTGGTATGTGGCGCAAGACAAATTATAAATTTATCAGGAAAAGCAATTGTAACTTTCTTCTTCCATTTTAATTGTTTATAAAGAAGCCATGAAGCAAGTTTTTTAAGCATATTGTTATACTAAATTACTAATCTGATCTATTATTTCGTTTGTTTCTGCATCAAATTTCTTCCTCAAATCAGTAAAATATATTTTTGCACTCATACCAGGCTCAACATGCGAAATACGACTAACATATTCACTACGTAAAAGAACAATAGAGGTTAATAAAGCATCTATCTCTTCCTTGTTCGTATTATCTCCATAAAGTGATGCGGCTATAGTTTCAGTAAACAAACTACCACAAATTCCGTTTATTAAACGTTTTAAATTTCTTTTATTTCCCATCTTTTTATAGAATTATCTTTCCTTTTATTTATTTTGATGAGTCAAAGATAATATAAAAAAACTGCAAAAACAAATATGTATCAAGAAAATTAGTATTATTTCTTATTTTAGCAGCATTTATGCCTAATTGTCAATCTAAAACATTACTTTTGCAACAGTAATTAGATTGTTTCAATAATAACTGTTTAAAAAGATTAGAAGATGGAAACGAGTGCTTTACAAAAGGAACGCGCAACTTATAAACCAAAACTTCCAAAGGCACTTAAAAGTGCTGTGAAGATTAAAGAGGGAGAACCAACTCAAAGCGTAGATAATCATAAAGAAATTAAGAATTTATTTCCCAACACCTATGGTATGCCTCTTGTAGAGTTCGTACCTGCTGAGAAGCAAGACTCAGTTAGAATAAATGTTGGAGTAATATTATCTGGCGGACAGGCTCCTGGTGGACATAACGTTATATCTGGTTTATATGACGAGGTTAAAAAGTTAAACCCAGAGAATCGTTTGTTTGGTTTCCTAATGGGACCTGAAGGTTTAGTAAATCATAATTATATTGAAATTACAGAAACGCTTATTAATAAATATAGAAATACGGGCGGATTTGATTTAATAGGTTCTGGACGTACTAAACTAGAGAAAGAAGAACAATTCGAAAAAGCATTAGAGATTATTCGAGAACTTGACATTCGAGCTCTTGTAATTGTTGGTGGTGACGATTCAAACACTAATGCGTGCGTTCTTGCAGAATATTACGCTGCAAAAAATTATGGAATACAAGTTATCGGTTGTCCTAAAACTATTGATGGCGACTTAAAAAATAACCAAATAGAAACTTCGTTTGGTTTTGATACTGCTACTAAAACCTATTCTGAGTTAATAGGAAATATTGCACGCGACTGTAACTCTGCACGGAAGTATTGGCATTTCATTAAATTAATGGGACGTTCAGCTTCACATATTGCACTTGAATGTGCTTTACAAACACAACCTAATATATGTTTAATCTCTGAAGAGATAGAAACAAAAGATTTATCTCTGAACGACATAATTGAAGATATTGCTAAGGTTGTGGCACGCCGTGCACAAGATGGACGTAATTATGGAGTCGTTTTAATTCCAGAAGGGCTTATAGAATTTATTCCTTCTATTGGTAGACTTATTGGGGAATTAAACGACTTATTAGCAAAACATGGAAACGATTATAAGGATCTTGACATTGAAGCACAACGAGCTTATATTATAGACCATCTCTCTGAAGAAAATAAAGCCACATTCGAGACTCTCCCTGATGGAGTTGCAAGACAATTATCATTAGACAGAGATCCTCATGGAAATGTTCAAGTTTCACTCATTGAGACAGAAAGACTTATTTCTGATATGGTTGAAATGAAACTTAATAAATGGGCTAAACAAGGTAAATACAACGGACACTTCGCTACAATACATCATTTCTTAGGATATGAAGGACGCTGTGCCGCTCCATCAAACTTTGATGCTGACTATTGTTATGCACTTGGTACTTCTGCAGCTCAACTTATTGCTAATGGAAAAACTGGGTATATGGCAATTGTTAAGAATACAACTGAGAAAGCTGAAAATTGGATTGCAGGCGGTGTACCAATTACAATGATGATGAATATGGAACGTCGCAATGGTGAATTAAAACCAGTTATCCGTAAAGCTCTTGTTGATCTTGAAGGAGCTCCATTCAAAAAATTCGTAGAACTACGAGACAAGTGGGCTAAAGAGACTAGTTACATCTATCCTGGACCTATTCAATATTGGGGACCATCAGATGTTTGCGACCAAACTACGAGAACATTGGCATTGGAACAAGGTAAAGATGTTTTCACTTATTGAAATAAGATATAATGGTATATAAATAAGGTAATGAATATTCCTAAAACAATCCATCTACTTTGCATTAAATTGCATAAAATGCCTAAATGGGTATGGCAGATTGGAGGAATATTCATTGCCTTATTTTATTGTTTTTGGCTTTATTTTTTCTTAGTTGCTCCATCAGGCTTTCGCTGGCGTGCTATTTATGGTGATCCAGATTATCCTGACGGATATGAGATACATGGAATTGATATTAGTCATCACCAGGGTAATGTTAATTGGGCTCGTTTGCGTAATGCACTCATAGAACAATCGCCTGTTCGCTTCGTTTTTATGAAATCAACAGAAGGTGATAGCCACGTAGACCGAAACTTTCGTTCAAACTTTGCAAACGCAAAAGAAGCAGGGCTTATTAGGGGTGTTTATCATTTTTGGAGCAATAACTCATCACCTCGTCGTCAGGCTTATTTCTATTTAGCTATGACACCCTTAGAACCTGGCGATTTACCTCCTGTATTAGATGTAGAAACAAAACCAAATGGAATTAGCACAGGAGAATTTCAACAGAATATTCTTACATGGCTACACATTGTTGAAGATAAATTTCATGTAAAACCTATTATCTATACCTTCTATAAATTCAAAGACCAATATTTGTCTGATTCACGCTTTGACGATTATCCATATTGGATTGCTCATTATTATGTAGACAAAATGGAATATCCTGGAAAATGGCTTTTTTGGCAACACACAGATGCAGGTAAACTTCCTGGTATAAAAGGCTATGTAGATTTAAATATCTTTAATGGTTCGTATTATAATCTTATGCAATTGCTTATTCCTAAACCTAAAATTGATAAAAAGTCAGACACGCCCATTTATGATTCACTTTACATTGACTCTTTCTCAGTCCAAGACTAAGTGCTTTTTCTTCTAATAAAGAGACGTCTTCTTCATAAAATCCACTTAATATTAATATTCCCTTTGTTTTCATTGCACATACAAAGGCAGACATATCAGCAAGCAGGATATTACGATTTATATTTGCAACAACAACATCAAACTTCTTTTCAGAGAAATTCTCTATAACTTGTTTATCGCCTTCTTTTACTTCAAGTGATACATTGTTGGCTTCTGCATTCTCTATTGTATTTCTCACACTCCATTCGTCAATATCGTAACCACAAACTGTTTCGGCTCCACACTTGGCTGCAATTATTGAAAGAATACCTGTACCACAGCCACAATCTAACACTTTAGTCCCGTTTAAATTCATTTCTAACAGTTGAGATACTATCATTTGTGTAGTTTCATGTGTTCCTGAACCAAATGCCTGCTTCGGATCTATTCTTACAAGCAAAGGTTCTCTACCTTCTACTTTTTCTACCAACCTATATGGATTTTCTTCTTTTACACTACAGATAATGCAATTATTATTGATTATTATAGGAGTAAAGTTATCTCTCTCCCATTCTTCATTCCAATTTTTATCTTCTGCCTTCTCTACTTTGTATTCTATTTCTATGTTAGGCAGAATAAAGTTGGAAATAGCCTCTTTTAAAGCTGCTTCTTCAAAAGCATTTTCAAGGCAATAGCCCATCACTACATTCTCTTCTTCCGAAAACGAATCACAACCAACTTCACCTGCCATTGCTACTAAGAGTTCACGTGCTAGTTCTGTGTCTGGTGTTATTTTAAACGTAATTTGTAGATATCTCATTGTAATTAATACTTTATGTAGAATACTTAAATGTAGTATTATTTGAAGAAATTAGCCATCTCTTTATCTAATAGCTTTATACCTTTCTCAGTACAAATACTTCTTATGTAGAACATAATAAAGGTTTTTAATATTTCTTTGTAGTTGTACTCATCGTATAGAAAATTTGTCATTATATATTCGCCAGAAGCTGAAGTAAGCCTACTATATAGCTTTATATCTATATTTGACAAGAAACACCCTTCACTAACTCCACGCTCTATGAATTCAACAAGTTTTTCGTATTTCTCTTCTTCTCGTGCGGCAAAATAAGTCTGCAACTTAGGATATTTTCCTAATTCTTCGTAGAATAAAGGATTAACTTTATTAAATTCTTCGGTTTGCAGCCGTAATACATGCATAACAATATTGATGACATTGAGACCTGGCTTATCAAACCTCTCTATCTCTTCCTTTTTATGCTTAGCATTCATCATCACAACCTCATAAAGCAGGTCTTCTTTGTTTTGATATATTTCATAAAGTGTTCGCTTCGATATTTTCAAATGCGCAGCTATATCGTTCATTTTCACTTTACGAATGCCATATTGAAAGAACATTTTAGAAGCTAATGAAAGTACTCTTGCTTTTAGCTCTTTCTTATATTCATTTTCTATTATCATTACCATTGTTTATTAAGCAGTACAAAAATACAAAAATAAAATCACTAACACTATCTTTATTGTTTTAATTTAGTAACTTTGCACAACCACACGCTTTTTGTGCGCGAAATTAAGTTAGTATTAAAATCATATTATGGTTAAAATAACAAAAGAGGCGGCACTTGCGTATCATGAGAAAGGTCGCCCAGGAAAGATAGAAGTTATTCCTACAAAATCTCACAGTACACAAACCGATTTAAGTCTTGCTTACTCGCCTGGAGTAGCATACCCTTGTTTAGAAATTCAGGAAAATCCAGACAACGTTTACAAATATACCGATAAAGGAAACCTTGTTGCAGTTATAACAAACGGAACAGCTGTTTTAGGACTGGGTAACATTGGTGCTATGAGTGGAAAGCCCGTTATGGAAGGTAAAGGGTTGCTATTTAAAATTTATGGTGGCATTGATGTTTTCGATATAGAGATTAACGAAACTGACCCCGACAAATTCTGTGAAACTGTTGAAAAGATTGCTCCTACGTTTGGTGGAATTAATCTTGAAGATATAAAGGCACCTGAATGTTTTGCTATTGAAGAGAGACTAAAACGCACGTTAGACATTCCGGTGATGCACGACGACCAGCACGGCACAGCCATTATATCTGCCGCTGGTCTGAAAAATGCGCTCGAGGTTGCTGGAAAAGATATAACAAAGGTTCGACTTGTTGTAAATGGAGCAGGTGCTGCTGCCATCTCGTGTACGAAACTATATGTAGCTTTAGGCTTAAAGAAAGAGAATATTCTTATGTTAGATTCGCACGGAGTTATTACTGCCGACCGACCGAACTTAACTGAACAAAAGAAGCTATTTGCTACCAACCGTACAGACGCACACACGTTAGAGGAAGCCATTAAAGGTGCTGATGTTTTTGTAGGACTCTCAAAGGGCAATATCCTTTCGAAAGAGATGATACAGTCTATGAATAGCAATCCTATCGTATTTGCGCTGGCTAACCCTGTGCCTGAGATTTCTTACGAAGATGCGATAGAAGCACGACCAGACGTTATTATGTCTACTGGACGGTCCGATTATCCAAACCAGATTAACAACGTTATTGGTTTCCCCTACATCTTTAGAGGTGCTCTCGATGTGCACGCTAAAGCCATAAACGAAGAAATGAAGCTTGCTGCCGTGCACGCCATTGCCGAACTGGCTAAGCAGCCTGTACCTGATGTTGTGAACGAAGTGTACCACGTGAACGAACTCACGTTTGGACCAAAATATTTTATACCGAAACCTGTAGACCCACGACTTATTACTGTGGTGAGTGCCGCTGTGGCAAAGGCTGCAATGGATAGCGGGGTGGCAAGAACGCCTATTAAAGACTTTGATGCATACAAAGAACGCCTAATGCAAATGCTGGGGCAAGAAACCAAACTTACTCGCTATTTACACGCAACTGCTGCACGCCACCCACAACGAGTTGTTTTTGCCGAAGGTGTACACCAAAATATGCTAAAGGCTGCTGTACAAGCAAAGCAAGAAGGTATTTGCCAACCTATTTTATTGGGACACCCCGACCGCATTAAACGCATAGCGAACCGACTGAAGCTCGACCTAACTGGCATTGAACTTATTGATATGCGCGCCGACAAGGAACAACGACGCAGAGCCAATTACGCAAAACACTTGGCTGAAAAACGGGCACGAGAAGGCTACACTTTCGATGAGGCTTACGACAAAATGTACGAACGAAACTACTTTGGTATGGCGATGGTTGAGAGTGGCGATGCTGACGCTATGATTACAGGACTCTACACGAAATACAGCGATACCATAAAGATTGCAAAAGATGTTATTGGCATTCGTCCTGAATACAAACACTTCGGCACAATGCACATTCTGAATACTAAGCGTGGCATTTACTACATTGCCGATACGCTGATAAACCGTATGCCAAACGCCGAAGCGCTGGTAGACATAACGCGCCTTGCTCACCACTCTGTGAAATTCTTCAACGACGACCCCGTAATGGCAATGGTATCGTTCTCTAACTTTGGTAGCGACGAGGGAGGCTCGCCACAACAAGTGCGCGAGGCATTAGCCATAACACAAGAAACGCACCCCGACTGGTTAATTGACGGCGAAATGCAAATAAACTTCGCATTAGACAAGAAGTTGCGCGACGAGAAATATCCTTTCACACGCTTAAAAGGCAAAAGTGTAAACACGCTTATTTTCCCTAATCTTGCTTCAGCCAACAGTGCCTACAAGCTGCTACAAGGCTTTAGCCCAGAAACCGAAGTGATTGGTCCTATCCAGATGGGACTAAACAAACCTATCCACTTCACCGACTTAGAATGTTCCGTTCGCGACATTGTAAACATCACGGCAGTAGCAGCCATCGATGCTTACATTGAGAAAATAAAGAACAAGAACAAGTAAGAGCCTGAAATTAAACTCCACACAAATAGGAAGAAAGCTAAATAGTTTTCTTCCTATTTTTGTTTTCGCACAACCAATACCATAAACACATATTATAACAGCGCAACAGAAAAGAAGACAATTCTAATAAATTCCACGACCATATAACAAAAGCAGAAATAAAACATTGTTGCTCAGAAGCTCATAAAAACAAATAAATAGAAGCACCAGAAACAAAGAACCTCACAACGCTTCAGCCAAATAAATAGCCTTTAAACATTTATAATATAAGAACATAAAACTCATAGTTTGTTCCTTTAACTCCATACCCATACGCACCCCATTCCACAATTAAACCGCCCGAAGACTATACATAAACAAACAAAAGCTTATAAGCTATCAATAAAAAGCTTATAAGCTATTAACAAAAAGCTTATAAACTATTAACAAAAAGCTTATAAGCTATCAATAAAAAGCTTATAAGCTATTAACAAAAAGCTTATAAACTATTAACAAAAAGCTTATAAGTTATCAGGAGAAATATCAGAGTGATAACTCTGCGGATAGCCGTATATTCTTAACCATTCTATAAGTGTTAGCCACCAAAAGCACCACATCAGCTACAAATACCATAATTATTAGGTTATAAGAAGCTGTATCGTTTTTTTTTAGTACTTTTGCAAACACATACAACTTCTTGAATGGATAATAAGAAAGCAACATTAGAACTTGGCACAAAACCAGTAGGCAAGCTATTAGCGCAATATGCGCTACCAGCCATTACGGCAATGACGGCAGCATCGCTCTACAACATAATCGACCGCATATTCATAGGGCAAATAGTAGGTCCAATGGCTATTTCGGGGCTTGCTATAACATTTCCATTCATGAACCTTGCAGCCGCATTTGGTGCAGCAGTAGGCATCGGAGCCTCAACAACCATTAGTGTAAAGTTAGGACAGAAAGACTATCAGACGGCAGAAAACATACTTGGTAACACCATCACCTTGAACCTTATTGTAGGATTAACATTTGCTGGCGTCTGCCTATTATTCCTCGATCCAATACTCCGTTTTTTCGGAGCAAGCGATGCCACCCTCCCCTATGCGCACGACTTTATGCATACCATACTCTTAGGCAATGTGTTTTCGCACATGTACTTCGGTATGAATGCCGTATTGCGTGCAGCATCTAAACCAAAGAAAGCAATGTGTGCCACCATTTTCACAGTAGTAATGAACATATTGTTAGATGTTGTTTTCATACGCTGGTGGCATTGGGGCATAAAAGGAGCAGCACTCGCCACAATAATATCACAAACATTAGCCCTATGCTGGCAAATGACACTATTTGCAAACAAGAACGAACTATTGCATTTAAAACGAGGCATATACAAACTAAAAGCTAACTTAGTGAAGAACATTATATCCATAGGAATATCTCCTTTCTTAATGAATGCTTGCGCCTGTGTCATTGTCATCTTCATAAACAACCAGTTAGTGCGGTTCGGAGGCGATATGTCGGTGGGAGCATACGGCATAGGCAACAGCATAGCGATGATATTCATAATGTTTGTAATAGGTCTTAACCAAGGAATGCAACCTATAGCAGGCTACAACTACGGAGCACAACAATACGAAAGAATGATGCGAGTAGTGAAGTTGTCCATCATAACAGCAACTTGCATTATGCTAACAGGCTGGTCGCTCGCTATGTTTGTTCCATACCATTGCGTGCGCCTCTTCACCACCAATCCAGAACTCATAAAAAGATCAATCAATGCACTACACATCATAATGATGATGTTCCCGCTTATAGGTTGCCAAATGGTAATAACCAACTTCTTCCAATGCATAGGAAAAGTAAAGATTAGCATATTCCTATCGCTCTCTCGGCAACTATTGTTCTTACTTCCATTACTCATTCTACTACCAAATTTCTATGGAATAAATGGAGTTTGGGCATCAATGCCAACAAGCGACTTCATAGCTGTTGTAGTGGCAATAATAACAATGACAGTATATCTTAGACGATTTAAGAAAGATATGCAAAGCAAAAACAGTTGAAACAAATAACCTCTCGCTTATGGAAAAGAAACTAATAATAAACGTTGGACGACAACTTGGAAGCGGTGGAAGCTTAGTAGCTAAAGCACTTGCCAACGAATTTAATTGTCAGTTCTACGATAAAGAAATACTGAATCTTGCAGCAAAAGAGAGTGGTTTCTCAGAAAAGTTCTTTGAGAAAAACGACGAACAGAAGAGATTTCTAAAATCGCACTTCCAAATAAACCTGCCTATATTTAGCAATAACGATTTCTACAAAAACAACTTCTCGCAAGAAGGTCTCTATCAATTTCAGTGCGATGTTATTCGAAAAGCAGCTGAAGAAAATAATCGCTGCGTATTCGTAGGAAGAACAGCCGACTATGTATTGCGCGAAAATCCCAACATAATTAATGTTTTCATAACAGCAAACATTAACTCAAGAGCGAAAAACGTAAGCGAACGACTTGGTTGCACAAAAGAAGAAGCCATAAAAGTAATTGAGAATAAAGAAAGCGAACGTGCAAAATATTACAATTACTACACAGGAAAAGTATGGGGACACGCCGAAAGCTACGACCTTTGCGTAGATGCAAGTATATTAGGAATAGAAGAAACAAAAGATTTCATAGCTTGTTTTATACGAAAGAAGCTGGCAATAGAGTAAATTCTGTATGAAGAGAATTGGCATTATAAGCGATACACACGCCTATTGGGACGAGAAATACGAATTCTATCTGAAAGACTGCGATGAGATTTGGCATGCTGGCGACATTGGGGCATTAGAGATAGCCAATAAGTTCGAAGCTATGAAACCTACTTTCAGAGCTGTATATGGTAACTGTGACGGCTATGATATTCGTGCACGCTATCCCGAAATACAGAGATTTAGATGTGAAGATGTAGACGTTTTGCTTAAACATATTGGTGGCTATCCAGGCAGATACGACCAATCAATACGTAATACACTCTACTATTCGCCACCTAATCTCTTCGTAGACGGACACTCGCATATATTAAAGATAATGTACGACAAAACATTAAATCTGCTACATATAAACCCAGGAGCAGCAGGCTTACAAGGATTTCACAAAGAGAGAACCATTGTAAGACTCGCTATTGAAGGCAATAAAATGGGCGATTGTGAAGTTATTACATTATCAAACAACAGAAATAAATAATTAAGATACAAAATATTAACAACTTATGAAAACTTATTTAGTAACTGGTGCTGCTGGATTTATCGGCGCAAACTACATTAAGTATCTGCTTCACAAAAAGTATGTGAACGAAGATATTAAGATTATTGTACTTGACGCATTAACTTACGCTGGTAACTTAGGAACAATTAAAGATGATATTGACGATAAACGATGCTTCTTTGTAAAAGGCGACATTCGCGACAGAGAATTGATTGATAAACTGTTTGCTGAAAACGATATTGACTATCTTGTAAATTTCGCTGCTGAAAGCCATGTGGACCGCTCTATAGAAGACCCACAACTATTCTTGAGCGTAAACATATTGGGTACTCAGAACCTTATGGACGCTGCTCGCCGTGCATGGGTTACGGGCAAAGACGAGCAGGGTTACCCTACGTGGAAAGAAGGAAAACGTTACCATCAGGTGTCTACCGATGAGGTCTATGGTTCGCTTGGGGCAGAGGGATATTTTACCGAAAAAACTCCACTATGCCCTCACAGCCCATATTCGGCAAGTAAAACCAGTGCCGATATGTTTGTTATGGCATACCACGATACGTACCACATGCCCATCAGCATTACACGTTGCTCTAACAACTATGGTCCTTACCACTTCCCCGAAAAGTTAATTCCATTAATCATCAATAATATTCTTGCAGGTAAACCACTTCCCGTATATGGCGAAGGCTTAAATGTCCGCGACTGGCTATACGTAGAAGATCACTGCAAAGCTATTGATATGGTAGTTCGCGAAGGACGTGTAGGACAGGTTTACAATGTTGGTGGACACAACGAAATGAAGAACATCGACATTGTTAAGCTTACCATTAAAACTATTCACGATATGATGGCTGAAGACAAAGAGCTTCGCAAAGTTTTAAAGAAACAAGTGAAAGATGAGAATGGCAATATTGATATCTCATGGATAAACAACGATTTGATTACACACGTTGCTGACCGACTCGGCCATGACGCACGTTACGCAATTGATCCAACAAAAATAAAAAACGAATTAGGCTGGTATCCTGAGACGAAATTTGCCGATGGTATTGTGAATACCATTAAATGGAATTTGGAGAATCAGTCATGGATAGAAGAAGTAACTAGTGGTGATTATCAGAAGTACTACGAAGAGATGTACGGAAACCGATAAACAGAATCATTCCCCTGTCCTTTAAAACTGGTCAGGGGAAGTTCTTAAACTCACAAGTATGACAAAAATAGGAAAGATAATTGAATTGCCAAAACGATTAGACCGTCGTGGCAACCTTACTGTAGCAGAAGAAATGAAAGACATTCCTTTTAATATTGCACGCGTTTATTGGGTTTACGATGTGCCGGGAGGAGAAAATCGTGGCGGACACTCGCACAAACATTGTCGCGAATTTATTATTGCTGCAAACGGTTCTTTCACTGTTACACTCGACAATGGCACAGAAAAAGAATCTTTCTTACTCAATCACCCTTATCAAGGCTTACTTGTAAACACAGACACATGGAGAACACTTGAGGATTTCTCTTCTGGTGCAGTATGCTTAGTGTTGGCTGAAGATCCTTTCGACGAAAGCGACTACATCAGAAACTATGATGAGTATTTAAAATTCATAGGCAAAACAAAATAAGAATGGTGAAGGGAAACACATTCGGAACGAAAGCTTACATATAACTTGCTATTATTTTAAATTTTGGAATAGCATATATTAAAGAATACCATAATATGATTGAGATTAAACAGTATAACCTTGACGATGCCGTGAAATGGAATGAATTTGTTTCTATTTCCAAGCAAGGCACCTTTCTTTTCAATCGCAATTATATGGACTATCATGCTGATAGGTTTGCTGACTGTTCGTTTCTTATAATGGAGAAAGGGCACATCGTTGCTGTGTTACCTGCCAATAGGGAAGGCGATACCCTATATTCGCATCATGGACTTACTTATGGAGGATTACTCACTACAGAGAAAATTACTGCTGAGAAGATATGCAACATCTTTTCTGAACTGAACATTTTGCTCAAGGAAATGGGTATAAAACAAGTAATCTACAAAGCTATTCCATATATCTACCACCGTATTCCTGCCGAAGAGGACCTCTATGCACTTACCAATATTTGCCACGCACAACTCATCAGCCGCGATATTTCATCATCGTTCAGTCTCCACAACGTACGAAAGTTTACCGAAAGTCGCAGAAGTGGCATTCGAAAGGCTATCAAAAATGGCATTCTCGTAGGAGAAAGTCAAGATTTAGCTGCATTTTGGAATATTCTCAATAATAATCTTACCACCAAATACAATACACACCCTGTACATTCTTTAGCAGAATTAGAACTCTTAAGAAGTAGATTCCCAAAGCAAATAAAACTTTACTTAGCTACAACAACCGACAAAGAACCACTGGGTGGCACTCTCATCTATGAAACACCGAACGTTGTTCATACACAATATATTTCAGCATCACCAAAGGGGAAAGCAATGGGATCACTGGATTTGTTGTTCGATTATATAATAAATAATGTGTATAAGGGCAGAGATGGTTATTTCGACTTTGGTAAAAGTACCGAAGATGGAGGTACAATACTAAATCAGCAGCTTATCCACCAGAAAGAAGGATTTGGCGGACGAGGTATTTGTTACGACACTTACAAATGGAATATATCAGTTTTATGATAGAATATTTATCACTCAAACGCATCACAGCGATGCACAAAGACGAAATAAACAAGGCTATTTCAAACGTTGTGGCATCGGGCTGGTATCTTAACGGCAATGCTGTTAAACATTTTGAAGAGCATTATCGCACCTACATTGGTACGCAACATTGTGTTAGTTGTGGAAATGGACTCGATGCTCTATATCTTATTCTGCGTGCTTACAAAGAGCTTGGACAACTTCACGATGGCGACGAAGTAATTGTACCTGCTAACACTTACATTGCCACCATATTAGCTATAACCGAAAATAACCTTACGCCCATACTAGTAGAACCTGATATCGCAACGTTAGAAATAGACGACAGCCGTATAGAAGCTGCTATCACACATCGCACTCGTGCCATTATGCTCGTACATTTATATGGTCGGTGTGCATATACAGAAAGAATAGGAAATATTTGTAAACGCCATAATATAAAGCTGATAGAAGACAATGCACAGGCACATGGTTGCACCTTTAACGGTAAGCATACAGGAAGCCTTGGCAATGCAGCAGCTCACAGCTTCTATCCAGGCAAAAATCTTGGTGCATTGGGCGATGCTGGTGCCATAACCACAAACGACTTGGAACTAACCAAAACTATTCGGGCGCTTGCTAATTACGGTTCGAACCGCAAATATGTATTCGAGTTTCAAGGTAAAAATAGTCGTATGGACGAAATACAAGCTGCTGTGCTCAGTATAAAACTAAAGTATCTCGATGAGGAAAATGAACGTAGGAAAGAAATTGCCCATTACTTTGAACAACATATAGAGAATGAGCGTATTACCATTCCTAAAGCTTTAAACCGTGATAACGTCTATCACATATTTCCAATACTCTGTGCAGAACGCGATAAATTACAGGAATACTTAACAGATAACGGTGTACAGACTCTCATTCACTACCCTATTCCACCCCACAAACAAAAAGCATATAAGGAATGGAATACTCTTTCATTCCCACTTACAGAACGTATTCATCGGGAAGAACTTTCCATTCCGTGCAACCAAACTATGTCGTTAGGCGATGCCGAACAGATAGCTGTATTGCTAAGTAACTTTGCTTAGCTTAATTGTAGCATAAAAGGCATTATAAATCTCAGCAGAATAAATATCTTTCAAGTGGTATAATATAGCATTATAAAGGTTGCTGCTTTTTGTGATATCTAATTTGTAACTGACAGATATCTGAAACGCAACTCACAGATATCTGAGACGATCGTGATAGATATCTAAAACAAAAGTAACTATATTGCATTGACTTTTATAAACACCTGAGGCGTTCTATTCCATTGGTAGACAGACTATAGGCAGTGGTTATAAATTCATTATTCATTTTCGTCAGAACCATTGATTTGATAACGTAAACTGGCTAATTCAAACGGTATATCTTTCCAGCTGTATAAGGCAATGCAGTTATATTACATTATGTTAGAACACAAATAAACAAGAATAAAACGTAGAGAAAAAAGTTGCAGAAGATGACGGAGAACTATCATATTCATAATGTTTTTCAGGCTAACTTTACATAAAATTATAAGAGGTATACCTATCTGGTACACCCCCTTTCGTATATTATATATTCATAATTCATTATAAATTATAAGTGAATATTAATATACACATTTTATTAAAGTTTCAATTACTTAGTTTCCAACAAAACAACATTCTCTACATGAGGCGTATGTGGGAACATATCAACTGGCTGAACGGCTACAACTTTATAGTCTCTATCTAAAAGTGCTAAGTCGCGAGCTTGTGTTGCAGGATTACAACTTACATAAACAATTCGTTTGGGATGTGCACCCAATATAACATTCACTACATCGGCATGCATACCAGCACGAGGAGGATCGGTTATAATGACATCTGGGCGTCCATGTTGTTTTACGAATGCTTCGGTTAGAATATCTTTCATATCGCCAGCATAGAACAGCGTGTTGGATATTTCGTTTATTTCCGAATTTATTTTTGCATCTTCTATTGCTTCAGGCACATATTCAATGCCTATCACCTTTTTAGCCTTTTTAGCTACAAAGTTTGCAATGGTTCCCGTACCTGTATATAGATCGTAAACCAATTCATTACCAGTAAGTTTGGCAAAGTTGCGCGCAACACTATACAAATGGTAAGCTTGGTCTGTATTGGTTTGATAGAAACTTTTGGCACCAACCTTAAAGCGAAGATCCTCCATTAACTCAAATATATGGTCGTTACCTTTAAATACTGTCAATTCTAAATCGTTGAAAGTATCGTTACCTTTCTGATTATCTACATATAATAATGATGTAATTTCAGGAAACTCATCGGCAATGAACTGCATTAAGTTCATAGCACATTCTTCATCGTCCACCTCATCGTAATGAAACTGAACAAGCACCAACCATTCGCCCGTGTTTGAATTTCGCATCATAATGTCGCGTAACAAACCGTGTTGTTCTCTGATATCGTAAAAACTAAGTTTGTGCTCCACAGCATAATTGTAAATAGCATTCCTTACCTTATTACAATAGTTGTCCATAAGCACACATTTATTAATAGGATAAATCTTATCAAAGGCGCCTGTTATATGAAATCCTATTGCTCCCTGAGCTAACCCAACCCCTTCAGGTAATGCATCTAACTCTTCTTTGGTATACCACCGTTTATTTGAACAGGCAAACTCAAGCTTATTGCGATATTCCTCTGTTTTCTCAGACCCCAATATGGGAGATATCATTGGCAGTTCAACCTTTCCAATACGTTTTAGTTGGTCGAGAACTTGTTGTTGTTTGGAAACCAACTGTTCTTTATAAGGAAGGTTTTGCCATTTACACCCACCACAGACACCAAAATGTTCGCATTTAGGAGTAATACGCATAGGACTAGGCTGTATCATTCTCAGTACAGTTGCTTCACAATAGCTGTGTCGTTTCTTGCGCACTTGCAAGTCTACAATATCACCTGGTACAACAAAAGGTACAAACACAACCATATCGTTTACGTGTGCTACACATTTACCTTCTGCAGCAACAGACTCTATTTCTACATTCTCTAATATAGGTAATGATTTTCTTTTCCTACTCATATTTTAATATTTGCTGCAAAGTTAGTTATTTTTTCCTATTTACATAACACACGTTAAATAAAAGAGAGAAGCTTTAACGCCATAATATTCCATTATATCATTCTTCATAGACGGTAGTAAAGCAAGGCAATAGGCATATTTTATAATACTTTTAGCGAAAGTTTTAAGAAATGTTCTCATTTTTTACAAATTGTCTGTATCTTTGCAGAGTGAAACTATAAACTTAATATTCAAAGGTAAATATATGAAAAAAATCTTTATGTTAGCTGCCATAGCGTTAGCATTCTCTAATGTATCTGCACAGACAGCAAAGTGGATCGACAATGTGAAGCTATCAGGGTATGGCATAGCGCAGTACCAGTTTACTAATCAAGACAAGGCAAAATCTAATTCGTTCAATCTACGTTTAGGTCGTGTTTCACTCGACGGACGTCTTTTTAACGATTGGGCATGGAAAGTACAAATTCAGTTTAATGGCAATACGTCTACTTTAGGCTCATCGCCACGTGTAGTCGATTTGTTCACAGAATGGCAAAAGTACACATTCTTCCGTGTAAAAATTGGTCAGTTCAAGAACCCATTCACTTTTGAGAATCCAATCCACCCTATTACACAAGGGTTTATGGGGTATTCACAAGTCGTTAGCAAATTTGCAGGGTTTGCAGATAGAGCAGGAACACATAGTTCAAATGGACGCGATATAGGAGTACAAATTCAAGGCGATTTTCTGAAGAATTCTGCTGGAAGAAATTTGCTACACTATCAGGTCGGCGTGTTTAACGGACAAGGAATTAACGTGAAAGACGTAGACGAACAAAAAAATATTATCGGTGGTGTTTGGGTTATGCCTGTAAAAGGTATGCGTATTGGTTGGTTTGGTTGGACTGGTTCGTATGCTCGTAAAGGAACATGGATTGATGCTACTGGTGCACCACAAACAGGCGTACGTAAGTTGCAACAACGTCGCTATGCAGTTTCTGCCGAATATATAGTAAACGACTGGACATTCCGTTCAGAATATGCACATTCTACAGGAGAAGCTTTTGCAAAGTCGCTTGTAAACACAAATGATGCTGCAGCAAAAGACTGTAATATAGGTAGTAATGGCAGTAAAGCACAAGGAGTTTATGCTTTAGTGATAGCACCTATAGTAAAGGAAAAACTGTATGGAAAAGCACGTTACGATATGTACCAACCTTCAAAGGGCGCAGAAAAACAACGCACATTATACGAAGTTGGTTTAAACTACCAATTTAATAAGAATGTGCTGCTTTCAACTGAATATGCTTATGTTCACGACCGTAGCTTAGCAAAGCCGAACTACTCTTTAGTAGACGTGCAACTGAGTTTTAAATTTTAAATAGATTAGACTGAAAATATAAAGAAAGTATCTGAGAAAGATACTTTCTTTAGGATAACACCAACCTACAATAATGAGAAGTTCACAAGGAAACAAAAGAAAGTACCATTACGATCAGTATTCAGGATTCAATCAACAAAAACATTCTTCTTTAGTTCGCAGAAGAAAGATTATAGCACGTATAATGCTAACTATTACATGTATAATAGCTCTAGTTATTTCATTCCTCGTATTTTGGTTATATTTTAAATGTTAGGGTAAGTTCTATCGTTTAATTCTAATGTATGATGCGAACCATTATACGTTATTCGCATCATCTTGTTATGTATTTGGAAATTATTAGAAAGCGATAAAGCGACATGCCCCATTGTACGGCGAAAGTTTATTTCAACAAAAGGATGAATAGCATATAATGAAGAAGTAGATAAAGATCTCTTCTCAACAATCATCATATCAATTCCCAAAGGACCCTTGTAGTTATATTTAATATTGCATTCTAATAAGTTTATTAGAGTAAGTTTTATTGTATCCAATAATTCTATATCCACATACTTACTTAAGAAATTGCGTTTTCTTTCTTCTGTATCAATAATACTACCTGTATACGCCCCATGTAAAGACTGGAAAATAGACAAACCACAATATTTTACTTCACCTTCTATATAGAACTCCATAGCAAAATCTTGCACCTTATTATAATATGGCTCTAAAATAATGCCCTGCTGATGTGTTATAATATTCTTTGCCCAATTTAGGTGTACTGTAGAGATATTTCTGTCGGTAAATCGTAATCCTCTACCACTACCGCTCCAAGGAGCTTTTATTACAGCTTTCCCTATCTCTTTAGCCTTTGCACACAAATCATTAATGTTGTTATAATAGTATGCCTCTCCAACTGTCGTAGCGTAAGGAAGATGCGCCTTTAAAAACAATAACCAATTTATAGATGCCTTTCTATTATTTAAATTGCGTATTTCAGATAATTGCTTGCTTGAAGGCAAAAGAGTCTGCGATATACCTAAACGTTTTAAGTGCTCCTTTATTGCGCAATCCCATCCCCAAGGTAGAATAGCATCTATTTCATCTGAATACTTTTCTAAAATGTCTGCATCTATAAAAGAAACATTCTTATCTTTCAATCGAAGTTTTTCAACGGCTTCATACGCCTTCATTACATCATTTACCAATATAACATCGCCTTGAGCTGCCCAGATATAAGGAATAAAATCCAAATCATTACGTATTTGCAATGCTGCACGTGATGGGGTTTGATTAGGATTATTTTGCGCTAACGAAATATCGTGCTCAGGATTGAATACATGAAGTTTCATTTTATTTTTTCTATTATGACTTTTGCAAACATTCTACAAATGAGAGTAAAGAAAGTCTACTAACCGTATGCAAAGATACAGCAAATACTTAAAAAGACAAAATATAAATAATAGTAAAAAGGTCTTTTTTGCCATGTATAGTTTGCAAATTAAAGAAATAAATATTATCTTTGCACACAATATTATTAGGTATATGCATATATAAATGTGTTGCCTGATAGTGCTATTAGGATATGAAATAATTTTGTTATAAGATGGATGCATTTTTCCGTACTCACACCTATTTAGTGGAACATAATTATGCTCCAGTGAGACGTATGCTTATGGACGAGATTGATTGGAATGATCAGTTGATAGGCATCAAAGGAACACGTGGCGTTGGAAAAACGACCTTCCTTCTTCAATATGCTAAAGAGAAGTTTGGTGCTAACGACCGAAAATGTCTTTACATAAATATGAACAACTTCTATTTCCAAGAGAAAGGTATTTCTGACTTTGCAGGAGAGTTCTATCGAAATGGGGGACGCGTCTTGCTTATTGATCAGGTTTTTAAACAGCCCAATTGGAGTAGCGACTTGCGTAGATGTTATGATAATTATCCTGAATTAAAGATTGTATTTACTGGGTCTAGTGTTATGCGTCTAAAAGAAGAAAATCCTGAACTTAATGGTATTGTTAAGAGCTATAATTTACGAGGTTTCTCCTTTAGAGAGTTCTTAAATTATATGTCAGGAAATAGTTTCTCAAGCTATTCGCTTAATGATATCATTGAGAACCACGAACAAATAGCAACACAAATACTGACAAAGATTAATCCACTCGAATATTTCCAAGATTACATTCATCATGGCTATTATCCTTTCTTTTTAGAGAACAGAAATTATTCTGAAAATCTATTGAAGACTATGAACATGATGACAGAGGTTGATATCTTGCTCATAAAGCAAATAGAATTAAAATATCTCACTAAAATCAAGACACTTTTTTATCTGCTTGCTTTAGAAGGTCCAAAATCACCCAATATAAGCAATTTAGCTAAAGAGATAAATACAAGTCGTGCAACTGTTATGAACTACATTAAATATCTATCAGATTCACGCTTGATAAATATTATTTATTCTGTTGGTCAAGATTTTCCCAAGAAGCCTGCAAAGGTAATAATGAATAATTCTAATCTCATTTACGCAATATATCCGATACACATAGAGCAGCAAGAGGTAATGGAAACATTTTTTGTGAATGCCCTACTTTCCAAGCATACAATAAATGAAGGAAACAAATGTGGATACTATATAATAGACAGAAATAGACGTTTTAGGGTATGCGATGCAGAGAATACAAAAATGCGTTTAAACAATGATACAATATATGTACGTTACAATATGAAAGTAGGAAAAGACAATAAGATTCCTCTTTGGCTCTTTGGCTTTCTATACTGAAACTAAGACTAAAGTACATACATAAATGATATAAAAAAGATTGTTAATAGATAGGCCTATACAAAACAGACCAAAAACATTATAGAAACATTTAATAAAATAAAGACAATGGCGAAAGAAAAAAAGTATATTACCTGTGATGGTAATGAAGCTGCAGCACATGTAAGCTACATGTTTTCAGAGGTAGCAGCAATCTACCCTATTACTCCGTCTTCTCCAATGGCAGAGCATGTTGATACATGGGCAGCGAAAGGTCGTAAAAATCTTTTCGGCCAAACAGTAACTGTTCAGGAAATGCAATCAGAAGGTGGTGCAGCTGGTGCTATGCACGGTTCACTCCAAGCCGGTGCACTTACAACAACATTCACAGCTTCACAAGGTTTGTTGCTGATGATACCTAATATGTATAAGATTGCTGGTGAGATGTTGCCTTGCGTGTTCGATGTTTCTGCACGTACACTTGCTACTCACTCATTGTGTATCTTTGGCGACCATTCAGACGTTATGGCTTGTCGTCAAACAGGTTTTGCAATGTTCTGTTCTGGTTCAGTACAAGAGGTTATGGACCTTACAGCAGTTCCACATCTTGCTTCGTTGAAGACAAGCATTCCATTTGTAAACTTCTTCGATGGTTTCCGCACATCTCACGAATATCAGAAGATTGAGATGATTGACCAAGATGAAGTAGCTAAGTTACTCGATCCAGCTGACGTTAAACGATTCCGCGACCGTGCACTCTCTCCAGAGCGTCCTGTTACTCGTGGTACTGCTGAAAATCCAGAAACATTCTTCACACACCGTGAGGCTTGCAATCAATACTACGAGAATATTCCAGAAGTAGTTGAAGATTACTTAGCAAAGATAAAAGATATTACTGGTCGTGAATATCACCTTTTCTCATACTATGGTGCTGAAGATGCAGAAAACATTATTATCCTTATGGGGTCTGCTACTGAAGCCGCACGCGAAGCTATCGACTATCAAATTAGGCACGGTAAGAAAATTGGTATGATTTCTGTTCACCTTTATCGTCCTTTCTCTGTTAAGCATTTGCTTGCAGCTGTTCCAAAGACAGTAAAGCGTATTGCTGTACTCGACAGAACAAAAGAACCTGGTGCAGAAGGAGAACCATTGTATCTTGATGTAAAGAGCGCATTCTACGATGTTGAAAACAAACCTTTAATTGTAGGTGGACGTTATGGTCTTGGTTCTTCTGATACCACACCTGCACACATTATTTCTGTATTCAACAACCTAGAACTTCCAGAGCCTAAAGACCACTTTACTGTTGGTATTGTAGATGATGTTACTTTCACTTCGCTTCCATTGATTGACGAGATTCCTATGGGTGGCGAAGGTATGTTCGAAGCTAAGTTCTATGGTCTGGGAGCTGACGGTACCGTTGGTGCAAACAAGAACTCTGTTAAGATTATTGGTGATAACACTAACAAACATTGCCAAGCATATTTCTCTTACGACTCTAAGAAGTCTGGTGGTTTTACTTGTTCTCACCTTCGTTTTGGAGACAGCGAAATCCGTTCTACTTATCAGGTAAATACACCTAACTTTGTTGCTTGTCATGTTCAGGCATACTTACGTATGTACGATGTAATTCGTGGTTTACAGAAGAATGGTACTTTCCTTTTGAATACAATCTTCGAAGGCGAAGAACTTGCAAACTTCATTCCGAACAGAATTAAACGTTACTTCGCTCAGAACAATATTACCGTTTACTATATCAACGCAACAAAGATTGCACAAGAAATTGGTCTCGGCAACCGTACCAATACTATTCTTCAGAGTGCATTCTTCCGCATTACAAAGGTTATACCTGTAGATTTGGCTGTTGAGCAAATGAAAGAGTTCATTGTTAAGTCTTACGGTAACAAGGGACAAGATGTTGTAGACAAGAACTATGCTGCTGTAGACCGCGGTGGCGAATATAAGCAATTGACTGTAGATCCTTCATGGGCTAATCTTGCTGATGATGCTGAAGACTCTAATGACAATGCACCTGCATACATCAAAGAGATTGTCCGTCCTATCAATGGTCAGGTTGGCGACTTACTCAAAGTTTCCGATTTCATTAAGTACGATATGGTAGACGGTACAATGAAGAACGGTTCTGCTGCATTCGAAAAGCGTGGTGTTGAGGCATTCAACCCTGAATGGACCCCAGAGAACTGTATACAGTGTAATAAGTGTGCATACGTTTGTCCTCATGCTTGTATCCGTCCATTCGTTCTTGATGACGAAGAAATTAATGGATTTGGCGACAATACATTGGATATGAAAGTACCAAAACCTATGGCTGGTATGCACTTCCGCATTCAGGTTAGCGTTCTCGACTGTGTTGGTTGTGGAAACTGCGCCGATGTTTGTCCTGGTAATAAGAATGGCAAGGCACTTGCTATGGTTCCATTCACACGCGATCAGCAACAAATAGATAACTGGGACTACTTGGTTAAGAATGTAAAAACAAAGCAACATTTAGTAGACATAAAGAGCAACGTTAAGAACTCTCAGTTTGCTCAACCATTGTTCGAGTTCTCTGGAGCCTGCGCTGGTTGTGGTGAAACACCATACGTTAAGTTGGTTTCTCAACTCTTTGGCGACCGTGAAATGATTTCTAACGCTACAGGTTGTTCTTCTATATATTCTGCGTCAATTCCTTCTACTCCCTACACAACCAATGAAAATGGTCAAGGTCCTGCTTTCGACAACTCTTTGTTCGAGGACTTCTGCGAATTTGGTTTGGGTATGGCTCTTGGTAATAAGAAGATGCGTGAACGCATTACTAAACTTTTGAACGATGCTATGAACGAAGACCACGTATCTGCTGAATTCAAAGCAGCCGCACAAGCATGGATAGAGGCTAAAGACAATGCTGATGCATCTAAGGAAGCAAGTGCAGCATTGAAACCAATGATTGCTGCTGGTGCTGAAGCAGGTTGCCCAATCTGTAAGGAATTGAAGACATTAGACCACTACTTGGTGAAGCGTTCACAATGGATTATTGGTGGTGATGGCGCTTCTTACGACATCGGTTACGGTGGCCTTGACCACGTTATTGCTTCTGGCGAAGATGTAAATATCCTTGTTCTCGACACTGAGGTTTACTCTAACACTGGCGGTCAGAGCTCTAAGTCTACACCACTCGGTGCTATTGCACAGTTTGCTGCACAGGGTAAGCGTATCCGCAAGAAGGACCTCGGTTTGATGGCAACCACATACGGCTATGTTTATGTTGCACAAATAGCTATGGGTGCTGATCAGGCACAGACTCTTAAAGCTATTCGCGAAGCTGAAGCATATCCTGGTCCATCACTCATCATCGCTTACGCACCATGTATCAACCATGGTCTAAAGGCTAAAGGTGGTATGGGCAAGAGTCAGGCAGAAGAAGGTCGCGCTGTAGAAAGTGGTTACTGGCACTTGTGGCGTTACAACCCTGTATTGGCAGAAGAAGGAAAGAACCCATTCTCTCTCGACTCTAAAGAGCCAGATTGGAGCAAGTTCCAAGACTTCTTGATGGGTGAAGTACGCTATCTCTCAGTTAAGAAAGCTTATCCTAACGAGGCACAAGAACTCTTCGATGCTGCAGAGAAAATGGCAAAACTTCGTTACCAAAGTTACGTTCGCAAGAGCAAGGAAGATTGGAGCGAAAATGCTTAATACTGATTTATAAGATATCTTTATTTTATTTTGATAGAAGAGCACGCCATTTTGGCGTGCTCTTTATCGTTATACTAGTAGTGTAAAAGGCTGAATATTCCACTGATGGATATCAAACTCAGTCAAGCAAGCAATCCATAAGCTTTTGTATGTCTTATATAATAAGATAAGGTTTCTGTAACTCTAGTAAAAAGCATCTACTTATATCTAACAATTTAGGTGTGCATTGTTAGAAAATATCTATTGAAGTTTACCCCCCCTTCTATTGTGCATTTCTGTATCAATAGTTATTATCCTTTCTTTTTCTATGTAAAATAATAAGGTGCATTATGGTTTCCTTTTAGATATGGGCAATTATAATAATGGGCGATACTTGCTAAATAGTTGTCCACCATCTGCAGAGCGAGTGTGAAGAATAGGCGTACTTACTGTGTATTGTGAATTAACTGCATTACTTATGGCACTATATTGTGTCTTTTGCAGATATTTGTCGACTCAAAAGTCTCTTTAAAGGAGGTTCGTTTGTCTTGTTTATAGCTTACATTGTTTTAGATATCTGTAAGCATCGTTTCAGATATCTATTCTTCTCTTCTTAGATATCTGCAAAAGTTGTTTCAGTCATCTGAGATTAATATGAGTAACTTTTAACGTTATATTGTGAGAGTAATTTAATGATAAATCCTTAGCTATCAATAGTTTGCAAGAAATGTATTATCACCTCTTTAGTTGTATTACGTAAACGGCTTGCAGCTACTTTGACGTCCATTGCTTCGGATAAAGAAGAATTTGAAGGATTAATTCCGAGCACTTTATAAAACCCTGCTGATAATAATAAATCAATATTATCAACACGCCCAGCAAGTGCAATAGTTGGAATATTGTTGGCTTTAGCAAGCGACATTACACCAAAGGGAAGTTTATTGTTTAGTGTTTGGTTATCTATTTTACCTTCACCCGTTATCACCAAATCAGCACCTTGCAAATGTTTAGTTAGTTCTGCCGCATCTAAAACTACATCTATACCTTTACGTAACTGCGCACCGAGCATACGAAATGCATAACCCAATCCGCCCGCAGCTCCGCTACCGGGAACAGTAGGGTCATTCTTACAAAGGTGAGCAAAGTTTCTTAAGCCACTATCTAACAATTCTACTTCTGTAGGGTTTGCTCCTTTCTGAGGTGCATAAACGTATGCGGCGCCATTATGCCCAAACAAAGGGTTATTAACATCACAAAGTATTTCTATCTGAATATCTCGTAACGTAACGAGCGAAGAAAAATCTACAGAGGTAATATGGATAAGGTCGTTCCCTGTCGGATAATTAACAAGACAATTGCCTATATAGAATTTTGCCCCCAAAGCAGCCAACATACCTGCTCCGCCATCGTTTGTTGCACTCCCACCAATACCAATAATTATGTGTTGAGCACCAGCAGCTATGGCATGGAGAAGCATCTCTCCTACTCCATAAGTAGTTGTTCGCATTGGATTTCGCTTGAGTGGATCCACCTGTGTAAGACCTGCTGCAGCTGCCATTTCTAAAATAGCAATATGCGAATCTGAACTAAGAGCATAGCGAGCCATAATTGGGCGCATTAACGAATTGTGAACTTTACATACAGCCCACTTCGCATTTGTGTAACGTGCAAGAACTTCAACCGTACCTTCACCTCCATCAGCCATTGGCAAACAAACAATTTCGGCTGCCGCAGAGGCATCAGATACTCCTATGGCAGCCGTATGTACAGCTTGATCGGCAGTGAGTGAACCTTTAAAGGAATCGAAAGCAAGTATAACTTTCATTATCTTACAGAAAAATAATAGCTTGTATAACTACCTTTAGGATAAGGAGGCTTTGGCTTCATTCCTTTCGATAACAATGCATACAACTTATAAGCTTCTGCGTAATATCGAGGTCGAAGACTATCGACTGGATAGTATTTCTGAACTAATTTTTTAAATGTTGGAAGATTACGATCTAATAAATATTCGTTTAACTGATAATGCACAGAGCTGGAAGTAGCCTTCTTTATAACACTATCGGGAAGAAAAACAGAATGGACTTTACCTGGATACAACACATCTTTTCCACCAATTAAACGATATTCGTACAGACTATCGGGTAGATGACCAGTACGTGCAACACAATATATAGTAAGCATTGTAGTAGCCGAGTCTACATTTCTCATTCGCTTTATATTGCTCAAAGCTGCCTCATATTGCTTATTGAGTACTAATGTTTCAACCTTCATTCTTTCGTGAAAGCTTCGATCTGAATTACTAAAGATACCTATTAGCAATAAAAAAGATGTCAATGTTCCAAGATTTATCCACAATAGTTGAGAAACAAAACCAGAACACCTTATTTCTGGCTCGTATGGCTCGTAACGCCGCACGTTGTATGCTATAATAAAATATAAAATCAACAACAGAGGAGCTAACCAAGCCCAAGTATCCCATATTGTAGATATCGGTCCGTTAGACTTAATAGAAGTAAGTATTGTAAGGAAGAGGACAGAAGGGAAATAAGTTAAAGCATATCCGCGTTTATTAAGTTTCAACACAGAATAAACACAAACTTGAAGAAGCTGTAACACAAATGTAATTAAGCCAGCACCAAGCCATGCCACATAATGAGTCTGCCCATTAGAAGCCTCATATTGTGTATAAGAGAGAATATCGGTCTGGTAAAAGTATAAATAACAAAATGTAAAAACACAAAATGTTATTGCACAACAAATACGCATAGACCTATATTTTATATTCATCGTATTATTTTTCCTTTCGTAAAACTAAGGCACTTCGAGCCGGGATGTAGAGTTTCAACCATCCTTTACCATCTTTTTCATAAAGAGGATCGGATAAAGTAATGTGCTTAACTTTTTCATCTACAAAACCAAAGCCTCCATATTCCCACGAATCAGTATTCAATACCACTTTATAACTACCATTAGGAACAAGAAAACCATAATCGGAGAATGAACGTGTAGGTGAAAAATTGAAAACGAATATCAAATTATTCCGACTAAAAGCTAGTATTTGGTCTGAGTCGTTATGCCATATTTCTTGCAATACAGTATCGTTAAAGTGAGGCTCACTCTTTATAACTTCCAGCATTTTCTTATCAAAGTCGCTGAGAAAGTGGTAACAAAGCTCTTTATTATCTACCAGATTCCATTGACGTCGCGCATATTTATAACTCCACCCATTACCTTCTCTAGGAAAATCTATCCATTCTGGGTGTCCAAACTCGTTACCCATAAAGTTTAAATAGCCACCATTTATAGTACTTGCTGTTACCAATCGTATCATCTTGTGCAATGCAATACCACGTCGTGCCCTATCATTCTCATCGCCTTTTTTGAAATGCCAATACATATCAGAATCTATTAAGCGAAAAATAATAGTTTTATCACCTACTAAAGCTTGGTCGTGCGACTCGCAGTAAGATATTGTACGTTCATCGCTACGTCTATTTTTTACTTCCCAGAATATAGATGATGGTTTCCACGCCTCATCTGGTAGTTCTTTTATCGTCTTTATCCAATAGTCTGGAATATTCATTGCCATACGATAATCAAATCCATAGCCACCATCTTTAAATTTTGCAGCTAATCCTGGCATTCCTGAAACCTCTTCAGCAATTGTTATTGCTTGATGGTTTACTTCGTGTATTAAGTAGTTTGCTAATGTGAGATAACAGATTGCATTATCGTCCTGATGTCCATTAAAATAGTCAGCATAGTTACAAAAAGCTTCGCCCAAACCATGGCTATAATACAACATCGATGTTACACCATCGAAGCGAAAGCCATCGAACTGAAATTCTTCGAGCCAGTATTTACAATTCGATAAGAGAAAGTGTAACACTTCGTTCTTCCCATAATCGAAACAAAGTGAATCCCAAGCAGGATGTTCGTGGCGCTCTCCTGGATAGAAATATTGATTAGGGTCGCCTGCAAGATTTCCTAATCCTTCTATTTCATTCTTCACAGCGTGTGAATGAACAATATCCATAATAACTGCTAATCCGTTAGAATGCGCTTCGTCAATGAGTTCCTTGAGCTCTTCAGGAGTACCAAAACGAGAACTTGGAGCAAAGAATGAACTTACATGATAGCCAAAGCTACCATAATATGGGTGCTCTTGTATTGCCATAATTTGAATTGCATTGTATCCTTCGTCTACAATGCGTGGTAATACATTATTTTTAAATTCGAGATAAGAACCAACTTTTTCAGCATCTTGTGCCATTCCTATATGACATTCATAAATAAGAAGTGGAGATTTGTTTGGCTTAAAGTTCTTATGTTTCCAATGATATTTCTTTTTAGGACACCATACTTGGGCTGAGAATATTTTTGTTTCTTCGTCTTGAACAACTCGTTGTGCCCATGCAGGAATACGTTCACCTTCTCCTCCTTCCCACAAGACATACATTTTAAACAAATCGCCATGATGTATTTTATCTTCATCAAGTGTTAATTCCCAATCGCCATCAGTTCCTTCTTTCCTTTTACATTCGTAATCTTCACAGCATTTCCAATCATTAAAGTCGCCTATCAAATACAGGTGTGTTGCATTGGGTGCCCATTCACGAAATATCCATTTCCCCTTTACTTTATGTAAGCCATAATAATTATATCCATTAGCAAAGTCGGAAAGAGTTTGCTTGCCTCCAAGAGTTAATTCCTTAATACGTTCTACAGCATGGTTATGTCTACCACAAATAGCCTCATTAAAAGGAGTTAAATAACTATCATTCTTTACTATACCCATCAAGTGGGTATTATTTTCTGCACTCGTGGCTGTTATTATTTTATCCTGTCTTTTCATAACTTTTTTGTTTTGCTGTTAATTGTTGTGACGAATACCTTTTTCGTAATAACCTTGCGCAACTACGTTCCCATTACTATCAGTTTCAGTAAACTTTCCATCACGTATGTCATCTCGATAGAATCCTTCGAAACGTATTCCTTTTTTATCTTGTTCTATTGCTCCTCCATTACGTTTTCCATTGCGATACATACCACGAAACCTACTTCCATCTGCATAATGGATTATTATTTGCCCGTCCATATAACCATTACGAAACTGTCCTTCTATAATATCCTTATCCTTTTTTGTTAGTTTTCCTTGTCCGTTTTGTAATCCATTCTCCCAGTTTCCGACATAGGTATCGCCATTTTTCCACACCATAGTACCAAATCCGGACTTCAACCCTTTTAAGAATCTGCCCGTATATTGCTCACCATTTTTATAGCGTAATATCCCTTGCCCAGTCCTTTCATCATCAAGATAGTCTCCCTCGTATATATCACCGTTACTAAACTTATATACTCCTTTTCCATTGCGCAGGTCATTCTTCCAATCACCATTATATTCTTCACCACTGTGATAAATATAAATACCTTTACCTTCTTTCAGATTATTATTCCAATCGCCTACGTATTCTGAGCCATCTTTCCAAACAAAACGACCATGGCCACTCTTAACATCATTCTTCCACATACCATCGTAATACGCACCATTGGCAAAAGTATAACGCCCCATTCCATTTCGTTTATCCATAGCCCATTCGCCATCATAAACATCACCGTTATAATAACGCATTACCCCATGACCTTGCTGATAGTCTTTATACCAAAGACCATCATAAACATTTCCATTCTTAAATGTAAATACTCCTCTACCATGTTGTTGATCCTGAAACCATTGTCCAGAATATTTTTCTCCATCTGAGAAGAAATAAGTACCTTCACCTTGACGTTTCCCTTTCACAAATTCACCTTCATATACATCTCCATTCTTATATCGAATTTTATTATAGTCAGATGATTTGCCTGTTACAATCTTTTCTTTATTTTGAGTGTCTTTCTTTGAAACAGTAGAATTCACTCCTCCATTCTGTGCCAGAATTAAAGATGGCATAACAGAGAATATTATCACAATATATAGATTCTTCATCATATTCACAATTACCTTTAGTTGCAAAGATACGTTTTTCAAATGGCTTTTCCAAGAATCTAAACTCTTTTTTACTTATTTATCCAACATGTAACCAGAATGTAATCAGAATATATCGATTGTGTAAATTCAATCCATATATTAGTCTTTAGGTTTAATAGTCGTTTATTTATAACATCTACCTTCATTTCCTGATAGGTAAGATGCTGTTCAGAATAGAGTTTATACACTGCCTCTTTTGCGCACCACACAGTCAATAAATCAGGTGTCTCATTGTATATTTCATCTGGTCGCAAAAATCTTTCGGCAATCTTTTTTATCCTATCAGAGTAGTATTCTATATCTATTCCTACTTGTAAATGTTTTGACAAGAGTATGGCTACAATTCCCTTTGTATGTGATACACTAATATTATATCCTTTTATAAATGGTTTTCCATCTTCATTATGGGTAATACTAACATCGTTACCTAACATCTGCCTTAGCAATTCTTTTTCTCCTTGCTTCTCAGCATCTCTACCGAGTGCAATATCAAGAGTGCCTAACATTAAATCTTTAGCAGGATAACTAATACTGCTTCCCATCTTTTTGGATTGTTATTTTAATTTTACTTATACGCAGATTTTCAATAGCCATTACTTCGAACTGAAAGTTCTTATATCTTGCTGTTTCGTGTAAAATTGGGAAATCTCCCTTTATTTCTAGTAACAATCCTGCCAGAGAATCAGCATCACCTTGTATCTCCTCAAAAGTATCATCATCAATATCTAACACTCTCGTAAAATCGCCAATAGATGTTTTTCCTTCAAATATATACTCATTAGTTGATAATTTCCGATAAAAAGATTTATCGTCATCAAATTCATCATTTATCTCACCAACTATCTCTTCAAGAATATCCTCTAATGTAACAAGTCCACTTGTTCCACCAAATTCATCAACAACTATTGCTATGTGCATTTTATTTTCTTGAAATTCACGCAATAAGTCATCTATCTTCTTTGTTTCAGGTACAAAAAAAGGAGGGCGTATCATACTTTGCCATCTAAAGTTAGTTGGCTTTGTTAAATATGGAAGTAGATCTTTTATATATAGGATACCACGAATATTATCTTCATTATCTTGATAGACAGGTATCCGAGAATAATTATTTTCTACAATACATTTCAAAACTTCTGCATAATTAGAACGCACATTAAGGTCTATAATGTCTTGTCGTGATGTCATAATCTCCTTCACTGTCTTATCGACAAAACGAATAATGCCCTCAAGCATATCTTGCTCACTGCTTATCTCATTCTTGTTTGTTAGTTCTAGAGCCTGTTCTATTTCATCCATTGATAACCGTCTTGTTTTCTTCTTTAGAATTTTTTCTGCGAAGAAACTACTACACATCAAGATGTTTTCTATCGGCCAGAATACACGACGAGCTACCAATATTCCATTAACAGCATAACGACAAAACCTTAGTGGGTTCATACTGCTATAGACTTTAGGCATAATTTCACCAAAAAGAAGAAGAAGGAAAGTTAGAAGAATTGTTGCACAAAATATTTCAACCCAAGCAACTTTAAACACCACAGTTTCACGTAACACGAAACCAGATAACATTACAATCGTAACATTAACCAAATTGTTTAAAATAAGTATTGTTGCCAATGTGCGTTCACTATCATCGCGAAGCATTTGGATATTCTTATCCACCTTGTTCTTTTGTGGTTCAAGTTCGTCAATATCAGTAGGAGACAAACTAAAGAATGCTATCTCTGAGCCACTCGCAAAGCCAGAAACATAAAGAAGCAAACATACTAAGATTGCAGCAAACACGACTCCAAGTGTTGGAGTATGGAACTCTACAAGAGAGGTTATAAATGTAGCTAAATCATCCATTAAAATGATTATTTGAAATTATCTATGTTGTCTGTCAGTGGTAATGGGTCGTCAGTGCCAACATTAGAGACTTCATTCTTTTTAGATGTAGCTAACCATTCTAAAGAATCTACATAAATTTCTGTAACTTGCCGACGAATACCTTTTTTATCATCATAATTACGATATCGCACCCGACCTTCTACATAAAGTTTATCGCCCTTATGAATATATTTTTCAGCATATTTACTAAGATTCTTAAATAACACTATATCATGCCAATCGGTATGATCAGGCACCTTTGTTCCATTTGCTAAAGTATATCCTCGTTCTGTGGTTGCCAAAGGGAAAGATGCAACGCATTGGTCAGTATCATAATAATGTACCTCAGGTTCTTTACCTACATATCCTATCAACATTACCTTATTCATAACTGAGAATATAATAATTATCAACTTTCAATTGGTATTATTTCCACATACCAAGATATCTAAAGTTAAAGTTTTTTCCTTTAGCTGATGGGAACTGACTACGAGAGTCTACACGATCTCTTAAGTAATCAACAATACGGTTATAACAGTCAATACCAGAAACAGACTTACATTGTGCAACAAATATAGTATCTCGATACTCATATTTTCCTGTTGCAACAATATAAACCACACGCTTAAAATTTAGAGTACCTTCATACCACCCATCACGTTCTTCATTAAGATGCATTATTGTTGGGTTTTCTTTTTTCAAAGTCATACCTCCCATTCTGATAGCTTTTTTCTGCTTAAAATCAAGCATTGTCTGAGCCTCTGTCTTTATTATAATAAAGTACACGCGCGGGCGTACCTTATATCGTTTTGGGTAATAAACATCACTCTCAGCATACAAGCGTATATCATCTTCCAACTCTGGTGTAAGTTGAATATCCGGAATTGAGGCAAGAAAATCTAATGCCTCTTCAACATTATATGCTAATGTCTCATTATCGAAATATCTTAAATATAAATTCATTTAGCTGGTGTTAGTATGTTTCTCGTTAAAAATAAGAGCGGAAAACGAGACTCGAACTCGCGACCCCAACCTTGGCAAGGTTGTGCTCTACCAACTGAGCTATTTCCGCAACAACAATTCATTTCTCTTTCAAGAAATTATATCTAATATTAAGTGAAGAGGAGGAGACTCGAACTCCCACGAAGCAATTTTCACTACCCCCTCAAAGTAGCGCGTCTACCAATTCCGCCACCTCTCCATAAGTGCATATATAAGTAACTGTGCCCAGAACAGGACTCGAACCTGCACGTTATAAACACACGCACCTGAAACGTGCGCGTCTACCAATTCCGCCACCTGGGCTCGCAAGAGCAGGTCTTTATCTACTTATACTTATTAAAAAAATCAATAAGAGCGGAAAACGAGACTCGAACTCGCGACCCCAACCTTGGCAAGGTTGTGCTCTACCAACTGAGCTATTTCCGCAAATAACATTTCACTAAATGCTTTTAAAGTCGGGGCGACAGGATTCGAACCTGCGACCACCTGGTCCCAAACCAGGAGCGCTACCGGGCTGCGCTACACCCCGCTGCAATAAAATAGATTTCCTATTTCTCATTTGCGGGTGCAAAGGTATTATATTATTTTTATCTCTCCAAATTTTATCGCATCTTTTTTCATTTTTTTTTAATATAATACTCCTTTCTTACGAATACATTGATGGTTCAGCTCCAATAGAATCTTTATATAAATATGATTATAAGAGTTTTACAGACATCAAGAGCATATTTATAGATTCTGTAGAAAAAAGGTGAAGAATTTATAAGTAGTGTCTACTGTCTATACATCAATCAAATAAAACGTTTCAGATGTTTAGAAAAGACTATCAGATACAGCTACTTTTATTTTAGATATCTATCACGTTCGTCTTAGATATCTATAACTTTCGTCTCAGATATCTGTCAGTTACAAATTAGATATCACAAAAAGCAGCAACCTTTATAACGTTATATTATACCACTTGAAAGATGTTTATTCAGATGAAAATTATGAATTCTTTTATTCTACAATATCTTAAAACTATTATTACTATAAGATTCTGAACAGTAATACATTATTTCATACCCGTTGCATAGAAGTGAAATTTATTTCAATAGCCATATCTTCTAAAATATACGCATCAGATGTAAAAAGACTAGCTATCAGTGAGGACGGCGACCCCCTCATATTATCCTCAAAGAATAAGGTGGAAAGCCTTTCCACTCCTACTGATAGTTTTGTCTTTTGCCGACAAAGTTATGTAATTCTCTCAAACAAAACCAAAGAATAGATAACTAATTTACACCCATATCACGAAAAGATAATGAAAGCTTAATAGACTATGTTCAATAGCCACAGCAGCAAGCAATACCTACCGATGATAAAGGAAACTTATTATATCACGAAGCACCAGTAGAACTCACGATAAAGGATTTGTACGACGGTTCATTAGACGATACAGAGATTGCCGACTTTATTTCTGCAAATATCGAAGCAGCACAAAAGGAATATAACAGTGTTGTAAAGAAAGCACCGAAGATTAGCACAGACAAAGCAAGATACCTGCAGGAGAAGAAAGCCTATCAAGAAGAAGTTGATAAAGCGAAAGCAAAGGTAGACTACTGGCAAGCTGTAGAAAACGAACGCCAACGCATTACCCACACCTCCCCCGAAGAACTTAAAAACGCAGAAGACGAATTAAGCGGAGAAGCAGCACGAAAAGATTACAGAGGAATAACGGCAGGAGACGAAGAAAATCCTACGTCCGTAGAAGACCTCGTGAGAGACTTCTTACGAGGTGCAAAAATAACTCCCGAAGATTTCAGAAAAGAAACAGGGCTATCCATAAGCGAACAGAAAAAGTTCGTTGGTATGATTTCAAAACAAGGAAAGACTATTGCAAGGCTCGGAGAAGAACTTGCAGACTACGATGCAATGAATCTAGGTGGTAGATTCTTTGATGGAGATAGCAACGCAGCACGTGGAGCAATTATAGACGCACTTTTAAGTTCGAGAACACGTGGCGACTTCAAACAACAGGACGCAACGGAAGAAGAAGAACGCTATATAGAAGCTGTAGAACAGCAAAGAGAGCAGTGGTATTACGAAAACTACCATATGACATACGAAGAATATCTGCAATACAGAGAAATCGTATTGCCCGAATTGTTGAGAAAATACGCTAACTTTGCACCCGATGTATTATATCCACAATTTGTAGCATCATTCGAAGATGCATACGCTGCAGAACATTCACAAACAAACAATACAGAAAACAATGAGCAACAAAGAAATGACACCACAGCAGAAGAGCCAACAACTACTCCAGGCGATACAGTTTTGCAAACAGAAGAAACTAATAACAGCAGAGGAGATAGCCAAAGCAAAGAGCAACCAACAGAAGTTCCAACTGGCGTGCGAAGCAGTAATGAGAATGGAACTCTACCTCAAAGCGCACCCACAAAAGTAGACAAAGAGCCGCAACCGATTGGAAACAGTTTCTTCGGAAAAGTATATAACCAATTCAAAGGAAAAGCAAAGGAAGCTGTAAACTTCCTTATGAGACATAAGAGTGGAAAACTCTTAGGGGTATTCCATCGCAACGACATTGGAGAAATCAGCCTCGTATGGGGTGATGAAAAAGGAGGACTTGCTCACATTATTAGTAAGCACATTGTCGAACAAAACGACTTCAATAACATAGATGAAGTTATTAACACAATGCAGCAAGTAATCAACAATGGAACTATCACTCGCGAAAATAAGGATAAGGTCGTTATTGATTACAATGATTACCGTGTAGCCATCAGAAAGCAGACACGAGATAATAATGGTAATGTTGTCGAACAAGGAAATTGGATTGTTACCGCCTTTGATAAAAGTAGAAGTAAAAAAGATAAAACACCGTCTGAAAAGACTTTATCAACTCCTCCTTTCAATCAAGAGACCGATGGGGTGACTTTACCATCGAACGGTGTTACTGCCGACAAAGTTACACAATCTTCTCAAACAAAAGAAACAAAAGAAGATAAATTTTCACCCACACCACGCAAAGACGGTGAGAGCATAACAGACTATGCCGAAAGAGTAGCAGAAGAACACCAGGCACAACGTACACGCAAAGAAGAAGCAAAGGTTGATACCAATCCTACCGATGCACAAAAGGAAGCTGGCAACTACAAAAAAGGACACATCAAAGTAGACGGACTCGACATTACCATCGAACAGCCAAAGGGTAGTATTCGTCGTGGCACTGATGCAAACGGCAAACAGTGGGAAAGCGAAATGCACAACACCTACGGCTACATTCGTGGTACTGAAAGTGTAGACGGAGACCATATAGATATATTCCTTTCTGACAATCCAACAGAAGGAAATGTGTTTGTTGTAGACCAGGTAAACAAAGACGGCTCATTCGATGAACACAAGGTTATGTATGGCTTCTCCGATATGGAAAGCGCAAAGCGAGCCTACTTGTCAAATTATGAAGAGGGCTGGCAAGGCTTAGGAAGCATTACCGAAGTCAAAAAAGAAGACTTCAAGAAATGGATTGACAGCAGCAAGCGAAAGACAAAACCGTTTGCAGAATACACGTCTGTAAAGACACAAGACGATACGCAAACTAAAAAGCCAACAGAAGAGAACGCTGCACCAGCCAACACAGAAACAAACGAAAATTATGCGCATAATTCAGAGGATATTATGCACAAACAAAAGAATGTACAACTGCAGCAAGCTATCAACGCCTACGAAAACACAACTAAATTCTACTATCAGCAACTAAAGGAAGGGAAACTCGACAAAGTATTCGAGAGTAAACAATGGAAAGATGTACTCCGCAAACAAACAGAACTACAAAAAGCACTATTGCAACTCAACTCCGAAGAACTGAAAGAACTACTCAAACAAACAACTAACGAAGACACCAAAAAGGAAATCAAAGGAGCATTAGGCGCAGTACTTAGACAAGAACAACGGTCTATAGAATATAACGCAGTCTTAGACAAGCAAGAACCCATAACGCCTATATACAAAGAAGAGAAGAAATCCATTGCCGTTACAGAGTTTGTAGAAACGGACAAGAAAGAAGCAGAGATACACCCCGTTCTCACTGGCGTTTACCACGACAACGGCTATGTTGTGGGCACTAATGCGCATATCTTGTTGGCTCGTAAAGAAGACTATAACAAATCTTTAGAGGGAAAGATAACAAACAAGAAAGGCGAGGTTATAGATGGCAAATATCCAAATTGGCGAGCTGTAGTCGAGGGTGAAACTACAACAAATTCGTGGGGTATCAATCTTGATGAACTGCACGCATTTGTAAGAGGCGTGCTTACCAACCTAAAGGCAGACGGAGCAAAGAAGAGTAGTATCGACAGCGCAACTATAGCATTTAAGGACACTGACGGAAAAATTATTGTGTGCAACGCAAAAACACTCGACAAGGCGTTGCGTGGAGCAAAAAGCATAGGGGCAACTGAATTTGGAAACAAGTCTGAAACATTCGCACACGCACAAACCAAAAAAGGCTACGTCGTTTGCCCAACAATCTCCACATACCACAGCATAAACGATAACTGTTTCGTATACGCCCCAAAAGAAGCGGCACGACAACAAACCACTGCAACACTCACCAACGACACAGAAGCAAAGCAGAAAGCCACAGAGGCAGTCTTAGCAGCTTTATCTAAAGCAGGTATAGAGGTTGTGCGTGCGACAGACGAAGAGGTAAAAGCATTGCTTAGCAACTCCCATGCAACCACTTTGCGCACCCCACAAGGCACAATTTATGGTTGGTCGGTTAATGGTAAAATTTATCTTACAGAAGCAGGAATAAACCCTGATACGCCAATCCACGAGTACACCCACTTGTGGGCAGAAGCAATGATGATAAAAAACAAGAAAGGCTGGGATAGTATAAAAGTACTATTGAAAGATAATCCAATTTGGAATGAAGTCGTTGCAGATGCAAACTACTCTAATATTGCGGACAATGAAGATGCTGTTGCAAGTGAAGTCTTAAGCCGTATCAGCGGCAAAAAGAATGCTGCAAAAATGGAGGAGGAAGCACAAAGGGCTATAGATGAAGCTAAAGGTGTTTTTGAAAAAGCGGAAGCTACAACTATCCTTACCAATCTGAAGAAAGCACTCAATAGCTTATGGAAGTGGGTAAGCAAAAATATCTTTGATGTTAAAGAGTTTAGCAGCATAAACGAGGTAACAGACAAAGTATTATACGACCTTATACATGGTACAAAACTAATAAACGACAAATCTTTAATAGGCGTACATAATATATCTGAACAAAAGCTACGCAAAGTGTTAAAGCAAGGTGGATTTGCCAATCCGTCTATAGCTGTTATTGATACAGACAAGCAGGTGCATAATGATTATGGAGAAATTTCTCTCATTTTGCCATCTCGCAAAGTCAATAAGTCTACAGGCAAAAATGTAGGAACATACGAGGGCGACGCATGGACACCTATGTATCCTATTATCGAAAAGCAAATGAGCAACGATGGTAATCTAATAATGCACAACGATATCAACTCTGTGCCAAATGAAATGCAGAGTGAAGTTCGCAATGCTTTGAATAGATGGTTAGACAATGGTTCGGATACCGATTTATCATATCTTTACCTATTCCAACAAGGGAAAGCTCCAAAGATGGCTACTGTAAAGCCTAAATATAGCAACGAAGTTTATAAATCGCTAAGAGACATTATGTTTGGTGTTGATAGCGTTTATAACTTAACGAAAGGTGAGGTAAAGAAGTTGGTAGAGCTTTATGTGCAAACAGAGCTAAACGGCGACATTGACGAATACAACAAAGCCAATGAGAGAAGAATTACAAAGTATAAAGAAACAATAGAAAGCGGAAGAACCAACTCTATGTATTACAAAATAGCAGAAAGAAATTTGGAAGAAGTCAAAAAGTATGGCTATCCACTTTCTTCTTTGAAAACATTTGCAGACGATGTACAGAGAGATAAAACTAAGCAAGGCAGTAAAAATGTACAAAAGACTCTTAACGCAGCAAGTCAAATTATAAAAGACGCTGGTCTTGAAGAAGATTTTAGGAATTGGGTAGAGGGCTTAAATAATCGCTACCAAACAAAAGAGGTTATTTTTGACGGCTTCACCCCAACAGGGAAGCGTAGATACATTCCTAACACTTTAGAAAATGTATCTAAGCTTATGAAGAAACAGGGACGACAAGCGTCTACAGGATTAGGCGTATCATTCTCAAACTTCGCTGCAAGCGTAATGAAAGCCAACGGAAGTCTTGCTAATATCAGAAAAAAGAAAAGCAAACTCACAAACGAACATAAAGATATAGAAAACTTTGAAGAAAAATGGAAAGAAGTATATTTCGATTTAGCAATGAAGTTGCAACCTAATGCAAGTACATTTGACGACTACGGCTTTACACGTTTACAAGAAGCTGCACTTGAGGCTGACCCGCAAGCATTTCTAAGCAAAGAGTACGGAGTAACATTATCTAAAGAAGACGTTCGCAAGTTGCAGCAAATGGTTAAGGCTATCCAAGAAGAAAGACCTGCTATGTACTTTGAAACAAAGTTTGAACGCCCTGTTACTCTCAATGAATTCTCTAAAGCCGTTGTTCCTGAAGACCTCTCTGATGATTTGCAAAAAACATTAAGAGATAATGGAATAGAGATTTTCACATATAAGCGAGGAGACGCTGAAGACCGACAAAAAGCAACACAAGAAGCAGCTTACAGTAGTGATGATATAGCATTTCAAATAATAAGCAATGGCAATAACGAAGCCAACAATGATAGCGACACACGTTTTCAGATAGTAGGCAATAGTCTGTCAGATGAAGAAAAGAAGATTGTCGAAACTGCAAAGGCAAACGACACTTATATGAAAGCACCTAACGGCAAGCCTACCAATCTTAGCGAAAAGCAGTGGACACAAGTAAGAACCACAGCTTTCAAAAACTGGTTCGGAGACTGGGAAAAAGCTGCACGCATAGAAAAGGTGCGCAGGAGCAAAGCTGTCGTTATTAGTGGCAGCGAATACAAAGACAAATATGAACTAAACAGAGACAGTGCCAAAGAATGGATAAAAGATAATCTACGGGGGGAATATACCATTGCTGATACAGAAGAAATAGTTAGCCTTACCAAAGTTGGAGCAAATAAGGTAACTTCACACGGAATGAGCAACAAAGCTCATCTTCAGTCAATTGCGGCTATTCCACAATTGATACGGCATGCTATATTTATTGAAGAACGTCCTAACGAAAAGCATAATAATAAATACGACAGTTACAAATATTATATTTGCGGATTAAAAATTGGCACAACTGACTATACCGTAAAGCTGACTATTGGAGTAAAGAGTGGAAAAAAGTATTACGACCACGCTTTGACAGAGATTGAAAAAGGGAAACTGCTTGACCGTATTAACGACCAAGCAGACAAAAAAGGCTTTACAACAACTGGGGACGCACCTTTACAGTCTTATGCCCTTTCTATTGGCAAAGATAGCAAGTTACTTTCAATCCTCCAAACAAACTCATCAAAAGTTGTTGATGAAAATGGAGAACCTATGGTGGTGTACCACGGAACTTTGGCTGATGGCTTAAGGCAATTCAATACGGATTTTATAGGTAGCCGCTATAGTTACGATGAGAAAGGGTTCTTTTTTATAAGCAACAGGAAGATAGCTGATGATTATGCTGTTTCAGAATTTGATGCAAGTCGCAGGGGAGAGGTGATAGATGCTTATGTAAGCTTAGGAAATCCTCTTGTTGTCAATTCGGAATGGTGCAGGAAGAATGGTCTTGGCAGTAATGTCTTCAAGGATAATGACGTTATAGAGTTCTGGGATAACTACCAATCGCTTATAGTGGAAGAGTCTGAACAAAACGACGGCGTGATTGTAACAGATGGAGAAACGTCAATGGTTGTGGCTTTCTTCCCCAATCAAATAAAGAGTGCAACAGGCAATAACGGCAATTTCTCTACCACAGAAGACGATATCCTCTACCGCACCGTCTTCGGTGGTAATAGTGGTTACGTAGGCTACTCAATGAGCAAACGTGCTGCAGAAGCTAAAGAAGAGGGCAGATATCCAAAAACTGAATTTAGAAGAGAATACCACATAACAGCAAAGTCGCTCGATATGCTAACAAGTCTTGGTTTCATCGACAATTCAGAATGGCATCATACCAGTATGTACGGCAACAAAACACCATTCTATGGCTGGGCAGAAGATGAGCTTGCAGACGATTATCTCAAACACAAGAAAGAAATAGACACACTCTGCAAAGGCATCGACCCTAAAACAAAACAGCCGCTGATAGAGAAAGTGGAAAAACCACAGTACGAGTACAAATTTGAGCTACCGCAATATAACGAAGCAGCAACAGCCGCAAATCCAATTATAGAGTGGAGACACAAGCAGATAGAAAAATACGACCAGTTTACAGGCTTTAAAGGTTACGCATATGAAACAAAAGAAAAAAAGAAAGAAAGAGACGCTTTCTTGCATTCTCTCAACGAACAAATGGAAGAGAAGATACGAGAGATGTTAGCAAAAGACTTTCCCGACTATCTTGCAGCCAAAAACGCCATTGAAGCCTACAACAATTACGATGAGAATTTACGCAAAGCAATTGGCGAACGCATAAAGGAATACTTAGACATTGACAAGTATAGCCAACGGTGGAGAGAACAAACCACTACCACACAGCCCACAGCCAATACAGAAACACTTACCAACCACGCAGAAAGTGTTGTGCAAAACTTACATCTTAACAACGTGGAGATAGTACCCGATGGCAGCAGCCTCAATGGCGAGCAAGCCACTGCAAAAGGGTTCTACAACAAGCGCACAGGTAAAATCGTAGTAGTGGTAAGCAACCACACAGACATTGCAGACATAGAGAAAACAGTACTCCACGAAGCAGTAGCGCATCACGGATTAAGAGAACTCTTTGGAGACAACTTCGACAACTTCCTCGACACCGTATTTGCAAAAGCCGACATCGAAACAAGGCAACAAATAGCCCACCTGTCAGCAAAACACGGCTGGAACATACGCACGGCAACAGAGGAATATCTTGCCTCAATGGCAGAAGATACCAACTTCGAGCAAATCAAACCCACACTGTGGCAACGCATCAAACAACTCTTTGGAGAAATAATGAGCGCATTTGGTTTACATCACGCTAACATCACCGACAACGACCTACGTTATATACTATGGCGTAGTTACAAGAACCTACAAAGCAGTGGCAAACACAGTATACTCGACAAGGTAGAAGATATTGCAATGCAGTACCGTCTGAAAGCTGGTAACTATGCCGACAAGGCGACAGACAATGTTTTGTATCGAAGTGGCATAGACCCTACAGCAACAGAAGTTCTACCCGATGCACGCACACGTTACGAAAAGGAAACAAAAGAACCCGACAATATAGATTCTGTGCCAAAAACGCACAACTTCTTTAGACGTTTCTACAAATCGTACGTAGACAGTATGCTTGCATTGAAGTCATTCACAAGCAGCGTACTCGAGGCAACAGGCGACAAGATGGCATCACACGAAGACACCTACAAAGCCGAAAACGCAATGACCTCCAAAAACAAAACAGACGGTGAAGTTTACAACCCATTGTTCCCATATATGCCCCTATATCTTTATATGTAAGGAATATTATTTTCTAACGCTAGAATTGTTTTATTTATACACATATAAAGTTTTACTTATGTTTAAATAATAACGTTTCATCAGCATCTAATTGATATGAAATGCGATATAATAAAATGTGTAGAATGCTATTATAACAATGTTGGACTGCAAATTGTCAGCCCAACATGATATAATATATTTATCGTATGTGTCCTACCCCACTTTTTGCTTTTGTATATAGTTGTTACTGATGTTCTTCGCGCAACAAGTCGTTTACAGTTTTTACAGGATTAAACGTAACTGCAGGAACTTCAACAAATATAGTATTCCAATTGCTCATTGCACCATTCCAAAGTCCTGGTAGTTCTAATGCTTTTAGTTCTTTTCCGTCTTTCGACTTAGCACTAATAAAGCCAGTAGAAGGATCTACAAATTGAGGAAGATTATAAGGAATCCCATCGCAATCTTTTATTGCACACACTAAATCTACCGGATTAAAATGGGTTCCTTCTTTAAACATTCGCATTGATTCAGGATTATCCTTATCAATTTGTAGGCTTTCTAGTATCTGCAAACTAACAGTATTATCGGCATTGTAAACGTAGAAAGGTCCACCGCCAGGTTCTCCACTATTCTTAACCATTCCACAAACACGCATAGGGCGATTAAACTTTTCGAGCAAATAAGTTGGCAATTCTTCGTTACTAATATCGCATATATCCTTATGACGACAGTGCAAATCGTTTTCCAGGAAGTTCTTCATACATTGCAATTCGGAAGGCGTATAGTTGTTTGTTCTCAGCTTTTTAATATATTGGAAAGTCTTTTCCTGCAATGTTACCAAAAGTCCCGCTATTATATTCTTCCACTTAATAGTTTCCTCTTTCAGGCGGTCGGGGGTTACATTATCTATATTCTTAATGAAAACAATGTCAGCATCTATATCGTTAAGATTCTGAATAAGTGCGCCGTGCCCTCCAGGACGGAACAACAATGAACCATCTTCGTTACGGAAAGGTGTATTATCAAGATTGGCAGCTATGGTATCTGTACTTGGCTTCTGTTCGGAGAAACTTATAGAGAAGTGTGTGTGATACTTTTCTTCATATATAGGTTGCTTTTCAGTAGCCTTTGCTTTGAAAAGTTCAAGATGTTCATGTGATACCGTGAAATGGACACAAACCTCGTTGTTGCACGCTGCATATTGTGCACCTTCAACAAGATGTTCTTCCATAGCAGTGCGTGCACCTTCAGCATATTTGTGGAACAATAGTAAGCCTTTGGGCAATTGTCCATAGTTCAGTCCGTCAGTGTGCAAGAGTGTTTCCACAACTATTTTATAGTTATTTGCAGCCAACAATTCCTCAATGTCTTTTCCGTGTGTAGTTTTGCATTTTTTGTTAAGTTCGTCATAGAAAGCAAAGCGTTTCAGATTATAGAAAAAGAACTTCTCAAAATCGGTTGTAGGCGTCTCGTATGATGCATCAAGGAAAGCAAAAAGATTTTTAAACATTCTGCTAGCAGCTCCAGAAGCAGGAACAAATTTCACCACTTTGTGTTTTTCAGCCTTATAGTTATTCCAAGCTTCTGTAACAGTTTTAATTGCATCTTCGTTTAACCGCACAATACCATTACCAATTGTTGCCGCACTTTCTAATCGCAGAAATGGAAATCCTGTTTTAAAATCAGCAAGCTGTTTCTCAAAGTCAGCAAACTTAATACCCTTTGATTTCAATAATAGTTCGTCTTGTTTTGTTAACATAACAGTAAAAGTTTTATGTGTTTAGATAGAACAGTGCACCATGGTTCACCGCATTTGTTGTTTCTTTCGCAAATTTACTTACTTTTTCTTAATTTAGAGAGCAATCAGCTGTTTTTTTGTACCTTTGTATGGTATTATTAAAGGCGATGAATATGATTTTTACAGACGACGAACTAAAAAATCTTCATATCCTTACTAAGGAATTAAACGAAGAGTTAGCGAACGATATAACAGAAGAAGACAAAGAACGATTAGCTTCTTACATTAAATTAATGGAAGAAAAGGGAGCAATAGAACGCAATGTCTTTGGTTTAAACGAACTACTTTGTGCAATGCAGACGTCGCTAATAGCTGTTCGCAGTATAGGTTTAAAGCGCGAGTCGGTATTCGCAACCGTGTTGTATGCTGGTTACGAAAATGGCGTATTAGAGATAAAACAAATTGAGACTGATTTTGGGCAGAATGTTGCACAGATTATTCAAGGATTGGTGCGTATTCAGAATCTGTATAAAAAGAATCCTATCATAGAAAGTGAAAACTTTCGTAATCTCTTACTCTCGTTCGCAAAAGATATGCGAGTAATATTGATTATGATTGCCGATCGTGTGAACTTAATGCGACAAATACGCGATACTACTAATAAAGAAGCACAAAAACAGGTTGCAGAGGAAGCAAGCTACCTGTATGCACCACTCGCGCACAAGTTGGGACTCTATCAGTTAAAAAGTGAACTAGAAGACCTATCATTAAAATACCTAGAACACGATGCATACTACCATATAAAAGAAAAGCTGAACGAAACAAAGAAAGAACGAGATGCCTACATAAAACAATTCATTGAACCTGTTAGTAAAGCTCTTCAGAATGCAGGGTTACGTTTTCATATAAAAGGAAGAACAAAGTCGATACACTCTATTTGGCAGAAAATGAAGAAACAAAAGTGTGCGTTTGAGGGTATATACGACTTATTTGCTATTAGAATTATCTTGGACTCGCCGCTTCAAATGGAAAAGATGCAATGTTGGCAAGCATATTCTATCGTAACAGATATGTATCAGCCAAACCCTAAGCGTCTGCGCGATTGGTTGTCTGTACCAAAGTCTAATGGCTATGAATGTCTACATATTACGGTTTTAGGACCAAATGCAAAGTGGGTAGAGGTGCAAATTCGTACTGAGCGTATGGACGAAATAGCCGAACATGGATTAGCAGCTCATTGGAGATACAAAGGAATAGAAGCAGAAGAAGGAATGGATACGTGGTTGGCTTCTATCAGAACGGCATTGGAAGCAGGCGACAACTTGGAAATGATGACACAGTTCAAACGCGACCTATACGACAAAGAAATTTACGTATTCACACCAAAAGGAGATCTACTTAAGTTTCCTAAAGGTGCCACATTGTTAGACTTTGCTTACCACATTCATTCAAAAATTGGAAACCAATGCGTTGGTGGAAAGATTAATAACAAAAATGCCTCTATAAGAACCGAACTACACAGTGGAGACACAGTAGAAGTAATAACCTCTACTACACAAAAACCAAAGCAAGAATGGCTAAACATCGTTAAATCTGCCCGGGCAAAGTCGAAAATACGTCTTGCACTAAAGGAAACACAAGTGAAAGAAGGCGCCTTTGCAAAAGAAATGCTCGAAAGAAGATTCAAGAATAAAAAGATAGAAATTGAAGAACAAACACTTTATCAAGTCATCAAACATCTTGGCTTCAAAGAGATTTCCATATTCTATAAACAGATAGCTGACGAGAAACTCGATATTAATAATGTTATTGAAACTTATCAGCAACTTTACAACCAAACACACAATCAAAATACACCAAAAGAGACTGAAAGTGCAGAAAAGTTTGAACTTGCTGATGAAACAAGCGAATTGCTAAAGAATAACGAAGATGTACTGGTAATAGATCAGAACCTAAAAGGTATAGATTTCTCACTATCTAAGTGTTGCAATCCCATCTACGGCGATCCTATCTTTGGTTTCGTTACTGTGAATGGTGGAATAAAGATACATAGAGAAGACTGTCCGAATGCACCTGAATTGCGGAAACGTTTTGGCTATCGCATAGTAAAAGCAAAATGGAGTGGTAAAGGTGGAGCAAATTATAGCATAACATTACGCATTATAGGATACGATGACATAGGTATCGTAAACAACATTACTAATATTTTATCTAAAGAGGAGAAAGTTGTGATGCGTTCTATCAATATAGACTCACACGATGGCATATTCTCAGGAAATCTTGTCGTATTAATAGAAGACACTTCAAAACTGAATTCAATTATAAAGAAGTTGAAGAATATAAAGGGGATAAAGCAGATTATAAGACTATAAAGATTATAAAGGCTCAGTAGGAAACAAAGGGAGAAATTGAAAGCATCGCCTTATTGTTTTCACAATTCGAACAACAATCGCAGATTTTTAGGAGAAGTCTCTATGATGTTTAGAGATGTTCCATCTGACGTTATCTACTCTTATTTCAGATATCTGAAACGCTCGTCTTAGACGTCTATCACGTTTGTTTCAGATATCTCTCAGTTTCACATTAGATATCATAACAAACTATAAACCTTATGAGTCTATATTATAATACCAAGAAGATATTTATTCAGATGAGAATTACGAAAGCTTTTACTCTGCATTATTTTGATTGAGATGTTGCTACAAGTTAATGAACAGTAACATATTGTTTAATGTATTGTTTTATCATAGTAGAATTCATTACAAACATATCCTTTTCTAAATAGACTCCACACCCCTTCTATTAAGCTTATAAACTACAATCAACATACAGAACGATAAAATTAATTAGCTTAGAAAAACAAAGAGTGTCATAACTATGTTGGTTATGACGGCTCAGTAGGAAAAAGGTGGGGATTATGCATATAGGTTTTTGATTCTAAACAAAAAGAAACTTTTGTCTCTGACTCCTCTCAGATTCGTTCTGAATAATTTTATTTTTGAGTTGAAAGATTCTGCTGCTGCATTTGATGCTCTATTGTTGTAAAAATTAAGGATATCATCATAATGCTCATAGAATGTAGCTGCAATAACATTGAAAGAATCAAACCCTGCCTCTTCCACCTTATTGTACCATTTAGCCATTGATAACCTTGCTGCATTTTTGATGGTATTCTTGGCAAAAATCATTCTTAAGGAATGACACAGACCATAGGCCGTCTGAAGCTTAGGATAAAGTTCGAAGAGTATCTTAGCTCTCTGTTTCTGTGAGTCTGTCCATTTCTCTGAAGACTTGAACAGAAGATATCTACTCCTGGCTAGCAGTTCCTTCTTCGTATCTCCATTCTCAAAGGTGCGAGGTTGATACTTCTTTCCTATAAGTTTGGCTTCCTCCATTTCATCATTTGCCTCCTGTATGGCTCTCCAACGATAGTCTATCCTCATCTGCTGTACAGCATCACAGGCAAGCTTTTGAACATGAAATCTATCAATGACTCTTTTGGCTTTAGGGAAGCTATGGCGTACTATCTTACGCATACTGTCTGACAAGTCTAGTGTTACCTCCTCAACCTTCTCACGCTTTTGTTCATCTATCCTATCAAGTGCCTCACATACCTTCTCAGACTTTGTTCCAGCAACCACTGCTACAAGGCAGCCCTTCTTGCCATGTCTGTCCCTATTAGTTACTATCGTATAAAGTTCTCCGTTGGAGAGAGCGGTCTCATCTATAGCAAGATGTGAACCAATATTATCAGCAAACAGAAGCCAGTCCTCAGCGTGATCTAGCTGATCCCAATCCCTATAGCCGCTAAGCACCTCCTTATATTGTTTCTCAAACTGATGTCCATCGATATGATAAAATTCCTCAAGCGTACGGCAGGTCACTGGGGATGTCTCCATACGTTTCTTTTAAAAAAGCTCCGAACTCTTTGGAATAACGAGTACCGGAGGCTGTAATATCAATCTGTAAAGGAAGAGAGAAACTCTTGCCTGTATGCGTATCTAACCAACGACGACGGCGAAGAATAAGAATAACTTTATGGTCACGAATAGGGAAGTCGGTAACCTCAACAGCGTCCATGAAGCCTTTAGACTCAAAATGAAGGTCATCGGAAAGTTCTTTCTCCATCTTCTCATCAAGATGGATACGCAATAATGAAGGACTAGGTTCTATTTTAACCACAGAGAAGTATTTCAATACATCCTTAGGGAGAACCAACGATGCTAAATGATATAGATAAGTATCTTCCATAATGCAAAGGAAAGAAAAAGATATCAAATAAAGAAATTTCCCCACCTTTTTCCTACTGAGCCGTTATGACACTCTTACATTTCTTTTCTTTCTCTCCTATTAGAAATTTATGTGGTACCACCAGGAATCGAACCGGGGACACAAGGATTTTCAGTCCTTTGCTCTACCAACTGAGCTATGGCACCATTAAGAAATTCAATATATATACTTCATTTCTGTTTTGCGAGTGCAAAGGTAGTACTTTTTTTTTATTACTGCAAATATTATGCTAAATATTTTAATACTTAACATTAATTTACAATATCCGGTAAGATAATATTCTCCATAATGAACGTCCACTTTATATATTGTGAAGAAACTAATTCCTCTAAGTTCTATAAATTTACAAGGGGCGAGTTCTGTTAGCAGAACTCACCCTTGTACACACAGAAACATTCCGATCGAAGATCAAGATTATGTATTCTACAAAGATAAAATAGAAAAAGCATCAATGAATAATGTCGTCCTTTTTATCTTTAAAAAATATAGCAATGCTACATTTCTAATCTCTCCTTTATAAGTTCTAACGAAACGTCTATTCTTATATCCAGCCTTGTGCTGTAAGTTGGAATTCATTTCCATCTCGTGCAATAAGAAATTCTCCCAATTTACTTTCTGTAACATAACCTATTTGATGAATATTTTTAAGCGATGTTATTTTTGCATGCTCACTAATAGGTATCGTAAAAAGAAGTTCATAATCTTCACCACCATTCAAAGCTGCAGTAGTAAGATTCATATTAAATTCTTCACAAGCAGCAGCTGTCTGATAATCGATAGGTATTTTATCTTCATAAATTCTACACCCTACATTACTTTCTTTACAAAGATGTTTTAAATCACTTGCAAGACCATCAGAGACATCTATCATTGAAGTTGGTCGAATATTTGCATTACGAAGTTGTTCTAGCACTTCACCTGGAGCTTCAGGTTTTAATTGGCGATCTATTAAATATTCTTTACCTGCAAAGTCTGGTTGGAAGTTTTCTATTATTGCACGTTCATTATTTAGAGCCTCAAGCTTTCCTCGGTCATTTTCCTTTTGTGCTTGCGTCAGCTTTTTGTTAAATTCTTCTACCTGTTGATAGTAAACTGTTTTCTCTCGCTCTAGTATTTGTAAGCCCATATAAGCTGCTCCGAGATCTCCTGAAACACATATTATGTCAGTAGGAGTAGCACCTTTTCTATATACAATATCTTCTTTTACACTTTCTCCAATACAAGTAATGTTAATGGACAATCCTGTATAAGAAGATGTAGTATCACCTCCTACAATATCTACATTCCATTTACTACAAGCTGTCTTCAGACCATCATAAAATTGATCTAAATCTGTTACATTAATACGCTTTCCCATACCTATAGATACTATTATCTGACATGGCTGCCCATTCATTGCAAATATATTAGTCATTGCAACCATAGCGCATTTATAAGCCAGATGTTTCATATCAATATAAGTAAGGTCGAATTGAATTCCTTCCATAAATAAGTGGGAAGAAACCAAGACTTCTTTATCTGAATAACGAAGAACAGCTGCATCGTCGCCTACCCCTTTAATAGTAGATGGGTTAGTTGGTTTTATATCTTTCGTTAGCCGCTCTATTAGTTTAAATTCGCCTAATTCCTTTATTTCCATATCAATATAGGTTCCTATTATTTAGGCTTGTCTTATTATCTCACGCATAATCTCAGTCATTAAAGGCTGTGCTTTATTAGCTGCCTCTTGAACCTCTTCATGGCTTACTTCTACGGGAGTATCAAATCCACCTAAGTCGGTAATAACACTTATACCAAACACCTTTATATTTGAATGTCGTGCGACTATAACTTCTGGAACAGTACTCATACCAACAGCATCGCCACCCAATATTCTATACATTTTATATTCTGCAGGGGTTTCAAATGTAGGTCCTTGTACACCAACATAAACTCCTGACCTTATTTTAATATTCTTTTCCTTTGCTATTTCTTTAGCTTTGTTTATTAGTTTATGGTCGTATGCTTCGTGCATATCTGGGAAACGAGGTCCAGTGGGGAAATTAGGCCCATGTAAAGGATGTTCAGGAAAGAAATTAATATGATCAGTTATAATCATTAAATCTCCTATCTTGAATTCTGGATTCATACCACCAGAAGCATTAGAAACAAACAACGTTTCAATTCCTAGTTCATACATTACACGTATAGGAAAGGTTACTTCTTGCATATTATATCCTTCGTAATAATGGAAGCGACCTTTCATTGCCAGTATATCTTTGCCACCAAGTTTACCAAAAATTAAGCAACCTGCATGTCCTTCTACAGTAGAAACAGGGAAATTAGGTATATCTTGATAAGAGAACTCGTAGCTATCTGTTATCTCTGAAGCTAATTGTCCGAGACCTGTTCCGAGAATGATTGCGGTTTTCGGACTTGTCTGCATTCTTTCTTTTAGCCAAGATACTGTTTCTTGAATTTTTTTGTACATAGGATAATATTTTTTCATTGAATTTATCTTCTTCGTTAAGCATAAACTTAACTTGTATTGGCAATGCGTATATGTTTTCTCTTACATCATTGTTTAATCCCTCTAAGTTCAAAAGTCGTGCCTTGTCTTTCTCCGTTGTGATAATTATTTTTGGAGGTTTCATCATAGCAAAAGTATCATTAATAACAGCAATGTCTTTGGTATTAAAGGAATGATGGTCAGGGAATATTAATGTTTTCATACGAGATGTATCTGCATATAAACCCATATCAACTTCTAATTGTCGTGGTAAAGCTATACCTGTAAGCAATAATATATTCTTCTTATTTATATCTGCCAATAGAATTTCCCGTTCTTTTGCTACATCTTTAAACACTGGTATAAGATTGCAATACTCGAATGTTGTAAAGAATAGTTCTTGGAAAGGATATAGATTCATTGTTTTACTTAACACTCGATAATCTATAGGGTTTAATTCTTTAGGACATTTTGTTACTATCACAATATCTGCACGATTCTTACCCGAAAGAGGTTCACGTAAACGTCCAGCAGGCAACAACTTATCATAAATAATAAGTCGATGATAGTCTATTAACAGAATATTTATTCCTGGTTTTACATATCGATGCTGAAAAGCATCGTCAAGCAACACTACATCGGTATCTTGGGTCTGCTTATCTTTTATTAGATGGTCTATACCATCACAACGTTTTTTATCTACAGCAACATAAATATTAGGGAATTTATGCTTCATCTGAAAAGGTTCATCTCCTATCATTTCGACAGGTGTATCAATGTTTGCAAGCACATAACCTTTACTCTTTCGCTTATAACCTCTAGATAGAACTGCAACTTGTGCTACATCTTTCAATAATCCTACAAGATATTCTACATGTGGAGTTTTCCCAGCACCACCAACAGTGATATTACCAACAGAAATAACTGGAACATCGAAGCTACGACTTTTCAACACACCGAGGTCAAAAAGTTCATTGCGAATCATTACTCCTAAGCCATAAAGCCAACTTAAAGGTAACAACACTCTGTGTATCTTGATAAAATCGCCTTCCATTCTATTTGCAATATATGTGTTAATGGTTCTATTCCATCTTATTTACTAGTTTATATTAATAATATAAGGTAGTCGCGCCTGAATTGCCGATTGCTGGTTGATTGTGCGCAAGATAGAGAATGGCTGGTAGAATATTCCTAACGATGTATATAATTGTTCGTTAAGATAGTTATCTTGCACACTTTCTCCAAATATTTGGTCAAACCAATTAACTGGTGATGGATAACTAACCTTATAATAGTTATCTATTTTTGCTAATTGTGCAGCCTTCTTCACAGCCTTATCTAATCCACCGAGCTCATCTACCAACTTTATCTTTAATGCATCTTCACCTGTATAAACGTGTCCTTGAGCTATTGCTTCTACTTGAGCCATTGTAAGATTTCTGCCTTGCGCAACTCTATTCTTAAAGGTTGTGTAACCACGGTCTATATACACTTGTAACATTCGCATTTCATCTGGAGTAAGAGGGCGCATTGTTGAACCAAAAGTTCCATTCTTATTAGTTTTCACTTCATCGAACTTAATACCTAACTTCTCTGATGCTAACCCACTAAAATCGGGGAACATTCCAAAGATACCTATTGAGCCTGTAATGGTTGTAGGTTCAGCAACTATCCAGTTTGCAGGAACCGACATATAATAACCTCCTGATGCAGCATAACCTCCCATACTAACAACAACTGGTTTTACCTTCTTTAGTTCCATTATTTGATGCCACATTTGTTCTGATGCAAAGGCTGAGCCTCCGCCTGAATTTACTCTGATAACAACTGCTTTTACATCATCGTCGTCCATTAATTCTTTAAGATCATTACAAACATCTTTTCCTACAATGGAATGCTGATTAAAAGATGTATTCGAAACTGGACTATCAACAATATCTCCATACGCATAGTACACTGCCACTTCGCTACCACCTTTAGCAGGTTCTACCGCTTTTAAATCCGTAAGTGATATTTGGTGAATTTCGTCATCTGAATTAATACCTAACCGCTTCTTTACTTCGTTTCTTACTTGGTCTGTATAAAGAAGCTTGTCTATTAGTTTCATCTTCAGATAGCTGGTGGGATTAGCAAATGTTATTACACTATCTGCATATTCGTTAAGTTTTGCTATAGGAATATTCCTACTCTCGCTAACTCCTTTTAAAAGATATTTCCATATTCCATTTAGATATGTTGAGGTTTGCTGTCTATCGGCATCGCTCATTTTTTCTTCTGTAAACATTTCTGTAGCACTCTTGTATGTACCAACCTTAGACACCTGCATTTTTACTCCAAACTTAGCTAACATATCTTTTAGATAGATACGTTGAGAGGATAAACCATGCCAATCTAACATTCCTTGTGGATTTAAATACACATCATTTGCAACCGAAGCTAAATAATAAGCGCTTTGTGTATAGCTATCGCCATAGGCTACAATCCATTTATGGCTCTTCTTAAAATCTATTAGGGCTTCTCTTATTTCTTGCAACGATGCATAAGAGTTTGGTGCAAAAGCTCCAGCTTCAATATAAATACCTTTTATGTTCTTATTGGTCTTTGCTTTCTCTATACCTGAAAGTACGTCCTCTAAGCTTACTCCGCTTGCAACGTTACCAATAAATTCTGCTATAACATTCTTATCTGAACGTTCGCTTAATGGCCCAGAAAGATTTATCACTAATACTGAATTATTCTCTATTTCGGTTGTACTTTCGCTCGACAGTACCATTCCAAAAATACACACGAAACCAAGAAGCAACGTTACTAACACAAAAAGGAATATGCCAACAAAAGTGGCGAAGACATTCTTAAAAAAGTCCTTCATAAAGGCAAATATTTTATACGTTTTGTTTTAAGTATTGTTGGTGTCAATTGCTAATATCCACCATTTTAATACGATTTGTATGCAAAGATAAACATAAATAGCCAACATTCCAAATTTCAATATAATTCTTTGCTCGTAATAGTCCTTCTACAGATAAATTAGTCAAAGCTTTGTGCTATAATATTCTTTTTTATCCATTTCATTCGTTAAGCGCTCTACATATTTTGTTTGGTTGTTGTGTTGCTTATATTCTTTGTTATTAATGTTTATGGTGTAGGAACAACTAGATATAATAGAAAGAAAATAGCTCACGAACTATCTGTTCAAAATATTAGATATCTGAAACGATTATGACAGATGTCTAAAACGTTTGCGACAGATATCTAAAACAAGCGTGATAGATATCTAATTTGTTCATAAATTGCTAATGGTTGGCTATCAGGATAAGTTCCCCTGTTAAAATACTGTGAAAATATAGTCAAAGCTATCTACTATAAACACAAGAGGTTTCTCGTAAAAAAGTTCTAATTAGATTAAAAGCTGTATTGGAAACCTATAGAAGCAAACTCTCTCATCTGTAAATAGCCATAACGACCATCGTGTGTTACACCATCATCAAATCGAGGATAAATAAACAATTGTGCACCTATAAATCTATTAAATTGCAATCTTATCGTATTTTCCCATTCCACTTCAGTGCGTTTGTAGGTTGTATACGAATATAGACGTGTCTTCCAAGAAAGAGCCTCCATCAGCTGCCACACAAACTCAACAGATAGTTCCGAACCAAAATCGTGGCGTGCATGCCTACCTTTTTCTATACCTAATCGGTCTGCCAAACTTTTTATACGTGTATACTTTGTATTATAAGCCAATGGAGCCAGATGCACATTTCCCTTTAGCTTATGTTCTAACCAATCGATGGTATAATCCATACCCAACGACACATTTATATTTAAAGGAGCTAAAAAGTCTGAATACAGCAAAGGATCATTGGAACGGTAAGAGTGCGTAAATTGTGTATTACCCACAAACTGTACCGAATAATACCATTTCTTAGAGGCTTGTAAACCAAATTTAGAAGTAAGGCGTATAAGGTCTTCGGTTGTTTTGAAACTATGCAAAGTGTCCGATTTAGTACTTTGAATACCAAACTTCAGCTCTAACCGATTATCCCATTTCACCTTCTGCTTATTATTGTAATTCGCTTCGAATATTGCAGAAGATAACACCGAATAGTTGCTTTCTCCTCCTTTATACCAATTACCCGAAACATAGTTCTGCAACAATTGCAGCGAATAATCGCCCTTATAAGTCCAAAAGTCTGGCTTTCTAATAAGTACTTCAACAGGTGAGAAAGTAGACTCTACTGGTGCTGGCGCAACCTTATCTACTATCTCAACTTCACGTTGTATAGGCGTTTCAACTTCTACAGTGGTTGTTTGTTTTCCTCTAAGCTCATTGGCTGTGGTGCTTACTAACGATGGTGAATATAAATAGATATCTAAAAGTTGTTTGTTATAAGCATCATTTTCTTTTAAAGAGAATGCATTGTCTACTATATTTCTATAATAGGTAACAGGTAGAAACAATTGAGCAGAACGAAAAACATTGCCTTTATAATTTGCTCCTTGCCTATTAGCTTGAGAAAATATCTTATTCTCGGTTAAAGTCAATGAATCCATATAAGCATTAAGCACAACATCTAAAGCTGTATGATTTACTTTCTTTATAGAAGCCGTACTACCACTAATTTGCTTAGTAGAGGAAACACTTGTATTCTCTTGTGCAGATACTGCCAAAGTGAAACACATAACAATTAAACAAGAGTAGATTTTATACGCCATCGTTTTTTACTATAATTCTTTAGAAGAATAAACTATTCTAACAATGTAGCTGCACGAACACGACTGAGAGTCTCTGGTGTCATTTGTAAATAGCTGGCAATATAAACTAATGGTGCACGCAATATAACTTGCGGACTTAGTTTACACATTTTCTTATATCGGTCTTGTGCTGTTTCAAAACGAACCAGGTCGGCGTGAACTTGTGAGATTATTAAACTTTCTTCTAATATCTTTCTATAAAGTATTTGTATATTCACGTTGTGTAATGCTACTTGTTCTAATCGTAGTTTTGGCAGTGCATATACTGTAGTTGGTTCTATTGCTTCCACTTGCAACTTTGTAGCTTCTTCGCGGAAAAGGCTTTCAATGCACATAAAGACGGTTCGGTCTTCGCCTAAATGCTCTGTTATCTGCTTTCCATTCTTAAAATAGAACTGACGAACAAGTCCATGTTCAATGTAATAGATGTTTTCGCACACCTCGCCTTCTTTCAATATCATTTCGCCTTTAGCGAACTTCATTGGCACAAGAATACTCTCGAGCGTATCGAGTTCCTCGTGTGTCATTGTGCTGTACTTTCGGGCTAGCTCGCGTGCAATATCTCTGGTTTCAAAGGTTTCTTTCATTTTTATACTCCTTTATTGGTTTTAATCTAACTTTAATACGGCTAAGAATGCTTTTTGGGGCACTTGCACATTGCCCACTTGCTTCATACGCTTCTTGCCTTTCTTTTGTTTTTCTAACAGTTTACGCTTACGGCTGACATCGCCACCGTAGCATTTTGCAGTAACATCTTTCCGAACCTGTTTCACCGTTTCGCGTGCAACTATTTTTCCACCGATAGCTGCTTGTATTGCTATGTCGAATTGTTGGCGTGGTATCAGCTCTTTTAACTTTTCGCACATTCGTCTACCAAATGTTACGGCATTGCTTTCGTGCGTAAGGGTAGATAGAGCATCTACAGGTTCACCATTCAAAAGTATATCGAGTTTTGCTAGTTTAGATGGACGGAACGAATCTATATGATAATCGAAAGATGCATATCCTTTGGAAATGCTCTTTAACTTATCGTAGAAATCGATAACTATTTCGCCTAATGGAATCATAAATATCAGTTCCAAGCGGTTACCACTAACGTAGTTCTGACTTACCAATTCGCCGCGCTTATCAAGACAAAGCGTCATTATTGGTCCGATATATTCGCTCGATGTTATAATAGAGGCTTTTATATAGGGTTCTTCTATATGGTCTATCATTGTTGGGTCTGGCAAACCTGATGGATTGTGCACTTCCTTGCTTTCGCCTAACTTGTCGTACACCATATAGCTTACGTTGGGCACAGTGGTTATAACGTCCATGTTGAACTCACGGTCCAATCGTTCTTGTATTATCTCCATGTGCAACAAACCTAAGAAACCGCAGCGAAATCCAAAGCCTAATGCTTGCGAGCTTTCTGGAGAAAATGTTAGCGAGGCATCGTTTAGTTGTAGTTTCTCGAGCGATGCGCGCAGGTTTTCGTAATCGTTAGGGTCTATAGGATAAACACCAGCAAACACCATTGGTTTTACTAACTGGAATCCTTCTATGGCTTTATCGCACGGACTGCTCACGTGTGTTACAGTATCGCCCACTTTTACTTCACGTGCATTTTTTATTCCCGATATAATGTATCCTACTTCGCCTGTTGTTAATTCGTTCTTAGGCTTCATTTCCATTTTCAGAACTCCCACCTCATCGGCGTCGTATTCCATTCCTGTCTGCACAAACTTCACCTTGTCGCCTTTACGAATAGTCCCATTCGTTACTTTGCATAAGGTTATAATGCCACGGAACGAATTAAAGATAGAATCGAAAATAAGTGCTTGCAAAGGTGCTTTTGTGTCGCCTTTGGGAGCTGGAATACGCTCTACTATGGCTCGCAATATTTCTGGCACGCCTTCGCCAGTTTTTCCACTCGCCCTAATAATGTCGCTACGTTCGCAACCTATAAGGTCTACTATTTCGTCTTCCACCTCTTCGGGCATTGCGTTGGGCATATCAATCTTGTTGATTACTGGTATAATCTCAAGATTATTGTCAATTGCCATATACAAATTTGATATGGTTTGTGCCTGAACACCTTGCGTAGAGTCTACTATAAGCAGTGCACCCTCGCATGCAGCAATACTTCTCGACACTTCGTAAGAAAAGTCTACGTGTCCCGGAGTATCTATAAGGTTTAAAACATATTTCTGTCCGTCTTGTTCATACTCCATCTGTATAGCATGGCTCTTAATGGTTATACCGCGTTCGCGCTCTAAATCCATATCGTCAAGCATCTGCCCTTCTGTTACTTTGATAGTTTTGGTGTATTCTAACAAACGGTCGGCAAGTGTAGACTTACCGTGGTCTATATGTGCTATAATGCAGAAATTTCTTATCTGATTCATTAAGATTGTTGTCTTTTGGTATGCAAATTTAAGAATAAAAGCGAGAAATACAAAAGAACCAATCATAAAATTGCTCAAAAACACCTACCTTTGCACACGTTAATACATATATCACAACAGAATTATGAAGTTTATTAAGATGCTTTTCATTGTTATTGGCTGCACTTCGCTTATGTGTTGCCAAGAGAGTTTAGAAGACAGAGCAGCGAAAGAATGTAAGGAATATACACAAAAGCACTGCCCCACTCCTATGGTTAATAACACACGAATGGACAGTATGACATACGAACCGCAAACTCGCACCATTCACTACTATTATTCTATCTACAACGAGGGCGATAACAAAGCTAATGTTGAGGCTAACAAACAATTACTGCAACAAATCCTGCTCAATGGTATTAAAACCGATACGGCATCGAAACTTTACAAAGAGGCTGGCTTTAATTTCCGTTTTACTTACCGCTCTGGTAAAAATCCTAAAACTATATTGTTAGACGAGACTTATAAAAAAGGTCAATACTAAGCCATAGCTAACAGTACTACTAACGCCCTTGTTCCTTTGCAAAACAAGGGCGCTACCGTTAATGCTAATATTGAGACTTACGGGTGTGGTTGTCCGCCACCGCCTTCGGGTTTCTTTGGGTCGGCTTCTTTTTCTTTGCCTTTCCATTCGTTCCACTCAATGTCTACGTCCGATAAACCTCGGGTAGACACCCTGCCCTTTCCTGCTCCACGATATCGGGTTTCGGGAATAAAGCGCACACGAACGCCACTAATTTGGTTCGCCGATACTTCTTTCTCCGTTGCCACACCGTTCTTGTTTGTAACAGCCGTAAAGTAGAACGAACCTACACCGTCCAGCTTCACCGAACGACCTTGTGCCATAAAATCGCCCATCACACCGCCCAATGCCGTCAGCACTGCACGCACATCGGCAGGACTTACCGTCGATTCTGCTGCCAGACGTTTTGCCACTTGGTCTGTTGTTGCCGGACTCGATACTAAAACGGCTTTAGGATACCATTTGCCGTTCACTTTCATTTTGGTCTTCTTATAAAATGCCATAATAAAAATTTGTTAAGCCGAAAGCCCCAATTGTTAATATCAACGAAATGTACTGCCGTGCCCCACGGGTCCTACTGCCGTGCCCCACGAGTCCTACACCCGTGCCTTACGGGTCCTACACCCGTCAGAATATAAAATTGTAGCCCTTCGGCTGAGTTATATAAATTGTTTGTTTATACTCGCATTCGAGATTTTCTCCAACACGAGTTTTATACCGTATGTTTGCGGACATCTCAAAGAATTGTGAGCGTATTTACATAATTCGTTACGGACGGGCGCGATGAATCGGACCCCTACGCCTACGGAATGTGCGCTGCGGATTGTTCACGTACACCAACATTTACCCACGTACACCAACGTTTACACCACGTGCACCCACTGTGATGCGTGATTGCATTTATACAATTCGGTGTGAACGGGCGCGATGAATCGGCCCCTACGCCTACGGAATGTACGCTGCAATTGTTTATGTACAATCAATGTTTATTCCACGTGTACACAATATTTGTCCCAACATCACGCTGCGGATTGTCCTCGTACACCAACGTTTACCCACGTGCACCCATTGTGATATGTGGTTGCATTTATACAATTCGGTGTGAACGGGCGCGATGAATCGGTCCCCTACGCCTACGGAATGTACTCTGCGACTGTTTATGCGCAACCAATGTTTATTCCACGAACACGTAATATTTACCCACGTACACCAACGTTTATACCACGTACACCCACTGTGATGCATGATTGCATTTATACAATTCGGTGCGGACGGGCGCGATAAATCGGTCCCCTACGCCTACGGAATGTGCGCTACAATTGTTTATGTACAATCTATGTTTACACCACGAACACGTAATATTTGTCCACGTACACCAAGTTTTACACCCACGTACACCCACTGTAGGGGCCGATTTATCGTGCCCGCATATCACGGAATACACGGTGTGGGTATTTATTTGTTTCATTAATTTTGTTTTTCATTTGTGCCATAGTATCTGTGCACTCATGATATTCTTATTTTAGAAGTGTGGCACCGACTCACGTCGCCGCCACACATTGAATTAAAATAGATTAACTGAAACTATTTATATTTCTAATACGGACATGCCGCCTGCAAATAAATCCAATGAATCAATTATTCTGAAACGGGACGTACCGCAAACGTATACGACCGACTGTCATTGTCTTGATACTTTATGGTGCTCCAGTAGAGGTGCAGGCTGCGACCATCGTATATGTTGTACGGGACTGCCGACCAATAGTAACCGGCGCCTTCAAAGAGCGTACAATAGATGTAGTGGCGACCACCCGAAGCAGGAAAGAAAATGGTAGCAGTCTTACTATTGTTGGTCCAGAAATTATGACCGTAAGCAGCATAATATTTCTGACTATCAGTAGTGTCGTCAGCGTTGGCAGGGCTATTATTCCCATTGCTGGCGAATCTAGTAAAGGCATTACTTGCAGGCATCTTGAAACCTATAGGGCAAGGATCGTAAACAGTCTTGACAACGGCATTGTCGTTCCAACCAGTAGTGATGTTATCGGCAGACCAAAGGTTGTAGTAAGAGTAACCAGCAGGAGGAGTATCATACCAAGAGCCACCGAATCTATAGAAGTTTTGTGGATTCTGAATGCTATTTGTTATAGACATATGATCCCCAGCATCCTTAGTGAATGAACCATTAGGAATTACGTCTGTACCTGGAAAAGCATCCTTACGCCCAAATTGGTAGAGTGTTGTATAACCTTTCCTTGTGTTACCTGGTTTCTGAACTATGGATATATCTGTGAACAACTTCATTCCATTGTTAGCAACAGAATGTTCGACACGGATCTTGACAGTACGAGGTTTTTGGTATATAGTGCCATTCCACTTAGTAGGCTTCCAACCGATAGTTTCAGTAGTGAAGTTATACTTTATACCTTGATAGTTTGTAACTTCAATCTTATCGAGCGCACTCTGTGGTGCAAACCATAAGTGCCAGGACCAAACGACTACACCACCTCTGGTAACAGCAACGACAGCGTTACCACTCTTGATGTCTGATGGTTTTACTTCAAAATCAAGATAAGCATTCCCTCCATCTTGCTTGATAGGAGAAGCTGATAAATGTACTAGATTTGCTTCATCAGCCCAAACAATCTTTGCACCATCTATGCCAGCATTGGCGCCGCCGTTGGTCTTTTCTATCCAAGGATTATCAATATTATTGCCAAGGTGATCTTTGAAATTAGTAAGAATATAAGTACCAGTATTGCTGGTTTTGTAAGAACTCGGGTTATCGCTACCATTCTTGATAGCATTACCATAAACAAGTGGTATGCGATAGTGACCAGGGGCAGAGATAACGTAACAGTTGGCAGTGTTCTCAACAGCAGCAGCACCTGTGCTGTTAGACAAATTGTAAGGGACAGAAGCAGAACCTAAAGGAGTGGCATTTTTTAATCCGTCGTTGCGAACCTTTAGCATGTCTATCATTTCTGCCTTTTTAAGAGTAGCCGTACCTGATTCTGCTGAGTAAGGAGCACCATCTCCGCTTTCCTTGCTAAGACTGGTTAGCCAATCTGGCTTGTTAGTTGTCCAAGTTGCACCGTTATCAACACTGTAGCCAATGACTTTCCAAGGCACTGCTTGGCGTGTGCCATTATTCTCTCGATAACTTGTGATGGTGTAGGGACCTGATGTCTCCTGGTCGTAAGCTAGTGCATTTGCCGGGTTAGTAGAAGTAAGCACGTAGTTCCAGTTGGAATTTGTCTGGCTAAGTTTATATGTGCGTGTTGTTCCTGCCTTCCATTCGCCTTTCAATACAACGTCGATTACAGTACCATCGGTGCAGTGAACATTCACCTTTACGTTCTTGCCCGTGAGCACCTGTGGTATCATGTAGAACGTGAAGTTGTCGCCCGTGTTGCCCATAATGGTTACGTTAGGGTTACGGCTCGTGCTCACGCTTACACCAGAAAGGGTCGCCGTACCACGAGTGTCGGCAGAGTGATCCCAGTCGGCACCTGTACCATTAAACTCGTTTGAGAGCTTGTACTTGCTCTTCATAATGGCATTGCGAATCTCAACCTTATCAATGGTTTTGTTCCATGAAAGGTTCTGACCCACAGCAAAGCGGATAGCGGTAAGTGCGTGGCGGAAGTCGAGGCTGGTTGTAGGCTGCTCAAACTGTGTTGCATAATGCACCTCGCCTGTACATGCCGTCATAAAGTCCTTCTGATCTCTGACGTTAGGCTCTACCGTGAAGTCAACACTGGGGGCATTGTCGGTAGAAGCCATATCGTTGATGGTAAGTTTTGAATAACTATCCTTAGAAGGATAAACAGCAAAGAAACGTGCCCAAGGCTGAGCAATAGACCAACGTATAGGGGTATAGAGTTCGCCGTTGCTCTTGGTTTTCGCAGCTTTGAACCACTCGGGTGTTGTCAATATGCTTGTTGCTGCAACACCACGGATACCAGTTGAAGAGAAGTCGCCACTGATAGCAGTTGCTATTTGGGCACGTGTGTGGGCGTCTGCCTTTACTGGGTTTACGCCTTCTACGGTGGTTTCAATTAAACACACGTCTATGTTGCGGTTGCTGTGTGCTGCGAGTTTGTGTCCGGCAAGGTCGGCAGTGGTAATGCCGTTGGCAATGGCTCCGCGTGTCATTTCCAGTCCACGATTTACGGCTTGTTCCTGCACGTCGTTTATGCTGAAACGCACAAGGGCGTCGCCGTCGTTTCCTTGATTGGGGTTTATATCATCGTCGGCACACGATGTTACCGATAGCGCAATTCCACCCACCAAGAGTGAAGAGAGCGCATAATGGAAAATACTTTTCTTCGTCATATTGTTTTCCTTTTTTAATCTTTTGTTAGTTACTTGTTTTGTTTGGTTTCTAGAGTTCCTAGGATTCCTAGGGCTCCCAGGAAAGCTAAAGCTACTTAGTTTTGCTTAACCCTCCAAGTCGTCGTCAGGGTTATTATCGTCTGGTGTATGTGGAACCACATTAATTGTTCCTGGCGTCTGGCTTCCTGAACCGCCACCACCTGGGCGTACTTGTGGACTTTGTACCAATAAGTGGCTTTCTTCGTCGATACTAAGTATCGATACATCGGGCTGTAAATAGTCCTTTCTTTTTTTGTTTTCTTTCATAATCTCATTCTTTTATGCAATTATTATATTTAAAAGGGTATGAGGCTATACAGTGGCATAAACCCCATAGATGTTTTTTATGTTTTTACGAGATAAAATTGTGCTTATTTCTCTCTTGAGTTGTAAACAGCAGGGCACAAAAAAAGAACAAAGGAAACTCCTGCGAGTCCTTTGTTTACTATGGTTTGCACGGCACGCTTCGCGCGCGCGTACGAAAAAGTGGAAAGTTTTGTTTACGCCTGCATTACTAGAGAGAGAGAGAGAGAGAGAGAGAGAGAGAGAGAGAGTATACAAATATTTGGAACTACCAAATATTTAGCAATCTTTTTTTCGTTTTTCTCCTCGTACTTTTGCAAGCCACATATAGATGCAACACTATTTACACCTTTATTATATAAGGTGTGAAACAACGTTATAATATGTAGATTTACTTGCATTCTTGTTAAATCTGGCTTAATTTGGTGGCAAAGGTAATAATAATATCTAAAAACTACAAACAATATGAGAAAAAATAATAAATATTGTGCATTCTCTCACCATAAATAGTTAGTATTGTTCTAAACACGTGGGTGCAATTACATAATTCGGTGCGGACGGGCGCGATGAATCGGACCCCTACGCCTACGGAATGTACGCTGCGATTGTTACGTACACCCAATGTGTATCCTCGTACACGTAATATTTACCCACGTACACCAATGTTTACACCCACGTACACCCATTGTAGGGAGCTGATTTATCGTGCCCCATATCACGGAACACACGCTGTGGATTGTCCACGCACACCAATGTTTATTTGCAAATGCCCTATATACTAAAGTGTGGCTCTCGTGCAATTTGCACTAATAAGATGTGGTGGTATTATGTTTCTTGAATGTGGCAGCAAAGTTTACTTTCAGCACATTGCTTTCGCGCAAACTCTGCTTAATATTGTTTATCATTCCCATTGGTGTGTTCTTGTCGGCACGCACGCTGGCACTCATTTGCTTTCTATCGACTGCCGACATAGTTTGTCGTTCTTTTGCAAGATAGCCTTTTATATCCTTCAAATCAACAATCTTGTCGTTCAGCTGCACACACATACTATCGCCTATAGCATTACCAGTAGCATTGGTGGGTGTACCTATATATATATAAGATATGGCAGACTTCTTTACCAGCTTTGTTAGCTCAGTTCCCTGCGGTACCTGATATTTCACTTTGACGGTGGTTTTACGCATGTGGGTAACAAGCATAAAGAAGAACAAGATGGTGAAAATAAGGTCGGGCAACGAAGCTGTGTTCAGTTCTGGAATATTGTGTTTACGACGTCGATAGATGCTCATTGGTTGCCTCCTTTCTGTGTTTTTGCATTCTCTGTAGTATAAACCTCTGATATGCGTTGCGGTATTTCGTCGGCAATCTGTTCCTGCTGTTCGGCAGAACAAAGTTGATAGAGTTTGCCATACAGCTGTTCGGCTCGCTTATTGCGCAAATCGTTATAGGCTGCAACTATTTCGTTCTGAAGTGAGAAGTAAGTATTATACGAAGCATGTGAATCTGCCTGAAGCTGAATAATGTGCTCTTTACCCTTAGGTGCAACAAAGTTGGCTACAGTTTTCCTTACAGTAGCCAATGCAATAGGCTTATTGTTTAGCAGCAACTTGTTGTTATCAAGTATCTGAAAGCGCAACACCAGTCGTTCGTCTACCATAGATTGGATTTCTTTCTGTTGCTTCTCTATCGGTGGAAGCGTGCGTTCCAATCCATTGTCTACCTCCATTGATGTAGTAACCAAGAATAGTATGAGCAACATAAACGATATGTCGGCTGTAGAAGAGGTGTTTAAGCCTGGAACTTTTCGTTTAGCACGTTTAAACATTGGCGTTTTTATTTTTCTTTCTATAATAGCGTGTCGCACCAAAAGCTGTTACAGCTATTGCAACAAGAAGCAACACTATTGATGATGTAACAAACATATCGGAAACCTTCAACCAGAATGTATCGGTATAGTTTGCGCCATTTATAAGCATAGGACGAGAAGAACCGAAGACAAACGACAACACAAGGCACAAAAGTGTTGTGCCAAACACGACTATGGATATTTTGTAAGTAGGAATACCATTCACCACACGTTGCTTAACAGACATTGTTCGTGCAGTACGAATTAACGACACGACCATTGTGAGAACTGCCAACCCGAAGAGAATCCACATAAATATAAGAAGCACATCGGTGAACAATGGAGCATTGAAAGAAGGGTCGCCAGCAAATGGAGTATAGAAGCCTACCGAGAAGAACAGCACGAACACAAGTGAAATAACGCCTATTAAGACGTACAGAATGCGTTGCGATATTCGCTCTTCTGCCCATTTAGAAAGTTTATTTCTCACGTTCATAGTCTATCGTTTCAGTTTATACACAACAATGGCATCTAACAACGATATGGCAGACTCTTCCATCTGAGCCGTAAGGTGTTCTATCTTAGAAAGTATGTAGTTGTAGAATATCTGTAGAACCAAAGCTACAATAATACCAAAGATGGTGGTTATAAGTGCCACTTTCATTCCCGAAGCTACAATGGTAGGACTAATATCGCCTGCAATTTGTATTTGGTCGAAAGCCATTACCATTCCAATCACCGTACCAAGGAAACCTAACGATGGTGCCATTGCTATAAAGAGTGTTACCCACGAACAACCTTTCTCTAAATTAGCACTCTGCACACTGCCGTATGAAGCTACGCTACGTTCTATATCCTCGATAGAACTATCTATACGCAACAATCCTTGATAGCAGATAGAAGCTACGGGACCACGCGTGTTTCGGCTAAGTTCTTTTGCTTGTTCTATATCGTTAGCAACAATCAGGTCGGTTAGTTTCCCCATAAAACGCTTGGCATCAATCTCCGAAAGACTTAGATAGATAATGCGCTCTATGCAAAAAGCTAAACCTAAAACCAAAGCCAAAGCCACAAGCGACATAAAGCCTGCATTACCATCAATAAACTTTTGCTTAAGCATTTGGTGAAACCCCATATTGTCTGCAGATGGCTTTTGTGTTTCAGTAGCCCCTGCATCTGCTTCAAGTTCATCGAGTGCATCGCTATTCTGTGCATCTTTGCTTACTGTGGTTGCTACATTTGTTTGCTGTTGAGTGGTGGTTTTGTTTTGTGCAACGCTACCCAACGGACAAGCTAACAGGGTGGTTGCGAAGATTGCAAAACAAGCAATTACTTTTTTCATATTGTTATTTGTTTCTAATGTTCTATACTATTAAATGTTGAATGAGCCTAATTGGTACATTTTCTCATAATCTTTAACCTACACTATGACTCTTATTATATTGGCGAGCCAAAAATACTAATTTTATGAATAATCACCAAACTATAGGCAGAATATATTTCAGAATGACGTATTAGCCTAACAAATGCGTTGAAAAACTTAGTACATTTATTGTTGTCTATTTTTATGATAAGCTAACATTCCGTGAATAGGCGACTGTTCTACCTTATTTACCACAAAGCCGTATTTTGCTGCTGCTACTTCGAATGCATTGCGAAAATAGTAGGCTATGCTACCTATAGCCGACACTTCTTTAACACCGTAACGAGCATATTTGCACACATTGTGCTTAAAAAAGTTGTCGAAATTATGCTGCACCAAGCTTGCTAATTCTGGCAAATCTAAATGTTTATAGACGAACTTTGAGGTAGAAGCGAGAAACCTATTGGCTAAAGGCTTACGATAAACCTTTTCTATTATTTCTGCATAGGTAATATTCTCTTCATTAAGATATAATTCCCGAATATGTGTAGGCAGGTCGCCTTTAAATATACCGTTTATAAAAAGCTTTCCTAATGCTGCTCCGCTACCCTCATCGCCTAAGATGTAACCTAATGGCGGAACATTCTCTACCATTTTTTCGCCATCGTAGAAACAGCTGTTCGACCCAGTTCCCAATATACAAGCTATGCCTGGCTTACTGCCACACAACGCCCGAGCAGCACCAAGCAAATCGCCAGCCACCTCAATATTGGCTTCTGCAAAGATACCAGACAAGCAACCTTGCATTTTGGGCAATACGCTTTCGGTACAACCCGCACCATAGAATGCAACATACTTAATTAGGTTTGCAGCCTCAACATTATCTAAAATAGATGCTAATAGAGGCAATACCTCGTTTTTCAATATAAGTTCTATTTCGATATCCGATTGATGAAAAGGATTTATTCCCTGCGTTGAAACCACTCTACTGTTACCATTGTTACCAGTATATACAATCCAATCCGTCTTTGTGCTACCGCTATCTGCTATCAATATCATACGTTCCGTTTTGGTTGCAAAAGTACAAAAAACTTCACTATTAAGCACTCCTACAGTATTATAAAGTCTTAATTAATATCTACTGAAGCTATGCTTTTTTGAGCAAGAATATAAACTGTTATATAGGAAACAAACAAGAATATTATAAGTATTGCCTACTGTTTAGATAGTAAGCAAAGAGAACATCTCAAATGTTTAGAGAAATTGGTTAAATATAGTAACGCTTGTTTTAGATATCTATCACGATCGTTACAGATATCTATCGCATTCGTCTCAGATATCTGTAAGTTGCAAATTAGATATCACAAAAAACAACACGCTTTATGAGGCTGTATAACAATACCTAAAACATATTTTCGTTAGTATACACTAATAAGTTAGGCAGATGGTTTGCATATTCACCTTATTATATATACCTTTGCATCAGTAAATGGCTTAACAAGCCCTCTTTCCATACATTCTTTACATTACATATTGCGTCTTAAATGAGTAATAAAAATATTTACATTGCAGGACCGTGCGTCATAGAGAGCCAAGAACTCTTAAACACCGTAGCCGAGGAACTAGTACGCCTGAACAAAAAATATGGTATCGACATAATATTCAAAGCCAGTTTCGATAAGGCAAATCGCACCAGCCTAAAATCTTTCCGCGGTCCAGGTATAACGAAAGGACTTGCAATGTTGCAAGAAATAAAAAATAAATACGGTTTACGACTACTCACCGACATCCATGAAAGCAATCAAGCAGAAGCTGTTGGCAAAGTAGTAGACGTCATTCAGATACCTGCTTTTTTATGTAGACAAACCGACTTACTTGTTGCAGCCGCTAAAACAGGAAAAATTGTGAATATTAAGAAAGCACAATTCCTAAGCGGAAGAGATATGAAATATCCAGTAGAGAAATGCGTAGACAGCGGAGCAAAAGAAGTATGGCTTACAGAACGTGGCAATAGCTTTGGCTACAACAATTTGGTTGTAGACTTTCGGAATATTCCAGATATGCAAGAATTTAGCGAAACAGTTATTATGGATTGTACACACAGCGTTCAACGTCCAAGTGCAGGCAACGGAAAAACTGTGGGCGATCGTAAATTTGTGCCTTCAATGGCATTAGCAGCCAAAGCTTTTGGAGCAAATGGATACTTCTTCGAAGTGCACCCCATTCCAGACCAAGGACTAAGCGATGCTGCAAATATGTTGGAATTAACGAAATTAGATGACCTAATCGGACAACTACAATAGAGCAAGGAAAAAATAATCAAGATGAAAAACGTTAGAGATTACGCTATACAGTGCATAAAAGACGAAGCAAATGCAACCCTCGCACTGATAAAACAATTAGATGAAAACTTTGACAAAGCAGTAGATTTAATGTATCATTGCAAAGGAAAAGTGATTGTTACAGGAGTAGGGAAAAGCGGAAATATTGGTGCTAAAATAGCAGCAACATTATCATCAACAGGAACTCCCGCTTTCTTTGCAAATCCATTAGACGTTTTCCATGGTGATTTAGGAGCTATGACAAAGGACGATGTTGTTTTAGCACTATCTAATTCAGGTCAGACAGACGAACTTCTACGCTTCATTCCAATGGTATTGCACATGAATATTCCTATTATTGGTATGAGCGCTAACCCAAATTCATTATTGGCAAAATATGCAACGACACACATAAAGGTATGGGTCGAGAAGGAGGCATGCCCACTAAATCTTGCTCCGACAAGCTCCACTACAGCCGCTTTGGTTATGGGCGATGCGCTTGCAATTGCCCTAATGGAAGTCAGAAAATTTCGTCCGAAAGATTTTGCACAGTTCCACCCAGGCGGAGAATTAGGCAAACGCTTGCTTACAACAGCTCAAGACGTTATGCGTTCAGAGGATTTACCCATCATTCCAAAAGAAATGCACTTAGGAGAAGCCATCATTCACGTTAGCAACGGTAAGTTAGGCTTAGGCGTTTCTGTGGAGAATAATAAGGTTATCGGACTAATTACCGATGGCGATATACGTCGTGCGATGGAGAAATGGCAAGCAAAATTCTTTGATCAAACAGTAGAAGACATAATGACAAGAACACCAAAGATGGTTCTCCCGAATACAAAAATAACCGAAATACAAAGCATTATGCACAAATATAAAATACACACAGTATTGGTTTGCGATAAGGAACGAAAACTATTAGGTGTTGTTGATCATTACAGTTGTATGCTTTAACTATCGTAGTAGTTAAACAAAGAAGAACACAATACATTGTAATAAATATAACTGATAAGAGAAAATACAATAACGAATACGTGAAGAAAATAGAGAGAACCCCACTTCTAGTTACTATCTTACTATTATGGTTTACCTTTGTCGAACAACCCATAATAGCAGTTTCTACTATACAGACACAACCTTCTCAAAGAATAAGTTCCGACTCTTCAATAGTCCAACAACTTAAAACGAAAGGAATACAATTCAGTAACAACAATTCAGTAACACTGTTGACAACTGGACAAGAGAAGTTCGACGACCTATTTAAAGCCATAGATCAGGCACGTTCAAGCATACATTTAGAGTATTTCAACTTCAGAAACGACTCTATAAATAAAGAACTTATTAACCATTTAGCAAGAAAAGCAAAAGAAGGAGTAGAAATTAGAGCTATATTCGATGGATTTGGTAATGCCAGTAATAACCGACCAATGCGTAAAAAGCATTTAAGAGAAATCAGGGAAAAAGGCATTGAGATATATGAATTCAAACCAATAGCCTTTCCATGGATACACGATATATTTAACAGAGATCATCGCAAGATTGCTGTTATTGATGGAAAAATTGGTTATACAGGTGGAATGAATGTAGCTGACTATTATATAAAAGGTACAAAAGTAGTTGGAGAATGGCACGATATGCACTGTAGAATAGAAGGAGATGCCGTAAACACATTGCAGAAGATATTTCTACAAATGTGGCAAAAAGTGTCTGGTCAGAATATTCATGGAGCCAAGTATTATCGTGGAATAAGCAACGCAGAATATATAAAAGGTTTAAAAGTAGACACTTGTAAATCGGCAGGCCATCAAATGGTAGGCATACTCAACCGTGAGCCACACATAACGAAAGATATAATTCGTTTCTTTTACGAAAAAGCAATCAACGATGCAAAAGACAGCATAAAAATTATTAATCCATATTTTACACTCAGTCCGAAGTTAAGAGCAGCTTTAAAGAATGCTGCTAAACGTGGAGTAAAAGTAGAAATAATGCTAAGTGTCAAAAGCGATATACCACTAACACCTGATTGTGGCTACTACAACGCACATAAACTTATGAAAGATGGTTGTACCATTTGGCTGTTCGAACCGGGATTTCATCATACAAAAATTATACTCGTAGACGGGAAGTTCTGTACAATAGGTTCGGCAAATCTAAATGCTAGAAGTTTAAGATGGGATAGAGAGGTTAATGCTGTAATCGTAGATAAAGAAGTTACAAAAGAATTAGATACTATTTTTGAAAGTCAAAAGAAGAGATGCTTTAAACTAACAGAAAAGAAATGGAATGAATGGAGAACTCCTTGGCAAAAGCTAAAAGGGAAGTTAGGCTTTCTACTATCACCATTCTTATAGTCTTGAGTGCCTAAATTTTATTTATATCTACATATCCATGCATAACAGCATAGATTGTTAATGCAGAAACACTCTTCATACCAAGTTTCTCCATAATATTTTTTCGATGTGTAATAACTGTGGTCAAACTAATATTGAGTTTGAGTGCTATCTCCTTATTAATATACCCTTGCACTACCAAAGAAAGAACTTCTATCTCTCTATTACTTAATATCTTGTTCTTTAAAGCTTGTGGTAATTCTGGTAAGTTCTTACCTCCAGCATGTCCATATTGCTCTACCATAAGCAGATTACGCACTAGCTCTTCTTCATCTACACTTACACATATACAGTGAAAACCGGACAACTGAGAATTAGAGTCTTTTGAAACAGTTAATAGAATTGTTTTCTGCCTACGCTCAGTAAAGAATATTCTGTTCTCCAAGACAATAGTTTGTGCAACAAAATAATGAAAGAACGAATCTGGATTAGCTGTATAGAAATCATCAAAAGAAGAAAAAGTTTCTACTTCCATTATAGGAAGTACGTTTTGTAGAATATTCTTCAATCCTAATACAGCTAGTGTATTAGGATCAATAACAGCAATACGTGGACGTCCACCCATCATTCTTTTCATATCCATAAGAGAACTGTTTTATTTTTAATTATGGCGAGTTAATGTTACTTGTGATATAAAAACAACATTTACTACAGATTTACAGTACCTATATCTACCAAATTATTTACAATGGCATATATAGTGAGACCTGCTGGAGAATGTATCTGCAATTTACGCGCAATATTCCTACGATGCGTAATCACAGTATTTGTTGAAATACACAAATGATTGGCTATCTCTTTGTTTGTCATTCCTTGAACTACACAAATAATCACATCTTTCTCACGATCGCTTAGGGTCTCGCCCATATCTGGTTGTTTGCTAAGCATACTAGATATTTTCACAGAAACATCATTCTGTTTACTCTTCATCTCCAGATGACGAATAGCAGGTATAAATATTTCATCTTCAACATTTGCATGTTGGTCGAGCCAATCCTCACAACGGTAGATATCATATAATGTTGCTGTAAGCTGACTGTTACGATGTGCATCAGATGGAAGATATTTAATTATGATATTCTTAAGTTCATGCAATTTTACATCTGTTTGCTTATGATGTTTAGAGAAGGTCTCTATATCGTAATTACTATTTGTTTGACCCGCTAATAATGAATCAACATAAGGGAAAACCGTTTTTTCTTCGTATTGCATGTGATTACGAATGTCGTGCGAATACTCATCATACAATTTTAGAATAAGTCGGGCTAAATTGTCATTCTCGTCTAACGAATCCACAAGCTTTTTACGAATGAATGGTAATTGGAAGTCTAAATAATAAGTATGAAAAGCCTTCAAATATTTCACTAAAGTAGGTATTGACAATCTATCGGCATCATCATAATCTTTATAACCATTCATTGTAAAATTCACGATAGACAGAAAAGTATAGGTATCAACATTCTGACTATCGCAGACTTCACGAACTGTTTTATCTCCAAAGCCCAAATTAATACCAAAACTGCCTAAGGCTTGAAGCAGGTCGTAGTTATCGCTGATAAGAGATATCATCTTATCATCAGCTTCATACATTTTATGATTCTTCATTTAGGTCGTTTTTTATTCATTATCTTTTTGTATAAGATAAACTTGCTTTTGAAAGAAACGACAGATGTTCGTTGTCTTCTTATTGCAATATCTTTGCAAAGTAAGAACATTTCTGTGAGTTACACAATAGCTAAAAGTAGGTATTTCAAAATACCAAAAATTTAGTATTGCAGCAAACAAATAATGGTTGTATCTTTGCAAACAAATGGGTGCAGGGATAATTGCAACTCCCGTACAGTAAGAAATGTAACGAGTAACAAGATACAAACTTCGTTTTCTTTACTTTCTTGCTGCGAGACAGCAATTAGGAATCTGCACTCTTTTTATTTTGCAAAAGTACTAATAATTAAACAAATAGAATAAGAAATTTAAAGAAATCAGCTATTTACCTATACGAAAAGCAATCATTGAACTCTTTTTTGTCTACTTCTTTAATATTATCACTACTTATTTTTTAATAGAAAAGAGAGTTTTTATCTCATCTTACTGGATAGCTGTATCGGTTAAAATCGTACAATCCTTTATTCTGATTAGGCAAACGGTCGTATTCTACACTTATAGATAGTGAGTTTTGTTTATGTTTACCCCATTGGTAAGAAACGCCACCACCTATTCTATCCATAAACTTATACATAGGCATTCCATAAGCACTACTCATATAAGGGAGGAATCCACTACCCCAATACATAGGCGAGAGTCCCATTGCATACCCATCAATGGCATAATTTCCAATTGCCCATGGAGCGAAGTTGCCAGAATTAAATGCTTTCTGAACAAAGAAATATGCACTCCAATGATCATTAAACCGATAATTAAACAACGCATTAACACCTGCTGTTGTATAATTAGAGCCACTATAGGTTACATTATTTATATAACCACCTATTGCCAATGTTGCCTTTGGCGATAAATCGGTTACATACATTAACGACACATCTTGTGTAAATCCTGCACTATGAGAATATCCACGTCCTAAGTTTGCAAATACAGATGCACTAAGATTTACATTCAAGCCTTTGTGCAAACGCCATAAATCAAATCCTTCACCATAATTCCAATAAGGATAGTAAACATCATTATTGTTTATAGTTCCACTATATTCATCGAAAGATTGTAAGTTTTGGGGCGTCTGGTGCTGATTGCGTTCTTCTGCTAACTGACGTGCGTATTCTTTCTCTACCTCTGTTGCTTTCCTAGCTCCTTGCAAATGTGGAGATACTATAGGTGCAACAACTATCGTATCTATATTACTTTTAGAAATATCTTGCGCATATATTTCTAAACCAATGAATAATGCTATCGTTATGACAAATATCTTCTTCATACGTTGCAAAATTACTTTTTTGGCATTTAATTACCAAGAAAATTAAAAGTATTTAATCTTTTCTACCTATCTATTTAACAATATGCTCTCTTCTCATTATCAATGGAGGGTCTGTAGAAAAAGCAAATACGGTTGTAGAATGGAACTCTTTTTCTGGCGATATTGCCGTATTTATTTCTTTTTTATTGCCATCATAACCTTCACGAATGGGTTGAAACGAGATGCCTGTACTTAGTTTCCCATAAGAGTTTATGTGTAAAGATGGTTCACATATATGAACTGTCATAACTCTCCCACTCTGTTCGTCAAAAAGAATTGCAGCTGGATTTTGTGTTTTAGATGGATGTCGTAATTGAAATGTGTGGTTATAGCCATTCTGGAAATTATTTATGCGCTCTCCCAACTCACGTGGCTGATTGAAGTCTAATGAGGTATAACGCATTTTCTTTTGCTTATGGGCTAATTTCTGGTTCGCATTCAAAGCATTCGTTTTATATGAATCTATCCACAAATATTGCTTTAAGATAGAACGGTTAGTATCGCCAGACAAATTGAAAACAATACCATTAGTAACTTGACAGTGTGTTGAAATTGTAGAACTTACATTATAATCAATATCAAGAGCATTCTGGTCGGATAGCGTATAGGTTACAGATACTTTTAATTTGCCTTTATGTTCACCATTAATAATATCGGTAATACAACAAAATGTAGCTGTCTGACTTTCAACACTCACTACTTCCCAAACTTTATCTGCTGATACAAGGGGAGCATTTTCAGCATTATTTATGAGCGTAGCGCCAAGTGTTATGTCGTCTTTATAGTTAGATATGTGTGCATAGCCTTTTATCACTGGTTCCAATCTACCATTCCAATTGCGTACTTCGAGTTTTATAACACGTGCACCATAGTTGCTTACTACGGCATTCATACCAGTGTTATTTCGTAATTCAAAAGTCTTTACTTCTTGGGCTAACAGCGCAAGAAAGAAAAAACAAGCTAGTAGCGTAGAAATTAGACGTTTCATATTTCTTAATTTTAGGTGTATCTACTTATGTAGTTCTATCTTATACGATTGTTGCAAAAGTAGTCTTTTTTTTCGAAAGAGAGATTATTTAGAAGAGAATTCTTTTATTTCACCTTATTTTATATTCACTCAAGTTTAATTGTCTGAATTATCTCGCATCATTCTTTAAGCTATTTTTGTTAGCATCAATATCGAAAACATTTTACTATTAAATATAGGTGTTGTAGAGGAGAGTGAATAATTGATAATACCTACGCTTTAAAAGTGCATTTTATTGATAATAGAAAATCTTTGCAAGTATCCTATGTCGTGCTATTGATGGCAACAACACAACGAAGAAAGCCTGTGGATACCTTAATTATTGGCTCACATTTAACAAAACATCTCCGCCCATCTTATTTCTCTCCGTCTTTACATATTTTGTGGTACGCCAACCTTGTAATCTGCAGCTATAAATTGTGTATAGAAGAAGTTGATAATACGAGTCTACAATAATTCTCTCATAACATACCATCGTTTCTTATATATATGCGCAGCTTTTTATATATGTAATGAACATTGTTTCTAACGCTAAACAGCGTTTTACTTACACGTAAATAAAGTTCTACTTACACGTAAGTAAAGTTTTACTTACATGTAAATAAAGTTTTACTTACACGTAAATAATACTGTATAATCAGTATATCGTTGATACAAAGTACATCAGAGAATGTTCCCAATGCATTGTGTTCGCCAGATAATTAATAAGACAACAAAGAATAAAACATAATGGGCTGCAAGCTGGAAACGAAAAAAACTTTCTTTCGTCCTTCATTCTCTACACCTTAAAGAACACTTAAACCCAAACCAGTTATTAGATTCTAAACATATTTTGTTTTATTATAGAGCAGCCTGCAAAATGACCTATACGCCTCAAAGGAATATATCATTTTCTATAATAAAACGCTATTTTCAATCAATCGTTGATGTAAAACTGCATTTTTTGAATAGTTTAAGCCTAAATATTTTGTAGATTCCAACCTTATTCTTAATTTTACACCGTAAAGAAATTACGCCTAAAAAATTTAATATACAAAATAAAAATGGTACAAGAAAAACAGATCATTGAATGTGTTCCTAACATTAGTGAGGGACGTAACAAAGCTATTATTAAACAAGTAACTGACGAAATTGAACGCGTTAAAGGTGTAAAACTACTCGACGTGGATCCAGGCGAAGCTACAAACCGCACAGTAATAACTTTTGTTGGGTCTCCTGACGCAGTATTAGAAGCCGCATTTCAATGTGTAAAGAAGGCTGCTCAGCTCATCGATATGCGCCAACATCACGGTGCTCACCCACGTATGGGTGCAACCGATGTTTGCCCATTAATTCCAGTTGCAGGTATCACACTCGAAGAATGTGCAAAGTTAGCACACAAGTTGGCAGAACGAATTGCTAACGAGCTTAAAGTACCTTGCTACTGCTACGAAGCTGCTGCAAGAACTCCAGAACGCCGTAATCTCGCTATTTGCCGTAAGGGTGAATACGAAGGTTTAGCAGAAAGAATGACGGTTGAAGCTGAAGCACCCGATTTTGGAGCTCGTGCGTGGGACGAAGGCGTTGCACGTACAGGCTGTACAGCTGTGGGAGCTCGCGACTTCCTTATTGCTACAAACTTCAACCTAAATACCACTTCTACTCGCCGCGCTAATGCAATTGCATTCGACGTACGCGAAAAGGGACGCCCACAACGTGAAGGTGGTTCACCTGTTGGTAAACCAATGAAAGATGAGAATGGAAAAACCATTATGATTCCAGGTACGTTGAAAGGCACAAAGGCAATCGGTTGGTTCATCGACGAATATGGCATTGCACAAGTTTCAATGAATATTACCGACATAAACGTTACTCCATTACACGTTGCATTCGACGAAGTTTGCCGTTGCGCACAAAACCGTGGTATTCGTGTAACTGGTACAGAAATAGTTGGTTTGATACCAAAACGTACATTAATAGAAGCTGGTAAATACTTCCTGAAAAAACAAAATCGGTCTACAGGTATTCCTGAAGAAGATATTCTGCAGATTGCAATTAAGTCTATGGGATTGGACGATTTGAAAGAATTTAACCCACGCGAAAAGGTTATCGAATATCTCTTGGAAGACGAGAACAAAACTGCAAAACTTATAGACCTTACAGTGAAAGGCTTCGCTGACGAAACATCACGCGAATCACCTGCTCCAGGTGGTGGCACCATCTCTGCTTATATGGGAGCCTTAGGAGCTGCATTGGGCACAATGGTTGCCAACCTCTCAAGCCATAAGGCTGGTTGGGACGACCGTTGGGAAGAATTCAGCAACTGGGCAGACAAAGGTCAGAAAATTCAAGCAGAATTAATGGTGCTCGTAGACGAAGATACCGAAGCTTTCAACCGCATTATGGAGGCATTTGGTCTTCCTAAAAAAACAGACGAAGAGAAAGCTGCTCGTTCTGCTGCAATCCAAGCTGCAACTTTGTTCGCAACACAAGTACCTTTGCACACAATGCAAGCATCATTCAAAGTATTTGAACTCTGCAAAGCTATGGCAGAAGAAGGCAATCCAAACAGTGTTTCTGATGCAGGTGTAGGTGTACTCGCAGCTCGTGCAGCCGTATTAGGTGCAGGTTTAAACGTTAAGATCAATGCATCGGGATTGAAAGACCGTGAAGCTGCTGATAAGCTCGTAGGCGAGGCTAATGAGCTGATTAAGAAGGCTAATGAGCTTGAAACTGAAATAATGAAGATTGTAGAAGACAAATTATAAAAGATATAATAAAATGACTAAAGAACAATTTATAGCAGATATTCGTGCTGGCATACCTGAGACACTTCCAGAGCCTCAAATATACGACACATCTATTAACCACGCTCCAAAGCGCAAGGATATTCTTACAGCAGAGGAAAAGAAGCTTGCACTTCGCAATGCATTGCGCTATTTCCCAAAGAAATTCCACGCAACTCTGGCACCAGAATTTGCCAATGAGTTAGAAACATACGGACGTATCTATATGTATCGTTTCCGCCCTACATACGAAATGTACGCTCGGCCTATTGACGAATATCCACACAAATCGCAACAGGCAGCTGCTATTATGATGATGATTCAGAACAACCTCGACAAGGCTGTAGCTCAACATCCTCACGAATTGATTACATACGGTGGTAATGGTGCTGTATTCCAAAACTGGGCACAATATCGTTTAGTTATGAAATACTTAAGCGAAATGACCGATGAGCAAACACTCGTTATGTATTCTGGTCACCCACTCGGTCTTTTCCCATCACACAAGAATGCGCCACGTGTAGTTGTTACCAATGGTATGGTAATTCCTAATTACTCTAAACCAGACGATTGGGAACGCGACAACGCACTAGGCGTAAGTCAGTATGGTCAGATGACAGCTGGTTCATATATGTATATTGGTCCACAGGGCATTGTTCACGGAACAACAATTACAGTATTGAATGCTGCACGCAAAGTTGGTGGCGACAATATGAAGTTGTTTGTTACAGCTGGTCTTGGCGGTATGTCAGGTGCACAGCCTAAAGCCGGTAATATTGCAGGCGTTGTTAGCGTAACAGCAGAAATCAATCCATTGGCTGCTCGCAAACGCCATGAGCAAGGTTGGGTAGATGAATTGCATGAAAACCTCGACGAGCTTATTCCTGCAATTTGCAAGGCTGTTGAAGAAAAACGTGTGGTTTCAATGGCATACGTAGGCAACGTGGTAGACCTTTGGGAACGTTTGGCAGAAGAAAATATCCACGTAGACCTTGGTTCTGACCAGACTTCGCTCCATAACCCTTGGGCTGGTGGCTACTATCCAGTAGGTGTTTCGTTAGAAGAAAGCAAGCGTATGATGGCTGAAGAACCTGAATTGTTCAAGAAAAAAGTACAAGAGTCTTTGCGCCGTCAAGTTGCTGCAATCAACAAACTTACTGCCAACGGTATGTACTTCTTCGATTACGGCAATGCCTTCCTATTGGAATCAAGCCGTGCAGGCGCTGATATTATGGGCGAGAACGGTAAATTCCGTTATCCTTCATACGTTCAAGACATCATGGGACCTATGTTCTTCGACTATGGTTTCGGTCCTTTCCGTTGGGTTTGCTCATCTGGCGATCCTAAAGACTTGGAGACAACCGACCGTATCGCAACAGAAGTTCTCGAAGAAATACGCAAGACTGCAACTCCCGACATTATCGGACAATTGGACGACAATATCCACTGGATTAAGGAAGCAGGCAAGAACAAGCTCGTTGTAGGTTCTCAGGCTCGTATTCTTTACGCTGACTCGGAAGGCCGCACAAAGATTGCCTTAGCATTCAACGAAGCTATTAAACGTGGTGAAATTAGCCGTCCTGTAGTTTTGGGTCGCGACCATCATGACGTATCAGGTACTGACTCTCCATTCCGCGAAACAAGCAACATCTACGACGGTTCACAGTTCTGCGCTGATATGGCTGTTCAGAACGTTATTGGTGATTCTTTCCGTGGCGCAACATGGGTTTCAATCCACAACGGTGGCGGCGTAGGCTGGGGCGAAGTTATCAATGGTGGCTTCGGTATGGTTATCGATGGTAGTGAAGATTCAGACCACCACATTCGTCAAATGCTCCTTTGGGACGTGAACAATGGTATTTCTCGTCGCAGCTGGGCACGCAACAAGGGTTCAATCGACGCTATCAAGCGCGAAATGGAACGTACACCGGGTTTGACCGTAACACTTCCAAACTTTGTTGATGACGATATTATCAACGAAGCATATAAGTAAAAACAAACGTATTCACAGATAAGGCATATCCTTATCTGTGAATATTCATTTTAAAGAAACAAGTTAACTTTTAAATACAATTATGACACATAAGATAAGTGCAGAACACCTCTCTATTGAAAGAATTGGTGAAATCATTGAAAACAACATTAAACTCGAACTTTCTGATGACGCACGCAACCGTATTGTTCGTTGCCGTGAATACTTAGACAAGAAAATTGAAACATCAGATAAACCTATCTATGGCGTTACAACCGGCTTTGGTTCGTTGTGCAAAATCTCTATCGACAAGCAACAACTCTCTGACCTTCAGAAGAACCTTATGATGTCGCACGCCTGTGGTGTTGGCGACCGCGTTCCCAACGAAATCGTAAAGATTATGTTGCTGCTCAAGATTCAGTCGCTAAGCTACGGCTTCTCAGCTTGCCAATTGGTAACTGTAGAGCGTTTGATTGATTTCTTCAACAACGATATTTACCCTGTTGTTTATATGCAAGGCTCACTCGGTGCATCGGGCGACCTCGTTCCATTGGCTCACCTATGCTTGCCACTCTTGGGTATCGGCAGTGTAGAAATGAACGGTGAAGTTATTTCTGGCGAGGAAATGCTGAAGAAGATGAATTGGCAGCCTATCCAGCTCGTTTCAAAAGAAGGTTTGGCATTGCTCAACGGTACACAGAACATGAACTCATTTGCTGTTTGGTGCTTGCTCCAAGCACAGCGATTGAGCGATTGGGCAGACAAGATTGGTACAATGTCGCTCGAAGCTTACGATGGTCGTATTGAACCATTCACTCATGCGGTACACGCTGTTCGTCCTCACCAAGGACAAATTGAAACAGCTGCTCGTATTCGTGAGTTGCTCGAAGGCAGTGAACTCATTAAACAACCAAAAGTAAACGTACAAGATCCTTACTCTTTCCGTTGTATGCCACAGGTTCACGGTGCATCAAAAGACACCATACGCTACGTGAAATCTGTAATCGACATTGAAGTAAATGCAGCTACCGACAACCCAACCGTTTGTCCAGACGAAGACCTCGTTATCTCTGCGGGCAACTTCCACGGCGAACCTATCGCACAACCAATGGACTTCCTTGCCATTGCACTTTGCGAACTCAGCAACATTTCAGAGCGTCGTATCTACAAACTCGTATCTGGCACACGCGACCTTCCAAGTTTCTTGGTAGCTAAACCAGGCGTGAACAGCGGTTTCATGATTCCACAATACACTGCTGCTTCTATCGTTAGCCAGAGCAAGATGTACTGTACACCTGCTTCTGCCGATAGCATTCCTTCTTCACAAGGACAGGAAGACCACGTCAGCATGGGTGCGAACGCAGCTACAAAACTCTATCAAGTAGTGCTGAACACTGAACGTGTACTTGCTATTGAGCTTTTTAATGCAGCACAGGCACTCGAATTCCGTCGCCCATTGAAGTCTTCTCCTGCCATCGAAGCTATCTTCGAGGCTTATCGTAAGGATGTGCCATTCGTTGAAAACGACCAATTTATGGCACCACACATTGCTAAGTCAGTAGATTTCCTCCGCAAATGAAACTCTTAGTAACAAATATCGGCATACTGGCAGGCATCGGACACGAAGGTAAACGATGCCTGCGAGGGGCTGAAATGTCCCAACTAAACACCATTGAAAATGCTTACCTTTATGTAGAAAACGGTCGCATCGTTTCTTACGGACCACGCATTGACACGCCGCAAGTAGGACGCAGCACATTGGTTGTAGATGCTGAAGGCGGAACCGTTATGCCTTCGTTCTGCGATTCTCACACTCATGTTGTTTATGCTGGCAGCCGAGAAGGCGAATTTGTTGATAAAATCCGTGGCTTAAGCTATGCAGAAATTGCAAAGCGTGGTGGCGGTATCCTCAATTCTGCCGACCGCCTGCACGAACTTTCAGAAGACGAACTCTACGAACAGGCGATGAAGCGAGTAGACGAGGTTATTCGAAAAGGTACGGGTGCGATGGAAATAAAGAGTGGCTACGGCTTGAATCTTAAAGACGAGCTGAAGATGCTGCGTGTTATTCGTCGCATAAAGGAGACTGCTCCTGTCAAGGTCGTTGCCAACTTCCTCGGTGCGCACGCTGTTGGTCGTGAATATGCTGGTCGCCAAGCCGAATATGTAGACCACATCATCAACGATATGTTGCCTGCCGTGGCAGAAGAAGGGCTTGCCGACTTCATTGACGTATTCTGCGACGAAGGTTTCTTCACTCCAGACGAAACGCGACGCTTGCTCCAAGCGGGTGCAAAATATGGTCTTCGTGGTAAAATTCACGGCGAAGAACTTGCTGTTTCAGGCGGTGTAGAAGTAGGTGTTGAATGCAACGCCCTCTCCGTAGACCACCTTGAAGCGATGGACGACCACGATATAGAACTGCTAAAAGACGCTGAAACTATGCCAACCGCTTTACCCGGAACATCGTTCTTCCTGAATATGCCATTCGCACCGGGCAGAAAGATGATTGATGCAGGACTCCCAATGGCAATTGCTTCCGACTACAACCCAGGTTCTACACCATCAGGCGATATGAAATTTGCTGTGTCATTAGCCTGCATCAAAATGCGTTTAATGCCAGCTGAAGCACTCAATGCTGCAACCATCAACTCAGCTTATGCTATGGGACTGAGCGAAGAGTACGGCTCTATCACCGTGGGTAAGGTAGCCAACTTCTACATTACCGACCCAATTCCATCAATCGACTTTATCCCTTACGCATACACCACACCTATTATTCGCCAAGTATTCCTTAATGGCGAAGAATATGCGTTATAAACTAATAAGAATCCCACTACTCACAAATTGAGTCAGTGGGATTTTCTTTTCTCTACTTTCCTACTTAAGAAAATAGAAAAACACAGATTTATAAAGCAACCTTAATTTTCATTTTCTATCTCACAACTATATGCTTTTATATTGAGCGTTAAATGTTATAAAAAGTGAATTTACTTTCTTAAAGTGTTAATTCTTAGAGCGTAAAAATGGGCAGGAAGGCCACTTTTTAAAATAAGTTTATTCTCTCTCTCAAAAAAGGCAACTATTTACGTGCAATATATAAAGTACAGATATTCAGCAAGTAACACGATAGTCATATTGTTAGTGTGCAACTTATAACACATTAAACAATCGCAAAAAGAGCATAAAACTTACAAATTTGAATAAAAGTAATAGAAGATTTAGGCAAAAGTGATTGAGCAAACTGCAAAAAGCTGGCGAACTTTTTATAAAAAGCTCGCCAGCTTTTTATAAAAAGGTATTGAGCAATCAATAAAAAGTAGTTGAGCTTTATATAAAAAGGTACTGAACAACGTAGAAATAGCTGGCGAGCTATTCTATTTATCCTCAATATCAAATGTTAACAGAATCGCGAATATTATATTTTTTTTACAATCAGAAAAGTAGACTCATACTGAACTTTCGCCCAATAATTATTCAGCTATCTTCCCACAAAATAAAACTTTCAGCATTATTATTCCATCGCTACAACTAAATTTCGTATCTTTGCAATACCCTATTTTAAGGGTAAAGACAATATTACTGCTGATAATAATCTTAGAAAAATATCTTTATAAAACCATAAACTTATGATATTGAATATTATTATAAAAAAGGTTCTTCCTATTTTAACTTTAGGCATTGGCTTTTCTTTTGCCATTATTGTTGGTTTTAGTAATGTAGAAATCATTCCGTTGCACATAAACATACACGGCGAAGTGGACAACTATGGCTCCAAATGGGAACTATTTATACTCCCTGCTATCGCTTTGCTCATCTATCTGTTGATGTGGTGGTTGGAGAGAAATCCTCAACTCTACAACTTTCCAAGCTCGAAGAAACACAGTCGGAAAGAGCAAGAGAAAATCGGAGTAGAACTCATCAGTTGGCTGAAAGTAATTACTGTTCTAATGTTTGTTCTAATAGAAATTTTGTTGATTGTAAAGCCCAACCTTGTACTTTGGACAACTTTATCCTTCACTGTTCTGTTGCTTTATGTCTGCATTAAATACACATTGAAAGTGCTGTAAACAGGTTGATATGTCGAAAAAAATATGTAAGTTTGCATATTATAAATAACGAACAACTTAAAGACGATGGTTAGTTCCTTCGTTGAACATAAATAAAAATAAAACACGTATGAACTTTTTTCAGAAGCTGTTTGGTGGCAAAGAAGAAACCAAAGAAGAAATAAAAGTACAAAACGAAGCAAAAAATTTCGATGTATTGAAATACGATGGCGTTAGAGCCATGAAAACTGGTGAAGTAGAATATGCAATAAGATGTTTCAAACATGCATTGGAGATAAAAGACGACTTGGAAATTCACGACCACCTTTCTATTGTTTATACATCGAAAGGTATGTTCTCGGAAGCTTACGAAGAACTGCAAACATTAAGTAAGGCGCAACCCGACAATGTCCAAATATTTATTCGCATGGCAAACATAGCCTTCATGATGGAAAACTATGGCGCAATGGCTACAGCGTGTGAAAAAGCTATTCTCTTAGATTCGGAAAATGCAACAGCTCACTACCTATATGCCGAAGCATGCAAAGGACAAGGCGACGACGTAAACACAATTGCGATGGCAACAAAAGCCATCTCTATAGATAACAAGCAAGGCAACGCCTATTTGCTACGCGGAGAAACCTATCTACGCACTCAGCAGCTTAGCGAAGCTGAAGCAGATGCTGATTGGTTGTTGGAACACACAGAAGATAACGAAGATGTACTACTATTAAAAGCAAGAATAGAACGAGCTGCCAATCGCAACAATGACGCAATAGAGTATTTCACAAAAGCCATTGATGCCAACCCATTTTCGTACACTGCATTTAAAGAACGCAGCGAAATGTATTCCTTAATAGGAAACGAGGTAAAAGCAAAAGAAGATGCTGAAAGAGCAGAAGAGCTGATGCCAACAGATGGTAAAGAAAATGCAGAAGAAAACATTGAGAAACAACTCAATGACAAGTATAAACAAATGAATCCCTATGGTTTTTAGTTCAAAAACATAACGGATAACATATTATTATAATGGAATTAGAACTACAACCGTTAGAACTTCCACATAAAGAAAACCAACCCATCATAATAGCAGGTCCTTGCTCTGCAGAAACCGAAGAGCAGGTAATGGATACTGCTCAACAACTTTCAGCTAATGGCTGCAAGATATTCCGAGCAGGTGTTTGGAAGCCACGCACCAAACCTGGGTGCTTTGAAGGCAACGGCGAAAAAGCTCTGCCTTGGCTAAAACGAGTGAAAGACGAAACAGGTATGCTTATCGCCACCGAAGTGGCAACACCAGAACACGTGGAGCTAGCTCTGAAATACGATATGGACATACTGTGGATTGGTGCACGAACAACAACCAATCCGTTTGCCATACAAGCCTTATCCGACCTACTATGCGTTGTAAAGAACATTCCAGTCTTGGTGAAAAACCCTGTAAATCCTGACCTTGAACTATGGATTGGTGCACTGCAACGTTTGAATCAGGCAGGTATAAAACGATTGGGCGTTATCCATCGTGGCTTTTCGAGTTACGAAAAGAAGATATACCGCAACTTACCTATGTGGCAAATTCCCATAGAGTTGCACCGCCGCATACCCGACTTGCCGATTATTTGCGACCCCAGCCACATTGGCGGACGTCGCGAACTCATAGCCCCACTTTGCCAACAAGGTCTTGATTTAGGAGCCGACGGACTTATAATAGAAACCCATTGTAATCCAACCAAAGCATGGAGCGATGCAGAACAACAAGTAACACCCGAACAATTAAACCTTATTCTTTCGCAACTCATCGTACGCGATAAACACACAACAAGCGAAGAACTGCATCAACTACGCTCACAAATAGACGAAATGGATAGTTCGTTGATAAACTTACTTGCCGAACGTTTTAAGCTTTGTCGCGAGATTGGCAAATTTAAGAAGGAGCACAATATGACGGTTTTACAATCGGAACGCTACAACGAAATGTTAGAAAAGTGTAAGCAACAGGCTAACGCATGCGGAATAGATGCTAAATTTGCATCTCGCATTCTCGAAATTATACACGAAGAAAGCGTGCGCCAACAGCTCACTATTCTCAACTAATAACTTACTAACCAACCATGAAACACATATATTTGCTTTTCCTTAGCCTTCTTCCTTGCACAATAATGGCGCAAGAACGTTTACGTATAGTAGAATGGAACGTAGAAAACTTATTTGACACGGAACACGATTCAGAGAAAAACGATTTGGAGTTTACTCCCAATTCGCCTCGCCATTGGACACGCACAAAGTATTGGGAGAAATTAAATAAAGTGGGCCAAGGCATCATTTCATGTGGAGAGGATTCAGCAATGACATATCTGCCTGACTTAATAGGTTTATGCGAAGTAGAAAACGACAGTACAATGATTTTCCTTACACAACGTTCACTATTACGTAAAGCACGCTACCAATACATTATGACTGCTTCCGACGATAGACGTGGCATAGATGTCGCCCTACTCTATTCGCCTTTCACCTTCCGAATAATAAAGGCCGACACCATTCGTATCCCACCATTAAAGAATATGAAACCTACTCGCGACATACTTCACGTAATGGGAGAACTCGTAAATGGCGATACATTGCACGTCATTCTTGTACACGCACCAAGCCGTTCAGGTGGTACTATTTATTCAGAACCTTTCAGAATACACGTTGCCACACAACTTTGTAATACTATTGACTCCATTAAATCAAGTGAAAGAAACGCCAAGATAATAGCAATGGGCGACTTCAATGACTATGCCGACGATAAATCGTTACAGAAGATATATGAACATGAAATGGAAAACATATCACGTTATGCAATAGGAAAGAACGGAGCAAAAGGAACTTATCGCTACCGAGGTGAATGGGGTAGCTTAGACCAAATACTTGTAAGTACGAATTTAGTGTCCAAAGTAAAGCAATGCAGAATAAATGATGCTCCTTTTCTACTTGAAGAAGATAAAAAATATGGAGGAGTAAAGCCGCACCGTTTCTATAATGGAATGCGATACAATGGTGGTTTTAGCGACCATCTTCCATTGGTTCTCGACCTATTATTCTAATTATATATAGTTCTTCAGATACCTAATAATACTTAAATCGAAACATTGTAAACAAAGAACTTCATAAATCATCTGTCGAATAAATATTTCTTATACATTATAATACAAAGAAGCCCTGCCAAAATTCCCAGTGGAATTATGGCAGGACTTTTAGTATTATTTATCGTTCCCTTTTAGTTGTGGAATACCAAACCTTCCCCAAAATCATCTATGATGACAGGCTTTTCCCGACTTACGGTTTCTGCAAGTATAGCCTTACTGAGGTCGTTCAGCACATAGCGTTGTATTGCTCTCTTAACAGGACGAGCACCAAACTCAGGGTCGTAACCCACTTTGGTAAGATATTCTACTGCGCTATCGGTCCATTTCAATGTAAATCCCTGCGGTGCGAGCATTGCTTCTACACGCTTAAGTTGCAAGGTTACTATTTGTGCTATCTCGCTTTGCGTGAGTGGGAGGAACATTATAGTCTCATCGATACGGTTCAGGAACTCTGGACGAATAGTCTGTTTCAACATATCCATCACAGTGTTGCGTACATTGTCTATCACCTCCTGACGGTTATTATCCGTAAGTTTGGCAAATTCTTGTTGGATATATTGCGACCCAAGGTTCGATGTCATAATGATGATGGTATTCTTAAAGTTTACCATACGCCCTTTGTTATCAGTTAGTCGCCCATCGTCAAGCACTTGCAGCAGGATGTTGAACACGTCGGGGTGTGCCTTTTCAATCTCATCGAATAGCACCACTGAATAGGGTTTGCGTCGAACAGCTTCAGTAAGTTGTCCACCTTCATCGTAACCTACATACCCCGGAGGCGCTCCGATGAGGCGCGATACGCTGAACTTCTCCTGATACTCGCTCATATCTATACGCGTCATCATCGTCTCGTCATTGAACAAGTATTCTGCTAATGCCTTTGCCAATTCGGTCTTACCAGTACCTGTTGTACCAAGGAAGATGAAAGATGCAATAGGCTTCTTTGGGTCTTGCAAGCCTGCACGAGAACGGCGAACAGCATTGGCAACGGCACTGATAGCCTCGTCTTGTCCGATGACACGCTTGTGCAGCTCTTCCTCGAGGTGTAGCAGCTTGTCGCGTTCGCTTTGCAGCATTCTTGTAACGGGAATACCCGTCCATCTACTTACTACTTCTGCAATATCTTCGGTAGTAACCTCTTCCCGAATCATCGCTTCACCGCCTTGCGTTGTCTGCAACTGTTTCTGAATATTTTTAATATCGTCTTCTAACGTTTTGAGACGTGAATAACGAATTTCAGCCACACGTTCGTAGTTGCCTTCGCGCTCTGCCTTGTCGGCTTCGAACTTCAAATGCTCAATCTCTTCCTTGTCTTGCTGTATTTTGTTCACCAAGTTTTTCTCACCTTCCCACTTTGCTTTGAAACTCGTTTCCTGATCTTTCAGTTCTGCGATCTCCTTGTCCAACTGTGCAATCTTGTCGGTATCGTTTTCGCGCTTGATGGCTTCGCGTTCTATTTCCAGCTGTTTGAGCCGGCGTGTAATCTCGTCTAACTCTTCAGGAACTGAGTCGCGCTCCATACGAAGCTTTGCTGCAGCTTCGTCCATCAGGTCTATAGCCTTGTCGGGCAGAAATCTGTCAGAGATGTAACGTTCGGATAGTTTGACGGCAGCAATGCAGGCATCGTCCTGAATACGCACTTTATGGTGGTTCTCGTAGCGTTCTTTCAATCCACGAAGTATTGAGATAGCATCTATTTCGCTCGGTTCGTCTACCATTACTGTTTGGAAACGACGTTCGAGAGCCTTATCTTTCTCGAAATACTTTTGATATTCATTGAGCGTTGTTGCACCTATAGCACGTAGTTCGCCTCGTGCAAGAGCTGGCTTCAGAATATTGGCAGCGTCCATTGCTCCCTCTCCACCACCTGCTCCAACAAGCGTATGAATTTCATCAATGAAGAGTATAATGTTTCCTTCAGCGTTAGTAACTTCTTTAACAACACCTTTCAGTCGTTCCTCGAACTCGCCTTTGTACTTCGCACCAGCTACCAATGCACCCATATCCAATGAATAGAGTTGCTTGTCTTTCAGGTTTTCTGGCACGTCGCCACGTACAATACGTTCTGCCAAACCTTCTACAATAGCAGTCTTACCTGTACCTGGTTCGCCTATTAGTATAGGATTGTTCTTCGTTCTTCGTGAAAGAATTTGCAACACGCGGCGTATTTCTTCGTCGCGACCAATTACAGGGTCGAGCTTTCCTGACCGAGCGTATTCAACCAGATTACGTGCATACTTTGATAAAGCCTGATAGTTCTCGTCGCCACTTTGGTTTTGTACCTTCGAACCTTGTCTTAAGTCTTTTATTGCTGCTTTCATAATCTCCTCTGTACAGCCTGCATCTTTTAAAATGCGACTTGCTGAAGAGTTAACTTTTAGCAAAGCAAGCAACAAAGGCTCTATGCTAACGAACTCGTCGCCCATTTTTTGCGACTCATCCATTGTTGTTTGTATCACTTTATTTGCATCGGGAGATAGATATGGTTCGCCTCCTGACACTTTGGGCAAATGAGAAATTTCGCTTTGCACTGCACTTTCTACTATTTGTAGATTAATGCCTGACTTGTGGAAAATGTAGTTCACTACATCTTTTCCTTTCTCCATTATACCAGCAAGTATATGCAATGGCTCAATTACTTGTTGCCCATTACGGCTCGCCAAGTTTATTGCTGCTTGGATAGCCTCTTGTGCTTTAATTGTAAATTTATCTAATGTCATAGTCTGTTTTTTTATTTTTATGTTCTGTTTCTTATATATCAAACTCTATTCCTATATGTTTTAAACTGTCAAAATGGCTAAATTAACGACGTTTTGTCGGTTTATATGTATTTCTGCTTTGTTTTTTAAAAAATTATTTGTAATTTCGCAACATAGACTCTTCGGTATCAGAAGAGAGAAAATAAACTTAAATTACATTCAACTTATGAATAAAGGTAAATCAACTTGCAAGGTTTTAAAGGATATTCGGCAGAAAATAGCCAACGAGAACGGTATTAGTTACGCTCCGAAAGAGTGTCATTATAAAGGTGAATGCAAAGGTACATGCCCCGCATGCGAGGCTGAAGTGCGCTATTTAGAGGAAGAACTTAAACGAAAGAGACGCAATGGTTTTGCCATAAAGTTGGGTGGAATTGCAGCAGGCTTGTGCGCAATGGTTATTCCTGCGCAAGTTGGAGCGCAGAATATAAATAAGGACAGCGTTAAAAACCCTATTCCGCAAGTTAATGCTTTAGACAGTATTGCTGTAAAAGACCTTTCTGAAGGAGCAGAAGATGCGATTGTGGTGCGTGCCCGTTTGATATTTGATGATAATAAAGAACCTATACCAGGGGCATCAGTAATTCTTCAGGGCACAACCAAAGGGACAATAAGCGACATAGATGGTTATTTTGCAGTGAAAGTGCCTCGAGAAACAAATTTGAAAATATCGTATATTGGGTATGAAGAAAAGATTGTTAAGGCTAAAGACTTATTAGAAAATAATAATAGAACCATTGTTTTAAAAGACGATGAGAGATCTATACAAGGTGAAATGGTCCTTGTAGGTGGTATAACATCGGGTCCACGAGACGATGTTTACAACCGAACGACATCTAAATACAAGTCGCACAAGAAGAAATGCAAGAAGTAAAGGCACCCATAATCGGCATCGATCGCCACCGTTTAACCACCGATGGTGAAGGCGTAACTACTCTTGTGGCTTTTCATGGCTGTCCGTTGCATTGCAAGTATTGTCTGAATCCACAATGCTTGTCGCCCGATGGTGTATTAAGAACCATTACACCGAGCGAACTTTATAGCGAAGTAGAGATAGACGACCTTTATTTCGTGGCAACTGGTGGAGGCATTTGCTTTGGTGGTGGCGAGCCTTTATTGCACAGCAAATTCATAGAAGAGTTTGTAAAAATAATGAATCCCGAGTGGTGCATCATATTGGAAACATCGTTGAACGTGCCTTTGAAGCAGCTGGAAATGGTTGCACCGCTTATAAAAGAGTTTATTGTTGATGTAAAAGATATGAACGAACAAACGTATGAAACCTATACTACACAAAGTAATAGATTAGTTACGAGCAACTTAAAATGGCTTGTTGAAAATGGATATACAGATAGAACACTTATTCGTCTACCATTTATACCTTATTATAATACGGAGATTGCACAAAACGAAAGCAAACAACGAGTAGAAGATATGGGCTTCCATCGTTTTGATAAGTTTAGGTATAGTGTGAAACATATGTGTAGTGAACAGGACAATAATGATATTGAGATGTGAAGTCGTGTATTATTATAAAAGTTAGATAATGCCATACAAAGACACAAAAAAAGACTTCCAGTTTAGAAGAATATTATCATATAGAATTAATTATTTCATTTTAGCATAGCAAAGTACCAGTTTTATACTCAAAAGCATATACGTTTACTGCATAAAAGTCTCAGTATAAAAGAGGGTGATTGCAACCTCTTCTACTCCTATATAATGAAACCCTAATAACTATTGTTAGCCAGTAACTTATACTAACATTTTAATGAAAACACAGCAGAGTAAAGGTATTCATAATTCTCATCTGAATAAGCATCTTCCAAGTATTACGATATATTTTCATAAGGGGGGTAATTTTTTATGATATCTAATTTACAACTGACAGATATCTGAGACGAATGAGACAGATATCTGAGACGAACGTGACAGATATCTAAAAAAAGAGTAACTAAAATACGAGAGGGGCTATTTAATTTGTAAGTAAACAATAGTTACTACTCAACCTTCTCATCTATTTACTACTGAGTCCATATTCTGTTTTATTGCTGAACAAGTTGATAGACTTTATAATGCTGACGTAACAATACTGTTGACTATAACGACAACCAAGATGTGAGCATGAGAATAAAAGATGACAGGAACCAATATTCTTAACCAATGCATAAAGGTGTTATAACCAAACAAACATCTTTATTTTAAATACGAAGTAGATAGAGACACTTCGAAGAATGCAAACTAAAAGCTCATTTCTTGTTTTCTCATTTTATTCTAATACACACCTCACCACTATACCCATCTTTTGCATTGTGTAACGAAACACCATATACAGGAACTTTCTTACGAACAGACAGTGTATGGTAGAGTTCGGTTTGATTGTCTATATATCCACGTTGAACATTCTGATTGTCGTAAATATAGATGCGACCAATAGGCTCAGATGCATTCATAGCATAACCTAAGAATATTCCCAAATCTTCTTTCTGTACAGCATTAGCAAAATCTAATTGGTAATGTAAGTATCCTACACTACAAAGAAGCTCGCCATTACTATAGAGTTTCTTCACTTCATTAATCTCTAAAGGCTTGTATGGTAATGAAGTTATGTACTTCTCTGACTTTCTTTTCAGTATTTTTGTTCTATTAGCCAATAATATTACACACAGCACTGTAACTAAAATTAGAAGAATGTTTGTATATACCATATATTTATTATAATTTATTTCTTTTTTATCGTTGCGAAAATGCAACAACATAAGCAAGATACTTTATATGTGCAAAGATATAAAAAACAATTAAAAATGTATTTCTACACTACTAAAAATATCTTTTGTTCGCATTATCCAAGATAAAATTGTACCTTTGCGCTATTATAAGAAATGGATCTTTGCATATATGAACATATAAAATTATGAGTCGAAACGCAAAGAAGATTACAAAAGAGTGAGAATAAAAGATGTTGTAGATATATGATTTATAAGTCGTTTATCATTCAAAACAACAGTTTGCACCTGTTTTTCAATTATTTCTAAAAAGAAAGATGTTATGAGAAAACTATTAACTGTACTTACATTATTATTTATGGTGTCATTCAATCTGTTTGCACAGAGCTACGGCGAATTGTGGAAACAAGTAGACGTAGCACGGGGTAAAGATTTGCCCAAAACACAATTAGCTGTTTTAAAGAAGATTGTTAGCAAGGCGCAAAAAGAGAAATCGTACGGTAACTTGTTAGCAGCTGAGTTGCTAACCTCAAGTTTGCAGACACAAATATCGCCCGATTCGGTTGATACGGAAAAGGCTCGCCTGAAGGAACTCTGTGATAAAACAGAGAAAACAGATAAGGTATTGCACGCCGTTTACTGCTGTGCGTTGGGCAAACTCTTCGATAGAGACGATGCCGAAGATAATTCGAGCACCACTTACTTCGATAAAGCAATGGAAAATCCTGCCTTATTGGCAGACGTACAATATAGTAAATATGCCCCATTGATAAAAGGTGGAAAGAACGATGCCATATTTAAGAACGACCTTCTACACGTTATTGCGTTCGAATCTAGACAATATAATAAGGCAGATAAATATTATACGTCTGTCGGCAACCGCGAAGCAGCGTGTTACAGTGCTTATCTGAATGTGGAAGACGCTAACGACAAGGCAGCCTTAGACTCGCTTATAGCGCGTTACGGCGATTTACCTGTATGTGGGAGTGTGGCTGTAGCGAAGTATAGGTATTTGGTTAATGCTGAAGATATTAGTGCAAAACAGCGAATCGAATATATAGACGATGCCGTGAAACGTTGGGGAACATGGGAAGAATTAAACTATCTGCGCAACGAACATGAACGCCTCACTGCGCCAATGTTTAAGATGTGGACTGAAAATAATGTAGGTATACCTCATAAAGAACAGACTATAGAAAACATTAAAGTAAGGAATATCAACGACTTGACGTTGAAAATAACACGCACAACACTGACGGGCGATAACAAATTAGCCCCTAGCTATCGCCCAGATTTAGCAAAGATAAAAGCAAAACTACAGCCTGCTACCACGAAAATTGTTAAGCGTAATTATCCATCGTATGCTCCTTACGAGGAAATCGAGGACTCACTACAACTTCCAAGCTTAGAGGAGGGCGTCTATTTGTTGGAACTGACTTCATCAAACAAGCGATTGGCTCCACAATATGAGCTGTATTATGTTACCAACCTATATCTAATTGCAGAAAAACAGCCAAATTCTAAGGTACGATATGTCGTGGTTAATTCAACAACAGGACAACCTGTGCCGAATGCAAAGATAAAACTAACAATAGAAGGTCCCTACGGCAAGCCAGCCACTGTAAAATTTGTTGAGACCAATGCACATGGAGAAGCTTACTACAGTTATTCCAATGGTGTTCCAGACGAGGTGTATGTGTCTACAAATACCGACAAAGCATGCCCTAGCTCTAGTCTTAGAACAAACTATGAATATGAGGTTACAACTCCGTATGAAGAGATTTACGACCTATTTACCGATAGAGAAATTTATCGTCCTGGACAAACTGTGCATGCTTCGGTCGTTGCTTATAGTCAAGATAATAAGACTTTGAAGAGTAAAGCGCTTGCAAACGAAAGTGTAAGTCTAATATTAAGAGACGCAAACGATGAAGATATAACTTGGAAAGAGGTTGTTACAGATGAGTTTGGTACTGCTTCTGCTGATTTCGAACTACCTAAAAACTTACTTACAGGCGACTTCGGTATCTATGCAAATAGTGATAGAAGTGGCTTTGTGAACTTTAAAGTAGAAGAATATAAGCGTCCTACATTCACGGTAGAGGTAGACGAATATAAAGAAAAATACGCTATTGGCGATACCATAAAACTAAAAGGACATGCAAAAACTTATTCGGGTATGCCTGTTCAAGGTGCAAATGTTCTGTATACAGTCTATCGTCGTGCCGCATTATGGTGTTGGTATGATACAGAAAACGAGGATTTGGTTTACGAAGGTAAAGCCGTAACCGACGAAAAGGGCGACTTCGAAATCACATTACCCTTTATATTCCCTGACGAAAAGAATAGTAAGAAGACAAGAAAGCGCAGCAATTGGCAGTCAGCAAGGTTTTACAGCTTCGATGTAGATGCTGATGTTACCGACCTTGCAGGCGAGACCCGCTCTGCAAGTACATCGCTACCATTAGGTACAAAGCCCGCAATGCTAACAAGCGATATGCCCGACAAAGTGTTGAAAGATAGTTTACGCCAGATTAAGTTCTCTTATCTGAATGCTGCAGGTACGGCTATTGACGGAAACGTGCGCTATGCTATAGCATCTTATAAGAGTAAAACTCCATCGTTTAGCAAGTATACAACAGTAGAAGCTAATAAGGTTGTAGATCTGAAACCATTACAGTCAGGTCATTATATGTTACAAGCTATTTGTGAAAAAGATACATTAGAGCAAGAATTTGTTGTATTCTCAATGGACGACAAGTGTCCTGTTATAGAGACACACGATTGGTTCTATATAAATGAAAATAAGTTCTCAAATAATGGAAAGCCTGTTTATGTGCAATTTGGTGCTACAGATGCCGATCAACACATTGTTTATTCTATCTTCTCAGGTGATAAAGTGATTGATAGTGGGACTATTGATCAAAGCAATAGCCTTACTACTTGGAAACTAACATATAAGGAAGAGTATGGCGATGGCATTGTTTTGAATCTTGCATGGGTAAAGAATGGCAAGCTATACACGCATAATGAAAACATTGGACGTCCTATGCCAGACAGACATCTAAATGTGAAGTGGACTACCTTCCGTAATCTATTGTTGCCTGGACAGAAAGAAGAATGGACGCTTAATGTATGCTATCCCGACGGAAAGCCAGCAAAGGCGCAGCTTATGGCAACACTTTACGACAAGAGTCTTGACCAAATTGCAGAGCACTTGTGGGACTTTTCTTCTTCATACACTAATAATCTTCCAGCCTATATAGAGTGGAGCAGCTTCAATTTCCCAATCTTAGACTTCTATGAAGTAGCAAACTACAAGTCGTTAACTGAATCTTCACTATCTCTTGCAAGATTCGATGCACGCTTTGTAAATGGTTTAAGTTTTAATCAACTATTCATTCGAGGAACCCGTTTTGCAGCAGAAACAAAGGAATTTGCAAAGATGGAATCTATGAAACTAAATGAAACGCTACAAGGTAATGCTCCAGGAGTAAAGGCTGAAAGAAGCACTGTTAAGTTCACTGCTCCCGTTATAAAAGAGGATAGCGATGTTCGTGAGGAGGCTGATGTAGACTATGCTGTTGCCGACTCTACCTCTGTCCCTGGAAAAAGAGGTTCTAATAATGTCCAATTGCGTGAAAATCTTAATGAGACAGCATTCTTTTATCCACGTCTGAACACTGATACCAACGGAAATGTAAGCATTAAATTCACGTTGCCAGGAAGTCTTACTACCTGGCGCTTCATCGGTCTCGCACACGATAAGGACATAAATTATGGTATGCTAACCGATGAAGTGGTAGCTAAAAAGACTGTAATGGTGCAGCCCAATATGCCTCGTTTTGTTCGTATGGGCGACGAAGCGATGCTCTCAACACGTATTTTTAATTCGTCAGATAAAGCTGTCAATGGCAAGGCTACTATGGAAATACTTGATGCTGAAACTGAGAAGATTCTCTACACCGAAAGCAAAGACTACGCTTTAGAGGCGAACGGAACAACAACGGCAACGTTCTCATTAGCAAGTTTGCTGTCGGAAGAAGGTGCTAACAAACTCTCTGTTGCCAACGATGGTATACTTATTGTGCGCATCATAGCCAGTGGCGATGATTATTCTGACGGAGAACAGCAATATTTGGCAGTACTTCCAAATCGCGAATACATAGTAAACACTTATCCGTTTACGCAAAACAAGGCAGGAGAGAAGAGTATTGACCTTACAAAACTGTTCCCAACAAACACCACAGATCAACGATTGACGATTGAATATACCAATAATCCAAATTGGTTGATGATACAAGCCTTGCCATTTGTTGCAGATGCGACTGAGCATAACGCTATTAGCTTGGTATCAGCTTACTATGCCAACAGCTTAGCAAGTAAAGTTTTAAAGACATCACCTAAGATACGACAAACTATTGAAAGCTGGAGAAGCGAACAAGGAAGTGAAACCTCATTGATGTCAGCGTTAGAAAAGAACCAAGACTTGAAAGAGTTTGCTCTTAAAGAAACACCTTGGGTAATGGAAGCAAAGAACGAAAGAGAGCAGAAACAAATGCTTGTGCGTTTCTTCGACGAGAATCAGATAAAGTATAACTTGTCGTCTACTATTGAAGCACTAACTGAATTACAAAACCCAGATGGTTCTTTCTCTTGGTGGGAGAATATGCCAGGTAGCTTCTATATGACGATTGAAGTGGTGAAAACCCTGACCCGCTTGAACGTGTTGATGGGCGAAAAAGATGAGAAAACCGAAGATATGCTACGTTTTGCATTTGCTTTCTTAGACAAAGAAGTGGCTGGACGTGTTGCAGAGATGAAGCGTCTGCAACGCAAAGGATATAAGAACATCTTCCCATCTGATGCGCTTTGCGACTATTTGTACAGCAATGCATTGGCAAAACGCAAGACAACAGCAGATATAACCTATCTTATCGACCTGTTAGCAAAGAAACCTGTAGATTTAACGATATATGGCAAGGCTAATACGGCGGTTATCTTGCAGCAGTACCAACAGACACTAAAGGCTAAGGAATACTTGCAAAGCATCAAGGAATATACTGTTTACAAGGAAGAAATGGGCAGATATTTCGATACAAAGAAAGCTTATTACAGTTGGTTCGATTATAAGATACCAACGCAAGTTGCGGCAATAGAAGCGTTCAAGACAATAGCTCCAGACAACAAGCAGATTATTGAAGACTTACAACGTTGGCTTTTACAGTCGAAACGTACACAAGCGTGGGATACGCCAGTGAATTCTGTAGACGCTATTTGGGCATTTATGAATAACGGTCAGTGGACAATGGACAATGGCGAAGCAAGCATTTTAAAACTCGATGGAAAGGTTATGGAACTTCCAAAAGTTACTGCAGGTTTGGGATATGTGAAGGTAACACAGCCTGTGGCAGTTAATTCGCATAATGCAAATGACGGAGTAGAAGTTGCAAACACGCTCACCGTAGAGAAAACAAGCAGCGGAACAAGTTGGGGGGCAGTGTATGCACAGTTCTTCCAGCCTGTTACAGAGATAAAGGCAAGCAATGCAGGACTAACCATAAAGCGCGAATTGTTTGTACGAAAAAGCAACAACAATACAAAAGATGTCGTTCAGGCAAAGGTTGGCGACAAACTTGTGATACGTATTACAATTGTGGCAGACCGTGATTACGATTTTGTTCAGGTATCCGACAAACGTCCTGCGTGCCTTGAACCCGTAGCACAAACCAGTGGATACCAAGAAGGCAGCTACTACATAGCACCAAAAGATTACTGCACAAACTATTATTTCGATATGATGGCAAAGGGAACTCACATCGTGGAAACAGAGTATTTTGTAGACCGTGAGGGTATTTATCAATCGGGAACATGTACAGCACAATGTGCTTATGCCCCTGAATATACAGGCAGAGAAGGGGCTATTAAAATAAAAGTGAATAATAACAATGCTTCAAATTGAGATAGATGAAGGCAGTGGCTTCTGCTTCGGAGTTACAACTGCCATAAAAAAAGCTGAAGAAGAACTGAAAAAAGGGAGACAATTGTATTGTCTTGGCGATATAGTACACAACAGTATGGAAGTGGAAAGGCTTACTAATCGTGGTTTAACTACCATTAACCACGACCAATTGCGCGAACTTCACAATGCAACAGTATTGCTACGAGCTCATGGTGAGCCCCCCGAAACTTACGAATTGGCGCGAAAGAACAACATAGAAATTATAGATGCAACTTGTCCCGTCGTGTTAGCACTTCAACAACGCATAAAAAATCAATATGAAAAAGATGGCAATAATGTTACAAACAAGCTAAAGAGGGTTGATTTAGAAGTGGAACTGAAAAATGAAGAAAAGGCTAATACATCGCAGATAGTCATATTTGGTAAGCCTGGACATGCCGAAGTATTAGGCTTGGTAGGTCAAACTCATAGTCATGCCATAGTAATAGAGAAGTTCGAAGATGTACAACAACTCGACTTTAATCACAATATCTACCTCTATTCACAGACTACAAAGAGTTTAGACGAGTTTCATCGCATTATAAAATATATACAGCAACACATATCTAAGGATGCTAAATTTCGTAGCTTCGATACTATCTGTAGACAAGTTGCCAACCGAATGCCAAACATTTCACAGTTTGCAGCAAAGCACGACCTTGTTCTCTTCGTTGCTGGGCGTAAAAGTTCTAACGGCAAAGTGTTGTTCCACGAATGTCTAAGCGTGAATCCCAACTCGCATCAGGTAGAAAGTGCTGACGAGATAGACATGGAATGGTTTAAAAATGTACACACTGTTGGAATCTGTGGAGCTACTAGCACTCCGAAATGGCTAATGGAAGAATGCCGCGATGAGATACTCCGGCAAACAAACGAAAGCTAAGTTTGCAGCCTGCTACATACTTCACAGTTTGTTCATACGCACCTAGAAAATACTTATATTCCACTCGTGATATAACATAACCATTATCACGAGTGGTTTTAGTTTGTATCTCATAAATAGTATGCAAAAGGAATATTCGCAGTAGAAAACTTATCGCAATACTCTACTTTATAACTAAAACATAACAAAATGTATACAAATATTTTCCACAACCATTTCAATAGTTCAACCATCTATTTGTTAATAGTCAATACTTTACATTGTAAAAGCAAAATATAAGAACAAACTGTAAGCAATACCAATAATTTGCTTATAAATCAAATAGAATGATTCTGATTTTAGTTACCACATTCTCAGACGTCTATCACGCTCGTTTCAGATATCTATCACATTCGTCTCAGATATCTATCAGATGTAAATTAGATATCATAACAAATTACACCTCTTATGGATTTATGTTATAATACCTGATAGATAGTTATTAAGATGAGGAATATAAATGCTTTTATTCTACATTGTTTTTATTTGATTATTATTATAAGAATTTGAAAAACAATGCACTATTCATAATTTTGTTATATAGTCATCCCTTAAAAACTATATTTCAGCATAAAGCCTGTACTGACAAGCTCTATGCTGATTCTTTTTATAAGGTACAAAAGAACTCTCATAGCTCTTTTGAAGTTATATGCTGCCGCAGCTAATAATACATTGATAGCATCTCCTTTCACACCTTTATAAAAGTTGCGAGATAATCGGTGGTCTGCTTTAAGATGTCCTATTGTTGGTTCTATACCTGCTCGTTTACAAAATAGTTTGTGTTTCTTTTTCTTTTGGTAGTAGCTGTCTTTAGCTTTAGGAACGTCTGGAATGAGTATCTTTGTCTTCCCAATCTGCTTTATACCTCTATACCCTCTATCTCCTGCTAACTTATCAACCTGCTTTCCTGTCATCCTTTGGGTTTGTTCCAATGTCTTTTCAATAGTATGTCCATCATATTCATTCCTAAAAGAACATGCACCAAGAATAAGTCCTGACCATGAGCGAAGAATAGATACTTTATTGCCAAACTCATATTGCTTATGCTCCTTACCTTTGCTGATACAAACTACATCTGGTTCGTGCAGAGAATATACTTTGTTCTTTGACTTCCTATTCTGAGAAAGAACTTTGTAATATAGCTCAAACATATTCTCATACCCTTTCTTTCCCCCAAGATTACGCTCTAGCTCTCTTACCAATCTTCCTGCTATGGTTCTTAGTTGTCTATCTGCCTTAAGAGCTTTCTTACGATTCTTGGGATGATTACGAAAACGTTGGGAACGGTAAATGCCTTTCAACGTACGCGTATAACTCTGTCGTAGAGGAAGACTCTTGTCATGAACTATCTTCAGAACGTTTTTGATTATCTTTTTATGCAACTTCGCATCTGTAGGATAGGTTATATTCTTCTCCTGTACAGTAGAATCAATGAAAGCAGTATCAAAATGATCTTCGTCATCATGGTCGGTATTAACGCGGATACTTTCTGCTAATATTAACTCCATACCTTCCTCGCCTATACGATTTCTGAAGTGAACTAACTCGGAAGCGTCACAGGGTTGTTTTGGCATAAATTCAAGTCCACCACAGAAATATTGGTAGTAAGCATTCTCGCTCCATTGAAAAACAACCATTTCATCCGACACATTACGCAAATGTTTTAAAATTAAAAGACCACACATCAGGCGAATTGGATGAGCCGGGCGACCGTTAGTGCTGCAATACAAAGGAGAAAAAGCATTTTCAAAACTCTCCCAATTAATCTTATTACTAAGTTGGAAAAGGGGATGTTGATGACTAAGCATATCCTCTAAGGAAGAGAACATAGAGAGCTGTTTGGATGTACGTTTAAGCATAAATATCTGCAAGAATTATAGTGTAAAGGTACAAAAACTTGCAGATATTTGCAAATAATTTATAGCATAATATACTATGAATCAGAGGATTTTTAGGTTTATAAGGGTAGACTATATAGAGATGAGAGCCATTGCAACTACTTCTTTTTTCCCAAGCTCATATTTATGAATGCATGATATAAGAACAAACTGTGAGAAATAAAAACAAAAAGAAAAGGCTGACTTCACAGTCGGCCTTAATCCTATACAAAAACATTATGAAATAATTTTATTTCGCGAACAAGATTTTTTATTTAGTAATATAGTATGGTCTCCACCATTACTATTTTTTTTTATTGTATCTGGTTGCATATACGGCATTTTCTTTCGCAATAGCGTTCGCACTGCACCCTGATATCGTATCCTAACATAGCCCCGAGAATAAAATCCTCTTCTGGCGAAAGTTGGTTAAGGGGCTTTGTTATTATTAAACGTATTGCATCTAAACACTCTTTACGTCCAAAGAATAGGTTTAAACAATTGTTTCCTACAGGTTGAATAATATAAGGTATTTGCTGGCTGTGGAGGCGTGCAACAACAAAATCTTGATATTTCTTGTTGAAAGTATATAATACCATTTGTCGTACTCCTTTTTTGAACTCATAAATATGGTTCAATAAAACCTTCATATCATTAGCCATATCTTCTATTATGCCTATGAATGTTTAGATACAATGCATATTTACTTTTATAGAGAACCTTTAATGCTGTCTAACCACGCATCAATTCTACCTTCAGTTTTATCGTCTTCATTGACATCATCAAGAGGAAGCCCAATGAACTTACCATCAACAACAGCATCGCTATCATCGAATGTATAACCGTCAGTAGAAAAACTTCCTATTATGTTTGCACCTTCAGCTGCATCGTAGATTTCTTTCATAGCAGCGCAGAATGTATCAGAATAAGACTCACTATCGCCGCAACCGAAAATAGCAACAGTCTTACCAGAGAGGTCAGCTTCTTTCAAAACATTTACACCGTCGTACCAATCGTCTTGTAATTCGCCTGCTCCCCAAGTAGAAGTACCAAGGATAAGGTTATCGTGATTGGCAATAGTGTCAGCTGAAAAATCTGTAACGTTGATAGCTTCTACACCTAATTTTTCTGCAATGATGTTTGCAATATTCTCACATGTACCGGTTGATGAACCGAAAACTACTATTGTACTCTTCATATTCGTATTGATATTTTGTTACATTTGTTTTGTTTACGTGTGCAAAGATAAACAGTTTCTTTATACTGTGCAATACCTAAAAGTAGGGGTTATGGCAAAATACCTACTTTTAAGTAGTGCGATTTCTGTTTTATTACAATATTACTCCAAATAAAGGGAAATGTTGTGATAAATTATCTCAACTGAACTAATATTAGTAAGAATGTAGTAAGAAAAGGTTTGCATAGAGTCGTAATGGAATAAAAAAGATGGTAGTCTGAAGTGTTATTAATACTTTTGACTACCATCTTTTATCATAAAAGAATATAATCTATATCTTCTTGAATACCTATTATAGGTTATTTCATAACGAGTTTATCACTTCCAGCAGCTTTAAAACTCATATCTAATCCTTTTACACTATGTGTTAATGCACCAAAAGAAATAAAATCGACTCCTGCTTTTGCGTATGGTATCATTGTTTCATAGGTTATTCCACCGCTTGATTCAGTTTCGCAACGTCCAGCAACAATGTCTACAGCTATTCGGGTATCCTCTGGCGAGAAGTTATCGAACATTATTCTATCACACCCTTCGGTCAAAGCTTCGTCTAATTCCTTGAAGTTACGCACTTCACATTCAATCTTTAAGTTTTTCCCATTTGCCTTACAGTAGGCTTTTGCACGAGAAATTGCATTATGAACCCCACCACAAAAGTCGATATGATTATCTTTTAGGAGTATCATATCGAAGAGTCCAATGCGATGATTAGTACCTCCACCAATCCGGACAGCCTCTTTTTCGAGCATACGCATACCAGGAGTAGTCTTTCTAGTATCCAATACACGTGTATTTGTACCTGCCTCAATAAGTGCTTGTTGGTATTTATGGGTCATTGTAGCAATACCACTCATGCGCTGAAGTATATTGAGCATTAAGCGTTCAGTTTGTAATAAACTCTGTTCACGCCCTTTCACACTCATAACAATATCACCAGGCTTTACGTGCGCACCATCTTCGATATATGTTTCTACTATTAACTCTGGATCGAAACGATGAAACACCTGCTTTGCAATATCTATCCCAGCAAATATTCCTTCTTCTTTTATTAACAATTTGCTCTCACCAATAGCATCGGTAGGTATACAACAAAGGGTTGTATGGTCGCCGTCTCCAATGTCTTCACTAAATGCGAGATCAATTAATTTATCGTTTAACTCTTCTACTTTTAGCATATTGTGTTATATATATTATATAAGGTGTAAAGATTAATTATAGAGACTTAAAGTCCAAGTTGCTTTGATATTTCTAACATTTTATTTATAGGTCGGATAGCCTTTTCTGCTATATCAGGGTCTACTTCTATTGTAGGCCATTCGTGTTTAATACAGTTGTAGAGTTTTGTGAGGGTAATTAATTTCATATAAGTACACTCATTACAATTATATGGTTCTTCAGTAGATGGCGCAGGGAAGAGTGTTTTCTGTGGTGCAGACTTCTGCATTTCGTAGAGAATACCAGGCTCTGTAACAACTATAAATTCTTTTGCGTCGTTATTTATGCAGTATTTTAGTAAGGCAGATGTGCTACCAATTTTGTCAGCCAGTGCTGCTACTTCGCTTGTACACTCTGGGTGTACTAATACTTTAGCATTTGGGTGTTGTTGTTTGAGTTGTTTTATCCCTTCTACAGAAAAGCGTTCGTGCACCTCGCAAGCACCGTCCCAAAGCAACATGTTACGTCCTGTTACACGGTTAATGTACCCTCCAAGATTTTTATCTGGACCGAAAATAATTTTTGTGTCTTTAGGAAATGACTCAACAATCTGACAAGCATTACTACTAGTTACTACAACATCGGTTAATGATTTGGTTGCAGCCGTAGTATTTACATAATTTATTACAATATGATCGGGGTGAGATTTGACGAATGCTTCAAATGTATCAGTAGGACAACTCTCTGCTAACGAACAAGAAGCATTGAGGTCTGGCACTAGTATTTTCTTATTAGGGCAAAGTATTTTATTAGTTTCACCCATAAAATGCACACCACACATCACAATTATATCAGCATCAGTTGCAGCTGCCTTCTGTGCTAATGCAAGACTATCGCCTACAAAATCTGCTAATTCTTGTACTTCGGGTACAGTGTAATAATGTGCCATTATCACGGCATTCTTCTCTTTACACATTCGTTTTATCTCTGTCCTTATATCTGTATTGACAGTTATAGGTTCATCAATAAAGCCTTGTTCTATCCATTTTTTATCAATCATACCATTCTATGTTTATTGTATTTTAATCGAGTTAGTCTTCCTTTTGCAAATCGTTGGCGTGCTCTGGATAATCTATTGTATAATGTAGACCACGACTCTCTTTCCGCGCTATGGCCTGACGAGTTATTAAATAGCCAACGTTTATCATATTTCGTAATTCACAAATATCTTTTGTAGCTTTCACTTGCTTAAATAGTTCCTCTGTTTCTTCATAAAGAAGATCGAGCCTGTTCCATGCTCGTTTCAAGCGTAAGTTACTGCGTACAATACCAACATAGTTGCTCATAACTTCTCCAACCTCTCTGATACTCTGCGTTATTAATACTCGCTCTTCATTAGAGAGTGTGCCTGCATCGTCCCATTCAGGTATATCCGTATTGAATTGATAGCCTTCGATGACATTTAGAGTATGTTTAGCTGCTGATTTCGCATAAACTGCAGCTTCTATAAGCGAATTACTTGCCAAACGATTACCCCCATGCAGACCAGTGCAAGCACATTCACCAACTGCATAAAGTCGTTTTATAGAACTCTCACCATTTAAGTCTACCTTAATTCCACCACACATATAGTGGGCACTTGGGCACACAGGTATATACTCTTTGGTTATGTCTATGCCTAAGCTTAGGCATTTCTCATAGATGTGTGGAAAATGTCTTTTAGTTTCGTTTGCATCTTTGTACGTTACGTCAAGACAAACATAGTCTATCCCATGCAGTTTCATTTCACGATCAATAGCCCTTGCTACTATATCGCGAGGAGCGAGCGAGAGTCGCCTATCATATTTCTGCATAAATTCCTCTCCATTAGGAAGGCGGAGTATACCACCATAGCCTCGCATAGCCTCGGTTATTAAGAAAGCTGGTCTAGTTTCTTTTGGATTGTAAAGAACTGTGGGGTGAAACTGTACAAACTCCATATCGGTAACGGCTCCTTTGGCTCTATAAACCATTGCTATGCCATCGCCAGTAGCAATACTCGGATTAGATGTAGTGGCATATACAGCTCCACAACCACCAGTAGCCATAAGTGTAACTTTACTTAAATAGGTATCTATTTTCTGTGTGTCAGGATTTAATATGTAGGCACCATAACATTCTATATTTGGTGTACGACGTGTTACTTCTATTCCAAGATGATGCTGCGTTATAATCTCTACGGCATAATGGTTTTCGAGCACTGTTATGTTCTTATTATTACGCACCGCTTCCATAAGTCCACGTTGTATTTCGGCACCCGTATCATCTGCATGGTGAAGTATGCGAAACTCGCTGTGTCCACCCTCGCGATGTAAGTCGTATGCTCCTTTACTATTTTTATCGAAATTAACTCCCCAATTCACAAGATCAGTAATTGCTTCTGGTGCATTACGTACCACGTGTTCTACTGCACAATGGTCGGATATAAAGTCGCCTGCTACCATTGTATCGGCTATGTGCTTTTCGAAATTATCTACCAATAGATTTGTTACTGAGGCAATACCTCCTTGTGCCTTTGTTGTGTTTGCTTCGTTGAGCTTTGTTTTGCACACTAAAGTTACTTTGTATTTACCACTATTGGCTACACGGAGAGCATAGCTCATACCAGCTATACCACCACCTATTACAAGAATATCTGACTTATGTATCATAATAAATTTACTGTTCTTCAGAATGAATGCAAAAGTAATAATATTTTCTTTAATGTGCCAACATAATCCTTTTTTCCTTACAATTATGTTGCAAGGGTATGATATTGCGTTTTTATACGCACTATATTTTCTTTCAAAATTATCTTATAAGAGAAATTAATGTGGTTATTAAGTATTAATGATCAGTAATTTCTAATAAGACATTCTTCTTCCTTAAAAAGAAGTATATCTGTGTTTGAGATAGATGTCTTTTATCTTATCCTAACAAATCGCACTAGTAAAAGGATACAAAATATGCTATGTTACTTAATGCTTTACAAATTTCTGATGATTGCGAACGTATATGCCACGTGGCAAATTGCTTTCGGAAGTACCTGCATAACGTCCGTCAATATAATAAATACGCTTATTGTCTGTACACGTTTGAGAGTTTTCGTATTGCACAATACCAGCTTTAGCCATTCGCAAAACCTCTTTCAAACCTGCATATATATTTATCTCACCATATCCGTACCAATTGTTTGGATAGCTTAACGATGTGTCGTATTGGGTACAAGTCTTACGAAAAACTTCCAAACAATCTTGCGGTGTAAGACGAGGGTATGCCTGAAGCCACAAAGCTATGGCTCCTGCCACAACCGGAGACGACATTGATGTGCCCCCATTAGCATTCCAAGCGTAAGTTCTTCCATTATATTGAAAATGTCTTACATCTGATGCGAGAGGTGCTCCTGCATTCTTTGGGTTCATGATAAAATAACTACTATAAGCTGAAATAATATTCTGTCCTGGTGCCATAACATCGGGTTTAATTCTCCCATCTATGGTTGGTCCTACACCAGAGAACGATGTCCGTCGCCCATCAGTACCTTTGTCGTATTCTTTCCACTCGCCTAAATAATTAAGAAAGCCTCGCCTATATGCCGTTGCTCCTACCGAAATAACACTTGGTGCACTCGATGGAGAGTTAATACTATAACTATTATCGCCCATCTTTAGCATAGGATTTTGATCGCGCGGAGGTAAGAATCCTCTTATACGGTATAAGTCTATTGTAGCTTCGCTGCTTGCAAGTTCTATTGAAACTGGAATATCGTATCCTAAGTTTGGATTACTCTCAAGACGAATATCGTAGATAACATCTGTTGAATTATAGCTTGATGGATAGGCTAAGATACGCCATTTGTACATCTGATTGCCTATCTTTATGGAGTCTATCAGCAAAGAGTCTTTGCAAGCCAATACTTGTTCTATTGGTATTTCAACAATTTGTGCAGTAGAAGTGTTGGCAGCTACTTTCATTCGGAACACAAATGGTTTGTCGGTCTTTGTTGTAAAGTAAGCACTTTCACGATTTCCCCACAGTAACGACTCTATATTTGGTATTCCTTTTGGTTTGTGTACGTAGTTTATCCAATCGGCATCGTTCCCTGCCGAAGCTACAATAATGTGTCCAGGTCCCGTCATCTTGTCGAGCATCTCATAGTATAGTTGGTCGTAACCGTGAAAATCTTGATGTCCTCCCTCACTAAAGTTAATTACACAGGGTTTACCTTGAGTGTCGGCATAGTCAAAAATATATTTAAAGCCTAATGCATCGGTAGCATAAGTGTACTTGTAATAGTCCTTCTTATCAATTAGGTCTATATTGTTGCCTGTAGCATTTGCCACCAAAACAATATCAGCATCGTAAGCTATTCCTCTGTATGGACTAACAATATTATTTCCTTCCGAACCACTTCCTGCTGCTATTCCCGCAGTGTGTGTACCGTGTGTTTGAGTAAAGCCGTCTAAAGAGTGCCCTATCTGTAACAAATTTGATGCATCACGATAGTCGCACCCTACGGGCAAAGTACTACCTATAGTATCTTTTGACAGCTGATCCCAAAGAGCTTTAATACGATAATCTTTCATATTTGTGCTATAAAAGGTAGGGTGAGTAAGGTCGAAACCAATATCTTGTATCCCAACTACAACACCTTTGCCCGTATATGTCTGTGGCAGATCTTGTCCACTATAAACAGGTAAAGCATTTAGCAATATTGCCGTTGTATCCATTTGTATCCTATTTCCATTGCCAGCCTCTATTCGTAATACGTTTTTTTCGTTGGAAAGACCTGCTAATTGGTTCAACGGAATAGAAAGAATGTATACATTGTCTACTTTTGCAAGCTGCCGACATCTATACTTCTTTATTAGTCCATCGGCGTTGCCACTGAATTTTGCAAAAGCTGTGATAGTGGATTGATATTGTTCAGGATAGATAGAAGGTACTTGCCTGCGTTGCTGAATAATATCGGTAGCAGCTTCACGCACTAATGGCGACATCTTGTTATAGTTGGGCTGTTGTGCAAATACACACATAACAAATAAAGAAAATATATATAAGCAGCTTATTCGATTCATTTAATTTATTGTCTACAAATTGTTTTATCACTGTGCAAAGAAAAGAAAAAAAACTGAATTAGGCAAACATTCACAATATTTCATACTATATTTACGTTTCCTATCATAACTAATTACACATTATATTATATAAGAACACATTGAAACAATAAGGAATGGAAATTAAGAAATTATATACTGGACGTGCTATTGCATCTTTTCTGTTGGTACTTTTCTCTATGCCATTAGGTCATGGACTTATGATTGCTATGGAGAAGACTATGTCTGAAAGTGCTGTTCATACTGCGGGGTTCTTGTTAGGGTTTGTCGGCTTAATTATGGTGATAGTGGGTGTATTTACAAAAGGCGATACACGGCAAACTCTGTGGGGATTCATTGGCGGCTTATTGTTCTGGACAGGGTGGGTAGAATTTCTGTTTATGTTCTATGCACGGCGTTATGGAGTGCCACCAGAAATAGAGAATGGCGTTGTTGTTACCAAACCTGAATACCTAATTATGCCTGCTTCGTTCGGTATGTGGGCATCTATTATGGTGATGTATATATTCTCAACACGCAACGGATGCGACTTTATTACATGGATTCAGCGCAAATGTTTTGGTAAAAAACAACGCACCATTTGTGCACAACCTATGACACGCCACACCAGTATCGTTACTTTTATGGAAACTATGATGATGCTTTGGGGAATGTATCTGCTGCTAATGTTTTGTTACGATAAGAGTTTCTTAGGCGATCACCACCCCATAACTTTCCTTGTGGGGCTCGGCTGCTTTATAGGTTCGTTATTTATGTTTAAACGACAACTTTACATTGCATCGTGGGGAGCTAACATTCGTATGTCTATTGCTACTGTTATTGTGTTCTGGACACCTGTAGAGATACTTGGGCGCATAAACTTTTTCAAAGAATTTTGGGTAGAACCAGAAAAGTATGCGTGGCAAATGATACTTATATTGCTTGCGTTCATTTCACTTGGAGTTTATCTTTGGATTAAAGGAAATAAACGGAGAGTAAAATAAGCCAACGCAAGTAGACTAAGAAGACAAAGGGTTTTGACTCATTAACTGCCTCGAAAAGAACTGTCGATCCTGTTAATGAGTCTTCGTTTATATTCTTATACTATTCGAACAATAAATGTCTGACAGATGAATTTTCTGAAACGGCTTTCGTTTACTTTATCTAATCAATGAAAATTATAAGTGCCTTTTATTTGGGCTTAGTAAAAAAGATGGTAGTTGTAATAGGCCCCACCACAACATAACAGAAAAAGGAATAGTATATTGTTAATCAAACACTTATAATAAAACCATTAACAAAACTATGCAGAGTAATGGAATCTGTAATTCTCATCTGAGTAAATATCTTTTAAGTGGTATTATATAGAGCCATAAAAGCCATCGTTTTTTGTGATATCTAATTTGAAACTGATAGATATCTAAGACGATCGTTACAGATATCTGTAACGATAGTGACAGATATCTAAGAAAAGAGCTACTGACATCTGATATATTCTATTTGACTTGTGAGTAAAAAGTAGGTTCTGTTTATAGTCTATCTACCCATTTCCTACTGAACTTTAACTTTGCAATGATAATCCTATTCTGAAATGATATTACTAGTGTTATTATAAGAAAAGCTACTATCTTGCATCGCAAGACAGTAGCTTTTGGCGTGTAATATCATAGAATTTATAATCTATTGAAGAATTTTACGTAAATAGAATATTACCGATAGAAATTAACACATTTATCCTAAACGGGGCATTAGAGTCTAAACATTGTTTGTTTTATTATCAAGCAGATTGTTTGTATTTGCAACGCAGGCGTAGCGGACTACTTAAAGTTACACGGATAGACAATATGCCGATAAGAATATAAAATATGTTAGAGAATTATACTAGAGTAATGAGAACTATACGTATTATGGTATAATAAGCAATTTGGGATAATTATCTATTCCGTGCTCTTTTCTGTTTACCACTACCTATATGAATACTTTGTATTGTAGTACTCTCTTTACTTTGACCATTCTGATAATATTTCATTGCTTCTGGCATCCATTTCTGTATATTCCTAATGCGAGTTGCGTCAGAAGGGTGGCTACTCATAAATTCCATAGGCGCACCTTGCGACGAGGCAGCCATACGTTGCCAAAAAGGAATAGCGTTTTGCGGATCGTAACCTGCCATTGCAGCAAAAATAAGACCCATATAATCTGCCTCTTGCTCATTCTTTCTGCTATACTTCAAATTAAGAAGCGAAAGTCCTGTTGAAGCTATTGAATTAACAATATCGCCTGTACCACTGCCAACTGTAGAGTTTAAAACTGTTCCCAATATAGTAGTTCCAATACTTTGATTCTGTTGTTTTGTTATTTGCTCGGCGCTATGCTTTGCCACTGCGTGTGCTATTTCGTGCCCCAACACAATAGCTAAGCTTGCTTCGTTTTGTGTATAAGGTAGTAATCCTTCGTAAACCACAATTTTTCCACCAGGCATACAGAATGCGTTGGCTTGCTTATCTTGCACAAGATTGAATTCCCACTGAAAGTTCTTCACTTCGTCAGCATAACCATTATTGCGCAAATAGTTTTCTACGGCATCAGCTAATCGACGCCCAACACGTGTTACCATTTGTGTGTTCTTAACATTTGTAGACTTCTTTGCGCTCGCCATAAATTTTGCATACTGTGTTTTGCTTAAGCTAAGGATGTCTGCATCAGACACACTAATGGTATGCCTACGACCTGTAAGTGGCACTGTAGATGTGGTTCCGCATGCGGTAAGTGTGGCAATTACAATTGTTACCAATAAATACTTAATCTGTTTCATTTCTTATTTTCTTTAAAATACTTATGGAAATCTTAGCTGTTATCAGCTCTTTCTATTTATTTTGGCTGCGAAAGTACAAACTTTTTTCACGATAAGTATTGTTTTTATTTCTTTTTAATAAAAATAATATAGTGTTATTTGCTTATTTAAATAAGAATAAATAACTTTGCGTCATTAAGAAATAGAGGTTATAACAATAATTATAACTCATTAAATCATCAAAATATGCGTAGAACCGCCACAACGTTACTATTGTTGCTCACAACCCTCTGGGCATCAGCACAAATTAAACAAACTTATTTGCCTGACTTTAAGAAAGGGCAAACCGCAACTTACGAGTATATATGTACAAAAACACACAGGCGAAATTGTGATAATGTTACTGTTGATGGATTAGAACTAAACTCACCATTTGTATCCTTGGGGGGAGTTTTTTCTCTAATGGATATTTCAGGAATGATTCCTACAGGCGACAGTATTTCGAATAAATTCTCGCTGAAAGTACTTGATTCAACACCATATTCCTATATTATGGAGGTAAAACTTCTGGATATAAACTTACCTAAGTTTATTGAGAAAAAAGAAGGAGACCAAGAGGTTTTAGACGTAATTAACTTTATGAAGACTCTCAAACTATATTTGATGATGTCAAAAAGATTGGGCGAATGGAAAGTTATCAACGCAGATGAATTATATAGACAAGTAATTAACGAAGGGCGCAGGCGGAAACTTTCCGTTTTTGAAGGCGAAGATAAACAAAGCGATGAAGAGATTATAGAAGATATGCGAAAAGCAAATGCCATAGAAGGATTCATTTCTTTGTTTGTTCCTGGTATCAATGCGTTTACAGATGCTTATCAATTACGCTGTGAGAATGGACACAGAGAAGAAGGAAAGTTAGAAGAGAAAGAAGGTTCGTTTAAGTTTGTGAGTGATGTAACGAAAGGTAAAGGCAGGGCTATAAATCTTAAAATGAATTTGGAAACATATTCAAGCGTATACGAACCATACGTCGACATAGATACAACCGATGTGGACACTGTTGAAATAGATACAGTTGTCGCAGATTCAGTTATAACAGACTATGAAGATTCACTTCCCTCGATAGAAGATAGAGGAGTATTGTGCAAGGCTCAGAATATAATAGATGTAAAAATGGATAAGAACACCTGGCTGGAGAAATACGAAAATACAGTTATTATTAACTATCCGAACAGTGTTGGCACAATTTATAAGGTAGTAAGGCGACGCGATGACTAAAGAAACAGACAAGATGAAAGCAATAAAACAACAACAAAATAAGATGCGAATATTCTTAACCATCATAACATTGCTTATAGCCAACGGTCTATGGGCGCAAAAAAACAATAGCTACAGTCCTAAGTTTAAGAAAGGGCAGTCTGCAGTTTACGAGTTTACATTAGAACAAACACAGAGTGGCACTCCCGATTCAATAAATACAATGCTCGACTTCAGTTCTATTACAGAAGAATATGATAATCTTTTTAATGGAATGTCAAGGCGTGAACCCTATCTCTCGTGTAAAGTCCGTTTAACGGTTTTAAATGTTTCTCCATTCACAACAACTATTCAACTATCCCTGTTAGAGAATGTCAATTATACAAAAAAGAAAGTAGAAACAGTTTACGATAGTCTGTTTTATTATAATTTCGCTAATATTATGAAGAAGCGTCCGCTTATTCTTACCTTTACTTCCGATATGAAATCGTATATTGTAAGCAATTCGGAAGAGATATCGGCAGATTTATCAGGAGCCCTAATAAATCTGATTTATGGCGATATTCCTTCAGAATTAGCAGGCCCCATATACAGTTACAATAGATATGCAACACAGGCTTTGACCCGTACGGGAAAGCCCAATATACAGTTCTTAACCAATCTTTATGCCACATATATACCAAGTTTGCTTGATTTAATTCAGACTTTTTCCAATCCACTGACAGAAGGAAACATAACTAAAGGACGACCACTTGATGGAACAAATAGGAATATGACCTATTTTGCATCACAGACAAGTAGGAATAAACAAGGCGAATGGACATATATTACCGACTTAGACAAATACACTACGCCTGTATACGACAGTGATTTAGATGACAATTGGGCTGATAGTGTTGTGGTTGATAGCCTTGATGAAGATACTGTAGCTGTAGTAGCTGTAGACGATTACGATAGCGATTCAACGTGTATTGATACAGCTGAAGTTGATACGACTGAATGGGATTCAACCGAATATGATTCTACTGATACATACTCGGAGCAACCAGATACAACGGTAGATGAATCTGAGAGAATAGCACATATACACACCGAAACATATATAGGAAAAGACAATTGGCCAACCTTAATAGAGAAAACAATAACTCTAACCGATGATAATATTCTTTGGACTTATCGTAGAAAAATTAGAAAAGTACAAGATGTAAAAACTAGAAAGTAAACTATGTATGCGAAATACTCATAAATGATATAGAAAGAAGAGCAAAATAGCTCTTCTTTTCTGTTTTCTAGTCATTTCTTTATATAAAAGTTGTTAGTTTGGTTACAAAGTATTAACTTTACATTCTAATTAAAAAACGTAACGCTATGATACAATACTTCTTTGAAAATCTTTGGTTGGCATGGCTTTTAGTAGGTCTGTTGTGCCTTGTGTTGGAATTGACCAATGGCGATTTCTTCATTATATGTTTTGCCATAGGGGGCGTTGTGGCTGCTATTGTTTCGACTTTCAGCGACAGTTATGCACTGCAAGTTATTGTTTTTGCTGTAGTTAGTGCATTAAGCATCTTCTTTGTTCGACCATTCGCACTGAAATATTTGAATAAGAACAAAGATATCAGACTCAGCAATGCTGATGCCATTATAGGCAGGACGGGCAAGGTAACAGAACCCATCACTCCAAACGGATACGGAAGAGTAGAGATTGATGGCGACTCGTGGAAAGCTACTTCTGTAAGTGGTGTAGCTATTGCAGAAGGCACAAGGGTAAGTGTTGTAAGCTTAGATTCGATAATCATAGCCGTGAAAACGGTAGAGTAATATTCCTTTTATTAATAACTAAATCACAGAACTATCATGAACATTGGATCTTATGTATTAATTGCCATCGTTGTATTGGCAGTTGTCTTTGCTAAAAAAGCAATCGTTATAATCTCACAGAGTGAAACACGCATCATTGAACGCTTAGGACGATACTTCGCAACTTTGCAACCGGGTATCAATATCATCATTCCTTTTATTGATAGAGCGAAAGAAATGGTGGCAGTGCGCCACGGACGCTATGTCTACACAAACGTTATAGACCTACGCGAACAGGTTTACGATTTCGACCGTCAGAATGTTATCACGAAAGATAATATTCAGATGCAAATCAATGCGCTACTTTATTTCCAGATTATGGACCCATTCAAGGCTGTGTACGAAATAAACAACCTACCAAATGCTATCGAAAAGCTGACACAAACTACGCTTCGTAACATCATTGGTGAGATGGAACTCGATCAAACGCTTACTTCGCGCGACACCATTAATACCAAGTTGCGGTCAGTTCTCGACGATGCAACCAACAAATGGGGTATCAAGGTGAACCGTGTAGAGCTTCAAGACATCACACCACCGGAGAGTGTGTTGCAAGCAATGGAGAAACAAATGCAGGCAGAACGTAATAAGCGTGCGACAATTCTTACCAGCGAGGGTGAAAAACAAGCTGCCATACTCCAGTCGGAAGGTGAAAAGACATCGCGAATTAACCGTGCTGAGGCTGACAGACAGCAGGCTATACTCATTGCAGAGGGACAGGCAGAAGCACGAATACATATTGCTGAAGCCGAAGCTGTGGCAATTCAGAAAATTACGGACGCTGTCGGACAAAGCACAAATCCAGCAAATTACCTCATTGCACAGAAGTATATACAGATGATGGAAGAACTTGCGAAGAACGAAAACCAAAAGACGGTTTACCTTCCATTCGAAGCAACGGGCGTTATGGGCTCGATTGGCAGTATAAAAGAGATGTTTAAAGGAAAATAAAAGTATAAATGACACAAACAAGTAGCGAACTTAAAGTTTGTATTTTTTGTGGTGCACGACCAAACTTTATGAAGGTTGCACCTATTATCAGGATTATTAAGAAAAAGCAAAACGAAGGTTGGGACAGTAAAAGCATTGCCTATTCATTGGTTTATGCAGGAAGTAAGAATGATCCAACGTTAGAGGATAGCTTATTCGATGACCTGCAAATTCCACGCCCTGATGTATATCTCGGTGTAGAATGTGAGAACTTGAACGAACTAACAGGACAGGTAATGTCGAAGTTTGAGCAGTATTTGCAACAGAACACTACACACGTTGTTGTGGTTGTAGACGACCTTGCATCTACTATGGCTGCAGCTATTGTAGCAAAGAAACAAGGCATTGCTTTAGCGCATATAGCAGCAGGAACCCGCTCGTTTGATATTAATATGCCAAAAGAGATTAATCGTTTGGTTATCGACGGACTATCTGACGTGCTATTTACCGCAGGTTTAAGCAACAACAGCATTGCTAACAAAGAAGGGGCAGAGCTTTCTCGAGTATACATGGTTGGTAATATCCTAATTGATAATATACGCTTTAATCGCAGCAGAATGGGGGACTTATCGTTGGAGAATATAGCTTCAGTGAGTGAATTACAGTTGAAGCCAAAGCAATATCTGGTTTTCACTCTCAACCGTAAGGCTCTAATGAGCAATAAAGCAAATTTAGAACGAATGTTAGAAACGATGTCTGAAGCTGCTGGCAATATGCCTATTATTGCTCCGTTGCGTACTGATGCAGCACAAGTTGTAAAGTTACTTGATGCATCAAAACACAGAAACCTGCATATAGTACAACCTTTAGGATACTTAGAGTTTAGCTATCTGCTATTAAACGCAGCAGGAGTTATAACCGATTCGGGCAATGTTGCCGAAGAAGCTACCTTTACTAATGTTCCGTGTGCTACACTGAATAGTTATACCGAGCATATTGAAACCGTGAAACAAGGCACGAATGTACTTGTGGGCGAAGATGCACAGAAACTTCGTACTGCTGTTTCTGATATGGTTAGTGGCAAATGGAAGACTGCAACAATTCCCGACAGATGGGACGGGCGTTCAGCCGAACGCATTATTCAAACCCTTATTGATTTTGTGAAATAAACAAAATAGAAAGCGAATATGCCACAATCGACATATTCGCTTTTTACATATTATGCAGTACATTTACAGACTATCTTGTGCGTGCATATACGGTAAGTATATTGTTCTTTAAGATGTGTGCGTGTGTTTATCGTAATACCATAGTTCTATGCTGTTGATAATGTTCTGCCAAAGAATGTAGCAACCCGGACCAACAGACGATAACGGATTAAGATAGGTAAAGGCAATCCAAATAGCGAATGTAGTGTTTTTCTGCCCCAAAGCTTGCCCCGCTTCGATAGTTTTTCCAAAAAAACGACCTATAAACCTACCGATGGCAAACTGTGCCAAGCAAAGCAGTAAGCCCACAAGAGCAATGAAGACGAGAAACAAGATAGTTGTATCGGCATGAATAATGTTCTTCACTGTGGTTCCCGTTACTATAGTAAGTGTAAAAGCCCAGAAATAAAAGCCAAGATTGTTCATACTTACAATCCATTTATAAAGTGGTTGCAATATACGCCAATGTTTTGTGAAGTAAGCTACCAGCATTGGAGCAACCAAAATAAGGCAAACACGATTAAGAATAACAAGAAAAGAGTCGGCAAAGCCTACATTCACATTAGGCTCTATCAGTGGAAAACAAATAGGAATAAGAGCTGCACAAATAAAGTTTGACAAGAAAGTGTAGGTTGTCATATCTTCTATGTTGCCACCTAACTTCTGCGTAACGATGGCTGCCGCCGATGCACAAGGACAAATAATGCACGCCAATATTGATTCCATAAGTATCAAACCATTTCCCCGCAATTTAAAGAAGAGTATGAAACCTACTGCAATGAACACAAACAACACCTGAAACACGCCTATCCACAGATGCCATTGAACAGGAATAAGTTTCCGAAAGTTTACTTTACAGAACGTTACATAAAGCATTAAAAACATACAGATAGGCAACAGAAAACCAAATATAGGTTCGAATACTTCTGCAGCAGGAGATAGCAGGGGTATAAAAGCAAACAACAAATAAACCACAGCACCCATAGCTATTGCTACTGGCAGCGTCCACTTCTTTATAATACTTATTAGTTCCACTTCTGTTTTGTCTGGTTTTAAGTGTATTCTTAGAAACTACTCCTCCACTTTCACCTTGCTTTTATACAAGTCTTCAAGATTGATAGGTGCAACATCTTCTTGTTTCTTCTTTTGTTTTGCAGGCTTATCGTTTATTGGCAGTTGGGGCGTTTGTTTCTTCGTGTCTATTTTAGATGTTGTTATTATAGGTTTTGAATGTATGGAATCTATATATTTTTCGGTGTATATAGAATCTAACGGAACACTTGCCGCTATGGCACGCAAACTGTCTTCTATCGCCTTAGCACGAGCAATGCTGTCGATAGCTAACTTTTCGTTAATCTTAGCTTGACAGCCTTTGCGCATATTTATGGCTTGTGTTAGTCGCGCTTCCACATCGGGTATGCTTCTATATTTTCTGAAAAATTCTTCGCAATGTGCGTAGGCATTGCGTGCTTTCTCCCATTCTGAACCAAACATATAACACAAGCCGAGCCGATAGTATATTTCCCCTTTCTCGTTGTCGTAGCAAACAGTAAGTGCTTGTTCGTAAAAAGGAATGGCAAGTTTGTATTCCTGCAACTGAAAATGGCTCTCTGCATTGGCAAAATAATACACAGAGCGTTCGTGAGGAGCAAGCATAGTAAGACGTGGTGTTACTTCGTCGAGATACTTCGTTGCACTTTTATATTCCCAGTCGTTGTAATAGCACAAACCAATATAAGCACGAAAGCGGTCGTTCAGTTTGTATCGTTTATCTAATTGTTGAAAAATAAGCAATGCCTCGTGATACTTCTCCGAGTTGAAATACGCCACAGCTTTATCCAATAATATAGGATCAGGATCGGTAGTTTGTGCCGATACCGACAAAATGGACAAGCACAGAAATGCCAAAATACAACATAAACGCTGCCAGAACACTGCTAAAACATCATCTCTGTGTTTGTTATTGTAGCCAAGCAATTTTCTTAACCTCCTTATCTCCATATTTTATAACATCTAAGTCTATCAGTACAATGCCTTGTTTATGGTTTTCGTGTGTGTCGCCCATTGCAGTTTCAATATTCTTTAGCTGCTGCACAAGTTGTTCTAACGATAGCGAAGTGGTGAAATGCGCAATACAATTTAAGTATTTATCCGACACAATACCAACAGGTTCTGTCCATTGTGGTTGCGTGAAAGTAATATCAGGAAACACAGCCTTCAGTCTTTCAAAAGCTTCTTCTATATGCCGCTCTTGTTTGGTATTTGAACCAAGTGCTATTGTTATCTCCATCTTCTTTATTAATAAAAGTTAGTACAATTATAAAAAACTCGCAGTATCAATAGTGCGAAACTCTCAGTTTCTCCGCAGAAACCCACAGTATCAATAGTACGAAACTCTCAGTTTCTCTGCAGAAACTCGCAGTTTCCACCGTATGAAACTTATGAAACCATAGTATGAAACAGTTTCTTTATACTAAGCTGCCATACTTCTGCTCGCATCCTTTGGCTTGCAAAAGTACGTTATTCTGTTATATAAGGTGCGGTAAACAGCACATTATTTATAAAAAATAACAATTACGAATAAAAAACGTTCATACGTCTCTCACATACTCTTAAGTTTTTATTAACTTTGTAGCCACATTATATATATACTAGTATTTGTTGAATGAAAGAATTTGTTATATCAGAAGTCAAGGCTGAAACAGCTGTGCTTGTTGGTTTAATAACCAAAGAACAAGATGATTCCAAAACCAAAGAATACTTAGATGAATTGGAATTTCTTGCCGATACAGCAGGAGCCGTTACCGTGAAACGCTTTACACAGCGTGTTGGTGGACCAAATATGACATCGTATGTGGGTAAAGGAAAGCTTGCAGAGATAAAAGAATACATAAAACAGAAAGAAGATGAAGACGAACCTATTGGTATGGTAATCTTCGACGATGAGTTATCGGCTAAGCAATTAAGAAACATTGAAAACGAATTGCAAGTAAAGATACTAGACAGAACGTCTCTCATTCTAGATATATTTGCTATGCGTGCACAAACAGCCAATGCCAAAACACAGGTAGAATTGGCACAATACCGTTATATGTTACCACGCTTGCAACGTCTTTGGACACACCTCGAACGACAAGGTGGTGGTTCTGGCTCAGGTGGTGGTAAAGGATCGGTAGGTTTGCGTGGTCCTGGTGAAACCCAATTGGAAATGGACCGTCGTATAATTTTGCAACGTATGACCCTACTGAAACAACGTTTAGTAGAGATTGACAAACAGAAAATAACACAACGAAAGAACCGTGGACGTCTTATTCGTGTAGCTTTGGTAGGCTATACCAATGTGGGCAAATCAACCATTATGAATATGCTAGCCAAAAGCGAAGTGTTTGCCGAAAACAAGTTGTTTGCCACATTAGATACAACAGTGCGTAAAGTTGTGCTTCAGAATTTACCTTTTCTCTTAGCAGACACTGTAGGATTTATACGCAAATTGCCAACCGATTTGGTTGATTCGTTCAAATCAACACTCGACGAGGTGCGCGAAGCCGACTTATTATTGCACGTTGTAGATATTTCTCACCCCGATTTTGAAGAACAAATACAAGTAGTAACAGAAACATTAAAAGATTTAGATTGCGCCGAAAAGCCATCAATGATAATCTTCAACAAGATAGATAATTATTCTTGGGAAGAGAAGGAAGACGACGACCTAACACCAATGAATAAAAAAAATATATCGCTTACAGAATTGAAACGCACGTGGATGGCAAAACTAAACGATGATTGTTTGTTTATATCGGCAAAGCAAAAGGAGAACATCGATGAGTTTAGAGATGTTTTATATAAAAAAGTAAGAGAACTTCACGTGCAGAAGTACCCTTACAACGATTTCTTGTACAACACAGATGTTGAAGAAGGAATGCAATAAAATAATGTTTCATTTATTGTTTCAGAATAAATATGGTATACAGAGCACTAACCGACAGCGAAATTTCTATTCTTGAGAACAACAATTGTTGGGCTGAAGACTGGAGCAAAATAGAAGTGGTAGACGATGGTTTCCAACCTAAATACTTGCATCGTGTTATCTTCTATGGAGATATTCGTTTAGGAGCCTTTGAAAAGAATGTTGAAGTTTCGAAGAATTTCTTTAAGCATTCTGGCATTAACGATGCTACTTTACGAAACGTAACCATAGGCAACAACTGTTTGATAGAAAAGATAGGAAACTATATAAACAACTACATTATAGGCGATGATTGCTTGATTGCTAACGTTTCGGTAATGGAAACAACCGAAGGTGCAACTTATGGGCAAGGCAATGTTATATCGGTATTGAATGAGGCAGGCGATGGAAACATCATTATGTTTCCTGAATTAAGTAGTCAGTTTGCTGCCCTTATGGTAAAACACTTTAAAGATAAGGTTCTTAAGAATGCTATTCGTAGATTAGTTTCAGAAGAAATAGCACGTCTAACACCAGCAGTTAGCACCATGGGGAACAATGTAAAGATAGTAAACTCTAAGGAGATAACAAATACAATCATTCACAACGACTGTGAGATATCTGGAGCGAGCAGACTTTCCGACTGTACCATTCTTAGCTCAGAACATGCTAATGTTTATATAGGTACAGGTGTTATCTGCGAAAACTCTATCATAAGCGAAGGCTCAAGCATTATTAATAGTGCTAAAATACAAGATTGTTTTATAGGCGAAACTTGTCATATTGCAAACGGCTTTACGGCTTCACAGAGTGTATTCTTTGCCAATTCGTATATGGCTAATGGTGAAGCATGTGCTGCTTTTTGCGGTCCTTTCTCTGTTTCGCATCATAAGAGCACACTTCTTATAGGAGGAATGTTTTCGTTCTACAATGCAGGTTCAGCCACAAACTTCTCAAATCACGCTTACAAGATGGGACCGTTGCACTATGGAATATTAGAAAGAGGGTGTAAGACCTCCAGTGGTAGCCATATAGTTATGCCAGCAACAATTGGTTCGTTTTCTGTTTGTTTCGGTAAAATAACCAATCACCCAGATACAACAGCATTTCCTTTCTCATATATCATTGCTTATAACGATAAACCTTGCATTGTTCCTGGAAGAAATATTGCAACTGTAGGACTCTATCGCGATATACGGAAATGGCATAAACGCGACTTACGTCCACAGGGAACACAGAAAAGTATCATTAATTTTGAGTGGCTATCGCCTTTCACAGCGTTTGAACTATTTAGAGGAAAACATAATCTAAAAATGCTGAAGAAAACGTGTGGGGTGAATTCTGATAGCTATATATATAAAGGTTATACCATAAAAGCATCTAACCTGGATAAGGGTATTCGGCTATACGACATTGCTCTCCATATTTATATAGGAGAAATGCTAAAGAAAGCCAAGCTTTTGGATATATTCGATAAACCTTTAGAACAAGATTCCATTAATGTATGGAACGATCTAGGAGGATTAATTCTACCAGATTTTGAAGAGCAACGCATACTTGAGGATATTAAGAGTGGTCTTTTAGAAACAATCGAAGACGTGAACGATCGTTTCAAAGAAATAAATGCAAACTATTACAGATATGCTTGGGACTGGACACGATTCCTTATTAAAAGTTGTTATGGTAGTAAAGAAATTACTGAAGATATCGAAGCACAAATTGTAAAAGACTATAACGATGCATTGAAAACGTGGATTAGCGAAATCCACAAAGATGCAGAGAAAGAATATAGTATGGGCGATATAGATAAAGACGTATTGGAGGCTTTCCTTGAAAAGCTAGAACAAGAGAGTAATAATACAATAATCAATTAATAAAAAAATAAGTTAAACATTATGCTAAAGAACCTTTCTTTTAGAAATATAGGTTTGTCTTTGCTTCTACTTCTTGGTGTTGTAGGAATAAAAGCACAGATACGTACCTATGAAAGCGTGCCTAACGATCCGATGAAGACACGCATCTACACCCTAGACAATGGGCTGAAAATATATATCACTGTAAATAAAGAGAAACCACGTATCCAGACTTATATAGCTGTGCGTACAGGTAGTCGTAACGATCCTGCTGAAACAACAGGTTTGGCACATTATTTAGAGCACATTATGTTTAAAGGAACAGATAAATTTGGTACTTCTAATTACGAAGCAGAACGTCCTTACCTGAAACAAATAGAAAACCTTTATGAAGAGTATCGTCATATAACAGACCCCGTGAAACGTAAAGAATGGTATCATAAAATAGACTCTGTATCTCAGATAGCTGCACAATACAATATACCTAATGAGTACGACAAGTTAATGGCTGCTATTGGAAGTCAGGGCACAAATGCTTATACCTCTAACGATGTTACTTGTTATGTAGAGAATATACCAAGTAATGAAATAGATTCTTGGGCAAAAGTGCAAGGCGACCGTTTCCAAAATATGGTTATTCGAGGCTTTCATACAGAGCTTGAAGCTGTATATGAAGAGTATAATATGGGGTTAACAAGCGATGGAAGAAAGCTATTTACAGCTTTAATGGCAAAGCTTTTCCCTAACCACCCATACGGTACACAGACTACAATTGGTAGAGGCGAACATTTGAAGAATCCTTCTATCACAAATATTATGAACTATTATCACCGATACTATGTGCCAAATAATATTGCTATATGTTTATCAGGCGATCTTAACCCAGACGAGACTGTAGCTACCATTGAAAAGTATTTTGGAAACTGGAAAAAGAGTGAAACTCTAAGTATTCCTCAATATGGTGCCCAACCTAAGTTCACACATCCAGTAGATACTACTGTAGTAGGTTTAGAAGCTGAAACTGTTTATTTGGGTTGGAGAGGTGAAAGAGGAAACTCGTTACAATGCGATACACTCAATATTATTAGTAATTTGTTGAGTAACGGACATGCAGGTCTTTTCGATTTAGATTTGAATCAAACTATGAAGGTTCAATCTGCTGGTGCAGGTTTCTCAGATTTAACAGACTACTCAATGTTTATTGCATTGGGTACACCTAAAAAAGGACAAACTTTGCAAGAGGTTCGCAATTTATTGCTTGCTGAAATAGAGAAGTTAAAAAAAGGAGAATTCTCTGACGACTTGCTACCTTCTGTTATAAACAACTACAAACGCAGTTATTATAAAAATCTCGATAACAATCAGTTCCGAGCAAAGGCTTTTGTAAATGCCTTCATTAATAATGTTGATTGGAAGCAGGAAGTTGGACAACTTGACCGTATTTCAAAGATGACAAAAGCAGAAATAGTTAGCTTTGCAAATCGTTTCTTCACAAATGGTTATGCCGCAATCTATAAAGTGCAGGGAACAGACACGACAATACATAAGGTTGATAAACCAAAAATAACGCCAATCCCAACAAATAACGATAAACATTCTACTTTCTTACAAACAATAGTAAATAATAAGGTAGAACCTATCAAACCCGTATTTGTTGATTTCAAGAAAGACCTTACTAAGGGTATGACAAAGAAAGGTTGGCCTATACTTTATAAACAGAATACACAAGACGACTTATTTACACTCTACTTGCAAATTCCTTTTGGAAAAGAAAGCGATATATTACCGACTTATGCAAAAATGTATCTCGACTATCTTGGTACTGATAAGATGACCAATGCACAAATAAAACAAGAACTGTATAAGTTAGCTTGCGACTACGATATTGAACAATCAGAAGATGAGACCTACTTCTATATGACAGGTTTGAACGAAAATCTCCCAAAAGCTTTAGCTCTTATAAATTATGTAATTGACAATGCAAAGGTAGATAAAGCTGCTTACAATGCTGCTGTAGATTTACTTATTAAATCGCAAAAAGATAATAAGGCAGACCAAAAAGGCAACTTTAGAGCTTTACAAAATTATGGTATGTATGGCCCATATAACTCTACACGTAATATTTTGAGCGAACAGCAGCTGAAGAGTATGGACCCACAAAAACTATTGAACGTACTTAAAAACTTGAAGAACTACAAGCAAACAGTACTCTACTATGGTCCATCATCTATAAAAGATATTGATAATCTTTTGGCTAAGACTTTCAAAACAGCTAAGAAGTTTGCACCATTGCCAAAGGAAAAACGTTATACTCTGCAAACAACACCTCAAAACGAAGTTATTATCGCACCTTACAACGCAAAGAATATCTATATGGTTCAATTCCATAACGAAAATAAGGAATGGAATCCTAACGATGCTGCAAAGATTTCGCTCTTCAACGAGTACTTTGGTGGTGGTATGAATGCTATTGTGTTCCAAGAAATGCGCGAGGCTCGTGCATTAGCATATACAGCCAGCGCAAGCTATCACATGCCAAATCGTTTGGGCGATAAAGATTACTTCAACACATTCATAATCACACAGAATGATAAGATGATGGACTGTATCGCACAGTTTAACGAACTTCTCAATAATATGCCTGTACGACTAGCTAATTTCGATTTGGCTAAGCAGAACTTATTGAAGAGTCTTGCTTCAACTCGTACAACCAAGTTCTCTATTCTTTCTGCTTATATGAATGCACAAAAGATGGGCTTAAATTGTACATTGAGCGAAAAGATATATAACGATTTACCCAGTGTAACATTCGATGATATTATCAACTTCGAAAAAACTAATATAGGCCATAAAACATTCAAGTATCTTATCCTTGGAGATGAGAAAGAACTTGATATGAAAGCTTTAGAGAAGATAGCTCCTATAAAGCGTGTTACAACAGAAGAAATCTTTGGATATTAAGTTAGCATAACAATTATCTAGTTAGTTACGCTTAAAATGTAAGTTCGAAGCAACAACAGATTAAAATATTAATAGAAACCTGACACCATGAAGTGTAAGACAATAATGCCTTATAACATGATGTCAGGTTATTTTTAAAAACATTATGACTGAATTTAAGTATGCCCCAATGTTTCAATTGGGAAAAGATGAAACAGAGTACAGACTGGTTTCTAAAGAGGGAATTACAGTAGCGAACTTTGAAGGAAAAGAGATTGTAAAGGTAGCACCAGAAGCATTAACATTATTGGCACAAGAGGCATTTCACGATTGCGAATTTTATCTACGTCGTGCACACAATAAGCAGGTTGCCGCTATTCTAAACGATAATGAGGCTTCTGAAAACGACAAGTATGTTGCACTCCAGTTCCTTCGCAATGCCGAAACAGCAGCAAAAGGAGTTTTACCTTTCTGCCAAGATACAGGAACTGCTATTATTCATGGCGAAAAAGGTCAGCAGATATGGACAGGATACGAAGACGAAGAGGCTCTTTCGCGTGGTGTATTCAATACGTTTACACAAGAAAGTTTGCGCTATTCTCAAAATGCCCCGCTTACTATGTTCGACGAAGTGAACACCAAATGCAACCTTCCTGCACAGATTGATATCGAAGCAACCGAAGGTGCAGAATACAAATTCGTAATGGTGGCGAAAGGTGGAGGCTCTGCAAATAAGACCTACTTCTATCCAATGACTAAGGCTACTATTCAGAACGAGGGTACACTCATTCCTTTCTTAGTAGAAAAGATGAAGACTTTAGGTACAGCTGCCTGTCCTCCATATCATATCTGCTTTGTTATTGGTGGAACATCAGCTGAAAAGAATTTGCTCACTGTCAAACTTGGAAGTATCAAATACTACGATGCACTCCCTACAACTGGCGATGAAACAGGTCGTGCATTTCGTGATATCGAATTAGAGAAGAAACTTCTCGAAGAAGCACATAAAATTGGACTCGGTGCACAGTTTGGTGGCAAGTATCTTGCACACGATATTCGTATCATTCGCCTGCCACGTCATGGTGCCAGCGTTCCTATCGGTATGGGTGTATCTTGCTCTGCCGATCGCAATATAAAGGGCAAAATCAATAAAGATGGTATTTGGTTGGAGAAGTTAGATACTAATCCTGGTGAACTTATTCCTGAAGAGTATCGTAAGCCTGGTGAAGGAAGTAAGGGTATAGAAATCGACTTAGACAAGGGCATTGATGCTGTGCGTGCCGAACTTACTAAATATCCCGTCTCTACTCGTGTAAGTCTGAAGGGAACTATTATTGTAGCACGCGATATTGCACATGCAAAACTCAAGGCTCGTCTCGATGCAGGAGAACCATTGCCACAATACATCAAAGATTATCCAGTATTGTATGCAGGTCCTGCAAAAACACCAAACGGACTACCTTGTGGTTCTATGGGACCTACAACTGCCAACCGTATGGACCCATACGTAGATGAATTCCAAGCTAATGGCGGATCGCTTGTTATGATTGCTAAAGGTAATCGTACGCAAGTGGTTACCGATGCTTGTAAGAAGCATGGTGGTTTCTATCTTGGTACAATAGGTGGTGTGGCTGCCGTATTATCGCAAAGTAGCATCAAAAGTATAGAGTGTGTGGAATATCCTGAACTTGGTATGGAAGCCGTTTATAAAATTAAGGTAGAAGACTTCCCCGCATTTATTCTTGTAGACGACAAAGGAAACGATTTCTTTAAGCAGCTGAAACCTTGGACAGGCTGCCCAAAGAACTAAATAAACTAAATTATTAACTGTGAGGGTATATCGATGACTCAATTCGATATACCCTCTTTCAGTTATCTTAAATTCATCTTCGTGTCGAAATTTTCTTTATTCGTATCAAAATAATTAGAACCTTTATAATGCTGTGTTGGCTTCGGGAACAATTAAATAGAAAATCCTTGCAGATGATAGCATCACAAATAAGCTACTTGTAAGTATGCTTGAATCTCCAAGCATCAGGTGTACGTTGCCAGAAGTTTGGCTACTTTGCTTGGAAATTTATTGATGTACATCTGCTTGCTACTGAAAACATGTTCACGCTTGCCGGGATTGTGCCTACAGTGCGAAGCTACTGGGTTTTCCCTTTCCTCAGTTACAAAAAAAATATCTACTGTCAGTTGCAATTCCTTAACAATACATTAAAAGCAAAAAGGAATGAAAACTTCTATTTTATTTTGACGAACGTTCGAATTAGCGTACCTTTGCGATGTTTTAGTAATACAAACAACAAGGATAAGTGCATTTGAATGCTAAAACAATAGGAAAAGAACTAACAACAAAATAATAGGAACAATATGAAATGTAGGAATTGCCATACAGAAGTGAATGAAAACGAGCAGCAATGTACTAATTGTGGTGCACCTTTACACAACGATAACGACGAACCCACTATTGGTCGTGGACTGGTAATATTCATAGTTATTGGTACTATCTTCCTTGTAGGCTTCGGATTTTTCTATTATTTCAACCACATGCACGACCCTAAATATACACTTACTTCAATAGAGCCTGACTCTAACTTGGCAGAAAAGAATGCTGTAAAGCTGGACACGATTGCTCTTGATACGCTTAACAAAGATTCGTTAGACAAAGAGGAAGCAAAGCAAGCCGAAAAGGTGCTTAACAGTATTCGAGGGAAACGAAACAAACATAACAGCAGGAACAACAAAGAAGAACAAGACGAAGAAGTGGCTCCTGTAACTGTTCCTTCCAACCCAGAGGATGGCAACACTGCACCCGATATTGCACCTATTGCGCCTACTGTTTCGAAACCACGTGTAGAGAAAATAGAAGTGAAATAGTTGTAGTACGCAAAAGAGGCATTTAAACAATTATATCCAGAACTATACAACGTCCGTTTTCTACCCGAAAGCGGACGTCTTTATTTCTAAATGCCATACCGTAAACACGATTGGAATTATGCTGATAGTGCGGACGAGGGTCTTGAGCAAGTACTTCCGACAATGCCTTTATTTCGTCGTGATTAAAGAAATTGCCTATGTTGTCGGGCAATTCTACATCTAAAGATTGCCAAATGCTTGAATCGGTATATCCACCACGTGCTTCTACATGTGCATCGGCGTATGGCAAATAAGGTTTTACGTCGTATATAGGTGTTCCGTCCATAAGGTCGGCTCCCGAAACTTCTATGACACCATTTTTGCCAATATTTACTATGCGCACCGACGACAACCCCAAACCATTAGGACGATAGGACGAGCGAGAAGCAAACACCCCTACCCTTTCGTTGCCTCCCAAACGTGGTGGACGCACCATAAGGTTGTCGTTCTTGTTCCACTTCCTGCCACCAACAGGCTCGTTCGCCGAGAAACCCCATATCAACCAAATATAATCGAAGCCTTCCAAACCACGCAAAGCATCTGCATTGCTGAACTTTGGTTCAAACACAATGTGTCCTCGCAGTTCGCTAACTAAGCCACTCTGGCGTGGAATGCCAAACTTTGTGGTAAACGGGGAACGAAAATAGGCTATAGGTTCTATTTCTTTCATAGCGCAAAATTACATAAAATATGTACAATATTAGGCAACTATGCCTGAATTTATGGTGATTTTATTGACAGTTAGTAGTGCCTTTGCTATTTTTTACTTATCTTTGCGACTGTTTTAGGCTGAAGCACACAATGCTACAACAAAGCTTTACCTTAAGAATAACATACAACTAAAGATATGGAAAATAAAGAAAAACAAAACATTGAACTTCCTGAGAACGCCTTTCGTGAACTGAAAGAAGGCGAGGAGTATCAACCCGTGATGAGCCCTAATAAGGTTTATCCAGAAGTAAGTACGTGGTCTGTAACTTGGGGATTAGTAATGGTTGTGCTGTTTTCGGCAGCTGCTGCCTACTTAGGTCTTAAAGTTGGACAGGTATTCGAGACAGCCATACCAATTGCCATTATAGCCATTGGTATGTCGTCGGCAACTAAACGCAAGAATGCATTGGGCGAAAATGTCATTATTCAGAGCATTGGTGCTTGTTCGGGTGCTGTTGTTGCAGGCGGTATCTTCGTAATACCTGCCATTTATATGCTCGATTTACAAGCTGGCTTCTTTCAAATATTCATTGCAGCAGCATTAGGTGGCATTTTAGGAATACTCTTCTTAATACCCTTCCGCAAGTATTTTGTTAAGGAACAGCACGGCAAATATCCTTTCCCAGAGGCTACAGCCACAACACAGGTGCTTGTGAGTGGCGAGAAAGGTGGCAGCCAGGCGAAACCATTGTTGCTTGCTGGTTTGGTGGGGGGTCTTTACGACTTCAGCGTGGCTACATTTGGCTGGTGGAACGAAACCGTTACAAGCCGTATGATTGGTTTTGGCGAAACCATTGCCGACAAGGCAAAGCTTGTATTCAAGGTAAATACAGGTGCAGCTGTTTTGGGTTTGGGCTACATTATTGGTTTAAAATATGCCTTCATTATATGTATGGGGTCGCTCACTATATGGTGGGTAGTTGTTCCAGGCATGGCACTTATATTTCCAGACACTATACTGAACCAATGGGACGCAAGTATTGTTACCACAGTTGGCAGTATGTCGGCAGAAGAGATTTTCAAGAACTACGCTCGTTCTATTGGTATTGGTGGTATTGCAATGTCGGGCATTATTGGCATTGTAAAGTCGTGGGGCATTATTAAAAGTGCTGTTAGCTTAGCTTCAAGAGAGATGAAGGGCAAAGGAGCAAGTCAAGAAGAAGCGATAAGGACACAACGCGACATTTCGTTTAAGATTATTGCATTTGGCAGTATTATTACTTTAATCATTATCTTCTTATTCTTCTACTTTGGTGTAATGCAATTCAACTTAATACACACTGTTGTTGGTATCTTGCTGGTTGCAATAATTGCTTTTCTCTTTACAACGGTTGCAGCAAATGCCATTGCCATTGTGGGTTCAAACCCTGTATCGGGTATGACTCTAATGACTCTTATTTTGGCGTCTGTTGTAATGGTAGGTGTTGGACTGAAAGGCAATTCGGGTATGTTGGCAGCATTGCTTATGGGTGGTGTTGTATGTACAGCCTTGTCGATGGCAGGTTCGTTTATCACCGACCTGAAGATTGGTTACTGGCTCGGTACCACACCTAAGAAGCAGGAAACGTGGAAGTTCCTTGGCACCATTGTATCGGCAGCAACCGTTGCAGGTGTAATGATTGTGTTGGACAAGACCTACGGTTTCAATTCTGGACAGTTGGCAGCACCGCAGGCTAACGCTATGGCTGCTGTTATTAAACCATTGATGAGCGGACAGGGTGCACCTTGGATTCTTTACGGTATAGGTGCTGTCCTTGCATTGGTGTTAGACCGTTGCAAGGTGCCTGCACTAGCTTTCTCGCTTGGTATGTTTATTCCTATTCAGCTGAATATTCCTTTAATTATAGGTGGTGCGGTGAACTGGTATGTTACAACTCGTTCTAAGGACGAACAAATTAACAAGCTACGTGCCGATAAAGGAACACTTATTGCATCGGGCTTTATTGCGGGCGGTGCACTTATGGGTGTTGTTTCGGCACTGATTAAGTTCTTTGGTGTTGAGTTCGACCATGCTGCATGGTGGCAGAACCATCTTTCTGAAGTTCTCGCACTTGTTGCTTACACAGCTCTGATACTCTACTTTATCACGGCAACAAAAGTTTCTGACAAAGACAAAGAAGCGTAGAGACATTCAGTAAATAACGAAAGATAGAAGGCGTGTTCAATATTGAGCATGCCTTTTTTATTTGCGTTCATTAGTAGTCTAAGTTTGCAATATTAGCTGTTGCAGATGAGATGGTGTTGGGTATTCGTGGATATGGGCACGATGAATAGGCTCCCTACACATAAGGAATGCACGATGCGAACGGCTTACGAACAACAAACAAACACCCTTCGAACGGTTTGCAAATATTCTTAATATAGGGACACTTGGTATGAGCGTCTACACAGTTAGGTGTGAATTACGGATTAGTTAGGTGTGAATAACTGACAATTCGTAAATGGTTGGCAACCGTTTATGTTGCAATTAACTTGTATTTCATTGCCGATTAAGTGATGCTGATTGTATCAATTTGCAGAGAAAGTGCATTGATTTCGTGGTCTAACAGACCTTACAAACTGAGCAAAGCTTATAAGTTATACACAAAAAACTTATAAGTTATAATTAAAAAGCTTATAAGCTATCTATAAAAAGCTTATAAGCTATTTGAAGAAAGCTTATAAGCTATTTGAGAAAAGCTTATAAGCTATTTAGGAAAAGCTTATAAGCTTTTTGCAATTAGATAAGTGTTTGCAGTGGTTTTAGCAGAAGATATAATTCGGTTTGATATAAAAACACGCTATGCAAACCATAATTGGATCAATTAACATAGCACATATCAACTATTTCGCTCTTTAATTCTAATTAGAACATTATTTTGCTATTTATCGCTTCGTTTTTTGTATTTTTGCAATCGTATGCATAAAGGTAAAGATAACTATACGTTCCTTACAGCGGAACCAATTCATAAGGTTGTGATAACAATGGCTGTACCTACCATAATTTCGATGTTGGTAACCAGCTTGTACAATATTGCCGACACTTATTTTGTGGGACAAATAAACACGCAAGCTACGGCAGCCGTGGGCATTGTGTTTTCGGTGATGTTCTTCATACAGTCGTTTGGTTTCTTCTTCGGACACGGTTCGGGAAACTACATTTCACGCGAATTGGGTGCAAAACGCCACAATAATGCCGTACGTATGGCATCGAATGGTTTCTTCTTTTCGTTCGCATTTGGTATAGTAATTATGATTATAGGGCTGCTTAATCTTAAGCCACTATCGGTTTTGTTAGGAAGCACGCCAACCATTCTGCCCTATACCGAGAAATATTTAGGTGTTGTGTTGCTCGGAGCTCCATTCTTAACATCATCGCTCACACTGAACAACCAGATGCGTTTGCAAGGCAATGCCACTTATGCCATGTATGGCATTGTGGTGGGTGCGGTATTGAATGTTGCGCTCGACCCGCTTCTTATTTTCACCTTCGATATGGGAATAATGGGTGCAGCCATTGCAACCGTAGTTGGACAGATAGTTTCGTTTATCATTCTTTTCTATATGGCTCGGCAGGGAGAGAACATCGGAATATATCTTAAAAACTTCGCTCCGTCGTGGAATGCACTTAAGGAAATTTTCTTGGGAGGTAGTCCATCGCTGTCGCGTCAGGGCTTAGCGTGCTTGGCAACAATGTCGTTAAACATTGCAGCAGCCCATTATGGCGACGAAGCTATTGCGGCAATGAGCATAGTTACACGTATATCAATGCTTGTGCTTGCAACAGTTATTGGGTTGGGACAAGGGTTTCAACCATTATGTGGTTTCTGTTACGGCGCAAAACTTTACGACAGATTGAGAGAAGGCTATATGTTTACCGTTAAAACGGGCACACTCTTCTTGCTCGCTTGCACCATTATAGGCTGGATTTTCAGTGGGTCGCTCATCGAATTGTTCCGCAACGATGCCAAAGTTATAAGTATAGGCGTTGTTGCTCTGCGTTGGCAACTGTGCACTTATCCGTTCAATGCAGCAATAGTTGTAAGCAATATGCTATCGCAAACCTGCCGAAAGCCGTGGCGAGCTAACTTCTTGGCAGCAGCACGACAGGGACTCTTCTTCATTCCTTTAATATTTATACTCCCACAATTCTTCGGACTTTTAGGCGTGGAGATGTGTCAAGCAGTGAGCGATACTTTCTCGCTGTTGGCAACAATCCCAATAATGATTTATACTTTCAGAGAATTTAAGAAAGAACAAATAGAGTTTAATCAACAAAAAAACAATTAGATTATGGAAAATAGATTTTTCACAGTAAATGGTATGCGCTGCGAACATTGCAAGGCAAGTGTAGAAAACGCAATAAAAGAAATAGCAGGTGTAGAAACTGCAGAAGTAGACTTAGCAAACAAAACAGTAAAGGTTTCGTACGACAGCAATTTGGTAAGTCCCGACAAAATAAAAGCGGCAGTAGATGCAATAGGTCGCTTTGAACTAATTTTATAAGAATTATAAGGAGAAAGAAAAATGAAAAGGACCATTCCAGTAATTGGTATGGCATGTTCGGCATGTTCTGCCAATATAGAGAAGAAACTAAATAGCTTAAACGGAATAACGTCGGCTTCAGTGTCGTTACCATCGCGTTCAGCATTAGTAGACTTCAATCCAGACGAAGTTTCGCTGACAGATATGAAAGCAGCTATCAACGCAATTGGCTACGACCTTGTTATTGAAGAAGGAAGATCGGCAGTTGAAATAGAAAAACGAGCTTACACACTTTTAAAGCGTAAAGCTATTCTGTCGTGGATATTTGCCATTGGCGTTATGGCTATATCAATGCATTGGATTAATTTTGGGAATAACAATACCAGCAATCAGGTGGCTTTGCTTGTTGCGCTGGGCAATATGCTGTATTGTGGCAAACAGTTCTATGTTTCGGCATGGAAACAGCTAAAGAATGGTTTGGCAAATATGGATACACTTGTTGCCTTGTCTACTTTAATAGCTTTCCTATTCAGTGTTTTCAATACATTCTGGGGAGAATCCGTGTGGAGCAGTAGAGGAATTATGTGGCATACATATTTCGATGCGTCAGTAATGATTATCACCTTTGTGCTTACAGGTAAACTTTTGGAAGAAAAAGCCAAAGACGGAACCGCATCGTCTATTAGAGAGATGATGGGAATGACACCTAAGACAGCACATATTGTAGATGGCGACAAGGTAGAAGAAGTGCCAATATCTACAATTGAAGTAGGCGATTTGCTGGAAGTCCGTACGGGAGAGAAAATTCCTGTAGACGGAGAAGTGGTTTGGGCAGAAAGTTTTATGACTCCAAATGCAGCTTACATTGACGAAAGTATGATTACGGGCGAGCCTAATCCGGCAAAGAAGGAAAAAGGCGATAGAGTTTTGGCAGGCACTATTCCAAATCAAGGAAAATTAAGAATGCGTGCTCGCCAAATAGGGAAAGACACTATGTTAGCACAAATTATACGTATGGTTCAAGAAGCACAGGGTTCTAAAGCTCCTGTTCAACGCATCGTAGATAAAGCAGCATTGGTGTTCGTTCCTGTTGTTTCAACAATAGCTCTCGTTACTTTCTTAGCTTGGTGGATTATTGGAGGTAATGCTTATTTGCCACAAGCCATCTTATCGGCAATTGCAGTGTTGGTAATTGCTTGTCCATGTGCAATGGGATTAGCCACACCAACAGCACTAATGGTAGGTATAGGTAAGGCTGCCGAAGAACAAATACTGATAAAAGATGCTTCGGCATTAGAAAACTTGCGCAAGATTAATGCGCTCGTAACTGATAAAACGGGCACACTAACCATACCAAACAAAAACATAGACTTCACCAAATCGGATAATCTGGCTTTAGAAGAACGCGAAACTCTAAAACCAAATGCACGCAAAGCAATGGAGACATTGCAAAAAAATGGTGTGGAAGTCTATATGATGAGTGGAGACAAGGAAGAAGCGGCTAAATATTGGGCAGAAAAAGCAGGAATAAAACATTATCAAAGCAAAGTTCTGCCACAAGACAAAGAGAACTTAGTTAGACGTTTACAAGCAGAAGGAAAACATGTTGCAATGGTTGGCGATGGTATAAACGATACGCAGGCATTGGCTTTAGCTGATGTTAGCATTGCGATAGGAAAAGGAACTGATGTTGCAATGGACGTTGCGCAAATTACACTTATGGGCGACGATCTTCGTACCTTACCAGAGGCATTACAATTAAGCCGTCGCACTGTACGTATGATTTGGGAAAATCTGTTTTGGGCGTTTATATATAACATTGTTTGTATTCCGCTCGCAGCTGGTGTATTATACATATTTGGCATTGACTGGCAAATAACTCCATCTTGGGCAAGTGCTTTAATGGCTTTCTCAAGTGTTAGCGTTGTTCTAAATAGTTTACGCTTAAAGTTGATGAAATAAACACACAAACTCTCAGTATCTAAACTGCACTGTTTGTAGTGCATATATAATAAAAGGTAGACTCTTCTTACAAGGGTCCACCTTTCTTTATTAGTTTTATTTATAGAGCGTTTTATCTATTGTTTTTACTTTGCATAAGATACACTGCGTATTTCGCGAATAACCGTAATCTTAACTTGTCCAGGATAAGTCATTTCGTTCTGAATCTTTTCAGCTATCTCTGTACTTAATTGTTCGCTTTGTGCATCGTCCATCTTATCGGCGCCCACAATAACACGTAGTTCTCTACCTGCTTGTATAGCATAAGTTTTTGTTACACCTGGATAGCTCATAGCAATTGCCTCTAAATCGTTCAAACGTTTTATATAAGCCTCTACTATTTCGCGACGAGCACCTGGACGAGCACCAGAAATTGCATCACAAACTTGCACAATTGGCGCAATAAGACTGGTCATTTCTGTTTCGTCGTGGTGAGCTGCTATAGCATTACAAATTTCAGGTTTTTCTTTATATTTTTCAGCAATACGAGCTCCATATAATGCGTGAGGAAGTTCGGTCTCTTCATCGGGTACTTTTCCTATATCGTGCAATAGTCCGGCACGTTTTGCTTTCTTAGGATTTAACCCTAGTTCGCTTGCCATTATACCACAAAGATTTGCAGTTTCTCTTGCATGTTGCAAAAGATTTTGTCCGTATGATGAGCGATACTTCATTTTTCCAACAATACGAATTAGTTCTGGATGCAAACCGTGGATACCTAAATCGATTGCTGTACGTTTTCCTGTTTCAATTATCTCGTTGTCTAATTGTTTTTTCACTTTAGCAACTATTTCTTCTATACGTGCTGGGTGAATACGTCCATCAGAAACTAATTGGTGAAGGGCCAAACGACAAATTTCGCGACGAACAGGATCAAAACCTGAAATAACAATTGCTTCAGGTGTATCATCTACTACAATTTCTACACCTGTAGCTGCTTCGAGTGCACGAATGTTTCTGCCTTCTCTACCAATAATTCTACCTTTTACTTCATCGTTTTCAATGTGGAAAACACTAACAGAATTTTCTATTGCTGTTTCTGTTGCAACACGTTGAATTGTTTGAATAACAATTTTCTTTGCTTGTTGATTTGCGTTTAGCTTTGCTTCGTCAACAATTTCATTAATATATGATGCTGCATCAAGTTTTGCTTGGTCTTTCAAACTCTCAACAAGTCGGTTTTTCGCTTCGTCTGCGCTCAAACCAGAGAGTTCTTCAAGTTTTGCACGTTCTAACTCTTTTTGTTTTTCTAACTCTTGTTCCTTTACCATCAGCAACTTTTTCTCGTTATCTACACGTTGTTGCTGCTGTTCTATTTCTTGCTTGCGGCGATTTATTTCGTCTAACCGCTGATTTAGCGTAATTTCTTTTTGCTTTAAGCGATTTTCGTTCTGCTGAAATTTATGATTTCGCTGTTGTACTTCCTTTTCTAATTCGCTTTTCTTATTTAAGAACTTTTCTTTTACCTCGAGTAGTTTTTTCTCCTTCAATACCTCAGTATCTCTTTCGGCTTTTGCCATAGATTCTTTGTATTGTTTATCGATTATGTAACGGAATGTAGCATAACCAATTATACAACCTACTGCGAGACAACCGAGGGCTACTATTATTGTTATAAAACTCATCTAAAATTATTTCTATATATTATTTTTATCTTGGTTATTTTTTTAAAGCTTCTTCTATCTCTGCAGTGAGTTTACCAAGAACATCTGTGAATGGAGCTGTGTCGTTGAGTGCACCTTCTTTTTTGTAATGAAGCGTTATATCCAACATAGCCATATATAGTATGTCTTTATCGCTTTTTTTACCTTTAAAATAGGTGGAATATGTATTTACAGTATCTGTTATAAGTTTAGAAGCAGCTCGATAATATTCTTCGTCTTCGCGAGGAATATTTACCGCTAGTTCAGTATCGTATACATGTAACCTGATATGTAATTTATCGTCAGCCATTCTTTCTGGTTATTTCTCACTAATGAGTGTGATGCACTTATTTACATCTCGGATAAGTTTTGATATACGTTTCTGAGCATTTTCCATATCGCTATCAGAAATTTCTATCATCTTAGCCATTTTCAATGAATTATAGTCGTTTCGTGCTTGTTTTAGTTGTGCTTCGAGCTTTTCTATCTCTTTTTCACGTTGGTCCACTAATTCATACAAGTCGTTGTTTTCCTTTTTCATTTCTTCATATTGAAGAATCATTTGTCTAACACGAGTCGCAAAAGTATTTAGGGCCTTTTCATTCGCATTCATTTTCTATATCATTTTGGCTACAAATTTACGTTAAAGTTTTAATTTAACAAAATTTTTCGCTTAATTATTTTCTTTTCTCAACAATACAAAGCTATGTCTTTGCTGTTACATCGGCATTTTGTTTGGGTTCTTTTTTGGCTAATAAAACTATTTGATAAACAAATTCTGTAGCCCATTTCTGCGAAAATCCAAGTCGTTGTGATAGTTGGCGAACCGACAATACTGTTTTAACAACACCTGGATCGCTATAATCGTTCTTATTATATATATCGTTTACTGTTTTCTCCGTCATACTATAAATAAGCTTCTTAAAGAAACCAGGCATACGCAATTTAAATTTCATTAAGTTGCCTATTAACATCATTAAATCTTGTGTATAAGCTTGGAATTGATAAAGATAGCCTTGTGCATCTTGCACCTTTTTGCATTGTTTTTTTATACTATTATCTATTTCATCAAAAAACAAATCGCTAGTACCATACAAGTTCTTCATTGTTTTCTTTACACTATTCTTCTCTCCTACTCCTAATTTATTATTAACAGTTGGAACTCGGAAAGTTTGCTTATAAGTACGGAGGTCTGGTAACATTGACAGGTTGGTTATTCCTAATCGAGAGGCAAGAACAGCCTGAAAATATACACGAACTAATGTCATATAGTCGTTCATTCCACCAACTTTTTCCTGGTCTTCGTTATTTCTATTAAATATTTTCGAAAATATTCCCATTTTAATCTATAAATAATTTTGATTAATAATTGAGCCATTGCTCTTTGTGCGTGCAAAGTTAAGAAAATAAAATAAGATTGGGACATATAACTTGTTTTTTTTAGTTGATAATTCACCCTATCCACATTCATTAGAATTAGCTAAATTAAACAAAAAATGGAACATTAGAGAATATGTGTATTGTTTGATTGCTAAACAAACTGTTTATTTTTGTGGTGAAATATAGCAAACTACATTATCAAAAAATGAATCAACAAAATAATTACAAGAAAATAGAAGAGGTTTGAGAGCAATCTCTTTATAAAATTAATAAACACATTGCAATCTAACCTTCTATGGGGACTTTACAAAATTTTACCATCTTAAACTGAGTCTAATTTAATACAACTAATAATAGAATGTTTCACTTGCATTTTACAGCTATTTAGCAAATAAATCAATCGTATCTAAATATGAAAAATAAGTAAAATACAGTTTCATAAACCACTTATTACCAGATATTTATATAGTATTCTCATTTTATAATAAAAAAATAAAAAATTATAATAAGAAAACAAGAAAAATATAATTAGAAATTAGAGAAACAATAATAAGAAAAATGAAGATATATAAATGTATCATATATTTTAGAATATTTGAGATAAAAAGGTTCATATAATAACATTTTTTATTGTAGATGCCTTGAATATCAATTTTATTGATTACCTTTGCGAACAAAAACAGAATAACTCGGAATTGGAATAAAAGGTGATAACTATTTGCAAGTAACTATTGGAATGTTTCAATGAGATGTGAAGATTGAGAAAAGCATATTATTTGCCTATTCTAGCCGAGTATGACTTCAATATAATAAAGCACTTAAAAAATACGAATATGAAAGGTATCGTTTTAGCAGGAGGCTCAGGCACACGTCTTTATCCTATTACTAAAGGCATTAGCAAACAGTTAATACCTATTTACGATAAGCCAATGATTTATTATCCTATTTCAGTATTAATGCTTGCAGGTATAAAAGAAATATTGATAATATCAACTCCATACGATTTACCAGGTTTTAAGCGACTCTTAGGTGATGGACATGAATTAGGCGTAAATTTTGAGTACGCAGAACAACCTTCTCCAGACGGATTAGCACAAGCATTTATTATTGGAGAGAAATTTATTGGAAACGATTCTGTTTGTTTAGTGTTAGGCGATAATATTTTTTATGGTGCAGGCTTTTCAGGTATGCTGAAAGAAAGCGTAAAAACAGCAGAAGAAGATGGAAAAGCTACAGTATTTGGCTATTTTGTGAACGACCCTGAACGCTATGGCGTAGCAGAATTTGATAAAAAAGGAAACTGTCTTAGTATTGAAGAAAAGCCCGAACACCCGAAAAGTAATTACGCTGTTGTAGGATTATATTTCTATCCTAATAGTGTTGTGGAAATTGCAAAGAATATAAAACCTTCAGCACGAGGAGAATTAGAGATAACCACTGTAAATCAAGAATATTTGGCAAAGCAAGAACTAAAAGTTCAAACATTGCAACGAGGCTTTGCATGGTTAGATACAGGTACGCACAATAGTTTATCGGAGGCAAGCACATTTATAGAATGTATAGAGAAACGTCAAGGTTTAAAAGTTGCTTGTTTAGAAGAAATTGCATATAAAAGAGGTTGGATAAATAACCAACAGTTGAGAGAAAATGCAGAACCAATGAAGAAAAACGAATATGGACAATATCTCCTTTGTCTTGCAGACGAAAACAATCAATAGAAGAATACTATTATGATAGAAGAAAATAAAAATATAGAGAAAGAATACGGTCAGGAAGAAAACGAAAAATCGTTTATAGATTTTCAGTTAATTTATCGTACTGTAATCCTAAATTGGTATTGGTTCATACTGTCTGTAATTATTTGTGTTGGTTTAGCAGCCATTTATTTGCGCTATACAACACCTACTTATCAGACTGTAGCAAAATTGCTTATTAAAGACCAAGACGATAACAAAAAATCGGGAATTAAATATTCGTCAAATCTTGGAACTATGTCTAATTCAGAAGGTATTGATAACGAAATAGAAATACTTGGTTCTAGATCAGTTGCTCAAGATGCAGTGCGCGACTTAAAACTTTATGTTAATTACATAACAAAAGGGCGACTTAAAACTATAACGCTCTATAGAGACCAACCACTAAGTGTAGATGTAGATAGTAAACATTTGGAAAATCTGAATAGACCAATAGAGCTTTCTATTAAACGCGATAGCAATACTTTCATTCTGACAGGTACTTATTATGTACCAACTAATGAACGCGATGCAGAAGGACCATTTACATTGAATACTAAATTCTACTCATTGCCACATTCTATAGCAACACGTGCCGGCATAATTACAATATCTTCTAATCAAGGTAAAATTTTAAGAAAAGGAGAAGAACTAGAAGTTGTATTGCAATCGCCAAGAGATGCGTGTGGACAATATGTAAACAACATTCAGATATCAAAAAGTACACAAGGAACAAGCATTGCTTATCTTAAAATGATAGACGAAATTCCAAATAGAAGTATCGACTATTTAAAGCAACTTGTTGTGGCTTATAACCGTCAGGCAAACGAAGATAAAAATACAATTGCGCTTAGTACTGAACGTTTTATAAGTTCACGTCTTGGCAAAATTAGCCAGGAATTAGGCGCAAGTGAAGGAAAGTTGCAAAAATACAAACAACGAAATGGTGTTGTAGAACAACAAATGAATGCAGCAAGTAGCTTCACAAATCAAACTACATCTGAACAAAAGCTAACGGATATGGAAACCCAAATCCAACTATTTAATAGCGTTGCATCAGAAGTAAAAAATTCATCAAGAGATTTCACACAAGTAATACCTTCTGATGTTGGATTAAGCGATGCAACTGCATCAAGTCTTATTAACAAATATAATGAATTGGTGTTAGAAAGAAATCGTCTTCTTCGTAGCGCATCAGTAAATTCACCTGTAGTAGAACCACTTACCGATCAGATAAGAACACTTAACAAGAATATTAGACGTGCAATTGAAACAGCACGTAATAATTTGGAGATACAACGTGATGCTGTTGTAAGTCAATTTCAAAAATATAACACACAAGTTGCTGAAGCTCCTGTGCAAGAACGAATGATACAATCTATCGATCGTGAGAAAGATGTTATGTCGAATTTGTTCTCTATGCTGCTACAAAAGCGAGAAGAAAATAGTATGTCGCTTGCAGCTACAGTAGACAAAGGTAAACTTATTGATGATCCACAATTTGCAGGCATTGTAAGTCCAAATACAAAAATGATATATTTGGTAGCATTTTTTATCGGACTTCTTTTACCTTCACTTATTCTATTCCTCATTCAGCTATTTAGATATAAGATTGAAGGACACGACGATGTAGCACGACTTACCAAATTGCCTATTATTGCCGACGTTCCTGTTGCAAACGATGCAGCCAAAGGAAAAGCCGATATTGTGGTACACGAAAATCAGAATAACCAAATGGAAGAAGTGTTCCGTTCAATGCGTACCAATATACAATTTATATTGGAGGAGAAACAAAAAGTTATTCTCTTTACATCGTCTACTTCGGGTGAAGGTAAAACCTTTACAGCAGCTAACCTTGCAGTAAGTTTTGCATTGTTAGGTAAAAAAGTTGTCTTTGTTGGTCTCGATATTCGTAGACCACGTCTTGCCGAACAATTTAAAATAAACGACCATAAACATGGTATCACAAACTTGCTTATAAAGAACGATCCTACATTAGAAGATTTAAAAGAACAAATTGTTCCTTCTGGTGTAAATCAATACTTAGATTTATTAATGGCTGGTCCTATTCCACCAAACCCAACAGAGTTAATAGCACGCCATTCTTTAAATACAGTATTCGAACAATTACGTCAAGAGTACGATTATGTTATTGTAGATACCGCTCCAGTTGGTCTTGTTACCGATACTTTACAAATTGGAAGAATCGTAGATGCAACTGTTTATATGTGTCGTGCCGATTATACCCTGAAGTCTTCTTTCGATATGATTAACGAACTTTCAGCCGAAAAGAAACTTCCAAAAATGAATATTGTGCTTAATGGTGTCGATATGTCTAAAAAGAAATATGGTTACTATTACGGCTATGGACGATATGGAAAGTATGGACGATATGGAACTGGAAAATATGGGAAATATGGTGCCTACGGAAATTATGGAAGTTTTGGTAACTACCATAACAGTAAATATGGAAATAAAAACGATAATTCTATAAAACGATAACAATAATAAGTGGTGAATAAGAAGTGTGCCAATGGAAAAACTTGCCACACTTCTTTTTTCTTTATGTAATTATGGTAATAGCAGTAGATTTTGATGGAACTATAGTAGAACACATGTATCCTAAAATTGGAAACGAAATTCCATTTGCAACAGATACTTTAAAAGAACTAATAAAAGATGGACATCAATTAATTCTTTGGAGTGTTAGGGAGAACGAACTTTTACAAGAAGCTGTAGATTGGTGTCATAAACGTGGAGTAGATTTCTGGGCAGTAAATAAAGATTATCCAGAAGAAGAGCGTTCTAAAAACAACCATTTTTCACGAAAACTAAAGGTAGATATGTTTATAGACGACCGGAATGTTGGTGGTTTGCCTGATTGGGGAACAATTTACCAAATGATTAAACATAATGAAACGTGGGAAAGTATGCGTTATAATCATCATAACTCTGAATACGGACAACCAAAACGAAAAAAACATTGGTGGAATTTTTAGCCTTAATTGCCACCTTATCTTATATACAAAATTACACCTTATACATATAAGAAACATTGATAAAAAAAGAAAATACAAAGAACCACCTTCGCATAAAGAAAGGTGGTTCATTTATATATATAGAATTAAGGTTATTCGTTTATTGTCCACTCTACATTCTCATTTGACATTTCATTGCCTTCTTCCTCAATAGCAATACTCGAAGGTGTCGGAGTTTTAACAACTATCTTTATATTTGTCATTACGTTGCGTCTTAACACAACCTTTTTAATTTCGTTCCTTATTGTCCCATCGTTCTTTGTCCATTTCACTATAAAATCGACTTCTCCACTATATGAATCTTCTATTGCTTTTGCAACTTGAGAGAAAGAATAAATAGCTTGATGGTCAAATATAGGATCTGATGCCTTTACAGTTTCAGTATAATCATCTAAATAAGAAACTTCGAGCGTTCCATCCTCGGGCGGTGTAATAGTTAAATGGATCCCAAATACTGCTCGTTTTACTTTTAACAAAACAGAATCTGAAGTTTTAGGGTCAAAATCTATTAGCGTGCCATATTGTTTAACAAGTTTAGGAGACCACACTTGTTTATTTCCTGTTACAGTAGTTTGTCCTTGCGGTGGAAAAGCAAAACAAACAGAACTTGACTTTGTAAACGAATTAGTTGCCATTACTGGTTTTGCATTGGTTGTTACAAAAGGCTCCATATAACCATCTGCTGAAAGATAGATACCATCTTCGCCTTCTTCTACAATTAAGCATTCAAAACGATAGAGACAATTCTCGTTCAGAGCAATACTAATCTTCGAAGGATCGTCAAACAATCCGTATGCAAATTTAGAATAAGAATTACTATTAGCACGTTTCTGGTAAACATTAATACCATACAATTTCTTTCCCGCTCCACGTGTATATGCAAACAATGGAGTTTCAGACGTTGTTATTTCCTCGTTTATTCGAAACGAAATAGTTTTAAACTTGCTTTTTCCTTGCTTTTCTTTACCCCCGTTATTTATTATTTCCTTCTCGCAACTTGCAAAAGCAAATGCCAGAACAATAGTTAATAACGAACATACTAATTTATTCATAATAGGTTTAATTAGATTGTTAATGCAATTATTTAGTGCTACAAAGTTAATATAATTTTATTTTACATCCAAAAAACTATACAAATAAATGTCGTTAGGAATGAAAAAGTATAAACTTTTCGTCCTATTTATTTCTATTTTTTATCTATGCGTATGGTAGAACGCATTGCGTGTGAGATTTCGGTAAAGAAAAATAATATTAAAAAAGCCTATTGTATAGCACAATATGCCAACAGAAATAGATAATTTGTACGAAAAGAAGGAAAGGAACCAGAAGAGGACCAGATAAATGGTTGCGAAACACCACACGACCATAGAAATAGGAAGAAAAATAAGTGGGTATATTCAAATATGAACACACCCACCAACATATAGAATATCTTAATATAAGATAATAGTAAGTTTCGCAACACGTAACATTCTGTTATCTATTTGCTTGCTGTACGAAATATGAGTATACTGTGAAAATCAGTAATAATGGAAGCAATTTATTTGAAAAGCTTTTTAAAGAAGCCTTTCCTTTCTTTTTTCTCTTCTTTTACAGCAGGCTTTGTTGATTCTTTGGGAGATATTTCGTTATTCGTTTTTTCTTTAAGCACAGGAATATCATCTCCTTCAAGAATACCAGCAATTCCCCACTGTGCTGTTAGTTTCAGTATATCAGAAGTGGCAGTAGCCTCGTCTACTTCATATTCATCTGTCAAAATTTTCACTAAATCAGCTACTGTAAAATTATCCAACTTCTGCGCTTCACGCCAAAGAAAGGCAGAACTTTCGTTCATCGATATAATATTACTGAAGTCTATATTCTCTTCTCCTTCGGCTACAATAATGTTTTCGCCACATACTTGCCGTAAGTTAAACCCTACTTTTGTTTTCATTTATTACTGTTTTATTGAATTATTTTACTTAAATGACTCCGAAGATGGGGATCCATATTCGTCTATATATTCCTAAAAGATAACGCCGTATGGGATAAAGGCGTGTCCATACAAAACTATAAAGTCGCCATTTTCTGCCATCGGTACGATCTAATGTGTTTCTTCCCTTTCTATAAAAACCTATAACAGCTCCCACAACATTAGACTTTAAACAATGTTCTGTGGATAAATTACCATCGCCTAACAGTGTAACCTTTTCGCCATCAATATGTATAATTCGGTGGAGTACATAGTGTTGTGGAGCAATTTCTGCTAAAACTGGGTCTCCAACGGTTATAGTTGATGGTTTTATAAAAAGAGCTTTATCGCGACCATCTTCTAAAAATGGGCGCATAGAATAGCCTTTCAGTGTAAGAGTAACTGTATGCCCTTCGTTCAGCATCTTTACAATTTCTGGTAAAAACACTGCATTCTCGAATTGTATTTTAGCTGTCTCAGTAGTTCTTGTGGACATTATAAACCTTTACTAATGGTTGCATAACACACTTCTGCCGCCTCTTTATTTGGTAAACAATGCAAGGTATAGATATTTGTTGTTTCTACCAGCTTAGTTATAATGTCGCAAACGGCATTGTAAATATCAGTATCCCACTTCATACTTGAGCACGATGGGAGTAATGAGGCGAAAGCCTGAATAGGTGGAAGCTTTTCAACCGAATTGGTAGAAGCTCTATCTATACGTGTTATTGCACCTAACTTTGCTTTCACATTTCTATAACATGGTGTTTTACCACTCCACGGACTTCCGAATATCCAAAATTCATTATCAATAAAACGAACAATAGGATTATCATCGTTCATAAGATCGGAACCTGCTATATATCGTAACCACATACTAACTTGAGTAGATTTACCTGTCCCACTTTTTGCTATAAATGCATATCCATAATTATTGTTACGCACTAGCGAAGCGTGAATAAGTAAGGTTTGCTTATGCGCGCCTGCAAAAGCAAAAATTAGCATAAGCGCATTATTTAACCCAAAGCTACGCATATTATAATTTCCATTCAGTGCACATGAACAGTTAGTAAAGTCTTTATTAGTGATTAACAAACAGCATTCTGCACCTGTTATATCTTTTATAATATACTGATATCCTCCATCTTCCAGTTTATCAACAACAGTATCGCCATTTCCTGTATCAAAATTTCGAATGGTTCTTCGTTGTTCCTTAGATATAGGTCTAATACTATCATCTACAGTTAGCTGAAAAAACAAGTCGTTGTTAGATACCTCTGCACTGAAAGGAAGAAACGACGGCAATAATTTAATATTATTTTTTTCGCTTTCAGCAAAGGCAATACGTATACTTAGTTCAGCAACTCTAAAGTTATGTACTTGCATCTAGTTATGGCTTTTCTACTTTTTCCTCTGTTTCGTCTTGTCGCTGTATCAGTTCTTTCCTTAATTCATCTGGTAAAACTGTTTTAAATTTGAATTGTGATGATGGGATTGCATTTACAATATACTTTTGTTTTGCCTTTTTTGTATATCGCTCTTGCAACTTTATATACTTCTTCATAGCTTCTTTCTCGGTAAATGCATAAATCACAATACACGTAGGATTGCTATTAAGCTGTCGGCTCTCAATATAATAGCGCAACTGATAAGAATATTCATCACGGTTTATCAAAAAGTGTGTGTGATTATTTTCAACGAAAGCATCTACTGCTTGTATATCAGTGAAGTTTACAGTAGAATCGTTGAATGATTCTGATAAGCCAAACATATAAACCTTTGCAGCCTTGTAATCTTCTTTTGCTGTTATAGTTGTTGTAAAACTAAATAGCATTAAAGTTATAAAAACAAATTTACAGTATTTCATATTTCTTTTTATTTTCCTAAATATCCTTTTAAAGAATTGCCTATTGCATTGCAACGTAGACGTCTAATTGCTTTCTCTTTTAACTGACGAACACGTTCGCGCGTTAGGCCTGTTTGTGCACCAATCTCTTCGAGAGACATTTCTCTTTGGTTTATTCCAAAATATCCTCTAAGAATAATCTGTTCACGCTCTGGAAGAGCCACTAATGCTCGTTCTATTTCTTTCTTTAACCCAGCTTCTAATAATTCTGCATCTGCATCTGGAGAATTTTTATTTGGTAAGACATCAAGCAAACTTCCATCATCGCTTGTAGAAATTGGAGCGTCCATAGATATTTTCTTTGTTATCATAGACATTATTTCTACTATCCTTTCCTTAGGCAGGTCTATTTGTTCTGCCATTTCATCTACGCTGGGTAATCGTTGATGCGTTTGTTCGAATTGTTGTACTACCTTTCGCAGCTTATGTATTATTCCCATTTGGTTTATTGGAACACGAACTAGTCTGCTTTGCTCTGAAATGGCTTGCATTATACTTTGCCTTATCCACCATACTGCATACGAGATAAACTTAAACCCTCTTGTCTCATCATATTTCTTCGCTGCTTTTATTAGTCCGAGATTTCCTTCGTTGATTAAATCAGGAAGCGATAAGCCTTGATTTTGATACTGTTTTGCAACAGATACCACAAAGCGTAAGTTAGCTTTCGTTAGTTTTTCGAGTGCTTTTACATCGCCCTGTTTTATCTTTCGTGCTAATTCTATCTCTTCTTCTACACTTATAAGACCCTCATGACTTATATCTTGAAGGTATTTTTCAAGTGCTGTACTTTCGCGATTTGTAATCGACTGAGTGATTTTCAGTTGTCTCATCTATAAGGTGGATTGACATTAGGTATGGCAAATGTACATAAAAACAACGAGTTAGACAAAGAAATATAGAATAATCTATGTTTTTTTCGTTTTTTATAGTACTCTCCCTATTGCTTTCCTTTTTACCTAACGGATTATCTACACTTATGAACTCCTTTTTATTTATTTTCGTTTAAGAATTTGTATTCCTATATCGCTTATTCCTGGAAGCAATTCTTTGCTCATAATGTGATAGACAGAGACTTTTAGTGAGTCGTTGCGTTGTAATGGAAATATTCCTATGCGCTGTTCGATTGCACTTGTTGTTATGCCTCGTTTTCCTACCAATCGTCCTTCATTATCAATAACGTTGCACACAACTGTATCTTGATAACTTTGACTTGTTTGCTTTTTGTGTTGCGTACGTATAACTGTACGTTCCACTATAAGTGTAATGCTCTTATATGGATAATTTTGAAATACTCTCATTCCCAAATCCATATTGTATATTCCCTCTTCCTGACGTGGAACATTAAAGGTTACAGTGTCTGTGCGTCCCCACCCATCAATAGATAGAGATTGATACTTATCGTATACACGTGAATCATTGCATGCTACCAATGCTAGTACAATGATAACAAACATTGCTAGGTTTGAAAAGGAAAACTGCTTCCTATTCATTTTTATTCTCGTTTATTGATTTCGGTTGCTGATTTCTTTGTTGTGTTGGCTGCTTATTAGGCTTTCCACTCCGTCGCTGACGTGGCTGTACTTTTTGTTCGTTTGTATCTACCAATTGCTGGCTTCGTTCTTGATGACGTGGTTGCACATTTCGCTTACTATTCCGGCGATTATTTTTCTTGTTTGTTTTTTCTTTATCAAAGCGACTCAAATCTGCTTCTGCCAACAAGTCAATAGGCTTTTTAACTGGCTTAACTTGTCCGTTATGCAATAACGAAAGCGGCTTTTCTCCCTGGCGATTCATTTCTATAATCTCTTTTGCTCGCTCTGCAGAAATAGTTTCCAAATTTACTGCTAAGTTTTTATCGGTAGAATACGTACAAAGACCGTTGAGAATATCTGTCTTAAACAAGAAATACTCTGCGTCCATAGTATGTAAATGAATATCTTTCCCTGGAAGTTTTCTACTTGCTTCCATATAGTCATCTACTTCATAGTTTAGACAGCATTTCAATTTAGCACACATACCTGCCAATTTGGTGGGATTTAATGATATATCTTGACAGCGTGCAGCATTTGTTGAAACGCTTGAAAAACTCTTCATCCACGTAGCACAACAAAGTTCCCTACCACAAGGACCTGTTCCACCAATACGACCAGCTTCCTGTCGAGCGCCTATTTGCTTCATTTCAATACGGACGTGGAAAGCCGCAGCAAGATCCTTTATAAGCTGTCGAAAATCTACTCGTTCGTCTGCTATATAATAGAATATTGCTTTGTTTCCATCGCCTTGATACTCTACATCGCCTATTTTCATTTGCAGATTCAATGCTTTTGCTATCTGCCTACTTTCAATCATTGTGCTGTGTTCCTTTGCTTTGGCCTCCTTATATTTTTCCATATCTGCCTCTCGTGCAATTCTGTACACACGTTTAATATCGTCTGGCGACTTAATACCACAAGCTTTTTTAAGTTGTAACTTCACTAATTTGCCTGTAAGTGTAACAACACCAATATCGTGTCCAGGATTTGCTTCTACAGCTACAATGTCTCCTTTATTCAGTTCTATGTTATTTACATTATGGTAATACCCCTTACGTGTATTTTTAAACTGTACTTCTACGAGATCCGTAGTATTTATATTCCCTGGAACGTCTTCTAACCAGTCGTATGTATTCAACTGTTTGTCTGAACGTCCACAGCCACGATGGCACAGGCCACGATCGCAACCTGTCCACATCTTAAATTTCATATCTTTATAATCCATTATTTAATTCTGAGACCTTGCTCTTCTGAGATTTCATTTTTACTGTCTCTCGCAAGGGTATATATTGTTTGTAATGTGCAAATAATTATTTTCTTAAAAGCAGAACTATTAGTTTCAGAGTCATATCGTAGAATACTATTTTCCCATTAGCATTCTGTCCTATAGCTTTGTAACATTTCTGAAATAGTTCATTTATCTCTATTACATTTTTCTCGTTTATGAAGCGTGAGAACTTTTTAGCAAATTCTTCTTCTTCTAACGACATATAGATAAGCTCTGGATTGCGAAAATTAAACATAAAGTTCTCTCTAACTTGTTGTTGAAAGTAGACCAACATACGTCTTTGTTTCTCTCTACCAAATGCACATACAGTTTCGCTCCATTGCTTTAATGCCTTTATATCACGTGCATAACATGCTCGCATAAGCTGTTGAAAGAGTTGTAGAAATTCTTCGGTTTCTTTATTACTCCTCAATTCATAAATTGCATTCAACCAGCTTCCCCTGGCACGTCTTGCTATACGGTGTGCAACATCTATGTCTAATCCACGTTGAGCTACCAATGCTTTCTCTATAGCCTCGTCTTCTATACGTTTAACATCTATTCGCTGTGTCCTACTAATTATAGTTTCTAATAGTTTCTCTGGTTCTTCGCTCACCATTAAGAATATGGTACCCTCAGTAGGTTCTTCCAATACCTTTAGAATTTTATTTGCTGAGGTTAAATTCATTCGTTCAGGTAGCCATATTATGGAAACTTTGTATCCACCCTGACTCGATTTCAAAGAAAGTTGTCTTGAAATATTATCGCTCTCAGCCGCTGTTATAATGGCTTGTTGAGTTGTTGCTCCCATTTCATTCATCCATTTAGAAATATCGAAATAGGTCCCTTCTTCCATTATCATTTTATGCCATTCTTTTGCAAAATCATTACTTGTAGGCTGGTGATCTGAGCTTGTATTTGGTAATTTTATCGTAGGATAGGTAAAATGCAGATCAGGGTGTTCCCATCTCTTCAGCATAGATTTTGCTTTTTCAGGCGAAGTCGAAGAAGTTTCAAGCAAATAGCTTGCAAAACTCATAGCCAAAGCCATTTTGCCTGAGCCATAAGGTCCACAAAAGAGCAAAGCATGCGGAACGTGCTTATCTTTTGCCATTTTCAGCAATCGCTGCTTTGTTTCTTCTTGTCCTATAACTTCCGAAAAATCCATCTCTACATTTATACTACTATAGAATATTGCTATATCCTAAAGCCTTTACTATTCTTCTTTTTTATCTTTAAGTTGCAAAGTTAATAAATAAAAGCGAATAATAAATGAAAAAATAAAGTATTCGGCAAAGGTTATTAATATGTGAGGGCTATTTTTCAAAATAGTTGTTTTAATTTACGTTTACTGAATAAATACGACTATTTGTTCATAAGTATATTATGTGTTTTATATTGCTTATTTGTGTAAAATCATTCAAATATAATACAGAGAAAATAAACCATTTACTTACAAGCATAAGGAGCGTGATAGACTATGCTCTTACAGAGGCAACAATAGCATAAGAGCACAAGGATTTGGATACTACCTTCCACAGAAAACTAACTAAATATTTAGAACAATATTACAATGAAAAAGTTATAGATTGTGTGAGTGAAAAAAGACAGATATCTAATTCTATCAAGATAGATATCTAAAACGAAACTTACAGATATCTAAAACGAAACTTACAGATATCTAATTTTGTCGAGACAGATATCTATTCCTATCTAGGTTAATAAATAAGCTTAAATTATCTACCTATAGAAAGGCTGCTAAAATAATGATATCCATCTGAATATCAACAAAAAACAACAAATATTATGTACTATAGAAATAAAATTGTATTTTTCTTATTGGTACAAATCAAAAGAGTGCTTTCGTGTGTAATATTAGACATATATCAACGTTCTGTTTCTAAACGAGAAACGAGAACTTGTTTACTACATTATTTCTTTTAGAGGAATCATAACGAAGTCGCGCTCCTTCATTAATGGGTGAGGCACTTTAAGATCTGAATCATCTATATTCAGGTCATCAATCATCAAGATATCAATATCAATAATACGGTCGTGATATTGATGATTAACAGTTTTATGGCAACGCCCCATATCCTTTTCTATAGCTTGTGTGGTTTTCAAGATCTGGTGTGGACTGTATTGTGTGTTCACACATATACAAGCATTTAGAAATTTATTATGACTTGTGAATCCCCACGGTTCAGTTTCTAAAAATGAAGATTGTCGAACCACTTCCCCCACTCTTTTTTGAATAAGGGAAATGGCTTCGTTTAATATAGCCTTACGGTTACCAAGGTTAGAACCTAACCCCAGATACACCTTATGGCTTTCATTATCTATAGGTTTCAAAAAATGTGAAATAAGAATTTAATCGTTTAAGATGAGCAACGCATCTCCAAAGCAACCGAATTTATATCCTGCCTTAACTGCTTTATCGTAAGCTTCCATAACAAGATCATATCCTCCAAATGCAGCAGTCTCCATTAACAAAGTAGAATATGGGTGATAGAAGTTTACAAGCATAGAGTCTGCTAATCCAAAGTCGTAAGGTGGGAAGATAAACTTATTAGTCCAGCCCTCATACTCTTTCAACATACCATCAGTTCCCACAGCAGTCTCTGTTGCCTTAACCACACTTGCTCCAACAGCACAAACATGGTGTCCAGCCTGCTTTGTTTCGTTCACTATTTTACAGGCTTCAGCAGATATATGCATTTCTTCAGAATCCATCTTGTGCTTCGTAAGATCTTCTACCTCTATGTCGTGGAAGTTACCTAATCCACAATGCAAAGTAATATAAGCTGCATGAATACCTTTTATCTCTAACATTTTCATAAGATGCTCAGAGAAATGGAGATTTGTTCCTGGAGCAGTTACAGCCCCTTCGTACTTGGCAAATACTGTTTGGAAATTCTCTAAGTCGTCTGCATCGGCATGAGCAAAGTCTTCGCCAGCATTCTTCGGACGGTTATCTATTATGTATCGAGGCAGTGGAGCTTCGCCTAATGCATAAAGCTCACGTTTAAATTCTTCATGCGAACAGTCATAAAGGAAGCGAAGTGTACGTCCACGCGATGTTGTGTTATCAATCACTTCAGCAACCATAGAGCCTGATTCATCAAAGAAGAGTTTATTTCCGATACGTATCTTACGTGCAGGTTCTACCAAAACGTCCCACAAACGCATTTCTTGGTTTAACTCTCTCAACAGAAATACCTCTATCTTTGCATCGGTTTTCTCTTTTGTTCCATAAAGTCGAGCAGGGAAAACCTTTGTATCATTGAATATAAAAGTATCGCCTTCATCAAAATAATTCACTACATCTTTAAAACGGATATAGTCTTCTTCTGTAGGTTCTTTCCCATCTATATCTTTGTTATACATATCAATCGTTCCTGATTTCTTATGCACAACCATTAAGCGGGCTTCGTCTCTACGTGTTACTTTGAATACTTGACTTGTTCCATCGGCACGGTTTAACACTCGCTCTGATGAATGCGGATACAAAGCAACTTGCTCTTCTGGCAAGTTAAATTTAAATTGCGAAAGCTTCATTTATCTACTATTTCTATATTCTGTTGGTTCAACCATTCATTAAAATGGTCGTAATTTATACATTCTTCTACTTTTATATTACCTATACGAGTACGTCGGAGTGCAACAAGATAAGCACCGCTATTAATAGCACGCCCTAAATCGCGTGCTAATGCACGTATGTAGGTTCCTTTACCACAAACAACTCGCAATGTGAGTTGCATTCTATCGGCATCGAAGTGGGTAATTTCTATTTCATCAATCCTTATATTCTTAGGCTTCAGAACAATATCTTCACCATTTCTACGATAATCAAAAGCTCGTTGTCCATTCACTTTCACTGCACTATAAGTGGGTGGCACTTGTTCTATATCGCCAATAAATTGCTGCAATGCTGTTTCTATCAATTCTCTCGTGATATGTTCTGTGGGGAAAGTCTCGTTTTCCTCGTGCTCCATATCGTAACTTGGTGTAGTTGCGCCCAACTGTATTGTGGCTACATACTCTTTGGTATGTGTTTGCAATTTCTCTATTTGCTTAGTCATTTTACCAGTTGCAAGAATGAGAACACCTGTTGCTAATGGATCGAGCGTACCTGCATGACCAATTTTCACACGTCCTCCTTGCATTTTAGAGCAAAGATAACGTACGTGTGCTAATGCTTTAAAACTCGTTATTCCATACGGTTTATCAATAGGAATAATTACACCTTCTTTGAAATTCATACGTTTCTGACCGAAGCGTTTAAACGTTAATCAACCATATTTAGAGAGACTCTAGAAAGCAACATCACCAAAAGAATTATACCTACAATGATGCGATACCAGCCAAAAGCTTTAAAACCATATTTTGTAAGAACGTTTACAAACCACTTCATTGCAAATATGGCTACCACAAAAGATACTACACAACCAATACCTAATAAGAAAAGGTTGTTGCTTGTAGCCCAGTCTACGTTTTCGTTCATCATATCGTGTACATCAAGAATAGTTGCTCCTGCCATAGTAGGCACAGCAAGGAAGAACGAGAATTCTGCTGCTTTCTTGCGCGTAAGCTTGTTTGCCATACCACCTACAATGGTAGACATAGAGCGACTCATACCTGGAATTAGCGAAAGACACTGGAACAAACCTATAAGGAATGCACGTTTAGGGGTTACTCCGTTTTCTTCTTTTCCCTTATTGAATATATTATCGCAGAAAAGCATAAATATACCGCCCACCACCAGTGTTATTGCTACCACCCAAATAGAATCTAACAACCAATCGAGCAAGCCGCTCCTCTTAGCTGCCAAACCTACAACAACTATCGGCAACACACCAATTATAAGCAAGCCATACAGTTTCCACATCTCAGGCTTAAAAGAAAAAAACTTCTTCCAATACAAACAAACAACTGAAAGAATAGCTCCAAACTGAATGATGAAAGTAAAAGCATGAACAAAAGGATTACCCTGCTCTACACCTAATAAATGTTGAGTTATTATCATGTGTCCTGTTGAAGAAACTGGTAAGAACTCTGTTAATCCTTCAACGATAGCGATAATAATTGTTTGAAATAAGTCCATTACGCTTCTGTATCGTCTTTATGTCGTGGTTGATACATTATAGCACCTATAATAGAAATAAATCCAATAAAAGTAACCACTGGGGCTACCTTTATACGCATAGCACTAAAAATTTCTGGGTCGTACTTTGTTTCTGTAGAACCACTACCACTCATTAATATAAAACCTATGATAACAATAGCTACACTAATAGCTAACATTATAAAATTGATTTTACCAAAAGCTAAATTCTTTTTATCCATTCTATTACAACTTGTGAAACGCTATCTAATTATAAACAGATAACGAAATGAAAAATACATTTCTCCTTAAATTTTATACAATGAACTTGCCTTCATTCGCAAGAACTTGTTCACAGAAAGCCATGAACATAAGAATGTTATAAGTATACCAAAAGCCATCATTATAATAGCTGTAGTTACCATAACATTCATATTCAGAACCACAGCTATCTCTGGGTCGTTATTATACAATAGGTACATACATATACCAAGTATAATTATGGCAATCAATGCAGACACAAAGCCTTGTAACACCGCTCTTCGCAAAAATGGCATACGTATGAAATTCCACGATGCTCCTACCAATTTCATTGTATGTATGGTAAATCGTCGAGAATACATACTCAAACGAATTGTATTATTTATCAAGGCGAATGAAACTACCGTCAGTAGGGCAGCTATAATTAATAGCACTATACTGATTTTACCCAATGTTTGATTTACACTCTCCACAAGGTCTTTACGATATCTTATTTCGTAAACTCCTTTAAATGCTTTCAACTGTGTGGCAATGGCTTTTATAGAGTCGTTATTGGCATAATTAGCCTTCAATCTAACTTCTATCTCTGCAGTGAAAGGGTTTTCGCCTGCAAATTCTGCAGGATTAGCTCCTAACTCGCGTGTACCTTCTTTTAGAACTTCTTCTTTAGATATAAAGTTTAGGCTACTTATATAATGCAACCGATCTACACGTTCGCAGAGTGCCGCACTCTCTTCATCGCTCATATCGGGCTGAAGAATCATTGTTATTGTTAGCTTCTCTTTTACGAATTGACTAAGATTACGACCTGTAAACACCGTTAAAACAACCATACCAATTAAAATTAGTACCATTGCAGTGCTTATACAGAGTGTTATTATTTGCAAACTATGAGGCTTTCCTGCCTTTCTATGTCTTTTCACCATTATGAAATTCTTTTGGAATAATATCACAATTAGGTTGCAAAGATACTGCAAAATAAAGTAATACCAAAAGAAATTATATTTTATTTACATGATAATAAAAATTCTGATATACTCATATCCATTTCCAAATAAAAACATTTAACTTTGTCTACCAAACAAAAACAAATGAAATGAGCACTATTATATACGATTCGCCTATTTTCGGTCCGGTGAAAAGTCGTCGACTTGGTATATCGCTTGGTATTAATCTTATGCCGAATGATGGAAAGATATGTACATTCGATTGCATTTATTGTGAATGTGGATTCAATAAAGACTATCGAACAAAGTCGCCTTTCCCTACTCGTGAAGAGGTTGCAGCTAAGCTTGAAGCTAAGCTAAAAACAATGAAAGAAACAAATGAACAACCAGACGTTCTTACTTTTGCTGGAAATGGGGAACCAACTGCTAACCCACAGTTTGCAGAAATAATTGATGATACAATTCGACTACGTAACCAATATTGTCCAAAAGCAAAGGTATCTGTGCTCAGCAACGCAACTTTCATTCACCGAACAAATGTGCATAATGCCCTAATGAAGGTTGATAACAACATTCTAAAACTTGATACTATTGATAATAAATATATAAATAAGGTGGACCGACCTACTTACCCAACTTATCGAGTTAGTAAAATTGTTGAAGAAATGAAAACCTTTAATGGGAGACTTATTGTGCAGACTATGTTCTTAAAGGGGATTTCAACCGACGGAGATGATGTTAACAACGTGAAAGAAGACTTCATAGTTCCATGGCTTGATGCTGTAAAGACCATCGCTCCACGCGAAGTAATGATTTACACTATTGATCGTGAAACACCAGATCCAAATCTTAAGAAGGCAACAAAAAGTGAGCTTGATGCTATTTGCGAACGTGTGAAGGCTATGGGAATACCATGTTCGGCTTCCTATTAAATAAAACGAGGAGATTTTAGCGTTCATTTATCATTTGCTAATAAACAATAAATGAACAACTTTTTCGTTAAATCTACTCGTCTCAGCACCGAAATTACGGGCACTTTCCTGCACTACAACAAAAGTTTTTGCAAATTCTCGCTCTTCTTATGTGCTACTTTAAGCCGCTGAAAAGCAAGCCATTGAGCTCTTATTGGGTAGTACTGTGCAACAAATACAGCTTGTTTGCATGGCAAAACAAGGGTTTTTCGCCCTATTTTGTACACAATTTCAACATCTATATGGTCTAAATAGCTTGCAAAAACGGCTGTTTTACTTTGTAAAAGTGCCGCTTTTGGTCGGTAAGAGCTATACTTTCACAAAGTAAAACAATCTATTTTATAAATTCGTTTCTTTTTTATCGCTTTCTTTTTCTCTATTTCACCCTTTCTGGTTGTGTTAAATTTATTGCGCCATTTACTGGATTTCAGAACAATAAATACGAACTGTCCAAAATGCAAACACTCCGCTTTTGAATCTAGAAACCATCTATTCTGCGATGTTAAGAAACATTGTAAAGTGCTTTTTTTTAATACATTACGGTTTAATAGTAAATTATTTGTTGTTTATTTGGCATTTTAATGAAATATAATTACTTTTGCAACTAACAACTAATGCAACTTATAAGATGAGGAAAAATATCCAAACAACTCTACTACTATTGTTTTTCTTTACATCATTAGATATGATGGCGCAAAGTATTAAAGGAAAAGTTGTAGACACACAAGGTGCGCCCCTTGAATTGGCGAACGTTTGTCTGCTCTCAAAAGCCGACTCTTCGTTTATTAGCGGTGCAGCAAGCAAAGCTGATGGAGTATTTACCATTGAAACAAAAAGTATTGATGGCATTTTGAGAGTTTCGTGTATGGGCTACGAAACAAAATACTCAGACTGCCATTCTGCCGATGCAGGCACCATTATATTAATGCCAAGTAGTAACGAAATGGCTGAAGTTGTAGTGAAAGGCAACAGGCGTCTTTATACAATGAATGCAGGAGGACTTACGTCTACCATACAAGGCAGTGCGTTGGCGAAACTGCCTTCACTCTCCGACGTACTCAACCAGCTGCCTTTCCTTAGTGCTTCGGACAATGCAATCACCGTATTAGGGAAAGGTAAACCGCTTGTTTATCTTGACGGAAGGAAAATAACAAGTAATACGGAACTAGTAGGGTTGAAAGGCAATCAAATAAGAAATGTGCAGGTAATAATGAATCCTGGTAGCCGTTACCCGTCAAATGTGGGAGCAGTGATACGCATTACAACAATTCGTACACAAGGCGATGGTTGGTCGGGGACAATGCAATGGAACGGAAAAGTAAACCATAATTTTGGTCAAAACGACTTTCTCAAGCTCAACTATCGCAAGGGGGCATTTGATATTTTCGGCTCTGTTTATTACCAAGAAAATAAATCAGACGAGGAGCAAACCAACGATGTAGCGTTTAATTATAAAGGGACAACGATTGTATCGCATAATTCAAACAAACAAAATAGCAGGGGTAGGTTTCTTGTTTCGCAGGCTGGTACAAACTATGTATCGCTCGATAACAGCTTTTATGCAGGACTGAAGTATATATATTCTCGCACCATAAAAATCCCCTTTAACCTTTATTCTACGCTAACATCGTCCGACTTGGAAGGCAATCATACATTTAACAGCTATTATTTCCAAAACAATTATGGTGGAAGACATAATGCAACAGCCTATCTTCTGAAGACTTTCAAGAACAAATGGGAGATGGAAACGAATACCACTTATACTCGTATCGACTTTACAACCGATTTGAATACCACCGAAATAGAACACAACAAAACAATAACAGTTGGTAGCAAGAGCTATCGAAAGACAGATATGTTTGCCGAAAACGTAATGTTATCAAAATCAATGCCTATCGGTAAGTTTACATTTGGCGAGGAATACACTTACACCAACAATACACAAGCCTTTGAATTAACCGACCCTGACCACACTTCTTCCTTGACATCGAATGGTAATCAGGCAAAACAAAACTCGTTGGCACTATTCAGTGAGTACAGTAAAGCGTGGAAATATTGGAGTACCAATATTGGATTACGGTACGAGTGGGTAGCTTTCGATTATAGATTGAATGGCGTTAAACAAGATGCACAATCGAAAAAGTACGGCAACTTATTGCCAACGCTTTCTTTAAACTTTTCTAAGAGCAGTTTCGAAACTACTTTATCGCTCCGCTCCATCATTGCACGTCCGTCGTACATGCAGTTAAGAGCCAGCCGAGCTTATAACAATCGCTATGCCTATGAGGGTGGAAATCCGTCCTTGCAGCCTGCAAATATCTACGATTTGGGGTTACTTCTGCGCTATAAAGACTTGGTCTTGAGTTCAAACTACATTATTTATAAAAACGCAATATCGTTTTACGAACAAGTATTAGAAGACAAACCGGTTCGATTAAATTCATTTATAAACATTAACTACCAAAGTTTCAACCTTATGGCATCTTATGCTCCAACATTCGGAATATGGAAACCGTCGGTAACATTACAGGCTTATTTCCAACAGCTTGAATACAATGGTATGAAGTATACAAAACCAATAGCAAAGTATTCTTTCAAGAATTTATTTTCATTTCCAAAGTCTTACACTGCCACATTGAACTTTTCGGGATGTACAGCAGGCAACGACGGACTGCTTTACTATAAACATAACTTCACGACATCAGCATCATTAATCAAGAGTTTCCCTTTCGGCTTGATGGTGGCATTAAGTATAGAGGACATATTCCACACCTCGCGAGAACGTTGGATGGTGAAAACACCAGATATTGAAGCTACCAAATGGTTGAAAGGCGATACACAATCTTTCACCCTAACCCTTCGTTACAGTTTCAATACAGCACGTAGCAAGTATAAAGGAAAGGGTGCAGGCAACAGCGAAATCAACCGTTTGTAGGAATAAAAAGGAAAGAAAACTACAGTATTGGCAGTTTTATGCAATTCCGAAAGAAATGTTTCTTTTGGAATTAAATATGCTTTGGTTTGTGCAAATGCTAAGCTAAAAATGTGTAACTTTGCATTATCAAATAGTTAAATGTAGTATGCGAGACTTGACTGATGCCGAATTGGCAAAGCTGATAGACAAGGATATATTTCATAAAATCTCTGATGCAGCCGACAAACTCGGCTTGGAATGTTATGTTGTGGGCGGTTATGTTCGCGACTTATTCCTTGAACGTCCATCTAACGATATTGATGTGGTTGTAGTTGGAAGTGGTATCAGTGTTGCCAACGAACTTAAAAAGACAATAGGGAAACGTGCACACATATCTGTTTTCCACAACTTTGGCACAGCACAAGTAAAATTCGGAGGTATGGAGGTTGAGTTTGTTGGTGCACGTAAAGAAAGCTACAGCCACGACAGCCGTAAGCCTATCGTGGAAGACGGTACACTGGAAGACGACCAAAATCGACGTGATTTCACTATTAACGCAATGGCAGTATGTTTGAACAAATCCCATTTCGGCGAATTGGTAGACCCATTCGGTGGCATAGACGATCTTTGGGACGGCATTATTCGTACACCTTTAGATCCTGATATTACTTTTTCAGACGATCCACTGCGTATGATGCGGTGTGTGAGATTTGCTACACAGCTAAATTTTTTCATAGAAGACGAAACATTCGATGCATTAGAACGTAATGCCGAACGCATAAAAATCGTAAGTGGGGAGCGTATTGCCGACGAACTAAACAAAATAATGGCAACACCTACACCGAGCAAAGGCTTTATTGATTTGTATCGTTCTGGATTACTTCAGATTATTTTACCCGAACTCGTAGCATTGGATATAGTAGAAACTCGTAACGGTAGAGCACATAAAAATAATTTCTATCACACATTAGAAGTCCTCGATAATATATCGCAAAAAACCAATAATATTTGGTTGCGATGGGCTGCGCTATTCCATGACATAGGTAAGCCTAAAAGCAAACGATGGGATCCTATTGCAGGCTGGACCTTCCATAATCATAATATAATAGGTGCAAAGATGATAACACCAATCTTTAAACGTCTGAAATTCCCAATGGACGCCAAGATGAAATACGTGCGCAAGTTGGTAGACCTGCACATGCGCCCTATTATTATAGCAGATGAAGAGGTTACAGACTCTGCTGTTCGTCGATTAATGAACGATGCTGGCGATGACATTGACGACTTAATGACACTTTGCGAGGCCGATATTACAAGTAAAAATGCTGCACGTAAACAGCGTTTTCTTGATAATTTTAAAATTGTTCGCGAGAAACTAAACGACCTTAAAGAGCGCGATTATAAACGGTTGTTACAACCATGCATTGATGGAAACGAGATTATGACTTTATTTAATTTGAAACCGTGTCGTGAGGTTGGAGAATTAAAGAAAACATTAAAAGATTCTGTCTTAGACAACAGTGTACCTAACGAACGCGAGCCACTAATGGAACTACTGAAGAAAAAGGCATCTGAAATGGGCTTGATGTAGAGTATTTCATTCATATTAAATATATTAAAGCGGCTTATATATATTAAGGTATCTTATTCATATAAAAGTCTTCGAACAACAATACAAATACTCTTCACTTCCATTAGTATATGATTTAATTATCTGGAATATAATAAATTCGACACACTAAGCATAATTATTGTTAAATGTACGAGTAGATTTAAATTATAATAGAGGTAAGAGTATTACCTTTGCAGTACGAAAACTCGTTTTATTATTTCGTTTTTTATAAAAGAATAGTATTTAAGGAGTTGTCTATAAGCAGTAGATAAAATAAGAAGAGACAATAATACACAAACAGAAATATGATTAGAAGTAAATTTTTACTATTAGCAGCATTGACTATAACTCTGCTCTCAAGTTGTGGAGGTAATAAACATCAATTACCAACAAGCAACGAATATCCAGTGATAACAATTGGTGCAGCAAATGCACAAATGAAAACAACCTATCCTGCAATACTCAAAGGAATCCAAGATGTAGAGATTCGTCCGAAAGTTAGTGGACTAATCACAAAACTCTATATCCACGAAGGAGAAGCAGTCCGTGCTGGACAGGTTTTGTTTGTTATTGATAATACAACATACCAAGCTGCTGTTCGTCAGGCTGAAGCTGCTGTAGCATCTGCGCAAAGTGGCATTAGTCGTGCGCAAGCAACAGTTGTTCAGGCACAGGCTGCCTTAAATTCTGCACAAGCACAAGCTGCAACTGCACAGCTCACTTACAACAACAGCAAAAACTTATATAACAATAAGGTTATTGGCGATTATGAGCTACAAAGTGCAAAGAATGCTTACGAAACAGCACAGGCATCTGTAAACCAGGCAAGAAGTGGTATAGAGTCTGCTCATTCTGGTATTAAGCAAGCCCAAGCTGCCCTAAAACAAGCTCAGGCAGGACTTGCTTCAGCAAAAGATAATCTAAGTTTCTGCTATGTAAAGAGTCCTACTAATGGTTTTGTTGGCAGTTTACCATATAAAGAAGGTGCATTGGTAAGCCCATCATCGGCAATGCCTGTAACAACCATTAGCAATATCTCAACAATGGAAGTATTCTTCTCAATGACAGAAGCAGATGTTCTTGCACTCTCACGCAACGACCACGGCTTAAATAATGCTATCAATAAATTTCCAAAAGTAAGTCTTCAACTAGTAGATGGTTCTATCTATAATCACGAAGGTATCATTGTTAAAACTAGTGGAATGATAGATGCAACAACAGGTACTATAAGCATTATTGCACATTTCCCTAATCCAGAACATTTATTGAAAAGTGGTGGTAGCGGTAAAGTCATAATTGCAAAAAACAGTAACAATGCTTTGGTTATTCCACAAGAAGCTACCACACAAGTTCAAGATAAGATATTTGTATACAAGGTAGATAATAACGGCAAGGTACACTACACAGAAATTAAGGTTAATCCAGATAACGATGGTGTAAACTACGTTGTTACTTCTGGCTTAAAACTTGGAGATAGAATTGTTTCTAAAGGCTTAACCACATTACAAGATGGTATGGAAATAAAAGCTTTAACACCCGCTCAGTACGACGAAGCATTGAAAAAAGCAGCTAAACTTGGAGAGAGCCAAAGTTCTGCTGGTGGCTTCTTAAAAGCAATGAAAGGCGACGACGATAAGAAATAGATAGTAAAATAAACGAATTATGACTTTCACTAATTTTATAAAACGGCCAGTACTATCAACAGTTGTATCTATATTCTTTGTGTTATTGGGTACAATTGGATTGATTTCGCTGCCAATTGAACAGTATCCTGATATTGCGCCGCCAACTATATCGGTTATGGCCAACTATCAAGGAGCTGATGCACAGACCGTATTAAACTCTGTTGTAACTCCATTGGAAGAGAGTATCAACGGTGTTGAAAATATGACTTATATACAATCAACAGCTACCAATGCTGGTAGTGCGATGATTACAGTATACTTTAAGCAAGGTTCTGATCCTGATATGGCTGCTGTGAATGTACAGAACCGTGTATCTCAGGCACAAGCTTTGCTACCAGCAGAAGTAACACGTGCTGGAGTAACTGTATCAAAACGCCAGTCGTCTAATGTAATAATGTATTCTTTAACAACCGATAATGGGCGCTACGATGATGAATTCCTCACAAACTACAATGCCATAAATATTGTTCCATTGCTGAAACGTATAAATGGTGTAGGCGATGTACAGACACCTGGTATGAAAACCTACTCTATGCGTATATGGCTAAAGCCAGAAAAGATGAAACAATATGGCCTTGTACCAAGTGATATCTCTGCAGCATTAGCAGAACAAAATATAGAAGCGGCACCAGGTTCATTCGGTGAACAGAGCAATATGACGTATGAATATACTATGCGATATAAGGGACGCCTAAAAACAGAGAAAGAATATGGCGATATCATTATATCAACTGATAATAGTGGTCAGACGCTTCATCTTCGTGATGTAGCCGATGTAAAACTCGGAGGATTGATGTATTCGGTGTCAATGCTAAACAATGGAGAACCATCTGTTGTAGGTATGGTTCAACAAATAGCTGGTTCGAATGCTACACAAATAGCAAAAGATGTAAAGGCTGCACTTGCAGATGCACAAAAGAGTATGCCACCAGGAATGAAGGTTACTATACAGCAAGATGTAACAGAATTCTTGTTTGCATCTATGGAAGAGGTAATCTTCACATTGTTCTTAACTCTTGGTTTGGTGTTCCTTGTTGTTTATGTATTCTTGCAGGATTTCCGTTCAACATTGATACCGATGATAGCAGTGCCTGTAGCATTGATAGGTGCATTCTTCTTCCTATGGATGTTTGGCTTTTCAATCAACTTACTTACACTTTCAGCACTATTGTTAGCAATTGCCATTGTGGTAGACGATGCCATTGTGGTAGTTGAAGCTGTCCATGCAAAGCTCGATTTAGGTTATAAGAGTGCATTAACTGCTGCTATTGATGCTATGAACGAAATTTCTGGCGCTATCATTTCTATTACATTAGTAATGGCGGCTGTGTTTGTTCCAGTATCTTTTATGAGCGGGACATCTGGTACGTTCTATCGTGAGTTCGGTGTAACAATGGCTGTTTCTATCGTTATATCTGCAATAAATGCCTTAACGCTTTCTCCTGCCTTGTGTGCTATATTCTTAAAGCCCCACAAAGAGGAAGAGAAAAAGAAATTAAGTCGTATCGATCGTTTCCATCTTGCATTCAATACTCAGTACAATAAGATTAATGCTAAGTATAAAAAGATGGTTGAAAGAATTATTAGCAACCGTGTTATAACAGGCATTTCGGTTATTGTAGGTATTGTGGCTTTGGTTATAACAATGGCAACCACAAAGACTGGACTTATCCCCGATGAAGATACAGGTGTACTTTTCGCAACTATTTCTTTGGAACCTGGTATGTCGCAAGCAGAAACGCAGAAGGTAACCAAGCAGATTGATGCGATGCTAAAGACAAACCCCTACATAGAACGCCGTGTGCAGCTCATTGGTTACAACTTCATTGCTGGTCAGGGTTCAGATCAGGCAACCTTTATTATTAAGCTGAAACCATTCGAAGAAAGAAAGTATGGTTTATTCGATCGTATAAAATCTGTATTTAATGGCGCAGGTATTGCTGGTTTATTTATTGACCCTACATCGTCTAATATGGTGTTGGGAATGATTTACAAGCAAACAGCAAGTATTAAAGGTGCACGTGTTTTGGCTTTCGGACCTCCAATGGTGCCTGGCTTTGCTATGTCGAACGGTTTGACTATATCTATGGAAGACCGTACGGGAGGCGATTTAAATAAATTCTTTACTATTACTCAAGAATATTTAAAGGCATTAAATGCACGACCAGAGATTAGCAATGCACAAACTTCGTACAATCCGAACTATCCGCAATATATGGTAAATATAGATGTAGCTAAGGCTAAACAAGCAGGAACTTCGCCTGCAGCCATTCTTTCTGTATTGCAAGGTTACTATGGCGGTATGTATGCATCTAACTTCAATGCGTATGGCAAGCTGTATCGTGTAATGATTCAAGGAACAGTGGAAAGCCGTATCAACGAAAATGGATTGAACGATATATATGTTAGAACTAAGGGTGGAATGTCGCCTGTAGGCGAATTCTGTTCTCTGAAACGCATATATGGTCCTTCTAACATCGCACGTTTCAACCTGTTTACATCTATCACAATAAATGCACAAGCTGCTGATGGCTATTCGTCTGGAGAAGCTATTAAGGCTGTAGAAGAGGTTGCTAAACAGAAGCTTCCTGCAGGATATACCTACGAATTCTCTGGTTTGACACGTTCAGAGCAAGAATCTTCTAATTCAACGGGTATTATCTTCGCTCTGTGTCTTGTTTTCGTGTACCTTATTCTTAGTGCACAATACGAAAGCTACATACTTCCATTGGCTGTTATTCTTTCCATTCCGTTTGGATTGGCAGGGGCTTTCATCTTTACAATGTTGTTCGGCCACAGCAACGACATCTATATGCAAATATCGCTTATTATGCTTATTGGTTTGTTGGCAAAGAACGCTATCTTAATTGTTGAGTTTGCATTGGAACGTCGGCGTACGGGTATGGCTATTAAGTATGCTGCCATTCTTGGTGCCGGAGCACGTTTGCGCCCTATTCTTATGACTTCTCTTGCAATGGTAGTTGGTTTGTTGCCACTAATGTTTGCAAGTGGTGTAGGTAAGAATGGTAACCAAACACTGGGTGCCGCAGCCGTAGGTGGAATGTTTATTGGTACGCTTTGTCAAGTGTTTATTGTGCCTTCGCTCTTTATGATATTCGAATATCTACAAGAGAAGCTGAAACCTATAGAGTTTGGAGACGAAGAAAACAAGCAAATTGCAAAGGAATTGAAACCTTTCCTTGGGGGACCAGCAAGTGAATACGAGGTAGAAGAGTAAGGATTACTAAGAAAGTAAGAAAGTTATGAATATAAGAAAGATAATTATTATAGGACTTGCAACTATGTCGCTGACTGGTTGCAAAAGCCTATATGGAACATACGAACGCCCAGAAGTGAAGATGAATGGAATTGTGCGAGACCCCGTAAACGATGAAGCAACGTTGGAGGGAACTAACAATTTTGGCCAGCTACCATGGCGCAGTATGTTTACCGACACATATCTGCAGGCAATTATAGAAAAGACTTTGGCTAATAATCCAGATCTTCTCAATGCTGCACTTAATATTGATATTGCCGAACAGCAACTCAACTCTGCCAAATTGGCGTTCTTGCCAACGGTTGCACTCACACCACAAGGCACCATATCGCACTTTGGTTCACACGTTGAAGCTACTAAGTCGTACACGTTGCCTATAACAGCAAGCTGGGAGATTGATCTTTTCGGTAAGCTACGCAATGCTAAAAAGGCGGCACAAATGTCTATGATACAAATGCAAGACTATAAAGTGGCGGTGCAAACAAAACTTATTTGTAACGTTGCTAACCTTTATTATACGTTGCTAATGCTCGACCGTCAGAATAAAATAGTTACCGATATGGCTACACTCACCAAAAGCACATGGGATATGATGCAACTGCAAATGGATTATGGTAGAGCACGTTCTACCAGCGTGCAGAGTGCACAATCGGCATATTACAGCGTTCAGACACAGGCAACTGATATTAAAAGACAAATTCGTGAAGCTGAAAACTCGCTAAGTTTACTAATGGGCGAGCCTGCGCACAGCATTGCTCGCGGAACTTTAGACAACCAGAATTTACCTTCTAACTTTTCTGGTGGCGTAGGCGTAGAGCTATTAAGCAATCGTGCCGATGTTCACGCTTATGAAATGTCATTAGCGCAATGTTTTTATAATGTGAACGAAGCACGTGCTCGCTTCTATCCGTCGCTCACCATAACAGGAACTGGTGGTTGGAGCAACGGCAATGGAATGGTAAATCCAGCAAAGTTACTTTTCAATGCTATTGCAGGTTTAACTCAGCCCATATTTATGCAAGGAAAACTTAAAGCCGGGCTACGTGTGGCTGAAGACCAATACAAAATAGCATACAACAAGTGGCAAAACAGCATACTCACTGCAGGCTCAGAGGTAAGCAATGCACTCGTAGCATACAATGCTGCTAACGAAAAGAACCAGCTTTACACACAACAGATAGATATTCTGAAAAAGAATGTAGAACAAACACAAATGTTGTACTCGCAAAGTTCAAGTTCGTATCTCGAAGTAATTACAGCACAACAAAACTTGCTTAACGCTGAAATATCGCAAGTGCAAGACCAATTCTCTAAGTTGCAAGCCATTGTAAACCTTTACTATGCACTTGGTGGAGGGTCGAAATAAGTTTCTTTAAAATACATTTACAAGTATGAGTAGTGAGATTAGTCCAAAAGCCGATGTTTCGCCAAAAGCTAAAATAGGCGACGGTTGCAAAATATTTCCATTTGTTTATATAGAAGACGATGTTGTTATTGGCGACAACTGTGTTATATTCCCATTCGTAAGCATCTTAAATGGTAGCCGAATTGGAGCCCGAAACAAAATTCATCAGTGCACTGTTATTAGTGCATTGCCACAAGATTTTAATTTCGTTGGCGAAAAAAGCGAATGTATTATTGGCGATAACAATATTATTAGAGAAAACGTGGTAATAAACCGTGCTACACATAGAGGGTGTAGCACCGTTATTGGGTCAGACAACTTTCTTATGGAAGGTGTACACATTAGCCATGACACCAAAGCGGGCAACCACTGCATATTTAGCTATGGAGCCAAAATTGCAGGCGATTGCGAGATTGCCGACCACGCAATCTTCTCGTCAAGCGTCATTCAAAAAGCAAATACACGTGTGGGAACTGCTGCCTATATAACAGCAGGAACTACCTTTGCGCGCGATATTCCACCGTATATCGTAGCAGGTGGCAATCCTATTGCTTACGATAGCGTAAATACATCTATATGTAGAGAACTGGGAATTAGCGAAAAGGTTATAAAACACATTGCTAATGCTTACCGCTTAGTGTTCCACGGACAAACTTCTGTGTTCGATGCTTGTTTACAAGTGAACGACCAGGTGCCCGATTCGCCCGAAATTAGAAACATAGTAGAGTTTATTCAGAAAACAGAACAAGGTATTATTTGCAAACTGTAAACACAAGAAAGATACTTAACAAAAGTCCTGCCAACTGCCTTAACCAGCGTTTGACAGGACTTTTGTTTTATACAGACCTGAGAAAACTGCAACAAGAAAGGCACAGACACAGACAGCAAACAGGTTTGCGCTTCTAAACGAAACAGACTTACAAGCTATGGAAACATACGCCGAAAAACACAGAAACACCTACAAGATTTTGCTATATAACGAGGAAACAAACACGATAGCACGTATACACCGTAATTTTCACCCTACTTTCTTTCGTTTCTCTCAGGATATTGTTGTATTTTTGTAGTTACCAAATTGTGTTACTTAAATTAAGCAACTATCTACTTAAACTTAAATAATAATCTATTTAAACTTAAGTAACTGTCTACTTAAATTTAAGTAATAACATTAGATAGGGATATAATTATGATTCATCAAGCATATAATCATCATTAAAACACCATTAAAATACCATTACAACGGTGATAAATACAAATTAAAGTGTATTTAAACAAAACAGAAACCCATAAATATAAAAAAAGAATCAATATGAGTGTAGATTACAAGCTATTAAAAAACTATAGTACATCGGCAAAAAAGACTGAATACAGAGCAGTGATTGTGGAAAACCAAAAGGTTGGCTTAAGGCGAATAGCCAAAAACATAGAAGGAGCTATGTCGCTTACAAGTGCCGATATTGTGGGAGCAGTGGCTGGTTTGTGCGATGAGATAGTACACAACCTGCAGTCGGGCAAGAGCGTACACTTGCCAGGACTTGGTCATTTCTCACTCTCCGTAAAGGGCGACGTGTACGAAGATCCGCGCACACATCACTACAGGCTGCGCAATGCCAAAGTTCGCACGGTGAAGTTTCGTCCCGATAAGGAGATGATGGAGGCACTCAGAAACACCGAATTCGTAAACGCTACCTATAAATACAACAAAACAAAAGTGCCCACAGAGTCTGAAATAGACGAAGCCATTGACGCATTGCTTGCCGAAAATACTTTCTTCACAGTAGAAGAGTTTCGCTTTCAGCTTAATTTGTCAAGTTCGTACGCATATCGTATCACAGCAAAATTAGAAAGCAAGGGCAAAATACGTAACATTGGGCGCGGTCGCACCAAACTGTTTACACGTGTTGAAACAGAAAAGTAAGCGCACAGAAAAAGGCACCAAACAGTTAGCGTTCGGTGCCTTAATAACATTTGTACAATTCTGCTTACATTAAAGCAAAGTTTTGAACTTTTCGTCGAGCTTGTCTTTAGATGCAGCACCCACAAACTTGTCTACCAATTCACCATTCTTAAAGAATAGAATTGTAGGAATATTGCGTACTCCATAATCAATGGCAATGTCGTCGTTATCTTCTATATTGCACTTTCCAACAACAATTTTGCCGTCGTAATCGTTAGCCAATTCAGATATAACTGGACCTATCATCTTGCATGGTCCACACCATGTTGCCCATAAATCAACTACCAATGGCAATTCGCCATTCTTATAACTCTCGAAGTTCTCGGTTGTAATTTCTACTTCCATGTCTTTTAGATTTTTGTTAAACAATTATATTTTAAATTTCATTTAATACTCCAAACACTGTGCCAACTTTCTTAGTTTGTCAGTTTATCTTATATTCCATATTCTCTTCGTTGGCAATAAAGTCGAGCAACGAGCGGTCTACATCAACCCCTTTGTTGCGATAGTGAAGCGTTACAGAAGCTTGGTCTGCCGTGTGTAGCTCAAAGTAAAGCTGCGTATCGCCTTCGTTTCGCTCTACCAACGAAACCAGTTCCGAAACAGTACGGTCGTCCACAGTAGATGTATCCATCATAATCGTAAACTTTTCCAGTCGGTGTTTCTTTACATCATATAGTTGCTCCACGTTCTGTATCTTCAGTTCAAACAAATTACTGTTGCGATATCGTGGCTGACATTTTGCCGTTATAAAGATAGTATAATTCTCTTTCATTAGTCCATTCCATCGCATCCAGTCGTCGCCAAACAAAGTAAGTTCGCCCGAGTTCTTAAAATCCTGAATGGTAACAATACCAAAAGGTTTGCCCGTTTTCTGCGAAAAGCGTTCATTTACGCTAGTTATAATTCCGCCAAACGTAATTTCATCGCGTTCCGACAGTTTTTCTAAATCAGCCCCTCGTCCAATTTCTTCTATATGCGTGTTACACATATTGTTCATTATCACGCTGTAATCATCTAATGGGTGGGCTGAAAGGTATATGCCAATTAATTCGCGTTCATTGTTCAGTTTCTCTACACTTGGCCAACGGTCGGCCTTTGGAATAGGCGGTTGCGCAATCTCTATCGCATCATCTCCACCAAAAAGCGAGTGCTGCATTTGTGCCTTTTCTTGTTGGAACAATTGTCCATACTTAATTAACGAGTCGAGAAAACACACACCTTTTGCATTTACACCAAAGTATTCTTCGCGCTGTAAGCCTAATCCATCAAAGCTACCACTCTTTGCTAAGTTTTCAAAAGCCTTCCGGTTTACATTGCTAAGGTCTATACGTTCAACAAAGTCGAATATGTTTTTATACGGTCCATTCTTATCTCTTTCGCTTACAATAGCCATAGCTGTACCCGTTCCCATTCCCTTTATAGCTGAAAGACCAAAACGTATGCCTCCCTTTTTATTCACGCTGAACCCTATCTGACTTTCATTTACATCAGGACAAAGCGTTAATATTTTAAGAGCCTTACACTCTTCCATCAGCTTTGTTATTTCGGTAATCTGACTGAAGCGGCGTGTCATTAAAGCTGCCATAAATTGTGCTGGATAGTGTGCTTTTAAATAAGCAGTTTGGTAAGCCACCCACGAATAACACGTAGCGTGCGACTTGTTAAAAGCATAGCTGGCAAACTTTTCCCAGTCGCCCCATATCTTTTCCAACACTTCGGGGTCGTGCCCATTGGCTTTTCCTTGCGCAAGGAACTTAGGTTTCATTTGGTCTACAATGGCTTTCTTCTTTTTTCCCATCGCCTTACGCAAAGCATCGCTTTCGCCACGCGTAAAGTTAGCAAGCTGACGACTAAGCAACATCACTTGCTCCTGATAAACCGTAATGCCATACGTATCTTTTAAATACTTTTCCATGCACGGAATATCGTACTTTACCAGCGAAGGATCGTTTTTACGCTTAATAAAGTCAGGAATATAATCCATAGGTCCCGGACGATAGAGTGCATTCATTGCAATAAGGTCTTCGAATACAGTCGGATGCAATTCGCGCAGATATTTCTGCATTCCTGCCGATTCAAACTGGAACGTTCCTACAGTTTGCCCACGCTGATAAAGCCGATAGGTGAGTTCATCATCAATAGGAATATTGTCAATATCTATTATATCGCCTGTGGTTTGCTTTATAACTTTACACGCTTCCTTTATTTCTGATAGGGTTTTCAAGCCAAGGAAGTCCATCTTAATAAGTCCTGTTGATTCTATGACGTGTCCATCATACTGCGTTACAGGAACCTTCTTTTCTGGGAAATCTGGGTCAGTGGCAGTAGAAACCGGCACCCAATCGCTAATAGGATCGCGACAGATAATGAATCCACACGCATGAATACCAGTGGTGCGCACCGTACCTTCTAACATTTTAGCATACTTAATAGTATTTCGTTCGCGCGCATCTTCACTTACTTCAGCTTCTTGCAATAATGGAGTGCAAGCAATGGCATTGTTTAAATTCATCTTCAAGCCATCTGGGAGACGTTCTGGAATAGCCTTACAAAGTCGGTTTGCTAATTCTATAGGTAATCCTTCTACACGTGCAACATCTTTAATAGAGTTTTTGGTTGCCATCGTACCATAAGTAATAATGTGTGCACAGTTCTCTTCACCATATTTATCTGTTACCCATTGTAACACTCTTCCACGTCCATCATCGTCGAAGTCGGTATCAATATCAGGAAGGTTTACACGGTCGGGATTTAAGAAACGTTCAAAAAGCAAATCATATTTCAAAGGGTCTATACGTGTTATTCCTAAACAATAAGCAACAACCGATCCAGCAGCAGAGCCACGCCCAGGTCCAACCATCACCCCAAGTTCATTGCGTGCGGCATTAATAAAGTCTTGAACTATAAGAAAGTAACCAGGAAAACCCATCGTTTTCATAACGTGCAACTCGAACGTTACAGCTTTCTGAACATCTTCTGGAATAGGATCGCCATAGAGTTTCTTAGCCCCATCGTGTGCTAATTTAGATAAATAGTCAGCCTCAAACTTAATACGATAAATCTCTTTATAACCTCCTAAACGTTTTATTACTGCTTGTCCGTCCTCTGGAGATAATGGATTCTCGTCATTCTCATCTGTAGTAAATTCTTCGTAAAGTTGCTGTTCCGTGAACTTTTTACGCCATTCTTCTTCTGTTCCAAAGCTCTCTGGAATTGGAAAGACAGGCATAATAGGTCCATTATCTATACTATACATCTCTACCTTATTGAGAATCTCCAAAGTGTTGCTCAGTGCTTCTGGTACATCAGCAAACACATCGTTCATCTCCTCGCGTGTTTTAAACCATTCTTGTTTCGAATAACGCATTCGTGTAGGCGAGTCCAAACTTTCTTGTGTTGCAAGACAAAGAAGGTGGTCGTGTGCTTCTGCAGTCTCCTTATCTTCAAAGTGACAATCGTTAGTACACACATATTTAATATTATATTCTTTTGCAAATTGCAACAATACCCTATTAACCTTCTGTTGTAATGGAAAAGCATCTCGATTGGCAACTAGCGTTGGGTCCTTTACTTCATGGCGTTGTAACTCTAGATAAAAATCATCGCCGAAAACTTTTTTATACCATTCCACAGTCTCGCGCGCTGCATTCATATCTCCCTTTAAGATATTACGTGGAATCTCACCAGCTAAGCAAGCAGAGCATACTATTAGCCCTTCATGGTATTTCTCTAAATCAACACGGTCAGTACGTGGGCGATAATAAAAGCCATCTACCCAAGAGTGCGATACTAATTTTATAAGGTTTTTATATCCTTGATAATTCTTTGCTAACACTATAAGGTGGTAACCAGAATTATCGTGCATATCCTTTACCTTATTCTCTTTTCGTCTTCGCGCTACATACATCTCGCAGCCGAAGATAGGTTTAAAAGGTTCTTCTCCATTCTTCTTCCGCTTCTTATTGATATTAGCACAGTAATCTGAGAATTCTTTTATTCCGAACATTACACCATGATCGGTAATAGCCATACCCTTCATACCATTTTTAATTGCCTTATCAACAAGATTAGGTATTTTTGACTGTCCGTCAAGCACCGAATAATATGTATGAACGTGTAAATGTACGAAATCTTCCATTGTTTATTATTATATACTGCTATTCTTTTTGGGATTTCAAAGATACTACTTATACACGAGATACCAAAAGAATAAGAGTAAAAATTTGTGAGAGTAATAAAAAATAATTATCTTTGCATTCGTTAAAAACCATACTACCACAGAATGGGAAGATTTAAGAGGAAACTCAAGAAAATAAGATTACATCACGAAGGCACAGACCAGCTTCTATATGGAGGTATCGGCATTGGACTGATAGCTCTTTTATTATGGTTTGGTATAGCCTCTAAAATACCTTTTTGGATATTTATAGCCATCTTTGGAACTATTTATTGTATAGTTTTAAACTTCTATCGTTGTCCTATCCGCTATTTTGATGGAGAAGATACGGAAAAGATTGTTGTAGCTCCAGCCGATGGGCATATAGTTGTTATAGAAGAAGTTGATGAGAATAAATATTTTCATGAACGACGAATTATGGTATCTATATTTATGAGCGTTTGGAATGTACATGCCAATTGGTTCCCTGTAGATGGAACTGTTAAGTTTGTGAAACACTTCAATGGAAATTATCATAAAGCATGGTTACCAAAGGCAAGTGAAGAAAACGAACATGCCGATATCATCATTACAACTCCTGATGGAAGAGATGTTCTATGTCGACAGATAGCAGGTGCTGTTGCGCGGCGTATTGTAACCTATGCGAAAGAGAAAGAAGAATGTTTTATTGATGAGTATTTAGGCTTCATAAAATTAGGTAGCCGCGTTGATGTCTTCTTACCAATAGACTCTGAGATTTGTGTAAAAATGGGACAATCTACAGTAGGAGACCAAACAGTGATAGCAAGACTTAGCTAATTAACAAATATACTTTGAATATGGCTATTAAGAAGCACATTCCCAACACTATAACTTGTTGCAATCTTATATCAGGTTGTATAGCCATTGCATACGCTTTCAGTGGCAAGATTGAAATATCGTTTACATGGATTATCATAGGAGCTGTATTTGACTTCTTCGATGGTATGTCTGCACGATTATTAAAAGTAAGTTCTCCAATAGGAAAAGAACTTGATTCTCTTGCTGATATAGTAACGTTTGGTGTTGCTCCATCTACAATTTTGTTTAGCAAACTGGGTATAATGTCTTATCCTTCCCTTCTTGAATCATTACGTGGCATTCTACCTTTTATTGCATATATTATGGCTGCATTCTCTGCACTACGATTAGCAAAATTCAATCTTGATGAACGACAGACTCTCGGATTTATTGGATTACCAACTCCTGCTAATGCTCTCTTTTGGGGTTCACTTCTTATCGGACTTGGTAAAAGAATAGATTCCTCTCCCCTTATGTGCATTTTCATAATCGTAGGAATCTTCATAAGCTCATGGTTAATGGTTTCCGAAATTCCTATGTTCGCACTTAAATTTAAGGAATGGGGATGGAAAAAGAATCAGATTAAATACATATTCTTGCTCACTTGTATTCCTCTAATTGCCATATTTGGTATTACAGGGTTTGCCATCATTGTAGCGTGGTATGTAATTATATCGTACATTATAAAGAAATAAAAATCAATGGGTTTTAACTCCAAGTAAGACCTATAAATAAGGAATTATGATTCTCTTAAAATTTATCTTTCTTATATTCATTGCATTCTTTGTCATTCTATTCTTTATAGCTTTCAAGTTCTATAAAGTTATAACACGTACGCAACGTAGATTTCGCCATGAAAATACAGAGGAAGGAATAAATATTAACGGTAACACCATCGTAGATCATCGCCCAAAATCTAAACGCGACAGAAAGATAATTGGCGACGATGAGGGTGAATACGTTGATTTCGTTGACAGCAATACTGAATCTAAAAATAATAAGTACTAATAGAATGCTCTTCTTTTAAAGAAAAGACGCAGAGAATATTTGTTTTCCAAAATATTTTACTTTTTTTAAACAAAGAAAGCTAATAACTCTTTTTTATAGCTATTGAAAGCTTTCATATAATAACTTAAATAAAGGGACTTATATTCCCCATCAGAATAAATAGCTTTCTGCTATCTTTATATAAGACCACAAAGATTATTATTTGTTATGATATCTAATTCGCAACTGACAGATATCTGAGACACAACTGACAGATATCTGAAACGAGCGTGACAGATATCTAAAACAAGAGTGGCTAAAATCTGATTATTCTTATATCCATCTGAGATATTTCGCCTGATTTGCGAATAAACGGTAAATGCTGTTTAGAATATCCTCTCCTATTTTCTATAGAGGCTTAATCTGCGTTCTCCTTAACCAAATCTCGCTAAAAAAAGAGTGCAAAGGTTTTCCATTCACCTTTACACTCTTTGCTGTCGGGATGACTGGACTCGAACCAGCGACCACTGGTCCCCCAGACCAGCATTCTAAACCTACTGAACTACATCCCGTTTAGAATTAACGGTGCAAAATTAATTACTTTTTAAGAGATTAGCAAACTTTTAAGAGTATTTTTCTAACATTCCCAACTTTTATTTGTATTTTTGTATAGCAAAAAGAAGACTTTAGAACAAATAGAAAAGGGTCTTAAAAATCCAATGGATTAACAATATGCAATACAAAATAACACCCCCATCACATATAGAAGAGACTATACAACTCCCTGCATCGAAGAGTATTAGCAATCGTGCACTAATTATTCATGCACTTGCAGGTGGAAAAATTGTACCCAACAACCTGTCTACCTGTGATGACACCGTAGTTATAGAACGCGCTTTTAAGAATAATCCTTATGAGATAGACATCAAAGCTGCAGGCACTGCAATGCGCTTTATGACCGCCTATCTAGCTGTAAGTAAAGGCGAACATATTCTTACAGGAACTGCACGAATGAAACAACGACCTATAAAAATATTGGTAGATGCTCTCCGTTCGCTTGGAGCGGATATTCAATACATAGAAGAAGAGGGATTTCCACCAATACGCATCAGAGGCAAAGAACTAAAAGGTGGATACGTAGAAATAGCAGGCAACGTTAGCTCGCAATATATTTCAGCATTGTTAATGATAGGACCTACATTCGAAAAAGGTTTAAAACTGAAACTTGTGGGTAATATTATTTCTAGACCATACATCGATCTCACACTGAATTTAATGCACGAATATGGTGCAGATGCAGAGTGGACAGATGTAGATACAATAACTATCTACCCTAAGCACTACACAGAACGCAACTACACAATAGAAAACGATTGGACAGCAGCTAGTTATTGGTATTCCATTCTCACGCTGATGAATGATAGCAAGTCGTACATTCGCTTTACAGGACTTAAGAACGGTTCTCGTCAGGGCGACTCTGCTATAAAATATATCTTTTCGTTATTAGGTGTAAAAACCATTTTTGCAGATAAAGAGATGGACGAACTTACAGATGTAACCATCACTAGAAAGCCACAGATATTGTCTCGTTTGGAATACGATTTTAAGAATCAACCAGACTTAGCACAGACACTAATAGCCCTCTGCCCCATAATGAATATTCCCTTTAAGTTTACCGGGCTAAGCAGTCTTAAACTAAAAGAAACTGACCGTATAGAGGCTATGAAAAACGAAATGGCAAAGCTAGGTTATGTACTACACGATTCTAATGATTCTGAAATGACGTGGAATGGTGAACGCTGCGAGGTTTCTAACCCCATAATAATAGACACTTATAAAGACCACCGTATGGCAATGACCTTTGCGCCTTTAAGCATTAAACTGGGTAAACTCTTCATAAATAATCCAGAAGTAGTATCAAAATCGTATCCACATTTCTGGGACGATTTACGAAAGGTAGGTTTCTCAATAAAAGAAATAGAACAAGAATAGAACAAAATTTATATGAATATTATACTTATAGGAATATTGATTATAGTAGGAATGGGCATTATTGTTGGTGTCTCAACTCTAATTAGTCGGCATAACAATGCAGAACCCGACATTATTATACCTGCATCTGGCGATTGCACTACTTGTAATGGCTTAGATGAAAGTTGTGAACAAACTTGTATGATGGAGGCTGCTATAAAAGAAGTAGAATATTACAACGATGAAGAACTAGACCGTTTCAAAGGAATAGAATCGAACAAATATACAAACGATGAAGCTGAAGAGTTCGCAGAAGTGCTCTACACAATGCGTCCTGACGAGGTAAAAGGTTGGAATAGAAGTCTTATTCTTCGTGGAATTAATGTTCCCAACCAGATAAAAGATGAGTTAATTGCAATGATTGAAGGCTAAGAAACAAGAAAAAACTATAAGTAATATACTTTAAAGACAATAAAAACAAACTTTCAAGAGTTTATTAATACGTGAAGTTGAAGTACGCAAAATATATCTATATCGCATTCGTAGTAGCACTTACTATACTTATAGTAAGCTGTTCAACCAAAAATAACACCTCGCAAACACGATGGTGGCATGCTTTTAATGCCAAATACAATACATATTATAATGGTGCACAAGCTTACATCGATGCATCGTTAGAAAAAGAAAATGGCAATAAAGACAACTTCACTGAGATGATTCCGCTTTACACTGTAGGCAACAAAGCTAGCAAAGACTTAGGAAAGGCTAACTTTGAACGCGCAATTGAAAAAGCAGAAAAGGCAATTGCACGCCACAGCATAAAGAAGAAACCAGAATGGAATAAGTCGAGACGTAAAACAGAGAAAGATATTGAATGGTTATCGCGTAGAGAATACAACCCATTTCTATGGAAAGCGTGGATGCTTATGGGGCGGTCGCAATTTTATAAGGGATCTTTCGAAGATGCTGCTACCACTTTTTCTTATATGAGCAGACTCTATCGAACACAACCTGCCATCTATGGTAAAGCTCGAGCATGGTTAGCAAAATCGTACATAGAGGCAGGGTGGCTTTACGATGCAGAAGATGTTATCCGCAATATACAACGAGATTCGATAGATTGGCGTGCTGTTCGTGAATGGGACTATACCTTTGCCGACTATTATATACATACGGGAGAGTTAGATAAAGCTGTACCCTATCTACGTAGAGTTATTAAACAGGAGATGCGACGCAAACAAAAGGCACGCGAATGGTATCTTATGGGACAAATTCAGGCTGCACTTGGTAATAAAGATGCTGCTTACAATGCTTTCCAACACGTAATTCGTTCAAATCCTCCCTATGAGTTAGAGTTTAATGCACGTGTTGCTGCAACCGAAGTGATGGCAGCTGGACAAACCAAACAAATGGTGAACCGCCTGAAACGTATGGTTGCATCTGACAAGAATAAAGATTATCTAGACCAGGTATTCTATGCAATGGGAAACATTTATCTTACCAACAAAGATACAATAAATGCTATTGCTGCCTACGAACAAGGATACAAAAAATCTACACGCAGCGGAATAGAGAAAGGTGTACTACTTTTGCGATTAGGTAACTTGTATTGGGAAAAGGAAAAGTTTAGCGATGCGCGTCGTTGCTATAACGAAGCACTTGGTCTACTAGATAAAGATCGTAAAGATTACGAACAATTGTCAGAGCGTACAAAGGTTCTTGATGAACTAACACCACATACAGAGGCTGTGCAGCTACAAGATTCGTTGCAATATCTAGCTAAATGTCCAGAATCAGAACGCTTTGCAGCTATCGATAGAGTAATAAATGCACTAAAGAAGAAGGAAAAAGAAGAACGAAACCGACAAGCTGAACAAGAAGCTACACAGCAAATGGCACAGAATGGAGGCATTAATGCAGACAACGACAATCCGCTTCAACGTCCAACTCGCCCCAACAGACAACAACAAGATGCCACATGGTATTTCTACAATCCCATAGCGGTGCAGCAAGGTAAGGCAACGTTCCAACAATTGTGGGGTAAACGTGAAAACATAGACAACTGGCAGCGTATTAACAAAACTGTAGTTGGAGGCATAACCAACACAAATGAACTCTCCAATGCTCAACGAGACTCTATTGCAAAAGAAGAGGCAAAGTTAGACTCAATTAGTAATAAACGAGATTCAGCACAAAACGATCCACACAAACGTGCATACTATTTAGCACAAATACCATTTACACCAGAACAGTTAGCAGCAAGCAATAAAATTTTAGAGGCTGGCTTACACCATTCAGGTGTCATTTTCAAAGATAGGTTAGACAATCTTCGCTTAGCCGAAAAAGCCTTACGCCGTGTAAGCGATAACTATCCTGACTACGAACAAATGGACGATGTGTATTATCATCTGTATCTTTTGTATATGCGTAAAGGCGAAACTACTTTGGCTAATAGCTATATAGACAAACTTAAAACGAAATATCCAAAAAGTCAATGGACAGCGTTGCTTACTGATCCCTACTTTAAAGAGAACGCAAAGTTTGGAGAACATATTGAAGATTCACTATATGCATCTACTTACGAGGCATTTAAAAACAATCGTTTCAGCGAGGTTGCTGCCAATAAACGCATTTCCGATGAACGTTTCCCAATGGGAGCAAATCGCGATAAATTCTTGTTTATAGATGGATTAAACAAACTTAACCAAGGTAACATCAATGGTTGCATAGACGAAATGAAGACCGTTGTAGAGAAATATCCACAAAGTCGTATCAGCGAAATGGCAGGAATGATTGTGAATGGTGTAAAAGCTGGAAAGAAAATACACAATAGCAAGTTCGACCTTGGTGATGTTTGGAACTATCGTACCAATGTGCTGAACGATAGCGACAGTATCAAACAAGTGAAGTTCTCACCCGATAGGGACATAGATTTCAAGTTCCTGTTGGTGTATAATCCTGACTCTTTATCAGAGAATAAACTGCTTTTTGAGATGGCACGCTTTAATTTTACAAGCTTCTATGTACGCAACTTCGAAATAGAAATTGAAAATATAGAAGGTTTACACCAAATGGCTTTGTCGGGCTTCAGAAGTTTCGATGAAGCATACCAATATGCACGCCAACTTTTCAATAATAAGAATGTAATAGCTCAGTTAAGCAAAGACACAAAGGCTATTATTATTAGCAACAAGAACTTACAACTCATAGGAACATCGTTTAGCTATAAAGATTACGAAGACTTCTATGCTAAACACTTTGCTCCATTGCAAGTAACGAAGCACTATCTACTGTCTGAGCCTGCTGAAGTGGCAACACCACGAGAGAAAGAACGTGATTTGCAAGAAGAAATAGAAAATAAAAATCCAACAGAAACCGACCTTAATGCTCGTGAACAAGGATTAGAGCCTATAGATAATGGAATGACCATTCCTATTGAAGATGAGAAAAAAACAGAAAACAAAAAAGTTGCTCCAACAGAAATAGTTGTTCCTGCAGAAGAACCTGCTAAAAAGGAAGAACCAAAGGGTAATACAAATAACAACGAAGTTATTATTCCTGTAGAAGAAACTACGAATAAGAATAATTCGAAGAACAATGTGAACAATACAGAAATAGTTGTTCCAATAGAAGATTCTTCTAAAAAGAAAAAAACAGGAAACACCATCAACAATACAGAAATGGTGATACCGATAGAAGGAACATCTAACAAAAAAACAGAAACAAAGCCAATTGAGCCTAAGAAAGAACAAAAAACTATAGAACAGATTGGTAAGAATGTTGTTACAATAGACAATAGTGTTATGGAGATTCCGTTAGATTCAGAAACTTCTTCACCTCAAACAACAGTTGGTGCGCCTTCGAATAAACAGAAAACAGTAAAAACAAAAAATAGTGAAACTACTTCTGATAAGAAGAAACTACAAAATAGCAAGAATGCTCAGAAGCCTCAACAGCCTTCTGAAAAGAAAGAACAACCAAAGAAAAAGAATACAGATAGTACTGTAATATATTTCGATGATGATGTTAAAACAACAGATAAAAAGAAGAAGGAATCACAGAAACAACAACCACTCGATTACGATTTCGATGACGAATACTACGATTTAGGCGGTTTTTAACAAACCACGAAATTACAAATAAAGAGTTGCATAAAGCAACGCTTCTAAAGAAAAAGAAAGGAAAAACAATATATGAGCAACGGACTTTTATTATGGGTAGATGACGAAATAGAACTTCTCAAAGCCCACATCATATTTCTTGAGAAAAAGGGATACGAGGTAGTAACCGTCAGTAACGGCGCCGATGCTATAGAACAATGTAGCATACAAACATTCGACCTTGTTCTCTTAGACGAGCAGATGCCTGGTTTATCAGGACTTGAGACCTTGCAGAGAATGAAGGAAATACAGCCTACAACACCCATTGTTATGGTAACAAAGAGTGAAGAAGAGAATATTATGAACCAAGCTATTGGTGCAAAAATTGCCGACTACCTAATTAAACCCGTTAATCCTAGCCAAATATTGCTAACATTAAAAAAGAATATTCATCGCCGAGAAATTGTAACCGAAGTGGCACAAACTGGATACCAACAGGAATATCAGCAGCTTACAATGCAAATAAGCAATTGCCGAGATTTCAACGATTGGGTGGAAGTATACAAAAGGTTGGTGAAATGGGAACTAGAACTTAGTAGCGCAGATAGCAATATGACTGAAATGCTAACTATGCAAAAAGAAGATGCTAACAATGGTTTCGCAAAATACATAGCCAAAAACTATCTGAATTGGGTGTCGCCAAACAATGGAAAAAATAAAGAAACAGTATCACGCCCACTAATGAGCCCCGATATATTTAAGACATGTATATTTCCCACAATAGATAAAGGCGAAAAGGTTTTCCTCATCGTAATAGATAATCTTCGGTTAGACCAATGGCGCATATTATCAGGAGAACTTGCTGAGCTATTCGATATAGACGAAGATTTCTATATGACTATACTTCCAACGGCTACACAATATGCTCGCAATGCCATTTTCAGCGGACTAATGCCTCTACAGATAGCGCAAATGTTTCCAAACCTATGGGTAGACGAGGACGAAGAAGAAGGCAAGAATCTAAACGAAAAACCTCTTATTCAGACACAAATAGAACGTTATCGACGACACGATAAGTTCTCCTATCATAAGGTTTTCGATTCTAACGGTGCAGAAAAGTTTATGCAGCAGCTTAACAATCTGCAACAAAATAATCTGAATGTATTAGTGGTAAACTTCATCGATATGCTTTCGCACGCTCGTACAGAGATGAAAATGATACGCGAATTGGCAAGCGACGAGAGCGCCTACCGTTCTTTAACTCTTAGTTGGTTCAAACATAACGTATTGGCAGACGTTTTCAGAGAATTGGCAAAATCCGATTATAAAATTATTCTCACCACCGACCACGGTTCTATTCGTACAACTAAACCTGTGAAAATAATTGGCGATCGCAACACAAACACCAATCTTCGATACAAGTTAGGCAAAAATCTTAGTTACAACTCAAAAGAGGTGTTCACAATAAAAAATCCACAACAAGCACAACTCCCTGCACCAAACCTTAGCACAAGCTATGTGTTTGCAACAGGCAATAGCTTCTTTGCCTATCCAAACAACTACAATTACTATGTGTCTTACTACAAAAATACATTCCAACACGGTGGCATCTCTATCGAAGAAATGATAGTTCCACTTATAACACTAACACCAAAAAGTGCTAAACTAACAAAGAACACAAAAAAATAACAACAATGGAAATTAAAATAGAAAGCTTAGACACCATTCACGAGGCTGCAAAACTGTTTATAAACAACATTGGTAACAACAAAGTTTTTGCCTTTTATGGCAAAATGGGTGTAGGCAAAACTACCTTTACCAAAGCCATTTGCGAAGTTTTAGGTGTACAAGATGTTATTACATCGCCTACTTTTGCTATTGTTAACGAATATACCGATGGAAATGGCAACCCTATTTATCACTTCGATTTCTATCGCATTAAAAAGTTAGAAGAGGTTTACGATATGGGCTACGAAGACTATTTCTACAGTGGAAACCTCTGTTTGTTAGAATGGCCAGAACTAATTGAGGACATTTTACCCGAAAATGCAGTTAAGGTACACATAGAAGAACAACCTGATGGCACACGCATTGTGTCGTTTTAACCCAAATATCGGTCGTTAGAGTCTAAACATATTTTGGTCTAATTATCAATTTGGGTTTAAGAATACCAGAATATGTAGAGAATGGCTTAAAGCTCTAAAAATACAAGCAATTTTAAAATACAACTAACAAAAAATGGGGCGCTCTTTGTGCCCCATTTTCATTATCTTTTATGGGTGTGGCTGTCCGCCACCTCCTCCAGCAGGTTTCTCTTCTGTCTCTTTCGGTTTCTTTCGTGCAGGATTGTCCACCTCTACCTTAATATCGCCCAAAGACTTGCGCACCGACTCTTTCCACGTTACCACTATATGTGGACGTTTCAACGATGTTACACTAACATCTTTTTCGTTGGCTTCCATCTTCGAGGTTATAACTGTGCGAAGCGAGAAAATATCGCCTAAGTCTAAGGCTCCACCCAACGATACAATCTCTTTCACAATGTTGCGCAACGTAATCAACACATTTCTTACATCGCCTTCGCTCAACGATGTTTCGCGCACAATACGCTCCACTAACCATGTAGACGAAAACCTGTTAGGTGCTTTAGGCACTGCACTGTAAGCCTTCTGACCTTTTCTAGGCCCCACTTTCAAAATACTCTCTTTTACTTTAAAAATTATCATACGTAAAAAATTAAAGATTAATAAATATAAGGTCCACCACATTTGGTAACACCTCTGTTAGTAACTCTATATTCAGTCTATTAGCCTTCTATTTCTAATTCGTTTTATTGTTCAACCAAAAGTTGTTTCATACTTTAAGTTAAAGTCCTCTTGTTGTTTAACTTAAAGTCCATTCGTTGTTTAAGTTAAAGTATCTTCGCACTTTAAGTTAAAGCACAAACAGTAGCATTTGTCAAACAGACATTCAGTAGATGTAGAGCAGATTCATTTCGCCCATATCCACGTAGATTCTCGAACCAATTGTATCAACAAATTTGTTTTTCACTTGTGCCATAGTATTCCTCGCACTCATGATATTTCTTAATATATGGCAGCGACTCACGTCGCCACCACATTTATAAAATAGATTAACTGAAACTATATTTGTATATCTTTTAGCGAACATTCGCTGTACAAATACTTTGTTCGCTACTACAATAATTTCTATTTGTTAGAAGGCACGTTGTTTGTATCTTCATCCATATCATCGAAAGAAAAAGTATTTTCTTTTGCCTGACCGCCACCACCGGGACCTGCTCCCTGTCCAATAGGAATTGACAGACAAAACATTTTCTCTGTTTCTACACGATGGTTCTTACACTCAGGTTGATTGTATGTTTTCTTTTCCATTTTCTTCGTTAGGTTTAAATTTTATAGAATTTCTTGCCATTCACAATATACATTTGTCCGCTCTCAAGCTTATTGTAGTCGTTGCCCATTTGTTTGCCATCTACAGAGTAGAATGGGTATTTGCCACTCTTAATATCAGTATTCGTTTCTGTTTCAAGCGCTTTAATACCATCTGCAGTGTTATCGTCTTCTAATACCATAAAGAAACTTGGGGCAGCTACTGCACCCGTAGGACTGCTAATGAAGCAGCGGAAAGGAGCAATAAAGTCGTTTGCAACACCACTTTGCACTTGCCACCACTTGTTGCCGTTAAGGTAGTAAGCTTTCTTAGCAAAAGCTTTATCGTTGCGTATCTTTAATGTAGTACCATAAAACTTCCAATTGCCATCGTTACTTGCAACAACCGCAGTGTTGTCTATATTAGGTGTCGCAGGAACTGTTACATTATGCATTGTAGGCAATGTATGGCTTTGTCCATCTGTAACCTGAACCAGATAAGGGGTGTTTGCTTGCAAGCGAGTTCCATCTGGTAATGGTGAAAACATAAATGCCTTGTCGCCATTAATATCAGTACCTTTACTTGTAAGTGTATAAGCACGCATACCAGTAGGCAGGTCAGTTGGGTAAGGAAGGTAGAGTGTGCTTACAGCTTTGCCAGCAACATTAGAGAATACACGATCGTAGCTTGCCTGTGTTGCAGTAAAAGTACGTGGACTTTCAAAGCTTTCTTCATCATCTATATGCAAAGTTGCACATACTCCTGCGCGCACTACGTTATCGGTACTTGTGAAAGTTGATTTACGGCGAATATGAAATGCTTGATTAGACACTGCGTTTGTAAAAAGAAGTGCATTGTCATGAGTCTCATAAAAAGGATATTCGGTAGACTGAACTAAAGGACATTCTGAGAAATCATAATAAAGTACACCTTCTGTCTCTTCAGGAAAATTAAAAAAATTATATGCAAAAGCAAGGTTCCCTAATTCATGTAATTGACAACCAGGCTCTGCTACAAATCGCCTAATTAATGTATGGAAAAAACCTTCCCCCATATTCTCATTATAACTATAATTTGAATACCCTGTTAATGTTGAGGGAAGAATCACTTTTTCAGCTGTAAAATAATAATTGAAAGCAAAACTACTAATATTTCTTACTGGATACGTATTAGTACCATCACTAACATAAGCAGGTATATGTAAGACATCACCAGTATAGATTGTATGTGTATTCGTCTGACCATTAGATGTTATTGTATTGTTAATAATTAAAGGACCACTTACGCAATGCTCTTCATTATCACCACGATCTAGCACAGCGCCACCATTTCCATCTAATGTAAATGTCCAAGTTAATCCCTCTGCGTCTGTATAATGATAATATGTTTTTGCTTGTATTTTTCCTGACGACAATCCTAAAAGGAGTAGAATGAGAGTCGTAATTTTTGTTTTCATAAATGTATTCATTGTTTTTGTTTGTATAAGTTTATTGTCGCATTTGTTATGTTGTGTTATGAATAAAAACAATCTTATTTTCGTCTTACGCACAATTGGTGTAAGCACAAAAAAGAACAAAGGAAACTCACAGGAGTCCTTTGTTTACAAGGGTTGCGTGCGGTCCTTCACGCGCGCGTACGCAAAAAATTAGAATTTTAGTTAGACCTGGCTTTACTAGAGAGAGAGAGAGAGAGAGAGAGTATACAAATATTTGGAACTACCAAATATTTAGCTATCTTTCTTTCATCATTTTCTTTCTTTAACATTGAGAGTAAAGCAGATGCCTTTTGAGAATATATATCTCCTAAACATAATTTTGCAAGCGAAACAGTTGCACTTACACCTTTATTATACAAGGCGTAGAACAATGTTATAATTTGTTGGTTTATTTGTATCACTTGTTAAATCTGTTTTAATCTGGGGGCAAAGGTAACAATATTAATTAAAAACTGCAAACAAATTAAGAAAAAATATCAAAATAACACGAAAACAAGTATAGAGAATATCGGCAGAGAGCCGTGTTTACTGTGGTTCAGGCTGTTTTTTCTCTATATTAGCAAAAGTACTTACACCTTATTATATAAGAGATACCCGAAGTTGAGTTATAAAACACACGAACGTATACATTGAATTTGGCAGAACGATGGAATAACTGTACCTTTGCACCTATGATAGATACATCTTCGTTTCAAGGAAAAACGGCAAAATATTACACCTTAGGGTGCAAACTTAATTTCTCTGAGACTAGCACTTTTGCTCGTATGCTGCGTGATATGGGTGTACGAGAAGCCAAAAAGGACGAAGTAGCCGACATTTGCCTTATAAATACATGTTCGGTTACAGAGGTTGCCGACCATAAATGTAGACAGGTTATAAACCGTATGGCAAGACAAAACCCAGGTGCTTTTATTGTGGTTACAGGTTGCTACGCACAATTAGAAAGCGAACGAGTTGCCAATATTCCAAACGTAAACTTGGTATTAGGAAGTAACGAGAAAGCAGACTTAATACAATATCTTAGCAATGCATGGAACAACTTTGACGGACAAGCAAAACAAGGTAGCTACCATTCGGTAAAAACAAAAGATATTGTGAAGTTTCAACCCAGTTGTTCCAGAGGTAACCGCACACGCTACTTCTTAAAAGTTCAAGATGGTTGCGACTACTTCTGCACTTATTGCACCATACCTTTTGCACGTGGGTTTTCGCGTAATCCTAATATAGAATCGCTCGTAAAACAAGCCGAAGAGGCAGCAGCAGAAGGAGGAAAAGAAATTGTATTGACTGGTGTAAACATTGGCGACTTTGGTAGAACAACAGGCGAAAGTTTCTTAGACTTGGTGAAGGCTTTAGACAAGGTGGAAGGTATTGAACGTTTTCGGATAAGTTCGCTCGAGCCAGATCTTATTGATGATAAACTTATAGAATTTTGTGCACAATCGCGTGCTTTTATGCCGCACTTCCATATACCATTACAGAGTGGTTCAGACAAAGTGCTAAAGCTAATGCATAGGCGTTACGACACAGCACTGTTTGCCCATAAAATAAACCTTATAAAAACAATTACACCAGATGCCTTTATTGGTGTTGATGTTATGGTAGGCTGTAGAGGCGAAGAACCACAACTGTTTGATGAGTGCTACAATTTTATTTCATCGTTACCCATCACACAACTCCACGTATTTCCTTACTCTGAACGGCCAGGCACATCGGCTCTTTCCATACCATATATTGTAGACAATAAGGAAAAGAAACGTCGTGCACAGAAGCTGTTGCAACTTTCTGACCAAATGACACACAATTTTTATGCAGAGCACATAGGACACGAAGCAGAAGTGTTGTTCGAGAAAGCTGTACGAGGAAAAGCAATGCACGGATTTACTAAAAACTATATTCGGGTAGAGCTTTCGCCTGCTCAAGTTAAAGAATCGTACGACAACCAGATTATGAGAGTACAACTCGGCGAATTTAACTTCGATAAATCTGCATTAAAAATAGAACTATTATGAAAGTAGCCATTGTTATTTTAAATTGGAATGGTAAGGCGATGTTACAGAAATATCTACCATCGGTAGTTAGATACTCGCAAGACGAAGCTGAAATTATTGTAGCCGACAATGCTTCTACCGACGATTCTCTACAATGGTTAGCCAAAGAATTTCCAAAGGTAAGAACCATTGTGTTAGACCAGAACTATGGTTTTGCTGGAGGCTATAATAAAGCATTAAAACAGGTAGAAAGCGAATACTACATATTGTTAAACAACGATGTAGAGGTAACACACCACTGGCTAACAGAACTAATAGAAGAAATGGACGCAAAACAGACTATTGCTGCTTGCCAACCTAAATTGCTTTCCATTTACAATAAAGATAACTTTGAATATGCAGGAGCTGCTGGTGGTTTCCTGGATAAATATGGCTACCCATTTTGTAGGGGAAGAATATTCGAAAATGTAGAAGAAGACAACGGACAATATGATACAAATTCGGAGATTTTTTGGGCTACAGGAGCTTGTCTTATGATACGCTCTAAAGATTACTGGTCGGTAGGTGGATTTGACGAACGTTTCTTTGCACACAACGAAGAAATAGATTTATGCTGGCGACTACAACTGAAGGGACGAAAGATATTTTGTTTCCCAACAAGTTGTGTTTATCACGAAGGCGGAGGCACACTACCAAAATCGAATCCAAGAAAAACTTTCCTTAACTTCCGTAACAACTTAACAATGCTATGGAAAAATCTTCCTGAGGAAGAATTAAAATATGTAATGCGTGTTAGATGGGTATTAGACTATATAGCGGCTCTACAAATGTTGCTATTAAAGTTTAATTGGCGCGATTGCTTTGCCGTTATAAAAGCAAGACGAGACTTTAAGAGATGGCGAAATTTGTTTGAACATACTAAACAACAAGGCTACAAAGACAAACGCACCCCCTACTCTATTCTCTGGCAATACTACGCAAACAAAAAAGATACATTCAGTAAATTAGAAAAAGAATAGGCATAGAACTATTGCACAAAATATGTGTAAAGATAGTAAACCGAATGCTGTATTTTAAGATTTTTAGCAGAGTAGTTGTACGATTAAATATTTTTAAGTACTTTTGCAGTTAAAGAACAGATTAAATTAGTCAAAAAAAAGAAGTAGTGAGAAGAGTTTATTACATATTGTTTGCATTGTGTATAGTTCTAACAAGCTGCCATATAAAAATTTCTTCTGAAGAGGAAGAAAATAGTAACATTGTGCAAATAGAACGTTACGATCGCTTAGAATATCGTTACCTAACTACAGGCGATTTCTCGGCGTTGCAACAAATGAACACTGAATATCCAATGGAAACACGTACGCTTATAGAAGATGTGGTAGAACTTGGGAGTGCTACCGACCCCGATATAAATGCTAAATTCTTAAAGTTCTATCAAGATACCACACTGCAAGCGCTTATTGCGTCTGTAGAGTCGGAATATGCAAATGTCGATGACTTAAACGAACAACTTAGTGCTGCTTTTAAATACTTAAAACATAAATTGCCAAATATAGACGTGCCGCGTATCTATGCGCAGATATCTGCATTAGACCAAAGCATTGTTGTGGGAAATGGAACTGTAGGAATTTCGCTTGATAAATATTTAGGTGAGGACTTTCCACTCTATCTAAAATACTACACACCATTACAAAGGCAGCAAATGACACGCGACCATATAGTCTCCGATTGTTTATCGTTTTATTTAATGAGCGTATACCAATTAAAAGACTTTGATAGTCGCCCACAGTTTGAGCGCGATCTTCATATAGGGAAAATTCATTGGGTAGTTAATCAGGCTTTAGGGCATCGTATATTCCGAACAAAATACGTTGTAGCAGTAGAAAACTATATGCAAGAACACAATAATGTATCGTTCGATGAGCTTTTAAGAATTACCGACTTCTCTAAATTTAAGATGTTGTAATCAATAGGTTTTCATAAAGTTTAATATAGTTTGCTCTACAATACATCAGTCAGCCATTAGACCACAACATATTACATCTTGTTTATTCCATTTGTTTCCGTCGGTCGCTAATGTAAAGGTAGTGGTTTAAACGTACTGATTTTTTTAGATATCTCTAACTTGCAAATTAGATATCTGTGACGTTCGTTACAGATATCTGTCGTGCTGCTATTAGATATCTCAATTTTTTCTATCTGTTTATCGTCGTTGTTTAAAGAATTGTTGCATCAACAGTTTACATTCTTCTTCTCGCACACCTTTTGTTACAATAGTTCGTTTGTGGAGTGCTTGTGGAGCAAAGGCAGAAAAGCCACGTTTCTCGTCGCTACAACCATAAACAACACGCCTTATTTGTGCCCACCCCAATGCACCTGCACACATTACGCAAGGTTCTACCGTTACATAGAGCGTACAGTCTTGCAAATATTTTCCGCCCAATTCGTTAGCAGACATCGTTATGGCTTGCATCTCTGCATGGGCAGTAACATCTATCAAAGCCTCTGTAAGATTGTATGCTCGTGCTATAATTTTATCTCGACACACTATTACAGCACCAACAGGAACCTCTCCCTTCTTAAAAGCTTCTTCTGCTAACATCAAGGCGTGTCCCATATAAAACTTGTCTTTTTCTATTTGTTCTTCGCTACTCATATCTTCTTATATATAGCACGCAAAATTACAATATTAATCTTATAATTGGGAAAAAAGCCATACCTTTGTGGCACAATAAGAACAGACAAGCTGTTTTCTTTTATTTTTCAACAATCTATCATTTCGAATAGTATGGCATTACACAACGAAACCGGCAAATGGGGCGAACAAATAGCATGCAAATATCTTATGCGCGAAGGCTACAGAATTGTAGAAAGAGACTGGAAATATGGTCAGCGCGATATAGATATAGTAGCCATTGAAAACGATGTTTATATATTTGTAGAGGTTAAAACACGTAGAAACGAACGATTTGCCAATGCCGATACTGCTGTAACACCACAGAAAATACGTTCCATTTCTATTGCAGCTAATGCATATATTAAGGGGCATTGTCTAGACCGTGAAATACGTTTCGATATAATAACCATTGTTGGAGTACCCGATAAATACGAAATACGACACGTTAAAGATGCCTTTCTACCATTTATTTGATGAGGAAAAACAAAAACAGCAACTATACTTTTACTTGTATGAACATTATTCGAAAGATACGAGCAGCTTTTCAAAAAGAAAAGATATCGACAACCAAAATAGTGCGGTTAGAAACGGTAAGTAGCACGAACGACTATTTAAAAACTTATACGCCTACAGAAACAGAACAAATGACGGTGGCTGTGGCTGACTTTCAAACTTCCGGACGCGGACAAGGTTCTAACTCGTGGGAAAGCGAAGCAGGCAAAAACCTATTGTTCTCTGTACTCTTACACCCCTCCGAAGTACCTGTTGCTTGTCAGTTTCTACTATCAGAATATGGTGCCTTATCGTTGCGAGAAGCATTGCTACACTACGTAAACAATGGTAGCATTACGCTGAAATGGCCTAACGATATATATTGGAACGACAAAAAACTAAGCGGTACACTGATAGAAACCAAATTAAGTTGTGGCAGAATTAAAGACTGTGTGTTTGGTGTAGGACTAAATGTAAACCAAACGGAGTTTAAAAGCGATGCACCTAATCCAGTTTCACTTAAACAAATCTTAGGAAAAGAAGTTGATCGAGAAGAATTATTGCAACATATTATTGAAGCATTTGAACGCAACTACGAACTTATTCGTAGTGCAAACTACGGTACAATTGCAGCAATGTATCACGATGCATTGTATCGGTCGAAAGGTTTTTATACTTACGAAGATGCAAACGGAGTGTTTGAAGGAGCCATCGTTGAAGTGGAAGACGATGGACACTTAATTCTTCGAGATAAAGAAGGAACTATTAGAAGTTACGAATTTAAAGAAATAAAGTATGGCAAGATTTAAAAGAATTCTACTAAAGCTTTCTGGCGAAAGCTTAATGGGCAAACAAGGATATGGCATAGATGCAGAACGCCTTGAAGACTATGCACGCCAAATTAAAGAAATACACGATATGGGTGTGCAGATTGGTATCGTAATTGGTGGAGGCAACATCTTTCGTGGCTTAACTGGTAGCCAGAAAGGTTTCGACCGTGTAAAAGGCGACCAGATGGGTATGTGTGCAACCGTTATTAATTCGCTCGCATTAAGTTCGGCGTTAGGTGCTTTTGGTGTTAAATCGAAAGTGATGACGGCAATACGTATGGAACCTATTGGCGAGTTCTACAACAAATGGAAAGCAGTAGAAGCACTCGAATCTGGATACGTTTGTATATTTTCAGCTGGTACAGGCAATCCCTACTTCACCACCGATACAGGTTCGAGCCTGCGTGGTATAGAGATTGAAGCCGATGTTATGTTAAAAGGTACACGTGTAGATGGTGTGTACACAGCAGACCCTGAGAAAGACCCAACAGCTACTAAGTTCTCTGAAATTACTTACGATGAGATTTACAACAAAGGATTAAAGGTTATGGACCTTACTGCCACTACTATGTGCAAAGAGAATAACCTTCCTATCTATGTTTTCAATATGGACATTGTTGGTAATCTAAAGAAAGTTATAGATGGCGAAGATATTGGTACGTTAGTACACAATTAAGTAAATGTAGCAAACATAGTATATCTCATATTCACACAATGAGTATCCTATAGTTATAAGAACTCTATTTATAGTGCTCGTATATTATTATGAGATAATTCATAATAAGAAATACATATTCTTCAGAGACACTATAAATAGAGTTCTACACTACTAACGCTATACCAAACGTTGCTTGGTATATTATAAATTGCTTCCATTCTCAACACAACTTGTTGAATTAAATATAGAAGTTATTCTTAATACATTTAAATGCACATTAAAACTAAATATCTATATAGTCGTTAATATAATACACCTTTCCTACTTGTGTTTAGAAAAAAAGTAGTATATTTGCGCTGCATTCGTATTTGCGGCATGCAACTATGAAAAAGAAATCTCAAAACATCAATGACTATGATTAAGAAATATGTAGATGAAAATGAAGCTAGAATGCTCGAAGAGCTTTTTAGCCTGATACGCATTCCAAGCGTAAGTGCACAACCAGCTCATAAGGAAGATATGGTACGCTGTGCTGAAAGATGGAAAGAATTGCTTTTGAAAGCAGGTGTAGACAAAGCAGAAGTAATGCCTTCAAAGGGCAATCCAATGGTTTACGCAGAAAGAATAGTAGACCCAAATGCAAAAACTGTTTTGGTTTACGGCCACTATGATGTAATGCCAGCCGAACCATTTGAACTATGGAAAACTGAGCCATTCGAACCAGTTATAAAAGATGGTCATATCTGGGCACGTGGTGCTGACGATGATAAAGGTCAATCGTTCATTCAAGCTAAAGCTTTTGAATATATCAACAAGCACGACTTGTTAAAGCATAATATGAAATTCATCTTTGAAGGCGAAGAGGAAATAGGCTCTGGTAGTCTTGGTCCATTCATCGAAGAACACAAAGATTTGTTGAAGTGCGATGTAATTCTCGTATCCGACACATCGCTTATTGGTGCTGATGTACCATCTATAACAACAGGTTTGCGCGGTTTAGCCTACTGGCAGATAGAAGTTACAGGTCCAGACCACGACCTTCACTCTGGTACATTCGGCGGTGCAGTGGCTAATCCTGCAAATGTTCTTTGTAAGTTGATAGGAGATGTAACTGGTCCTGATGGCAAAATACGTTTCCCAGGATTCTACGATGATGTAGAAGAAGCATCAAAAGAGGAACGCGAACTTGTTGCTTCTATACCTTTCAACGAAGAAGAGTATAAGAAATCGCTCGGCATAAAGAATATATTTGGCGAAGAAGGCTATAGCACAATCGAGCGTACAGGCTATCGTCCATCGTTCGATGTATGCGGACTTTGGAGTGGTTATCAAGGCGAAGGTGCAAAAACCGTAATTCCTTCAAAGGCGTACGCAAAGATATCTTCACGTCTTGTACCACATCAAGATTATAAAAAGATTGGGCAGCTTGTTGTAGACTATTTCAATAAGGTGGCTCCCGATACTGTTAGCGTGAAAATAGAAATGCTTCACGGTGGTTACGGTTACGTTTGTCCTATCGACTTCCCTGCTTATAAAGCTGCTGAACGTGGATTTGAAAAAGTATTTGGTAAGCGTCCATTGCCAGTTCGCATAGGTGGAAGTATTCCAATCATCTCTACATTTGAGAAATTACTAGGTACGAAGAGTGTGCTAATGGGCTTTGGTTTAGAGTCAAATGCAATTCACTCTCCAAACGAAAATATGCCAGTAGACCTTTGGAAGAAAGGCATAGAAGCCGTTATCAACTTCCATTTGGAATACGATAAAGAAGCATAAAAAACAATACTAACACATAAAAATCCCTGTCGCATCTGATTGTTTGAGACAGGGATTTATTTATATTTTGTAAAACAATTACACTTTATAGCCTTACAGCTTTCTTAATATCCTAAAAAGATAGCTTAAAGTTTTGTTATATCGGAAACTTACAATACCTTTGCACCCACATTTACAATATTTTTTGGGCTTGTATGGATTTGACGGCAAGACGAAATGGTATGTAAGCATGCGGAGCATTGATGACTGGCTCCTAAATCTCGGTTATCGAACAATTAATTGGCGAAAATAATTACGCTCTCGCTGCCTAATCGAAGTACAGTAGATTACTGGCTTTATTCGACTATTAGATAGTTGAACGAGACACTGCTCCAAAGATGTTGTTCCGAATCGTAGGATAAAGCGGTGCAGGTTAAATCGGAAATAGTTTGTGTAAGCCTCGTTGCACAAATGAAGATTTAGAGGATAAGGCATTGGTTGGTGGTTCAGGTCTTGCCAATGCTCGAAAACCAAAGGCTGAAATAAGCATGTAGAAAGCGTATGGTTTCCTTGTGCGGACCGGAGTTCGACTCTCCGCAGGTCCACTTTTAACAAACAAACTATTGGCAATTCACCAATAGTTTGTTTGTTTTTATATCTGCTTTTTACTGATTTAAACTATATTGTTTAAATTCAGAGAGCATATAGATGGGAGAGTTATAAGCAATCTCTACTAAATGTAGATTTATGCATCGGTCGCAAATATAGATAATAAATACATAAATTCAAATTTATCTGACACTTTCTCGAATAGTCTCTACTCTTATTTAGTCGGCCGTTTGCTTACTCTATCTCAATTTCTTGGGTACGTATGGAGATATCTTTACTACATTATATTCAGTTTCTCCGTAGGAACTATTAGTTTTATACCTACGAAACTGTGAGTTTATACGCAGGAACTATAAGTTTCATACCTACGAAACTGTAAATTTCTATGGAGAGACAATTTATAAAGTATATACTTTTCTGTTAAAAGTACCGTGTGTTCGAGAGTAAACGTTGTATAAAAAAGAGTGAAACCATTAGGGGTTCCACTCGAAACTATCAATGAATTCATCGAAATTCGGCTCTAAATCTGGGCAAATGGCTTTGAATACTTCTGCTATTTCGGCTTGCTGATTCTCCGAAATCAGCTTATCGCCTCGTCTGGCTTTAAAGTAAAACGATCGAGATGGAAAGCAATATTGCACCTCTTTGCGCATTAGTTTTAATTTCTTTGCCGGAACTTCGTCGTAAATGTGGCGCATTCCTTTGGCAAAACGTTTCAGCTTTGCTTCTACAAACCACTGGCAAGGTTGTGTTTCTGTGCGAGTTTGCATATAGCGCGGGTCTACAATTTCTATAATTTCGTTGTCGTTTTCTCTACGTTCCAACTTCATTGCCAGTGCTCGCAAACATTGTTCAGCCCGTTTACACTGCTGTTTTGTGGCTATGCAATGTGTGTAATTGTATGGTACGTCTTCTCGTTTTATTTCCATAATGTATTGATTTGTCGTAAAAATAGTACAAAGAATATACCAGTAAAACGGTGTCGAACGTATTTTTATTTCATTCGTTTGGTATTAAAGTATTTTTTAATTAATTTTGCAAATGAGTATTAATAACATCCCTAAAAGCTAACAAAAAACAATCTCATATGAAAAAAGTAATTGGTTTTATTTTGTGTTTAATGGTATTAGGTGCCTGCAGTAGAACACAAGAAGAGAAAGCTAACCTTCTTATTAAGGAAGATATTCAAAAAGTATTAGTGAAACCTGATACTTATGAACCTATTGAAACGAAGTTAGACAGCGCATTTGCACCATATGATACACCAGAGTGTATGGAAAACATATTAAAATGTGTGCAATTATTTATAGAATTTAAAAGATATGAAGAGAACATCAAAGATGCAAGATCTATGATGACGATATTTGAAGATAACTTAGGTTCTCCCTATTTAAAGAATGAGTATAATGAACATAAAGCTGAATATAAGGAAGCAACAAATAAAAAGAACGAAATAGAAAGACGTTTAAAACGTTCGGTCAATAAATTAAGAGAACTTGCAAATGCTAAACGTGAGTTTATTGGATACAAAACTATGCATCATTATCGTGCTGATAATAACGCAGGAAATACGGTCTTAGGAACAGTTTTTTATCTTTTTGATAAAGACATAAATACTATACTTATATCTTTTTCCGAAGAAGAAATCAAACTTATGCAAGAAGCTTCTGAAGAACTGGGGGCAATAGAATAAGTAAAAAACGAATAATCTACTGAATAAAAAAGAGCAATTATAATCGCTGATGAAACGATTATAATTGCTCTTTACTATATAGACGAATCGGATTTTATAGTCCTTTGTCTATCTCACGCAGCACGAATACGGCGTCGCCAACCGTCTTTATGTTTGAAACTATCATTGAGCGTTTGCCGTTTTTTTCCTTAATGTTGCAACGGCGAGGGTTTGCAGCAATATAATCAATACATTTTCCGAAGGCGTTGCTCTTATAGTATGCACTGTTTAGATTGGACACAAATTGCATTTGCAAGGTGCTTTGTTTCAAAATTAGCTTTTCACAACCAAGGTGTTTACCCAATCGGCGGAGCGAAACTACTTGCATTAATTCTATTCCTTGACGTGGAATTGGTCCGAAACGGTCTTCCAATCGTTTGCGATAGGCGTCTAATTGTACATCGTTTTCAATGTTATCGAGTTCGCGATAAAGCAACATTCGCTCTGAACTTCCAGGTACATACGTGTCGGGGAAATACATTTCGAGGTCACTTTCTACGGCACAATCGTCTACAAAATCATCGCCAGAGAGCTGTTTTCCTTCTGCCATTTCCTCCGTATAAAGGTCTTGAAACTCATCGTTCTTAAGTTCAGTTACAGCCTGATTCAATATTTTCTGATAAGTTTCGTAGCCTAAATCTTCCATAAATCCACTTTGTTCAGCTCCAAGAAGATTGCCTGCGCCACGAATATCGAGGTCTTGCATTGCCAAACTGAAACCACTACCAAGGTCAGAAAATGTTTCCAAAGCCTCCAAACGACGCCGTGCATCTGGATTTAAAGCTGCCAATGGCGGTGCAAGCAAATAACAGAAAGCTTTTTTATTAGAACGTCCCACGCGTCCACGCATTTGGTGAAGGTCTGAAAGTCCGAACTTATGTGCATCGTTTATTATGATGGTGTTGGCGTTTGATATGTCGATACCGTTTTCGACAATGGTTGTTGAAAGCAACACATCGTAATCGTGGTTCATAAAACCAATAATAATTTCTTCCAACTCTTCGGGTTTCATCTGCCCATGTCCTATTGCTACACGACAATCGGGCACATTTTTCTTAATAAGACTTGCTAATTCGGGCAAGTTTGCTATTCGGTCGTTCACAAAAAATACTTGTCCGTTGCGACTCATTTCAAAGTTTATTGCATCTGCAATTACGTCTGCCGAGAAAGTTGCAATTTCTGTTTGAATAGGATAACGGTTGGGCGGTGGAGTTCGCATAATACTCATATCTCTTGCTCCCATTAAAGAAAACTGTAAAGTACGTGGAATTGGTGTTGCCGACATAGTAAGTGTGTCGATATTACTTTTCAGTTGGCGTAGTTTTTCCTTTGTCGATACACCAAACTTCTGCTCTTCGTCAATAATAAGTAAGCCAATATCTTTCCATTTCACATTTTTGCTTATCAGCTTATGCGTTCCCACAAGAATATCTATCTTCCCTTCAGCTAAATCCGTTAAAACTTGTTTGGTTTGTTTAGCGGTTCTTGCTCGCGAAAGATAGTCTACTGTAACAGGCATATCCTTTAGTCTCTTCTTGAAAGTTTGATAATGTTGGAATGCGAGTACCGTAGTTGGCACGAGCACTGCCACTTGTTTTCCATCGGTTGCAGCTTTAAAAGCTGCGCGCACTGCAACTTCTGTCTTGCCAAAACCTACGTCTCCACAAACTAATCTATCCATTGGACGAGAACTTTCCATATCTTGCTTCAAGTCTTGCGTTGCTTTCAGCTGATCGGGTGTATCTTCGTACAGGAAAGAAGCCTCCAATTCATGTTGCATATACGAGTCGGGCGAGAAAGAATAGCCTTTTTCATGGCGACGTTTAGCGTATAGTTTTATTAAATCGCGGGCAATATCCTTAATGCGTTTCTTTGCTTTTTCCTTAAGTCTATCCCAAGCTCCAGAGCCGAGAACTGAAAGACGTGGGGCAGCATCGCCACTATCTGCACGGCGATACTTACTAATTTTGTAAAGCGAATGGATAGAAACGTCAACAATATCGTTGTGCTGATACACCAAACGTATCATTTCCTGATAAGATTCGCCAGCAGGAACACGCACTAAACCTGCAAATTTGCCAATACCAAAATCAACATGAACAAGAAAATCGCCTGGTTCCATCTCTTGCAATTCTTTCATTGTAAGAGCCATCTTTCCTTGTCGGGCTTTATCTGACTTTAAACTGTATTTATGGAAACGATCGAATATTTGATGGTCGGTAAAAAAACAAACTTTCAAATCGTTGTCTACAAAACCTTCATGAATGGTTCTGTTAACGGGTATAAAAGGAATGCTATCTGCTACTGAAGTTGTTTCGGCTTTGCTATCTATTTCTTTACTATTGAATATATCGCGCAAACGAGCTGTTTGTTTTTCGCTGTCTGCAAGAATATAAAGTTTATACCCTTGCGACAGATAATCTTTCAATGACTGCGTAAGCAATTCAAAGTTTTTGTGGAAAAGTGGCTGAGGCGATATATTAAAATGTATAATAGCCTTCGCATTTGTATGCTTTGTTCCAAATTCAATTCGCTTAAAATTTAGAGCATCATCATTAAATTGTTGTGCCGTTACAAGTTGAAGATTTGCCTGCAGTTGCTTTCTCAACTCGTTTTGTTCTATCTCTGTTTTGCCTTCAAGTTGTTCGGTAAGTGCTTGTGCAGTGAAGCCTTCGTTGTAAATACGCTCAATTGTGTCATGAATATACAACAAATCTTTCATAACGAGAACCGAATCTTTTGGAAGAAACTGCAAAAAAGGTATTTTCTCTTCGCTCAATGTTGCCAATTCTGGTACAATTTCTACCTTTTCTTTTTTATCCTTCGATAACTGTGTTTCCACCTCGAATGTACGAATTGTGTCTACATCGTTACCGAAAAAATCGATACGATATGGTAATTCACTCGAAAAAGAATAGACATCAAGAATGCTACCACGCACGGCAAACTGACCTGGTTCATACACATAGTCTACTTGTTGGAAGCCATAAGAGCGTAAAGTTTTCTCAGTTTCTGTTAAGTCTATCGTCTGTCCGACGCTTATAGACAAAGTATGTTCGTCTAATTTATGTTTGGCAACCACCAATTCTGCCAATGCCGAAGGTTCAGTAACAATACAAAGAGGCAACGAAGATGTAGTTTTTTCTTCGTTAATAACAGACAAATGCGACAAAACTTCAGTACGTAAAATCTCGTTTCCGGCATCGCGTTGACCATATTTTACAGCTCTGCGATAAGAGGAAGGAAAGAATAAAACTTCAGCAATTTGTTCGTTTGCATTGTCGGGCATTGCTATTGTCTTTAAATCATTATAGAAATAGCCCGCTTCGTCGTTATCGTTCAGCACAAAAAGTACTGTTTTTTGCCATCTTTTTACTATTGAAGCAAAAAACATTGGTGTGGCAGAAGCCAATAATCCTTGAAGAAAAATGGTTCGTACCGACTTTTCCTCCATTGTTTTTATCAAAGCATTGCCTTGAGGCAATACCCCATATAATTTCTGTATGTCTTGTATATTCATCGCAATTATTGCGTTTCAACAAACTGTTAGATTTTACCTTTTTGAAGTACAAAGATACAACTTTTGCCTTAAATATAGACTGGAATTTATGTAAGAAAGTTGTGGAAATGGTTGCAGAATGACAATGGATAATGGTAAACTTCTAAAAATGGGACTTATATAAAGCTTATGTTCTTTTGATTATTAGGAAGAACAAAGCACTACTTTTCAAATAGAAAGTAAAACCTTTCGAGAGGGAGAATATAACTAATGGAGAAAACATAATTAGATTTTATTAAAAATATAATTAGAATTTCTGAATTTATAATTATGTTTTTTATTTTTATAATTATATTCCACACTCCATCTAATTCCATTTCAAAAACTTCGATATATTCTCCGTTTTGATTTCTTAAAATAATACCAAAAGAATCAGTAAGTAATGCGTATATTTTTATAAAAACAAGAATATAGAGGCAGTAAATAAGTGTAAAACAAAGAATAAACACTTAGGATTGCAATAGAAGATATAAAAAGCTGTATTCTATTAAAGAAAACGTGCAATGGAGATAAAAACAGTATATATAAAAAAGGAGGTAAACAACTGTGAATGTGCTTACCTCCCTACTTAATAAGTTTATATTTCTATTTTACTTGTACTACAAGATATTTGCTTGTACTCCAGAATGTTTGAGGATCGTTAATGCGAAGAATATACTGTCCTGCTGCATCTTTCGTAAGAGAATAGCTGTTGCTTGGGTGAGCTGTAAGAATAGTAGCACTCTTACTGTACAATTTAACTTCGCGTGTAGAACGAATATCTATCTTTGTGAAATAGTTTTTGTTGAAACTGCCTTGTAAAACCTTTCCACCAGAGAGAATTTTTTGGTCCTTAAGCTCCTTCTTCGTACCAAAAACATACCAACCCGTATTTAGTTGTACATCTTGCGAAGAGATTGTTTCGCTCTTTTGGTTCGACTCAGTCTGTAAGTTTGCCTTTTCTGTTTCTAAGTTTTGCTTTGCAGTAGTCAGGTTTTCTTTATCTGCTTTTAAGTTAGAAACATCGCTGTTCAAGCCAGTAATAGTCTGGTCGAGTTCCTTTATGTGGATATTTTTAGAAGCTAGTTCCGCACGAAGTGCTTTAAGTTCATTATCCTTTTGTGCTAATTGTGCAGTCATCTGCGTAAGGGTCTTTTTCATTTCTTCACCCTTAAATCCAGTTTCTTGTAGTTGTTTTTGGAGTTTCTTTATCAAATCGCGATTTTCCTGCATACGTTGAGCAATAAATTGTATATTCTCTCTTATCTGTGCAGTTTTATCTCCTTTTTCTCCTTCTTTCGCTAAAGTAACTCTATTTTCTGCTGCATTAATCTCAGCAAATCCTTGTTGAATCTGATTAAGCGTAGCCATCATATCGTTTACTTCATTATCACGAGCATTAATAATAGCACGCAAAGAATCGTTTTGAATTTCTGCTGGATTAAGTGTAGACTTTTCTTGTTTGCAAGAAGCAAGTGCTATAGCACCGCAAGCTGCATAAATTAATAGCTTTTTCATATTCTATCTATTTTCATTATACTTCGAAGAGTGTTGATCTTCGTTTATATCTTTTCGTTTCTTCTCTTTTTCTTTTCCCGCCAACACTATAACAAACTCGCCTTTGGGTGTAGTTTCTTTGAAATGTGCAAGCACTTGAGCTAAAGTTCCACGAACACTTTCTTCGTACACCTTAGATATTTCGCGACAACAACTAACCATACGACTATCACCAAATACTTCTATGAATTGTTCCAATGTTTTTACGATACGATAAGGAGATTCGTAAAATATCATTGTACGAGATTCGTTGGCAAGACTTTCTATTTGCGTTTTACGTCCTTTTTTTTGTGGCAAGAAACCTTCGAAACAAAATCGGTCGCACGGAAAACCACTCGATACAATGGCAGGAATTAGGGCAGTAGCACCTGGAAGTGTTTGAACTGTAATGCCAGCTGCAATAGCTTCACGAGCCAAATAGAAACCTGGATCGCTAATTCCAGGCGTACCTGCATCTGATATAAGCGCAATTGTTTCGCCAGCTTTTAATCTGTCTACTATTTTTGCAGCTGTTCCGTGTTCGTTATATTTGTGATGGGATATTAAATGGTTTTTTATATCGAAATGTTTCAACAAGTTACTCGACGTACGAGTATCTTCACAGAGTATTAAATCTGCTTCCTTAAGAATACGAATGGCACGAAATGTCATGTCTTCCATATTCCCTACTGGTGTTGGTACAAGATATAAAATTCCCATAAGTGATGCAAATGTAAATGAAAAGTATTGAATGTCAAAATTAATTAGGATTTTTTACATGTAGTTTTATTTCATATTCATATAAAAACAAATAAAACACTGTTTTAGAACATAAGATATAATGTATAAAGAATGAATGTTTTGGATAGAAAAAGACCAACAAGTGTTTGTTCTGAGAACTAAACCTTGTTGGTCTTATTGTTTTTACTAACTCTTATTGCTTTTACTAATAAGGTTGTGTGTGTTACCTTATTAAGTTATAATGATAGGATATGTTTCCTACTGTATTTTACTTCTTATAGTTTTCAATACCTTTATTTAGGAAGTCGAGATAACCTGGAATGTCTTCTTTGTAAACGAAGCTACCACTAAGTGGTTTTCCATGATTGTCTACCGTTACATAGAATGGTTGTGCCAGATATCCGAATTTAGATTCTTCCAAATAACTCCATTTATCGCCGACTGTACGTAATGTACGTGTTGTTCCATCGGGACGTTTTACTTTAATAGGTTCTTTCAGCGGAGTTTTATCGTCTACGTAGAGCGAAATCAATATGTAGTCGTTGTTAAGTTTCTCTGCAACTTCTGCGTTTGTCCACACTGCACCTTCCATCTTACGGCAGTTCACACAACCAAATCCTGTAAAGTCGAGCAAGACTGGCTTTCCTGCTTGTGCAGCAGCACGCATACCTTCTTCGTAATCTTTGTATTTTGGTTCTACTTCTTGATGGTGCAAGTTGAAGTCTTGTGTGTAAATAGGTGGTGCGAATGCACTAACAGCTTTCAAAGGTGCACCCCAAAGACCTGGAACCATATATACAGTGAAGGCTAAAGATATCATACCAAGCATAATTGCTGGTACTGGCATAGCTGTTTGTGTTTGGTCGTCGTGTGGGAATTTAACTTTACCAATGAGGTAGAGTCCCATTATTCCGAAGATAACAATCCATATTGCGAGGAATGTTTCTCTGTCGAGTATACGCCAGCCGTATGCAAGGTCGGCAACTGACAAGAACTTGAAAGCGAATGCTAATTCTATGAAGCCTAATACTACCTTAATCATATTCATCCATGAACCTGATTTAGGTGCTTGCTTCAGCCATGTTGGGAACAATGCAAACAGTGTGAAAGGCAAAGCTAATGCAAATGCAAAACCAAACATACCTATTGCTGGTGCTACCCAGTCGCCACTTGTTGCTGCTTGTACAAGAAGAAGTCCTACTACTGGTGCTGTACAAGAGAATGACACCAAAGAAAGTGTGAATGCCATCAGGAAGATGGAAAGCAAGCCTGTTGTTGCTGCTGCTTTATTGTCGATTGCATTTCCCCACGATGCTGGCAAACGGAGTTCGAACCAGCCAAAGAAGCTCAATGCGAATACTACCAACATTAGGAAGAAGAAGATGTTGAACGGTGCGTTTGTTGCGAGTTCGTTCAGTTTCTGCGGACCGAACAGGGCTGTTATAACAGCTGCCAAGCCCATATAGATTACGATGATTGAGATTCCGTAGGTTACGGCGTCGCGAATACCTTTCTTCTTGTCGTCTTTAGCACGTTTTAGGAAGAAGCTTACTGTCATTGGAATAATAGGCCATACGCAAGGTGTTAGCAAGGCTATGAAACCTCCTACGATACCCATAAGAAAGATTCCCAATAACGACTTGTCGTTGTTGTCTTTTTCTGCGCTAAATGCTTTCAGTTCTTTAATTACGGGTTGCCAAAGTTCTGAAGCTGTTGCTGCACTTGTTCCTGCTGATTGCACAGAGTCGCCTGACATTGTTCCGCCCAATTCGGCTGTCTTTGCTGTATCTGTGGTTGCACCTGGTGCAGCTGCCACTTCGCCTATTTCGTTTTCTCCCTCTTTGGCTGCTGTGTTTTCTGTTGCTGCTGGTGCATCAGCCGGTCCGTTTCCTGAATAGCTAAACTCTACTGAAGAAGGTGGCATACACATTTCGTCGTTGCATGCGCCATATTCCATATAGCCTGCTATCTTATAAGTTTTGCCTGTTATTTTATATTTCTGTACGAAGCTTACACTGTGTTCGAAGTAGCGTAGTTTCATTTCGAACACTTTGTCGAATACGTTTATTTCTTTACCACGTGGTGTTAGCTTACCCATTGGCTGTGCGCCTTCAGCTTTTTCTGTGGTGAGTGCTGCTGATGTTGGTCCGCCAGATGGTAGTCCTGTTGAATATACGTGCCAACCTGCATCGATTTTACCTGTAAAAATAACATCTACCTCTGTTGGCGATACTTTCTTTTGTTGTACACTAAAGCGTACTGGGGTTTGCGCCATTGTTGTAAGACTGAATAACGCAAACAAGGCTAAAAGAATCTTAGATTTCATTGTTGTTAGCTTATTTAAATTGTTGCTATTTTGTTCTGTTTTCATTTGATGTTGTTTGAGAATGGAAAGATTACTGTTTGCAAAGGTAATGTTATTTTTTTAAAAACAAAATCATTATGTTATATTTGTGCTTTCTTACTGTTGTTTTTTCGCCTTGTAAATGCTGTGAAGCCCGTATTACGGTGGTGTTAAAGAGTATATATAATAAGGTGAAACCAACGAGCTGAATGGTTCAACGCATAAAACATTACGAACTAAACAATGCCTATTCAGTGTGTTTTCAAGCAATTACTATTAATAACTTCATTGTTCTTTATTAGTTTATTGGCAATTTCTTATTAGCTTATTACCAATTACTTATAAGTTTTTGATAGAAAGCTTATAAGCTTTCTGTAAATAGCTTATAAGCTTTTAGCGAATAGCTTATAAGCTTTTTGATAATAACTTATAAGCTTTTTATTTATAGCTTATAAGTTTTTTTGGCTCTATCTGTTGTAAAAACCGAAGGAATTAAGTATCTTTGTGCTGTTAATGTAGTAAAAAGGCTTCTGAAGACTAATTCCTTCGGCTTCGGAAAGACAGAATAAGGGAGGAGTTATTACTAACTTATGGCAGGAAAATCATTGAGTTACATTTTGGTAGAGCGCAAACTAAATGTTGGTCCGAAAGGCAAACAGATTATGCAGATTGCACAGCCTACGAATCGTCGTCGGGTTGATTTTGAAAACTTTTGTGCACAAGTGGCTCGTGCTACCACATTCACCCGCCAAGAGGTGGCGGCTGTTTTAAGCTATTCAACAGAGATAGCACGCGAGATTGTTGCAAGTGGCGACATTGTGGAATTTGGCGATTTGGGTACACTTAAACCATCGTTTAAAAGTAAAGCGGTGCCTAAGGGCGAGAAGTTTAAGCCCAATGTGCATATAGAGAAAGCTGTGGTAAAGCTTTCGCCATCGGCTAAATATTTCACGTTGAACGATGTGTCGTACGAACAAGTGAGTAAGTCGGAGAAGAAAAGTAAGCTGTAGGGAACCGAATTTGATGGGTTTCGTATATACTATGATGCCTACAAACACAAAGTATGCCGTCTAGAAGTATCTGGACGGCATACTTTGTGTAGAATATAATGTGGCGGTTATGGCCGAATAAGTTTCAACGAACAACTGCGCTTAGCTCCACAGAGTGTAAGAACGTAGACTCCTGAAGGTATGCTGGTTGCATCTATTCGGGCATTGCCTGAATGTATTGCAACTTCGGCAAGTTTACAGCCTGTAAGGTTGTAGATTGCAACTGTATTGAAGTGGTGCGATACGTTCGATAGAACTATGCTGTTTTCGTTGTTCTGCACGGTTGGTGTTTCGCTGTTCACAGCCTCTACGGCATCTGGCGTGGCTTCAACAATGTTAAACTCTTTCCAAGTGTGCGAGGTGCTGTAAGCCTGCTTGCTTCCTACTGGTACACTTAGCGTGCACGTTTCGTGTTTTACACCTTCGAACACATCGTCTGTGTAGGTGTTCTCTACTGGTTTAATGTTCTTAACTGTTAAGCTGTTTAAACCGCTGCAGCCACAGAATGCTCTGTATCCGAACTCGTTGAAAGCAGGCGAAAACTCTAGTTTCTCAATATTTTTGCAGTACCAGAAGGCAAAGTCGGCAATCTTCTTTGTGCTGACATTCATCGTAAAGGTCTTGTCGTTCTTTCCGTTTGGATAAATGTAGAGCGTTGTGTAATTCTTGTTGTAAAGTACACCATTCTCTACAGCATACTTTTCGTTGTTGGCATCAACTTCGAACAATTGGAGGGCAGCGCAACCAAGGAACGGATTGTCTATAAGTTTGGCAGCCGACATACCTAACGCCACTCGCTTCAGTCCGAGACATTCGGCAAAGGCAGCGTAGTCTATCATCTCTGTCGCCATAGGTATTTCGAGCGATTCTATGCCGTGATTGTGGAAGAATGCTTTCTCGCCAATTGTCTTCAATCCGCTTCCTAACTTTAGTCCTGCCATATCGTTGCAATTCAGAAATGCTTCGTTTTCAATGATTTCCAATGAATTTGGAAGCGTAACGTTGTGTAGTTTCTTACAGTTCTGAAACGCATATACAGCAATGTGTTTTAGCCCTTCTTTCAGTTCTATAGTTTCTAAGTTGTGGCAATCTTGAAAAGCATTCTTGTCTATCTTTGTGAGCGATGCGGGCAGTTCTGCTTTCTTCAGTGCCTCGCACATACCAAAAGCACCTTCGGGCAAGGTGGTGATGCCTTCAGGAATTTGAATCTGTTCCAGTCCGTTTGCACCAAAGAAAGCTTCAATTGCCAGGTCTTGGAGCGATTTTGGCAGCGTCAGCTTCTTTAGCATGGGTGTTTGGTCGAATGTGCGCTTGTTTATCTTTGTTACACCATCGGGTATAGCCACTTCCTTTAGCTTAGCACAATAGGTAAACACGTAGTTGCCCATTGTTTTTAGTTTAGATGGCAGCTGAATGGTTTCCAATGCATCGCAAACACCAAATGCTGTGCTTTGTATCTCGGTAACTTCGTCTGGAATTACAACTTCTTTCATACTGACGCATTTAAAGAATGCACCGATGCCTATTTCTCGAATATGTTTTGGAAGCACCACCGACTCTATGCTGCAACACTTAAAGAATAACTTTTCGGGCAGCAAGGTGGGTTTTGTTCCATCAACAAAATACTTTCTGTCCTTCCCCATATCGTCGGTAAAGATGTAATAGCTATCCGATGTGTCGCCTGTAGATACAAAAGAAACTTCGGATAGGTCTATTCTTTTCAGCGTTGTGGGTATCAGCGCACCATATTCATCAGCCCCGCAGAACTTTCTTACCCAACGCAGGTCGTAACTGTTCAGTGGTCCAACTATCTTTAGAGTGTCCACAACATCGAGCCACACATTCTCGGGAATCTTGTCTTCAAGTTCTCCTGCTTTATCCACACTTACCACTACCTTCTTTATTCTATCGCCTACTTCTTCCTGACAGCCTGTTCCATCGCCTACTACTGAAACCAGCCAGCCCTTGTCTGTTGCAATCTTCGTGTTGCTCACTTTGGCAGCTCCTGGCACATCATTATATAGCAGAATGCCGTGCAAATCGCTCTCGTCGTCCTCTGGTCGTTTTTCTCTCAACGAACGATACATTGCATTCAGGGCACACGCATCTAACTTTGTGTTGTTCACCGAAACATAGCGCAGATTTTTACAGTTATCGAAACCAATGCCAGTGCTGATGGGATTGCCCGCAATGACAACGTCGAGCAGACTTGTACAGTTGCTGAAATCGAGTTGCTCAATTTTGTTGTTACCACAATTTATAGCAGAGAGCTTTGTTTGTGCAGTCAGGTTGAGCGTGCCTATTTGGTTGCCGTCACAAGTAAGATTGTTTAGCAATGGTAGTTTTGTTGTTTCTATCTGTGCAAAATTGCAACTGCTGCAATTGAGCGAGGTGAGCGAATGTGGAAAATCTGCCGTGTTTAATTTCGGATTTACCGAGCAGTCTAAGTTTTTCATACTTGTACAGCCTGTTAGGCTCAGTGTGGCAAGGTTGTTAGAAAAACAGGTAAGTGTTTCCAATTTATTCAGTCCGCTGACGTCGAGTGTAGTTAGCTGATTGTTGTTACACACCAGCGATTCAAGGTTTCGACAGGCTGATAGGTTCAGACTTGTAAGAGCGTTGCCTTCACACGATAGAGCTTTAAGTTGTGTCATTCCCGTTAGGTCGAGTTGAGAAAGCTCGTAGTTGTTGTCTATTCCTAACAGCTTCAGTTGTTTTGTTTGCGATAAATCGATTGCCTTTAGTCCAGCAGCAGGCACCATCAACGTGTCAATCTTGTTGTTTGTTGGTAGTGAGAGTGTGCGCAATGGCCGTCCTAATCCTACGGCTACATACCTCAATTCGCTATTCTTGCTCAAATCGTATTCGTCCACAAGCGTCTGCAAGGCGTCAAGATGCTTTAGTTTAGGACAGTTCTTTAGGTTCAAGTGTTTTAGTTGCGCGTTAGATGTGCACATTAATAATTCCAATGTAGGGTGCGATGCAAGCGTCAGTTCCTTAAGTCGGTTATTGGTAAGAATAAGGCTATCTATCTTAGAATTATGCGTTAGGTCGAGTTTTTCTAACGGAGAGTCTTGCACGTATAGAAGTTTCAGTTCTGGATTGTCCGATACGTTCAGGTCTTTTACAAAATTCTTTCGCGAAATAAGGTGCGTTAGCATAGGCAGTTTCGTAACGTCAAGCGTTGTTAGTTGGTTGTTGGAACACTCTAACACTGCAATGTTGCCATAAATAGTAAGGTCTTGTGTTTCGATGTTTCCCTGTATTCGTGTGGCTGTCTTGTTGAGTTTTCCCTTGTGAGAGTTTCCATCGCCCCAATTAAGCGTATACTCTCCCTCTTCTGCACCCATAATTAAGAGTGCATATTTACTACCAATCTTACCCGCAAAGTGCATCTTCACACAAGGGGTATTAGGCTGATTGTGTTCTGCTCGCATAACGTTCAACGAGCCTAATAGCATAAAAATAGCTACTAATAGCATTTGTTTCATATACTTTTTCATACAGTCTTTAGTTATAAGTTGTTCTTGTTTCAGAACACTAAGGTTATTACTACTGAGCAAAGTTAAAGCAAATTATGCAATAAACAAAATATTCGAACTAATAAAACAAGCTATATACATATTCTATTTACACCTTATTATATTATATATAGTAGATTGCAGAAGAATGTCTAAGAAATTAATAATTATTGCAAAACAACCATTGCTTCACATTTCTATTTATACAGAATATTTATTTTAAATATTAGAATAGACATCTTTGATACACAAAATTACCTAATAGATTATCGTTGCTAAACAGCTGCATAATATTAAATGGTATAAAAAGAAAATCTCATTCTATAATATTAGAAATGAATTTACGTTAATTCATTACATATTACATAACTGATTTAATTCGGAAAAAGAGTTATCAACTTAACCGAATTAAGATGCATTTACGCTAGTTATTGTATATTTGTTACATAGCTGCATACTTAAAATAAAAGTGAAATTTATGAATAAACATTTTAAAAGAGGACTAATATCTATGAGTTTATGGATATTATTCGTTATAGTAGTCTGGGGTTCATATCTGTATATAACTAAAAGACCATTTAGTTATTTCATAGACGAAGAAACTGGAGGTTTTATATCAGCAACTTTTTTTCTATCGTGGGCACTCATTTGGTTTGGTATCGGACAACACTACAGTAAAGATTATGACATAAAGAGAAATATATTCGAGCAGAAAAATCAAGGTATTGATACTAAATATCTTAACTTAATGTTCAGAAAAATATACTTTGCAAACTTTGCTAAGACGCTATCTTCGCTCTTCTTTATTTCTGTTCCGTTTTATTTGGCAGCCAACGTAAGAGATTTACCATCTTTAAAAGATTGCATAATAATTGGTCTACTTATGCTGCTTTCTATCACTTCTTATCTATATTATAAAAAGAATAAAGAGAAAATATAAACAGTTGCTACTGTCTGTCCAGCAATCTAATAGAATGTTTCTGAATTTAGAAACAACAACTAAATGTTAGTTACTCTTCTTTCAGATATCTGTAACTTCCGTCGCAGATATCTATCGCGTTCGTCTCAGATATCTGTGAGTTGTGAATTAGACATCATAACAAACAACAGATTTTATTTAGTGATATTATAATGCCTAATAGTTATTTAGTCTGCTGCAGAGTTAGGAAATCTTTTACTTGCATTGTTTTAATTTAATCATTATTATAAGCCTCTAAGCAACAACACATTATTCAGAATTTTGTTATATCGGAGCGGAAATCATTATATTTGCCAGCTTTTTCAAAATATACTCTTTTCTTTTTCACAGAGTCTACATTTAGACACATAAACAGACAACTATAATGCAAAAAAAATAAGAGTACTTATTTAAAAGTACTCTTATTTGAGCCTCTTGTCGGATTCGAACCAACGACCCCGAGATTACAAATCACGTGCTCTGGCCAACTGAGCTAAAGAGGCGAGGTGGGCAAGCGGTTCTTATCGCGTCGCTACAACCTTCTGCCCTTGCTACGTTCCCGTCCTGGGGGATTAAAAGGGAGCTGACCGTAAGAGACTTGCCCATTTCTCTTTTCATTATTGAAAAGCGAGTGCAAAGATAGCAAGTTTTTTCTGAATAAAACAAGTTTGTGGTCCTCTTTTTGCGTTTTTAACAAAAAAATATAATTTTACGATGGCTATACATTATATATTATATAATTTCCGTATTTTTGCAGTATGAATAATGAAGAAATAAAACAACTTCGCGTTTACGCACGATACGATGGAATATACTTAGCAATAATATGGGCTGTTAGCTTTACTTGCTTTTTATTATTACCATTGTCTCCTATTTTCTCTACTTTCAGTTCATTGCTAACAATATCAACACCTTTCTTTGTAGCATACCGACTGAAAATATATAGAGAAATAGGTTTGAATGGAGTTATTTCGTTTAAGCGTGCCTATTTCTATTGTATGCGTGTCTTTGTAAATGCAGCCTTGCTTTTTAGTTTATTGCAATGGCTTTATATGACTTATTTAGACAATGGAAAGGTGATACGCATAATAACTTCTGTAACATCTCTTTCCGAATACAATAGCTTTTTTGCTGCAATGGGAATAGATAGAAAAGAATTTATTGCAATGTTACCAGAAGCTTTTTCGCCAACACCAATGGCTGTAAATAGTTTAATGTACGAAGTTCTTTTCGGTGCTATTATTAGTCTTATAGTATCGGCTATAATGGCACGTAATAAGAAATAACAGAAAATAACACTCGAAGAAATAAACAATATGGATATATCGGTTATAATACCACTCTACAATGAAGAAGAAAGCTTACCAGAACTGCATGCTTGGATTTGCAGGGTAATGGATGCGAACCACTTCTCGTACGAAATAATTTTTGTAAACGATGGTTCTACCGACAAAAGTTGGGAGGTTATTCAACACCTTAGTAAAGAAGACAAAAATGTACGAGGCATTAAGTTCCGTAGAAACTATGGAAAAAGTCCTGCACTTTTCTGTGGTTTTAAAGCTGCACAAGGTAATGTTGTTATAACAATGGACGCAGACCTCCAAGATTCGCCCGATGAAATTCCTGCACTTTATAAAATGATTACTGAAGATGGTTATGATCTTGTAAGTGGTTACAAACAAAAACGTTACGACCCATTAACAAAAACCATTCCTACAAAACTTTTTAATGCAACAGCACGAAAGATTAGTGGCGTAAAAAATCTACACGACTTTAATTGTGGACTAAAAGCGTACAAGAAAGACGTAGTAAAAAATATTGAGGTATATGGGGAAATGCATCGTTATATTCCATACCTGGCAAAAGAAGCTGGATTTAAAAAGATTGGGGAGAAGGTAGTACACCACCAAGCACGTAAATACGGAACAACAAAGTTTGGGATTAATCGTTTTTTTAATGGTTATCTCGATTTAATAACACTTTGGTTTCTAACCAACTTTGGTAAGAAGCCAATGCATGTATTCGGATTGTTAGGCAGTTTCGTTTTTCTTGTCGGATTTATATCTCTTCTTTGGCTAATTATTGAAAAGACCATAAATCTTTTCAATGGTATTTATGGCGATTTGCTCACTAACCATGCTACATTCTTCATTGCATTAACAGCAATGATTTTAGGAACACTACTCTTCCTATCTGGATTTTTAGGCGATTTAATCAGTCGCAATAGCGATAGACGAAACGACTATCTTATTGAAGAGGAAATAAACTTATAAAGTAAATATAGAATAGGAATATGACACTCCATATTTCTATTCTTTCGTTTTCTATATTTTTTAGTTCAACCGCTAAACTCAGATGAATTTATGGAAAAAAAAACAAATAAGAGTCTATTATGGCAATTGCCTTTCTTAGTATTGCTTATAATAGGTACTGTGTTCATTATAAAACAACAAAACTCTACACCCTATCAATACAATGAGGGACAAATTTTTGGAACGTTCTACCATATAACTTATCAAAATAATGAAAACCTACAGAAAGAAATAGAAGCAGAGTTAAAGAAAGTGGATAATTCGTTATCTACGTTCAATAAACAATCTATTATTTCAAAAATAAACAGAAACGAACCTACCCAGCTCGACGAACTATTTATAGATGTTTTTGATAAAGCAAAAATAATATCAAAAGAAACCGATGGTGCTTTCGATATTACAGTTGCACCACTTGTAAATTTATGGGGATTTGGATTTGGAGTAAAAGAAAACCAAAAGCCATCAAAACAAAAAATAGATAGCTTAATGCAATTTGTTGGCTATAACAAAATATCGCTTATTGGAAAACAAATAAAGAAAGCAAACCAACACATAATGATAGATTGCTCTGCAATAGCAAAAGGATATGGTTCTGATGTTGTAGCACGGTTGCTCAGAAAGTACGATATTAAAAACTTTATGATAGAAATTGGTGGAGAAATTGTTGTTAGTGGAATGAACGAAAAACATCAGCTATGGAAAATTGGCGTAAACAAACCTATTGAAGATAGTACGAATATGGATACAGAAATACAAACTGTACTTGGCATAACCAATAAAGCAATGGCAACCAGTGGAAACTATCGTAATTTTTATTATAAGGGAGGGAAAAAGTTTGCACATACTATCGACCCAAAGACAGGTTATCCGGTACAACATTCATTGCTTTCTGCAACAGTATTAGCAAACGATTGTGCAACTGCCGATGCTTATGCTACAGCCTTTATGGTAATGGGTATAGAAAAAGCAAGAAGAGTTTTGGAAAACCATAAAGAAATAATGGCATATTTTATTTATTCCGACCCAAAAGGAACACTTAAGGTTTGGTATAGTCCTAAACTAAAAAAGAAAATTATACAATAATGACTTTGCCATAAAATCGTCTTCAAAGAATGCTTCAGATATACAATAGACTTCTTGAATTGCCTTTGTTCCTTGGTATTGGAGCTACTGACTTAGCAGAAATTGTTAGAACTACAAGATTTGGATTTCTCAAATTAAAACCAAAAGAAATATTGGCAAAAGAGAATGAAAAAAGTGGGAAACTCTATTTTCTTATGGACGGGATATTATCCGTAGAAAGCTATGCCGACAATCATAGTTATAGCATCATTGAAGAGGTTGAGAAGCCTTCTGCCATACAACCAGAACGCATATTCGGGCTTATGCAATATTATTCTAAAACATTTGTAGCAAAAACAAAATGCAATATCTTATATATTGATAAAAGCGAAGTTTTAAATCTTATAAAGAATTACTTAATCTTTCGATTAAATTTTCTAAATATGCTCTCTTCACAGGCTCAACGTGGCAGTAGAATATCGTGGCAACAACAACCAAAAGATATTAAAGAAAAGTTTATTTACTTTATAAGGACACATTGTGTTTATCCTGCAGGCAAAAAGATTGTAAAAATTAATATGCAAACATTGGCAAACGAGTTACACGAAAGTAGACTTAATGTTTCAAAAATGCTTAACGCTTTAAACGCAAATAATGTAATTGCATTAACAAGAGGACAAATAAACATTGCTTTATTAGAAAAATTGCGTTAAATCTAATATACTCTTTCGTTCATACATAGTTTTTTCTGTATCTTTGTAGCATATTAGAGAAAGCAAAATATGACAAAGAATATTAACAGAAAGGGGCAAACACGATTGAACCCTTTCTTTGAACCGTATAATACACCACACGAAACTATTCCATTCGACAAAATAACACTTGCCGATTATGAGGAAGCAATGTTAGAAGGAATACGCCGAGAAGATGAACAAATAGAGAAAACAATAAACGACCCAGAAGAACCAACTTTCGAAAATACACTTATTCGCGAAGACGAAGTAAAAGGACGTAATCATTATTACGACCTACTTTCGCGTGTAGAAAGTGCATTCTTCAATATGCTTAGTGCAGAAACAAACGACGAAATGGATGCTTTAGCACAAAAAATGAATCCAATTCTAACTAAGCATGCAAACGATGTTAGCCTTAATCCTAAACTTTTTGAACGTATAAAAGCCGTTTACAATAAACATAGAGAACTTACTCCTGAAGAAAATAAGCTATTGGAAGAGAGTTACGATGGCTTTGTACGTAGTGGTGCGTTATTGAATGAAAACGACAAAGAGAAGTTACGCAAACTTACAGAAGAAGCTAGTTTGCTTGCATTGAAATTCTCACAGAATGTATTAAAAGAGAACAAAGCATACAAACTTCATATTACCAACGAGGAGAAACTTGAAGGATTACCTGATTCTATTCGTGAAGCTGCTGCAACAACTGCTAAAGAACAAGGTATTGATGGCTGGATTTTCACATTAGATGCTCCAAGTTATGGTCCATTCTTAATGTATAGCACTCAACGAGACTTAAGAAAAGAGCTATATATGGCACACAATACATTATGTATTAAGGCTAATTCGGAGAATAATATCGAAGTTTGCAAACGTTTAGTGAATCTCCGTAGAGAAATGGCACAATTATTAGGATACGATACTTATGCCGATTTTGTTATGAAATATCGTATGGCTAGCAACGTTAAGAATGTTTATACATTGCTCGACAAACTTATTGATGCTTATAAACCAACTGCAATTGAAGAATACAACGAACTTTGTTCTATTGCAAAAGAACAAGAGGGAAACAATTTTAAGTTGATGCCATGGGATACTGCATACTATGCACATCAATTAAAATTAGCAAAATACAATCTTGACCCAGAAATTCTGAGACCTTATTTTGAACTGAATAACGTTATAAAAGGTGTTTTTGGCTTAGCAACTCGACTTTATGGAATTACATTCAAAGAGAATAAAGATATTCCTGTTTATCACCCAGATGTAAAACCATACGAAGTATACGATAAAGATGGTTCATATCTTGCAGTGCTTTATGTTGATTTCTTTCCACGAAAAGGTAAGCGTGCTGGTGCATGGATGACAGAATTTCAAGGACAACGTATTACGAAAGAAGGTGAAAACATACGACCACACGTATCGTTAGTAATGAATTTTTCTAAACCAACAGACGAGAAACCTGCATTATTACGCTTAGGCGAGGTTACAACTTTCTTGCACGAATTTGGTCATTCACTACATGGTATATTTGCAAATAGCCGATTCGAAAGCCAATCTGGTACAAATGTTTGGTGGGATTTTGTAGAACTCCCATCGCAATTTATGGAGAACTTTGCTGTAGAAAAAGAGTTTTTACGCACTTTTGCTTTCCATTATGAAACAGGCGAGCCTATGCCTGATGAACTTATTGAGAAGATTATTGCCAGTCAGAATTTTAATGTTGCAATGGCTTGTTTACGACAGGTAAGTTTTGGATTATTAGATATGGCATACTATACACAAAAAGATAAGTTTGAAGCAGATATTATTCCATTTGAAAAGAAAGCATGGGAAAAAGCCATTATTGGCGAACAAATAGATGGAACATGTATGACTACTCAATTCTCTCATATTATGTCTGGAGGATATGCAGCAGGATATTATAGTTATAAATGGGCAGAAGTGCTCGATGCGGACGCATTTAGCTTATTTAAAAAGAATGGTATATTTAATCAGACTACTGCTCAAAGTTTCCGAGATAATGTTCTTTCTAAAGGAAGCACCGAACATCCAATGACACTTTATAAACGTTTTCGTGGGCAAGAACCTACTATCGATGCTCTTTTAGAACGTAATGGCATAAAGAAAGTAAACTAGAACAAGCAATACATATATCTATTTGGACAACATGAAGACTGAAAAGCAAGAACTTCTTGACTATCGTTACCTTCGTATGGCACGTGTTTGGGCAGAAAATTCTTATTGCAAACGGCGAAAGGTTGGAGCATTGGTAGTAAAACAAAAAATGATTATTAGCGATGGATATAATGGAACACCAAGTGGTTTCGAGAATATTTGCGAAGAAGAAAATGGAATTACCAAACCATACGTTTTACACGCAGAAGCAAATGCTATTACCAAATTGGCTCGAAGTGGTAATAATAGCGATGGTTCTACATTATATGTAACGGCTTCTCCTTGTATTGAATGTGCCAAACTCATTATTCAGGCAGGCATAAAACGTGTGGTTTATGGAGAGAAATACAGACTTACCGAAGGTATCGACTTGCTTAAACGTGCCAATATAGAGATTGAATTTTTAAATATAGAAGATGATGAGTCAGAACAAAAGTAATCGTTTTATGCCTTTATGGTTGGCATTATGCGTTGTTATAGGTGTACTCGTTGGAACATTCTATGCCAATCATTTTTCAGGAAACAGATTAAATATCATAAACAGTGGTAGTAGCAGATTGAGTAATTTGCTTCACATAATTGATGATCAATATGTAGATTCTGTTAATATAGATGAATTGGTAGACAAAGCTTTGCCACAAATTCTTGCAGAGCTTGATCCTCACTCTGTTTATATTAGTGCGAAAGATGTACAAATGGCAACCGACGACCTAAAAGGGTCGTTTTCTGGTGTTGGCATAGAATTTACAATTCAACAAGACACTTTACATATTCAAAATGTTATAAAGAATGGACCTGCTGAAAAAGCAGGAATTCTTGCTGGCGATAAAATTGTAAGCATCGATAACAAACCTTTTGTTGGAGATAGCGTAACTAACGAAGAAGCACAACATAGACTTAAAGGACCTAAGGATTCTAAAGTAAAGATTGGTATAAAACGCTTTGGCGAAAATAAAGTAAGATATTTCGTTCTTACTCGAAACGATATTCCAATGAAAAGCATTTCGGCTACTTATATGCTAAACGATTCTATTGGTTATATACGGGTAAAGAATTTTGGCGAACGAACTTATGCAGAAATGCTTTCTTCATTGCAACAATTAAACTTGCAAGGAGCCGACAAACTTGTTATAGACTTACGCGATAATTCTGGCGGATACTTAGAAAGTGCTGTGCAAATGGCTGAAGAATTTTTGAGAAAAAACCAACTTGTTGTATATACACAAGGAAGAAAAAGTCCACGACGTGAATACCGTAGTCGTGGAAAAGGCAGTTATCAACAAATTCCATTGGTAGTTCTTATTAATGAAGGCACAGCATCTGCTGCCGAAATTTTCGCAGGAGCAATTCAAGATAACGACCGTGGTACTATTATTGGACGCCGATCATTTGGAAAAGGTCTGGTTCAACAGCAAATACAGTTCCCAGATGGTAGTATGATTCGCCTAACTATTGCACGTTATTACACGCCTTCTGGTAGATGTATACAAAAACCTTTTAAACCTGGAGGTATTGCTGCATACGAACAAGATATGCTAACACGATATCAACATGGAGAATTCTTTTATCAAGATAGCATTAAACATACTGGTCCGGCATACCATACTAACAATGGACGCATTGTTTATGGAGGTGGTGGAATTACACCAGATATTTTTGTTCCAGAAGACACTACCGATGTAACTTCTTATTACAAGGAAGCTGTAATGCGTGGACTTCTTTTACAATATGCATTTAAATATACCGATGATAATAGGCAGACTTTAAATAAATATACCGAAATGAAGTCGCTGGCTAACTATTTGAAGAGTAAGAACCTTGTTAATAGTTTTGTGAACTTTGCTGAAAAGAATGGATTGCAACGAAGAAACAACCTTATTCACAAATCGCACTCACTGATAGAAAGGTATATTTGTAGCCGAATTATCTACAATATGCTCGACGAACAGGCTTGGAATGAATATCTAAACAGAAACGATGATATGATAAAAATGGCTATTAAGGTGCTCGATAGTGGCAAAGCTTTCCCAAAAGCACCGATAAAAAAAGCACATACAACGAAAAATAATTAGAACAAAAATAATTTTGAAACGAATAGGGACCTGATGTTTTTCACATTCAACAGGTCCCTATTCTTACAAAGATAAAACATTCACCCACAATTCCATAACTATGAACAAAAAAGAACTAAGAAAAGAAATACGAAACCGTAAACAGCAATATACACAAGAAGAATTAAAAAAACTTTCGGAACCTATTATTAATCGTTTACGTCATCACCCTAAACTAATTGAGGCAAAAACTATTATGCTTTACCATTCATTGCCAGATGAAGTTTTTACACACGACTTTGTAGACGAGATGGTGAAAACTGGGAAAAAAGTGCTTTTACCAGTAGTAATTAACGAGACTGAAATGGAAATACGTTGCTATACTGGTTCGAAAGATATGAAAATAAGTTCATTTAACATCTTAGAACCTATTGGAGAACTCTTTACCGACTACAAAAATATTGATTTTATTGCTGTACCGGGAATGAGTTTTGATACCGATAGAAATAGACTCGGACGTGGAAAAGGATATTACGACCGCTTTCTAAAACAAGCAAAACAAGCTTATAAATTAGGCATTTGTTTCGATTTCCAGAAACTCGAAAGCATTCCTACAGATGAATATGATGAAAAAGTTGATGCTGTGCTATAGAATTTATCTACTAAAAATATAAAATTTTCTATATAAACAGCGCAGATTAACAAGATAGCCCTTATATGTTTGGTTGCATATAAGGGCTTTTTCATATCTAAAGAATAAAGTTCTTAATATATTTCGATCCAAATTTCCACTCTTTGTGGGTAGAAAAGACTGTAAAAATAGCTTTTCTTTTAATTCAATATTACTTTCTTTCCTAAACAATACTACCCTCTTCCTTTAACAAAAAAAATTATTATTAAAAATGATAGAATTTATTATTAAAAATCATAGAGTTTATTATTAAAAACAATAGCATTTTTCATTAAAAAAAATATTATGGTTTTTAAGGTTTAACAGTTCCTGATTTTACTATAGGCATTTTTGCTATATTAACTATCTTTATGGACACTTTCTTGTTATGCTTAATAGATAATTATAAACAAATGAATAATTTATACTACAATAATAGGCGCTATTTTCGAAAAAAGTTGATTCGCTTAAAAAGGAATACATAGAATACGCTCTATAAAATGTGCTTGATTACGCCAAAAGAATATAACTGCGTTTTTGCAATAAGAAATTATACTATGCCATTTAGAGAACAAACCTGCAGAAGCTTTACTTATACCAAATAAAAATAAAAGAAAAATATGATATAGAACATAAATATTAATAAATGCGGATATCGGAAATAACAAACGAACCTACATAGTCGTTTAAACGCTTTACCAACTGACTTCGCATCATAGAAAGGTCTTGACGCAAGGCAGGATTAGATATTTTTACGAATAATGTTTGGTTTCGAATACCTTTTTCTTGTGTATATCGTGTAATAGTTGGTCCAACAACTATATCCCAAGCCGTAATAATTCGCTTCTGAAGTAAAGGAGATTCGAGTCCGCCATCACGCAAAAATTTACTAATAACTTCTGAAATAGGCTTAACTTTACGTCTAAACATTAGAAGAACTCCTTTCTGTAACTTCACCATTTTCAACCGAAAACATCTTATAATCAAAGCTACTATTACCCAAAATACTATCTAAATGCTCACGATTAGTATCTGTAATGAATATTTGTCCAAAACTATCGCCCGAAACTAATTTTACAATCTGCTCTACTCGACTAGCATCTAACTTATCAAAAATATCATCGAGCAACAGTAATGGAGTTCTATTTCCTCCAGTTTGTTTTAAAAAATAGAATTGAGCAAGCTTTAAAGCCAATACAAATGTTTTGTTTTGCCCCTGACTTCCTTCACGTTTCATGGGAAAACCATTCATCGACATAACAAGGTCGTCTTTATGAATACCATGCAATGAATAGCCCATTATTCGATCTTTTGCTCTATCGCGCTGTATAACATCGAGCAAATTTCCTCGTTCTCCATGCGATACATATTGTAATAAAACCTGTTCTCTGTTTTGCGATATTGTTTGATAGATGGATTGAAATACAGGAATAAGTTGTTTTATAAAAGCTGCTCGTTTATTATAAATTTCTGTTCCATATTCAGCCATCTGCATTTCTAATAACTCTAACAATGTTGTGTCAGGTTCGGTTTCTTGTTTCAACAAACTGTTACGTTGTTGCAAAGCTTTATTATAACGTACTAACGATTCTATATAAAGACGGTCGTATTGCGAAATAACAACATCCATCAATTTACGTCGTTCTTCGCTTCCGCCTTCTATAATAGAAATATCCGATGGAGAAACAAAAATTAAAGGTATTAATCCAATGTGTTCAGAGAGCTTTCTATATTCTTTTTTATTCCGTTTGAAATGCTTTTTTGTTCCCCTCTTCATACTACAATATACCTGTTCACAGTCGTTAGTATCAGTAGTATAGTCGCCTTCCAAAACAAAAAAATCGCTATTATGGCGCATTACCTCCGAATCTTTAGAGTTTAATGCACTTTTGCAAAACGATAGATAATAAACAGCATCTAATAAATTTGTTTTTCCTTCCCCATTATGGCCAATAAAACAATTCAATTTTGCCGACAAGTTAAGTGTTGTCGCTTCTATATTTTTGTAATTTATAATTGAAAGTTTATCTAATCGCATCGCAGCTTCAGTAATTTTGTTTAAAGAACTTAATTATGCAAAGGTACAGAAATTACTAATTATAATAAGCACAAATGGGCTTTTATTGGATAAAAAAAGAAAAGAGCTACCTTTCGGTAACTCTTTTCTCTAACAACCGCTACCATCTATATTACAAGATGACTTGTATTCCTGTTCGTTTTGTAAGCCAGCCTCCTCAGGATTCAGCGTTACTGTACCATTTTCTAGTACAAAACAAGGAATACCAACATAACCTTTCTTTCGAGCTTCTGTAAATACAGAGTTGTTTTCGCGTAAGCGTAAAAACTCTTTTAAAAAGCGAACGTGTTCGCCTATATCTATAATCTCATAACGGTTGTTATTTTTTACTTGTTCAGTTATAGCTGTACAATCTGGACAAGTCTTCATTCCATATATTTTAATCATAGTTATTACCTTAGTGATTACATATTTTACTTGTGTCTACCGTAAAATCATCATTATTTGAAGGCATAAACTTCCCGCGAGCCTCAAGAAAATCAACTAATTCTTCAGCTGTCATTCCTTCTGCAGAACAAGTATAAAAACGCTCATCAGGACCAAATTTGTTTATAATAGCCTCTACTAAGCTCTCTCTATTACTATAGTTGTTACCCTCCATCATGTGGAGAACTTCGTGTCCATGTATCATTTTGTGTATCCTTATATTAATAATTGTATTACTAAAAACATATTTTTCGCTAAAATGTCTCAAAGAACTAATAAGAATTGGTTTCTTTGCAAACATAAAATGCTAAAATGCTTTGCAAAGATAGAGAATATATATTAAAAAACAAGCATTTAACAATGTTTTTTAATTTACTAAATGCTGATAAGTGCAATAAAAGTTGCAACGATACAGTAGCTTTCAATCTACCAAATATACATTATATATTTCTCCCGCTTATAATTACAGATGCAAACTATATAAGAATGGGCTAATTGCTTTCTGCAATCAGCCCATTCAGATAAATAATAGTTTTGATGTGTAGATATTAATCTGCTATTGCTATTTTATTTCACTACACGTTTCTTACCATTAATAATATACACACCACGTTGGAGATTGTTATAATTCTTAGTATTCGTGCGAACTTTTACACCATTAAGTGTTGTAACATCGAAAGTTTGTGGCTCATTTTCTATTGTTTCAATAGAGGTTGTATTTATAGAAGCATCGTTAGAGAAACCAGATTCGTTTATTTCACCAGTTTTTGCAGTGTATATTGCCGTAACATTATAAATATGTTCGCCTGTAACACGATTATTGGTATAAGTGTGTTGGCTACCTTTTACACTAGCAATTTTCTTTCCATCTCTATAAATAATGTATTCTGTTATATCATCGTCTGCGCCTGTAGCTACTTGTTCATAGCTAATATCGTCTATACCAAAAATATAAGCTTTACCCTTTGGTGTATTGTGATGAATAGCAAAATACTTTGCACCTTCTGGCACTTCAATAGTAATACGCTTCCAGTTAGCACCTTCGTTAAAAGCAATAGTTCCATCGGCTTGTTCACTCTTGATTTTTACGAATGAGGCTGTGTCGGTACTTTCTGTAGAATAAAGCACATCGAAACTTTCTGCATATTTTGTATCGCCTGGCCGTGTAGCAACATTCATTACATAGAATGTTATTTCTTGCTTTCTACCCGATAAACGTGGAGATATAAGCCAATTGTTTTGTTCAACAAGTTTCTGATTTTCGTTAAGCGCATATACAGCAGCAGCATATTGATTTCCATTATGAGGAGCTAATCCTGGATTTACATTGGTCATATCTTCAATCCACCAATTAGGATTGAAAGCTGTAAATGCAAAAGGCTCTCCTTGTCCAGGATATGTAGACGAAGGTTGCAATGCTCCTGTAAGACCTTTATCTCCATCTATCATTGTCCAAGGGCTCATATTTTTTGCGAACGGAGAATAATTTTCGAAGCCATCATATATACGAATAGGCTCTGGTAATATAGGTTGTCCCCATGTAAGCACAACTTTATGTTCTCCTCCCATTTCAGCTTTTAAATCGTTTATTCTACCATAAGGCGATTGAATAACACTTACAGCTTTTGTTTCTGTTTCATTATCATTTATCAGCATATCACCATCGTATATTACCATAGCTTTTACTTGTAACGATGTAGCTGATTCGTTAATAGCAACAGGCAACTTCAAGTTGATTGTGTCGTTAGCCATTGATGGAAGTTGTTTGGTTCTGCTCACTGCATCGCATTGGTTTCCATTTGCATAAAGAATAACGAAATATCTGGTAGCATCAACTGCCCCTTGATTCTTAACAACAACTTTCACTTGTCCCTTCTTTCCTGCAACAATATTCTCTGGTGTTTCAATGCTTACAGCTGTAAGATTGCGTTCGAGTTGGTTTATAATATTAATATTATCTATTCCAATCATAACCTTAGAACCTTGTGCTACCCCTTCGAATTTAACAATAATGTATCGTTCTTTAGCAAATGGTGCTAAATCTACCGATTGTTTTGTCCAACCGTTTTGTGTTGTTTTGCTAAGGTCGTACTGAGCAGCTACGTGGTCTTTCCCATCAGGAGTCTGAATTAATACCTTCAACGTAGATTCGTTGCCAATAAGCGAATAAAGATCAAAGAAGAGTTTAGGATTTGTTGCTCCAGCAAGTGCAACCTTTGGCAAATTAACTGAAGTTTCATCGCCTTGTTGTATTGTAAAATTCACATCATTTCCTGCGTATTCTTCTGTATAGTTAGCCCAAACAAAACTACCTCCATCGTTATCAGAAGCAGCATCGGTTACAACACGCCATGCTGCAGCCGTCTTTCTGCTATTATATTGTTCGTTGCCTAAAAGAGAAGCAAAGCCATTATCTAACTGTCCATTCGACATACTCTCTTTGAAAGGCAACGAAATACACGGGCCAACAACTATTCCACGCGCCGTAACACAGTCGCTTTCTCCAGTACTATTGTTTGCTTTAACACCGAACCAAGCTAATGTTTGTGTTTTACCATCGTCCATAGTTGTTTTATTTGGGTCAAAAGGCAAAATAGTACTGGTTTCGCCAGGCTTACTTGTTGTTAGCGAATCGCCTAATTCAAATCCAAAATCGCCCTTTGTTAATGTATAGAAAGTTACACTAACATCTTTTGGATTAAGATATCCACCATTTGCACCAACAGTTTGGAAAACATTCCAAAAAGCTTTTAAAGTTGTACCTTGATCGGTAAATGTAATGCCTGTAGGATTGTGTGGACGATCGATACCAATAAGATTTTTATTTGTAGATTTACGTCCTGGGTGTCCATCAAGATATGGTATTATTGTATAGGTATGAAAACCATTTGTTGGAACGTTCTGGTCTATCCATTCCATTCGAGTTCCAATTGCTGCTGCATTTATGCGTGCAATGTTTATACCATCTCTATTTACAACAAAGCTATCTATACGTGCAAGTGCAGAACCATTAATACGAACCTTCGGAGTTATAAAACTGATAGTAGCTTGTAAAGCTCCTTTTGGTGCAGGAGTAATAGTCAGCGACTTCACTGAATCTGGCGCTGTAGCGTATGCTGTCTTGGTTACAGTAATACTATCAATAGCAATTTGATACTTATCAGTAACACTTGTATTATCGTGGAATCCAATATAGACATTGCCTGTCGCATCGGGAATAATATCAGCTGTGCATACTTGCCATTGTCCATTAGTTTCAGAAAATTCTGGAGTAAAGGTTTCCAACAATACATTTGATAGCTGTTCTACATTGCTTCCTTTACCCCATTTTACTTCAAGTGTATTCTTAGGCTCAGCCATTACATTGCGTACTTTAAATGCAACAGTATAAACACGGTCGGAAGAAAGATGTATAGCAGGAGTTATAAGCCAATCATCACTATTCTTCTTAACATTAGTTTGATGGCTCATTGCACCATAACCAGGAAAACCATTACACCACCATGTAGCTTTATCGTTATTTGCATCAATAATCTTAAACATAGATAATGCAGATTGTCCTTCAAATTTATAGTTCCAGTCTGGCTCTATTGCTGACCCTGCAATAATAGGAGTAGTATTTGTCCAACGCAAACCTTTAACATCACCACTAATTGCCCTAATGGCGTATGTATAACTTGCATGTTCTGCCCCAGACAAATCATCGGTACATATTGTATTTGTAATACCAGTTGCTACATTGGTTGTATCTCGTCCTTGTATACGAATAACATCATAAGTTAGTGCGCCAAGTGTTCCTTGATGTGTACCTGTTGTAGGTGCCGACCACTTTATAGTTACAATTCCGTTCTCTAATTTAGCTGTTGGATTGCCTACCCTCTCTGGTTCATCGAAACCTATCCATTGTTTAAGAGTAGCCATTGGAGACTCTCCCTTTGCATTTGATACAGTAACATTAAAATTATATTCGCCGCTACAAGGTAATTGAACTGACTTACTTATAGATGATCCTGATTGTTCCGTACCATTAAATAGCTGTTTACCATTAGCTGTAACTACATAATCAACATTTCCATTCAGAGCATCTCCCTTAACAGTCTTATTAGGTAAAATAAAATTTATAACACCGTTAAGGCTTGTCCCACTAAATACAGCTGATAAATTAGAAACTACTGCAGGTGCATTTATATTGGCTGGAGTAGGAGCTATTACCATTCCATACATTGTTATTTCAGAATCGGCAATTTTAGTAGCTGCGCCTGTAGCTAAATTTACAACGTAGAGCGCAGTATTATAATCTTTATCTTGTGCATACCAATAGAAAGTATTATCTTTGGGATCAATCTCTCCAGTTTGTTGATAAGGACCACCATCTTCATCGGTGAGTATTAATCCTGTTGATCCAATACTAGTTTCAGATCCATCAGTAATAGATATTTTATAAAGTATTCCATCAGAAGCAATACCATAAAGTTTATTATCAGATGTTATACCCATAGCTACATATCGACGCGTAGTAGTTCCGAATGTTGTTCGTGTTCGTGTACGATAGTCTACAGTACCTAACTCATATTGTTTATTACTAGCAGAACTATTATAAAATTCGCCATATACTGTACCATCTTTTGCTTGTGCTGTCTCTATGGCAGCAAGTGAAAAATCGTTATATTTCTGTCCGTTGCCTTTCCACGTGGATATATCGTAGGTATAAAGTGTTAGATCTCCGTTCGAAGGTCCATAGCGTTCAAAATCTACTGTGTACAACTTTCCATCGGCTATTTGTACACCATTTCGAGCAATACGCTGACTTTGGGATCCTAATTGAGTAAAACTAATCGTTCCAGCAGTGTTTTTAGGTTGGAAAGAGTAATAGCCCCACATTTCATTAATAGTAGCATTACCCCAGAGAATAACAGAAGAATCAATAGTTCTTAAGCCTCTATTAGGAGTTTTTAGTACAATAGATTCTTTAACGGGAGTAATGCTTGTTAGTTGCTCGGTTTGAGTTCGGTTTGGCTTCATCAATTTATGAGCTTTCTGAGCCATACTTGTTGGCGGTACAGATAAACTCAATACCAATAAAATGATGCTTGTAAATACTTTCTTCATATAATGTTTAAATAGTTGATTTGTTCTAACGTTAAATATAAAGTTTCTTCATAAAGCTTTTATAATAAAGCATATCCTAAAACCCTTTGGCGAGAGAACTGTTCAAAGATTTGTTTTAGAATATGCCTAAGTGTATATTTATTGTGGCTTAGCATATTATACCAGCCACAATATATATAATACTGATAATAGAAAGTTTTATTTCTTCAACACTTTCTTTCCGTTTACAATATATACGCCAGCTGGTAAGTTCTCAAATTTAGCATTGATGCGAACACCTTGTAAATTGTAGATTGTTTGAGCCGCTGCATCTATAGTTTGTATGTTTATACCTGTTGGCTTCTTCCATGTTCCGTGTGGATAAATATTAGCTGTTGCACCTACTGCAAGAAGTTTATCTCTTGCATCTTTTGCATCAGCTTCCGTCATATTCTCCTTAATCATACAAGGGGCTGTTTCTATAAGTTTCTTTACTGCCATCATTCCCATACCCGTTATATCTTTTACGATAGCAATAACTGCAATATCTCTATCACCAACAGCTTCTAACACGAGGTCGTAAGTTACAGGAGCATCGTTTGATTGAATTGTTACCCAATCGGTTACAACCTTACCATCTGCACCAAAGAGAGACTGGAATTTATAGCCACTCTTATTGAGTTCTTTCCACACTGTTCCTTCAGGAGATACAATCTTACAGTCGGTAAATTCTGGAATAACATTCAATCTACCCATACTACCTTTGTATTCATCATTCGTGCTTCCGTTACCTTTTACACGAACATTACATTTATTAAACTTCCAACGACCACTGGCAATACCATTTACACCGCCACTGATTTCTAATGAGGTTCCATCTACAGTGATTGTATTATGATTAAGTATACCATAGCAATAGTCTTCGTTACCAGCTTGTGCACCAGTTACGGTAAGTTTACCTGTGCCTGCAAATGTAAGTTTATCGTAGTTTACAACACCACCACTCTTTTCTGAAGTTATAGTATTTTCACCAACTAATTTTATAGTTAGGTTCTTAATAGAATTCCAAAGTGCTACACCTGCAGCTTTTTCTGAAGCATTAGAAATTGTAGCATTCTCAAGAGTTAGAACGTTACTTGTTGCATCGTAAGTAACCTTACCTTTTACACCTTCAATAGCAGTAAGGTCGCTGCAGTTTTCTGATGTTACTTGTTTTCCATTAATCAACAAATTATACTTCTCAGGTGCTGTGTTAGGTTTAATTGTTACCCAATCGGTTACAACCTTACCATCTGCACCAAAAAGAGACTGGAATTTATAGCCACTCTTATTGAGTTCTTTCCACACTGTTCCTTCAGGAGATACAATCTTACAGTCGGTAAATTCTGGAATAACATTCAATCTACCCATACTACCTTTGTATTCATCATTCGTGCTTCCGTTACCTTTTACACGAACATTACACTTATTAAACTTCCAACGACCACTGGCAATACCATTTACACCGCCACTGATTTCTAATGAGGTTCCATCTACAGTGATTGTATTATGATTAAGTATACCATAGCAATAGTCTTCGTTACCAGCTTGTGCACCAGTTACGGTAAGTTTACCTGTGCCTGCAAATGTAAGTTTATCGTAGTTTACAATACCACCACTCTTTTCTGAAGTTATAGTATTTTCACCAACTAATTTTATAGTTAGGTTCTTAATAGAATTCCAAAGTGCTACACCTGCAGCTTTTTCTGAAGCATTAGAAATTGTAGCATTCTCAAGAGTTAGAACGTTACTTGTTGCATCGTAAGTAACCTTACCTTTTACACCTTCAATAGCAGTAAGGTCGCTGCAGTTTTCTGATGTTACTTGTTTTCCATTAATCAACAAATTATACTTCTCAGGTGCTGTGTTAGGTTTAATTGTTACCCAATCGGTTACAACCTTACCATCTGCACCAAAAAGAGACTGGAATTTATAGCCACTCTTATTGAGTTCTTTCCACACTGTTCCTTCGGGAGATACAATCTTACAATCGGTAAATTCTGGAACATAACCCAATCTGCCCATACTACCTTTGTATTCATCACCTTCCAATCCGTTTCCTTTTACACGAACATTACACTTGTTAAACTTCCAACGACCGCTAGTGATACCATTCACACCACCACTAATTTCCATTGTACACCCATCTACAATAATAGTCCCTGGATTTAGTATACCATAGCTGTAATCTGTATTACTAGACATTACACCTTTTATAGTAAGTTTGCCTGTCCCTGTAAAGGTTAGCTTCTCATAATTTACAACACCACCACTCTTTTCTGAAGTAATGGAGTTTTCACCTACTAATTTAATGGTTAAGTTCTTAACAGAATTCCAAAGTGCTACACCTGCAGCTTTTTCTGAAGCATTAGAAATTGTAGCATTCTCAAGAGTTAATACGTTACTTGTTGCATCATAAGTAACTTTACCTTTTACACCTTCAATAGCTGTAAGATCACCACAATTCTCCGAAGTTACTCGTTTTCCATTGAGCAAAAGATTGTAGTTCTCGGCCTGTAACTGCTGTGGCAGAACGAAAGATGTGACAAACAATGCAACTATTGCTGCATACATGTTCCTAAGTAAATTGTTTTTCATTGTTTTGAAATGCCTCTCCATGACCCCTTTAGTTAAAGAGAAACGCCTTACTGAGGCTGGGGCGTTGATTATTATTTATTGTTCGGCTATTCGACCACAAATATAGTTATTTTTTGCAATCTATGCAAAAACATTATATAAATATTGAATAAAATGTCCAAGAGACTTGTCAAAAGGTATATTTCTATACATATTGTATAGCTATTTTGGCATCTATATCACAAAAAACAAAGTGAATTTACTTTCAAACACTATTTAGAAAATAAAGTAATGTCCAACATTTATCTTGTTTTGTTTTATTTTTAAGCTGATATTCGGTAGAATGAGTAAATGGAGGCTCTGTAGAAAAGAAATGGAGATATTATAAACAGTATTTACAGTTTATTGGCAAAACAAATGGCTTATATGACAAACAAATAATCCATCTCAGATGCTTATAAAAATCTATTAGATGTTATTTTCTCATTTAATTAATACAAGTATTGTCTTAATATTTTAGCAAAATCTTTTCGTTCTATCTTTTTTTGTTATCTTTGCAAGTATGAACAAAGCGATATTTACATTATGTGCATTTCTCTTTTCTATCTTTACGCTACAGGCAACAGCAAAAGATTGGAATGCCAACAATATACCAATGGTGCATCTTCAAGATGCAAGACAATATGTCTGCGATCCTGAGGGTTTAATGTCTAATGCTATGCGCGATTCCACCAATTACTACATAGGGAAATTGGAAAAAGAAGCAAAAATACAAGTAGTATTTGTTGTTGTATCGCACGTTGAGAATAGTGATCCTTTCCGAGTTGCACAGGATATTGGAAATAAGTATGGTGTAGGCAACAAAAATACCGACAGAGGATTGGTAGTTGTAGTAGCCGTAGACGATAGAAAATACTTTATTGCGCCGGGTGAGGGATTAGAAGGAGACCTAACTGACGTTGAATGCGATGACATAGCAAGAGCTTGTATCGTTAAAAATATGAGAAAAGGAAATGTAGACGAGGCAATGCTGTCTACTGCGAAAGCTGTTTATAATAAGTTTAAAACAGGAAGTACAGGGCTCGACAAACAGGAAGAGCCAATAGAGACTGCAATAGCAATAGGCATTATTGGTGCTGTTGTTTTCTTTTGGGTTATATGGTCAATAAAAGGTAAAAACAATAATGGACGCGGTGGTAGAAATGGGGGCGGTGGTCCTTTCATATTCTGGGGTAATCCTGGACACTTAAACGATAGTTTCTTTGGTAGAGGTTTTTCTGGAGGAAGTTTCGGCGGAGGAAGCTTTGGTGGCGGCGGTGCTGGTGGTGGCTGGTAACATAAATGTATATGTGGACATATATATAAGGTATATATATAAGGTGGGAAATATAATATTTAAATAAAAAGATATGAAGAATAAAGCACTTTTAATTGTAATTGCAATTGTAGTTATAATAGGTTTATGGGCCTTTTCTGGCTACAACGGAATGGTAGACAAACAAGAAGCGGCAACAACTGCTCTTAGTAATGTAGAGGCACAATATCAACGTAGAGCCGATATGATGCCACAGCTGGTAAAAATTGTAAAAGCGTATGCAAAGCATGAAAAAGAAACTTTCGATGCAGTAACAAAGGCACGCAATGCTGCGACACAAATTCATCTTGATGCTGACAATTTGACACCTGAAAAGATGAAACAATTTGAAATGGCACAAAACCAGGTGGCACAGGCCTTCTCTCGATTAATAGCTGTAGCGGAAGCTTACCCAGAGTTGAAAGCAAGTGAGAATTTCAAAGCCCTGCAAATACAAGAAGAAGGGACTGAGAACCGTATAAACGAAGCACGAAAGAAATATAATGAGTCTGTGCAAGCATACAATCAGACAGTCAGACACTTCCCTAACTCGTTGTTAGCTGGCATGTTTGGTTTCGAAAAGATGACAAAGTTTGCAGCAGCAGAAGGTGCAGAGAAAGCACCAGACTTGGACATTTAAGACTTAAGAGCTAAGCTACGATAGGCTTAGCTCTTTTTTTATTTACGATAGATGCTATACATTGAACGAATGTAAAAAACACTAATAATCTAATAAATATTGGTTAAGCTGCTTTTTCTAATTGTTAAATACGAATAAAGAAAACTGACAGATTAGCACATTTCCATATTTTGGGCTTATATTTGCATTCGCTTTCACGACTATTAGTGCCGAAAGCGTAGGTAAAACTAACTAATAGTGTAATGAATGCGAGCTTTCTAACTGATAAATGTGAATGATTCGTTTAGATTGTAACAACAATAATATTAATATTTATAAGATAAGAGAAATATGAAGAAGATTGAAAAAATTTGTGTTAGTGCGGCTTGCGTGCTTGCACTGACTTTCTCAACAGGGGCTTTCATCAAAGTGTATGCTGCAGAAACACCTGTAAGTACTCCAGGACAACCTGTAGACCTGACTTATGCTGCTGAAAAGGCATTGCCTGCTGTTGTACACATTAAGAATGCACAGAACTCAAAAACACAAACCGTAGAAGTACCTGACGACCCATTCGGTGGATTCTTCGACTTCTTTGGATTCGGTAATCCTGGTGGCGGTTCACGTCAGCAGCAAATACAAACACCAAAACGAAGCATAACGGGTAGTGGTGTTATTATATCGCCCGATGGTTATATCGTAACAAACAATCACGTTGTAGAAGGCGCCGATGAGCTAACAGTTACTCTGAACGACAACCGTGAATTCTCTGCTCGTGTAGTAGGAACAGACAAGAGTACTGACCTTGCTTTGATTAAGGTGAATGCAAAGAACCTTCCTACTTTGCCTATTGGTAACTCCGACAATCTGAAAGTGGGTGAATGGGTTATTGCCGTAGGTAACCCTTACAACCTTAACAGCACTGTTACGGCTGGTATTGTTAGTGCAAAGGCTCGCGGACTTGGCGCAACACAAGGTGTTGAAAGTTTTATTCAGACAGATGCTGCTATTAACCAAGGTAATTCTGGTGGCGCATTGGTTAATGTTCAAGGCGAATTGGTGGGTATTAATGCAATGCTTTATTCGCAGACAGGTGCCTACAGTGGTTATGGCTTTGCTATTCCAACAGCCATTATGAATAAAGTGGTAGAAGACATTAAGAAGTATGGTAGCGTGCAACGTGTAATGTTAGGTATTCAAGGTGGCGACGTTATTAATTATATTAATGCACAGAAAGAAGAAGGAAAGAACGTAGATCTTGGTACAAATGAAGGCGTTTATGTAGACAAGGTAAACGAAGATGGTAACGGTGCAGAGATTGGATTGCAGAGCAAAGATGTTATTACTAAGTTCGATGGTAAGAAAGTAACGAAGATGGCTGAACTGCAGCAACTTCTCAATAGCAAACGTCCTGGCGACAAGGCTACAATAACATTCTTGCGCAATAAAAAAGAGATAACAAAGGCTGTTACTCTAAAGAATGCACAAGGCACTACAAAACCTATAGAACAAGCTGATATTGATGTGCTTGGTGGACAGTTCCGCCCTGTTACTGAGGCTACGCAGAAACAATTGAACATTAAATATGGTCTTGAAGTATTGAAAGTGAATAGTGGCGCTTTGCGTAATGCGGGAATCAACCGTGGCTTTATTATTCAGAAGATAAACGACCAGACTGTCAATTCAATCGATGCATTGCAGAAGATTGTTAAGTCTGCCTCTACCAGCAGCGATCCTGTACTCTACATTCAGGGTATTTATCCTACAGGAAAGAAAGCATACTTTGCAGTGCCATTGTCTGAGTAATATTATTCTGACCGAAGAAAACAGAACTGTTGTTCTGAAATGCTCTAATAAATAAAAAAGTCTTGCTGTTCTTATATGGAATAGCAAGACTTTTTTTGTTATTTCCATTACAATACGAATACCTTAGTTCAGCTCAATAGAAAAGAAGGCTATTGTGAAGAGTTACACTCCTATACTATGAATTTTTAAGCAATATATTACTATTCAACAAATTATAGTAATATATAAATTAATACTGTATAGAATAAAGAATGTCATAATTATCATCTAAAAAAAAATCTTTTAGGCACTATAATACAGAATCATAAAGGTCGTAGTTTTTTGTGATATCTAATTCGCAACTGATAGATATCTGAAACGAACGTGACAGATATCTGAGACGAACATTACAGATATCTGAAACAAAAGCAACAAATACCAGCTTTATTTTATTTCATTTGTGAGTAACTTCAGAAACTGTTTATAATTTTCGCATCTATTTCCTACAGAACCTTTCATTCTGCTTTCTTGTAACGAATAATAGTCTGTATACGCCTCATCAGAAAAAACTTAAAATTATATTCTTACTATAGAGCAGACATATTTTTATAAACAATAGAATCTGTTCTACCTTTACTGCTAATATAGACTCAATAAAAACATAAGGTTGTATCTCTTTATACAGTCATTAAAGTTAATCCATCTTTTCAAGTTCTAAATAACAAAATAAGACAAGACAATTATTTGGGTTAAAAAAAAGTAATAAAATACTTGTTTACAAATAAAATGTGTAACTTTGGACGATAGTACAAGTATAATGTGTTTACAACACAAAATAAAGCTTCTAACAACTAAATATAGACAAAAAGCGATAAGAGTATGGGATACCTTAAATTTGAAAAGGCCTCGATGACGAACCTACAAGATTCGCTACCAAGAGAGCTATTACGCACCAATAGGTCGGGAGCATATTCGTGCTCGACCATTGTAGATTGCAACACCCGAAAATATCATGGACTATTAGTGGTACCAGTGCCAGAACTCGACAAAGAAAACCATGTGTTGCTGAGTTCGCTCGATGCAACGGTAATACAACATGGCGCAGCTTTTAACTTAGGACTGCATAAATACCATGGTGGAAACTTCAGTCCGAATGGGCATAAATATATTCGTGAGTTCGATTGCGATAGAGTTCCCACAACTATATATAGAGTAGGTAACGCCGTGTTAAAAAAAGAAGTGGTGTTCCAACACTATGAAGACCGCATACTTGTGCGTTACACTTTGTTAGATGGGCAAGGAACAACCCTATTACAGTTTCGCCCATTCCTCGCATTTAGAAGCGTGCGAGAATTTACACACGAGAATGCTGCAATAAACCGTGAGTTTCATAATGTTGAAAACGGAATAGCAACTTGTCTCTACAACGGATATCCCCATTTGTATATGCAATTCTCTAAAGACAACGAATTTCATTACGAACCTTATTGGTACAGAGGTTTAGAATATCCAAAAGAAGAGGTTCGTGGCTATCATTCAGATGAAGATTTGTATGTTCCTGGCTATTTCGAGATGAAGATACGAAAAGGAGAAAGCATTGTTTTTTCAGGTTCAACATCAGAAATTAAATCATCAACCCTTAAGCGACTCTTCGATAAAGAAGTAGAGGCACGCCAGCCACGCGATAACTTCTTTCATTGTTTAGTAAATGCAGCTCACCAGTTTCATAACCGAAAAGAAAACGACGACCGCTATATACTTGCAGGTTATCCGTGGTTTAAGTGCAGAGCTCGCGACCAGTTTATAGCATTACCAGGATTAACACTCAACATAGAAGAACAAGACTATTTCGAGTTGGTTATGAAAACTGCGGAACGAGGTTTGCGCGAGTTTATGAATAACGAACCGCTAACAGTAGATATAGAAGGTATAGAACAACCTGATGTACCTCTATGGGGCATTTGGGCTATTCAGCAGTATGCTAAAGAAGCAGGAAAGGACAATTGCATAAAACTCTATGCAGATTTGTTGTACGACTTAATGAACTATATAGAAAGCGGACAACACCCCAATCTATCTTTGGAAACAAATGGACTGCTGTTTACAGATGGTAAAAACAAACCAATAACATGGATGGACGGTACAATAGACGATAAACCAGTAAATCCGCGCTCAGGCTATATTGTAGAGTTTAATGCACTCTGGTATAACGCACTGAAGTTTGTAGCATGGCTATTTAGCGAAACACCAAAAGCAGAATATGCAGCACATTTAGAAGCAATAGCAACCACTTGCAAAGATTCATTTGTAAACACATTCTTAAACAACTATGGCTATCTATACGATTATGTAGATGGCAATATGATTGATTGGAGTGTTCGTCCAAATATGATAATGGCTGCAGCACTCGATTACTCACCATTAGATCAAGTTCAAAAACGAAACGTAATAGACATTTGTACACGCGAACTACTCACACCGAAAGGGTTACGTTCGCTCTCACCAAAAAGCGGAGGATACACACCTATCTGTGTAGGCGACAAAGAATATCGCACGCGTGTGTACCACCAAGGAACTGCATGGCCTTGGCTGGGGTGCTTCTATCTTGAGGCTTGTTTAAAACTATACAAACGCACCCGGTTGAGTTTCGTTGAACGACAACTAATAGGATACGAAGACGAGGTGGTGAACCACTGCTTAGGCACTATTCCAGAATTCTTCGATGGTAACCCACCATTCAATGGTCGTGGTGCCATATCGTTTGCAATGAATGTTGGTGGAGTGTTACGCACATTAGCACTGCTCGAAAAGTATAAATATTAAAGTTAGGAGGATACAATATGAAAGTATTAATGTTCGGTTGGGAATACCCACCACATGTGTATGGCGGACTAGCCACTGCTAATTTTGGTATTTCGGAAGGCTTACACGTACAAGGCGACATAGAAACTACACTATGCTTGCCACATCCATTTGGCGACGAAGATAAAACTTTTGCCAATATTGTTGCTATGAACTGTGTGCCTATTGTGTATCGCGATATAGACGATGGCTATTTGCGACAACGTTTAGGCAACATTATGGATACAGACTTATATTACAAATTGCGCAATAACATATATGCCGACTTCAACAATATGAATGTAAACGACATTGGTGCAATGGAGTTTGCTGGCGGTTATCCTGGTAATTTGACTGAAGAGATAAACAACTATTCTATAATTGCTGGTGTGGTGGCTCGCACGTTAGACTACGATATTATTCATGCGCACGACTGGCTAACTTTCCCAGCTGGTATTTATGCAAAGAAAGTATCGGGTAAACCTCTGTGCATTCATATCCATGCAACAGACTTTGATAGGTCGGGTGGAAAGGTTAATCCTACTGTTTATGCTATAGAGAAAGATGGAATGGACAATGCTGACTGCATTATGTGTGTTTCGGAACTTACTCGACAGATTGTTATTAAACACTATTATCAAAATCCAGACAAGGTGTTTACGGTGCACAATGCGGTATATCCATTGCGTCAAGATATATTGGATATGCCTCGACCATCGCACAAAGGTAAAGATAAAGTAGTTACTTTCCTTGGGCGCATCACTATGCAAAAAGGACCAGAATATTTTATTGAAGCTGCCAATATGGTATTGCAACGTACACGAAATGTACGTTTCTGTATGGCTGGCTCGGGCGATATGATGGACCAAATGATTATGCTGGCTGCCGAACGTGGTATTGCCGACCGTTTCCACTTCCCTGGTTTCATGAAAGGCGATCAGGTGTACGAATGTCTGAAAGATTCCGATGTATATGTTATGCCATCTGTAAGCGAACCTTTTGGCATTTCGCCATTAGAAGCAATGCAATGTGGTACACCCACCATTATATCTAAACAGAGCGGCTGTGCCGAAATACTACATAACTGCATAAAGTTAGATTACTGGGATATAGAGGCTATGGCTGATGCTATCTATTCTATTTGCCACAACGAAAGCTTGTTTAACTACTTGGCAGAAGAAGGCATACGCGAAGTGAATAACATTACGTGGGAGAAGGTGGGAGCATGGATACGCGAACTTTATCTCCGCACATTAGGCTGGAACAGTTAAACATAAACGCAACACAGCATTACTTAAATTAAACAACATTTAAAACAACAGACAATGAAAACAATTTGCTTATACTTCGAGATACATCAAATTATACATTTGCGCCGCTATCGATTCTTCGATATTGGAACAGACCATTACTATTACGACGATTTTGAAAACGAACGTAGCATTACCGATATTGTGAAGCGAAGCTATATACCTGCTCTCGACACATTGCTGCAGATGATTAAAGATAGCAACGGATACTTTAAGGTGGCACTATGCCTTTCGGGCGTTGGAATAGAAAGCCTAGAACAATATGCGCCTGAAGTAATAGAAAAAATACAGGAACTTGCCAAAACCGGCTGTGTAGAATTTCTTGCCGAACCCTATTCACACGGATTAGCATCGCTGGGAAATGAAGATAGCTTTAAAGCCGAAGTAAAGAGACAGAGCAAAAAGATAAAAGAATACTTTGGATATACACCGAAAGTGTTGCGCAACTCTTCTCTAATATATAGTGATGAGATTGGTAGAATGGCTGCAGATATGAAATTTAAGGGAATGATTACCGAAGGTGCTAAACATGCGCTGGGGTGGCGAAGCCCACACTATCTTTACGAATGCGCACTGGCTCCACAACTAAAACTAATTCTGCGCGATGTAACACTCAGCGACGATATTTCGCTCCGTTTCAACAATTCGGAATGGCAGGGATATCCACTATTTGCCGACAATTTTATAAACCAAATTGCCGACCAACCAGCTGAAGAACAAATTTATGGCTTGTTTATGAACCTCACAGCTTTAGGCATAGAACAGCCTTTGTATAGCAACATATTAGAGTTCTTTAAAGCCCTGCCCGAATGCGCTCGGCAACGTGGCATCACCTTCTCTACTCCTACAGAGATATGCGACCGTGTTAAAAGCGTAGACAAGTTTGATGTTCCCTATCCATTAAGCTGGCGAGACGAAGAGCGAGACATAAGCACATGGCTCGGAAATCCAATGCAACGCGAAGCATTCAACAAACTATACAGCATTGCCGACAGAGTACGCATTGCCAACGACCCCCGGATTAATCAAGATTGGGACTATCTGCAAGCAAGCGATAACTTCAGTGCAATGAGCACCAAACCTGTTCCAGTGGGCGTGGACCGTGGTATTTATAGCACACCATTCGATGCTTTTACTAACTATATGAACATTTTGGGCGACTTTATGAGCCGTGTAAATGCACTCTATCCAGCAGATATCGACAACGAAGAACTAAATGCTCTGCTAACAACAATACACAACCAGGAATCTGAATTGGAAACAAAAGACAAAGAAATTGTATTGCTGAAAGCAAAAGCAGAGAAGTTGGCAAACGAAAGCGACAAACTGCGTGCTAAGTTAGACCAAACTACAGACAGCACGAAAACAGCGAAGCCAAAGAAAAAGACTGCAACCACAAAGGCAAAATCAACAACCACAAAGAAGACTGCACCCAAGAAGGCATAACACAACTCTTACAAAATATATGTAACAATACAAACGGAGAGTATATCCAACAAGCGATATACTCTCTTTTTTATGCGCCTACAGCATTCGGCGCATATTGTAAATCTGCCCGTAACCACTATATAAAGCCATTGTCGGCTACAATCGTAGAACCTGCACACCTTACACCCTCTCACAGCAAACTTGTGTGTTTATCCACTAACACCAGTCATTTCTTAACAAAACACTATAGATATTCTGCCAAAAACTTATAAGCTATCCATAAAAAGCTTATAAGCTATTCACAAAAAGCTTATAAGCTATCCATAAAAAGCTTATAAGCTATCTACAAAAAGCTTATAAGCTATTCAACAGAATCTTATAAGTTTCTATTAAAAAGCTTATGAATAATTGGGAAGAAATGAATAGTGATACAAAAAAAAGTCTATTGCTTTGGTTGAAGAATAGACTATACTTACATCAGCAACAGATGCTGAATGGAAGAGTAATTAAGCCGTTAAGCCTCTATTTACTATAAGGCTTTGTGGAGTTGTTATGCAGGAATCAAGAAGTTTATTACTTCCTTTTCCACAGTTACTTTGAAAGGTCCAGCAGGTGTTTTCGGCATCAATCTGCCATCAATACCAACAAGTGTGCGCGGTTCAACATGCATCGTAACCTCTTGTGTGCGATAGGGGTGCACACTTTTATAATTTAAGAATCGCCCTCGCAAGAAGAGATAAATACCTTCAAAAAGCTGAGTAACCTCTGAGTGATATACCACCGACACATCTAACAAGCCATTATACGGCACCGCATTAGGCGTTTGTCCATAGCCGAGAGCATTGCCAATACAAACAGTAGTAACCTTACGTTTTATCTCATCGGTATTAATCTTAAGATGCATATAGAATTCCATACGCTGGAAAAACAATAGAATGAACGAAAAGATGAACGAAAGGCTACGCGAACCAAACAAATTACGAGTGCGACGACGTAGATTCATAATGGTAGCAATAAGTCCAATGTTAATACAATTCAGGAAATAGCGATGACAACTGTCGCCTTCTCTATTCTTATAGCGAATACAGCCAAGGTCAATCTTACGCACCCTACGAGCCTTCAGCCACTCTATGGTTTGTTCAATATTGTCTTCATCGAAGCCCCAAAAATGGGCAAAATCGTTCATAACACCATTAGGAATTACCCCCAACGCAATACTTTCGCGCACCTCCCTCTTTTCTTGCATTAGGCAATTCACAGTATCGTTAAGTGCCGAGTCGCCACCAAAAATAACAATAGTACGATATCCATTTCCTATCATCATACGAACTAGACGATCAACCCCAGCCGAACTTTCACTCTGAACCATATCAAAGTCAATATTATGTGCCTTTAAACAGGCCTCAACACGTTCCCAACGCTTTTGTGGACTACTCAAAACTCCACCTTTTGGACAATAAAGTATGCCCCATCTCTTCTCGTCTACCATATTATATTAAATTCCTTTCTGCTTTCTAAACCTCTTTCAAAAGAGCCTGCACATACGCTATTTTTTCATTCAATGGTGTTGCAGCATCAATCCAATGAATATTGAAACCACGCCGTTCCATTCCTCTGAACCATGTCATTTGTCGTTTAGCAAACTGATGTATAGCAATCTCCAAGTTACGATACATCTCATCGTAACTTAATTTGCCAATAATATATTGTGTAACAAACTTGTATTCCAAACCATAATAGATAAGGTCATCGGCAGAAATACCCGAATTGAGTAACGCCCGCACCTCGTCTACCATACCTCCATCTAATCGTGCTTTCAAGCGTTTACTTATTTTGCGCCGACGCTCATCGCGACTAATATCTACCCCTATAATAATAGAATCTACAGCAGGCATTAAACGGTCAGGAGTTGGATTCTCAAGTTCAAAAGTCTCTATCTCAATGGCACGAATAGCACGATTATTAGTATCAACATCGGTACGATTGTGCATTGCCGAATGGTTTCTTTTCTTTAAATCAACAAGTATATTGGTAAGTTCATCGAGCGACTTTCCAACTAACGAAGCACGCAAAGCATCGTTCTGAGGCACAGGAGAAAGAGCATAACCCTTTAGCACAGCTTCTACATAAAGTCCAGTTCCACCACACAGAATAACAGGTTTGCCACGTGCAATAATATCTGTATAAGAAGCCAGAAAGTCTTGCTGATACTGAAAGAGATTATATTTTGTTCCAGGTTCCGCAATATCAATCAAATGATAAGGTATTTCTATACCGTCCACCTTGTAATCTGCAAGGTCTTTCCCCGTGCCAATATCCATACGCCTATATACTTGGCGACTATCGGCACTAATAATCTCAGCCCCCATTGAGGCAGCTAACGCAGTAGCAAAAGTTGTCTTTCCACTTGCAGTTGGACCTATTATCGTAAGCATTTTGTTCATTTACCGCACAAAAATAATAAAAAAAAGCCATTCGGCAAGACCCGAATGGCATTTTAATATTGTTTTCTTACGAAATCAGAGACTTAGCCATTAACTTTCGCCATGTGCTTAATCAACTCGATAACTTTGTGTGAGTAACCAATTTCGTTATCGTACCAAGATACAACCTTAACGAAAGTATCAGTCAAAGCAATACCAGCCTTTGCATCGAAGATAGATGTACGTGGGTCGCCAAGGAAGTCAGAAGAAACAACAGCATCTTCTGTGTAACCAAGAATACCCTTCAATTCGCCTTCAGAAGCTTCTTTCATAGCAGCACAAATTTCTTCGTACTTAGCAGGTTTAGCCAAGTTTACAGTGAGGTCTACTACAGAAACGTCCAATGTAGGAACACGCATTGACATACCAGTAAGTTTACCGTTGAGTTCAGGAATTACCTTACCCACAGCTTTTGCTGCACCTGTTGAAGAAGGAATGATGTTGCCAGAAGCAGCACGACCACCACGCCAGTCCTTCATAGAAGGTCCATCTACAGTCTTCTGTGTAGCTGTTGTAGAGTGAACAGTAGTCATCAAACCATCTTTGATACCAAACTTATCGTTCAAAACCTTAGCGATAGGAGCCAAGCAGTTTGTTGTACAAGATGCATTAGAAACAAACTGAGTACCCTTTACATACTTATCGTGGTTAACACCGCAAACAAACATTGGAGTGTCGTCCTTAGAAGGAGCTGACATTACAACGTACTTAGCACCAGCTTGTATATGAGCTTGAGACTTCTCCTTTGTTAAGAAGAGACCAGTAGACTCAACTACGTACTCTGCACCAATTTCGTCCCACTTCAAATCAGCAGGGTTGCGCTCTGCAGTTACACGGATAACGTTACCGTTTACTATAAGCTGAGACTTCTCAACATCAGCTTCGATAGTACCATTGAATATACCGTGCATTGTGTCATACTTCAACATATAAGCAAGATAATCCACTGGGCAGAGGTCGTTAATACCAACTACAACTACTTCTTTAGCGTTTGCCTCTTCAAGACTTGCGCGGAATACGAAACGACCGATACGGCCAAATCCGTTAATACCAATTTTAATCATTTGTCTTTATTTAAAGTGAATACTAAACTATAATACCTAAAATTAATTATTACCTAAAGTCTAATCTAGTGAAAAGTAACTTTTTACCTCTCGTATGCTGCAAAGTTACAAAAAAGTTCTTATATTTGCAACCGAAAAGAGTATTAAACATTATTAAATAAAAAAGTGTTTGCAGGATAACTTGACTTATATTAACAAAATAAGATTATTGCTTTTTCTTGCGGCATTACTAAAAAATTAATTTATGGGTATCCTTAAAGAATTTAAAGAATTTGCCATGCGTGGTAACGTTATGGACATGGCAGTTGGTGTTATCATTGGTGGCGCATTTGGGAAAATTGTATCTTCATTGGTAGACGATGTTATTATGCCAGTTATCGGTGTATTAACAGGAGGAGTAGACTTCAGTAAATTGAGCCTAATGGTTGGAGATGCAGAAGTTAAATATGGTATGTTTATTCAGAATATTATAGACTTCCTTATTATTGCTATCTGTATTTTCTCAATGATAAAGGTAATGAATAGTATTTCTGCAAAGAAGAAAGAAGAACCAGCAGCACCTGCAGAACCTTCGAATGAAGAAAAATTACTAAGTGAAATTCGCGACTTATTAAAGAATAAACAATAAGAAGAAGGCTTCAAAAGTTACTTATAGGTTGTTTATAATAACTTATATGGACTTCTGGAAGAAAAAAATAGAAAGAACAAAGGCGCATCGTTTATGGTGCGCCTTTAATATTTATATACTATTTAGTTAAACATTTTCCTTGAGATATTAGTATCTTACTATAACTTATTCCCACTCTATGGTTGCAGGTGGTTTAGAAGAGATGTCGTAACAAACACGGTTTACTCCTTTCACCTTATTAATTATCTCGTTCGAAACTTTTGCCATAAAATCGTAAGGAAGTTGCGCCCAGTCGGCAGACATAGCATCGGTACTGGTCACGGCACGCAAAGCTACAGGATGTTCGTAGGTGCGTTCATCGCCCATAACGCCAACACTGCGAATTGTAGACAATAGAACGGTGCCTGCTTGCCATACTTTATCGTAGAGAACTTCTCCATCTTCACAAATGTAGTTGTGCATATTCTCGATGTAAATGTCATCAGCATCTTGCAGAATACGTACTTTCTCACGAGTAATATCTCCAAGAATACGTACAGCCAAACCTGGTCCTGGAAATGGATGGCGCTTTATTAAATGCTCTGGCATACCTAACTCGTAGCCCACACGGCGCACTTCGTCTTTAAAAAGCCACTGTAGAGGTTCGCAAAGTTTCAAATTCATCTCCTTAGGAAGCCCTCCTACATTGTGATGGCTCTTGATAACCATACCCGTAATGCTTAAACTTTCAATACGATCGGGATAAATTGTACCTTGTGCCAACCACTTCGCATCGGTTATTTTTTTAGCTTCAGCATTGAATACTTCTACAAAATCGCGACCGATAATCTTGCGCTTTTGTTCAGGATCAGTAACCCCAGCTAAGTCGCTAAAGAATTTTTCTGATGCATCAACACCAATAACGTTTAATCCTAAGCCTTCATAAGCTTCCATTACTTTTGCAAACTCATTCTTACGAAGCATACCATGATCTACAAAAATACAGGTAAGATTTTTTCCTATGGCTTGATTGAGCAAGGTTGCACATACCGATGAATCAACACCTCCAGACAGTCCGAGTATCACACGGTCGTTTCCCAACTGTTCTTTCAATTCTTTTACGGTTGTTTCCACATACGAAGCGGGGCTCCATTCTTGCTTACTACCACAAATATCTACCACAAAATTCTTTAAAAGAAGAGTTCCTTGTGCTGTATGGAATACCTCTGGATGGAACTGAACTGCCCACAGAGGTTGCGTTGTCGAAGCATAAGCAGCAAATTTCACATCGCTCGTAGAAGCTATAATTTTGCAGTTTGAAGGAATGTCTGTAATGGTATCACCATGACTCATCCATACTTGAGAGTTACTATCAAAACCGCGAAACAGTGGATTTTCTGTGTCCACACTAGTTAAATTAGCACGTCCATACTCACGTGTACCCGTTTGTTCTACTTTACCTCCGTTTTTATGCGAAATGTATTGCGCACCGTAGCAAATGCCAAGTACAGGGACTTTCCCTACAAACTGGTTTAAATCTACTTGAAATGCTTCGGGATCATGAACCGAATAGGGAGAACCAGAGAGTATAACGCCAATCACCGATGGATCGTTTTTGGGAAACTTGTTGTATGGAAGTATCTCACAAAATGTGTCTAATTCACGCAATCGTCTACCAATTAGCTGCGTTGTTTGTGAGCCGAAATCCAAAATGATGATCTTTTGCATATATTATTTATTGTTATTTCTTCTATTTTATTATAGTTGTTCTGTTTAATATCCTAATTGTTTTACGAAAGCATCAGCCGCTGCAAGTGTATCCAATTTACCAACATCCATAAGTTTAAGGTCGTTTTTCACCTTTCCAACGAAGTGTAAATCCTTTGCATACTGCAGATAAAAGTCCATTATGGGGAATTTCGCAGAATATTCGTTCATCGCTTCAAATACTTTGTTGCCTATAACATGTATTCCAGAGAAAGCAAAAAGTGTATACCCATACTGTTCGTTGGTAACGTTGTTATTGTCGTAAGGTTGCGTAAAGGTGAGTTCATGCAAGGTTTCGTATGGCGATTTCACTTCGCCTGTATCTACATTTGTCCATCCTACTAAACGCATATCCTTATTAAAAATAAGATAACGTTTCGTTTTTCTTAAACTTACAAGTAGAACTGCATCAACCTTTTGCTCTATTTCTGCTTCACAAGCGTAATTGTATAACGCACGTAAGTCTACATTGCTAAGTATATCTACGTTATGAATAAGTACAGGTTCGCTAGTGTTGAAAAATGGTGCTGCATTTTTTATTCCACCACCTGTATCAAGCAACATTTCTGTTTCATCAGAAACACAAATATCTACACCGAAATCGTTCTGCTGTAAATATTCAATGATTTGATTGGCAAAGTGGTGTACGTTCACCACGATACGCTTACTACCTGCTGCTACCAGATTTTTAAGAGCATATTCTATAAGCGGTTTGCCTCCAACTCTTACCAATGCTTTGGGTATTTTGTCGGTAAGAGGTTTCAGACGCGTGCCAAGTCCGGCGGCAAATATCATTGATTGCATTGTATTCTGCTTTTAATGCGTGCAAATTTACTAATTAAATCTCAGACAGCAAAGAAATAAACTTATAACCTTAATTATATATGTTAAGTGCCAAAGCAAGGAGAATAACCTTCTTAATCTCTTTTATCTTCTCGCTAAAGTTTGTTTTATACCCTGTTCGCGATGTATAATATGCACTTCTATACCATACTTTTTGTTTAAATGTTCTGCCAAATGTTGAGCACAATATACGGAACGGTGTTGTCCTCCCGTGCACCCGAACGAAAACATAAGGTTTGTGAAACCACGCTGCATATAGCGTTCTACATGGTGATCGGCGAGTTCGTAGACTGGACGAAGAAATTCTACGATTTCACCATCGTCTTCTAAGAAACGAATAACAGCCTCATCAAGTCCCGTTATCTTCTTATAAGGTTCGTAACGACCAGGGTTGTGAGTGCTACGACAATCGAATACATAACCGCCACCATTACCAGAAGTGTCTTCAGGAATGCCTTTCTTAAAAGAAAAGCTAAATACCCGCACCACCAATGGACCTTTTCCATCGTATTTGGAGAACGTGGCGGGACCGTCTAATGGGTTTGCTGTGTACACATCTTGCTCGGCGATTTTATAACCATCGGTTCTATTCTTTGTAGTTTGGACCGTCTTCTTAAATTGTGGCAATTGTGTTAGTTCCCGCAGCAATGTAAACAGATATGGATAAGGAAACATTTTCTCACCCAAATCTAATACGTCGCTGAGGTTTTGAATGGCTGGTGGAATGGATTCTATGAAGTGTTGTTTTCGTTCAAAGTAGCCACGAAAACCATACGCACCCAACACTTGCAACAAACGGAATAGTACAAAGAGAGAAAGACGATTAACAAAATGGCGTTTCGATGGTACTTCAGTAAAATGTTTCAGACTGTTATAATAATCGAAAACCAATTCGCGACGTAACTTAAACGGATATTTTGCACTTGCTTGCCATAAAAATGAGGCAAGGTCATAATAGTATGGACCTTTACGACCGCCTTGAAAATCAATAAAGTGAGGATTTCCTTTACTATCGAGCATTACATTGCGTGCTTGGAAATCGCGATATTGAAAGGCTTCTATCTTCTCCGATGTAAGGTCTTTTGCAAACATTCGGAAGTTGGCTTGTAGCTTTAGTTCATGGAAATCTATTTCGGTTGCTTTCAGAAAGCAGTATTTAAAGTAGTTCAAATCGAAGAGAACGCTCTCTTCGTTAAACTCTGCTTGGGGGTAACAATAGCTATAATCTAACCCACGTGCCCCACGAAGCTGAAAGTTAGGTAGTTCTTTTATGGTTTTGCGTAACAGTTCTTGTTCGGCTAAATTATATCGTCCGCCTGCCTCTCTCCCACCTCGAATAGCATCGAAAAGAGATATTACACCCAGATCGGTCTGTAAATAGCACATTTCATCAACAGAAACAGCAAGCACATGGGGCACAGGCAACTGTCGTTTAGCAAAGTGTTTGGCAAGATAAATAAAGGCATAGTTCTCGTCGCGACTCGTACCTATAACACCAATTACCGTTTTTCCTTCACTATCAGTAAGGCGATAGTATGCTCGATTACTGCCTGCACCTGCCAATTTTTCTACATTTGCAGGAGCGCTACCTGCCCATTTTCTGTATAGTTCTACGAGTTTCTCCATCACTCTGTTAATATTTATCTTTTAATTTGTGCCTTCTTCTTCGTTTTCTTTCTCTTCTTTTGTATCTCGTTCTATTTCTTTTAAAATTTCTTCTGCTTGTTTTTTACCTTGTTTTTTCAGTTCATATTCGCGTAAGAAACCGTCTATAAGTAACAAGATAACCATTATGCCAGAAGTTATCAAGATACTTTTTGTTATTATGTAAAGCCCCCCTATGATTCCAAAGAAGACTATAAACATTTTCCAATTAAGCTTTATCTTCATGCTACAAAGTTACTCAAAAGTTTTTAGATAACGAGAAATGAGGTCAGAATTATTAGCATTTGCTAAGGTTGAAATTTTATAGCACACCCCTATAAACCCAACCAGGACATAAAAAAAGAAGGAGAAATAGAAGCAGAAATGTAGCTCCACTTAACAGTTTGGCTATCAATGCAATACAAAAGACATAGTTTTTATATTGTAAAAACCACCATTTTACACGCTAAAAACCATACTTTTGCAACGTAAAAACCATACTTTTGCGTTGCAAAAGTGTTGTTGCATAATTATAATTCCATTTGTATAAGAATTTAAACAGGATATGAATATAGAGAAATCCTATATCTTTTATAACAATATCGTAACAATACAGCGTATCATTATTCGCCATTTAAAATAGACAAAGACACTTGTTTGCCGTTTCAAATAAATAGGAAAGAAAGTTCTTAGAGTTTGTTAAACTCTGCCAAAGTTGCAGAATTTAAAAAATAAATAGGTAAATTTGTCAGCAGAATGAATAATATTGAACTTCAACACATAAAGCAACGTTACAACGTTGTGGGCAATTGCGATGCACTAAACAGAGCTTTGGATATAGCATTGCAGGTTGCACCCACCGACTTGTCTGTACTTATAGTAGGCGAAAGCGGAGTGGGTAAAGAGATAATTCCTCATATCATTCACGATAATTCGCCACGAAGACGAGAAAAATATTTTGCAATTAATTGTGGATCAATACCAGAAGGAACTATTGATAGCGAACTTTTCGGACACGAAAAAGGTTCGTTTACAGGAGCTATTGGCGAAAGCGATGGATATTTTGGTATAGCAAACAAAGGAACTATCTTCCTCGATGAGGTAGGCGAACTCCCCTTAGCCACCCAAGCAAAACTGTTACGCGTATTAGAAACTGGCGAATATATAAGAGTGGGAGGTCAAGATATACGTAAAACTGATGTACGTATAGTGGCAGCAACCAATGTAAATATGCGTAAAGCTGTTAGTGAAGGAAAATTTAGAGAGGATTTATTCTACCGATTAAACACAATTCCTATCCAGATGCCTCCACTCCGCGACCGTGGTGAAGATATTCTTTTGCTGTTCCGACTCTTTGCTATGCAAATGGCAGAAAAATACCATCTTCCAAAAATAACATTGTCTGAAGATGCAAAGAAGATACTATTGCACTATAAATGGCCGGGAAATGTACGACAATTGAAGAATATTACCGAACAGATGTCGGTGCTAAGTGAGCAACGTGAAATAACTGCAGAGATGCTAACCAACTTTATTCCACGCGATTCAGACACTACACAATTAGCAATTATAGGCAAAGATGGAGAGCATAACTACGAAAGTGAACGCGATATACTATATCAAATATTGTATGAATTACGTGGTAACGTAAGCGATTTGCGACGTGATTTAAACAATGTTAGAAAACAGTTAGAAGAAACACGCGCATTAAACGGAGCGCAAGGGTTTGAACCTTTGCCCGAAGAACATCATAACACAATGCCTATCCCTCGCAAACATACATTATCAGAAACATCTCCTTCAAATGGTTTAGTAGAATTTGCAGATGCAGAAGAAATATCAGAACCCGAGATATTAAATCTGAGTGATGTGGGCAGACAAATGGTAGAGAAAGCTCTGGAACGCAATAATGGTAATAGGAAAAAGGCTGCACAAGAATTAGGAATAAGCGATAGAACACTCTATAGACGAATAAAACAATATGGTTTGGATAGTAAATAAGTTAAGAAAAATACACCTTATATATATAATAGTAGCATTGATGGGACTCACAGCTTGTTCTGTGAGCTATAAATTTAATGGAGCAAGCATCAATTATACTAAGGTGCATACTATCCAAATAGCCGATTTCCCTATTCGTTCAGCTTATGTTTGGGGACCAATGGGACCAATGTTCAATAATAAACTGAAAGATATGTATGCCAATCATACTCGTTTGGAACAGGTGAAACGTAATGGCGATTTAAAGATAGAGGGCGAAATAACACAATATCAACAACGCAATAAAAGCGTATCAAGCGAAGGTTATTCTGCACAAACAGAATTGTCTATAACCGTAAACGTACGTTTTGTAAATAACACAAACCATAACGAGGATTTTGAAAAGCAGTTTACAGCAACAGCAAGCTACGATACAACTAGAAGTTTAAATTCTGTACAAGAAGAATTGGTAGAGCAAATGATAAAGGATTTGACAGAACAAATATTCAATGCAACTGTTGCTAATTGGTAATAATACTGAAACAAACTCTGTAAAGCAAAAGAAAAATGGATATAGCGCATTATTTTAATTATCCAGAAGAACTGAATAAGGAAACATTATACGATCTTCGGAAGCTTATAGCTATCTATCCGTTCTACCAACCAGCTCGTATACTGCTTCTAAAAAACTTATTCTTGTTACACGATGCAACTTTCGATGAAGAGTTGCGACGTGCAGCTATCTACATTACAGACCGTAGAGTGCTTTTTAATCTTGTTGAGGCAGCACATTGTCAACTACATATCGAAAAAACACAAGAAAGTGTTCTACAACCTGCAAAAGGTCAGGAACAAACAGAAATATCTACCAATAGAACAGTATCACTTATTGATAATTTCCTCGAACAAATTCCCAATATTCCAGAAAAGGAAGGAAAAGAACACAGAAAGCCTACTCCTATTGATGCAACTGTAGACTATGTGGCTTTCTTAATGAACTCGAAAGAAGAAGAAAAGAAAGAAAATGAAACACCAGAATTACGAGGACAAAGCTTGATAGATAATTTTATTCACAACGAAGGCGGAAAAATTATCTTACAAGAAAACACAGAATACGAACCAGAAGACATAGACGAAACCGATGAGGAAATAGCTACAACAGAAGATAATGGCTATTTTACTGAGACTTTAGCACGTATATATATAAAACAAGGAAGATATTCTAAAGCCTTGGAAATAATTAATCGATTAAATTTGGTATATCCAAAAAAAAATCGTTACTTTGCAGACCAAATTAGATTTCTACAGAAATTAATAATAAACAATAATAAAAAATAACATAGAAATGTATACGCTTTTAGTAATACTCATCGTTATTGCAGCTATCTTGATGATTGGTGTAGTTCTAATTCAAGAATCTAAGGGCGGAGGGTTATCATCAAACTTCTCCTCTTCTAATGCCATTATGGGTGTCCGCAAAACTACCGACTTTGTTGAAAAACTCACTTGGGGTTGCGCTATCTTTATGGTTGTGCTCAGTGTAATATCAACTCGTATTGCACCACAAGCAACAACAGACCAAAGTGTAATCGAAAAAGCAACAAAAGACGACGGAGCAACAAACCCAAATAACCTACCTAATTTTGGCGCAAGTCAACAAAAACAAGCAGCTCCTGCAGCACAAGGACAGCCAACAAAAGCTCCTGCAGCTCCTGCAAAATAATGAATAATAATAAAAAGTGCGAATTTTATTTGCATAAAACAAATAAAGTTCGTAACTTTGCAATCGCTTTTTAAAGCAATAATATATGGTGGACGTAGTTCAGTTGGTTAGAGCGTCAGATTGTGGTTCTGAATGTCGTGGGTTCGAGTCCCACCTTCCACCCCATAAAAAACAAGCGGAAATCCAATAAAAAAAGGATTTTCGCTTTTTTTTGTGTTTCATAAATAACACTCAATCTCTATAAGTATTGCTTAAATACTACAAGTGAAGCCAGAATATTAACTAAATATTGATTGAAATATGGCTACGTTTAAGGCAATAATAAATATGATTACGAAACAATACAAAAAAAATAGAGGCGACTAAAGCCCCTAAATAGATTGGCGAAGGAGTTGAACCTTGCAATATGCAGCCTTTCGGGTGCCCCGCTACCGATGCGACCATCAACCCATTGCAAATGTAAAGAGAATATTCGATAAAAGCAAATTATAATCGTTAAAAGATATGGCAGGACCAGTGCGATATCTAATTAAAAATTTAGGCGTATAAATCAAAATCTACTAATATCTAAAACAAAACAGACTGATGCCTAAGAAGAATACAACAGATATCTGTTACACGAGTAAATATATCCAGCTAATTTTCCTAAACATTTGAGTTGTTCTATTAGATTGTTTAGTAAACAGCAATCACCCTCTATAATTTTCCCACATATCTCTCTATTGAATCATTATTCTTCCTATCTGTTTATACGAAATATACAAATCTATTTATGGTTACGCTTATAGTAAATAATAAGTCTCCTGTTTAAGTAATTCACAATAAAAGTATTTCTGTCTTATCACTCAATGATGGTTAAAAGATAATCTGTACATCACTGCCATGTTTTTTCTTTATCAAATCCACCACTTCCTCTATTGTATACTTCCGCTGGTTTTGAATAGTGAGGAAAACTATCTGAAACATTACGTCCAAATCTTCATTATATCCAGTTGGAATCTTAGGACTTTTTGCCATATTAGTAGAAAACAATTCGTTTTTGATTTGAGGAACATCTAATCCCAAATATTTGCGCACCTTTTGCAAATTAATCAGCTCCATAGGAATCATTCCTGAGGTCAAAAACTCTTCATTTTCCCATTTCTCACCACGCTGTAATCCTATACCTTTCAAATGATATTCACACAGTTCGTCCCAATAACTATTATCTATTTGTGAAAGATCTTTCCAATTATCAATAATTTTTTGATAGATACCATAACCAGTTCCATAGTTCATAACAAGTTCTTTCACCGGATTATACCCAAGCCATTTCTCCAATAGAAAATGAATCAATTGCGTACTCGCATACAGTTTTTGTTTCTTAAAATACTTATCCGACAAGTTTTGTTCGTTTGTCAATATAGATAAAAGAAAATCAAACAATTGGTCTATTAAGTCTTTCCGTTCTACATATAAAGCATACGCAAGAGGAAAGCTCATTTCCTCAATCCAATCGGCATTACTATGACCATTTGTTAAAAATACAGCTGTTCTTTCAAAATATTTCCAACAGTCTTCATCTCCTTGAAACAAAAGTTTCTTAGCCTTAATATGTGTACTATTTGGAATTCCAGATAAACACAATCGTACTGTTTTTATATTCTTACGCAAATCTTCTTTTTGGGTATAAAGATCGTACATATTCAAAAAAGTCTTTACGCTCTCATCCCTATCAATAGGCTCAGCATATTTATAATGCTTAACAGCCCTATCTATCCATTTTTTCATTATTCGAATTATAACATAACAGAATGTAACTCTATATTTATCCAAAGAAACTTGTTATTATACGTTATTAAAGTGTGCAGTTTCAAATGCAACCATTTATTTTTGTTCATCTGAAAACTATTCCACTATGCAGCACATACTTTAACTTCTGCTAAAAGTTCCCCCAACTCAACAATTTTTTTATTGTTCTCAACTATCTATACCCATCAAGAATAACTCTTGTAAGTCTCCACTTATCACATTTCCGTTTATTGTAAGTTCAAAATCGCCTTTTTGGTTTGCAAATGAAGAAATATTATCTAACTTTCCAAATATCATAGATACCACATCTTGCATAACCATTTTTGTAAAAGTCTGCATTTGTTGTTTTTGTTCTTCGTTTAAACTATGATATAATTCCTTGCTCGCTTTCCAATTTTTATCTGTCCCAACTATCGAATTAGGAAGCGTTTTAAAATAATACTCAAACGTTTCCTTAAAAACTTCATCTTTTACGTTACTTACAAATTCTTCTGCGGTCATATTCGTATTGCCGTTTCTATATTTTTATAATATTATGAGTGTAAATCTATTAAGTGCTGCGCTTGTTTTTTTAGATAATCTGGAATTTCCATCTTTAAAATACTTTTCAGCATTTCCATATATCCTTCTTTTTCTTTAGTATCAGAAGTTCCGTTTATTATTCTGTTCAACATCCACAACGTATAAAAAGTTGGTTTTCTGTTTAACGACTTAAATAATTCTTCTTCTAATCCTTTCTTATAATGTTTTTCTAACGTGTGTACTATTTGCCCAGGCATACCAAAATCGAAATCAGAATTTTCCTCAAGAATTCTGAAAAGTGGGTCCATAAGTATTGCTGTATCCCAACCTTCATTATTCAATTCTATTATGTCTTCACACAATGCGTCTAAATCACTTATGTTAGAATCATCAATCGTATCAATAATTTCTATCTCTTTTTTTATCTCATCTATTTTATCCATATATACTATTTTTGTATTCTTATTACCACGTTATAGTTCATTACCATACAAAAGTAAAGAAACTTAGACAACCGAACAAATAAAAAGCAGTTAAGAAGATAAAATTATGAAAACAAAATAAGGGCATATAAAAGTAAACTACTACATTTGTAGCGATAAACTTTGGTGTAACATAAATGTAACGCTATATGAATATAGAAGAGCAAGAAAAAGTTTTGAGAAATCTGTTCTCCAGCGATATCTCTTCTCTCTTCAATCAGAAGAAAGAATTTGAATATTCTTATTGCATTTGGGGAACATCAGTCCTATTTGAAATTTACCCTTTTGATATGGAAAGAAAGAATATTAAAAGAGGACGAAAATTAGCTAAAGAGCCAACAAAAAAGAGTGGTAAGTTTCAGCATTTTTTAGATGCTGAAAATAAAGTTGTTGCTATTTATGGCTATACCGACAATTACGATTTGCCCGCCCAATATATATTCTTTGAATATCGCAGTTCGGAAATTATAGTTTATAGCTTTAATATTGTTGAGCAGATTGATTATATACAGCACGCAATATTAAAAGATGGACAAATGATATCTATGTTGAATATGGATAACAAAGGAAATTTTATAGCAGAAGAATACTTCTACAACGAAAATAATCGGATAATATCCATTGACAGGCAACATAAAGATAAGTCGTTATTTAAGAATACAGAATTCTTCCCCAACAACCTGTATAAAAGTAAGTTTATCTTAGAATATGCACACGGCAATTTGTCGCAAATAAAATGGAATGCCAATGCAGAGAATAAAATGAAAATAATATTTCCTTTTTAAGAATGTGGTTATTTAGTACAGTACCAAAAGGATAAGAAATTGCAAAATAAGATGGAAAAAATGAATATTGATTGGCAACATTATCATGCTCCCAACAAAGAGGCTATTGAAGAAATACCTACTCAATTAGATTATTTATTTTCTGCCAATGACTCATCAGAAAATATTGAATATTTTCTTTATAACGAATTAGCGCCCAACATAAAGCATCAATTTAAAATATATAACGTAATAGAACCTGTCATTGAAGTCATAGAGTGCAACATTCTCCAAGAAGGAAAGACTCAATATAAAAATGAGATTCTAAACTTCTTAGGCTATATATTTCAAGAGTTTATTCGAGACGAAAATTCCATTTTGGTACAGCCTATAGAATATCAGATTGCAGCACAAAAATTGTCTTTGCAATATTCTAACGAGTTTAAATTTTATAAGCGTTTTCAATTCTTTGTAAAAAGCGTATTTACTGACAATATAGAAACGCAATCGCCAGAAGTTATTTTTTATAAATCAGCATTAAACAACAATCAAAAAACTTTTGAAACGTTGATTCATCATGCTAACTTGCAAAATATTAGAGAGATACTTTTTGCATGTGGATTGATGAGTTTCAAAAATCCGAATTTAAAAATCCACGATTTAAATATTACCACCCAACAAGATGGTATTACCAATTTGGGCTTCTGTATAAATGGAATGGAGTTTGACAAAGAACTTGCTATTACTTCTCTTTCTATACCCAAACAACAATCATTTGTATGGGGAAATGGTTATGAATGTGTTTTAGCAACATCTGCTATGATGATTGATAGTTTACATAAAAATGCAAGATGTCAGAAAAACACTATCAATCATATTATGAATGGATACGACACAATAAGAAAAATAAATATTGACGAAGATTTTAATTTTCCACCCCATAAGTTTATGTTAGAAGATTTGAGCAGCATCTTATTTCATGAATATCTTGGTAAAGGTATATTGATTGATAAAAAGATGCTTACTGAAGCACAATTATATTTTTATAATTTAATGACTGAAGAATTTTGCACTCACACTTACTCGCTCCTTTATGCAGGAATAATGCCCGAAGGAATGTCTATTGAGAGCGCAAACAATATAGACGATATTTACAATTGCTACAACTAAAAAATAAATGGAAGAGTTATTAGTTTTTTCGGACAACAAGACTGGCGAAAAAGTTGGTATGTATTATAATGCATGGTTATTTATCATCAGATGCATACTGGTGAAGTATGTACATAAAACAACCGAAGAGGCAGATGAAATTCTAAAGAAACATTATTATAAAAAGCCAGCCGATTTTGATGATGTAATATGTATAAGTCATGAAACTGAATATCATTGGGCAATGTTGGGTGCTTATGGCGAACAATATTGGCTAAAAGGAATGAGTGCCGAAGTACCAATAGATTATAACGAATGGTATGATAACTGCATAAAAGACAACCATTTGCTTTCTCTTTTTGAATGGTTTTAATTCTCATAATAAGGACATAAAATCAGGCTATAATAGTCTTCCGAAATTTTATTATTATAATTTTTAATTTTATAATTACAAAATAAAAAATTATAATAATAAACTTGTGCGTTTTTTATTATAAATTTTCAAGTCATAATTATCCCTTCCTCACGCAAGGGCTAAATCGCTCGTTCAAAGTGAGATATTGGGTATATCGCTACATGAAAACGAACAAAGAAAAATCAGTTCGGAAACAATCTATAATAACAAAATAACGGCATGGAAAGGCGTCTTTCAAAATTTTTAATACGTTTATTAAAAGCTTTTATTTCTTTGGCTGTTACATGCAAAATACCTAAATTTGCAAGTATGCTAAGAAGTTGTAACTATAAAAATTTTAAAGATGAAATCACAAGAAATACATAGAGTTGTCTCTAACCAAACAATAAAGAATACTTACTTAGTCAAATACTTTGTTTCATTCTTTGTTTTGTTTAACTTATTGTTTGTTTCTTCTGTTACAGCAAAAGATACAAGTTCGTGCAATACAACCCTACAGTTTTCGCATAAAGATTCTTGTAAAACAGATTTCAAGGTTTTAGAGTTCATAGAATATGCTTGGAATAAAAAAGCATATCCTAAGGAGACACATACCGCTATTCCTCAAATAGAACATATACATCGACTATATATTATTCCTTTCTTTGAATCGCTCACCCAAAGGGATAGAAAATCGTTACATCTAAAAATCAATAACATAAAATACAATTGTCAGCATTCCTTTTTAAATGCTCCATACAAAAACGATATTGATAGCATTTGCAATACGCATTTCGTTATAGACAAACTTGAATTTCCGTCCAATCAACAAAATCTATTGAATTATCTAAAAAGAAAGATTGGTAACGAACCTATAAACGTAGACGTTGTATCGGAATCCCCCACTCTATGTTTTACTTTTTGGAGAAAAAATGCTTTAATAATCGTTTATTACAATATTTTTGATGATAAAGAAATGATACAGAAAACAATTGATGCTTACTTGGGGGAAAAATATGAATAAGAAAAACTCCTGTCAAATAGAGGGTTATAGTTGTCAAACTAAAATTCAAACAAAAAATAGTATAAGAAGCTATCAAAATAAATAACTATATTTGCAGCAATAAACGCTGTTTGAAAAACGTATAGTAAATTGAAAAAGGCGAGAGAAACATATCAGCTTTAAATTAAAAATGGAACATTATGTGCTTAAGTACAGATGAAAAATATACAGAATTGATAGAAGCAATAAACTCTTTAGACTGTAAAGAGGATATTATAGAAGTCCAAAATAAAGAAAAAGATGATATCATAACTGCTATCATGGACAAATATGTTGTTGGAAATCCCAGAGTTTGGTGGTTAGCTTTTAAAAAGAAACCTAAATCTTTTTCTTACGAGGACGAATTTCAATATCAAAGAATTAATCAATTTTTTAATGATGACGAGGTTTGTTATCTTATAACAGAGTTAGAAACAATCCATGTATTTAAATTATCAGTTAGAAATATTATCAAAATTTTAGGAGAATGTTCCTTCTTCGAATATTACATAACAGATTTAAAAATCCAAAATTTGTTATGTGAAACAGATCACGGCGATTTACTCTATTTGTAAAGTTACATAAATATACCATATTAGATATGAAAAAAACAATAGAAATAATTCCTTTAAAAGGAGTAAAAATGGATAATTTGGATATTGACTTAGGAAATGATATGAAATCTATTATCAACATCTTAGGTAAACCAAATATTCAAGAAGAAAATCAACTCTATTATGATAGATATGAGTTCAGATTGGATTTTGATATTAACAAAAAACTAGAGTTTATAGAACTACAAGGACCAAATACCAAGTATATAAATCCCACAATTTATGGCATCAATCCTTTTGAAATAGAAGCAGATGAATTAGTAAAGCTTTTAAAAGAAAAGAATGGAAGTAACATTGACGATACAGAAACACAATATAGTTACTGCTTTTCTGATATTTCTGTTGGTATATGGCGACAGAATATTCCTGAAAATTTTTCTGAATATGAAATAAAAGATGCCACAGAAGAAGAAAAAAATATTTGGAAAACTGAAAAAAATAAAGCAAAATTCTTTTGGACAATTGGCATTGGAAATGTTGGCTATTATGATATTTAAATAAACAAAAAAATATGGCAAGATATTTAGAACATTTTTAGCAGAAGTAAAGATAATAAGCAACTTATATCTGTTAAAGACTTTTCAGAAATATATTTGAATATTCCAAAACTAAATTGTTCTATTCAGTATACATAAACATATTTCTCATTAGATAATGTTATTTCATATACGTTGCCATATTTAAAAGTAATATTGATATCGTACCATAATCACCGACTTTCGGTTAATTTGCCAAAGGTTTTTGTTGCTAAATCAAAAGAAATAGAAAAGTCGTTATTACGTATAATTAAATGAAATAAGAATGTTGAGCCTTCGCAAATAACTCCTTCTACAAAACACAAATTAGAAATGCCATTTGCTATATTATTAAAGAGTAGTTTTTTAAAATCGTTAATCATTAATTTGTTTTCTGCATTTACGATATACACATTATTAAATGCCTTTGAATAAGGAGCTTCTACAACAGCAATAGCATTATAACTTTTAGAATAATCGGCTATTAATCTGTCTGTTATATTTTCTCTTTTATACGTTTTACCTTTGAAAGACCAAGTAATAGCTATTGGAGTTCTATCAAAAATATTTGAATGTTCTTTTAAAACATCTGAATAAAGATACTCAAAGTCTTTTATTTCTTCCATTTTATTTATTCCATAACTGTTCAACGTTATACAAAAGTAATGAAATCTAAGAAATGAACAAAACAAAAATCCATTTCACTATATATTATTCGTTATAATTTGCGACTACTTCTTCTATAATTTGGCGCTTATTCAAATATAATTTCGCAAAGGTTTAGCTTTGTCTGATCGTCGCTAATAAACATCTTGTTGCCCCATATATCCAATATACGGAAGGAAGTATAACCTCTTGGCATAACAACATCTATTAGTGTACAGTCTGAAAGACGTAACAGTTTAGGTTTTCCTTTCCATTCATCATTCTTGAATATAGGTGAAATAATCAAGTAATTCTGGTCTGCTGAAAACTTGCCCCTTACTCCATGCTTTCCTGGTAATTGATTTAAGTTATCTTTACCCCATAATTTTCTTCTAATCAATCCATCTTTGCTTATTTCTACATAAGAGTAATATCCCATCATACTTAATCCTGCTGGATTTATTGTACTGCTTTCCAGAAAGGCATACAACTTCTCATTTTGTTCATAGATTGAACCTATCAAAGGATAATTATAATTATAATCGGCTAAAGCAAAATTTCCATTTACCTTTTTTACAGCATCAAGATGTTGCTGACGAATTTTTTCTTTGTTATATATACACGAGCCGTTATGAGTCCAACGGGCAGTTTTCTTATCAAAATCAACAGAAAGTATAGCAAAAGAATTGGTAGCTTCTAACATAGAATCAACCCTACATACTATTGGAAAAGTATCATTTATTCCTGTAACAGCCACTTTCATAGGTATTCCTCTGAGCGTCCACTCTTCAATTGAAATAGGTAACCATTCACTTTCCTGACTTTGTAATAACCATAATGTATTACTAGCACCACAAAGCAGCAATATTCCTTTATCGCAGGATAAAAGTACAGGTATCTTCCAAATATCCTGTTGTTCTTTGGCTTCTGGAGTAGGAAAAAAGCGGACGTTTTTGCCCTTTATCCATAGTATTCCATCTTGTTTTTTCTCTGAATGATAAATAGAAAATACTATTTCGTTCTCACCACGCATCACCATTTCTTTACCACCGGTTGGACTATATTTAAAGGAAGTTCTAGATAACTGTATATCTTCAAACTCCCAACTGTCTATTACTTTTAGTTTTGCTTTCATATAAATTTATATTTTATTGTGCAGTTAAAGCCAAATATTATTTATTAGAAATATATTGGCTATTCGTTTTCTCATTTACTCTGTACATCTTACACAAGACAATCGTATGCATCTCCTATACTTTCAAAGTCTTCTTGTAACCAATAAAAATAATCGCCTTTGCTTTGATATAATTGTTCTAATAGTTCTGTAAATGAATTTGCAATAATTGGCTGTTCTCCTACAACTCCATGCCTATCCCAAAAGCTATCATAACATCTTCCTAAACGTTCTTTAAATAAATCTATTGTTATGAATTGTGGATTATCTTCTGCTATTATAAACCAATTATTACTAATATCATCAGGAACATCTTCGCCTATTATAATAGGGTTGGCTTTTTTTAAACCTTCTATTCTGACTATTTTCACAGAATAATTTGATTTTTCCCAAAACGTAATAGAAGTATAATTTTCAAAATAAAATCTCAAATCATCAGGTAATATAAATCCTACTTCTATATTTATAGGCTTTTCTCTTTTCACCAATTTACAGGCGTTTGTTTCTGAAATTGACTTAAGAATTCTTTGAAGTCTTTCCATAACGTTCTTTTTCATTACCATTGTGCAAATATACATTTTTATTGGTAACTAACAAAAACACTTACTTAATTTTTGGGGACTTACTTATGTATTTTCTTTTTATAACTACTGCTTGAAAAATTATAATTAGAAAATTAAAAAACATAATTACAATTTTAAAATTTATAATTATATTTTTGGTGGAATATAATAAGAATTTTCTTCTCTGTAATTCTCTTCTTTTTTGAACAGACTCATTTTTCTTTGAAGTGTTGGTGATATCAATATTTATAACTATATTTGCAGCTGTACACTTTGGTTTAACAACATACAATTTAAAAGCTTTTTTGCTAATGAAACCCATTCGGAAGGGTTGAAAATAATCATAGATACAGAAAAATAAAATAAGGTATTGAAGGAGAAATTAGCATTAGAGGAAAATACGAAATAAGAACATACAATGAAATATGAAAGCATTGGTATCGCCTGAAAAAAGGGCTGAATGGAAAATAAATAGGCAAGAATTTATTTCAGAATTACAAGAAAAATATAAAGTAATTGAACTAAATGAGATAACAGATATAAAAAGACATTATTGTTATGAATGGACTATAAAAGAAGATAACCATTTTATAGAAGGTATGCTTGACAACACGTTGAATTGTGTGTGCATTGACACAGATTCTATAGGCTTGTGTTGCTCTTTTGCCCTTTGGGTAAGAACTTTTATGCCAGATAATGCAGATATTATGCTGTACGATGAGGATTTTATAAACCACATCTATTTTAAAAAAGATACAGACATTGGTAAGTTGATTGAGGTTTTTTCAAAATAGTTAGCCACACTTTGCATATATTTTGAAGTTACTCCCGAACATAGTTTCATAACAAAAATGCTTAACATGCATTGAAAGAAAAGAATGTTGTTGGTAATATGAGAATAGGCAAAGAAAAAATATTTGGTTGATAACAACGATGATTAAAAATTAGTTTATGAAAGAGAATATTGAAGCTTTAGAAGGACTTAAGGATAAATTGTGCAATTGGAAATGTTACGATGAAACAGAATTGCAAATACTGATGAACGAGTTTGAGAAATTTCCAAGAAAAGAGTTTTCTTTAAACTACACTCCCATTTTTACCAATAATATTTTAATTGAGAATATTGTAGAAATAGGTAAAGTTTTTCATTCCAATCAAAAAATAAGCATAAACGTTATTTCAAGTTTGGGTTATATTGTGTGTCGTTATATGCCAAACCCTTCTTCTGAAATATTTAATTTGTTCGTGGAAGCCACAAAGGACAAGAAAGTTAATTACTATGTGTCGTTGAATATAAGTTCATTTCCTCACTTTAGCACATGGGAAGATAAATGGGAATATTTGCTATCAATGCCTTTAATTTCTCCTAAAAAGAAATCAATAGTAAACTTTCATAGAGAAGTAAAAAAGCTGCTTAGTTCTAACGAGCATATTCCTTCAGATATTCTAAAGAAAATTATAGAAACTCTAAAATCGCAAATCAGTTCTAATGAGTTAAGCGAATATAGCAAGGTTGATTATTTAAAAACCATTAGTTTATTAGAACAAAAAGAGGTGTAGAACTTCAGAAGAATAATTAATAAACATAGCTACATAAACAAGTTTGGGCTAAATGTTATAGATTCTATCTAAACTATACTCGTAAACTTGATGTTGTTAGCAAAACAATTTGAATAAACATTTTGAGAAACGGAAAGAATAGATAGAAAACAACAAACTATTTTTATTGAAAGAAACAAAATGAATAAAGTTGAATTGTCTAAACAGCTACAGTCTATGGGAATTTCTCCCAATAAATATTCGTTAGAAGGCTCTGTAGCCACTTGGGATACCATTGTATTAGTCGAAAACTATAATATCTGGAAAGTATTATACATAGACGAACATGGTAATCAAAACGAACTTGCATCTTTTAAAACAGAAAATGAAGCATGCAAGTTTATTTATAATGAGTTTAAATGAAAAGAGAGGTAAACTTTTTTAGCCTAAATTTCTCACTAAAAAAGCTTAGAATGAAAACATATTCTATACTTTTTAGGGAAATAATAGCCGAATTTACTTCGTACGCTTTAAATCTTCTATGCCAGTCCAAATAGCATTTTCGAAACGTGCCATAGAACTTGCTCTATAATGATTTACCCACGTATCTGAATTGCTTTGAATGTTTATTTCAATTGTGCATAAAACATCGTCTTCGGTTGTATATTGTGGTAAATCTTTTATGAAATACGCATCTCTATTATTACCAGATGTCGTTATTGTATCGAGTGGAATATTTGCTAAACGAAAAAAATCTGTAGAACTAGCAAAGTCTAACTCACCCTTTTTACTAATTGAAGCTGATTCTTTTTGGTAAACTTCGTCTTTATTTTTACCATCAAGTGGTGGACCAGAAACAAATTGTCCTAACACAAAAGGCTGACAATAAGCAAGCGTAAATGTTTTAAATCCTGGGCAAATAATATCTAATTCATCGAAAAGTGCATTACCTTCTCCAAACTGTTCCATAGTTTGGCGTACAGTTTCGTCTAAAGTAGGAACATCGTTGTTTAACTCTTCAGCTACTTGTGTATTGTTTGCTACTGTTTTCCACAGGTTTAGTCCAATTTCTTTTATCAGCTCGCGTTTATTGTTAATTATCAAGCTGCTCATATCTTTTGGAAAAGTAATAATTGGCTTTACATTTTGAAAAGCTTTAGTTACAGCATCTATAATTTTACGTTCTTGTTCGGTTACTACTTTTGTTATGTTGCAAGGCTTTATAATATCAAGCTCCATAGTATAAGTATAGTTTGTAGCTTCTATTAACCGCAGAGAGAAAGCATTGTCGTAAACTTCTCCTGGTTTTGCTCCTTCAAAAATGTTATTCATATTGTCGGCTTGCAACAATTGGTAGCCATTTATAGTGTTATTTGTTTTTCCATCTGCTATATTTCTACAAATAACTTTATATGAATATTCATAATTTACGCATTGTCCTTTTTGAAAATATGGTTGATAAGTTTGTTGCGATTGCGCCATTACAATCACAAAAGCATATAAAATAAATATAAGCGTTATTAATCTTTTCATTTTAAAGACCTAAAAAACAATTGTGGTTTCTTTTATAGATACCCATTGTCTGGCTATTGTTGTTTATAGGGGACAAAAATAGCCAAAAGTTTTTTTATAACAAAATAAAGACTGCATTTTTACTTTTATTAAGTAGGCTTCAAAATGGAACATTTATGTAATTTATTTTTTTAGTTTTGTCTTTCAATTAATAAAGAATAGCCAGTTATAAAAAGAAAAATCCTAAAATATTTCTTTATCCAACCAAAGTTGGTCAAGAAACATTTCAGGATTTACCTTATTTGTTTATTGTAGTTTTGTTATTTCATATCCTCGTAAAATTGAATTTTTAAATATACTAGGATATTAATAACATAAACATTCTTATTTTTATTGCTCTTCGAATGCTGTCATCAATGTTGATACTACAAATGCTGTTGTTGCTAATAATGCTGTTATCATAATCAATCCTTTCTTTTTTGTGTTTAAACAATATACTGCTTCACAGTTTTTTATTTGCTATTATCCTAAATTATAGCACAAAGTTAATAAAAACCTATCTTTTACGACACAATTAAAAGCATTTTTACTTATATACAACCTATTTTATAAGCATCTTATGATATAAATCAAAAAAAAGAAGAATTCATTTCTGCAAAATTTTATTTGCAATTAACCATTAACTTCATATAAAATACCGTTAGATTGCCGAACATATTGATTGTTTTACAATAAAACAGAACAGAATATAGAGGTTAGAGAGCTATTAAAATTATACAAGAAAACGAGAGATAGCATTATATATATTATAGTAATAACGAGAAATAATGATATTACGCCTGATAATCCAATTTGATATTTATTAAAATTATACTATCTATCACAATAAAAAAATTATCATTGCTGTAAAATCACTACTTATTTTATCTCATAGCCTATAAGCACAAATACAAAATATAAAATCGAATAAGTTTATATTTTTTTACAGCAAAAAAATCAATCTTACATTTAATAAGAAATTAAGTAGAATATTTTTTTTTACAGTCTAAATATTCACTTATAGCAATTCGCTATGTTATATTTTTCTATCTTTATTAAGTTGAATAAAAAGAATTATTCCCTACAACGCCAAAAGCTTTAAACGAAATATTATAAGATTTATAAATATATATACAGAAAACATAAACAACACAAAGAAAGGAAAATGAAATAAAAATGAATAAAAAGACACAAATTATTGCCCATATCCATTATAAATTTAATTATAATTAGAACTATAAATACATTTAATAGGAGTAAATAGCCAGTAGAAAATGCTCTATTTTGCAACAGAAATGGAAAATAAAAAACATAAAAAAGCCTTGATTGATATCACATCAATCAAGGTTCCAATACTAAAACTAAATTAACCACTAAAAAAACTGAGACAAAGGTAATGATTATATTTCATACTACCAAATATTTCTAATATTTTTTTTGTATATTTTTTTGTACAGAAATAAATAAACAAAATGCAGCAATTTTTCTATTAGTAGTTTAAATACTAATAAAAAAACGAATATTGTAAATTTCTACCACCAAAAGAATGTATGTTTATCCTGGTAATAGGATAAATATGTTATTTAAATAATAGTATTTTTATAACTCTTTACCCTAAAACAACATCTAAGGTCATCATTAATGCGAAACCAATTGCGAAACCAATTGTAGAAAGATTAGAATGTTCGCCTTCTGAAGCCTCAGGAATAAGTTCTTCTACAACCACATAAAACATTGCACCAGCAGCAAAACTTAATAAATATGGTAGAGCTGGCGTTATAGTACTAGCCAAAAGAATTACAAGAATTCCGCCAATAGGTTCAACAATACCACTAAGAGAGCCTATTATAAACGATTTTAAACGAGAATTTCCTGCTTCACGCATTGGCATTGAAATAATTGCCCCTTCAGGAATGTTTTGAATAGCAATACCAATTGCCATTGTCATTGCAGCTGCAGTAGAAATAGCACTCCCAATTTGTAAAGCTCCGGCTAAAACAACACCAACTGCCATACCTTCTGGCAAATTGTGAATAGTAACTGCAAAAGTTAACATTGCCGTACGACTCAATTTTGTATGTGGTCCTTCTGGCTTATCACTTCCAATATGAAGGTGTGGGGTTATATAATCGATAAGCAATAAGAAAGCTATTCCGATAAGAAAGCCAACTAAAGCTGGAATTATTCGTAAACGGCCCTGATCTGCCCACATATCCATAGATGGAATTATGAGCGACCATATAGAAGCTGCTACCATAACGCCTGAAGCAAAACCTAATAATGCTTTTTGTAAACGTGCAGGCATCTCGTTTCGCATAAAAAACACGAAAGCAGAACCTAATACTGTTCCCATTAGTGGTATTAATAAACCGAATATTGTTACTATCATTGTATTACCTTTCTTTATTCTTAATGTCTATTTTACAAGAAACTTATTCTTATTGTGTGGTGATATGCTTTTAAATCTTATAACCTCGGATATATTTATGGGGTAACTTCAGATTGCGTTTTCTTTCCTCGTAAGAATTCGTCCAGTATCCCAAAGCAAATTTTTAGCCCAATGGGCTGCAATAAGTGCTGAAATAATGGCAACAACGGCATCAATCCACAAAATACCCCAAAGCATTGCGCATACTATACCTATAACTATACCAGTTTTAGATAAGATATCGGATAGCAAATGCAAATAAACTGCATGGCTATTATAGTCGGTTATGCCTTTCTTATCGTGCATTACGCATGCACAAATAATATTCGCTATTAATCCTATAACAGCAGCTATTATAGCAAAGTTATGATTTATGATATGTTCTGAATGTCCGCCCAAACGTTCAAATGCTTCTACAACAATAAATATAGCCGTTGCAAGTAAAAATATACCACTTGCGAAAGCAGATAGGTTTAATATCTTATTTGTATCGTAACTTTCCGACTGTTTATTTTGCAAACGACGCACTAAGATGTATGCTGCCCAATTTAATCCTAATATTAATTCATGAGAGATTAGGTGAATTGCATCGGCTAAGAGTGCCATAGAATGCGAAACTATACCAACAGCAACTTCTATAGCCACTATAAATAATGTAAAAAGCACTACAAAACGTACACGTTTTTCTTGTTTGGTTGTCTCTATATATTCAGCTTCCAACTTATTTTTTCTTTTTAATGATTTCTTATTGTATTGTGCTTTATCCCTTCAAAGAAAATAGTTTATAGAACGAAAATAACTTTTGCGCTTATTCGTTTCTTATAGCATTGAAATGTTTTAGTGCATTCCAAATACCATTTTCGTCTACTGATGTTGTAACATAATTTGCAACTGCCTTAACATCATCATTTGCATTCCCCATAGCAACACCAATTCCTGCAGCTTTTAATATTGAAAGGTCGTTTCCTCCATCACCGAAAGCAATACATTCGTTAATATCAAGCGCTAATTGCCTTGCTACAGTAATTAAAGCATTTCCTTTGTTAGCTCCTTTTACTGTTATATCGGTAAATGCAGGGTGCCAACGTGCCGAAACGCAATGTGGAATCTCTGGCATTATTACTTTTTCTTCGTCTTCTGTAAAGAAAGGTGTCATCTGCAATATTGGCTGTCCTTTTAAATTGGCTATAGTTTTATTTTCATCTACATTGTTCACGCCTAATTCGTTTACAAATACATCGGTAAAAACTTTTTTGTAATTATGTATTATCACCTCTTTCTTTCCACATACAGCAACACAATAATTGCGTTTTTCTGCATCGGCTAACATTGTTTGTACATCACTTTCTGGAATAGGAGAAAGCACAAACTCACGATTTCCCATAAAACAGTAGGCACCATTAAAAGTAATATATCCGTCTACTAAATGTTTTATATCGTTAATATTATTAATAAGCGCAACTGGTCGCCCTGTTGATATAAATATTTTTATACCATTTTGCTTTGCTTTTGTTAAAGCACTGATTGTTGATTGTGGAACTTTGTGGGTTTTAAACGATATAAGTGTACCGTCTATATCAAAAAAAGCAGCTTTTATTGTCATATCCTATCTTTTTACGAATGCAAAGGTACTAAAAGATTTTGTTATATAAGTGTGATAAAGAAAAATACCAAGAAATGGGGAGAGCAAGGAATAATAAACCTATTACTTTAAACTTATATTTATATGGCATATTCTATCATAATAAATAAAACCGCTAAAGGAAGAAGTTTATTAAGAATAAGTTATAATTATAATTCGCCAAAAATATAATTATAATTCACCGAAAATATAATTACTATTTTTTAATTTATAATTAAAACTGCAAGGACTTATAATTACGAAGTTGTAGTTTTGAATTTTGGCTCTTATTTTCTTTGCTGTTTTACTTATTTTATAGTCTTCTTTCTGAAGCTTATTGTCTTCTAAAATTTTCCCGTTTTGAAGAATAATATTTCAGAAGAAGTGAGCTTATCCTATTTTACAACTAAAAAATAAATCAATCGGTTATATTAACAACCTATCTTAAAACAAATTCTACTTTTATTCTACAAATATTGTGGTAAAACTTACTTCTTAAAAGTTAAACAGTTCAATCTCTTTTCAGAAGAACAACCCTATTGGGTATAAAAACAGTTGCCTCGTCTCCAATAGTTTCAAATACCCATAAACTTTTCCAATGTTTATCTTTCCAACAATGTTTTTTGAGTTTTCTGAATAAAGATTGTACTTTGCTTTTAAATTCAGGAAACTCATTACTTGCAAAATAGACTAAACGCCCTTCTACATATATATTTTCATCTCTATTTTTTGAAGGAGTGTACTCTAAAATAGGACTAATATACTTACTTACAAATCTGTCTTCATCTTCTATTATAAGCTCTTTCTCTTTAATTGATGTTAGCAATAGCCTTTTACCTACAAATGGTGTGAAGTTAGATATATTTTCAATGGAACATTCAAGGGGCTCTTTATTATTTTCCCAATACTCCCTTATATAAAGAGAACCAAAACAATTTAAGAGTTCTTGTTTTATAATTTGCTCTCCCTTTTCATTTGCAAAGTAATTGAATTGTATTGAGCTCATAATTAACTATAACTGTTTTTTTTAATTTACTTCTTGATCTTTTTAACTTTCTGCATTATTTAGGTACTATAAGGTTACGCATTATTTTTATAACAGAAAACTATTCTTACATATCATCTAAAGTTTCCCTAATATTCATAATTGCTTTTTACCCTATTTATAATGCAGTAAAGTTATATGTTTTTAAACTAAAGTACACAACTGCAAATGTAGTTATTTATGCGGATATCCTATGTTTTCATTTGCAATATTTCTTTTGTTCATTAAATTTTGTTTTATGGTTTATTCATTTTCTTAGTTACTTCTGTAGTCTTTACGGCTACAAAAAAGGGATTGTATTAAAATATTCAATACAACCCCTTATTTTTTTATTTATTGTTCCCAATAATATGGGAAGTTTCGTCTATTATTTCACTACAACTTTTTTGCCGTTAATGATATAAACACCTTTCTTAGTTGCAGCTTCAGCTGGAAGACGGCGACCTTGGAGGTCGTAAACAGTCTTTATTTCTGTTTCGTTGTTATTGATGCCGTTAATACCAGTTACAAAATCGTTATTAAACAAGATATTAAGTTTGTTTAAACCATCATGTCCAATAATATATGCACGGAAAGCATCAACTGTTGCAGCTGGTTTTAGCTCGAATGACTTAGCATCAGCAGAGAGAACATAACCATTTTCGCCTAAAGTTGTCTTACCAGAAGTACCTGCAAATATAAAGTTATTATTGTTTACAGCACTGAAACGTGAAACGTTGTCAAGAACCTGAACATTATTTGCGCTAAAAGTGATATTTTTTCCTACAAGAGTTTGTGGAACAGCCATCAAATATGGAACATTGCAATTGAATGTTTCGTTAGCATAAACAAAATTCAAGTTATCTGCATTAGAACCAGCAAACTGCATCAAATAGAAATCGTTAGCTTCACCATCTTTAACTTGCCATTTTAAATTCTTAGTTCCATCTGTTATAGCTGTTGGATTGAATGGAACATAAATAGCTTCGTAGTTTGTTTTTCCATCAGAAGCCTTGTCGAATTTACGTGTGTAAGAAATTTGGTCGGCAGTAAATGCAGAAGGACAATAGAAGTCGTTACCATCGGTAAGAACAACCTTCGCAGCTTTTCCATCTACAACCACGTTTTGTGCTGGCAAACCTGTAGTAGATGCCTTATCAGAATCTACATAATATAGCACATTTGGATTATTATTTCCTTCAACAGCTGTGAAATTACTACCACGTAAGTCTACTGCAGCTACAGTTTCTGGAATTTTTATGGTAGTAGCTGGAGCATAACCTTGTCTAGAACCATCGCCATTATACATAACGATACCTTTCTTTACTGTTGTATACTTAAATGAACCAGACTTAATTGCTAATTTTTGACCATTCATGTATGTTACAACTAATACATGCTGACCAGGTACACAGTCATCGAATGAGAAATTGATTGTAGTTGATTCACCTGGTTGAAGAGAAACGTCTTTAGATGTGCCAAAAGCTTGGTCAGCATTTACGCTAGAATTTACTCTTGCTATTGTAAGTTTGTCGCTGAATACGCCAGTTCCGTTATTTGTAATTTTAACGCTACCAGATATTCTACTATCGTAGATAGTTGAACCAGAAGCACCGTTCAAAGTATATGAATAAGCTAATTTTTCTGGTGCAGTAGATGCGCTCACAACATTAATTTTACCAGTACCAAGTGCTTGATAATTGCGATAATCTTCGGTTACACAAAGAGAAATATTATGCTCGCCAACTTTATCTGCATAGAAGCCCATTGGTATTTCTATACTACTATTTGCAGGAATTGTAATAGGAGCTTGAGAATGAACTTGCTTTCCAGCTTTTCCTGCTGCATTTGTTGTTTCGTATACCAAATAAACTGTAGTATGAACTTCGTGATCGCCTACATTTTTCACAGTAACATTCACATTATTCATTTTGCCAACGACACCACTTGATGTTACATAGAAATTTGAAGCTCTCAACTTAGTGAAATCACCATAATTTTCATATCTTAGTTCAGTTGTTTTACCTGTAGCATCAACTGTTACTGTAGCATAAACATAAGGATCGTACAGCCATCTGCCATTAGTATCTTTTGGACGTTGAATAGGAGTTACTTTATATACACCTGCAGTATTTAGTCCTGTTACCTGAACAGTATTTCTTCTTAAATAACCAGATTCTACAGTCATTGTAGATAGCGCAGAAATTGGAGTAACATTTCCATTATCTTCTATTTTACCTAAACCAGTTTGAACAGCAACTGACTCATTATTAAAGTTAGATAATGTATATGAAACTGTATTTTGATATTTTGACACGCCAGTAATGTCTGGTTGTAACATTAAAGTAATAGGGTTACCTGATGTATTAGGAGAAAGATCCACAATTGCACTTTGTCCCATACCATAACCGTCAGAAGTTGAACTTGCTCCAATACCAGCTGTACTTTCTGGATTAAGAATAGCTACTTTAAAATATCCGTTAGATGAGCCACCCCAACCCCAGTTTACATGGAAATATCCTTTTCCATCATATCCATCGAGTACAAAACAGTGTCCACCTCCAGTAGATTGACCACAGAATATTACAGGACGTCCTGCTGCTATTTCATTATAAATTCTTGTTTCAAAGTCTGCTAAATTATAATCTTCGCGCATAATGCAAGAAGCATTGTAATTGAAATACTTATTTAGAGCTGGAGCAATAGTAAAGTTTGTAGTACCAGAGCCACCATTTATAGCTCTATCGTATTCCATTTTAACAGAACGACCAACATACGACATAAGTTCAGCAACAGCTTTTCTTTTTTCTGTTGATGTATTTGCACTATATGTTGCTTCTATATTGTCCCAATCTATTTTAGTTCCGGCAGCAACACCGTCTACAGAGATTGTTTTATATTTACTCTGACCCAATCTTGCAAGGTTTTCGTGAACATTACATTTATAAGGGCTCATTGTGCTCATTACTTCGCTTGGCCATTTATATTTAAACATTGCTTGAGCCATAGCTGTAGCAACACAACCTGTTACAAGTTTTTCGCCAGATGTGCTATATGGATCATCAGGACATAAATCGTTATAAGGAGAATCTTGGTTCCATAACGATCCTACTATTGGAGCAATTGGAGTTCTTGCTTCCATTTTACTAGGAGCTTTCGCAGCCTTTTTTACATTATATTTATCTAATAGGCTGATTTCTTTTGCCATTCCGTCCATAAAGCTTCGCATATTTTCAGACAAATTGTTTATGTCGAAGCTTGTTGTTGTACTATAACCTAGGATTTCAGAAGTACGATCATCGCCCGATACTATAACAAATCCTTTTCCATCTTGAGCATTAAATACATAATAAGGTGCTGTTGCATTAGCACTTTGTACATTCATTCTCGGAGCATAGGCAGCATTTGTTCCTTTTAATTGCTTACCATACTGCTGTAAAAACCTTTTAGCAGTCTGGCTTGCTGTGCTTAACTTCACTGGTGCTGCCCACAAAACTGGTGTAAACAACAACAAAAGAAGCAGGCTCGTTAGAGTTTTTTTCATGTTTGTGTAATATTTAAATGAAACTTAGTATTAAAATCTGAGATTATATTTCTTCAGTGGTTGCAAATTTAAATAAATAATTGCAAACCACAATACTTTAAATGCAGTTTTTTTAAAAAAACTTTCCATTTTGCTAAGAGAGTTATGAAAAATTATGCTCCTTTTTCATAATATTTCAACTCATTAACTCATTGCTTATTCGCTATACCTCTTTCGAAAGTATATTAGCAGTTCCTGAAAAATTAATTATGATTTTTAATTTTGTAATTATAAATCGCTTAGTTTCTTATTATATTTTTCTATTTTCTTATTATATTTTCCTTCACAATTATAGAGTATTGATTATTAACAATTTACTACTCTATTTCTTTTTAATACCAAATTGGGATATTATACCTAATATCATTATATTTTACTTATAATCTTAGCTACTATCTTTCTTCATTTTCTTGCCAGTTATCTTGATATACTTTATAACTTTACGCAAACCGTTACGCCTTTACAATAGAGTTTACTGGTTTGCTTAACACTAAAACAAAATCTAACAAGAAATAAAGGGTCGTTTTAGATGAAAAGAGCCGTAAGACTTTGCGTTTTCAGTAATTTTAAGTATTTTTGCACTATGATATTCTATTTTTCAGGTACTGGGAATAGTCATTGGGCTGCAACATTGTTAGGAAAGCATCTCAACGAACGTATTGTTTCTATAAGTGAACTTACTGAAACTGATACTGAATTTGTTTTAGAAAAAGACGAGATTGTTGGTTTCGTTTTTCCTGTTCATGGTTGGAGAGTACCTCGCATTGTATCTGATTTTATGCAGACTCTTGAGTTTAAGGAGGGCGATTTTCAGAATAAAAATAGCCATTATACCTTTTGTTTGCTAACAGCTGGCGATTCTATTGGCCGTACTATGGAGCGTTTTGTAAGCGAACTAAAAGAGGTGAAAACTGAAACTACATTAGAATTAAATGCTGTTGAAGCGGTAATAATGCCAGAATCGTATGTTGGATTGCCTGGTATGAATGTAGATAAACCTGAAAAGGAATTGAAGAAGATAAAATCTGCCGAAAAAGTTATTGACCGTTTCGCATCAATTGTCGATAGAAGAGATTTTAGCCAAAACAATCTTCCTTTAGGTTGGAAGAATTTGAAACGTGGTCCGATACCCGATTTCTTTTCAGGACCAGTAGGAAGTTTCTTTACTCGTTTTCTTATTACAGATAAACCTTTCAAAGTGGAAAGCAAAAAATGTATTCGTTGTGGAATATGTGCGAAAGTTTGTCCTGTAGAAGATATTGATGGTGGGAAAGGAAAGACACCAATATGGAAGAATAATAAAAAATGCTTAACTTGTTTTTCATGTTATCATCATTGTCCAAGCCACGCTATTGAATATGGTAACCGAACAAAACATAAAGGACAGTATTTTTTTGGAAGAAGAGAGAGATAAATGTATATGTGAAATGAAACAGACTATATTTTTCTATTAATAATATAACTGAAATAATAAGAACTAAGATATAAAAATGAAAAGACTATTATTCACTTTCTATTTGATTGTTATAACAATCACAATAAAAGCAGCTAAAGCTGACCCAACTCCATTTACTATAATTCAGCCCGATGGTACAAAAATTACGTTGATTTTACATGGAGACGAACATTTTAGTTGGATTTCTACGCTCGATGGTGTATTGGTTACTAAGAAAAATAAAGGCTATTATGTAGCAAAGGTTACATCTAACGGAACTTTAGAAGCAACAAACTTATTGGCACACAACGAAGAAACTCGAACTTCGGCTGAAATAAAGATAGCCAAAACACAGAAAAAAGTTTTATTCTTTAAGAATGCAACTCAGAAAATAGCAACTATCCGGCGTGCAATTGGTATAGGTCAGGCTTCTATTCCTTATTTTCCACACGAAGGTAGCCCAAAAGTATTAACTATCTTGGTAGACTTCGAAGACAATCCATTTACAGTGAAAGACCCTAAAGCTAGTTTCGAGCAATATCTTAATGGCGAAGGTAAGCCTGTTTCCTTTGGAACGAAAGAAGAATTAAACTACGGTAGCGTTGGACAATATTTCAAAGACATGAGTAATGGGAAATTTACTCCAAAATTTGGGTTAGTTGGTCCGTACAGAATGCCAAAACCGTTAGCTTATTATGGCAAAGATGCAGGAGCATCGCACGATGTAAACATAATGGAATTAATAAAAGATGCCTGCGAAGCTGTAAACGGTAATATTGATTTTAAAGATTACGATAGCAATAGCGATAAAATTATAGACTTGGTTTATGTTATTTATGCTGGTTATGCGCAATCTATGGGTGGAAATAAATCTACAGATATTTGGCCTAAATCGTCGTTCTCGTATGGAGGAATTAATATTGACGGATATACAATTGGTCGCTACGGTGTTAGTAATGAATTGAATGCGAACAGGACTTCTCCGACAAAAGATGGAAAAGTTGTGAAAATGATTAATGGTATTGGTCTTTTCTGCCACGAATTTTCGCATACAATGGGCTTACCAGATTTCTATCCTCTTACTGCAGAAGCACAAATTGATAATCAAGGAATGGAATATTGGGATTTAATGGACGGTGGAGAATATACAAATAATGGCTACTCACCTACTCCTTATACTCCATGGGAAAAGGAAGTTATGGGCTGGACTTCATTAAAAACACTAAAAGATAGCACGATAAACGTTACATTACAACCCGACGATGCATGGAAAATAGAGAGCGATAATAGCGATGAATATCTTATTGTGCACAACATTCAGAAGAAAGGTTGGCACACTGGTATTGCCAAATTAGGGCATGGTATGCTTGTTTATCGTATAAACTATGGTAAAAATAAGGTGAATATGTACGACCGCGTGAACGATATTCCAGGAAAACCGGGTATGACTATTGTTCCTGCCGATGGTATATTATATTCTAGTTATACAGCAATTACAGACGAAGAACAAAAAAGATATAAAGAAAGCCATGCTAGCGACCCTTTTCCTGGTACACATAATGTTACAGAATTAATGGAAGTACAACTAAATTTAAGTACGTTAAAGAAACCTCTATATAATATAAAGGAAGATACAAACGAACAAACCATTACTTTCGACTATCTTAAGAAGCCAAATCCTACAGGTATTAGCACAGTTTCTAAAAATGACAATCCTACTTATGAGAGAATTTATACGCTCGATGGGCGATATATGGGTACAAATGAAACTGAATTGCCAAAGGGAATATATATAAAAGGTGGAAAAAAATTGATGAAGTAAATAGAATTATACACATAAAGCACCTGAGTTTTTTAATAAAACAAACAATAACAAATCAACGTATTAATAATAAAAAAACGAACTTAATTATGAACAAAATTTTACGTAATGTATGTGTTACAGCATTGGCTATGATTGGTATGATAGCTAATGCACAAACTGTGGTAACATTCGTTCCAAACGAAACAAAAGGAGAATCTAGTGCAAATGATTCACCAGACAAAATGACAAAAGATGGAATTACTATTGAGTCTACAGATGCTGCTTTCAATGCAAATGGCAACAAACACTATCGTTTCTACCAAAATTCTACAACAACCATTACATCAACTGCAGGAAATATCACAAAAATAGAATTCACCTGCGATATTGATAAAAAGGGGAAATACGGAAGTAATGGCTTTGATGGCACAGAAGGTTACACCTTTACAGAAGATAAAAAAGAAGGAACATGGGTTGGTAATGCAACTTCTGTTCAATTTGCTGCGAAATATCAGGTTAGAGCAAGTAAAATTGTTATAACCATTGGTGGAAGTTCTAATCCCGTAACTGTTAGTGCTCCTACAATAGATGGTACAACTCCTTTTATAAACAAAACAACCGTTACTATAAATGCGGCTGAAGGTGCTAAAATTTACTATACAACAGATAACAGTGTTCCTACAACTACATCTAATTTATATAGTGCTCCATTTGAACTTACAGCTACTACAACTGTAAAAGCTATTGCTGTAAAAGATGGTAAAGAAAGTTCTGTTGCAGAAAAAACTTTTACGAAAGAAGAACTTGCTGTTGCTAACTCTATTGCCGAATTTAAAGCTCTTGGAAAAGATCAATATGGCATATTAAAACTCAATGCTGCAAAGGTTCTTTACACATGGACTTCTAATAACGGTAACACAAGTGTATATGTTCGCGACAATTCTGGTGCTATTCTTCTATACAAACACTCTTTAGGTTTGAAAACTAACGAAGATCTTAACGGAGAAATTGCTGGTCAGTACAAAGAATATAATGCTATTCCTGAATTGATTGAAATAGATGGTGTAACAAATATTAATAAGCTTAACCACGTAGATGGCGCTGCTGCAGAACCAAAAGTTATAACACCTGCAACTGCTTCAGAAAATTTGTGCGACTTAGTGAAATTAGAAAAAGTGAAGATTACAACAGAAGATTCTAAAAAATATTATGTTGTAGAGGGCGAAAAGAAAGTTCAACTTTACAACGGTTTCCATCTTTCTGAATTCGATAATATGGCAGAATTTGCAAATTCTGACGATTATGATGTTGTAGGTATTGTTGCTTCTGTTTACAAAGGTACACCTTCTATTAATATTATAAGCATTAAGAAGAATGTTCCAAATGCTATAGAAAACATAGAAGTGGCTAAAAACGAGAATGCACCAATATACAATCTCGCTGGTCAGCGTGTAGATAAAAACTATAAAGGTGTAGTAATTCAGAATGGAAAGAAGTTCATTAACAAATAATGGATATTAAATTACGATAGATTACACCCTATAACATTAGAGGTACTTCCCATAAAAAGAAGTACCTCTTTCCATAAATACTAAGCATTATTATACCCTACTCTCTTAAAAACAAAAGGCTATAAAACAAAAAACACATACCATTTTAAGAAAACGTATATGTGTTTGTTGTAAACTAAAAAAGAATAGTAGAAACATTATAATTAAAAACAATTACGATATGAGACAGGAATTTGTTTATTTAACAGAACTTGGAAGAATGCCCAATGAATCGCTCTCAGACGATGAGTCTATTGACAAGTTAATTAATCTCTACGATGAGCTTCTTGAGAATATCACATTGCCTCTTTCGTACGAAGAAGCGTTGGTTTTAGTTCGTATATTCCCCGAATCAGCATTTTACGACCTTCAATGGGCGCTTTTACGATTGGTAGAATCAATGGTTAAATATGAAAACGAGGTTAATTATCTTCACTTAATTAAGCAATGTCCAAGCGAAGAATGGAGAAATGCTATGATGGATAGATATAAGAACCGGAAGAAAACAAACAGTAAAGAGAAATGAAAAACTAAAGAGAAGAGGAATATTTCTCAACCTTCAAACAAATGAGAAAAATGTTTTAGAAAAAAGCAATTACATTTTATCAAAAGAATAATTATGAATTAAAAAAATATAATTATAAATTTTGATTTTATAATTATATTTTTTGGCAAAAGCACTTTATACTTTCATTGTATCTAAATATTACATTGCTATTTTGTTTCCTACTTTAACAATGGAATATTTAGCAGTCGCAATATTTGTATGCAACTACTTTAAAATAGTTTATATTAGCATTATTGTCTAATTAGGTTTCTTCCTGCATCAATACGCAAGAATATAAATAAAAGCAGTGTGAATCCCCATAAAGAAGAGCCTCCATAACTAAAAAATGGTAGCGGAATACCAATAACAGGAGTCAAACCGAGCACCATTCCAACATTAATAAACACATGGAAAAGGAAGATTCCTGCCACACAATAACCATAAACTCGCCCAAATTTAAAAGGTTGCCGCTCTGCCACGTACATTAATCGAAGAATTAAAGCCAAAAATAACAACAAAACTGCAGCAGAACCAAGGAAGCCTTCTTCTTCGCCTACGGTACAAAATATAAAATCGGTGTCTTGCTCTGGCACAAAATTCAGCTTAGTTTGTGTACCATTTAAAAAACCTTTTCCTTGCAATCCGCCCGAACCAATAGCAATTTCGCTTTGATGCACATTATAACCAGCTCCTGCAAGGTCTTCGTCTAATCCTAATAATACATTAATTCGCACACGTTGGTGTGGTTGCATTACATCGTTTAACACATAGCTTGCAGAATAAAAGAACGCAATAGATCCAACAGCAAATAAAGCAATGAAAAAGTAATGACTAATGCGTGTACTCAACGCATTATAAACCAAATAACCAATTAAAGCAGCAGAAATTACAAGTTGTACCCAAACTATATCGAACGGTATAACAAATTCGGAGAATAAAAAACATAGCAAAGTAATACCAAAAGAGAATAACAACATTTTTTGTACCTTCGCCTTATCGTATAAATACGTCCAAACCATACCAGCACTAAATAGCTGAACAAGCAACAAAACACAGAATTTTCCTACAGATGTTGGCGTATCCCACAACATAACATCATCGTATTTCACACCTACAACGAAATAAACAATCATTGCAACGCCAGTAAAAAGAAACGAGCCGGGCATTCCTTCTCTATAAAACATTAAGAAAAACGATAGATAAACAAGTGCCGAACCAGTTTCACGTTGCCCTACAATACACAACATTGGTAGGATAATTATACCTGCAGCTGCTGCCAAATGTTTCCAATTAGAGATGGTAAAACCGTATGCCGACATAAATTTTGCTATTGCTAAAGCGGTTGCAAATTTAGCAAATTCGGCAGGTTGTAACCGTAATGGACCTAAAACAATCCAAGAACGTGAGCCTTTTATGGAATGTGGATTAAAAATTGTAAGAAATAACAGTAGTAACAACAACGCATAAATAACATAAGCAAATGTATCGTAAATGCGGTCGTCCATCATTAACAAAACAAATCCAAGACAAATAGAAGTTCCTATCCAAACAATTTGCATACCAGAACGCGATGATAACGACAATATATCTGTATCGCCGTATGTATAACTAGCACCACAGACACTTATCCAACCAAAAGAAAGTAATGCTAAATAAATACCTATCGTCCACCAATCTAATGAACGAAGAACTCCTGATTGTTTGTTCGATTTATAATTACCTGCCACAATTCTTGTATCTTTATAGTTTTCTAAAACCGTTATTTTTTGTCATCGGTTCTACGATTTTCCTTATCTTTCTTCTTTACACTGTTCGTTTGATCTCTATCCTTATCCTTGTTCTTATCTTCTTTTTCTGTTTTTATTCTTATCTCCTCATCGTCCTTTATTATAGGGTCGTTCAACATTTGCTGCCTTTTCTCTTTCTCTTTAGCATCACGTTCTGCCTTTAACTGGTTTGCGCGTTGCTTTGCTTCAATGTTTTGACGTTCACGAACAAGACGCAAAGAATCTTTAATATGGGTTACACGTTTTATAGAATCTAATCGCAACGAATCAGAAAGAGTCATCTTCCGCTTAAAAGAATAACTTATATGTCTATTCTGTATTGATACTGCTTGAGCTTCATCATGGGGTGTTAATTTTCCATTTATATATTGTTCCATCATTAAAGAACCAATAGGAACACCATAAACAGCACCAAAACCACCGTTTTCTACATAAACAGCAATGGCAATTTTAGGCGATTCTACAGGAGCAAATCCCATAAAAACAGAGTGGTCTTTACCACGATTTTGCGCAGTTCCAGTTTTTCCTGCCAATGTATATCCAGGATGTACTGCATGAGCACAAGTTCCACCATGTGCAGAAGAAACCATTCCAGCCACAACCTCGTTAAAAGCTTGTGGTGTTCCCATTACTTTATGACGCTTTAAATATTTTTGTTTTAATTGTACTCCTTGAATTTTACGAACTACATGGGGTGCATAATAATAACCACGATTAGCTATAATAGCACCAAGATTGGCTATTTGTAAGGGAGTTAAATTAATTTCTCCTTGACCGATTGAAATTGAAATAACGGACAATGGATTCCATCTTCCAAAAGCATTATCATAAAACTCTGCATTTGGAATAAGACCACGTTTTTCTCCAGGCAAATCAATTCCTAACTTATAACCAAAGCCCATTGATACCATATAATCGCGCCATCTATCCATTGCGTCATCAAGTGTTTTATACTTTTTTCGGTTAGAAAGCATATAATATAATCCCCAACAAAAATAAGCATTACAAGAAGTACTTAACGCTGGAACTATTGATATAGGAGAAGCATGGGCATGACAACCTACATGAAGACCATGAAAAGAGAAGCCATGATGGCATGGAAAGCGAGTAGAATCGTTTACAATTCCTTCGCTGAAATAAGTAATTGCTTGACTTGTTTTAAAAGTAGAACCAGGAGGATATTGTCCCATTATAGCTCTATTAAGTAAAGGTTTAGAAGGATCGAGTGTCATTCGTTGTTGATTTTTTCCTCGCATTTTCCCTATCATTTCACGAGGATCGAATGTAGGAGAAGAAACCATTGCTAATATTTGCCCCGTCTTTGGCTCGATAGCAACAACTGCTCCTAATTTTCCTTCCATTAAACGCTCGCCAAGAGCTTGTAAATCGGCATCAATTCCTAATTGTAAATCACTTCCAGGTCGTGGTTTTTGGTCGTATTGTCCATTTTTATATCTCCCTTTAATACGTCCATGAGCATCGCGAAGAAGTATTTGTACCCCTTTTTGTCCACGTAATTCTTTCTCGTATTCACGCTCAATACCCATTTTACCAATATAATCACCTGGCTGATAATAATCGTCATTTTCAATATCGCTTTGACTTACTTCGGCAACATCGCCTAAAATATGCCCAGCAATAGTTCCACTATATTCACGAATGCTTCGTTTTTGTATATAGAAACCAGGAAAACGATAAAGTTTCTCTTGGAAAGAACTAAACTCTTTATCGCTTAATTGACTCATAAAAAGTTGTTGGGTGAAACGAGAATAACCAGGATTCTTTGTTCTATCTTTTATATCATTCATACGCTGAACAAAGAATTCCTTCGTAATATTCAAGGCTCTACAAAATTCTAAGGTATCAAGATGACCTTTTTCCTCATTCATAACCACCATTATATCGTATGCAGGTTGATTATAGACGAGTAGTTTTCCCTTTCTATCTGTAATAATACCACGAGAGGGGAACTCTATCTTTTTTAAGAATGCATTTGAATCGGCACGTTTACGATAATCATCACTTGCTATTTGGAGTGCAAATAATCGCACCAAATAAACAGTGATGATAGCAATAGCAACTCCACTAAGAATAAAACGGCGTTTCTCTAAATCATAGTTAATCATGCTCTACTCCTTACATGTTCGATTACTAAAATAAAAAACAATGTTAGAATGGTACTCCCTATAACACACTGTAACCAAACTAAGAAATTAAAGAAACTAAACATATCTAAAGTAAAGAATACGAGACAATAGATGAATGTTAATATCAAACTATACCATACATATCGCCCAAAACCAAGTATGGTTATACCAGGTAGCAAGTCGTCTGCATTATCATGCGATACGAATGCACGCAATATATATGGTTGTAATGCTGCTATTAAAGTTAAGGAACTAGAAGAAACTCCAGGAGTATTGGAAAAGGTATCTATAAGTAATCCCATTATAAATCCCCACAGAATTATTATCCATTGAGGACAGTTCCTTCTAAACAACAGAACAAAGTATATATAAGGTAAGGGAGTTGCAAAACCAAACAAATGAATATAGTTTAGCACAAATACTTGTACAAGTACTAATATAAGAAACCAACCTAATGTTCTGAAAAAATCTATATTCATTTCTTAGTCGTATACTATATATTTTCTGGTCTATTTAATAACATTCTTTCCTTGTATTAAACACGCAATAGTTCACCGTGTTCAATTAGTCTCAGAATAATCAGTATCTAAATGTTTTATTGAATCGGTTGCAGCATTCATTACTTTTTTCTTTTCTCTCACAGCTGCATCGTCAATAACACATACATCACGCAAATTACCAAAATCAGTTGATAATTGAACAGCTAAACGGAACGAAAGTCCATCTTCTGAATTATAAACGTGTTTTATCTTGCCAACTAAAATTCCTGCAGGGAAGATTGCTGAATACCCACTCGTAATTATTCTATCGCCTAATTTAAATTTTGCATGACGTGGAATATCGTCTAAATAAGCAATATCTTTAGCACCGCCAGTCCATCTTAAATAACCAAAATAATTCCTGCCTTCTATAGAACAACTAATGTTCGATTTTGAATTTAAGATTGGTAATACTATAGAATAATGTGTTCCAACTAAATACACCACACCAACAACACCATTTCCACAAGCTACGCCCATATCTTTTCGAACTCCATCCCACGAACCTTTATCTATTGTTATAAAGTTTTCGTCTTTATCAAGAGAATTGGAAACAACCTTTGCGGCTACTAACTTAAAATTAGAAAGAAATCTATATTGTCCTTTTTGTGCAAACTTCGGATCACGAGTCTTCTCATAAAGCTTATCAGAAAGTTCTTTTATTTGATGTTCTAAAAGTATATTTCTTTCTGTTAATTCTTTATTAGCTTTACCCATCGAAAGATACGATGTTATTGAAGAACTCAGTTCATAGACCTTCCCTGCCATAATATTAGCAGACGTAAACCATACGCTTCCTTGATAATTATTGAAGCGAAATAAAAGTACCAAACTGGTTATTTCCAACAAAACAAAAAGAAACCAATGCTTATATTTAGCAAGAAATTCAGTGAGGTTATTCATTCTTTTATTTTATCAACAAATGAAACTAACCATTGAAGAGATTTTTTCTAATACATCTCTTCAATAGCAGTTTTATCTATCTCAATTATCGCATTAAAAAAGAGAAACGGTCTACATTATTCAATGCAATACCAGCTCCTTTAGCTACGCTGTGTAATGGATCTTCAGCTACATGGAATGGAATATTTATTTTATCAGCCAAACGCTTATCTATTCCACGTAACAAAGCTCCTCCACCACTTAAATAAATACCATTTTTTACTATATCGGCATATAATTCTGGTGGTGTATTTTCCATAGCTGAAAGAACAGCATTCTCTATCTTTGCCACCGTTTTATCTAAACAGTGTGCTATTTCCTGATAACAAACAGGAACTTCCATTGGTAATGCTGTTATTCTGTTTGGTCCATGTACAATATAATCTTCTGGAGCTTCATCACCTAAGTCTGTTAATGCTGAACCAACATGCACTTTAATTCGTTCTGCCATACGTTCGCTAACACGAACATTGTGCTGGCGACTCATATATTCCTGAATATCGGCTGTTAAATCATCGCCTGCAACACGAATAGAATTATTACAAACAATACCGCCTAATGAGATTACAGCAATTTCTGTACTTCCACCACCTATATCTACTATCATATTTCCTTCTGGTGCTTCTACATCAAGACCCATTCCAAGAGCAGCTGCCATTGGTTCAAATACAAGATATACATCACGACCACCAGCGTGTTCCGCAGAATCGCGAACCGCACGCAATTCAACTTCAGTAGATCCTGAAGGAACTCCGATAACCATACGCAAAGATGGCGAAAACAAATGATTACCACTATGCACCATTTTAATAAGTCCCCTCATCATTTGCTCACATGCTGTAAAATTAGCAATAACACCATCGCGAAGTGGACGAATTGTGTGAATATTAGGGTGTTCTTTTTCGTACATCATTTTAGCATCATTACCGACGGCAATCATTTTATCTGTACGACGATCAAGTGCAACTACAGAAGGTTCATCAACAACTATCTTATCATCACTGATAATTATAGTATTTGCAGTTCCCAGGTCCATTGCTATTTCCTGGATAAATGAAAAAAATCCCATTCTAAAATATTTGATATATGTGTGATAATTGGGCAAGCCCTATTATCGTTTATTATTCTATAACTATATAAACTCTATTTGTAAGAACTAACAGAATTGCAAAAGGATATATCTATCACTTTGCAAACCAATTATGTATTGCTTTATCGTATTGATTACTTATACCAAAAGCACGTTCTGCAAACATTCTTCTATCTTCAAGACCAGTTTTAGCGCCTTGTTTATTTAATAGTTGCAACAAAACTGGATACTCTGCTTTGCTCGGAACAATAACAACATCGTTAAAATTCTTAGCACCTGCTCGAATTAAAGAAATTCCACCAATATCTATCTTTTCTATAATATCAGCCTCATTAGCACCACTTGCGACTGTTTGTTCAAATGGATACAAATCAACAATTACTAAATCAATCTCAGGAATTTCATATTTAACCATTTCTTTCTTATCATTCTCCAAATCGCGACGTGCTAAGATTCCTCCAAAAACTTTGGGATGCAATGTTTTTACACGTCCACCTAAAATAGATGGATAAGTTGTTAAATCTTCTACTTTCTGACACTCGTAGCCTAAAGATTCTATAAATTGTTGTGTACCACCTGTACTAAGAAACTTCACTCCTTCTTCGTTCAGCTTCTTTAAAATATCTTCCAAACCATCTTTGTGGAATACGGAGATTAATGCAGTCTTAATTTCTTTTGTACCAACCATAGTTGTCTACTATTTCTATTCGTTTTGCAAAGATACAAAATAGAATAGGAAGTAAATAATAATTTTAGAAAAAAAAACCTTAATTCAACTAGATTATTAGCTAACATCAATTTTATAGATAGAGAATGCAATCTTTATAATCTGCGAATTATATTTATAGATAAATTTTATAATACAATTCGCAACATTAAGTAAAACTCTATATTTGACATTTATTATATTCTAAATCATTAAATATCAAGAGAATAAAACCAAAATATCCAAATTCCGAATATATATATCGGCTATTTTCTAATGAAATAGTTGATAAAAGTCCGTATATCTTTATAAAAGAAAGCCATACATAAATACAATTTTACCATAAATATAGAACCATTAGAAAGACAAATCATTAAATAGTTGCAAAAAGAACTCTTACTTCGTATTGCGAAGTATCATTTCTTACCTTTTTAGACGAATACTGTTATTTCATTACTAAAAAAAACTACAAAATAGTATTATTCTTTAGATTATCACCTTTTAAAAATAAAAAAGAAAATGTATAATAGAAAAATAATACTTTCTTTTTATATTTTGAGTATCTTTGCATTATGAACTTTAGTAATATTATTTTAAATTGGTATGCAATAAATGGACGGGAACTTCCATGGCGACAAACAACAGATCCATACGCTATTTGGCTAAGCGAAGTTATTATGCAGCAGACAAAAATAGCACAAGGTACTGCTTATTGGGAACGATTTATTAAACGATGGCCTAACGTTCAAAGCTTAGCAAATGCTACAGAAGATGAGGTTTTACGAGAATGGCAAGGATTAGGATACTATTCGCGAGCACGAAATTTACATAAAGCCGCACAACAAATAGTAGACTTGGGATATTTCCCTCAAACGTATAATGAATTAATTCAATTAAAAGGAATTGGCGAATATATTGCTGCTGCAGTATATTCTATAGCATTCGCGGGACCTGTTGCTGTTGTAGATGGTAATGTTTACCGTGTACTCGCTCGTTTTTTTGGTATTGAAATACCGATTGATTCTACTCAAGGAAAAAAGATTTTTAAAGCAATTGCACAAGATAATTTACCAAAAAATGCTCCTGCAGCTTACAATCAAGGAATAATGGACTTTGGAGCAATGCAATGTACTCCAACTTTACCTAATTGTAAAGTATGTCCGTTGATAGAAAACTGTTTTGCAGCAAACAATAATAAGGTATCAAGTCTTCCTATAAAAACAAAGAAAACAAAACAACGTGAACGACATTTCTCCTATATTTATATTAGATGTAAAGGAAAAACGGCTATCCGTCGTCGTGGTAAAGGTGATATTTGGCAAGGTTTATGGGAATTTCCTGTAAAAGAATCGTTGGAAAACGATATTAAAAATGCGATATTAATAAAAAGTAATGTAAAACATATACTTACACATCAAATAATCTATGCTGATTTCTATTTGTTAGAAACAAACAATTTTCCAATGCTACCTACCGATTATATATGGATAAAAGAAAACGAGATAGAACGTTATGCCCTACCCCGTCTTATAGAATTATTCTATAATTATCTTCGAGAAAAATGATAGAATATTATATATCTTTTTTTCCAAACTTAGGGTCTATTTTCAGCAATGATGCCACAATAAATGGAAATATACATGCCACCATAACTAGAACAAAGAAAAGGCTATAACCTACAGCCTCTGCCAAAGCTCCTGCAAATAATCCGGGAAGCATCATAGATAGTGCCATAAATCCTGTACAAAGTGCATAATGGCTTGTTTTATGTTCTCCCTGACTAAAATATAACATAAAAAGCATATAAGCACTAAAGCCAAAACCATAACCAAAGTTTTCTACAAAGATTGCTACACCAACAGCAAAGAGAGTAGAAGGCATTGCATAACCAAGGTATACGTAAGCAATATTGGGTAAAGTAATAGCAAAAGTCATTGGCCAAAGCCACTTTTTTAACCCTCCCTTACTTGCAACTAGTCCACCTAATATTCCTCCAAGAAGTAGTCCAACTACTCCAACTACTCCATTTACTACTCCAAATGCTTCTAAAGAGAGTGCTAATCCTCCTTTTTCAGATGTTGCTCTAAGAAATAATGGTCCAACTGTATTTAGTAATGCTTCAGGCAAACGAAATAAAAGCATAAAAGCTATTGCTACAAAGACTTCTTTTTTTCGAAAGAAACTTACAAACGTATCTAAAAACTCTTTGAAGAGTGTTGATACAGACAATTGTGTATGTTCTACATCTGTAATAGGTTTTGGCAATATACATTTATGATAAAGGCTTAGACCTATAAACAAAGCAGATAATCCATAGAACACTAACGACCACGAGAGTTGCACTTTCATATATTCTTGCAACAATCCAGCAAGAGCAACCAATCCTCCTTTACCAACAACCATTGAAATACGATAAAACGTTGAACGAATACCAACAAAGAATGCTTGTTCGTGAGATTCAAGACCTAACATATAAAAACCATCTGCACCAACATCGTGTGTTGCGCTAGAAATTGCTAATAGCCAGAAAAAACAAATAGTGCCTTGCAACCAAAAAGATGTATTAATTGTAAAGGCTACTCCTGCAAAAGCTGCACCAAGTAGCATTTGCATCGACAATACCCACCACCGTTTTGTTTTAATAAGATCGAGAAATGGACTCCACAATGGTTTTATTACCCAAGGAAGATAAAACCACGAGGTATAAAAAGTAGCTTCAGCATCGGACAATCCCATTTCTTGATAGAAAACTAACGATACCAAAACAACCGCTGCATTAGGTAATCCCTCTGCAAAATAAAGCGTAGATACCCAAGCCCAAGGTGATACTCTCTTTTTAATATTAGGTTCTTGCATTTTAAATTTGCTTTTATAACAATGTACAACTTTGCACACTATTTGCAAAGGTAAAGAAAAAAGCTAACATAAAAACAGAAACTCTGCCATTTTATAAGAATGTTATTTTAACTTTGCACCCGTAAAGGATTTTAAAGTTATGGAAGAACAATTTTCGAGAACAGAACTACTGTTGGGTAATAATGCAATGGAAACTCTAAAAAACAGTAGTGTTTTAGTTTTTGGTGTTGGTGGCGTTGGAGGATATGTTGTAGAAGTTTTAGCTCGTAGTGGTGTTGGTACAATTGGAATTGTAGACGATGACCATGTTGGGTTATCAAATATAAATCGTCAGATTATTGCAACACATTCTTCACTTGGTAGAGCAAAAGTAGATGTTGCAGAAGAACGTATTTTAGATATAAACCCAATGTGCACAGTTAGAAAGTTTCAAACTTTCTACCTTCCCGAAGTTGCTGATAAATTCAACTTTAAAAATTATAACTATGTGGTTGATTGTATAGACACAGTTGTGGCAAAGATTGATATTATAACTCGCTGCTACAACTTAAAAATACCAATAATTAGTAGTATGGGAGCTGCATTTAAATTAGATGCAACAAGATTTGAAATAACCGATCTTTTTAAGACAATAAACGACCCATTAGCAAAAATTTTAAGAAAAAAACTTCGTAAATCAAATGTTCGCAACATAAAAGTGGTTTACAGTCCCGAAGAACCATTAACTTCTTTATACCCAGAAAGAGATAAAGATTATTCTAATAATACAAATACAGAAACCATAGCACATAAAAAACGCTCTACACCTGCATCGAATGCGTGGGTTCCTGCTACAGCTGGATTAATTATTGGTGGAGAAGTTATACAGGATTTGTGTAAGACTGCAAAAACAATGCGGCAAATTTATATTGAGAAATAGATATTTAAACTGATTTCAAGAATGAGGCATAAAGAATACTAACGCAATGTGAAAATGTTAAATATTACATAAAAAACGCATAAATTTCAAGTTTCAACAAGATTTAAAAGCTCAAAATTTTGTTTATAATCTAAAAATATTTAACTTTGCCCTACTTTAAATCATACATAAACAGTTTTATGCCTAACAGTGTTACAGAGAAAAAAAATAGAACAGTATTCTATCATCTCATTGCTATTTTAATTGTAAGTATTTGGGGTGCAACACTTGTAAATACCAAAGTTGTTATACAAGGTGGTATGCGTCCTGACGAAGTTTTTTTAGCACGCTACATTATTGCTTACCTTGCAATGTGGACTCTATCGTATAAAAGATTGTGGTCTAACAATATCAAGGACGAATTGCTTATGCTGTTATGTGGACTTTTAGGAGGTTCGCTCTATTTTATACCTGAGAATTTCGCAGTTCAGGTGGGTAGTGTCAATGATATTAGCTTTATAATTTGTACATCGCCATTGTTTACAATGTTTTTGGCAATACTCTTCTGTAAAGAGAAGCTAACAAAATCGCTTGCAATAGGGTCGCTCATTGCAATAATAGGTGTCTCGTTTATCATATTTGGCGGAAATAACGAAAGTGCGAATGTAACCAATCGTGTATTAGGCGATGCTTTAGCACTACTTTCAACAGCATGTTTCGGTGCTTATTGTTTACTACTTCGCCCACTAGGTTTAAAATATGGCGCAGCATTTATTACACGAAAAATGTTTTTCTATGGTGCACTAACAAGTTTACCATTGTTTATTTATTCTCCATGGCAATATCCTATACAAAACTTCCTTACCGATATGCCTGTTACTTGTAATCTTCTTTTTCTTGGTTTAATTGCATCGTTCTTCGGATTTGGTGGATGGAGCTATGTAACAGAAAAAGTTGGCGCTGTTAAAATAGCCAACTACAATTATTTTAGTCCTATTTGCACTGTTATTATCAGTGCTATCTTCTTAGGAGAGAAAATGACGATAGAAGCTGGTATTGGTAGTGTATTAATTCTAATTGGTGTGTTCTTTGCCAATAAAAAATAAGAAGAAAAAATAAATGGTCTCTATACATTTTGTATAGGAACCATTTGTTTTATTCGTGAAAAACAACTTATATAAAAAAGTTGCTATTCTATTTAGAGTTTGCCGTTACAATAATCCATTTCTTCCAACTCTACCCAGCCAGCATCTTTTATTTCGCGTAGGAAAAGGCGGGCACACATTTCCGCATCATCGCCCGCACGATGGTGTGTACCGTAAGGTATATCAAATTGATTACAGAGATAATCAAGCTTATTACATTCGAAATCGTAAATATGTCTGGCAGCTCGAAACGAGCAATAATAGGAAACATCGGGTGTGGGTAAGCCATAATATTTCAAAGAATGACGAATACAGCTTATATCGAATGCTGCATTATGAGCCACTAACACAGGATAATCGTACAGATATTTGGTTATTTCTGTCCAAACGTCAGGAAATATTGGCGAATTAATAGTATCTTCTGGTTGAATTCCATGCACCTGAATATTCCAAAAACTATAATTGTTCCCTTCCGGGCGAACTAACCACGATTTTGTTTCTACTACTTTTCCATTTTTTACTACACAAATACCAGCTTCGCAAATAGATGCTCGTTTAGACGTAGCTGTTTCAAAATCGATAGCAATAAAGTTTATATTCTTCATCGAAATATTCTGATAAATAGTTTTATTTAACTACTATAAAGTTAGACTCAAAAATGTATTTGCACTAATTTAATAGTACAATACAAATATACAAATTTAATAATAGATGTGGTATGGGAATCTAATAAATTTCATTCAAACACATAATAACCTAACATCAATTATGTTGGTGCCAGACTACAAAGAGATAAATATAAAAGAAGTATCTATACTTTTGAAGCGATGTGTCTTCTATAAATGTTCAAGTTACTCTTTTTAAGCACTTCGTCGATATGACTTAATCGTTGTTTTTGCGTTATCTCAGAAACTTCTTGCGAATTATCTTCTCGCATAACAATACTTCCATATCCTGTAACTGGTAAATATTCATTCCATTCCACAGGTACATTGTGGTAATGTCCATCGCCACCAAACTTACTAATATAAGTTATACGAGATTCAGAACGATAACCATAAGCGGACACATTAAGTAATGTACTCCCATCGTTTTGCGGTGCTTCTTCTGTTTTCAATATACAGTTTGTAACGCATTGTGGATGTTGAAAATGCTTTTGTCCCCAAAAATTAGCCAAAGCTTCGTGCTCCCAAAACGAACTTTTTTGTGGCATGTCAAGCCCATAAATAGCTGATTGAGGACGTATTTGCTGATACATTGGTACACAAAGCAAAGGAGCAAACACAAAATATATTGCACGGAAATAGATTGAATTGATACGTTGGAAATCTTCTTGCGCTTTATTGTAATCGAAACTATGATACTGGCTTGGATTTAAATCGAGATTTAAGCCTTGTATATGATTCGCAAAAATGATATTAATCATCTTGTTTTTATCGAAATCGAAATCGTCTCCAAAGCCATCTTTATCGTCTTGCAACAACTTCATCATACTTTCTTGAGCCAATGGTGTGAAAAGTAAGGCATATTGTTGATTGTTGTTTCGGTTACTAGTATTAAATGCAACTTCAAACTCTTCATTCGTTAACATTGCAAAATCGCCATTTTCTAAATTACGAGCTTTCCGACGCAAAGTAAATCTATTCCACTTGTAACGCAAAGAACTTTCTTTACCAGCCAATCCACTTGGTTTACGATAGAATTTTAAATCAGGTGCTGCAGTGTTTCCATATATCAATCGTGTCTTTTCAAAATATTCTGGATATGGGGCTGTTACTGTTGCATGGAGAGTCTCTGAGCGTTGCACTCTTCGTCTGTTTCCTTTATCATCGGTTTCGGTTTCCGTCCAATAAATTGTCTTATAACCATGGTATGTTTTGGTTCCCATCTCCATTTTTCGTGTACGACAGATTACAAATGGATTACCATTGATAAGTCCTGAGTGAGAATAAACGACAGAACGCTCCTCATTAAAAGAATCGTCCCAACCATAAGTTTTCCGTAAATCAGCCAAACGTTGAGTGGTAAAATAACGATCAAATTCTAATCGAGGTACTGTCTTCGTCATCATTCTAGTAAGTATATCCCAATCATAAAGTTGGTTTAGTGGAGCCATTTGGTTCCAAGCTTCATCTTTTAAACAAGTAATAATATTAGAAATATTATCACGTTCACTCTTTAATGATTTCAATTTAGGGTGCACTTTTGAAATAAGAAAGAACAAAGATAATGCAGAACCCACACCTACGGCAAGTATTAGTTCTATTCCCCACTCTGTTTTGTTTCCATAAATGGATAAGGCACCAACAATAACACCTATCCATAATAGGACACAAAGAACCGTCCACCAAGTTATTTTAGATTTTATTTTAGCTAGAAAAGCTTCATTATCATATACTTTTTGACAGGTTTGACGATTCGCTTCGATATCAATATTAGCCTCACGAGCTAATTCTGCAAAGGTATCTTCGCAAACTTTCTTAAACTTTTCTCGATAAACGTTGCTGTATTCCTCTAATGGATCGTAAATATCTTCTACCATTCTATTTTATTAGAAGAGTTTTCCGTAACTTAAAAGAATTTTGCACGTGCAGCTTGACGTACTTCAGAAGATGTTGTAAATGGAATACGTGTGGTATAACCTTGTTGAGCGGCTACAATCATCTTAGTAGGCCAAGAGAATATATCTGTATTCCATTGGGTTACTCTACTATTATATACTGTTCTAGCTGCTGTTATTTCGCGTTGTAAATAATTATTTTGTTGCATAGCATCAGCAATAGCACTATGTGCTTTAAGTTCTGGATAAGCTTCTACTTGTGGAAAAAGTCTGCCTAAAGCCGAACCTACTTGTGCATTAACTTCATTACGGTTAGATTCGTTTACAGAACCTCCACGAAGTGCTGCGACAGCTTTCATAACATCTTTATCTAAATCGATAGCACGGTCAACAAGTCCGACTACATTTGTAAGAATATCAACACGTTGTTCGAGATAGTTATCAATGTTTGACGCTTCTGCCTGAATGCGCTGTTCCAATTGTTGAAAATAGTTACGTGCAGATATTTTCATAAAAATAAAAATAACGCCTGGAAGAATTCCTACAATACAACCTACAACCGCAACAAATAACGGATTAGGTATTGTACTTCCCATAAGGGCTACATATAATAGTACTAAAATGGGGATTACAACCCATAAAGCTATTTGAAAAATAGTGGAGCCTGCACCTATAGACACTGGTAATTGTTTATCAATTACATGTATATCACGTCCTGATTCATTAACTGGTCCTGTTACTTCGTCTAAAGAATTTGCCATCGTAGTTTCAATTTTGATTATTAATTATCAACGTATTTAATGCTTCAAAGTTACATATTTTTCAGAATACGGACAAACATTATTTATGTTTTAAGTTTCTTATACGTTAGTTCTACCGTAATGTGAATATATAAACAAAGGTATAACCTCATATTTTATAATTGGAAGTACAAAGAAACATATACATAAGATTCTATAAACCAATAAAAAGAAAGGATATGAAAATACGGAAATAAAAAACAAGAAGAAACTCTCATATTTTTTCAGCAGTTAGGGGAGTGTTTTATAACTTGATGTTTCATAAAAATTTAAAAATAAAAATCTTGTTTATTGTACTTCGATTTGGAAAATACAACAAAAACTATTTTCTTCAAACACCAACATACGAGTTCTACAGAAAAATATAATAATTTTGCAATTGCTGATTGAGTCTACGGAATTCATAATTACTGAAGCTAATAAAACCTTCGCTGCTATTTGTGGTATTAGAAAGAATTTCAGAAATTTGTAATTGCGTAAGTTCCATTTTACTATTATATGTTTTACAGAATACAAAGATAAGAAAAATATAGACTTACACACTTTTTGAAGACAATATCTGCCACAATGAAAATTCTAATTACATTTCACTAAGTTTTTAATTATAAAATAAAAAATTATAATTAAAAAAAAATATTTTGTAATTAAAAGCTGTCTGGTAGTTGTTATTAAGCTCCTAAGCACATATATGTAGTGTAATACTGAGTATAACTTTTTTCTCCTTCTTGCATTCCTATTCTATAGTTCCTTTGTTGTAGCCAAGTATAGATATTTCAACATAAATTTTATTCTATTTAGCAAAGGCTCTCTTTATTCAAAACAACTATGGTTGGCTGTAATTCCCAAAAGAATATGATTTATTATTTCCAAAAAAATATTTAATTACTAATTTTATGTTCATTATTAGCTATTCCAGATATTATTTATAATTTTGCATTTGCTGGCTAACTCTATGGTAAAATAAAAAGCCATTAAATATGTTTATAATAAATCAACATGAAACAAATGCGAATCAGATTATTTATTTCAAATCACAATCTGATTCACAAAGATATTGGGATTTTTTTATTGAAAATAAGAATGTTATACCGTATCAATATGTAAATCCTCTTCTCGTTGCAGGAAAAGGTTATACATATAATCAAATTTTAAAACTTGATTTTTTGAATTGTATTATACCTATACCCATTTTCTCTTGTAAGTTCGTTAAGAAATATAATGAATTATTAAAGGAGGAATTACAGTTCTTCCCATGTAAGATAAAAATAAAGGATAAAACTGTCGATTTTTTCTTAGGCCGCATTATTAAAAGTGATAATATTCTAGATTTACAACGTTCAGGAAGTCGTACATTGACTGATGGTTCTTCCTTGCCAGATACTCCATTTTTCTATCAAACAAGATGTGATAATTTCTATATTTTACGAGATTGTTCATTTAAATCACATTATATTGTTTCTAAGTATTTTGCCAATTTATGTAAGGGATTTAATATAGAAGTAAAGTCTGTGTAAAAGTATAGTTCTGCCTAAATGCACAGAATGGTGGACGCTACACTATCATTAACGACTATATGAGAGTGCCCTATGGAAATATATGAGAGTTATGATACAGTTATATGGCAGACTGACAAGGATATATATGGTAACCTTCACAACTGTAAGGCTATCCGTGTCTTTTTATCTCCCTTCCGCCAATTAGAACAGTGTGAAGACGATGAGATTAGATTCTACAATAACCGTTTCCAAAATTATAATCTGAGTTCAAGCAAATTATATTAACCAAGACCTGAATAAGGTTAGCAAGAAATAAGCTTACATTGTATGGGAATCTATTTACCAAGACTGAAAATATTGCAGATGATTAAAATATAGCCCCATAAGACAACTGTTACTGATTTGAAGAGGAGAATCAACAATATCATAGCGTAATGAACATTTGATAGGCTGAAAACCTCAATAAATAAAAAAGGGGCAGTATCAGATAAATGATACACCCCCTGTCTAAAAAAAAACAAATTAAATATCTAAATTAGAGCCCTAAAGCTTTCTTTGCATTTTCATTGTTTGGATTTACTGATAATACTTTGTTAAAGTACTGTTTAGCCATTTCTGCATTACCAAGCTTTGAATAATAATAGCCTAAACCATAATAAACTTGCTCTAAATATGCCTTTGAATCGGCATCAAGATTCGGCTTTGCTTCTTCAAAAGCAGCAATCTTTTTATAAATATCTGCCACTTTATCAGCATCGTTCTTCATTTGAGCAGCGTTAGCTTGGTTAGACCAAATCCAATCTGAGATAGAAGGAAACTTAACTGCCATCTGATCATAGATAGCTATTGCCTTATCCAGATAATCAGCCTTAAGAGTTTTATCTGTCTCTGTTGAAGCTTTATCTACCCATGTTGAAGCAAGCTTAGCCCAATCGTTAGAATTTGCATTCGGATTTTTAGCAAGATAATCCATTTGAACCTGTAAAGCCTTATCACCATTTCCTTGTGCAGCATAAATTTCAGCTATAGTCTTCATTGGCTCGAAATTCTTTTTATCCATATCGAGTGCCTTGTTAAGGTTCTCCAATGCTTTATCATATTCTTTATTTCCTGCTAAGGCTTTTCCGTAAACAGCATAATCGTTTGCTACCTTCTTACCATTTCCAGCAAACATTTGGTTTGCAAAGTTTAAAGCTTTTGCATAGTCGCCTTTTTCAACTGCAGACATCATTCCTACACGTGCGATATATTCGCTATTTGGAAAGCGTTTTAAACCATCTTCAACCACCTCTAAAACTTTATCGTGTTTACGAAGAATAAAAGCTGTATAACCGTACTTATAGAAATTGTCTTCCGTCAGGTTTGCTCTATTAGCTTTATCGAACCAAGAGAGAGCTTCTGCATATTTACCATCACCAAGCATAATTTCTGCAGCCGTTGCTTCCACAGGATAATTGGGTTCAACTTGACGAAGCTCTTCAAGTTTTTGAACAGATACTTGTGGATTTACATGACGATATACTTTTGCATAACGCTCGTAAGCAGCAACATTATGTGGATCAAGACTAATTGCAGTTGCATAATTCTGAGCAGCAGCACCAGCATTACCAACACTATCTTGCAATGCTACAATATCTCCAAGAAGAAGATATCCTAAAGTACCATTCATTTTCTTATTAGAAACGATAGAATTAGCAATCTTCATTGCCTCTGTAAAGTTACGTTGAGCTAAATAAACATTTCCTAACGCGGTAAGCGCCTGTTCATCTTTCTTATAAGTTTTTAAGTAGTCCTTTATAAGATCTTTACCAGCATTTACATCGTTAGGAGCAGCTTCTATAGCACTTATAATAGGATTAAGCGCAGCTTTATAACTATCATTCTGAGCTATGGCAGGAGTCGATAAACTTAGTATCAAAGCTCCAACTAATAAATATTTCTTTGTCTTCATAATCTTCTTTCTATTATTAATCAACATCTATATAGATTTCACTATTAAGCTAAAAAATAACGTAACATTATTCTTTTACCTTAACCTCTCGAATTGTTATTTCGGCACGATAAGGAAGTAAACCAGTTCGTAGAATTATTTTTTGTCCGATTGGTCCTGCAATAAAATTAGCAAATGCCCAAGGTAAAGCCTGATGAGGATCGGCTACTATTGCATATATAGTTCTAACAAAAGGATATCGCCCATCTAGGAAATAAGCCTGATATGGTTGCCAACTATTATAATCTTCTGCTTTACTAGTTTTAGATATCGCCATTACACGAATATCATTTCTAAATGTGGTGTTTGTAGAATCGCTTCGATCGTTCAACCAATTAGAGCCTATTACACCTATAGCGTTTGGAGTCTTCTTTACGTAGTCAATAACAGCTTTACTGTTTTTAGCAGCTACAATATTTTGACTCTTTATGTTTTTTCCTCCCAAGATAGAATCAACAACAAAATGAAGAGTTGCTGATGCTTTATTATCGAATACAACTTCGATATTTCCTTTTTTTGAATGTGGATAAATCTGATTCCACTTTGTTACATCGCCTCTAAGAAGACGCTTAACATCGGTAACTGTAATACAAGAATCTAAGTTACTTTTGTTTATTATAAAGGCAATACCATCGTATCCTACAGGGAAAACTGAAGGTATTGGACCTTTTCCTCTCAAAATTGCATCTTCACCTTTTTGCAAACCATGAGAAGTAAAAAACAAATTAACTTTGAGATCTAATAACATCTTCATACCCGTATTATCATCTGTATAAATTGGTAAAAGATGCGTCTGAGGATAACGATATTGATATACTTGCAATTCCTCGTCAAGAAATTGGCTAAAACTTTCGTCAGAGGCGAATTTAATCGTCCCTGACGTCGGTGTATCTGTTCTACCATCTATAGCTTTCTTTCTTCCACAAGAAGAAAGAAAAGCTGTAGATAATATCAATCCTACGAAAACGTAGAATATGGTTCTTTTCATAAACTTAAATTAATATTAGTTCAGTTTGAAAGTAATTGGAAGTTGGAACCAAACGTTTGCAGGCTGTCCATTATTCATACCAGGATTCCATTTAGGCATACTGTTTACTACGCGAAGAGCTTCACGATCAAGTGCAGGATCTACACCGCGTACAACTTCTGCTCTACTAACAGAACCATCACGACCAACAACGAACTTCACAACAACTTTTCCCTGAATATTATTATCAGCAGCAGATGCAGGATACTGCAAGTGAGAAGTAAGCCAAGCCTGGACATTACCTTTGAAAGTTGGTTGTTGTTCTGCAAAAGTAAAGATTTTCTTTTCGATATCTTCCTTTGGAGCTTCAACTTTTGGAGCTTCAGCTACAGGTTTTTCAATCTTAGGAATAATCTGTTCTGGCGTTGCCACTGTACTTCTGTCAGCTACAATATTACGATCTTCAACACCTTCTTTGGTTTCAGTACCAATAGCCTTGGTTTCTCTGTTCATTTTAACCATTGGAGGCATTTCTTCTTTTACTTCCTTATCATCTTTGATGACAGGTGCTGTAAACTTAACAGTAGCACGTGTTTCTGGAACAACTTTTTCAGGTTCAACCTTTTTAGGTTCTTCCTTCTTTTGCTGTTTCTTTCGTTCAGCTTGTTCTTTCTTTGCTTGCTCCAAAGCAGCTAATTCCATCTTTGCAGCGTATGCTTCTTGAGCGGCAAGTTCATCTTTGTGTTTCTTTATCTGGTAAGCCAGATATCCACCGCCAATGAATGCAGCAACAAGCAAAATAACCAATGCCTTGATGTTACGCTGTGAAACAGACTTACGAAGTTGATAAGCTCCATACGCCTTATTCTTATCAGCAAACACCATATCGACCCACTTAGGATCATATAGATCTATTTTTGACATGTTCTTTTCCTTTAATTGTTATATATCATTAAAATTTAAACCCCTTAGTTGAAAGCAAATCTTTTTCCTGTGGGGTGAGCTTATCAATGACATAAGTTGCAATATATGAAATCTGCATTTCATCGAGAATATCAACTAGATTCTTATAAGAAGCTTTATCAGTAGGTTTAATGATAACTGTTAAGGTTGGAACCTTCTTACCGTTTACATTACCTAACTTAATATTGGTAAGTTCAGCTTGATAAATACTATCAGGATAAGCCTTTTCGTTAGCAGCTTTCTTCTTCTGCAATTCCTGTACGGCAAGACGCATATCGTTATAAGGTATGCTTGCACCATTGTCTACTTCCTTGTGTTGAAGAACGTAACGAATGCTATTTTTACCAGTTCCCCAATCTGCTTTTTTCAGCCAATTGGGATTATCAAGTTGTGGTTTACCTTCGCCATAAAGAATCTTATCTCCATCTCCAATAAATATAGTTATAGAGTGTGATTCCTTTGCTTCATTCTTTTTCGCATCTGGCTGTTGCTTATCATTACTTGGCATAGTCAGCTCCATAGTTGAAGGCTTACTAAGTGAAGTACAAAGCATGAAGAATGTGATAAGCAACATCAACATATCGACCATAGGTGTAAAGTCTACACGAACAGTCATCTTTTTTTGCTTGCTTTCTTTTTTATTCGACATTATTAGTTCTCCTTAGAAGCTGCTTGTGCAGCCTTTTTAGCGTCCAACTGTGTAATCATATAGTAATGACTTTCATCCATATCTTGGAGTTCACTCATTACTTTTTTAACTGTACCATAAGGGGTATTCGCATCAGACTTTAATGCAATTCGAACTTTAGGATTTACTTGGCGAGCCGCATTAATCCATTGTTGAAATTCAGTCATTTCATGCCCTTGAATACTATCGAGAGGGATTCCCATTTTAGGGAGTTCTTCGCTACGAGTTTTTGCAGACATACTTAAGTAAGATGAAAGTTTATCCATAGGAGCCCCAAATGTAGATTCTGCCAAGAATGTTTTTTTCTGTTCTGGCTTCAAATCTGGTGCTACCATTTCTAAGATTTGTCCTAATTCTTTAGTATTGTCGTAGCTCATAAATACTTGTCCTTCGCCTGTTGGTAGACCTGCAGCGTTCTTTTCAGGACTAATAAGTACTGTAAGAACACCGTTTTCTGGCACCTTCATCTCAGATACAGATCCTGGTGTATTTACTTTCACAGGCTCATTCTTTACGAATGTAGAGGTGAGCATAAAGAAAGTAAGCAACAAGGTCATAACATCTGACATTGGTGTCATGTCAATCCAGACGTCTTCTTTCTTAATTTTTACTTTACCCATAGTGATAATGTATTTAGAGGGTTAGCAAAAAATTAAGCTTCTTCTGTATGGTTTACTTCGTATGTCTGAGCAATTGAGTAACCAACCTCATCGAGTGCGTAAGTTAATTTATCTACCTTGTTTGAGAAGTAGTTATAAGAAACTACTGCACACCAAGAAGTAGCAATACCGAATGCAGTATTAATCAACGCCTCAGAAATACCAGCAGAAAGTGCAGCAGAGTCAGCACCACCACCTGCAGACAAAGCAGAGAACGACTTAATCATACCAGTTACAGTACCAAGAAGACCGGTAAGAGTACCAAGAGTTACAAGTGTAGCAATGATAGGAAGGTTCATTGTAAGAGTTGGCATCTCAAGTTGAGTTGCTTCCTCGTGAGCTTGTTGAATCTTTGCAACTTTTTGAGCTTTCTTCATATTTGCATTTGCGCCACTTTCCATTGCTTTATAAGCATTAATAGATGCCATAACAACGTTTGCAACAGAACCTCTTTGCTTATCACAAAGTTGAGTAGCTTTGTTCATATCGTTATCTTTCAAAGCTGCTTTGATACTTGCCACAAATTTAGGAAGAGCACCTTTGCCGAAAGCTGTTTTCAAAGCCAACCAACGCTCAATAGACATTGCAAGTACTGTAAGTAATAAAGTGTGGATAACAGGAACCACAACACCACCTTTATATATAGTACCCCATACATCAGATGGATGTTCTCTCGTAAGTGGATCTTGGAAGTGCATATCGTTAGCAAACCAAAGATAGAACAATGCGAATGCTACGAAACCGCAGAATGCGATAATCCAAAATGCGCCTCTAACTCCTGTGAAGCCCTCTGATTTCTTTTGTGGGGCTGCTTTTTGTTGTGTAGTTGCCATAAATGATAAAATTTTAATTTTTTAGTTATAAATGAATTGAATTATTAATATCTATTTGATTTTAAACCGTTTGTAAATTTAGCCGCCAAGTAAATGCCAGCTTTTCTCGCACAACTTTGGCAAAGATAGCAATTAATAGAGAACTATGCTCTAAATTGACATCTTTTAACTGTTATTTTTTGCTTGTTTTTATTCGCTTTTTACATCATTGTGATAGCTTATACAGCTGTTATACTTTGCTTCGTTCATCGCCGTTATAGGTAATGTGTCTATTCAAGAAACAATATAAATCCTTCGCTGATACTATGAAATAGATTTTCAAAAATAATCTATCGTAAACAATATGCTATAGCTTTATTTAAAAGGTGCGATAAGCAAGTTTTTATAAATGTAAGTCATGTCCCATTCGTTCTTTTTTCGTTTTCAAATAGCGATAATCATATTGTGTAGGACGTATTTCTATTGGAATATTTTCTTGAATCTCTAAACCAAAAGCTTCGAGTCCTACTCGTTTGGTTGGATTATTAGTCATCAATTTCATTTTGTGTACTCCAAGATGACGTAGCATTTGGGCACCGCACCCATAATCGCGTTCGTCAGGCTTAAAACCTAAATGCAAGTTTGCATCTACAGTATCAAGTCCCTGCTCTTGCAATTTATATGCTGCAATCTTATTCATTAGTCCTATGCCTCTTCCCTCTTGTTGCATATAAATAAGCACACCTTTTCCTTCTTTTTCTATCATTTCCATTGCTTTGTGCAACTGTTCACCACAATCGCAACGTTCACTTCCTAGAATATCACCAGTTGCACAAGATGAGTGAACTCGCACCAATACTGGTTCATCTTCGTTCCATTCGCCTTTTATTAATGCCATATTTTCTACACCGGTAGATGTTTGACGAAAAGGAATTAAGCGGAAATGTCCATATATGGTTGGCATATCAACCTCTTCTCCTACTTCAATACTTGTTTCGCGTTGTAAACGGTAGGCAATAATATCTTTGATACTTATTATCTTCAGATTCCATTCTTTTGCTTTTTCGATGAGTTGAGGCATACGTGCCATCGTGCCATCGTCGTTCATAATTTCCATTAATACACCTGCAGGGAAGCAACCTGCCATCTTACATAAATCAATAGCGGCTTCTGTATGACCAGAGCGACGTAGCACACCATTATCTTGCGCATACAATGGATTTATATGTCCGGGGCGTCCAAATGTTTGTGGTGTTGCTTTAGGGTCAGCCAATGCTTTTATAGTTTCAGCTCGATCGTGAGCAGACACTCCCGTAGTACACCCTTCTAATTTATCAACGGTTATTGTGAATGGCGTTCCTAATACCGATGTATTATCTGAAACCTGATGTGGTAAATCTAATTCTTTTGCTCGCGAGAGCGTTATTGGTACACAAAGAACGCCACGTGCATTTTTCAACATAAAGTTCACCTTTTCTGGTGTTATCATTTCAGCAGCCATAATAAGGTCGCCTTCGTTTTCTCGATCTTCATCATCGACTACTATAACGAATTTTCCTTCTTTAAAATCCTTTATAGCTTCTTCTATGCTACTGAGTTCGAAGTTCTCCATAATCGATTGTATTTTAAGTTTAAGGTCATATTATATATAATATAATGTGACCTCCGGTTTTATTTATATTTATTTATTGTTACTGTTTTGTTACTATTTTCTCTGTTTCTGCAATAATGCTTTCGTTCGTTTGCTTTATTGTTTTTAAGTCGCGATATAAGCGTAATCGAAATCCCCACATTCTGCAATATAAGAATAATCCGACAGGGATTATTATAGCAGATGCTATATTTAAGTATTTGTATTCAAAAGGACGAGTATGCGCCTTTGTTATTAATATTGGATACTGATTAAGCTCTGAGAGTATTATTCTATTACGTGTATTGCTCAAATCTTCTATAACCGTTTCGAGCTTTTTACTTAGCTGTTCTATATCATGATCTGGCTGATACTTAAAGAATGTCTTAATAAAATTAGGTGGCGACTTTAAATTACTTCTTTCAACATACGCCTCTATTTCATTATTCATTTTCCTAAGCATGTCGGCATCATCAATATATCTTGGTGCACTAATAATTACTTCTTTACTACTTATATTTCTTTTCATTCTTAATCCTAAGATTCGTATAAAGAAGTTACGATACAGATCGATATTAAAAACAGCTGAATCGTTATTTGCTTTATAAGTAATAAAAATAGCAGTTGGAATAAGTATTGCTGGTGAGAGGCCTCGACCAAACCAAATAGCCCAATCTCCTTGTCGTGTCATTCTGTATCCTGTATTATTTAATATGTAATAAATAATAAAGACAAGTACACTTATTATTATTGGAACGCCCAAACCACCCTTTCGAATAATTGCACCTAAAGGTGCTCCAATAAAAAAGAAGATAAGGCAGGTTAATGCCAATAAGTATTTATTTATTTCAGCAATATCATGCATTCGAATGAGTTTATCACCATCGCTCGTTATCATACTTTTAAAATCGAGATCAGAGATGGTTTGTTGTGTATTCATCAATGTACGTTCTATAATTTGGCTACGCTCTTCAGGACGCAATTTAGTGTATATTGAATCTAAATTATAATTCTTAGTTGAAGCCAGCATTATAGCTTTGTTCATATCCTTCTTTTTCAACTTCAATATTGGATAAATTGATTGTTGCGCATCTCGATAATAGACATTACCGACACTATCGTATACATGGATAAGCGAATCTTTGTCGTGATGTATTTTGGCTATACTTTTAGTACGAGCATCGTCTGCAATACCAGCCATACTGGTCAGGTTAAAATCCTCGTTGAAGTCTATTATAAGTTTTTTATGAACGAAAGACTCACGGCGATATGGGACACTTGCACTACTACTCAATTCTTGCGAGCGCATATTTTCAAACCATTCTCCGTTCCACAAGTTCAATATAAGATGCTTTTTCTCTGCTGTTGATTGCAACATTCCTGAATCGGCAAGTATAATGGCTTGATCTTCGTACGAATCGGTCATACGATAAATCATTATATTATATAAATGTCCAGTTTTCAAATCGCGTTTTTCCACATAGAGATTGGTATCTGGAATACCATTATAAAAGATTCCTTCTGGTATTTCTAATTCTGGACTCTTCTGTTTCATCGAAATTAACAGCTGGTCGAAGTGTTTCTTGGCATCAGGTCCAATACTATTTTGGAAATAGAACGATATCAGCGCTATGAACAATGTAAATGCTATGACTCCTCTGAAAGATTTTATTAGCGATATACCTGCAGCTTTTATTGCCGTCAATTCTGAACTTTCACCTAGATTTCCAAAAGTTATAAGCGATGATAATAGCACTGCAAGTGGTAAAGCTTCTGGTACCATCATTAAACTCATATACCAAAAGAACTCTCCAAGCACATCTAATGTGAGTCCTTTACCTATTAACTCATCAACATATTGCCACAAAAACTGCATCATCAGCACAAAAAGGCTGACGACAAACGTCCCTATGAAGAGCATTCCAAACTGCTTTATTATAAAGATGTCTAACTTTCTAATATGGAACATTCTATTTGTGTAATATCTTTAGCACACTATCTTCTTGCAAAAGTACATAAAATAATTAGAGTAATCGTTTATTTTTCGAATTTTTATATCAAAAGAGCTGTCTTAATACACTAAGAATTATATAATCAGATCATATTTTTTGAATAGAATCAATAATTTCTCAAATAAATTTTGTTGGTCCATTTTTTTTATATACCTTTGCAACCGCTTTCAAAAAGCAACCTATTTATTGATTAGTGATGGCGGGATAGCTCAGTTGGTTAGAGCGTCGGATTCATAATCCGGAGGTCCGGGGATCGTAGCCCCGTCCCGCTACAAAAGGAAGTATCGCTACTTCCTTTTTTTTATTTCTAAACCTCTCTATGCATCTGAAACAACGCTATATAGCAATAACAAAAAAGTGTTATTGCTTGTGTTTAAAAGAGTTTAGCTGAAAAAGGGCGTAGGAATTATAAGTAGAACTTACTTTTTATTCACAAACTAAATAGAATATCTCAGATGTTTAGAGAGAGTTGTCATATATAGCTATTTTTGTTCCGAATATCTATCACGTTCGTCTTAGATATCTATCAGTTTCATTTCAGATATCTATCACGTTTGTCTTAGATATCTATCAGTTTCGAATTAGATATCATAAGAAACAACTGCCCCTATGCTTTTATACTATAGTAGCTGAAAGATAACTATTTATCTGAATATTTATAAACGAATTTTAGTCCTACCAACTACAATTTTATAAACCCTCTGGCAATTCTTTCTTAGGTGTTATACCCAATGTTTTCATATTATCGAGCCGACGAAGAATATTTCCTTTTCCTTCACTCAGTTGAGAATGAGCCTTCTCGTAATCTATTTGAAGCCGCTGAATATTTGTTCCAAGCTTCACAAATGTTTCTCCAAATGATACAAATTTATCATAAAGGTCGTTTGATATACGCAATATTTCCTCCACATTTTTATTAACACGGTAGTTTTGCCACATAGTATGAGTGAGCTGTAAAGCCATTAAAAGGTTACTCGGACTCAGCAAAATTATATGTTTTCGATATGCATATTGCAAAATAGAAGTATCTGCTTTTATTGCCGCTGCGTACCCACTTTCGTATGGAACAAACATCAATACATAGCCAATGCAATTGGGCACTATCTTTTCGTAGTTCTTAGCCGATAGTTCATCAATATGTTTCTTTATTGACTTGATATGTTCCTTTAGGAATCTTTCTTGTTCTGCAGCATTTTTTGCACTTACAGCAGACTGGTATGCGGTCAGCGAGACCTTAGCATCTATAACAGCATGTTCGCCTCCAGGCAAATCAATAACAGCATCTGGGCGCAAGTTATTTCCTTTAGAATCTTGATAGTTTCGTTGTAAAAAGAATTGTTCGCCTTTTGTTAATCCACAATTTTCTAAAGTTGTTTCCAATATCATTTCACCCCAATCGCCTTGTAATTTAGAGTCGCCTTTTAATGCTTGTGTGAGCAATGCTGCATCATTTCCTATACGTTCGGTCTGCTCCCGTAATTCTTTTATTGCACGCTCATTATTTTCACGAATATTATTCACCGTTGAGGTCTGCACCTCTTGTAGCAATTTTATTGTTGTTTCAAACGTTGTTTTAATTTCAGCTTTGTTTGTTGCATCTTCTTTTGTAGCCGTTATTACATTTTGGTTGAATATATCTATACGGTCGTGAAGCGGTTTTAGAAGTGCATCTAGTCGTTCTTTATCTATCGTGTTCAGATGTTCTCTACTTTCCGAAAGCATTTGCGCTGTCATTGTGCGTATTTCTTCTTGCATTAATTTCTTAGTAGTTTCTATCTGCTTCTGCATTTCATCGAGCAATTTCTTACTGTGTTCTCGCTCTGCATTCACGTTATCGATGGCATTTTTTTCTATTGTTTCTATTTTACTTTTTGCTACAGCAAGTTCAGCAGAGAGACTCTGGGCGGTAGTAGCCACCTGACTCCGCCCCCATAAGTAAGCGAGAACTGCACCTATAAGCAAGCCTATAAAAAAATAAATAAATGCCATTCGTTCCTATCTAATCTTGAAAGTAAACTCGTTTAACTCTATTGCTCACCACAGTCAGCACCTCGTATGGAATAGTATCCAACACATTACTCAACACTGTAACTGGTAAATTATCGCCAAATATTTCAACATTGTCGCCTTCTTTACAATCTATTCCTGTTACATCAATCATAGCTACATCCATACAAATATTGCCTACATAGTAAGCACGTTTACCATTTACAAGACAATAACAGTTGCGATTGCCTAATTTACGGTTCAACCCATCGGCATATCCTATAGGAATAGCAGCTATTACACTATCTTTTTCTATCTTACCACGACGAGAATAACCCACAGTATCGCCTGCTGGAACTTTCCGAAGTTGCAATATAGTTGTTTTTAATGTAGACACATTATTTATAATAGCATTGGTTCGTGGATTAATACCATAAAGTCCTAATCCTAATCGACACATATCCATTTGGTGTTCTGGGAAGTGTTCTATACCAGCAGAGTTGTCCATGTGTCGTATAATATGATGGTTGAAAGCTGTTTGCAGTTTCTTGCTTCCCTCTTCGAATAGTGCGAACTGTTTATCTGAGAAAGAATCGAAGTCGTTACTGTCCGATCCCACGAAATGAGAAAATACCGAACGAGGTATTAAAGCATGTTGATGGTGCAGTCGATTCACGAGTCTATCAATATCTGTACGAGGGTCGAAACCTAACCGATGCATACCTGTATCAAGTTTAATATGCACTGGATATCCTGTAATACCCTCTTTTTCGGCAGCTTTAATTAGTGCTTCCAACAAACGGAAGCTATAAACCTCTGGTTCAAGCTTGTTATCGAAAAGAGTTTTAAACGAGCTCATCTCAGGGTTCATTATCATTATGTTACTTGTAATGCCATTTCGGCGCAATGTAGCTCCTTCGTCAGCCACAGCCACAGCAAGATAATCTACACGATGTTCTTGTAAAGTCTTTGCTATCTCTACAGCTCCAGCTCCATAAGCATCGGCTTTTATCATACAAACAAGTTTTGTTTCGGGCTTTAAGAAGGAGCGATACCAGTTTAGATTACTTATTACAGCATTCAAATTCACCTCTAACACTGTCTCGTGTACTTTCTTTACTAACAGTTCGGTGAGTTTATCAAAGTCGAAAACTCGTGCACCTTTCAACAAAATAACTTCATTATGTAAAGTCTTAAACACATTGCTTTCTATGAAATCTGCTGTATTTTCAAAAAAGAACTTATCTTTTAAACTACCAAAAGCCTGTTTTTGTCTATTAAGTGCTTTGCCTACACCTATAAACTTCTTTATACCACGCTCTTTTACCATTGCTGCAACTTCTGCATAAAGCTGCTCTTCGGTTTCACCACTTTGGTAAATATCGCTCAATATAAGTGTTCGTTCACGATGTTTTTGGTCTGGGCGACGATTCATAAAGTCGAGTGCGATATTGAGCGAGTTTATATCAGAGTTGTAAGAGTCGTTAATTAGCGTACAACCATGCTGCCCTTCCTTTACTTCAAGGCGCATTGCAACTGGTTCAAGCTTCGCCATACGTTGCGCCAACACCTCTGGCTGCATGCCAAAATATAACGCAACTACCGCACAAGTAATACAATTGCTTATACTAGCATCATCTATGAATGGCAAAATAAAGTTTCCATGTGTGCTATGCTTCCATATATAATGTATGGTAGATGTGGTATTGCTCTTTTCTATACGTTCTACATAAAAAGCTGCAGTAGTATCGTGTTCCGACCATGCTAGTAGCTCTCCATCGTAACAAGTTTCTGCAACACAGTTTGCTACTATCTTATCGTCGATCCGATAAATTAAAGCTTGTGTACCTTTAAATAACAACAGCTTCTCGTTACACTTCTCTTTTAACGATGAAAAATTCTCCTGATGAGCTGCACCTATACTTGTAAGTACTCCCACAGTAGGCATAATTATATCGTGTAAAGCCTGCATTTCACCAACTTTGCTAATGCCTGCTTCTATTAAACCTATCTGCGAATTTTCGTTCAATAGCCAAAGCGATAACGGAACGCCTATCTGCGAATTATAACTCTTTGGCGAACGTGTTACATTCATATCGTAAGAGAACAGTTGCGACAACCACTCTTTTACCATTGTTTTACCATTCGACCCCGTAATACCTACAATAGGAATGTTAAAAGCCTTACGATGAAAAGTTGCTAGTTGCTGAAATGCAGCAAGTGTATTGCCCACTTTCAGGAAGTTTGCATGCTTATAAAGGTCAGAAAAGTTATTGGGAACATTCTCAACTACAAAATTTCGCACGCCACGCCGATAGAGTTCGGGAATGTAATGATGACCATCGTTGCGATCGGTGTGTAGTGCGAAGAACAATGTTTCTTCGGGAAAACATAGCGAACGGCTATCTGTTAACAAAAAACTTATGCTTGCAGCAGTATCTCCATACCGTTCTGCGCTTACTACTTGTGTTATTTTTTCTATTGAATAGCTCATTATCGAAATATTAACAGAAAGATTCCTGACTGCCATAAAATATACAATGTCGGTTGCTTTCTATAAGTTACAGAGTGCAAAGATACAGCAAAAACAAAGTTGCTGTATAGCTTTTGCTTTCTTTTTTACCTTTTTTCCTTATCGTTTCTGCTTTACTGCACATTCGGGGCATACTCCTTTCAGCATAAAGTTTACGCTGGAAAGTCTGTAACCGGTGGGCAGACTGACTTTGGGAATATCTACTTCGTGCAGACAAGTGGTGCGTTGACACTGCTCGCAATAAAAGTGAGCGTGCATATCGCTGTCAGTTTCATCGTCGTTGCTCATACAAAGTTCGTAGCGAACAATATCGTTGCCATCTTCCATCTGGTGTACAACGTGCTGATTACTAAACAATGTAAGTGTGCGGAATATACTCGATTTATCTATTGTTTGTAGTTTTGTTTCTAATTCCTTCATTGAAACAGGTCCATTATGTTTCGAAATAGCCTCTGCTATCAATATTCTGTTGGCAGTAGACTTAACATTGTGTCTGGCAAGATGTGCTAAAATTTGTTCGGTGTTCATTGGTCTTCTATTATTAATCCATTGTATTTTTGCGCCAATAGCTTTGCATGCGCTCTCATTTTTACCATAAAATTCTTATATTCGCTACTTTCTGGATTGAAAGGACGATGTGCAAATGCCTCTTTTACTGGTTTCCATTCGTGCAGAAACTCTTTAGCTGAAGGCGAAAAATACATATCAACAAGACGTTCCCATATATATTCCACAGCCTGCTCATTGGGGTGTAGCATATCGGCTTTATAGAAACGATAGTCGCGAAGTTCATCGTTCACTATCTCGTAAGCTGGAAAATAGGCTACATTTTCATCAATATGCTCGCCTATTACATCGTGTACCGATAGAAGCAATACAGCTTTAGAGAGCTGACTCTCGTGGTAACCATACTTTGCATATCGTATTGGACTGACTGTGAATATTATTTTAACATCGTGGTTGCGTTCTTGTAGCAGTTCTATCGCACGGTTTAGATAGTCTTTACAGACTGCTATGCTGAGTTCCTGCTCATTGAAAAGCCGTTGCGGACGTTTGTTACAGTTGTCTACTATCTCGCCCGTAGCTTTCTCAATATACACATGGTTTGTACCTAAAGTGATAAAGACGATATCAAAAGTCTCGGTTCTTCGTTCTATCGTATGCAGTATCGAAGCAGGGTTATACATTACCCCAAACGGATTTACAATGGTACGAAATTTCCAATCTATAAATTTCGCACCAATATTGCTTGCAAAACATGAGCCAACAAATAGCACACGCTCACAGGGCAATAGCTCGAAGCGTGGTCTCGGTACATTTACTATCGTTCTGAACTCCATATTTACAAAGGTAGTGCTTTTTGTTCAAAAGAACAAAAGCTTCATAAATGTTTTTCGTAAACTGCTATAGAAAAAATAAGCCGGATTAAAAAAGATAAGACTTGCAATAACTCAGACATAGTTTATAAACTTCTATGGTTTTCTGTTTTTATGTGCTTTAAGATAAAGTAGTATAGCTTTCATTTTGTAAAGATAATTCAAATACAAAACAACAAACCCATTTTTAGGTTGCAAAAACTATTGTTTTGCGTTCCAAAAGGGTGGTTTTTATTGAGTAAAACAGCCTATTTTGAAAGACGAAACAATAGTTTTTGCAAAACATTGATTATAAAACGGTTAGACAATACACACCACTATAAAAAATATTTACACGCTTCATTATGTGTTTTATTAATAAGCTTACACGTTACAAACGCTGTACTACTATATGAAAACGTATTGATTGTACGTCGTAATAGCACTCAAAAGATTACCTTCTAAAATTAAAAAGAAGCGTATTTATCGTGTTAAAAATATAAAAAACAACATTTATATCTTGTATTATATAAGCAAGCTTTCTACAAATGAGAATAATCTTAGGGTAAAAGGAAAACAATAATAATATGTTATATCTTTTTACCCTATTACTGTTTAGGTATTCTATCTTCCTTGTAACACTAAACACTTTGATATATAAAGAATACCTAAAAAGCCTCGCGATACTTATTTTCGTCCTTATCCTCAAGCATAGAAAGGTAGCTGTTGTAGCGGCTTTCAGCAATATAATGTTCCTCTACAGCTTTACGAACAGCACAACCAGGTTCGTGTGTATGGGTACAATTATTGAATCGGCACGACTTAGAATACTTGAAAATTTCTCTGAAATAGCTTGTAAGTTCTTCCTTATCAATGTCAAAAGTACCAAAACCTTTAATGCCTGGTGTGTCTATAATATAGCCTCCGTAGGGAAGTTCCAACATTTCGCTAAAGGTTGTAGTGTGCATTCCCGTATTATGCGAGTCTGAAATCTCTGCGGTACGCAAATGAATTCCAGGCAACAATGCATTGATAATGGTAGATTTGCCCACCCCACTATTGCCACTTAGCAGCGTAACCTTATCTTTTAGTAATGGGTGGAGCTGTTCTATACTCCTTTCTATGGGTGCATCGGCGGTAGCTTGCAGCGTTACACACTTGTAATCAAGACCTTCATATAAATGAATAGCAGCCTTTTGGTATCGTCGTTCATCTTCATCAAGCAAGTCGTATTTATTAAAAACCAAAACAACAGGAATGCGATAGGCTTCGGCACAAGCAAGAAAACGGTCGATAAACGTTGTTGAAGTTTCAGGATAGTTTACCGTAACCACGAGAAAAGCCTGGTCGAGGTTGGCTGCAATAATATGACTTTGCTTGGAAAGGTTAGGCGACTTACGTATAATATAGTTTTTCCTATCTTCAATCTCGGATATAAAGGCTGTTCCTTCCTGGTTGATAATAAGGTTTACATAGTCGCCCACCGCTACAGGATTGGTAGAACGAATGCCCTTTAGACGAAAATTACCTTTTATCTTACTCTCTATTACACGACCATCATCGGTTTTTACAGTGTACCAACTGCCTGTATTCTTTATTACTAAACCACGCATTACTATACAAAAAGCCCTTTACTCACCCAACAAAGGGTAAATAAAGGGAGATTTTTTATACGGTCATTATTTCTTTTTCTTTCTCAACAAGAAGCGCATCTATACGTTTTATGAACTTATCGTGTATCTTTTGCAAGTCGGATTCTGCATCTTTCTCAAGGTCTTCAGATAGTCCATCTTTTATAGCCTTCTTCAATTTGTCTTTAATATCAGAACGAGCATTACGCACTTCTACCTTTGTGCGTTCTCCAATCTTGTTGCTTTGCTTTACAAGGTCGCGGCGACGCTCTTCTGTTGGTTGAGGAAGATTAAGGCGAATAACCTCTCCATTATTCTCGGGAGTAATGCCAACATCCGAGTCCATAATAGCTTTTTCTATTTCACGGATAGCTTTTTTATCCCAAGGTTTAATAGCAATTGTACGTGGGTCTGGCACTGTTACACTGGCAACTTGATTGAGTGGTACCATTGAACCGTATGAACTTACTCTTATTCCATCGAGAATTGCCACGTTAGCACGTCCTGCACGAATACGTTGCAACTGTTCGTCGAGATACATAGCAGCCATCTCCATACGTTCTTCAGCCTCGTTTAATGTTTCTTTAACGTCTATCATAAGTATGCGTATTAATTGTTTCTAAATACAAATTTAGGAATTTATTCGTAATTGCGCAAAGTTTATAGTTTTTTTCTATTGGTTTGTATAGATTTCTGCAGATAGAATACACATAGCCTGCTCCAAATATTGAGCATCAATCGTATCAAAAGCATTCAGGTTTGTACTATCAATATCGAGTACTCCTACGATTTCTCCCTCCTTATTATATATAGGAACAACAATTTCCGAACGAGAAAACGAACTACAAGCAATATGTCCAGGAAAATCTTCTACATTTGGAACTATAAGCGTTCGACGTTCTGCAAATGCAGTTCCACAGACTCCTTTTCCCACTGGTATATTAAAACAAGCTGTGGTTCCTTGAAATGGTCCTAACTGTAACATATTCCCTTCATTTAAAAGGTAGAAACCCGTCCAGAAGAAAGTATCAAAAGTATGGTGAATAGCTGCTGCAACATTTGCTAAGACACCAACCTTATTGCTCGACTCTCCCTCTATGAGGGCTGCAATTTGCTTCAGCAATAGTTCGTATGTTTCTTTTTTACTCATTATTTTTTTACCTGTTTATACGTTTATAACTGCCATTTCAGCTTCTACCATATTGGTAAGTTCTACAAATTGTGCAATAGTCAGCTGCTCGGGACGTTTTGTCATTACATCTTGTTCATAGAAGTTTTTATGTGCCTTGTTGGGAATCATCTGGCGTAAGCTGACACGTAACATCTTGCGACGCTGATTAAATACCGTTTTTACTAGACGCTTAAAGAGAATTTCGTCGCAATTGAGCTTGCTAACATTGTTGCGTGTCATTCTAATAACGGCACTCTTTACTTTTGGAGGAGGGTTGAATACATCTTCATCTACGGTGAACAAATATTCAACATCGTACCACGCTTGGATTAATACAGATAGAATCCCGTACGTTTTATTACCAGGTTGTGCTGCAATACGCAAAGCTACCTCGCGTTGTATCATACCTGTACAGCACGGAATTAGGTTCCTATTATCTAGCATCTTAAAGAAAATTTGTGATGATATATCGTAAGGGTAATTGCCTGTAAGAACAAATTGTTTACCACTAAATATATCTTCCAAATTCATTTGTAAGAAATCTGCACCTACGATGTTATCGTGCAGTATTGGAAAAGCCTCGTTTAGGTATGCAACGCTCTCTTTATCTATTTCTACTGCCTTTACATCTCGATGCTTTTCTACGAGATATTGAGTAAGCACTCCCATACCTGGACCAATCTCTAAAATAGGTATATTGGGACAAGCATCTACTGTATCCGCAATACGTTTCGCTACATTCAAGTCGGTTAAGAAATGTTGCCCGAGATTCTTTTTAGGCTTTACTGATTTCATAAATTATCTTTATTTGGCGACAAAGATAGAAAAAATATTCTATATTTAAAAGCATTTATGTATCTTTGCTTTCAGAATGGAAACGAAGAAATTGCTATATAATGCTATAAAGATAGTGCTACCCCTTGTTTTGGGCGGTGGGATTCTTTATTGGATGTATAGAGACTTCGACTTTGCACAAATGCGCCAAGTAGTTCTAAACGAGATGAATTGGACGTGGATGTTACTATCTATGCCTTTCGGAATATTAGCACAAACCTTTCGAGGTTGGCGTTGGAAACAGGTTTTGGAACCGTTAGGCGAACAAACACGCAACTCTGTTTGTGTCAATTCCATTTTTCTCTCGTATGCAGTTAGCCTCGTGATACCTCGAGTAGGCGAATTTGCACGCTGTGGAGTATTGAGTCGCTACGATAATGTAGCCTTTCCAAAAGCTTTAGGTACTGTTGTTACAGAACGGGCTGTAGATATCGTTATCGTTATATTAATGGCAGTGTTTGCAATTCTGACACAAATAAAAGTATTCACTAACTTTTTCTTCAAAACAGGCACGAATATTGACAATATCGTCCATAAGTTTTCAATGACGGGCTGGTTTGTTACAGGCATCTGCGCCATAGCTGTTATTATTCTCTTGTATATCATTCGGCGACATTTACCTTTATATAAAAAAGTGAAAGGAGCATTAACTGGGATTTGGCAAGGCATTACTTCTGTTCGAAACGTAAAGAATATGCCTTTGTTTGTGTTCTACAGCCTAGCTATATGGGGTTGCTACTTTCTACATTTTTACTTAACATTCTTTTGTTTTCGTCAAACTGCATTGTTAGGAGCTACTTGTGCACTGGTATGTTTCGTTGTTGGTTCAATAGCAGTGATAGTTCCGACACCAAATGGGGCTGGTCCATGGCACTTTGCTGTGAAGACAATGCTCATTATCTATGGCGTGGCCGATGTAAGTGCACTATATTTCGTACTAATAGTGCACACATTGCAAACCCTATTAGTAATTTTACTTGGTGTTTATGCCTGGATTGCTTTGGCATTCACACATAAAAAGAATATAAAGATAGACATTATTCGTAAATAAATAAACAAGTATAAAATAAATAAATACTAACCCTTTAAAACAAACAAAACTATGAGTGAAATTAGAAATCTCAGCCCAGAACTTCTTTGGCGCAACTTTGATGATTTGACACAGATTCCACGTCCAACAGGACACATGGAAAAGGTGCAAGCCTTCTTGCTCGATTTCGCAAAGAAAGTGGGAGTGGAAGCCTTTGTAGATCCTGCTGGCAATGTCTTGATGCGTAAACCTGCTACACCTGGATACGAGAATCGTAAAGGTGTTATCTTACAGGCGCACATGGATATGGTACCACAGAAGAGTCCAGAGAGTAACCATATCTTTGAAACAGACCCTATCGAAACTCACATTACAGATGGTTGGGTTTATGCTAATAATACAACACTTGGTGCTGACAATGGTGCTGGTGTTGCTGCAATTATGGGTATTATGGAAGATAAGACCTTGAAACACGGACCTATTGAAGGACTCATTACAAGAGACGAAGAGACTGGAATGTTTGGTGCGAATGATCTTCCAGAAGACGAATTGCAAGGCGATATATTAATGAACTTAGATTCTGAGACATGGGGTAAGTTTGTTATCGGTTCTGCTGGTGGTGTTGATATAGACTCTGTATTAGAATATAAAGAGGTTGCCAACGACCAGGAGGTAGCTGTTAAGGTTACACTAAAAGGATTCCGTGGCGGACACTCTGGTCTCGAAATTCACGAAGGACGTGCTAATGCAAACAAGGAGATGGTGCGTTTTGTACGTGATGCAACTGCAGAACTCGGTGCACGCTTAGCAGCATGGCAAGGTGGCAATATGCGTAACGCTATTCCATTCAAGGCAGAAGTTGTACTTGCACTTGCTAAAGATAAAGTTGTTGCACTTAAAGAAATGGTAGAGGCACAACGACAATTACTCGAAAGCGAGTTCAAAACAATTGAAAGCAATATAGAATTCTTTGTTGAAGATGTTGAAAAACCTGCTGCTCTCGTTCCAGAAGAAATTCAAGACAACATTATTAATGCTATTTATGCAGTTCACAATGGTGTTTTGCGTATGATTCCTGCTTATCCAGACGTTGTTGAAACCTCTTCTAACCTTGCTATTATTACCATTGATGCAAATAAAGCTTATTTTAAAGTACTTGTTCGTTCTGCTCGCGAAGATATGAGAGAGTATCTAGCAACACAGATAAAGAGTTGTTTCGACCTGGCAGGCATGAAAACAGAACTTAGTGCAAGATATGGTGGTTGGGATCCAAATCCAAATAGCGAAATTCTGAACCTATTGGAGAAAGTATATAAAGAACAAACTGGTGAAGATGTAATTGTACAGGCTGATCATGCAGGGCTTGAATGTTCTATTATTCTTGGTAAGTACCCACATCTTGATGTTGTCAGTCTTGGACCAACCATTCGCAGCCCACATACAGCAACAGAACGATTTAAGATTGACACTGCACAGCCTTTCTGGGACTTATTAGTGAAAACTTTGGAAGAAATTCCAACCAAATAAACTATTCTCTTTAGCTTATAAAAGGCTTTTTCTTTTGTAGGCTAATAGGGATATGTTATTTTTTATAGTCAAATAAAACCGTTAATACAAAATAAAAACTTTATGTTTTGTTTGTATTAACGGATTTTTCTTGTTACTTTTGCAAACATAGAATCAATATTATTTTATAAATGGACGATTATCTTTCGAATGTTTTAAACAAATAGAGCGAGGATAGCATATTGTATCTGCTAATCCGCGCCTGAATTTAACTAATTGGAGATTAGCAGAATGAAGACATATTGGAACATTAATGGGAAACTAAACACAATTAAAGAATGGCAACCTAACTGTTGGATACAAGTTACTTGCCCCACAGAACAAGAACAACAAGAATTAGAAGAAACTTATAATATTCCAGATTATTTTATTTCAGACATTAGCGATACCGATGAACGTGCACGTTATGAATACGACGATGGTTGGATGTTGATTATTTTACGTATCCCATACGTAAAAGAAATTCGTTCGCGTACACCTTATACTACCGTCCCTTTAGGTATCATTCATAAACGCGATGTAACAATCACTGTCTGTAACTTCGAAACAAATATGATGCTCGACTTTGTTTCGTTCCAACAGAAACGTGGAGTAGGATTTACAGATTATGTAGATATGATTTTCCGATTGTTCCTTTGTTCTGCTGTTTGGTATCTGAAACGATTAAAACAAATTAGTAATTTAATTGATAAAGCAAAACACAATCTCGACCAAGAAGTGAACAACGAAAGTCTTATTGGTCTTAGTCGTCTTCAAGATTCGCTTACTTATTTTGTTACTTCTATTCGTGGTAATGAGAATTTATTGGCTAAACTAAAATTCAAATTACAAGTTGATGAATTGGATGCAGACTTAATTGAAGACGTAAACATCGAAATGAGTCAGGCACGAGAGATAACAAGTATATATACAGATATTCTCGAATCGACTATGGACACTTATTCAAGTATCATTAATAATAATATGAATACGGTAATGCGTACTCTTACATCGGTTTCTATTATAATGATGTTCCCTACACTCATATCGTCTCTTTTTGGAATGAATCTTGTTAATGGTATGGAAACATCAGAGTGGGGATTTGTTATAGCACTTATACTGTCTGTTATCGTCTCAGGAGTTACGTGGTGGATTTTACGACACAAACGATTGATATAATCAAAAATAGCAGACATTTTCTTATCTAAAGAAAGAGAATTCCTGAATTAAATAAAAAAACAAGTATAAATTTAGGTGGTTTAAAACTTTTTATCTAAGTTTGCACCTTATTAAATAGTACGGTGTCTGTAGCCATTATAAAAGGTTGTTACACTGTATATATAATGAAAAAACTCGAATCATAAACTAATAGTGAAATGATGGACTCTCAAGAGAATACCCTTAATCAGGGATTAGAAGAAGTAAAACAGCCTGAAACGACTGTAGAACAAACCGTACAAAATGCCGAAGTAACATCAGACGATGCTACAAAAACGGTAACAACGGAAGACAATAACCAACAATTAAGGGACGAGAATACCCTCGCTAAGAAGGTTTATTACTCTAAACAAGAAATTGTAAAACGAGCAAAGGAGATTGCTAATAGCGAAGATATTCCAGAGAAAGCAGAAGTAGATCATCTAAAAACATCGTTTTATAGGATACACACAGCTGAACGCGATGCACAACAAAAAGCTTATCTCGAAGCAGGAGGTGACCCAGAGAAATACCAAGTACTACCGGACGACGATGAAGAGGCATTCAGAGCTGAGATGACTATTATAAAAGAAAAACGTCAAAAAGCATTTTTGGAACAAGAAGAGCTTAAACAAGAAAATTTGAAAAAGAAAGAAGCCATTATTGAAAGAATAAAAACAATGGCTACTACTCCAGAAGAAGCAAATAAAGATTTTCAGGAGTTTAAAACGCTACAACAAGAATGGAAAAACATAAAACCTGTACCATCAGAAAAGGTTAATGAATTGTGGCGTAACTATCAGCTCTACGTTGAACAGTATTATGATTTATTAAATCTTAATCGTGAGGCACGTGAATACGATTTTAAAAAGAATCTTGAAAAGAAAACAAAACTTTGTGAAGCTGCTGAAAAATTAGCAGACGAAAGCGATGTTATTAGTGCTTTCCATCAACTTCAAGATTTACACCAAGAATACAGAGAAACAGGACCAGTAGAAAAAGAGCTTCGCGAACAAATATGGCAGCGCTTTAAAGCAGCTAGTACCGTAATAAATAAGCGACACCAACAACATTTTGAACAAATTCGTGCTGCAGAAGAAGAAAATTTAAGTAAGAAAACTGCTCTCTGCGAAAAAATAGAATCTATCGTTAAACAAGAACGAAAGAACATTAGCGATTGGGATAATCACTCAAAAGCTATTATTAGCTTACAGCAAGAATGGAGAAGTATAGGTTTTACACCTCAAAAAATGAATGCTAAAATCTTCGAACGCTTCCGTGCTGCATGCGATGACTTCTTCAAGAAAAAAGGAGATTTCTTCAAAGAACTAAAAGAAAAGTACGCTGATAATGCAAGACGTAAACAAGAGCTTGTAGAAAAAGCAGAGGCGTTGAAAGACTCTACTGATTGGAAAAAAACATCGGATAAACTCATTGCATTACAGAAGGAATGGAAAACAATAGGAATGGTACCCAAACGATTAGGCGATCAGCTTTGGGAAAACTTTCTTGCTGCTTGCAATCATTTCTTTGAAGCTCGTAACGCAAGTCATGCCGATGAACGAAACGAAGAACGTGAGAACCTAACAAAGAAAAATGAGATTATCAATAAACTAAAACAGCTTACAGAAAGCACTGTCGATAATTTGCAAGAAGAAATGCGTAAACTCATAGATGAATTTAACGCAATAGGACACGTACCTTTTAAAGAAAAAGATAAAATGTTTAAAGAGTATCATGACACTCTCGATAAACTCTATAAAACATTAAACATAAAGGCATCTAACCGACGTATGGACAACTTCCGTAACAATCTTAAAAAAGTTGCCCAACGCGGCGAGAATGCTATTGACAATGAACGAGGACGCCTTGTTCGTCGTTTCGAACAGTTAAAACAAGATATTAATACTTACGAAAACAATATTGGTTTCCTTAGTATTAGTAGTAAGAAAGGTAATAGTCTTATTGATGATATGAATCGTCGCGTACAAAAACTAAAAGATGAATTAGAAGAAACAAAACAAAAGATAAAGACTATTGATACTGAAAGGAAAGATTAAATCTTATTCGTTCTGAGATAATAAAAGAGGGTGTGTCAAAATAGGCACACCCTCTTTTATTAATATATCATTTATAACTCAATAGAAAATAAATGATATAATTATAAGTAGTAACAACTGCTTATACAGTAACCAAATAGATACCTTAAATGCTTAGCAAAGTCTGTTTTATATTACTTACTCTTGTTTCAGATATCTGTTACATTCATCTCAAATATCTACCGCATTCATTTTAGATATCTATCAATTACGTCTTAGATATCATAACAAGTCTGAACATTTATGACTCAATATTATAGTGCCTAAAAGATATTTATTCAGATGAAGATTATAGAGTCCCTTATTTTGCAATATCCCAATCTAAGCATTAGCATAAGTTGCTGAACAACAACATAGTGTTCTATTTTTTTACTACATTTGTGCGGAGATTCATTATATTCATAGATAGATACACAAAAATAAATGTGCATATTGCGATATAAGTCATACCAGGATTTTTACCTAAAAATTAAAAAACTAATACATTGAGGAACAATATATTAGTTAAATAATAATCTAAACTATTGTTGGGATACTCGGACTCGAACCAAGAATGACAGGACCAGAATCTGTTGTGTTACCATTACACCATATCCCACTATATTTGCGTTTCCTTTTAGAATTGCGTGTGCAAAGTTACTACTTTTTTAATGAAATGCAAAATTATAAGAACTTTTTTTCGAAATCTTATTTTGAGAACAATAATATATGGGAGCCACTCAATGCAACAAAACGTCCACTACTAATAGTCCATCTAATTGCTTATCTATCATTTTAAAACATAAAATAAAATAGAATTATTTTGTTCTTCAATGCATTTACAGTATCTTTGCACCTTAATATAATAAAGAGTTTTAATGAATACAGAAAAAAAGTTAGTAGACACAATAATTGAAGGAATACAAGAAAAGAAAGGATATGGCATAGTTATTGCAGATTTATCGAAAATTGATGGTTCGATTTGTAAATACTTCGTGATATGCCAGGGTAATTCTCCACAACAAGTGGAAGCTATTGCAGGCTCAGTAAGCGATTACGTTCGAGAATATTACGGAGAGAAACCTATCAATTGTACTGGACTCGGTACAAATCAATGGGTGGCAATAGACTACGCTGATGTGCTTGTTCATATCTTTATTCCACAAACAAGAGCGTATTACGACCTTGAACATTTGTGGGAAGATGCAACATTAACACAAATAGCAGACTTGGACTAAGACTGTTGCCATAAGAAAATTAATTTTACATCTTTATTAAATGAATTAAATGGACAATCAGAATCCAAACAACAATCCGAAAATGCCTAAGTTCAATATGAACTGGCTTTATGTAATGGCACTTGTTTTTATTGTGCTATTCTTTTCGTCAAAAAGTTTAAATAGTATATTCTCTACAAGTGAAAGTGCAACAAGAGACTATACCACTTTTGTGAACTATATTAATAAGGGTTATGCCACACGTGTTGTCATAAACAAAAAGGAGAGCACACTACAAATGTATGTCCGTCCAAACCATATACGAGACATATTTAAGAGAGGTGTAGATCAAGTTGGAGAATCACCATACATCACAGTCGAGATAGGTTCTATTGATAATCTTGAAGTCTTTTTAAATACAGCACTTAAACAAAAAAAGATTTCTGGATATAGCTATGAGAATAAAGACGAACACGGTTTCACAGATATTCTTATAGGTTTATTTCCTTGGATTTGCATCATAGGTTTCTGGCTCTTCATAATGCGCAGAATGAATGGTGGCGCCGGTGGTGGTAATGGCGTATTTAGTGTTGGGAAATCAAAGGCTAAAATATACGAAAAAGGTGGCGAAATAGGTGTTACCTTTAAAGATGTTGCAGGACAAGAAGGTGCAAAACAAGAAGTACAAGAGATTGTAGACTTTTTAAAGAATCCACAAAAATATACAGAGTTAGGTGGTAAGATACCTAAAGGAGCATTGCTTGTTGGTCCCCCGGGAACAGGAAAAACATTGTTGGCAAAAGCTGTTGCTGGCGAAGCTGGAGCACCATTCTTCTCTATGAGTGGTTCCGACTTTGTTGAAATGTTCGTTGGTGTTGGTGCAAGTCGTGTTCGCGATGCATTCAGACAAGCTAAAGAGAAAGCACCGTCTATTATATTTATTGACGAAATTGATGCTGTTGGGCGTGCTCGTTCTAAGAATCCATCTATGGGTGGCAACGACGAACGTGAGAATACATTGAACGCATTGCTTACAGAAATGGACGGATTTGGAACCAACAGCGGAGTTATTGTATTAGCAGCTACAAACCGTGTAGATATGCTCGACAAGGCTTTACTTCGTGCAGGACGTTTCGACCGACAGATTCATGTAGATTTACCTGATTTACCAGAGCGCAAGGCTATTTTCCAAGTGCATTTACGCCCATTGAAATTGGAGAAAAATCTTGATATAGACCTTCTCGCACGACAGACTCCAGGTTTCTCTGGTGCTGATATAGCAAATGTTTGTAACGAAGCTGCACTTATTGCGGCTCGACACAACAAGATTGCTGTTGGTCGACAGGATTTCTTAGATGCTGTAGATCGTATCATTGGGGGATTAGAGAAGAAAACAAAGATACTTACAGTTGCCGAAAAGCGTTCTATAGCACTTCACGAGGCTGGACATGCTACCATAAGCTGGTTCTGCGAATTTGCCAATCCTCTTGTTAAAGTAAGCATAGTTCCACGTGGACAGGCGCTTGGCGCTGCGTGGTATTTGCCAGAAGAACGCCCTATTACAACTAAAGAACAGATGCTCGACGAAATGTGTGCATTGCTTGGTGGACGTGCTGCGGAAGAACTCTTCACAGGACATATTTCTACTGGAGCTATAAACGATTTGGAACGAGCAACGAAAAGCGCATTCGGAATGATTGCCTACGCTGGTATGGGCGACAAGCTACCTAATATTTGCTATTATAACAACGATGCAAGTTTCCAAAAGCCTTATTCTGAAACAACAGGTAAAATTATTGATGAAGAGGTTCTAAAAACTGTAAACGAACAATATGAGCGCGCAAAGGCTATATTAGAGGAACATAGTGAAGGACATGCTAAATTGGCACAACTCCTTATAGAGCGTGAAGTTATTATGGCAGAAGATGTAGAAGAAATATTTGGCAAACGCCCCTGGATTAGTCGTACGGTAGAATTGATGGATGCAGAAGAGAATGCAAAACTATCGCTCGATTCTATGCCTGAATGTGTTAAGCAAGCACAAGCAGAGCACGAAGCTTCTATGAAACAAGCTGATACTGACGATACGGCAGATACTACAACTACAGATACTGACGATAAGACAAATAACAAGTCAGACAATAAGACGAAAGAATAAAGAGGAGAGGTTATGACTGATAAACAGAAAAATCTTATTACACGTGCCATTACAGGAGTACTTTTCGTGTGTGTTATGGTTGCAGGGTTTATGGCACCGCACTATATGATTGTGCTCTTTGCCGTAATTACTGGAATGACTTTGTGGGAATATACTGGACTTGTATCGCAGATAGAAGGTGTAAACGTTAATCGTTTCATTTCTGTTGTGGCTGGTGTCTATTTCTTCATTGCAATGGCTGGACTAAGACTAGGATACGTTAAAGACTTTAGTGTGTTTGTGCCTTACATTCTTACCATAATTTATCTCATCATAGCCGAACTTTATTTAAAGAACGAGAACCCTATTAACAACTGGGCATATACTATGTTAGGGCAGATGTACATAGCATTGCCTTTCTCGCTAATAAATGTATTAGCGTTTCAGCACGATGCGAATGGCAACATAATGGCAGATATGCTTTTGCCATTAAGTATATTTGTATTCTTATGGACAAACGACACTGGTGCCTATTGCACAGGCTCTCTCTTTGGAAAGCATAAGCTCTTTCCGCGCATAAGTCCGGCAAAGAGCTGGGAAGGTAGCATTGGTGGTGGCATTTTTGTTATTGCTATTGCTATATTAATAGGTTATCTTACCGAAAATCCTACGGCACCTAATATGCTAACCATTCCACAGTGGATTGGGCTCGGCATTGTGGTGGCTATCTTTGGCACGTGGGGCGACCTCGTAGAAAGTTTGTTTAAACGCACGCTTGGCATAAAAGACAGTGGCAATATTCTTCCAGGTCATGGAGGAATGCTCGACCGTTTCGATTCGTCGCTCATTGCCATTCCTGCAGCCGTTATTTATCTTTACGTGCTCACACTAATATAAAATATATTTACAGACACACATATTTAAAAAGGAGCAAAGTAGCCCATAAAGAGTTACTTTGCTCCTTTTCTCATTTCTACTATATAAAGGTTATACTGGCTCAACAGTATATAGGCGAGAACAGTATAAGCAACACCTGCTGGTTACAACAAACTAAATGGAACTTTACTGATGTTTATGTTGCTTTCGTTTCAGATATCTGTAACACTCGGCTTAGATATCTGTAACGTTCATCACAGATATCTATCAATTGCGTTTTAGATATCTGTTATTCACAAATAAGATTTTATAACCATAATCGGCTCTAGTATTCAAAAAGTTTAAATAAAATAATATTAATTCGAAATAAATCTATACTTTTGCAATACATCAAATGAAAGCATATACTAAAAGCATATATTTAAGAATAAATCGTTATTATAATTTTGACAAACATTAAACTTATGAGAAAACTCATTGCAATGTCGTTTATGACACTAATTTGCCATTGCATAATGGCACAAACACCATCTTATGTCCAATTAAACAATAGTTCGTTGAACAAAGCTAAAATTGTTCGTAACAATAAAGCAGTGGTAAAGAAAACTTTGCCCATTAAAAGCGAAGATATTATAAAGGATAAACCTGATGGAGAAGATATAGACAAGCTGCAACGTGCATCTATTTGTGCGGTTCCAGAAAATGGCGGAGCTAATTTCTCCCAACAAAGTTGCGGTTTAGCCAACTATGTTATGGGCAGCGATAAAAACATTTACATATTCAACGCACTTGGAAAATGCTACACTTTCTCGTACACAAAGTTGGAGCCAAACGGCGAAAACAAATATGTGTTACATACTCCACAAGCCATTGACACTGGATACGACGACAACAGCGAGAAGATTAAGCTTTATGCTACTCGACTGGTGCTCGCAAAAGATGGTGAAGACTGGGTGTATGTGCCTGAATACGACAACAACAAGAACTTTAAAGGAGATGTAAACTTTACGTTCAACAACGGAGTACTGACGCAAGAAAACGAAGGAACAAACATTGAAACAGACTTGCCAAATGTTATCATCGGACTTACCGATAACGATGGAAAGTGGTATGGATTTGCATCCTCGAACATTGTTATAAAACCATTTGAAGAGGAGCAAACTGAACTTCCAGAAGATGCAGAACCACAAAACTTCACTATGACTTACACCGATGTGCAAGGCAACACTAAAGAAGAAAACATAAAAATGGCAATAACAGAGAACGAAGCTTACATTCAATGCCCATACACATTCGGCAAAGACGAAGAAGATGCACTATGGATTAAAGGCGATATTAAAGGAAACACTGCAGTGTTTAAAACACAATACATAGGAATTGCCGAAGACGAACACGCCTACGCTTTTCTGCTTCCAGCAAAATGCTCGTTCAGAACCGACGACGAAGGTAAAAAACACATGCAAGCTACAAAAGCCGATGAAATTGTATTCAACTATGACAAAAACACCAAACAACTAACAAGCAAACCTAACAGCCTAATGCTAATAAACGAAGGGGGAGAAGACATTGTTGCATGGGCTGCATACGGAGAACCTACCATAAAAGCATACGACATGACTTTGCGTAAGCCTGCAGCACCTACCATACAAGAGGTTTCGCCCTACGACGAGTCTGACGGAATGAGTGTGAAGTTCACCATAGAAACCAAAGACGTTAATGGAAAATACATTATGCCCGACTATCTATATTATAATGTATACTTCGATACCGACACTAAACCTATGACTTTTACCGAAGATATCTATTCGGGCTTAGACGAAGATATGACAGACATTCCATACCTATTCGAAGACAAAGAGTTCTTCTACGTTCAAGGCAACACACACCTATTCTACGCAAAGGTTGAAAACTATAACAGAGTGGGCGTTCAAGTGCTACACAAGATTGACAACAACGTTAGTCGCTCCGAAATAGTATGGGCAAAAAATCCAACAACAAAGATATTCGGCGTAGAAAATAACCCACAAATAGAAAACATTACCTATACCGACCTATTGGGACGCAAAATAAATAAAAGCACAAAAGGCGTCAGCCTGAAAACAATAACTTACAGCAATGGAAAGAAAGTAACTAAGAAAGTAGTAAAATAATAGAACTACATAATAAGAAAAACAAAACAAAAGGCAGCTAAACAAGCCAATATACACAACAATTCATATAAGCAGATGCTCGAAAAACCGAGTGTCTGCTTATCTTTTTATACCACCACCCATTCCACACATCCATTGATTTCCAGAAAAATACATCTACACAAAACCAAATATATACACTAACAAAGCAAGAAAACATACCAAAGAAAGCGCAAAAAGCTTATAAGCTATTAATAAAAAGCTTATAAGTTATTCGCAAAAAGCTTATAAGCTATCTACAGAAAGCTTATAAGCTATTTAAAAAAAGCTTATAAGCTTTTTATAGAAAACTTATAAACAATTTACTAAAAGCTAATAAGCTTTCAGCCTCATCACACGCATCTTTTCGTAGAAACACAATACATAAAAAATCCTAAATATTAGGTATTGCACAAACAAACCAATGATACTACCTTTGCAGCGTAAAGCTTACATCGATGAAAAGCTATACGAAAAACAAAGGTTCTCAATACTTTAGAACAAACAAAACAACAATTAAGAAAACAAGAAATGAAACAACTGCACCTGAAAACCAAGCATATACTAAAAACAATTATGCTTGTAACACTCACACTGCTACCAATAACAGCAAACGCAAACGGAGAGCTAAAAACAAATGCAAACATAGCAGGACACATAACCAGTAAAGCCACAGGCGAGCCAATACCACACGTAGCAGTACAAGTGGAAGGAACTATGATTGTAAGTGTTACCAATGCAGAAGGCTACTACCACTTAGAAGACCTTCCGCTGGGCAAACAAACAATAGAAGCCCGAGCCACCGGATACCACGCCGAAAAGCAAACCATAGAAGTGGAAAAGAACACAAAACAAACCATAAACTTTGTGCTAACAACCGACGAAATAGCTTTAGACGAAGTAGTAGTGTCGTCAAACCGAAGCATATCGCTAAGGCGCAACGCACCAACATTGGTAAACGTAATAGACACACGAACATTCAACATTACCAATTCAACATGTCTGGCACAAGGACTAAACTTTCAACCAGGCGTTCGCACAGAAGACAATTGCGCCAACTGTGGCTTCTCGCAAGTACGCATTAACGGGTTAGACGGACACTATTCACAAATACTCATCGATTCACGCCCTGTATTCTCAGCCCTGCAAGGAGTATACGGATTAGAACAAATACCAGCCAACATGATAGAACGAGTAGAAGTGGTACGAGGAGGAGGCTCAGCACTATACGGCTCATCGGCAATAGGCGGAACCATCAACATCATTACAAAAGAACCATTAAGCAATTACGCCGAATTAACACATACCTTTACAGCCTACGAAGGAGGAAAAACATTCGACAACAACACCACAGTGAACACGTCCATAGTGTCAAACAACAACAAAGCAGGATTCTCTGTATACGGACAAAGTCGCAACCGTGGAGGTTACGACAGAGACCAAGACGGATACACCGACCTTCCAAAACTAATAAACAAAACCATTGGAATGGGCGCCTTCCTACGCCTGAACAACTATTCTAAACTGAAACTGCAATACCACGCACTAAACGAATATCGCCGTGGCGGTAACAACTTAGACCTACCTGTACACGAATCCAACATAGCCGAAAAGCTCGACCACGATATAAACGGAGGCTCACTCAGCTACGACCTCTTTACACCCAACGGACTAAATCACCTCACAGCATACACCTCTTTCCAACTCGTATCGCGCAACAGCTACTATGGAGGCACAGGCGATGGCTCAGACGAAAGCAAAGCAGAAGCCTTAAAAGCATACAGCAAAACACACGATACAAACTTAATGGGAGGAATACAATTTGTGCACAACTTCGGGCAACTCTTCTTTATGCCAGCACAACTCACCCTGGGCACCGAATACACTTACGACGCACTAAACGACCACTCACTCGGCTACAACACCATAACCAAACAAACCGTACGAACCAGCAGCATGCTATTTCAAAACGAATGGAAAAACGAACATTGGGGCATACTCTTAGGCGGTCGTTTCGACAAACACAATCTCATAAACCACCTCATCTTCAGTCCACGAGCAAACCTACGCTTCAATGCAACACAAAACATTCATTTACGCTTAACCTATGCAGGCGGATTTCGTGCACCACAAACATTCGACGAAGATTTGCACACAAGTATGGCAGGCGGAGAACGCATAAAAACCTATTTAGCAAAGAATCTGAAAGAAGAACGCTCTAACAGCTTAAGCCTCTCAGCCGATATGTACTATAACTTTGGCAATGTGCAAACCAACATCTTAATAGAAACCTTCTATACACACCTAAACAACGTATTTGCTCAACGAGTTTTAAACGAACACGATGAAAACGGCATTCGCATTCTCGAACGCTTCAATGCCAATCAAGCCACCGTCTGGGGTATGAATATAGAAGGAAAAGCCGTATACTCAAAATGGATATCTATGCAAAGCGGACTCACCATACAACGTAGCCAATACAAAGAAGCCGTAGAATGGGACGAAGACGCACCAGCCGAAAAGAAATTCTTGCGTACACCAAACATATATGGTTACTTCACGGTGCAGTCGTCGCCCACTAAGCATCTGTCCATAGCACTCTCTGGCAACTACAATGGAAGTATGCTCGTAGGGCACGCAGCAGGCTCAGGAGTAGAAAAACCAATAGCAGTGCAAACACCATCATTCTTCACACTAAGTTTGAAAGCAAGCTACAATCTCGATATTTACAAACAAGTAAAAGCACAACTCAATGCAGGCATTCAGAATATAGGCAACACTTACCAACGCGATTTAGACAAAGGGTGGAACCGCGATGCCTCTTATATCTATGGACCATCGCTCCCACGTTGCTTCTACATCGGAATAAAACTAATGTATTAAGCACACAGCTCAATCAACACATTTTCACTTTTATTGGCTATCGCTTGCTGTTTTCAAAAAAAAGATTTACATTTGCAAGCGATAGTCTAGCTATTAACAACCTTCTAACCAACGATACAATAAAACTATCAGCGGTATAATACCTAAAGACTCTCAAACTGTCTGCCCTACTCTATTAGAGCAGTTTAAACCCAGATAATACAGTTCATCTAATTATAAAACATTAAAACAAAAGATTATGAAAAAAAGAACATTACTTTCTTTTATGCTCGTCATTATGGCGACAATGTGGACAACTGCAATTAAAGCTCAAGAGTATTACGACCTTACAATTGCACTTGTACAAGTAACATCACGCAATTGCAACGACCTGTCGTTTATTACAGGTGTGAGCGGAACTGTAAAGTACGACAATGCTACGAAGACGCTCACGCTGAAGAATGCATCTATCAAGGTAGATAAATACAAGAATGCCATCTCGTCTAAAATAGATGGTCTGACAATAAAGGTTATAGGCGACAACTATCTATGTTCAGAGAACAACTCGACTATTCTGTACGAGGGTGCTGTTACCATCACAGGCGGCGGTTCTTTGGAAGCTGAAAGCCAAAAAAACTGTGCTATTTACGCCAACAAAAGTAATTTAACCATAGACGATTGCAATGTAAAGGTAAAAAGCTCAGAATATGGTATTGCTGGATATAACGGAACAACCGAAAAACTTGTTATTAAGAATGCTAATGTAACTGCAGAAGGAACAGAGAAAGGCTCTATCTGCGACTTTGCTTCTCTCTCGCTAATTGGTTGTAAAATTTCAGAACCTTCAGGAGCAGCGTTCGATGAAGATATGCACTGCATTGCATTAGACGGAGAAAAAGTTACCGACAAAGTTGTTATTGTTAAAGATGCAACAGCTATTGAAACTCCTGTTGCTCACACCAACAATACACAGCAAAGTATCTACACACTTAGCGGTGTGCGCCTTTCTAACAACCTAAACAAATTGCCAAAAGGCATATACATTGTAAACGGTAAGAAAGTGGTTAAACAGTAAAAGCAACTTAACTTTTGCGACGGCTCAGAAAGCATAAAGTAAACAAAGTCTACCACAATCCTAAATAAATAACATACTATTTTGTTTAGAATAAATGTAGAACAGTAAAATAATAGAGACCATCGCAACAAAGCACGCTGCGGTGGTCTTTGCTTTCCTATATCTTTCTTGCTATTTGCACATAATTTACGTATATTTGCACGCAAAATAAAACAAAATAAACAAAGCAGAGCTTTATGGCAATAAGTATCAGACTACAACAAAGCAAGTTTAAAGAGGCAAATCGAGGTGGTAAATGGCATGCACGAGTAGTAAGCAACGGAGAAACATCAACAGCCGATCTTGCTGCTGCTATCCAGTCAAACACATCGTTTACACGTGGCGAAGTTACAGGTATTATTATGGCTTTAGTAGACGAAATTAGCTACAATCTAAGTCTTGGTAATACTGTTGTACTCGATGGATTAGGTCGATTTCATCTAACTGTAGAAAGCGACCCAGTAGAAAACAAAGAAGACTTCGACATTAAAAAGAATGTAAAAGGAGTGAAGTGTAAATTTTTACCAGCAAGCCGTCGCGACCCTAAAACTCGCAAAAGCACACAAGACTTTGCGTCGGGCGTACAAGTTGTGTGGGCTGACCCTGAAGACGAAGAAGAATAATATTCCTCTTCCGTAAAGAAAAAGTTGCAAGAATAAACTTAAAAGAAACTATCACCACACAAGTGGCAAAAAACAAAAAAAACAACTATGAGGAAAACCTTACCCATTATAGCATTCCTGCTATCAGTAGCCTTGCAGGTATGCGCACAACAAAAGAATTATGACTTTCAAGAAGGCAAACTCTTTTATAAAATAACAGATGCAACAAAGCAATATGTACAAGTTACTACAGAACTCGATGAGCTCTTAGAGGCAACAGGAACATTGTATAATAGTCCTATAAAAGGCGATGTCGCAATTCCAGCCAACGTAAACTATCAAGGTAAACAATATTCTGTAACTAGTATCGGCGACAATGCTTTTGGAGGTTGCACACAGGTTACATCGGTATCTATGCCTGCCAGCATAACCAGTTTAGGCGAACAAGTTTTCTTATCGTGCACAGGACTAAAACGCATCACAGTAGATGCAAATAACACAGTATTGAAAGATGTAGACGGAGTTCTCTTCGATAAAAGTGGAAACAAACTAATTGCGTATCCAAATATGAGGGCTGCCAACTACGATATTCCAGAAGGAACAGTAGAACTCGGTGCTGCATCGTTCTTTATGTGCAACGAAATTAAAAACATCAACTTCCCTCCTACACTGAAGAAAATTGGTATGCTTGCCTTTGGTATTTGCTCAAAAATGAACGAAGTAACCATACCAGAAACTGTTACCGACCTTGGCGACTTCGCTTTTTATAATTGTACGGGATTAGAGAAAGCCATCATTAAAGCCAATATCTCCGAACTTAAACGCTATATGTTCAGCAGATGCACTGCCCTAAAAGAGGTTTCGCTACCTTCAACCATAGAGTTTATTCGCACTTGGGCATTCGGTAGTTGCGCAGCAATGAAGAACATAAAACTACCTGATAACTTAAAAGGTATAGAAGCCGAAGCTTTTAATGGTTGCGAAACATTAAGCGAAATCACTCTTCCAGCCAGTCTGGAACAGATAGGAATGTACACTTTCGATGGCTGTAAACAACTAAAATGTATTACTTGTCTTCGCGACACTCCATTAAAGGGAGCTGCTATGGGCGCTGGAGTCTTTGAGAATGTAGACAAAATTGCATGCGAACTAAAAGTGCCTAAAGGTCATAGAAATGAATATGCTGAGGCAGAACAATGGGGAGATTTCACCAGAATATCAGAGCACGACCTTTCTGGTATCAGCACAATAATTAGTCAAGACAGCAACACACAGACAACTATCTTTACCATTAACGGACAACGCTTGCCAAACAATACACAACCTTCACACGGAATCTACATTGTAAACGGTAAGAAAGTATGCGTTAAGTAAGTTATTTCATACACATAACACACACTGGTGTTTTGTTTAGTTCAACTATAGTGGTTGTTTTGAAGTTCAGAACAACCACTATTTGCTTATACAAACACCATAATCTTATCACCTTATGTAAAACATTTGTTTGGCAAATAGCCTGAAAATAAGTACTTTTGCACAATAAAAGCAACTGTAGCAATATGAATATACCATCTAACCAAAGCGAAGAAGGAAAGAAAAGAATTGAGGAATTAGATTTTCTCAAGGCTCTGTTCATTCTCCTAATGATAACTTTTCATCTTGCCTATATCGGCGATGGTTATCCTTATCTTAAAAGGTTCGTCTACACATTCCACATGCCTGGTTTTCTTATTATATCGGGCTATCTGTCGAAAGTACACAAGCCTATAAAAAGTTATTGCCAAACAGTATTGTGGCTTGCCGTGCCCTACATTATTATGGAGATGGGATATGTAGCTATGGCATCGCTGCTGCCAATAAAAGACCATATACCAACGCTATCAATAGAGGTAATGCTCAACAAGCTATGCCTTCGTCCGTTAGGCCCGTATTGGTATCTGCACACCCTGATAATCTGTGGAACGCTTTACTTTTCTGTCTTTCGATGGGCAAAAGCCACCACCTTTTCACGCCTTATAATCTTAGGAATAGCTTATTATGTCCTTTCTCTATCAGGAATTATCTCGTTTACATGTGCAATGTATTTCCTTGTTGGTGTTCTTGTTCGTCAAAGTCCACTTTCCTTTCTTACCATATTCCGCAGGTCGTGGTGGTCGCTTGTAGTCTTGGCAATTCTTTATTTCTATCCTTCGGCATTCAATAGAGCCACAGTAGGAGGTACAATGATAGTCTATTTCGTGTTTTCTTTCTTGCTAACTGTGTTTCCATACGTCCCAATTAAATCGAAAGAAATACTGTTGTTTTTAGGGCGCAACTCTTTGATTCTATACATTTTCTCGCCCATATTCACATTATGCTGCAAAGTGTTTATACCTTATTTATCTTTCGATTCAACACGCTTGTTGTTTCTTTGCATCTCGTTACCCATCTGTGTAATCGGTAGTCTTGGCATCTGCAAAGTCTTAGACCTGCTGCACCTTTCACCATTCCTATTCGGACGAAAACATGCCCTAACCAGTTTCAACAGTAGCAAAGAACAAGTATATAGTAAGTAACAAGAACAAAATACAGCATGATACTTATGCGCTTTAATTCAAGAGAACGCAATTTGGAAATTAGCAAAAGAAATGGAAACAAAAGATAAGATATACGGTACTATTTTCGGACAAGCCATTGGCGATGCACTCGGTTTGGGCACTGAATTTATGTCGAAGACAGAAGTAAGGGAGAAGTATCCTGATGGACTGAAAGAATACAGCCAAATCATCAGAGACTACCATAGAGCAAAGTTCCAGCCAGGCAGTTGGAGTGACGATACGGATATGATGCTGTGCATTGCCAATGCTATTATCAAGGATAAGGGCATAAATCTGCACACCATTGCAAGGAATTTCAAGCAGTGGGTCTATGCTCCCGAAACACGTGGTGTAGGACAAACCACCCTTAAAGTGCTGTCGATAGCCGAATATGTGGAGAAACCACACCAAGTGGCAGAACTGATTTGGCGAATGACACGAACAAAAAATGCAGCCAACGGTTCTGTAATGCGCACTGCAATAATAGGATTAAAGAAGGAGAATGTGGCACAAACAGCAGAAGATGTCTGTAAACTTACCCATTTCGACCCGCGCTGTGTGGGTTCTTGCGTTATTGTTTCTGAAATTATAAACCACTTAATATGGCACGACGAACAGCTTTCCTACTCACAGATAATGACAATCGGAAACAAATACGATAAAAGCATCGCAGAATATATCGACAAGGCATACTATAACGGCATTGAGAGTCTGGAACTTGACGAGCCTTCGAGCATAGGATATACACTAAAGGCTCTGGGTTCAGCATTATGGTGCCTGTTCCATGCAAACGACTTTGAAGAGGGCTTGCTCAGAGTAGTTAATGAGGGTGGCGATGCCGACACCAACGCTGCTGTGGCCTGTGCTATGCTCGGAGCAAAGTTTGACTATACTTCCATTCCACAGAAATATACTGATGGATTGACAAGAAAAAGTGATTTGATGCGCATTACCAACTATTTAATGCAAATTGATATCTAAGGAACAACACCTTCATTTCTGCATCGTATTAACATAAGAATAAACTATGGGGTATTTAATTCTCTAAATATTCAAGATAGAAGTGCAATGTTTACTCTATAGTTGACTCTATATTTCCAGGATTCGGTTTGTCCGAGTTCCAGAAATTTTAGTTTATCCCCACGAGTTCAGACAGATTTCCATTTCGAAGGAGACACTTTGTCTTTCGAAAATAAGGTTATACTTTAACGTAAGTTCAGCGAATTGCCAATACACGAATTCATCGTTCTTCAATCATCAGAATACCGCTATCCACGGTGTTTGGGAGCATTTGTATTTATCTGTTTCGTAGCGACGATTGCCGTAACGGAGTTACGATTTCAGGACTTATTCGGAAGAGGAATATTGCTGAAGCCATATCGTCTTTATTTCATCGAACTCACGTTACCTTAAAATCGAATATGTACTCTTTATACGATAATTTCAGTGTATATTTCCGTTTGTGAGAAATAATAATTATATTTGCAATACTATTACATCAGTGTTGATTACACTTAAGAACCTATACAGAAGGCAGTGAAAGGGAGTCGGCTGCCTTACCTTAACAAAATAGTTACTCCCCTATTTAATAACTATAATCTATTGGAAATATGGGAAAAAAGCATTTACATGTAATCGGTTTCTTGCTTGCGGCATTATTCCTGTCTATGCCTACCAAGGCTCAAACACAGAAGAATACGTACAAGAGGCTACGATTGAACCAACAAAAAGCACCTGCCGGAAATTTACCTCCGGAACTGAAAGGGTTGGAGTTTGACGATTTCTATGGAGCAAACTATTTCCCACAGAAGGTGGGAGAACCCTACGCACCTATCTTTTATGTGTTCTATATGGACAATCAGTCGAACACTACCATCAATACAGTGGAATTTGAATATTGGTTCGACAACGACCGAACAAATGTCAAGTACAAGACACGCAACGATATTCAGCTCGCTCCGGGACAATCGATGGAAGACGGTGTGGGCTTTATTTCGTTCGAAGCTCCGAACGACACACGCCCACACATCATTACCATAAAGCCTTATAAGGTAAATGGTATGGAAGTAGATATGGGTGTGCGCGTAAAACCTTTCCGTCAATACTTTGTTGAAGGAACCTACCGTATGCCGACACATTATGTAGAGGTGTTTGCAGACCCTACCGACAAAAAGGCATACGACCTTTATCGTGGACTTGCAACAAGCATCGTAACCCTGCAACACAAAACAAAGAAGAAGAACCGCTACGAGCTGGTAACGTTCGTGAGCCAAGCCGGGGAAGCAACATTCAAGGCAAGCCAACAAGAAAACAAATTGGCAAAGATGTATAAGATTGGAGAAATGCCAAGAATGATGGTGAACAGAAACTTGATGACACCATACGGAACACTGAACAACCACACACAGCTGGAAGACCTCAGCACCTATTCGCCCGCAATGAAGATTAGTTCAAAGGTTACTGACGTTTACGAATACTTGCTACAACGTGGTTTTTACGGTCCAGCCTTTGCACAAATGACTCCTTCTGTAACAAAGAACAGCGATGGAAAGTTTGTTTGTAACATTACCGGTCAGGTATCCGAGCAACAGGAAACAAAGGGTTTGCGTATAAATGTATATCTCGTAGAGAACAACTTTATCCCTGAAACCGATGAGGACGGCTACGTGGAAATCCCCGACGGCACCGTGTATAATAAGTTCGTGAAGATGATTAGCCCAGTGGAAGGCTACGAACTCAAGGTAAACAACGACCGAACATACACCTTTGCTACCGAACCGTTTGCCATCGAAAACTTCGAGGATAACAAGTATCGCCTTGTTGCTTCCATCATAGACCCTTGCACCGAGCAGCCTTATTTGGCTTCTGTGCTTCAGTCTTGCGGCATAAACGTTACCAACGAGCAACCTGCCGAGGTTACTATGACGACCACACAAGCATCTGGCGAAATCAGTTTTGCCCTCGCTGCTAAAGAGGCTAACACGCCTATTACCATCGACTGGGGCGACGGCGTAGAGGTAAACTACACCCTTGGCACTGATTTCAGTGAGATAAAGTCAGACATAAAAGGTGCTGACCTAAAGATAAAGGGCAACATTACGAAGCTGAACTGTATGGCTAACAAGCTAAAAACGCTGAATGTAGCCAACTGTCCAAAGTTGGAAGTACTGCAAGCTGCTTACAATTACTTGTCGGAACTCGATTTAACCCACAGCACCGAACTGCAAAATCTTGAAATCTTCGGCAGCAACAGTATTTCGGAGCTTGACCTTTCGCATTGCAAGAACCTCATCAGATTGGTGGCTTCGCAAAACTTCCTGTCTGATTTAGATGTCAGCAAGTGCCCTAACCTTACATACGTGGACTGCTCTCGTATGAAGCGCATCACAGAATTAGACTTAAGCAACTGCCATAAAATAAAGAATATCATAGCCAACGAATGTGCTATTGACAAGCTCACCATTCCGCAAGATGCACCATTGGAAGAGCTTTCTTGCACAAACAACAAACTTACGAGCCTCGACCTGACAGCATTCAACCAACTCAAGGACGTTAATTGTTCAGGCAACCCCATTGCATCGCTCAAGGTAAGCTCTCCCGAATTGCTGTCTTTGTACTCTATGGAAACCAAACTTACAAGCATCGACCTATCGAAACTTGTCAAGCTAAAGTTTCTTATGCTCAAAGGAAACGCAGGTATTACATCGCTCAACTTGGAGAACAACAAGGACTTGGAAGAACTTGGATTCAGTTCTTGCAAAGTAAACCAAATCGACTTGAGACCTTTGAAGGGATTGAAGAAACTGTGGTGTGGCAAAAACCTATTCACAACGCTCAACCTTTCTCAGAATAAGGAAATAGCACTATTAGATGCAACCGAGTGTAAGCTCACCACGATTGCATTCCCCGAAAACAATTCGACCTTAGAAAAAGCACTGCTCTCCAAGAATGCTTTTGAAGCCATCGCATTCGAAAATCTTTCTGCGCTGAAAGTCATCAACCTACGAACAAACAAGCTAACAAAGGCAGAACTGAAGGGCTTGAGCAGTTTGGAAGAATTAGAACTTTCTTACAACCAACTCCACAGCGTGAACCTGAAAGAATGTCCGAACCTTAAGCAGCTCGGCGTTACTGCCAACGGTATGACTGCCTGCGAGCTCAACACCCTCTACAACCAGCTGCCAACATTGCCAACAATGCCTAAAAAGTATAATCTATACAACGGTACAAAGAAGGACGAAGCCGCATTGACAAGTAAAACCTCTATCGCAACAGAGAAGAACTGGAAGGTTTATGTGGAAGGAGATGGCAGTGGCTGCGCCGACGGAATAGACAATGCCAATGCCGACAACACACTCTCCATTGTCGCAAGCGAAGGTTTGTTGCGCATACACAGCCCATTTGCCCAATCCACCATACGTATTTACACACTCGACGGAAAGCTTTTGGCACAACAACATCTTACCCAGCAAGACACGACCATAAGTGTTCCGTTCGACGGAGCCTGCATTGTTCGATGCACCGACGATATTAGCCAAAATACAACAACAACGAAAGTTGTGCTTTAATAGGAAAAACTTCAAGAGGGTGTGCCCAAATAGACACACCCTCTCCATAATCTTTACATAACGCTACGCTTGTGCACCTTACGGGTGTGGTTGTCCGCCACCACCTTCGGGTTTCTTTGGGTCGGCTTCTTTTTCTTTGCCTTTCCATTCGTTCCACTCAATGTCTACGTCCGATAAACCTCGGGTAGACACCCTGCCCTTGCCTGCTCCACGATATCGGGTTTCGGGAATAAAACGCACACGAACGCCACTAATTTGGTTCGCCGATACTTCTTTCTCCGTTGCCACACCGTTCTTGTTTGTAACTGCCGTAAAGTAGAACGAACCTACACCGTCCAACTTCACCGAACGACCTTGTGCCATAAAGTCGCCCATCACACCGCCCAATGCCGTCAGCACTGCACGCACATCGGCAGGACTTACCGTCGATTCGGCTGCCAGACGTTTTGCCACTTGGTCTGTTGTTGCCGGACTCGATACTAAAACGGCTTTAGGATACCATTTACCGTTCACCTTCATTTTGGTTTTCTTATAAAAAGCCATAATAAAAATTTGTTAAGCCGAAAGCCCCAATTGTTAATATCAACGAAATGTACTGCCGTGCCCCACGGGTCCTACTGCCGTGCCCCACGAGTCCTACACCCGTGCCTTACGAGTCCTACACCCGTCAGAATATAAAATTGTAGCCCTTCGGCTGAGTTATATAAATTGTTTGTTTATACTCGCATTCGAGATTTTCTCCAACACGAGTTTTTATTTGGTTTTATCCAGTGTATGTTTGCGAACGAGCGCACAATAATTTGTAGTTATTCGGTGCGGACGGGCGCAATGAATCGGTCCCCTACGCCTACGGAATGTACGCTGCAATTGTTTATGCGCAACCAATGTTTATTCCACGAACACGTAATATTTACCCACGTACACCAACGTTTACCCACGTGCACCCACTGTAGGGGCCGATTTATCGTGCCCGCATATTACGGAATACACGGTGCAGATAACCGTGTACAACCAATGTTTATCCACGTGCACCAACTGTGATGCGTGATTGCATTTATACAATTCGGTGTGGACGGGCGCGATGAATCGGCCCCTACGCCTACGGAATGTACGCTGCGATTGTTTATGTACAACCAATGTTTACACCACGAACACGTAATATTTACCCACGTACACCAACGTTTACGCCACGTACACCCACTGTGATGCGTGATTGCATTTATATAATTCGTGCGGACGGGCGCGATAAATCGGCCCCTACACCTACGGAATGTATGCTGCGGATTGTCCACGCACACCAATGTTTATCCACGTACACCCACATTTACACCACGTGCACCCACTGTAGGGGCCGATTTATCGTGCCCGCATATTACGGAATACACGCTGCGATTGTCCACGCATGACTACGTTTAACCCACGTACACGCTGCTACACGCTATTTGGTACATTATACATCTCTTTCTTCCTCAAAATAATCGACTGGATTAAAATTTGCATCTATTCCTATTAAACTTAAAGTACCCATTATACAATCGCAGTTAGCATTATGTTCTGGATTTAACTTATCCTTACCCCATCGTTGTGGATTTTTAAATATATAGTTACGAACGAAACATAGTTCCCTTTCGTTTCTAATTACTCTGTCGAAATAGTTTCGTTGCCAAAGTTTCACATCATTATCTTTTATTTGTTTCGTATATTGGCATGAAGTTAAAGCCTTAATTGTCCGAACTACTTTTGCTATACTTTCTTTACCGTTATTCTCTATAATGAAATGAATATGATTAGGCATTATTACAAAATCGTCTACTCGGACTGTTATAAACTTTTTATGTATTTCTCGCAAACATCTATTTATTTCTCGTCCTATTACACTCAAGTATATTTCTCCATCTTTAACTTTGCTCAGAATTGTCTTTCGTTTATACGTAACAATTGTGATGAAATAATAACCTGGCAAAGTATAATCGTAATTTGCCCATCTAATGTTTTTCCGCTGTAAATATGCCATTATCGTATTTATAAGTTGTTTATTCGTAGTAGTTGCAATATTGTTTTCCTTATGTAGTATGTATCAATCTGTAGACAGAACACATGCAGAAAATGCAAATATACATAAAAATTAGTTTATGTCCATCGTAATTTTATCGAAAGTTGAATCATATTTTATTTAATACCCACTGTGATGCGTGATTGCATTTATACAATTCGGTGCGGACGGGCGCGATGAATCGGCCCCTACGCCTACGGAATGTGCGCTGCGATTGTTTATGTGTAACCAATGTTTATTCCACGAACACGTAATATTTACCCACGTACACCCACTGTAGGGGCCGATTTATCGTGCCCGCATATCACGGAATGTGCGCTGCGATTGTTTATGTACAACCAATATTTATTCCACGAACACGTAATATTTACCCACGTACACCAACGTTTATCCTCGTACGTCCACTGTGATGCGTGATTGCATTTATACAATTCGGTATGGACGGGCGCGATGAATCGGCCCCTACGCCTACGGAATGTACGCTGCGATTGTTCACCTACACCAATGTTTACACCAAGAACATGCAACATTTATCCACGTACACCCACTGTAGGGGCCGATTTATCGTGCCCGCATATCACGGAATATACGCTGCAATTGTTCATGTGCAACCAATGTTTACCCACTTACACCAAACGTGTATCCTCGTACACCCATTGTGATATGTGGTTGTATTTACATAATTTGGTGTGGGTATTTCTTTGTTTCATTAATTTTGTTTTTCATTTGTGCCATAGTATCTGTGCACTCATGATACTCTTTTTTTTAGAAGTGTGGCACCGACTCACGTCGCCACCACACTGAATTAAAATAGATTAACTGAAACTAATTGTATGTCTAAATACGGACGTACCGCCTGCAAATTAATCAAATTAATCAAATTAATCAATTATTCTGAGACTGGACGTACCGCATACCCGTTCGGACGGCGGATGTTGACCAGAAATAACACTTGGCTCCGCTCGAAGTACAGGCCGTAACTGTTGCTCGCGTTGTACGGAACTGCCGACCAATAGTAACCGCTGTTCCCAACATTGAACAACGACCCATCGTTCTGGCGGCGGATACCCGAAGCAGGAAAGAAAATTGTTTTGTTCTTGCTGCTATTGGTATAGAAGTTATGACCGTAAGCAGCAAGATACTTCTGGGAATCTGTTGTACCATCTACATTGATATTAGCTGCTGTAGTTTGAAACTTACCATTGCTGGTGAAACCAGTAAAGGCATTGCTTGCAGGCATCTTGAAACCAACAGGACTGGGGTCGTAAACAGTTTTAACTACAGCGTTGTCGTTCCAACCAGTGGTGGTGTTATCGGCAGACCAAAGGTTGTAGTAAGAGTAACCGGCAGGAGGTCTTTTCATCCAAGAGGAACCGACAATATAGAAGTTTTGAGGGTTCTGTATACCGTTGATGATGGACATTTTGTTGCCAGCATTCTTGTTAAAGGAGCCTTGAGGAAGAGATTCGTCAGTACCGGGGAAAGCATCTTTACGCCCAAACTGGTAAATGGTAGAAATACCTGTTCTTACAGTGCCTGGATTTTGGGTGATGGTAACGTCGCTGACCTGCTTTGTACCGTTGTTGGCAATGGTTTGTTCAACACGAACCTTGACGGTGTGGGGTGTATTGTAGAGAGTACCCTCCCACTTAGTAGGCTTCCAACCAAGTGTCTCTTCGGTGAAATTATATTTTACGCCTTGATAGTTGGTAACTTCTATCTTGTTGAGTGCACTCTTAGGAGCAAACCATAAATGCCAAGACCAAACTACAGTGCCATCTTTGGTAACAGCAACAACGGCGTTGCCACTCTTGATGTCGGTTGCCTTAACTTCGAAGTCTAAGTAACCATCGCCGCTTGCATCGTGTGCAATTTTAGGAGATGTAACAAGGTCTTTCTCGTCAGCCCAAACTATTTTTGCACCATCGATATTAGCATTGGCTGTATTGCTCTTTTCAATCCAAGGATTGGTAATGTCTTGGTTATTGTGGTCTTTGAAATTATGTAATATCATATCAGTACCGCCAGACATTGTAGGAGGTGCAGAACTGATATAGGAACTACTGTTTGTTGCACCATTCTCTATAGCATTACCATAAACAAGCGGTATACGATAATGGCCAGGAGCTGAGATAACGTAACAGTTGGCTGTGCTACGACTTACAGAGCCACCCTCAGTAGAAAGGTCGTAAGGGGCAGCAGCTGTGCCTAACGGAGAGGCTTTCTGTAATCCGTCGTTGCGTTGTTTTAAAAGATCTATCAGTGCTGCCTTCTTAAGTGTGGCTGTACCTTGTTCGGCAGCTGTACCACCGTTGCCCTCGGTCTTGCTAAGGCTGGTCAACCAATCTGGCTTCTCTGCCATAGAGAAGGTTCCATCGTTGTTGGCATCGTAGCCTATTACTTTCCAAGCTACAGCCTGTTGAGTACCATCAGGAGCTTGGCGATAACTGGTGATGCCGTATGGTTGTGATGTTGTTTCGTCGTATTCGGCTGCACGGCTTGGGTCGGTTGGGGTAAGCACATACTGCCAAGTAGAGTTTGTCTGGCTTAGCTTTAGTGTACGTGTTGTTCCTGCTTTCCATTCACCCTTCAATGTTGCCGTGATTTCAGTGTTATCTGTGAAGTGTACGTAAGCTGTAACGCTATTACCCGTAAGCACCTGTGGAATCATATAGAAGGTGAAGTTATCACCCGTGTTGCCCATGATGGTAACGTTAGGGTTGGAACTGGTGTTTACGCTTAAGCCCGAGAGAGTTGCTGTGCCACGTGTATCAGTAGAGTGGTCCCAATCTGCACCTACGCCATCGAGTCGTTGAGAAAGTGTGTACTTGCTTGCCATTACAGCATTGCGTATTTCTACTTTATCTATAGTTTTATTCCATGATAGATTCTGTCCAACGGCAAAGCGAATAGCGGTAAGGGCGTGGCGGAAGTTAAGATTGGTTGTTGGGTGTTCGCCTTGTGTAGCGTAGTGTACATCGCCAGTACAAGCAGTCATTAGGTCTACTTGGTCTGCTACGTTCGACTTAACTGTGAAATCTACATTTGGACTACCAGCCGTTGTTGTATTGTTAATAGTCATACTTGAATATTTCTCCTTTGAAGGATAAACTGCAAAGAAGCGAGCGTTTGGCTCTGCCATAGACCAACGTATAGGGTTGTAGAGTTCGCCGTTGCTCTTTGTTTTCTCTGCATGGAACCATTCGGGAGTTGTAAGAATGCTTGCAGCACCACGAATACCAGTAGACGAGAAGTCATCGTCTATATTGGTTTTTATTTTTGCACGTGTAGCAGCGTCTGCCTTTATTGGGTTCACGCCTTCTACGGTGGTTTCTATAAAACACACGTCTATGTTTCGATTGCTATGTGCTGCGAGTTTGTGTCCGGCAAGGTCGGCAGCTGTAATGCCGTTGGCAATGGCTCCGCGTGTCATTTCCAGTCCACGATTTACGGCTTGTTCCTGCACGTCGTTTATGCTGAAACGCACAAGGGCGTCGCCGTTGTTTTCTTGATTGGGGTTTATATCATCGTCGGCACACGATGTTACCGATAGCGCAATTCCACCCACCAAGAGTGAAGAGAGCGCATAATGGAAAATACTTTTCTTCGTCATGTTGTTTTCCGTTTTTAAATGTTAGTTACTGTTTTTTTGGTTTCTAGAGTTCCTAGGATTCCCAGGAAAGCTAAAGCTACTTAGTTTGCTTAACCCTCCACCTCGTCGTCAGGATTACTATCGTCTGATATATGTGGAACCACGATAATTGTTCCTGGTGTCTGGCTTCCTGAACCGCCACCACCTGGGCGTACTTGTGGACTTTCTGCTAATAAGTGGCTTTCTTCGTCGATACTAAGTATCGCTACATCGGGCTGTAGATAGTCCTTTCTTTTTTGGTTTTCTTTCATAATCTCATTCTTTTATGCAATTATTATATTTAAAAGGGTATGAGGCTATACAGTGGCATAAACCCCATAGATGCTTATTATGTTTTTACGAGATAAAATTGTGCTTATTTCTCTCTTGAGTTGTAAACGGCAGGGCACAAAAAAAGAACAAAGGAAACTCCTGCGAGTCCTTTGTTTACTATGGTTTGCACGGCACGCTTCGCGCGCGCGTACGAAAAAGTGTAAAGTTTTGTTTACGCCTGCATTACTAGAGAGAGAGAGAGAGAGAGAGAGAGAGAGAGAGAGAGTATACAAATATTTGGAACTACCAAATATTTAGCAATCTTTTTTTCGTTTTTCTCCTCGTGCTTTTGCAAGCCACATATAGACGCAACACTATTTACACCTTTATTATATAAGGTGTAAAACAACGTTATAATATGTAGATTTACTTGCATTCTTGTTAAATCTGGCTTAATTTGGTGGCAAAGGTAATAAAAAGCTATAAAAACAACAAATAAAATAGAGAGAAATTAAGAAAATATCTTTATAACCAATAAACCATAGCGTTCTATTTAGTTACATAACATTATTGAAAATACGCTGCATTTATTACATAAGACAGTATGTATTTACGCACATCTCGGCACATTTATAGTGTTATAAAAAAATAACTATTCTGAACTATTTGGCACATCGATACCTAATTCTTTTAGAACATTGGGTGCATCTTCGTCGCCATATTCAGTTGCTTTTTTATACCAGTGTATGGCTTCGTCTATGTTCTTCTCTACGCCATCGCCACGTCTATAACAATTTCCTATATAGAACATTGCCCATGGCTCGCATCCATTTGCAGCTTTATAGAGCCACTCTAAGCCACGTTTCTTATCTGGTTTTTCGCCATTCCAGCCTTCAAAATAGAGAATGCCAAGATAGTATTGCCCCAAAGCTGAACCTGCATAAGCAGCTTTTTGATACCAATGTAACGCACTCTGAGCATTGAATGCTACGCCCAAACCATAGGCATAGCATCTCCCCAGACCAGTATAAGCATCTATATTGCCAGTTTCGGCAGCCTTTTGATAATACTTAAAAGCGGTATCAAAATCTTCGTTATTAAACGCTTCGTCGGCATCTTCAAGCAATTTATCTGCTTCTGTTGCAGGCTTTCCTACATAATTGGTATCTACTCTGTGTGGCACTTCCTCTTGTGCAACACCCATCAAGGGTATAAATAGGGTGCAAAAGACTAAAGCTAACGTCTTCATTTTTAGATTATAATATTACACCAAGCGAATGGCAAGCGGTTCAACTGTAATGAGATGTCGCTTATAAAGGTCGCCAACGGCTTTCTTGTAGACTTTCTTTGACACATGAAAGAGATGTTTAATATCTTCTGCTTCGCTTTTATCGCCAAGGTTGCATACGCCTCCGTTGTCCTTTAAGTATTGCAGAAGCACTTCGGCAAAGTCTTTTGCATATTGCTGTCCTGTTGGTTGCAGCGTGCAGTCAATCTTTCCGTCTGGTCGGACTGTGGCAATATAACCCTTCAGATGGTCGCCCGTGTGGACGTATTGGAACACTTGGTCGCCATAAACAAGGGCAGGATACTTGTTGTCAATAATGACTTTGAAACCGAGTTCGGTCTTTTGCCAAATCATCAAATCAACCTCCTCGCCTTGCTTGTACGTTGGTTTCTCTTCCTCGAAATAATGTTCCACCTTCGCCGATGCCACCAAACGGTAAGTCTCTTCGTCAAGATGTACGTGCACAATATACGATTCGCCTATCTGCATACGTTTCTTCTGCTCGCGGAACGGACAGAACAAATCTTTTGTTACACCCCAATTAAGAAATGCGCCATACTCGTTTACCCACGAACATTCCAAATATGCAAACTCGCCCACTACGGCAAGTGGCTGCTCGGTTGTAGCAATGGGGCGTTCTTCCTGGTCGAGATACACAAAAACACGTAAGTCGTCGCCCACCGAAACATTATTGGGAACATATTTTTGAGGCATCAATATTTCGCCTGCGCGACCACCGTCGAGATACAATCCGAATGGATCTCTATTGCCTTCGCGCAATGCAACCTTCAATACAGTAAGCGTATTGTAATCGCCTATTTTTAGTTTTGCCATTTGTTATTTCCTTTCTTACTTTATTATACTGCGCTGGATTCGTTGCCCTCTCCCACTATGCGTCCGTCTTTCAAGTGTATGGTGCGGTCGGTTAGTGTAGCCAACGTTTCATCGTGTGTTACAATAACAAAAGTCTGACCAAACTTATCGCGCAAATCGAAAAAGAGTTTGTGTAGTTCTTCTTTATTCTTTGAATCCAAACTACCCGACGGTTCGTCGGCAAGAATTACTGCAGGGTTGTTCATTAGCGCCCTTGCCACTGCCACACGCTGCTTTTCGCCACCAGAAAGTTCGTTGGGTTTATGGTTTGCTCGTTCGCTTAGGCCCATAAACTCCAATAGTTCTTCAGCACGATTGTGCGCCTCTTTAGGTTTCATACCTGCAATATAAGCAGGTATCATAATGTTTTCTATTGCCGTAAACTCTGGTAAAAGTTGGTGAAACTGGAACACGAAACCAAGATGTTTGTTGCGAAACTCGCTTAGTTTATTGGTTGATAATGTGCTGGTTTCAATGCCATCTACTACAACGGAGCCATTATCTGGTTTATCTAACGTACCAAGAATTTGCAGCAACGTGGTTTTGCCTGCTCCAGAAGGACCAACAATGCTCACTATTTCGCCTTTTTCAATGCACAAGTCAATACCTTTCAGCACTTGCAGTGAGCCAAAACTCTTAGTAACACCTTTTATCTCTATCATAATTCTATCTTATTTTCTTTTGCATAAACTCTCGTAGAACATCATAAGCACTACGTTCTTCGGTGTGTTGCGACTGTGCAAACGTCATACCGTCCATACGATTGCCATACTGATCGGGGAATATTATCATAAGAGTCTTACTCTTAAAGAAGCGATTTACTTCTTCTGGTATGCGTTCCATCGCATTCTTATAAGATATAGTACCCTTTCGCGCTGTGATAATTACAAACAAATGGTCGTCTTGCACCTCTGTAGCCAACTGTGGAAGTTCTTTCCAATGCTTCATTTCAACATATTCAGCCCGTACATTTGGGTGTCGATTACGAATATATACAGTAATTAGTTCGATGGTTTCTTGACGAGCATGAAAAACAACACGGCAATCGCTGTTCGATGCTAAACGTGCTATTCGTTCCAACCAACGATAAAAGCCAGGTTCAAACTCAGCCCGCGAAGGCACAACAACTTGTATTCTACGAATTGTATTCAATGGTTGCACAATACGAGCTATTGTAATTTGGCGGCTCAAACCATTGTAAAGGCTCTGTGTAAATTGTCCCCAAAATCCCTTCGATATAGCTTGTTTGGCATGTAGTCCCATTACTATCTCAGATGCTTGGAACTCTTTAAAAGCATGTTTTATACCATTTGCTATGTTGGCAGCAATACGCACCTGTGTTACCATCGGCACATTGGCAGACGCAGCTTGCTTTTGCAGATGTTCTAATAAACGTCGTCCTTCTTCTTGATTGGCTGCTGCATTCACATCGTCGTACACAACGTTTAGTCCAACAAGTTCTTTCTTAAGCTTTTCGTTACGCATCATTATGGCTAACGAAAGCAAATTCTCGGCATATTCTGGATATTTCACTGGTATAAGAATGCGTTCGTCGTTATGCGTTCGCGCCATTTCAGGTTCTTCTTTTTCGGTTAATCGAATTTTTTGAGCAGCTCTCTCTGTTACAAACGATGAGATTATGCAAGTAAAAAGTATCATAATAACGATACCATTCAGCACTTCATCGTTGAAAAGGAATTTTCCAGGAGCTACCTCAAGCTTTAATCCCACCATCACCATAGCTATTGCGCCTGCTGCATGGGCACTTGTTAAACCGAAAAGCATATCAGACATTTCTCGTTTTAAACGAAACAAGAAGCCAGCAAGATAGGCTGCAATGGCTTTTCCTGTTGTTCCAAAGAAGACAATACATAGTACAACCCAAATGATATGTGTGCCTTCAAACAACGAACGCACATTTATTAACATTCCAACACCTATTAGGAAATAAGGAATAAAGAGCGCATTGCCTGTAAACTCTATATGATTCATAAGTGGAGATAGACGTGGAATGAAGCGATTTAATATTAGCCCTGAAAAGAACGCTCCAAAAATACCCTCCAAACCTACTGCTTCTGAAAGTGCAGCAGACAGAAACAGAATGCCTAAAACAAAGAGAAACTGCATTACAGCATCGGAATAGCGACGCAGAAACCATCGTGTAAGGCGCGGAACAAAGTAAATAAGCCCTGATATATAGAGTGCAAATTTAAGCATAAACCATAGCCAGAATATGCCACCACTACCGCCTTGACACAAATTTACTATCATTGCCATAACAAGAAGCGCCAAGAACAATGCTACCATTGTGCCACCAACACTAAGCGTTGAAGCTGAATGCTGAGAAAGGCCATAGCGTCCTACAATAGGATAGGCTACGAGTGTGCTTGATGACATAATACAACCAAGTAGCAAAGACGATGTTACTGAGTAGTGTAGCAAATATATTCCCATTAAGAAGGTAAGAATATAAGGTATAAAAAAGGAGAGAAAACCAAACAGCATAACACGCCATTTATTTTTCTTCAGTCCGTCCATATCCATTTCAAGACCAGCAAGAAACATAATGTAATATAAGCCTACACTTCCAAACAATTCGAACGAAGCATCGCGTTTCAGCACATTTAATCCATATTCGCCCACCAAAACACCAGCCAAAACCATTCCTATAATGTGAGGAATACGCAGTCTACCCATAATAATAGGCGACAATAGAATTAGCATCAATACCACAAAGAAAATCAATGTTGGATCGGTTATGGGGAAATATTGGGCTATTCTGAACATAATTGCTATTATAAATATGTGCAAAGGTAGCAAAAAGTTATGGGGTAAGTAGTGAAAGTAGAGAGTTTTTTGTATTTTTGCAAACGCAAACAACACAAACTTATGCCTTACTGGTATATGTTTGAATAGACATTTTGTGATGTATTGCACTATTAAAATTATAAAAACAAGGATATGAAAGTAGCTATTGTTGGAGCCAGTGGAGCTGTTGGACAAGAATTTCTCCGCATATTGGCAGAAAGAAACTTCCCTATAGACGAGCTTGTGCTCTTTGGTTCAAGTCGGTCTGCAGGTAGAAAGTACACATTTAAAGGTAAAGAATACGAAGTAAAACTTCTGCAACATAACGATGATTTCAAGGATATTGACATAGCTTTTGTTAGTGCAGGTGGCAGCACGTCGGCAGAATTCGCCAACACCATTACCAAATATGGGACTGTTATGATTGATAATTCAAGTCAATTCCGTATGGAAAAAGACGTACCATTGGTTGTTCCAGAAATAAATGCAGAAGATGCACTAACTCGTCCACGTGGTATTATTGCTAATCCTAACTGCACCACTATTATGATGGTTGTGGTTTTAAACCCCATAGAGCAGTTAAGCCACATAAAACGTGTACGCATCAGTAGCTATCAAAGTGCTTCTGGTGCTGGTGCAGCTGCTATGCAGGAACTACAACAGCAATATAAGGAGATTATTGAGACGGGCGAAGCTGAGACTATTAGTAAGTTTCCGCATCAGTTAGCCTACAATGTGATTCCGCAAATAGACAAGATGACTGAGACCGACTATACAAAAGAGGAAATGAAAATGTTCTACGAAACACAGAAAATTATGCATTCTGATGTTCGTACCAGTGCAACATGTGTACGCGTTTCGTCGCTTCGTAGCCATTCGGAGGCAGTTTGGATTGAGACTGAGAAGCCTTTGGAGGTTGCCGAAATACGCAAAGTGCTCGAAGCCGCTCCAGGAGTTACACTCGTAGACGATCCTCAAAATTATGTTTACCCTATGCCGTTGGAGAGTGCAGGCAAAGACGATGTGTATGTTGGGCGCATTCGTAAAGACCTTGCCGATGAAAATGGTACAACACTTTGGCTCACGGGCGACCAGATACGTAAGGGCGCAGCTCTCAATGCCGTACAAATTGCTGAATATCTGATTAAGGTGGGCAACGTGAAGTAAGTCTCCTCGAAGATTATATTTAAACAAGCAGCATTACTGTACTGAAGGAACGGTAATGCTGCTTTTATTTATTGTGTATGTTGTGTTGTTCTACTTGTGCGCCTTGTAATATTTAACGGCTGCTTCTACGTTGGCTTTTACTGCTCTTGACGAGAAGGTGGCTCCTGTTACACCATCTACTGAACCTACTTTTGATATGTTTTTATCGTTGTATTTTGGCAACATCTTTGAGGTAACCTGTGCAAAATATTGTGGTGTTTCGTTGTTTTTAAGTGCTACTACTTTCACTACTTTATCCTTCTTGATGTGTACTTCTAATGGTGTTGCACCTTTATAGCCGCGCACGTTGGTTACCAATGTGGTTGTGTTTACTACATACGTGCCGTCTTCTTGTTTACGCATTACGTTGTCGTCGTTTGCTGCTGCAAATGCAAAGCCTGCTGTAGTTAGGGTTGCTATGGCTATGGCTAAAGCTTGTTTTTTCATATTTCTTTCTATTGTTACTGATTATTATTTATTGTTGTTACTTATTTAACGTGAATTCGACGAATTCACGTTAAAATGGATGATTTCATTGTTTATATTTATCAATATTCTTTGTCCACGGCAATGCTTTCCCATTAGAAAAAGATTGCCAAATATTATTTACATCAAATGTTTTAAGATTAGATAATCGACAATCTGATGCAAATAAAAGAAAGTCTTTTTGTGTCTTAAAGCCATAAATCCTATTCTCATTAGCATTAATAATAAACCATGCTTCTTTGACTGGCTGTCCGGAAACTATCGGTTCTCCTTTACAATATAATAATATATACGGAGGATATACGCCCACTCTCTTAACATCGCTCGGTCCCTGTATATTTTGAATAGTTGTCGGAGGAATTTTTGTATCTACAATCCACTGGACATTATCGGTGCACGTTACTTCGAAAGGTTTAATTAGAGGTATCCTCATGTAATCCCAACCTGAAGTCCTTGTATAAAAATCCTCTTTGCTATCTTTTCTGTTATTTGTATTTGTACAACAACAAAAGAGTACAAAGTAAAGATACATTATTAATTTCATTATCGTCTCATTTTCTGTTCTAAATTCATCGAACTCACGTTATTTATTTACATGCAAATTTACATAAAATTATCGAACTTTATGGCTGTTGCTTTGAAAAAGTTGTGGCATATTATGAATATATAAAAGCCGCTTCTGCTTTGTTCAGAGGCGGCTTGTTGTTGATTACTGGAAAGTAGTGGGGGAGAGTTTAAGGGTGTGGTTGTCCTCCTTCTTTGCCTCCCTCTGGCTTACTTTCGTGCTTCTTTTTGCGTTTAGGGTTGTCCACGCTCAGCTCCACGTTCTTGGCAGCATCGCGCATCTGTACTTTAGGTGTGAACACGATTTTGGGCGACTTGAGTGTATCGACACACACGTCGATTTCGTTGTCCATCATCTTCGCAGGAACGAGGACACGGAACGAACCGAGGTCAGCCAAGTCTACGTTTACGCCCATAAGCAGCGCATCGCGTACGACGGCACCGAGCGAGATAAGAGCATTGCTTACATCGCCTGCAGATAACGATGTCTCACGCACAATGCGGTCTACTACCATTTTGTTTGTCAGGCGTTGTTTTGCCTTTGGCGAAGCGTAGTAAACGGTTTGTCCCTTACGCTTGCCGATGTTGAGCTTTCTCGATTTGATTTCAAACTCGATCATAATTGTTTTTTGTTTAATAGATTAATAAAATTGTTATATAATAGTACCTTTTATATACCACTCGTGGTATGTCATTGTATATCACTCGTGGTATACAATCGCATATCATGAGTGATATATTTCAGTTACTTCTTCACAGCCTTTCGTCCATTCACGATATACACACATTTCTATCGCCCTCTGCTGCACGCCTATTTCTCTAAGAACTTAGAGTTAATGTACCTTGTGAATTCTTCTCGATACATGTCGCCGATAGGAACATATACGCCATCGTTCATAAGAATACGATTCTTGTTTACTTCGTTTATATCTATCAAGTTAATAATCCATGAACGATGAATGCGCATAAAGCTATTATTAGCTAAATGTTTCTCCATCTTCTTCATACTCGAAAGTATCATTAATGGTTTTCTATCGCTTATAAAATGAATTTTTAGATACTCGCCCATACCTTCAACATAACGTATATCGCTGATGTTTACACGAATAATTTTATATTCATTCTTTAGAAACAGAGTGTCGTTATCTGCCAAAGAAACATTTGTTTTTGCTTGTTGCAACAACACATACTGCCGTTTTAAACTTTTAGCTGCTGCCATTAGTTCTTCTTGGCTAAATGGTTTAAGGAGATAATCAATAGCTTCTACTTTATAACCTTCTATAGCGTAGTCGCTATAAGCAGTTGTAAACACCACTAAAGGCTTTACTTCTAACGAGCGTACAAAGTCGAGTCCACTCATATCAGGCATATTAATATCTATAAATATAGCATCAACGGTTTGCCTTTCTATTTCTCTCTTTGCTTCAATAGCATTTTGGCATTCGCCAACCAGTTCTAAAAACGATATATTTTTTATATATGTAGCCAGCTGTTTCAGTGCCAAAGGCTCATCGTCTACTGCTAAAGTTCTTATTCTGTTTTCCATCTTGGAGTTGGTTTTTTGTCATTTTTCTTATTTGTTAATGATAATTCTAACCACACACTATAAGTTTTCTCGCCATCGTCTATTACGAGTTTGTGGCGGTTTGGATATATCAGGTTCAATCGTTGTTGTACACTCTTCAGCCCTACTCCGCCTTTCTCGCATTCAGTTTCAGACTGTTTACTATTTATACAGCAAAACTTTATCTTGTTGTTTTCTACAGAAAGCGAAATATCTATTGTGCTTATATACTGATAGCTTATACCATATTTAAAGGCATTTCCAACAAAACATACGAGTAGTAGTGGTGGTATTTCGCCCACTGGAAATTGCTTTGGGATATTAAGATTTATCTTTACCTTTTCTGTATAGCGCATACGCATCAACGAAATATAACTATGTATAAAGTCGCTTTCTTTCTGTAAAGGAATAAAAGTATTATTACCTTCGTAAAGAATATACCGCATCATCTTCGACATTACGATAATAGCCCACTTTGCTTTCTCAGGATCGATATCTACTAAAGCATGTATATTGTTGAGAGTATTCATAAAAAAGTGTGGGTTTATTTGATATTTCAGTGATATTAGCTGTTGTTCCAGGTTCTTTTTTTCTAAATCATATAGTTTCTTTTGGTCGTCATTATATTTAAAAAAGAGCTTTACGCCAAGATTCATTCCAAACATTAACACTAAGATTATGGTGTTTACAACTATTATTTGTGTTGTAATAGTAGTCTGATTATCTGTAATTCTGCTTTGAACATAGCCAGCCTGAACAATAGCTCTCAGACTTTCTTCCGCTGTTTGGGTATGAAAAACATATAACACAAGTACAAATATAAGTATTAGAATAATGGTCCCACACACATAGTGTATTCGTTGTTTGCGATAGATAATAAGTGGTAACAAAAAGAAATTATGCACTAAGAATGCACCAAAATATATGAAAACAACCGTCCAAACACTAAAAATATGAGTCCAACTATATGTTCTAAAGGTACTACTATCATAGAGAGACATTGCTGCTACGGGAATAAAAAAGATAAACAACCATAAAAGCGAATGAGCAACATTCTCTTTATACACTCTTGGTAGCTTTTTCCGTAACAGATTTATCATATATTCTATTTAAAGGTAGAGCATTCACATTTCAACAATGAGAACTCTTTGCAAAGATACAAAAATATTATTTCTTCACGCAAATCTCTACATAGAATATTCGTTTTATACTTTATAATTCACAGAAGTAAAGTTTTGCTCTAAAAAGACAACTAAATAAAACCGAAAAAGATACATTTGTGCCGAAACCGCAAAGCCATTGTAAACATTGAATATACATTTTTGTCGTTTCGTTAAAACTTAAAATACATCTATATACTTGCATCGAAGGAGAGCCGGGATACGAATAAATGGTATAACATGGGGATTCCAATAAGATGAAAAACAAAAAAGATAGTGTATTACAATAAAAATAAGCCAAATTATTTGGCTATTAATGAAAGTTAGCTTACCTTTGCACCCGCAAATGCGCTTGTGGCGGAATTGGTAGACGCGCTAGACTTAGGATCTAGTGATTTCCATCGTGCAGGTTCGATTCCTGTCAAGCGCACTCTTTCTTTATTAAGGCGTTGTTTCGCTAAAAAAGGATAACTCCACTAATTATACTTGCGTAATAAAGATTATGACTTACTCTAAAAAAAGCCTATTAACATTGGTTATGTTCTTGTTTGCTTATCCAATGATAGTATTAACTTATGCACAACATTCCACACTTTATTATAATAGAGTTGATAGCCTAAAATTAGGCGAAAGAATAGGTTTGCGCACAAATGTTGTAGACTGGATAATGCTTACACCTAACTTTGGCATAGAATACACCTTGGGAAACAAGAACTGGAACAAATGGACGCTCGGTATTTCGGGGAGAATTAACTGGAACACACAAACAAAAGACCCTACTTATAATGTGTACGATTTATACGATGGAAAAATAGAATTGCGCAAATATTGGCATGGAAATAATCCACGCCGCGTGTTTTATTGGGGTATATATGGTGGTGCCAATAGGTTTAACATTAAGTTTACAGACTTAGGAAAGAAAGGAAATGCATTTACTGGCGGACTTATGTTTGGCACAGTTGCACAGCTATATGGCTACCAAAATGGTGCAAGTTTAGATTTCGACTTTGGTATAAACGCAGGTGTCGTATTTGCAAAATACGAAGAATATCGTCGCGATGTTATCAATAACCGGCACGTTTATACCACTGTAACGCCACAAAATGGTTACAAACTAACGTTCAATCCTTTTGTTTATGCCGCTTCAACAGATATTTTTAGAGTGGGCTTAATATATCATTTCGGAACAAAAGTAGCTAACCGATACAAGAAACGTGAGGTTGTAGACGAAAAATATCGTATAGAACAAGCAAACAAAGCCTACGCAAAAGACACACTACACATTGCTAAGGAAGCAGAAAAGAAAGCTAAGCACATAGAAAAAGCTCGCAATAAACGACTAAAAGAATACGAGAAAGCTAAGAAGCAAGCAGAAAAGGCACAACAGAAAGTGGCTAAAGATATTGAAGAACGAAAGAAAAGAACAGAGAAATGAAAAGAATAGTCGCAACATTCTTAAGTATAATGTCGGCAATTATAGCCAACAGCCAATCCATCTCTGTAAATACAGATGTGGCAATGTTGGCTCTACAAACTTACAATATAGGTGCTGAGATGACAATTGGCAATCGTTCTACATTGGGATTAAGCGTGTTTGCAAATAACAAGCCATATTGGCACACAGAAACAAAGATGGTGGGCGTACAACCAGAATATAGATACTATTTTGGAGGGCGACCTATGTATCACCACTTTATAGGCGTAAGTGCCTTAGCCGTAGACTATAATGTTAAAGTAAGAAATACACGCTACGATGGCTTTGCTGCTGGTGCAGGACTAACGTTTGGCTATGTTGCATCTATTTCTAATCGTTGGACAATTGACGCGCATGCAGGTATCGGATTGGTTTTGTTTCATCAAAAGAAAACAACAGATGGACAACCAAACTTAGAAATATCCTCGGGTGTGAGAACATCAGATGGATACACTGGATACCAAATATTACCAACAAAAATTGGCGTTACGCTTTCATACATATTAAGATAAAGAAAACAATATGAGACTGAGTATAAAACGTTGCCTGACTATTCTATATCTACTGCTTGCTTACGTAAATATAACTAATGCGCAAGTAATGCACATAACGGGTAACGTATACAAAAACATGAAATCGTTTGATGGGGGTAAAACCAATAAAGTTCCTCTCTCCGTTCCCGTTTATATATTCGACAACCGAAACGAAGCCAATAAACAGGCTGCAACATATAGAAGTAAAAGCAAAAACATTAGTCAAGAGGTTACAATTAAAAGCAATGCAACCGTAACACCCGACTACGATGGACACTTCGAAGCTGATATTTCAGCCAAAGGAGCACTAATGGTTATAAACGAAGGCGAAGTAAAGGTAGTAAATATTGGTTCTAATCTGCAATACGATATAGTTTTTACCGATGGCTCAAAAACACTCTTACTTGCCAATACAACTGTTATAGGAAAACGCACAGGCGCAAACATCGTTGAAATGAAACCTATTGATGATGGTCCAAACCTGCATTGGAATGTTACAGTAAGGCTACCAGAATGGTATACAAAAGACCATTCACGGCTCATCTTCCAACCAATGGTTATCAATTGCGAAGAAGAAGACACCATACAATATCTTGAACCACTGGTGTTCGAGGGAAAACAATATCACAAGAACCAAATTAGAAGAAAGAGTTTCGATTACAATCGTAACGATTCGCTGCATAGCTATTACATCGAAGACCAACCAACCACTAACGATGCGTTTATCTTTCATTGGGAAACAACATATCCAAAACCTAATCCAAACAAGAGTTACAAGTGGGGCTCGGTGTTAAGACTAGAAGATTACACCCACATTTACTTTGAAGACAAATCGAAAAGCGGAACTTGCAATACACGTAAACCATGGAAGCTAATAGATGTTTCGATGGCTATGAAACAAATTAAGCTAACGCCACAGTACTATGAACAAGCCAGAGCTCAGCTTAGAGAAGTACCACGCGACCTACAATTGACATTCGTGGTTGGTAAAGATGAACTAACTTCTGATGCCTCTAATCAGCAGAATTTAGAACAGCTTGTTAAGGAACTTCGCTCTTATGGTCGTGCTTTAATGAACTTTACAGTTCAAGGAACAGCATCGCCTGAAGGCAATGTAGCATCAAATACTAAATTAGCTACTACACGTGCAAAGAAAGCACTGTCTATTATAGGCGGACAAATATCGAGTGCTGGCCTTGAAGTAAAAGAGCCTTTAGTTTATACATGGTTCGACGTTGCAGATTCGTTGAAAGCTCGTAACTTAGAAACAGAGGCTAACACATTACGCAACTACGCATTTAACAATAATATTAGTGGGTTGCGCGAAATGCAGAACCAACCTGTTATTCAGGAGATATTGCAGAATCAACGTCTAATGCGCTGTACTTATACGCTACGTCAGAATAAGGTTCTCGACCCACAAGAAGTGTTATGGACTTACTATAACGACAAAGATTACCAAAAAGGAGGCAAAAATGTATTCTCAAACGGAGATTATTATAATCTCTTTACACAAATAAAAGACTCCACAGAACTACGTAAACTAACTTATCGGGCATGGAATGAGATTAAAACACGGCGGACGATGCAATATAGCCCATTTGCTGCTTATATTGCAAACCGTGTTGCTTGCTATGCCATAGAGAGCGACTCTATAGACTTATCTATTCTTTCACCATTTATAGATATGAAGTCTGGTTTAGAAGTTTCGCGTCCAATATCTTTCGATAACGAGTATCATTACATCGTAAACAGACGAGAGCTTGTAGCCAACCAAGCTATAATGTATTTCAAAGCTATGAAACTTGGTGAAGCTTATCACCTTGCGAATAAACTTCCAAATACCGATGAGTATAAGAATATAAAGATGTTTACTGACTTAGAAACTCTTTTCTTCAAGCAAAACAAGACTGCTGATGAAGCTCGTCGTGCCAAAGATGCATTGGATTACGTTATGAAAACAAATGCAGAGAATTATGCGATACTAAATTTTGAACTAGCTTCTGAATTAGGAAAAACGTACGAAGAGCTTGAACCACTTATAGATTCGCTGCCCGATAATAACGCGAAGAAATGGTATATGAAAGGGGTTATTGAAGCAGGAAAGCCAGAAATAAGCGATGATGATTTTATGGAACTCACCGCAAAATATGGTCCTGATGTAGCATTGCGAATGACCGATAACACTATACCTTCATTCTTAGCCTACTTTCAGCATTGTTTCGATATGCGTCCACAATACAAAGGCTTATATAATTCAGATGCAAATATTCCTGATGATGTGCGCAAAAGAAACCCTTACGATGAAAAGAAGGCAGAGTTATACAGACAAAAGTTTACTGATTTGATGATTGCTGCTGGTAAAATTAAGGCACCAGAACAAGAAGAAGAGTCAAACGACAATAAAGAAACAACGGAAGAGAACAATAATAATGGCACGCCAACAACCACTTTACCTGTAGAGGAGATTAAAAAATGAATAGAATAGTACCTTTGGTAATGGCATTTTTTGCTATTATAACCCTTCAAGCACAAACTCCAATAAGCCAACCTACCGACACTGTTGTAAGGGATTTGAGCGAGTTAGAACAGAAAATGCAAGCAGAAGATATTACGGCAAAAATTGATACGGCTTATTATGGAACACCAAAACAAAGAAACTTCAATGCATTAGACTACAGTTTAGACAACCGACACCGCTATCAAGGCGACAAATGGACAAAGGGTGGCTTCGGTAAACATACATTCTTAGACTTAGGAGCTGGTGCCGTATTCTATCAGCATAATAACGATTATCAATTAACAACGCAAGCTGGTATTCATCTCCGAATAGGAAAAGAACTTAGTCCAATGAGTTCTTTCCGTCTGGGAATAGGCGGAGAGCTTGGTTACATTAGTGGCGAAGCTAACGTAAATTGGACGATGCGCGCCAATGCCGACTATCTTTTCAACTTCTCAAACTATCTTTTGGGTTATCGTCCTGACCGTCCATTAAGCGTATCGGGCATACTTGGTTTAGGTTTTCAACACTCACACTTAACAAAATACAATGGTTCTGCTGTTGCGAGAACTATGAAAGATAAAGCAACCTCTTACAATATACATACTGGTTTACAGTTTAAATTCCTTGCTGGAACACATGCTGCACTTGCCATAGAACCGTATATTATGGCTGGTACAGAGGGAATGGACTTAGATAAAGCCTCTAAATTTAACCACTTCAGCATTGGTTATGGTGTAAATCTATCGTATATTTGGTACTTCTACAACAATATGTCTGCACAAAAAGATGCGGGCGACTTCCAAAAACATTTTACCGATGATAAGCGATTGTTCCTCGAAGACCCTGCTAGACTACGCTGGCGACGTCCTTGGTTCTTCGAATACAGCATAGGTCCATCGTATTATTATTCTACAAACTTAAAGGTTGGAAAAACCATTGGTTATAGTGTTAGTGCTAATATTGGTCAATGGATGTCGTCGGCTATTGGTTTACGAGCAGGCATTAACCTAACGAATGCTGCATGGACAAAGGCAAGCGAAACCACATCGCTACTTGGAAAGTCGGGTGTTTCGCTCGATGCTATGCTCAATCCGTTCGGTTTTACACGCCATTACAACTGGGATAGCCCGGTGGGACTGAATCTTTACGGTGGTTACGAATTAGGACAGCTCCAATTAGTACACACTAATATAAATGATAAAACGAGTGGACGATACGCTGGATACCGATTAGGTGCACAATTCTGGGCTAAAATTACAAACGATTTGCGCCTAACTTTTGAGCCAAATTACATTCTAATAGAACACTTCGATCGTCCAGATGGACGTATGAAATATAGTCAGACTGACTTTAAATTGGGTTTAGCTGTACTATTCCGCAATAAATTGCAACGTAACTACGATGTTAATAATGCAAAGAATGACCTTCCAGAGAGTGGCTTCTTTATGGGGGGAGGATTTGGTTGGAACACTACCATTAACAAATGGAGATATACAGGCAAGTCGCGCGGACTGCTTTTAAACTTCAATGGCTTTGTTGGCTATAACTTTAATATGTATAGCGGAGCAAAACTTATGGTAGATTATGTTGCGAATCCCATCTGGCAAAAGAATGGCAGCGGCAACTTCTATAAGTTTACTTATAAAAACACATTCATATCTGCCGACTATCAGTTCAATGTACTCAACGCTATGACGGGATATCGTCCTGGAAGAAGATGGAATGTAGAACTTTATGGCGGACCATCTCTGGTGCTAAGCAAATATGGTAAAAAAGCAGATGTTGGTGCTAACTTTGGTGGAATGCTCTCATATCGTGTTCTCCCCTATCTATCCTTGTTTTATAGCCACACTGTTTATTGGATGCCAAGCAGCCATTATGACTCTGACCAGATATACACAACTCCTGGAGCCATATCGAATGTACTTACAGTGGGAGCTAAATATCATCTCGACGGATTTATTAAAACCATTAAGAACCTGCCGTGGAAAACAGCACCATCGTCGGGTTTACATCGCTTCTTTCTCGATTACGGATATGGGTATGCCAACTATCCTATGCTACCAAGTAAGGGAAAAGACTCGTGGGGAACATCAATGCAACTATCTTTAGGCTTGTGGGCAAACTCTTTCTTAGGAGCACGTGTTGGTTTGAATATGGCAAAAGGTGTGGATATGACCACTACACACACTACGAATGGACAAACAGAAGACATTCACCACGCTATTGGCTTAGGTACAATTGCTGGCGATGTGCTCATTAATCCGATGGGATTAAGCAAAAACTACAACCAGCACTCTCTGGTTGGAGCAAATATTCTCTTAGGTTACCAAAACGGTTGGCTTGTTATGAACGATGCTGAGCATACTATTAAGGGTTCAAGAATTACGGTAGACGGCTTCCGCGTGGGACTACAGCTATGGACACGACTTAGTAGAGACTTGCGTCTAAACATTGAACCAATGTATTCTTCGCTCAATGCACACGACAATATCTATATTAACGCAACAGGAAACACTCTATATAGAACAAGAGAAATGGACAGCACACCACTTAAGTTGGGCAATTCGTTCTCTGTTCGTGTAGGTTTAACTGTGCCTTTCAACCGTATTGCGCGCTACGAAGATGCAGATATGACATCGTTTGTGTCTAAAAAACCAATGCGCTTTTTCGCCGCTCTGGGTGGTGGTTGGAATATTCTACTCACAAAACACCGGTTTAAAGATAGCGGTGCAAAAATTAACCTATCGGCTTTTGGAGGCTACAAACTGAATGAGGTTTCGGCTGTCCGACTTGGATTAGAATACATGATGGACAATGTTAAGTATGCCTACATTGAAAACAATATAGCTAGCTTCAACGAAGATAAGCGTAACATTCTATTTGTTTCGGCAGATTTCCAACTCGATTTACTCGCTTATTTCCGTGGATACAGACCTAACCGTGCATGGAACGTTGCGCTATATGCAGGTCCTGCCATTGGCATTCAAACCAACAAAGAGCACTCTAAAGATGGCGCCATAAATCTGGGAATGACGGTTAGTCACCAGATTGCAAAGAATTTTTCTGCATTCTATAATCACAACATCTACTTAATGGGCTTCTTAGGTCGCGACAGTTTGCTACCAGGAACTAATCTCTTAGGAAAGATTACTGCTTTAAATTGCATAGACTTTGGAGTAATGTACAACTGGTAAGTTCCATTAAGAAAAATAAAATACAAAAAAGAAAGACATAATAGGCTGAAGGGAGAGGCAACCAACATATAATTGTATGCCTCGCCGGTCAGCCTTTTTTTTATTCAAATAGGCTATTAGAACCTTAATTTATTTTGTTTTTCTGTCGAGCAGATTAAGTGACTTTATACCGAAGGTATAATGAATTGCAACAAGTTAGATATACTCAACAGAATAGAGATGAAGACTTTTTAGAAAAGAAAACAATTGTGATAAAAGCCACAACTATATAACAATACACAAAACAACATATTACTGTTCAACAACTTAGAAGAATATCCAAAGCAAAATACCACAGAAAAAACAAATTCATACTACGCATCTGAATAAACATATTTTAGGTAGTATAATATAGCATTATAAAAGACATAGTTTTTTATGATATCTAAAACGTAACTGACAGATATCTGAGACGAACGTGACAGATATCTGAGACAAGCGTTAGAGATATCTGAGACAAGCGTTAGAGATATCTGAGACAAGCGTTAGAGATATCTAAAACAAAAAGAACTAAAATGTGGCTGATTTTTCTTACTATCTAAAATGTTCTATTTTATTTTTCAAAACCAGTAGACACAGCTTATAAAGTCTCCACCAATTTACTACGGAATCAAGTTAGAAAGGCTAACAAGATGCCAAGCAGACAACAAAAGATGGCAAGAAGTAATAGTATAAACAAAATACGACGATGCTACGGTAGAATAATCAAATTGTTTTTTAAACATTATCTCTCACTACTCGTTTGCATCGGCTATAAAACTCCTACGCAAGAAGTACATATAAATATCCATAATCAATAAAAACGCATATTCTTAATAATGTTAGCCATATAAACCAAACATACAGAATATGCGAAGAAAAAAGCAATGAAATATGGATAAAAGCAGAGTGCTTTATTTTTTCTTTCCGGTCTCTACCTGCTTTACTTTCTTAAACAAATCAGATGCAAATACAAGGTCGTTTAGTTTCTGATTATTGCTCGACATCACCGTGTCTTTGTTCCCTTGCCACTCTGCTTTACCATCTGCAATAAACACAATGTGTTCACCAATTCCCATAACAGAGTTCATATCGTGCGTATTAATAATAGTGGTAATATCAAATTCTTTCGTAATGTCCGACAATAGTTGGTCGATAACCAACGATGTTTTAGGATCAAGACCAGAGTTCGGCTCATCGCAAAACAAATATTTAGGATTCATTACTATAGCACGCGCTATAGCCACACGCTTCTGCATACCGCCCGATATTTCTTCAGGATATTTATTTTCTGCTCCCGTTAGGTTCACACGTTCTATACATTTTTGCGCCTGTGCATCGCGCTCTGCTGGTGTCATATTAGAAAACATATCAAGAGGAAAACGAACATTTTCGAAAACAGTGAGCGAATCGAACAAAGCAGAACCTTGGAAAATCATTCCCATCTCTCTGCGCATTCTAATCTTCTCTTTTTTATTCATCGCTACAAAGTTGCGATGGTCGTAAAGTACTTCTCCACTTGTAGGCTCTAACAATCCCACAAGACACTGCAGTAACACTGTTTTTCCTGCTCCACTCTGTCCAATAATCAAGTTAGTTTTACCATCTTCAAACACTGTATTTATGTCGTGAAGCACTTTTTTATCGCCAAACGATTTATATAAGTTTTTAACTTCTATCATATTTGTAAGCCTATTACGAAATAAACAATTAGCTAAGAAGCTGGGTTAAAAATACATCGCTAAATAGAATGAGCACACTGGAACTAACCACGGCATTGGTAGAAGACTTGCCTACTTCTACCGAACCACCCTTCACTGTGTAGCCAAAAAATGATGAGACACTTGCAATGATGAAAGCAAAGAAGAGACTTTTGGTTATACTCATATACATAAACCATGGATTAAAGTCGTGCTGCAATCCCGAAGTTAAATCTACAGGAGTTATAATATGCGCAAAGAAAGCAGTTGCGTAGGCTCCCACAATACCCATTGCAGCAGAAAAAATAACTAAGAAAGGCATTATGGTAATGAGTCCTACTATCTTAGGCAATATTAAATAGCTTGCCGAGTTTATACCCATAATCTCTAAAGCATCTATTTGTTGTGTAACACGCATAGTTCCTAACTCTGAGGCAATGTTCGAACCAACTTTTCCTGCAAGAATAAGACACATAATACTCGAAGAGAATTCGAGCAACATAATCTCACGCGTAACATAACCCGATACCCAAAGTGGCATCCACGGACTTTGAACATTTAATTTTATCTGTATGCAAATAACAGCTCCGATAAAGAAAGATATAAGCAAAACAATACCAATAGAATCGACACCGAGTTGCGACATCTCTTTTACATAGCGTTTAAAAAACATGCGGAAACGTTCAGGACGACTGAATGCGCGTCCCATCAGGAGCAGGTATCTACCAAGAATTGTAAGCCAATTAAATATAAGCATAGTTTGTATGTTTATTGTATGCGAGTGCAAAAGTAACCAAAATCCGCTAAAAAACTGCAATATAAGTCATTGTTTTAAGCAATATCAATGATATTAGCATTTATTTTACTACTTTTGCAACATAGAAACGAAATTAGAAATGCTCGACACAGAAAACATAATCATTGAACCCGAGAGCGAAAGAAACAGTGTTCTTCGTACCGAAGGACTTGTTAAACGATACGGAAAACGTACTGTGGCAAACGGAGTAAGTATCAATGTGCGACAAGGAGAAATTGTTGGACTGTTAGGACCAAATGGTGCTGGCAAAACAACATCGTTCTATATGACAACCGGTTTGGTGGTTCCAAACGAAGGACACGTTTACATTGACAACCTAGAAATAACAAAATATCCTGTTTATAAACGTGCTAAAGCAGGTATTGGCTATCTGCCACAAGAGGCAAGTGTTTTTAGGAAAATGAGTGTTGAAGATAACATTATGTGTGTGTTGGAGATGACAAAACTCACCAAACAGCAGCGCATAGAGAAAATGGAAAGCCTTATTAAAGAGTTTCGCTTAGAAAAGGTACGAAAGAATCTTGGCGACCGTCTTTCGGGAGGAGAACGACGCAGATGCGAAATTGCACGTTGCTTAGCAATAGATCCAAAGTTCATAATGCTCGACGAACCATTTGCAGGTGTAGACCCAATTGCAGTGGAGGATATTCAACACATTGTTTGGCGATTAAAATTCCGCAATATCGGTATTCTCATTACTGACCATAATGTGCACGAAACTCTAAACATTACCGACCGTGCCTATTTGCTATTTGAAGGACAAATACTTTTTAAAGGTACGCCAGAAGAATTGGCTGCAAACAAAATTGTGAAAGAAAAGTATCTTGGTACTGATTTCGTTCTGCAAAAGAAAGATTTCCAATTGTTAGACGAACGCAAACGTGCAAAAGAAGCAGAAGAAGAACTAAACAGAGAGTAAAGTCTATTACCTTTATATAAAACATAAGTGCAACAAATTTATACTATACCATAAATAACACTAACACAACTTAGAACAAATCAACAACAATAAAAAAATACATGGCAACAGTAGACGACAAGAAGATTATCTTCTCAATGGTGGGAGTATCAAAGATTATTCCACAAAATCAAAAACAAATTCTGAAGAACATTTACCTCTCGTTCTTCTATGGTGCCAAAATAGGTATCATCGGCTTAAACGGTGCTGGTAAGTCTACATTAATGAAGATTATTGCAGGCATTGAGCAGCCAACATCGGGCGAAGTTGTATTCAGTCCTGGTTATTCCGTAGGCTATTTACCACAGGATCCACCTCTCAACGAAGAGAAAACCGTAAAAGAAAACGTACAAGAAGGTGTACAACACGTTTACGATGCACTTCGTGAATACGACGAAATAAACGTAAAGTTTGGTTTGGAAGAATACTACAGCGACCCAGACAAAATGGATAAGCTAATGAAACGTCAAGCAGAAGTGCAAGATATTATTGATGCAACGGACGCTTGGAATATGGATTCGAAGCTAGAACGTGCTATGGCTGCGTTGCGTTGTCCTGCAGGCGACCTTCCTGTAACTCATCTTTCTGGTGGAGAACGACGTAGAGTGGCTCTATGTCGCCTATTATTGCAAAAACCTGACGTGTTATTGCTAGACGAACCTACTAACCATTTGGACGCTGAAAGTATAGATTGGTTAGAACAACACCTACAACAATACGAAGGAACTGTTATTGCTGTTACTCACGACCGTTATTTCCTTGACGATGTTAGTGAATGGATTCTTGAACTTGACCGTGGCGAAGGCATTCCATGGAAAGGAAATTACTCTTCATGGCTTGATCAGAAGACAAAACGTATGGAACAGGAAGAAAAAACTGCTTCTAAACGTAGAAAAACGCTTGAACGCGAGTTGGAATGGGTTCGTCTTGCACCAAAAGCACGCCAAGCAAAAGGCAAAGCTCGCCTAAATTCATACGAACAAATGCTTAATCAGGAGCAAAAAGATCGCGAAGAGAAGCTCGAAATATTTATACCAAATGGTCCACGTCTCGGTAATAAGGTTATCGAAGCACAGCACGTACAAAAAGCTTTTGGCGAAAAAGTTCTCTTTAACGACCTAAATTTTATGCTTCCACCTAACGGCATTGTGGGCGTAATTGGTCCGAATGGTGCTGGTAAAACCACTCTTTTCCGCCTTATTATGGGCTTGGAGACTCCAGACAATGGCAATTTCGAGGTAGGTGAAACAGTAAAACTTGCATACGTAGACCAACAACACAAGGATATAGACCCTAACAAATCGGTTTACGATGTTATTGCACAAGGCAACGAAAATATTAGAATGGGCGGACGAGATATTAATGCACGTGCTTACATATCACGTTTTAACTTCTCTGGAACTGATCAAAGCAAACTTTGTGGTGTTCTTTCTGGTGGCGAACGCAACCGTTTGCAGCTGGCTTTGGCATTGAAACAAGAAGGAAATGTGCTCTTGCTCGACGAACCTACCAACGATATTGACGTGAATACACTGCGCGCATTGGAAGAAGGTTTGGAAAACTTTGCAGGTTGTGCTGTTGTTATCAGCCACGACCGTTGGTTCTTAGACCGCATTTGTACGCATATTCTTGCTTTCGAAGGCAATGGCGAAGTGTTCTTCTTCGAGGGAACTTACTCTGAATACGAAATTAACAAGGCACGTCGCCTTGGAAACGAAGAAATTAAGAAAGGGCGTTACCGTAAATTAATGGAAGACTAATAGATTTTCGTATTAGCTGTAAAAAAAATAGGAGACTAACATTATATTGTATATGTTTGCCTCCTATTTTTGTATTCTTGCTTAATTAGAAAATTAATCCTAAATGGGTGGATTAGTCCCGTAACATTTTCATTTAATGCTTATATTGTTATAACCTGATTATATTTTTTCCGACAATGGCACTATTGTCACCCAATATTCATCGCTATTTGTATCAATAAACACTGTTTGAAATCCAATAGATTTCCATTGCTCGTTTAGATAGAAGCATTGTTGTGGAATATCGTTTAATGTAGATAAAGCTGCTTCGTCTATAGGAAGATTATTTTCTTTAAAGCATTTTAGGTTACGTATTCCATACAAAAACGTTTCCAAATCGTCTTTCCAATCAAAATTAACTACAAATTTAGCATTGCCAAGTACATAGAGTGTTACGATGTGCAATAAGGCAATATTGTTATCTCGGTGCAAATCTAACAAATAATCGTTATAATCGTAAGGCTGTTCTGGATTGTTTTCTATTTCTGTTTTGCAAAATCCTTCAGGGTCTTTAATCATATTAAGAACATTTCCCACCATTTCTGCATTATTGTTTGTAACACATTTCACCAGCTCTATAAGTTTATCATTAGTAGTAGGAACTGGAATTTGGGGTATATGTTGTTCTTTATCTGCGTTTTTCTTTGATTTTGAAAACAAACCTATCAATACAGGAATAACAACTAGTAATACCGTAAACAATAAAAAGCCTCCTTTTATGTATGCACCGTTTTTTATCATACTAATGGCAGACAATAGCATTACTATGAAAATTATAACAATAGCAACACTAAAGCAACCGCTAATTAGTTTATCTTTCATATATCCGATTTTTATATTTGTGTTTTATTTGTTTCACTTGTTTACAGAAACAAAGGTAGGTATTAATTATTTTAGCAAAGAAATAAAAGTCTATAATCTTGTTTTTTATCTCTAATAAAAACAAAATAGGTCATATTTTTCAATATGACCTATTTTTTATATTTATGTAGATTCTAATTAGTCTGTAACCTGAACAGTTGCACGACGGTTGAAAGAAATTGGTGTCAATGTATCTACACCACCCTTACCAACTTGTGAAATTTTGCTAGATTCTACACCCATCTTAACAAGTTCGCCTGCTAAAGTCTTAGCACGTTCTTCAGACAACCACTGATTGTGCTTTGCAGAACCTGTTGCACTATCAGCATAACCTGTAACAAGAAGGTTATTATTGTTGTCTACTGCATATTTAGCAAGTGCGCGTACATTTACAAGATCCTTCTGTGAAGCGATATTTGTCTTATCGAGGTTGAAGAATACTGAAATTGGAGTAGAAATAAGTTCTTTTACTGACTGACTTACTGTTTCTACTGGTTTTTGATTTGCAAGTGCATCGCGTAAACGAGCATTTTCAGCCTCAGCATCGCGTAAACGAGCATTTAAAGCATCGAGAGCTGATTGGTGTTGTGCGTTAAGAGCATCAACATCTGGAGTCTTTTCCCAACCAGATTTTCCAAGATTGAATTGTAAACCTAATTCTACATAAAGGTTGTTATCGTGTGAATCCCAACCACGGTTGCCATAATATTGGTCATATCCGTCAAGATCACCTTCGTAACGGTTCCAACCTGCTTCAGCATACAGACGCATAAGCTTACTTAAACGGAAAGATGCCTGAACACCTGCACTAAGTCCTGTTGCATATAAGTTATGACTCATTGTACGACCAACGCCTGCACCTACAAAAGGAATAATATCTACAAGACGATTTTCGCTATAACCTAAGAACATATTGGTAAGATTAAACATTGCCTGACCTTGTGCAATCCAATATTTGTTACCATTGTCTACAGTTGAAGTGTGAACATCTGTATTACCTACACGTTTACCCCAAATACCTTGTGCTTTAATACGAAGACCAAGTCCAGGAGTAAACCATTTTCCAATAGCTACAGCTGCACCTGGGTTTGAACGAAAGTCCTTAAATGGATTTCTTTTTAAATCAGCACCATGTTCCTGACCAGAATACCATGCATTCCAATCTGCACCTACTTGAAGAAACCAATTGCTCCAAAAAGAATTTGTAGCAACGCTATACTTTTTTGTAGGCACTTCGTCTTGTGCAAAACCAGCTACTGATAAGCTAGTAAATGCCAATACCATTAAAATTTTTCTCATAATCTTTATTTATTATACAATCAATTTTATGCTTAATTTTGTAATTAGTAAGTTGTATATCTCGAATTCAAGTGCAAAATTAAATATATTTTTTTAATAAACAACATTAAAACAGAGAAAAATACTGTTTTATGAAATATTTTTAATTTATACGGCATTACAACTTGATATAAAACATATATATATGTTCTGCATTTCGAAAGCAAAAAAATAATAGGAGAGTTTTTTAATAAGAAAAAAATAATTCGTAATTACAAAATATTTTTTTTTAATTATTTTTTTGCTGAATATTAATAAATATTTGGTTGGGGTGTAACAACTAAGGGCTCTGAACACATCACAATATCATTATTATTTATTGTTCCTACACCTAATATATATATTAACAGAAAGGCATTTTTAGTATATATTTTGTTTGTTCCCCTTACACTATATTTAAACATAGTGCTATCCGCCATGATGATTAAGATAATCAAGTATAAACAGCAGAATAACTTCTAAAATGAAAATACTATAGTTAAATATCTTGGCATTTTTCATCTTTCGTTTCATTGCAGGAGTATCTATTTGCTTCTCATACTCGGTAAAGATTTTAAGGTATCTGTCTTTCCGAAAGAATACAAGATACTCAAATATAAGAGAAATAATTGAATAAGACCAAATAAAAGGCTTATTGATAATATTTTGAATCTCAAGTAATTTACAAAGGAAGTGTGCAACCCCCAATATTAATCCAATGAAGAAAGACAAGTTCAAGGAACAGGCATAGAGTAAGCAAATATCCCGATCTTCAGTACTTCGTTTTCTATAAAACCGATACACTACGTAGTGTATCATAAAATAAAAGTCTATCATTTATTCCAAAAATCCATATCAAATTCTTCAAAGCCATATTTTCCTAAGAAATATCTGTGCACAGTATAGTGAAAGATGGCAATAATATAACGTGAATTCAACGAAATCACGTTATATTATATTTAAACATAATGCTACCCGCCATGATGATTAAGATAATCGCCTATAAAAAGCATAATAATGTCTACTATGAAAATACTATAGTTAAATATCTTGGCATTTTTCATCTTTCGTTTCATTGCAGGAGTATCTATTTGTTTCTCATACTCGGTAAAGATTTTAAGGTATCTGTCTTTCCAACAGAATACAAGACTCTTAAATATTAGAGAAATAACTACATAAAAACACAGGAATGGCTTATTGATTATATTTTGAATTTCAAATAATTTACAAAGGAAATGTCCAGCCCCCAACAGTAAAAATTCTGAAAGAATTATGTGCAAGCTAAAAGCATAAAGTAAGCAAGTGTCCCTATCTTGAGTACTTCGCTTTCTATAAAACCGATACACTACGTAGTGTATCATAAAATAAAAGTCTATCATTTGTTCCAAAAATCTATATTTAATTCTTCCATTCCATATTTTCCTAAGAAATATGCACCTGAAACAACCCAACCATAAGGAGGAATCATTGATTCCATACCACTGGCTTCCTGCTAATTGCATAGAGCTTATATCGAACTCACGTTCTTTTAAATGTTTTCAAATACAAAGATAAGAAAAAAGGGGCTTACACACTTTCATAGGACAGTACCACTTGAACTGTATTTTATATCACAAGACATTCAATAATAACATACTTACCACCAAAAACATAAGAGTTATAAGTAAAGCTAAATGTGTATTCTTTTGCCATTTCTTTATTATTTCAGGTGGTAATTGCTTAAATTCTTTGAAGTATAAACGATACTTCTCTTTGTGTATTACAGAAAACCAAACTAATAATTCAAAAAAAATTGTAGAGTAAAAATCATAATCTGACGAATAAGAAATATGAAATATTTTATAAATTAAACTATGAATAATAAGTAATTGCATCACAAGAATTAAAGAAAGCCACATCATAATAATTCCAGAATTCAAACTTGGACTATAATCTGGTAAAAAACGCTTGTATTTTATACAATATACATATATAACATAGTGGAATATGTTCAAATAGTATTCTATTAATTTCATATACGACTTATTGATAGAAAATTTCATTTACTATATCTCCTATACCCTTTCCGATTTTATCACCCAAATATGTTCCTTTATTCTATGCCCAATATTACCAAAATAGTATGCTTTTACATAGCCCTTAGGAAACAAATATTTGTCAATTCGTCCATTTTCTAAAAGAAATGTACTGTTGGGCATATAAGTATCTCCGTCAAATTATAATGCGTACATATTTCATTAGTGCATAATAAAAAACTTTTTTGCATATAACGATTGTTTGTTAAATTGATTTTAATGTTACAAAGGTATAATATTAAAAAAATATAACCAACAAAGAAAATAAAAAAAATGGTTTTAATGGGTGTTTTTAGAGAATAGAAAAGAATATTTTTTTGCTTTTATGGGTTTATTATTCTATAAAAGTAAGAAAAAGCGGAGTATATGCATAGTGGAAAGTAACCACTATGTTACGCAAAATATGTGTCGGTTTATTGAAACATTTTTTCGATATCAGCTTGTTTTAAAATTGTTAGAATGGGTTTTCCATTCGGTGTATAATTAACATTGGTGCATACAAACAACTGGTTTACAATATTCTCCATTTCTTCGTTGCTTAATACCTGTCCGTGTGGAATAGCTGCATTTTGTGCAAGGCTTAATGCTAATTTTTTATCAATATCTTGTTTCACAGAACTTTCTCCTTCTATAGTAGAAGTAACCATTTCGTTCACAAGCATAGGCACATTTAGTCCTTCTATTCCTGTAGGAATACCATTTACAGCATAGCTTCCGCTACCCATATTGCTAAGTTCGAAACCCATAGTTTCCATTTCGAGAAGTATATTTTGCAACATAACTTCGTTGTTAGATGGCAGGTTTACAATTTCTGGGAACAGCAATTTTTGTGTGTGCGCAGTATGTTCGTCTAACTGTTTCAGATATTGTTCGTACAAAATACGCACATGTGCACGATATTGGTCTATTATCATTAGTCCCGATTTTACAGTAGTTATAATGTAACACCCTTTATATTGATAATGTATAGGCGACCGTTCGTCTTCGATATGTGTATTATCAAATTCGTCTGGTTTAAATAAAGTTTGTTCATCGGTAGAACTTAATGCAGATGGCATTTCTTCAGATCCTACATTTAGTTCTTTGTAAAGTTCTTCCCACTGAGTTGTAGAAGAATTGTTTTTCTTAGTTTCTTTAAAAGGATTGTAAGTGGGATTGAAACCTACAGATGGAGCATTAATGTTTGCAGAAGGATTAAAGACAGGAATGTCTGGTTTTCCTTCGGTATCGAAATCTATAGATGGAATATCGTTGAATTTTCCTACAGCTTCTTTTACAGACGCCATTAGAATTTGCCAAATAGCTTGTTCGTTTTCAAACTTAATTTCTGTTTTCGTAGGGTGAATGTTCACATCTATATTTTCGGCAGGTACTTCGAAATAAAGAAAATAAGGAACTTGTTCGCCAAATGGTATCAGTCGTTCGTAGGCATTTACTACAGCTTTATTAAAATAGGGGTGTTTCATGTAGCGATTGTTCACAAAGAAATATTGCAAAGCACCACGTTTCTTTGCCGATTCTGGTTTACCCACAAAGCCATAAATACGACACAATGTAGTTTCGACATCTATAGGAAGTAGGTTTTGATTAATGCGCTTACCAAAAACATCTACTATGCGTTGGCGCAAATTGCAAGCTTTGAGCGAAAAAACTTCAACTCCATTAGAATGTAAAGTGAAAGAAATATTAGGATAAACAAGAACAATACGTTCGAATGCCGAAATAATATTATTTAGTTCTGTGGTATTCGATTTCAGAAACTTTCGCCGTGCAGGAACATTATAAAAGAGATTTTCTATCTTAAAATTGCTTCCTACCGGACAAGTACAAACTTCTTGATTTTCAAATTTGCTTCCAGAAATAATTAGTGAAGTTCCTATCTCATCTTTTTCTTGACGTGTCTTTAATTCTACACGAGCAACAGCAGCAATAGATGCTAAAGCTTCGCCACGAAAGCCCATTGTTGATAATGCAAATAAATCGTCGGCTTTTCTTATTTTAGAAGTGGCATGGCGTTCAAAAGAAAGACGAGCATCTGTTTCAGACATTCCCTTTCCATCATCTATAACTTGTATTAAAGTGCGCCCAGCATCTATAATTACAACATTTATAGTTTTTGCTTCTGCATCAACAGCATTCTCTATTAACTCTTTTACTACCGAAGCTGGACGTTGTATTACTTCTCCTGCAGCAATTTGATTTGCAACACTGTCTGGTAAAAGCTGTATAATATCACTCATTCTCTTTTTATTTAAGATAGATAATCAGTAGAACTGCTAAGATTATAACAAAAATGATAGTCCCAAAGAACGATAGCTGCAAACTATTTATCTTTCTATTTGCATTTCGGTTACTACGAAAATCAAAACAATATTCTTTTTCGTTTGCATTTACTTCTATTTCGCTTCCCGTTGTCTTCTTTAATTTCTCTTCCAATTTTTTTAGACGTTCTTTTCTTTCATCAAAATAGATATATTCATGATGGAATCGTCGTGGTTTTGGTAAATTAAAGAATATCATAAGTTAGAAATCTACAATTAGTTGCTAAACTTTTGACGTGGAGGAGCAGCTACTTCGGAAGGACGAATATCAGAATCGTCTTTTCGTGCCACTTTCCTGAATATATCGAATTTATCTTTCGGTCGTACCGTTTCGTACCAATGAAAATTAGGGAGAAATACTTTGTCGGGAGGTATTTGCGTAATAGGATATAAGGTAGAAGTAAATTTGTTTGTCCAAATTTTTTCTAACTGTTGTTGTGGCGACATATAAATACGCATTGTGTCGGTTTCCAAATAATTTAAGCCTATAATAGAACTATCCTTCTCTTCTATAGGATAATAAACGGTAAGAACATTGCTGATAGCTTGTGCAGTTCGCATTTTACCATCTAAGAACTGTGCATGCATTGTTTTAGAGGCTACCTGATTATAATGTTCTTTATCTTTAAGTTGTTCTATTGATAATGCGTTTCCAAAAATATGTGCTTCACGAATGGTGGAATCGTTCATAAAAACTTTGATAGAATCGCCGAGAAGTTGCCTATTGTCGCTCCAAACAATAGGTTCTTGGTACATAACCAAGCAAGAATCTTTAGTGTTAGCAATGAATAAACCACACACAGCTTGAACATCTGTACGATAAGCACGTACATTATCAATACCAAAAATTTTACGATAAACTTGTGGCGTGTTAAAATTAAAAGCCTTCATCGTAATAGTATCGGCATGTACAAACAAAGTGTCGTTACCTTTTGAAAAATCTTTGGCAACTGGACCTGGTTTTCCACCGTATGCAATGGCAGCTGTATCGGTATAATGAATATAATCGCCCTTAAAAGCGTGTTTACTTTTATAGTCAATATAATCTACATTACCTTTACCTTCTCCAACATGAGTCTTACTATTATATAAAAGATTATCGCCAGTTATGGTACGCTGCTTAAGTTCATCAACAATTTTAACATTGCCATGTCCCTCGCTATGTCCAGTATTTGCATTATAAATAACCTCTTCGCCAGTAATTGTACGTTTTTCTTTATGGTCTATAATTTTAACTTTTCCATGTCCTTCTGTATGTCCACTCTTACTATTATAAACAATGTCTTCGCCCATCATGGTACGTTTGTTTACTTTATCGTTTATCTTTACGTTACCATGACCAGTTGCATCGCCAGTAATACTATTATAAGTTATTTCGTTTCCTTCTATATCGCGTTGTGGAGACTTAATAGTAGAGAAGCCATTCAGTTGCATATTATCGGTTTTACTATTATATGTTCCATCTTCCGTATGAACAATTTCGCCTCGTTTAGTTCTAATTACCGATTTTCCAACAACATTCATTATTCCCGTTTCGGTATTTCCGTGTGCAGTTGGCGTATTAATATTGTATTTTGGTGTACGAATTACAACATTACCATAGAAATTAGCATCGTGTGTTTCTGTATTGTAATCGCCTTGATCGGCTGCAATTACATTTCCACCATAAATTAATATTCCACGTCCACCAAAATAATTTGCAACATTCGATGCCATATTGTAATCTAAACTATCGCATTTTAAAGATTTGAAAGGTTGGCGCACAACAACTTTTCCACGTGCTCTTAATGTTTGCTGAAAACCATCGTAAAAAGCTCGCTGACAAGTTAAGTGTGTTCCATCTTTGCGTTTAAAGTTTACATGTCCAAATGCTTGAAATGTATTTTGTTGGTCGTTAATATAAGCACTATCGCAAAGCAAAGTCATATCTTTATGCCTAAATTTTACATTGCCCTTTACAACTTGAACATTTGGCATTTCCATTTGGTTATAGCGTAAAATGTCGGCATGGTCAATATAAACCTTCGATTTTTGCTTTTGCTTCTCTTTTTGAGCAAAAACAGAAAGCGATGAGCTTAATCCAAATAGGCATAGAATCAAATAAATGAAGATTCTATGCCCGTAGAAATATTTTGTTTGTCTGTTTTTATCTATAATCATCTAACCCAACCTTCATATTCGAAATCGCAATCTCGATATTCAGGAGCCATCTTTACGTATGTTTCTTTTATCTTTTTCTCTATCCAATTACGGATAACTTCTTGACGTTTCTTTGCTACAACAATATCTTTCATAGGCTGTAAGTCTTCAGTAATTGTTGCACGATGTTCGTCAATTCTACTTTTCAGTTTAATAATGGCACACACTTCTTGCTCTCTCGAATTTTTCATTGTAAAAGGAGCTGATATCTCGCCAACTTTCATTGTGTCTACAATATGTGCTACTTCAGAAGGCAATTCTTTCATTGCAAAGTGCGATGTACGTGTTGCTCCTCGAACATTCATCATAAGTCCATGATTATTCTTTGTATCTTTATCGTCAGATAAATATGATGTAGCATCATCGAAAGTAAATTTCCCTGCCTTAATATCATTAGAAATAGAATCTAAACGATGCATTGCCGCATTTATTGCAGCATCCGAAACCTTTGGTTTTAACAATATATGACGACAGTTTATTTTATCACCACGTCGGTCTATTAATTGTATAATATGGTATCCAAATTCGCTTTCTACTATTTTAGAAATCTTTTTAGGGTCTGTCAAATTAAAAGCAGCTGCAGCAAATGTAGGATCTAACATTCCACGTCCCATATATCCTAATTCTCCTCCTCTACGTGCAGATTCTGTATCTTCAGAATACAGACGTGCAAGGGTCTCGAAAGAAGTTTCTCCTTTCGTAACTCGGTCTGTATAATTACGAAGTTGGTCTTTAATTCTTTCTATTTCTTCTGGGTCAATCTTAGGAGTTTGGGTCAATATTTGCACCTCTACATTTGTTGGTATCAATGGGATACTATCTGTTGGTAATTTTTTAAAGTATTCACGAACTTCAGCTGGAGAAACTTTAACATCGCCAACTAGTTTCTCTTGCATTCGTTCTATCAACAAACGATTTTTGAAATCATCGTGTAAGTCTTGTCGTATTTGCGCTATACTTTTGTGTTGATATTCCTCTAACTTCTCTTTTGAACCTATTTGAGGAAAAGAAATCCATGCATTAATTTGTTGTTCTACACTCTGCATCACCTCTGCTTCTGTAACAGAAATACTATCTAATGCTGCTTGATGCAAAAAAAGTTTTTGTACAGCAAGCTGTTCTAATATTTCACAATTAGGATTTTTCTTCCATTTCTTACCATCTGCTTCGCTTTGCAATCGCATAATTTCTAAATCAGATTTAAGAATTGGTTCATCGCCTACAACCCATAATACCTCATCGACAACACTTTCGGGGTTCTCTTTATCTACATTTGCCGAATCGTTTCCTAAAAGAGGTTTGGAAATAGAAAGCATTTTTGCTGGAACACCCATCATTGTGAGGACTGTTCCAACAAAAATAAATATAACACAATATTTCTTTAAATTCATAAGCTACTATTCTATATTAATGCTTATTAACTGTGGCTAAAACTTCAGGGTTTACTACGACAGAATATTTCTGACGAAGACTTTTTACCCACTCTTTTTCGAGTTCTTCTTGATAATCTGAAATTACAAGACTACGAACATCGTCTAAATCTTCTGGCGCTTTTAGTTTTTTACCATAAACTGCATCAATAGGATAATCTTTCATTGGTTTTACTTCTACTTTTTCTTTAAAAATATCTCTATCCACTAATGCATTGTCGCCTTTCTTAAATATTCCTTTTTCGACACGAATACGAATAGTACTATCGTTATTGAACGTTGTTCGTAGTTTTTCACCCCATGCTTTGAATGGAATTTTAGCTACACAGTCTTTCACTGCTTTTACATCGGCAGGATTTTGCACATGATAGGCTATACCTTTAAAGCGAGGTTCTTTCCACGCATAGTTTTTTCTATGCTTATTAAAGAATGTTTGCAAGCCTGCTTCGTCAGATGCTGCTTTATCCCATACTGTACGTGTGCTCATTTCTATAAGCAATAGACCATCGTGATATTCTTTTACAAGGTTTTTAAGATTTTCATCTTTCGCTTCCATTTCAGCAAGCTTCTTTTCTATTAGCTGTTCTGGTGTAACTCCATTTCCAGCTTCTGCAGCCATTCTACCAAGTTTTTGGTCGATAATTTGCTCACGCAAGTTGCGTGCTTCTATAAACTGACGAATATCAGCCTTTAAAGAGTCGTAGGGTTGAAATTCTTCTTTCTTAATATATTTAATGATGTGATAACCAAATGGAGACAACACTGGGTGGCTAATTTCTCCTGGCTTCATAGAGAAAAGTGCATTTTCGAAAGCTTGTACAGTCTGACCTTTTGTTATTAAAGGTAACTCTCCACCACGTACTGCCGAACTATGATCGTCAGAATATTTCTTTGCCAATTCTGCAAAGTTACCACCTTTTTTCAATACATTATATATAGAGTCGGCTCTGTTAGCGATGGCAGTTTGCTCAGCATCCGTTGCTTTCTGTTTAAGCGATAGCAAGATATGAGCACAGCGAATCAATCCACCATTTTTTTCAATTCTATCTCTTGTTTCTTTATAGATTTTCTGAGCTTCAGCCTCTACGTCAGCATCGGTAATCATTGTAGGACGTACCTGCTGATCGCGGTAAGTCATAAATTCTTGTTTAAAGGAACTAAGTGTATCCAGTTTCGCATCTAATGCAGCCTGTACCTTTAATTTATAGTTTATAAAAAGATCTACATAATCGCGTATAGATTTCTTATCAATCACGCCATCTGTATTATTCTTATTATACGAATATTCAAATTCCGAACGATGAATGGGATTACCATCTATCGTCATAATTACAGGATCGTCTTGTTGTGCAAAAGCCATTAAACTGCTGAGCAGTATAGTAGCTAAAGAAACTATTATTCTCATTTTAAACAATACTCGTTCTTTTGTTTTTTATATTATAGCCTATCTTCTTTCAGATTGTATGTAAAGCAATAAGCTTCTTTTATTGTAAACGAATCCGATTGCTATTTATTATTCTGGGCGTGAATAGTTAGGAGCTTCGCTTGTAATAGCAATATCGTGTGGGTGGCTTTCCATTACTCCTGCATTGGTTATGCGTGTGAACCGTGCATTATGAAGTTTTTCTATAGATGCTGCACCACAATATCCCATACCTGAACGCAAACCACCTACAAGCTGATAGACCACTTCTTGTACGGTTCCTTTATAAGGAACGCGTCCTGCTATGCCTTCTGGAACAAGCTTCTTATTGTCGTTAATATCGCCTTGGAAATAACGGTCGCGCGAACCATTCTTTTGCTCCATAGCTTCTAATGATCCCATACCACGATAGCTCTTGAACTTACGTCCATTGAAGATGATGGTATCGCCAGGAGACTCTTCTGTTCCTGCTACCAACGAACCAATCATTACACAACTTCCACCTGCGGCTAAAGCTTTTACCACATCGCCAGAATAGCGTAAACCTCCATCGGCTATCAATGGAACGTTTGTATCTTTCAATGCAGAATAAACGTCATAAATGGCACTAAGTTGTGGTACACCAACACCTGCAACAACTCGAGTAGTACAAATTGAGCCAGGGCCAATGCCCACTTTTACTGCGTCAGCACCATTCTCTACAAGAAATTTTGCAGCTTCGCCTGTTGCTATATTCCCTACTACCACATCTAGATTAGGGAAAGCTGTCTTCACATCGCGCAATTTTCCAATTACACCTTGCGAATGTCCGTGTGCGGTGTCTATAACTATGGCATCAACACCAGCTTCTACTAATGCCGAAGCACGCTCCATCGTATCTACTGTAACTCCCACACCAGCAGCAACGCGCAAACGTCCTTTTTCGTCTTTGCATGCCATTGGTTTATCTTTTGCTTTAGTAATATCTTTATAAGTAATCAGTCCTACCAAATGATTACTCTTATCAACAACTGGGAGTTTCTCTATTTTGTTCTCTTGCAATATTTGTGCAGCTGCCGTAAGGTCGGTTTGCTGATGTGTAGTTACGAGGTTTTCACTTGTCATCACTTCATCGATGGTCTTGTCGAAGTGACGTTCAAAGCGTAAGTCACGATTAGTAACAATACCCACTAAATGGTTTTCTTCATCAACAACAGGAATACCACCAATATGATATTCAGCCATCATAGCCAACGCTTCTCTCACAGTACGTCCTCGTCGAATGGTTACTGGATCGTATATCATTCCATTCTCAGCACGCTTCACTATGGCAACTTGCCGCGCTTGCTCTTCGATGGTCATATTCTTATGTATCACACCTATACCACCTTCGCGTGCAATAGCTATTGCCATAGCACTTTCGGTTACGGTGTCCATCGCCGCCGTTACGAAAGGAATGTTCAGTTCGATGTTACGTGAGAACTTGGTTTTCAACTCCACCCCCTTGGGTAGTACCTCAGAATAGGCTGGTATTAAAAGGACGTCATCGTAAGTCAGTCCGTCCATTACGATTTTATCTGCAACAAATGAAGACATATATGTATATTAGAAAATTTATTGCGTGCAAATGTACTAATTATAATTCGTATAGGTTATCATTTCTATGGTTTTTCTACTGTGCGTTAAAAGTATTTAACGCATTATACTATTTAATACCTTAATTCTCTATCATCTTTGTTTTTTACTCTTTTCATCAAACTTGTAAACGAAGGATATGCGTACAAAGAGATATATAGTTTCTTCTCATTGTTTGGTGCGTTGCATTGGTATATTGATAGAACTATTTCGCAGTGTTTAATGCACAGATAGTAATATTGCTTTTTATGTAGAACAACTTATGTTTTACTTGGAAAAATGGTTGGGAAATATTAAAAGCTTTCATCAGACCATAATAATGCTACGCCCCTATTACCTATTTGGGGTAAAAATATGAGATATCTAAAACGCTCGTGACAGATATCTAAAACGCTCGTGACAGATATCTAAGACGCAACTGACAGATATCTGTCAGTTACGCTTTAGACGTCATAACAAATAACAACCTGTGTGAGTTTATATATTCAGATGAAGATTTAAGAAATTCATTAGTTGCAACGTTTTAATATAAGTATTATTATAAGCGCCAGAACAACTATAAATTACTACAATCTTATTACATAAAAGTAGAGCTCATTACAATTATCCGCCTTTTCAATATATCCTCACATATTTCTATCGAGCTTAAAAACAATTTCTTCGCATCTATAGTTAAAGCTGTGAGATAATGGTAAAAAGAAACCGCCCTTTCTAAGTAGAAAGAGCAGTAGAATTTTCTTTTATTAGTTTGCCATTTCTGATATAAACTTAATTCGAACCAATCTAATATCTTCATCTGTGTAGTCCTCATCAAGCTCTTTGAGAGCCTCATCGATGCTGTCTGTATGACTGTTCATAAAGTAATCGTAGATATCATCTATTTTATCTTCATCGTAAATATCGTTTAAGAAGTAGTCTATATTGAGTTTTGTACCACTAAATACTATTTCTTCTATCTTCGAAAGTAGTTCATCAAAGCTTAGCCCTTCGGCAGTAGCAATGTCGTCTAACGGCAATTTGCGATCAATACCTTGTATTATCTTCACTTTTTGCATCGACTTCTTTGCCACAGTGCGTACACGCAGTTCTTCGGGTCGCTCTATATTCTTCTCTTTACAATATTTTTTAATGAGTTTACAGAACTCTTCGCCGTATCGTTTTGCCTTACCAACACCAACACCTTGTATGTTTTGAAGTTCCTCTTCGGTAACGGGATACATCATTGCCATTTGGTCTAAAGATGGGTCTTGGAAGATTACATAAGCTGGGATTCCTAACTTACGTGCCAGATGCTTACGTAAATCTTTTAGCATTGCATAAAGTTCTGGGTCAGCTACACTTGTTCCTCCCACCATACACTCGTCTACATCATCGGTTTTGAATTCTTTATCCATCACTATCATAAACGATTTTGGTTCTTTCAAGAATTGCTTTCCTGCTGCAGTGAGGCGCAATAAACCATAATTTTCTACATCTTTCTTTAAATAACCGTCCAACATAGCCTGTCTAATAACAGGGTTCCATATTTTAGGGTCTTCTTTCTCACCTAATCCAAATTCTTCTAGAAGATTATGCTTATGGTCTTTTATATCATCGGTACCACGTCCTTTAACAAAGTCAATAATGTATTCTTGACGGAAATTACCTCCCAAAGCCTTCACAGCTTGCAACACAATTAACAACGGTTCTTTCGCTTCTATTTTCTCTTTCGGGTGTAAACAATTGTCGCACATACCACAATTATCTTTAGGATAGTCTTCTCCGAAGTAGTGAAGCAATAATTTTCTACGGCAAACCGATGATTCTGCATACGTCTCAGTTTCTTGCAGCAATTGTCTTCCTATATCTTGCTCTGCAACAGGCTTGCCGTCCATAAAGTTTTCAAGCTTTTTAAGGTCATTTTTAGAATAGAAAACAATACATTGTCCTTCTTCTCCGTCACGCCCTGCACGTCCAGTCTCTTGATAATAGCCTTCTAAACTTTTTGGTATATCGTAATGAATAACAAAGCGCACATCGGGTTTATCTATACCCATACCAAATGCAATAGTAGCAACTATTACATCGATATTTTCCATAAGGAAGTCGTCTTGCGTTCTAGAGCGGGTCTCCGAATCTAAACCTGCATGGTAGGGTTCTGCCTTTATATCGTTTGCTTGCAATACAGCTGCCAGTTCTTCTACTTTTTTACGCGAAAGACAATAGATGATACCACTTTTTCCTGGATTTTGCTTAATAAACTTTATTATCTGTCTGTTAGTATCTTCTTCGTTCTTCTTAGATCTTACTTCATAATAAAGATTAGGACGGTTGAACGAACTCTTAAATTCGGCGCAGTCTTCAATACCCAAACTCTTCACAATATCAGTACGTACCTTATCAGTAGCAGTGGCAGTGAGTGCTATTATAGGAGCTTTACCTATTAAATCTACAGCTTGTCGTATCTTACGATATTCTGGGCGGAAGTCGTGGCCCCACTCCGATATACAGTGTGCCTCGTCTATTGCATAGAAACTTACCTTTACGGTTTTAAAGAATTCAATGCTTTCTTCTTTGTTTAACGACTCTGGCGCAACATAGAGTAACTTTGTTTTGCCATTCAATATATCAGCTTTAACATGGTCTATCTCTGTTTTCTTTAACGATGAGTTTAGATAATGCGCAACTCCGTCTTCTTCGCTGATACCGTTAATTACATCTACTTGATTTTTCATTAAGGCTATCAACGGAGAAATTACTATTGCTGTACCATCCATTATTAGAGAGGGCAGTTGATAGCAAAGGCTCTTACCGCCTCCCGTAGGCATCAATACAAAAGTATCGTTACCTGCTAACACGTTCTGGATAATAGCTTCTTGCGCACCTTTAAACTTATCGAAACCAAAGAAATACTTCAGTTTTTCTGTCAGATTGACTTCTGTTACCATGTTAATAGTTCAGTGTTCCTTATTAGAGAGGTAGGTTTATTTACGCTGCACTCATCTTATAAGTAAGATAGAGTGCAACGGTTGTTTATATTTTAAGCAGACTCAAGCTTATTGAGTTTTGCTTTATCTAATTGTTGTTGTGCATATTGGGCTGTAACCTTATATTCTTTCACATCTTTAGAGGGCAATTCAAACATCGTATCCATCATTACAGCCTCTACGATAGAACGAAGTCCACGAGCTCCTAACTTATATTCTACAGCCTTGTCAACTATATAATCGAGCGCATCTTCTGCAAATGTAAGATCGATACCGTCCATTTTAAAGAGTTTTACATACTGTTTGATAATGGAATTCTTTGGTTCCACAAGTATTTTACGTAATGCCTCTCTGTCTAATGGATTAAGATAAGTTAGTACGGGTAGACGTCCAATTATCTCTGGAATAAGTCCGAACGAGCGTAAGTCTTGTGGCAGCACATATTTCATTAGGTCCTTCTTATCGATTCTAGACACATTCTGCACCGAGTTGTAGCCCACAACGTGTGTATTGAGACGTTGTGCTATCTTTCGTTCTATACCATCGAATGCGCCACCGCATATAAATAGTATGTTTCGGGTATCTACATGAATGTAATCTTGATCTGGGTGCTTACGTCCTCCTTTAGGTGGAACATTTACCATAGTACCTTCGAGTAGCTTTAACAATCCTTGTTGTACACCCTCTCCGCTAACATCTCGTGTAATACTAGGATTATCGCTCTTCCGTGCTATTTTATCTATTTCGTCTATGAATACAATTCCACGTTCAGCAGCAGCAACATTATAGTCGGCAACTTGCAGTAAGCGTGACAGAATACTTTCTACATCTTCACCTACATATCCAGCCTCGGTAAACACTGTAGCATCTACAATAGTAAATGGGACATTCAGCAGTTTAGCAATAGTACGAGCTAAGAGAGTTTTTCCCGTACCTGTTGAGCCCACCATTATAATGTTACTTTTTTCTACTTCTACACCATCGTCGTCTTTCGACTGCTGTAACCGTTTGTAATGATTGTATACCGACACGGCAAGATAGCGTTTAGCCTCATCTTGTCCGATAATATATTCATCTAAATAAGCTTTTATTTCGGTTGGCTTTGGAACTTTCTCCATATCAATATCCTTGAGTTCTGGTGTTTGTTTACCCAATACACCAGACTCAACTACGATATTATAAGCCTGCTGTGCACAGTCTTCACAGATGTATCCTGTAAGTCCTGTAATGAGAAGCCGGACTTCATTCTCAGTTCTTCCACAAAAACTACATTTCTTTTGAGGCATTGTCTACTTCTTTTCTTATTAATACTTGGTCTATCATACCATATTCTTTAGCTTCTTCGGCAGTCATCCAATAATTACGGTCGCTATCGTTCCATACCTTTTCAAAAGTTTGGTGCGAATGATTACTGATGATTGTATAAAGTTCTTTCTTGAACTTCATTATCTCTTTTGCCTCAATTTCTATATCTGAAGCCTGTCCTTGTACGCCTCCAAGTGGTTGATGTATCATTACACGGCTATGCGGCAATGCCGAACGCTTACCCTCCTGACCCGCTACAAGCAATACGGCTGCCATAGAAGCTGCCATGCCAGTGCAGATGGTAGCTACGTCGCTGGAGATAAACTGCATGGTATCGTAGATGCCAAGTCCTGCCGTTACGCTTCCACCAGGCGAGTTGATGTAGATGGAAATGTCTTTCCCAGGGTCTACCGAGTCTAAATAGAGCAGCTGTGCCTGCAGTGTGTTGGCAGTATAGTCGTCAATTTGTGTGCCAAGGAAGATGATACGGTCCATCATTAAACGCGAGAACACGTCCATCTGTGTTACGTTCAACTGGCGTTCTTCCAATATATATGGATTAAGATATTGGTTCTGCATACTTGTAACCTCGTCTAACACCACACCATTTATACCCAAATGTTGGGTCGCAAACTTTCTAAAATCTTTCATTCTGTTTCTTTCTATTATTTTAATTAGACAATAATAAGGAGCAAGCGCCTTATTCGGTTTTATTGTCTTTAATACAAAGATTATGCCATTACAAAAACATTATCTATAGTATTCTAACACAAAGATAATAAAAAAAATAGTAACTACTTCAATAAAATAAAGAATTTTATTTGATATTCCATTGTTTTTTCTTTTTGAAGTGAGTGTAAATATGTTATATTCGCTTTCCAGACGTATAGAGACAGCTGAAAACAAGTGAAGATTTTACAAGCGGCGCCTACAGTTTATCCACATACACCTACTAATAAAATAAAAATATACTAGATATTTAGAAGAAACAATCCAGATGTTAGCTAGTCTTATTTCAGATATCTATCACGTTCGTCTCAGATATCTGTCACACTCGTCTCAGATATCTGTCAGTTACGTTTTATATATCATAACAAACAACAACCTTTATGACTCTATATTTAAATGGTATTTATTCTAATGATGATGATAAAATATTTTATTCTGTAATATTCTGATTTAAGCGTTATTACAAATATTTAAACTACAACATATTGTTCATCATTTTAGTATGTAGAAGCAATATTATTTACAACAAGATTCTTTTCCATAGTATTTTTATCACTTTCTAACTGGATATAGATTTAGGCTCTAACCAACGTAACAAATAGTTTGAGACAAAATATATCTCGAGATATAAAAAAAACAACACCTTCTCTAAAAACTTTCTTATTTGAAAGTTTATAGAAAAGATGTTGTCGCTCTATTAATGTAGTGTAAACTCTTACATTAACATTTCACTTCTTGTTTATTTCTCTTCGTTCTCTGCCTTATCAGCTTTTTTAGTCCTTTTTGCTTTCACTGGCTTTTCAGTGTCTGCAGGTTCAATAAGCTTATTAAACTCGTCGAGTGAAACAGACTTCTTCTTTAGCTTAACTATTGTTTTCAATACAGCAGAGAGCTTTTGGTCGAGTGCAGCATCAACAAAAGGTTCAATATCCTTACGATTCTTCAACATATCATTAACGTATTTGTCAATGTATTCGTCTGGAACATTATTCATTCCGTACTGTGCGAACTGTGCTCTAGCCATTTGTGCTGCGCTCTCACGTACATCTGCATCTTCTATCTTAATATTGTTAGCTTGTGCTATTCGGTCTCTAATAAGATGCCATTCAAGTTCTTTTATGCTTTGTTCGTAGTTCTTTTCTACAAACTCAGCACCTTTATCTTCGTTATTAGAGAGCATTATACGTTTCAGAAGTGCGTCTGGGAATTGAAGTTTACCTACTTTCTTCTCAGCGTAAGCACGTACATCTATCATAAACTTATAATCAGAGTCTCTTTCAAGTTGTTTGCTTACACCTTCAGCTATCGTTTTACGGAACGTTGCTTCATCGTTTATATTTGCATCTGGTCCATAAACGCTATCCCAAAGTTCTTTATTATTCTCTGCATTTACATAACGTGTTATCTCCGTTATCTGGTATGAGAAGTCGCCAATATGCTTTCCAATATCCTTATTGTCTATTTTCAATAGCGAAGCTACCTCTGCATCGTTTGCAGGATAAGCCTTGCGTGGGTTAAAGGTGATAATATCGCCCAGCTTGCAATTATCGAAAAGTTTCTTCTGATCGTCTACCTTAATATATTGAGGCATCATTACAGCACCTTCTACAGTAATGCCACCTTCCAAAGTGTTTCCGTTTTCATCAAGTTCACGAAGATCTCCCTTAAGCATATCACGCTTCTCTGGATCAAACTCTTCAACCTTATCGTAGTGTCCAGAACGACTTGCAAACATCTCTATTTGTTTATCAATAAGGGCATCGTCTACTTTTATATCGTAATATTCAATGGTATCTTTGCTTGTAAGCTCAATATCAAATTCTGGTGCAATTGCTATATCAAACTTAAAAGTATAAGGTGCTGGTTTCTCAAGTTCTACTGCCTCTTGTGAAGCTGACGCCATTGGTTGGCCAAGCATGTGGATTTTATTATCGATAATATATTTCTGAAGATTATCGCCTAATATTTTATTAATAGCATCCATTTTTACTTGTGTACCAACTTGGCGTTTAAGCAATCCCATAGGTACTTGTCCTGGACGGAAGCCTGGTATATTTGCACGCTTGCGATAATCTTTAAGTGCCTTTTCAACTTCTTCTTTGTAATCTTGTTCCTCAACAACAATAGTTAAAAGACCATTTAACTTATCGGGGGTTTCGAATGAAATTTTCATCTTTGAAGTATTATATGTTTAATATTTAATTATCAAATGAGTTCCTATAAAAAGAAAAGAAATGTACCATCTCCGTTTCCTTTTAGGCGCAAAGTTACTTAAATTTTAGCTAATCACATAATATATATAAAGAAAAAAAACATTTTTAAGATATTGACTTCTTTGTTATATCAATGCTAGTGAATAGTTCTATCACTATTATAAAGCAAAAACCTCGAAGACAATATATGTACTCCGAGGTTCGCAATTTATGGATCGCTTTTTATGACAAGCCTTCTATTACGCCATTCACTACGTGGATATTCTCTGCCTGTGGTTTTTTCGGCAGACCTGGCATTCGCATTATTGTGCCAGCAATAGCTACAATCATACCTGCTCCTGCATTAATTACGAAGTTGCGAATAGTAATTGGGAACCCTGAAGGTGCTCCGTAAGCTTTTGCGTCTTCAGAAAATGAGTACTGCGTTTTGGCTATACATACTGGAAGATGCTCTAAGTTGAGTTCCTTAATACGCTGTAAGTCGCGTTTTGCAGCAGGACGTAATACCACTTTTCCTGCTCCATAAATATTGGTAGCTATTTTTTCTACTTTAGTAGCTATATCATCTGACTCTTCGTATACATAGTTTAATGGTGCAGATGGATTCTTCTCAATAGTATCAACTACTAAATGTGCTAAATTTTCTGCGCCTTTTCCTCCTTCGCCAAAAGCTGTGTTAATGGCAAATCCAACGCCTTGTGCCTCGCAATGTTCTTTTACTAAAGCCAATTCTTCGTCTGTATCGGTTGCAAATCGGTTTAAACAAACCACAACTGTCTGTCCAAATGCTTTTAAATTGGCTATATGTTTATCTAAGTTGCATAGTCCTGCTTTCACTCCTTCTAAGTTTGGCTTGCTTATTTCTGCGACATCTATGCCGCCATGCATCTTTAAGGCTTGTGCAGTTGCTACGAGAACGGTGAGTACTGGAGATATTCCTGCTTTACGACACTTTATGTCTAAAAATTTCTCTGCGCCTAAATCGGCACCAAATCCTGCTTCCGTTATACAATAATCGCTAAAGGTCATTGCCATTTTTGTAGCCAATATGCTGTTACAACCATGTGCTATATTAGCAAACGGACCACCGTGAATAAATGCGGGTGTATTTTCTATGGTTTGAACAAGGTTCGGATTAATTGCTTCGTGTAAAAGTGCTACAATAGAACCTGTTATATTCAATTCGCGCAAGTATAGCGGTTTACCTTCTAGAGTTATACCTAAGATTATATTATCAAGACGCTTATGCAGGTCTTCTTCGCTAGAAGCTAAACAAAGAATAGCCATTATCTCTGAAGCAGGAGTTATATCGAAGCCACTTTCGCTAAGCAATCCATCTGTACGAGCACCCAATCCTGTTATAATGTTACGCAAATTACGGTCGTTTACATCTAAGACACGACGCCACCATACTTCCCTCATACCGAAGCCTTCATCTTGATGCTGATAAATATAGTTATCTAACATTGCCGATATCATATTGTTTGCAGAGGTTATTGCATGGAAATCGCCAGTAAAATGCAGGTTAATTTTCTCCATTGGTAACACTTGTGCATAGCCTCCTCCTGCAGCTCCGCCTTTCATACCAAAACATGGACCGAGCGAAGGTTCACGAAGGGCTGGTATTGCATTTTTACCAATGCGATTCATACCCAATGCTAAGCCTACACTTACAGTTGTTTTGCCTATCCCGGCTTTTGTTGGTGTAATAGCTGTAACAAGTATTAACTTCGATTTCTTAACCTTTTCTTCATCAATAAGTTTGTAAGGCACTTTTGCTATATACTTTCCAAACGGCTCAAGTTCGTCCGTTGGGATATTCACTTTTTTCGCAATACTATCTATTAATTCAAGTTTTGCTTCGTGAGCAATCTCAAAATCTGTTTTCATTTGTTTGTTCTTCTTTTTTTTAATGATAAGTGTTAACTGACGACTATTAGTTGTTTATGTTGCCAAAAGTATGAATTTTATATCTTACCACCAACTTTTAAAGCATATTTTTGTACAAAAATTTATTTAACGGCACATTTTTAGAACACTGTGCAACACTATTGCTATCTACAGATTGCAATATTACAAATTATAATGGAATAGGAATGGAATTACACTAATATCTTTGCATATCTACAATAAAGTTATATGTACGAATGAAAAGAAATACTTGTCTATTGAATTTGCCTAAAACAAAGTAAAGAAATTAGTTTGAATCTCACTTTATAGTACTAAAAAGTGAACCATAGAGCTGTAAATATATCTCATAAGTAGTATTCTTGCACAACTTATTTCATATTAATGTTGCTTAGTAGGAAAGAGGTAGAAAGCTTATAAACAGTTCTTACCAATTACTCACTTATCAAATAGAATTACTTTGTTTGTTTAGGAAAAGCCAGACTGTTTTTAGTTTCGTTTGTTTCAGATATCTGAGACGTGCGTCTTAGATATCTGTCGCATTCGTCTCAGATATCTGTCAGTTGCGGTTTAGATATCACAAAAAACTACATCATTTATGACCCCATATTTTATAGCTCTTAAAAGGTATTTATTCTACTGAATATTTATGGTTGTCTTAAGAAATACCTTTTACGAAATTAAATATATTTTATGCAGGCAACTAATAATAAAAACAGAAAATTAATACATCTTACATATATTTACCTATGCATAGATATTATCGCAATTATTAGTATACAAGATGACGTGCAAATTCTATAATGGTGTCTTTTCCACGATGAAAATCTTCTGAAGTAAGATTTACCTTATAGTCTGGGTCTATTCCAAATTCTGTCATTTGCTTATTCTTATCGTACATCGGACAAGCAGAAAAACGTATTAACCAGCCATTGGGAAGCTCAGCAGAGAATGGTAAGCCTGCTCCTCCACCAGTACGATCGCCCACTATTCTTACATTGGGAAAGCAGCGCATATACTTTACAAACTCGTTAGCAGCCGAAAAAACACTACGATTGGTTAATACAAATACAGGTTTTTGCCAGCGTATTCCCTTCCCTGGTTTTAGTATCTGTGAGCGAAGTGGCGAGAAATCGTTATGTCCTTTTCCTATTTTATGTTGCATATACCCCACAAGTGTTGGCTTATCAGTAAATCTTGCTGCCAATTCTTCTGCATTGCTCAGAGCACCTCCTCCATTATTTCGCACATCTATAATTAAGGCTCTACACGGTTGAAAGTATAAAAGAATATCATCGAGGTTGCCTGCCCCTATTCCATTTTGAAAACTTTCGCAACGCAAATATCCTATGTTGTCGTCAAGAATGGTATAATCCATTCCGCTTGCTATAAGGTAATCGGTTTTTAAATACTTTCGTAAGAGCGAGTCTGAATAGTTCTGTGGGTAATCTTCATGCCACGACCAATAACGCGCAGCATTAAAAGAAGTGTATAAATTTACGTGTCCATCTTTCAGTTCAGACAGCATATTAGCCATTACCTCAAATTGTTGGCGTTCCGTCATCGAGTTATCGAACTGCCGTAGATACTTATTTCGCACCGCTTCCCAATCAATACCTTTCTGGTCAAAGAAACAATAATGTTCATCAATAATCTTCCAAAGTGCTTCTGCATTACCTTGTACGGTATTCTGATACTCGTCGTTAGTTACACAAGATGAGAGCAACGACATTATAGATAACGATATTATAAATAATGTGTATGCTAACGCAGAAGTGGTATGATGGAAGAGACGTTTATACTTTTTCATTATGGAATAATCTTTGATATTGAGAATTTTCGTGCGATACCTATTATAAGAAGATTACTCCATGTGTGATATTTTAAGCCATTTATGCGTGCTTGTTGGAAGTCGCCTAAATAGCCAATTCGCAAAGTAGTGTGTTTCAAAGTAAAATCAATAGTAAGCATTTGCCGAAGCGATGGAGTAGTAAAAATGGTAGTGGCCATTATGTTGTGGTCGTAGTTGCCCTTCGAAAATATTTCGTAGTAACTTTGACCGAAGTTTGGTGCAAACATTACTCCAGCGAGTGGAGCTTGTATTTCGTATCTTACTTGAAAGGGCTTGTTACACAAACGAAATGTATATGCAGCCGAAGCTGATGGTGATATATTTACATTTAAGTAAGCTTGTGCTGGATTATTACCATTGCGCATATTGTATAAGAAACCTATGTTAGCATCAATACCACCTCCTGCCGTAGCTGTTAGAGTACCGTTGCCCGCTCTCCATTTAGCAAATGCATAGTGTAGGTTGTATTGAAAGTTGTACATTCCACCTATATTGTTGTTTTTATTCGAAGCGTTATGTGTGTATGAAAGGTGTGCTTGATGAATGATTTCGCGCAAAAGCGACGTTCCATTTTCTCGTAGCGTATGCGAAATATAGCGAATTTCTGTTCCTGTATATTCGCTTGGTGACAGATATGTATCTAACTGGTTTACGGTACCAATACCTACCAGCTGTACATTAGTAATAATTTTACCAGAACTCAACGTATCTTGCGCATAGATTGTAACACCATATAGCAACAATAAGAATACAAAAACTATTTTCCGCAACGTCATATCCATTTATTCATCAAAGAATTGTAGACTTAATTGTTGGTCATCGCCATTGTCTTCTTTCGTCTTAGTAGACTTTGTTATTGCTTCTGACTGTTCTTGTGATTCAGATTTAAGCTGATTCACAGACGAATTTTCTACGGTTTCCACATCTGACGCTGCATTCTCGTTCGTTTCTATCTCTTCCGAATCAGGAAAGCGAATAGGCTCAAGCTGTTTAATCGTGCTAACTTTGAAAGTAGTAAGGCGTTTTCCTTTTGCCTTAAAGCCTTTTATGCCTACAAATTCCTCTGCATCTACAATGTCTGTACCTCGTGCCGCATCACTTCCACCATACGTTATTTCTACGCGAGGATAAGCATCATCTGTCAAGAACACGAGTTTCGACTTAGGATTGTCGCCTACCACGTTCTGATGACGTACAGACCTTTCCATATAGAAGCGTTTTAGATAAGGATAACCTTGATTATCGGCATCGTAGACTACTGCTGTCCATGGTTTTTCAGAATCAAACTTCTCTATATATAAAATATTATCTTCGTAATGGTTGGCAGTATCGAAGTTAGTAGTATAAAACTCTCCATTGTTTAAAACCACAAGAATGACGTCTTTATCGTTAAATTCGCCCAACAAACGCCCTTGTTCTTCGTAGTTGATACGATTGACATCGGCATCGAACCAAACCTTTCTACCACCTAAAGTAGATACTCCATGTGCTTTTAAAGATACACGTTCAATTGCTTCTTTTGTAAGCAATACGCCACGAGCAGTCTTCGACTTTATAAGTACTTTAGAGAAATCGCGTTCGAAATAACGCATCAGGCGCGTCCTACCTGGCTGGTCTTTCAATATAACCTTAATAGTTTCTGCCTCTCCGTTTGGATTTGCCGTAAAGTAAAGCACCCGCGAGCTTGGTTTTCCTTGTGTAAGATCGTAATCTCTATCACGAGTAATGGAAACCACATTAAACCGCTTTATGTAATAAGGACCTTTTTCGCCATCACGGTAAACAGCATTGTAGATAGTGCGACGGTCGTTGCGTTTGAACACTTGTAGATGGATAATGCCCTTACCAACAAATACTTTATCAGCAATATGTACTATACGATACTTACCATCACGAAAGAAAACGATAACATCGTCAAGATCGGAACAATTTTGAACGAACTCTGCTTTCTTCAAGTCGGTACCTATAAAACCACCTTTGCGGTCTATATATAGTTTCTCGTTTGCATCTACTACCTTAGCAGCTACAATGGTATCAAAGCTCTTTATTTCTGTTTTGCGTGGGAAGTCCTTACCATATTTGGCTTTCAAATGCTTAAACCATTCTATGGTTACACGCACCATTTCGCTGAGATCTTTATTTATTTCGGCTATTTCTGCTCTTATTTTCTGAATTAATTCATCTGCTTTATCCTTGTTAAACTTTAGAATGCGTTGCATTTTTATTTCAAGCAAGCGTAGTATATCGTCTCGCTTCACTTCGCGAATAAAGTCCTTTTTAAAAGGTTCAAGTTTAGAATCAACGAAAGCAACAACCTCGTTCATCGTTTTAGATGTCTCAAACTTATGTTCTTTATAGATGCGCTCTTCTATGAATATACGTTCGAGGGAGTTAAAGAATAGCTGTTCTTCCAACTCATTCTTACGTATTTCGAGTTCTTTACGCAACAGCTCCAATGTACCATCAACTGAATGTTTCAACACATCAGATACTGTTAAGAACTGTGGTTTATTATCGGCTATAACACAACAGTTAGGCGAGATTGACACCTCACAATCGGTAAAGGCATACAAAGCGTCCATTGTTTTATCGCTTGAAGTGCCTGGCGTCAGGTGTAGTTGTATCTCTACTTCAGACGCTGTCATATCTTCTACCTTGCGAATCTTTAGTTTTCCCTTTTCTACTGCTTTCGTAATAGATTCTTGGAGTGTACTGGCTGTCTTGCTAAAAGGTATTTCGCGAATTACAAGAGTTTTGTTATCTATCTTTTCTACTTTAGCGCGCACTTTCAAAGTGCCCCCTCTCTGCCCATCGTTATATTTTGAAATATCAATGCTACCGCCTGTTGGAAAGTCTGGATAAAGCTCAAACTTCTTTCCACGTAAATAGTTTATAGCTGCATCGCATATCTCAGCCATATTGTGTGGGAGTATTTTAGATGATAGACCAACAGCTATTCCCTCTGCTCCTTGTGCTAATAACAATGGGTATTTGGCTGGAAGAGTAACAGGTTCTTTATTCCTGCCGTCGTAAGACTGTTGCCATTCGGTGGTTTTAGGGTTAAAAATGGTTTCCAATGCAAACTTAGACAGACGAGCCTCTATGTATCTTGGAGCTGCAGCACGGTCGCCAGTGAAGATGTTTCCCCAATTTCCTTGCGTATCGATAAGCAAGTCTTTCTGACCCATTTGCACGAGAGCATCGCAGATAGAAGCATCGCCATGGGGGTGAAACTGCATTGTATGTCCTGCAATATTCGCTACTTTATTGTATCGTCCATCGTCCATTCGCTTCATTGAGTGAAGTATGCGACGCTGAACTGGTTTTAATCCATCGTCGATATGAGGCACGGCGCGTTCCAAGATTACATAACTTGCGTAATCCAGGAACCAGTTTTTATACATTCCAGATAGGTGCTTAACGGCAGAAGCATCGAATCTGTTAGATGAGACATAGTCGTTTTGTAGCTCGTCCACATCGTTTTCGTCGTCCATTTTGGCATTTGCTACCACATCTGTATAGTCATCTGTATTCGCAGCGTTACCATCTTCGTTCTTAGCTTCTTCGTTTAATGGGGTATCATTCCCGTTGTTTCCTATTATCTTATCGTCGTCCATAAACCGTTGGATTGTATATATTTTTGAGGCTCAAAGGTACAAATAAAACTCGAAACATACAAATTCGAATGTTAGAGCTTCGTGTTTTTTATTGTATTAGTAGTCTACATTGAGTGTATGGGTAACTTAACTCTCACAAATACTTATTATTTCTAAACAGCCTGTCTATATATAACAACGTTTTAATTTTACGTAAGACTCCCCTTCGTTTCAGATATCTGTCGCACTCGTTTCAGATATCTGTCACGTTCGTCTCAGATATCTGTCAGTTGTAAATTAGATATCACAAAAAACTACGTCTGTTATGTGGCTATATCACGATAGTTAGAAGATATCTATTTGTATAAGGAATATCAATTCATACACACTAGAATATATCGATTCATACATTACTACAACCTATTGATTATCAATAAATTCATCAATATATTATTTCATCGAAACGGATTCCATTACAATCATTATTTTTCCCAAAGTATCCTCACTTTCTTTCTACTGATGCTACATTTCCAGAAATCTTCATAAAGCATTCATCATCGCTTAATAGTCGATAATGATATATTCTATTAAACGAAGGTTGGCAAAGTCAGGAAATATATCTATTGGTAAATACACCTTAATATATATAGCAGCATACCAACACGACACAACTTCATACAATAAAACAAGCCATCTGCCGTTAATATAAGCATTATGCAATGGACAGATAGAATAAGACAGGTTAAGATTATACTTGTTATAGTAGCAATTGTAATTGCAGTTGTGTCACTGGTAGCATCGAATATACTTACTAAAGACTTGGCTCGAGAAGAACGAAGCAAAATGGAAGTATGGGCAGAAGCTATGCGCGCATTAAGTCAAGCCGATGAAAATACCGATTTAGCATTGGTTTTAAAAGTGCTAAACGAGAACAATACAATTCCTGTTGTAGTGCTCGATAATGTTGGAAACGTTACCGACTTTCGTAATGTTGCTATCAATGCTAAGAACTACAAAGACAGTTTGCAATACATTTCCGCCATAGCAAAACGACTGAAAGCCAACAAACAAGATATTAGAATACAACTATCAGATGCTAAGAACGAATATATAGATGTTTGTTACGATGATTCGTTAATGCTGAAACGTCTTGCGCTCTATCCATACGTACAGTTAGGTGTCGTAATGCTCTTCGTGGTTGTAGCAATATTTGCCCTCTTAACATCAAAGCGAGCAGAACAAAACAAAGTATGGGTGGGTCTTAGTAAAGAGACAGCTCACCAGCTGGGTACACCAATATCGTCGCTTATGGCATGGACAACTATACTAAAAGAAAACTATCCTGACGATGATTTGTTACCCGAAATGGACAAAGATGTAAAACGTTTACAGCTTATTGCCGACCGTTTTTCTAAGATTGGTTCGCTACCCGAACCTGTACCAGTGAGTTTGAGCGAAGTGCTTGACCACGTAATTGACTATATAGACCGTCGTACATCAAAGACAATTCAAATAATAAAGGTTTTTCCCGATAATGATATAATAATCCGTCTTAATGCTTCGCTATTCGAATGGGTTATAGAAAACCTTTGTAAAAACGCAGTAGATGCAATGGGTGGAGTATCTGGAACAATTACGTTACGCGTAGAAACCATTGGCGAACGTGTAATAGTAGAAGTTAGTGATACAGGCAAAGGCATTAAGAAAAAAGACTTACGCAACGTTTTCAAACCAGGTTTTACCACTAAGAGTCGTGGTTGGGGCTTAGGTCTGAGTCTTGCCAAACGCATCGTAGAAGAATACCACAATGGCAAAATATTTGTAAAAAGCTCCGAATTGGGCAAAGGAACTACATTCAGAATAGAACTGAAAGCAAGCAAATAATAGCTTGGCACAATAAATATATCTACTCCTTCCTTCTAAACAAGTTACCAATAAACTACTTTTATTTTATAAAGATTATCGTATTAAATAAGTATTGAACCCTTTGTAGTACTCCTCCACCCAATTTTATCACATTGCGAAGAAACTCGTTTCACCTTATTAAATATTATAAAAAGCCAGCAAACAAGATGAGTAATAAGAAAATAAAAGAGAACAGAAAGTAATAGCATAAAAAAGATATGAAGGTATTGCAGTCAAATGATTAATTTTGCTCTAACACTTCTTAAGAATAGTAATGCAAGATATTTTTTACTTTTAATTTGCTTAATATCAGAAAAATATTAGTAACTTTGCACACCGATTATGGACTTGAATATCCTTAAAATAGATTTGAAAGGTCTTTCGGAAGGCTTAAATAAGCTAGAGTTCGACCTTGACAATACTTACTTTAAGGCGATTAATGCTTCAGAAGTGAGTGGTGGAAGTGTGTACGTTTCATTAGAGATTGTACGCACACAGAACGATTATTTCACGCTCGATTTCTACGAGAAAGGAACGGTTGTATTGCCATGCGACATTTGCTTGGACGATATGGAACAACCTATCGAGACACAACAGCGACTTGAAGTAAAGTTTGGAAGCACATACTCAGACGATGACGACCTTGTTACTGTACCCGAGAACGAAGGAATACTCGATGTATCGTGGTTCGTCTATGAATTTATAGTACTTGCTCTACCTATCAGACATGTGCATGCACCTGGAAAATGCAATCCTGCCATGATAAGAGCGCTTAATGAACACTCTGCCGCCCGAAGCGGTTCGGAAGACGAGAAACCTATGGATTCACGCTGGGAAGCCTTATTAAAATTGAAAAAATAAAATATTAAACGTTTAAAGAATTATGGCACATCCTAAAAGAAGACAGTCAAAGACTCGTACACTTAAAAGAAGAACCCACGATAAAGCTGTAGCTCCAACATTGGCAGTATGCCCTAACTGCAGCAATTATTATATTTACCATACCGTATGCCCATCTTGTGGCTACTATCGTGGTAAAATTGCTATCGTAAAAGAAACTGTAGAGTAAGACGCAAATGGAGAAAATAAATGCCATTATCACTGGTATTGGTGGCTATGTACCCGATTATGTCCTCACTAACGAGGAACTTTCGCGTATGGTAGATACTACTGATGAATGGATTATGGAACGCGTGGGCATTAAAGAACGCCGTATTCTAACCGAAGAAGGACTCGGAACTAGCTATATGGCACGTAAGGCTGCAAAGCAACTCCTAGAAAAGACAGGAGCTGACCCAGACAGCATCGATGCTCTTATCGTTACAACAACAACTCCAGACTATAAATTTCCATCAACTGCTTCTATCGTTATAGGAAAGTTAGACCTGAAGAATGCTTTCGGGTTCGATTTCTCTGCTGCTTGTTGCGGATTTCTTTATTCGCTTGATGTAGCATCAACGATGATTCAAAGCGGACGTTACAAACGAGTAATTGTTATTGCAGCTGATAAGATGTCGTCTATTGTAGATTACACAGACCGTCAAACTTGCGTTTTGTTTGGCGATGGAGCAGCTGCAGTTCTTGTTGAAGGTACAACCGAAGAGAATGTTGGTGTACAAGATTCATTCCTACGCACCAATGGAAAAGGACTACCTTTTCTACACATGAAGGCTGGTGGCTCTGTTTGTCCTACATCTCAATTCACAGTAGATCGTCGTTTGCACTACCTCTATCAAGAAGGACGCACAGTGTTTAAGTACGCTGTAACAAGTATGAGCAGCGATGTTCAGGAAATTTTGAAGCGTAATAACCTCACTGGAGATGATGTTTCATGGGTTGTTCCACACGAAGCGAACCTACGAATTATTGAGGCTGTAGCTAAACGTGCTAACGTTCCATTAGAGAAAGTGATTATTAATATTCAGCACTACGGTAATACTAGCGCTGCAACAATACCACTTGCACTTTGGGACGAAGAAGCTAAGTTAAAGAAAGGAGATAACCTTATATTTACAGCTTTCGGTGCAGGTTTCGTTCATGGCGCCTCTTTCTATAAGTGGGCGTACGATGGAGCATCTGCAGTAGCAAAGAAATAAAATTCTTAATTCGTATATAACAAAAGATTAACGCATCTTTCTTTGCAAACAAAGACAGGTGCGTTTTTTAATTTAAAGATATGCACAAAGCAGGATTTGTAAACATAGTAGGCAATCCTAATGTAGGTAAAAGTACACTAATGAACCAACTCGTTGGTGAAAGAATTAGCATTGCTACATTTAAGGCGCAGACTACTCGACACCGTATAATGGGCATTGTAAATACAGAGAATATGCAAATTGTTTTCTCTGATACTCCAGGTGTACTGAAGCCAAACTACAAAATGCAAGAGTTGATGCTGCAGTTCTCTGAATCTGCGCTTGCCGATGCCGATATTTTGCTCTATGTTACTGATGTAATAGAGAAGCCTGAGAAAAATGCAGACTTCTTAGATAAGGTTGCAAAGATGACGATTCCTGTTATCTTACTCATTAATAAGATAGACGAAAGCAACCAAGAAACACTCATTACCCTTGTTGAGAAGTGGCACAATTTGTTACCAAAAGCAGAAATCTTACCTATTTCAGCAAAAAACAAATTTGGTACTGATGTACTAATGAAGCGTATTGAGGAACTCTTGCCAGAGAGTCCCGCCTACTTCGATAAAGACCAACTTACAGATAAACCTGCAAAGTTCTTTGTAACAGAGATAATTCGTGAGAAGATTCTTCGTTATTACGATAAGGAAGTCCCTTACTCTGTTGAAGTCGTGGTAGAGCGTTTTAAGGAAGATGAGAAGAAAATACACATCAACGCAATTATTTATGTGGAGCGCGACAGCCAGAAAGGCATCATCATTGGGCATCAAGGACAAGCATTAAAGAAGGTTTCTACAGAGGCACGCAAGAGTTTAGAGAAGTTCTTTGATAAGAGAATATACTTGGAAACTTATGTTAAGGTGGACAAGGATTGGCGTAACTCACAAAAAGAATTGGGTAATTTTGGCTATAACCCTGAATAAAAGAATGTGAAAACTATTGGCTGCACGTATATATATACAAGGTGGCAATGCCAAAAGAGTTAAGAAACAACTCCCTGACTGTATGTAGGGTGAACTCTCGCACAGTGCGAGGGCTGGAGACGTGGTCATCTTCGGCAAATATTCATAAGGTGCAGACCTCACCTTAACCCATTGAGATTTGTTTCTCTATATGGGAAAGACCATCACTATAAATGGCAAATTTAGTAGCAATTGTAGGTAGACCAAACGTAGGAAAGTCTACTCTTTTCAATCGATTAACACAAAGCCGACGTGCTATTGTAAGCGATACGGCTGGCACAACACGCGACCGTCAATATGGTAAATGCCAATGGAACGGGCGTGAATTTTCGGTAGTTGATACTGGCGGATGGGTTGTTAAATCTGACGATATATTCGAAGATGCTATTCGCAGACAAGTTTTAGTAGCTACGGAAGAGGCAGATTTGGTGCTATTTGTTGTTGATAACGAAACTGGAGTAACCGACTGGGACGAAGATGTAGCTCAGATTCTTCGGCGCACGAAACTCCCTGTAATACTTGTTGCTAACAAGGTAGACAATAGTGGCGAATACTATATGTCGGCAGACTTCTATCGTTTAGGACTGGGAGACCCTGTTTGCATTAGTGCACAAACGGGTAGTGGAACTGGAGATTTACTCGATTTGATTCTCAAACGTATGCCCGACGCACCAGACGAAGGCATCGATGATGAAATTCCACGCTTTGCTGTTGTTGGACGTCCGAATGCTGGTAAATCCAGTCTTATCAATGCTTTCATTGGCGAGGACCGCAACATTGTTACAGATATTGCGGGTACAACGCGCGACAGCATTTACACACGCTACAATAAGTTTGGTTTCGACTTCTACCTTGTTGATACTGCTGGTATTCGGCGCAAGAACAAGGTTACGGAAGACCTTGAGTTCTATTCGGTTATGCGTTCTATTCGTAGTATTGAGAACTCTGATGTGTGTATTCTAATGATTGATGCCACTCGCGGAATTGAGGCGCAGGATATGAATATCTTCCAGCTCATTCAGCGAAACAATAAGAGTTTGGTAGTAGTTGTAAACAAGTGGGACCTTGTAGAAAACAAAGACCAGAAGGTTATTAAGACTTTCGAGAATGCTATTCGCGAGCGTATGGCTCCATTTGTAGATTTTCCCATCATCTTTGCATCGGCACTCACTAAGCAGCGCATCTTCAAAATACTCGATATAGCCAAACAAGTGTACATTAATAGAAACACACGCATTGGAACTACCAAACTAAACGAGGTGTTGTTGCCTATCATTGAAGAAACACCACCACCATCGGTAAAAGGTAAATATATAAAGATAAAATATTGTTCGCAGCTACCAAACACACAGATACCATCGTTTGTGTTCTATGCAAACCTGCCGCAGTATGTGAAAGAAGCTTACCGTCGTTTCTTAGAAAACAAAATTCGCGAACACTGGAATCTAAATGGGTGCCCAATTAATGTATTTATACGTCAGAAGTAAACTCTTATAAAAGAATGAAACATTTACTTTATGCCTTGATCTTTGGCTGTTTGTTAACAGTTTCGTGCAACAAGAAGAATGAGATAGACCATGCGGCTATTGCTGCAGAAGCTGCAAAGCACTATTACGAAAATCTCATTTCGGGTAAACACGAACTATTTATGAAAGGATTAAACCTGCCAGACAAACTTCCAGAGAGTTACAAAAACCAGATGATTAAAAACTTTGAGGACTTTATTAAACGTCAACAGAAAGAGCATAAGGGCATAAAAAAGGTGAGTGTTCGTAGTGCGCAATTCCTTGCAAAAGACAGTATGGCAAATGCGTACTTATTGTTACACTATGGCGACAGCACCACCGAACAGGTGGTGGTACCTATGCTTAAGAAGCACGGTTTGTGGTATATGCGTTAATTAACTATTGGTTTTCCGTAAATATTTATACCATTCGAAGTAGAATATTATAAGATTACTCGCTTATAGAAAAGTCGATTGTATTGCGCAATCGGCTTTTTTTATACATTTATAGGGCTGAAACCAATTGATTATTATAGTTCGACATATTATTTCTACAGTATTCTTTCACGCAGTTTATGCACGTACACCAATTTTACACGCAAGGTAGAGTTTTATTTACACGTAAATAAAGTTTTACTTACACGTAAGTAAAGTTCTACTTACACGTAAATAAAGTTTTACTTACACGTAAGTAAAACTATTAGATAAGAGTTCTGTTGATACGATATGCCCATATAAATGTAACGGATACGTGAAAGAATCGTAGCCGATACATTACTTAAAACATTGGTTTATAAGGTGGGAACTGTGCACAATATTAGCAGGCTGTAGGAATTAATTCCAAATCGTTCATTGTACATTCAACAGATTTGGACTAAACAACAGTATTATTGTTTATAAAACGCCTACTACTATTGTGCTTTCAAAAGTGGTTGCGAAATGCTTTGGATAGTATTTTGGCAGCTAAAGTTAGCTAAGGCAACTATCCGTTACAGAATGTCTAACACATTCTGCATACCTTCTATCTTCATTAAACTCTTCTTTATAAGTTTCACATCTTCACGGTCGTGAACGCCCATATCTATACAGCCCACAACTATACCATTATCTGTTTTCAGTGTAACATTACGCATATTAATACCTAACTGTTCTGATATAACCTTCGAAATATCTAGCAACATTCCCTTGCGGTCTATGCCATGAAGCTCTATTGTGGCATCGAAAAACATTACTTTGTGCATATTCCACTTCGCATCGAGTATACGTGGTCCGAAACTTGCCTTTAGTTTTGCAGCCACAGGACATGACCTGTTGTGTATTTCAATGTGGTTGTTGTTGTCGATGAAGCCTATTGCATCGTCGCCAGGAATAACATGACAACAGTTAGGAAATATATATCGGTTTATGTTATCTTCGTCAATGAAGATAGGTTTCTTCTTATTCAGATTTTTATCAACAATTATAAGTCCAGCCTTATTTTCTCCAGTAGTTGCACTATTGGTATCGCTTCCGTTAGTAGTTTTGTTGCGATTAAGGAATGGAACATATCTGCACCATACAGAAACGTTGTCGGCTTTCTCCATTTTATGCTTACGTTTCCCGCGCAGTTCGTCTAAGTCGGTATCGCCAAGAATAACCGTTTTCTCGCCAATAGCTACAAACAGGTGGGTATGTTTCTTTATTTCGTGTAAGTCGCAAAGACGGTCGAGCACCGAAGTAGTCATCTCGAAATCGTGTTCTTTAAGCCATTTCTCTAGTATTTCCTCACCTTTCTTTTGGGTTTCTCGTGCATCTTTTCGCAGAATAGCCATCACTTTACTTTTCGCTTTGGCAGTAGAAACAACATCTAACCACGACTTTTCTACACGTTGTGCCTTCGAGGTAAGAATTTCTACCTGGTCGCCGCTTTGCAGTTTATGGCTCAACGGCACAAGCTTATGATTTACTTTTGCTCCTATACAATGACTTCCAAGGAACGTATGTATTTGGAAAGCAAAGTCGAGTGCAGTGCACCCAGCTGGCATCATTTTTATTTCGCCTTTCGGAGTAAACACAAATATTTCAGAAGCAAATAGGTTCAGCTTTATGGCATCAAGAAAGTCCATTGCATCGGGCTGCGGGTCGTCTAGTATTTCTTTTATGGTGTGTAGCCAATCGTTCAGTTCGCCTTCGTCTTCAGTTATTTCTGTGCCCTCTTTATACTTCCAATGAGCAGCAAATCCTTGTTCAGCAATTTCGTCCATACGGTCAGAACGAATTTGAACCTCAATCCATTGACCTTGTTTCGACATAAGTGTTACGTGCAAAGCTTGGTAGCCATTGGCTTTTGGGTGGTTCACCCAATCGCGCAATCTATCGGGGTGGCTCTTATAGAGTTTACTAATTGCTACATAAATTTGGAAACACTCGTTAGCCTCGTCCTGTCGTTTTTTAGGTTTAAACACTATTCGAACAGCCAGAATATCGTATATTTCTTCGAATGGAACGTGCTTTGTTTGCATTTTGTTCCAAATAGAATATGGACTTTTCACACGCGCTTTTATCTCGTATTCCAACCCCATTTGGTTGAGTTCTGCACAAATAGGGGCTGTAAAGTTCTCGAAAAGCGATTCGCGCTGTGCTTCAGTCGAAGCTATTTTTGCCTCAATAGCCTTGTAAGCATCTGGGTGTTCGTAGCGGAAACTAAGGTCTTCGAGTTCAGTTTTTATTTTATTCAACCCTAACCTATTAGCCAAAGGAGCATAAATGTAAAGCGTTTCGCCAGCTATTTTGTATTGCTTGTTGGCAGGCTGCGATGCAAGTGTTCGCATATTGTGTAAGCGGTCGCATATTTTTATAAGAATAACACGAATGTCATCGCTCATTGTTAGCAATAGCTTCTTAAAGTTTTCGGCTTGTGCAGATGCTTTATCACCAAATATACCACCCGATATCTTTGTTAATCCATCTACTATCATTGCAATTTTTGCACCGAATATATTTTCAATATCCTCTACAGTGTAGTCCGTATCTTCTACAACATCGTGCAAAAGAGCAGCGCAAATACTTGTTGAGCCTAATCCTATTTCTTCGCATGCAATCTGTGCAACAGCAATAGGGTGTAAAATATAAGGTTCTCCCGAAAGGCGTCGTACCCCCTTATGAGCCTGCTTTGCAAAATGGAAGGCTTTCGTTATGATATCAACTTTCTTGCGGTGAGGCGATGCTAAATAAGTGTCCAACAAATGTTGAAAGGCATCTTCTATAAGTTTATCTTCCTTTTGTGCATCAATTCGGCTATTGTTGTCTTCTGTTGTCATAACGTAGTTCCTCCTTTTGGTATAATTCGTCGATTAACTATGCTGATTATGTATAGTTCCTTTTACTATTCTAGCAGCCATCTCCATTTTCTGCTCTTCTGGAGCCTTATTGTTTTCGTACAATTGCGAAACATTATCGGTAAAGCATTTCACCTTGTCGGAAGGCAACAAAAGCGTTGCACCGCCCTCCGAAGTTCTTACAATACCCTGTTTATATTGTGGATTCAATGCTTGCAAATCGGCAATATCCATATTCAACACATCGGCTATCTTAGCCAACGAAACGTCTGCTGTTACTACAACTTTCCCAGCTTTTTCAGGCAATCCTGTAGATACTGGAGATATATTGTATTCTGCATAACAGTTCATTATATAGTTTGCAGCAATGAAAGCAGGTACATAGCCTCGTGTCTCTTTTGGTAAGAAGTTATAAATTTGCCAAAAGTCAGCATTTGCTCCCGCTTTTTCAATTGCATTGCTCACCCTTGTAGGTCCACAATTGTATGCAGCTAACACTAAAGACCAATCGCCAAAACGTTTATAAAGGTCGGCTAAAAATTGTGCGGCAGCATACGATGACTTTATAGGGTCGAGTCTTTCGTCTACAAATGCATTTATTTGCAAGTTATATTGTCGTCCCGTTGCAGGCATAAGCTGCCATAACCCAGCAGCACCTTGCCGGGAAAAGGCTTTCGGATTCAGACTCGATTCTATCACAGGTAGATGCTTTAGCTCCAAAGGAAGACCGTAATAGAGTAAAGCCTCTTCAAAAATAGGATTGTAATAACTAGCTCGTGCCAGTAAACAACTAGTAGAATGTCTGCCTTGCTTTACATACTTATCTATATACTTCTGCACTTCAGGACCATAAGAAAGACACAACGAGCCTGATATTCTATTAATAAGACGAGCAATAGCAACGCTTTCTTCTTCTACCTCGATGGGCGCAGCTATTGCTGTCAATTCGTTTTCTGTCTTAAAACACCTTGCATTAGCATTACTTGCTCCAGACGCCGCTGTTCCTCCCACAGCGTCTGGAATGTATATTTCCATTGTTCTGCCATGATTATCTCTTATCGTCTGCTGTTGTCCAAATGTAACACAAACACTCAACAATAACAGTATAATGGCAATAAATCGTTTTCCTTCTATCATCTTCTCTTCTTCGTGCTTTTTTATCTTGTTTGACCTACTAAAAAGTTAGCTTACACCCTATGCCAATAGCCGAACCTTTAAATATATTAGTTGTTGTAGCTGGCGAATTAGTGTTTAATAGAACAGGAGATATATGCAACGATAAATCGTCTGATATGTCAAAGTTAGAAAGTGATGCGTCCACGTAAGCATCAATTACCGACAAAGCATAGACAGCCACTGTTGCGAAAATACTTAAATCACGCCATCTGCGGAAACGGTCTTTACGCTTCTTAAATAGATTTTGGTAGTAACTCTTATTTGCATCGGTTATTGTTGTTCCCAAATGCAAGAAGCTGTTATAGCTCTGTGTAGTAGGGTCATCGTCCATTATATCTTTATAGGCTTGTTGATAGTCGCGATACATTTGATTGTTCCATGTCAGCGCATAAATACACCCCGTTAGTCCGCCATAAAATATAGGCAATTTCCAATATTTACGATTATATATCTGACCAGCACCAGGTAAGACTAGCGCCAGCCACAAAGCTTTTTTAGGATTCGGACGCCACTTGTTCCAATCTTTCATTAAATGTTCACTAGCTTTCGCTGTGCTCTTATTGAGCTGTGACTTCTTATCGTTTGACAACGAAAGCTTATTTCCTGACTCATATCCCACGCTGCCCGACAAAGTGTCAAGTGTAACTTCTTTAGGATATAATATCTTTACAGAATCGCTATAAACAACTTGCGCCCTCGCTATTTCAGTATATCCCGTTGCCAACAGAAATGCTAGCAACAAGAGATAGAATATTTTCTGATTTCCTTTCACGTAGTTTTATATTATACTTTCTATTGTTGCTTCAATCTGTCTATTGTTGCTTCAATCCGTCCATTACTTCCATTATATGCAATAATTCCTCCTCAGAGGCGAAAGGAATACTTATTTTACCTTTCCCTTTAGCTCCATAAGTCATTTGTACCTTCGTGTTAAAGAAGTCAGAAAGACGCTTTTTTAACAGATTAAACTCGTCTGGGAGTTTAGATTTAGCTGCTATTTTCTTCTTAGCTGTCTGTATGTCTTCGCCGTTATTAAGTTGTTGGCAAAGTTCCTCAACCTTCCGCACACTAAAGGCATTCTTCTGTATTTCGTGAAACAGCTTTATTTGTTGTGAAGGACTATTCAACGATAGCAATGCTCGAGCATGCCCCATATCTATTTCCTTCTTTTGTAGAGCCATCTGCACCTGTGCAGGAAGTTTAAGCAAACGCAAATAGTTGGTAACTGCAACACGACTCTTACCTACTCTTGCAGCTACCTTCTCTTGTGTTAAGCCACTTTTTTCTTGTAAATGCTCGTAAGCAAGAGCTATCTCTATTGCATTTAAGTCCTCGCGCTGTATGTTTTCTACCAGCGCAAGTTCCATTACGTTTTCATCTTTTATAGTTCTAATATAAGCCGGAATAGCAGTAAGACCAGCCAATTGCGATGCACGCCAACGCCTCTCGCCTGCTATAATTTGGAATTTATGCTCGGCTAATTGCCTAACTGTTATAGGTTGCACTAATCCCAGCTGCTTTATACTATTGGCAAGTTCTTCTAATGCAACAGAATCGAACTCTCTTCGAGGTTGGTCGGGGTTCGCTTCTATTTGGTCAATGGGTACCTCGTTTATGGTAGAACTGCCTTGCGCACTTACTGTTTCTGTTGAGATTAAAGCATCTAAGCCTCTACCAAGTGCACTAACTTTTGCGTTCCTATTATATTTTTTATGTACTGCCATCGTTTTATTGGTATTTTCTTTAAGAGGTTTAGTAGTTCTCGTCTATTTCTTATTCTTCTCTATAATCTCTTTAGCCAATGCTAAATGATTCTTTGCACCTGTAGAATCAGCATCGTAAAGTATTACTGGTAATCCGTGACTAGGACTCTCCGATAGTTTAACATTACGCTGAATAACGGTCTTAAACACTAACTCTTGGAAGTGCCGCTTTACTTCATCGTAAATTTGACGTGCCAATCTTAAACGACTATCGTACATTGTAAGCAAGAATCCCTCTATTTCTAACTTTGGATTCAGCTTACTCTTTATTATCTTAATCGTGTTCAGCAGCTTACTAATGCCTTCGAGTGCAAAGTATTCGCATTGCACTGGAATAATAACAGAGTCGGCTGCTGTCAGAGCATTCACAGTTATCAAACCCAACGATGGGCTACAATCTATAAGTATATAGTCGTAATCATTACGAATTGGAGCCAAGAGCTTTTCCAAAACTTCCTCTCTATCGCTTATTTGCAGCATCTCTATCTCTGCTCCAACAAGGTTAATATGGCTCGGAACAATATCCATACCTTCTATGTCTGTGGTATATATAGCATCACGAACATCGGTATGGTCAATTATACATTCATATAAAGAACAATCTACTTCGTTTATATCAACGCCTAAACCACTTGAAGCATTTGCCTGAGGATCGGCATCTATAACGAGTACCGACTTTTCTAGTGTTGCCAACGATGCTGCAAGATTGATGGTAGAGGTAGTTTTTCCAACACCACCTTTCTGGTTTGCCATTGCGATTATTTTTCCCATCTTATTCTTTTCCTATACTTGTTTTGCCGACAAAGATACATATTTTAAGCGAGAAAGCTGTATTTATAAACCTTTTTTCGTATTTTTGCAGACAAAAGAAAGAACTAATTATGAATTGTAAACGCCCTCTCATACTCATCTCCAACGATGATGGGTACAATGCTAATGGCATAAAAGCATTGGCTTCCTTCCTATCTGATTTTGCCGACATTCTAGTTTGTGCACCTGAAGGACCTCGCTCTGGCTTTTCGTGTGCTTTCTCTGCAAATACTCCTCTACGGTTAAATCGTCGTTACAATATCCCGAATTGTGATGTTTGGTCGTGCACTGGTACTCCCGTTGATTGCGTAAAGATTACTTTCGAGCAGATTTTAACTGACGGACGCAGACCTGATTTAATTCTCGGCGGTATTAATCACGGCGATAACTCATCAGTTAATACTCACTATAGTGGCACTATGGGAGTGGCTAGAGAGGGGTGTTTAAAGTATATCCCATCTATCGCTTTCTCATCGTGCGACTATAACAACGATGCAAATTTAGAACCGTTGAGAAACTATGTGGTGAAGATTGTAAAACGAGTTTTAACCGATGGACTACCTAAAGGGGTTTGCCTGAATGTAAATTTTCCCATTGGAGATTCTTTCAAGGGTATTAAGGTGTGCAGAATGGGCTACGGTAGTTGGACAAAAGAAACGCTTCGATGCGAACACCCACGAGGTTTTGAATACTATTGGATGTTAGGACAATATCATAACGACGAACCTACAGCAACCGATACGGACCAATGGGCATTAGAACAAGGATATGTTGCCATTACACCAACACGGATAGATGTTACCGACTATGATTTGTTGAACAAAATAAAAACGTGGGAGGAATAAACTGAACTTCTATAAAAGGATATGTATTAACAAACAACAGCAATCTGAAAAATGAAATATTACTTAATAGTTGGCGAGGCTTCAGGCGATTTACATGCCTCACGTCTAATGAAATCGCTTAGAAAATTTGACGAGATGGCAGAATTTCGCTTCTTTGGGGGCGACTTAATGAACGATGTTGGAGGCACTCGTGTACGTCATTACAAAGAGCTTGCTTATATGGGATTCGTTCCTGTTTTATTGCATTTGCCAACCATTATAAAGAATTTAAAGTTCTGTAAGGAAGATATTGTTGGGTGGAAACCTGATGTAGTGATACTTATAGACTACCCTGGATTTAATTTAAAGATTGCTAAATTCCTTCGCAAAAACACTAAAATTCCTGTTTACTATTATATTTCACCTAAAATATGGGCATGGAAAGAATGGCGCATTCGCGCTATAAAACGCGATATTAAGGAGATGTTTTCTATTTTGCCTTTCGAAATAGATTTCTATGAACGTAAACATAACTATAAAATACACTATGTAGGAAACCCTACTGTTGAGGAGGTTACGGTGTTTAAGAGTCAGTATGTAGAGACGACAACCGACTTTTGTAGCCGTAATGGCTTGCAAAATAACAAACCTATTATTGCTATTCTGGCTGGGAGTAGAAAGCAAGAAATTAAAGACAACTTACCTTCAATGCTCGAAGCTGCCTCACGCTTCGAGGATTACCAGATGGTTATAGCTGGAGCACCTTCTATAGAAAATTCTTACTACAATAAGTTTATAAATAATTACAGTGTGAAAGTAGTTAAGAACATTACATACGAACTTCTCTCACACACAACTGTAGCAATTGTTACAAGCGGAACTGCCACTTTAGAAACAGCTTTATTTAATGTTCCACAAGTGGTTTGCTACAAGACTCCATTACCAAAACTTATTCGGTTCGCATTTAAACATATTATAAAGGTTCCTTTCATCTCACTGGTAAATCTCGTAGCTAACAAAGATGTTGTACAGGAACTATTTGCCGACCGGTTTAAAGTAAAAAATATAGCAAACGAACTTTACCGCATTCTGCCTGGACAGCCTTATCGTGAAACTATGCTTGCCGAATACAAACAAATGAGAGATAAACTTGGCGACCACATTGCGCCTGATAATGCTGCTAATTTAATGGTTTATTTATTAAAAAAATAGCTTTGCTTTGATACGTACTATTCTTCTTTCACTCGCACTATTTGCAGTAGTTTCCACTTGTAATGCACAAAAAAATTGTGCAACCGCAACAATCCATTCCTCACAAAAAGAAGCATTTGCTACGTTTTATGAGCATATTCCAACCATCAGACTTCCATTTGAATACTCTTACAACTTCATTTTGGATTTACCCAATACTATCTGCCCAAATAAAGAGACAATGAATTTCATTGCTACTTGCGTAGATGCAGATACCGATTTAAGTATATGCCGTATTGCTAAACTACCTTCTACTAACAACTGGCATCTTTTTTTAATTTTCGGAAACAATCAAACTGGTGAAAGCAGAATCTTTCTTTGTGCGTTAGATAGCAAGTATAACTTAACCAATAAGTTGCTCATTTACACAGCAAAAGACGTGCAATGGAAAGGTAAAATAGAGAATTGTTATCTACACTACACCATTATGCCCGACAATAGCGTTATTTTAAAGGAGATGATCGCCACACCTGGTAAGCCTAAACTTGTCAGAAAAAGAATCTACTCGTTTTCTAAAGGGAAATTTAAATTAAGAAAGTAACACTTTGTTATATAAGTATAAATCAAGGTGATACAAATGATCTAATTGGTTCAGTAGAAAAGCTGTGAAGATTTTATAAGCAACAACTACAGTTTACTTACAAAGCAAATAGAATATTGCCAATGCTTAAACAAGTCTGTTAAGCGTAGTTATTCCTATGCCAAATTTCTGTTACATTTATTTTAGATATCTATCTGTTGCAAATTAGATATCTATGGCGTTCGTCTCAGATATCTGTCGCATTCGTCTCAGATATCTGTCACGTTCGCCTCAGATATCTGTCATTTGCAAATGAGATATCATAACACATAACAACCTTTATATCCATACATTAGAATACCTAAGATATGTCTATTCTGATGAGATTTATAGAATTATCTATTCTGTTATATTTGCTTCTAAACATTATTATAAATTCCTGAGCAAAAACTTGTTGCTTAAAATCTTATTATATACAAGAGTAGAGTTCAATACAATTATCTTCTTTTCCACAGTATCTCTACCTGGTATCTATTGAACTCTCTAATCTACAATCGCTGCACTTCAATATACATAAAGAGAAAGAAAGAATGGCATCGGTATTCGGTCTGTATATTATAGATAGAAAAATATCACAGCATATTTTTCTATCTATAATATACAAATGCTATACAACACACACCCATAAATGTGCTTTTTCCATATAGCACATCACACAGAAAACTATATACTTAAACGTTTATCGCTCTAAATAGTATTTTCTGCCCTCTCTTCAATTTATAAAAAATAGTTTAGAAAGAGACTCAAACCTATTATTTCTTTCCTTTTGCTTTCTTAATATAAAATCGTACCACAAAGAATATTACAACTAAAGCAACAATACCCAAAATAGCGTATTTAATATAGTCGTTATATTCTTCAATCTTTGCATTGAGCTGATTTTCAGGAACTACAGAATGAAGATACCAACCAAGTGTTGCAAGTACACAGTTCCACAATCCTGAACCAATGGTAGTATATAACGCAAACTTCCAAAACTTCATTTTAGACAAACCAGCTGGTATAGAGATAATCTGGCGAATACCTGGAATAAGTCTGCCCGTTAAGGTTGCTATAACCCCATGGTCGTAAAAATACTTCTCTGCAGTGTTCACTTTTTCTTCGTTTAGCAAACAAAGATGCCCAAACTTACTATTTGCGAATCGGTAAATAATTGGTCGCCCTAAATAATAAGCAGCAACATAGTTTGTAGCAGAACCTGTAACAGCACCTAAAGTGGCTATTATAATAACCCAAACTATGTTGAGATGACCAGCTGCGGCATGATAGGCAGCAGGCGAAACAATAAGTTCAGAAGGAAACGGAATAACTGTACCTTCAATATACATACCAAAGAAAATAGTCCAATAATTAAGAGTGTTTAATAGAGACGAAAACCAATGCATCTTTAAAATCCTTTTTTAATAATATAATACCGTTATTTTTAAACTGTTGTTTATTTTGTTAGTGGCGCATCTACAACATTATTTAACCAATTGCCACGATAAATTCGTACGAGAAACAGCGTTCCACGGAATGTAAGCTCCACAGCCATAGCAAACCACACACCGCGCAAACCATAAGTGGTGGCTAATGTGTAAGCCAAAGTAAGGCGAACAAGCCACATAGAACCCAAATTTATTAACGATGGTTTAAAGGTATCGCTGGCACCAACACATACACTATAGGCAACAATAGCAGCGGCAAAGAATGGTTCAGCAAAGGCTTCTATGCGCAAAACCGCTACTCCTAGTTCTCTAATCTCAGGTACTGGCGAAAGTATTCCTATCATTTCTGGAGCAAAAATATACATAATGGCACCCATAAATGCCATAACTGCCATACCAATAAATATCGTCATATAGGCAAAACTTTTGCAAAGCTCTTTTCGTTTAGCCCCAACACTTTGCCCAACAAGTGTTGTTGCTGCTTCAGCAATACCATAACCTGGCATATAACACAAACTTTCTGCAGTTACAGCAAACGAATTGGCAGCAATGGCAAAGTTACCTAAAGGTGCTACTATCTTGGTTGAAACTACTTGCGCACCATTCATCAACAAATATTGCAAAGCCATCGGAGCACCTATTTTCATAGCATTAACAATATAACTCCACACCCATACAAAACGTTTAGTATCAAGTTTCCATGCTAAAACTGGACTACGAAAAATAGCAAAATAAACTAACGGAATTGCAGCTACTACAAACGAGAGTAGTGTGCCAAGGGCTGCACCTTCTACTCCTAATCCAAAACCAAACATCTCGAATCGAAAACCAAACACAGTAAGTTTGCGAGCTGGAAATATTAAGATAAAATTGAATATCACATCCATCAAGCACATAAACACGGCTATAAGACTTGGATGTCGCATATCGCCAGACACTTTCAACATTGCAGCCGATAAATATTCCACAAAATGTATGGGGACTGCAAACGAAAATATAAGAAAATAGATAGAAGCATCGTGCTGAATATCTATACCACCTCCTAACCAACGAGGTAATGGAGTTGCTAACAATGCGGCAACTGCCATTAAGATAAAACTAAGAAATAGACCGAATATGTAACCATGCCGCATTACAGCACGGGCTTTCTCAAAATCGTTTGCACCAATAAAATGAGCCACTTGTACAGAAAAGCCCATCCCTGCAGCTGCTACTAACGAACCAAAAAGCCATGTCGCAGGCTCTACCAACCCTATTGAGGCTGAGGCTTCTGCACCCAATGAGCCTACCATTGATGCATCGATATAAAACATCATTACAGAAGTAACTTGCGCAAGAATAGATGGGATACTTAACTGAACTATGAGATTCAGCTTTTCACCCATCGCCATCGCATCGCCATGTCGTATCTTTCCTAAAAGTGCATCAGTTACAGTCTTGCTAAATAGCATAATATATAAGGTAGCATAGTTAGGGCAGACTGAATGTGAATGCCCACCGTAAGTCTTCGCTAAGAGTTGGTTGGTATATTACTTAAATAATGTCTGGAACCTTTGTCCCTGCTCTATAATACGAATGGAGACGTAAATCGAATATTAAATTAGAATAAGCAGGAATAGGCTTATTATCTACAGAGCCATAACCTAACTGATAAGGAATATAAACCATCCAGTGGTCGCCAATGTGCATATTTTGTAAGGCAGTAGCAAATCCATCAACAACGCCTCCCTTCTCTCCACCAATTAAAAGCTGAGCCGGACGTGATGTTTGCGGATTAAAAACTAAGCCATTGCCCCCCCAACTACTATCAAACATTAATCCTGCTGTATAAGTTGACGAAGGAATAAGCCGTCCTTGATAGTGAACTAAAACAGAATCGGTATACAAAGGACAGCCTGAGCCTGTGCCATGTTCTAACTCGTGTACTATTATATAGTTTTCTGGAGAATAACTTTTCATACCATTATCTTTCTCCTGTCCTTGGTAAGAATAGCTCAATATAAGTTTCCAAGAAGTATCGCCATTTGCTATTTTCTGTTTTGTGGTATTATAAAGTTCGTTCCAATATTTTGTATTCTTAGCCTTCCAGTCGGCAAATTCATCACTATCTTTTTCGCTATCCGAACAAGACGACAACATTCCAACGCCCATTATAGCTGCAAACAGTAATGGAGCGACATAAAGAAAATAACGTAGTCGCAATTTAAATTTATTCGTATTTTGCATAACTTTATTCTGTTGTGAATATAGTAAATTTAATTTTTCTCATCTATTTTCTTTAACAAAGAAGTAATAGATACACGATCTTCTATTATCTCGCGAAGCTTTGCAATAGGCACACGCTCTTGTTTCATTGAATCACGGTAACGTAAAGTTACAGTATTATCGTTTAGCGTGTCGCCATCAACAGTAACACAGAAAGGCGTACCAATGGCATCTTGACGACGATAACGTTTACCAATAGAATCTTTTGCTTCAATGCTGGTATTGAAATGAAACTTCAAATCGTTTACAATCTCTTGTGCCTTCTCTGGTAAACCATCTTTATTCACTAATGGCAGCACTGCACACTTTATTGGAGCCAATGGCTCTGGCAATTTTAAAACAATACGACTAGAACCATTTTCTAATTGCTCTTCAGTGTAACTGTGGCACATAACACTCAAGAACATACGGTCTACACCAATAGAAGTTTCTATTACATAAGGTGTATAGTTTTCGTTACGCTCTGGATCGAAATATTTTATTTGCTTACCAGAGAACTTCTCGTGCTGAGAAAGGTCGAAATTAGTACGCGAATGAATTCCTTCTACTTCTTTAAAACCAAAAGGAAGGTGAAACTCTATATCGGTTGCAGCATTTGCATAGTGAGCTAACTTCTCATGGTCATGGAAACGATAGTTCTCATCGCCCATACCAAGTGCCTCGTGCCAAGCCAAACGGTGCTGTTTCCAGTATTTAAACCATTCCATCTCCGTACCTGGCTGACAGAAGTATTGCATTTCCATCTGTTCAAACTCACGCATTCGGAACACAAATTGGCGAGCTACTATCTCGTTGCGAAAAGCTTTTCCTATTTGAGCAATTCCAAAAGGCAATTTCATACGCCCTGTCTTCTGAACGTTCAAAAAGTTCACAAATATACCTTGTGCTGTTTCCGGACGTAGATATATCTTGGTAGAAGCATCAGCAGAAGCCCCCATCTCGGTTGAGAACATAAGGTTAAATTGACGTACTTCTGTCCAGTTTTTTGTACCACTTATAGGGTCTACAATCCCCTCATCAAGTATTATTTGTCGCAGTTCTGCAAAGTCGGAAGCTTCCATTGCCTTCGCATAGCGTTCATGAAGCTCATCGCGTTTTTTCTGATGTTCTAAAACACGAGGATTAGTATCACGAAATTTGGCTTCATCGAAGTTATCACCAAACTTCTTAGCAGCTTTAGCTACTTCTTTTGTTATCTTCTCTTCATACTTACCTATCTGATCTTCTATTAGCACATCGGCTCTGTAACGTTTCTTCGAGTCGCGATTGTCTATTAAAGGATCGTTGAAAGCATCTACGTGTCCACTTGCTTTCCATATTGTAGGGTGCATAAAAATAGCTGAATCTATACCAACAATGTTACTATGAAGCAACACCATTGACTGCCACCAATACTGCTTTATGTTATTTTTAAGTTCTACACCGTTTTGACCGTAGTCATAAACAGCTGCAAGACCATCGTAAATATCACTACTTGGAAAAACAAAGCCATACTCTTTACAATGGCTTACTATCTTTTTAAACGTATCCTCTTGTGCCATAATCTATTTCTTTTATCGCTAATATTCCGAATTTGGCACAAAGTTACGGCTTTTTAATGAAACAAGGGAAGTTATAACCGGGAAAGTTTACGAAATAAACGTATTACAAAGTCTACACTTATTTACCCAATTAAAACAGAAAAGCACATTCAAACCTATAAATGAATAATAATATTCATCGAACACTCCGCAAGGTCTATTTATTACATAAAATGTATAACAGCAAACATTCCGTAGACGTAGGGGCAGATTCATCTCGCCCGTACAATCGTCTATTATTACTCTCGAGAAGGTTAGCAAAACTACTCAAGTCGCTACAGTTCGATAAATATAATTCACCCCTAAATAGGTAGAGTAATATATAAACACAACAAAAAAGCCCCGACTACTCATCGTAATCAGGGCTATTTAGAAAAAAGGCAGCTACCTACTCTCCCACATTGCATTGCAGTACCATCGGCGCAATCGGGCTTAACTTCTCTGTTCGGAATGGGAAGAGGTGGAACCCCGACGCAATAACCACCTAAAATAATGCTAGTGTTAATAATATATACGATATTATAGAATAAATATAATAAACCAAATATAAAATACACTGTATAAGTGACTATGCCACAAGCAAAAACTAAATAAAGAAAAGTAAAAATACGATTCTTAAAGTATAAACACACTGAATGAAAGTTTTGGGCAATTAGTAGTGCTCGGCTTTGACATCGCTGTCTTTACACCTACACCCTATCAACGTCATAGTCTATGACGACCCTTATGAGGAGTTCTAATCTTGCGGAAGGCTTCGCACTTAGATGCTTTCAGCGCTTATCCATACCAGACTCAGATACCCAGCGGTGCACCTGGCGGCACAACTGGTAAACCGGAGGTCTGTCCACCACGGTCCTCTCGTACTAGTGGCGGCACCACGCAAAACTCCAACGCCCACGATAGATAGAGACCGAACTGTCTCACGACGTTCTGAACCCAGCTCGCGTGCCACTTTAATGGGCGAACAGCCCAACCCTTGGGACCTTCTCCAGCCCCAGGATGTGACGAGCCGACATCGAGGTGCCAAACCACCCCGTCGATATGAGCTCTTGGGGGGGATCAGCCTGTTATCCCCGGAGTACCTTTTATCCTTTGAGCGATGCAGTTTCCATACACTTGCACCGGATCACTATGCCCCAGTTTCCTGCCTGCTCGGCATGTCTGCCTCCCAGTCAAGCGCCCTTATGCCATTACACTCTATGAGGTCGGTTACCAATCGACCCGAGGGCACCTTTGGAAGCCTCCGTTACGCTTTTGGAGGCGACCACCCCAGTCAAACTACCCACCAAACAATGTCCACGAAAGTACGTGTTAGACCTCAGACAGCCAAAGGGCCGTATTTCAAGGATGGCTCCACACACACTGGCGTGCATACTTCAAAGCCTCCGGCCTATCCTACACATCGGATGACCAAGGTCAATGCTAAGCTGTAGTAAAGGTTCACGGGGTCTTTTCGTCCCATCGCGGGTAATCGGCATCTTCACCGATACTACAATTTCACTGAGATCATGATTGAGACAGCGTCCGGATCATTACACCATTCGTGCAGGTCGGAACTTACCCGACAAGGAATTTCGCTACCTTAGGACCGTTATAGTTACGGCCGCCGTTTACTGGGGCTTCAATTCAAACCGTCGACATACATCTAAGCTCTCCTCTTAACCTTCCAGCACCGGGCAGGTGTCAGGCTGTATACATCATCTTTCGAGTTAGCACAGCCCTGTGTTTTTGTTAAACAGTTGCCTGGACCTATTCTCTGCGCCTCATTAAAAATGAGGACCCCTTATTCCGAAGTTACGGGGTCAATTTGCCTAGTTCCTTAACCATGAATCTCTCAACGCCTTAGTATGTTCTACCCGACTACGTGTGTCCGATTACGGTACGGGTTGCTCAAACATTAAGCTTAGCGGATTTTCTTGGAAGTATGATTACCTGTACTATCAAAGCTCTCCGAAGAAAACTCTGTACTATAGAAGATCAGCTCTAAATGCGGATTTGCCTACATCTATCTACACCTAACTTCTTTAACGCCCATATCCGTAAGGGCGCGACAGTGTCACTGCTCCGTCTCCACATCGCTGAATGAGCAAGTCACGGAATATTAACCGTGAAGCCATCGCCTTCGCCATTCGGCTGAGACTTAGGACCCGACTAACCCCAGGCTGATTGACATCGCCTGGGAAACCTTAGTCTTACGGCGAGGGGGAATCTTACCCCCTTTATCGTTACTTATACCTACATTTGCGTTTCTATACGCTCCAGGATCAATCAATATCACCATTCAACGCATATAGAATGCTCCCCTACCGATACTTTTTATATACAATGCTATCCCGCGACTTCGGTATCTGACTTATACCCGATTATTATCCATGCCCGGACCCTCGACTAGTGAGCTGTTACGCACTCTTTGAATGAATGGCTGCTTCCAAGCCAACATCCTAGCTGTCACCGGGACCAGACTTCGTTAGACTAACTTAGACAGAATTTCGGGACCTTAGACGACGGTCAGGATTCTTCTCCTCTCGGGGACGGACCTTAGCACCCGCCCCCTTACTGCACGACTACAGTCCGTGAGCATTCGGAGTTCGTCAGGTCGCGATAGGCGGTGAAGCCCTCTTGACCTATCGGTCGCTCTACCTCTCACGGAGAACATCGCACGCGGCACCTAAATGCCTTTCGGGGAGTACGAGCTATCTCCAAGTTTGATTGGCCTTTCACTCCTACACTCAACTCATCGGGAAGCTTTTCAACGCTTATCCGTGCGGTCCTCCATTCTGTGTTACCAGAACTTCAACCTGGTCAAGTGTAGATCACTTGGTTTCGCGTCTACCCCATCCAACTATACGCCCTATTTAGGCTCGCTTTCACTACGGATACGGGGCTGAACCCCTTAACCTCGCTGGACATGGTAACTCGTAGGTTCATTATGCAAAAGGCACGCCGTCACATATATATATGCTCCGACCGCTTGTAGGCGTATGGTTTCAGGAACTATTTCACTCTCCTCATTGGAGTGCTTTTCACCTTTCCCTCACGGTACTAATTCACTATCGGTCTCACGGGAGTATTTAGCCTTACCGGATGGTCCCGGCAGATTCATGCAGAATTACTCGTGCTCCGCACTACTCAGGGATTCACTACGTCTCATCAAGCTTCGGATACAGGATTATCACCTTATATTATTGAACTTTCCAGAACATTCTCCTCACTTTCAAAGTACGATATCGTGACCCTACTACCCCTATCACGCATTACTACGTCATAGGTTTGGGCTTTTCCCCGTTCGCTCGCCACTACTAGGGGAATCATTAAATTATTTTCTTTTCCTACAGGTACTAAGATGTTTCAGTTCCCTGCGTTTGCTCCCATAAAAAATATATGGGTGACTATCCTTCAGACAGTCAGGTTGTCCCATTCGGAAATCCTCGGATCAAAGATTATTTGCATCTACCCGAGGCTTATCGCAGCTTATCACGTCCTTCATCGCCTCCGTGAGCCTAGGCATCCGCCATACGCCCTTAATTACTTTCTATTCATTTTATATACTACCAACTAATAATAATAGTGGTAGCACATTCATGCTCATACTTTCAGCTGTATTTTGAAATCTAATTCTAATCCTTCTTGTATAAACAAAAAGAAATTACTTTACTTTACAGTCTTGCTTGTGTCAATATGTCAAAGAACGATATCAATGATGCAACGATAAACGATGCAAAAATGATGAGTGAAGATAATGGACTTGAACCATAGCTGTAGGCCTTAAACCTTATCTTCTCTATATTGTAGAACAAAGATGCGAGTACAAGAAGAGAAAACTTCCTAACATCTATTATTTATATGGTGATAAACATTTAGATAATACAAAAATAAAAGTCCTATCCAGAAAGGAGGTGTTCCAGCCGCACCTTCCGGTACGGCTACCTTGTTACGACTTAGCCCCAATTACCAGTTTTGCCCTAGGTCGCTCCTTACGGTTACGAACTTCAGGCACCCCCGGCTTTCATGGCTTGACGGGCGGTGTGTACAAGGCCCGGGAACGTATTCACCGCGCCATGGCTGATGCGCGATTACTAGCGAATCCAGCTTCGTGAGGTCGGGTTGCAGACCTCAGTCCGAACTGGGACCGGCTTTTAAGATTTGATGCAATTTACATTACACCATCCCTCTGTACCGGCCATTGTAACACGTGTGTAGCCCCGGACGTAAGGGCCGTGCTGATTTGACGTCATCCCCACCTTCCTCACACCTTGCGGTGGCAGTGTTCCCAGAGTGCCCAGCATTACCTGATGGCAACTAAGAAAAGGGGTTGCGCTCGTTATGGCACTTAAGCCGACACCTCACGGCACGAGCTGACGACAACCATGCAGCACCTTCACAGAGACCCCGAAGGGCATATTTATCTCTAAATAATTCCTCTGCAATTCAAGCCCGGGTAAGGTTCCTCGCGTATCATCGAATTAAACCACATGTTCCTCCGCTTGTGCGGGCCCCCGTCAATTCCTTTGAGTTTCACCGTTGCCGGCGTACTCCCCAGGTGGGATGCTTAATGCTTTCGCTTAGCCGCTAACGCCAGGCGCTAACAGCGGGCATCCATCGTTTACTGTGCGGACTACCAGGGTATCTAATCCTGTTCGATACCCGCACCTTCGAGCTTAAGCGTCAGTTACACTCCCGTATGCTGCCTTCGCAATCGGAGTTCTTCATGATATCTAAGCATTTCACCGCTACACCATGAATTCCGCATACGTTGCGTGTACTCAAGTCTGACAGTTCGCGCTGCAAGTTAAATGTTGAGCACCTAAATTTCACAACACGCTTAACAAACCGCCTACACTCCCTTTAAACCCAATAAATCCGGATAACGCCTGGACCTTCCGTATTACCGCGGCTGCTGGCACGGAATTAGCCGGTCCTTATTCATACGATACATGCAATAACGCACACGTGCATCAAATTATTCTCGTATAAAAGCAGTTTACAACCCATAGGGCCGTCTTCCTGCACGCTACTTGGCTGGTTCAGGCTTCCGCCCATTGACCAATATTCCTCACTGCTGCCTCCCGTAGGAGTTTGGACCGTGTCTCAGTTCCAATGTGGGGGACCTTCCTCTCAGAACCCCTACTGATCGTTGCCTTGGTGAGCCTTTACCTCACCAACAAGCTAATCAGACGCATCCCCATCCTTTACCGATAAATCTTTTATTCATATCTGATGCCATCAATGAATTACATCGGGTATTAGGCCGTCTTTCAACGGGGTATCCCCAAGTAAAGGGCAGGTTGGATACGCGATACTCACCCGTGCGCCGGTCGACGTCCAAAATGTGCAAGCACATAATGCCGTTTCCCCTCGACTTGCATGTGTTAAGCCTATAGCTAGCGTTCATCCTGAGCCAGGATCAAACTCTCCATTGTAAAATGTCTTTTATAAGAATATATAAATATCACTATAAAATAGTGATACATATATATAAATTCAATATCTGCTCAGAACTAATTATCCAGTAATATCAAGTTTATACACCTATAATAAATTAACTAGGACGTTTCTTTTACCCATCTGATACTATATTTAATAGCAACAGACGCTTCTTGTACTACTTCTCTGTCTATGTAAATCTTTTCAAAGAACGATGCTTTAAAAACAACTAACAGATAAACTGCTTGCCGTAAAAGCGAGTGCAAAGGTATAACAAAAAATAATAACCACCAAACTTTTCGAGAATTTTTTATAAAAAAATAATAGTTATAGGAGATTTACGCCCGAAATTTAAATTACACCTTATATAATATATAGATACAACATTGACGATATAATATATAAAGAAACGCTAAATGATATTGAGCATTTTTGCTATGCAATTCATTTAGCGTTCGCTTTTTAATAAGTTTTATTCTATATAATTATTCTGATTTCCATAATCCATGAAGATTGCAATATTCTCTAGCATAAACTTTTTTAGCATCTGTTTTAAATTCTGCAATTGGTTTATCGGTTGGTTCAAGATATTTGCGTAAAACTTCATTATTGTCTGTTATAAGTTCAATCCATTCAATAAAGTGAGTTTCCATCATTGGGTGCTCCACTGATCCCACTGTTACACGATAACCACCGTCTATTTTCTCTACTACAGGAATATGTTTTTCTGTTGCAGCTTCTGTTGTATTTTCAACTACTCTTTCTAAACCACAAACTGCTTCATTTGATGGGATAATTACTTCAAATAAATTTTTACTCTCTGAACACTTATAAATTTCGTTTCTTTTTGTCATAATATATTCTTGTTAATGTTTTTGCGATACAAAGGTACGCATTTCTTTCTAAAGAACAAAATTAAACTGTAATAAATACAATAAACTTTTGCAGTTATACTATTTTATTGCAGTCCGGAGTATTATTATTACATTATTCAAGACAAAAACTTTATAAAAGCTAATATTACGCAAGTTTTTTTTAACTAAAAAAACATTATCCATCTTTGCATATTTTTGTTTTCTCTATACCTTTGCATTATTGAAGTCAAATTATTAAAAATTTAAGTTTACACAATGAAACAAATTAGTTTTCTCATCACGGCACTATTTCTAAGCATATTTGCAGCCGCTTGTCATTCTGACGAACCTGTTGGAGCATGGGAACCTATGAAATGGCAACACGAAAGTATTACATTAAAAACAAAGGAAAAGAAAACTTTCACTGTTCCAAAAGAAGGTCGTACTTTCCAATTCAAATGTAAAAATTATAATGTTCTTTGGTTTTCCGATGTTACCGAAAAAATAAACAACACTACAGTTAGATACGATATAAGTTCGGTTAATGCACACTTACCTAAAAACGATAACAAACATATATATGGGAATTTTTCGGCTTCAAGCATCAAAGACAATATTTTAACTGTAACAATTAATCCAAACAATTCGGGGGTAAAACGCTACATTGATGTTGCGGTTACAGCTGGTGATGTTTTCGATAAAATATACTTTGAACAAGAATAAACAAAACTTTCTGTATACAAAAAAATTGACGTTATACTCTCTTTAAATATAACGTCAATTTTTTTACAACATATTTTCTTACGTATATTTTAAAAGCTATCTATTGTAGACTTCTAAATTACAAACAGACATCTTAGAAAAATACAATTTCTTAACTAATCTTCTACGCCCAGAAAACTATAAATTAGAGAATGAACTAATAACATTGTATGCTGATTATATGCTGCTTCGTAAGAAGACGAGAGTAAAGTAGCTACATTTTTACGTGCAGAAAGCCAATTATTCATTGCTATTTTAATTTCAGATACAGGATAAGAATTTGTTAATCTATATGCTTCTTTTTTTGCTTTAGCTATTGACATAAAACTATACTCTTTTCTCAACTTCGAAACTTTAACAACTGGACGAAGACTTCGCATATTTGCATAAAATTGTGTCAGCAACAATCCTTTATCATCATTTACGTTTTCTTGCTTTATACCTTTAAAAGTATTTACATCTTCTTGCAAACAAGCAAAACGAGCATAACTTATACCTTGCCGTGTACTTGCATTCACTACTTGAAAAATAGTTCCACCAATCAAAACATTGTTTATTTCGAATACCACGCTATTAAAGTTATAGAGTAATTTTTCTAATTGGTTCCACATTTCTATTTCAGCGCACACAGCATTACGAAAAAGTTTAGCTTTTTTAGCTCCCACAACATTCACGTTTGCGCTTAATGTTTGAAGCTGCTTTGTTAAGAAACCTATTTTTCTATCGCTAATTGTTTTTCTTTCTCCATACCAATTCACCATTCCAGCAGTAGAACAGTCTTCGCAAGAAGCTGTATCGGCATAGCAAACACCATAATTACCACTATCTATCTGAACTGATAAATTTAATTTTCCTTCAAAAAAACTATCGATTGCTTTTGTTTTTACACTCACCTGCACTCTTTTCTTTTTCTGAGGCTTAGTTTTATACACTTCCGACGTAGCAAAACTATTAAAAGATATTACTAACGAGAGTAAAACCAATAGAAACTTTTTCATAACACACTATTTTTATATTTACTTTACATTGCAAAAATACATAATTATTGCACCATAACAACATTGACTATGCAAAAAAAAATAAACAACAACAATAGTAGCCAAAGTGTGTAATTGTACCAAAGAAAAATATAATAAGAAATACAGAGATTTATAATTAGAAAATAAAAATCTTTAATTACAAAATTTAAAAAATTAATAATATTTTTCCGAGGAACAATAACAGCCTGAAAATCTTAATGTTTTTTATTGGGAGTTCGTCCAAAAAATTCCCTATAACATTTTGTGAAATACGATGGAGAAGAGAAACCAACTTCGTATGCTATCTCTGAAATAGATTTATCTGTAGTTTCCAATAATCTATCTGCACGTTTCAAGCGTGCTTCACGAATAATATCGTTGGGAGAAATACCAGTCATCGTTTTTATTTTTCTATACAATTGTGCCCTACTAATGCCCATTTCTTTACTTATAGTTTCTACGCTCAATTCAGAATTTCCAAGATTATTTTGAATTATGGCACGAAATTTTTCCACAAATTTATCTTCAATGCTCTGCATTACCTCTTCGTGTACCTCTTCGCGAGCATCGTTTCCAAAGGCAATTTTCATTAATTTTCTATTCTCTATAAGATTTTTTATACGTGCCTTTAACACCATTCCACTAAAAGGTTTGGTTAAATAAGCATCAACACCATACATATAGCCCTCAACTCTATATTCGTCTAATGTTTTTGCAGTAAGTAAAATTATAGGAATATGCGATGTAATTCCATCGTTTTTCAATCGTTTGCAACATTCTAAGCCGTCCATTCCAGGCATCATAACATCGCATACTACAATATCTGGTACTTCTCTAATGGCTTTTTTCAGTCCTTCTTCGCCATTAGAAGCAACAATCACGTCATATTCACTGTTCAACAGCACAGTTGCATAGGCACAAATATCTGCATTATCGTCTATCACGAGCACACGAGGCTTATCTATTTGCTGAATAGAAGTAATTCTCGATTTTTTATTTTCGTTCGAAATATCAGTTACTATTGAATTGTCTATCAGTTCTTCGCTCATAGCATTAGGTTTTATTGCTAACGGAACATTATTGTTAGCTACACGTATAGGCAGAGTTACTATAAATTTACTTCCTTTTCCATATACGCTTTCCACTTTTACGGTACCACCTTGCAATTCGGTAAACGATTTTACTATAGCTAATCCTATACCCGTGCCTTCTTTATTACTATTTTGCACCTGATAGAACCTATCGAATATATGTTTTATATCTTCTTTTGGAATGCCTTTTCCCGTATCTTCCACGCAAATTTGCACCATTCCATCGAAGTTTTCGGCTTTTACAGTAATATTTCCACCTTCGTCTGTATATTTCAAAGCATTGCTTAAAAGATTATAACAAATATGTTCCACTTTATATAGGTCTGCATACATAAAAATAGAGTTGGGCAAAACAAGATGTATCTGTTTTTTTTGTTTTCTCACGATAGAATCGAACGTATTTGTCCATTGTTTTAGATAGTCGGTAAGTTCAAATTCGCTCAACTCCAACTTCATTTTTTTATTTTGTATTTTACGGAAATCTAGAATTTCGGTTATCAAGCGCATTAAAATAGATATATTCTTCTCCACCATTTGCAACATATTTCGTTGCAATTTAGTTAAGTTCTCTCCATTAGCAATTTGTTCAATGGGTTCTGCAATAAGTGTTAGCGGAGTTCGCAATTCGTGGCTAATATTAGTAAAGAACTGTAGTTTTGCATTTGTAGCATCTTCTTCTAACTTTCTACGAGCAATAGTAGTTCTATAAATATAAACAATAAACCCAATAAGCAATATAATTATTACCCCACACAACAACATATACATTTTTTGGTGATTGTATTGCGCAAGATAAATATCAATTTTACTATTCAAATTAGAAAGTCTATTTCGTTGCTTTATAATTTCTTCGTTTTGCAATAGCAACACCTTCGCATTATTTTTTGTAACCAGAGCGCCTTTCAGGTAATTATCTCGATGAAATGGGCGTTTTTCTAAAATATCTACAGCCAATTGCATCACCATATCGCCACGAGTAGGATAAATATACGATGCTAACAAGCTGCCTTTATCTACACTTTCTATACCTCCGTCCTTTCCAGGCAGCGCATCTATTCCAACAAATTGTACACCTTTAATGCCAGCTTCTGTTAAAGCACGTTGTGCTCCGCGTGCCATACGGTCGTTTTGCGCCCACACTATATTGCAATTTTCAGTTTTAGCAAGCATTTTCTTCATACATTTATATCCAGAAAGCTCAGTCCAATCGCCCGAAATAGTATCTGTTAGCTGAATATTAGGATATTTATTTAGCGCCTGAACAAAACCATTATGACGGTCTATGGCTGGAGAAGAATGGTTTAGCCCTTTTATTTCTAAAACAGAACCTTTACCGTGTAGAGATCTTGCAACAAATTCGCCAATATCTTTCCCCACTTCAATATTGTCAGCCCCTATAAAAGCCGTATATTTCTGCGAGTCTGTTTTACGGTCGAACAAAACTATAGGTATACCTTTGTCAAAAGCTTTATCAATAATAGGAGTTATGGAATGAATTTGGTTAGGAGAGATAATAAGCAAATCTACACCACGATTTATAAAATCCTCAATTTGCTTTACTTGTAGTTTGTCGTTATCCTTTGCCGATGCAAACAACAAATCTACATTTTTATAATCGTAAGTTCCAATTAATAATTCATCGTTAAGTTTAGTGCGCCATATATCTTCAGAACACTGCGATACACCTATAACATATCGCTTTGTGGTTTTATTGCACGACTGAAACAATAATAAAACCATAAAATAGCAAAAGAAGTAACTCCATTTACACATTCCCCTACCTGTTACTTTAGTTTTCGTTGTTAATTTATACCCCCTTGTATTCCCAGTTGTATATATGTATGCAAAGATACTATTTTTTATGAATTAACGAGAAAATATAATAAAGAAAACACAATCTACACCAAACTTACCAACATTTGAGTTTCAATGTATTAGCAAAATATCTTTACATCAGGTTTAGAATTATAAAAAACATATTTCGAAAAGATAAATATTTGTTGCATTAAGACAAAATTAATAGTTTACGCAACATTTTTTATATCTGTTTTTAGAATAAACCATTTACTTTGCAAACAGTTTTCAGTAAATAGACAACAATTTTAAGATCTATATAAGATAATGACTACCAACACATCAACTAAACTAAGAACTGTAACAACAGTTTTTGCTATGGTATGTTTCTTTACAGGAGCTTTTGCCCAAGTAAAAGAGAAACAAAACGAGAGTAAACCGAATGAAGAAGGCGATAGAAATGTAATGCTTAATGCAGCAAGTGCAAACGGTCCACGCGAAATACAGATAGGACTTCCTATGTCGGACGTAAATGTTTTAGAAAATGGTTTGCCCATTACCTATGCAACCAACCCACATAGTGTAAATTCTATTTGGCGTTCTGATGCAAGTTTAGGGTATGTTGGACTTCTAAAAATTTCGGAAACAGCTTTAACAACTGGTAATATAGGATATGCAGTGAATTCTTTCACTAAACTTGGAGAAGAAGGATTTCATGGAACTCTAAATTATAAGACCAACCATTTTGGTTTGCAAGAGTTTTCGCTGAATGCTAATGGCGGTTTCGGAAACAATTGGTTCTATAGCACAAGTATTTATCAAGATTTCGATCCAGGTACATTTAAAATTAAATCGAGCCAACTACAAGATCGCACACAAATTTATAAAGCTTCTATAACTAAACGTTATAACCACAACCGTGGTGAATTTACAGCAATGTACCATTATTCTAATTCGCACCCAGTATATAATTATGCAACACAATCGGCTCCTTTTATATACGTTGGCGATGGCAGTGTAAAAGAATATGGAAAATTTAAACTTGGCACAACTTCGTATTTACCAACCGACGGTAATATTGTTTATCGCGATATGAATACGGGAGAACTGAAACAAACTACGATGTATGATGCCTCAGTAAACCGTTCGAGTGAATTTTCTTTAATAAATAAATACAATTGGGATAATGGATATAGCTGGAAAATAGCAGCACGATACGACCACGCACGTGGAGCTTTGGTTTATCAAAGCCCTATGTCGCTTATAAATATAAAAGACAATCCAACAGCATACAATTATGTAATGCCAACTATAACTGGAGGAACAACACCTTATACAGGCGATTACGTCCAAACGCGAATGTCAAGTTTAAATTCAGGATTCATTAACGAATTTCTTTTAACATCAGAATTACAGAAAAAGTTTACTACTTCAACCTTACGTTTAGGTATAAACGAGTGGTATTACCACATCGATTACCGTTCAAATACATCTATGTACGACCAAAGTGTGTCGTCAGATGGGAGCTTTCCTGTCAGACTTTACGACACAAATAAGCACTCAACCTACTTCTACGATTTTAATAAGAATGCTTCAGAATTCTATCGTGGACACGAAAACAAATTAGCTTTATACATGATTCACGATTGGGATGTAACGCCAAAACTTAATCTTTACTATGGTTTCAGATTAGAAAGCCAGAAACTTAAAGGTGTTAATGCAGCTGTTAAAAATGCCACTGGTGGCTATGTTGGCAGATTTGCAGATTACTATATTGGTGCAATTGCTCCCGATGGAACAAAAATTACACCAAATCCAATAGATTACAATTGGTTTAATTATGATGTTTCGGCTGCTGCAACCTATAAAATTAATAATAACTTTGGACTTACTGGCGACTTTACTTATATTGTTCAGCATCTTCGTTTTGAATCGTTCGCTCCAGCAACATTACCAAATACAGGAAAAGTAGTGGTGCCTTTAGGAAGAGCAGGTGTATATTACAACAATTCATGGCTAACATTAACTTCGCTGTTCTCTTATATTTCAAAGACAAACAACAATTCTACACTAAATTTGCAACATAGTGGCGAAATTATGGCAACACCATTAACATACGATATAAAAACTTGGGGTTGGACAACCGACCTTATTGCACACCCATTGAAAGGATTGGATATACATTTCCTTTTCACCTATCAGAAACCAACTTACAAGAAGTATGAAACTTCTATTACTTTCTCTGATGGATATGTAGGAAAGATTAATGCTACAGGAAATATTGTTGCCGAAATTCCAAAAATACTTATCGAGTTCGATCCAAGCTATATGCTTACAAAAGATTTAAAATTGTGGGCAAGCTTCCGTTATTTTAGTAAGACGTATGCAAACATTAACGATGCTTACCATTTTAATGGTCATTGGGAAACATTTGGAGGTGTAAACTGGCTAGTAAATAAGAAGTTGTCTTTAGGTTGTACTGTTGTAAACTTCTTAAATCAAACAGGAGCAAAAGGAAGTATAGCTGGTGCAGAACTTATAACAAAGGCTGATGCAAAAAACATTTCTAATGTATTAATGACAGGAAGTTATCTACGCCCATTTACAGTAGAATTTTCAGCATCTCTTAATTTCTAAGAATAAAACACATACGTAAAAACTGAATTATGAAGTGTATTAATAAATTATTAACGTGTGCTGTTATATCTTTAGCAGCCACATCGGTAAAAGCACAAACCATACAAATGTCTCAAAAAGGAGACACAACCATATTAAATATAACCAATCCAACAAAATATTTGCTATTACCTATAGAAGAATCGAAAGACGAGGCAAAAGTTCTTCTCGATACATCAAGTCCTGCCGATACTTGGATGGATATACGTTTAGCACAAGATAAAATAGATTATTATGTTCCATTCGAATTAGGTAATGGCTCAAGAGCTACTGTAAAAATTCTCAATCTTAAACACGATGCTATCTGTTATAAACCAGGTATTTTAAAATTATCAAATGAATGGAGTACCGTTAATACCGATTTTTATCGTCCATCTTACCACCACACACCATCGTTTGGGTGGATGAACGATCCAAATGGAATGTTTTATATGGACGGAGTATACCATCTTTGCTATCAATATAATCCCTACGGTTCTAAATGGGGTAATATGCATTGGGGACATGCAACGAGTAAAGATTTGATTCATTGGAAAGAAGAGAAGCCATCTATTACTCGCGATACTCTCGGACATATATTTTCTGGAAGCGCAGTCATAGATAAAAATAACACTGCAGGTTATGGAAAAAATGCTATTATAGCCCTTTATACGTCTGCAAGCGATAAAAATGGACAGATAGAATGTATGGCTTATAGCACCGATAAGGGTTATACCTACACAAAATACGATAAGAATCCTGTTTTAAGACCATTCGATGGACTAAAAGATTTCCGTGATCCGAAAGTTTTTTGGTATGAGCCTGCACAGAAATGGTATATGATTATATCTGCCGATAAGGAAATGCGTTTCTACAAATCGGCAAATTTAAAGAAATGGGACTATGTAAGTGCCTTTGGAAAAGGATATGGAATGCAACCTAACCAGTTTGAATGTCCCGACTTTGTTCAGCTTCCAGTTGATGGCAATAAGAATAAAATGAAATATGTTATGTTAGTTAACATCAATCCTGGTTGCTTATTTGGTGGTTCTGCTACAGAATATTTTGTTGGTGATTTCGATGGAAAGAATTTCAAATGCGATACTCCTCCAAACGAATATAACTTTCTTGATTATGGTAAAGACAACTATGCCACTGTTTGTTTCTCTGGAGTAGAAGATCGTGTTCTTTCTATAGCTTGGATGAGTAATTGGCAATATGCTAATGTTACACCTATAAAACAATATCGTGGAGCAAACACTCTTCCACGAGAACTAAAGTTATATACAGGTACAGATGGTAAGCTTTATGTTTCTAATAATATAGCTCCTGAAGTTAAAGCTCTACGAAAAAATACCACAACTCTACCCGATATGAATGTAAAAACTCTTGCCGATAAGAAGAATATCATAAAGAGTAAAGATAATGCTTTCGAGCTTGAAATGGATATAACTCCAAATATTACAGGTATAACGGGTATTGAATTGTATAATGCAAAAGGCGAAAATGTGAAAATATACTTTGATACGAAAGAAAGAAAACTCGTTATGGACCGTACCGAAAGTGGACTTATAGAATTTGGAAAACTCTCTGTACCACACGACATAGAGAAGAATTATTCCGATGTTCATCAAGGTGCTGGAAATACACCATTTCGTGTTTTTAATTCTGTAAATTACAAAAACGATTTCGCACTCGGAACTTGGGCTCCACTAAGTTTGTGTAAAGGGAAAACATATCATGTAGATATTTTCGTTGATAAATGCTCGGTTGAAATCTTTGTTGATGGTGGGCGCATTGCAATGACAAACCTCGTATTTCCAACAACACCATACACTTCTATTAAGTTTTATAATAAAGGAACTTCGGCAAGCTTCCATAATATAAAAATTAGTGAGCTTTCATTGTAATAAAAATACCATTCTATTATGACGAATTCAAAAACGTTAAAGCTCATTCCCATTATGTTCTGCTTCTTTGCGATGGGTTTCGTAGACTTAGTGGGTACTGCTTCTAATTATGTTAAGGCAGATTTACATCTTTCTGATATGAGTGCAAACATATTTCCATCGCTTGTTTTCTTTTGGTTCTTATTCTTTTCTGTGCCAACAGGAATGTTAATGAATAAAATCGGACGTAAGAAAACCGTATTGTTAAGCCTCATCATCACAGTCGTATCGTTGCTTTTGCCTATTTTTGGAGAATCGTACGAACTTATGCTAATATCGTTTTCGTTGCTTGGAATAGGTAATGCACTTATGCAAACATCTATTAATCCGTTAGTAATGACAGTATTGCAAGGTGGAAATTTGGCAGCAACTTTTACTTTCGGACAGTTCATTAAGGCTATAGCTTCATTCCTCGCACCTTATATTGCAGCTTGGGGAGCAATGGCAAGTATTCCTTCTTTCGGACTTGGATGGCGCATTCTTTTTCCCATTTATATGATAATAGGAATATTAGCTTCATTTCTTTTAGTATCTACTCCCATAGAAGAAAAAAAGACCGAAGGCAAAGCCAGTAGCCTTTTGCAATGCATTCAGCTATTAACTAAACCTGTTATATTGTTGAGTTTCTTTGGTATTATGTGCCATGTGGGAATAGATGTTGGTACTAATGCCACTGCACCAAAAATATTAATGGAGCGTTTGGGTGTACCTCTTAACGAAGCAGTCTTTGCAACTTCGCTATATTTCATTTTCCGTACCATTGGTTGTCTTACGGGTTCATTCTTTCTTCGCATAATGAAAATGAAATATTTCTTTATTATTTCCGTTATCCTTATGGCATTAAGTATGTGTGGATTGTATATAGGAACTAGTAAAGCTATTCTCTATATAGCTATTGCATTGGTAGGATACGGTAATAGTAATATCTTTTCAATGGTTTTAGCACGTGCTTTGGAAAGTGAACCTAAAAAACAGAACGAAGTTAGTGGACTTATGATAATGGGACTTTTTGGTGGCACTATCTTTCCACTTATAATGGGATTTGCTAGCGATAGTTTTGGACAAGCTGGAGCTGTAATTGTTATGGCAGTGGGTGTCATTTATCTTTTTACGTATATTTCTGAAATAAAATAAACATAATAATTATGAAACAATATATTGTTGGTTTGGGAGAAGCTCTTTGGGACTGTCTCCCAGAAGGTAGAAAAGTTGGTGGAGCACCTGCTAATTTTGGTTTCCATGTAGGTCAATTCGGACACGATTCTATTGCTATTAGTGCCGTGGGAAACGATAAACTTGGTGTAGAAACGTTGGCTGAATTCGACAAAAAACACATAAACTACCTAATGCCTGTGGTAGATTATCCTACAGGAACAGTACAAGTAACACTCGACGAAGCTGGTGTACCTACCTACGAAATAAAAGAAGGCGTAGCTTGGGACAATATACCGTTCACACCGGAAATAGAAGAAATAGCTAAAAACTGCCGTGCAGTTTGCTTCGGTTCACTTGCACAACGTAGTAGTGTCAGCCGAAATACCATTCAAAAGTTTCTCAATGCGACTCCAAAAGATTGTTTAAAGATTTTCGATATAAATCTCCGACAGAACTTTTACAACGAAGATATTATACGAAATTCGCTTAAACAATGCAACATTCTAAAGATAAACGATGAGGAATTGGTTACCATTGGACGTATATTTGGCTATCCCGGCTTAGATATGGAAAACAAATGCTGGTTGCTTATTGGTAAATACAATCTCGATATGTTGATACTTACATGTGGTATAAATGGTTCTTATGTGTTTGCACCTAACACTGAATCGTATCAAAAGACTCCTATCGTAGATATTGCTGATACTGTTGGAGCCGGAGATTCATTCACAGGAACTTTTGTTTCGGCTATTCTTAACGGAAAAAGTATAACAGAAGCACACAATTTGGCTGTTGAGGCTAGCGCATTCGTTTGCACTCAGAACGGTGCAATGCCTATTATGCCTAAAGAATTGTTAGAAAAAGCAAGATTATAAAAGAGAGTTTTTTCATACTAAAGGGCACAATTTGTTGGTACCACAATACAAAACAACAAATTTGTGCCTTTCTTTTTTTGACCTATATACCTCTTTTTTCTACTTCGTCATAGTCTTATCATAACATTTAATCAGCCAAAAAGTATCTTCCTAATACTTTTTATATGGAACTAACATTAATGTTTTACATAGCTGTTGTGTATTTCGATCATCTAATTGTTTAATTTTCTAACAACGTGTAGCGGACTACATCAAGTTATAAAAACAGGTAATATGCCTGTAAGCAGCCAATTTGATTAACAATATAATGAGTTCACGAGACATTATTTTGCCATATCAGCAGATATAAGTTTGTGTTTTGTCAAACATATTGATTATTCATCTCCCGCCCTATCTATCGTTTCTTGCCCTATCGTTTGTACACTTCAATCATTTATCGTAACTTTGTTCCATATTATTAATATAAGGAATAAAGTGTATTAATATTAAGCTCTGAAAGGATATGCTAAACATTGCAATTATAGGAGGAGGGGCTGCAGGATTTTTTGCTGCTATTTCGGCAAAAACAAAAATGCCCAATTCCAATGTTATAGTGTTTGAAAAGACAAATCGTATACTAGCTAAGGTTGGTATTTCGGGGGGTGGACGCTGTAATCTAACTAACTCGTTTGCCGATATAAGCGATTTAAAACAAGCTTATCCGCGTGGCAACAAACTGATAAAACGACTTTTTAAAAGATTCGATTATAACGATACTTTTCAATGGTTCGAGGCTCATGGAGTTCAATTAGTAACACAACCAGACAATTGTGTGTTCCCTTTTTCGCAAAATTCACAAACCATTATCGATTGTTTAACACATACAGCACAACAACTTGGTGTTGATGTTTGTTTGCAACATAGACTTACAAACATTACTAAACAAACAGAAGGAAAAATAGAAGTACACTTTAAAGATAAGCCTTATCGTACATTCGACAGAGTTATTATAACCATAGGAGGGTCGCTACGTACTGCAAACTTACAATATTTAGAGAATTTAGGGCACAAAATAGAAGCGACTATACCAGCACTATTTACGTTTAATATAGCCGAAAAGGCGTTCAAAAACCTTATGGGAACAGTAGTAGAACACGTTTTATTATCTATTCCTGCTACTAAATTTCATAGCGATGGAGCTTTGCTTATTACACATTGGGGTATGAGTGGACCTGCTACACTAAAGTTATCGTCGTATGCTGCACGATATTTAGCAGAGAACAACAATAAAACACCAGTATCTGTGAACTGGGTGAACGAAACAAATGCGCAATCTGTTGCACAAAACATTACTGCCATTGCTACTGAAAATGCTAAAAAGCAAATAGTAAATACACGTCCATACAACCTTCCTACTCGCCTTTGGGAATATTTACTGCAACGCGCTAATATAGAAAAGGAGAAACGCTGGATAGACATTGGAAAGAAAGCAATGCACAAACTTATTGAGACTCTTACGAACGATGTACACCAAATAGAGGGTAAGGGTAGCTTTCGCGATGAGTTTGTAACATGCGGTGGAATTAGTTTGAAGAGCATAAATCCTAATACACTGGAAAGCAAAGTGTGCAAAGGAGTTTTCTTTGCAGGCGAAGTGCTCGATGTAGATGCCATTACTGGAGGATTTAACCTACAAGCTGCATGGACCACTGGTTATGTTGCAGGACAAGAAGTATGTGTTTAAGATACATCAACAGAATGTAAACAAAACCTAAATAAAATATATTTAGCGAATCAAATGTTAATTCTCGAATAACAAGACAGAAGTCTCTAAAAAACAAGAAACTGCCTACTTCACACTATCTAATTTGGTTTCGCACCGCAAAAAAGTAGGTATCGTTTACCGAAATGTAGGCTTTTGCATGGTAAAAGAGCCGTTTTCGCATCACAAAAATAGGTATTTCTGCATGAAGAAACTAATCTATATGTATTCTATAATGTTCTAAACACGAAATAATTAAGACTTAATTATTGCACATATCCATTTCTTTTTTCTATAAAACCTTATCAATCAATAATTAAAGAATGCACACAATTGGTTGCCTTTTTCTGAAAAAAGAATAATATTGACTGAAAAAACGCTCGGCATTTGCTATATTAAGAGGTTAAAAATAAACACTTGGCAACATTTATTAACAAAACAAAGGTCATATAAAAATCTATGTATCATTACTTTATCCAGTGGTATATATTAGCCAAGATATACATTTGCAAACGTTTGCATGATATTAATCAAAAAACGAGCAAAAAGGTTTTGCAAGTTCGTTTTATTATTACTACCTTTGAGCCATATAACTAACAACTATATGAACTTACAATTTAATATAGAATACAAGACATATTACGGACAAGAACTTGTTCTTAATATAGTAGGTAACGAGGGTTCCGAAGCCAATTCGGTGTGCCAATACAGAATGCACACGTACGATGGACTGGTTTGGACAGTGGATATTAACAAAGAAATAAAGCCCGGCACGGTGATAGACTACTTTTATAGTGTACACGTTGGCGACCATGAGGAGCGTCGTGGGTGGAGTGTTGCACCCCATAGGGTAATGTTCAATTCATCGCAAGCATTGAATTACAGGATATTCGACCATTGGAGAGAAATTCCTGACAATGCTTTCTTATACTCTTCTGCCGTAACCGACTGTATTGTTGGTGCAAAACCAGAGAACCTAAAATTAGAGAAATTCAGCAAATATGTATGCTTAAAGGTGCGTGCACCTCAGCTTAGTGTAGGCGATTCGCTTTATTTAATAGGAGCAGACCCACTATTAGGATCGTGGAAAGAACAGAAAGCTGTAAAAATGACACAGGTTTCTACCAACGAATGGGCTGTATGTTTCGATGTAAATCGTCTGGCAAGCAACAAGTTAGAGTTCAAGTTTATTATTGTAAACTCTAACAAAGAATACTCTCCAATGTGGGAGAATTGTAACAACCGCACCATTGAACTACCTTCAATGGAGGAAGGCGATGCTATAATATACGAACTAGACGAAGCCTATTTCACTTTACCCACAATGCGCGTAGCCGGTACGCTTGTGCCGTTATTCTCTCTACGATCTGATGATAGCTTCGGTGTTGGAGACTTTGGCGACCTAAAGAAAATGATAGATTGGGTAAGTTCAACTCAACAAAAGGCACTTCAAATCCTGCCAATAAACGATACTACCATCACACACACGTGGACAGACTCTTATCCTTATAGCTGCATCTCTATCTTTGCACTGCATCCACAGTATGTAAATCTAAATCTTCTGCCTGCATTAAAAGACAAGATACAACGCGAACGCTTCGAAAATGAACGCAAAAAACTGAATGCACTACCACAAATAGACTACGAACGTGTTAACGAACTTAAATTAGCTTATCTTAAACTCATCTTTGAGCAGGAAGGAAAAGACACAATTGCAAGTAAAGAGTATAAGAAATTCTTCACAGAAAACGAAAGTTGGTTGGTTCCTTATGCACAATACAGCATGCTGCGCGATAAGTACGGTACTGCAGAATTTGCTAAATGGCCAGACCACAACCAATGGGACGAAGCAGAAAGAAAGCAACTCTCTACAAGTGGTAGCAAGGCTTACAAGGAGGTTGAGTTCTACTATTACGTACAATTCGTGCTAAGTAGTCAGCTCAAAGCCGTACACGAATATGCCATTTCTAAACACGTCATACTGAAAGGAGATATTCCTATCGGCGTAAATCGTAATGGCTGTGATGTGTGGATGGAACCACGCTACTTCAATTTGAATGGTCAGGCTGGTGCACCACCCGATGATTTCTCGGTAAATGGACAGAATTGGGGTTTTCCAACCTACAATTGGGACGCTATGATAGCCGATGGTTGTAAGTGGTGGTTACATCGTTTCCAGAATATGGCAAACTATTTTGATGCTTACCGCATAGACCACGTGTTAGGTTTCTTCCGCATTTGGGAAATTCCAGCCAATGCAGTGCACGGTCTTTTAGGTCAGTTCGCACCAGCATTGGGTATGACACGCGAAGAAGTAGAAGGCTATGGACTACGCTGGCAAGAGGAATTATTCACAGAACCTTTCATTACCGATTGGGTATTAGACCGTATTTTCCGTGAACATACGAACGAAGTACGCGACAAATACATAGAAAAAACATGGGGTAATCGCTACAAAATGCGTCCAGAATACGATACACAACGCAAAGTAGAAGCAGCTTTTAAGGGTAAAGAAACCGACAAAGATATTTGGATTCGTGATGGTTTATATGCTCTAATCAGCGATGTGCTCTTTGTACGCGACCATAAAGACCCTAACAAATTCCACCCACGCATTAGCGTCCAGATGGACTTCATCTACGAAAGTCTATACGATTGCGACAAGAATGCTTTCAACACGCTTTACAACAACTATTTCTATCGCCGCAACAACCAATATTGGTATCAAGAAGCTATGAAGAAATTGCCGAAGTTAGTGAACGCTACACGTATGCTTGTATGCGCCGAAGACTTGGGAATGGTACCCGATTGTGTCGCTTGGGTTATGAATGAACTACGCATATTAAGCCTCGAAATACAATCAATGCCTAAAGACCCACATGTAAGATTTGGACATTTAGGCTCCAATCCTTATCGTAGTGTCTGCACAATTTCTACCCATGATATGGCTACATTACGACAATGGTGGGACGAAGATTGGAACAGAGCACAAGAATACTACAATACAATGTTACACCAAGGCGGACCAGCTCCACACCCAATGCCGGGTTGGTTGGCAAAAGACATAGTTGAGCGACACTTAACATCGCCAAGTATGCTCTGTATTCTTAGTATTCAGGACTGGATGAGCATTGATGAGCACCTACGCTTAGCCAATGCCGATGCTGAACGCATCAACATTCCAGCCAATCCAAAAAACTATTGGCGATACCGAATGCACGTTAGCATTGAGCAACTGATGAAGAATAAAGATTTTAATAAAGTGGTTTCAGACTTAATTGTAAGTTCTGGACGATAAAAAGAAGAGAGTAATGGGACGCATTTTGCTACGTCCCACTGCTCGTATATATAAGGATAAAGAAAAAAGAGGGTATGAAAAGATTGAAGGTATTGATTGTTTTTGCGGTTTGCTCGCTCGTGGCTATGGCGCAAGTGGGAATTTGTCTGGGCGAAGAGGACAGAATGTTGTACTCGCCAAATAAAAAAGTGTTTTTGTTGTTCGGTATTGATGACGGTAAACCTAACTATTTTGTGTCTTACAGAGACCAAGCAGTAATATACAAATCTTTCCTCGGTTTGGAATTGGCAAAAAGTAAATACGCAAGCAAAGGAAAAGAAGAAACCGACTTAATGGACGGTTTTAAACTTATAGATAGTAAAACTTCTACTTTCGACGAAACATGGAAGCCTGTTTGGGGCGAAACAAACAAGATACGCAACCATTACAACGAATTGGCAGTTACTTTGAAACAGGAAAAGACCAATCGTGAAATGATAATTCGTTTCCGTGTTTACGATGATGGAGTAGGTTTCCGTTATGAGTTTCCGCAACAAAAGGATCTCAATTACTTTGTTATAAAAGAAGAACACACACAGTTTGCTATGGCAGGCGACCACAAAGCATGGTGGCTTCCAGGCGACTATGACACACAAGAACAGGAAACACAAGAGAGTAAACTATCTGAAATACGCAGTCGCTTCCACGATGCCGTAAACTGGAGTAACTCTTCTGTGGCTGTTTTCTCGGATACTGGAGTCCAAACCGCTCTACAAATGAAGTCAGACGATGGTCTTTACATCAATATACATGAAGCTGCCTGCATCAATTATCCTACAATGCATTTGAATTTAGACGATAAAAATATGGTATTCGAGAGCTGGCTAACACCCGATGCTACTGGTTTGAAAGGCTATATGCAGACTCCTTGCAATACGCCATGGCGCACAATACTCGTTAGCGACGATGCACGCGATATGCTTTCGAGCCATTTAATACTGAATTTGAACGAGCCTTGTAAGATAAAAGACACCAGTTGGATTCACCCAACCAAATATGTTGGCGTTTGGTGGGAGATGATTGTAGGCGAAAACAGCTGGAATTATACTGACGAATTTCCCTCTGTTCAGCTTGGAATAACTGACTACAGCAAGGCAAAACCAAATGGAAAGCACGGTGCAACAACCGCTAATGTAAAGAAATACATCGACTTTGCAGCCGAAAATGGTATAGACCAGGTGCTCGTTGAAGGTTGGAATATTGGTTGGGAAGACTGGTTTGGACATTCAAAAGACTACGTTTTCGACTTCGTTACGCCTTACCCTGACTTCGATATAGATTATCTGAACAAGTATGCGCACGAAAAAGGTGTGAAACTAATGATGCATCACGAAACGTCTTCTAGCACTCAGAACTACGAACGGCATCTTGAAGCAGCTTTCAACCTAATGAACAAATATGGCTACGATGCCGTTAAAACTGGTTACGTGGGCGATATTATTCCACGTGGAGACCATCATTTTTCTCAATCAACCAATAATCACTATATGCACGTCATAGAAGAAGCAGCCAAACACCACATTATGGTGAATGCGCACGAGGCTGTTCGTCCAACAGGACTATGTCGTACATACCCTAATATGATAGGTAACGAAAGTGCACGTGGTACAGAATACGAGGCATTTGGTGGCAGTCGCCCTGACCACACGGTTATTTTGCCTTTCACACGACTACAAGGAGGACCTATGGATTACACTCCTGGTATTCTTGAAACGCAGCTAAAAACATGGAGCAACAACCAAAACTATGTACATACTACGCTTGTTGGACAGCTCGCACTTTATCTTACAATGTACAGCCCACTGCAAATGGTAGCCGACTTGCCCGAAAACTACAAGAAATACAACGACGCTTTCCAATTCATAAAAGATGTTCCATGCAACTGGAGCAGGAGTATTTACTTGGAAGCAGAGCCTGCTGACTACATAACCGTTGCTCGTCAGGACAAGAATTCAAACGATTGGTACATCGGAGGAAAGTGCGATGAGAACGGACACAAGAGTGTTTTGAAACTCGACTTCCTCGATAAGGATTACGTTTACGATTGTACGATCTATGCCGATGCAAAGAATGCGGACTACAAGAACAATCCGAAAGCATACAAAATTACCCATAGAAAGGTGAAGAAAGGCGATGTATTGAAGCTGACAATGGCTCCTGGTGGTGGCTTTGCTATATCTTTGGAGGCACGTTGGAATGGCGAAGAACATGCCGAACAGCTTACAAAAGTGAACAATACAGATTTTTAGAAATACAATATAAGGAACTTAACAAAGCAACAATATAACTAACATGAAACTAAAATATAGTATTTTCACGCTAATGACTACTTTTCTGCTCGCACTAACAGTACAAGCACAAAGTGTTTTTAACGAAGTTAGCTACTCTCCAAAGCAAACTACGTTCAAACTGAATGCTCCCAAAAAACCTATACTGCGTATATACGACACAGGAAGGGGTGGCAATGCAATAAAAAAGATAAAAATGAAGCAAACAGCTACGAATGTTTGGGAAACTACTATCAATGGAGATTTGAAAGGAAAGTTCTATACGTTCGACATTGGACGAGGTGAAACACCTGGCGTTTTTGCCAAAGCTGTTGGCATAAATGGACATCGTGGTGCAATAGTAGATATGCAAACTACCAATCCAACTGGCTGGAACAACGACCATCGCCTGAATTTGAAGAATCCTGCAGACCTTATTATATACGAAATGCACCACAGAGACTTCTCTATTGACCCTTCTTCTGGTCTTGTAAATAAGGGCAAATTTCTTGCGCTTACCGAACAAAAGGCTATAAAACATTTAAAAGAGTTGGGCGTAAACGCTGTGCATATTCTACCATCGTTCGATTTTGCATCTATTGATGAAGCGAATACAACAACTCCTCAATACAATTGGGGCTACGACCCTCTAAACTATAACGTTCCAGAAGGTAGCTATTCGTTCGATGCGGAGCAACCTACACGACGCATTTTAGAATTTAAACAAATGGTACAAGCCTTGCATAAAGCGGGTATTCGTGTTATTCTCGACGTGGTTTATAACCATACTTTTGATATAGCCGGAGGAAATTTCGACCGTACTTTCCCTATGGCATACTATAGATATACGGCTGATGGAAAACCAAGTAATGGTTCTGGCTGTGGAAACGAAACAGCTTCTGAAAAGTCGTTAATGCGACAATTTATGCTCGAAAGTATGAAATATTGGGTTAATGAATATCATATTGATGGGTTCCGAGTGGACCTTATGGGTATTCATGATATTGAAACAATGAATATTATTCGGAAAGAGTTGTCTGCTATCGACCCTAACATCTTCATTTACGGCGAAGGCTGGACAGCTGGAACTTGTGCTTATCCTGCCGAGAAACTAGCTCTTAAGGCACACATAAAGCAGATGCCAGATATTGCTGCCTTCTCTGATGAATTGCGCGATGCTCTCCGTGGTCCATTCTCTGACAACAAACAGGCTGCCTTTCTAGGAGGAGTTCCTGGATTTGAGGAAAGCATTAAAGCTGGAATAGCAGGTATGATTGCTCACCCACAGATAGATTACACTAAAGTAAACTACACCAAAGAACCATGGGCAAATCAACCTACACAAATGATTTCGTATGTTAGCTGTCATGATGATATGTGTTTAACAGACCGTTTAAAAGCATCGATACCAGAGACTGAATACGATTTAGATGAACTTATACGCTTAGATGAACTTGCACAAACTGCCATCTTCACCTCGCAAGGCATTCCTTTTATGCTCTCTGGAGAAGAAATGCTTCGCGATAAGAAAGGTGTGCACAACTCATTCAACTCACCCGACGAGATAAATCATCTGGATTGGAACAACTTAAAGAAGTATCCACAACTATTCAACTACTATAAAGGCTTAATTCAGATGCGCAAAAACCACCCTGCTTTTAGACTGGGCAATGCAGAACTAGTACGCAAATATCTTGAATTTCTGCCAACACAGCACGATTGCTTGGTGGCTTTCCGACTGAAAGACCATGCTGGTGGCGACAAATGGAATAACATTTATGTTGTGTTAAACGGAAACAACACAATACAAAGCATTAATATTCCAAAAGGCAAATATACTATTGTTGCCAATAATGGCGTGATAAACGAAGATGGAAATGGAGAAATGGAAGGTGGTGAAATAACCATCGACGCACAAACAGCACTTATTTTACACGATTAAACTACCAATATGAAACGATTATTTTTATTGATAGCTCTCTGCTCTCTGATGATTACAACCAATGCAAAGATTGAAATTAAGAAAATAGACCCTACCAATTGGTATGTGGGAATGAAAGATGCATCGTTACAGCTAATGGCGTATGGCGCTAATATACGCAACGCAGAAGTAACAACAAACTATCCTAACGTACGTATAGATTCGCTTGTTCGGCTCGATTCGCCTAACTATCTGCTTATATATCTTAATTTAAAAGATGCACAAGCAGGAACTATGAACATTGATTTCAAAATAGGAAAGCAAACTACAACTGTGAAATATGCCTTGCTAAACCGAGAAATGAGCGGAGACGAACGTAAAGGATTCGACAATTCAGACGTTCTGTATATGCTTATGCCCGACCGTTTTGCTAATGGCAACCCAAAGAACGACATTGTAAAAGGTATGCAAGACCAGCTCTGCAACCGTAATGAGCCAAGTCTTAGACACGGTGGAGATATTGCTGGAATTATGCAACATCTTGACTACTTTACCGACTTAGGCGTTACTGCTCTTTGGTTTACACCTGTTTTAGAGAACGATAGACCTGCTGATGGTGGAAAATCTAGCACGTATCACGGATATGCCACTACCGACTACTACAGGGTAGACCCACGTTTTGGCACTAATGCCGACTACAAAGCACTGACAGACGCTTGCCACAAACGTGGACTGAAGGTGGTAATGGATATGATTTTCAACCATTGTGGCGACTATCATATATGGAACAAAGATGTTCCTGCAAAAGATTGGTTCAACAGTCCTAACTATGCACTACAAACTTCGTACAAACTTACACCAGTACTCGACCCATACGCTAGCAAAATTGATAAAGCCGAAACTGTAGACGGGTGGTTTGTAAGGTCGATGCCCGACCTTAATCAACGCAATCCGCACGTAATGAAATATCTCATTCAAAATTCAATATGGTGGATTGAAACTGTTGGAATAGACGGTATTAGAATGGATACTTATCCATACGCCGACCGAAAAGCAATGGCTGACTGGATGAAATGCATTAATTTGGAATACCCTAACTTCAATACAGTAGGAGAAACATGGGTAACCGAACCTGCCTACACTGCTGCTTGGCAAAAAGATAGCAAGCTAACAAACGAAAACAGTTACTTGAAAACCGTTATGGACTTTGCTTTCTTCGACCGACTTTCGATGGCTAAAAACGAAGAAACTGACGATTGGTGGAAAGGATTTAACCGTATTTACAACGTGCTCTGTTACGATTATCTTTACCCAAACCCAGCCAGCGTAATGGCATTTATAGAAAATCACGATACCGACCGCTTTCTTGAAAACGGCAAAGATACTTTAGCACTGAAGCAAGCATACGCTCTACTGCTAACTATGAGGCGCATTCCACAACTTTATTATGGTACAGAAATATTAATGAATGGTACAAAAGAAGTTACCGATGGCAATGTTCGCAAAGATTTCCCCGGTGGTTTCCCCGGCGATAAAGCAAATAAATTTACACGCAAAGGACGCACTGCCGCTGAGAACGCTATGTTCGACTGGACCGCTCGCCTACTCCATTGGCGCAAAGGTAACGACGTTATTGTTTATGGTAAGCAAATTCAGTTCATTCCATGGCACGGCATCTATGTAGTAACACGTCAATATAATGGCAGAACCGTAATGACTGTTATTAATGGGCGCAACACATCGGGCAAATTGGAAGTGAAACGCTATGCAGAAATTATTGGAAACAACACAACTGCTCACGATGTCTGCACAGGAGAAAGTGTATCGCTATCGGCAGATGTTCCACTAAAAGCGCGCCAAACAATGGTGTTAGAATTTTAAAGAAAACACTTTACGTTAGATAAACACATTTCTACAAAAGAAACACAACTCTACAATACATCTGCTGAATGGTTCGTTTAAACACTATTCAGCAGATGTTTTTTTAACGCAAAAACTATTATTAAAAGCACCAAAAATTTAGTTTTTGCACAACACCAATCTCACTATATACTTCCACGTAACATATATGTCCGTATAATTTTATTCAGAAGTTAAGCCATTGAATACAGTCAGAAATAGTTTTACTTACACGTAAGTAAAGTTCTACTTACACGTAAGTAAAGTTTTATTTACACGTAAGTAAAGTTTTACTTACGTGTAAATAATAGCACAGAAACAGAGTATTGCTAATACGCAATGCATATTTTATTAGAATAGCAACATTAAAAAACCACAATAAAACCAATGTATCAACGCAGATTACAAGGTTTAACCCCAAACGGTTATTAGAGCTTAAACATATTTTGTTTTATTATAGAGCAGATTGTATGCCTTTACAACGCATGCGTAGCGGGCTACGCCAGGTTACGAAGACAGACAAGATGCCGATAAGAAAATAAACAATGTTAGGAAACAACACCCTAATAATAAGAACTATATTGTGGCTTAATTACCGGAGATTCGGGTTTAAATACAGCCGTACACACTCTCCAGAGATAGCATATAGTACTTGTACAACAGCAATGGAAAATTAGTTATCCAAAAAATATACTTCCGAAATATATTTATAATGCACTCTACCATTTATCGCCTTTAGATATAAAGACATCATAGCTATTGCTATTATAACAAGTATCTTTATAAATTGGTACAAAAAAATAGGGGCGCCTCTTTTAAAAGAGACACCCCTGAAAATATATTTTTTCACTAATTATTATACTATCGCCAATTATTTACCGATGTATTTTACAGACTTTGTTGTACCATCAGCAAACTTAACAGACTTGATAGATACACCCTTACCAGCCTTAGACAGCTTGCGACCAGAGAGATCGAAGAATGTTTCGCCTACAACCTGCTTGTTTGCACCAGCTGCAACAGTTTCGATACCATTAGGATCAGTAGTAAATACTGTCTCAATATCGCCACAGAAGAGAGACTTCTCGTCGCTCCAATAGCCGCCTAACATCTTTAACTTTAAGTCGTCCGCTGTTTGACCTTCCATGTATGTTTCGCCAAGTTTAATAGAAACACCATCAATATAGAACTTAATAGGGTCGTCTATAGGTTGTATTTGTTTATCTTTTAATTCCATATAACCTACTTGGATACCAGCCTTAGAGCCATCTTGAAGTTCTCCGTAGTATATGTATTGACCTGCAGGAACAGTAATAACGTTGCCATCCTTTGTACCTTTTATCCAAGCGTTGAATGGATCATTATTAATATAAGTACCAAAAGTAAGTGCGTTCCTCAGATAAACAGTCTTGCCATCAGCAGCTGTAACCACAAGCAAATCGCCTGCTGGCTGACCGTTTTCTGCCAATTGTGCAAGGTCAAACAAAGAGAGTTTCTGCTTACCGTCCTCACCTTTTTGGTAGGCAAACATCTTACCGCTAACACGTTTGTAGGTTGTTAGAGTACCAGCTGGCTGGTCTTTAATAACTGTAGGATCGTTTTGTGCTTGTACACTAACGCCAAAAATTGCTACGAGAGCAAGGAGTAATAGTTTCTTCATAATTTAAATGTTTAAGTGATATAATATTTGTTCTTAAAAAATCTATTGCTATTATCTTGTAAAAGGCATTCTCAGCTTACACAAAACAGAGACATTTGCTTTTCTACAATTGCAAATGTAGGAAATGTTTTATTGGGCGACAAATTTTGATACTAACATTTTTAATTATTTAACACTAATTCTTTACTATCGATATAGATTTCTCTATATATGCTAACTAATACATATATATAGGCAATACTGCAACACAGCAAATGTAAAATTAGCAGCATTGTCTTCACACTCGCATAGAGAGTAAATTTGTTTACAGTATAGAAGATTATAGTTTCGCACATCAAAGATTTACCGAAGCAAGACATCTATTTTATCAAAGTTGCATTCTACTTTCATAGTTTAATCTATTTTCAGTTGGATAAAGATAGATTAATTAAAAATTTAATAGTATCTTTGCAAGTTGTATAGATAAGAAAGCAAAAGTAAAACAAAAGATGTCGTGCATATTAAACATAGAAACAAGCACTAATGTGTGCTCTGTGGCACTAAGCGAAGATGGTGCTTGCATATTTACAGAGGAGGATCATAATGGTCCTACCCATTGCGAACAATTAGGAAAGTTCGTTGATGAGGCTCTATCGTTTGCCGATAGCCATGCTATTCCAGTTGATGCAGTAGCAGTAAGTAGTGGTCCTGGTTCGTACACGGGGCTTCGCATTGGAACCTCTATGGCAAAAGGAGTATGCTATGGAACTAATATAAAACTTATAGCAGTGCCCACATTAGAGCTTCTTTGTGTGCCAGTACTGTTACATCACGAGGAAATAGAAGACAACGCATTGCTTGTTCCAATGATTGATGCACGCCGTATGGAAGTGTATGCTCAGGTGTTCGACCGTGCTTTACACGAGGTTCGGTCTATCCAAGCCGATGTTGTAGACGAGAATACCTATAAAGAATATCTTAACAAAGGTCCTGTATACTTCTTTGGTAATGGTGCTGAGAAATGTATGGAAACTATCAATCACCCAAACGCACACCTAATAAAAGGTATTGAACCTTTAGCTAAGAATATGCTTCCATTAGCAGAAAAGCGAATAGCATTAGAACAATATGAAGATGTAGCATATTTCGTTCCGATGTATTTAAAAGACTTTGTAGCAAAACAAGCAAAGCCTCTATTATAAATAAAGGTAGAAAATAAAAAAGAAACGAAACAGAATAAAAAGAAATAGTAGAATGGAGATAGAGGGATTGGACTATAATACTCAGCGCAAAAAACTATTGTTGCCTGAATATGGACGCGAAATACAAGATATGGTGAACTACTGTGTAGACCTACCAACAAAGGAAGAGCGCCAACAATGTGCCGAAACTATTGTTTCTATTATGGATAGAATGAACCCACAAAGTAGAGAAAACACTGACTATGAGCAGAAATTGTGGGACCATTTGGCTATTATGGCTGACTTTAAGTTAGACATAGACTATCCATTTGATGTTTCGCAAGCTCTAAAAATTACAACAAAGCCGAAACCAATGTCCTACCCAATGTCAAGAATACCTGTTCGCCATTATGGAAAAATGATGTTCGAACTATTCGATCAGCTAAAAACAATGGAAGATGGAGACGAGAAAGACGAACTCGTTAAGTTGGTTGCAAACCAGATGAAACGTTGTTTAATACAATGGGGACATGGTTCGTCAGACGATGAGAAAGTAGCTTCGGACCTTGCTCGCTTCACGGACGGAGCTATACAATTGGATTTAGATACCTTTAAATTCGATAAAATAAATCTAAAAGATTTACAACCTGCACGCAATAACAAGAAGAAAAAATAATATTATGGAATGTTTTGTTATTGAAGGAGGACATCGTTTATCGGGAACTATCGTACCACAGGGAGCGAAGAACGAAGCTTTACAAGTGATTAGTGCAACTTTACTTACCAGTGAAGAGGTTGTTATTGACAATATACCTAATATCTTAGATATAAAAAACCTTATAAAGCTACTCAAAGATATAGGTGTTAAGGTTACTAAACTTGACGAAAACAAATACTCGTTCTGCGCTAACGAAGTGAATTTAGACTATTTAGATAGCACTGCCTTTGTAGAAAAATGCTCTTCTCTGCGTGGTAGCGTTCTGCTTTATGGTCCACTTTTAGGTAGGTTTGGTAAAACAACAATAGCAAAACCTGGAGGCGATAAAATTGGACGTCGCCGTTTAGATACTCACTTTCTTGGTTTCAAAAGTCTTGGAGCACACTTTGAGCATAGAGAAGAGCGCAACGTGTACGACTTAAAAGCAGAAAAACTTGTTGGAACTTATATGCTTTTAGACGAAGCATCGGTTACGGGTACTGCTAATATCGTTATGGCTGCAGTCTTTGCTGAAGGTAAAACCACTATATATAATGCAGCTTGCGAACCTTATTTGCAACAATTGTGCAAGATGCTCAATGCTATGGGGGCAAAAATAAGCGGTATTGGAAGCAATTTGCTCACCATAGAAGGTGTTAAAACTCTAAAAGGAACTCAACATCGCATACTTCCAGATATGATAGAAGTAGGTTCGTTCATTGGAATAGCAGCTATGATAGGCGATGGTATAAGAATAAAAGATGTTTCGATTAAGAGTCTTGGTATTATTCCCGATACATTTCGCCGACTCGGTGTGCAGATAGAAGAACAAGGCGACGACCTTTTTATTCCACGTCAAGAACATTATAATATTGAGACTTTCATTGATGGAACCATTATGACCATTGCCGATGCTCCATGGCCAGGTATAACACCCGACCTAATTTCGGTATTACTAGTAGTTGCAACTCAAGCTCAGGGAAGTGTACTCTTCCACCAAAAAATGTTCGAAAGCCGCCTATTCTTTGTTGATAAGCTGATTGATATGGGTGCGCAAATTATTCTTTGCGATCCACATCGTGCGGTTGTAGTAGGACATGATAATAGTCGCCCATTGCGAGGAGGTAGAATGTCGAGTCCTGATATACGTGCAGGAATTGCTCTACTAATTGCTGCTATGTCGGCTCAAGGAACTAGTCGCATCGACAATATATCACAAATAGACCGTGGTTACGAAAATATTGAAGAACGACTCAATGCATTAGGTGCAAAAATAAGTCGTGTGGACATTTGTTAAAGCTGTATTGCTAATGATAAAACAAGAGGAAGTTTATAAAATAGGTATACTCGGGAAACCACACGGAGTGCGAGGAGAAATACAATTTCGATTCACCGATGATGTGTTCGATCAATGTGATGCAGAATATTTAGTGCTCAACATAGATGGCATTCTTGTACCTTTCTTTATAGAGGAATATAGATTTCGTTCAGAAGAAATGGTACTTATAAAGTTTTGCAACATTGATACAGAAAAGCAAGCACGCGAACTTACAGGAACAACAGTTTATTTTCCACGTGCCGTAGCAGAAGAGAATAAAGACGAATTATCGTGGGCTCAAATTGTTGGATTTAATTTATTGGACAATAGGACAGGTAAGATTGTAGGTAAAATAATTTCTGTTGATGATTCAACCATCAATTTATTATTTGAAACAAAGACAGAAACTGACAATATCCTCTTAATTCCTGCTAACGAAAATCTTATAAAAGGGATTAACAAAGCAAGGCAAACTATTGCAATGGAAATACCTGACGGACTCTTAGAACTCTAGTTTAAAACAATGAAACAACAAATATGTATACTTGGTTCAACTGGAAGTATTGGCACACAAGCTCTTGATGTAATAGAGCAACATACCGATTTATACGAAGTTTATGCCTTAACAGCTAACAACCAATGGGAGAAGCTAGCAGCACAAGCACGTAAATTTCAACCTGCAGCCGTAGTTATAGCGAACGAAAAGCACTATAAGACATTGCAAAAGGAACTTTCCGACCAGCCAAATATAAAAATTTATGCAGGTAAAGAGGCATTAAAGCAAATTGTAGAAGCTGAACCTATCAATATGGTGGTTACTGCTATGGTGGGCTTTGCTGGTCTTGAGCCAACAATACACGCTATTAAAGCACGCAAAAAGATTTGTTTAGCAAACAAAGAAACACTTGTTGTGGCAGGAGAACTTATTTGTAAGTTAGCAAACGAGTATCATACACCTATTCTTCCAGTAGATAGCGAACACAGCGCTATTTTCCAAAGCTTGGTGGGAGAGGATAATAACGAGATTGAAAAGATATTGCTGACCTGTTCTGGAGGACCTTTCCGTCTTTTCGATGCAGATAAATTAAAAGCTGTTACAGCTGCCGATGCTTTGAAACACCCAACTTGGGATATGGGAGCAAAAATCACGATAGATTCTGCTTCACTAATGAATAAAGGCTTCGAAGTTATAGAGGCTAAGTGGTTATTTGGTGTTCCTGTAAGCAAAATACAAGTTTTAGTGCACCCACAATCTATCGTTCACAGCGCAGTACAGTTTATTGATGGTAGTGTAAAAGCACAATTAGGCGTTCCCGATATGCGTTTACCTATACAATATGCTTTTTCTTTCCCAAACAGACTTACATTAAAAGGCGATCGTTTAAACTTATTCAATCAGCCATTAGAATTCTTTGAGCCTGATATGGATAAATTTCGCTGCCTCGCAATGGCGTATGAAGCTATCGAAAGAGGTGGTAATATGCCTTGTATCCTCAATGCTGCCAACGAAATAGTAAATGAGGGATTCCGCAAAGGACAATGTTCATTTCTTAAAATGGGTGAAATTATTAACGAAACCATGCAGAAAGTGGCATTCGATGCTACACCATCACTTGATGTTTATTTGCAAACAGATGTAGAAGCACGTAGAATCGCAAGTGAACTAATGGTTAATTAAGAGAATAGAGAGTAAATAATTAGAAATAAAAAAACAGATTATAAAGTAACGAATGGAATCTTTTCTTATCCGATTGCTCCAGTTTATAATGGCAATCTCGCTGCTTGTTCTTCTCCATGAAGGCGGGCACATGTTCTTCGCAAAGCTATTTGGCGTCCGCGTTGAGAAGTTTTTTGTATTCTTCGATATGGCTATCGGCAAATGGAACGGTATGTTATTCAAGTGGAAACCTAAGAACGACGACACAACATACGGTATGGGGTGGCTTCCTCTCGGTGGCTATTGCAAAATTTCAGGTATGATAGATGAAAGTTTCGACACGAAACAGATGGAGAAAGCGCCACAACCGTGGGAATTTAGAGTGAAACCCGCATGGCAACGTCTACTTATTATGATTGGTGGTGTGCTCGTAAACTTCCTTTTAGCACTGTTTATCTACTCTATGATAATGTTTACATGGGGTGAAACCTACTTCAAAGTATCAGATATGCGTATGGGTATGCAGTTCAATGAACAGGCAAAAGCTCTTGGCTTCAAGGATAAAGATGTTATGTTGGCTACCGATAAGGGTGCATTCCGTGAATATGCTAATATCAATGGCGATTTCTTCCGTCAGATAGCTCAGTCTAAATATGTAGAAGTGTTGCGTAATGGAAAGAAAACACGTATTGAAATGCCAGGCAATTTAGATATGCTTTCGATGGTAAAAGAACGACCTCTATTTGCCGAACCATACATTCCATCACGCATCGATAGTGTTGCTGCAAACACTCCAGCTATGAAAGCTGGTATAAAAGCAGGCGATTTACTAAAATCTATCAACGGTAAAAATATTAATACATGGGCTGACTTCCATTATCAAATAGGTGTATTAAGCGATGTTGCCGCTGTAAAGAAAACTCATAAAGATTCTTTGGCTCTCCGCAACGTAGTACTTACGGTACAACGCAGTGGTTCTAACAAAATAGATACCATAAAGATGCAGCTCAATCCTGAATTAAAGATGGGTGTTACAGAAAGTTCTCTGCTTTCATATTATAAACCCACACAAGAGAAATTTTCTTTCTTTGAAAGTTTCCCTGCAGGCGTAAAATATGGAATAAATATTCTTCGTGGTTACGTAGGTAATTTTAAATATCTTGCTTCTGCCGATGGCGCAAAGAGTTTGGGAGGCTTTGGTTCTATTGGAAAATTATTTCCACCTTATTGGAATTGGTATATGTTCTGGAATATGACAGCCTTTTTGAGTATTATGCTTGCCTTTATGAACATTCTTCCTATCCCTGCACTCGATGGTGGACACGTTATGTTCTTATTATACGAAATAATTACACGCCGTAAACCATCTGAAAAGTTTATGATTCGTGCCGAGTATGTAGGCATCACCATACTTATTTTGCTAATGGTTGTAGCCAACTTAAACGATATTTTGCGGTGGATAGGTGTTATGTAACATTTATATGATAAAGCTATTCAACACTGGCGAAACTCAAGAAACACTCCGTCAGGACTACAATCCTGACGGATCTGTACTACGACGAGCACAATTGCGTATGCTCGATATGGCTATCTATTTGCAAGAAACTGCTAAAAAGATAGGTATTCCACTAAGGTTAGATGGTGGAAATGTGCTCGGAGCATTGCGTCATGGTGGCTTTATTCCTTGGGACGACGATATAGATATGGTAATAAGTCAGAAGGATTTTAAACGTTTCTGCGATTATCTAAAGGCGCACCCCCACCCTAATTATGTATTGCAAGACAATTCTACCGATCCAGGTTTCTATAAAGAATGGGCTTGTCTACGTGATTTAAGAACCGAAAATCGTAGCCATGAAAACTTTAATAGTGAAAATAGACGTATTCACGAAGCACAAAAATATCGTGGATTGCATATTGATATTTTTCCTTACGAAGGAAATATGATTCCTTGGCTGCAACATCTTGCAGCTAAACTATCGGTAAATGTAAACCTTAAAATGGCAGGACGATATCCTCGAGCTGCACAAATATGTTATAACTTATTACACTATTTTGTTTTTCCAATGTTTCGTTGCATTGGAAAGATATTTGGTAATCCAAATTTGTATATGCACTCTTATGGGGCATGGTTTTACGAACAAAATCCTAAGCGCATAATGATACCTCATAAAGATATTGTTTTTGAAGGTTACACGTTTGAAGGACCAGCCGATGCAGAAGAACTTTGTCGTATCGCATACGGAAATTTTATGGACCTTCCCCCACGCGACAAACGCGACAGACATAAGGTTGATATTGTGTTCTTCGATGATGAGAATGCGCAATAAAGACAGAAACAAAACCAAAAACAGCATAAACATGAATATAGCCGTTATCTTTGCAGGTGGTTCAGGACTAAGAATGCACACAAAATCGCGTCCAAAACAGTTTCTCGACTTAAATGGAAAACCTATTATTATATATACGCTCGAACTATTCGACAATCATCAACAGATTGATGCCATTATAGTTTCTTGTATCAAAGAGTGGATTCCATTCCTTGAAAAAATGCTTCGCAAGTTTGAAATTAACAAAGTTGTGAAAATTGTACCTGGCGGAGCTACCGGACAAGACTCTATTTACAATGGTTTGTGTGCAGCCGAAGCGTATGCGAAAGATGAAAAAGCAACAGTTCTTATTCATGATGGTGTGCGCCCGTTGATAACTGAGGAAACCATAACAGACAATATAAATAAAGTAATGGAATGTGGTTCTTGCATTACCTGTGCGCCTGCTACCGAAACCTTTATAGTTAAACAAAAAGATGGGAGTTTAGAAATTCCAACACGTGCAAATTCTCTGATTGCACGTGCACCGCAAAGTTTTTATCTCTCTGATATTCTTTCTGCTCACCGCCGTGCTATTAGTGAAAATTGTCATAACTTTATTGATTCGTGCACAATGATGAGTCATTACGGCTATAAGTTAGGAACAATTATCGGTCCAATGGAAAACATAAAGATAACTACTCCAACCGATTTCTTCGTATTCCGTGCTATGGTAAAGGTTCACGAAGACCAACAAATTTTTGGTTTATAGAAAATGAATACTATTCTTGAACAAGACATAGAGCTTTTTGCCCAACAATTTGCCTTAAAAGACGAACTTCGTAAAAAGACAATTGCCATAACAGGTGCAACAGGATTGCTCGGTGCATGTATGGTTCGCTGCCTATTAAAATTAAATAGTCAGCAAAATCTTGGTCTACGCATATTGGCAGTAGTCAGAAATACAGAAAAAGCTGAAGTTATGTTTGATAAACAAAACGATGTCTTGGGTTTTTATGCTTATGATTTTTCCAAAAATGAGATTTTCAATCCTACCGAAAAGATTGATTTTATTGTGCATTTTGCAAGTCCGACAGCTTCAAAATACTTTGTAGAATATCCTGTAGAAACAATGGTTACTGTGTTTAATGGCACAAAAAAACTACTCGATTATGCACGTACAAATCAAACTCAATCTGTATTATTGGCATCGTCATTAGAAGTTTATGGAACAATTACCAATGATAGCAAGCCTCTTACTGAAGATGCACAAGGTTTTCTTAATCCAATGGATGTTAGAAGTAGCTATCCAATGGCAAAAAGAGCTGCTGAAACGCTCTGCCACAATTACGCTAAAGAATATGGAACACATACAAAGGTTGCACGTTTAGCACAAACTTTTGGTGCTGGAGTTACTAAAAACGACAATCGTGTATTTGCACAATTCGCACGCAGCATTATTAATGGCGAAGATATTATAATGCACACAAAAGGCGAACTCTGTCGTTGCTATTGTTATACTACAGATGCCATTGCTGCTATGCTATATATTCTTTTACGTGGAAAAGATGGCGAAGCCTATAATGTTGCAAACGAAACCACTTATATCTCCATTAAAGATATGGCTACACTCCTTGCCGAAGCATTCAATCCAAAGGTTAAAGTTGTGGTAGAACTTAAAGAGAATATGGGCTATTCGCCCACAACAAAATTACGTTTGTCTACCAATAAAATTCAACAATTGGGTTGGACACCTCATTACAATTTACAAGAGATGTTCCACCGCCTTATCGAATCGCTGAAACAATAGTTTATGTCTGCCAATATATTCCACAGAATCAGCCAGTCGCTCTTTCACGTTTACGAGAGAAAAGACTTGCGTAAATGGGACGTTACACCACAAAAGCACCTACCTATTTATGGTGTTTACCACATTATGCTGGATACTGGTTGGGAAAAATTAGCACAAAAGCAAATAGAAAATCTAAAGAACAGCGGACTTTTATCTGCCACCGAAAAACTTTTTGTTAGCTGTATTGCTGCTGATAAGACCAAAATTGATGAACTAAAACAATTGATTGACAGCGAAAAGGTAGAACTTATCTCGTTTTCTACCAATCCTCAAAAGTACGAATACCCTGCCCTACAGTTTATTAAAGAACTAAGTCAGCGCAAAGATTGCCTTGTATATTATTTTCATTCAAAGGGAATTTCCTATCAATCGTTAGAATCAAACGACCATCTTTTCCGTTCCTTTCAACAAAAAATAGAAGCTTGGCGCGAAATGCTGGAATATTTTATTTTCGATAAATGGCAGGTGGCTGTAAATGTTTTATCAAATGGTTTCGATACTTACAGTTGTTATCGTTGGCCTCCTCGAAATTACACTATGTATTCTGGAAGTTTCTGGTGGGCAACGTCTGCTTATATTCGTAAACTCCCAGATTTTCAATCGGATATTATTTCTTCTAACCGTTTTTATTCTGAAGTATGGCTTTTCGAACGAAACCATCAACAATTTTCGGCTTTCGATACCATTGCCGACCTATATTTTGTGCGTATTCCACGTTCTATTTATGCCGAAAGAACACCTTCTTTTATAGATAAGCTACGGTTTTCGTTTATGTATAACTTCCGAAAAATACAGAAACATATTTTCCATTACAACTACAAACAACGTTGTCAGCAACGTTTTCAACAACTGAAAAAGAATATATAACCTGTATTTAAACTATCTATAAATTCAAAAAGACTATTATAAAACAGCCAATTTTATTTTAAATCTATCAAACTCTCAATAAAATTAAGTCCATCTTTTGGTAGACTTTAGCTGTGTATAATACTTTTCGTCTTTCTGTGTAATTATATGTTTAACAAGCAATTTCTCTAATATTTCGTCCGAAATTTCCTCATCTTCTACGCAACCAGTATTTTTTGCTAATAGGTGAAGTGCTTCCTTTATGAAGAAACTTTTGTTGGAAACATCTAATTCATCATCATTTTTTAAGTTGATAATAAGTTTCTCTATAAGTTGCTTATTAGATTTGTTTACAATAAAGTCTTCCTCATCAGAATCAAAATCTGTGTCATAATAATCTGCTAAAACAGATTTTATTCTTTCTATCTCTTTTGAATAATATTCTTTGCTCATCTTCGCTTAAAAATTTTTTATTATTTAGGGATTCAATACATTCGTATTGTTCTTCAAACATCTATAACAGCTTAGTTTAAAATCATATAATAACATTTTGGTTGGTTCAAAGTTGCGGGGGAATTATTCGTGAAATTTAATTTTTGCCGTATAGATGCAATGTTTATTTCCTCGTTAAGTCGAGGAATTTAAACTTGTAGCATCACTTTAATTTTCATCATTACAAATTCTGCCTATTATTTATGCTTGTTTTATCACAGCTCTTTCTAATGTTTAACGATGGAATCCATTATCTTCTAAGTCCATCAATAAATATTCTTGTAAACTACCGCTTACTTTTTTACCATTACACATTAATTGGAAAGGATGCTGTTGATTCTTAAATGTTGCTGTTCCATCAACAAACGAAAGAATATCAGAGACTGTTTCAATCATTATCATTTTTACAAATTCTTGTAAATGCTTTCGGTTAGAATTATCCAATGAATTGAACAATAGTTGCCCACTTCTCCAACTCTTATTCTTAAAAGGCTCTTGACTTGAGTCTTCTAATGTCTCAAAATATCTTTTAAAATTCTCAACAAGAATTATATCTTTAATTTCTTTAGCAATAAATTCTTCTGTCATAATTTTATTTTTAAAGTTGATTCTATTTCATCATTACAAACTCTGTCTATTGTTTATGCTTATTTTAGCACATCTGTTTCAAATGTTTAAAACGATTGTCTATAGCTGATTTCTTTTGTTATGCATACATCATTTTAAATTAAGATGAATTAAACGCATTATAATAGTTGTAAAAATATAGCTTTTAGCAAAATTCACCAAAACTTTATAATACTGATATACGACGAATTAGCTATAAAAGCTGCTATAATAACCGAAAACAAAGTTACAGAAATATTTTGTATGGCAGATGAGTTCTTAAAGTTTTTTGATAAAAGAATAGTAAATGAAACATTAAGACCTGCTTTGTAATAGAAAATACCATCGTAATTAAACGATACTAAAGGCAATAAATAAAGTGAATTAGAGAGGGTTTAGCTACGATAGCTCATTACGCCAAAAAATATAATTACAAAATAAAAAAATATAATTATGAATTTTAAAATTCTAATTATAAATTTGCTTCCTTATAATTAGAATTTTAAGAGAGTATAAATACAATTCTAAAACGATGCAAGTTTAACAATCCTAATGGAAATATAAACTTGCATCATTGTTGCTTACTTTTTAAGTGTAACAACCTCTTCGGTATAAAAACTTCTCACTTCTACTTCTCTATTGTTTCGCACAGAACGCACACGATAACCAATGGGAACAGATGCATGTATCAATGATTTGGAATTTGGTACATCTATAAAATCCATAAAACTATCATAGTCACGTATCTTCCTTGCATATTCATGTGGACCGCCAGCAACCATAATTTGGATTTTTCCAGAATTAAAATAGCTATTCCACTGTTTCTTATATTCGGTTTCTATACTTCCATTAAACTTTGTAAATGAAGCTTTTATGCCGCCTTTTATCATTTTTGAGATAGAATCGGCACTCTCTTTTGTTTCAATAAGCAAATGTAACACACGACCATAATCTACACTACTTACATAAACGGGTTCGTATTCTCCTAAATTATCAAAAGTTCCCCATTCATCAGGCTGTTTTGCAGCCATTGATATGTTAAAGAATTGTTGTCTTACTTTTACCAATACATAATGCTTGCCCGACGAAGAATAATTGCGTGCTTCATAGTTGAAATATGCTTTTACAATATCATTAAGTACATTTACATTCGTATGAATGTTGAATGTCTTATTAAAACTTTCCGTTGTTGTTACAACATTATTAAGGTAAGTAATATATGCAGGTGCATTATTATATTCTATTAAATCTGTATTCGGCTCTATCAAATCGTTGATACCTTGACGCACATCGCTTAAAGTGGGAAATACTTGTTTACTTTCTTGCAGATTTCTTCCGTGAATATTTGCCGACAAGGTTATAGTTTTCGGATTTTTAATAGACACTGGCGAATATTCTCCTTTCATAAAAGCATCGCCACGAAGAACACAACCAGGGAAAATTACTTCTGAAAGATTTTCATCTACTAATTCTACAGGATTAAGCGTAATTTGTTTTTTGATAATTTCTCGATATTCTTTCTTATTTCCAACAACATTTCCTGTAGACTCAGAGGATAAAACTTGATCTTCTACTGGGGTGAAAGTAACAGGTTTCATTTCGTTTAACAGATTAGACGTTTCGTCTTTGCTGCAACTTGTAAACATTGCCGTCGCTAATAGAAGCGATAATGCTGGGAATAATAGTTTTTTCACTCTCATATTATTTTTTTATTAATAATTACAATATATTTTTTATGTATCAATGATAGGATATCAGATTCTATTACAACTTTATCAATTCCGTTAATCGGTTGATAACTGCAATTTTACCTACATATCTATTTCATATTTTCCTATACCGCCTACAGAATCTATTCCTCTCTTCATAAGGAATAAAATGATTTTTGTTGTTTTCATGTAGTTTTAATTGTTATAAATTTCTGTTTCATTAATTAGTATTTACGTTAAGTTGCTGCAAAAGTATGTAAAATAAATAAGAAAAGACCAAAAAACATTTTATTTTCATTATCCTTAACGCGAAGAGATAGTATTCCTTATTAAGTTTGAAAATATATAAAATAATGATATAAAAAACATTGCGCTGAAACAAGTAGAATTGTATTCTGCAGTTCGAATGCCTCATCTACATTCTTTTTTTTCATTCGAAAAGAAAATATAGACTATAGATATTTATACAATAGTAGCAACTGTTGTTTCGCAATACCAAAGCATAATTTTGCCTGTTACATAGGATTATTTTTTATAAAGCAAAAGAGAAATTTTTAAGAAAAGCTGTCGTAAACAAATAGGTAAAAATGCCTTTACGAAGAGTTCTGCCGAACTGTTTATAGCACTTTTACACGAAAAAGCCTATAGTAAGAAATATAGATTTAGGAGAAATAAAAAGAATGTGTTTTTTATTTTATCAAGGTTCGGTTACAAAAAATTTATGTAAGTTTGCAAAATAAATAGATGTATATCAGAGTGTCAATACTTTGTTGCCTATTTTGTTTATATAGAAGTTTTAAAAATCGCAAACGAATTAGAAATGAAGATATTTGCAATAGGAATGAACTATTCCGAACACAATAAATCGCTACACGACACGTTAAATAAAAAAGAGCAACCAGTGGTATTCTTGAAGGCTGATTCATCGTTATTAAAAGATGGTAAACCTTTTTTTATTCCTGATGATTTAGGACGAATAGAGTATGAAACCGAACTGGTAGTGCGTATTTGTAGGTTAGGAAAAACTATTCCAGAGCGATTTTCTCATCGCTATTATGATGCTGTAACGGTTGGAATTGATTTTACTGCACGCGATTTGCAGAAAAAATTGAAAGAACAAGGGCTACCTTGGGAACTTTCGAAGAGTTTTGATGGGGCAGCAGCACTGGGAAGCTGGATAGAAAAGGATAAATTCTTAGATATTCAGCGCATTCATTTCCACCTTGACATTAATGGTAAAACAGTACAAGAAGGTTGCACAAGCGATATGCTTTATAAGGTAGACGAAATTGTAAGCTACATTAGTAAGTACTTTACGCTAAAGACAGGAGATATAATTTATACTGGGTGTCCTACAGGGTGTGCTTCCGTTGCTATAAACGACCATTTAGAAGGTTATGTTGAGGATAGAAAAATTCTCGACTTTAATTGTAAATAAACGATATTGAAGAGAACATCTTCAATCAGAAATAACGAAACGAATGAAACGTAATATATTAAGTTTTATATTATTGCTACTTGCAATTTCAGCGCAAGCACAAAAACAACGTTTCTTCAATCTTACGGTTGAAGATGTTACAATAGATTCTTTACTACCACATTTTACGTATGCAATTCCTATTGGAGAGAATTATGCAGATTCTACTTACCAATTAGAGATACGATATCCAGAGTTTCTTGATATGAGTGCTGCAGACATTTCACGCTATAATAAATTGTCGGGAATGCCACTTTCTAGCTTGCCAAATATACAACAACAAATGGTAGTAGAGCGTAAAAAAGGAATTCTTGAGTTTTCGCTCGTCCCTATTGTAGAACGTAATGGCAAAAAACAATTCTTAGTTAGCTTTATGATTGCACTAACTTCAAAGCCTCGCAATGTTCGTCAGGTTCGTGCTAATCGTATTTCAACAACAGGAAATACACAACTTTATGCAAATCATTCCGTATTATCGTCTGGTAAATGGGCTAAAATTCGTGTACCTGCTAATGGTATTTATAATCTTACTACCGATGTAATTCGTCGTGCAGGATTTTCCGATTTAAGTAAAGTGCGTATTTATGGATATGGTGGTAATTTGCAAGACGAAAGAATTTCATCAGCTTATCTGAAAGAATTTGATGATTTAAAGGAAGTTCCAAGTTGTTTTGTGGGTGGAAAACGTCTTTTTTATGGACGTGGACCAGTAAGTTGGGATAGCAATACAGCAACAATACGCACCCGTAACCACTATTCTAACTATGGCTATTATTTTATTACAGAAAGTACAGAAGCTCCTTTAACAGTAGACGCCAATACTTTTTTGACATCGGTATATCCAACAGCCGACGATTATCATAGTTTACACGAAATAGAAAATTACAGTTGGTTTCCAGGTGGACGTCGATTCTTTGAGAATACCCCTATAGCTGTTGGAAAAACACAAACATATACACTAACCAACACAGCAAAAGCAAGCAATGGAACTCTTGCTATTGGTGTGTCGGCAGGAAAAGGACGCACTTCCATACAAATAGAAGTGAATGGTGAAAAGAAAGGCGAACTAAGTATGTCTACAGGTGAATTTGATTATGGTGCTGAAATTGAAAGAAAATACCCATTAGTGGGGCTACATGATGTAGATTCTATTAAGATAACAACACTTTCAGGAGGTCCTGCACGTTTAGATTATGTATCAATAACCTATGATAAGCCTCGTTCTGCCCCAAACTTAACAGAGGGAACATTTCCTGTTCCTGAATACGTATATAACATTACCAACCAAGACTTACATAGTCATACTCCCGTAGACCTTGTTATTATAATTCCAACCAGTCAGAAATTGCTAAAACAAGCACAGCGTTTGGCTGCTTTCCATGAGCAACATGATGGTATAAAGGTACGTATTGTGCCTGCTGATGAAATTTTCAACGAATTTTCAAGTGGAACTCCCGATGCTATGGCATATCGTCGGTATATGAAAATGCTATACGATCGTGCAAAAACAGAAGCCGAAATACCAAAGTCGCTTTTACTTTTTGGCGATTGTGTATGGGATAATCGTATGATAACACCTGAATGTAGGTTGCTAAATACCGACGATTATTTACTTGCATACGAGAGCGACAATTCGTTTAGTTTAACCGATTGCTATATTAATGATGGTTGGTACACACTTATGGACGAAGGAGAAGGTGTAAATCAAACCAATATAGACAAAGAAGATATTGGTGTGGGACGTTTTCCTGTAAGTACGCCAGACGAAGCACAAACTATAGTAGACAAGACCATTAATTATGCAATAGATAAGAATGCTGGCGATTGGCAAAATGTTATTATGTTTATGGGCGATGATGGAAACAACAATCTACACATGCACGATGTAAACGAAACAGCAGAAGCTGTTATGAATACATATCCTAATTATGTTGTTAAAAAAGTGATGTGGGACGCTTATAAACGTACTAGTTCTTCTACAGGTTTTATATATCCTGAAGTTAGCGCTATTATAAAACAACAACAGGCACAAGGAGCACTTATTATGGATTATGCAGGACATGGTTCTGAAATTCAAATATCGCACGAGGCTGTGTTACGTATTACAGATTTTCAAAACTTTACTAATAAAAATCTTCCTCTTTGGATTACTGCAAGCTGTGATATTATGCCTTTCGATGGAACTATTGCTACTATTGGCGAAGAAGCAATGTTAAACAAAAAAGGTGGCTCGGTAGCTTTCTGGGGAACTACCCGAACTGTATATGCAAGTTATAACAAACACATAAATACTGCTTTTTTGAAACATGTGTTGAGCTTTAAAAATGGAAAACCAACTACACTTGGTGAAGCACAGCGCTTAGCAAAAATAGATATGATAAACACAGGGCAAGACCAAACACGCAATAAGTTGCAATACTCGTTGTTGGGCGATCCTGCTTTGTCGCTTAATTTGCCTACCTTGAATATTGTTATCGATTCTATAGATGGTAGTGCTATCAGTAATTCTGGTCAAATAAAATTAAAAGGTGGTACCATTGCCACAGTAAAAGGACACATTGAAAAGAATGCAACAAAGGTGGAAAACTTCAATGGATTAATGTCTGCAACTGTGCGCGACACTAGAGAATTGATAACTTGTAAGGGACAAGAAGAAACTACGAACACTCCATTCAGCTACTACGACCGTCAAAAAGTACTTTATAATGGTTCCGACAGTGTTCATAATGGCGAATTTAAATTTACTTTTGCCGTTCCTCGCGACCTTAATTATACTAATGGTACTGGTCTTATAAATGTATATGCAGTAAGCAACGACCATACTTTACTGGCGAATGGCGCAGAAGATAGGTTTACAATAAATGGTTCAGAGCAAGTAAGTAACGATTCTATTGGACCTTCCATCTATTGTTACCTCAATACACCATCATTTGTAAATGGTGGTAAGGTGAATAGTACACCATATTTTGTTGCACAAGTTACCGATGCCAATGGTATAAACGCAGCGGGTAACGGAGTTGGACACGATATGCAACTCATTATTGATGGAGATATGATGCGCACTTACAACCTTAACGACAACTTCCGCTTCGACTTTGGTAGCTATACAAAAGGAACTACTTTCTTCAGTATTCCTGAACTATCTGAAGGACGACATCAACTGAAATTCCGTGTTTGGGATATTCTCAACAATCCTTCTACTGCTACACTCGATTTTACAGTAGACAAGGGAATGGCTCCTGATATAGAAGATGTGAGTTGCACAAATAACCCTGCCAAAACAGAAACAACGTTCATTGTAACCCATAATTATGTTGGGGCAAATGTAGATATAGAATTGGAAGTACTCGATACATCGGGACGTTTATTGTGGAAACACAAAGAAAATGGAATAGCATCGGGTAATGTCTACACAATGAATTGGGATTTAATCATTAATTCTGGTGCACGTCTGCAAACAGGTGTGTATCTCTATCGTGTTCGGATAGGTTGCGGTGGTGCCGTGAAAGAGTCTAAAGCAAAGAAACTAATCGTAATAAACAATAAATAAGTCTTTATGTACGTTTGTGTATTAATGAAGTGTTCGAATTACGAACCTGAGACAATTGTACAAACTAACAGATAAGAATACAGAAAGAATGAATAAGCCTTATAGAATATTGAGTCTGTTCTTGCTTACATGGATAGCTTCAGCAACGATGGCACAGGACAAGAAAGATATTTTTAACCCAGTAAACCATGCTGTTACTTCGCAAATGATAGCCCCCGATGCCCGTGCTGCTGGTATGGGAGATGTAGGAGTTGCCACTGATCCTGACGTAAATTCGCAGTATTGGAATCCTGCAAAATATCCGTTTACCATATCACGTGCAGGAGTTTCACTGAACTATACGCCTTGGTTACGACAGTTGGTAAACGATATGGATTTAGCTTACCTTTCTGGCTATTATCGAATTGGCGACTATAGTGCTGTATCTAGTTCATTACGCTACTTCTCTTTAGGCGAAGTTACGACTGGTGGTAGTACCGATGGGTCTGCTGCAATGACAATTAAACCTTACGAACTGTCGTTTGATGTTGCATACTCGCTAATGCTGAGCGAAAAATTCTCATTAGGCGCTGCTGTACGTTGGATATATTCAGACCTTACTTATAACTTTAACGAAGAAACTGCACCAGGGTCTGCATTTGCTGCCGATATCTCTGCTTATTATCAAAATTATATCAATATTGGTAGTCGTGAGTGTCAGCTAGGATTGGGTATGAATATTTCAAATATTGGTTCGAAAATTACATTTGGTGGCGATAATCGGTCTGAATTCATACCAACTAACTTGCGTTTGGGTGCATCGTTGATGATTCCAATTGATGAATTTAATCGGTTCACCATTGCAGCTGATGCCAACAAATTTCTTGTTCCTACCTATCCAAAGCGCAATTCAGATGAATCGGAAGTAGATTACCAAAATCGTTTACAAAAAGAGTATTACGATGTATCGTCTATTTCGGGAATCTTTAAGAGTTTTAGTGATGCTCCTGGTGGTGCAAAAGAAGAACTTCAGGAAGTAAACTGGAGTGTCGGAGCTGAATATGTTTACAACGACAAGTTCTCATTGCGTGCTGGTTACCATAACGAAAGCGAAAATAAAGGTAACCGTAAATACTTCACAGTGGGTGCAGGCTTCAAGATGAGCGTATTCTCACTTGATGCAGGCTATGTAATTGCAACGGCAAAGAGCAATCCACTCGATCAAACTTTGCGTTTCACCTTAACGTTCGATATGGACGGAATTAAAGACTTGTTTAATAGAAAGTAACACTTAATGCTGCGAGGAAGGAAACTTCCTCGCAAACGTTTCTGAATATGATAAGAGTAGGAATGGGCTACGATGTCCATAAACTTGTAGAAGGTCGTCCACTCTATTTGGGTGGTATAAAGATAGACCACACACTTGGTTTGCTGGGTCATAGCGATGCTGATGTATTGCTACACGCTGTTTGCGACGCTTTGTTAGGTGCAGCAAATATGCGAGATATTGGTTATCACTTCCCTGATACGGCAGACGAAACTTTAGATATGGACTCGAAGGTGATACTACAGAAGACAATAGAATTAATAGCTACAAAGGGCTATTGTGTAGGGAACATAGATGCTACAGTATGTGCAGAACGTCCGAAGATTAATCCACATATACCTGCTATGAAAGCTTGTATGGCAGAGATTATTGGTTGCGATGAAGATGCAATATCCATCAAAGCAACAACTTCTGAACGAATGGGTTTCGTTGGTAGAGAAGAAGGCATAGCAGCCTATGCTGTTTGCCTCATAGAGAAAGTTTAAACACTAAGACTTGTTGAAGAATATCTGAAAAAGAATATAAGTTCATTTCTCTTTATTTCTTATTCATACTCTCTTTTCTTTCACTTTCGGGATTCTGTATTATTTTAATTCTATCATTGACAAAAATTTAAATCAATAAAAAAGAGGATATATCAAACTGATATACCCTCTTCCAATCTTAATATGAAAACGAAAAATTTATATTTTCTTTATTCAGCAGAAAGTGTGAAGCGCTTGTAAGCAACAACAGCAAGATCTTTATCTTGGCTCTTCAACCAATCAGCAACATTAATCTTGTCGCCTTCTGCAAATTGGAATTCTTGGTCTACAAGACAATTATCTTTGAAGAACTTGTTGAGACGACCTTTCGCAATATTTTGAATCATATTTTCATTCAAATTAGCAGCCTTCTCAGCACTAACAGTCTTCTTTATTTCTATAGCCTTATCTGCATCTTCACGTGTAAGCCAGCCTTTATTGATATTAGATTCAATATGCTCATCGCTATCCACCAAGTTTGCGTTTATACCAGCCTTCTTAATAGCAGCAACAACAGCTTTTTCAACTTGCTCTTCCTTTGTTTTCTGAATAGCAACCTTATATTCTTCGTCTTTAACTTCTTGTGGAACAGATGCTTCGTCCAAAGCAACAGGTTTCATAGCAGCAACTTGCATTGCAACTTTGTGTCCTGCTTCTTCGTTACTCTTATTTAGTTGAACAATAGTGGCAAGTGTGTGTTTGCCCATGTGATCGTAAACTGATAAGTTTTCACCTTCAATAAAGTTGTAGCCATCAACTTCCATCTTCTCGCCAGTGATACCAGAACGTTGTTGAACAGTAGCAGCAACATCTTCTCCATTAGCCAACTTTAGAGTCTTAACTTCATCGAGAGACTTAGCTTTTGCTGCAACAGCAGCATCAAGAATATCTTGCACCATAGCAATGAAATCCTTACCATTTGCAACGAAGTCGGTCTCACACTTCACGGCAACCATTGCTGCAAAGCCATCAACAGCCTTTACGAGAACACAACCATTTGAAGTTTCACGGTCAGAACGTTTTGCAGCAATAGCTAATCCACGCTCACGAAGGATTTCCTTTGCTTTATCAAAATCACCTTCAGCTTCATTGAGTGCGTTCTTTACGTCTGCAAGACCTGCACCAGTCATCGCACGCAATTTCTTTATATCTTCAATTGATACAGCCATTTTTTCTTTTCCTTTTAAATTTATGGTTAAAAAATGTGGGCGTTGAGGAGCGTTAATGGATTTATTCTTAAATCCACAAGCGTTCACCAACGCCCATCTTATATTTTGTCTAAAGTTTATTCTGCAGCAGGAGCTTCTTCCTCATTAGTAGGAGCTTCTTCTGCAGCTGCTTTACGTGCTGCACGCTTTGGTTTAGCTTCAGCAGCTTCTTCTGCTTGTTCAGCAGCAGCTTTTTCGTCAGCCTTTTCTATCTTGCGTTCTTCAAGACCTTCTGCAATTGCAGCGCAGCAAGCACCAAGAATAACTTCTACAGAGTCCTTTGCATCATCGTTTGCAGGAATAACGTAATCAATATTCTTTGGATCTGAGTTTGTATCAACGATACCGAACACAGGAATACCCAAGCGATTAGCTTCCTTAACAGCGATATGTTCTTTCATAACATCGACTACAAAGAGTGCAGAAGGCAAACGAGTAAGGTCTGAGATAGAACCTAAGTTTTTCTCTAATTTTGCACGTTGGCGTGAAATTTGGAGAATTTCACGTTTTGAAAGATTAGAGAAAGTACCATCGTTCATCAATCTATCAATGTTCGTCATTTTCTTAATTGCCTTACGAATTGTTGGGAAGTTGGTAAGCATACCACCAGCCCAGCGTTCGTTTACGTATGGCATATTAACCGCTGTAGCTTTTTCAGCAACAACGTCCTTAGACTGTTTTTTAGTAGCTACGAACAAAATCTTCTTTCCGCTCTTTGCGATGCCTTTGAGAGCCTCAGCAGCTTCGTCTATTTTTGCAACGGTTTTATGAAGATCAATGATGTGGATTCCATTGCGTTCCATATAAATATATGGTTTCATAGCTGGGTTCCACTTACGATGGAGGTGTCCGAAATGACAGCCTGCCTGCAATAATTGGTCGAAATTTGTTCTTGACATTTCTTTTTACTTTTTGTTTTGTTTACTTTCTTTTTAATTCTTTCTTAGCGAATAGTTTCGCTTGGTTTGTTAGAATCAACCAACGAGTAGTTCCCGATTTTGAAATCTCATTGATTTAGATACTAAACTCAAGCGCTGTGGCATACCGACATAGGCATATAGCAAATTCTTTTGCTGTAATTCGGCAGTATGCTGACAAGTTGATTAACGCTTGCTGAACTGGAAGTGAGCACGTGCTTTTGGCTGTCCTGGCTTCTTACGCTCAACCGCACGGCTATCGCGTGTCAGGAATCCGTGGTTCTTCAAGTTCTTCTTTTCTTCAGGATTAATCTCTACAAGTGCGCGTGCAATAGCAAGACGTAAAGCCTGACTTTGTCCTGTAAAGCCACCACCATCGAGGTTTACCTTTATATCGTATTGACCTTCTACACCTAGCAACTGCAATGGTTGTTTTACAACATACTGCAGAATAGCTGATGGGAAATATTCAGTAATATCTTTTTTATTGATAGTAATCTTGCCTGTACCTTCTGAAAGGTATATACGAGCAACAGCGCTCTTACGGCGTCCAATTGTATTTATTACTTCCATCTTTTTCGCCTATTCTATTTATACTGGTTAATGTCTATTGACTTTGGCTTTTGTGCCTCGAGTCCGTTCAGCTCAGAACCTTCAAATACATAAAGGTTATTAAGTATATGACGACCGAGAATGCCTTTTGGTAACATACCTTTAACGGCATGGCGTACCATCTTCTCTACACCATTTTTCTTTGTACGAAGTTGCGCAGGTGTGTTAAAGCGTTGTCCACCTGGGTAACCAGTATAGTGTGTGTAAACCTTATCGGTTTCTTTTTTGCCTGTAAATCTTACTTTATCGGCATTAATGATGATTACATTGTCTCCGCAATCTACGTGTGGAGTAAAAGTTGGCTTATACTTTCCGCGAAGCAACTTAGCAACTTTAGAGCAAAGGCGACCAACTATCTGGTCTGTAGCATCTACTACTACCCACTCTTTCTTAGCTGTTTCCTTGTTTACGGAAATAGTCTTATAACTTAAAGTGTCCATTTTTAAATTTTAAATTTTACTACTAAAAAACGTTTTTAATACTTGCTCATTGCATTCTCTAACCACGTAACCCGGCCAAAAGTAACGCTATTAACATACAATGTGCTGAGAGTTCTAAGTTCACTCTCGAAATAATCGGTTCGCAAAATTACTCATTTTTTATTATTTACAAAGTGGATAAATCCGTAGATGCTTATATCTTAATTATTATTAACACTATTTACAATATATAACGCACTGTATTATATAATTGTATTGATAGTTTGGTGATTATATCACACTTCAGCGAAAGCAGCTTATTAGAAATGATAGGTTAAACCTAAATTCACTTCGAATGTCTCTGCGTGTACCTTTTTATATTCATAATATCGTGTATTTCTTATATAATAAGACCCTGCGAGCATTATGCTCATACGTTTATTAAAGTCGAATTCCCATATTGGATTGAGCACAAGTAAATCTGCATTTCCTTTATCGCCCTGTGCATTTAAATATAGTGGATCTATTGTCTCTAGTTTCTTTTTATCGTATCCTTTCCACGTATAAAGGTGATAAAAACTTGAGTGCATTATGAAGCGACCGAATTTATGGAATTCCATAAATGTTTTTGTTTTCACAGAAAATCCTGAGCCCATATTGTAATCTCTATCTATTACGTTGTAATAATCGCTTTTAGTACCACCTAATAGTATTCCTGAAAGAAGATACGTTGTTCCAATCTTGTTAAACCTCCCATATTTTGGAACGATATTATCATTCCTGGACCAATACTAGCAGCTTCCGAGATTCGATAAGGAGTTTGTTTACTTCCTTTTTTTACGGGATCTGAGTTGTAATAGTTAAAGAACTGGAACAAACCAAGTTGTGCTTTGAAGCTTTTACCACTAAAAACAGGTGTACCCCAAAGTCGTCCTAATATGTGAATAGCATTTATGAGTGGTTGCTCGCCTACTATTCCAAACATTGCTTCCAATGAAAAGAAGTCGTAAGGTTTAGTGGTCGCTTCGTTCAAAGGGTCGCCATATTCTAAGAATACATTCATAAAGGCATTATAATCTCCTCTAAACATTGCGCCATTATCAGCCAGATAGCGTATGCCTGAAGATATTGACAGGTCTATTGGCAGTGCTTCATAGTCGTGATATTTATGATATTGTCCTTTTATACGCCATGCTTTCCCTGTTATTAATCTATTGAAGCCTCCAATAGGGTTTACGAGTGTAGCGCCAAACTCTCTAAGAAACCTTTGGAATCCTCTACTACTATCGTCCAATAATAGATGCGAGATGCGGTGTGAAAGTTCTCCGAAACAAATACCACCCATTGTTGTTGCCATTACATCGTTTATAGCAGGTGGCTCAACCTCGCCCATAAACTCCCACATTAGTGAACCGCCTAAGGCATAAGGTAGTGATTGCCAGAACGAAAGATTGTTTGAGCGTGCTGCATTATAGTACAAACTTCCATGATAAGGATGTGCAAACTGATTAGTAGTAAACTTATCGTTATCCCATACAAAACCATTCTTAAAATTGTTACTTATACTTTTAAAATTTACTTTTGCAAATTTGTAGTGCAAAGCAAATCTATCTATACAGTGTACAAATGCATTAATTCCTATAACTTCTGTTACAGCAGTCCATGCTTTGCGATGTTCTTTCGGATCGTTATATGCAAATTGAATATTGTAACGATACAAGGTGGAATCGTTTTCGAGCAATTTTCTGTATCGTTCTGTCATCGTCTGCTCCGTAGTTCCTACAGTTCCCCCATACGATTGTGTCTTTTCAGGTCGAAAGTGCATCACCAGTCCTGCTTCTAAAAGCATTCTATTAGTATAGAGTTTGTTATTACCATAGTGGCGGGTTGTACCCCAACCTGTTGAAATAAAAGCACTTAACTTCTTATTAATGTGGTAATCTAAGTTTACACGTCCTTGCAATGCATACAGTCTATGTGGTTTGTTAGAGCTTTCTTTCTCGAATGTTTCAATGTGCGAAAAACCTATATCGCTACTCAATATCCATTTAGGCGATAGTTGTATATAGCGTCCTAAACGATAGGATAATGCTCCAGAAAAATCATCGTCTAACGATAGGTAGTGTGTTCCTACAGAAAATATCGAATAGGTTTTCTTATTTCTGAAACGCAGAGCCATATTTAGAAGTGTTGTGTTACTCCAATAAGACAATAAATCTATATTAGTATTGGGATCAATGTTCACAAAACCAATTTTTCGCGCCAAAGTATCGCGACTATAATTAATTATACCCAGCTGTAGGCCTTTAGGTTGTTGCAACGCAATGTTCACTAATCCAAGCTGCATTCCTCGTAGTGTATCTGCATAATTATAGCTTCCTAACTGTAAGCCCCGCATAGTCCTCGAGGTTATATTGGCTAATCCTGCAATTTGAACTCCTCCCTGCACCCCCATAGAAATATTAGTGAAAGCACTCAACTGTAGTCCTCGAAAATGCGATTCTGCTATATTTACAAATCCCGATAGTTGTACTCCATGTATTTTCCGTGCAATATTGATAATACCAGCTAATTGTAAACCTCGCATATTGCCTCCTGAAATATTCATTCCGAATGCCCCTAACACTCCATCAACACGTCCATTGCTAGCTGTTAGTAGTGTTGCCATACTAACACCTTTTAGTTTTCGTTCTGTTATACTACTTATCCCACCTAATTGAAATCCATTTAGCGTATCGGTGGCAGCTAATATTCCAAAATTAAGACTCTTCCATCGCATTGAGTCAGGTGTAATATGTCCTAAACCTATACCAAAATTCTTAAAATGACGTTGCTGTGGTTGTTCGTTTGTTTGCGCGTTTACAGATAGTATTATTACTGCAAACAAGAATATAATGCTTCCTATTCTTTTATCTATTTTAATGCTGTGAGATTGTATATTGAGTCTCATACGCTTATAAACAATTTACCATAAACTTACGATAGTGATACCTTTAGTTATGAAGTTTTGTGCAAAGATAATGAAAGAAATATAAAAAAACAAAGTATAAATAAAACTTTGATAGAATAATATAAAGGTATAGAAGCATTAGCGCATTGCTCTATTGCTATTCTATAGAATGCGAAGAGCGAAGATTGAGATTGTTAATGGCTAAGTATATATTATATTGATATAACCCTATATGTATTATTCATATACTACAGGCATATTCTTCGCATTCAAAGACGAATATTTTGCAAGTCAAATCAAGAAATATTCATTGGAACAGATATCTTTCAAGCGTCATAGAATTAAACTATAAAGGTTGATTTCTATTATGATATCTAATGTGCAACTAACAGATATCTGAAACGAATGCGACAGATATCTGAGACGAACGGGACAGATATCTGAGACGAATGCGACAGATATCTAAAACAAAAGTAGCTATATCTCACCAATTTTTATATACACTAGCAATGTTCTATTCGTTTTTTGAATAAGCAACTGTAGGTGTCTATAATTCAGGCTCCTATTTTTCACTGAACTAAAATAAAAATGAGCAAAAAAAAGAGGACGAACCATAAAAATGGTGCGTCCCCCAGTGAAATATAAACTTAAAAAGTATTAACCTAATAGGTTTACTCTGCTATTAGTTCTGCTTTTGTATTGCCATCGTACGATGGTGTTAGCTTAATGGTGTATGTACCTGCCTCTACTTTGAGGTTAGCACCATTTGTAGATGTTAGGTGGTTAAGGTCTGTACCACCCCAGCTTATGTTCCATTCGCCATTCGCACGGAACTTCATTTCACCGTTTACAAGTGTTACGTGTTGTACGCTCCAACTGTGCGATGCAGAATTGTAGGTCATATCAATATCATTCGTCCAACCACCAGTAGCATCGCCTATGATACTTATTTTAGTAATAGGTGTGAGCTTGTAAGAACGTGCTACCAAGTTTACTTCTACCTTATAGAAGCCATTAGGTTCAGTCATCGTTATATTATCGGCACCTGCATCTGTGCTAAAGTCCTTGCCGTAGTTTGTACCTCCCCAATTTGGTTGTGTAGAAAACTTAAAGCCATTTTGTGTAAGATACATATAGCCAAGATATTTGCCATCAAGATCTGAGCTGTAGAGAATATCCGAATGCTGCCATGAGTTTGCATCACCAGACATATAAAGATATTCTGATGCAAAAGTAGGTTTCTTTGGTATTATTGTTAAATCAACAGCACCAGCTTCTATGAGCGCAGCCTGGCTACCCTTTACGGCATTGACATATACGTACGCCAAGAAATTGCGTGCTTCCACGCGCTTGCCATAGTACTTCTCAATCATTGCCTGTACTTCTGCCGTGCTTGCCTTGCCGTCAATCGTGGTGCTGATGGTGGTAGGCGGTGCACCGTCGAGCATCGCCGGGTGGAGTTCTATGCGGGCGTTCCGCAAGGTGTAGCCTTCAGGAAGAGTAGCCGCAGAGAGTGTGAAAAGAGGCACCTCATCGCCTACAGTAGATAAGTCTTGTGTTGCCACAGCACTTGCCTTCATACCAGGAATAGTGATAGAACTTTCTTGTGAATATGCCTGAGGATTGCTCCAAGGTTCGTACTCGTCGCTGCAAGCCCCGAGAACGAGGCTTACAATTACGAGTGTGATATATAATGATAATTTCTTCATAACTGTATTCTATGATAATAAGTTGTTATTATTTTATTTCGCCAGTTTCTTTTGTGAAGTTCAAGTAGACCTTCTGCCCTACTGCACCTGCTACACGTGGTGTTTGGTCGCCACCATTGCCACGGTAAGCAATCTTCTTATCGTAGACAATGAATTCAGCCTTCCACCATTCGGTATTAGGAATCTTTACACAGATACGTACACCTGGATCGCTTCCTGAAGGACCACCAGACACTGCATTACCTATAGCAGGAGAAACAAACTCGCCATCGGCTGTTGTAGGAACAGAGAACAAGTTGTCTGGAATAAGGTCCCAACCACCAGCAGCAGTACATACACCTTGCAGATAAACATTAGGTTTGTTGAAGGTTACGTTGTACTTAATATCGCGACCTACTACGGTACATTCTACAATCATCAGGTACCAACCTGGTTTAGATGAACCAATGTTGCCATTGGCATTGATAATATCGGCAGCATTATCGCTTGCAGGGTTAATCGTAATCTTTTCGAAGCCAGCCTCTTTGTCGTTCCATGCTTTATCGCTATTAAACTTAACACCTGCACTGTTGCCTTCACCATCGAGGTAAACAAGATGCCAGAAAATGTTTGGAGAGCCATTTACAGGTATCATTTCCAAAGCATTGTCCCACGACCATTTATTGAAACTACCAACAAGATAGAGTTTCTCTGGTACAGTTACTGGAGGAAGTGAGAAAGCGAAATACACTTTGCTCAATTCAATAGTGTTAGATGTAATTGCAGTACCTTCAATCTCTTTGTTATCAGCCGTAGTTTGAACAGCCTTCACGCGAATATAAACAGGAGCCGTGAGAGGGAACTGATGTTCGCTCATGCCTTTTGCTAAATAAAGCTCGGTAAGTGTACTTGCCAACTCGGCAGCATCTACCTCTATCTTTGCTGTGATGTAAGAACCAGAAAGAGCTCTTGCATCAGACATATCGGCACTAGTCGCAACCTCTACTGTATATCTTGTTACTGCTGGATAGCCATAGTCAGGCTGTGAGCAAGTAAGTTCTATAGATTTAGAGTGCGTTAAATCGTAAACACCGTTAGCAGCAAGCGCTGGTGTATTTAAGTGGAAAGTAGTTGGAGACTTTACCACAGGGTTCTCGTCGTTGTCATCGCTGCAGGCTGTAAAGAAACAAACAGCACAAATGAGCAACAATGCAGACTTTAATATCTTTGTCATAATTCTTATCTTTTGAGTTTTGTTAGAGTTGAGGAGTGTCTCTCCTCAACTCGTATAATTTAATAACCAGGATTCTGTTTCAAGTTATAGTTTACAGTGAGATCGCTGTTTGGAATAGCGAAGACGTTACGTGTTGCAGCGAAGTTACGTCCGTTACGTTCGCCACCTTTCCAAGCCCAGTTATAGTTTGCATTACCACCAAACTTGTTGAAACGAATCAAGTCTACACGGCGACGACCTTCAAAGTAGAACTCTTTACACCATTCGTTGAGAATGTCGTTGAGTGTATAAGAACCAGTTGTTCGAGGTGCTGCATGAGCACGTGTGTGAAGTTGGTTGATAAGGTCTGTACCTTCAGTAGTAGTCTGACCACCATTCAATCGGGCAGTAGCTTCAGCGTATGTTAGATAAGCTTCAGCAACACGGAATAAGAAGAAATCGGTGTCTGCATAACGAAGGTCTTTTGCACTTGCGCCAGTAGAGTAGAAGTTGTTGAACTTAACAACTGCAAAGCCTTTTGTAAATACTGAGATATCAGCTGATGTGCTTTGTGTAATGGTTCTTCCTACACCATCGAACAGTGCGCGATCGTCTCCAGCTTCGCTTGGCATATTTGCTCCACTTACAGCTGGTGCATTGCTATTGGGGAAGAACTTATCGATAAGGTCTTTGCGAGCACGAACACCAGCCCAGTTGGCATTGTCGTATAGATTGCCACCAGCAGTACCATTACTATTTACAGATGCAGTTTTATCGTAGCAAGCATCAATCAAGAACACTGTTCCACCGTATGCAGCAGTATGCTTTCCATCTTGTAAAATAGGGAAAACAGCTTCAACAGATGCACCGTTTTCGCCATTATCGCCCATAAATAATTGTTGGTAAGCAGTCCAGCCGTTTACTGTAGCACCAGTGTAGAGATGATAAGGAGAATTAATTACCTGTTTAGCATAGTCTGCAGCCTTCTGCCATTGAGGTGTACCAGTATAAACCTCTGCGTTTAAGTATAGACGAGAGAGCAACATCCATACAGCAGCCTTATCTACACGACCGTAATCAGGATCAGAAGAAGTCTTAGCACGTGGAGTCATCAAGTCTGGTTCAATGGCTAAGAGTTCCTTTTCAATATAGTCGTACATTTGCTTACGTGAATGCTGTGGAGAAGGTTTAGCTGATACCTCTTCTGTGAAAGGAATATTTCCAAATGCGTCCATCAACAAATAGTAGTCGAGTGCACGAATAAAACGCACCTCTGCAGTCTTCTGTTTGTCTACATCGCCAAAGTTATTGAGATATTGGTTGCAAACAGTAACACCAAAATAAAGGCGATAGTAGAAACCTTTCAGCATAGGGTGAGAGCTACCATAGTTATTGAAGTTAAACTCAGGAATACCCTCATCTTGTGTCCAGTTACAGATAGCTTCATCGGTAGTAAGGTCGTTAGAGTTGAACAGCTGTCTAACGAAACCTGTTGTACCTCCATCAAGACCATCAATATCGCAATCGTCTTCAGGACCTTTGTTACCAGACAATGCGAAGTTTGCATAGCACTTGTTGAACAAATAGTCCGGATTAATCTTTGTTTGTAGATTTGGGTCGATTGGTGTAACGTCCAAATCCTTAACACAAGAGGTTAAGCTCAACGTAAATAGCAGTGCTGCTACTGGAGCTAATTTCTTTATATATCGTTTCATAGTTATTGAAATACTATTATATGATTAGAAGTTTAAATTAAGACCAACAATGAATGACATAGGACGTGGATAGAGATTATTATCAATACCACCAAATACTTCTGGGTCTATACCTTTATATTTAGTAAGTGTGAGTATATTAGAAGCTGTTCCATAAACACGTCCACTCAAACCATGCCAGCCACCAGTCTTAAAGAGATCAGCAAAGCTATAACCTAATGTAACGTTGTCGAGTTTTAAGAACGAAGCATTCTGTACCCAACGGTCTGAAAGAATAGCTGTGGTCTGACCTGTCTGCCAATTATCTTTAACTGAAGCTATAGGACGGTTTGACAAGAATTCTGATGATGCCCATATAGCTGCAGGAGAAATATTTGCTTGTCCAGCCATCAAATCGTTGAACACATAGTTACCTATATTTGCACGGAGAGAGAAACCTAAATCCCAATTCTTATACTCTAGACGAGAAGAAAGACCCATTGTAACAGGAGCCATTGGACTCTTATAGAAATACTTATCAGCCTCTGTAATTTTTCCATCACCGTTTCTGTCTACAACAGCACCTTCAACTGCTTTACCATTCTTATCGTAAATTTGTTGATAAACGTAGAAAGAAGAAGCTGGGTGTCCTACAGCGTGTGCCTGTGCATTAACGCCAGTACCTGCAGAAATTCCTCCTGTCGCAACAAAGAAATTAGGATCTTTACCACCTGTAAGGTCGGTTATTTCGTTCTTGTTGTATGTGAAGTTATAGTCGATAGTCCAATACCAGTCTTTGGTTTCGATTGCTCTCCAACGCAAAGCTACTTCAATACCAGTATTCTCTAATGAACCGATATTAGATGGAACTTGGTTACGGAAATTAGAACCAGCAGGAACAATTACTGTGTTCAAGAGGTCTGTAGTCTTACGATAATACCAATCAACACTACCACTGAGGCGTTGGTTGAGGATACCCCAATCAAGACCAACGTTGTAAGTTGTAGTTGTTTCCCAAGTCAAGTCCTTGTTTACAGCTTGTGGGCGAACAATTATACCTTCGCCTGTTACAGGATAATATCCATTCGTGCTATTTCCAGTCTGATAAATATCGAAGTAGTTATAGTCGCCAATACCTTCCTGCTGACCTGTCATACCCCAACCTAAGCGAAGTTTCAAATCACTTAACCACTTAATATCACGGAACTTATTTTCGTCTTTCATTTTCCAAGCGAATGCAAATGAAGGGAAGTAAGCCCAATGCTTTTTGAAGCGTGAAGAACCATCAGCACGGAATGTAGCTGTAAGATAATAACGGTCCATTAAACTCCAATTAGAACGCCCGAAGAATGACACAAGATAGTTTTCTGTAGGATATACATAGTCTTCCAAAACGCCGTCTTTGTTGTAGTCTTTACCACTATCGTAGTAGATTTGTCCAGCCTTTGAGTTTGTAGAAGGATAATATTGTATAGCACGACTCTTATCTTTTCTCCAGAAGTGTTGCCACTCATAACCTGCCATAATATCGAAGTGGTTCTTTGCAGCATCTTTAAAGTCATGGTAATACTGTGCGTATGTATTGAAAGTGAGGTTGCGTTTCAGCTGTTTGCTCCAACCATTGTAACCGTAATAAGGTTTTAATGGAGAAGATGGAGCAATATCAGTGTCTTGTTGTCCTTGTGCAATATCTGCGCCAGCAGTAACATGCAAACTTAAATCTTCAAAGCCGTGAACTTTATAGTCGAATTCTGCATTTGCAATAACATCGCGACTGCGAGAATGATCGTTCTTTAAATTTAATATAGCTACAGGATTCTTTGTTGCTAAAGTATTGAAAGTAGTTGGCCATGTAGGGTCATCACTTGCAGCAAGACCAACTCCACGCCATTCAAAATAGTTACCAAAGTTAGCTGCATCAGCTGAAGTATAATCGTAAATGCTTTGAGAAGGGTCGAAAGCTACAGCTGCACCGATAGCAGCGCCATCAGCAAAGCGATTCTTTGCAAACATACCTTTCACATTTAAGTTCATAGTCAAGTGATTATTCAAGAGCGATGGACTTAAGTTTACAGCTGCTGTATAACGTTCAAAATTAGAGGTCTTCAATATACCTTGATTATTTGTGTAGCCGGCAGAAATGCGGAAGGGCATATAATTATCCTTGTCGCCAACAGAACCTGTAACGGTAATATTATGGTCTTGTGCCCATGCTGTACGATAGATTTCGTTTTGCCAGTTAGTATTTGCAGTGCCAAGTGCAGCTACTTGCTTGCTTCCCGCACCAAACATATCAGTAATAAACTTACGATATTCATCTCCATTCATTACATCGATAGTTTTTCTCTTAATACTAGCAGTTACACTACCAGAGTATGAAACAGAAAGAGGTTGGTTTACACGTCCTTTCTTTGTGGTAATAATAATAACACCGTTAGAACCACGAGAACCATAGATTGCTGTTGCAGAAGCGTCTTTCAACACGTTGAAGCTTTCAATATCTTGTGGATTTACTAAAGAAAGAGGGTTAGACATACCTTTTATACCCGTATTATCCATAGCGACACCATCGATAACGATAAGCGGATCGTTAGATGCGCTTAACGATGAACCACCACGAATACGAATCTTTGCGCCACCACCAGGAGTACCGCCTTCACCTGTAACATTCACACCAGCCATCTTACCTTGCATCATATCCTGTGCATTTACTACGAGACCTTTGTTCTTTGTGTCGGGTTTCATTGCGAGAACCGAACCTGTAAGGTCGCTCTTCTTCACTGCACCGTAACCGATGACAACAACTTCTTGCATTTGTTGTGCATCTTCTGGCTGCATAACAACAACCATACCATTCTTTGCAGCAACTTGCTGCTTAATATATCCAATGTAAGAAATGGTTAGTTGAGTGCCTGGTGCTACATTCAGTTCGAAGTTTCCGTCGATATCCGTCTGCACACCTTCATGGGTTCCAGTAACTAGAACTGATGCGCTAATGATTGGTTCGCCAGAAGAATCTTTCACCATACCTTTGATAGTTGATTGCGCAAAGGCATTGATAGACAGGAATAGACCGAGCATAAGTGCCAGCATCCTGACAGGAGTTTTGCATTTTACCTGCTTCATCATTTTGTTGTTAAAGTATTAATATTGAGTAAATTTTATCCTTAATATAACCGCTATAATATCTTTTGTAATAGGACTATACGGTTTCTTTTCTTACCTTTGTATAGAACTTAGTTTTGCAAAGATAAGCTGTTAATTTTGTATTAGCACTTTTTGGTCGTTAAAAACATAAATTAAAAAGTGCAAACGTTTGCATCGTTAATATAGAAATAAATTCTTGACTTGTATCAAAGTATAATGTAAAAATATGTATTTTTGCCATAGAAATAAGAAAAAGAGAAAATAGGCTTCACGAATTGGCGATGAAAAAGAGTAATGTAACAATGAAAGATATAGCACGCGAATTGGGTGTTTCCGTTGCTACTGTATCGCGTGCACTAAAGGATAGCCCACGCATTTCGGCAGAAAAGCGGGAAGAGATAAAGCGTTATGCGCGTGAACAAAACTTTACTCCTAATCTTATTGCAGAAGCTCTGCGCAAAAGCAAAGTGCAACCGTTGAAGGTTATTGGCGTTATAGTGCCTCAATTTACACACTTTTATTTTTCGTCTATATTAGCAGGAATTGAAGAAGAAGCCTCTACGCGTGGCTATCAGCTTATGGTTGCGCAAAGCAACGAGAGCTACGAACGAGAAGTAAAGATATGTAAATCGTTTTACGAAAATAAGGTTTGTGGCGTAATTGTATCACAAGCTAAGAATACAACCAAGTTCGATCACTTCCAGTTTCTTGTAGATCAGCATATACCATTGGTATTCTACGACCGTGTAAGCATTGGTGTTAATGCTAGCCGTGTGGTTATTGACGATTATATGGGAGCATTCTCTGCCGTAAATCACCTTATTAATACTGGTTGCAGACGCATTGCCTATTACGGTTTGTCTATGAATTTGGAAATAGGAAAGAACCGCTATAACGGCTATCGCGATGCTTTGCTGAAGCATGGCATACAACCAGATGAGCAATTAATAAGAATGTGCGATAATCGTAGCGATGCGGAATCGATTACTCCCGACCTCTTGAACTTTCAAAACCCGCCTGATGCTTTTTTTGCTGTAAACGATGAAACTGCGCTTGGCATACTTTATTCGTGCAAACGCTTGGGATATCGCATTCCTGAAGATATTTCCATCTGTGGATTTACAAATGGTATACGTGCTGTATCGTGCGACCCTATGCTCACTACTGTAGAACAACGGGGCTTACGTGTAGGAGAAGAGGCTGCAAGCATATTGATAGATAAGGCGGAAGGCTCGTTACCGCTTGACACTGTAGAAAAGCGTATTGTGCGGACCAGACTTATTATTAGAGGAACTACACGATAAATGGAATTTACAATTTAAATATATAAATCAACTATCAACAAATAGCAACTAACACACTTTAAACTATGAATAATGAATTAAAGACTCGTCCAAACAAAAGTTTCTGGCAACTATGGAATCTTAGTTTTGGTTTTTTTGGTGTTCAAATAGCCTACTCTTTACAGAGTGCTAACATTTCGCGTATATTTGCTACATTAGGTGCCGACCCACATAGCTTAAGCTATTTTTGGATTTTGCCTCCACTGATGGGTATTCTTGTGCAACCGATTGTAGGGACTTTATCTGACAAAACTTGGACTCGCTTTGGTCGTCGCATACCTTATTTATTTATAGGTGCCTTTATTGCAGTTCTTGTTATGTGCCTGCTGCCTAATGCTGGTTCGTTTGGTATGGCTGTATCAACGGCTATGATATTCGGTTTAATATCGCTTATGTTTTTAGATACAAGCATTAATATGGCGATGCAACCATTTAAAATGCTTGTGGGCGACGAGGTTAATGAAAAACAAAAGGGATTGGCTTACTCCATACAAAGTTTTCTTTGCAACGCTGGTTCGCTGGTTGGTTATGTTTTTCCATATTTGTTTAGTGCCATTGGTATATCTATTAAAGCACCTAAGGGTGTTGTGCCAGACTCTGTAATTTATTCGTTCTATGTTGGTGCAGCTATTCTTATACTATGTGTGCTCTATACCACTTTAAAGGTTAAGGAGATGCCACCAAAAGAATACGCAGAATATCACAACTTAAAAACAGAAGAGAATGAAACGAAAAGCAATTGGATTCATCTGCTGAAAAATGCGCCTTCTACATTCTGGACGGTTGGATTAGTGCAATTTTTCTCTTGGTTTGCATTCTTATTTATGTGGACTTATACAACAGGAACGGTTGCTGCTAACTGTTTCGGAGTAGACATGAGTGCAAGCAATGCTTCGGCAACATTAAAATATCAGCAAGCTGGCGATTGGGTAGGAATATTGTTTGCCATACAAGCAATAGGCTCCGTACTTTGGGCAGTGGTGTTGCCTATGTTTAAAAATCGCAAGTTTGCATACGGTTTCTCTCTCTTCTTAGGTGGTGTGGGATTTGTTATGACTTCGTTTGTCCACGACCAATATATTATGTTTATTCCATTCGTTCTTATTGGTTGTGCCTGGGCTGCCATACTTTCAATGCCGTTCACCTTTGTAACCAATGCACTGGAAGGCTATGGACACATGGGTGCTTATCTTGGCTTATTTAATGGAACCATCTGTATACCACAAATTATTGCTGCTGCTTTGGGTGGAGTTATATTACAACTTGTAGGCTCTAACCAAAGCGATATGATGATTGTTGCTGGCGGTGCGCTCGTTGCTGGTGCGCTATCTGTATCTATTATTAAAGACAAACAAAGGGCTTAGTTTGTGTAAATAAAAATTTGTAGAACGTATAGACCACATAGAGTTCTTACATACTATAGACACTTTATAGTATATATGAATTCTATGTGGTTTTTATGTTTCTTAAGAAAATATACTATTCATAGAGCATCAGTAGTATATAGGTGGGAAGATTATTGGTTCTGCCCATTGTTTAATAGAAGCCAGAAAAAAAACATTGCTTATGTATATAAAAAATCTGTGATATATAGTTGCTTTTGTTTTAGATATCTGTAACGATCGTTTCAGATATCTGTAACGTTCGTCTCAGATATCTGTCAGTTGCGCTTTAGATATCTGTAATTTGCATATCATATATCACAGCAAGTTTCAGCATTTATAGCTCTCTACTATAACACATTAACAACAATATTTTTACTATTATGTACGCACACCAAATTCACCGTACCAAATAGCCTGGCTTACATACAAATACTACCACAAGAGACGTTTTTGTCTGTCGTTGCAACAGTTCCTAATTATCATTCCACCAATATATATCTATTCAAGAAGCAACAAGCAAACAAGGCATTTGCAAACGTTTGCAACAATATTAATACTTATTCTATGTCAAGTTGAAACACAACTCAAAATAAGTCAGTACATTTGCAAACATACAAACAGTTAGAACTAAAACAAATCAAAATCATCATTATGAAACGAATATCTACTCTGTTTTCACTTCTCTGCATAGCAGTAACAATGTTTGCACAAGGCTGGAAAGCCAACTATGGAGGCGTAATGCTGCAAGGCTTCTATTGGGATTCGTATCAAGATTCGAAATGGACAAACCTTGAAACACAAGCAAAAGACCTTGCCGCATACTTCAATCTTGTATGGCTACCACAAAGTGCACAAGCACGTAATACGCCATCTATGGGATACGACGACTACTATTGGTTTAGCAACTATAATAGTTCCTTTGGCAACGAGGCAGAACTATTAAGCCTTATTGGTACATTTAAAGCCAACGGCATAAATACTATAGCCGATGTGGTGATAAACCATAGAGCAACCACTGCAGGTTGGTTCGACTTTCCAACTGAAACCTACAACAACGTTACGTACACAATGACATCGGAAGATGTTGCCAAAAACGACGATGGTGGAAAAGCATTAACAGAAGCACAGAAAGAGGGAGTGCAACTTAGTTCCAACTTAGACTCAGGCGAAGATTGGGACGGTATGCGCGATCTTGACCATAATAGCATAAACGTACAAAACACTGTGAAAGCCTATCTGCAAATGCTGAAAGACAAATTTGGCTATGCCGGTTTCCGATACGATATGGTAAAAGGCTATGCTGGTAAGTTCACAGCACTATACAATAAGGCTTCGCAGCCAGAGTTTTCGGTGGGCGAATATTGGGACGGAGATATAAACAAAGTGAAAGCATGGATAGAAAGCACCAAACTAGATGGCGTTCCAACCAGTGCTGCTTTCGACTTTCCATTGCGTTATACAGTTCGCGATGCCGTAAACAATGGCAATTGGGCTGCACTCGACGGTGTGGGTCTGGCAAAAGAAGCCAACTACGCACGCTATGCTATAACTTTTGTAGAAAACCATGACACCGAAGACCGTGGTGGCAATAATCATCAAGACCCTATCAAGAAAGATACATTAGCAGCAAATGCCTACATTCTTGCAATGCCTGGTACGCCATGCATATTCCTAAAGCACTATAAAGCATATAAAAACGATATTAAGAATATGATTAGCGTACGCAAGCTCATAGGCATTAACAACGAAAGCAAGGCAGTGAAATACAGCAACGGAACCGACTTTTATGCATTTACCACCACAGGAACAAACGGTGCAATGCTAACCGTAGTTGGTCCTGCCAAGAGTTTCACAAACACAAATAGGTGGGAGAAGCTAACAGGAGGATACCATTGGGCATACTACGTAGAAAAGAATAAAGCAAACATTGTATGGGCTAATTTAGCAAGCGGTACTTACGATGGCGAACAAAACGTAACACTAACCAAAATAAGCAACAATGCTAATGCACAAATTGTGTACACCACCGATGGCACCGAACCAACAGCAAATAGCAAAAAAGCAACCAATGGGCAGCAACTAACAATTCCGGTAGGTATAACCGTTCTGAAAGTAGGCTTACTTGTAGATGGAACGGTGAAGAATATAATTACGCGCAACTATAACATCATAGACTTTAAACCTTATAATATAAAGGTATATGTGAATGCCGACAATGCAGGCACAGCGTGGGCAAGTGCACAAACCACAAATGTCCACCCATCTATAAACTTTTGGATATGGGGTGGCACACACACAACAGTGAAAGGTACGTGGCCAGGCGATGCCATAACAACTATAGAAACAGTAGACGGTAAAAAGTGGCTAACAAAAGAGTTTCTTATAACAACCTCTAACGATGCCGTAAACTTTGTGTTCAGTGTTGGTACAGGTACGCCACAAACTGTAGATATAGAAAACATAAAGACAACCACCTTTATTAATATATCGAGCGAAAAGACAGACACAAAGCACAAAGTAAATGTAGTTACAACAAACATAGAAAACATAGTAAGTAAGCATACAGCCAATCCAAATACTTACTATTACACAATTTCTGGTCAGCGCATAACGAAGCCAACTCAGTCAGGCATCTATATTCACAACGGCAAGAAAGTTCTAATAAAATAGAATACTAATAGTATGAAAACCTTGTGGCGGCTCTACCAAAAATATGTAGAGTCGCCCTTCTGTTTATATCTGGTTGGAATATAACAATTAGATGTAATGACATTCGACAGACTGATACCTCACAAGCTTTAGTAATAGACCTTTGGTAGGCTGCTTATTCTAGCCATCAAATATCTATTATGCCCAAATATAGTAACATACAGTTATAGACTAAAGGACATAATTTTTTCTATTTAGCGAAATGCCTGTATATTAGTATACCTATTATTGGCGTAAAGCATACACATAGCGCTAAATAGAACAACTTTACAATCCATGGTTCACCATGTGTAAAGAACGGCATCAGCACAAGCGATATTAAAAAGAAAAGTATTACACAAAATATATCCATTGTCAAAACATTTACTTCAAGCAAATATAAACCCTTATCTTTGCAGTACTAATTTTTAAAGCATTCACAATAAGGATAATTCCGTTGTGAGAACATCAGGTTGCCTCGTCCTATAAAACGGGGCTTTTTTATGCTCGTGTCTTAGCTATTACCTATTATATGTATATTTTGGCGTAATGGACATTTGGTAGGCTGAAAGCTCACGGAACGCTTTTATTTACTACCTTTGCAGCATTTGAAAACCTATGAATAAAAAAACTGTATATTCTGCAACAGCTCAAATGTTAAAAAGAATGGGCATCGACGTTCTGTTCAGATGTATTCCTGCAAGGATTGTGGTAGACAATTTCAAGGTGGTCTGCGTATAAATAATATTTCTCTATGGAACGACTATCTGACGGCAAATCGAACGATATCTGATCTATCCACTCTTTATAAATGTTCAGAACGAACCATACGACGTAGGTTAAGTTTAGTGGTGGATAGTTTTACTGCTACTTACCCCAAATCTGCAGTAATAATAATAGATACGACTTACTTTTCCAAGACATTTGGCGTGATGCTTTTCCAGGACGCATCATCAGGTAAAATACTTTATCGCAAGTTTGTTAAGAACGAAACTAATAAGGATTATCTTGATGGACTTCGGTATATTGCGAAGCGTGGAACTACAATAAAAGCAGTGGTATGTGATGGACACATGGGACTTTTACAAGCTATAAGTTTCTGTCCCGTACAAATGTGTCAGTTCCACCAATTCCAGATAGTTAGAAGGCTTCTTACTAACAATCCACATTTACCTGCAGGCGTTGAACTATTAACTTTAATGAGAAGTATGTTCTCTTTGGGAAAAGAAGAGTTTATAACAGCTTTTGAGAAATGGTGTGAACAATGGAAAGAGTTTCTAGACGAACGAACTCTTCTAATCTCTGGCAAGACGACCTATACACATAGAAGACTGAGAACTGCAAGACGTTCTGTTAAGACTCATCTTAAATGGCTCTATACGTATGAGGATTATACAGAATTACAAATTCCTAATACAACAAATCTATTGGAAGGATTTAACTCACAGCTTAAAAGGGCACTACATAATCATAATGGATTGAATGAAGCTAACAAGAAGAAGTTTATAGATGGATTCATAAATACAAAAAGTAGGCTGGAATGATCAGCCTACCAAATGTCCATTACTAAAACACGTGAGGTTTTCAGCCTACCAAATGTCCATTACGCCTATATTTTAGATTAGGGATATTTAGCTTGAGATACTTTATAATGTTTTCTTACCAGCTTTCTTTATAGCTTTTATAGTTGTGTGTAGCTCACTACTATTGCGGTATAAAGTGTTGCAATATGCGCAACAATACCATAAGACATACTAAGTTCTTAATAAATTTTCGAAGATTAAACAAGTATGCACACCACTTTCGTAGAAAGAAAATGTATTAGTTTACAGGGGGAATAAAAACAGATATCTAAAACACGCACGACAGATATCTGAGACGAACGCGACAGATATCTGAAACGAACACGACAGATATCTGAAACTTTATGCTCGTATTTAGAAGAAAACAACAACACATTACACGCAACAAAAAAGATGTAATATTGGCAAAGAAAGTTGGTTAATGAATATCTAATATTGATAGAATTAAGCTAAGTTATTCATTAGAGCATAATACAATTTATATATTGCTTGTATTATTCTTTTATTCAGTTCTCACCCTCTTGGCAGTCTTCTTAATTGCTTTTCTACCTTACTTTAGCCTGCTATGCCTTCGTTACAAAGTTTATCAATTTGTTCTATAATAAAAACAAAAATTTGCTGAGTAGCTAACGGACTAATTGTAATTATCTATGGTTTATAATGGGTGTTAAGCACACTTCGTCGTAAACTAAAATGGGCTGGACTCCTATGTGCGGAATCCAGCCCAAATAATATTTGTATAGCAGTGTTGTGCTTTACTTCACAAGAATACTTTTCGTTGTTTTCTTGTTGCCAGCAATAACCTTAACTATATATAAACCTTTGGCGGTGCTTGGCATACGAACTGCATTGTTTGCTGTTCCTTCTGCTTTACCTACCAACATACCCGATGTTGAGTATACTTCTACACTGTAGTTATCGGCTGCACTATTCACTACAATTTCGCCATTCTGAACACTAACAGTTGCATTGCTGTTGTCTTCGGCAAGTGTACTAATGCCAGAAGTGTAAGTTACAGGAATGTTTACATACTGTGTTTTTCCTGCTTGTGTCATACTTACAACAACAGAGAAGCTTTCGTTAGTTTCGCCCTTAATGGTAAGCTTACCTGTAGCTTCGTCTATAGTAACTTGCGCCTTAGTGGTGCTTGGTACGAGTTCTACAACAGCATACTTAATGGTGGCATTGCTACCATCAGGTGTAAAGTTAGCAGAAACGTCTACGGGTTGGTTCTGTGCTGCAATAGCAGTACCCATCTTTTCGTTGCGTGTACCATTAAAGTTGTCGAAAGCAAAGTAAGCAGGTGTGGTTAGTCCATAATTGTTTTTCTTTGTTCCTTCCATCTTGAACGATACCGATTTCACTTCGCCCAACGAGCTAAGATCTACCCACTGCCATGTATCCACAATGTAGCGGTCGGCTTCTTTCTCTGCACGATAGTCGGCAAGATAGTATTCTACCTGTTTCTTTGTACCATCGGCTCTCTTACCTATCACAATAAGTTTAAAGTAATCGCCCTTCTGGAAGGCACCAGACATAGAATCCCCATTCTTTATAGAACTATACGCATAAGGTGTATTCGTAATATAGAAACCGCGAATACTATCGCCATTTTCTTTATTCAGAACATCAATAGTACCTGGCTGCGGATATACAACACCATAGTTTTCAGAGTTATCGTAACCTTTACCAACTACATTGCGCCATTGGTCTTGTAAACCAACAAATGTTGTTGCAGTTTGGTTAGAATACATACAATCGTAATAGTAACTATATTTATCGTCTGCTCCATTATGGAACTTATACGAACCACTTAAGAAATAGCCACAACCCTTGCTGCCGTTCCAATAGCTTTCGCTGTCTAAGTAAAGGTTCTCAAGCGTTGCTGTTACAGCCTTGCCCTTTACAATTACATCACAAACAGCCTTTGCAGTCTTACCATTCTTGTCTACCACCTCTACAGTGTATTGGTCGCACTGAGTAGGAACAACGTTGGTTTCTACCTTCTGACGTTTACCATTATACCATGTTATGGTGTAAGGTTCGGTTCCACTGGTAACTGTAGCTTTCAAGTTTGCAGGTTGTCCTGCTTCTACAGTTATATTCTCTGTAGTAACTACAGGTTCTGGTATAGGTGTTGGTTTTGTAACTGTGAATGGTTGTGTAGCTTCAACCTTACTATCGCCACCACGCGTACCTTCGTAAACAATGTATACCACATAAGTCTCGTCCTTTGTTAAGTTAGTAAGCGCATGCAGAGTTTCGGTGTCTTTGCTTACAGAGATAGCAGTACCATTGCTCTTAACATCGTCTACAGAAGGAGCCTCTTCGGTTTGTTTCTTTACAAGAATATAAGCCTTACCATTTTCGTCTGCCTTTATTTTCACATCGGCAGAGTTGTCGGTAATGTTCACAACTTCAGGATAACCAGCTACCGATTTAGGTATTAGAACTTCAGAAGAGAACTCGTAGGCACCCATTGTTGGGTGGTCAGCGTTGCGTTGCTTGTTGTTGATATCAGTCTTAGCATAGTCAAGCAACACTGTGTTTACCAAATGTCCTACTTCTTTTGGTTCTAACACTTCGGTATTTAAGAATTCAACCTTATCGTTGTAGCTGTTTGCTTCTTTAGAAGCAGTCTTCCAATCGTTAAAGTTGGCATATTTAGTTGTACCGTATGTGGCAAATACTTCACCAGTTGTATAGGCATCGTTTCTTAAGAACTTAATAGCATCAATAGCATCCTTTCCATTGATAGAATAGACATAACCACCAGCCTCGTTCTGAAGAATATTCTGAGTAACCACAACATTAGTTGCATTGGTTGGTAGTTGCAACAATGTAGCTTCTTTAGCTGTACCACGGAATAAAATGGTATTGTGTGCGAAATTAATGTTCGATGATGGTTCTCTACTATCGAGCATAATACCATACGACCTGTTGTTGCTTGTCTCGTTTATGATAGAGTTATTAACAACAGTTGCAGGCGTTGTCGCATCAGCCACAATAGAACGAATATCAATAGCACCAGAATACTTTTTAGTCTTTAAGTATATATTGTTCTGTTCTATCTTAACTTGTCCATTAGAAGTTATATCGATAGCTTTAAATTCGGCTTTATCGCTTTCTGTATTGATAATAGTGTTACCAATAATCTCGGCGTTATCTTCTTTACTAACATAGATAGCGAAGCTACCATTATTCTTAAATGTGTTGTTAAGAACCTTTCCACCTACTTCCTTTGGTAACGCTACATAGCTAGTACCACCTAAGTTAATACCTTGCTGTCCACCTTCCAGAATAGAGCCCTTCAATGTGAAGTAGTCGTTGTTCTTATTGGCTTCGTTAAGTGCATACATATTAACAAGCACTATCTTGCTTTGATAGTCAGTAGTCATTTTAGCATGAATGTAGCAATCTTCCACAGTTACATGTCGGCTCTGGTTACGAACGTGAACAACTGATGGGTATTTTACATTTCCATCTATTGTAACATCAACACCACGCAGAGTAGTATAGGTTGCACCATCAAAAGTAAATACACCTATCTCTTTTGCCATCTTATCATCAGAGTAACCATTCGCATCATACTTATCGTTGTGAATCTTAACATCAGAGTACTTACCAGTAGACGAAGTAATGGTTAATGTGTTATTTGCCGACATACCAGCAATTGCAGGTACAAGTACATTTTCTTTGTAATCGCCTGGCTGAATACTGATAGTTACAGGACCGTCAATACCATCGTGCAATGCATCAATAGCAGCCTGTATGGTCTTATATTCCTTATCTATACCAACTTCCAATGTTCCGTTCTTACCAGCCTTAATTGTAGTAGTGGCAGTAACTGCAGATACTGGAGTTTCTGTTTTAACATTGGTTACAATTGAAGTAAGTTCTGCCGAAGCTTTATCGCCTGTGTTTGCAGTAGTAGCAAGATCGTAAGCTATCCAGAAATGGTATATACCACGATCTCCGATTGTGTAATTTCCAGTAACTTCGTAAGGACTTGTTGTAGTTTGTCCGAAGAGATTAACTGGTGAGAAAGCATCTACTTGTCCGGTTGCATACACCTTTACATTCTTAACAATAGTACCATCTGTTGCTGTTACATTAAACTTCTTAATATCTACAGTACCATAGTCGCCTGTTGCTTCTACGTCTACACGCATCATAGCGAAATCGGTAGTACCTTTCAGGCTTTTTTCTGTTGCAACGCTTTCTGTCTTAACAGAAGCTACGGCAAGTTCAGAGAGTTTAACGCTGCTAACTTCTATTGCAAAGCCATCGCTTGCATAAGTTGTGGTATAACGAATAGTGAGTTTACCATCTGTAGATTTTGTAGTAACTTGTTCTAACTTATCATAACGACTAAACTCAAGGTCTGCTTTATCTTTCTTCTCACCACCATAATATATATACATTCTATTACGACCGGCTACGTCCCATTGTTTAGCTACGAGCTTAATACCATAGCCTGGACTTGCAGGAGCAAATGTTATTGTTCCATCAAAATCTTTTGTTTCTTTTCCATTAGCGCCGCCATCATCGTAGAACATTAACGAACTACCATTTGCGATAACCTTTGTTGCATTCTCACCATTGTGGAACACAACAATGTTCTTTATAACACGTTCGCCTGTAGGATCTCCATCAGTAATATTTTGCTTTGCTGCACCGAAGTCGAGTGTAGTAAGTGCTGCATCGAGTTTTGTATCAGCTTCAGCATCTTCTTTTGTATCGTAGCGTACACGCAACCAATTGTTTCCTTCTACAAGTGCAAGTGGTTCAGTAAACTGAATGTCGAGTGTATTATTTGTACCTAAATTGGTAACGGTTGCAACTACCTTCGCGGAGTTTGTTGCAGCTTCATTATCGCCTGTGCTCAACACTGTTACCTTGTTTATTGCAGTCTTTGAATCTTTAAGGTTTAGTGTTATGCCGTGTAGTTTTAGTTCGCCTTGATCTCCTTCTGCTTTAACATTAAAGCTGATAATATCTAAATCTTTAGCACCAGCTGCAGCAACATCGGTTGAAAGTTGATTTACAACAGCCTCTTTGAACGCTAGTGGTTTACTTTCGTATTCGGTTACTTCTGCTTCGAAGCCATCGCCTGTGTAAGGAGATGCATTGGTCTTAGGATTAAAAACTACTGTCAAAGCACCATCGGTAGCCGTTGAACGTAGAATCTTCTTAGGACCTACTGATGCCGCCTCATGACTATCGAGTTTCCAAAGTAGTGTTCCTGTCTTATCGTGTCCGCTATAAACTGCAAATTCGGCACGAACACCATAAGTTGTACTACTTGAATACATAATATCGAAACGAGAGAAGTCTATCTGTATTTTCTTACCCGTATGAATTGGTAAGAATGTCATAGTACGTTCGTCTGTTGAACCTTCGTAGCGTTTGCTATAAGCGCTCGAATTTTTAGTTTTAAAAGTAAGTTTGTTGTTTACTGTTCGTGTATTGTTGCCTGCTACAAACTCTACAATGTTTTTTACAGTTCTATCTCCATTTGGGTCGCCATTAGCAACTGCGTGTGTACCATCGCTAAGAGTGGCACTCACAAGGGCTGCATCTATCTTTTGTCCTTCTTCTGCTGTTGCATTTATATCGTAAGTTAGCCAGAACCAGTTGTCGCCTTCAAAGAGTGTAGTTGCTTGTGTGGTAATTTCGAATTCATCGTTATTCACATCTACATCGCCTATCTTCGTTGCTGAAGTAAACTTGTCTGATGCTTTTGTTGAGTAGAGTGTGGCGTGGGATATTTGTGCCTGCGTACCATTGGTTTTAAACTTAAAGCTAGTGGTTGTAAGCGGATTTAGAGTTTCTATAGCTTTAATGTTAAAACTAAGTATCTGCTGTCCCTTATCGCCTGCACACACAGTACCGTCAGTGAACTGCTTTACATCGAAGCCATTCACCTTCATTTGTTGTGGTGTGAACTGTGAAACGATGGCTTCCCAACCATCTCTCTTCATTTCATAATCGTTCTCGAAGACGATAGTGAGTGCACCATCATCGGCTGTAGACCTTACAATGCCTGTTTCTTTCTGCGTGAAAGTTTTTAGCAAGTTTGCTGGTTTAGCTTCTTTTCCACTATATACCTTTACAAACTGACTATTCGCTCCGGCTAATGTAGACTTAAAAATGTCCATCTTAGTGAAGTTCACCATTACTTTCTTCGCATTATCAGCTGGTACAAACGTAATTTCGCTAACACGTTTCACTGTACCAGTCCGAGGAGTAGTTTGCCCTGTAGGTCCTCCCTCGTCATAGAACTTAATACTATTGTCGCCAACAGTAATTGTTTGTTTAGTGTCCGATATATTAATCTCTGTAGGCGTGCTCTGTGCCATTGTGGGCGTAGATACTGCCGACAGTGCCATAAATACCGACACTAATAGTAATTTTGTGTTCATAAATACTATATAATTAATTAAAAATCTCTTTTACCTGTTTAGCTATAATCATTTACATTCTGCACACTATAGCATACATAGCATACAGATATGCTTTTCAGCTTTTTTACAAACACTCTATAGCGTATGCTCTGAGCCGAAATAATTGGTGTGTTATAATAATATATTGTTTTCTACTTCTCAACCTAACCCACAGAATCTTTATAGAAGTATCGCAATGGCAGGTCTTCTGACTTATCGTCTGATCACAAACACCTTCCCAGATAATATCTACCCAGTGGTATCTGTTTGTGTCTACAACGACGACTTACAGCAGCTGGACTGTTCAGGTCTCTCACCTGATTCTCTATTAATCGCTAATGCGAACCTAATTGCGGGTGCAAAGATAGTAATAAAAGATTAAATAAAATAAAAAAAAACAAGATATTATTGATAAAAGTTTGACACGCTATATCCTGGCTCAATATAGAAGATGTAGAATGTCTTTGAAAAAGTGAGCGAATGTAATAATTTCCGTTATTATATGCCACAATATACAACAAACTATTTGGCAACATATTATTGTGCACACGCCTATAATAGCACTAAAATTGAAACATTGCAGAATGAAAGTTTACCTCAGCTTCATCTAAAAAAACAACTTTCAGCCATTATAACATAACCTCATAAAGGTTCTAATTTGCTATGACGTCTAAAACGCAACTGACAGATATCTAAGACGAACGTGACAGATATCTGAGACGAACGTGACAGATATCTAAAACAAAAGCTACTAACATTTGGCTGTTTTTTCTAAACATCAGAGAAAGTTATTCCATTTGCAAATACCTGCAAACACAGTTTACAAATGTTCTATTCGTTTTCTATTGAACCTATCTTCGGTGCACTTATATCAAGTTCAGAACATTTACCGTCATTTCACAACTAATGGTCTTTGTTAAGAAATTTATTACATTATTTACTGGTTAAGAATATGTTAAACAAATCAAAATTGAAGTATAAAAATTTGTTATAACCTAAAACTTTGTTTAATTTTGCAAATGTAGAAAAGTAAGCATATACACTTTCATTTATATCTATTTGTCAATAAATTTTTTAGTTCGTGGGAGAAGCCCACATATATCGTATTACTTAAACATTTCAAAATTATGAGAAAACTATTATTCTTTGCTCTCGCAGCAATCTTTAGTATTCAAACCCAAGCACAAAGTGCTCCAACTATCATTAAAGAACAACCAGCAGGTACTGCCGTAAACTACAAACGCATTAGTGGCTATATGCTTGCTATTAGGAAGAACAAAGAGACGCAACAAGCTGAAATCACTACTTACGACCTTGCGCAATTAGCAGAAAATAAAGAAGGCGTAGGCGATTTAGTTGTTGTTACAGATGCTGATGGTAAAACAGTTTACATAAAATATGCCTTGTCGTATGCAACATGTCTTAAGGGTGATAAGCTCAACGCATGGATAAAAGGCACAAAAGAAGGTAACACCATAACTATCCCTTCTGGGCAATTTTTAATATACGGAAAGGCTGACGATGGCGAATATGGATTGCAAGTAGGTTACATGGAATTGATTGACGGAAAGTTTACACCCGTAGATGGCGATATTAAATACATTATTGACGGTTATACCATTAAACTCGATGACACAATGGTTCAGAAAGACGAAGCAGGGAATGCCAAAATTAAGATTCTTGCAGGCTATTGGAGCGACAATAGACTCTTCTTCTGTGGTGATGCACTCACCGTAGGAACAAACGACCCTGCAGGTGTTAAATCAGTAGTAACAGATACGAACAAAGACGTTGTAAACGAAACTTATTTTGACCTTTCTGGTCGCAAATTGTCTAAAATTGGTAGAGGCTTAACCATTAAAACCGTTAGATATACAGACGGAACAACAAAGTCTGTGAAAGTAGTTAATACAAAATAAAACATATACCCAACCAAAAAGTAGCCTTTTAAAAAGGCACATCGCATAAGCATCTCTCTGTGGGGAGATGCTTTTCTCGCATACAGTTCATTATTGTAAATCGCATTATAAAAGAAACTGAGAAACACTATATTTTTCGTAACAGATATCTACTTTTATAATACACAACCAATTCTGCATATATCTATAGCACTGATTTTACTTTTTGATAATAAAAATGGTATTAACATTAAGCAAAGATTAAAATATATTTGCATACCATCTGAAATACATACACGTACAAAATAAAACAAATAATTATCAAAACTATATATTATGTTCACATTCTGTTGTTTATCAAGCAGTAAACATATTAGTTAAATATTGCTAACATTAAAATGTTTCATTATAAAACTTCCCACACCAACTAATAATTTGGTACATTTGCATTGCCGAGCGAAGAAAAGTTAGATAGGCTGTAATTACACATTATTGGCTACGACATCTAACAAAGAACCTGGCAAAGAGGATAGAATTGCGAAAAGCTCAAAGTATAGCTAAGAATATTTCTACAATGTATTTAGAGATTTTTCAAATATTCTCTCAGAACTAACATAAACATAACATTCAATTAACAAAAGTTGCATATAAAAATGGCAAACGAAACAAACAACAAAAACTTCCGTATTGAAAGCGACCTTTTAGGCGAACTTCAAGTACCAGCAAACGCATACTACGGCGTGCAAACACAACGTGCAGTAAATAACTATCATATCTCTGGAAAGAGAATGTGCGACTATCCAGACTACGTTATCGCAATGGCATACGTTAAACTAGCAGCTGTTGAAACAAACCGAGAGTTAGGCGAAATTAACAACGAAATTTGTGATGCAATGGCACAGGCGTGTCGCGAAATTATAGATGGAAAGTTCCACGAAGATTTTGTTACCGATATGGTACAAGGTGGTGCAGGTACATCTGTAAATATGAATGCAAACGAAGTTATAGCCAACCGTGCATGCGAGATACTTGGTCATAATAAAGGCGAATTTAAATATTGTGCACCTAACGACCACGCTAACTGCGGTCAATCTACTAACGATGCATACCCAACAGCTATACATGTAGCTTTGCTTCGTATGAACAAAACATTAGTAGAGAAACTCGCAAAGCTTATAGCATCTTTCCGTAAAAAGGCTGAAGAGTTTAAGCACGATATAAAAATGGGACGTACACAGCTACAAGATGCTGTTCCTATGACAAGTGGACAAGAATTTAATGCGTTTGCCAATCTGCTCGAAGCCGAAATAGAGAATTTAAACAAGAGTGCCGATATGTTCCTCGAAATAAATATGGGTGGAACAGCTATTGGTACAGGCTTAAATGCTGCACCAGGTTTCCCTAAAGTGTGTGCAAAGAAGTTAAGCGAACTTACTGGTATGGAGTTTAAAGCAAGTGAAGACCTTATAGCTGCAACCCCAGATACTACCGATTTAGTACAATACAGTAGTGCTATGAAGCGTTTGGCTATAAAACTTTCTAAGATTTGTAACGACCTCCGTCTTATGGCATCTGGTCCACGTTGTGGTCTTCACGAAATCAATCTTCCTCCAATGGCTCCAGGTTCAAGTATTATGCCAGGCAAGGTAAACCCTGTTATCCCAGAAGTTACAAATCAAACTTGCTTCAAAGTTATTGGTAACGATACAACGGTTATGCTTGCTGCCGAAGCTGGTCAATTGCAATTGAATGTAATGGAACCAATTATTATGCAGTGCCTAGTAGAAGATATTACCTGGTTAGGCGAAGCTTTCGATACCCTTAGAGAGAAATGTATAGATGGTATTACTTTAAACCGCGAACACAATGCAGAGATGGTAAAACATTCTATAGGTATTGTTACAGCACTTAATCCATACATTGGTTATAAGAACAGTACTAAGATTGCTAAAAAAGCACTCGAAACTGGCGGTTCTGTATACAATATAGTACTCGAAGAGGGTGTTCTTACAAAAGAGCAACTCGACAAAATACTTTCTCCAGAACACATGCTCGACTCAGAAGAGAAAGTAAAATAAGATAGATTTCTTATATACACAAAAAGCTCTGTACATTGCAGTACAGAGCTTTTTGTGTATATATCATACCTTACTTTTACAATATATTATAGAACCTATTAACGCTCTGTAGAAAAGAAGGTAAACTATTGGGCTTTTCTCTGCTATATAAAGGAACAACTGCCGCATATCTTGATACCAATCCTCTAAATAACAGAGAAAAGTCATATTAGTATTTCAAATTAAGGTTTCACTATTCTATTTTTTACAACAGAATTACTTTTTAGGACCTTTATAATATGGATTAAACTCTACTACTATCGTTGTTTTTTCCTTTACCGGACGATTTTTCTTTAAAGCAGGTGTCCACTTTGGCATGTGTTCTACTAACCTAATAGCCTCTTTACGGAAATGTTCATTAGCAGCCGCTATTACTTCGTTCTGCTTATCTTTACTTAATTTATCGAATTTAGGACTATTCGCCTTCAGTCCCGTAACATTTAAGACACGTGCGCCAGTAATAGCTCCGTCCATTTCAACACTAAACAACACTTCAACCTTAGCTTCGACACGCATCTTACGTGTTTGTAATGTGTAAAGCTGGTGTTCTTTCAAATATTGTTCCATTGCTTCATTACCACCAACATACGCAGGCATAACATCTGCAGAAGACATTTTTAGTTTGGTCTTTAATCTTTCTAACGTTGCACGCAATTTTTCTATTTCAACAGTACCAAGTACTATTTTTCCATTTGGGTCTATAAGATACATCGTAGGAATCCAATCTATATGGTATAAGCGGTCTATTTTTGTTTCTTTTTTCCACTTCTTCAGTTCGCTCACTTGTGTCCAATTCATTTGATATTTATCCCAATATGTATTCACCCACGCATCTTTATTTGTATCGAAAGATATACCTATGATACGCACATTATAATCCATAAAGTCATTCCAAAGCTGTTTCATTGCTGGAATATCTTTTCTACAATCAGGACACCACGAAGCCCAAAAGTCTAAAATAACGTAGTTTCCCCTAAACTCGCTAAGTTTTATTTCTTTCTCGTCGGCTGTACGCAATGTAAATTCAGGCGCAACAGTGCCATTTTTCAATAGGTTTGTGGCATACTTACTATCTAAATCTTGTGCCACAACAGTAGCGAAAGTCGCTAAAAGAAGCATAGTTGATAGAATAATTCTTTTCATTTCCGTTTTTCTTTTATTGTTATATATGTCAATTAGAGTTTCCATTTACTTTCTCCTTAATATACTCTCTACACGAATGTCGTTTCTTTATTTCTATAGTCTGGTCGCAATATTCCATCACTGCAGGTCTATGCGTTATAAATATAATTGTTTTATTTCGTTTCGATAGAATATTTTGCAACAGATTTCGCTCTGTATCAGGGTCAAGTGCAGATGTTGCCTCATCAAACAGCATTATACTACGATTACGCAACAATGCTCTTGCAATAGAAATACGTTGAGCTTGCCCTTCGCTAAGTCCCCCACCTTGTTCCGTACATTGTGTATTTAGCCCATCGGGAAGTTCAAACACAAAGTCAGCACAACTTAGTTTGAGTGCTTCCATCATTTCATCGTCTGTAGCATCTAGTTTTCCTAAACGAAGATTGTCGCGAATAGAGCCACTCATAAGCGTATTTCCTTGTGGTACATATACAAAGTTTGTACGCAAAAGTGGGTTTAGTTCATAGCTTTCCTTTTCGTTATATATTTCAACTTTCCCGCTATTAGGTTGCAAAAGAGCCAAAATCATACGCACCATAGTAGTCTTTCCTGCTCCAGTTTCACCTAAAATGGCAGTACAAGAAGTAGGATAGAAATCAAAAGTAAGGTGTTCTATTACATTATCTTCCGAATCATCGTATGCAAAAGCTACATCTATGAAACGTACGCCACATGGTGTTTTCAGCTCAATAGGCTCTCCTTGTTCTTCTAATGGATTTTCTTCTAACTCCATCAATCGTTCTGCCGCAGTGAAAACCGACACAAATTGAGGCGCAAGATGTGTAAGTTGGCGTGCTGGATTTTGTATTTTGTTTACCAATTGCAAGAAGGCAGTCATACCACCAAAGGTTAATGTGCCTCCCGAAAGTCTAACAGCTGCCCAAGTAAAAGCTATAAGATAGCCAATAGAAAAGCCAAGATTAAGCACTAAATAAGAAAATACCGAGAATTTTGTACGCTTCACAACATTACTTCGCAATACACTTTGTGTGTCTTCTAACCTATCAACAGCAGCACTATCGCCTTCTAAAGTTTTAATAAGTAGTCTATGTTGAATAGTTTCTTGCAATATACTTTGAACCTTTGAGTCAGATGTTCGAACTTCACTTGTTAGATGACGCATTTGCCGTACATATACACGACTAAAGAGAATAAAGATAGGAATCATAATAACAATAACAATTGCCAAACGCCAATCCATCATAAACAAGTAGCCAAATGCTCCTACAAAGAGTGCTAAAGTGGAAAGTGAGTTTGGAATAACCTCAGTCAAGAAGTTTACTACATTGGTTACATCTGTTTCTAATCTATTTAGCACATCTCCTGAATGGTGCGTTTCTTTTCCATTCCATTTTGAGCGTAAGATACGGTCGAGTAACTTTTGCTGCATTTTATTCTGAGCCTTAATTCCCAAAATATTCCGTATCCAAACCGAAGCTATATTTAGTGCAAAGTTACACAAAATAAGTCCACCCATAATAAGTACAGCAATAATTATGTTTCCTTCTGTTTCGTGAGATGCAACATCTATAGCGTGTTGTACTGCCCATACTGATGATAACGATACTACAACACCAAAAAGACCAACCATGGCATTAAGCACAGCCTGCAAACGGTTTCCACGCCATGCACGCCAAAGCCAAAGAAAAATTTCTTTTGCACCATATTTGGTTTTCGGAGCATTGAAAAAAACTTTTATTCCCATTACTTTGGAGACTCTTTTCTGTATTTTACCTTTCCATACGTTCCATACGGTTCGCTTTCTATGTTATTTTCTCAAATCAGCACCCCACATAAGTTTAGTTCGCAATGTAGAAAAATAACTATAATTGCGGCATTTTACTATTCGTGTTACAAAAGAAGCTTTCTTTATTGTCAATATGGTCCCTTCTTTAAGTTTTACCGAACGCCCATCAATTGCTACCAAATAGTTATGGCTACGACTTTCTACTTTTAAACGCACTATAACATTATTGTTGAACACTATCGGACGAATATTTAAACTATGTGGTGCAACTGGTGTTAAACATAAAATATCACCTCGAGGAACAATAATAGGACCGCCATTCGATAAAGAATAAGCAGTTGAGCCTGTTGGTGTACTTATTATTAAACCATCTGCCTGATATGTTACTAAATATTCATCGTCTATATTGGTATGAATTGTTATCATCGAGGCATTATCACGCTTTAATATGGATATATCGTTCAAAGCATAAGGACTTGTTTCTATAACCTCGTTCTCCGATTCTATTTTTATAACAGAACGCTCATCAATATCAAAAGCACCTCTATATATAGCATCTAAGACTTCTTTAATTTCACCTGGCAACACATTAGCAAGAAAGCCTAAACGTCCCATATTCACTCCAATAATAGGTATTTGTTTCTCCCCCACCTTACTAGCCACTCTAAGAAAAGTACCATCGCCTCCTAAAGAGATTGCATAATCTGTATTAAAATTATCGTCCGTAATCACTCCCGAAACTAGTTCTCGTTTAACAAAATCTTTACAAAGGTTCTCATAAAGATGTTCCTCCACAAAGATTCGAGCATTATGCTTGGTAAGATAAGCAAATACTTCTTTTATATAATCGGCTTCAAGTGTTTGTTTATTATTCCCGAAGATTGCGAAACTAAGTTCTTTTCTTATCATAAATTTTATGTCTAAAGTTATATTCCACCATCAAAAACAGTGCATAACTAATCTTTTCTCCTCCGTCTTTGCCAAATTGTGAATAATATCGTATATTTGCAAGCGTATTTTTTAGGAGACGAGACCTATTGTTGAATGTCTTTTGGGTTATTTCAAAAAGACTTAATCAATACTTTTCTTTTGCAAAAATAACAAAATAAGATGGAATTTTAAAGGTTTAAATAAAAAATATATGGCAAAAGCATACGAATTTCTAGCTAATGGCTTTGAAGATATAGAAGCATTGGCACCAGTAGATATACTTCGAAGAGGTGGTGTTGAAGTAAAAACAGTTAGCATTTCCAATAATTTAATGGTAGAATCGGCAAATGGAATTACTGTAAAAGCCGATCTCTTATTCGATGAGGTTAATGATTTCTCAGATGCAGACATTCTTATGTTACCAGGTGGAATGCCTGGAGCTGCTAACTTAAACCTACACGAAGGTTTGCGTAAATTACTCGTCAAACAGAACGAAAATGGTAAACGTTTGGGAGCAATTTGTGCCGCTCCTATGGTGTTAGGGTCTGTTGGAGTGTTAAAAGGGAAACGTGCAACTTGCTATCCTGGCTTTGAAAAGCGACTAACTGGCGCAGAATATACTGGAGAGCTTTGCACAATAGATGGGAATATTACTACGGGTAAAGGACCAGCTGCAGCTTTTATTTATGGTTTTACTCTTTTGGAACAGCTCACATCTATAGCTATTGCAAAAGAGGTGAAAGATAGTATGTTGATTCCTGAACTAATAAAACTTCATTAAATAACTTTCTATTGAATAAACAATGAATTATATTGTTATAGTTGCAGGTGGTAAAGGACAACGAATGGGAAATGAAGTCCCCAAACAGTTTCTTCTCATAGGCAAAAAGCCAATATTAATGCATACTATCGAACGCTTCCACGAGTACGATAAAACTTTAAAAATTATTCTTGTACTTCCCGAAGAACAACAAAACTTGTGGAAAGAACTATGCAGCAAATATTCTTTTACCATCGAACATCAAATTGTTAATGGTGGTACCACACGTTTCGAATCTTCTCTCAATGGTTTATCACAAATTCCAGAAGGAAACGATGGTCTTGTAGGTATTCACGATGGTGTACGCCCATTTGTTTCGGTAAATACTATTAAACGATGTTACGATGAAGCACAACTAACCTGTGCAGCTATTCCTGTAATGCCCCTAACCGAAAGTTTACGTATTGTAGAAAAGAACGGAAACTCAAAAAGTGTAGAACGAGCCAATTATTACAATGTACAAACGCCACAAGTGTTCAATATTATGATGGCAAAAATGGCATTTGCACAACCCTATCAAGAGTCTTTTACAGACGATGCTACTGTTATGGAACAATTTGGTTGCAAAATATCGTTAGTAGAAGGAAACCAAGAGAATATTAAGATAACAACACCGTTAGACCTAAAGTTAGCAGAAATACTTATTAACGAGAAACAACCAAAAGATTAACACGCCTGAATGGATATACTCCAACAAGACATAATGTATCTCACGGGGGTAGGCCCACATCGCAAAGAGATTCTAAAAAAAGAACTTGGTATCTCTACATATAGCGATTTGTTAGAATACTATCCATATAAATATGTAGATCGCACAAAGATTTATCTCATTTCGGAGCTTAGTGCTAATATGCCATACGTACAAATTAAAGGACATATCCTAAGCTTCGAAGAATTTGATATGGGACGACGAAAAAAACGTATAGTTGCACACTTCACTGATGGGCACGGTGTCTGCGATCTTGTATGGTTTAATGGCTCACAATATATATATAAAAACTACTTCATTGAGAAAGAATACGTAATATTCGGAAAACCCTCTATCTACAATCAACGATTTCAATTTACACATCCTGATATAGACGACGCTTCAGAGTTGCAACTCAACAATATGGGAATGCAACCTTTTTATAACACTACAGAAAAAATGAAGAAAGCGGGAATAACCTCGCATACCATAGAAAAATTAACCAAAACTCTTATAGAAAAACTGGTAGAACCATTACCAGAAACATTACCTAATTTCATTACTCAACGTTTGCATCTTATATCGCGTAACGATGCCTTACGTAAAATTCACTACCCAGCCTCTATCGATGACACACAACGAGCGCAAGTTCGTTTAAAATTTGAAGAACTATTCTACGTACAGCTAAATATATTACGATATGCAAGCGATCAACGTAGAAAATATCGTGGCTACTATTTCAAAACTATTGGTAAACAATTCAACTGGTTCTATACGCATAATTTACCTTTCGAACTAACCAATGCTCAAAAACGTGTAATAAAAGAAATTCGTGCTGATATGGGAAGCGGAAAACAAATGAACCGCTTGCTACAAGGCGATGTTGGTTCTGGAAAAACACTTGTCGCACTTATGTCTATGCTTATTGCTGTAGACAATGGTTTCCAAACTTGCCTTATGGCTCCCACAGAAATTCTTGCTGAACAACATCTGCAAACCTTAAAAGAATTCTTACACGGAATGAATTTGCGTATCGAATTGCTAACTGGTATCGTGAAAGGCAAAAAACGTAAAGAAGTAACAGACGGACTTATTGATGGTTCTATCCATATTGTTGTGGGAACTCACGCTATTATTGAAGATAAAATACAATTCAACAATTTAGGTTTGGCTGTAATAGACGAACAACATCGCTTTGGTGTTGCACAACGTGCAAAATTATGGAAGAAAAACGAAAATCCACCACATATTCTTGTTATGACCGCTACACCTATTCCACGTACTTTAGCAATGACAATATACGGCGATTTAGATGTAAGCGTAATAGACGAATTGCCTCCCGGAAGAAAACCCATTCAAACCATTCATAAATTCGACACACAAACAACCAGCCTCTACGATGGTATACGCAAACAAATAAACTTAGGACGTCAGGTTTATATAGTATTCCCATTAATCAAGGAAAGCGAAAAAATAGATCTTAAAAATCTCGAAAGTGGATACGAAGCTCTAAAGGAGGTATTCCCTGAATTTAAAATGAGCAAAATCCATGGTCAAATGAAAGATAAAGAAAAAGAAGCCGAAATGAAACTCTTTGTAGAAGGACAAACACAAATACTTGTGGCTACTACCGTTATAGAAGTTGGTGTGAATGTTCCTAATGCAAGCGTAATGGTTATTTTAGATGCTCAACGCTTTGGACTATCGCAACTACACCAATTACGAGGGAGAGTGGGCAGAGGTGCTGAACAAAGTTTCTGTATATTGGTAACCAATCATAAACTTACTACTGAAACACGAAGACGAATTGATATTATGTGCAATACAAACGATGGTTTTGAAATAGCAGAAGCCGATTTAAAACTTCGTGGTCCAGGCGATCTTGAAGGCACACAACAAAGTGGAATTGCATTCGATTTAAAAATAGCAGATATCGCACGAGACGGACAATTAGTACAACTTGCACGAGATGAAGCCAAGAAAATAATAGACAACGACCCTACTTGCTCGAAAAGTGAATATAATTTACTTTGGAATAGGCTCAAAGAGTTAAGAAATGCTAATATAAATTGGGGTGCCATATCGTAAATTCAAATAAGAATAAGGCGTATAATAGCCTTATTAAGGGCGTCAAAGATAAATATACAAATATATAGCGATAAAAGAAAGGTAGCATTCTAATACAATAAAAACTGTTAAGGGAGTAACGTTTTTATTAGAAAATACCTATCTTTGCAACGTTCTTAATTCATTCAGTTGGACTTTTGTATTGTCCAACTACCAAAGAACAACATTTTGGAAACCCAACGGTTAATCCATTTGAATTATAACCGAATCTGAAAAGAGAAAATAATGACTTTAAAAAGAATAGTTAAAACATTAGGTTTGTCGGCTTTATTAGGTTTCGTTGTTACGCCAATTTGTGCGCAAGACCTAATTGCTCGTCAATCTCCTGTAGACCGTCGTGCTAAATCGTTAGACACAATGGTAATTAATCGCTTACAAGAAGCAGAAGAAGTAGAAAATCCATCATCAATGTTATACAACGATTGGAGCAATTCACGAACACATGCACAAGGATCTTTGCCAGAAGTTTATAAAATAGACCTACGTGGTTTCCACATGCCTACTCCAAGTAGAGTTGTAACAAGCAATTATGGTCGTCGTTGGGGACGTGCGCATAAAGGATTAGACATTAAAGTTTATATTGGCGATACTATTCGTGCTGCTTTTTCTGGAAAAGTTCGCATTGTGGGATACGATGCAAGAGGCTACGGAAAATATGTAGTTATACGTCATAACAATGGTTTGGAAACTTATTACGGACACCTTTCAAAGCAAATGGTCTACGCAAACCAAACAGTTAGAGCCGGAGAACCTATTGCTTTAGGTGGAAATACGGGACGTTCTACTGGTTCTCACTTACATTTCGAAACACGTTTAGCTGGTGTAGCCATTAATCCTGCTTTATTATTCGATTTCCCACACCAAGATGTTACTGGCGACTTCTATGTTTTTCATAGACAAACTTTAGATAACGAGTCGGCTCGTGCTACAGCTCTTCGTGGTAAAGATGCAAGTCCTGGATATTCGCGCGAAAATATTCAAGGAAAGGGGCATACACGATACTCGTTTAACGAAAATAGTATGCCAAATACCGATTATTCTGCTCGTCGCAATTCGGCTGCACAGCAAACAAATAGTAGCCAAATTCTCTACCACAAAGTAACAGAAGGCGAAACACTCGAATCAATTGCTCGCCAACATGGTATAAGTAAAGACCAATTGTGCAAACTTAACCACTTGGGAGTTTATACAAAACTCGTACAAGGACAGATTTTAAGATACAGCTAAGCTGTAAAAACAATAAATTTACATAACTAACAAGAGGATATATCCAATGGGGCGATATATCCTCTTGTTGTTTTTAAAAAATATTTTCATACTCTCCCCTATTTCTACAAAGCAAAAAAATATAAGTTTAAAAATAAAGCAAAACGTAATATTTAAAAAGACACAACTTGTTTTTGCCACACGCTTCAAATCTTATTATAAACCACAAGAAATATAATAAGAAAAAAAATTTTTCTTATTAGAAAATTAAATTTCATAATAATATTTTCCTCCTACTGTTATTACATTCTGTCTTTCTGCCGTATAGAATGCAAATAATACACTATAAAATCATCACATTCAGAATGCACAACTAACGAATATTAAACATACACAGAATGTTTTATTATGTTAAAAAAGAAAAAAACGCACAAACTGTTTTTTTTATTTATACCTTTGCTATATAAATAACAACCAAAACAAACAATATGCGATATAAATTTATTCTATTCCTACTTTTGACATTAAAAAGCATAAGTATATTTTCGCAAGAAAATACCAATTATTGGTATAATGGCATAGCATACACCGACAGTACAAAATTAACTTCTGGTGTTCCTTACCTTACAATTGCCTTAACTAAAGAAGGAGAACAAATGCCCAAAGCTATTACAGTTTCAAATTCTTTAGGTGCTTTTTCTTTCTATGGAGTTCCTATGGATATATTTAAGAATTATACCATTTCGGTTATCGAAGGAAATTCAGAAGCTGCAAGTTATTTATGTAACAAGTTTAATGAGAAACCTGAATTTGTAGGCAATATTAATGCCCATTTCAAATACATTCCCACCGAGAAAACATATTCTGAAACAATTCTAATCCCAACAAAAGAAGATGCAAAACTCTTGTTGTTAGACTTTCTTAAAAAGAAATTAGAAATAGAATATGAAGACAGGGTGCTGTTTCCCAAAGCATCTGATTCGCCTTATAAAGTTTTTGCAAACAATACGGAAATACCTAATGAAAAGATAGATATGATTCTGCAACAAGTACCTATGGAAATGATAAAACAAATAACGGTGATAAACTATAAAAAGCCTAACAAATATTTTTCAGGGGTAATTAATATCAGATTCACTGTTGGCGATGAACCAACAATAGACAAGGAAACTCAATTATTCTCATTACCAAAAATAAAATAAAAATGTACAAAAAAGTCCTATTTCTATTTGCTTTTACCTTTCTAACACACTTATTTTGTAATGCACAAATAAACTTACAAGGGTGTGTAAAAGATTTAACTACACAAGAGAAAATTGAATTTGCTCACATTGCAGTACAAAATGCTTCCGACACAACAAAAATTTTGTACAGTGCAATAACAGATATGGAAGGTTCCTACTTAATTGAGAATATTCCAATAGGTCGCTATCGTTTTATAATTTCGTGTATAGGCTACGAACCCCTTACAATTTCCACACGCATAACTATGTCTTCTGCGGGACAAGTTTTAATAAAAAATTTTGATTTAAAACCTTCAGTAACTCAATTGAATGAAACGGTTGTAACTGCAAGTCGTAATAATCAGAAAATAGACCATCGATCTATTGTTTTTACAAGCGAAGAAATGAAACGAGCACAAATGGCGTGCGATTTACTAAAAAATATCTCTGGAGTAAAAGAAGACTTAATGTCGGGCAAACTAACAACCAACCAAGGTAACCCGCTAATTCTTATAAATGGAGTACGATCTACCGAAAACGAACTGAGAGCCATAGCTCCCAACAAAGTAAAACGAGTAGACTATTACGATTTTCCACCCGCTCGTTATGCTTCTGCTACTTGTGTTATTAATGTTGTAACAAAACAATTAGATAATGGTTATTCGCTTGGAATAAATACTTCTAATGCCTTAACAACAGGTTTTTCTAACAGCGGATTGTTTTACGCAGCAACAAAAGGAAATAGCATTTTTCATATTGAATACAATTTTAATTATCGGAATTATAAGGATTGCTTTACGCAGAATAGCTACAAATATGCATTAAATGGGGTTGATTGTTTAGACGAAACTTCTGGAAAAGAAAAATTTGGCTATGCTACGCACAATATTTCTCTGAAATATACCTACACACAACTGGATAAAAAGATATTTCAAGTAACACTCACACCAAATATTGAGCGTATATTTTCAACATCTAACAACACAGGTGTATATGTAAATGGCAGTTCGGCATTGAATATAATGAGCCATAATACAGACAAAACACATACTTTCAACCCTTCCATCGACTTGTATTACTGGCAAAAGTTTGGAGAAAAAAATGAATTGACTGCCAATGTTACTACTACTTTCTTCGAAACAAATGGAAAAAATAAAAACAACCAATATGTTTTGCCAGGGAATAGTTTATTCTTTCAAGACGAAATGAATTTAAACAACAAGAAGTCAAGTCTCATTGGAGAAGTAATATACACACACAAAATAGGGTTAGGAAATATAAATACTGGCTATCGGTTTGACTATTCTCACTTGTTTTCCGATTTAGAAAATCTGAAAGGAAGCTATAATTACACTTCAAATATATTGCAACAACGCATTTATGCAAGCATAGATGGTGCAAAAAATAGGTTTATGTACCAACTAAATTTGGGTTTTACTCTCTTAAATAGTAAAAGTGCTATAACTTCTTACCATAGAACTCTTTTTAATCCTCAATTTATTTTGGGCTATAAGCTATCAAATAAGTCTACTTTACGTTTTGTGTCTGTAGTTGGAACTAATGTTCCAACCGTAACACAACTTAGCAATAACGTAAAAATGACCAGTAAAGACATTTACTATTCAGGAAATCCAAACTTAAGAAACGAGTATAGTTACACAAATGCGCTATTATACAATTTTTATAGCAAATATCTGGATTTAGAATTAATATTAAGCCATCTTTATAAAACAAGTCCAATTATAGGATATTATAACGAAGAAGGCAATCATTTTATCTACAATTCGGTGAATGGAAACTATGCTTACACGTATGGTGGACGAGTAAATGCATCTATAAAACCATTTGGAACAAATTTATTGCGCTTACAAATAACATTAGATCCTTGTAAGAATACAATTTCTACAGCCGAAAATAAGTTTAGTGTTTTCTCTTGCCCCAACTATTTTAGCTTAGATTTCAATTATAAAAACTGGTCGGCAAACTATACTTATTCTATTCCTACTTATTCAGCAGAGGGTATTTATAAAACTAGAAGTGAAGAAAAAAACGATTTTAGCATTGCATACCAGTTAAAAAACTGGAAGTTCTCATTGGGAATGGTATTTATTGGTAAAGATGCTACCTACATTACCAAAACAAATAACAACTCTATTGTTCAGGAATATTTAGAACGTAGCATCAGAGACAATAAATCGATGTGCATTTTTGGTATTGAATTCAATTTTAATTCTGGAAAAAATAAGTCGATTAGCAGAAAAATAGAGAATAAAGATACCGATGCCCCTATATTTTAATGTTACAGTAACCACTTTCCACGAATAAGATAGTGTACAAAAAGATAGATTTTTATTAACTACACATCATTTTGAAAAAATATCGCATAAAAAAGCTACACAAAAGTATAGAAATACAATAGAAAAAAGAAAAATATACTTTTGTGTAGTGGAATAATAAAAAACATTTATAATTTCGCAAAAGAGATATAATCGAGATTACAAGATTATTCAACCGTAGTGTGATAAATACACACAGAGTTCTTAATGATTAATAACTGTGGCTACGCCTATTATAGCATAACCACACCTTAAATGCTATATAGTATGAGACAGATTCTTTTAACCATCTCTATTGTTTTTAGTTGTATATCTATATTTGGTCAGAACAAAATAGATGGAAAAGTTGTGGGAGACGAGTCTGTTATGCTAACAGTAACTCCTGTAAACAATGACTCTATTCTTGCTTTTACTAATGTAGACGAAAATGGTAATTTCTCTCTAATAATAGATGCTCCTACATTCGCACAGTTAAAGATTATAGTAACGGGATTCAACGTAAAAACTATTGAAAAGATAATTAAGAACGAAACACAAAGTCTAACGTTTAACGTAAAACCAGAAGTAAAACAACTGAAAGAAGTTATTGTAAAAGCAAAAAAGATAAGAGAAAGAGGAGATACTATTAATTATGTAGCAGCAAGTTTCATTGACAAGAATGATAAAGTTTTAAAAGATTTGTTGAAAAAATTGCCAGGGCTGACCATAAGTAGTGAAGGTAAAATTTCTGTCAACGGACAATGGATAAAAGATTTTTATATAGAAGGAAATGATATATTAGGCGATAGATATAATATTGCAACTACTAATATTAATGTAGAAAGTATAGCTTCTGTACAGATATTACAACATCACGAGGAAGCCAATGTACTTCGTGGAAAAAAAACTAACGATCAGCCATCTATCAACATAAAATTGAGAAATTCTGCTAAAGGAGTCATTACCTCCAATGCTGATATTAAAGTAGGTGGAACTCCAATTGCACGCGATGTAAACCTAAATATTATGCAGTTTACACAAAAAAGACAAAACTTATCTTTCGTAAAATCTAATAATATTGGAAATGACCTACGCACGGAACTACATGCTCCCACAAAAATAAATTCTTCGTATGGCATTGGTCTCATTATTCCAAACAATGCACCTATCAATAAAAGCTGGTCTTACAATAACAATTCTACAGCAACTACAATAAATCAACTCTTCAAACTTAACGATACTCGTACGTTAAGTTGTAGTTTTAATTATCTATATGACTATGAACATCGAAAATCACATGATTATCTGCGTTATTATGCTGACAGTAAACAAGATTTAATTTATAACGAACAGAATAATCTCAAAAACAGAATGCATCATATTGCTACTTATTTGAATTATAAAATTAATTCACAAAGTTTATACTTAAAAAATTTGCTTGGGATTAATTTGAACTTCAACCATGCATTAGGCTCTGTCTTAGAGAATGACTCTTCTATTTCTCAACTATTGAAACAAAACGATTTTTCAATATCCAACAGTCTACTACTTAACACAAATTCTAAACATCTGTTTAACGAGTTTACCTCAGAAATGAAGTTTGAAACATCAAAATCAAATTTGAGATTTAACGAAACTACTCAAATATTCCGTGCACAGAATTTTATAATAGACAATACTCTTTCGATATTTAGTTTCCCTATAAATTTCGTAAAATTTGATATAAAGATACAAGGTAAATTAAACTATGAACACCTAAAGACAAGTTTACCCAATTCTATAAATGATATAAGGGTGATAAAATATGGTTACTACATTTTGCCAAAATTTGTTTACTATTCGCCAAATAAAATAAATTTTGCTGTTTACATACCAATTGGTATGATGGGATATAACCAAAAGGATATATTAGCAAATAGGAAAGAGAATAGACAGAAATTTTCTTTTAACCCATACGCCACATTTAGTTGGAAACCTTTAGAAAATTGGGAAGTAATATCTATTATCAGTCATGATAGACAATTTGGTAACGGCATAGATATTTTACCACAGATGTATTATCTGAACTATAGGAATGTATTTAACAATGCACAGCCTTATCGATTAGAATTGAACAAAACATTAAAAGGAGATATTGCCATAAGCTATAAAAATGTATTAAAGATGTTCTTTGCAAACGTTGGATTTATATATGTGAATGCAAAAGATGGCTATCTCCATGCCTATAATATTGTGAATCGCCAATTGGTTTTCCATCTTTCTCCTACAATAGGAAATTATCGCATTATGCAACTTAAACAAGAAGCATCAAAAGCCTTTTATCGTTGGAATACTAAAATTTCAGAACAATTAAGTATAGGAAAAAGTTACCAAAACTATGAAATCAACAATAATACATACGAAGGCAGAACAGACTTTTTTCAGACAGGAATAGATTTTAATGCTCAGTTCACCAAATGGTTTGGAATTTCTAGCATAAATCTCTATACATTCAACAAAACTTACATTAACAATAAAACGAGTGAAAAAAACATTTCTACATTCAATAGCTTGAATTCTGCGTTTATTAATCTAACCAAGAACCTGACTCTAAACGTAGAAGGGCAGTATTATTACAACAATTATTTTAGAAAAGAAAAAACTAGCCTATTTCTTAACTCTACACTTGAATGGAGACTAAAGTCTGTAACTCTAAATATGGAATGTATTAATCTATTAAATAAAAATGTTTTCCATAAGATAACAGACAGCAGTGTTCTTAAATCGGAAAATAGTTTAGAACTCCGTGGAAGGACATTCTTAGTTGGTATACGTTTCAGAATTATCTAAATCTTTAATAAAATGGAAAAAATGAATTTAGCAAAACGATTACTCATCGTAACAATTATGGCAATGTTCCATCAGAGTATTAAATCGCAAGTAACAATCACTTATGCGATGGATAGTCCAGGACTCGTTCTTATGAGTCAAGATGTAAGTAAGTATGAAACAATTGATAAATCATATCTTAATTTAATTTACCATGTTAAAATAAAAGCATCGGCAAATGACACTAAAATGCAATTTGAAGATGATATGATCTTACTTATTGGCAAAAAATACACATCATTCTATAGTAAGAACCTCCATGAACTTGATGTAAAAAGAGACTCTATCATAAAACTTTATGGAATGGCAACCCCTGAACAAGGTTGGCAAGGATATGAAATAAGGACAGATTTACAGAAAAAGGAACTCACTGTTGATAATCGTATCCCTTTTACAAAAGATGTATGCAGATATACAGAGCCTTCACCACAAATGAAGTGGAATATAGAAAACAGTGTTGATAGTGTGTTTGGTTATAAATGTAAGAAAGCAACAACCGAATATGGAGGACGAAAATATATTGTGTGGTTTACAAATGATATTCCAATAAGTACAGGTCCATGGAAATTTGCTGGCTTGCCTGGAGCTATTCTTAAAGTAACAGATACAGAACACAATTTTTCTTTCGAATGTATAGGACTTACACAACAAACGCTACCCATAGTTAATTATGATTGGAAGTATAAAAATATGTCAAAAACAGAGTGGATAAAGTTTGAAAAAAATATGTATGAACACGCAGGTCTTTTTATATCCAGCACAGGAGCACGTGTAATTATTATGGATAACTCAGAAAAAGGTAGCCACCCTATTTCTGAACAGCTGTCATTATTTTATAATCCTATGGAAAAATAAGAAATAAAGAAGATGATTAGTATTCTAAATGTATGCTAATCATCTCTTATACAAACAGAACTATTAGAAATATGAATATTATAAGAACAGATAATGGGTATTGTTATCTATCTTCTTCTTTTCGTTTTATTATAAACAAAAACAAATTTTTAGAATAGCTTTTTTGAGATAGCTCTCGAAATTGCTTCTGAAATATTTGTTACACCTAATTTTTCAAAAATGTTCCGTTTGTAGAACTTGATAGTATGTAACGAACGGCACATTTTGTTTGCAATTTCTGTCATTGTAAACCCTGTAGCAGACAATTTAAGCACCTCAACTTCTTGTTCGTTGAGCGCTATTTCTTTGCGTGCTTCCCAATTATGTTTTTCAAAAGAATATTCCCAATAATGTTCAAAATCTTTTTTATGAAATTCAGCATGTCCAATAGTCTTATGCGAAGATAAAGATACAACACACATAACAACTCTTATTTTTCCGTCGTCTGTCAATAATATGGGAGTGATTTGTTGATTTACCAAATTATTTTTTATTCCACTTTTCAAATGAAAATGATACGACATATAGCATTGAGATTTGTCGATATCATTGAAAGTTTCCCATAACTTAAGAGCATTACTATTTAACTCGATGAGCATTTCTCGTTCTTCCTCTGGCACATGTTCCAAGAAAAAGCTATATCCTAAATTTTTCACTTCTTTTGCAGTGTGTCCACATAGAAACAAAGGGTTGTTAGATACATAAAGAAATTCTTGTTTATAATAGTCTAACAAGAATATACTTTTATATGTAATACGCGAAAATGCCTCTGCTATATGAATCAATGTAGACTGCATATAGAAATCTTCTTTAGGTTCATTATATACAGATTTATCTTTTGAAAAGAAATTTTTAATATCTGTCATTTGCTTAATGTTAATAGTTCTTTGTTTTATCTATCACAAAGATACATTTTCTTTTTGAAATATTGCATAGAATACAATAGAAATGTGTAGAAACGCAATAGGAAAAAGAAAAATATACTTTTGTATAAAGCAATATAGCTGGCAGGAAAGAATATGGACAAAATATACCTTTAGCAGTATACGCCACATTTAGCTAAATAACATTTAATTGGCGTGTAAATACTATTATAACGATATTTAAACTACGAATGAATGCCATTGAACTGAACATTTATTCATAGTTATAACAAGCTAAACTATTAGTGGAGACGAAATAATAAAAAGTATTTTTATAAATCTTAGCCCAATTGAAGAATAAAAGACATATATCGTAGGTATAAAAGTATATATTGCTAAACACAAGTTGCTCTATAAAACAATTTACAGCTAAAGATTTACACCATACCCAAACAATGCAAAATCGCCTTTTAGGGGGTCGTCTGGGAATATTTTAAGTAAAACATCGGTCAATCGGCGTGCAACCGACATTGTTGTTGATGTTGTATTCAGCAACTTCAATCTATTTGCTTGCTGCAATACATGTGTGTCTAAAGGAATTATAAGCGATTGTTTATTGATAAAATCGTGCCATATACCCAAATCGACAGACGAATTGTTGCGTACTAACCAACGTAAAAACATACAAATGCGCTTACACGAAGATGAAGTATTTTTAGGTACAATGCCAATTACTTGTTGTTCTGCAAAGAATGTACAAAGAGCTTCTATTGCAACAATTGCTTCTATTTTTGTTTCGGAACTTCTTTCTTTTTCGTTAGCATAACATTTTATGTAGTTTTTAATACTACCAAATGTATTTAGCATTTTTTCGAGCGCAACAAAGAAAACATACATAGTGTGGTTTGTATAAAGCCGGTAGAAACAAGCATCGTTATCGGGAATATCTTGTCGAAAAATGCCCTCCCGAATCCACTCGTATGGATTTTCTTTTGCACAATTGAGCAAAAACTGAATGCGGGGCATAAATACTTTTCGCGAGCCATAACTTAAACAAGCTGCTATAAATGCTATAGTTTCCTTGTTTAGTGTACCATCTACTTGGTGCATAAACCACGATGGGTCGCCATTAATAAAATCTTTTGTTTCGTATAAAGCAGCAAAAGCTACGAGTTGTTCTTTCGTAGCTTTGCTTATTCTTTTTGTTTGTTTCACAATTGGTTTTTATTCTGCTCCTAATTTCAATATTTGTTCGGCATGCTCCTTTACCTTTATTTGTTTTGGTGTGAAGATTTCTTCAATCACACCTTCTTCGTTTATAATAAAGGTGGTGCGGAAGGTGCCCATATAAGTACGTCCACACATTTTCTTTTCGCCATAAACACCAAATGTTTCGTTAAGTTTCTTATCTACATCTGCAATAAGTGGAAAAGGCAAATTGTTTTTTTCTATAAACTTCTTATGCGATTTCTCGTCCTGAATGCTTACACCAATTACTACATAGCCACGTTTCAACATTAACTCGTAATTATCTCGTAAGTTGCAAGCCTCTGACGTACAACCAGGAGTAGAATCTTTTGGATAAAAGTAAAGCACTACCTTTTTACCTTTATAGTCGCTTAATCTTATTTCTTTTCCATCTTGGTCTGTTCCCAAATAATCGGGAGCTTTATCTCCTACTTTCATACTTTTATTTATTTAGTTTGTTTTTGTTAATTTACTACGAATGCAAAGTTAAACATTATTCTTCATTATTCCTGCTTCTATCATAAATATTCTCATACAAAAACATAAAGAAACAATGCGCACATATCCACTATTTTTACATAGAATTGTTTTTTGTGTATTGTTACTCAACCTTCACTATGATATATAAATGGCAAGAACTTTCAGATGGCTATAGAAAATGTAACAACTATTTTGTTAAAATATGATAACAGTACTATGTTTCGTAGAGGAAGAAAACAGTTACAATATAAAAAGTTGTACTTTTGTAGAATACATAATACAAAAACAAAAACAGTAGAATGGAACTTTTAGTGATTGCAGAATTGTTTGTGGTTTTAACCATGATATTTATTGGTGCAAGAGTTGGTGGAATAGGTTTGGGAATATATGGTATGATTGGCGTTTTCGTACTTGTTTATGGTTTTGGTCTTAAACCTGGCTCAGCACCTATTGATGTTATGATGATTATTGTTGCTGTTATTACAGCAGCAGCTTCGTTACAAGCTTCTGGTGGATTAGAATATTTAGTGGGTGTCGCTGCCAAATTTTTACGAAAACACCCCTCGCAAATCACTTACTTCGGTCCTTTAACTTGCTGGCTTTTTTGTCTTGTTGCAGGAACAGCACATACATCTTATTCGTTGTTGCCTATTATTTCTGAAATAGCACAAGCAAACAAAATACGTCCTGAACGTCCAATGAGTTTGAGTGTTATAGCAGCATCTCTTGGAATAACAGGAAGTCCTGTAAGTGCTGCCACAGCAGCTTTAATTAGTCAAGATATTCTTGGTGCAAAAGGTATAGAGTTAGGAACTGTTCTTATTGTTTGTGTTCCTGCATCGCTTATAGCTATTTTGGTTGCTGCTTTCATTCAGAACCACATTGGTAAAGAATTGGAAGACGATCCAGAATATAAGCGAAGAGTTGCTGAGGGAATAATTAATCCAGACGAAGACAAACGAAACTTAGAAAAGGCGGAAGAAGAATCTAATCCACGTGCGAAATACTCTGTTTGGGCTTTCTTTGCTGGTGTTTTATTGGTGATTGTTTTCGGTTTCTTCCCTAAATTGCGTCCGGAAGGAGTTACAATGAGCCAAACCATAGAAATGATAATGATGTCGGTTGCAGCTTTAATACTTTTTGTTGGTAAAGCTAAGCCAACCGATGCAGTTAATGGCAATATATTCAAAGCAGGTATGAATGCTGTAGTGGGCATATTTGGTATTGCATGGATGGGAAGCACATTCTATACAGGTAATGAGGAATATTTAAATCAAGCCTTATCGGGAATGATAGCTAGCGCTCCTTTCCTATTTGCGGTTGCTCTGTTTATTATGAGCATTATGCTATTTTCACAAGCTGCAACTGTTAGCACTCTTTATCCTGTAGGTGTAGCTTTAGGCATTAATCCTATGTTATTAGTAGCAATGTTTCCTGCTTGCAATGGCTATTTCTTCTTGCCAAACTATCCAACAGAGGTAGCAGCTATTGATTTCGACCGTACAGGTACAACACATGTAGGTAAGTTTGTTATAAACCACAGTTTTCAATTGCCAGGATTTGTAACAACTATTGTTTCTATTGCTGTGGCTGCGCTGATTATTCAATTCGTTTAATAAGGCTCCGGCAGCATATAAAAGAAAGCATATAAAAGAAAGCATATAAAAGAAGGTAACAAAAATTAAACAAGTAAATAAAACTTATCAAACTTAATTATTATGAGAAGATTTAAGATTTCACTTCTAATCGTATTGGCATTTGCAGTGTCTACAATTGCATTTGCGCAAAAACCTAAAATTCGTATTCTTGCAACAGGTGGTACTATTGCTGGTGTTTCTACATCGGCAACAAATTCTGCATACGGTGCAGGACAAGTTGGTGTTCAAACACTAATAGATGCAGTTCCACAAATAAAAGATGTTGCCGATGTTTCTGGCGAACAAATTGTAAATATTGGTAGCCAGGATATGAACGATGCTGTTTGGTTGAAATTAGCAAACCGTATTAATCAGCTATTAAACGAAGAAGGCTACGATGGTGTTCTTATTACTCACGGAACAGACACTATGGAAGAAACAGCTTACTTCCTTTCTCTAACTGTTCACTCTGATAAACCAGTAGTATTGGTTGGTTCTATGCGTCCTTCTACTGCTATTAGTGCCGATGGTCCTGCTAACTTGTATAATGGAATCTGTGCAGTTGCTTCTCCATCGTCAAAAGGTCAAGGTGTTATGGTTTGTATGAACAACGAATTGTTCGAAGCTAAATCTGTTATAAAGACACACACTACCGATTGCGCTACTTTCAAAGGTGGTTTGTATGGCGAAATGGGTTACGTTTATAATGGTAAGCCTGTATATTTGCACAAACCAATGGCAAAACAAGGTCTCCAATCAGAGTTCGATGTAAAAAATTTAACTTCTCTTCCAAAGGTTGGTATTGTTTATGGTTATGCCAACTGTTCTCCTATTCCAATGCAAGCATTTGTAGATGCTAAATATGATGGTATTGTTTTGGCTGGTGTAGGCGATGGAAACTTCTACAAAGATGTTTTTGATGTTGCGCTGAAAGCTGTTAATAATGGTATCAACGTTGTACGTTCAAGTCGTGTTCCGTTTGGTCCTACCAATCTGAATGGCGAGGTAGACGATGCTAAATATCACTTCATTGCTTCGTTGAACCTTAATCCACAAAAGGCACGTGTGCTTTTAATGCTTGCTTTAACAAAAACAAGAGATTGGCAGAAAATTCAACAATACTTTGCTGAATACTAATAAATAGAACAGAAATCGCAAGAGAACTGTGTTACTAAAACCTGCTCTTTTGCGATTTTGCGTTAGCTTTTTTCTCTTTTACTCACAAAAAAATGTTTTATACGTTCAACATAAAAAATAAACAATTATGAAACACTCTTTACTTTTAGGAATGTTGCTGGCAGTTGCCACTAGTAGTAATGCACAAGATAACCACGGTTATGGTGCAGGAGATGGCGATTTCAAATCGCTGTCGGAAGAAATTGCGAAGTTGAAGAAACATAACGATATGTTTAATGTCTATTTTAACTATGCTGCTTCTGGACAGGTTGCACAAGATGCCAATAAAGACTGGGGGACAAAGTTCGCTAACAAACAGCTTCGTATTGAAATTAAAGGTAATCTTACCGATAAACTTTACTATCGATTCCGCCACCGTCTAAACAAAGCTAATGGTGCACAAAGCGAAGACAACTTTGCAAAGGCTACCGATATTATGATGGTTGGATATAAGTTTAACGACAAGCTAAAAGTAGAAGCTGGTAAAATGTGCCAAATTTGGGGAGGTTTTGAGTTCGACGAGAATCCTATGGTTATTTACCAATACTCTGATATGGTAGACAATATGGATAACTTTATGGCTGGTGTTGCTGTTAGTTATAAACCTGTTGCTACACAAGAATTAGCTTTTGAGGTGAGCAATGCTTACAACAATAAGTTTGCTGCCGAATATGGAAGCAATCCTATTAGTCTAGAAAAGAACAGTGTACGCGACTTAGAAGCATCAAAAAATCCACTTACATACATTGTAAACTGGAATGGTAGTTTCTTTGGAAACAAATTGCTTACTCGTTGGTCGTGGGGCATTCAGACACAAGCAAGACACAAATACTCTCGTATGGTAGTTTTAGGACAAGAACTAAATTTACCTAAACTACAATGGTATTTCGATTATATGGGTGCATTCGATGGTTTAGACCGTTTGAAAATTGCATCAACCGAACTTACAGCTATGCCAGCATACACAGGCGGTTCTTATTTCAGCGATGTTCACTACAATTCATTCATAACAAAGCTGAATTGGCAGTTTGCTCCACAATGGAACCTTATGCTGAAAGCTATGTACGAAACTGCTAGTGTAACTAAGGTGAAACCACTAAAAGACTATCGTAAGAGCTATGCTTACATTGGTAGTATAGAATATTATCCGGTTAAGAGCCAAGACTTCCGTGTGTTCTTAGCATACGTTGGTAGAAAATACGATTATAATGAGGGTTCTGGTTTGAGAGACTTCAATACAAACCGTATTGAACTTGGCTTTATGTACAGAATAAAGGCATACTAAGTTTCATTGCTTACATTAAAACCACAGAAATGTTTGCCTAAAAATAAGGCTATCATACATTTAATTTAGCAATTTTGTGCACTAATAGAATAGGAGATAAACACTAAGTAAATAGTCCTCCCTTATAAACCTAATATTCCTCTGATTCATAGTATATTATGCTATAAATTATTTGCAAATATCTGCAAGTTTTTGTACCTTTACACTATAATTCTTGCAGATATTTATGCTTAAACGTACATCTAAACAGCTCTCTATGTTCTCTTCTTTAGAAGACATGCTTAGTCATCAACATCCCCTTTTCTAACTTAGTAATAAGATTAATTGGGAATGTTTTGAAAATGCTTTCTCTCCATTGTATTGCAGTACTAATGGTCGCCCCGCTCATCCTATTCGCTTGATGTGTGGCCTTTTAATTTTAAAACATTTGCGTAATGTTTCAGATGAAATGGTGGTTTCTCAATGGAGCGAGAATGCTTACTACCAATATTTCTGTGGTGGACTTGAATTTATGCCCAAACAACCCTGTGACGCTTCCGAGTTAGTTCACTTCAGAAATCGTATCGGTGAAAAAGGTATGGAGTTAATATTAGCAGAAAGCATCCGCGTTAATACCGACCATGATAACGAAGATCATTTTGATACGGCTTTCATTGATTCTACCGTGCAGGAGAAGAATATAACCTATCCTACAGATGCGAAGTTGCATAAAAAGATAATCAAAAACGTTCTGAAGATCGTTCATGACAAGAGTCTTCCTCTACGACAGAGTTATACGCGTACGTTGAAAGGCATTTACCGTTCCCAACGTTTTCGTAATCATCCCAAGAATCGTAAGAAAGCTCTTAAGGCAGATTGTAAACGAGCTGGTATAGAACCAACGGTAGGACATCTTAAAGCAGACCACCGATTATCTCGCAACTTTTATAAAGGTGTGAAAGGAGATGCTATCAATGTATTATTAGCTGCGGCAGCATATAACTTCAAAAGAGCAATGAGAGTTCTTTTGTACCTTATAAAAAGAATCAGCATAGAGCTTGTCAATACAAGCTTTATGCTGAAATATAGTTTTTAAGGGATGACTATTTATATACAGTTAGTTTTAGTTTTAAGTTGCTGTCACTTTTAACAATTCGCGTAATAGAGTAAATATTAAATGATTACATGCTTAAAGATGATGATAGCAATGACAGGAAAATAAGTTTTGATGGATTCTTTTCTCCACTTCTTCTTATAACACAAACAGCGTGGCGCATATAAGATTTACATACACATATATTAGGTCGAATGATAGGTCCGTTTCTAATCAGGGATGTATGAGCCGATTAGTTCAAAACATAAAATAATTGAAAAATGTAAACGATTAGATTTTAGGTAATATCATATAGCTGTTAGAAGGCAAGTTCTTTCTGGCAGCTATATTTTTATCGAATAGTTTTGATGTAAGAGACTTATGGTAAAAATGTGACCTATACGCCAAAAATGTAGCAGAAGATAAGAAGTTTAGGTTAATATTTTATAAATGTAATTTTTATTATCTAAATCGGAGGGGGTAAACTTGTTTATCTAAAAAAGTATAAATACTTTTGCCCTACTAATTCGATGACATCTATCAATAAATAATGTGATTTACAGAGATGCCGCATGTAGATTAGAGAGGATATAATCCTATAAAAAAAAACAGATATGCAAAGAAAAAATTATGTAAAAAAGGAATACTGTTGCCCCGAGCTTTCAGTTATTCCTGTATCGGCAGAACCAATCATGGGGACAAACTCACCCTTTGTGTCTGATCACAAAAAGGCAGATGATGACAACACTAACTCGTATGATGTTGACCCAGATTAACTCAAAATAATTATCAATAAGAATTATGAAGATTAACAAGTTCACAAGTTTGTTTGCTACATGCTTGCTTATGGGGCTGACGGCTTGTTCTAATGACAATGTAAGTGACGCGGATTATAGCAATAGTGCTAAGGATAAGGATTTAACAGGTAAGACTTCTTTCTCTATTACTTCGGAGGCTAAGACACGTACCTCAGGCGTTTATAATTCAGGGGTAGATTTCTACTGGACTACAAACGACAATATTTGGGTAAATAGTGGCTCTACAACATCTCCTACACTAACAGCAAGTAGTTCCAACAATATTACATCAACAACAGCTTCTGCAAAGTTCTATTTCGATGGAACTTATACGGCAGAGAGTTATCCTGTTAGATACACAGGAAACGCAAACACTTCAGGTAACACTGTTACAATAGCAACAAGTCAGAATCAGGACGTAGCCAACAATGCGACTCAGTTAGGAACTGTTGGAGACTGCGGTGTCGGTACTGCAACACGCCAAACAGATGGATCCTATAAGTTTACTCTCAGTCATGAGGCTTCGTACATAACATTTATGCCATACTACTCAAAAGAGGCGTTGGATGCTTCTGCTGTAGTAACACAAATCGAAGTTAAAGCGGCTAACGATGAAAAGCTTGCTGGAACGTTCAATTTTAGCGACAGCGGTTTAGGAGCTGCAAATAGTTCTTCTAACAGCGTAACCTTGACTTTGAACGGAACAAGTTCAACAACTGGTTTCCCTATTCCTACTACCGCTACAGCATCTAAGAATGCAGCCATAATGGTTGTAGCTCCAGGAACTTACTCAACCTTTAAGGTTACTTATACTCTATATGATTCCGTAACTGGTACAAAAAGCACTATTTCATATACATATAGTGGTATAAATTGTATTGCTGGAAAGAATCAGGTAATCAAGACTGACCTTGGCATGGCGACATATACTTCTTGCAAGTCCAATTATTACATGTGGGATGCAAAGAAAAATTATTGGGATGGGTTTGCAAGCAGTCAGCCTTTACTCAACAACGCTGCAAATACAAACTATGCAAAATCATCAGCGGACTCAAGATGGTACAATACTGCATTCACGCATAATGTCCAGACAAAGGCTATAAACTCATGCAAGGATCAGCCGACCTTCGAAGCACTTACATGGTATATTGAAGGAGGATCTCCACAGGTGGATAACAAAACTTTATGGGTATTTGCAAACCATCTTTATGCAGGAGGCATCTGGCTAAAGAAACAGAGTAAAATTCCAGGTTTTATTTCTACGATGAGCTATCCAAGTGCATTTACGTGGAATTTAGGTAAAGATATTCCATATAGTGTACCAATCTCTGGCAAACCAGAAGCATCAGTAAGAAGTAGTTATTTCTATCTTCCGGCACTTGGAAAATACGTTGATGGGAAATTAACCGGTTTAGGAGTTAGTGGCTATTACTGGGCAAGTACACCAAATCCAGTTAACAATGGTGACAGAAGTGCAGGTTATGGTAAGGTCATATCAGCCAACTGTCTTCGCTTTACGATAGATGAATCGAACATGGATAATGTCTATGTACGTAGTTACTATGAACGTTATGTAGGCATGCAGGTACAGAAATTTGAATAGGTTCCCACAATAATGTAAGTAAAAGAGAGGCTGGAAACAATACCAAGCCTCTCTTTTTTCATCTGGAACCTTTACTGAATAAGAATGTAGAGAACACATTTATAAAGAGAGTATAATATAAAAATAGTTCTCATTGTGGCTCTCCCGTTAAATACGTAGATTGGAAAAAGAACAAAGGCTTATACACTTGTAAGGTATGACTGTCCAAAATCGGACGGTCTCACATAAAGGGATAAAGCACAAGATAAGAATGCAGAAAAGGCAAATATTTACCATGTCCTTCCGTCTTCTACAAACAACTTATTCCCATATCACTCAACGTTTGTAAACTATTTTCATTATTATAGACTGGTAACCTATATATAAAGCATGTAGTTCATAGACTTCTTTAAGCTGTAATTTATCAACATGAAAAACAAATTCTCCATTTTTATCTGTTTGCGAAGATAGAACTATTTTCTTTTCATTATTATAAAGGCAGACTGTAGCAAACTCTATTGGAGTTTGAGAGGAATTGGCTTCAATAATTCTACCTTTTAGAGTTTGTGCATTACCAGGAATACTTAAAAGGAGTAATAATATAAAAGGTATGTAAAATGAAATCTTGTTTTTCATAACTATTTATTTTTCTATCATTAGTTATTTACACGTTTGCAAAATAGCAACATATTAAATTCTGGTGATTTTTTAAGTTTCTTTTTATTCTTAACCTTTTAGGGACTATTTTGTCTTTATTGGTCGGAAATAAATTGTTTAATTGTTAATGTATTCTTTTATTCTAATGTGATTGTCGGTTTACAAGAGTTTCTTCGTTGTTTAATATAAAAGAAAAGCTCTATCATTCCATTACGCTGCAAATGTAAAAGAAAAAAACGTTACGTCCAAATTTATTCAAAATATTTTCCATTTTATCTTTCTTTTGCCATTATTCTCTCTTGTTTTCTTATATTAAAAGTGGGACATGCTGGTTATGTTCAAAATAATAATAAGAAATTTAAAAATATTAATTACATTTCTCTTCATTTCTTATTAATATTCATCTGTGTTTTAATGAAAAAATTTTTAAATGTACCATTAGGTAATTGCAGACAGAGCATTTGTTCAGTTATATTGCCAGGACGTTTGTTATCGAATTTGACAAAAATAGCTATATCTACACTATCGGCTGCTGTATTTGTTTTTTAATTGGTACCATGAACATTTACCATTACAAATAGGAAGATAAAAACATTTCTTACAATTAGGATCATTAAAACAAGAGCAACTACTGTGGTAGCGATAGTATAACTAAGGATTTGTTATCACAATCTAATGTAGGAGCAACGACTACGCCTAAGGAACTTTTATCATTCTGTGAGGCCTCGCTGATAAATCTCAATTTATCAATAGTCATCATCTTCAGACTCATCGCTCCATTTTCATTAAATTAGGTATTTCCCACTTAATACTTCCCGAAGTAAGTATTTGGTCTGGCTTTTCAGTAGAACTACATTCTACACCAAGTGCACTATAAGTTGCTACAGGATCGTTGTAAAGGTTGGTAAGAAAACTAATGGCTTTTTCGCGTGTCATTTTTTGCTGCGGACGTGCAAATGTATAAATTTGTTCGTAATTTCTACCTTTTCTAATTCCTATTGCTTGCCAACTTGCGCCTTCTAATTCAATTTTCATAATCAATCCAGGTAATCCCATAAAACAATAAGGACCGGCATCGTATGGAAGTTCTTCAGAAAACCATGCAACTACGTTTTTGCCACGATAGGTTGTTGTTGCTTTTGAGCAAACATAACCTAAAATTTTTTGTTTTTCATCTTCGAAGAAACTCCATTGTAATTCATTGGCTGGTTGGATAAACGATATAATTAGATTGTCGAAAGGCACTCGATAACCTATTTCTACTGTCTTTGCTTGTATATTTGTCCAAACTTCGTATGGAATAGTAGGGTTAGAATAGAGCGGTACTCCTTTTGCACCTTTAGCAATGAGTGATGTTGCTACAGAATCATTTTGATAGAGTGCTTCGTTACGTGAATAGATATGGTTGCGCCCAATTAATAAAGTTCGTTGTTCTGTATGTGGCTGCGAATTGTTAGCATAAGTCCATGTGAATTGGTAACGCACTTCTAAGAGTACTGTATCAAGCGGTTTTTTATTTTTCATATTTAATTCCGTATACGAAGGAGAATTGCCAAACACAAATGCTTGTGAGAAGGAGGTTTCTGACAAACCAATTAGGAAAAGAAATAGACTTCCTCTACGTGCAAGGTTTTTAAAAGAAGATTTCATATTATCTAATAAGTTTATAGGTTGAACTTTAATGAAAGAATCATACTGCGTGGCACAAGAAAGAATGTGTTGCGCTGCTGCTCTTGTGCATTAACCGAAACTATATTCAGTTGTTGTGCGTTGAACAGATTACGAAGGTTTAAACTCCATTCAACTAATTTTGTCTTATAATACAATTTCGCATTTGCGAGAAAAGTATGTGTATGGTCTTGCTGCGAATATAAGGTGTTGCAGGAAATACTCCATTTTCTGAACGTTGCCATTATCTTCCCTATTAACATTGCACGAGTTGTAACAATGTTGGTATTTTTATTGGTGGGTTCTGACATGCAGCTTCGGTTGACAAACATCTGAATTTCGGTGAGCAAACCTTTTACAGGCGTAATACCTCCCTTCAGAGAGAAACTGCTTTCATTGATCTGAAAGGGATAACTAATATCATTTAGCATTTGTGAAGAAGAAAACCGTGTATGACTTACTTTTAAACCCACGTTTGTTTTCTTCCAATAAAAAGCTTTCGATAACTCGCCACTTAAACTCAATGAATGGGTATCAAAATTCAGTGGAATAAGATAAAGTGCTATGTGGTTATCCTTTACCACTTTATTTGTCATCATATCGCTGTTCAGATAATTATAATTTATGCGTAAATTACCAAAGAGTAATTTGAAAGCGTTGGCATAATTGATTTTTGCTGAAAGATAATGATTATTTGTTGAAGTTATATCGTTTATATTTGCACGAGTCTGCTCGTAGCTGTTACGGATAATAAAAGCTTGCAAAAAATCTTCTGGTTTATTGTCGTGAACCTCTCTAGACCATTGTAATTGCAGCGAAATATGAGATAACAAAGAGCGTTCTATCGTTAAATTCGGAAGGATATGTAGTGAATGTTTTTTGGGGGTGATATAAGGAGAATATACGGAGATATGTGAATAAACTAACGGAATATATCCATAGATTCGAAAATGTGCCATAACCGACTGAAACGATAAACCAAATCCAGCTTTCGCACGGTTATAATGCATATCGTCACTTAAAGCAAAACTACTTTCTGGAGAAAATAAACCTGAAGAATACAATGCAGTAGATAGCATATTTTTATCAGCAATGCCAAACCAATAAGGATCGAATGTACAATTGCCAAGTCTGATTGTAGAAAGCATCTCTTGTCGCAGTTCTGCGTAATAGAATTTTTGCTTTACTTCTTGCCGTGCTGTGGGCTGTGGCAAAGAGTTGATTCTCGCTTTTTGTGCTAAAAAGAGCAGTTCACGACTATTGGTAAATTGTAAGTTGAACTGCGTATCCAGTCCATTTACTTCGTTCCATTTGTATATTAACCTTAATTTATTATCAAGTGCAAATTCTCTTTGGTTGAGACTTTCGTCAAGTTGTGTAGTTTGTATAAGTTGTTGTACGAATGGCAACTCTCTATTACAAGTTCCAACCAATTTGTTCATAAAAAAATATCGCGATTTATTTTGTTCGTATTTAAGAAGGAAATCTATATTTCGGTAATTATTTCCAAATTCAAAACTTCGTTTATGCGTTTTCTCTTGTTGGTTAATATGATAAGTATATTCCATACTTGCGCACCCTTCGGTATTTTCGTTCATTGCTATTATTGCATAATTCCATTTGGAATCAGGAGTTTTATTGTATAGTCCGTTTATTGACAACGCCTCACTCTTATTTGTCATATAATCATTCTTGTTGAGCATACCACTTTGTGGTGTGGGAGAAGAAAGTAAATTACTGGATAGCGAGGTTAAAGGCACGGCATAAATATCTCTTAATTGTTCGCCACTATTATTTGCCGAAGCAGTGACAAAAATTTGATGTTTGGCATTAAATAAACCTCCATATAATCGTGCGGTATAAGCTAAATTATCTTTGTTGCCTTCTCTATAACCACCACCAACTTCCATTTTTCCAGTCAAAGTGTTTTTTGAATTTGGAGAAAGTTTCACATTAAGTGCTACATCATCTGTAATACGGCTACCCTGCAAAGCACGTATGGGCTGATGGTGTTGCATTATGTCTACTGCAATAATATCTTTTGGGTCTATACGTTCAAGTGCTATAGAATATTTTCCCTCAAAAAGATTGCCCCCTTCTATCTGAAATTCTGTAATTTCCCTACCATTATATAATACTCTTCCTGCATCGTTTATGGTAATTCCTGGTAAACGTTCTAAGGTTTCTCGGAGCTTTCTGTCATTTTTATCTCTAAAATGAGAAAGATGATAAGTCAGCGTATCGCCTTTGGCATTTATAATCGTCGGTTTTACATATACTTCCTCTAATTCTATGCTTTGCGATTCTGCAACAAAGTCTAAAGTTTGAGAAATATTGGCTATTTCCTTTCGAATGGGTTTGATATTGAAGTTGGAAATATATAAAACAATTTGCGGACTGCTATTTGAAAGTGTAAAAGCATAGTGTCCTTGTTCATCGGTTCTTGTATTGGCAACAATACGTTCTCCTTTTTCTGATGGAATTTTAGCTATAATAATGGCATTTTCAACAGGACTTCCATTATGTAATTTTACGCTACCTATAAATTTAACTTGTGCATTACAGATGGTACACAAGCACAAATAGAACAATATGATAGTAATGAATTTCATCAATTAGCGAAGTTACAATTGTTTATAAGTTAATGTAGGAAACTCTATATTAAAAAATAGAGAAATACACTATGGACTAAAGTTACTACAAATGTAAAAGAAAAAAGCGTTACGTTCAAATTTATTGCAAAATATTTTCCACTTTATCTTTCTTTTGCCCTTATTCTCTCTTGTTTTCTTATATTAAAAGTGAGAAATGCTGGTTATGTTCAAAATAATAATAAGAAATTTAAAAATATTAATTACATTTCTCTTCATTTCTTATTAATATTCATCTGTGTTTTAATGAAAAAAGCCATATAGCTATAGTGGTTTCAAAGTTAAAACACTTATTTTGCTTTGTGCCACTATAGCTGTACGGCTCGTACAAGAGATATTGTTGTATATTTTATTTTACAAGCACTTTTTTTCCATTTACAACATATACGCCTTTGGGTAAATGAGATGTTTCGGCTTTGTTACTTATTTTTTGTCCATAGAGCGTATAAACGCCCGATGTGTTTTTATGTGTATTGTTTTCTACATTTGTTATGCCGGTTACAACTTTAACAAATTTGTATAGTTGCACTGGTTTCTGTGTGGTTGTGGTGTAAGTAGCAAAACGTGCCATTTGTGTGTTATAGAATATGGAACGGTTGTCGGATAAGTTCGACTTTATTTCGGCATTTCCATCGTTAGAGAAAGTAATGGTCCACGATGCCGATTTATTTGTTACGCCTTCTAACACATTCTTTTTTGTTTTACTTATAAGGTAAACTTTTCCAGCAACATCGTATAATGCGTATGCGCCATCTGTTCCGCTTATGGTTATTTGGTGTGGGGTGTTGTTTCCATCAACTGCGGTTGTTATGGTAGAGTTGTTTATTTCTACATTTGCAGGCGCATAAAAGCTTGATGTTTTTGTTCCATCAGCCTTGCTTAGTGCTGTGTTTGCTTGTTCGCATACAATAATATATTGTGTTTCGGGCTGTAGTTCGCTACTTTTGGTTATTTTTTTAAACACATATTTATCGGTAGAATTTTCTGGATTAACAGGTTCTGTTGGATTTTCACCATTATGTCCTGGATAAACGCCTCCTATATCGGTAGGGTTTGCTGGGTTCGGGCTAACGTAATGGTCGTAGCTAAACTTATCGTTTACCTTATTTCCCCAAACATATTCTTCTAATCCGGGATAGTCTACATAAGGGTTGCGGTTTCCCTGAACTTTATAAACAGCTTCGTTGCGTAGAATTTCTTTTTGGCTCACGGGGTCTTCTTTAGCCCAACGCAACAGCATATCCATTTGCCACTTTACGTATGGCTTATATTCGTCGCCGCTCATTACGGGTGATTTCCAATTGGCAATGGCAGCTTCGTAAGCTGTAGCCATATAGAAGTATATACGTGCAAAGTCGCCTTTATATTCATCGGCAGGTTCAAACACTGTTCCTGTATAACCAGCGGTAGTGCATTTTCCTTTCTTTGCAAAGTTGCCTTGTCCCTTAAACATTTCACCATTGTTTTCGCCATAAGGTAAATTACCTCGCACGCTATTTACATACGTGTCTGACGGAACCACATGGAAAGCATCGTTGTGCATTGGAGTTTGCTTGTTAAACCAGCTCTTTGGTACGGAATGTTCACGATTATAACCATCGCCTTCACGACCGGAAGGGTGCCCCTGCGAAGAGCTACCAATTTCGTAGCTTGTTACTTTAGAATACATATCCCACAATTTGCCATCTGGACGCTTATCTGTTGTTTTGTAAGTTTGCCACAATCCGTTATAATCAGTAGTGTGCAGTTTTCCCACTATATGATACAACTTTGTTTTTAAAGTTTTACCAGAGAATCCATCTGCGCCTTTATAGTACGTTCCTGTACCATTAGGACCTTGTGCGTATACAGCTAAAGCAACGCTTAGAGCTACTAAAAGCAGCACTTGTTTTAGTTTAAACATAATTTTTCTTGTATTTATTCTTCAGTTTGAGTTATATCGTATCTATAAAATATTAATGTGCTTTAAGAGGCTAATACAGAAGTAACATTCCCGCTACTGCAGCATAACAAATCATTCTAATTGGATTTATCTTTAACCACATAGTTCCAATAAAAGTTGCAATAAACAAACCTATACTAATAGAAAATTGCCACACATTTATACTTGGCAGCGAGAAGTTTTCGGCATTGCAAAGCAACAAAGTAGCAGCAGCCAACAAGCCTACCACTACTGGGCGCAATCCCATAAATATAGATTGAACAGCAGGTGTCTTCATATATTTAAGAAACATCTTGCTGATAAGTAGCATCAAAATAAGCGAAGGTAACACTAAAGCAAACGTGGCGGTAATGCTACCAAATATAGCCATTGTGTTGGATAGTCCCATATTGTGCACAGCAGCGTAGCCACAATATGTAGCCGTGTTAATGCCAATAGGGCCAGGTGTCATTTGCGATATAGCCACAATGTTGGTAAATTCGGCAGACGACAACCAATGATGATGCATTACAGTTTCTGTTTGAATAAGCGAAAGCATTCCATAACCTCCACCAAATCCAAATAATCCTATAATAAAGAATGTATAAAAGAGTTGTAGAAATATTATCATCGCTATTCGGTTGGAACAATAAATTTACCATATAAATAGCCACCAATAGCGGCTGCAATAAGCACATATATAGGGTTCACGCCTAAATAAGCAATAAGCAAAGCTGTGAGAATTGGTATCCAACAGTTAGCGAGAGTTATCTTAGCACTCTTCGCAAGGCTAAACGTTGGCACAGCTATTAATGCAACAACTGCTGGACGAATGCCACGAAACATTGCCGCTACCCAAGCTATGTCCATAAAATGATGAAAGAACATAGCAATAAGAAGTATTATAAGGAAAGAAGGAAGTGCTGTACCCAAACTGGTGCACAATGCACCAGGAGTCTTTCGGATTTTGTATCCAACGAAGGTACTTATATTAATAGCAAATACACCGGGACAGCTTTGAGCAACCGCTATAAGGTCTACAAAGTCTTCTTTACTTATCCATTTTTGCTTATCTACAACTTCACTCTCTATAATAGAAATCATAGCATAGCCTCCGCCAAGTGTAAAGGCTCCTATTTTAAAGAATGTTTTAAAGGCATTCCAATAAATGGCAAGCCCATTCTCTTCTTTTTCAGAAGAAGATAGGCTTGCATTGTTAAGTTCTTTGTTTTTGTTGTCTAACATTTATTATTCTTATCGTTCGATTCTCACTCGTCGAAAAGTGCGTTTTCACGCTTTAGCAATACACTAAATAAAATTAGTATTCGCTCTTCCGACTTAATGAAGATGTTCTTCTACCCATTTGCGAGCATTCACAAATGCTTCTATCCATGGAGTAACCTCGTCGTTACGATGTTCCATAGGATACCAACCTTGTTGCCATGGAAAGATTGAACGCTCTAAATGAGGCATCATTGCAAGGTGTCTACCATCGTTTGAGCAAATACCTGCCACATTATAATTAGAGCCATTCGGATTACCAGGATATTGTGCATAATTGTATTTTGCCACAATATTATAACGGTCTTCAGGCTCTGGAAGCATAAACTTACCTTCTCCGTGTGCCACCCAAATACCAAGTTTATTACCGCTAAGCGAGCCAAACATTACACTCTTATTCTCTGGAATGTTCAGTCCTAAATAAGCACTCTCAAACTTATGACTATCATTATGCACCAGTTGTGTTCGATGCTTATGCTCTGGATTAATTAAGTTCAGTTCTACCATAAGCTGACAGCCATTACAAATACCAAGTGAGAGTGTATCTTTACGGGCATAGAACTTGTCGAGAGCTTGTTTTGCCTTTGGATTATAGAGGAAAGCTCCCGCCCAACCTTTAGCAGAACCGAGTACATCTGAATTAGAGAAGCCACCACAGAACACTATCATATTTACTTCTTCAAGTGTTTCGCGCCCAGAGATAAGGTCGGTCATTGTAACATCTTTCACCTCGAAGCCTGCGAGATAAAGACTATATGCCATTTCGCGGTCGCCGTTTGTTCCTTTCTCACGAATAATTGCAGCCTTTGGAGTTTGATGAGTTATAGGTGCATTATCTTTCCAACGGTTTGGATTTAAGCCATACTGTTGCAACGTACCAGTAAAGTCTGCATTGAATTTCATTTCAATAGGCTGTACCTTATAGTTGTTGTGGCGTTTCTCTGCTAATTCGTTTGCTGTTTGTTTACGGTCTAACAAATAAGATGTTTCATACCATTTCTCACGTAAAGCATCAATATCAAATTCGTGTTTCCAACTTCCGTCAGTAATGGTTAGCATTCTATTCTTAGTATTTGGATTACCAATGCGTGCAAAACCAATACAATTATCTTCTAAGAATGCCTTTACCTCATCGTTGTGTTCATCGGCAACTTGAATAATAACACCAGGATTTTCTGCAAATAACTTACGCACAATGTCATCGCCTTGCATATCGTGCAAATTAATATTCAATCCGCCTTCAGGATTTGCAAAGGTCATCTCGAGCAGTGTTGTAATCATACCACCAGCCGAAATATCATGTCCAGCAAGTATCCAACCACGTTGAATCATCTCTTGAATAGCATCGAAACAATCGCAGAAGTAGCGTGGTTCTTTTACAGTAGGAACGTCAGAGCCAACCTTTCCTAAACTTTGTGCAAAGGCAGATCCACCCAAACGCTGTTCATCGAAACTGAAGTCGATATGGTATAAGCGTGTTTTCTTATTATTTACTAACACTGGCGAAACCACCTTACGCACGTTGCTCACCTCTGCTCCACTTGAAACGATAACTGTTCCTGGCGAAACAATCTTCTCACCGTTAGGATATTGTTGTGTGAGCGATAGCGAATCTTTACCTGTTGGCACATTAACACCAATGGCACAACAGAAGTCTGACAATGCTTTCACTGCACTATAAAGGCGTGTATCTTCTCCTTTTTGTGCACGACAAGGCCACATCCAGTTTGCAGAAAGACTAATACTATCCATTCCTTCAGCAAGCGGAGCCCATACTATATTGGTTAAGGCTTCTGCTACAGATAGTACCGACCCTGCTTCTGGCGATGCCAATCCTGCCTGTGGAGCGTGTCCAATGGCTGTTGCTATACCTTTATAGCCACGATAGTCGAGAGCTACTACTCCACAATCGGATAGTGGCAATTGCACTTGTCCTTGACATTGCTGACGTGCTATGCGTCCTGTAACTGAGCGGTCTACCTTATTTGTTAGCCAATCTTTACAAGCAACGGCTTCCAATTGTAGCACACGTGCAACGTAATCGTCTATCTTTTCTATATTGTAAGTAACGTCAGCGTACTTGCGCTCTACTGTTTCGTCTTTCATTATAGTTTTTGGCGAATGTCCGAACATCTGCGCAACATCAAGATCAAATGGTTTCACACCATCTTTCTGAACAAACGAGAAGTGTGCATCGCCTGTAGTTTCGCCTACTACATACATCGGAGCGCGTTCGCGTTCAGCTATACGGCAAACGTGGTCTAAATGTTTTTCGTCTATCAACAAGCCCATACGTTCTTGCGATTCGTTTGCTATAATTTCCTTTGCGCTTAATGTTTTATCGCCAATAGGCAATTTATCCATTTCTATTTTGCCTCCGCAGTCTTCCACTAATTCGCTCAAACAGTTCAAATGTCCTGCCGAACCGTGGTCGTGAATAGAAACAACCGGATTTTCGTTTTCTTCTACCAATGCACGAACAAGATTATAAGCACGCTTCTGCATTTCTGGATTGGCACGCTGAATTGCATTCAATTCTATTCCGTTTGAATATCTACCTGTATCTACCGATGAAACAGAGCCTCCACCAAGTCCTATGCGATAGTTATCGCCACCCACCACAACTACTTTATTTCCTGGCTGTGGTTCTTTCTTTAAACAGTCGCGCTTTGTTCCGTAGCCTACTCCTCCAGCAAGCATTACAACTTTATCGTAAGCATATTTTTCACCATTTTCTTGATGTTCGAAAGTCAAAACAGAACCTGCAATCAATGGTTGGCCAAACTTATTACCAAAATCGCTTGCTCCATTAGAAGCTTTTGTAAGTATTTGTTGAGGTGTTTGATACAGCCATTTGCGCACTGGCAGAATGTCTTCCCAATCGCGTAAAGCTGGTGTCTTTCCATTTTCGTCTTTCAATCGTGGGTATGCCGTCATATAAACTGCAGTTCCAGCAATTGGCCAAGAACCTACGCCACCACCCATACGGTCGCGAATTTCGCCACCCGTACCCGTTGCAGCGCCATTAAAAGGCTCTACTGTGGTGGGGAAATTGTGAGTTTCGGCTTTTAACGAGATTACACTCTCTATGTTTTTTATCTTAAAATAGTCTGATGTGCTTTGGTTCTCTGGAGCAAATTGTTCTATTTCTGGACCTTCGGCAAAAGCTACATTATCTTTATATGCAGACAAAATTTTGCCCGGATTTTCTTTTGTAGTCTTCTTTATAAGGTTGAAAAGGCTGCTTTCCATTTTCTTTCCATCTATAACAAACTCTCCTCCGAATATTTTATGGCGGCAGTGTTCGGAGTTGATTTGTGCAAAACCAAACACTTCTGAATCGGTTAATGGACGGTTGTTTTGCTTCTCTACCTCATGTAAATATTCTATTTCTTCTGGCGACAGTGCCAATCCCTCTTCTTCGTTAAACTTTTCTAGGTTATCAATAAATTTTATGTCGGCTGGCTGAATGTCTACAGTAAAAATGTCTTGATTTAATCCATCGTAGTTTCTGAATATCATTCTATCTGGATTTGCCTCCATAGACTGTGTGGGGAAGTATTCTTCTATACGCGAAATGCCGTTGATACCCATGTTCTGAGTTATTTCAACGGCATTCGTACTCCATGGGGTTATCATTTCGCGACGTGGCCCAAGATAGTAACCCGACAGTTGCTTGTCGTTTATTAACTTTGCATTGCCGTAAAGCCAACTCAACTTTTCAATCTCTTCCTTTGTTGGATTATGGTCGATTTCAGTAGCAATTACTGTATCGTAAGAAGCCAAGAAAAATAGAATCATATTCGTTTTATGTAATTAGGTGTGTATCATAGAGGTGCTAAATATAATTAGTATACCTCTTATTTATAAGATTTTCTTTTGCAAAGATACACTTTAATCGAAGAAAGAACAAGAAAAAACTTCCTTTTTTAGGATAGTTAGCAAATTTAGTTACTGTATTTATTTAGTCTAAAAAAACTAATGCAAAGCCAAAACGACTATTAAACCAAAATTGGTCATTAGACTACAATATATATAGTTCTTATCACTATGGTATTGTTCCTAACATCTTTTATTTTCTTATCGGTATCTTGTCTGTCTTTGTAACTTTACATAATCCGCTACGCCTGCATTGCAGCAACAGGCAATCTGCTCGATAATAAAACAAAATTTGTTTAGGTTCTAATGAGTGATTTGGGGTAAACTGTAGCACCTTCATACCTTTTCAGCTACAACTTCGGTTACCTCTTGTTTTATGGTTGCAGTTTGTTTCTCTTTCTATCTTGCTACTGTTTGCTATGCCTTTGTTATAGGGTTAAATAACAGCACAGTTGGAAATATGCTAATAAATTATAAATAGTGCTTACTGCCTAACCAGCAAGTAATTAAAATTTTTCTTATGGTGATAAAAAAATGTAGAATACAGTTACCTTTGTTTTAGATATCTGAAACGATCGTCTTAGATATCTGTAACAATCGTCTTAGATATCTGTAAGTTGCAAATTAGATATCATAAAAAACTACAACCTTTATGAGGCTATATTCTAACACCTAAAAAATATTTCTTTTGTTGAACTGTATGAATTCTCTTATTATGTTATGTTGCTATTTAAGTATTATTGTAAAAGCCTAACCAACAATGTATAACGCCGAATTTAGCCATACTGCAAAGTTCGGCTATTGTTGTGTTGCAAACCCAAATATCAAATTAAGCAAAGCCACAACATTTATTAAATATGTATGTACGAAGAATAAGAAAATTCTATAACCGATATATAAAACAAATACGGAAACTCTCAACGAGCTTCCGCATTTATGTTGTTTAACTAAATTGTTATAGTCTATGAATAGAGAAAATCTCACGATTTCCTGATACCCTTTATTACAACCTGTTAAACTTTTACCTTTAAAAAATAACTAAAAACCTAAATCTATTACTACTAACCTAAACAATCTATTAACCTTTTGACAATGCAAAGGTACGCATAAATTAAACTTCCTGCAAATATTTCAAAGATTGTTTTGCCTAAAAAAGATAAATATTGATATAAATCAACGAAAATACGCAAAGAGGTTCTTATATTGCACAAAAATTGTATATTCTTGCTACATAAAGTCTTAACTAATTTGATGCCACTTAGATGGTTTTACAGAAATATTCATTGTTCGTTCTCCAAATGCCGTTCTTATTATCTTATATTTATGTATTTAATATTTCACTCTACATTTTTTTATACCAAGCAAAACCAGTCCAAATAATATTTCGTATATTTGCAACTGTTATTTACTTATTGTTGTCCATCAACATATAGATATAAAAACCAACCATAGACATGCAACAAGAGATGAAGAAATTTATTCTTTTATTGTTATTAGCTATCTGTTATAACATCTTACCAGCTTTAGCACAATATGAATATTCGCCTCAATGTAAAATGAATTTTGGCAAGGGAGAAGTATATTCCATAGAAGTGGGAGGCAACGAAAAGGAAAATAACGATACTATATTGGGCAATTCTGTTGCTATTATATTGCTGAAGAATGGTAAAGAGATATCACGTTTTAACACATTTACCATAGACGATAACTGTCCAGCCGATGGCTTCCGCGATATAAAAGTTAAAGGACATTACTTTACAGTAGAAGATTCGTACTGTGCAGGGTTCTATTTCGTATTAACTTACACTACATTCCGATACGACACAAAAAGAAAAGAGTTTGTATTGCATCGCTATGGTGAAAGCTATGTGTACAGAGGAGATCCTGAAAAGGATATACCCGACAACTCATACTTAGTGAAAGAGTATATTCCTTTCAGTAAAATAACAACCGAACTGTTGCTGGAGCTAAGAAATAATTTCAAGTAATCGAAAGAGTCATATACAAATATAATAAATCGTTCAAATGGATATATTATATATAAATAAGGAGAAAATACTCTGTAACTTCGAAGAATTGAGCAACGTATGGGATACTTCGACAAATATATCTCTACACCTGGACATTCAAATACCAGACTTTGAACTTATCGTTACTGAATTGCTGAAGAAGCCATTAAACGACTTAGCCTATAGCATTCTGGCAGAAATTGCAGAAAAGAACGGTTTAGACGAAAGATTGATGCGCTTGATTTATGAGCAAGGAGACAAGGCTTGCAAAGTTGCAATCTGTCTTCGGACCGACTTGCCAATAGATTTGAAAATAAAATGTGCACACTCTGACGATGCAGACATTAGAGAACATTACGTCAATATACCATAATTTGTATTAAACTAAAGAAACGATGAAAGTATCTAAACAAGAACTTGAAGCTGTAATAGCACTATCGCCAGAGAAACGTTACAACTACTTTGTAAAACGAATATGCGATTGGGAACAAGTATGGACGCTTTATGAAGACGATTATATCGTGCTGAACGAAGCAAAGAATGGCAAGCTCTATATACTATTGTTTCCGTTTAAAGACTTTGCTGAACACTATGCAACAAACACAAGGGGAATGAAAGGTGTTTCGTATAAAAGTTTTGAGATTAACGAATTTCTAGAAACAATTATAAAAAAGCTACAAGCAAACAACGTTAGTAATGCTTTGGTGTTTCCAGTTGCCAACGGTTATGGACTGAATGTATCTATGACAGATATGGTTAAAGATATTCAAAGCGAATTAGAGAACTATAAATAAAAGTATGAAGCAAAGCATTATTAAGAAATTGAGCGCCTTCTTTAAAGAAAATCCAACTCTATTGGGCGTTGCCGCTACCAACGAAGAAATTGAAAATGCCGAAAAAGAACTTCACTTAACAATAGATAACGACTATAAAGAGTTTATCTTGAATTTCGGAGGTGCGTATGCAGGCATAGCTATTTATGCTTTTAAGAACGGAACATCAATAGGGAAAGAAACTATTATTGACCTAACGATGAATGCGCGGAATCTTTTTAATACGGCAAATCTCTTCCCTGAAATAAATAATTGTCTTGTTTTCTCTGATGATGGAGCAGGTAATCCAATAGCAATAGCGCCGAATGGCGAGGTTATACTCTTTGACTACGACACTGAAGAAAAGCAAACGCTTGCCAATAGCTTTGAAAAACTGATTGAAGACAACTTTATCAACTGTTAAAACAAGACTCAACAAAGAAGCAAAACTATGAGCGGAAACAGAGAAAGATGAGGTAAGAACAAATAAAACGACTATAAAAAAAGTCTTCAAATATTGCATATTGCACATTTGAAGACTTTTCTATTGATAGATTTTTCTCAATCCTAATGTAGCAAATAATAAGTTGCTTCGCCAACCGATTTACCCGCATAGTAAATTACATAGCAACACAATGCAACAATGGTATAGCGTTTCATCAATCGCCTATATAATTTAAATGTGAGATAGATTTGCAGGAGATTTTGAAATTCTATCTATTGTTAAACCAAATTAATTCTATTTCTCAGCAGACTCTGGAGCCTTACCAATGAGGTCCATAAACTGATCGAGCTTAGGAGTAATTATAATTTGTGTGCGACGATTACGTTGCTTTCCAAGTTCTGTATCGTTGGTTGCAATAGGATTAAACTCGCCACGACCGCCTGCAGTTAAACGTTTTGGGTCTACACCGAAATGATTTTGCAAGTATTGTGCTACTGATGATGCGCGCAAACAAGAGAGATCCCAATTGTTACGAATATTCTTCATCTGTGCACTTTGTGTGTTTACAGGTACATTATCTGTGTTACCTTCTATCAAAACATCATAATCTCTGTAATCGGTAATAATCTTTGCTATCTTGCTAAGTGTTTGTTCTGCTCTATCGTTTACTTCGTACGAACCACTCTTATAAAGCATATTGTCTGCCAAAGATATGTAGACTACACCTTTCAACACTTGAACATCAACTTCTTTAAGTTCTTCTTTGCTAAGGCTCCGAGTAAGATTGTTGGTAAGAACAAGATTAAGAGAGTCGCTCTTCGTTTTTACTTCCACAAGATGTCTGATATATTGGTTACTCTCATTTATTTGATCTACCAACTTAGATATATTGATATTGTTTGAATTTGCATTATTCAAACTCTTATCAAGACTACCTTGCAATGCTGCAGCACTAGCCTTTGCCTGAGCCAATTGGTCTTCTAAGCTTCTAATTCTAGCATTATTTGCTGCAATTGTTTCCTTTGCATTCTGATATTCACTCGTTAATCGTTGATTTTCTGATTGGCAGTTTTGCAAATCTTTCTTGCTAGCACAGCCTGTCATTAACAGTGCGCCAGCACACAAGGTTAATACTAAAATGGTCTTTTTCATATTACTAATAGTTTTTTATTTATACTTTTTAAAAATCAACTTGCTACATTCAGCAAGCGCAGACACATTATGCCTGCTTATTGTACAAAGATATTCATTTTGTTGCAGATAGCTATAGAAGTAAGAAAGCTTTAGCTTATTTTAAGCGAGTTTAAGCATTTTCAAAGTAAAAACACTTATTTTCGTCATTCTATTGGTTCTACCTTAGGTGTTTTAATATCAGACGATGTTGTGCTATTATCGTTTGATTCTTCTTTTGTTGAAGGTGGTGGCGTAGCTGAAACATTAATTGGATCGGGTTCTGGAATACCTTTTACATTGCTATTAGCATCTTCTGTCTCAACATAATCTACCTTCTTATTTTCTTTTACTTCTACTTCTTTCGCTTCTTCTTTTGTTAATACTGGTATCTTCGATGTGGTATCTACGCCTATTACTGTTCCCGCCATATCTACTTCATACTTGCGTGGTGGTGCCATTGTACGTGTAGCCATAAGCACTGAAAGCAATATTGAGCCAAAGAAAAGTACTCCAGCACAAATTGCAACAATTTTAGTGTATGTTGGTTTCTTATTTTCTTGTGAGTTCATAAGTGCATTGTAGAATAACGAACGTATGCAAAAGCAATGTTACTACCATTGTACAAAAGTACCTAAAATATCTAATAATACCAAAGGAATATACTAAATGCTACTATTTCTTCTTATTTATCTGGCGATCGGATACTGCATCACTCGCATTATTGAGTGTCGTTCCTAGTTTATTTCCAAATCTTTTACCAGCATCGCTTATCTTTTTTAGAAACTTTTTTCCATTCTTTTCAGCTTTACCAGCTATTCGTCCAATAGCTTCAGACTCTCGCTCCATAAATAGCTCCATTCCATCTCCAATGGTACTAAGTCCTTGCTTTATTTTCTCTTCCGATGTATTCTTTTTATGCAATATAGTATCAGTTGTATTGATATTATTGTCTATAGTATTGTAAGTATGTCTTTTAACTTCCGTTCCTGTGTATTGTTTAATTTGCTTCTGTGTAGAAACTTGCTTTTTTGCAGGCATCGGATAGTTTAAAACAGCATTTGTCTGTGCGCACATACGTGTACCAATTCCTATAAACAGGAAGAATAGTAGCGTACAAATAATCTTTATTTTCATATCATCAGAAAGTTTGATTTATAGAAATAACGCAGAAATACTAATAATATTACTTTTTTGTAAACAACCTAACTACAAACCAAGCATGTTTTGCTATTGTTGGAAACACGCCATAATGTTTACACATAACTCGAAAACGCTCATAAAGCGATGCTCGATGATGTTTTGTTGTTTGTCCCTCTTCCAAATAATTGGCTATCACAGCGTGAACATTTCGTAATAACAGTCCTTCTTTCTCGCCTTCACGCATTATTTTTATGCACCAATCTATATCGGCAGAATAACGAAAATGTGTATTAAAGGGAATCTTCTTAGCTATATCTAATCGAGCATAAAAAGCTTGATGACATACCAACATACCATCACGAAACGAACGCCAAGTTAGTTTTTCTGGAGGCTGTAATCTACGATGATATAAGAAATTTCCTTTTTCATCTATAATGTCTGTATCTCCATACACTACAACTGGACGTTTTTCACCATCTCCAACTTCAGCTGCTAAAGCCACTTTTTCTATTGTATCGGCAGTAGGAAAACGGTCGCCAGCATTTAAAAACACTACATAATCGCCATTTGCACGTGCTAAACCTTTATTCATTGCATCGTAAAGACCTTTATCTGGCTCACTCTTTATACGAACAATGTGCCCATTTTCTGCACTATCCGATAGTTCTTTATAAGCGTTTGCTATTGCTAAAGTGTTATCGGTTGATGCCCCATCTACAATTATATGTTCTATTGTGGGAAAACTTTGTCGTAATACACTATCGAGTGTAGGCTTTAATACATCGGCAGCATTATATGTTATGGTTACTACAGAAAATGTTATCATTTTTGTTTATAGTTTGAATTAGTAAGTGCTTTCTTATAAATATCTATATATTGTGTAGCTACACGTGTTTGCGAATAGTTCTCTTTGACTTTCTTTATCGCTTCAGCAGACAACTCATTATAGTTGGCAATATTCAAAACCCAATATATACCATTGGCTAAATCGGCAGAATCTTTCAGACGAACGATATATCCATTGCACTTATGATCTATCATTTCTGGTATTCCTCCTACTTCAAAACCAACGCAAGGAACGCCACATGCCATTGCTTCCATAATTGTATTGGGCAAATTGTCTGATAAAGATGGAGTAACAAACACATCTACAGCATTGTAAACGTCTACTATTTTTTGAGTATCAACCACGTAACCTAATGGATACATCGGCAATCTAAAGCTATTACATAGTTCTTCTGCATGTCCACCAAGTACAACCACTGCTGTATTTACTAATATTTCTGGATGCTGTTTTGCCATTTTCTCGCATGCTTCAACCAGATAGCTCATACCTTTATTATTATTTGTTACGCGTTGAGAAGCGAAAAGTATCAGACGTTTATCGGTAGGCAAGCCTAATTTTTTACGTGCTTCGTTCTTATTAGTTTTGCAAAAGATATTAGTATCTATAGGATTTGGAATGCTTTCTATGACATTCGTTCCTATTAATGCGCTCTTTTTAGCTTCGTTCTGTAGCCATTTACTGCATGCTATATATATAATGTGTGAACGTCCTTTTATTAATTCCTTTCGTTGCCACGTTCTTTTTGCAATATCACACCCAATAGGAAGAGGTAACAAATAACATTTTTCGCATTGCGTTTCAAATTTTCGACAATCTAATGTTATATGGCAAATTGCTGTAGCTGGCCATATATCGTGCATTGTCCATATAAGAGGTTTTCCCGAATTTAGTATCTTTTCTATATTGTTGAGCGATAAAAAACCTTGATTTACCCAGGCTAAATGAATAATATCTGCATTCTTAAATTCTGGCAATTGGGTAATATCGGTTCCTGTATTTGCTATATCTATCGCAAAAAGATTTCGCTTTGAAAAACGTAAATGACAAAAAACACACCAACGTTCCCACAATTTGTTCCATCTTGTACGCCAATTATTTTTAATAGCAAATACTGTTTTATCGTTACTCAACTTATCTCTAACAAGCATAGACGCATCTATTCCATTTTTATTCAATGCATCTTTTAAACGATTTGCAGCTACTGCTGCCCCACCCGTTCGTTCACTTGTATTTACAATTAATACTCTCATTCTACCTTTTTTCGTATTACAAAGATAAGAGTTTTAAACGAAACAACAGAAAGATGCTTCAAAGAATGATATAAAAGTTAGTTTACAGATGGTTGTATAGAATAAAAATAACAAATTCATTGGCTCTTTTAAGAGTTGTACCTACATTATTTTAATAGTATCCAACTTTATACGAATATTGTAAGTAAATACATAATATCAAACTTATTCAGGCTTTATCATAACGTGGGAATGCTTTCCCGAAACATAAAAAAAGAATAAATAAACTGCATCTTTCCAATAAAACAATGGAATTTATAAAGAAATAAACTACATTTGCATATCTCTAACAATTAAATATAAGCAATGTCAATCGCATTATTAAGAGCTATTATACACTACGGGCTACATTTTCTTTCTCCTTTATTGTTTGCACAATTTTTTAAACGTGAGCACAGAATAAAGGCGTTTTGGATTATGTTAGCAACAATGGTTGTAGATATAGACCATTTATTGGCTACGCCTATGTTTAATCCATACCGTTGTAGCGTAGGTTTTCACCCTCTCCACTCCTATTTTATGGTTTGTATTTATGCGCTTTTATGCGTATTGCCCTACGAAAAGCTAAAACTACCGTGGTGGATTCGCCCTATTGGAATTGGATTATTCTTTCACATGCTCACCGATTTACAAGATTTTTATTTATGGAAACAGTGGTTATAACACGTTTAGAACCATAACACTGGGCTCCATTAAGTATCTTTTTAAAAGGATTTAATGCCTATTTGGTGCTTTCATCTCTTTTTCGTACTTTTGCAATAATAAAATGTAAGGACTATGATACTATCAATGACAGGATACGGCAAGGCTGTTGTAACCTACAAAGAAAAGAAAATAAGTGTTGAAATAAAATCGCTAAATAGCAAGAACTTCGATCTTTCAACTCGTATTGCTCCTTTATATAGGGAAAAGGAAATGGAAGTACGGCAAACTCTTGCTAATTTGTTGGAACGTGGCAAAGTAGATTTTTCGCTTTGGATAGAAAAAGATGCTGCTTTAGATGCCACACCTATTAATGTACAATTGGTAAAAAACTATTATCAGCAAATAAAAAATATTGCTACAGAAATAGGAATTCCTGAACCAAACGACTGGTTTTCTACATTGTTACATTTACCCGACGTTACAACAAAAACAGAAATTGAAATTCTTGAGGAAGACGAGTGGAATGTTACAAAACAAGCTATCAATAAAGCTGTAGAATGTCTTATAGATTTCCGTAAACAAGAAGGAGCTGCACTTGAACGTAAGTTCCACGAAAAAATTAATAACATAGAAGCTCTTCTAAAAAGCATAGAACCTTACGAAGAAAGCCGTGTTCCAAAGATAAAAGAAAAAATTATAGAGGGATTAGAGCAAGTTGCAAAAGTAGATTACGACAGAAATCGCTTAGAACAAGAACTAATTTACTACATAGAAAAGCTGGATATTAACGAAGAAAAACAACGCTTAGCAAACCATCTGAACTATTTCCGCGAAACAATGCAGGAAAAAGGACACGGTGTTGGAAAAAAATTGGGTTTCATTGCTCAAGAAATGGGACGCGAAATAAATACAACTGGCTCAAAAAGTAACCAAGCCGAAATGCAAAATATTGTGGTTAAAATGAAAGATGAGCTGGAACAAATAAAAGAACAAGTGCTGAATGTACTGTAAAAGAACAACAAATGCAAGGTAAACTAATAATTCTCTCAGCACCATCTGGAGCTGGTAAAAGTACCATTGTACAATGGTTAATGAAAGAACACCCCGAACTAAAATTAGCTTTCTCTATAAGTTGTACTACACGACAACCACGCGGCACAGAGAAAGATGGTGTAGAATATATATTTCTCTGTCCCGAAGCTTTTAAAAAGAAGATAAACGATAACGATTTTTTGGAGTACGAAGAAGTTTATACCGACCGCTTTTATGGTACTTTAAAAAGTCAGGTTAATACCCAAATAGCAAAAGGACAAAATATAATCTTCGATGTTGATGTGAAAGGTGGTTGCAACATAAAACAGTTTTACGGCGAAAAAGCATTAAGTTTGTTTATTCAACCGCCTTCTATCGACGAACTTCGCAGACGTTTAATGGGAAGACAAACTGATTCGGCAGAGGCTATAGAATATAGAATGGCAAAAGCTGAACATGAATTGACATTTGCTAATAAATTCGATTATATTATTGTGAACGACGATTTGGAAAAAGCTAAGTGTGAAACCTATAAAATTATAAAACATTTCATAGAATCGTAAACTGCAATGAAGGTTGGAATATACGGTGGTTCGTTTAATCCTATTCATAACGGCCACATAAAACTGGCTGAAATTTTCTTAAAGAAACTTGAATTAGACGAAGTTTGGTTTATGGTTTCACCGCAAAATCCTTTTAAAATAAATAATAAATTGCTTAACGACACTCTACGCTTCCAATTAGTTGAGAAGGCTTTAAAGAATAAAAAGTATATGATTGCTTGTAACTACGAGTTTAGTTTACCAAAGCCATCGTATACTTGGAACACTTTACAACAACTTTCTTCTGACTTTCCTACCAATAAATTTATTCTTTTAATAGGTGGTGACAATTGGTTAGCGTTTAATAAATGGTATCACGCAAACGACATTTTAGATAACTATAGTATTGCCGTTTATCCGAGAATATGTAGCGAGAGTACAGATAATTGCAATTTATTTTCTACTAAAAATGTAACCTTACTGAACATTCCGCTTATTAATATAAGCAGCACCGATATTCGACAACGTATAAAAAAGGGAGAAACTATAAAAGGATTGGTTCCTGAATGTATTGAAAACGATGTAAAAATGTTTTATAGCAAAATATAAAAACTATAGAAAGATGCTGACAAGCTATACTAACAAGCACATTGTTTAACCAAAATTATAGTAAGATGGCAGAACAAACTTTAAAAGAAAAAACGGCAAAAGGTCTTTTCTGGGGAGCATTGAACAATGGTACAATGCAAATTCTTAATGCGCTTATTGGCATCTTATTGGCTCGTATACTTTCTAATTCCGACTATGGGCTGATTGGAATGTTAGCAGTTTTCACAGCTATTGCAGGTGCATTACAAGAAAGTGGCTTTACTTCTGCAATAGCAAACCTTGAGAATCCCACCGATAACGACTATAATTCTGTGTTTTGGTTCAGTACATTTGTAAGCTGGTTTTCTTATATTGTACTTTTCTTTAGCGCTCCTCTTATTGCCGATTTCTTCCATCATGCTGAATTGGTAAACCTTTCTCGCTTTTTATTTGTTTCCTTATTATTTTCTGCTATCGGCACTGCACCGACGGCATATCTATTTAAGAATATCATGGTAAAGGAAACAACGATTCTGCGAGTAACCTCTTTGCTTATCTCAGGTATTGTTAGTGTTGTGTTAGCAATACAGGGTTATGGCTATTGGAGTTTAGCTTGGCAGCAGGTTTTGTATATTACTTTGACAAGTTTAGGGCGCTTTTTCCTTATTCCTTGGCGGCCTTCGCTGAATAAAATAGACTTTGGTCCTGTGCGTCGCATGTTCTCTTTCAGCTACAAAATACTGATTACATCGATAGTTAACGTTATTAGTCAGAACCTATTGACCTTTATTTTCGGACGATTATATACTGCTAACGCTGTAGGAAACTTCTCTCAAGCGTTCAAATGGGACACAATGGCAAGTACAATGATATCAGGTACCACTTCACAAGTGGCACAACCGATATTGGCAGAGGTGAAATCAGAACGTGAAAGGCAGACTCTTGTTTTCCGAAAAATGCTTCGTTTCACTGCATTTTTGGCTTTTCCTGCTATGTTTGGATTAGGTATGGTATCGCAAGAGTTCATTATTGTGCTCATTTCAGAGAAGTGGGCAGAGAGTATTCCGCTACTTCGTATACTTTGTATAAGTGGTGCTTTCCTACCTTTTTATACATTATATCAGAATTTAATGATAAGTCGTGGTAAATCTGATGTATATTTATGGATAACAACTTCGCTTATTGCAGTTCAATTATTACTTGTTTTGTTATGTTATACTAAGGGAATGATATTTATGGTGAGCGCATATACTGTAGCAACTGTGCTTTGGCTTTTTGTTTGGCAAGTTTTTGCCTATCGCGAAATCTCTATTCGCTTATACGATGTGTTACGCGACATTATACCTTATATGTTTATCTCGGCAGTAATTATAATTGCTGTTTATTTTGCCACAAACGGTATTCAAAATCTCATAGTTCTCTTATTAACACGAATAATATTGGCTATTGCTGCTTATTTTATTACTATGAAACTATTAGGTTTTAAGATACTTGACGAATGCGTTAATTACTTATTCCATAAAAAAATCAAATCGTAAGACTTTAATATTACCATTTCAAATAGAGTAATTCAATGTAGATTTCTAGTATATATAGACAGAAACCAATTAGCTTTCTAAAGTTTGCAACTAAATAATGTATAGTCAAATCAGAGAGAACCATTCTATCAATAATTATGCATAGATACAAAAACAGCTCATCTGAAACTAAAAATAGTTAAAATAATACTATTTATGTTGCTGTTTTAATAAATATGTCTATTTTTGAATGGAACAATTTATTAAAATCAAAAAAATCATTATTACTATTATAAAAGAAATTATATGGTAGGAGTTATTTTAAGTGTATTACATATACTATCAGCTATCTTTGTCGTTTTCTTGATTTTAAGACATTTATATAAAATGTACAAGAAAATTAAGGTGAAAGATTGGCGTTCTGTATTATTAACCTGAACTCGGGATAAGTTTCTTTTTATTACTCTAATTTATTTATCCTAAAACCCATTTAGCCTCAATCGTCTTAGATTGAGGCTACTCCTTTTTATCAAAAACAAACTGTTTTTTTAGAACAAAGAAAGTTGACCGTTGTGTTGTTCTATGCAGAAATCTAAATTGACTTCAGGTTTCTTTTCAAAGAAGCTATATGCAGCCATTGCTGATAATACATTCATAGCAAAATTAAGTACACTTCTATGTCTAGAGTGGACCAATTGTGCTACATTTTTCAGTTCGTCATTGATAGTTTCAATTACAGATCTTTTTCTTAAAAGCAGTCTATCATATATTGGGATTAACTTGTTTTTCATATTACTTCTTATACCTGTTACCAAGTTAATGCCATCATTGAATAATTTTTCAAATAGTCCCTTAGAGATGTATCCTTTATCGGCAAATAATTTTCCAAAAACATTATCAGTCAGCCTATTAAAGACATTCTCATCTCTATCATCTACATTGGCTTTGGTAAGCATAAAGTTGAGAATTTCCCCTCGTTCATTGCATATAAGGTGCAGTTTAAATCCAAAATACCAACCCATTGTGCTTTTGCCTCTGGTAGCATAATCCTTAAAAACCTTATTGCGGTAAATACGTTTATTATGGCAGACTGGGATACAGGTAGAGTCAATAAAGCTAATACCAGTACATCTGCCAAAACAACATATTTGCAAGAACATCATCATTTCTACCGAAACTCTAGCTTCAAGCTCCAAAAAACGATTATAGGATAACAGATGAGGAAACATATCTGCAAGATGCTCCTTGATAAAGAACATATAATAATGTTGAAAGTTACGATAAGAATTAAAATGAAAACAGATCATTATGGTTATGATTTCTGACTTGCTCATACGCCATTTACGAAGGCGATGCTTACACTTGGTATCATTAGGAAGCCCTATTTTATCAATTTCTGACTCAAATTCTTTGCAAAAGTCATCTGCAATACAAAAGATTTCGGTAATTTTGTCTTTGGTAATCATCGCTATATTAATTGTAAGTTATTGATTTTCAACTATAAAGTTACAAAAATATAACGAGATTACCAACTTTTTTGAGTATTATTCTTATCCCGAGTTCAGGTTATTAGATGTCATAACCTTAGCAATATGTGTCCCTATTTTTTATCATCATTTTTTTGTGACGTTTGACGTAAGTGAAGAGTTCACTGAAATTACAACTTATTTTAGCTAAGAAAAAAGCTCTAACTTATACATAAAAAAGATGGAAGTAGGAGTATTATTAGTTACATTTTTTTATAACAGTTGCTCCTTATAGGCTTTTCATATTTTTAGATGAGCATAATCTGTAGGTATGAACATTTAAGAAAAGGATATTTACAACTTATTAGTTCTCAAACAATTATACGAAGGGTAAAAAATATAATAAGAAAATATTTTTTTTATATTATAAATGCATCGTTTTTATATTACAAAGAAATAGTTTTTCATATAAAATTTTGAAAGGCATAATTTCGTCGAAATCTACCATATATTATTTTAAATCCAGACTATTTATTTGATACAAAAATTTTAAGGAGTAATGCTAACAAGAATAAATAGAAAATAGAAAGCAGTGTTACTTCTATGGTATTTAAATTGAACAATTGACGCAGTATTTTACTTAAAAGCATAAAAACAAGTGCGCCTAATATTGGAAGAACTTCATCTTTAGGTTTAAACTTAATGCCATACATTACCACAAGTATAAAAGACAGAATGACGAAACCAAAAATTTGTGCCAGCATATTTCTTCTTATTATTTTTTAGAATTTATTTAAAACAAAATTTGTTTACATAATTTTTAGGGTGGGTTGAATAACAAAGCAACTATTGTGCATACATTTGTAGTTGCATAATTGGGTAAAGAGCAGCACGAATTAATCGTAAAAATCCTTTTCCTTCGGTATGAAATAGGTGCTTATAATTCTTCATACACTGATATTGCAATTTCAGGAAAGGTAAAACACCATTTTGCAATTCTAATTCGAGTATAGTTTTTGCAGCTTTTGCCTCATCGTTATTTGCATTTACATAATTTAAAAGCAACAGTTTTGCTGCAAAAATAGGGCGTATGCGCTTTCGTGTTTCCTCGTAATGCTTTATTCCCCACCACAACATATATAAAGCATTCTGCCACGATGGTAAACTTTTTTTATAATCGTTATAAGTAGTAGCTGCAGAATGTCGGCGAAAATTAACCAGAATTTTATCGATGAATACGATGTTTTTATGTGCAGCCGCTACTATTGAAAGCGCAGCATCGTACATAGAATATTTAAAAATGGAATGTTCTAATGGTGGTAACATATTTATAAGTTCACGGCGAAGTAATAATGTATGTCCGGGGAGCCCCAAAAAACACATTCGAACAACATTTACATTACGTTTTCGATGGTCGAAATAAGCAAACGAACCATCGGTAGAAAAAGGACGCGAAAAACCAGAACAAAGTAAGTTTTTACCAATACTTTTCATCTGATTTTCTATTTTGTCTGTTTCCCAAATATCATCTTGGTCAGAAATTGCGATATAATCGCCTGTGGCTCGTTGCATAGCAGAAATAAAATTACCATTTACACCATGCGCAGAATTATTTTCAAAAAACTTTATAAGACTATATTTACAAGCATATTCGTGAATAATATTAACGGTTTCATCGGTAGAATTATCGTCTTGTATTATTATTTCGTGCAGCGGATATGTTTGTGCGAGAATAGACTCTAACTGTTCGCTGAGGTATTTTGCCCCATTATAAGTACATAAAACAATAGAAACACTTGCTTTCATAACTACCAATATTTAGAAATACAAATACTTAATGAGCAATGAACCGTTGTAAACCATAAGATACAGCGTAAGTAAAACAAGCAAAACACGCAATATTGGTTTTGTTTTGTTACGGATATAACGAACAAGATACGCTATAGATAGAGGAATTACATAAATCCAATGAGCGGTCATTATATACACTTCGTTTATGCCAAAGCCTAAACCTATGTGCAACACCATATCTAATGCGGCAAAAGAAAGGAAGAGCCACAAAAATTTAGAATACCGTCCGCACCATATTCCTACGATGAAAAGGAGGAAAATAATAGATTCTACAATATAATTCAGTGCCCAATTATAAGAAACAATAACAGGACGTGTCTTCATTATATCTTCTAATTTATGCGTTTGATGTAGCTGTATGGATTCGCCAAATAAATTTTCCACAATTGTTTCTGTACGAGAGGTAGAAATATCTGTCCAATTCAGGAAACGTAGCTTACTTACTGGTTTACCCGAATGTGCTTTTTGTGGTTGTTTATCTTCTGCTCTCAACACATTTCTGCGATGTTCTCTCCACATATTTTGGAAAACTTTCTGTTGTTTTACACTATCTTTAATGTGGGTAGTATCTTTAAATGCTGCAAACATAGCTTTGCGTTCTGCTTTAATGGCATTACGCTTTTTAAGTTTTAATGCTGCTACTTTATCGGCAATAAACTGTTCGTGTTGCCATTCTCCAATTGTAAAGACGGCTGCAAAGGGTAGAATAATAGCCAAAAGAAGGTTCTTTATAGTGAAAAAGCGTTTACCACGTGTAAAAAAATTGGCAAGAAATATTTTTAAGCCATTATTCAGAGATATACCTGCAGTAAGCAAAAACAACAAAACAGTTTGCCAAATGCCCATTTCTTTCTTTTCTTTCAGGTGCTTTCCTGCAATATATAGCGTAAGCAAAAGCATAAACATCGACAAAAAGAAATGGTCGGGAGCTATACTTGAAAGTAAAACGTGAGCAAAAGAATAGAGAAAGAAGGCAAGAAGCGCTGAATCGAAAGAAGATATGCCGATGATTTGGCGCAAAATACGCAACATAAGAACAAAACCACCTACAGAGAAGAATAGCAAAACACATGCAACTATATAAATGGCAAAGTTTGTTCCCGTAATACAAATGAGCAATTTGTTTAACAACGAAAAAGGATAATAAAAGAGAGCCAACAGTGGGTGTCGATTTACATCGAATGCTAACGACCAATCGGAAATAACCAAATAGGTTAAAGGATCGAAACCAGAAAGATGATAGTTGTCTACAAACAATTTGTAGTAATTGTTCGATGGATTCGTAAATAATGGAAGATACTTTGTAATGGCAAGAGCTTGTAACAATAGTTGCCACACAAAGAATAAGCCAACTGGTAGGCGTTCTTCTCTCTTAATATTAAGGAAACCTACAATAGCTTTCATTGAATAAGATAATAAATAATTTGTCCGCCATTATAAATCCACAACCAACTTGTTAGTACCAGCAATATAATGCGCAAAACAAATCGAGATTTATGAGAAAGAATACGCAGCAAATATCCCATAGAAATAGGAATTATGAAAGCCCAACCTGCCGTCATTATATATACTTCGTTGATGGCAAACCCCATTATAATATGCAATGTAAAATCGGAAGCAAACCATAACAAAAGCATTTTCATAAATTTGTAATGCCAACCTGCAACAATTCCCATTACAAAAAGCAAAACTATCAATGCTTCTATTACGTAATTGGCTATCCAACTATATTCTACAAATATGGGACGATCCCACGAAACATCTTTTAAAAGAAATTTTTGATGCAACTGAATAGGTTCGCCAAAGAAATTTTCTATTAAAGTTTGGGTTCGCGAGGTGGAAATATCCATCAATTTTCCAATACCTTCACTACTTGCTGCACGTCCTGTATGAGCATGTAGCCACGCATTTCTTTCTTTTGTATGAGTTTCAAATTTTCCCGGCTGTTTCTTTTTGTTGGTATTTACAATTTTCTGTGTAACTTCTTCTTGTGGAATTTCTACTTGATAATATTGTAATTGTTGAATTGCAAATAACAATGCCAATGGAAGTAGAATAGCAACTACAAGATATTTAAAACTAAAGAACTTTTTACCATTTGTGAAAATACCAGCCAATATAGTTTTCCCTGCATTCGAGGCAGCTATTCCTGCAGTAAAGAACATTAGCAAGAAAGATTCCCACGTTTTTATTAACTTTCCTTGTTTTTGTCTCTTTCCTGCAATATAAAGCGTAAGTGTAAGCAACATTAACGATATTATAAAATGGTCGGGGATCATTGCAGGAACAAGAATATGTGCGAAAGAAAAAAAGAAAAGTGTGAGCAAAGTTGCATCTTTCTGTTTCAATTCGAGCACTTCACGCAATATGCGATAAGTGAAAACAACAGAATAGAACGCCGAAAAAAGTATGATTATCGCCATAAGAAATACAGCGAAATTGATGCCTACTGTATTTATTAGCCAATGGTTGAGCCAATAAAGTGGATAAAGAATTGTGAGAAATAATGGGTGTCGAATAGTTTCGAAATGAACTCTCATAGAAGAAATGGTAATCCACGACCAATTATCATAGCCCGACATACGGAAGTTTTTGGTAAATAACGACCAAAATCCTCCGTGCGCTCCCATTGTATAAACACCAAAATGGCTACTAATAAGCAACACATTAAATGCTAAGAATACTAAAAGCATAGCAAAGGCTAATATTCTTTCTTCTTTTTTTATTGCAAATACACCTAATATAGACATTTCTTTCTTAATTAAGAGTTGCAAAGATACACATTTATAACATACCTTACAAGCGTTAGCAGGTAAGTATTACCTATAAACGTATTCTATTTTCGTTTTAAGAATAAACGCACTAATAAAAAATTAATAGGAACACATATACCGAAAACAGGAATCATGGCTATTGTTTTAGGTAATCCGAGCCAAAGAAAAAGAGTTAAAAAGACAGTTTGTAGCCCGAAATTAACAAGATGGGCAAACGCAAAGCCTATTCCACGTTTTGTTGTTGATTGAACTTTAAATGTAAATTTAGTTGATGCTATATAGTTAAACATAAAGCTTAACAAATAGCCTACTGTATTAGAAATTTGTGGTTTAAACCATTTAATTAATAAAAGATATATTCCATATTGAAGGGCTGTAGCTAAAACACCTACAATACAAAAACGCACGATTTCATCGAAACTTCGGCTTCTTTTAGTTCGAAAAGGTTTATAATAGCTTTCATCGGCTTCTTTTAGTAAATAACTATCGCCTTTACTATCGCCAAAAGCAATCAATTTATATACGTTTCTATATGGGAATGCACTTTTTAATCGTTTTATTTTTTCTTTGCCGTAGCAATTTTTTGTTAAAAAGTTGCCAGTTACAATTCCTAATCTTACATCTATTTGTGTGCCTTCGATTTGTATTTTATTTTCAAATTCTTTAAAGAAAGGTTTCACCCAGTTTTCTATACTTGCCGTAATAATAATTACACTATCTTCTTGAATAAGAGCTTTACGAATTGTGTCTAATCCACCTTGACGTATTATGTTTTGTTTTGCTACTGCAAAATTTTGACAGAGTTTATTAAATTCGTCTATATTCATTCCTTTAAAGAACCATGAAAAGATACGTTGTTTGGCTTTCCAATTAGGATATAGATGTAGTTTCATTAAAATAAGTATGGGGGAAAATAGTAAGAGTCCAAAAAAGGTTTTCTCATATCCTTTAGAATATTCGATAAATTCGATGAATGTGTCCTTTTTTGTCAATGTTCCATCAAAATCGAAGGCGTATACTTTCATACTACAAGAAATATATTATAACAAGAAATGTTAGTCCAAAGCTCAATACAATAAACTGAATGAAATGGTCGTGAAGGAGAACTTTTGTAGGATCACCGCTTCTTTTGTCTACTACTGCAAGCTGAATGTAGCGCAACAAGCCTAAAAGCACAAAAACACTTGTAAGATAGAGATTATCTGTATGGAAATTTGCGATTGTTTCAGGGCTTACCGTATACATAATGTAACACACTAAAGTTACACTTGCAGTTATGGTTATGGCTTGATTAATGAAGGTTAGATTATAACGAATAGTATTTTTTCGAGGAGCTTCGCCAGTTTCATTCATTCGTAAAACATCGTCTCTACGTTTTGCAAACGAAAGGAAGAGCATTAAGAGAAAAGTCATTAAAACTATCCATTTACTCAATCGAATATCGGTTGCAATACCACCTGCAAGAATACGTAATACGAAACCAAATGCAACAACACAAACATCTATAATAGCATGTTGTTTTAGAAATAAACAATAAGCAACGTTTAAAGCCCAATAAAAACCAATAACTCCACCTGTTTGAATGCGATGATCTGGTAAAAAAATAAGCGAAACCATCGACAAAATAACCATTATTATCATAAGAAAATATCCTTGTGTAATGCTTATTTTTCCAGATGCTAAAGGTCTATTACACTTTTGTGGGTGTCGTCGATCGTCGTTTACATCAATTATGTCGTTTAAACAATATATAGAGGAAGCTATAAAAGAAAAAGCTATCACGGTTATACAACCTTCGTAAAGCGATTCTATATTACCCAAAGCCCTACCAAAGAAGATAGGAAACAACACTACAAGGTTTTTTATCCATTGATGTGGACGTATTAATTTAATTATCTCCTTCATTGTTCTAATTCTTTTTTATTATGGTTGTTAGCTTTCCTACTGTTTTATGCAAAAGCCAAGCAAGTGGTAGCACTATAATGAGTGTTGCAAAAAACTTTAACCAATAATGCCAATCGAGTTGTTCTATATAGTCAAGAATAAAGTGATTGTGCAGCAAATATATTTCTAAACTTATACTTCCTACGAATGTGAGTATTTTGTTAAGATGTTTATTATGCAGCCTATTTAACGTTATACAAAGTAGAAATATTCCTGTTATTGTGAGCGGTATGTATATTAAGCGTTCCAAAAATAGAGGAAAACAACCGTGTCGTATTTGTTCTAAATAGACACAAGAAGCAAATGTACCCACAAAAACCAAAAGAATAAGCCAAATAGAGCTATATTCTATTGTTTTTTTGTCTTTTACAGCTGCGCCGAAATTTAGTCCGATAAAGTAAATTGGTACACGACTCCAGAAAATTTCAAGGTGCCCAACTACATTATAAATAGGTAAAACATATTGTACTATTATACACCAAACTATCATAACAACAGGAATCCAACGATATATAGGGTGCTTTATTATGAGCGACAAGTAAAAAGGAGTAACCAAATACAACATCATTGTTGCAGGAATATACCAGAATGTTAATTCATCGTGTAGCCAAAAATCTAAGTTTATCGTAATATCACCGATTAAATCGAATATATTTATACTATTTCCGCTATGCTGAATCCACGAAATAGATAGATAATCGGGAATATAATATAGCGATGCCACGATAAGCCATGTGGGATAGATGCGTAAAAGTCGCTTTTGATAGAAGTGCTTTGTATTAGGATTTTTTGTCCATGAATGCCAAAGTCCAACACCACTAAGAAAGAAAAACATATCGACACCAATGTTTCCTATACGGTGAAGTCCAAAAAACATATCTGTACGAGGCAAACCCACATGAAAAAGCATAACAAACAATATTGCTAAGCCCATAAGTTCGCCACGAAACCTACTAATATCTGCAAGTTCTATTCCTTTTCTTTTCATCTCACAACTTAGGCGAAGGTACACGTTTCATTATTTCTTTAAACAACCAAGCTACGCATATAGAAGTAATAATATAGAGCAAAAGCCCTGTCCAATAATCTCCGTTACGAGATATTGGGATTATTATTTTTCGTGTAATAGGGTGTGAAATAAACAATGCTGCTGAAATTACTCCTAACCAATTAAACATTTTTGCTATTCCAAAAGTATATTTCGGATAATTTAAATTCCAATATGATAGCAATTTTACAAAGCTAATGCCTGCAAAACATACAAACATTGGAACAAAAAGCCATGCAAAAAAGCTATTACTACCATACCAAATAAGGAGTAAAGAGCACACAAACATTATTACATAAGCATATAAAGTGGTATTTCGCATATATTTTGCGTAGAGCAAACCTAAGCCAAAAGGCAACATTCCACCGACGAAATTGTATCTCCAACGGTTTAAAGCTTCTCCGTTAGGAGCACACTTCAATTCAATAATAGTACAAATAGCAATTAAAAGCACTATCCATATCCAGTTTTTCTTGTATAAGAACAAGCGATAAACAATATATAACTGAAGCATTAATCCAAAGAACCAGTAAGGACCAGGCCATATTATATCGTCTGGGTTAGGCAAAACATTGTTGAACAAACCCATTTGCGCAACAATATCAATCACCTTATAATGATGTTGTCCCTCAGTAATAGCATCAACCAATATAAATGCAGAAAATCCAACTATCATCATACGGAATAGTTTCAGCCAATGGAAACGCAAGAAACGATATACTGTTGGTTGATTTTCTATATTATTGGTTGTTTCATACTTTATTACCAACCCATAAGCAGATAGAAAAAGAAAAATGGGCACACCATAATGTCCAAAAAAAGATAGAAGATGGAAGATTGTTAGTTCGTTAAAGCTATGCGTAATAATATTATGGAACCAATCTACATTATGCTGGTTGAATTGATATTCATTTTCTTGCACAATGTGACGAAGCCAATGACAATAGTTATGAAGTACTATTCCAACAATGGCAATACCTCGCAAGATATTGCATTCTGTGCGACTCAACATCATATTAACAGTTGTTCGGTTATTTATAGTGTGTGTATTGCTATTCATATTTACCATACTTATACGCTAAAAAAACTACCGTTTTATCGCTATTTTCCGTCTGTGTTCTGCTACCAAATCGTCGTAATTAGTTTTGTTTTTAAGAATTCTAGGACGCTTCTCGTTGTATTTTGGACTCAGAATATCGTATTCTTCGTGATAGTCTTTCGTCTTTATACCACCTAAATGTAGCAACAAGTGAGGTAAAGCATCGGTCATAAAACGTTTGTGTCTTATTACTTTTATTTGTTCAAACTCTTTTGGGTGTTTCGCAATGTATTTTTGTGAGCAGTATATCCAAAATGGAACTTCAAATTCGTAGTGTGCTAAATCATAATCGATTTTTGCAGAATGATTACGACAAATAATGTCTCGTTTACCTTCAAAACACTCTTCTCCATGATCGGGCATATATATTACTACAGCCTCTTCATTGGCAAAACGTTTCACAATTTGATTTACTATTGAGTCGTTATACAACACAGCATTGTCGTAATGCGCCAACATATAACGTCGTTGTAAGGTAAGTTCTGGACGTTTTTGTTTATAATCAGATGCTTTAAAATGCTTTCTGTCTGCTGGATAACGCCTATTATAGGACACATGGCAACCTATAAGATGAAATATTATAAGGTTATATTCTCTATTCTCAGCTTTCAGTTTATTGTCATAATCGGCGAGTAAGCCTTCATCGTAAGTATGTAAACGTGTATTACGTGTATCGAACATTGATTTAGAAAGTTCTTTATTATTTAAAAAGAAGCCACCACTAAAGTCATAAACTGCTTCTTTCGCTTGTGGAAGAAACTGATTAGTAATAAAAGACACATGATAACCTGCCTTACGAAACAGTTGCGGAAAGAGTGGATAATCGCACCATTCGCCTTTTTGTCCCACAACATGCATTGAAAAGATGTTTTTAAAAACGAAACTCGTAAGATTCCAAGGCGCAACAACATCGGTGAAAGGTATTAAGTTTCCAGCCTTTTCCAATGCAATTTGACGCGGTGTTGTCTTCATAAAATATCCATATTGCTGCGAATGATGTCGTCCAAGACTTTCGCCAATAATTAAAACGATATTTTTTGTATTAAAAGCACAGCTCTGAACAGAGGCACGATCTTTCGCTTCTACTAATCTATCGACTTGTTGCGATGCTAAATGATTGGCATACAAACTAAATATTAGTCGATAAACAGGGGTATAAAATACGGCACAATCGGATGTTGTTAGTTCGTGTTCTACACTTCCTATTGTCTTTAACGAGAACATTTGCACCATTTCGCATTTATTATGGAAAGACGAAACTGCCGATGTTACAAATAAAGAAACCGTAATTAGACCGATGAAACCGGCACTTTTATCTCTTACAATAATTATCCATAATGGTTGTTTTATGTCTTTTTGCTTGCAATAAATTCTCAATATGGCAACCAAACAATGCAAAACTATTATTAGTAATAATAATCCTACGCTCGATGTGAGAACTTCAGTATTAATATAACTACTAAGAAACTCGCTTGCCTCACGTTTATCGGTTTCTGCAGCCAATAATAACATTGATGGATTTAAAGAAGATTGGAAATTCACCCAACAGAAAAGATCGGCTATACTGGTAGAATAGGCTATTACATAAAACACACCTACTATCCAACAACGCAGTTTTTTAGGTATTAACGAAAGTATTACACAGATAATATAAAGGTCAAAAAATAGTTCCAACCAGATATTTCCATAAACTGAAACATCGTCGCGATTGGTAGGGAGTTCTGCATACGAAACTACAATACCAATGAGATACATAAAGAAGAAAAAGCAAAAATTACTTCGAATAGGATAGCTTGCTTTCTTTAAATATTTGGTAATACCGCTTAAAACTGTCATTCTCTATACTTTGGGGCAAAGGTACGGCAAAAAAAAAGATTAATCAAGTTTTATCAATTAATTATCTATTTTGTAGAATAAATGGAAGGATTCTTTTTTATCTCAAGTATTAACGGATAAAGTTATCGCTCATAAACTCTTATGACATTTTGAGCACTATTTAATGTAATTGATAATTGGTAATTACATACAGAATGTTTTGACGAACAACTAAATTAGATTTATAGGACACTTGTATGTCATTTCTTTTTTGTTACTTTGCACCTATGTACGCAAATGTACAGACACGCTTTAACTTAGCTACTGCTAATAAGGTTCCTTATTATGAACTTAAGGATTTATATCGTAATATGGTTGTACATATACGAATAGCGTTAAACTTGGGTTAGATATATAGCGAGGAGAGATATGTGTGAACATTTAAACTTTTAGATAATGAGAAAAACATCTATTATTTGCTTAATACTTCTAATGGTATTATCATTATGGGCTACATCAATACCTCAAAAAAAAATTAAGATAAGTCCTGAACAAAAATTCAAACTATGGCTTAACGATACTATTAAGCATATTAAAGGCAAATACACTATTAGTTCTGACTCTACATTATTAACCATAACCGATAGCTTTTCATATATAGTTAGGAAAGGCAAAGTAGCTTATAGCACCAATAAAAAAAATTCAGAAGCCATACAATATATGCTAAAAGATGTCCATGAACCTCCGTATATTAATTACAGAGTGATAGCTAATAGATATGATGAATTTACACCATCTGAAATAGACCAGCTAAAATACGAGGCTTATACAGAATTTCCGCTTATAAAGGTTTTTGCAAAAAATGTGGTTATAAATTATAATGAAAATAGAGCTAGCATCAAGAGCGCCTATATAATAAATAAACAAACAAAAGATACAACATTAGTTGAATTTAGCTATAAAGGAAACAAAATTATAAAAGATATTATTAAGAACTTTCATTACTCTCGGTAAAGTTTAATATGACTTCTACTGGTATTCTGAATTAGAAATTCTGATGCAGCTTTTGCCTCATCGTAAACAAGTAACACATCGTCCGTCTGGCTTTTTTCTGTTTCTGTTCTTTCAGTATTTCTCAGCTGAATAATCTTCTTTTACACATTATAATATAGGTATATAAAGGATGCTGTGTGCTATGATATCTAATTTACAACTGACAGATATCTGAGACGAATGTTACAGATATCTGAAACGAACACGATAGATATCTAAAACAAAAGTAACTAAAATCATAGTGGAATAACTATGTTATTCTTTATATTTAACAAGATACAAATAGAAATATAAGAAAAATAGTAAATTATTATAGGAAAATAAGTACCTTTGTGCACTTAGTAAATAATATTTTTAATCTAATTTATAAAATGAGACTAAAACATTTTCTTTTTGCAGCCTTATTCTTTGTTGCAGGAATGGCAAACGCACAGCAGTTTGGTCCTATTCCAATCAACAAGAATGTTAGACAAGGTAAACTCAGCAATGGACTGACGTATTACATTTTGCACAACAACTGGCCAGAACACGTAGCAAACTTCTATATTGCACAGCGTGTCGGCTCTATTCAGGAAGAAGAACCACAGCGCGGTTTGGCTCACTTCTTGGAGCACATGGCGTTCAATGGTTCAGAACACTTCCCCGACTCCACTTTATTAGAGTTTACACGCTCGCTTGGAGTACAGTTTGGTAGCGACTTGAATGCATATACTTCTATCGAAGAAACTGTTTATCGTGTTTGCAATGTTCCAACTAAGCGCGAATCGGCACTCGATTCTTGTTTATTAATACTAAAAGATTGGTCGAACGGTCTGACACTCGACGATAAGGAGATTGATAAAGAACGTGGTGTTATTCACCAAGAATGGCAATTAAACCAAAACGCAATGATGCGTATTTACGACCGTTCGTTGCCTAAACTATATCCTAACAATAAGTATGGACTCCGTCTACCTATCGGTTTAATGAGCGTAGTAGACCATTTTAAATATCAAGCTCTACGCGACTATTATCGTAAATGGTATCGTCCAGACAATCAATGCATCATAGTTGTAGGCGATGTAAACGTAGACCGCATAGAAGCAGAGATTAAGAAGTTATGGGCAAATGCTAAAGTTCCTGCAAATGCAGCCCAAGTAACAAAACTTCCTATAGCCGACAATGCACAAGCCATCTATGTATTCGATAAGGATAAAGAGATGCAAAACACTACTATAGGTATTATGATGAAGCACGATGTATTTCCTGATGAGATGAAAACAAGTCAGGCATATTACATTGACACCTATATGAAGGAAATGATTACTTCAATGCTGAACCAACGTTTCAGCGAAATGAAACAAAAAGCCGACTGTCCATTTACCAGTGCCTATTGCGAAGATGGCAGCTATATGCTTTCAAGTACAAAAGACGCATTTTCATTAGGGGCTTCAGCTAAAGAAGGTAAAGACATTGAAGCCTTCAAAGCTATTTATCGCGAGGCACAACGTGTACGTCAATATGGTTTCACACCAACCGAATTTGAACGTACAAAACAAGAGTACCTCTCACAAATTGAATCTGCATACACTAATCGCGATAAGACAACCAATAACCAATATGGCGACGAATTGCGCGATCACTTCTTGAAGAACGAGCCTATACCTAACAAGGAAGACGAATACAAAATAATGAAGCAACTCGTTGAGATGCCAGCACTGAACTATCAGGTAGTAAACGAGTATGCTAAAGAACTTATTTCAGATAAGGATAGCAACCTTGTTGCATACATCTTTGCACAAGATAAGCCTGGAAAAGTAGATATTACAGAGGCACAAATGGCACAAGCCATAAAGGAAGTACGTGCAGAAAAACTTTCGCCATACGTTGATAACGTAAAGAGTGAGCCATTATTGGACGTTAAGAAGTTGCCAAAAGCAGGTAAGATAGTAAAAGAAACAGAGAACAAGAAGCTCGGTTATAAAGAACTTACATTGAGCAACGGCGCTCGCGTTATTTTGAAGAAGACAGACTTCCAAGCTAACGATGTTCGTTTCTATGCTACAGCTAAGGGTGGTAGCAGCTTGTACGATAAGGCAGACTTTGACAATCTTAAACTATTTAATTCTGTAATGGGCAATAGTGGCCTTGGTAACTTCTCTAAACAAGACTTAACCAAAGCGCTTTACGGTAAACAAGCAAGCGCTAACTTGGCATTGGGTACATACTATCAGTCTGTAAGTGGACAAGCAATACCAAAAGATATTGAGACCATGATGCAACTGGTTTATCTCAAATTAACCAATGTAACAAAGGACGAACAAGCTTTCAACGCTATGATGAAGCAATACGAACAGGCCTTAAAACATAAAGATCTATCGCCAGAAAGTGTATTCGGCGATTCTATTACAGTTTCGCTCTACAACCATACACTTCGTTATGCACCACTTTCTGTAAATACTCTAAAGGGCGTAAACTACGACCGTATACTCCAAATATGGAAAGAGCGTTATGCTAATCCTGGTCAGTTTGTTTATTACTTTGTAGGAAACTACGACGAAGCAACTCTCCGTCCACTTATCGAAAAATATATAGGCAGCTTACCAAAGGGGAAAGCAGAGAATTGGAAAGAAGTTTCTGGCTTTGCAACAGGTAAAGTAATTAACCATTTTGCTCTAAAATCTGAAACGCCAAAAGCTATGAGTTTCGAATTCTGGCACCAACCAATGAAGTATACTTTAGAGAATTCTGTGCTTGTAGACGCTGCAGCTCAAGTTTTGTCTATGGTTTATCTTAAAGATATACGCGAAGACCAAGGAGCAGCTTACTCTGTTGGTGCAAGTGGCGGATTAAATCAATCTGGCAATAAAACATTTGCCATTATTCAGGCACAATGTCCAATGGATCCAAACAAGGCAGAACTTGCTGTTAAGCTTCTTAACGAAGGCATTAAGAATAACAGTATGAAGGTTGATAACGACAAACTACAAAAGGTTAAAGACTTTATGCTAAAGCAAGCAGACATCAGTGCAAAGAACAATGGTCATTGGATTAATGTCCTTAACGAATATATTACATTAGGTGTTGATATTCAAAATGGATATAAAGAGGCTGTCGAGGCACTTACAACACAAAAGATAGCAGCTTTCTTAAAAGGACTCCTTGCAACAGGAAATCATACAGAAGTGGTGATGACACCAGCTAAATAAAAAATATTGCACAGGTTTGTTATTATAACACTTGTGCAATAAAAAACATTCACACATAAAAAGCCTACGATTACTTGTGTAATTGTGGGCTTTTTTCTAAAATAGTTTATTAGCAACAACATCTACCGAAACTTTAATAAGCTATTGAAGATAATGGTAGTGTTTAAAATAGAGGTACACTTACAATACAATTTACCCCTAGCAAAGAAATTAGCAAGGTAGTGTCTAAAAAAGTGTGTAAGCCCATATTTTTCTTCTCTTTGCATTTGAAAAGAACAAAATAAATAAACAATAGAACTTACACAATTACAAAATTCATAAAGACGATTTTTGTTTTTAAAGCTATAGTTAAAAGTAACAAAGCAGCTGTATATTAATTAATAACTAATATATATGAAATTTATAGACATTTAGTTAATATTAGCAAATATAGACATGCATGTTTGTATTAAAAACGAATTAATACGTACATTTGCACAGCTAAAAAATGATGCATATAGTGTCAACGACTATTTTGTTAGGTAATTTTTAATTTAATAAATAACTTAATTATTTGATGAAAAGAAAAAACTTTTTCTCCCGGAATGGGCTTAAGTTTCATGCTTTGATTTTATTATTACTATTATGTAATATTGGAATTTCAGCACAAACAGGTAGTAAGGCCGTAAAGGTTACTATTAGCCCACAAACAGGTAACATTATCTCTGTACGTTCTGAGAGTAGTCTAGAGGCAGGATCTCAAAGTGGATATGGCTCTATGTTTATTCACAATCAGGCGCCACTTACCTACACAACAACAGATAATCCAAAATTTTCTGCTGATGGTATGATGCGTAACCACACTGGTAACATTCGTTTCTATGAGAAAGATAATCGAATGGTACACATTACTGGTGTGTACAACTCTTATGCAGCCTTAGCTGTGCCTAAGGGGTTTTGTATCACAAAGTACACCATTAAAATCAAGAACAACCTGCAAGGTAGCTATGGAGGAGCTGATTATGATATTCTTGATGGAGCATTTGATGGACACCTAACATGGGGACGAAACCTCCCTTGGTACTTTGGTGAAATCAAAGAAGATTATATCAAGTCGAATAACAAACCAAATTCCATCAAAACAGATGATAATATTGCTACAAAATGGGTAGGAAGTCCTGTAGAACTAACTCATGATGCAAGTGGACAGGCAAATACATACACGCTCACTCGAGGTGATGGAACAACCAGTCTTGGATCTGTTTTGTATTTTACCTTTATTGGAAACCATAATAATATCAATAAGGGATATAACGTCCTCACTGGTTTTGAATATGAGTCTATCGAAGTAGAATATGCCCCAGACGTAGAGTTCACTGTCTCTATGACTCCTTCTAATGTTTCTGAAACCAATACCAACTTAGTTGAGAATGGTTTTGAAACTCAAAAAATTGATGTCGGAGAAATTAAGAAGGTAACAAAGGCTGGTAAAACTTTCTTAGCTTATGTACCAGAGAACATTAAGCAAATGGAGGCTAAGGTAAAGCTCTTCCATGAGTCTGCTGTTGAAAATGGAACATGGAAGAAGAAAGATGGTACTAATGAGAATATTTCTGTTGTTCAGAACGACGGAAAGGTTTGGAATGCTTTGAAGAGTGGTATTTACTACATCGAAAGTCCTACAAAGGTTGAAAACAACTATAAAGATGGAACTACAAAGGTCGTTCCTATTGGTTATCGTATCACTGGTGCTACCTTTAACTTCTCATTAGGTAAGAATGAGAATTATGGTACAAAAGGATTTAAGATTAAGGGAGATAACAACAAATATCTAACCTTTAGCAGCACACAATATCCTAAATGGAGTACAAGTACACAAGCTACGACATGGGAGCAAGATTCTGAAGGTTATGTCTACACTAAAGATGCGTATGGTAACATCCAGTACCTTGCTATGGGTGGTAGTGTGGCAACTGGTACCTTTTACGCCATAACTACACCATCTAAAGCATGGGCTTACGGAAACTGGTACTTCGACAGTGAAGGAAACCTTTATAACTCAGTTTATAGAACAAGATACTACCTACAAGGTTATGGAAGTAATGCTGTTCTTTCTTACTATGACCGATCAACTTTCTACGGAAAACGTGAGTCTTCCGGTGCAAGCTACACTCCACAGACCTACACTATAAAGGTGTATGACAAGACGGGTAAAACTGTTTATCAGGAAGTGTCAGTTTCTCCATCTGCTTCAAATGGTTCTATTACCATTGATGGTCTTAACAACGATGCTGTTAAGTTTGAGATTGCAAACACAACTGGTACAGCCTTAGTAAATGTAGATGTAAAGATGGAGCCATTGAACCCTTATATCAGTACAGCCGATATCGTCTGCACAGGTGAGCAGGGTGAGGAGATGACTCGTACCTTTACAAATGCTGTCGACTTTAAGATGGGTGGTGACCTCTTTGAATATAAGGTGCCTGCAGGTTTCTCTACACCAGCACAGGGCACATTTACATTCCGTAACTTGAAGTCACTCTTTGCTGACGACACTTATCTAAACTGTGATTCACACGATGGTAAGGCTCGTTATAGCTTCGTAGGTTCTGCTTATACTCCTGTAAACGGCAAAGATTTGTATGCAAGTGATTATGATCCAAATCATAGTTACTTAGATAAGATTGATGTTAAGGTAGCTGGTAATCAAGCATTCATCTTCAACAACTCTGCACAACTTGACCGTAACAGAAACACACAGGCGACATTGTATCTCGAAGAGACACCATTTAGTGGCGCTGCTTATAGTTCACAGGGTGGTAACTTCAACCCACAGAATTCTATCGTGCCAATGGATGCAACGAAGACTCTCTACCTCTTCACAAAGGATGAGACACGTTACAACATTGCACCAACAGTTAAGGAGCAGCACGAGGCTTTCGCTTACTACACAGCAACTATCAAGTTGACTTCAGGTGAGTACACTCCAAATGTTGAGTGGGTTAAGATCTACGACAAAACCAACTACTATAAGGCTGATAATGATCAGGACAACGAGGAGGCTATGTATGGTGCAAAGATTACCACGACTGCTGCTGGCTTCGACACAGAATCGGGTAACAGCTATGGTTATCTGACACTGAGCCAGATTAAAAATGCAATGACTGCTGCACTTGGTGGAACTAATGCACCTACATCACTTGACCAAGTACTCTACGTAGACAACTCTCAGCTGTTCAGCGTTATTGGTAGTACAAACGATGCTTCAACAGGTATCATGAGTATGAATACTTTCCGTGATGCATTGGCAAAGAATGCTATCGTTTACCTCCCTTATCGTTCTGCAACACAGGCAACAGCTAACAATGTTGCTGTTGCGAAGGAAGGAAGCACATCAAACTTTACATCACCAGTAGAGTTTAAGCTCATCGATAAGAATCCATTCTTTGCACCATACGATATCAAGTTGGCTGACAACAAGTTTGCTACCTACGAGCGTAAGATGACTTACAACGGTTATGGTGCAGATACTTATGCTTCTATTGTACTTCCATTCAAGCTCACTGTTGATGCTAATGGTGACCACAAAGATGATAATGGTGGCTTCTTTGAGTTTACAGTTGGTAAGATGAAGGAGAATGGTTTGACCTATACCAGCACTCCGCAGAATCAGGGAACAGACTATCAGGCTACTGCTCAGTTTGAGAAGCTCAATGCTGCAACCGAAGCAAATAAGTCTTACATGGTACGACTCCCACGTGCAAATGCCTCAAACAACATCCTCTTCACTGTACGTGAGAAGGCTGCCCTCATTGAAAAGACAGCATCAAATGACAAATTCATTGAGGACGGAATGATTAACAACATACTTAATGGTGCAACAGCTAACTTCAAGAGCTACCATACCTATTCAGGTTTACGCATGAACAAGGCTGATAAGCCAAGTGTATTCTACTTCTCTTACAATAAGTTCGTTGCACTGCGCAACCTTCGTAAGGAAGTTCTCTACCTCTGGCCATTCCGTGCAGCTTATGAGTTCAGTAGTTCTGCTGGTGCTAAGATGTTCAGCATGTTCAATATAAGTTTCGATGAGAATAACACTGAAACTACTGGTATTACAGACATCGCCAATGAACCAACATTAGCTATCACAACGACCTATAACACCATTATTGCAACAGCTAATAAGGACACTGATCTGAAGATATACAATGCTGCAGGACAGAACATCACAAGAACCGTTGTAAAGTCTGGCGAAACTCGTACATTCTCTGTTCCAACTGGCTTGTATATTATTAATGGAAAGAAGATAACTGTAAAGTAAAAAGAAAAGAAATGAAGAAAACTTATATTCAGCCACTTGCTACAAAGTATCAGTTAGAGATAGACTCTCTATTGCTGGTCGAATCTGATCAGGGCGATCACGCTGAGAGTAAACCACAGATACTCTTCGAGGAAGAGGCTACAGAGGACTATCCTAACTGGGCAGATAATGATTAAGCAATAAAATTTATTCCTTCAAACTAACTCTGGAGGCTGTATCAAGAGTATAATAACTTACGATACAGCCTTTTTTCATGTCCAAAAGTATTTGTTTGAAAAGTCAAAGAAGTAGCTTGTTTTTGGTTCTTCCGAGATATGGAGTGATAAACTAAAAGTCTATATAATAGGCACACGGAGTCACAGAGGGGACGGAGGTTACGCAATATCACGGAGGTGCCGACGGCACAAAGAGCGACGGAGGTGTAGCGTACTGATTCTTGATAACTTTTCGGATAAATGCTTTGGTCATAAAGTTACTAAAAAAGTGGCTTAATGGTCAAATGTTATTTACTCTTTACAGTAAATCTCTTATCTACTACACTAAGTTTGAAAACTATTTGCTGTCATTTTTAACATTTGCGGTATTTGATTGATTTATAAAGTGTTATAAGTCGTAAGTGGGTGACAGGAGTGACAGCAAAATAAAAATAATTCGTGAAAAACTTGACAAGGGGTATCTCTGTTTTGTATCTTTGCAAGCGAAAATAAGGAAGAGCTATGATACGCTTAGTATGATTTCCTACAAACTAACGGCATCTTCCTTTTTGAATTTGTTTTCTTAAATCTTTTATTCATGTGTACAGATTTTTTTAATATGCCCACAAATAGGCTAGTGCGTTTTATGCGCAATTTCATTTTTATATGAGGAATGACAAATGGATTGGGCAGGAAAAGACATAGCAACAGTTTTGCTTATTTCCTTTCTCACAAATAATTTATCTATTCATCAACTTAAAACAATCATTTATGAAAAGTAAGAACCTTAAAAACATTAAAGCTGAAAATCAGCGAAACAGACAGTCGGAAAGACTTAAAAACGACATTACTCGTCGGTTGCTCAACTATCTTGAGCGGAAGTATGAAATGAGATTTAATACCGCCTTAGGGTGTACAGAAGCTCGCAAGGCTGGGAGTAACGAACCTTTTGTGGCTGTAGATGAACGAATGCGCAATACTATTGCTATTAAGGCGCGTCTTGATGGGATTGATGCGTGGGACAAAGATATCCGACGATATATGGAGTCGGATTTTGTTAAGGCTTTTAATCCTGTGGATATTTTCCTCGAAGGATTGCGAGGACGATGGAACGGAAAGAATCATATTGAAATGCTGGCAGACTGTGTACCTAATGACAACGCACGGTGGGCAGAATGGTTTCACACGTGGTTTCTTGCAATGGTGGCACAATGGTTGGGGCTGAATATCTCACATGGTAACAGTGTGGCACCGTTGCTCATTTCACGACAAGGCTATCGGAAGTCTACTTTCTGTAAACGTCTTCTACCAGAGGCGTTGCAATGGGGATATAACGATAATCTTATCATTAGTGAGAAGCAGAATACATTGCGCGCAATGACACAGTCGTTACTGATTAATATTGATGAATTCAATACGCTGTCAGCAAAGACGCAAGACGGATTTTTAAAGAATGTTATGCAGCTTGCAAACATAAAAATCCGTCAGCCTTATTGCCAGCAACAAGTTACATTGCCACGCATTGCCTCTTTCATTGCCACGGCAAACGTTTCAGATGTTTTTAGCGATCCCAGTGGTTGCCGCCGTTTTATTGCAGTTACACTAACAGGTCCTATTCGTTTGCCCGAACACATAGACTATGAACAGCTCTACGCACAGGCTGTTGCCGAACTGGATAACGGTAGGCGATATTGGTTTGATGAGGCTGATACCCAAGATATTATGGAGAATAACGTGCAATATCAACAACGTACCCCTGCCGAAGCTCTCTTTTTAGATAGTTTCTCTATTCCTAAAGACTTAACCAAGGGTGCTTATATGACTGCAGCTTCTATTTTTAGCCTACTTCGTCAGCGGTATGGCAGTCAGCTGAACCTAACAAGTCTTTCCCATTTCGGTCGTGTTCTTGCAAATATCCCGAATCTCCATAGTAAGCATTCTTCGCATGGCACAGAGTATTTGGTTGCAGTACGTAGCAACGTGGTACAGTCTGGTCAGTCCAGCTTGAGTTGTTAGTTGCTATCTGAATGAGTATTCAAAGTTGCTGTCACTACTGTCACTCGCATATACACCATAAGTAGTTTATAATCTGTTTGTTGCGTGAAGTGTTAAAAGTGACAGCAACTTAAAAACAAAACAAAGTTATATATTAATGATATTAATCCCATAAAGTATAATAAAAAAAATCTTGGTTTATATAAAAAAAATTTTTTTATTTATTATTAATATGAGTTTTTTATATTTGCACTTGAAAACCTAAAAATTAAAGAATATGGCAAAAACAAGTTCTAATGTGATGATTTCCGATTTTAAGGAATGGTTAAAAGGAAATGGTAACTTAACACCAAACTCTGCAAATAGTTATATTTCATATCTTGGTGTAAGTTATAATAATGATTTGAGTTTAGTCTCTACAGATAATGTATATAGTCGTTCCTTAAAAACCATATTTCAGCATAAAGTTTGTATTGACAAGCTTTATGCTGATTCTTTTTATAAGGTACAAAAGAACTCTCATAGCTCTTTTGAAGTTATATGCTGCCGCAGCTAATAACACATTGATAGCATCTCCTTTCACTCCTTTATAAAAGTTGCGAGATAATCGGTGGTCTGCTTTAAGATGTCCTATCGTTGGCTCTATACCAGCTCGTTTACAAAATAGTTTGTGTTTCTTTCTCTTTTGGTAGTAGCTGTCTTTAGGAATATAATATCAAGCATATCCATGGCAAACCCTTGCTTCCTCAGACGCAGGGAAAGATAGAACGATATCACAGATCAATGAAAAATGTGATTAAGCTAAATCATTATTTTTGTCCCTCTGAATTGGAAAATGCTATCGATGGGTGGGTGAAATATTATAATGAGAGAAGGTTTCATGAATCGTTAGATAATCTTACACCCAAAGACGTATATTTAGGGCAAGGGGAGAAAATCAAAAAGATAAGAGAAATAATAAAGCAAAATTCAATCAACAAAAGAATTTTTGATAATAAAACAAGGAAATATCAGAGTAAATAACTACATTTGTAGTTGTGCAATTTTGTTTGACAACGTACAACTAACAATATATTAAGTAGAAGAAAAGGTCGTATAGCAAATGAAAAATTATTACGTATTTTTAGATGAATGTGGGGCCTATGGATTTGAATTCTCAAAATCAGGCACCTCAAAGTCATTTATTGTTGCTGCAATTCTTATAGAGGACTCTGATGTGGACATTGTTAATTCAGCTATTGATGCAGTACGAAAAAGATACTTTTGTGGAAGCGAGATTAAGTCAAAGAATGTAGGAGGTAATTATGAGCGCAGGCTAAGAATACTGAATGAAATAAAGGATTTGCCATTTAGTGTTTTCGCTTTAGTTGTTGATAAACAATCCATATTCGCGGATCATGGAATTACAAAAAATAAAAGGACATTCTACAAGTTTATAAATCAGATACTTTATCAAGAACTGAGAACGAATATTACATATTTGAATATAAGAGCAGATGAAGTCGGCTCAAATGAGTTTTGTATCGAATTCGCAAAGTATGTGGAGACCAAAAAATGTACTAGTTCACTTTTTGACCAACAGACTTATAACTTTGTAAATAGCAAAATGGACAATGGGGTACAGCTTGCTGATCTCATTGCCGGGACATTATCATATATTTATGATGAAGATAAAAGTGTAAATGTTCCTAATAAAGGAACGGAACTCTTAAACATCATTCAGACAAAATCGCCTCGTATACTGTTCTTTCCTAAAGAGTATGATGAACATTTGTTTGAACATCTGGAGGGAGATGTAAATTACAATAGATGTATAGCAGAGTTAGCATACCGTAGGGCTCAAGCCTTCGTCGACCAACATAAGACAGACAAAGATGAGAGAATGCAAAAGCAAAGGTTTGTCTTAAATTATCTATTGTTTCGATTCAAATATAATAGATATAGGAAATATATACCTACAAAGGAACTCATAAACGCATTGATTTCTAACGGATATAGTGTTAAATCAGAACAGGTTTTCCGCAATAAAATAATTGGCAATCTAAGAGATCAAGGTGTAATTATTTCAAGTTCTTCAAAGGGGTACAAACTGCCTTCCTCAGAAAGAGAGATCTCTGATTATTACCAACATGTTAATAGTGTTGTTGTTCCTATGATTCAAAGATTAAAAATTTGTAATGACCTCCTAAAATCAAGCTCAGAAGACCACATAGATTATATAGAGAAAACAGAATACAAGGCTTTGAAGTGTTTTTTGGAAGCTTACAGTAAGATAGAAAGAAGATAAAGATGTAACGGATAGTATGCGTAGCATAAATACTTCGCATACTGTCCCTTAATAAATCCCCTCTGTCCATTGTAACACAGTATAACAGCCAAGCCCAACCACAAACCGACTACACCATACTGGTACATGAACAGGGTAGCTAAAAGGCATTTCGTCACCTTGTCCGGCTGAAAGAAGTGGAACGCGCATATCAAGAGGATGCTGGAATATTCATAATCGACATGCAGCCAAGTAGCATTACCACAAATCGAGGCTATGATGACACACCAGAGTAGAGGCTTGTTGTCGATTCGGGTTATCAAGTCTATTGCCACCAGCCCAAACAGCAGGGTAAATAACTACATTTGCAGTTGTGCAATTTTGTTTGACAACGTACAGGCAAGTTAAGATTTATGTTGGTATTATAAAAAATAAAAGCAAATTTCAAATAATATTTATAAGATTACGTTTATCAGGTATGAAACTGTTTGTAATAAGGCTACTATATACTCTATATTGTGCAGAAAGATGGAGTTATCGCATCCCGATGCGAATACTTGAACCTTTTATCAATCGTGTATGCAAATGGCTATATTTTTGGAATCCGTTTGGCTATATTCAGAAAAATAATCCAACGTTAGAGCACTATATAAGAAATGTGTATAAAACGATGGAAGTCGTTTTTTATGATATAAATATAGGAGTAGGTATTGCGCGTGCAGAAGGAACATTAGCTTTTATGTTTGTTCCTTATGAAATGCTTATTCTTTCAGTTTTCAAGAAACTTAAAATACTTCCTATTCAGAATTCCCATTTCCATATATTTCTTATAATCGCTTGTGGTCTCTCCTTATTGTTTACCCACTTCATGGGTCTAAAAGATGATGAGTATATAGGCTATTTTCATAAATTTGAAAGTCATAAGAATAATACAGTTTGGCATGTTATCTCTTCTATATTTTTCATTGGCGCAGTTTGTGCAGGTATAATCTGCATTATGTGGTGGAATGAAAGCTAAAGCAGAATCTGAAAATATGAAAAAATTATGTTTTAGCTCAACAGCGGCTTTTGTTAGGTTCTTCCGTTAAATGCGTGGATGCTTTTCGTATTGCTTTAACGGAAAAACCGAAGTTACTTATTAAACAAAAATATAACTAAGACCATCGACTATCTATTCTTTTATCATCCTCTGACACTGAAAACCTTTTCATTTTAAGACTTCGAAAATCTGTTGACAAGGATTTGAAAAATTATTATATAGTCCTCCCTTAAAAACAATATTTCAGCATAGAGCTTGTATTGACAAGCTCTATACTGATTCTTTTTATAAGGTCCAAAAGAACTCTCATAGCTCTTTTGAAGTTATATGCTGCTGCAGATAATAATACATTGATAGCATCTCCTTTCACACCTTTATAAAAGTTGCGAGATAATCGGTGGTCTGCTTTAAGATGTCCTATTGTTGGTTCTATACCTGCTCGTTTACAAAATAGTTTGTGTTTCTTTCTCTTTTGGTAGTAGCTGTCTTTAGCTTTAGGAACGTCTGGAATGAGTATCTTTGTCTGCCAAATCTGCTTTACACCTCTATACCCTCTATCTCCTGCTAACTTATCAACCTGCTTTCCTGTCATCCTTTGGGTTTGTTCCAACGTCTTTTCGATAGTATGTCCATCATATTCATTCCTAAAAGAACATGCACCAATAATAAGTCCTGACCATGAGCGAAGAATAGATACTTTATTGCCAAACTCATATTGCTTATGTTCCTTACCTTTGCTGACGCAAACTACATCTGGTTCGTGCAGAGAATATACTTTGTTCTTTGACTTTCTATTCTGAGAAAGAACTTTGTAATATAGCTCAAACATATTCTCATACTCTTTCTTTCCCTCAAGATTACGCTCTAGCTCTCTTACCAATCTTCCTGCTATGGTCTTCAGTTGTCTATCTGCCTTAAGAGCTTTCTTACGATTCTTGGGATGATTACGAAAACGTTGGGAACGGTAAATTCCTTTCAGCGTACGCGTATAACTCTGCCGTAGAGGAAGACTCTTGTCATGAACTATCTTCAGAACGTTTTTGATTATCTTTTTATGCAACTTCGCATCTGTAGGATAGGTTATATTCTTCTCCTGAACGGTAGAATCAATGAAAGCCGTATCAAAATGATCTTCGTTATCATGGTCGGTATTAACGCGGATGCTTTCTGCTAATATTAACTCCATACCTTTTTCACCGATACGATTTCTGAAGTGAACTAACTCGGAAGCGTCACAGGGTTGTTTGGGCATAAATTCAAGTCCACCACAGAAATATTGGTAGTAAGCATTCTCGCTCCATTGAAAAACCACCATTTCATCAGACACATTACGCAAATGTTTTAAAATTAAAAGACCACACATCAAGCGAATTGGATGAGCAGGGCGACCGTTAGTGCTGCAATACAAAGGAGAAAAAGCATTTTCAAAACATTCCCAATTAATCTTATTACTAAGTTGGAAAAGGGGATGTTGATGACTAAGCATGTCCTCTAAAGAAGAGAACATAGAGAGCTGTTTGGATGTACGTTTAAGCATAAATATCTGCAAGAATTATAGTGTAAAGGTACAAAAACTTGCAGATATTTGCAAATAATTTATAGCATAATATACTATGAATCAGGAGAATATTAGGTTTATAAGGGAGGACTATTTAATTCTTCCATTCCATATTTTCCTAAGAAATATCTATGCACAGTATAGTAAAAGATGACAATAATATAACGTGAATTCAACGAAATCACGTTATATTATATTTAAACATAATGCTATCCGCCATGATGATTAAGATAATCGGATATAAAAAGCATAATAATGTCTACAATAAAAATACTATAGTTAAATATTTTGGCATTTTTCATCTTTCGTTTCATTGCAGGAGTATCTATTTGTTTCTCATACTCAGTAAAAATTTTAAGGTATCTGTCTTTCCGAAAAAATACAAGATACTCAAATAAAAGAGAAATAATTACATAAAAATACACGAAAGACTTATTGATAATATTTTGAATCTCAAGTAATTTACAAAGGAAGTGTGCAACCCCCAATATTAATCCACTGAAGAAAGTTAAGTTCAAGCAACATGCATAGAGTAAGCAAATGTCCCGGTCTTCAGTACTTCGCTTTCTATAAAACCGATACACTACGTAGTGTATCATAAAATAAAAGTCTATCATTTGTTCCAAAAATCTATATTTAATTCTTCCATTCCATATTTTCCTAAGAAATATCTATGCACAGTATAGTGAAAGGAGGCAATAATATAACGTGAATTCAACGAAATCACGTTATATTATATTTAAACATAATGCTATCCGCCATGATGATTAAGATAATCGCCTATAAAAAGCATAATAATGTCTACTAACCTGAACTCGGGATAAGTTTCTTTTTATTACTCTAATTTATTTATCCTAAAACCCATTTAGCCTCAATCGTCTTAGATTGAGGCTACTCCTTTTTATCAAAAACAAACTGTTTTTTTAGAACAAAGAAAGTTGACCGTTGTGTTGTTCTATGCAGAAATCTAAATTGACTTCAGGTTTCTTTTCAAAGAAGCTATATGCAGCCATTGCTGATAATACATTCATAGCAAAATTAAGTACACTTCTATGTCTAGAGTGGACCAATTGTGCTACATTTTTCAGTTCGTCATTGATAGTTTCAATTACAGATCTTTTTCTTAAAAGCAGTCTATCATATATTGGGATTAACTTGTTTTTCATATTACTTCTTATACCTGTTACCAAGTTAATGCCATCATTGAATAATTTTTCAAATAGTCCCTTAGAGATGTATCCTTTATCGGCAAATAATTTTCCAAAAACATTATCAGTCAGCCTATTAAAGACATTCTCATCTCTATCATCTACATTGGCTTTGGTAAGCATAAAGTTGAGAATTTCCCCTCGTTCATTGCATATAAGGTGCAGTTTAAATCCAAAATACCAACCCATTGTGCTTTTGCCTCTGGTAGCATAATCCTTAAAAACCTTATTGCGGTAAATACGTTTATTATGGCAGACTGGGATACAGGTAGAGTCAATAAAGCTAATACCAGTACATCTGCCAAAACAACATATTTGCAAGAACATCATCATTTCTACCGAAACTCTAGCTTCAAGCTCCAAAAAACGATTATAGGATAACAGATGAGGAAACATATCTGCAAGATGCTCCTTGATAAAGAACATATAATAATGTTGAAAGTTACGATAAGAATTAAAATGAAAACAGATCATTATGGTTATGATTTCTGACTTGCTCATACGCCATTTACGAAGGCGATGCTTACACTTGGTATCATTAGGAAGCCCTATTTTATCAATTTCTGACTCAAATTCTTTGCAAAAGTCATCTGCAATACAAAAGATTTCGGTAATTTTGTCTTTGGTAATCATCGCTATATTAATTGTAAGTTATTGATTTTCAACTATAAAGTTACAAAAATATAACGAGATTACCAACTTTTTTGAGTATTATTCTTATCCCGAGTTCAGGTTACTATGAAAATACTATAGTTAAATATCTTGGCATTTTTCATCTTTCGTTTCATTGCAGGAGTATCTATTTGCTTCTCATACTCGGTAAAGATTTTAAGGTATCTGTCTTTCCGAAAGAATACAAGATACTCAAATATAAGAGAAATAATTGAATAAGACCAAATAAAAGGCTTATTGATAATATTTTGAATCTCAAGTAATTTACAAAGGAAGTGTGCAACCCCCAATATTAATCCAATGAAGAAAGACAAGTTCAAGGAACAGGCATAGAGTAAGCAAATGTCCCGATCTTCAGTACTTCGTTTTCTATAAAACCGATACACTACGTAGTGTATCATAAAATAAAAGTCTATCATTTATTCCAAAAATCCATATCAAATTCTTCAAAGCCATATTTTCCTAAGAAATATCTGTGCACAGTATAGTGAAAGATGGCAATAATATAACGTGAATTCAACGAAATCACGTTATATTATATTTAAACATAATGCTACCCGCCATGATGATTAAGATAATCGGCTATAAAAAGCATAATAATATCTACAATGAAAATACTATAGTTAAATATTTTGGCATTTTTCATCTTTCGTTTCATTGCAGGAGTATCTATTTGCTTCTCATACTCGGTAAAAACTTTAAGGTATCTGTCTTTCCAACAGAATACAAGACTCTCAAATATTAGAGAAATAATTGCATAAAAACACAGGAATGGCTTATTGATTATATTTTGAATTTCAAATAATTTACATAGGAAATGTCCAGCCCCTAACAGTAAAAATCCTGAAAGAAGTATGTGCAAGCTAAAAGCATAAAGTAAGCAAGTGTCTCTATCGTAAGTACTTCGCTTTCTATAAAACCGATACACTACGTAGTGTATCATAAAATAAAAGTCTATCATTTGTTCCAAAAATCTATATTTAATTCTTCCATTCCATATTTTCCTAAGAAATATCTGCATACAGTATAGTGAAAGATGACAATAATATAACGTGAATTCAACGAAATCACGTTATATTATATTTAAACATAATGCTATCCGCCATGATGATTAAGATAATCAACTATAAACAGCAGAATAACGTCTAAAATGAAAATACTATAGTTAAATATTTTGGCATTTTTCATCTTTCGCTTCATAGCAGGAGTATCTATTTGTTTTGCATACTCACCAAAAATTTCAAGGTATCTATTTTTCCAAAAGAATACAAGAAATTCAAATATAGCAAAAATAATTATATAAGACCAAATAAAAGGCTTATTAATAATTGATTGATATCCAAGTAACCTGCATAACAAACCTCCACCCATAATCATTAAAGTTTCGGAAAATATCAGATGCAAACAGCAAGCAGTGATCATAGATGTAAGACTATCTTCATTATGCCGTCTATAATATCGATACATCACGTAGTGTATCATAAAATAAAAGTCTATCATTTGTTCCCAAAATCTATATTTAATTCTTCCAAGCCATATTTTCCTAAGAAATATCTGTGCACAGTATAGTGAAAGATGACAATAATATAACGTGAATTCAACGAAATCACGTTATATTATATTTAAACATAATGCTATCCGCCATGATGATTAAGATAATCAATTATAAACAGCATAATAATGTCTACTATGAAAATACTATAGTTAAATATCTTGGCATTTTTCATCTTTCGTTTCATTGCTGGAGTATCTATTTGCTTCTCATACTCGGTAAAAACTTTAAGGTATCTATCTTTCCAACAGAATACAAGATACTCAAATATAAGAGAAATAATTACATAAGACCAAACAAAAGGCTTTTTTATAATTGATTGGTATCCAAAAAACCTGCTTAATAAACTTTCACACAGCATAATTAATGCTTCAGAAAGCATTATGTGCAAGCTAAAAGCATAAAGTAAGCAAGTGTATCTATCGTAAGTACTTCGCTTTCTATAAAATCGATACACTACGTAGTGTATCATAAAATAAAAGTCTATCATTTGTTCCAAAAATCTATATTTAATTCTTCCATTCCATATTTTCCTAAGAAATATGCACCTGACACAACCCAACCATAAGGAGGAATATAACCAGCACCTGTCATTATTAGGTCTAAACCTCCTTCACCTATAAAATTCTTCTTCTTTTCAATCATTTCATATATAGTCATACCAATAGAAGCCAGTCCAGAAGCTATACCCACTCCCTTTGCAGTTTTTGCAATACGACTAATAACTTTAGGATTAAATTCATAAGAAATATTATTGAACTTTACCGATGGTCTTATAGAACTCAGATATCGTCCTGTTTTATCATAAAAAACATAAGCTGTACTTCTTTTTAATGCTTTTCCAAAATTAAATTCTATCAGTGAAGCACCTGTACCAAGCCCTGAATTAAAATTACCAATAGTGCTCCATTCCTTTGTTTCTACTAATCTTTCTGAAAAACGTCTCTCTAATGTTCCACCTGATTTATATCCTTTACCATCTTCTCCAAACGAAACATACCATTCTTTCCTATCATTTGCATAACGCACATTTCTAAAATCAACATTTTGCGCTTTCGCATAGTCCAATGCAGCATACCTTGTTGGGAACATTCCATAAAAATCTACTCGATTTACAGGATTATTGCCACCATAAGCATAAGGACTAACGCTATAATATTCCTCTGCCAAAGGATCTATTCTATCCCACGAAGGAAGAGCTGGACTATATTGCCGTGCTCCATAATCGTAAGTATTTAAACCATGCATTCTATCAAATTCTTTTCCATTATATTTGTAAGGTTGTAATGTGGCATTCAGACAGCTAAGAGAATCGCAAAAAGAAGAACCAAAGGGATAATAATTAGTAACTTGTATGATACGTCCTAAATTATCAACAACTTCTCTATTATTTCCTAAATGGTCTTGATTGTAAAAATAGGGTTCGAAAGTGCTAATGTTATTTAATGTGCTATGCATGTCATCTTTCATATTCATATTTGTTGTAACATTTCTATCTGCTGTTCCTAATCCTTCCTTTATTCTATGCCCAATATTACCAAAATAGTATGCTTGTGCATAGCCTCCATGAAATAAATATTTGTCAATTCGTCCATTTTTTAAAAGATGAGACGTCATATTTATCAGAATTAGACGTCATTTCCGTCAGATTGAGACGTCATATTTTAGAGTGTATGACATCATATATTGAATCTTAATGCTCATTCTTTAAGAATCAGGTAGTTATTGGGATAACTCCCGATTTGGAGCATTACCTGTGCTGTTCCTTGCCTACTAATTGTAGGTTTATTATCTTTGTATGCTTCATCTGATAATCGTCTAATTAAATAGGCCCAAAGACTTGCATTAATTGGTAAAGGAGATGTAACTGCTGACAATCGGTACTCGCCATATCTTTTACCATCAATATCCTTTAGAACAAAATAAGAATATCTTCCACTCGTATATTTAGTATCAGGCATTTTCGTTATAAAATCCGTGTGGTACTTGCTTAAATCAAATATGGGTTCTGCCTCTGATAGTAACTGCCGGTATTGCTCCTGTTGCTTCCTCTGTTTCCTGGTTTTTGTTTCTGCTTTTACAGGACGCATTTTATCTATTCGACCTAAGCTGTCTAAGGCTACATAATATTCCTGATAACAAGGATTACTTTTAATAATGACATAAAAATATTTATTGTCCAAAGAATATAAAAGCTTGGGAGCTATAACTGTATCAAAATGCTGCAATACTTTATCTGCTTTAGTCCTGCTGACCATTGCCATTGAGTCGGCTATGTTCCCTCTATCTTCCTGTGCTTTACACACAAGCGAAAAACATAGCATTAAAATTATGGAATACGCTGCTTTCATCTTGTAATACTTTATTGGGTACGTGGTAATTTCTGTGGGTCAACAATTCCTCCATTAAATCCACCTGCGTGGTCACTGCCATCTCGTTGTGGTAACCCTAATATTCGTCTAATTAAATTGTCAGTCCTGATGGCATTGGTATTATTATTTTCTTTGCATTCAATTCTGTCATAACTTACAATTGATAATGTTTATCAACTGTTTTACGTCGTTCTTTCCTGTTTATTGCTCACGGCTTTTAATACCCATATAAGGGTAATGATGAACACCCTTATAAGGGTATTACCCATTACCCTTATATGGGTGCTGGGGCATAACGTTTTTTATCAATACATAGGCAACTTTCCACTTTTTTTTATTATAGCATTAATCATATTTCTGAATTCTTCGTTTACTTCGTATATTTCATTCCGATAGTATATATAAAACATTCCTAAATAAAATGTATCCAAGATTTGTTCGTTCAAATAGAATATAATTTTTGCACGAACATTTATAGAAGGGCGTATTTCACTTGTTTTTTTAAGAGATTTTATGGTGTCGAAGAATTTGGAAATTTCCATATCTGACGCCACGATTACACTATCAAGCGAATGACTGACAAATCCCTTGTCAAAAAACTCTGGGGTAATACTAAAAATTGTTGTTAGGTCAGCTTGGGTGTAAACAATTTTGAGCTTGATATTACAAGCACTCAATGCATTAAAACCAAGTAACCATATACCAAAAACTATCAAACATTTAATACTATTTGTTATCTGTCTCATTATTGTCATTATTTGGATTTACATTTTAGATTTGGGTGCAGATATAACTATTTCATCCATTATAAATGGATTCTTTGGCATTTTTCCATCTTTTGCTTCTGTCGTAGTTGGCGATTTAGTTATATATGGGATGCCGTAGTGGTCTGTACGTGTAACCTCTCCTGCACTGATTTCATCAAGTGCTAAAGCTGTTTTCTGTTCAGATCCTGTTATAACTCTCATTTCCTCTTTATTATCATAATCGGGATCAAAAGTTTTAAAGTCTTGTGCATATTTATCAGGATTTTTGAGATATTGAAGTGTATGATCCGCTTCATGGTTTAATACAGCCGTAGGTGACATCTTTTTGTCAGAACTTGTAAGCACTCCCATATTAGGATCCCAATAAATAGTTTTTTTCGTCTCGCTGAAAGCAGAGGGTTCTCCAACTCTTTCTGTAATATAAATAATTGTAGAACTCTTATCTATCTGGGCTATGATGCCATCTGCGTTATGTTCATGTAAATACATAATAGCTGCACGAAATTTTTGTTTAAATGCCTCCGTTGTGCCTGATGCAAATAGAAGTTTTCTTCCATCTGGATCAATAAATCTTATCGGATTATTATTACAATAAGCATAAGGACTGACATTATAATACTTCTCCGCTAAAGGATCTACCACATGCCACCTACCCAAGGCTGCATCATAGTTGCGAGCACCATAGTCGTACCAATCTAAACCATTAATGCAGTCGAGTTCCTTACCATTATATTTGTAAGTCTGCGTGTCGCCACCCGTACTTTCACCCATAAGTCCACCAAAGGCATAGTAATGGTTCACCTGTTCCACCTCGCCATTAGTATTCACCACCATACGATTATTGCCCAAATGGTCTTGTAAGTAATAGTGGTAAACAGGCGTATCGTCAATCGAAGTGATGTAACCACCATCGAAATTCAAGCGTGTTGGAAATACAGATAAAGACTTTTCCATGAAATATTGTATGTTATCTGCGTATACATCAAAGCCTCGCCATTCTAAAAAAGCATTTTCAGGTAGAGTAGTTGAGCCCATAGGCACATATATATTGACAGGAGAAATTATGTGCCTTACGCTCAACTTTCTCCCCGCAGCATCATACCCATAGTGAGCTTGGTATCCGTGGCTATATTGTATCATTGACGGCAAATTTAGAGAATTATATTCAATTTTTGAAATTTTCTTGTTAAAATCTTGTGTCATGTTGCCATTGGCATCATAAACATACTCCGTTTCCGCATCAGCACCATCGACAAAATGAAAAGCACCATAATAAGTCACGGAGGAATCGGCAGTATCCGTAACCTTCATAAGTTGGTTATTATTGTAGACATACGAAAGATTGTCTATCAGTCCAAAGCCATTATCAGACTTCCCATATCGTTGGAGCGTTGTGATATTGCCCACCTTATCATAATCAATAAGCTCATCGTATTTGTTGTTCAAAACAATACCCTTGCCCTCACCATAGAGAGCTTTAGAAAGACGACCAATACCGTCATAAGAAAACTGATAGCCACGCTCCGCAGGTTCGCCCTCTACTTGCCACTTCATGGCACTGATGTTGCCACTGTAACAAGGAATGGAAGGAGTTACATCATCAATAGCCTCATTGTAAGTCAGCGTTTCTTTAAACTTGTTGCCAACGGCTTGCGTTAACCAGCCACGAACGTTATAGGCATAATTTGTTGTTTCCACTGGCGTTTTCCGCATTTGTAGTCGCCCAATTTCATCGTATTTGTTTTCGGCAATAACCACAGGGGCATTGTCATTCAGTTTGTGCTGAACAGTAAGCAGACGACCTGCATGGTCGTAATTATAACTATAAAGTTCAAAATTAACACTATAAAGATTACGATAAATTCCAATAGGTGTCGTAAATTTATTTTTCAGCAAATAGCTATGTGTTTTTAATGTATTTCTAACTTTTCCTGTAAAATCCAAATTGTGATATGCCACATCATAACCATTTAAATTATTTGTTGAGCGAGTTTGTATGACACGTCCCTTATCATCATAGAATAAGGTTGTAGTGTTAAAATAATTTCCATCATCTAACATATATGTACGCATACCCGTAAGGAGACCATTGGTATTAGCATATCGCTCACCATAACCAGCCTTGTTTACATAATTCAACAAATCATCTTTATAAAAATCATATTTGTCGTAATAATTCACGATAAGCGGAGAAATCGCTCCAAAAATGCCGTCATAGGTGTTCTCGGTATAGCCAGTGTTACTCGTACCACTGATATAATTTTCCACGACCAGTTTATCTTTTAATAATTCCTGATAGTTTTTTCCAGCATCATTCATCATGCCTGTATAAGCAATGCGCCCAAAAATATCATATTTAGTAACCAACCATTGTTTTTTGGCACGTTGATTACCGTCCTGACTGAGGACTAATCTATCAGCTCTATCATATACCATCTTGACAGGTTCGCACCCTGGTAGTTTCTTCAAAATACAATTACCATGACCATCATATTGATAATAGTAAGCATTATCATCAAGTAGCTGTTGTGAAACACGGAGAACATGTTCTTGACTTCCCAACAAATCAACCGCTACAGGGGGCAACACATAGCGCAGTCGTCCAAAGTCATCATAAACAAAATAGGTATCTTGCTTCTCATTTCCATTCATTACACGTTTCAAGACAACCTGACCTAACTTATCTTTGAATTCATAGGTTGTTCGGTTATCTTCGTCGGTTACCTTGGTAACATACAACTTTGAATTGGAATACAAACCATAGTTGATAAGGAAATAATCATTAAAAAGCACCCCAAAATCTGTACATGCCAAATCACCACTTGTTGTATTTAGCATATATTCTATCTTTACCGCACGATCCGCATTCTGCCAAGCCTGCCCCACACCGAATTGCTTCAAAACCCTATTGAGGGGTGATGATTCATACTGCGTTTCTGTGTAAGCCTTATTATCCTTATAAAATGTATTAGAAGCATCTTTTACCGATGATAATTCGCTAAAAATTCTAGAAACGTACATATTGAACATAAAAGGACTGGTTTCGCTCAAAGACAGCTCATCAAATAACTTTGAGTTCCAACTTTTTATAGGAACAGAAGACCATTTTCTATTCACTCTTCCCATATCATCGTACTCCTGATAGGTAACGATTTTTTGTTTACTTGGTGATGCTTTGTCAAATATTGTCTCCTTTGGACGTCCAAGTCCATCAAAATATTCTATTTTATCCATATACACCTTACTATCTTCGGTAAGCATAGTACGAGAAAAAATATAATTTTCGTTATCGATTGATATTTCCTTAATTAAAGAGTCATCTATTTTTGGCAATAATGGATTTTCAGAAATCAATGAAGAATCTTTTTCGACCAAATCCCTTTGGCTTTGAACAACCATTTGAGAAAGATTGAGCGAGGTACTTAATCCAGATTTGGCATTTATCTTTATATTGCAACAGCATATCAAAAGGAATGCGCCTGTTAAAAGTTTATGATAATCAATTTTCATAGTTATGAGAAGTTTCAATGCTTATAATGATATTGATATTGGTTCACGACTTTATCGTGCATGTCTTTTACCTCTACGAGACGCCCGAGCGTATCATATTTATAATAAGTAGTAACTCCATTAGGGGTTGTTTTACTTGCCATACCTACCAGCGGATTGTAACTATAATAGGTAATCTGAGTTTTTGGTAAAACATTAGTTTTTAGCATATTAGATAAAAGACCTTTAATATCAGCAAGAGAAGGGCAAATTCTTTTAGAAAATTCATCTACTCTTGCTTTACCACCTAATAATGCTTCGACTTGAGACAACGTAGCATTTCTTATTTCTGCTATTGGATAACAACCTGAATAACTCCATAGGTAACATATAGTCATACCATCTTTTCCTCGTATTTCTGATATGTTGCCGTTAGGACTATATTTTGTAAATTGAAATAGAGGAACTGTACCATAACGAGAATCTTTCGAAGTACCTGTAAAAGAAGAGAAATTTTCTACTGGAATTTGACTGCTTACATTCAACTGATAGGTTGCCGATGGAAGTATATTAGAGTTATTAAACTTCTCGTATGTTGTGAGCGTACCGCTTGTTACATAAGAATTTTTTAAAGTTAATTCTTCTATAGGATAATTGAGCATATTCTTGTTGACCATATCTGCGTAGACTGGGATTGAACCGTATGAAGAAGGATAAGTGTATGAAACTTTCTGTTTATTTCCATAATTGTCATCAACAGTCTTACTTGAAATTAGGTTGTTGCCATTATACTCGTATGTAGTGGTCGTGATGGAAGAATCACCTTTAGCGAAGATTTTACTAATCTCCTTAGAAGGAAGCATAGAATAAGTATATATCTTGTAAGCACAGCCTTCGTCATAAGAAATAGCATCAAAAGAAAATTCAGTACCTGGACATACGTTTCTATAAGCTGTTTCCATAGAGTTTACGTAAGATTTTCTTTCTGCTCCTTTGATATCTGTATCTTTTATATAAGCATAATCCTTCGAACTAACTAAACTTTTATTGGAATTATATGCCTCCTGACGGAGCAAAAGACCTCGCTCATGTTCTTTTGATGCATAATGCGTATAAGGGGTTCTACTGAACTGAATGATAGCATCGCAAGGAGCATCTAAATAACCATTATCAAAATTACTATAGATGTAGCGATTGAAAGATTTATCATTAAACTTTTCTATCACTTCTGTATAACCAATATGACTACCTGAATTGTTACAAGCTGGTAAGACAGAATTGGAAGAGAAAAATTTAATATTACGTTTTGCATCCATATCGTTAAAGGCTTTAACGATATAATTGGTAAAATAATATTGAAATTGTCCACCTAACACACCACTTGAGAAAGAAGAACTCTCTTTCTTCTGCAAATAATCTGAAGTGTAATAATATTCTCTTGACACAATCTCATCAGACGCATTTCCTGTAGCAGAATTTATAATCTGCTTTATTCTTGTACCTCCTGCATATTGGTTAGAAAATAAGGTCGGTTCACAGCCCTCCCATCTATTTAATTTTAACTGTTTACGATAATCATTAGGTTCGAAAACAAATCGTGTATATCCCCCCGTAGGGTATGTTATCTTTGACAAGACACCATAAGTGAGTAATTTAGGGCTTGGCTCCCTATATTTACTATATGCTTCTAAATAAGGACTCAATTCGGCATTTCTTCCATTATAGTACCCCCAATGATCTAACTCATTAGAGAGGTAAGGCGGTAGCTTCTCCATATCTGAATATTCAAAAGAATAACTTTTACTGCCAGAAACGCCAGCATTCTCTACAACAGATTGTAGTGATAGTCTTCTTTGAGGCATATCATCATAATTAAGATTTATATCTTTACATAAATTACCCTTTTTATTTTTAACATGAATTGAACTCAACTTATACCAAATCAACTTTTGGAGACATTCTGGATACCCCTCATCAAAATAATTCAATGGTGAATATTTGATACATAAAACTTGCAATATCGGCAAAAAACCTTCACCATGAGTATATTTCCTACCCCAAAAAAATTTTGATTCATATGCCTTAACAGGCCATTTTAACTCATTTGTAGAATCTCTTTTAAATTCTAAACTTCCTATGTCAAAACTAATATTATTCAAGTAAACAGGTGAAATTAGTTTACCATTATAACTATCCCTAAGACTTGGAGGTGAAAAACTACTGCATTCAGCATCATCACCATTTGAAAATGTATAAGATCCCAAATCTGCATAAATGGATATGTACATTTGAGAAACATAATCACCTCGTTCGTAAACAAAATTTATCGAATTTCCTTTAGGAGAAATGATTTTCGTTAAATACCAAGCATTAGCTACCCATTCATCATAATATTGGTCAAAAAAACCCATTGAGTATTCTATAGCATTAGGCGATTCTCCGAAAACATACTGTGTACCATCATCACTAATCAATGTAAAACCAGAGAAAACACAAGGGTTCTCATAAAATTCTCTATTAGTACCTCTCTTACTTAAGGGAACATCTACAAAATTATCATTAAAGATAACCTTAAATTTTGTTCTACTTTCAACCTCCCATTTACCATTCTCACTCATATAGAAATGACCTGAAAAACCGAGAAAATTGAAGGAGAATATATCTGGCTGCGTATCCGCTAATGAACCTTCACCTTGAGCTATATTACGCAAATAAGGTAATTTATTCCAGTCTGAGTTAGAAAGTAAATTATGATTGAAGTAGTAACCTATATTCGCTAAACGAGGGCGTTGTGTATTTGAATATTCATCAGGAAGATCCTGAACCGAGCGATAAATGGCACCACCTGCATTGAGATTCCAACCTAATCCTATCCAACCAGGATGTTGATCTGGGCGAACACTGGACGAATGATAAGATAACGTAATAGGAATCTTTTTGTCCTCTAAAGGAATTTCATAAAGAGGAATTTCAATAGACGGAGTTCCTGTAAAATACGAAACTGGAAAATCACCATATAGTCCTAAACTTGCTATATTGGGACTTTGTATATTCGTAACTTGGTATCTTGTAGATGCAGGAATGTTACCATTAGATTTGGGCTGAGCATACAAATTGAAAGCTAAAACAAGGCTAATAGCTAAAACTATAATTTTCTTCATGGTTCTATTTTTTTATAATTTTTTCGCTATAAATATTTTCATTCATTCGTACCCGCAATATATATACTCCATTTGCATATTGGCTCATATCAATTTGATGCTCATGTGCTCCACCCCGTATCTTTTCAGGGTTAGTCTTGTAAACGAGCATTCCTGAGAGGGTATATAATTCATAACAAATCACAGCTTCTCTGGAGAGATAATATTCAAATTCCAAAGTTGTATGCACAGGATTAGGATAAAAATTATATAGAAAAGCTAAATCGTCCAAAATTGGATTCTTTGAATCCTTATTTCCATTTTCGTCATTGTTAGATACTTCGCTTCGTAATCGCTCCTGTATTTTTTTATTCTCTTCATCGTTATCTAAATATTCATGGTCGGTTGGAGGGTAGTAAAATGCCGTTGAAAAATATGGCAACTTACCATTATCGCGCAAATTACCAGTGGTAACTGTTTCAAAAATAGGATAACGATAACCTGCTGCATACCATTTATAGGTATCAACCATCAGAGTAACACTATCATTGGCTAAACATTGCTGAATAGCTTTTATAAGAAGATTATCCATGACAGAGCTGTCACTACACAAAGTATCACTTTCTGATATGAACTTAGTTTTTTCAGAAATGAGTTTGAGCGTATGAACTCGTATCACATGACAAAGCGTGTCCCCTGTTGGAAGTATCAACATTCCATAGGAGTCGGCGACCGATTTAGAAGAGCCACATGACCTCATGTCAAATTTACCGCAATACTTTCCTGTACCATAATAATAGCTACCGATACTATCTCCATAGGTAACGGGAAAACGCAGTAGCAGTTCGGGGTGAAAGAAATTCATTACTGTTGTTTGGTTCTCATAGCCTGCTAACAACAAAGAATCGCCATGAAAATGGTAATAGTAGTTCGTCTGATGTTCCGTTCCGACGATGGAGTCTGCAGTAATCCCTTGAGAGCGATAACGAATATTATATTTTTTGTTTATCGCATTTAGTTCTCCAAAGTTCCAAAACACGTTTTTCCCACTCTTACCAGGATTTTTATATTCCACCTGCTGTTTGAAAATAGCATCATTAGGACGAGGAATGTTAGTAGACTTTTTTAGCTGCTCTTGGGCATTCAACTGGGATAGGATTCCCATTAACACGATTAAGCAAATACAGATTCTTTTCATAATAATATAATTAGATAATGAGTTTAAAATAAGATATTTACTAATATTTTCTATTTGAATCACCACGATGATTCAAGTAGGAAATAGGTATAAATTTATTTTTCAAGTGCATAAAATCCTTTTTAAAGTTAATTATTTTGCAGCCTATGATGACTCTTTAGAGAGAGTTGATATTCCTAATACTATAAAAAAAGTCGGAACTTGTGCTTTTGATTCAAATCGCATGCTTAAAGACATTAAACTACCAAATGGTTTGACATACATAGGACAAAATGCCTTTTATAAATGTGCATTTGACTCAATTGTTTTTCCAGTCTCACTTGAGTATTTAGGTGGGGGAAGTGGTGCATATTGGGAACACATAAAGAAGATATATTCTCTTGCCCCCACCCCCCCTTATTGTGCAGAGGACTTAATAAACCGAGGAAAGGGACCATTTCACGGATATACGCCGAACGATATTCCTCTCTACGTTCCCATCGGTTCAGGCGAAAAGTATCGTGAGGCTTTCGGTTGGAACTACTTCACGAACATCATTGAAACAGATAAGTTCCCAACTGGAATAGTTTTGCCCAAGATGGGTAATAACGAACTATGTAAAGTATATGGGAAAGACAACGAACTCGTAATAGAAATTCCTAATTTGCTTTCATCGCCTATTCATTATTCCATTTATAGTATAGAGGGAACCATGATAGAGCAAGGCAACCTCAAAAAGTCTTATACATTAAAGCCTGCAAAGGGAGTTTACATTGTACGTGTTGGAAATACTACACATAAAATATTTATGTAAGTGTACAATCATAAGAAGTAGGAATTAAGTTGGTTTTTCCTGTCTGCTTAAAAAGCTCTTTTGAGGAATAGAAGGAGTTTACTTTTAGTGATATGAAACCAATTTTACTTTTAGTGGTAGTCTGGAAATTATATTTACTGCTTCTAAACTTTTACCGGACAGCAATAGTAAAAAAGTAAGAAAAAGGGCTGAAATCCAAGGATTTCAGCCCTTAATTTTTTTATGTGCAAAAGATGTCTTCCTGTCTGTCAAATATCCATTATGGCGAGAATTGCAATATTTGCTGAAAAAATAAAATTATGATTTCAGAACTTCGCCTTAATTATGTTGCTTAGGCATTAATATCTTCTTATATTCTTGCGGATTTTCGAGCAACTTTACAGCTTCTTTCCATTGTTTGTCGAATTGCAAACTATTGGCAATTGCTCCACGCTGATAATAGTAAGCAGCAACAAGGTCGGCTGTAAGCACTTGCTTTATGGTTTGCTTGTGATGGTCAAGTTCTTTTGCTAAGTTATGTTGCAACTTCTTTTCTAACGCAGCAAATTCAGACTTCGCATCATCATAATAGCCTTCAAACTTTGCTATATCAATAAGATTCTTTATAACCTTCTCGCTTTGTCGGTCGTATTTAAAGCCACTCTTTATCACAGCAGATTTGAAATTTTCGTAGTCGGCATCAGAAATAATAAAGCTTTTTGGATCGCCAATGGTCGGGTGTTGTTTAATATAATTGAGTACCCAATTAGTCATAACCTCTGTAGAGTCCATTCCAGAATTAGCAAGATAAAATGCTATATTTGGAAGAGAGTCGGGAAGGACTTTCACATCAGGATTAATACCACCACCATCACGTACAATTCTACCATTTGCCGTATGAAACACTTTAGTTAACGAATCGGGTACATGTTCTAAATATCCACCTCGACTGTGTTTATAGTTTATGGCTTGAATACACCGTCCACTCGGAATGTAATATTTACTTGTTGTTAGCTTCAAATTCCCATTATATGGAAGTTCCATTGGGGCTTGCACTAATCCTTTTCCATAAGTACGAGTACCTAAGATTACTGCACGGTCTAAATCTTGCAAACTACCACTTGTTATTTCGCTTGCACTCGCTGTTTCGTCGTTTACTAACACAACAATTGGTATAAGTGTATCAATTGGTTCAACCGTTGTTTTGTATTCGCGGTTAGCACGTTCCAACTTTCCCTTTGTATTAACCAACACAAGTCCTTTAGGTACAAACATATTTACTATATTTATAGCTTCTTGCAGACTTCCTCCACCATTATTACGCAAGTCTAGAACTAACGATTTCATTCCATCTTTCTTCATTTCTAAGAAAGCTTTACGCACATCTTTCGAACAATCTACCGTGAACGAGTTTAAGTCTAAATACCCTATACCATTTTGCTGCAAACCATAATAAGGAACTGCAGGCATTTGAATAGCCTTTCGAGTAAGCTTAAACTTCATTGTTTTACCAGTTGATGGGCGTTTTATCTTTAATAAAAAGGTAGAACCTGCATCGCCACGTAGGTGGTCGCTAACATAACTTGTAGATTTTTTATACATCGAAGAGTCGTTCACAGACAATATTATATCGCCTTTCTTCAAGCCAGCCTCTGCTGCAGGCATATTCTCATACGGTTCATCTATTATAACATTATTCAATTTCAAATCGTATCGAATTAGTGCGCCAATACCTGCATATTTACCAGATATCATCATATCCAGTTCTTTTACCTTATCTTCTGGATAATAAACAGTATAAGGGTCGAGCGAACTCAACATAGCATTAATACCATTGCCTATAACTTCATCGGCATTTAGCGTATCTACATACATCAAATCAAGATATTTATAGATAGCAGAGAATGTCTCTAAATTCTTAGCAACTTTAAAATTATGGTCTTTGTTAGACGTACCTTGTGCAAAAACATTAGCTTGCGATAGGAAGGTAAACACACACAAGCAAAGCAATAATCTCTTTATCATTCTTTTGTATATACAAACGAGTTAATGTTTAAGAATCAGTGCAAAATTACACTATTATATTGAAATACTATAAGAAGTAGAACTAAAAATAACAAATACAGTGGCATTACGCTCATTTCTTAAATATCATCTTTTGGGGTAATTTCACCCATTTATTGTTCACAACTATCTCTATTGTACTTCCTTTTATCTGTTTAAAAGTATAGGTTCCATCGCCATTATATGTTAATGATGCTTCGAGGTCTTCGCTACCATAGTCGTTAATAATAGTGAGTTTGGCAGTATTACCACTAATTGAATAATCTACAATAATCCACTTCCGAGTGTCGCGCTTGGCACCAAGATAGCCGGGAACCTTGCCAAACACTTCCTGATTGGGTATTAATATGCTTGGTTTATAGAGGTCGATGTCGAGCCAAACTTGATATTCTTTATTCTCTATATGAGTTTTAAAGATAATAGTATCTGCAGGAGTTTCCTGTACACTCGCTGATTGTTCACCAATAGGAGTAATTGCTGCCGCCATAGTTACAAGCGAGCTAAGCGAGAACACTATTAACAATATATATAATTTTATTTTCATAACATTTGCAAAGATAATTCTTTTTCTTCTTTATTGTAGCAATAAGTCCGTTTCTTTTTTAAAGTTTAAATATTCCGTATAGAAACAACGTGATTTATATCATAATTTAAAGATTAAAACGCCTAAAATAATTCGTTCTACTCTTTGTGGTTCATTTTTTTATCGTACCTTTGCATTTATTGATAAGATAAAAAAAGATGTTCTTGGATTTCATTTTTGAAGCGAGTTGGGAAGTATGTAATAAGGTCGGAGGCATCTACACTGTACTTTCCACACGCGCAAAGACATTACAAGAGATAATGCAAGACCGCATTATCTTTATTGGTCCTGATTGTTTCAACGGAGAAGAAAACCCATACTTTATTGAAGACAAAGCACTTTTCAGCAACTGGTTGGCTGTTGCAAAGCAAGAAGGATTAAGTTTAAAAGTTGGTAGATGGAATATTCCTGGTTCTCCAATAGCTTTCCTTATTGATTTTAAGGATTACTACGCTACTAAGAATAACTTCTATGGTGAACTTTGGGAACGTTACAGTGTAGACAGTTTACATGCTTACGGCGATTATGACGATTCTGCTATGTTTTCTTATGCTACAGCAAAAGTTGTTGAAAGTTACTTTAGGTTCTATTTAAGCAACTGCAACAATGTTATATTCCATGCTAACGAATGGCAAACTGGCTTTGCTGCATTGGCATTGCAACACGATGTACCAGAAATTGCAACTATCTTTACTACGCATGCAACTGGGATTGGACGTAGTATAGCTGGAAACAACAAACCACTATATAGCCATTTGCAAGCATATAATGGCGACCAAATGGCAGACGAACTCAATATGCAGAGCAAGCATTCTATTGAGAAGAAAACTGCACATTATGTAGATTGTTTCACCACTGTGAGCGATATTACAGCAATGGAATGTAAAGAACTCTTAGACAGACCTGTTGATGTAGTGTTACCAAACGGATTTGAAGACGACTTTGTTCCCAAAGCTACTTTATTTACCAAAAAACGTAATGCTGCACGCAAACGATTGTTGCATATTGCTGAAACTCTTACAGGTTCTAAACTCAACGACAATGCTCTTATAGTGTCTACAAGCGGACGTTACGAATTTAGAAATAAAGGTATCGATGTCTTTATTGAGGCTATAAATAAATTAAGGTACGATGAGGAACTAAAGCGCGAAATTGTTGCTTTTATAGAAGTTCCAGGTTGGGTTGCTCGTCCACGTACCGATTTACAGGAACGTTTAGCAACAAACAAAATATATGATACAGCATTGTTCCTTCCACTTATTACGCACGAACTACATAATATGGATTCTGATGCTGTATTGAATATGGCACGTCATTTAGGTATAATGAATGCTCCAACCGATAAGGTGAAACTAATATTTATACCTTGTTATTTAAACGGGAACGATGGAATAGTAAATATGTCGTATTATGACGTAATATTAGGTAACGACATCTGTATTTACCCCTCATACTACGAACCATGGGGCTATACACCATTAGAATCAATTGCTTTCAAAGTTCCTTGTATCACAACCGATCTTGCTGGATTTGGCTTATGGGCTAACCATCTGAAGAACCGATATTGCGAAATAACAGATGGTGTGAAAGTAATACACAGAACTGACGATAATTATTTTGAAGTAGCAGACAGCATTAAACAAACCATTAAAGAATATGCTGCAATGGATAAGAAAACAGCTGATAAATGTAGAACTAACGCACAAAAACTTTCTAAGAAAGCATTGTGGTGCGAGTTCATACAAGCTTACAAAACTGCTTACGACATTGCTTTAAAGAATAGAGACATAAGATTAAGAAAAGAAATGTAACAACAAAATATATCCCGATATAGCGATAGACGGATTTAGATTGTAGGGATAAAGAATATATATAAATAACATAATAAATGAAATTATGAAAATTAAGTCTGATTATTCAAATGAGCCTCAATGGAGAGAGGTGAACATTAAGTCAAGTCTTCCTAAAGAATTGACTTGTTTAGATGAGATTGCACACAACCTCTGGTATGGTTGGACTCATGAGGCGCGTAGCCTTTTTACCCATCTGGACGAAGAACTTTACGAAAAAGTAGGACATAATCCTGTATTGTTGCTCGAACAATTGAGCTACGATCGTAAAGAGGCTATTGTAAAAGACAAAGAACTGATGAAACGCGTGAAGAACGTTTATAAGATGTTTAAAGACTATATGAACGTTAAACCTAACACAAAACGCCCATCAGTAGCTTACTTCTGTATGGAGTTCGGCCTCAATCAGGTATTAAAAATCTATTCTGGTGGTTTGGGAATGCTCGCTGGAGATTATCTCAAAGAAGCATCAGACTCTAATGTAGACCTCTGTGCTGTTGGTTTCCTATATCGTTACGGTTATTTCCGCCAGAGTCTTTCTATGGACGGACAACAAATAGCAAAATACGATGCACAAACTTTTAATTCTCTTCCTATAGAACGTGTTCTTAACGCCGATGGAAGTCAAATGGTTGTTGATGTTCCTTACACCAATTATATGGTTCATGCTTTGGTATGGCAAGTAAACGTTGGACGTATTAAACTTTACTTACTTGATACCGACAACGATATGAATTCAGAATTCGACAAGTCTATTACCCATGCTTTGTATGGTGGTGATTGGGAGAACCGCATTAAACAAGAAATTTTGTTGGGTATTGGTGGTATTCTTACATTGAAAAAACTCGGCATACAAAAAGATATATATCATTGTAACGAAGGACACGCAGCTCTTTGCAATTTGCAACGTCTGTGCGACTATGTTGAACAAGGATTAACATTTAATCAAGCAATGGAGCTTGTTCGTGCTTCTTCTCTTTATACTGTTCATACACCTGTTCCAGCAGGACACGACTATTTCGACGAAGCTCTTTTCAGCAAATATATGTCTGGTTTTCCAGAAAAATTAGGTATTAGCTGGGACGAATTTATTGGTATGGGACGTACTAATCCAGACGACCACAACGAACGTTTCTGTATGAGTACCTTTGCATGCAACACTTCACAGGAAATTAATGGTGTATCTCGCCTTCATGGTTGGGTAAGTCAAAAAATGTTTGCACCATTATGGAAAGGTTATTTCCCAGAAGAAAATAGTGTTGGCTATGTTACAAATGGTGTTCACCTACCAACATGGACTGCAACTGAGTGGCGTAAAGTATATGCTGCAAACTTTGACGACAGTTTTATGTCAGACCAAAGTAACGAAAAAATTTGGCACGCTATATATAATGTTCCCGATGAAGAAATATGGAACACACGTATGGCTTTAAAGAATAAACTTATAAAGTATATTCGCGATAAATTCACACAACAATGGCTTCGCAATCAGGGAGACCCTGCTAAAGTTGTGTCTATTCTCGAAAAGATTAACCCTAACGCATTGATGATTGGCTTCTGTCGTCGCTTTGCTACATATAAACGTGCACATCTTCTATTTACCGATTTAACACGTTTAGAAAAGATTGTGAACAATCCTGAACGTCCTGTTCTCTTCTTCTTCTCTGGTAAAGCGCACCCAGCTGACGGTGCTGGTCAGGGATTAATTAAGCGTATATTCGAAATTTCACAAATGCCGCAGTTCCTTGGTAAGATTATTTTCCTTGAAGACTACGATATGGAATTGGCACGTCGCCTTGTTTCTGGTGTAGATATTTGGATGAATACTCCTACACGTCCATTAGAAGCAAGTGGTACTTCGGGTGAAAAAGCTGAAATGAACGGTGTTGTAAACTTATCTGTGCTTGATGGCTGGTGGGTTGAAGGCTATCGTAAGGGTGCTGGTTGGGCTCTTCCTGAAAAACGTACTTATCAAAACCAAGAGTATCAGGATAAACTCGATGCAGCAACTATTTACAGTTTGTTAGAGAACGAAATTACTCCTTTATTCTTCAATAAAACAAAGGGTAAAACATATTCTGCCGATTGGGTTAAGGTAGTTAAAAATTCTATAGCTACTATTGCTCCACATTACACAATGAAACGTCAGTTAGACGATTATTATACTAAATTCTATAATAAGCAGGCTGAACGTTCGGCTAACTTACATGCAAACAACAACCGTTTAGCGAAAGAAATTGCATTGTGGAAAGAAACTGTAGCAGAACGTTGGGATAGTATCAACGTTGTATCGCACAATTTCGATTCGCTTTTCAATGCTGTTACTGGAAAAACAACTACTCTTACCTTCACTATAGACGAACAAGGTTTGCAAGATGCAATTGGTTTGGAACTCGTAATACTTAACAACACTCCTATTGATGATGTTAATATTCACAAAGTTCTACCATTTAAGCTCGTAAAGACCGAAGGTAATCTCTATACTTTCCAGTTAGATTTTGATGCTTCTGACGCTGGTGCATTCAAATGTGCTGTTCGTATGTATCCAAAGAATAGTTTATTACCACACCGTCAAGATTTTGCGTATGTTAAGTGGCTCAACTAAACCACTAACAATTTAGATAAAATTCCCCTCTCGATTCCATTTTCGGGAGGGGATTTTTATTTCCCTTTTTCACAGAATATTCTTCTCCCACTAATTTATAATTAAAATGCAGATAATTTTTAATTAAAATGCAGATAATTTATAATTAAAAATCCGTGAATTCAACAAGCAAGTGCAAATTTACTTAATTTGTTCGTGATTGCAGTTCTATGTTGAACTTGCGAGTGTTTCTTTCCTTTACAGATTCTTCCATCTGAAATTTCCTTTATCTGCTACAAATACAAAAAATTATCCCTTTGGAAATCAGGTATAGAGACCTCTGCAAAACCTCATATAGATGTAGATGGCAAAATCATAAATATAACTCATTGATTATCAATAGTAGCTTTTGGGTGTAAAAAGACTTTTGCAGAGGTCTCGTAATATCAAATAAAGTAACTATACTCGCACTTGTGCACTTTTATTTGACAACATACAGTCTATTATATTCTATTTCCTACGAATTTATTATTTTAATGAAATTAGAGAGTATTCCTATTGGTAGTTATTCTATTTTTCGATAATTTTACCGTCATCCCTAATTATATAAGTTTTAACTTTCTGAGAAGAATCTATAAATGTAGTTTTAACCTTAATAGAAAAGTTTTTGTCAATTCTAAAGGATGTAATCTCCTTAGACTCATCACTGTCTGGTTCAAACCAAATTCCTTCAACATAGAGGTTTGATATGATGGTATTATTCTTGATAGATAGTAAATAAAATCGATAGTCAAAATCTCCACAATCCATTGGAACCAAAATCAAATATATATCGCCTTTATTGGGCAACGGTAGGTATCTGAGTTTGTTCCCTGTATCACAAAGAAATTCAGAAACACCTTTCAGGTACTTACTTTCTATCAAATTGTATTTTACTGTCTTTATGTCAATACGCTTATCGTATGGCAATGTTTCGTTACTCTTCGCCAAGAGACTCTTATTCGTAATTGCTCTAAGGGATTTATTGTGCATATCCTCCGTATTGGAATAAAATCCACTTTGGGGATTCTTATAATGTAAGACAAATTCTTTTTTATATATCAAGAACAGATCTTTCCCATTACAAGGTATTGTTTGCCATAAAGTATAATCCTCCCAATCAAAAGCACCATTCTCTTCATCCAAATATCTTTCTATTTGTAAATATGGTATTGAATCTTTAATATTTAATGAAAACTCTTTATTGGCTTTAATGAAATAGTTATGTAAATCTTTTATGTAATATCGGGTATCATACATAAAATAGGATTTGGGTAGCTCTTTATGTTGGCTAAAAAGAATCTTTTGTTTTCCATTAATAATAAGCGTGTCCTTGTTTGTCTCTACTTTTGGAGGAACTGAGAGTCTCGTTAATAAGGAGGAAGCTGCTTGTGAGTCTGAATTATATATATTATCTAATGATATAAATTGCCAGTTAATACGTTCTCCTACACAAGAAGACTTCACTTCTTGTTCTGAATAAATTTCTCTTTGCCCAGATACATACACTTTCTTTGAAGGCGCTTTACACGCACATAGAGCTGATAAAAGTAAAATAATAACACACCTCATATCTAATTGTTTATGTAGTTGCTGTTGTTAAAGATGTCAACTTCTTTAAGTCTTCTGTTTCTTAAACCTTTTTCTGATGCCGTTCCTCTATTGATGATGTCCTTGAACTCCTCTGCTGCTGCTTGGTATTCTTTGTTCTCCAAGTGTGTGAACAACTTGGGTGCTTTAAGATCTACTCCTGCATTATACAACAAGCTAACCAAGACATCAAATTCACATTGGAATAAAGGGACTTTCACTCGCCTTCTTAACCCCTCTTCTGTTACACTAAGGTCAGATATGAATAAATCGTTTGCCTCTTGCTTAGTTATACCATTTCTATATTCCTTTGGCATAGAATTGTTTTTAACAAGTTTTTCAACACTTCTCGAACTAATAAGATGCGTGAATCCAACAAGCAAGTGCAAAGTTAGTTAATCTTTGGGAGACAGAGGTCTCCCTTTTTTATTTTTATGCATTGCTTGTTGATTTTCTACTTATGGGAGCTGCTCGCCCCCAACCCCCTCGGTGTTTTCTGGTATAGATTATTAAGCTAAACCTACACTTGGGATTGCAGTTCTATGTTGAACTTGCGCTCTAATAATTATCCAAAAACTATAAAACAGTAATAGCTTGTTATTTAAATAATTGTATTATTTCTTCTCTTCTTTTATTTTTCATTTATTCAATACCCTAATAGCCTTTTTAGCTTAAGTTAAACCGAAGCAACATAAAACAATTTGCTTTGAATGTTTTTGGGGGTAGACTATATAAAACGTAAAAAAAACTTGCTACATATAAAAATTATTTATAATATTGCAACAAAATAAGAACATCAAAACAATAGAATAACAATACATGGGGCGGAGAACACTATTTGTAGTCTACTTATTGATAGCAATATTTATAAGTGCACAAAACTTATTGGCGAATACAAAAAAGCAAGATAATTGCTTGAATGAGAAATACAATACAACCAACAAAAAAAGTGCACCTACTACCAAGAAGTATACTGCTAACAACTTAATAACAAATTTAAAAACACACTCTAATAGCAAATTGCTTAAAGAGGCATTGGCATATATTAGCCAAAAAAACAATATAGATAGTGCCTTAATTTGCTATAGCATTGTGTACAAAAGATATGCTGATGCAAAAGAAACTATAAACGACACAACATTAACAAAAACGCTCAGCGGTTTATGGTATATTTACTTCTTTCATTACTACGATTATATAAAGGCAAACGAAATTCTAAAAGAAAGTTTAAATGTATGCAAAGAACGTAATCTGAACAGTTCGTGGGTTTACTTAGATTTTGGTTTTATGTATCAAATGATTGCTGAACAAAGTTCAGAAAAATCGCTCTACAATAAAGCTCTTAGTCATTATAAAGTAGCATACTACGGGGCACGCCGACATAACGATTGGGCGGTAATGTTAGATGCTTTTGGAAACATAGTTATGGTTTCTGCCGAACTACACAAACTATATGCTATGCAAAACGAAATGGCTTTGCTGAAACAAATTCCTAAAAATTTCAATATTGCAGAATATAATTACAATACTCTACTCTATTCTGGAATGGTTGCATTAGATAAAAAAGATGCACCAACAGCCATAAAATGTTTTAACAAACAATTGTTGCTGTTTAAACAGCTTTCTCACGAATATGCACGTTACATACATTTGGCACACATAAACCTTGCAAAAGCATATAGTCTACAAAAAAACTACAAAACTGCTCTGCAAGAATTGAAAAAAGGAGAATATATTAGCATTCAGTACGAAACAAAAGATACTAAACTGGAGGCATACAAACTGTTGTATAAAACATTTGCTAAAATTGGCGACAGTAAACAATCGGCAATTTATCTGAACAAATATATTCTGCTAAAAGACTCGTTATTGAACTATAGGCTTATTGCAAGTGTAAACGAAATGGAGTTTGAAAACAAAATGAAAGATGTAACCTTTCATCTTAAACAATTGGAACACGAAAAAGAAATGCAACGAATGGTTATTTGCCTATTTATGATTATAGGTTGCACCATAGTTGTTTCGCTTTTTGCAGTTGCATCGAAAAATAAAAAATTAAATCAATCTAATAAAGCATTATTCCAAAAAAATATAGAGCTTTTCCAATCGGAAGAAAAAGAACGAATGCGTAGAAAAGCTTTAGAAGAACATTTTGCAGAAGAGAAAGTAGAAAGAAAATATAAATCGAGCACGCTAAGCGAAGAACGCAAAGAAGAGCTACTACAAAAAATTCTTTCGCTAATGGATAACGATGAATGTATATTTAGCTGCGACTTTTCTGCCAATCAACTAGCAAACCAAGTTGGAGTAAACTACAAATACATATCGCAAGTAATTAACGAACTTATGCAATGTAGTTTCTCAAACCTTCTTAATAAGTACAGAATTAAAGAAGCTTGCAAACGAATAGAAGATAAAGAACACTACAGTGGCTATACATTAGAGGCTATTGGCAACAGTGTTGGCTTTAAATCGCGCTCATCGTTTATTGCAGCTTTCAAACAAATAACAGGACTTACACCGCTCGATTTCCAAAGAAATGCTAATGCTAAATAGCATTTTAAGTTTCTAATTTGTCTGAATTCACGAATTTAAACAATCAAACGTGCCCGATTAGTACACTTTTCTGGTAAGAACTACTATCTTTGCGAACAACAATCTAACAAACAAATACCGAAATATATACTATTTATGAAATATCAATTTTACTTTTCGTTAATTGGTGCAGCACTTTCTTTCCAACTATCTGCCCAAGCACAAACAGAAAACAATACAGAAATAATTTTTACGGGCACTTCTATTAACGTAAAAGGCATATCAAACAACGGAAGATATATATGCGGAGCACGTATGTACGAAGAAGCTTACCGCTTTGACCTAAAAGAAAAGAAACTTATAACAATTCCTGCTGCCGATTCATATTCGGATATGGCAGCTTTAGACGTTACAGACGATGGAACTTTGGTTGGAAAAAACGATAAGAAACAACCAGCCATTTATAGAGACGGAGAAATTGGCTGGGAAGCACTACCATGTCCGGAAGGAGAATGGAAAGATGGAACGTGCGCACAATGTACAGGCGATGGAAAATACATAACAGGATATTTAATTGGTAAAGGAAACTCTAACAGCCCATATAAAACAATTCCTGCATTATGGGAGAAACAAGACGACAACGAATATAAATACATTGCACTACCTAATCCAGAAACAGACTTTTTAGGTGGTAAAACACAATTTGTTTCCCCTCGTACCATCTCGCCAGACGGTAAAACCATTATTGGTGTAATGATGGAACAACACGGTTTCTACTCTCAACCCATAATTTACCATAAAAAAGATAACGGAACATGGGACTTTGAAACTCCTTTTGTTGCCCTTTCTTATAATATGGAAGTTTATAAAACATGGGCTGACAAAGAACCACAAACAAAAGACTTTATAACTGCGCATCCTGGAGAGGCAGATTATAGCGAACAAGTAAAAGCATACCAAAGAGCACATTCTAAATGGCAATACGAATTCTTTAAAGCCTGGAAAAAAGGCCCAGAATTTACATCGGTACCAGTTATAATGAGCGAAAACGGAAAGTATCTTGCCCCAACTGTTGTAATAAATCAGTATTCGTATACAGAAGGTGCTACCAGTATTGAACGAACAGGACAATTAGTTTACCCATGTCGCTACAATACTGTTACGAAAGAAGTTGAAATAATAAAAACTGTTCCCGATTTTGTGCCAATAGCAGTATCTAACGATGGTGATATGCTTTCGTCTGATGGAAATAAAATAATTCTACTATTACACGAAAACAACGAAAAGATAGAACTTTCTGAATATCTTAAACAAAAGTTCGGATTTAATTTATACGATAAGTTGCCAAGCAATACAGAATATTTAGATTGTCAAACTGTTGGTAGCGGACTCGACTTAATTGTTGCCTCTTATCGTTCTGTAGATTCTAACGGAGAATTAGAGAAAAAAGAAGTTATTTGCATTAAAACTCCCATAGTAAACGAGATTATTCAGACACTTAACACACCATCGTTGGCTTTTATATATATAAACAACAATATGTTGGTATGCTCTCAAAAGGCTACAAAAGTAAGTATCTACGATTTAGCAGGAACAGAAGTGTTTAATTCTGCATTAAGTCAAACCAATTACAATATAGATGGTCTGGCTAAAGGTATTTATATTGTAAAAGCACAAATTAATGGGCAAACCATTAAAGCCAAAGTTTACAAGAAAAACTAAATGTAGAAATAGAATATACAACTATGAGAAAGCTGCTAACAATTCTTTTTACCTTTTTTGTGCTCTTACTATCGGCACAACCACAAGCAATGTTGAAAAACGAGAAAATAAAAACTCGCCGCATAAAATTTCAACAAGCTCCCGATGGTACATTAGTTAAAACAGAAGACGATAAAGTATTAGAACATTTCTTTTATAACAAACAGGGACTTTTAGCACAAAGCAGTAAATATAATTATACAAGAGACGGAAAATTACAAACTCCTGTAAATACTATTTATATATACGACGCACAATTGCGTTTGCTTTCTGATAGTACAGACAGAGTAAAATCGTGCTACTATTATAATGGTAGCGGACTTATGTCGTATTCAACACAATATAGCTATAAAACCAATGTACCTTATAGAATAGATTCTGTTGCGTATACATACAACCAACAAAACAAATTGGCTACAATTGTACACTATTCGCCAAAAAACGAAAAGAAAACAGAAGAACAATACACATACAATACCGAAGGAAATTGTGCTACCATTACTTATTTCTCGTATAGTAATGGGAAAACAGAAGCTAAAAAACAACGACAAACGCTTTTCTATTATAATGCAGACAAGCTATTAAGCGAAACAAAACTAATTGTATTTACCAGTAAAAGCGAGGAAATGCAAGAAAGAAAAGTGTTAGCTTACGATAATCAAAAACGTTTGGTTTGCGATACTTTATATAAAAAGGTGAATGAACCAAATGGGACTTCTGCTTTCCGCCTATATCAAAAACATAATTACACATATATACTTTCGGATACTATCCCAACAGAAGTAGAAGAATTTAGGTTTAATACAACCTCGCAAGAGTTCTTACAAACCTACAAATTTGTTTATCAGAACCATCTTTATAGCGAAAAACAAACGCCAAAAGCAAGCATAACAACGCAAGCCGACGCACCAAGCGATGTTATTTTCCAAATAACACCACCCGAATATACCACAGGTTTAAAAGGTTATAAGGTTCTTGCTGATTACACTTTACAAGATGAATTATATACCGATACACATTTCACATTACACAATCAGCCTCGTGGTATTCATTTCTATAGCGTTGTGCCTGTATACGAAAAAGATAATATTGGCAATTGCAGCGATATTATTCAGCAGACAATAAAATTGAATTTACCAGCTCCAACAAATCCTGAATTGGTTTACAAGGAATATTACACCAAATGGAATGTGAAATTTAAGTTTGATGCACCAAAATATAAAAATCTTACACTAAAAGGTTATAGATGGGTTGCTTCTAATAAGAGCCATCAAGCAACAGGAAAAACTGATAATCCGGAACAACTCTTTGGTACATTCGCATATTACGATAAAGAAAAAGTAAAAGTAGAGCTTTATGCCATTTACGAAGAAGGAGAATCGGACCCACTTACATTCGAAATTGACTTAACTAATGTTGCCGAACAAGTTACTGCACATTGGCAAAACGAATATTCTACTGTAAAAAACGAAGATGGCGACATAAAACAAACCAACAAATATTATTATACAAGCACTTCAATGGGCGAAACTTTATCGTTCTATATTGCATACGATGCCTTCGGTCAGCCTAAAAAACGCACAAAAGTTACTATACGTAAGTATTCTACAAAGACTGAATTGGAAGAAGTTGATTTGTATAACCCTGCAAAGAAGAATTGGGAAAAACATCAAAAAACACAATATCTGTACAATTCGGCTGGTGCGTTATCGGCTAAACAAGTATTTGTTTTCGATAAAGATAAGCAAATATTCGTAAAAGATAATGCTGAATACTACTTTACAGACCCTAGCATTTCTTACCAATATCCTATACAAACTGTTGCTTACAAATTTAACGCACAAGGAGATTCTACTGTAACTGCACTTACAAACAGCTCATTAAAATTTAATGGTAAGTATCTTTCGCACCAGTTAGACAGTGTTTACGCCTCAACCGATATAACGGCACCGCTAATTGCACGTATAGAAACAACTTTCGGCAATAAAGGAGAGGTAAAAACACGCATAGAAGAATGTAGCAATAATGGAAAACTTGTGCCAAACAAACGCGAGAACTATAACTATTCTACAGAAACAGAATGTATAACACGCATTACACACGACGACTTCCGCAACAATAATTGGAAAAATGTATCTACCGAAGAGTTCGTTGCATCGAAAGAATATCACTTCACTCGTATGCCAAAATCGCTAACTCTTACGAAAGATACTCTACGATGGAAGGAACCTGAAAGAATTAAAGATTTAACGGGTTACAAAATATTAGTGAATGGCATAGAAACTGGCATTGCAGATACTTGTCGTTGGTCGGCAATGTCGCTACCTAATGGTATTTATACGTTCCAAATTGTGCCATTGTATAACGATAGAGAAGCGAGCATTTCAGAAGAACTTAAAGTTAGATACAAAAACAGCACTATTCTAAACGATATTGCTGCCTTGCGTAATGCAAAAACAAATGTAGATTATAACTATACTCTTATAAACGAAATGCTGGTTACTGGGCAAGCTGGCAACAATCCTAATTATACTTTCTTCGAAGATAATACTGCTGGCATTGCTATAGATACACACTCTCTTGCAGGCTACAATGTTAAAACAGGCGACAAGATTGGTAAACTAAAAGGAAAGTTAGTAAAAGAAGACAACGGAATGTTGCTTTTTATACCAACCTATCTCTCTATTCTCTCGTCTAACAATACGGTTACAGCACAAAATGTAGAACTAAAATCGCTTTTAGACAATGCAAAAACTCTCGAAGCACGTTTAGTTAGTCTAAAAGGCATTACTTTTAAACCTGCCAATACAAACGAAATGCTTATAACCGATAACGAAAACGAACTAAAGTTACTTATTTCAGAAGGCGTTTCAGAACGTCCAACTAACGGAGCTACTGGAGATATTGACGGATATATTTGCCAGAAAGATAAAGAACTTATATTCTTACCTACCCGAATATATAATGTAACGCGCATTCAAACTGTGAATAACGACTCACAACCCATAATAAACAATGGAAAAATAGTGTTAAAGCAAACAAGCAAAGTTAGTATATTCTCTCTAAATGGAAGTTTAATAAACACGCTTTATACAGATTGTATCAACCTTTCGGCACTGCCAAAAGGCACAATCTTACTACAGATATACCACGAAGACGGCTCAAAAAACGCATTTAAAATCTCACATTAATCACTACTAATGACTGTGTAGCCCCCTCATTTTATGCTGTTCGAAGCATTTAATGAGGGGGCTTTCTTTTGGTTATTTATATGCAGAGAAACACAACACTACGAATAACTACTATTTCTCTCCCAATATTCTTACGCTTTTCATATAAATCCGCATAACCTTTATGCTGAAATAAAGCTATTACTTACACGTAAGTAAAGTTTTACTTACACGTAAATAAAGTTTTACTTACACGTAAATAAAGTTCTACTTACACGTAAGTAAAACTATTGCAACAGGCTGTCGCTAATATAGGACACGCATACAATAGTAGCAGAGACGCAAAGAAACAACATCAGAAACAACTCATCAACGCAGATTATAAAGTGTCCGATTGTTATTCAACTACCTCTCATTAATTTTCAGATACTTTTATAAGGTGTCTCAAATAATTCTCTTACAGCCCAAAATATTGTTTTTAACTACCATAAATATGTTAAAACATGGAGTTTAATAAGAACTTTTGAAATTATTTCATAACTTTGCAAAAAATATAAGAAATAATTCTACAAACAGAGAATAAAGATTGAAAGATTCAGAGTAACGAAAACATGGTTTCCTTAACCGTGTTAATGGATACCAATATACATAACAGACTCATTTCTATCTTAACAGTCCACCTGCAAGTTTGATTGTAGGTAGATTTAATTATGAATAAAAAAAATGAACACAGACGTAACTAAACAAAAATATCTTAGACCAGCCATTGCTGTCTTTGATATGATGGAAGACAAATTTCTTTTAGCAACAAGTCCTAATGTGAGACCTGGTGGAGGTGGTAATCCCTCAGGAAGTATTACCGTAGAACCGCTTACACCTGCAGTTGGAGATGATGGCGACGAGCTTGTTGGCTAATAGTTGGAAACAAAGAAAGTAAAAATAAAAAGGTAAAAAGATATAATGAAAAAGATTTCTTATTATACACTATCGGCATTATTTGTTGGTAGCATTGCATTATCAATGGTTTCTTGTGCTGACGATGACTTAGGCAATAACCTAAGTGATGGCGATAAAGAAGCTATTGTGCAATTTGAAATAACCGATGCGCAGGAAGAAGCACTTAGTAAATATAATGCATCAACTCGTGGTGCCATTACTGCCGGACTATCCGATAAGGACCTTGAAGGTAAAAAATTAGAAGCTCAAAGCAACAAGAGTCTTAATGTCTGCTTAATTGAAACAACCGTTGAAGGTGTTAATCCAGTGGTAACCGATGCAAAAACGCGTGCAAATATCATCGATTTGAATTCATTTAGCGACTTCTCTTCTACTGGTCTTCGTGGAACAAATGCATCAAATATAAAAGAAGAATGGTTTATTGATGCAAAGACAAAAAAGAATGGTGAACTCTATACTCAGATACCTTGGTCGTGGCAAAAACCTTATGGTTGTTTCTTTGCAGTATATCCAGAGCTTAACACTTATAAGAATAAGATGAAAATAAATAAGCCAGATGCTAATGGTTTTCCAAGTGTTGAATTTGAAATAGAAACTGACGTAAGAAAGCAAGTAGACCTTATGACTGCTTGTTCTGGTAATGTACAATATGCAACACGCTATCAAGCACCAAGAACCAGTCTTAATTTCCGTCATGCATTGACAGCTATCCGCTTTGCAGTTGGTCAGAATCTGTCATTCGACAAAACAATTAAGCAGATAACACTTAAGAATGTATTGTTAAAAAGCAAGTATGTAATTTCAAATCAATACAATGGTACTGGCGCAAAGTGGATATCTACTGGTTATACTTCTCGTGGTAATGTAACTCTCGATGGTCTTAATTACAAGACAAATGAAAATCCAAACAGCATTGTTAGAGATAGAAGTACATTTCCTAATGAAAATTCAAGAGATATCACTAAGTTGAACGACAACTACACCTTTTATATGATTCCACAGGAACTCGATAATAAGGTTACTGCCGAAATTACTTTTACCGATAACACTACTATTTCTGTACCACTTAAGGGTTCATGGAAAGAAGGTACCACCCGTACTTATAAGTTGAGTAATAAGAATTCAAGCTGGGTTTACTCTATCACAAGTGATAGTCCATCAGCTGTTGCTTACAACGCAACAAGTACAGGAAACTATGGTATTACAAGTTTTCGTCAAGCTCCTGATGGCACAAAGAAGCCAGTAGCATGGAAAGTTATTGGATATAGTGAAGATGATGGTAATAGTTGGACAACAACTAAGCCAGCATGGCTAAAGAGTTTAACTAAAGAGTCGGGAAATGGTGGTACTGCTGCAGAACAAGGCACAGCTACATTAGGCACAGATATAGTTGACCTTGTTGCTAAACGTAATAAAGAATTACAAGAAGCTAAAGCTTTAGGTTCAGCAGCAAAGCCTTACAACTTATCGAATAGCACAGGTGAAGCACAAGTACAGAATACTGCCAACTGCTATCTTATCTCTGCACCGGGATATTATATGATTCCATTGGTTTATGGTAATGCCATCAAGGATAACAATGCAAATTATGTAGCCTATCAATTTTCAGGTAGTGCTGGTCATATTAATGTAAATGGACAACAGAAAGAAAACATTCTTCCCAAACTTGTAGATCACGATGGAAAAGGTATTAATAACCCATGGATTGAGAAAACCAATGGTAATGCAAATAATGGCATAAATGGAGCACAAATTGTTTGGGCTGACGAAGCAAATCTCGTTAATTTAGCTTCTAATCCTATATATCGTGATAGTAACGGAAATGCTTTTGTAAAGTTTGAAGTAACAAAGGCAAATATAAAAAGCGGTAATGCAGTTATAGCTGTTAAGAAAGGTAATACTATTGTTTGGTCATGGCACCTTTGGTTTGCGCCTAAGAATGCACTTGATAAGATTCCTGTTACCAATAAGCAAAACAAGGTTTATAACTTCACAAATGAAGCATTAGGTTGGAAACCCACAAAATGGACAGGTACATCTTATTCAACACCACGAACTGTAAAGGTGAAAGTTGAACAAACTATTGCTAACAATGGTATTAAGCAAGAATCAGTCTTCACAATTACACAGAATGCTGGTATTACGGAAAGACGAGGTAATACTACACTTTACCAATGGGGTCGCAAAGATCCTTTCCCAAGTACAGATCCTGCTGTAGGAACACTATTTAAGAAAGATGCGGGTAATCAGATTTATATGCAAGCCATAATTCAAAATCCTGGTTATTTCTATGTAACAGAAGGTGGCGGCACTATTCCAGGTTATTCTTATTTAACACAGTACTATTATTTTTATAATTTGTGGTCTGTTAATAATACAGAAAGCAACGGGAATGATAATGCTGTTGTTAAGACCATTTACGACCCAAGTCCTGTAGGCTTCCAAGTTCCAGCTAGTAATGCCTTCACAGGTTTCACTTCAAATGGTGCGAACCAAGGGCCTAAAATGGTAGATGGTACAGAAGTTCCCGCAACATATAATTCTCAAACTGGACATATATTCTGGACTAATAGTGAGAAGAAAGCAACAATCTATTTCCCTGCTACAGGTTATCGTGAAAACGGAAATGGTAATATAGTAGATCTCAATGTTAGTGCAAACTATTGGACAGCCATTCCACAAGACCTTAATAATGGTCGTTGTTTTGCTTTCAGCCAAGCAGATGTATATCCATTACATAGTAGTGCCCGCACATTCGGCTTAGGCGTTCGTCCTGTTGCTGAATAATAAAATTAAGGCATTATAAATACCTAATATATTCTTTTTACTAAAATCCCTGTCCTATTTATTAAGGCAGGGATTTTTATTACTGCGAAAATACTACAATATAGAGCGTGGCATAATAGACCAATGTTCATTATGCCTGACACCTCTATTCAAGAGAGAATACATAAGAGTAATTAAACCTAATTATATAAGCACTTAATCTCTTTTTATGTGTATCTTTGCACATAAAGAAATAGAGAACATTTTCTATCATTATTAAAACCTTCATACATTATTCTAATGAAACAAATAGCATATCTGCTCTTATCTGGAATTGTAGGATTGACAGCTTGTCAAAACAAGCTTTCGAAGCAAACAGATAAAAATATTCAAGATATCGACAATATAAAGCAAGAAACAAATATCGATAGTCTTAAACAAAATGCCAAGCTAGATAGCGTTAAACAAGTTCTTGCACAAACAACCGACCCTTTGAAACGCATCAAGCTCCATCAGCAAATAATTGATATTAAGATAGAAGGAACATCGCCCGAAGAACGTTGTCAACTCTTTGACGATTATAGTACGGAAGTGCAAAAAGAATTGAATAAACTTAATGAGCGTGAGAGCCATTATATTGAGCACTATTATGATTATAGAATAGATGACGAGGGCAATGAAAGAGAACCACACGACTCCATCAAAAAGAAAGACTTATTCTATAAGAAGGCTGGGATAGATATAATAGATTTGGGAGAGGGTATCGTGGAATTGACCCTTCAAACCAAATTTTACACTAAGTATGTCAAACAATTACCAAAATATTACCAAGACTACTGGTACCTAATAAAGGATGCAGAAAATATAGCTCCAGATGCCTGTCTCATAATAACCTGGCATGAGTTGAGTAATCTGCTTGCTCGATATGAGGCTTATGTAAAGGAATATCCAACACAGAAAGAATTGTTCTGCAGACTACAAGATGCCTATAAATTCCTTCAGTCGGCTTTTCTGTTTGGCGTTGATAATACTTCTACAGTGGACTTTGATAGCGTAGTAGACAAAAAAGTAAAAGAGGAATGGAAACGATTCATAAAAACTTATCCTGATAGTCCGACAACACCTTTTATCAAGGAAATGCTTCTGCTAAATAAATACGAAGATATGTATTCTATTCAACAAAAGCTAATAAGGTTTCAAGAGACTTCAAACTATCCTTTACTTAAGACCTGCACTTTCAAAAGATAAAGGCTATTCAAAGATGATTTAAATATAGATAAAAGTAGTAAACTTATGAAATGAGGGTGAAGTTGAAACATTTGTTCTATTTCAGAAGATACCATTTTATTCGTAGGTTTTTAAATGCTATAAGAGTAGTAAATAAAAGGCTTAGAAGAGTTTTCAGCCTTCCAAATGTTCATTATGCCTGAAAAGTGGACAATAGCACTTGCTTGCTGGGCAGAGATATAGAAAGTATAGAGGATTATAACCGTCACACTGTTGAAATCACACTACATAAAAGGGCCTAATTCTATAAAAGAATTCAGCCCTTTTGCTATATTAACCAGCAAAAAAATATACTTATAAGCATTCCCATTGTAGCAACATTAATGCTTGTATGCCATATCTTACCTTATATATTTCTTTTGCTATATTGCATTGCTATGCTATTGCTTCTTTCACTATTATTTTTATGCTATCTAAAGCTAATAACTCCCTGAATTGCCTCTGACGAAGATTCTTCTTTCTTTTCAGGAACAGACTTTAAATCTTCTATCATTTGCTTTGTTCGCTTATAGGTTGGTGTATTTTCTATAGCGAGAATAATATCTTCGTTATCCAAATCGTCTTGAGAGAAAAGATATATGTGTGGGTGTCGTTTCGACTTTGCCGACTTGCTTCCACCATAGATACGGTCTCTACGGTCTCTACGTTCAGCCTCACGTTCTTCTTCTTCAGCAAGGCGCGCAGCTTCTTCCAACGATTGTTTCTTAATGTGGCTACCCATTCCCTCAACATCTTTAATGCCGAAGCCTGTAGCAAGAATAGTTACTTTTACCCTTTTATCAAGGTCTGGGTCGAGTGCTAATCCCCATTTCAGTTCAAATCCATTACCAAAATGGCTCATAAATTCGTTAATATCACTCATCTCTTCCATCGTCAATCCAGGATTGTCGTTGTTGTCGCTACTGAAATTGATAGAAAGAAGTATCTTTTTAGAGTTGTATATATCGTTATCGTTGAGCAACGGAGAATTCAAAGCATCTTCAATAGCTTGCTTTACACGCCCCTCACCTTCACCATAACCAGTGCTCATAATAGCAACACCGCCATCTTTCAACACTGTCTTCACATCGTTAAAGTCAAGATTAATGAGTCCGTGTACAGTAATAATTTCTGCAATACTTTTTGCTGCAACACTGAGTGTATCGTCTGCTTTTCCGAAAGCATTAAGCACACTCATCTCCGGATATATTTCGCGTAAGCGCTCGTTGTTTATCACCAACAAAGCATCTACGTGTTTCGACATTTCTTCTACACCATCAAGTGCTTGGTCTATCTTCTTGTCGCCTTCGAAACGAAATGGAATTGTAACGATACCAACTGTAAGAATATCCATTTCCTTACTTACCTTTGCAATAACAGGAGCAGCACCAGTACCAGTACCACCTCCCATACCAGCAGTAATGAATGCCATTTTGGTGCCATCGCTCAGCATTTTCTTTATGTCGTCGATAGTTTCTTCTGCTGCTTCTCTTGCTTTCTCTGGCTTATTTCCTGCTCCTAAACCTTCTTTACCAAGTTGCAAATGAATAGGAACGGGCGAATCGTTTAGTGCTTGTGCATCGGTATTACACAAAACAAATGTAACATCGTGTATACCTTCACGATACATGTGGTTTACGGCATTTCCACCGCCACCACCAACACCAATAACTTTGATAATGCTATTTTGTTCAGCTACACCAAAGTCGAGTATTTCTTTCTTCATATTATTATCTGCCATAACCTTCTTCCTTGTCTTATTCTATATTTCTTCGTTTAGAACACTTCCTTTTATTCATCTTCTGCTTCTAATATCTTTCCACTAATCTCTTTCATCTTGAGAGTGAATTTTCCCCAGAAACTATTCTTACGTTTTTCTTCTTCGTCGTGTTTACGTTTTTCTTCTTCTTCTTCTCTGCGTTTACGTTCTTCTTCTTCCATACGGCGACGTTCTGCTTCTGCCTTTTCTTTTTCGGCAGCAGTCAGCACTACACCTTGTCCAATTTCTGGAGCTTTTCTGGGTTCTTTATGCAAGTCGCTTGTTGTTGATGTAGTTGGTTTGGTAACATCATCAAACAATTTCTTATCTGAATTAATAGGAGCTCCTGCACAATTAATATCGCCTTTTGCCAACAATCCAAGAATAGTGTTCATTGTAGCATTCTTTGCATTAATATCTGCATTATTAGCATTAATGGTTTGTGTAACAAACTTAGCTATTCTTATTTTATCTACATGCGAATGAGTACGGAATGCTTGTTCAATATTCTTCATATTCGAACCACCACCTGTAAGAATAAAACCTCCTAATAGCTTATTAGCGTATTCGCTTGGTATTTGATAGATAACGTTTTTAATAATCTCTTCAACACGCGATTCTATGATATCAACAAGTTTTCGGCTTTCTATAGAAGAGTCGTTAGAGATTGTATAAGAGTGTTTGTCGTCTATATCTTCGTCATTAGTATAAGCACTTCCGTATGTTAGTTTCAGTTTTTCGGCATCTTTCTCTTCAATGTGTAGGCTTGCAATATCTTTTGTTATATTAGCTCCACCAAGTGGCAACACAACAAGGTGTCGTAATATACTTTTATAATAAACAGAAACTGTAGTTGTTTCAGCTCCAAGATCGACAAGTACACAACCTCCACGTTTTTCGTTATCTGTTAATATGCTATCAGCTAAAGCTAAAGGAGCCAAATACATTTCGGCAATAGCAATACCAGCCTTTTCAAAGCAACTATTAAGATTATCGTAGAACGATTTACGCCATAAAATATTTAAGAAGTTTCCTTCTAAATGGTTTGCTTTAATACCTACGGGGTCTATTGCATCTTGATTATCTACCTTATATTCTTGTGTGGCTGCATCGAGAATTTCCTGATCAGGATAACTCATATTACGATTTGCGTCCATCAGTTCGTTTATCATATTACTAGATATGATAGTTCCTGCAGGCAATTCTTTTACTATTACGTTTTTTACACTGCGAATAGATTGTCCGCCCACACCTACATAGACGTGTGTTATCTCGTGTTTAAGTTGCTTCTTTAGTTTGTTTATTATATTGGTTAAGCATTGTCCTGTTTTGTCGATGTTGTAAACAACACCTTTTCGAATGCATTGCGAAGCGTCTTCTTTAACAACAGCATTCACAGAAATACTACCATCTAGGTTTTTCTTTCCTGCTATACCAGTGATTTTTGATGAGCCCAGTTCAATGGCTACAATAAATTCTGCCATACACTAATTTTCTTATTATTTATTTTTATTCTTATTCTGATACTTCAGTTTGTATTTTTTCCTCTTGCTTGGGTTGTTGCTGTTCGTTTGTTGTTTGTTGTGCAGCTCTTCGTTTACATATAATTTGATTATCGAACTCCACATCAATATACGAGTATTTATTCCAACCTGCTTGTGATAGCCCATAACGATAGAATTTCTCGGTTCGCTCGAGTTTTTTCGTAACAAACTCGTCTATACCTTTATCGTTTGCTGCCTTATTTCGTCTTATTGGTAGATAACCTATAAATATTATATGATTTCCCACACGTGGCACGAGTTCTATTCCCCTATCTGGTCGAACATTTATTTGTTCGATTTGGTTGAGCCAAAACTCCGATTTATTTATTGCTTTTGCCATAGGTGTAATTGCAAAATGAGCAAACCATTTACTAATATCGCCTGTTGCTATAATTAAATCGCTTGTATATTTAGAGTTTGGTAAAATTCCTCCATTATCGTCCAGATAGTAGTCTTCGCCTTTATTATTTTTTATACGAATGATTGGCATTCGTTGCGAAATTCTAATATTAATATGCCCATTCTCTGTAATATAGCATTGTGCCGTATCAACAAATGGTCCCACCTTTAAAGCTTCTTCTATTTTTCGTGGTTCAATAGAACTTAGTTGCCTATTAAGTGGGTATAATTTATCTTTTTCAAGAATGGCTTTAATTTCTTCAGCACTAAGAAATCCAGAGTTATTGGAATCGGAAATATTTATATTCACTTTCGTACATATACGATGTTTCTTATCTGGCGTATTCCACGAAGTTATTGCCATAACAAGGTAGAATGTCAAGATGACATCTAACACATAAAAAATAATCGTCTTCCAACTTGTATTCATTCTCTTAAACTATTCTTTTTCTTTTATTATTTCTGCAAGTTTTTCTGTATAATTGTCGAGATTTCCTGCTCCGAGCACAACAAGAACATCAAAGTCTCTACTTTTAGCAAACTGTAATACGTCGTCTTTCTTTATCATTTGCTTTTCTACATTACTCTTCAGATTATCGTAGATAAGTGCTGATGTAACACCAGGCATTGGTTTTTCTCTAGCTGGATAAATTTCTGTGAGAATAACCTCATCAAAATGACTGAGAGCTTCTGCAAATTCCATATAAAAATCGTGCGTACGTGAGTAAAGATGGGGTTGGAATATTACCGTTATCTTTCTATCAGGATATATTTCCTTCAAACTTTTAGCACTTTGTATAATCTCTTTTGGATGATGTGCATAGTCGGAAAGTAAAACGTGTCGATTATTTTTTATCTTAAAGTCGAAACGACGGTCTACTCCTGCATAAGTTTTCATTCCATTTCTAAGTTCATCGGCTGTACAACCACAAAGTTGTGCCAATGACATTGCAGCTATTCCATTTTCAATATTTATTGGTATAGGCTGACCTAACTCTATGTTTGTTACATTTTCTATAGGCGAAACCATATCAAACACAATTGTTCCATTTTGTATTCGAACATTTTCGGCATGAAAATCACCAGTTTCCCTACTATATTCATACACTTTTACACCAGCTTGTACGTTTTGTTTCATTTCTAAACTTTTATGAATAACAAGCGTTCCCCCTGGTTGTATTAATTCGGTGTAATGACGAAAACTTTCTAAGTAGGCTTCTTTCGTACCATAAATATCTAAATGGTCGGGATCCGTAGATGTAATAACACTCATATAAGGACGTAACCAATGGAAAGAACGGTCGAATTCATCGGCTTCAATAACAACATAATCGCTTTTAGGCGAGAATATGTAGTTTGTACCATAATTTTTAGAGATACCACCAAGAAAAGCATTACAATCTAAACGACTTTCGTGCATAATATGGGCACACATTGTAGATGTACTTGTTTTACCATGTGTACCAGCAAAACAAAGTCCTTTGTGTGTTTGTGTAAGTCTACCCAACACTTGTGCACGTTTTTCTATTTCGAAATGGTTTTCGCGGAAATATATTAATTCACTATGCGTATTAGGTATAGCTGGTGTGTAAACTACTAATGTTGTAGATGGATTTTTGCACACATCTGGAATCAAATTTATGTTATCTTCGTAGTGCAGTTGTATTCCTTCTTTTTCTAAACGGCGTGTTAAATCGGTTGGTGTTTTATCGTAACCTGCCACCACAAGTCCTTTATGATGGAAGTATCGAACTAAAGCACTCATACCAATTCCTCCTGCTCCTATGAAATAAACTGCCTGTATATCCTGTAATTTCATTTTGTTATATTATTATTTGGAATATCATAACCATTCCAGATTGTTGGTATCTCTATTGTTTTATGAGTTTTATTACTTCGTTTGCTATTACATCGGCAGAATTATGAAGCCCCATTTTTTTCACATTTTGGCTTAAGCTTGTAAGTTTCTGTTCGTTGGTTACTGTATCTATTGCCAATTGTAAAAGCTTATTAGGTGCTTCTGCGTCTTTTACAAACAATGCCGCACCTTTGTTTACCAATGCCATTGCATTTTTTGTTTGGTGATCTTCTGCCACATTTGGACTCGGAACAAGTATAACGGGCTTACCAATTAGTTGAAATTCGCTAATAGAACTTGCTCCTGCACGGCTAATAACTAAGTCGGCTGCCTTGTAAGCTGCTCCCATATCGCTTATAAAGTCCATTATTTTCAGGTTAGGAAGTTCTTTTCCTTTCATTTCATCAAGAATAGACTGATGATAATACTTACCTGTTTGCCAAATAAACTGTACATCAGAAGATTCAATAAGCTCTAAATGTTCTAATACGGCACGGTTAATAGTACGTGCACCAAGACTACCTCCCACTAGTAAAATTGTTTTCTTTGTAGGATTTAGCCCGAATTGTTTTCTGGCGTCTTCTTTTGAGAGCGGTGTTTCTAGAACGTTTTGGCGTACAGGATTTCCTGTCATAAGAATTTTATCGGCTGGAAAAAAGCGTTCCATACCTTCGTAAGCCACACAAATTTTCTTTGCTTTTTTGGCAAGTAGCTTATTTGTTACACCAGCGTAAGAGTTTTGTTCTTGAATTAGGCAAGGTATTCCCATTTTCGAACATTCATATAAAGTAGCTCCACTGGCATATCCTCCAACACCCACTGCCACTTGTGGGTTAAAATCTTTTATTATTTTACGTGCCAAACGCAAACTTTTCCATAGCTTGTAGAGTACGCTAATATTTTTCAGTTTGTTTGCACGGTTAAAACCTTTTATGGGCAAGCCTTTTATTTCATAGCCTGCAGCAGGAACACGTTGCATTTCCATTCTTCCTTCTGCGCCAACAAATAATATTTTTGCTTTAGGATATTTAGTTCTTATGGCATTGGCTATTGACACAGCTGGAAAGATGTGTCCTCCTGTTCCTCCACCACTAATAATTATTCTTAACTCTTCGTTCATAACAGCTCTTTTTATCAACTTACAAAGTTAATCATTTTTTCTATTTTGTCGTAATATAAACCACTTAAAAATGTGAAATATAATAAATGTGGCGCAGAGTCAACCAGCAAGTGCAAAATTATAAAACGTATTTGAAGAATTCATACTTTGGAGTAGAAAAGTTTAATTTTTCTCTCGGTCTTTCGTTCAATTTCTTTTGTATCGACATAATTTTCTTTTCTGTATAATCCTTATTTCCGCAGCGTTTTTGCTTGCAAGAAATGCAAGTGCCTGATACATAAAAGTATTCAAACACTTGCGTATGTCAGAAATTTCACCTATATTGGTGCTGCAAACATAACAAGTAAGCAAAAATCTGACATGACAAAGGTCGCAATTGAAAACGAGAATATCACTCTTTCGGTGGAATTTATCATATTATGAACGTTTTCTCAAAGTTGGGCTTTGAAAAAACTTACCGAATCTGTATTGGGCAAACGTGGAAGTAGCGGCAAAGTATTCTGTTATGGAAGTATTTTTTGTGGTTTTTCATACTTCCCCATTGGTTTGGGTGTGGGATTTTATGTCTATGCGAGAACCAAGAACCCCAGAAAATCCCCATATCAATGGATAAATCCCAAAAATGTCACTTCAATATATAAAAGTACCTCACAAGGAATAATGCTGCGGAATTGAGGATTATCTTAAACTCGCATATGTTATTCTAATCTCATTTTTTTCTTTCCCTAAAGTTGTTATATATATAATTCTACCATAATTATCATATTTGTACTGACATCTGTAAATAACGGTCTCGTCAGAAAAATCTGGCATGTATTCATATCGAAACTCTTTAAGTAAGCCTTTTTCTATAACTATTGTGAGCGTTAAAACATAATCGACTCTTGCATTAATATATGTGTAATATTTGTTGATTTTTAATATATTAATTGTTTTACAATCGCCTTTTGTTTGAATAAAAGATTGAATTTCCGACTTATCATAATTGGATAATATATCAGAGATAATACAAAGGTCTTCGAAAATAACCTCTGGATATTTTATAATCACCCCCCACGATTCCAAGTATTTTAATTGTTCGAAAAAGATATTTTGCATATCTTTCTCGACTTTTGTGAGCCTTATAGGTTTCTTTTTCTTGCTTTTATAGACAGCTTCTTTCTTTCCATTTATATATAGACTCTTGGAAATATACCCAGATTCATACGATAAGGTAACATCCACCTGATGATCTTCCGCTACTTTACTGTTAAGAGGAAAATATAATAATAAAAGAAGTAAAAACACTTTCATCTTTAATTCCGCAGCATAAATTCTTGTGAGAACTCCAAGTGCCTGAGAAACAAAGTTCTCAAAACACTTGGATATGTCAGAAATTTCACCTATCTTGGTGCTGCAAACATAACAAGTAAGCAAAAATCTGACATGACAAAGGTAGCAATTAAAAACGAGAATATCATTTCTTTCGATGGAGTTTTTCATATTATGGACGTTTTCTCAAAGTTGGGCTTTGAAAAAACTTACCGAATCTGTATTGGGCAAACGTGGAAGTAGCGGCAAAGCATTCTGTTATGGAAGTATTTTTTGTGGTTATCATACTTCCCTATTGGTTTGGGTGGGGGATTTTATGATTATGCAAGAACCAAGAACCCCAGAAAATCCCCATATCAATGGATAAATCCCCAAAATGACACTTCAATATATAAAAGTACCTCACAAGGAATAATGCTGCGGAATTGAGGATTCTCATAAATATTTATCAGAGTAGAAAATAACCCTACTTTGATTAACTTCCAACATCACCCATCCTATCATCTATAGATAACGTTACAAGCCGATAATATTCAAAAAGATAATGCAAAAGTAAGAAAAAAACGAATCAAATGCTTGTCACAATACTAAAGATATATTGCCACATAGAAAAATACGTTCAAAGATAAGGCACATAGAACTACATATACCTCATTTTAGGTATTGCACGCTCTATAGAATATTAATACTTTTGCAAACATTAATTAACACTCATAGAATTGTATTTATATGAAAAAAGAAACAATTTATCTATCTCTCGCAATGCTTGCAATGGCAACCACACCTTGTAATGCACAATCAGAAGAGATTAAAGACTCCACACAACATCTCGAAGAAGTAATAATCAGTACTACACGTATACCTGAAATAAAGCAGAATGCGGCTGCTACAGTTACGATTCTTGACCAAAAGCAAATAGCAGAAATGAGCAAGGCGGCTCCCGATATCACTCACCTCTTAGGCATGCTCACGCCTGGTATGGCTCTATCAAGTAATACTACAAGCTCTCGGTCACAATCACTTCGTGGAAGAAGCGCACTTATCTTGATTGATGGTATTCCTCAATCAACTCCTTTACGTTCAACAGACCGTGACATCCGAACCATTGACATCGCTGCTATCGACCATATAGAAGTAGTAAAAGGCTCTACTGCTCTCTATGGTAATGGTGCTATCGGAGGATTGATAAACATCATAACTAAGAAGAATACCACCAACAAGGCTGTAGCTGGAGAGACGACTCTCTCGGGTTCAACTTATAACCTCTTCCGTCACGGAAAAGGGCAAGGTTATCGCATCAACCAGCAAGTTTATGGTCGTGTGGGGCAATTTGATTATCTCGTAAATGGGGCTTTTGGACGTACAGGTAGTGCTATTGATGGTGATGGGAAATTTATCTCTCCACGCTACGGACTCGGTGATACTTATACAACAAACATACTTGTTAATCTCGGTTATTCCCTATCTCCTAAGAACAGAATAGAATTGATGTATAATTTCTATCGTAGTTTGCAAGACACAAAATTGATTCCTTTCGGCGGAAAGTACCTCCAAAGTCCTTCTATTGGTATAATTGGTAACAAGGACCCACAGGCAGTTGACGAGGGAACAAGATACAATCACAATGCTTACCTCAAGTTTACTTCAAAGGATATATTCAAACATACCGACTTAGAAGCATCTGTTTATGGTTCGGGAATATATACTATCTTCGACTTCCGTAAGGCTAACCCTGCGCAGCCAAGATGGGAAGAAACAAGTGGACAGTCGGCTGTTAAGGATCGTAAGTTTGGTTTCCGCACCCAGTTTAATACTCGACTTGTATTCTCAGAGAATGCTTTTGCACACTTAGCTTATGGTTATGACTACCTTTATAATAAGACATCACAACCTTTGGTAGATGGTAGATACTGGATGCCATGGGTGACAAGTAACAACCATGCGCCCTTTGTTCAAATGAAGACCACACTATGGCAACATCTAAGCCTCAAATTAGGAGGACGTTACGACTTCATTAATATAAACGTACCAGACTATGATGTATTGCGCAATAAGCTCTCCGACCCACAGGTTCAGGTCAAAGGTGGAAAGCTAAAGTATAATAATATGTCTTTTAATGTGGGTGTTTCTTATAACAAATATCCTGCTTTTCAACCCTTCGTAGCCTACTCTCAAGGTTTCTCTATCTTTGATTTAGGTCGTACATTACGTGCTGCTAAGGCCGATGTACTCTCTAAGATATCAACAGAACCAGTAAAGACAAACAACTACGAGATGGGTGTTTACTCTGATATTAACCATTGGTTGCAGTTGAATGGATCTGTTTTCTACACCTATTCTAAGCTTGGAAGTGACCTCAAGATAGAGAATGGTTTCTGGGTAGTAAACCGTACTCCACAGAAGGTGTATGGCGTTGAATTGAGTGCAGATGCACAACTTCTCCGTAACTTAAAGGTTGGTGCTAACTTCTCATGGTTCGAAGGTAAGCTCAAATCAGCTACTGGTGATTGGGACACATATATGTCAAACATTTCCATCCCAGCCGCAAAGTTGGCAATGTATGTCAACTATGCTCCTGTCAAGAACACCTATCTCCAACTGCAATACATGCACACCGGTAAGCGTGACAGATTTACTCCTAATGCTTCAGGAGTATATAACGAGGGTGAAGGTATCGTAAATCGTATCAACTTACTAAACCTTACTGCAGGCGTAAAGATGAAGGCTTGCGACTTAAGTTTGGCTGTATCCAACTTATTGAACTACACTTATTACACACCAGCATCTATGATGATGGCACGTAATGCAGAGTATGCACATGCTGATGGACGCAAGATAACACTCACTGCAGTGTTCAAATATTAATCCTCAAACACTCGATAGACTTATTCTCAAGTGCTGGAAGGACATTAAAATACCAAGTAAAGGTGGATAAAGTTCACCTCTTGTGAGTACGCAAGGTTCCCTTCTAAATACAGAAGCAGCCTATAGTGTATCATAAACTATAAGCAGGGAAGACGGAATACAACAAGTATCGTATCGTTTCCCTGCTTTTCTTTTACTTCTCAAAAGCCCTAATTATATCTTTACACCTCATATAATACCAACATATAGACTGTCCATTATTACTATATAAGGAACATGCTACCATCTCTTTATACGTCAGAAGCCAATAGTTGCAACTCTACGAAAAGGCTACTTATGCAGAAAGCAACTATTAAAAAACGATTAAACTTTTGATAGATACCTTAATTCCGCAGCATAAATTCTTGTGAGAACTCCAAGTGCCTGAGAAACAAAGTTCTCAAAACACTGGATATGTCAGAAATTTCACCTATCTTGGTGCTGCAAACATAACAAGTAAGCAAAAAACTGACATGACAAAGGTAGCAATTAAAAACGAGAATATCACTTCTTTCGATGGAGTTTTTCATATTATGGACGTTTTCTCAAAGTTGGGCTCTGAAAAAACTTACCGAATCTGTATTGGGTAAATGTGGAAGTAGCGGCAAAGCATTCTGTTATGGAAGTATTTTTTGTGGTTTTTCATACTTCCCCATTGGTTTGGGTGGAGTCTTTTATGCTTAGAAAAGCCCCAAGAAACACCGAAGCACCTCATATCAACATATAGAGTCCCCAAAAAGACATCTCAACATATAAAATTTTCTCACAAGAAAAAATACTGCGGAATTAAGGGAAAATAAATTTGTTATTATAATTTTTTTATTTATAATTATAATTTGTGTGATTTATAATTATAATTTTTCAGCGTCAAGAATAAAAGAATAGAATCTTTGCAATCCTACTTAGTTTAGCCAAAAGATTATATTCTTTTAGATAGCTTTGAAACAAAGGGTAGTTTTTTTACAATCGGGAAATAGGAGAGGTTTTGAGCTTGAACTTGGACAGAAGTTGATTCATTTTCAGAATGGCAAACATCAACTACAGTGGAGAAGTTTTAATTCTTTCTTGGAATGGTTTTGCGAATAGAATAAGAGCTAAATGTCTGTTTTATAGATGATGCTATGATATTAAATCAAAGAAAAAAAGAGGATGTATCAATTTTGACACACCCTCAATATTGTTTTTAAGGGAGGGCTAATTACAAAATTTGGATTTTCTTGTTTTTGCTAAACTCGTTTTTGGTTTATTAGCTACATCTGTAGCCTTTTTCTTATTATGTGTGCTGGAATGTTTTTCTATGATTTAATAAAAAATAAATTCTACTCAAGCGGTAGAACCTAATTTTAGATGAATAAGGTATACCTATATAATGATGTTGTGGCTATTTGAGCTTAATTTCTAAACAATGTGTAAGAACAACATATGTGCTATTGGCTTATTAACAATCTGTATTTAGGGAAGTAAGTAGGTGTAAAAAAGAATCGCCTACTTACTTTTAAATAGTATATTTCGTATTATCTTATTCGCTATCTGAGATTATTTCTTCGGCTGTATCGTTATTACGTTTCTTTGCAAACCTACTAATGCTTAACAACATTCCAATATAAATACAATTAATAATGGTTGAAGTTCCACCTTTACTAATAAGTGGTAATGGCTGACCAGTAACAGGGGCTAAACCTACTGCTACTGCCATATTGAAAAGCGCTTGTGTTACTAATAAAAAAGCAATACCCATTGCAAGAAATGCAGGAAACGAATTTTCGCACCTACTTGCTATTTTTCCTGCTCGCATTAAAATAACAATATATAAGAAAGCAACAAAAACAGCACCAATAATTCCCATTTCTTCAATGATTATGGCATAAATAAAGTCGGAGAAAGCCTGCGAAAGAAAATCGCGTTCGTTAGAATTTCCAGGACCTTTACCTACAATATTCGACGATGCAATAGCAATATTGGCGTGTCCTACCTGCCCATCTTTATCAAGATCGTAATCTTTTGGCGCTACATATTTATTGTCTAAGAACTTATTAATACGTGCTTTCCATGTATCGGCACGGTGAAATAGCTTACTGAATAGGCCAGTATCGGTATTTTCTTCTGTATCTACAGTTTGTTCGGTAAGATTTTGCTTCGGTGGATTATCTTCTTTGTCGGTACCTACAGCCATAACCAATACAAGTGCAAATACAATTAACAGAGCAAATACTCCCAATAGTTTTCCAATTTGCTTTAAAGGAACACGCCCCACAAACATCATTAACAAAACTGTTAAAGCTGCTAACAAAGCTGTTGAGAGATTTTCGAAACTGATAGGGATTATAATGAGTGCCGATAAAAATAAAATGTATTTAAAAGCTTTTTTTGCTGCTCCGGTTTCAGTTTGCATAGCACTTAAAATTTGAGCAACTGCTAAAACTAAAGCACCTTTTCCTAATTCGGAGGGCTGAAACTGTATGCCCATAATATCTATCCAGCGACTTGCACCATTTGTTACACCACCAGTTAGCCACACCACAATTAAGAAAAAGAAAGAAACACTTAATACAGGTAATGTAGCTATTTTGAAATACCTACACTTTGTATTCATCACAAAAATCATTGCGAAAAATCCTATAACAAGCATTCCAACATGTTTAAATAATGGAGCCCAATAGTTTCCACCTTTATATGAAAGTGTACTCGAAGCAGAATAAACCTCAACAATACTAATCATACAAAGAATAAAGAAAACCATCCATATAACTTTGTCGCCTTTGAAGATGTTATTAAGGGACTTTAAGTTCATTTTTATCGTATTTGAAGTTATAAAAATTCAGAGACAAATATTTTATGCTTTTGTTGTTTCTATAAAGCACGTACAAGAGTTTTAAATTGTTCGCCACGATCTTCCATATTTTTAAATAGGTCGAAACTAGCACAACACGGACTTAATAAAACTGTATCGCCAGGTTTTGCCATTGCATAACATGCCTTGACACATTCTTTCATAGAATGAGTATCGTATACAGGAATGCCTAAATTATCAAAATTTTCATGCAATTTTTTATTATCAGCACCTAAGTACACTAAACCTACACACTTTTGTTTAACCAAATTTTTTATAGCATTATAATCGTTGCCTTTATCTTTACCACCAATAATAAGAATTGTTGGTGTTTTCATACTTTCTAAGGCATACCAACAAGCATCTACATTGGTTGCTTTCGAATCGTTGATATATTGTACACCAGCTATCTTGCAAACTTTTTCTAAACGATGTTCTACACCTGGAAAATTGCTCAGACTTTTACGAATGCTTTCCTTTTTTATTCCGCTAATATTCGATGCCAATCCTGCAGCCAAAGAGTTGTATATGTTGTGTTTACCAGTAAGCGACAGCTCTTCTTGCTCCATATTAAACGGAGTTGGCTGTTCTAGAATATATTGTCCTTCTTCAATATATCCGATACTTCCTTTTTCTTTAAGTTCAGAGAAAGGATATCGTACCGCTTTTACATCGTACTTTTCTAATTCTTTTTTTATAACTGGGTCGTCGTTCCAATAAATAAAGCTGTCTTCGTGCGTTTGATTTTGAATGATGCGCATTTTAGCATCGGCATATTTTTCAAACTTATTTTCGTAACGGTCTAAATGGTCGGGAGTGATATTGAGTAAAATAGCAATATTTGCACGGAAATCGTACATATTGTCGAGCTGAAAACTGCTGAGTTCTATTACATAATACGCATGTGGTTCTTCTGCAATTTGCAATGCAAGACTTCTACCAATATTACCTGCAAGTCCAACATCGTATCCTGCATCTTTAAAAATATGATAAATAAGACTTGTTGTAGTAGTTTTGCCATTACTACCTGTTATACAAATCATTTTAGAGTTGGTGTATCTACCAGCAAATTCTATTTCGCTTATAATGTGTGTACCTTGCTTTATAAGCTTTTGCACCATAGGAGCTTCTTTAGGAATGCCTGGACTTTTTATTACTTCATCTGCATTCAGAATTTTACTTTCTGTATGTTGTCCTTCTTCCCATTCTATATTATGCTTGTTTAGAAGTGTTTTATATTTATCTTTTATAGCAGACATATCTGAAACAAATACATCAAAACCTTTTGCTTTTGCCAATACAGCGGCTCCAGCTCCGCTTTCGCCTGCTCCTAATACAACAATTCTTTTCATTTCCATTTGCATTTTATTGTCGTTTGCAAGGTTGTTGCCCCTACAGTTGTTTATGTTTTGGTATTTTCTCCTTTATCTTATCTTTAAAGTAATGATAGTTAGTGCAGCTAAAATTATTGTTACTATCCAAAAACGAATAGTAATTTTACTTTCGTGCACTGGATTATGTGGAGTTTTTATTAGATATTTACACTCTGGATCTAATTGGTCATCTTGTGTTCTAAAACTATCGTGAATAGGTGTACGCTTAAACATTCGTTGTTTTACTCCTCTTCGTTTTCCTATTTTAAAGTAATAAACTTGCATTATTACGCTTAAACTTTCCATAAAGAAAATTCCACACAAAATAGGTAATAGTAATTCTTTGTGAATAATAATGGCACCTACAGCAATAATTCCACCAATAGTAAGGCTTCCTGTGTCTCCCATAAACACTTGTGCAGGGTAAGCATTATACCAAAGAAAACCAATAAGAGCACCAATGAAAGCCATAAAGAAAACAACTAGCTCTTCGGAACCTGGAATATACATAATATTTAAATAAGCTGCATATTCTATATGACTACTAACATAAGCTAGAATTCCTAATGCAACACCTATAATTGCAGAATTTCCAGCACACATTCCGTCCATTCCATCGTTCAAATTAGCACCATTAGAGACTGCTGTTACTACGATAATGGTCATAATAACAAACAAAATCCACCCTGCTGCCGTTTTATATTTACCACAGAAGGACATAATTTCAGAATAATCAAGATTATGATTTTTAATAAATGGAATGGTCGTCTTAAGCGTTTTTTGAGCCTCTTTACCATGTTTCACAACAATTTCTTTTCCATTATCGTTGTGCATCTCTAAGTTTATATTCGATTTTACATCAGGCGATGTCCATAATACTAAACCCACAATAAGTCCGATAGTAAATTGCCCAACAATTTTATATTTCCCCTTCAAACCATCTTTATTATGTCGGAATATCTTTATAAAATCGTCCATTCCACCGAGAAATCCGAGCCAAATTGTGGTAATAACCATCAGAATAAGATAAATGTTGCGTAAGCGTCCCAACAATAATACAGGAATAATCAATGCAACTATAATAATAATACCGCCCATTGATGGGACTCCTATCTTTTTTACACCAAAAGGATCGATACTTGCATCGCGTTGCACTTCAGTAATCTGCTTTCTCTTCAGATATTTTATGAATCTCTCGCCGAACCACGCAGAGATTATTAAGGCAAGAATCATTGCCATAATGGCTCGAAAGCTAATGTATCCCCATAAATGAGAACCACTAATTCCAAACTGATCGAGCCAACGAAAGATGTAATATAACATAATATCTTTATTTAATGATAGCCATTTTATCGCTATATTTAGCAATATTCTTATTGTAATCCGAAGATTTCACGCACCACTTCATGATCATCAAAATGATGTTTTACTCCATTTATTTCTTGATAAGTCTCGTGTCCTTTACCAGCTATAAGAATAACATCACCTTTTTGAGCTAACATACAAGCTGTACGGATAGCCTCTTTTCGGTCTACTATGGAAATAACATTCTTTTTTTGTGTGGCATCAAGACCTGCTAACATATCATCAATAATAGTTTGAGGGTCTTCGTTTCGTGGATTATCGCTTGTAAGTATAACTTTGTTACTATGTTTTACTGCTTCGAGCGCCATAAGTGGTCGTTTTCCTTTATCTCGATTGCCACCTGCACCACAAACTGTAATAACATGTCCACCTTTACCATCAAGAACTTCATGTATAGCCAATAAAGTATTTACTAAAGCATCAGGAGTATGCGCATAATCTACAATTGCAGTATAACCATTTGGCGAAGCAATAGGTTCTAATCGCCCATTTACGCTTTTCAAAGTGCTAAGCGCAACTAAAATATCTTCTGCTTTCTCTCCTAACATAATAGCGGCTCCATAAACAGCCAGCAAATTGCTTACATTAAATTTCCCAATAAACTGTACGCCCACTTCTTTTCCATCTATTTCTAAATACATTCCTTCGAAATGACATTCTAAAATGCGAGCACGAAAGTCTGCCATACGTTTAATAGAGTAAGTTTTTATTTGTGCTTTACAATTTTGTACCATTATCATACCGTTTTTATCATCGGCATTAGTAATAGCAAATGCATCTTTATCTAAATCATCGAAGAACATTTTCTTTGCATTACGATAGTTCTCGAACGTTTTATGATAATCTAAATGGTCGCGTGTAAGATTGGTAAATAATGCGCCAGTAAATCGTAATCCTCCAATACGATGTTGATGAATTGCATGGCTAGAACATTCCATAAAAGCATATTCACAACCTTCTGCAACCATTTTTGCAAGCAATTCATTTAATTCTATTGGGTCAGGAGTTGTATGATCAGCTGGTACAGCTTTATCGTCAATATAATTGCAAACAGTAGAAAGTAATCCTACTTTGTATCCGAATTTACGGAACATATTATATAATAAGGTGGCAACAGTTGTTTTTCCATTCGTTCCTGTTACTCCAACAAGTTTTAAATGACGAGAAGGATCGCCATAAAACATTGTTGCAACCTTACCAACCGATTCTTCTGTAGATTTTACTTGTATATAAGTAACATTATCGCTAATGAGTTCTTCTGGAATATCTTCTAATAAAATAGCAGTAGCACCTAACTCAATTGCTTTATTTATGAATTTATGACCATCTGTTTGAGTTCCTTTTATAGCCACAAACATTTGGTTTTCTTCTATTTTACGACTATCAATATTGATACCTGTAATATTTTTTTCTGTATCGCCAATTATTTTCAATGGCTTCACATATTTAAGCAAATCGTTTAATTTCATATATCTTGCTTTTTATTTATTCTTATTGAATGTACATTAATATCGTATTATGCAAAACGAAGTTTACAAACCATACCTTGTTTTATTTTTTCGCCAGGTGCAAGCGATTGTTCTACTACTCTTCCACGCCCAGACATTATAACTTTTATGCCACAATTTTCTAATAAATAAATTGCATCACGTGCTCCCATATTATGTACATCAGGAACATATCGTTTATTGATATTCTTTTCTTCAGAGAGTATTATACCATTACTACCTGTTTTCGCAAAACCCCAAATATTATTACCGAATGGATAAGCACCATTCCAACCATTCTTTACATTAAATCCAAGAAAAGATAGAACATAATCGGTAGCTAAAAGATTACCACTCTTAACCATTGGAATAAGTGAAGCAGAAGAATCTCTTGCATCAGAAACACTCAGTTTTAAATTTTGTGCCATTATTCCTTCTGCTATATTATGAAAAACTACGCCACTCATTCCTCCGCCTGAAGCTGGTAATCCCGACTTTTGTATACATACAATACAACTATATCGTGGTGCATCTGCAGGAAAGAATCCGGCAAAACTTAATAAATAGTCGGTTACACCTGTTTTATATCCTGCAACTCCTTTCGACATTTGTGCAGTTCCTGTTTTACCTGCAACCGAAAATTTATCGGAACCTGCCTTTTTTCCCAATCCTTCAGACACTACTTCTGTAAGAATTCTACGCATCTCCGTTATGGTTGATTCTTTTGCTATTTGTTCGCGCTGTACTACTGGAGGATATTCTGCTAATACTGTTCCATCTTTCACAACTTTCTTAACAAATCGTGGACGCATCATTTTTCCACCATTTGCTATTGCATTATAGAATGTTAATGTTGATATTGGAGGTACTTGCGATTCATATCCAATACTCATCCATGGTAAAGCCGTATTACTCCAGTTTATATATTGTCCATGTTTATTTTTCTTCGGCATACGAATTTTGGCTGGTGAATAGCCTGTAATAGGGATTTGCAAATCGTCGGCTAAACCTAATTTGTAGATTCCTTGTACAAACTTTTCTGGATTTTTATGATAGAAGGTATCTATAATTCTACTAACACCTATATTCGAACTATATTTCAAACACCATGGTAATGTTAATGTTCCATAGCCTCCACGTCTCCAGTTATGATCTTTCATATCTCGTCCGTACATAGTCCAAACGCCACCTCCTGTTTCTACAGTATACATCGTGTCTACTACATTATCATCGAGTGCTACCATCATAGAAGCAGTTTTGAAAACTGAGCCTGGTTCTAGCAAATCACTTACTGCATGGTTCTTAATTTCTCGGTATTGTCCATCTTCACATTTATCAAGATTTACAATAGCTTTAATGTCGCCTGTTGCAACTTCCATAACAATGGCAACGCCAACATTTCCATTTATTTCTTGCAACTCATTAAGTAATGCTCTTTCGGCTAAGTCTTGTATACCTACATCTATAGTCGTTACAATGTCAGAACCATCAATAGGTGGTGTTTCTGTTATACTAAGATATTTATTTCGGATTTTTCGTCTATTTTCAACACCATTTGTTCCACGCAGAATACTATCAAAAGAAAGTTCTAATCCACATCTAGCCACATCTTTTGAACCATAAAGATCACCAACTGTACGTTGTGCAAGCGATCCAAATGGGCGTCGTCGTGCATTAAATTCTTCTTCATGGAAACCACTCTTAAATTTATCGTATTTAAAAACAGGTAGCTTCTTTACCTCTTTATATGTATTATAGTCGATACGATTTTTCCAAATAGGGCAATGTCGCTTTTCTTCTTTTAAACCTTCTAATAGTTCTTGTTTAAATTCACCAGCAGTTTTTTCTGGGAAAAGCTCATTTAAGCCTTTACAAATATAATTAATGCTATCTACAAAGGCTGTATCTTTGCCTGCTTCCTTAAGAGTTTTGAAATCGATGTATATTTTAAACTCTGGTAAAGAACTTGCCATAAGTTCTCCATCAGAACTCAAAATATTGCCACGTGTAGGCAAAATTGGCACATTATCTTTTTTTTGTTTTGCAGCAACTTCTAACCAATAATTCTTCTGAACAATCATTATATATGCCGATTTTGCAACAACGGCAATAGCAATAAGGCTCATAACTAATGCTATAAGCGAATATCGTGGCATAATATTTTTGCTATTAAACTTGCTCATTATTTTTTATTTTGTTGGTACATTTATAATAAACGGAGGGCGCGATGATATTTTTAAGACACTATCTTTGTTTGTTTTCAGAATTTCCAATACATGACTTTCTCGCGAACGTTCTGTTAGTTGGCTACTACTTGATAGAGATCTATATTTAGCATCCGACAGCTCTTTTTGTAATCTATCTATCTCTATTAAATCTTTCTGAACACTATAGCGATTTGATATATAGATAATAATAAATAACACGACAACCACAATAAGTCCAATATTATTTCTTAACAAGTGAGCTGAGAATATATCGCCACCAAGTATTTTCTTTAAAGTAAAGTTGCTTGCAAGTGGCCGTTCATCTTCTCGCGCTTGGTCTTCAATTGCATTTTTCAATGCCTCTTCTTCCTCTTCTATTTTAGAACTTACTATTTTTTGCTCTTCTTGTTTACCAAAATTTTTATGTTCTTTTGTATTGTTATCTTTTTTCTTATTATTGAATATACCCTCTGTTACCTCTAAATCAATTTCTGTTCCATTCATTGCTACAGAATCAGTAGACTGATTAGATTCATTTCTTATCTCTTCAGTTACATTTTTCTGATGGTCTTTTATTGTAAAAATGGGTTTTATTACAACACCTAACGTCTCATTATTTTCTGTAAGCTTATTGTTCATTTATCTTTTCTCTGCTATTCTTAGTTTTGCGCTGCGACTTCGTGGATTTCTCTCTTGTTCATCGTTGGTTGGCACTATCACCTTATTGTTTATTAATTTAAACGGTGCAGTTATATGTCCAAAGAAGTCTTTTTCTACCTTACCTTCTATATTTCCCGACTTCATCACATTTTTCACAATGCGATCTTCTAACGAGTGATAAGTAATAATGGCAATTCTACCGCCTGGCTTTAATACTTCTGACGCACTATTTAGCATTTCCTTTAGGGCTATCATTTCCTGATTAACCTCTATGCGTAAAGCCTGAAATAGTTTAGCCATCTCTTTTTTTTCTCGTTCGCGTTTAAAAAGCGGTTCAACAACAGCCTGAATATCATTTGTTGTTAGTATAGGGGCCTTCCCCCTACTATTTACAATGGCTGTAGCTATCTTATACGAATTTTTAAATTCTCCATAAAGATAGAATATATTAGCAAGTTCTTGCACGTTATATTCTTGTAAAATATCAGCAGCTGTTTTTTGCGCTCTTTTATTCATACGCATATCAAGCGGAGCATTAAAGCGAAATGAAAATCCTCTCAGTTCATCATCGAAATGATGACTACTAACTCCTAAATCGCCCAACAATCCATCTATCTTTTCTACACCATAATAGCGCAACCAATTGGCAAGATATCTAAAATTAGAACGCACAAACGTAAAGTTTTCTGGTTTCTTTCCATCACCATTCAGCTTGTATATGTTCTGTTCAGCATCGGCGTCTTGGTCAAAGCTATATAAGTGTCCTTCCTTACTTAAATGCGAAAGTATTTCTTTACTATGTCCACCACCACCAAAAGTAATATCTACATAAATACCATTAGGGTTGATATCCAAACCATTTACACTCTCGCAAAGCAATACTGGAACATGATATGTCTCAGCTGTCTTAACCATATTTGTTTATCCTATTATTCTTTTATAAAGAGTGCTTTTGTTTCTCCTAAATCGCCCATAACAGTTTCCAATGCTGCACTAAAATCGTCTGGGTCTAAAAATGCTTCTTCGCTTTCGTTATTCCAAATCTCAATACAGTCGTCCATACCTATAAATTTGATTTGTTGGTTAATGTTTGCCATTTTCAAATAGCGCTTTGGTATTAAGAACCTACCATTTCCATCAAGCACAATCATTTCTACGTCTGATACAAATTGGCGATATATCATTTGGTCGCGTTTACTCCAACGATTAAGATGATTACGGAGATTATCGAGCATTTTATTCCACACTGATTGAGGGTAGATTACCAAACAAGGCTGAAAAACATCTTTCTTCATCACCAAAGATTCTTCGCCAGATGTATTCAATATCTTGCGGAAAGTAGCTGGTAAAAAGGCCCTCCCTTTACTATCAGTTTTGGCTTCTATACTCCCTAAAAATCGCATGCGTACTTCTTATATATCTAAAATCGCCTCAAAGGTAAGTAAAATTCCCCACATTCCACCCCTTTCCTCCACAAAGTTTATTCCATTCTCTCATTTTTAATATATTTAACGTAAAGATATGTCCCGAAAACTTATATTGAGCACAGACTAGTAGATTTATAATAACCAAATTGGTCTCATTGAGTATTTTTTTTATAAAAAAGTGGGATATATCAAAAGGTTTAATTACATTTGCATTCGATTTGAGAAATTGAGAAACTTAATAAGCATATAGCACACAATATGGAAAAGACCATTGATATCCAAAAGATATTGCACGGGAAGATGGGCTCAAAAGCAAAGTTTGTTCCTCATTTTCTGATTAACTGGATTAGAAATCTTATTCACGAAGACGAAGTGAACCAATTTCTGTGGGACAGTAGAAACAAAACTGGTACAGAATGGCTTACTGAATGTGTGCACTATTTGAAAATGACACTCGAAATAGAAGGTTTAGAGAATTTGCCTGACAAGAACGATGGCAAACTTTACACTTTTGTTTCTAATCATCCACTTGGTGGACAAGATGGAGTTGCTTTAGGTTCTATTATTGGCAAACAGTACGATGGAAAGTTTCGTTATCTTGTTAACGATCTTTTGCTGAATTTACCGGGTCTTCAGCCAGTATGTATAGGAATAAACAAGACAGGAAAACAAAGTAGAGACTTTCCCCGTATGGTAGAAGCTGGATTTAGTAGCGATAATCACATGTTAATGTTCCCAGCAGGTCTCAATAGCAGAAAACAAAATGGCGTAATTTCTGATTTGCCTTGGAAAAAAACATTTATAACAAAGAGTGTAGAATACCACAGAGACGTTGTTCCTATCCATTTTAGCGGGCAAAACTCTGAACGATTTTATAAAATAGCTCATTTCAGCGATAAATATATAAAGAAAGTAAATTTAGCAATGCTCTTTTTAGTCGATGAAATGTACAAAAATGTTGGTAAAACCTTTCGTGTAAGTTTCGGAAAACCTATTCCTTGGCAAACATTCAACAATAGTAAAACACCGATGGAATGGGCGCAATTTGTGCGAAATAAAGTTTACGAGCTTTAGAAAGCTACGTTGTTATATGAATGCGAAATTAAGCGATGCTACAAAAGCAATAATATGAAGGAAGAAGAGATAATTCAACCAGTCAGTAAAGAACTTCTAAAAAGCGAACTTACTCCTGACAGATTGTTGAGAGTTACAAACAAAAGTCATAACGACATATATGTATTCTCGGCTGCCGATGCTCCAAATTTAATGGACGAAGTTGGAAGATTGCGCGAAGAAGCTTTCAGAAATGCTGGCGGAGGCACAGGAAAAGCTAAAGATATTGATGAATTTGATTTAATGCCTGGTTGTTGTAAACAACTTATAGTATGGAATCCCGATAATGAAGAAATCATTGGCGGTTATCGATATGTATTTGGAGCTGATTGGAAATTTGGAAAAGACGGACAACCTATTCTTGCTACCAGCCACATGTTTCATTTTTCCGATAAGTTTCTGAAAGAATATGCTCCTTATACCGTTGAATTAGGTCGTTCTTTTGTGTCGCTTGGTTATCAAAATGTTCGCGAAAATTCTAAAAGTATTTTCGCTCTCGATAATCTTTGGGACGGATTAGGTGCACTTACCGTGTTAAATCCAAATTGCAAATATTTCTTTGGCAAGGTTACAATGTATCCTTCGTATATTCGTAGAGGAAGAGATATGATTCTCTACTTTTTAAGAAAGTTTTTCGACGATAAAGAAAAACTTATTATCCCGATAAAACCGCTTAAAATTGAAACTCCTTCATCAGAATTCGATACTTTATTTAATGCTTCTTCTTTCAAAGAAAACTACCGTATATTAAATAGAGAAATTCGGAAATTAGGTTTCAACATTCCTCCCTTAGTAAATGCTTATATGAACCTTTCTCCAACGATGAAACTTTTTGGAACTGGCATAAATAATGGCTTTGGCGATGTAGAAGAAACTGGTATTCTTATTGCAGTAGACGAAATTTTTGAAGAAAAACGTGTACGACATATAGAAAGTTTCGTAAACGATCACCCCGAAGCACTCAATATAACCAGCGGTGCAAATAACTTAATTTATAAAGAGAATAGATAATAACTCTCATTTCGATAAGTAAAATTGATTTTTATTATTTTATTCTACACTATCCTAATAGAAATGGCGAAATGGATATTGCCTTTTTATTTGGCTGATAGTGTTTAATAAGTATAAGAATATATATCGTTTATTTTATTGTATACATTTTTCTACACGAAAGAATGTTTTGTTATTTTTATAATAAGAGGAGCATTCAATGTTGGTTGTATAGTTCCAAAAAACTTTAATTATAAATTCCCAGAAAATTAATTATATTTTTTAATTTTATAATTAAATTTCTGGGAATTTATAATAAGATTTTTCTCTGTTTTCTCTATGGCGTTTATCTTTGCTGTTTATTTTATTCTTGTGAATATTCTATTCCAAAAAACTTCAAAGAGAAACCTGTCCATAAAATCATTTTTCTTTAGAAGAAGATATCATTTTGTGCGGTTTTATCGGATAAATAAAAGTTCTCTATACTTAGGTAAAGTCCACATTTCATCGCTAACAATCAGTTCAAGTTTATCTATCTGATAACGTATTTTTTCCATCTGTGGAACAATATTATCGTGATAAGCAATTGCTTTTTCGCGTTGCGATTCTATTTTATTTGCTACTTTCCTTGCCTCAACAAGTTCATCTACTCCAGTTTCTATGAGTTGAATGCGCTCGGCTACTTCTTTTAAAATATTAATATTACGTTTGGTTAGCCTTTCTCCTTCTTCTTTTCCAAAGATATTTATCATAGAACTTACATTCTTTGCTAACCTACTTTGGTAGTGTGTAACCACTGGAATGATGTGATTCATAGCCAAATCGCCCATAACACGTGCTTCAATTTGTATTTTCTTTGTATATGTTTCCCATTTTACTTCGTTACGTGCTTCTAATTCGTTACGATTCATTACGTTCATTTGTTCGAACATTTGTATGGAATCATCGCGCAAATAAGCATCGAAACATACAGGACAACTTGCTTCACAGTCTAATCCTCTTTTTTCTGCTTCTTCTTTCCATTCGTCGCTATAACCATTTCCGTCAAAGTGTATAGGTTTACACGTTTTTATATCTTCGCGAACAATTTCTATAATTGCACTTGTAGGGTCTTCGCCTTTAGAAATTAGTGCATCTACACGTGTTTTGAAGTTGGTTAAAGCCTCTGCAACAGCTGTGTTTAATACAATAAGTGCAGAAGCGCAATTTGCTTCAGAACCAACAGCACGCAATTCGAATCGGTTTCCTGTAAAAGCAAATGGCGAAGTACGGTTACGATCGGTATTATCTATCAGCAATTCTGGAATTTCAGGAATATCGAGTTGCATTCCTTGCTTTCCTTTCACACTAAACAGATTTTTTTTATCGGCTTTTTCTATATGTTCCAACAAATCGGACACTTGTTTACCTAAAAACGATGATATAATTGCAGGTGGTGCTTCGTTTGCTCCTAAACGATGGTCGTTTGTAGCGCTCATAACCGAAGCTTTTAGTAAACCATTATGTTTATAAACTCCCATTAAAGTTTCTACAACGAAAACGACGAAACGTAAATTATCGTTTACATTTTTCCCGCTTTTGTGCAATAATATTCCTGTATCGGTAGACAAACTCCAGTTATTATGCTTTCCCGATCCATTAATACCATCGAAAGGTTTCTCGTGTAATAGTACGCGAAATCCGTGTCGATGTGCAATTTTCTTCATTACAGCCATTAAAAGCATATTATGGTCTACGGCTAAATTACATTCTTCAAAGATAGGAGCAAGTTCAAATTGTCCGGGTGCAACTTCATTATGCCGAGTTTTAACAGGAATTCCGAGTTCTAAGGCATTAACTTCAAGATCTTTCATAAAAGCTTGCACACGTTCTGGTATAGTTCCAAAATAATGGTCTTCCATTTGCTGGTTTTTTGCCGAATCGTGTCCCATTAATGTTCTACCAGTTAGCATTAAATCAGGTCGAGTAAAATAAAGGTCTTCATCAACTAAAAAATATTCTTGTTCCCAACCTAAATTTGTATGCACCTTTTTCACGTCTGAATAGAAGTATTGGCAAACTTCTTTTGCTGCATTATCTACTGCTCGCAAAGAACGTAGCAATGGTGCCTTATAATCGAGTGATTCTCCTGTGTAAGAAATAAAAATTGTAGGGATACAAAGAGTGTCGTCTATAATAAAAACAGGACTTGTTGGGTCCCAAGCCGAATAACCTCTCGCTTCAAATGTGTTGCGAATACCACCAGATGGGAAAGAACTAGCGTCAGGTTCTTGCTGTACAAGTAATTTTCCTGAAAATTCTTCTATCATTCCTCCTTTTCCATCAGGTTCAATAAACGAATCATGCTTTTCGGCAGTGCCTTCTGTTAATGGTTGAAACCAGTGAGTGTAATGTGTAACTCCATTATCTTTTGCCCATTTTTTCATTCCATTAGCAACACAATCAGCAATAGAACGGTCAAGACGTTCGCCATTATCCATAACGTCCACCATTTTATTATAAACGTCTATAGGAAGATACTTAAACATTTTTTCGCGGTTAAATACATTCTTCCCAAACAATTCCGATGGACGTTCTTTTGGCATCTTTAATTCTACAGGGCGTTTTCTAAAAGCCTCTTTTAAAACTTCAAATCTTAAGTTATCCATACCTTTTTTACTTTTAGTAGGTCATTATAATGCAAAAATAACCATTTAGTGGGAGTTTACAAAATTATTATACTATTTTGACTAATAATTATAAGAAGAAATAAGCTAAATCATTAATTACAATTATTTCTCTCCAAAAAGGCTTGCATATTATTTCTTTACGAGTTTAATTATTATCTCTTTACGGGTTTAATTGTGGTATCTTCTCCCCTATTACAACTATATGTTTAACTATTGCAACTATATGCTTAACGGTGTTATATATATGTTTAGCAGATATAATATATATAATGTTTACTGTTTATATTATGTTGGCGTTTTTTTCTATAAGCACAAAAAAATAGCCTATATTTACTCACGTAAACATAGGCCTTGCCACTTAACTAAATAACTCAAAAAATTACTTGACTCAATTCTCATCAGTGCATCTTCTCACGAAGACATACTAACTAACATTTGTTTGACTATTAACTTACTAATAACTATTTTGTATGTTTGTAATCAAGAATTATTTCTTAAATCAATGCAAAGGTATAGATAAAATAAATTTCCACCAACTATTTAGGTGTCTTTTTTATGCAATTATGAAAATTTATGACTATTTTTGCCCCCAGAACAGTTTTTTTGTTCTTTATTTCTAATAAATACTGCTTATTTTATCGTTATTTTCTTTCTTATAATGGTAATATGTTCTTTTTTTCTTGTAATTTTTATGATATATATATAACAAAAGTATTTTTACGTGATACTAATTTTACATATATATTATTTTTACATATTAACTTAATCTATTTTTATACCATTATATCATCGCAGTTTTCATAGTATTATTTCCTGTTGTTACTTATTTTTGTGCAGTTTTCTTTGTCTATTTTATAGCTTTACATAGCCAATTACGTTTCTGTTATAAGGCTTTATAAATTTGCCAAGAATAAAACAGAATATGTTGAGACTTAAATGCCATTTTCAGATTAAACAGGAGGGAGGTTCTTAAAAAAATCGGCACAAAATGTTTATTTTGTTCTTTCGTTATTGGCTAAAACGAAAATAATATCGCTGTAAGTAACATCTATTGAACATACATCTTTTATATATTTCATACCTTCGTTGGGTGGAATGTTATTTATTGCGTTTTGAATGGCTGCTATTTTCTTATCGTCTACAAAGTTGGTTACACTTAATTCTCCGTTTCTAACATATTTTGCTATATGCCGTACGATGGTTTCTATTGTTAAACCGCGTTCTTTTGCTATAGCTTCTAAGGTCATTCCTGCTTTATAAAGTTTGTAGCTTATGTTGTGTGTTGCTTCTTTTTTCTTTTTTTCGGCTTCTACTTTATGTTTTTTATTGCGTTGTTTTGCAATATCCTCGTCGCCCATTGATATTAAAATTGCTTCTTGTTTGCGTTTAAGATAGTAACTTGTGCTAAAATCTTCTATCATTATATCTTCCAGCAATAACAGTTTTGCTTGTTTACTTTGTTCAACTTCGCTAATATTATTATCTATTCGCTTTATGGCTTCTTTATTTTTACTTTCAATGCCTTTGGTTTGCTCTATCTGGTCTGCAAATATTTTTGAAAGTTCGTTGTAGAAATATTGTGCACTGCTTTTTATTCTATCTAAAAATTCTTTATTATGCAATTCTGCTATTGATATACCTTTTATATATAGTGTCCATTTCGTAGAAATATCCAGAACTTTCTCTTTCAATTCAGAAACTGTTGTTTGGTGTAGTGCAATTAGCTTGGTATGTTTATGGAAATGCTCTACCAAAGTTCTAAAAAGAGCCGATTCGGCATTATATATTTCGCTAAAGTTGAACAATTCCAACAGCATCATTCTGTAATATTCTTCTTTTAGGAGAGGCAAATTCTTAATACTTTCGGCTGCTCGTATGTTTTGTTGTGCAATATAGCTATCTACTCTGGCATCGTTTATAACGGCATTTCTGTTTAGTGTTGATGCTAAAACCAAACCTTCTAATGTTCTACATCTGCTTAAAGCCACATAAACCTGTCCAGATGCAAAAGCTTGTTGCGCATCTATAATGGCATGTTCGAAAGTTAGCCCCTGACTTTTATGAATTGTAATAGCCCAAGCCAATCGCAATGGATATTGTGTGAAAGTTCCTAACACCTCTCCTTCTATTTGTTTTGTTGTTTCGTTGAGTGTGTAACGAGTATTTTCCCACGTTTGGGGTTCAACCTCTATTTTTTCGTTTTCGTTCGGACAGCTTACTTCTATTCTTTCATTATCAATATAAGTAATCCGTCCTATTTTCCCATTATAATATCGTTCGAAACGGTCGTTATGAATAAACATTACTTGTGCTCCGCATTTTAATGTTAGTTCATAGTCGGCGGGATAACTATTTTCGGGAAATTGTCCTTCCACTCGTGCACAAAACTTACATGCTTGTTCTTTAATTTGTTCTAATTGTCGGTCGTTTATATTATCGGCTATTCTGTTGTGCGTTGTTAAATGTATGTAATCGCTATTTTTATCGGGGGTGAAATTTGGTTGATAGCGTTTATTTAAAATATCAAAATCTTCATCAGAAACGTTTCCATCTCTAAAGTGGTTTAATATATCTATAAAAACTTTGTCTTGTTGTCTAAACACTTTTGTTAGCTCTATTGTAACATATTGTGTGCTTTGCAGAGCTTTAGAATCGAAAAAATAAGGTGTATTATAATAACGGTTTAACAATTTTTCTTCGTCTGGGCGCACAATAGGTGTAAGTTGTTGCAAATCGCCTATCATTAAGAGCTGTACTCCTCCAAAAGGTTTATTATGTTCTCTAAAACGGCGAAGAATAGAATCGATAGCATCAAGAATATCTGCACGAACCATACTGATTTCGTCTATAATAAGAAGGTCGAGTGTTCGCATAATTTGCCGTTTTTGCTTACTATATTCAAAACGTGGCTTTACTGTGCTTTCGGGAACAAATGGAGATAATGGAAGTTGAAAGAAAGAATGAATGGTTACACCATTAGCATTTATGGCTGCAACCCCTGTAGGTGCTACAACTATCATTCGTTTTGTGCTCCGTTGCTGTATAGTTCGCAAAAAGGTTGTTTTTCCGGTACCAGCTTTTCCTGTTAAGAAAATGCTAATGCCTGTATGTTCTACAAAATCCCATGCGTTGCGCAATTCGGTATTATTTTCCATTATTCTATAATGTGATAATTAGTCAGCAAATTTAAGAAAAAAGTATAAGAATAGCAAATTAGTATTGACAAAAATCAATTAGATTGATGAATAGCAATAAAATGGCGAATATTGTTTATTCTCTGCTTTATTTTTTGCGTACAATGCAATATAGCTATAACTTTGCAGTCGTAAAAAGAGATGATATGAGCCGCTTTTTCTGGAGACACTCAAAAAAATAAGAAGAAAAAAATAAGATTAGGATAACAATAAGACTCAAGATTGTTTATAGAAAAGGTTCATATAGGTAAAAAAGATAGTTGATTAGTTATTATTATAGAGTAAATAGTTTAAGTTAGTTGATGATTTGAGAAAGTAGAAAGGTGGTGCTTCGTAAACCGAAACGCCACCTTTCTGTATGTAGAGTATAATGTTTTATATATAGCGAGAAAAAAATTCTAAGTAGAACTCTATTTATGGCTGAATTAAAGTGTATACAGAAGCAGCTAATATGGCAAAAAGCGTATAGTAAAATAGGGAAAAAATAAAGAATAATTATGTGGAGAAATTTTATAATAAAAAACATTGAGGTTTTTAATTATAAAATTTTATTTTCTTATTAATTTTTTCTATTTCGCAATTACAAAATCTATAATGTATCTTTTAAAAGTTAAATAGGCTTCGGTATAGCTTGCCCTATTTTGTTTTATTGTTGGCATATTGTTTATCGTTATATAAAGATGTAACAGTTTACAGCGAATTAGAAAGACAAGCAAAATAGATGGTAAGAAGCGAAAAATGGTAAAAAAGTTATAGTATAAACAATATATAATGGTATTATAGCCTAATGAACAATTGAGATAAAAGAAAGAGCCAACCCACTAATTACATTAACAGTGTTTGTAATTAGCAAAAAAATATGTTCTTATAAAAAAAAGAGCTTGCAAAAGTTTATATTATATCTTTTGCAAGTTCCTTTTTAGCTAATATTTATAGTTTTTCTCCATAACATAAGTCGCCAGCATCTCCAAATCCCGGAACAATATACTTATGTTCGTTTAGTCCATCGTCTATAGCTCCACACCAAATAGTAGTGTTATTATCGGGGAAAGTCTTTTTTATATGTTCAATACCTTCAGGAGAAGCAATTACACATGCAATGTGAACATGTCGTGGTTCGCCTTTAGAAAGAATAGCTTTATAGCCAAGTTCCATCGAACCACCAGTAGCTAACATTGGATCGGCAATAATTAAAGTTTTACCATTAATATCGGGTGTTGCCAAATATTCAACATGTATACCCACTTCGTGGTGTTCTTTGTCTTTATATTCTCTATATGCACTTACAAAAGCATTTCCAGCATGGTCGAAAATATTAAGAAAACCGTTATGAAAAGGTAGTCCTGCCCGGAAAATTGTTGCGAGAACAATTTTGTCGGTAGGTATATTTACCTTTGAAACGCCCAATGGCGTGAGTATTTCTTTTGTTTCGTACTGAAGAGTTTTAGAGATTTCGAAAGCTTCGAATTCCCCTATTCGCATAACATTATTACGAAAAAGGAGACGGTTTCTCTGGTACTCTTTGTCACGAATTTCTGCCATGTATTGGTTTACAATGGAGTTTTGATCCGAGAAGTTAATGATTTCCATTTTTCTTTTTACACTATGGTTATATATTGGTGATATATATGTTTGGGAGTAATAGTTTTTATGCGCCCAAAATTTCGGCAAAATTAAGAAAATAGTTTAGCATTTGCAACGTCCGAATAGCAAATATCTTTTAATATCAAGGAATTTTACATTCTTTAACCTTACAAATCAATTCTTGTTGTATTTTTTATCTTTATGATTTTGCGTTGCATAATAAAATTACTACCTTTGCGATGTTTAAGGTAAAATAGTAATAAGATTAAGAGATAAATTTCAACATAATTTTATATTATAAAAAATGGCAAAATTTGATAAGAGCGTACTTACGAAGTACGGTATTACAGGTACAACAGAAGTACTTTACAATCCTTCTTACGAAGTATTGTTTAACGAAGAAACAAAAGAAGGTCTTGAAGGTTTTGAAGTTGGTCATGAAACAGAACTTGGTGCTATTGACGTAATGACAGGTATTTATACTGGTCGTTCTCCTAAAGATAAGTTTATTGTTGATGATGAAAATTCTCACGATACAGTATGGTGGGATTCAGAAGAATATCATAACGATAACCACCGTGCTACAAAAGAAGCTTGGGCAACAGTAAAAGATATTGCAAAGAAAGAACTTTCTAACAAACGTTTGTTTGTAGTTGATGGTTTTTGTGGTACACACAAAGACACACGTATGAAGATTCGTTTCATTGTAGAGGTTGCTTGGCAGGCTCACTTTGTAACAAATATGTTCATTCGTCCAAAAAGCGAAGCAGATTTCGAGCAAGAACCAGATTTCATTGTTTACAATGCTTCAAAAGCTAAAGTAGAAAACTGGAAAGAACTTGGTTTGCATTCAGAAACTTGCGTTATGTTTAACGTAACTTCTAAGGAGCAAGTTATTGTAAATACATGGTACGGTGGTGAAATGAAGAAAGGTATGTTCTCAATGATGAACTACTTCTTGCCATTAAAGGGTATTGCTTCTATGCACTGTTCTGCAAATACAGATATGAACGGAGAAAACACAGCAATTTTCTTTGGTCTTTCTGGTACAGGTAAAACAACATTGTCTACCGATCCTAAGCGTAAACTTATTGGTGATGACGAACACGGATGGGACGATAAGGGTGTATTCAACTTTGAAGGTGGTTGCTATGCAAAAGTTATCAACCTTGATAAAGAATCTGAACCTGATATTTACGGTGCAATTACACGCGATGCTCTTCTTGAAAACGTAACTGTTGACGAGAATGGTAAGATAGACTTTGCAGATAAGAGTGTAACCGAGAATACTCGTGTATCTTATCCTATCTATCATATTAAGAATATTCAGCGTCCAGAATCACAAGGTCCAGCTGCAAAACAGGTAATTTTCCTTTCTGCTGATGCTTTTGGTGTACTTCCTCCAGTATCTATTCTTAATGCTGAACAAACAAAATACTACTTCCTTTCTGGTTTCACAGCAAAATTAGCTGGTACAGAACGTGGTATTACAGAACCAACTCCAACATTCTCTGCTTGCTTCGGTCAGGCTTTCTTGGAACTTCACCCAACAAAATATGCAGAAGAGTTGGTTAAGAAGATGGAAAAGAGCGGTGCTAAAGCTTACTTAGTAAATACTGGCTGGAATGGTACTGGAAAACGTATTTCTATTCGCGATACTCGTGGTATTATCGATGCTATTTTGAACCACTCTATCGACGCTGCTCCTACAAAACAGATTCCTTATTTCAACTTCACTGTTCCAACAAAACTTGAAGGTGTTGCAACTGAAATTCTCGACCCACGCGATACATATAAAGATGCTTCACAATGGGACGAAAAAGCTAAAGACCTTGCAGCTCGTTTCATAAAGAACTTTAAGAAGTATGAAACAAACGAAGCTGGTAAGAAGCTTGTTGCAGCTGGTCCACAGCTCTAATATATATAAGGTGTAACGAAAACACTTTATTAAAACTTTTAAACTCATCTCTATCAACTGGTAGAGATGAGTTTTTTTATATCTAAAAGCAATAACAATATAAAAGTATTGTGCCTATTCAAATTGTTTACACCTTATTATATATAGGCATCTATATTCTATAGTTGTTAGCATTTTGCAAGTGAGCAATAAAACATAGAAAAGTATTAATAAGAATATAACAAAACCATTGGTAAGAATATAACAACCGAAAGCTGAGCACATAGTTATAATCTCACATTTTCAGCAATATTCCTTATAAATTTCCTTATAAATGATGATTGTATGTAAAAAAAGAAAGACGTAACTTTGCACCCACATTAAAAAGAACAAGAGTTATGAAATTTTCTTTCTTACTATGTACAGCACTCTTTCCACTTTGTGCAATGGCAGAAGTAACCGATTCAACAACCACACAACATCACATATTAAAAGAGGTTGTAGTGAATGGGTTTAAACAAGACAACATTAGTAAAGCTCCAATGTCAGTATCTGTGGCAGGGAGTCAGTTTATTAACCACAACGAATTAAATGGCTTACGCGATGTAAGTAGTGTGTTTCCAAATATTTTTATAGCAGATTATGGTGCACGACAAAATACACCTATCTACATTAGAGGTATTGGTTCTAAAACAAATGCCCCTTCTGTTGGACTATATGTTGATGGAATGCCCTATTTTGAACGGTCAGTTGTTGATTTAGATATAGCAGGAATCAACGGAATAGAAATTCTACGCGGACCACAAGGTACATTATATGGACGAAATTCTACAGGCGGACTTATCAATATTTATACCTATTCGCCATTAGAATATCAAAACACTATAGCCAAATTGAGTTATGGTTCGAGCAACGATTTACGTTTAGGCTTATCGCATTATCAGAAACTTACACAACGTTTAGGACTTCACGTAGCAGGAAATTATCATAGAAACGATGGATTTTTTCGCAATATAGCAACGGGAGAAAAAGCAGATAATTTGAAAAGTGCCAATGCAGAAATGGGATTAGCATGGCAAGCAGCTCCACTTTGGACAATGCGTTTGAATGTTCTTTTCGATCATTCTACACAAGGTGGTTATCCTTACGGAAAATATAACGTAACCAATAACACGGTAGAAGCTGTAAACTACAATCGTTACAGTAGCTATAGACGAAATGTTCTTTCGGCTGGCTTAAATTGGCTTTATAAAGGAGATAAAGTCCACTTCAATTCACAAACATCATTCCAATACAGTAAAGATAAACAATATATAGACCAGGATTTTACACCAAAAGACCTCTACTTTGTTATAACAGGACTAAAACAAACTCTCGTAAGCCAAGAGTTTACATTACGTTCGGCAAACAATAATAATCGCTATCATTGGATTATAGGTGCTTTCGGCTTCTACCAAAAATTAAATAATAGTGTTGAAACACAGTTCATAACAAAAGACTTTGCTACTCCTAAGTTCTATAATAATCCTACTTGGGGAGGAGCTATTTACCATCAGTCTACTTATGATATAACAAAAACACTATATGCTTCAATAGGATTGAGATACGATTATGAACGAGTAGGCGAAAACTATACAGCAAACAAATATAATCTAAGCACAGGACTTGCAAGTAATGTACAAACAGCAACGTATAAAGACCACATGCACTTTAGTCAGATAACACCAAAATTTACACTCAGCCAGCAAATTTCTGCCAACAAAATGGTGTATGCTTCTATAGCACGTGGTTATAAAGCTGGTGGTTATAATGTTACTTCTACTACACAGAAACTTCCAGCTTACGATCCAGAATACAATTGGAATTACGAAATTGGAGCAAAGTTGGCTTTCCTTAATGGAACTCTTCAAACAGAAATGAGTTTATTCTACATAGATTGGAAACATCAACAAGTAACAACTACCGTACCTGGTGTAGGAAATATTATTAATAATGCAGGACATTCTAACAGTAAAGGTTTCGAGCTTTCGGCAACTTATCGTCCTATAACAAGCTTAGAATTGCAAGCAAATTATGGTTATACTTATGCGCAATTCCTATATTATAAGAAAAGTGCAACCGTAGATTTTACTGGCAATATATTACCAATGGTGCCAAAACAAACTATGTCGTTTGTAGCTAATTATACACTTTCTAATGTAGCAGGATTAGATAAACTTATGTTTAATGCTGCACTTACAGGTACTGGAAAAATATATTGGACAGAAGATAACAAGTTAAAACAACCTTTTTATGCACTTCTCAATCTGAAGATTGCAGCAACAAAGGGACGTTTCACATGGGAAGTTTGGACAAAGAATACAACCAATACACATTATATGAGCTATGCTTTTGTTTCGTCTGCAGCATTTGCTCAACAAGGTAAACCTTTTATGATAGGCACATCTTTGGTGTTTAAACTTAATCCATAGTATCAGATTATCTTTTCTCGATGAACAAAAAACAAACGCAGAAGGTAGCTTATCTGTCTACCTTCTTTAGTCTATATATAGCTCAAGCAGTGCCTATGAGTTTTTTTACTACGGCACTGCAAGTTATTATGCGCGAACAAGCAGTGTCGCTATCCATTATTGGATTGCTACAAATAATAAAACTGCCATGGATATTAAAAGTGTTTTGGTCGCCAGCAATAGACCGTTATTGTAATACAGTACGCGACTATAAACGAGCTATTATTGGTGCAGAAATTACTTATGCACTACTTATTTTTATAACAAGCCTCTTCGATTTACATACAATTCTGCCCTCTTATTTCCATATTCTAATAGCAATAATACTTTTGGCTTTGGCAGCTTCAGCCACACAAGATATTGCAACTGATGCTTTAGCTATACGCACATCAACAACCAAACAACGCGGATTACTTAACAGTATGCAATCGATGGGTAGTTTTGGCGGAAGTCTTTTAGGAAGTGGTGTATTACTTATGGTGTTCCATTCGTATGGTTGGAATAGTGTAACACAATGTCTCAGTATTTTTGTTCTTATAGCACTTGTTCCACTATTGCTACACAAGAAACTTAGTTTCCAGCAAGAAACACAAACAAAACAGCGTGCTACGTGGAAAGACTTTGTACTATTTTTCACGCAAAAGGGCATAGCACGACAAATAGTTTTCTTAGTTCTCTACTATACAGGTATCATTGGCATTATGTCTATACTTAAACCTTTTATGGTAGATTTAGGTTACTCTATGAAAGAAATAGGTTTCATATGTGGCATTATTGGCATTGGTGCAGCCTTCGTTATGGCATATCCAGCAGGAATTTTGGTGCGTCGTTATGGCTATCAGCGTATGCGGTCTGTATTTGCATTCATAATGTTCCTGGCAACACTCATTTTTGTATTCCTATCTATAAACCAAAATTTCACAACAACTCTAACCTTAACCATAGCTATTGTTGTGTTATGGGGCAGTTATGGTATGGGAACTGTTGTGGTTTACACTTCATCTATGAAACATGTACGAGTGGGAAGAGAAGGTACCGATTTTACAATTCAAACCGTTATAACTCACTTGATGGGAATTATAATAGCAGTTATAGGCGGTGTCATTGCACATTATGTGGGCTATGCTGGAATGTTTGCTACACAAAGTGCCATTGCATTGGCATCTTTCTTCTACACTTTACAAATGAATAAAACAGTGAAATAATAATGAACGAAGCTCTTTTTAAGAAATATAATGTACCTGTTCCTCGTTATACAAGCTATCCAACGGCAAACGAGTTTGAAGCTTTCGATGCACAACGTTATCTGAAAGCTGTAGAAGCATCGAACAATGCAATTGCCGACAATATTTCCTTTTATATACATGTGCCTTTCTGCAGACATCTTTGCCACTATTGCGGCTGTAACTCTGTTGCGATGGCGAAACCTTCACGGGTGGAAGAATATTTCAACACACTACACAAAGAGATTGATTTACTGCTACCTCATTTGCACAAAAATCGTAAGATAAGTCAGATACATTATGGAGGAGGAAGTCCATCGTCAATGCCTTTACACTTTATTCGTTCGCTCAACGAACACTTATTGGAGGCTTTCGACACCATTGAACAACCAGAGATTGCTATTGAATGCCACCCTGGATATCTCGACACAACCGATTGGCAATACTTGCTCGACAGTGGATTTAATCGTTTCAGCTTAGGCATTCAAGATTTTAATGCGAATGTTTTGAACACCGTAAATCGTCGACCATCTATTTTGCCTGTTGAAGATATTATGAATATATTGCGTAAAGGCGGTGCAAAGGTGAACTTCGATTTTATTTATGGCTTGCCCGGACAAACTGTAGCAGAGTTTGTTTCTACTATAGAAGCTGCCATAAAACTACACCCTAACCGCTTAGTTACCTTTAGTTATGCACACCTGCCAAGTATTTTTAAACGACAAATGATATTGGAGAAAGCTGGCTTGCCCCCACAAACCGAAAAACTAAAAATGTTTGAAGAGGCTTCTAAACTTCTTCAGGCGGAGGGCTATTGTGCTATTGGTATGGACCACTTTGTGTTGCCCGACGATGATTTGAATGTGGCTTTACAGCACCAAACTTTGCATAGAAACTTTCAAGGCTATTGTCCACGTCGCATTACAGCACAAGTTTATGCCTTTGGCGTGTCGGGCATCAGTCAGTTAGACGAGGCGTATGCACAAAACACGAAAGATATTTCTGCCTACATTTCGCAAGTAAATGCAAACCAATTGCCCATTGCAAAAGGTTACGCTTTGGCTTCGTGGCAGCGCATAACACGCGAAGTAATAGAATGTATTATGTGCAACAACTCTGTGAATTGGAACGATATGGCTAAAAGGTTGCATTGCTCGGTTGATGATATTAAGCAAGCTGTACACTACGATGAGATGCAACTGAAAGAACTTCAGACTGATGGTTTGATTACATTCGATACCAATTCGGTGAAACTAACTAACGATGGTATGACCTTTGTGCGTAATGTTGCTGCTACTTTCGACCCCATGATGCGCAACAATCATAAACTATTTTCAAAACCAGTATAAACTCTTTATTCTTTGCACAATGCAAAACGAAACACAACATATTATAGACACCATTGTTATAGGTGCCGGACTTACAGGACTAACTACTGCACACACGTTGCGAAAGCACGGCAAAGAGGTGGTTGTGTTAGAGAAAACAAATAGGATTGGCGGACAAATTCAAACTCATCAACAAGATGGTTTCACGTTCGAAAGCGGACCAAACACGGGTGTTGTAAGCTATCCTGAAGTGGCTGAACTATTTAAAGATTTGGAAAAAGAAGGCTGCACACTCGAGGAGGCACACAACGAAGCTAAGCAACGGTGGATATGGAAAGGTAAAAAGTTTTATGCCTTACCATCTAACTTGATTACTGCGATACGCACACCGCTATTCAGTTGGACAGATAAGTTTGGAATATTGCTCGAACCTTTCCGTGCAAAGGGTACCAATCCAAACGAAGATGTAGCATCAATGGTTGTTCGACGACTGGGTAAAAGCTATTTAAACTATGCTGTAGACCCATTTATTTCGGGTGTATATGCTGGCGATCCGCACTCGCTCATTACACGATATGCACTGCCAAAGCTCTACAACTTGGAACAGAACTATGGAAGTTTTATTCGTGGAGGCATAGCCAAAGGAAGGGAAAGGAAGACTGAACGCGACCGATTGGCTACTAAAAAGGTGTTCTCGGCGGTAGGCGGATTGCAACATCTGGTGGACGCTTTGGCACAATCGGTAGGATTTCAGAATATAGTTTTGCAAGCCAACAATGTTGTTGTTACACCGCTGGAAGGGATATGGCAGGTGAACTATATCAATACAAGTGGCGAAAAAATAAGTTTGCATAGTAGGCACGTGGTTACAACTGTGGGGGCTTACGAGCTAAAAACTATGTTGCCCTTTGTTGATAACGCCGACATTATGCCTATCTCTGCCCTACACTACGCACCCATTGTGCAAGTTAGCGTGGGATTAACCAATGCGCAAGGTGTTGAAAATAAAGCCTTCGGCGGACTTATTCCTACTTGCGAGCAGCAACAATTGTTGGGCATTCTTTTCCCATCGGCTTGCTTTTCGCATCGTTGTCCTACACAGGGCGCACTCTTTTCCTTCTTCCTCGGTGGGGTGAAACATGCTGAAATGCTTACGAAGAACGATAACGAATTGTGCGAAATAGTAACCAAAGCATTGCCTACTATGCTTCGGTTTCCACACGATATACACCCTGAGATGATACGAATATTCCGACACGAGCGTGCCATTCCACAGTATGAACTATCGAGTGGCGAGCGTTTTGCAGCCATTACACGCATTGAACAGAACTATAAGGGCTTAATAATAGGTGGTAATCTGCGCAACGGCATTGGTATGGCAGACCGTATTAGGCAAGCTGTTAATATAGCAATGCAACTTGTAAGGGCAGATGCTAAATAGGGTGAGTTTATATTGTTAAAAACAAAAGTAGCCGTTAGAAGCTCGGCTTATTTTGTTTTATTGCTAAGCATACCTATATATTTCATAACCAAAATGCAGCAAACAACCTTTTAGCAAGAATACGAAAGTTATCAAAGGTTAATGGTATAAAGATAAAACAATATGGGTGCGATGTAACGCCCAATTAAGACGAAACAACAAAACAGCAGGCATCTAATTAGTTAGATGTCTGCTGTTTTTTGCTCTACACAATGGTATTGCTCCGTTATTTCTATGGCGTAGTGTTTGTTCATCAACAATTGCACATTCGTAGATCCATAGATATACATTCGTAGATCCATAGATATACATTCGTAGATCCATAGATATACATTCGTAGATCCATAGATGTACATTCGTTTCAGTATAGTGTATATACACTGGTAAAACCATTTATCTAACGATAAATAGAGCATAAGCCATAGTGTTGTTGGCAGCAAACCATAGTGCTGCCAACAGAAGGCAATAGTGGTACAGAGCGGAGAGCGGATATTTACTTTTTATTGCCTTTTGCGTCGAAGTGGTAATTGAAGGTTAAGCAAACGTAGTGGTGCAGAAATTCGTTCCACTTTTCGGTACGATTTGTTGAGTTTACGTTAAGTTCATAATAGCGGTTTTGGTTCAGAATATCGTCGAAACTTAATTCAATCCAGTTCTTACTCTTCTTCCAAACATAACGAATGTAGCCCTCCCATATTATGCGGTGACGGTTCAGAGTCTGCGATAAATAGCCTGTTGTGGCTTTGTCTTGTATTTCGTTGTTTATCTCCCAGCCTTTCCACTTCAGTGTTGCGCGCAATCCGTAGACATATTCAATAGGTGTGTTGTTGTATTGGCTCGCCAGCGAGTATCTGTTTCGTTGCAAATTAATTTCTCCGAAGATGCCAGCTTTCAGCCAATCGCTTTCGTACGAAAGTTCGGGATTTGATACGAAAGTAAACATTTTCAGTTGGTTTTGCTCTTGTGCAGCGTGTCCATTGAAATCGGCAAGATAGCCATACGCTTTCTTGAAATGCGCTTCTGCCTTGTTGGAGAAGTGTATGTAGTCGCCAAAACTTCGGTCGTAGGTTACTTCAGCGAACCAATCGTTGCCGCTTCGCACGTTTTCGCTGTGGCTACGGTACACGCCTGTTTGTGGGTCGAAGTTATATACTGTAGCAATAGGATTGATAATGTGTGTGTATCCCACTTTAAAGAGAAACATAGCTTGCTGTTTTGTCGCTGTGGCAGCATAGTTTAACGAGGTTGTATGCTGATGACTGCGATGCAATAGAGGGTTTCCTTCTACTATCCAGAATGGGTCGGTGTCGTCGCGATAGCCCAATGTAGCCAGCAGGTCGGGCAGCTTTGTTGTGTAGTTGAATGCAATATCGAAGCGATTATTCTTGTTCAACTTCCATTTAACAGCCATTCCCGGCATAAAGGTATTACTATTGCGGTGTGCCACAGTGTCTAATCTACCACGCTGATAGTTCAGTTGTTCCCAATCGAAATTATAGTCTACGGTAGGAATAAACTGCCAATTGCCCACCTTGTAAGTTATACCAAGCGTACTTGTGGCATTGGTTTCTAAGTGTTTACTTCGATAGCTGTTGGCTACATCGAGCACACTCTCAGGGTCGCTTTCTATTTTCGAAGCAATGGGCGAACTGTAAAAGCTCTGCCGAATGTTATTGTTACTAGCCTTAAATTGCTCTGCTGCGGTTAGCATAAGAGCATCGTTTATGTGGTATTCCAATGCAGCCTTTCCGCTTACCTCTATGTTATGATAGGGTGCGCGGCTGTATTGATAGAGTGGCGAAGATGTTCCTTTGTTTATATACTCCAGCTCGCGATGAGCATCAAAACGATTATTGCCATTCTGGTATTCCATTTCGGCATTGATTTCCAACTGTGCCTTCTTGGCAATGAAGTGTTTCCAGATACCTTCAAGTTTAATTCCTCCACCTTCGTTTATTTGTTGCTGGTACGAACGTTCTCGGTTTATGATGTGCCGATAGACTGCATCGCCGTGCCCTGCGCTTAGTGCTAAGTCTAAAGGAAAATCGCCATAAGGCTTCGTATCGGTGTCGAAGCGTGCGCTACCTGTCTCTGTATTGTTTCGTTGCAATGTGTAATTGAAAATTAAGTGTGCTGCAGCGATGTTATTTCTATCTACAAACGACAGCAATTCGGCACGCACTTCGGGTGCTATTTCGTGGTTATAGTGTTTCGTTCGGTTGAGGCTCCACGTTGTTACATTGTTTGGCGAGAAGTATTGTGCGGCTTCGTAGTCGGTTCCCCAACCATCTTTGTGATTGAAGTTAGAAGAAAGTGCAACAAAGTGATATTCGTTGGCTATTGCTTTCCAATTGTGCTGATAGCCTAAGGCTGCATTCTGTGCCTTGCCGAAATAGTCGAAGTCGCCACTTTCCCACCAGCTTGTACCTACTTTCTGATATCGGTTTACATTGTTAGCATCGAATTGGAACATAATAGGATTTTTATCGCTGAGCTTTGAAGAACTTATGGAGGCTTGGTAGTTCTTGGGCGATTGTAGCTTTGCCTTTATGTCGCCATACCATTTATCCATAAATCCCGCCTTTATTTTAATGTCCAACACTTGGTCTTCCTTGCCGTCGTCTTTGCCCGAATGTTTGGCAAAGTCGCTCGCTTTGTTGTAGCTTTTAATGTTCTGAACAGCCTCTGCAGGCAGGTCGGCAACGATTCCGCTTCCTCCGAATATATCGTGTCCGTTCATTTGTAGGCGCAAAGGTTTGTCGTTCCAGTAGAGTTTGCCGTCCTTTTTCGTTACGCCCGGCAGCTTTTCTATAAGTTCTTTCAGTCGAGCACCTTCGGTTAGCTTGAATGCAGCAGGGTTAAACACAATCGTATCGCCTTGTATGGTGAAACGTTTAGCCTTTGCCGACACCATCACTTCATCGAGTACAACGTCTGACGGTTGCAGTCTGAACTCCCCTAACTTTATGGTGTCGGCAGTCGAACCGCTTCCACAGTAACCTCTCTTCTTGGTATCGTGGTAGCCTAAGAGACTCACCGTAACCGTTAGTCTCCCTTCAGAGGAGCACTGATTGCTGAAATTACCCAACGAGTCGGTAGTGGTAGTGATGACATGAATGGATCCACCCATCTTGCACTCCATCCGTACAGACGCCATTGCCAAAGGTTCGCCCGTCTTGTCGTCTACAGCTTTACCCGTAACAATATCTGCACTTACCATCATTGGTATGCTCACCAATAAGGTAAGTATAAGGCTAAATAAACATTTCTTTTGTTTCATAGATGCTGCGTTGTTTATTATTAGATTAGTTTTATCGTTATAATATGTTGCAAATTTAATACTTTCTTTTGATATTGGCGCATTTACCCCCCACTTTCCTTAAAATATCTTGATTCCTAAGCTACACTTTTAAATTGCACAAGCAACTGTATTGATTTCTTAAAGCTTCTTTATCCTGTCAGTACAGTAGTCTTACTTTCGAAGCAATGCCTACTGCGTGTTTGCGTGCATTTTTATTATAACAATGTAATAAGTAGTGCTTTCCTACGTTATAATACCAATGGAGAAACTTAGAATACTTACATATATGTTGTTGTTAGCTGTTGTTGGATTAGTAACGGCTTGCAACGATGATGATACTTTTACGACATCGAAGAACAATCTGTTGGTATTTTCAACAGATACGGTGAAACTTGACACTACGTTCTCGAAAGTACCAACCCCCACAAAGACTTTCTGGGTATACAACCGGTCGGGTAACGGAATTCGTCTTGCAAATGTTCGATTGGAGCAAGGCAACCAAACGGGTTTCAGAGTAAATGTAGATGGCATTTACTTGGGGCAGTCAAATGGCTATCAGGTGAATGGGCTTGAAGTGCGAAACAAGGATAGCATTCGTGTCTTCGTAGAACTTACAACACCAAAGAACGGTAAGACCAATCCGCAGTTAGTGGAAGACAACCTCGTGTTTACGCTCGAAAGTGCAGTGCAACAAAAAGTAAACCTAAAGGCGTACAGTTGGGACGCCGAACTATTGAAGAATATTGAGGTAAAGCACGACACCACCATACAAAGCACAAAGCCCATTGTGGTGCAGGGAGGCATAAAGGTGAACGAGGGCGCAACGCTTACCATTGGTGCCGGAACCACGCTTTATTTCTCCAATAAGGCAGGCATTGACGTGCACGGACAGCTGAAAATAGCAGGAACAGCCGACAGGGTTGTTACGCTTCGGGGCGACCGTTTGGACTATATGTTCAATTATTTGCCATACGACCGTGTGAGCGGACAGTGGCAAGGCATTCATTTCAATACGTCGAGTTACGATAACGAGATTAACTTTGCCGATATTCATTCCACTTACAACGGCATTGTGTGTGATTCGTCGGACGTTAATCGCACTACTCTTTCGCTTCATCGAAGCACCATTCACAACTGTCAGGGCTATGGATTGCTAGCCACTAATTGCAAAATAGATATCAGCAATTGTCAAATAACAAACACACTGAAAGACTGTGCTGCTTTCTTTGGCGGCAACGTTACCTTGAGCCATTGCACCCTTGCGCAGTTCTATCCGTTTGATGGTAACCGTGGTGCAGCCTTACGCTTTGGAAATAGCAACGATGGAAAGCAATATGCGCTACAACAATTCAATGTTTTTAATACGCTTATTACTGGTTATGCTGAAGATGTTATAATGGGAGCGTTTACTGACGAGGCAGCTCAAAACTTCAAATTCGACCATAGCATATTGCGCACCGTAAAGCCAAAAGAGCCTGATGCCACTAAGTATGTAGACGTTATATGGGAAGAAGCTACAGACACTGTACAATCGGGCGAGAAACATTTCCGAAAGATAGACGGCGACAAACAAGCTTACGACTTTCATCTCTCAGAGAAATCGAAAGCTCGCGATATGGGAATAGTACTCCCAAACGGTATTAGCGCAACCGACCACGATGGTTTTGCACGCGATAACAAGCCCGATATAGGTTGCTACGAATACAGACCAGAATAAGAGAAGAGCAAGAAACTGTTTATGGAACAAATAGAAATAAACATAAAAATAGGTGTTTGCCAACTTGAAGAACTATCTGACAACGAACAAGCGCTTATAAAAACAGCTATTGAAGCCACCAAAAATAGCTATGCGCCTTATAGCCACTTCAGCGTAGGAGCAGCATTGCTATTGGAGAATGGAGATATGGTGATGGGAGCAAACCAAGAAAATGCCGCCTATCCATCGGGACTCTGTGCAGAGCGGTCGGCTATATTTGCAGCGCAAAGCACACACCCAGACCAACCCATAAAGGCATTGGCTATAGCCGCACGCAATGGTAATGGACTAATGAAGCTGCCCATTGTGCCGTGCGGAGCATGCCGACAAGTTGTATTGGAAATTGAAGACCGCTATAAAAAGCCTGTTCGTATCTTACTTTATGGCACAGATGGCATTTACATTATTAACACTATAAAAGACTTGTTGCCGCTACAGTTTATTGGTGAATCAATGAAATAAATAAACAATATACAGCATTAGGCATAGCTATTGCAGACATTTTGCTACCCAACAACGGCACCACTACAATGCAGAATACACTTTAGCATATTTGTTGCTATCATTTTATAAATCTCAATATATAAGTTTGTTTTATGGAAAAATTACCCAAAGACCCTGCAATGCTTGTAAGCGCAGTAAACATGCTCTTACGCGACGAAGAGTTTGATACTCTTTCATCGCTCTGCAATAACTTTAACGAAGATTGTACCGAACTGAAACAACGGCTGCTTGAAGCTGGATTCGAATATAGCGAAACCCAAAAACAGTTCCGTCCCATAGGCTTCGATAAATAATTATTGCAACAATAAACCTATAATATGTAACTAACGAACAGCGATGTGCCTAATTGCAGACACATCGCTGTTTTTATTTCAATCAACTGCAATAAATAAAACGGCATTCGCAACACCCGCCTAATACACAAGAATACAAACATATACACACCATTTAACACGCATATATACTACCTAAAAACCACATTCATGGTGCATAGAAACGCATTATGCCCGCATAAGAAAGAGACAATTTACACTATAATACAATCATATTCTTACTCGCATTATATAATGGTATATCTATACTGGCATAGTTTTATTTACGTGTAAGTAAAACTTTACTTACGTGTAAGTAGAACTTTACTTACGTGTAAGTAAAACTCTACTTACGTGTAAATAAAACCATCTGATACTGAAGAGAACAATACGATAGCATAAAGAAAATGTTACGAGACACTACTAACAATGTTATGCAAGCATAATTGCGCATTGCGTTTTAACCCAAACAAACTATTAGCAGTATGGCATATTTTAAATTTTTGTTGAGCAGATAGCTTTTCTTTATACTGAAAGCATAGCAGATTAGAACAAGTTTGAAAGGCAAGTAAAATAGCCGACAAGAAAACGAAAAATAGCAAGAAATATAGAAAGAATGGTGTAAACAAAAATATGATAATATTATAGTTTAATAACCAACAAAAGTTAAATGCCACTTTAAGTTCGAATAAATGAACAATTATATTGACGAAACAGCAACTTTTACATATAAAAAAGAAACTATTATGAATAATAAGACAACAGCCTGTTAGCACAAAAGCAATATTTTTGCATTCGTAAATTCTACTATTCCTATTTGAGTTTAGGAAGATTTGGTAGCAATTTAAACGAAGATATAATGTAAAGAGGTTGCAAACACCTTGACACACTATAGAGAAACAAATTATAGAACCGTCCGATTAAGGGCACAAAGCCACACAACGAAAGTAACAGTAGGCTTAATATACCTTATTATATAGATAATTGAAACTATCGTATAGATTAATTGGAACTGTAATATAGATTAATTGGCACTCTAATATAGACGAGGAAAGAAAAATATAACTTACTATTATAGCACATCATGAAGAAAATTAGATTTATGCTTTTTGCATTGCTTGCAATGTTATATGCAACTAATGCAAGCGCCCTAATTGTGGGCAACAAGATTACAAGAGATGGTCTTACGTACGAGGTTACGTATATGGACGTAGCACACGACGGACATCCCGCTAGGTACGAAGCGAAATTTGTTTCGTCTAACTTATCGGGAGCACTCACCATTCCATCTACCGTAATGGACGAAAACAACCAGTACACGTTCAATGTAACTGCTATTGATGCCAACAGTACGGTGCCCAATGCCACATCTGTTTCAATACCTAACAGTGTAACTACTATTAATGCAAACGCATTTAAAGGAAACAACATTACAAGTATCACCATTCCATCTACCGTAACAGACATTAAAGACGGTGCATTTTCGCAAATGAAAGGCTTAACATCTATAAATGTAGAAAGCGGAAGTGCAAAGTATTCGGCAACAGATGGCGTGCTTTACGAGAATAGAAGCGAAGGAAAGTTTTTAATTAGCTATCCTGTTGCAAAACAAGGAACAGCCTACGGTGTAGGCGGAGAAGAGTTTACAGTACCCGAAGGTGTTGTTGGCATTGCAACAAATGGCTTCCAATGTGCAGCAACACTTACACGCATAAATCTCCCAACAACGCTAACTCAGCTTCCTACCACCAACGAGGCTAATGGGTTTACCAGTGCAACCAATCTAAAAGAAATAAAAGTAGCCAGTGGTAACACAGCTTTTAAAGATATTGATGGCGTTGTTGTAACAAGCGATGGCAAGAAACTTATTGCTTATCCTAACAATAAAGGCGGTATTGTAGACGCTAACTACGATGCGCCAACATCTATAGACCCTACACATGCAAAGGCTAAAGGAAACTATTACGAAATTCCTGCTGGTGTAGAAACAATAGCAAAGGGTGCATTTGCACAAGTTCAAACCATTACAGCCGTAAAACTTAAAGATGTAAAGAAGATTGAAGAAGGTGCATTTTATTCTGTACGCAATCTAAGAAATGTAGAAATATCTGCTTCAGTACAAGAGATTGCTAACGGTGCTATTAGCGGAACACCCGACCTTTTAGGTTTTAAAGTAGATGCAGGAAATCCTTATTACACAGCTGATGCAGAAGGCGTAGTATACACAAAAGACTTTAGCGAATTGGTTCTTTACCCATCTGGTAGAACAGGAGAATACACAACACACCCTAATACAAAGAAAATTCGCAATCGTGCATTCTATTATGCGCAGAAATTAACTAAGATAACATTCAACTCTGGTTTAGAAGAAATAGGAAAGGACGTATTTCAGGGTGCAGCTTCTTTAAAAGAAATAGAATATGAGCCTACGGCTACACTTAAAAAGATTGGAACATTTGCTTTCTATGGAACAGGATTAGAGAAACTCACAATTCCAGCTTCTGTAGAAGAAATTGGTTGGAGTGCTTTTAGTCCAACAAAGCTAAAGAGCGTAGAGGTAGAAGCTAACTCTAATTTAAAGACCATTGGAAGCGATGCGTTTGCTAATAACCCAAACTTAGAAGAGTTTAAATTCTTAGGCGAAACAAAGCTGGAGACCATAGAGACAGGTGCATTTAGAGGCAATACAAAGTTAAAGGAGTTTACCATACCAAAGACAATAAAGACTATACAACGTGGTGCGTTCGATGGTAATTCGTCAATGGAGAAGGTTACTTTTGAAGAACCTTCAGTTATTGAAACTATTGGCGAAGGAGCTTTCCAAGGAGCAAGTGCTTTGAAAAGAATAGAACTTCCTGTTTCTGTAACTACTATTAAGAAAGATGCATTTAACACTTGCAAGAGCTTAACAGAGATTGTTATTCCAAAGAATGTTAGCAGTATAGACCCAACAGGCTTCCAGGAATGTGCAAAGCTAGAGAAGTTTACAGTAGACAAGAACAATGCTACTTATTCTAGCGTTGATGGATTCTTACTTAGCAAAGATAAGAAAGTGTTGAAAGCATTCCCACCTGCAAAGGCTAATACCTATTACACCTTGCTACCTCCAACACTTGAAGAAATTGGTACGCAAGCTTTCTACTACGTACAAGCGTTAGAGAATATTACCATACCAGAGAATGTTAAGAAGATAGATGAGTTTGCTTTCGACCGTACTGCAAAGTTAAACACCATTGCATTCTTAGGAAAAACTCCTATCACTAACATCCACCCATCGGCATTCAATCCTGCCAATGTTAATACACACAACATTCAAATAAGCATTCGTAAAGAAGCACAAGCAGCCTTTGCCGCCGATCACTACTGGGACAAATTTAAGCAAGTGGGCATTTCGTTCTTTAAAGAGACAAACGGACAGGGCAATGGCTCTACTGAATTCTTCCCATTATCTAATAAAGCTGTTATGGTGGTTGATGTGAAAGCAGATGTGTACACCTACGTTGTGCCAAACACAGTGGAGAATGCAGACGACCATGACAAGATGTACGAAGTGCGTCTTTGGGGCGACTATGCAATGAAACAGAACACAACAAACATAAAGGAGATTGTTTTTAGAAATACGCTCGACTATGTAGGGCTTGATGCTTTCAATAAAGCAGACGGCTCATCTACTGTAGAAAGCATATTCTTTACAAGCCTCAACCCTACAAAGGATATGAGTTCTACCAAGTGGGAATATGGAAACACTTATAGTGAATTTAACCCTAACTTGAAGATTTATGTAAAGAAGACTGCTCTTACACACTACAAAGACGAAGATCACGAGCATGCTGGTTGGGAGCGTTACGCTTCACAAATAAGCTATAAAATACCTTATATAGGTGCTGCCAGTGCGCCTGCAATAGCTAAAAAGTATGGTACGTTCGCACGCGAATTCGATGCAGACTTTAGTATCTATAATACAGAAAATGGCTCTGGCAAAGTAGCTGCTTTTATAGCACCAGTGCGCATTGATGCTGGTGGTGGCGATTATGGTAATGCTACCTACCATGTGAAAATGACAAGTGTAGACGAAAACGGTGGTGTAAGTGGAAACTATAGCTATATACCTGCCGAAACTGGTACTCTTCTGAAAGTTATGGATGCTGAAGCTCTACCAACCGATTTCTACTATGCCATTGGTGAAGAAGATGCAACACCACATACCATTACTAATAATATGATGTACGGAGTTACCGTTCGCGATAAGGCTATTGCAGTGGGTGCAGACCCAATATATGTTATAGCTGCCAACCAGGGCATCTTTATGAAGGTAACAAGTGCACTGAATATGCCTGTACATAAAGCATACGCTAAAATTAGCGGCGTACCAGCAGGTGCAAAAGTTGCTTTCGTGTTCGACGATAATAACGAAACAACTGGTATTACAACTGTTAATAACACTGCAAACGGAACAACAGGACAGAATGTTTACTACAATTTAAACGGTCAGCGCATAGCAAAACCGCAACACGGAGTATACATTGAAAACGGCAAAAAAGTTATTGTTAAGTAAGAAAGGAAATATTATGACACACAAAGAGTATACAACACCGTTAACTAATATAAATATTCTCGCTATAGAGAACCTTATGATAACAGCCAGTCCTAGTATTGGTGGAACATTTCCTACAGGCGGTACCGTTGGAGCGAAGCCTACAACTTTTGACTACAACGAAGATGAGGGAGACGATAATGACGACCCATATTACATTAATTGGAGCAAATAGGGAGGCACTAAATAACAAAACGCATAGAAGTCTATAAAGAGTTTAAATGTTCTAACCAAAATCATTAGCTGAATATAGGCATAAACTATGCACCATAGAAGCTCGCAAGCTATAAAAAAAATGCTTGCGAGCTTTTTCGTATTATTGCACAAACAAATGTGTAAAAACACCACCAATAGCTTACAACATTATAGCTACATTCGTATTGCCTCATTCAATATTTTGAATTACAACACTAAAGCAAACTATCTTTGCAACATACAGAAACACCTAACAACATATCTCTTTTTAGATGCTTATAACAACACTTACATTAAAATATTACAGAATGGAGAAGAACATATTCATCATCTTAATAAACACCTTTTACGTATTATAATATAACCCAATAACGGCTGTAACTTGTTATGATATCTAATTTGTAAATAATAGACATCTAAAACGAAACTGACAGATATCTGAGACGAAGCTGACAGATATCTGAGACGAAGCTGACAGATATCTGAAACGAAAGCAACACAAACATCTGAATATTCCATTTAGTTTGTGTGTAAATTGTAGATATTACTTATAAGCTATCCGCCAATATCCTACAATGCTCATTTTTCTTAAATTTCTCCATACATTTATATTATATTCACAACAAAAATTGTAATTTTACACCCAAAATAAAAACCAATGATATTAAACCCTAAGCAAAATGGAACAAAACGAACAGAACGAAACGGCTAAAAAGCCAAAGCAGATATTGCCCAACGGTATAATTTGTCTGCTAATCATTATTGCCTTATTCGGTAGCATAGGCTGGGTAATGGGCGTTGCCCCAATGCTTAACACCATAATGCACACAGCACACGACTTGCTATTGAACACTTGTTTCTACCTAATGGCAATCTGTGTACTTACAGGTGCCTTAGGCAAACTCCTTGTAGAATTTGGCGTAGTAGACCTTATAGAAAAAATTCTACGCCCATTAATGCGCCCGTTATTTCACCTTCCAGGCGTAGCATCGCTCGGAGCCATATTAACATTCCTTTCAGACAACCCTGCAATTATAACATTAGCACAAGACAAACACTTTAGCAAATACTTTAAAAAGTACCAATACATATCGCTCACAAACTTTGGAACAGCATTCGGTATGGGACTTATTGTTATTGTATTTATGCTGGGGCAAGGCTATTTTGCAGAACCACTAATAGGCTTTGTTGGTGCTTGTGTAGGGTGCATTGTTTCAACACGGTGTATGCAGCACTTTGTAATAAAGGCGTATCCACAGTATCTCACCGAAAACGCACTCGATGCAGAAACATTCGAAAAACAAGTAGAACGCCCACTACACGAAGAAGAGAAATCTGTATTTCTACGCACACTTAATTCGTTGCTCGATGGAGGTAAAACAGGTGTAGATGTAGGCGTAGCCATTATTCCAGGAGTGCTTATTATATCTACCCTCGTAATGATTCTCACATTCGGTCCAAGTAAAAGCGGTGAATTTACAGGTGCTGCCTACGAAGGCATAGCTGTATTACCCAAAGCAGCCAACTATTTAAATTGGCTATTAGAACCTTTATTTGGTTTTACCGACCCACACCAAGTAGCCTTTCCCATTACAGCACTCGGAGCAGTAGGAGCAGCATTAAGTCTTGTTCCAAACTTTCTTTCGCACGGTTGGATAGACGGAAACGCTATTGCAGTATTTACAGGCATGGGTATGTGTTGGAGTGGTTTTCTTAGCACACACACAGCTATGCTCGACACAATAGGCTATCGCGAACTAACCTCAAAAGCCATTCTTTCTCACACCATAGGAGGTTTTGCAGCAGCATTAGTAGCACATTGGGGCTATTTGCTATACACTATGCTCTTGTAAATGTAAATGCCATAAGCAAAACAATAAAAAGATAGCTGATAAGTGTTAATATTTTGTGTATTCTAAGTTTTTTATTATCTTTGCAATCTATAAAAATAGGTATTAAAGGAATAAAAATGATTATGGGAAAAAAAGCACTTTTGATGATTCTCGATGGCTGGGGTCTCGGGAAACATGGTAAAGGAGATGTTATTTACAATACACCAACACCTTATTTAGATTATTTAAATGCAGTCTCATCGCACTCACAGCTACAAGCATCAGGCGAAAATGTAGGTTTACCAGACGGTCAAATGGGCAATTCGGAAGTTGGTCACCTTAATATTGGTGCTGGACGAGTTGTATATCAAGACTTGGTAAAGATTAATAAAGCTTGCGAAAATGGCGATATACTGAAGAACAAAGAAATAATTAGCGCTTACAGCTACGCACAGAAAACAGGCAAGAAGTTGCATCTTATGGGCTTAACTTCTACGGGTGGCGTACATTCTTCGCTAAACCATCTGCACAAATTAATAGAAATAGGCAAAGAATATGGTTTAAAAGAAGTTTATGTACATTGCTTTATGGACGGTCGTGATACCGATCCTAAGAGTGGCGCAGGCTTTATTGCCGATATTCAGCAAACTTGCGATGCCAATGGAGCACACATAGCATCTATTGTTGGTAGGTTCTATGCAATGGATCGCGATAAACGTTGGGAGCGAGTAAAAGAGGCTTACGATCTGCTGGTTGAGGCTAAAGGAAAACAAGCCACCAATATGGTAAAGGCAGTAGAAGAGAGTTATGCCGACGGAGTTACCGACGAGTTTATTAAACCCATTAACAATGCTAACGTAAATGGAACAATAGGCGAAGGCGATGTAGTTATCTTCTTCAACTATCGTAACGACCGTGCAAAAGAACTTACTTACGTTCTTACACAACAAGATATGACAGAGCAAGGTATGCACACCATAAAGGATTTGCAATACTATTGTATGACTCCATACGATGCTAGTTTTAAGGGTGTACACATTCTGTTTCCAAAAGAGAATGTAACTATGACGCTTGGCGAATACCTAAGTAAATTAGGTAAAAAGCAATTGCACACAGCTGAGACTGAGAAATATGCACACGTAACTTTCTTCTTTAATGGTGGTAGAGAAGAACCTTACGAAGGCGAAGATCGTATACTAGTGGCATCGCCAAAAGTTGCAACTTACGACCTGAAACCAGAGATGAGTGCTTTCGAAGTAAAGGATAAGTTAGTTGCAGCAATCAATACTGCAGAGTACGATTTTATTGTTGTAAACTTCGCTAACGGTGATATGGTTGGTCATACTGGTGTGATGAATGCCATTGCAAAGGCTGTTTACGCAGTAGATACATGTGTAAAAGAGGTTATTGAGGCTGCTAAAGCTAACGATTATGAAGCAATTATTATTGCCGATCATGGTAATGCAGACAATGCATTGAACGAAGATGGTACGCCAAACACAGCACACTCGCTAAACCCAGTACCATTTATCTACGTTACCAATAACAATTCTGCACGTGTAAAGTCTGGACGATTAGCTGACGTTGCACCTTCTATTCTCCATATTATGGGTTTAGATCAACCCAAAGAGATGACTGGTGAATGCTTGATTGAAGATAAATAAAGATAAAAACAATGGTTTAGCCCTATCGGAACAATATCTGATAGGGCTGAATTGTATCTAAAATGAATGCTATGATAGATATTGAAGCATCGTGGAAACAGTACTTGAAAAACGAATTTGAGAAACCTTACTTTGCCAAACTCACCGAAAATGTGCGCAACGAATATAAGAATGGTCTATGCTTTCCACCAGCAAAACTTGTTTTCAATGCTTTTAATCTTTGCCCGTTCAATAAAGTTAAAGTGGTTATTCTTGGACAAGATCCTTATCACGAACTAGGACAAGCTATGGGGTTAAGCTTTTCTGTGCCAGATGGAATAATGCTTCCACCATCGCTCCAAAACATTTATAAAGAGATACACAGCGATCTTGGTAAACCTATACCTACATCTGGAGATTTAACACGATGGGCAAAACAAGGTGTACTATTACTTAATGCAACACTTACAGTACGTGCACACGAAGCCAATAGTCATCAAGCTTTAGGTTGGCAAAACTTTACCGATGCTGCTATAGAAACTATTAATACACATAGAGAACACATTGCTTTTATGCTTTGGGGCGGTTTTGCTCGTTCGAAAAAACGATTGATAGATACCAATCGACATTGTATAATCGAATCAGTACATCCTTCTCCATTATCGGCAAATAGAGGCGGTTGGTTCGGTCAGCATCAGTTTTCACGTTGCAACGCTTATTTAAAACAGTATGGATTAGGCGAAATAGATTGGTAAAAAGCATATTTTGGAAAGATAGAACGAAAGAATGAGCGGTAAACAGATGATACCTATCTTACATATTAATGGTACAGATGTTCCTCTTGAGGCTTCATGGGAAGAAAATTTGAGGGGAGAAATTGAAGAACCTTACTTTGCTGAACTCGTTGAAAAACTAAATAGCGAGTATGAAAATGAAGTATGTTATCCTTCAAAAGAGCTTATTTTCAATGCTTTTAATCTTTGTCCGTTTAATAATGTTAAGGTTGTTATTCTTGGGCAAGACCCTTACTATAGGAAAGAACAAGCTACGGGTTTAAGTTTCTCTGTTCCAAAAGGAATAAAGCTACCGCTATCGCTCCGAAAGATTTATAAAGAGATAGAAGATGACCTTCGCAAGTCTATACCTGAATCGGGCGATTTGACTCGTTGGGCTGAACAAGGTGTTTTGTTACTGAATACAACACTGACAGTGCGTGAGGCTAAACCCAATAGTCATAAGAGATTAAAATGGCAGAACTTTACAGACGCTGCTATTAAAGCATTAAATAAAAACCGTGAACACATTGTATTTATGCTTTGGGGAAACAATGCAAAGAAGAAAAAGAACCTAATAGATATCAATAGACATTGTATAATCGAATCATATCATCCTGCTGCAAGGCAAAGATATAAATTTAAAAAGCACCAATTTACATGTTGCAACGCTTATTTAAAGCAGCAGGGGTTGGACGAAATAGATTGGTAAATCCATATTTAGGAAAGAGAAAAGGAAAGAAATGAGCGATAAGAAGATGATGCCTATCTTGCAAGTTGGCAATGTTTTGATTTCACCCGATATTATAACAGAAAAGTTCTGTTGCGATCTTGATGCTTGTAAGGGGATATGTTGCGTGGAAGGAGATGCTGGCGCACCTGTTTCTATGGAAGAAATTGCAGCTATTGAAGATGTTGTTGATACTGTATGGGGCGACCTTAGCGCTTCGGCACAATCTGTTATTGATAAACAAGGAATAGCTTATACCGATAGAGATGGCGATTTAGTAACAAGTATTGTACATGGAAAAGACTGCGTATTTACGTTTTACGATAAAGAATGTTGTCTTTGTGCATTAGAACGTTCGTATCGTGCAAAGAAAACTAACTTTGTGAAACCTATTTCGTGTGCTCTCTACCCCATTCGCTTAAAAGTGTTTAATAATAACCTAATTGGTCTGAACTATCACAGATGGGATATATGTAAAGATGCCGTAAGAAAGGGTAAAGAGTTAAATTTACCTATTTATAAATTCTTAAAAGGTCCGCTTATTCGGCGTTTTGGCAAAGAATGGTATACCGAATTAGAGGCTGTTGCCAAACATTTATTAAGCGAATAACATATAAATGTATATTCCATAGAAAACTACTTATTATTAAAAAAGGTGCACCAAGATATAAACTTGACGCACCCAATATTGTTATTTCGTTGCTCCTTTTAAATTATCATTTATATATTTACGACTTACTGCTATTTGGAAAGTAGGTCGAATAGTAAAACTTTGTGGACTTTTTTCTTTCACCTCATAACCCAAAATAAGTTCTTCTTTCCCATCTTTCTCTAAAGATATATTACTAATATCAGGCGATTTGTTGCTTTCTGGAAAAACCTTCGCAATAACAAAGTCTTCATTAAAATCTATTTTAGTAGGCTCACCATCTGTTCCCATATAAGCAGCTTCGCCGAAATATCTATTAAAATCTTCTTGCGTTGTAAGTTTCAACAATTGGTCGCCTTTTGGAGCATCGTTCCTATAGAAATAGTTTTTGAGTTCTGTGAACTGCACAACTTTAGTACCTGTTGAACAAGAAGTTGCTAACATTGCAAAACCAACAATTGTCATAAAAATAGTTTTCTTCATCTCTTATTCCTCATTAATAAATTAATAGGGGCGCAAAATTACAATCTTTTTTCGTTTCATCAACTACTTATCTCATACATTTAAAATAAATTAGTTTTCTTTATTCGCTTCTGTTTCCATAGCAATCTTCGTTTTTAGTCGTCGTAAAAGCCAGAAGAAAGCTGGAATTAGAAATAAATCTGCCATTATCCATGCTATTGGATCTGCATAACAAACACCTATCCACGCAAGGGCAGGTACTAACCAAAAGCTCACACCACACCGTGCAATCATCTCCATAACACCACTCATCATACTTAAATTGCTATAACCGAGTCCTTGAATACTATAACGCAGAATAACCAAAATACCCAAAACTGGGTAAAACCAGTTGGCAATACGCATAAATTGAGCAGCATTAGCAATAACATCTTGTTCGCCACTATTAACAAAAAGCGACATCATTTCATCGGCAAATGGATAAATCACAGCAACAGTTAAAACAAAATATACCATCATTATCCACATAGCATCGCGAACTCCTATCTTAACACGCGATAGTTTTTGTGCTCCAATATATAGCCAAGAATAAGTGGAACGGCAAACTTTATAATAGCACGAAAAGGAGCACCAGCAATCATACTTTCTGCATAAAACGATAATTTAGAAGATTGTTCTGGCATAAACAAACTATTTTCTTCTATTAATATTGTTAATTATCCGTTGAATACGTTTTTAGTAATGTGCAGATATTGCTTTTTTAAATTTCATGAGCAAACACCTCACGTAAAATATCAAAACTTTGAAGTTCGGGCATATTAGGTAAATGAAGTTTATAATAACGCAATACTATTTCAGTAATTCGGTTACGGTCATCGTGCGAAAGTTTAAAAAGTTTCATCGTGTCAAAATTCATTCGCATCAGATTGTACAAATGCCCAGCATCTGCTGCGTTTAAAAAATCGGTATGTAAAGGCATTGACAATGTAAAACAACCATTACGCAAATCGAAAAAACAGCCAGGAGTAAAATCCTCTAAAAACGGATGAAATCCAAGAAACTTACCAAGACGCATCATAAAAACAAGATGAAAGTTTGCAAAATCCTCGTATGCATTATCCAACCACTCTAAACTTGTACTTATATATGTAAATAAGGTGGGGTTTTCTTGTTCGTTACGAGTAGCATAATAAATAAATTCAGAAAGGAAAAGCGATATACAAGACTTTGCAGGATCAATAGGAATAGAAGAATAAGGCAAACTTACTCGTACATCTTTAATACGTTGCAAATTGCTTCGTTGCCTAAAGTCGTATTCAAAATCCAGTAAAGTCATCGGTTGGAAATACTGTTTTTTAATCTTTCCTTTCGATGTTTTCGGAATATGCACCATAAATGACACACGTCCCGACGATTTCGTCAAAACATCAACTATTAGCGACGATTCTCCAAAACGAACGCTTCTCAATACTATACCCCTTGTTTTTGTTATCATAAAAACCTTTCTACGAGTACAAAGTTACAAAAAACATAATAGTAAGAAAAAATATATCAATAAAATTTGGATAATTAAAATAAAACTTATACCTTTGCACCCGCAAAACAACAGATGGTCTCTTCGTCTATCGGTTAGGACACAAGATTTTCATTCTTGTAAGAGGGGTTCGATTCCCCTAGAGACTACAAACAAAAATAAAAAGTAAAGATGGCAAATCATAAATCATCACTTAAAAGAATCCGCCAAGACAAGGTGAAGACTTTGCACAATAGATATTACGCAAAGACAATGCGTAACGCCGTTCGCAAATTTCGTAACATCTCTGATAAGGAAGAGGCTGTTAAGTTGTATCCAACCATACAAAAGATGCTTGATAAACTTGCAAAAGTAAATATCATTCATAAAAATAAAGCGGCAAACTTAAAGTCTGGTCTTTGTCATCACATTGCTTCACTTGGATAAAGTGTAAGTAAAGTCATAGCAAATAAAGAATAAGAAAAGGTTATAGTCTGAAAAGACTATAACCTTTTTCTTTATATAAACCCACTCTTCAAAACTTCTTTTATAGTTTTCGCTTACATCTCTTTATCGTAAATATCACATACAAGAAACCCACAAAAAATTAATAATGAGAAAAATAAAAATTGTAATTATAATTTTTATTTTTCTCATTAATAGTTAGACAATTTTTTATTAAAAACCTGAACTCGGGATAAGTTTCTTTTTATTACTCTAATTTATTTATCCTAAAACCCATTTAGCCTCAATCGTCTTAGATTGAGGCTACTCCTTTTTATCAAAAACAAACTGTTTTTTTAGAACAAAGAAAGTTGACCGTTGTGTTGTTCTATGCAGAAATCTAAATTGACTTCAGGTTTCTTTTCAAAGAAGCTATATGCAGCCATTGCTGATAATACATTCATAGCAAAATTAAGTACACTTCTATGTCTAGAGTGGACCAATTGTGCTACATTTTTCAGTTCGTCATTGATAGTTTCAATTACAGATCTTTTTCTTAAAAGCAGTCTATCATATATTGGGATTAACTTGTTTTTCATATTACTTCTTATACCTGTTACCAAGTTAATGCCATCATTGAATAATTTTTCAAATAGTCCCTTAGAGATGTATCCTTTATCGGCAAATAATTTTCCAAAAACATTATCAGTCAGCCTATTAAAGACATTCTCATCTCTATCATCTACATTGGCTTTGGTAAGCATAAAGTTGAGAATTTCCCCTCGTTCATTGCATATAAGGTGCAGTTTAAATCCAAAATACCAACCCATTGTGCTTTTGCCTCTGGTAGCATAATCCTTAAAAACCTTATTGCGGTAAATACGTTTATTATGGCAGACTGGGATACAGGTAGAGTCAATAAAGCTAATACCAGTACATCTGCCAAAACAACATATTTGCAAGAACATCATCATTTCTACCGAAACTCTAGCTTCAAGCTCCAAAAAACGATTATAGGATAACAGATGAGGAAACATATCTGCAAGATGCTCCTTGATAAAGAACATATAATAATGTTGAAAGTTACGATAAGAATTAAAATGAAAACAGATCATTATGGTTATGATTTCTGACTTGCTCATACGCCATTTACGAAGGCGATGCTTACACTTGGTATCATTAGGAAGCCCTATTTTATCAATTTCTGACTCAAATTCTTTGCAAAAGTCATCTGCAATACAAAAGATTTCGGTAATTTTGTCTTTGGTAATCATCGCTATATTAATTGTAAGTTATTGATTTTCAACTATAAAGTTACAAAAATATAACGAGATTACCAACTTTTTTGAGTATTATTCTTATCCCGAGTTCAGGTTAAAACCAAATTGTTTGTTATAACCAACAATAAGAAGTAAGACTATAAAAAATATAATGACTTTATAGCAAAGAATTCAAATAAAATAAAAACTTCCTTCTATACCCATTTAATAAAAAACATTCTCCATAGCCTTTTAGACAGCTTATAAATTGTCTTTATTAAACTTTTTTTTATATTAAATGTTACTCTAAATAAGGTATTTTTTGTATCTTTGCAATGAGATATCCTTAGAGATTATGAAATCCCGAAAAGCGTAGAAACAGCTTGTAAGGCTATCGAGAAAGAATAAGCAGATTCAAAAACAAAATGGCAGATAACTTAGGAAACGAGAGCAATTACTCCGCCAGTAATATTCAGGTTCTTGAAGGACTTGAGGCAGTACGTAAGCGTCCTGCAATGTATATTGGCGATATTAGCGAAAAAGGACTTCATCATCTCATAAACGAGACAGTAGATAATTCTATTGATGAGGCAATGGCAGGCTATTGTAGCCATATAGAAGTAACAATAAACGAAGATAATTCTGTAACTGTTGAAGATGATGGACGTGGAATTCCTGTAGACGAACACGAAAAACTACACAAAAGCGCCCTCGAAGTTGTTATGACAGTGCTACACGCAGGAGGAAAATTCGATAAAGGTTCCTATAAAGTTAGTGGAGGTTTACACGGTGTAGGCGTAAGTTGTGTAAATGCACTATCTTCGCACATGAAATCGCAAGTGTTCCGAAATGGAAAAATCTATCAACAAGAATACGAACAAGGAAAACCTCTATATCCAGTAAAAGTAGTTGGCGAGACAGATAAAACAGGAACACGGCAACAATTCTGGCCCGATGGAAGCATTTTTACAACAACTGTATTTCAATGGGAAATTGTTGCACGACGTATGCGAGAACTCGCATTCCTAAATGCAGGTATAAAAATTACATTAACCGACTTGCGTCCAAATAGCGAAGGCAAAACACGCCAAGAAGTTTTCCACGCTAAAGAAGGATTAAAAGAATTTGTTAGATACGTAGACCGGCATCGCACCCATCTTTTCGATGATGTTATATACCTGAAAACAGAAAAACAAGGCATACCCATCGAGGTTGCTATAATGTATAACACCGACTACAACGAAAACATACACTCGTATGTAAATAATATTAATACAATTGAAGGAGGAACACACCTTACTGGTTTTCGTACAGCATTAACACGCACATTAAAAGCGTATGCAGATAACGACCCACAAATAGCAAAACAAATAGAAAAAGCAAAAATAGAAATAACGGGCGAAGACTTCCGCGAAGGTTTAACAGCAGTAATTTCTATTAAAGTAGCCGAACCACAATTTGAAGGACAAACCAAAACAAAGTTAGGAAATAGCGAAGTTTCTGGTGCAGTTCAGCAAGCTGTAGGAGAAGCTCTCTCTTACTATTTAGAAGAAAATCCGGTTGAAGCAAAACTTATTTGCGATAAAGTTATTCTTGCTGCCACAGCCAGAATTGCAGCTCGAAAAGCACGCGAAAGTGTTCAACGTAAAAATGTAATGACTGGAGGTGGCTTGCCTGGAAAACTTGCCGATTGTTCTAACAAAGACCCAAAAGATTGTGAAATTTTCCTTGTTGAGGGCGATTCTGCTGGTGGTTCTGCAAAACAAGGACGCGACAGATATACACAAGCTATTCTGCCTTTGCGTGGAAAAATACTAAATGTAGAGAAAGTTCAACGCCATAGAGTGTTTGAAGCTGAATCGGTAATGAATATAATTCAGTCTATAGGTGTTAGATTTGGCGTAGAAGGAGAGTCTGATTTTGAAGCTAATACAGATAAATTGCGTTACGATAAGATTATTATAATGACCGATGCTGATGTTGATGGCTCGCATATTGACACTCTTATTATGACTCTTTTCTATCGTTATATGCCGCGTGTTATAGAAGAAGGGCATTTATATATTGCAACACCGCCACTATACAAATGTACTTATAAAAAAGTAAGCGAATATTGCTACACTGAACAGCAACGACTTCAATTCCTAAATAAATATGCTGGAGGAGACGAAGAAAATAAAGCTGTACATACACAACGATACAAAGGTTTAGGAGAAATGAACCCAGAACAATTATGGGAAACTACTATGGATCCTAAAACACGCTTGCTAAAACAAGTAACAATTGAAAATGCTTCAACGGCAGATGAAATGTTTTCTATGTTAATGGGAGACGATGTAGAGCCACGCCGCGAATTTATTGAACAGAATGCAACCTACGCAAATATAGATGCATAGGGCTCTGACTATTATATTTTTTAAATGCTTAATCTACGAACTCTCGCTATCTTTTGCTTTTGCAGAACAAGTGATGGCTCGAATAAAATTTACGCTATATGAGAGAAATTAATATTGATTTCATTAAAGCTAAAAATCCCTATGGTTTTAGCATAGATAGCGATTTATTGCTGTACGATCAAACTACGGGACTGCCCTTGCTTCGAGAAACTTCTAAAATGAAGTGTCTATTATTAGCTATTTGTACTGAAGGCGAAGTAGAATATACGGTAGATACTGTTGTACACAAGGTTTCTAAAAACGATATTCTTATTGTTAGCGAAGGACAAGTAATGGGCGACTATAAAATTGCACCAGAAACAAAGGGCGTTTGTTTGCTTCTTTCGTACGACTTCTTCCAAGAAGTGGTAAGCAATATACGAGAACTTACAACGCTTTTTCTTTTTGCAAGACGACACCCTGTATTCCATACTGAGCCGCACATGGCAAAAGAATTACTGGATTACATACAAGCCGTAAAGCTTAAAATATTAGACCTCGACCACGAATTCCGTCGCGAATTGGTGGCTACTATGTTAAAAGTACTCATATACGATATGTGCAATGTTATTTATAGGGTACAACAAGTAGAAAAAACTGGAAAATCGAGGGGCGAAACTATATTTGCCGACTTTATTAGACTGGTGGAAAAGCAATATCGTTCTGAACGCCGTGTTAGTTGGTATGCAGAGCAACTTTATATTTCGCCTAAATATCTATCAGAAACTATAAAGCACGTAAGCAAACGCACACCAAGCGAATGGATTGACTATTACGTAATGATGGAAATACGTGTATTGCTTAAAAATAGCAAGATGAGTATTAAACAAATTGCAGAAGAATTGCACTTCCCTAACCAAAGTTTCTTAGGAAAGTATTTTAAAGACCGATACGGCAAAAGTCCATCGCAATTCAGAAAAAGTTAAGAAATTAGTGTTCTGCAATAAATATAGAAACAGTTGGACACAGAAAACAAACAGAACTCAGAGAATAATAGCTTTGTTTGTATTTACAAAATTCTTCTGTTTTATTGCAAACTAACAACTATACTTGCTTCGAATGTAAAACGTTTTTTCTGTTCGAAGCTACAAATGAACGAAAACCATACCCTATCTTAATAAAAAGTTTTCATTATCCCCTACCACCAGCGTAGGGGATATTTTGTTTTACACACAATTGCGCTAATAACTTATGCGTATTCTATAAGCTGTTGAAACGCACAAAAAACTTTTCGCATAACAAGAGTTACACAAACACGAAAACACAGGTGCACAATAATTTTTCTCATTGTATTTTTCTGTTTCTATTATGAAAGCACATTGCGTTTATAAGCATAAAATAGTTTTATTTACACGTAAATAAAGTTTTACTTACACGTAAGTATAGTTTTACTTACACGTAAATAAAGTTTTACTTACGTGTAAATAATTGCTTCTTAATATATGAAAGATTGTTTGTTTCTATGTAAACTAATGTTTGTTTACACGTAAAAGCAACGGCGTAAATACTAACCTGGGACGCATATCTAATTATTACACTCTGTGCATAAAGCAGACGAAATTCAGATTAGCCTACAACATCATTCATATATTACTATTAAACCCTAATGTGGTAATGGCTAATTCGTATTTGTTAGAAAATAGAACAAGAAAAAAGGTCGTACCATAAAAAACTTTATGATACGACCTTGATATTTGTAGATAATTCTACGAAAGAATTATTTTACTTTACAGTTACTTTAGCAACTTTGTTTCCAACACGTACTACGTATGTGCCAGCAGCAAGAGATATATGTTCGTCGTTGCTAATTTGTTTATTCTGATAAGCAAGCTTACCATCGATGGTATAAACTGCAAGTGTGTTGTTCTTTGCACCCACTACAGTAATTCCACCATTTACAAGTTGCACTTGAATATCGTTATTAGCAGAAACACCATTTACACCAGTTGTCTCAAAGTTCACATAATTTGTAATTTGATATAAATTCGGCAAGCGAGGATTACGCATTAAGCAAACAAGATGATTAGTTGTCTTTGTAAGCTTAAATGTTGTTACACCATTTGCAATGGTATATTCGTCGTCTTTATCCAATTCTTCGCCTTGTGGTTCGCCATCAATAACGTTAATACGGTCTATAAACCAACGGAATTCTGTAGGTGCTCCATCGATAGTTGCTTCAGAACTCAAGTCTACACTAGAACCATTCAATGCAACATCAAGAGGTTCTTGCAAGTTATAAGAATACTTTTGGAATTTTGCAACTCCATCTTTATCTACAGCAATTGGCATTGTAGAGAATCTCAATCTATTCTTAACAAGATTCAAAACACCCAACTTAGTATTCTTAGAAATATCAACCTGTGTTAGCAAGTTATCGTTCAACCAAAGTTGTTCCAAAGCAGGAGCCTTATCGAGAGAAACGCTTTCAAGAGCATTTTTACTCAATTCGAGGTTCCACAAATCGGGGTTATCAATCTTAATAGTCTTCAGCTTATTACCTGAAACAAATGCAAGACCAAGTTTCTTACCTTTCGATAAATCGAAATCTTTAATCTTATTGTTGGTTAAAGACAAGAAATAGAGGTTTGGATAATCAGACAAATCAAATTCTGTAAGTTCATTTCCACTCAAATTCAACTGAGTTAAAGCAGTAGAAGCAGGTATTTTTACAGACTGCATTTCAGCATCAGCAATTGTAATAGAGCGAGTATCTTTTAATCCAGAGAAATCAGATTCGCCAATCTTAACCTTTGAAATACTGAATACCGATAATTTATCGTCGGCATTAGCAACAAGTACACGTACTTTCTTATTAGCTTTAGATTTAGCTCTAAACAGCTTGTAAGTTGTGTCTAAGGTGTATTGAGTAACATTTCCGTCGCCATTCCATTCAAAGTAAACAGAAGTTCCCTTAACAGGACTTGCTAACGACAAATCAACACTATCAGTTGCATTTATAGTTGTGAAAGAAGCCAATTCATATTTAGGCATATCAATTGGTTGTACAAGCGTAGTTTTAAATACATTTGCGCCCGTAAATGCTGGATAAGCAGCGTGAGTCATTTCACAATAAATCTTACCAACAGTTAAGTTCTTAAATTTAGAAGCACCATCTTTAATAGTATAGTCTGTACCTTCAACAAGTTTCTGTCCATTTTCTTTCTTCCATACATATTGAGTTGTAGCGCCATTCTTTGTAATGAACTGCTCAGAAAGGTCGATACCTGGAGAAGATGTAGAAATTTCGAGAACATGTTGTGGAGCATAAATAAAGTGTGTAGCATCTAAACCGAAATCGGCAGGCATATTTGCCAATGTAAAGTTGTTACCACTTATGTTTAAATAAGCCAAAGGAGCAACAGGTGGTATTTTAACTTCGTTAAGTTCGTTGTTCGAAGCATCTAAGCTTTCTAAAAGTTCGCTATGATTCAATAACAAACGTGTGAAAGCATTGTTAGAAATGTTGAGCGAACGAAGATTGTCTGCATCAGAAACATCTAATGCTTTCATCTTATTATGACTAATATCGAATTTGCGAATAGCATAGAAATCATCAAATTCATAGCTTTCCAACTGGTTGTTGCTTAAATTAATATCGGTAAGCAAACTCTTATAGAAGTAAGAAGACGGACCTTTTAAGGTAAGTTTTGTAAGCAAGTTGCCAGAAAGGTCTAGTTTTCTTAATTTATTGTTGTAACCAAGATCGATATTTCTTAAACCAGCATTCTTCAAAGCAAGAACTCGCAACTGATTTAATGCAGTAAGGTCGATATTATCAATTGGCAAGTTGTCGGTTTCTAAAGCAGTAATATAATTATCTTGTGGCACATAAATAATAATATTACCAGAACCCTTACGCTGTGCATCTATATTAGGAGTTGTTGGTTCTTCAGCTTTAATTGCAAAAGGAACTAAATTGCCATCTCCTAAATCTATTTTCACAGAAACAGGCTTAGCATCGGTTGCACCTAAAATACCAACAGACATTTTTATTGGAGCGCCTGCAGAGCCAAGACTAGAAAATTCTACAGCCTTTGTGTCTTTACCAAAGTTTTCAACAGTTCTAACAGTGAAGTTTTCGGTACGAATAGGATAATCTTTCAATACAGAATTTGTATACTGAATGAAAACTTGATCTTCAAGAGCCTTCAGCAACGTAACTTTTCCATTTTCATATTTATAATATGTATTGTCCAATTCAACAGGTTTAGTTGGATCGTCCTTTGGAACTCTATAAAGAATACCATTAGTTGTTGTACCTTGACGCAAAACACGATTGCTAAGATCGATAACATCGCCTACTTTATAAGAATCGTTCAATTCCATTTCGCGCTGTGCATGGTAATATTCAAACCAGTTTCCTGGCCAAGGCAAGGTAGCAAAGTCCATATAATTATTACGAACACTAACACTATAAAGGTCGGTATTCTTAGTAACATCAAGAGAACGCAACAAGTTATCGTCGCAAGAGAAAGTAAAGAGTTTAGGGTTCTTACTTAAATCTAGAGTTTTAAACTTGTTACCACCACAGAAGAAATAGTAAAGCTCTGGACAATGGGTTACATCTATAGTTTCGAACTTAATATCGGTGTTCACAGTTCCAGAAGTGTGAGAGATATAAAGTTCTCTTATCTTTGGATTATGACTAAGATCGAGCGAACTAATGCGCGAATCGCTAACGTTCAACACTTGTAAATCTGGATTTTTAGAAAGATCTACCGAAGAAACATTCGTCATATCAAGACTCAAACGTTGCAATAATGGGCAAGCTGTAGGGTCTACGCTTGTTAAAGTAAGAGAATGATAAGCATCGAACGAACGAAGTACAGGGAAATTGCGAAGAGTAAAGTTTGGCGAGATATGACCACATTGTGGAATTTCTAAAACCAAAAGATTAGGTAAAGAGCCAATCATTAAAGGAGTAGCTTTCGCAAATGGATTATCTTGTAAATATATAACCTGCAACCCCTTTAAATCGTCGATATTGAGCGAAGTTAATACATTATGTTCAAGATTAAGAACACGAAGTCCTAACTTATTGCTGAACTTAATTTCGTCAATTTCATTACCAGAAGCATTAAAATAGTAGAGTTTTGTTGGGTCGCCATAAATTTTCACCCAACCATCTTTAGAAACTTGTCCTATATAAAGAGAACCTTTTATAGATTGATTTTCGCCAATTTGAGCAACATCTACATCGAATTCTTCCTCACCGTTACCACAATCGATATTAACAACTTGTTTTTCGTTTGCAGCTCCAAGAACAAATGATACACTTGGCGTTACGCCTGTACCTTTAGCTTTTTCATATACATTTGTATGAAAACTGATGATTGGTTCCTCACTTTGCGCATGTGCACCGAGAGAATTCAAAATCATCGTCATCAGTATTAATAATACCGACGAGAGAAAATTTCTTTTTTTCTTCATATTTTTAATAGATAATAATTCGTTGTGCAGAACTTCCGTTTACTTGAATAAGATATACACCTTTTTCCCATGCAGAAGCATCTATATTTGTTTCATTTCCTTGTGCAATATTTGTATGCACTAATTGTCCAGAGAGTGTATAAGCACGTACATTTAGCTGTTTTGCATTTGAAAGGAACACTGTAAACGAACGTGTACCAGTCATTGTTAATATTGGTGTTTCTTTTTCGTTTGCTTTTATTCCTTGAATACCATTTGCAGCCTTTTCTTTCAATACTTGTTTTAAACCAGCGTATGCATCAAACTTTCCTGCTCCCCATTGTACTGGGTCGCCAGTGTTCTTAACAAAATCGTCTTTTACAGCTGTTTCTTTTATTATACGCACTACATCTTTATAAGTTAAAGAAGGATTTGCCTCTAACCATAATGCAATTGCGCCAGCAACTACTGGTGTTGCCATTGACGTTCCAAGAGATTGATGCCAATAATAAGTCTTCTTATCTTTTTTTAGTTCTGCTTGCAACGCAGCTGGTGTATAACCCATGTCAGGATTTGTTACACAATATGTGTTTACAGAAGAAATAACAGATGCACCAGGGGCACAAATGTCTGGAAGATTTCTACCATCGGCTAATGTTCCATAAGAAGAGAAGCGAGATACTTCACCAGCTGGAAAATCGTTTCCTTGTCCTTTCTTATTATAGCCATAAACATATCCATCTAATGATGGCCAATGGTTTCGTACATTATAACTACCAACACTTATTACATTAGCAGCACAAGCCATATCGCTTATTGAACCATTGCGAGAACCTTTTACCCAACCTGGTTGATCATAATCGTCGAAGTAAACTAACTGTGCATCGCCATAAACATCTACACGTTGTCCAGGCTTTTTACTCTTTATTATAAGACCTAATTTATAATTACCATCTTTATTGGTAGTTTGATTGTCGCTTGTTAAAAATTCAGCAAGCACATAATAACGTCCAGTTTCTGGATCTTTAATAGATGCAGCACTTACATATCCATTAAAAGCTTTTGCAAATGTTTGGTTTACAACTGCACCGGTAATGGCATAATCGCCACCAGAAGAGTAAATTATTGGTTGTCCATTTGTATTATGATCTACAGGAATACGAGCAGCTACTTTATTGTTACGTGTACCGTTGGTAACTACTATTTGCAATTCAAATTCATCAGCATTATTGCTATAAGCACAAATTTGTCCGTTACGAAGATTGTAATAAGACTTGTTTGATGCTTTATATTCGCCTTCCATTGTTGGACGAATAAATGTTTGAACTGTTTCGTCGGCATTATTAAACTTTGCAGTTAATGCTACTGGATGGTCGGCTTCATTTCCTGCTGCAACACAAATAATTGCTTCTTTACCACAAAGAGCAAGGAAACGATTCATTACACTTGTTGAATCGTGTGCACCAATATTGCTTCCTAATGAGAGATTTATTACACAAGGTTTTGCTTTCGGACCTGAAAGTTTTGCATAGTTAATAATATCGTCTACACCAAAAGCTATATATTGATCGCGTAAATCGCCACACGAAGCTACTATTTCCGATTCGGTTGCACCGCCATAATATGGATTTGCTTCGGTTACTTTATAAGAAATATCTTGATCGTCGGTTTTTGCTACCGTAATATTTCCTTTATAACCACCTGCCATTATACCGGTTGTATGTGTTCCGTGGAAATTTGTATAACTATCGGTTGCAAAATCTTCTATAGCATACGTATCATCACGTTGTTTCATTGTGTCGAGCACTGCACGAGGATAATAATTTTGGTAAAGATATCCTTGTTGAGTGGTGGTGGTTGCTGTAATCTTACTTAAATAACCAAAACGTGTTGTACCATCTGGCTTTAAAAAGTTTATATGATTAGGGTCTATACCACCATCAACAATACCTGTTACTACGCCTTTTCCTGTATATGCTTGTGGCAAATCTACGCCTTTATGTATTTTATCTATGCCTGTTACCTGGCGAACAATGTCCATTTTCTGATAAACTGGGCGCGATAATTCCATACGATGCACACATCTCATATCTGAAATACGCTCTACATCGGCTGTAGAAACCATTACTATTGCAATATTACCACGCACTCTTAGCACTTTTACGCCTTGTGCTTCCAGTTCGCTAAGGGCATTATTGCCAGTAAATTCTATCATTGCCATTACATTTGGCTGAATTACTTTCGGACGTTCGAAAGAACGTGTACGACTATTGTAAGTCGGTATTGATGTATTGCGCATTTGCAATAACATCATACGACTTTGTAAGTCGAGTTTAGATTGACCAAATGCAGAACAAGCCAAACCTAAACATAGAATAGTGAATGTAAATTTTCTCATTACTTGTTTATTATAGTTTTCTTTCCATTAATAATATACACTCCTGGAGACAATGTTGCACCTTTTACACGTGTACCGTCAATACGATAAACCACTGTGTTTTTATTTATTGATTGCAATTCTATTTCGTCAATTCCATTAGGACCACTAAGCCTAATTTCTAAACGATCGCCATTTTTTAATTTTACTTCGTAACTGGTTCCGCCTCCGTAAGCTGGTTCTACTTTTTCGCCATTTAGTTCTACTAACATTTTACTAAGGTCGTTACCGTATGCTCCGAACATAAATACATTATCGTCGGCAGAAAACATCAATGTGTTTTCGCCACTTTGCATAGGAACTGTTGAATGGTCGGAACGATAAAAATTAAAACCATAATTAGCAAGACTTATATCGTCTATATATACAATTGCTTTTTGGTCGCGTACAATGGCAGATGTCGTAATTTCTATCTTCATTCCTTCTGCAAGATTTATTTCGTAAATGCCATCGCTACCAGCGGTCTTCACATTTCCATCTACTTTAAGGCTCTCTATTTTGCAACCACTATTGGGCTTTATCTGAATCATACTGCTAACTTCGTTCAGTTCAATAGTGTTTTCGCCATCTTTTATGGCTATCACCTTATTATTATAGCTACTGCCGTGATAAACTGTAATATTTTCTGCCTTATCAACATTCAGTGTTGCCTTTATTGTTGCATATTTGCGTGCTTTAATATCGAAGGTTGTTGCATTTTTCACAAGATATTCAAACGTTCCGTAAACACTTGTTTCCACATTGTTCACTTTAAACGACTCTAAAGCGTAGTTCGTTTTATCGAAAGTAAGTGCTAACTTTGTTCCTGCCTTAACCGTGAAATTTGCATCGTTATAGTTGGTTACTTCTTCGCCATTCACTGTTACTTTGGCAAGAATACCTTTCACATCGTTGCTTGAGAAATTAAATTTCACACCACAATCTACATCAGGATAGTTTGCTACAATTGATATTACACTATTTTCTTTCGGTGTTACAAAAAACTGATTGCCTGAACTTTCTACTTCTGTACCATCGAGTGTTACTTTATAAAGTGGAGCATCGCCATAGTTTGCATTGCCTATTATTAAGGTTTTCTCCACATTAGGAATATACTTCACTGTGTTATCGCCATTTTGTAGGCTCACAACTGTGTGCGATTCATAACGTTCTAATTTAACTTTTGTAGCATCGTCTACTTTTACTGTGCACGATGCTGTGCGTGCATCGGCTAAAACTCCCGATTTTACCGTAAATTTTAGGTTTTTATCTGCATCTGTTAAATAAATGTTACATGAAGTTAGATTGGAAATAGATTGTGCTACTGCCTCTCCATCTTTGTTAGTTTTATAAACTCGTGTTAAATACGAACCATCTTTGGCTTCTATTTGAACTGAACCATATTGTGGCACGGTTAATTCGTTCACACCATTTTTTATATTTTCAATGGGCGAATAATTAACTTTTACTCTAATTCTACTGGCATCATCTACATCTAACTTAATAGGTGTATCAGCCAGCACATTCATTGACATTAGTGTCATTAACACTAAGACAAAAGAATAGTAGACTTTCTTCATACGTTGTTAAATTATAGTTATTATTATATCTAGTTTACTTTTTTTTCTTCAGTCTAATTGATAGTTCTAAATGTTCGCACAAATAAAAACCACCTACATATAAAGAAATGCTTCGCTAAACACTTCTTTAGGTTCGTTTGCAAAGATAGCTATAATTTTTAAAAACAAGACTTTATTCTTGCTTTTTTTAGATTTATTTCTTTAAAAACCTTTTGAGAGAGAACTATTTAACTCTAAACGCCATTATACACTCGGAATATTTTGAGCTGATTGATTAACTTTATTACAAAAACATACGAACTACGACTAGGCTAAAAGGCTATTAAAATATCAATAAGAATACAAAAGACAACTGGAAATTAAACTATTAACAAAGTAAATGCTTTAATTTCAACAACACCGTTCAGTGTTTATATCTAATTAAATAATTTACTAAAGCTATACTTTATTATAGAAAAACTTTCTATGTCTTTCTTTTCTATATAATTTGTTGTGGCTTTCCACTTGAATTGTTGTACAGTCGGCAATATTCAAAAAGAGTTGTCCAAAACCATTGGTTATATGTGCCTAATTTTATATGGAAAATTATTTTTTTGTAATATAAAAACAACGATTTTATAATATAAAAAAAATAATTTCTTATTATAAATTCCACCTTCCATATAATTATCTGACAACTAACAATTTGCAAACTCCATTTTTAGCTATTTTCTCTATACAAATAGATGCTACAAATGGTGAGCTACTAAAAGAATAAGCACAGTTAAATAAAGTTTTAGAATGGGAGTCTAAATATACTTTAGTAATAAAGTAAGTATAAAAACACGACGGTTAATAGTTGATATTTATTAAAAACAAAGAAAAGAGATAACTTTTTGGAATAATATTTATAAATTTGTACGTAGAGAATATTAGGAAAAAGCATATTATTACGATCTGCCCAAATAATTGGACCAACAATGAAATGAAAGGGGAGTTTGTAATTCTTGCCTTTACGGATAAACAATAAGATAAAATTATTTTATCTATCCGTAAGAAAATAACTTCTTCACAAATAATAATAAAAACTAAGAACAATATACCTATGCTTATCAAACCACAACAACTATTATTGCTTCTGCTCTTTATATGCATAGGGGCAAAAGCACAAGAACGAACCATTTTGCTGCAGGGATATGTGAGAGATGCATTTACAAACGGAGGCATAAAAAATGTGTCTGTGATTTTGATGGATGAAGACAGTACCATTATAGATAAACAAACCGTGAAATACATTGATGAGGATAAAACTTATATGGAATCTTATTACAGTTTCAATATTCCTGCCTCTCCTAAAAAGTATATTGTTAAAGCGGAACAATCTGGATACGAATCGGCTTTTTCTAATTATAATGTGAAGTATATTGCAAGAAACCAGTCGTTCCAAGTTCCAACAATATATATGAAACGAAAATCGAAACTACAACAGGTGAACGAATTAGACGAAGTTGTGGTAAAAGCTACTAAAGTAAAGATAGTTTTTAAAGGCGACACAGTTGTTTATAATGCAGACGCTTTTAATTTGCCCAATGGTTCTATGCTCGACGAACTTATCAGGCAAATGCCTTCGGTAACACTTAATTCGGCAGGAGAGATATTTAAAGATGGAAAGAAGGTTGATAATCTTTTGCTGCAAGGAGAAAAATTTATGAAGGGAGAGAAGAACCAAAAGATATTGTTGAGAAATCTCCCGGCTTACACGGTAAAGAATATAAAATTTTATAACCGAACGAATGAGAAGAACCAATATTTAGGTTACAACAACGAGAAGAAAGAGTTTGTAATGGACGTGCAATTAAAAAAAGAATATGCTACAGGCTATATTGTAAATGCCGAGGCTGGTCTTGCTACACACAAACGTTACAATACAAAACTATTCGGACTAAGATATACTCCACTTTCGCGCTTGTCGTTTTTTAGTAGTGCCAATAATATTAACCAAGATTTGCGTCCGGGTTCTGATGGAGAATGGGACGCTTATAAAGCAGGAGACGGAGTTTTAAGTTTCAAGATTGCAGGTTTAGACTGGTTTCTAAAAAATACAGATAAGTCGGTGTCCAACGAATTTTATGTAAAAACACTTTGGCGCGATGGTAATTACGATGCTAAAACTATTACCACGACTTTCTTGCCTACACATAACAATTATACTGCGTCTACTCTGCATACAAATGGGAAAGAAACTTCGATTACAGCGCAAAACGATTTTATTGTCTCTAAATCGTTCTATCTATATGCATCTACATTCCTTGAATATTGGAAAACATCGGGTACACTGAATTCGAAATTGGCAACTTTCCAAGCTAATCCTTTCAACAGCGTTAAGAATACAGAAGATTTGCTGAATGACGTCTTTAATAAAAACGATTCCACTATAAGGAAACAGCTTGTAAATAGCAATAAACAAGACAGCGACAACCGATTTTATCGTTATGGAATATGGCAGACACTTGAGGTTTCGAAAAAACTTCCATGGGGAGACAATATTAGTTTAGAAGCAGAAGCATCGTACGTAAAGGAACGCAAAAAGAATTTTAATGGTTACCAGCTTCAGTTTATGCAAACAAATACAAATGAAACGGAACACCAATATATGAATGAGCCTTCGCACCACTATAATATTGCAGCCAAGTTGGCATATAACATTCATCTGCTAAATAATTGGAACTTTAATGCAAGTTACGGTTATCAGCAAAATTATCAATACGACAGTTTTAACAGGTACCGGTTAGATAAGCTTTCGGGGTGGACAAATAGCAGACATCGGCTCACGGATTTACCTTCTACAAGAGATTCACTATTGTTGGCTATGGACTTAAACAACAGCTACCAAACATGGAATAGATTTCACGTGCATAGTGGAACAATGCGGATTTTCTATGATAAAGAAGGTAGAAAAGGTACTACGCGGATAGATTTTTTATTACCATTGGCTTATAAGTATAATTGTATGAATTATCTGCGTAGTGATATTGACACATTGGTTTCTCGGCGCGACTGGCTTTTTACGCCTACAATTTCGTATAGTTTCAGAGGTGCAAATGGAAAAAATTGGCAACTGGCATACAACATGGAAGTTACAACGCCCGATTTGAAACAAACAATAAGAGTAACCGATACATCGAAGCCGTTGTCGGTTTATATGGGGAATGGTGATTTGCAGAATACTACGACGCACAGTTTCTCGGCAAGTTATGGCAACATTATACAGAAACTAAAAGGACAGTATTATTTAAGTGCCAACTTTAAATTGTTTCATCAGGCTGTGGGCAATGCAATGTCGTATAACACAACAACAGGAATTTACACTTATCAGCCACGCAATATAAATGGTAATTGGATTGCTGAATTTAATAATGGCTTTTCAGTCTGCTTAGACAAGAGAAGGATATGGACTTTAGAAAACAATATGAGTTTAAAACTCAACAACAATGTAGACTTCGTTACCCTAAACTCCATTCAGAGTTACGGCATAAGCAAAGTGCGTAACTTCTATTTTACCGATGGTATAAAACTCACTGTACAGAAAAATAGTTTGCGCATAGCTTTCATAGGAAATATAGATATTCATAACTCGAAAAGTTTGAACAGCTATTTTAAGACGTTCAGTGTTTGCGACTTTTACTACGGTTTGGCTGGCAACTATACGCTTCCTTACGATATACAGTTTGCCACCGACCTGAAAATGTATGGCAGGAGAAGATACAGCGACCAATCTTCCAACAACAACTGTCTTGTCTGGAATGCATCGCTCGTAAAAACATTTATGCACGATAGGCTAAACATCAGCATTACAGGCTACGACATTCTACAGAATATCTCGAACCACACATACATTGTGAATGGACAAGGAAGAGAAGAAACGTTTTACAACAACATTCCAAGCTATGTTATGCTGACTATTGGATACAGAATATCGAAAAAACCTTGAAACTTAGCAAATATACATTGTTGAGAAAGAAACTTTGTGATAAAAAAACTGGTTATTAGAGTTTGAATAACCCTAATAACCAGTTGATTTTTATTGATGTTTATTTGTTGTGCAACTTATAAGTTTTAGTTTCGTTGCCATCAAATAGTTTTAAAATAATAATGCTATGCTGTAAGTTGGCTATACTAATATTAGATTCGTAGCCTCCTTGCTGCAGAAGTTGCCCTGTTGTTGAATAGATTTTATAACTCTGGTATTTATTAGACAAGCAAATGTTTTTATCAACAATATAGGGAGTTTCTGTTTTGTTGGGTGTTTCTGCACTATTAATACCTGTATAAAGGTCGGCAAGTGCTTTCACAATTACGGTTTCGGCACCAGGAACTTGAACAATGAATGCTGCTGCATATTTTTTATTGTCTTCGCTATAGAAAATAAACGATGCATCGCCGCCTTCCGGAGCTAATTCTGGTGTAAGCAATTGGAAATTTTTCTTCATTTTTGAAGGCGATAACATTATACTTACATTATCAGATGGGTTGTTTGTGGTTGTTACTTTAAACACAACAGGATCTGTTTTCTGTTTCATCTTATATGGAACATAAAGGAACTGCTTATCGACAGTGATTTCTGGCAAGTCGGTTCGACCAAACGAAACATTATCTATCATCCAATTTAAGCCAGAATAGGTGCCACCTTCTTTACTGTAGAATGAGAATGCAAGATGGAAATTGTCGTCGATATTAACATCTGTAAGTTTTGAAAGGTCTATGCGATAGTTCAACCATGTTTCGTTGTCTATTTCTATACCAGTTGGCTTATACTTGTCAATATCGAGAACTTGTTCTTTAAGAACTCCATTTTTTTCGGTAATAATGTAGGCTTGGAAAAGTTCTTCGCGTTGTTCGTCTTTACTTAAACCATTAAAACGAAGACTGAAAGTAAGTATTTTACTTGCTGCTTGTTTGTAGGAAAGTGTTGGCGAAACAAGCCACGATTCGTATGGGTTATGGTCTACAATTCCTGTTTTCCAGAAAGTAATGTATGCTCCTTCGCTTTGGATTTTACCATCAATAAGATTATTTTCTCGCTGTTTCCACGTCCAGAATGGGCGATCGCCACGTATAATTAAGTTTTGCCAACCCGGAATGCTTAATATTTGTCGGTGGCGCATATTGTTAAAACGTTCGTTAAGCAACAATAATGGTTTAGAATCGGCATTAGGCATCATAGCTTTGGTAATGTCGATAAATGTTTCGCGCTGCGTATTTTCGTTTTCATAAAACTGCACACTATTTATATTTATATCGGTTTCGGCTACATTTACAAAACGAATAAGGGTGGGACGATGATTATTTAGTATAAATTCGTTGGAAGTATTTGCCATTCCATTGTTATTTATAAGCAACCAATGACCACCACCATCTATAGAATATTCTGCACGTAGAGAAGTTGTTGCTGTTGTTGGATTTACTTTTATCTTGTTCACTCCATTAACAAAAACATTGTCGAAATAAAGTATACCACTTTTATTAAGCGTAATATTGCTTGCGCTATTCCATTTGCCTTCTATCTTCCAATATCCAAGGTCGTATTTTCCAAAGTTGTTCCATTCAGGTTCGTTCTTAAAACGTTCTTCTATATTATTGGCAGTAAAGTTTTCTACTTTTGCCCCTGGTGTTTCTTCTTCGCAAATACCTTTTAAGTTGTAACGTACAGTGTCGCCCAAAATTGTTGAGACAACTAATGTAGCTTGATATGTACCTACAGTAAGCGGACGGAAATCTATACGGAGTTTTGGTTCAGCATAGAGTGTTCCCTTGCTCTTGTTATACATAAATATATTGGTGTTGCTCTTGAAACAGGTTACTTGTGGGGCATGGTCGATTGCTATTTTAACATCGGTAATAATATCGTTTACATCGAATTCTAAATTTTGAGTAACAGTTTTACCTGGTTCTGCTTTCATTTCCTTTATAGGTGTCGATGCAGACAACTTAACAGAAGGCTTTTTGCCTTTTTCCATGAAATAAGCAATAAGCATAAGGTTGCCATTGTGTGTATCGTCGGCACCAGAGAAACTTAATTTAAAAGAATCAGCATCTTTAAAAGCCCCTTTCTTTGTTGGAGTAACAATAAGTTGTGCACCTATAGACTGGTTTTTGTCTATCTCGTCTATATTAAGTTTCATCATATTGCTTGCCAAAGTATATTTGTCGCCACCACTGAAATTTGGTTTCTGGACTTGACTAATATGCATTGTTTGAATAGCAATATCATATATTGCAGTCTCTCCTACTTCACCATAAATTGTTTGTACTTGTGGAAGAATTGCAATAAGTGGAGTTGCTTTAGCTTTTGAAGCCGGAAGACGATTGGCACTAAAATCGTCTAAACTTACTTCGCTATTTTCTTGTACTTCAATGGCAAATTCTAACTTTGTTGCTCCGTCTGGACAAATTGTACGGAAAGTTAATGTTCCCCACGATTTCATTTTGCCAAAAAATACTTTCGGATTGTTTATAAAAGCATCTTCGTTACTTTGAACTACATTACCATTATCGTTAAGCCAACGGAATGCAAGACGTAAAGGACCTTTATTATTAGGTGATGAAATTGTAGTATAATGTATTTGACATTCTATTTCATCGCCTACTGTTACGTTGTTTTTAGCTAAATCTATTGTTTGTTTTAAGAAACCTTTTTCGTTTTTTGTCTTAATACCCACTCCAAAGCCAGTATCGGAATGGTAGCTATCGCGCTTCTCTCGTTTAAATATTTGTTCGCCTTTTATTTCCCAATTCTTAGGAGTATTATCGGAATTGAAATCCCAAAAGAACTGATTTTCTAACAATTCCTTTTCAGGTTTATCTTCCTTTTCGGTTTCAACACCCTTACCTTTTAATGAAATAACAGCAACTTTATCGGCTAACGTAATTGTTATAGTTGCTACCTTATCGCCTTTTGTTTTTGGCTGAAACTTTACAAACAATTTACCACCCGTTGAAGAAAGTGCTTCGTTTGTTTCGGTTCTAACTATAAAGTCGTTACTATCTTGACCATCTAATACTGGTATTATTTTCTCGCCCTTAAAATTGGTAACTGTAATGAGTGCAGACTTTTCTTCTGAAGTTTTATTTAAAACTATAGAACCAAAATTAAGCTCTGCAGGGTCTACAGTTATATTTATAGGATCGCTCTTTTCGTTGGTTGTAACATTTTTAAGCTTAAAAGCAGTATAATTATCTTTATTGCCTTCTACATAAAAAGCAACGAAACCTATTCCCTTTTCTTTCACAGCAATTGGAATATCGACAGAGTATTTTTCGTAATCAGAATTAGAAGACACAGGAATTACATTACCCAGCGTAGCTATAGTTTCACCACTCTTGTTAATAAGAAGAACTGAAAGTTTTATATCGCCCTTAATGGTTCCTGTTTTCCATTCGAAATTTAATTGTTTCCCAGCAATATCGCGTAAACTTAATGAAGGAGAAACTAAATAAGATTTAAAGTTTTCTTTTAGCTTGCGTATCTGCGTGTATAAAATGTTAAGACTAAATTCTTGATTAGAATAAGGCACATTCCAATAAACTCCATTCTTAACACTGGAAATGTTTTGCCACGTTGTACCTAAAGCCTCTTTATAATTTTCTACTTGCAATAAAGTTTCTTGTGGCTGAGCATCGTCTAATTTACTGAAATCTAATTCTTGCGCACACACATTTACATTTGCTATCACACTAAATAAGGTGATTAATAGCCAAACTGTTTTTCGTCTGATAAAAATTGATTGTTTCATAATAACTAAAATTTGGTTTCTTTATTAACAAATTTGTATAATATTGTACAAAGATACATATTAAACTTAAATATTACAACCTTTCCTCTATGTCTTTGTACAAGGTGGAATATGAATTATAAACTTTCAGATGATACAAAGAAAATAAATAAAAGGACATTCGATAGATTTCAGCCTAACAAATGTCCATTACACATAAAGCTAAAAGTAAAAGCAATGGGCTCAGTATAAGAATACCAAGCCCATTATTAGTGAATTTATTTTTGGGAGCATCTCAAAAATTTAGCTACCCAACTTATTATAGAAGTTTCATTCGTATTTATTAATAAGAGTCTAAAAGAAAATATTTCAGATCAATTATTCGTATACAAATGTTTCCATCTCAACTGCATAAATACCCTTAGCATTTGCACCTGTATAAGCAGTAGAGAAAGTTAAGGTCTTATTTGCCTTATCATAAATAGAAGGTTTATTTACTTTATCTTCAGCACCTGGAGCTAAGACTTCAAGGCAGTTTGCATATACAACAGCATCATTTTGACCTCTTAAACCTGTATCAACATCTTTAAAGAAGATACGGTTTGTTTCAGAATTAACTGTAAATGTCATTGCAAAACCATCTTTAATATAAGGCTCTATCTTATATTCCTGAGGATTCTCAGTATTTTGATAAAGAACTCTGTTAGAAAGTTGAGCTGGATTATCCAAAAGCAACCACTTTTGACCCTCTTTATTAAAGAAATGACCAAGATCGTTATCTGGATCTGAGATAGTTAAAACACCTGTACCAATTTTCTTCCAAACAGAAGCACCAAACTCTGTTGTACCAGCAACGAAAGTAAATGTTCCAGAGCCATAAGGAGAAACGTAAGTTGGGTCGAGAGTTATTTTACCACCCACATATTTGCCCATCTTTACATCATCAATGTTGTAAGTTACTTGAATATAACCTTCTGTTTTACCAGCTTCAAAAACTGCCTTATTAGAAACTGTAAAGATATTACCTGTGCCTGCTTCAAAAGTTACAGGTACTTCAAGTGCACCATCTGCACTCAAACGCTTTACTGGAATCTTGAAAGAATTAGCATCTTGAGTTAATTGAATCTTCTGAGAAGATTGTTCAAAATAAGCTTTTCCGTCAGCATTCTCTCCTGGTCCTGGATATTCATACTTTTCCGTGCAGGCGGTTAGGCTCAAGCCTAACACACCTACAAGGAGGATAAATGCGCTTTTAAAAATATTGTTCATATACTTGTATTTTTAAAATTTACGATAATTTAATTAAAGCAATTCTTAATTTCTCCAAGGTTTATAAGCCTTTGAAGGATCTGGGTTATTCTTACCGTTAACGGCAGGATTATCATTTTCTTCCAAGTTTACAATGCAGAAGTTCATCCATGCTGGACGACCATTTGTATTAAATCGCCACTCTTCGAAGAAGTTTGTACCTGCATAACCACGTGTTACTGATACATTTGCACGTTTGATATCAAAGAATGACAAACCTTCACCCCAGAGTTCAATTCGTTTCTGGAAAAGAATTTCATCTATAGCATTTGAACCAGTGTAAACATACTGTGGATCACGATATGTCTTCATAAAGTTTTCAAGTAAAGTTATACCTGTACCTGGAGCTAAACGTTCGGCAGCTTCTGCTTCAATGAAATACATCTCCTCAACACGCATTAAAGGATAAGCAGTAACTACACCAATAGATGATTCTGCATAATTACCTTGATTAGGTCTGAACTTTAACGAACCGTATGTAGGAATTCTATTCTTAAACGCTGGTGCTACATACTTATTCTTTGCTTCTAATGCTGAGCCAGCAGGAGCCTTCCACATAGTCTTACGCCAGTCAGTGTCGCTAATTCTATCATAGAAAGATTTACCAATCATATTCATAGGACCATTTCCAGCATATCCGAATACTGTTTCGTTAGATGCCATAGATGTAAAGTTGAGAATACCAGTCTTTACAGCTCTATCTTCTGAGGTATACTGAGCGCCCCACATCCATTTTGTAATATCATTGAAACCCTTCTTGGTATCAGTAGCATCAGATTCAGACATAGGAGCTTTACCATAAGTATCAATAGCCTTACGAGCATATTCCTTAGCTTTCGCATAATCTTCATTCCACATATAAAGACGAGCTTTCAAACCGTAAACAACAGCAAGATCAGGAAGAGTATTATTCTTATTTGAAGTTAAGTTTACGATATACTTTTCTGCATTGTTCAAATCTGATTCAATAAACTTAAACATCTCTTCATGTGTAGCTCGTGGATTGTTACGTGAAGCTTTTTCTCCTAAAGTATCCGTAACAATTGGACAAGTTAAATTCTTAACATTATAACCTTGTTCGTTTGTACATGCAGGATCTACATCAGTTGGCAAGAACTCATACATACGTGCCATATCAAGATAGTTAGCAGCACGATAAGCGTATCCTAAGCCAAGGTAACCTAGCTGTTCCTTAGTTGCCTTATCTGGATTAACAGCACCTATTACCAAGTTTGATGCCAAAACATAGTGGTAGTAATATGAATATACAAACTGACCATACATATAAGAAGGACCAAGAGCTGAAGTCTCTGCCCAAGTACCAAATTGATTATAATTGTGATCTACTACTACATAATCGTCTGCCATAATATCGCGAATACGCATAATAGCTGAAATTCCATAAGACCAATGGGCACTCGTTCTCCAAATAGACTTTCCATACGCAGGCAAACCATTTACTGCAGCAGCAGTCGCAGATGCTGATTCTTCGAGCATATTCTGAGTAACAGAGCCACTACGTGGTTCAGCCTCATCAATACAACTGGTCATTGCAGATAAGGTCAGACCAGCTATAAGAACCCCATATATTGATTTATTAATTTTTTTCATATTCTTTCGTATTTTTTTTAGAATGTTACTGTAATACCACCAGAAATTGTTCTAACATTAGAGTAGAGTACGTTTGAAACACTACCACTAATAGATTGGCGTGGGTCAAGACCTTGACGTTTAGACCATACCCAAAGGTTATCACCTACTACATAAACACGAACTTTAGCGAGACCATACTTACGTGTTAATTTTGTAGGCAAAGTATAACCAAGGTTAACATTTTGCAAGCTAAGGTAAGAAGCAGATGTCAACCAACGATCAGAACTAGCTGTAGTATATTGGTCTTGGCTTTGTACACGTGGAATATTAGAACCTTTATTTTCAGGAGACCATGCATTTAACAAATCAGCGTGCATTGCACCACCGCGACTAAAGCCCATTGCTGAAGCGTAGTTGCTATCATAGACTTTACCTCCAAGTTGGTATCCAAAATCAATAGAGAAATCGAAACCTTTCCAAGCAATGTCTGTACCAAATCCACCATATACATCAGGTAAAGATGTACCACAGAGGTGATATGTTGCATTTTCAGCATTTTCTACCTTAACTCTTTCCTCTACGATTGGTTGTCCATTCTTATCCAATTCATATTCACCAGCAGCATTTTTCTTGTACTTATCTTGCCAATAAAGAGCCTTACCAGTTTCTGGATCAACACCGGCATATTGCTTCAAACGGAATGTGTACATTGAAATACCTTCACCTAAGAAGTAACTACCATCGTTGTAACCTCGTACACCATCAAGCCACATTGTTTTATTCGCATCAGCAATGCGAGTAATCTTATTCTTATAAGTTGTCAAGTTCAAGTGTGCACCCCATTTAAAGTCACGTGTACGAATAATATCACCAAACAATTCAACTTCGAGACCGCGGTTACTCATATCACCAACGTTGTCATAATAACCTGTCCAACCAAAGCTTTGTGGCAATGAGAAGAATGCAAGCATATCTTTTGTAGAACGATCGAAGTAAACGATGCTACCTGACAAGCGTTGACGGAAGAATGAGAAGTCGAAACCAACATTAAACATTCCTTGTTTTTCCCAAGAAATTTTCTTGTTACCACGTCTACTAGCTACAGTAGCTACAGCATTATCAGATGAAATGATAGAATAAGTATTTGTATAAAGGAATTGTCCAATATTATCATTACCTTGCGCACCATAAGAAGCCTTAAATTTCAATTCATCTACCCAAGGAGCATCAAACCATTCTTCTTTGGAAATGAGCCATGCACCACCTAATGACCAGAAGTTACCCCAACGGTTTTCTGGGTGGAACATTGAAGATGCATCACGACGATAAGAAACTTCTCCAAAATATTTATTTGCGTAGCTATAGTTTACACGACCGAACCAACCTTCAGTATTGTACATACTACTTCCAGAATTTGTACTTTTGGTTACAGCTGCACCAGAAAGTTCATCGTATTTCAAATCGAACATATTACTTTTGTTACCGCTCAAAGTGGTAGAAATCATACGATAGTACTCATGACCAAGCATAAAATCAAACTCGTGTGAGCCAAAAGTTGGTTTCCAGTTCAAAACTTGCTGATAGTTATATGACCATGTACGACCATGTTCTACAGCAACAGAACCATTATCAGTAGCATACTGTCCGAACCATGGGTTGACTGTTTCCTTACCACGTGATTCTTTCAAATAAACACTATTTACACTTCTGAAAGTTAAATCTTTCATAAGACGAATATCAGCTGTTGCAACACCATTGAAAGTATTACCATCTGCAAAATCAAGGTTTATGCGGTTATCAGACAATGCGTTAGAGCCACCCAAGAATGGACGAGACAATCCAAGACCACTACTTGTATTATCACCATAATCGTAAGCATCAAGACCAGATGCTGCATGGTGCATAATTTGCTTATTTGCATCACGAAGATACAAAGGATAAATAGGTGCAATACGGCTAAAAGCAAACATATTACCAGAATCAGTAGAACTACCATTACCACCTTTTGCTGCATGCATAGAGTAGTGAGAGTAGTTCATATTACCACCAATACGTAACCAATTGTTGATTTGGTAATCAGCCTTCAAACGACCAGTAAAACGACGATAGTCAGAAGCAACTGTAATACCATCGTCTTTCAAATAGTTGATAGAACCATAGAAAGTAGATTTGTCAGTATTTCCTACTGCTGTTGCAGAGTATTCTTGACGAAGAGCATTACTATAAATAGCATCAATCCAGTTATCTGGTTGAATCCAATACTGTTGTCCGTCTACACCTGTTACCATACGACCAAGTGTTGCATTAGGATTCAATTTACCATTACGTCCTATAAGAGTTTGACCAGCTGGGTATGTATAAACATTGTAACCCAATCCATAACTATCAGAACCAGTGAGCTTAGCATTCGCCCAAGCGTATGCAGCTTCAGGAGTCATACCTTGACCATCTTTTGCATCTACTGCGTAGTTATAAAGTCCTTTATAATACAATTCATAGTAAGCAGCTGGATTATTAACATACTTATAATCAGGAATTGCACGAGACTTTGAACCCCATTTAGCATCAACAGTAATAGTACCACGATCTGCGCGACCAGCTTTTGTTGTGATAATAATTACACCATTAGCACCACGAGCACCATAAAGCGCTGCAGAAGCAGCATCTTTGAGAACTGTCATACTTTCGATATCTTGTGGATTGATAGACTTAATATCGCCATCAAATGGAGATCCATCTACAACATACAAAGGAGCACCACCTGCATTGATAGAACCTATACCACGAATAAGAATACCTGATGAAGAACCTGGAGCACCAGAACTTTGAGTCATCTGTACACCAGATACTTTATTTTTCAAAGCATCAACAGCATTTGTTACCTGTACTTTTGCAATATCACCTGATTTTACAACAGCAGCAGAACCCGTAAATGCTGATTTTTTCTGTGTACCATAGGCTACAATTATGACTTCGTCCAAATTTTTGTTCTCTGATTCAAGAACGACACGCATATTTGCAGTTGCCTTTACTTTCTTAGGAGTCATACCAACGTATGAAAACTCGAGCATAGCACCAGCAGGTACATTTAACTCAAACTTACCATCAACGTCTGTTTGAGTTCCATTTGAAGTACCGAGCACCTTAATAAAAGCTCCAATTACAGGCTGATCATCTTCTGCCGAGATAACAACACCCGTAACATGTGTCTGTGCCATAGCCATTCCTAAACTTAAGAAAAGGCAGGCGAGAAACATTGTTAGTCTTTTTTTCATAAATCTCTCACTTTTAAATTTAATTATTAACAGTTATTGTTTCATTTTGCTTGGGAGTTTTGTCCCAACTTCTCATAGCTTAGTTAAAACCGAAAGTGTTTTCATCTTTTAACGTAAATGCAAAGATAGTGTATAGCATTTAATAGAACAAATAAAATTAATAAAGCAACTATCTTTTTCACTTTTATTAACTCTAAATAAATTAAACCCCTACAAAAGATGAGCAGAAATGCGTGTTATGTTGGTCGTTAAGGTGTTAAGCTTGTAGTGTTTATGAAGTAGAAATAAAGATATATTATCCAAAAAGTGTATGCCATAAATAAGAGTAGAAGTTGTCTCACTTCTTCATAGAATATGCTTTTAGCATTTTTTGTATGTAGGCTTTAAAAGCATCGTTTTCCAGGATATCTATATCCAAATATAAGCCAAGTACAAATCGTCCGAGCCCTCTAAAGTCGCAAACTTCTATATTGAGCAACCAATCTTGTTCGCTAATTGGTGAGAGATATTTCGCTCCATGCGGATATTCCTCTACAAATATATTATAAGCAAGCTGACCAAGTCGCAATTTAACGTTATAATGTGTTTCGCTACTAAACATAAAAATATCTGTAAACACTTGTCGGTGATAGCATTCGTATATCCATTGTGTATTCAGTGTTTCTATATGCTGTATTCTGTTAAGACGAAAAGTTTTGTTTGTTCTTGTTTCTATTTCATGGCAACGTACATCTTGATTGTTATTCATAAGGAGAAACGGTTCTACTACACGATTTGTTACAGAATGACTGTGTGGACTAGAATAATCTACAAAACGAAGCATCTTTTTATTTTTAATGGCATTAGTTATAATCTTCACCTTATTAATATGATTTTTCCATGTAGTAGAGTTTACACTTTCCGAGAAGTTATAAGTGCGATCTAGCTTTGCTCGCAATTGGCTTACCATATCGCTGCTATTATCTGCCATAAGCAATATATTATATATGGTGTGTAGCTCGTCGTCGGTAAACTGTAGTGTTTGCGATAATTTGGTAAAGAAGAGAGAACGTCTATCTATATGAAACTTATTATCTTTTTTAAAAAGAATAAAGCCTGCCGACTTAATAAAATCGAGCAAATAGTAGATTTGACGACGAGATATATTCATTATTTTGCTCAACTCAATGGCAGTATAACCTACAGAATCGGCAAGTAACATAATAAGCTGAAGTTCGTTTTCTAATTTAGAATAACGCATAAGGTTTAAAGATTATATTTTAAAATCGATACTTAGTTCTTCAGGAGGAAGCAACGTAAATGATTTTCGATGATAAGGCGAAATGCCATATTTTTTTATTGCGGCACGATGTTTATTAGTTGGATATCCTTTATTTGATTTCCAATCGTATTGCGGATATTCTTCAGCGATGGTCTTCATATAATCATCACGATAAGTTTTTGCAAGAATAGAGGCTGCAGCAATTGATAGATATTTGCCATCGCCTTTCACTATAGTTGTATATGGCACATCGTTATAAGGTTTAAAACGGTTACCATCTACAATAATTGCTTCTGGTTGAACCTTAAGCGCATCTAATGCACGGTGCATAGCTAGAATACTGGCATTGAGAATATTTATCTTATCTATCTCTTCTGCTGTTACCACTCCAACTGCCCATGCAACTGCATCGTTCTCTATTATAGAACGTAACAAATAGCGTTTTCTCTCAGACAATTGTTTAGAATCGTTCAACAATTCGTTCTCATAGTTTGGTGGAAGAATTACTGCAGCTGCATAAACGCTACCAGCCAAACAGCCACGTCCAGCCTCATCACAACCTGCTTCTACCTTATCTGTATAATAAGCACTCTTCAGCATATATATATTATATAACTAAACTTTTTAGCATATTGAACATCTACTGCACAAAGGTAGTATAATTTTGCCAACATAAAAAGAAAAATCAAAAAGAAATAATTATGAAAAGGGAAATAAATTTGGCTACTACCACCAATAACATCGAAGCTTTTGAATTGGTTCGTAATATTAAATCATGGGTTAAAGCCCCTGCAGAATGGTTGCGCTTATATTATAGTGAAATGTTAGAAGAAGAAGTTAGCAGCCATAAAGCATCGTTGATGACACAAACACAATTGGCTTTGTTTTTATCAGTATTCACCACAACCGAAAGTTTTCTATTAAAAGCAGGATTTGTGGCATGGCTATTGGTTTGTGTATGGCGGACTAAAGAAGTTAGCGTAATTATCTATTACACCTTTTATATAACGTGAGTTTCTTACTAAAAAGTAGTTCGAAAATTTTATTATTATAAAACACGAAAAATTTAATTATAAATTTTGAAATTATCCTTAATTCCGCAGCATAAATTCTTGTAAGAACTCCAAGTGCCTGAGAAACAAAGTTCTCAAAACACTTGGATATGTCAGAAATTTCACCTATCTTGGTGCTGCAAACATAGTAAGCAAAAAACTGACATGGCAAAGGTAGTAATTAAAAACGAGAATATCACTTCTTTCGCTGGAATTTATCATATTCCTTAATTCGGCACTTCAAAACAAACTTTCCTGTCACTGCTGTCATCATTCGTGGATATTTAACTTTCTGATTTACAACGAACTCTATGCAAATGTTAAAATGACAGCAAATAAAAATAAAAGTAAGTTTGTGATAATATTAGTGGAGCATTATAACTGAAGACTGCTTAGTTTATGGCTGTAAAGACATTATATACGACGATAAATACAAACGGAGAATATAGCTGTGGTGATATAGGTGTCACCACGGCTGAGTGGCTTGATTTACTATGTCCTTAATTCTGCCGTACAATTTCTTGTGAGAAATTGTGTTGCGGAGTTAAGGTGGTTATAAAAACATAAAATTAATGCAAGGTTACACTAAAAGAATTGCACATTGTGTTTGTGCAATCCTTTCTATCAACGAAGCTACAATAATGAGGAAGTAAAAAGATACTAAAAAACTATTCAAGTAAATATTAATATTTACCTTTGCAAAGGTTTATAGATTATCGTCAATTATTAAAAACAAATGTCTTTTCTAAGTGTGACAAGACAGGAAATTTAACAACAACAATAAAAAGGACAGAACAAATGAAAATTATTTTGCTTATTATCTTATTCTTTATACATTACTTTTTATCTATAAAAACTTATAAGAAATATCAAGGCAAGAAGTTGTTATTTCTTTATCTTAAATGGACTGTAGGCGCATGTATTCTGGCTGTCCTTACCGCTGTTATGGCTAATTGCTTCCCTACAATGGACAATAGGGAGCTTTACATTATGAGTACAGGTACCATAATAATCATCAGTTTGTCCAATCTAATGATACTTGTGCTAACAACCGTATTCCCTTATACACTTTCTCGTATGAAGAAACTAGCATTAAAAAATGGGGTTCAGATGCCAGAGAATTACGATGAGAAGATAAATAAAAAGCAGACATTGCTTTTCAATTATCTTAAGATTATGCAATTGGTAATGTGTACCGTTGCAATATTAGCAATTATGTTTCTATGAAAGATTGCACAAACACCATGTGCAATCTTTTTATCAGTGAAAGTATTATTTTTTCTTCGGATTAATGTTGAATTTCCACGCAAGAGAAAGCATTACATATCGTGGTATGCTGTTGTTCCACATCTCTGTACGTCCTTGCGAATTAATAACGTAGCGTGTGTTTGACAGTTGTTGCAACAGGTCAAACCCCTGTATCTTTGCTGTAAGATGTCCGTTTAAGAAGGTTCGAGCTAACTGAACATTCCAAATCCAATCGGTGGTATTCATCTCTGTTTGTTGATAGCCTCGCCTTGCAAACATCGTTATGTCGGTGGTAAGTTGCAACTCCCAAGGCAATACAATCTGTGCATTCAGCCCTATGTTGTAGTCAGATGCCTTGATTTTCTCAAAGCCTATACGCGCACTATTTATAAGATAGTACTTTCCACCTGTATGGAATGTAAATTCATAGTTGTCGTTCAGACGATAATTAACCTTCAGTTCATCGCCAAACTCCCAGTTATTTACAATGCTTCGTTGGCTTTCAGTGCTTCCTGCTATTGAAGCCATATCTACACTGTGGTTATAATTCGTAGAGAAATTGTTACTGAACAGGATTTTGTTCGCTTTATCTAATGCACGTTTAAACTCCACTTCAAACTTTGTATTCCAATTGCCATTCACACTGGTAGGATATATTGTTGAAATTCCTGTAGCATTATCGAAGATGAGCGCGTATGCCACTTGGTTGTCTGTTCGGTGATAATTGGCAGATAAACTAATTGTTTGTTCATTTTCTCCATTAATGGTAACATTGGCTTCTACATCATAATGATGCAGGTTGCGTAAGTTTTTATTACCCAATCGAATGTTTAGAGGGTCGCTGTCGTTGCGATAATCTGCTGTGGCAAGTAGAGTTGGAAAGTCTGATTTAATACCTGCAGTAAAATCCCACGATACATCATCGCCCCAATGACTAATTCGTATGTTTGGTTCAAAGAATAATTTACGACGAGAGAAACGTTGTTCGCTGACACCGTAATAATAGAAATCGGCATTTAATAAACGTAGCGGAAGGTTTACTGTAAACTCTCCATCGAATAGTTTTCTACAGAATTTGAAGTAGTGGAAATTAAATCTATGTTCGTTTCTATACTCATTAAAGCGATAGCTATTGTTATTATCCAATACAGAAAGAAGTACATTTGATGCAGAAGGCAAGACATTAAATTGATTTATATCTCTTCCAGCAATCCAGTCGAGACGATAAAGCAGGTTACTTGCCTTGTTACAGGTATAGCTATAAGAATATTCTGGAGTTAAAGTTGTTGCACGTATTCTGAAATCATAGCCCACACCAGCAGATAGCTTCAGCTTCTGATTGGGCATATCAAAGTAATTGTTACGATAGTCGTTAGGCTGTCCTCCTTGAAAATATTGAATGTTATTCAGCATAAACTGCTTTTGCTTATTACGATTGTAGCTTACAGAAAAGTTTCCTCGTATTAAGTCTGTGATGTACTTAACATTATTGTCTGTCGAGAAGTCAAAGTTGAAATCGCTTGACTCGAAACTATTTCTTGATAGCAAAGTATTCAGCCTTGTTGTTTCATTTGCAGTGGCGCTGTTCGTACTTCCAAACCCATTATTGCGCAGATAGGAAATACTAAGAGAGTTAGATGTAGAGTAATTAGTCTTATCAATAGAAAGACGGTTCCTGCTTTCCCACTTATCCGATCTATTCAGTTGTTTGCTATGATTGTGTAAGAATGAGTTTCCTTCAGGCAAATAAGTCTGCGTGTGTGTAACAGACTCGTTGTTTGTGTTGATATGTTGCCAAGTATTTTCGGTTGAGAACCAAGAAAATTCATTGCCCAAGAAATGCAAATACGATGCGCCTGCATTCTTTACAGTAAGCAAACCATTACCACCATCTTGTGGACTCCATTCTCCTGTTAATGCGGCACGTTGATTATCGTTCAGATTATTGATATTGAAGAAGGCTCCCATACGTTCTTTATCGGAGAACTTCATAGCAAAACCACGTAGCTTATAACGTTTCTGTGTGCCGCCACCAGCTTCCAAATCGCCCATATATCCCGTTGCATATTCTCGTTTTAGTCTAACGTCCATCACGTAGGTATTATCACCCATATTACGTTCCATCAGTCTCGACTTTATTCCTGCTTTATTATATACCTTTATTTTATTAACTGTATAGGCAGGAAGGTTCTCTAAAGCCAATTTTGGATTACCTGCAAAGAATTCTTGTCCATTTACCAAAAGGCTCTGAATGAACCTTCCATTCACATAAATTCTTCCGTCTTTTTCCAACTTTGCACCTGGCAATCGAGCTATTAAGGCATCAAGCATATTGCCTTCAGCTAAGTTAAAGGCATCGGCATTGTAGACTATGGTATCGCCTTTCATTACCATTTTTACTTTTGAAGCAACCACAGTAACTCCTTTCAGTTCGTGTTCTACAATCTTTGTCATACGTATTTGCTTCACCCCAATATAGTCTTCACGAGTGCTTCGCAATTCGCAATTCATATAACAAACGTCGTAACCCTCTTTCTCAGCCTTAACAATGTATTTTCCTTTCGCAGTTACAGCATCTTTAAATACATAATAAGCCTTACTGTTACCAATATCGTAAGGCATCTCTTCTATTTGTGCCGTTATCGTATCAATAACAATACTGTCGGCAGTCATTAAGGTTATTTTGGCTGTAACCCCCATGCCTGTCATGTTATCAACAACAGACCCTTGAACAGAATGCTTATAATCGTTCGCTTGAATTGGTAAAGCAAAAAACAGTAATGCTACATAAATATAGCCAACATACTTTTTAATACAGATATTTCTCATAATTCCAATTCGGTTTTTTAAAGGTGTTAAAAGAAGCTTAGAAAGCTCCGCATAGGTTAAAACTTATACAATAGATGCTATAATCACATTATACAATATAAAGTATTATGCTATGTATAGGGTGCAAATATAAGAAAAAAAAATGGACAAACAAACATTAGTGTTACATTGATACAAATTTAATTTTTATTCACAATAAACCAATCCTTAAATCGTAATATCATCGTTTGTTGTTTTGCCCACATCGTATAGTATTATTTATATACCAACAGGTCTATAATATGTATTGGTAATTGATATGAAGGAATGATAAATTTAGGCAGTCAATAGTCATAGGCTGTTTCTGTTTTGTTGTAGAACCACTTTCTATACAATAAGCGCATAATGCGTTATGCAGGTTATAAAGACTATGAAGTCTACTGATTGAACTGACGGATTGGAGAGAAATGACGAAAAGTGGAGAGACTTTATAAAATAAATTGAGTGTAAAGAATTTCGCTTTTACACCACAAAACACCTAACAACACGTTGTTATAAAGCTGTTTACAACAACATACAAATAAAAACAGTGCAGAATAACGCATTGCATAATATACAGCTAAATAAACGTTTTTTAGATGCTAAAATATAGAATCACAAATGTTGTTGCTTTTTATGATGTCTAAAACGAAACTTTCAGATATCTGAGACGAACGGGATAGATATCTGAAACAAGCGTTACAGATATCTGAGAAAAAAGGAACTAACGTCTGACTGATTTTTATTATCATTTGCGATGCTCTATCTCTAATAAATCATTATACCATAACAGTATCAAACGTTGGTTTATACTATTACATCTTCCTATCATCTTTTATATTCTTGTAAGCCAATTCTGGTTATCTTTCTAACTTGCCGTAATTGGCTACACCTTCGTTAAGAACCAAATAAATCTGCCATAAAATAAACCCAAATACGTAATTAGAACACAATATGTATAGGTCTTATTATTATGGATTGTTTCCTAACATCGTTTATTTTCTTATCGGCATCTTGTCTGCCTTTATAACTTGACGTAGCCCGCTACGCCTGCGTTGCAAAGACAGACAATCTACTCGATAATAAAACAAAATATGTTTAGGCTCTAATTACCTATTTGGGTTTAACCCAAATAGGTAATTAGAACACAATATGTATAGTTCTTATTACTATAGATTGTTTCCTAACATCGTTTATTTTCTTATCGGCATCTTGTCTGCCTTTGTAACTTGACGTAGCCCGCTACACCTGCGTGGCAAAAATAGACAATATGCTCGATAATAAAACAAAATATGTTTAGGCTCTAATTACCTATTTGGGTTTAACCCAAATGCGTAATTAGACCACAATATGTATAGTTCTTATTACTATGGATTGTTTCCTAACATCGTTTATTTTCTTATCGGCATCTTGTCTGCCTTTGTAACTTGACGTAGCCCGCTACGCCTGCGTGGCAAAAACAGACAATATGCTCGATAATAAAACAAAATATGTTTAGACTCTAATTACCTATTTGGGATAAAACAGAATATATACATTCTACAAACAAAGAGAGCCGTTTTTAGCTGGTAAAAACGGCTCTCTTTTGCAAATTTCAAACAACAACAATTGTTTCTTAAAGGAATATCTTATAGCGAATTTGAAGTAATCTTAGTTTTATAACTTCAGCGAATATTAAACATTAGTTCGTAATTCTGTATCAAGCAACACCCTCTATAAGAAATATTTAAGAACTGTTTGCTAAAACATTTTTATTACTCTTTTAATACCAGCCACAAGCAAATCAACCTCTTCTTTCGTATTGTAGAGTGCGAAAGAAGCACGAACTGTACCAGAAATATCGAAGCGTTCCATAAGTGGTTGCGCACAGTGGTGTCCTGTGCGAACAGCTATTCCGAGTTGGTCGAGAAGCGTTCCTAAATCCATAGGGTGTATGTTGCCAACAAGAAAGCTAATAACAGCATCGTGATTGGCTACATTTATATTAGGCACACCAAAGAAACGAATATCTGGTATTGTACGCATTTGCTGTATTGCATAATCGGTTAGCATTTGCTCGTGCCGCTGAATGTTATCCATTCCTAATGCAGAAACATAGTCGATAGCGGTAGCCAAGCCGTGTGTTGCAACATAGTCGGGTGTACCTGCTTCGAATTTCAAAGGAGGACGTTCGAAGGTAGTTCCACTAAAACTAACATGTTCTATCATTTCGCCACCCCCCTGATATGGAGGAAGTTTGTCTAACCAGTCTTCTTTTCCATAAAGAACACCAATGCCAGTAGGTCCATAGACTTTATGTCCGCTGAAAGCTAAGAAATCGCAATCCAACTCTTGCACGTCTATTGCAAAATGAGGAACGCTCTGTGCGCCATCTATCATTACAGGAACATTATGGGCGTGGGCAATACTAATTATTTCACGAACAGGATTAATTGTTCCCATTACATTGCTAACGTGTGCTACACTAACGAGTTTTGTTCGGTTGGTAATGAGCTGTTGGAAAGCCTCCATATCAAACATACCTTCGTCGGTGATAGGAATTACTTTCAGCACAATGCCACGACGTTGGGCAAGTATTTGCCAAGGAACGATGTTAGAATGGTGTTCTACATTAGATACAATCACCTCGTCGCCTTCGTGCATAAATTCTTCACAGAACGAAGAAGCAACAAGATTAAGACTTTCGGTTGTGCCCCGAGTAAATACTATTTCGTTTGTAGAACGGGCATTGATGAACTTTCGCACCGTTTCGCGTGCCGCTTCGTGTAAGTCGGTAGCTTGTTGAGAAAGCCAATGAATACCACGATGCACATTCGCATTTACGTTAAGATATTCGTTGCGCATAGCATCTAACACACAGAGAGGTTTCTGTGTGGTAGCTGCATTGTCGAGATAAACTAACGGTTTTCCATAAACAGTGCGTGAAAGTATAGGGAAATCGGCACGCACCTTAAATATATCATACATAAGCCTTACTTCGTTTTATTTGCACAGTTGGCAACCACGACACTTATCGAGTTCGCCACGGAAACGTTTTTCTACCAAGTGGTGGAGACGGTCGCGAAGAGGAACAAGTTCCATTTTATCGATTACTTCGTTAACGAAAGCAAACTCAAGAAGGAGTTTGGCTTCTCTCTTATCTATACCACGCTGCTGCATATAGAAAAGAGCAGCATTGTTAAGCTGACCAACCGTTGAACCATGATTACACTGAACATCGTCTGCATAGATTTCGAGCATAGGCTGAGTGTACATGTGAGCGGTAGAAGAGGCGCACAAATTTTGGTTTACTTCGTGCGAAAGTGTTTTCTGTGCATCTTTTGCTACATATACAAGTCCGGCAAAAGCACCCACTGCGTGGTCGTCGAGAACGTATTTATAGAGCTGATTACTTGTACAATTTCCTACCGAGTGATTAATAACGGTATTGTTATCAACGTGTTGATGTTTGTCGGCAACAACACAACCATTCAGGAAACATTCGCTACCTTCGCCGCTGAAAGTAAGGTCGAGCTTGTTGCGTGTTACACCGTTGTGAAGTGTAATAATATTATGCGACACACGACTATTTTTTTGCTGGTCGATGTAAACATTTGAGATACGTACATTCTTTAGGTGTGTTTCTTCCAGACAGTTCAACTCTAACTTTGCATTGTTGCCAACATACGCTTCGATTACTTGTGTAGCAAGAAACTTACGATCGTCGGCAGAGTCGTCGCAAAATAACATTGAGAGTTCTGCACCATCTTCGAGCACGATGAGTATACGGCGATTGAGCATTAAGTTTACATCAGAACGAAGTATGTTAATAACTTGTATTGTGCGGTCGGCTTTTACATCTTTCGGTACATAAACAAACAAACCATCTTGCGCTAACATTGTATTGAAAGCTGTAAGAGCATCTTTCGCTGTATCGGCAAGTTTAGCATAATGCTTGGTTATGATTTCACTATGTGTTTTAAGTGCATTTAAGAAGCTGTCTACTACAATACCATCGTTGAGCTGTGGTTTAGGCAATTGGTCGGTGTAGAACTGATCGTTCACAACGAAATAGAGTGAAGTATTAAGATCTGGAACGTCGCACTTAAACTCTTCGTATGGATTGATGGGCATTTTCAATCGTTGCAAATTCAATCCATAATCGGGCGCAAAAAGCTTTGAGATATCTGTATATTTGTAGCGTTCCATCTTTTTCGTAGGAAAGCCTTGTCTTTTAAAATCTTCGAAAGCCTTATCGCGCACCTTATTCAAGACATCGCAGGAATGTTGTTTTATCATTCCTTGTGTCTCGTTGTATAAGTCTATATATTGTTTTTCGCTTTGCATGTTTAGTCTTTCTATTTATCTACTTCTGCTTTTATCCAGTCGTAGCCACGTTTTTCTATTTCACGTGCAAGTTCTGGACCACCAGTTTTTACGATACGTCCTTTATAAAGAATATGTACTACGCTTGGTTTTATCATATCCAGAAGTCTATCGTAGTGAGTGATAACGATGGTAGAAGTTTCAGCAGTGTGCATTTTATTTACTCCTTCAGCAACAATGCGCATAGCATCAACATCAAGTCCAGAGTCGGTTTCATCTAAGATGCTGAGCTTTGGCTGTAACATTGCCATTTGGAAGATTTCATTGCGTTTCTTTTCACCACCTGAAAATCCTTCGTTTACAGACCGATGCGAAAGTTTTGAATCTAACCCTACGAGGTCACGCTTTTCACGCATCAACTTCATAAAATCAGCAGCTTTCAAAGGTTCTAAACCTTGATATTTGCGTTTTGCATTTACAGCAGCCTTCATAAAGTTAGTCATACTTACGCCTGGTATCTCTACAGGATATTGGAACGAAAGAAAAATGCCTTCGTTAGCACGTTCGTCTGGTCCCATTTCTAAGAGGTCTTTACCATTGAACACAGCCGAACCATCGGTTACGGTGTACAACGGATTACCTGTAAGTACTGCACTAAGAGTTGATTTTCCAGAACCATTTGGTCCCATAATGGCATGTATTTCGCCATCTTTAACAGTAAGGTCTATACCTTTCAATATTTCTTTATCTGCAATTGTAGCATGCAGATTTCTTACTTCTAACATGTTGTTTTTGTATTATCGTTTCTTAAATAATAAATTATCTAATGCTCCAGCAAAGATATCTCCTACAAAGTCTAAAAAGAGATCTCCCATTGCTTGTCCGAAAGTATAATCTCTGTCTTCCCAACGTGCTCTTTCAAGAGCTTTTTCCTGCTCTGCGAACAGACTTGGAGGGTCGGGAACATAAAACTGACCACAATAGAAAGCTCGTGAATTTATTTTAGGTTCTACCATTCTTTCACGTATAAGAATTGAGCCTGAATTGCATAGTGTATCGTTTTTAACTTTCTGTTCTATAACGTACTTCTGCCAACTTTTAGGTTGCCACCCTTGAGCTATAGAGACTGAGAATGTTAGCAACAACGCTATTAATAGAGCTATTTTCCGCATACATTTGTATATTTGTATTGGTAAACCTTTCGCTGGTTGCATATAAACACTTCTTTGCGACCTCATAGTAATTTGTATCTATCCCACAGTACCTTCCAGTGTAACTGAAAGAAGTTTCTGTGCCTCAACGGCGAACTCCATAGGAAGTTTGTTCAATACATCTTTTGCGTATCCATTGACTATTAATCCAATAGCATCTTCCATAGGAATGCCTCGTTGATTACAATAGAACAATTGGTCTTCGCTAATTTTCGATGTTGTAGCTTCGTGTTCTACAATTGCCGAATCGTTATGTACGTCCATATAAGGGAAAGTGTGTGCACCGCAGGTTGAACCTAAGAGTAACGAATCGCAAGAGCTATAATTTCGGGCATTGTCGGCATTGGGCGCAACACGCACCAATCCACGATAAGAATTCTGACTTTTGCCTGCCGAAATACCTTTTGAAATAATGGTGCTCTTTGTGTTCTTACCCAAATGTATCATTTTAGTGCCTGTGTCAGCTTCCTGATAATTGTTGGTAACGGCTACTGAATAAAATTCTGCTTGCGAATTATCGCCACGCAAAATACAAGATGGATATTTCCACGTAATAGCCGAACCTGTTTCTACCTGTGTCCAAGATAGTTTAGAATTCTTGCCACGCAAGTCGCCTCGTTTAGTTACAAGATTCAACACGCCACCTTTTCCATTCTCATCGCCTGGATACCAGTTTTGAACCGTTGAATACTTCACTTCTGCATTTGCCAATACTACTATTTCGACTATAGCTGCATGAAGTTGATTTTCATCTCGCATTGGAGCCGTGCAACCTTCAAGATAGCTTACATACGAATCGTCGTCGGCAATAATCAATGTTCGTTCAAACTGTCCCGTATTCATTGCATTGATACGGAAATAGGAACTTAATTCCATCGGGCAACGAACACCTTTCGGAATATATACAAAAGAGCCATCGCTGAACACTGCAGAGTTGAGAGCTGCGGTAAAGTTATCTTTGTAGGGAACAACTGTTCCTAAATATTGGCGAACTAATTCGGGGTGTTCCTTCACAGCTTCACCTATCGAACAAAAGATTATTCCTTTTTCAGCCAGCTGCTTTTTGAATGTTGTTTTCACCGACACTGAATCCATAATAGCATCTACAGCCACACCACTCAATGCCAAACGCTCTTCAAGCGGAATACCTAATTTGTCGAAAGTCTTTTCCAGCTCTGGGTCTATCTCTTTATTCTTAGGTTTCTTTGCCAATGGATCGGCATAGTATGAAATTGCCTGATAGTCTATCTCTGGCAAGTTTAAATGCGGCCATTTTGGCATTTCCATTGTCTGCCAATGATGAAACGCTTTTAAACGAAAATCGAGGAGCCAATCTGGTTCCCCTTTCTTCTTCGAAATAAGCCTAACGACATCTTCGTTTAAGCCTTTCGGGATTATATCCGTATGTACATCGGTAGTGAAGCCAAACTCATATTTCTGCTCGGCGACCTTCCTTACATACTCATTACTTTTATTTTCTGACATTTACTTTTTACCTTTTTAGACGGGGCGAAACAATAGAAGACAACAAACAAGACATTCTATTATTCTTACGCCACCTTATATATATATAGTATACGACAAACAAAAATTGTGCCGATACTCTTACACATCACATTTGTTACCAAAAATCAAGCCGCCTCACTTTTCCTTTGGAAATGAGAGGCGGCTTGGCACATCTGTCTTAAAGTTTTTGTTCTACCTCTATTTCTGTGAATGTTTCTATCATATCACCAGCTTGGAGGTCGTTGTAATTAACAAGAGAAATACCACATTCCAATCCTGTTACAACTTCTTTTACATCGTCTTTATAACGCTTCAAGGCGCTTATAGCAGCAGTATGAACAACAATACCATCGCGAATAACACGTCCTTTGTCTTTACTGTGAACTTTACCTTCTGTAACTATACAACCAGCCACAGTTCCGACCTTAGATATTTTGAACACTTGTTGTACTTCTACCTGACCAGTAACTATTTCCTTCTTTACCTTATCAAGCATTCCAACCATCGCTGAAGTTACATCGTCAATCGCATCGTAAATAACCGAATAGGTATTAATTTCTACTCCATCACGCTCTGCCAATTTACGAGCATCTGCAGAAGGGCGTACTTGGAAACCAACAATTACAGCATCGGAAGCGGCAGCGAGCATCACATCATTTTCAGAAATCTGTCCGACAGCCTTGCTGATTACATTTACTTTTACTTTTTCAGTAGACAGTTTGATAAATGAATCTGAAAGTGCTTCGATAGAGCCGTCGGTATCGCCCTTTACTATAATATTCATTTCATGGAACTCACCACGAGCTATTCGATGAGATATATCTGACAAAGTCAAACGTGTCTGAGTACGCAAACCTTGTTCACGCTGTAACTGTTCACGTTTATTGGCAATATCGCGTGCCTCTTGCTCTGTTTCCATAATATGGAAAGTATCGCCAGCAGTTGGTGCACCATTCAATCCTAGTATAATAACTGGTTCGGCAGGACCAGCCTTTTCTACACGCTGATTACGCTCATTAAACATTGCCTTAATACGACCCCATGAAGTTCCTGCAATAATATTATCGCCTATCTTCAATGTACCATTAGAAACAAGTACTGTGCTGACATAACCACGTCCTTTATCCAATGAAGATTCTATTACTGTTCCAGTTGCATTGCGATTAGGATTAGCTTTCAAATCAAGCATATCAGCTTCGAGTAAGACCTTATCAAGCAAGTCTGCAACGCCTAAACCTTTCTTTGCACTTATTTCCTGACATTGATACTTTCCACCCCACTCTTCTACAAGGAGGTTCATTTGCGATAAGTCTTCACGTATTTTATCTGGATTTGCACCAGGTTTATCTATCTTATTAATAGCAAATACCATTGGAACACCTGCAGCTTGAGCGTGTGCAATTGCTTCCTTAGTTGTAGGCATAACAGAGTCATCAGCAGCAATAATAATGATAGCAATATCTGTTACCTGAGTACCACGAGCACGCATAGCTGTAAATGCTTCGTGTCCAGGAGTATCAAGGAATGTTACTTTACGACCATTCTTTAACGTTACACTATAAGCACCAATATGCTGTGTAATACCACCAGCTTCGCCAGCAATTACATTGGTATTTCGAATATGGTCGAGCAACGAAGTTTTACCATGGTCTACGTGTCCCATCACTGTTACAATAGGCGCACGGCTTACAAGGTCGGTTTCTTCGTCCACGTCTTCGCTAATAGCTTCTTGCACTTCAGCACTTACATATTCTGTCTTAAATCCAAATTCATCGGCTACCAAATTAATTGTCTCGGCATCAAGACGCTGATTTATTGACACCATAATACCTACAGACATCAAAGTTGAGATAACCTGTGTTACTGGTAAATTCATCATAGTAGCCAACTCTGAAACAGTAACAAACTCTGTAAGTTTCAGTATCTTACTTTCCTTGCGTTCTGCCTTAGCCTCTGCGCTCAATCGTTCTTGAACAGCCTCGCGCTTCTCTTTACGATATTTAGCACCTTTCTTATTTTGACTCTTACTTGTGAGACGTGCAAGTGTTTCTTTTACCTGGCGTGCTACAGCTTCATCATCAACCTCTAATGGTTTCTGACTACGGTTATGCCTTTTCTTTCCACCAGTAGCATTTTTACTATTGTTATTATTGTCGTTAGTATTCTTTTTTCCACTACGCTTACCACCTTGTTGTTGATTTGCAGCAGCATTTATATCTACGCGTTCCTTATTTATACGGACACGCTTCTTCTTGCCCTGTGCATTTTGCACAGACTTATCTTCACGCTCTTTTCTGCGTTCCTCTTTCGTCTTTTTCTTTGGGCGTGTGCTTTGGTTTATACTACTAAGGTCTATTTTACCTAAGATATTTACCTTCGGCTGATTTAGCATTTTCTTCTCATTTGACGTTTGGAATATGCCATTATCTTCAGCTGTAATTTCTTTTTCAATCTTCGTCTCGTTCTTTTCTTTTTCAACCATAGGTTCCTTCTTTAAGGTTTCCGATGTAGATATATCGGCCTTCTGCGTATTTTCAGCTTTCTCTGAGCTTTCCTTTGCAGTTGCTGGTGTTCGAATTTCTTCGAACTTCTCTTGTACGGCAGCTTTCACCTCAACAACTTTTTCCTCTTTAGATGCATTCGACTCAGTCTTCTTTCCGGCAGTCGTCTGTTGTTTATTAATTCCTGCATCGTTCTTTCTATCTTTCTTTTCCTTCGAAGCAACAGGCACTTTTGCCGTAGGTTTATTCAACTGTTCAAGATCTATTTTTCCAAGAGTCTTAATTTTTGGAAGTTCTTGTTTCGTAACTGTTTCCTTCTTTGGTTCAAATGCTTTCTTCGTGCGTACTTTATCTTTCTGCTTCTTTTGGAAGATTTTAGCAGCATCATTCTTTACAACCTGATCGGGTTTAAACTCCTTTTCAAGCGCTTTAAATTGTTCATCGCTAAGTTTGAAGTTTTGATCTCCTTTCACTTCTCCCAGTTCTGGTCGCTTTTCCAAGAACTCCACTGCCGTTTGGAGTCCTATATTTAGTTCTCGAATTGCTTTGTTTAATCTGATGCTCATTAATATTTCTTTCTTTTTTGAATGTGGTGTTATGTTTTTGCTCTCGAACTAAAAAACAGATACTACAATAGTTTTATAAAAAGACGTTTATCATTGTATCTGTTCGCAGACACCTAACTTTCAAACTCCGCTCTGAGGATATTCAAAATGTTATCAACAGTCTCTTCTTCGAGGTCTGCCTTTTCAATCAGCATTTCACGAGGAGCATTCAATACCTGACGAGCCGTATCAAGACCTATAGACTTTATAGCATCAATTACCCATTTATCTATTTCATCTGAGAACTCATCGAGGTAGATATCTTCTTCTGCTGTTTGTTCATCAAGTTCACGGAAGACATCAATAGTATAACCTGTCAGCATACTCGCTAACTTTATATTCATACCACTACGTCCGATTGCTAAGCTAACCTCTTCAGGCTGTAAGAACACTTCTGCCTTTTTCTCTTCTTCATCGATAGTAAGGCTACTTACCTTAGCAGGAGACAAAGCACGTTGTACAAATAGTTTTGTATTAGCTGTCCAATTTATAACATCAATGTTCTCGTTGCAAAGTTCACGCACAATGCCATGAACACGACTACCACGTACACCTACGCAAGCTCCAACAGGATCAATACGGTCATCGTAGCTTTCTACAGCTATTTTTGCGCGTTCACCAGGCATACGTGCTATACCTTTTATACTAATCAATCCATCTTCTATTTCTGGAACTTCTGCTTCGAGCAAACGTTCCAAGAAAGTTGGTGCGGTACGCGAAAGGATTATTTTCGGATTATTATTATCGTTATCAACGCGCAAAATCACAGCACGTATAGTTTCGCCCTTACGATATTGGTCGCGCGGAATTTGTTCACCTTTAGGAAGAATTAACTCATTATTCTCCTCATCTACAAGTAACACTTCTCGTTTCCAAACCTGATATACTTCTCCCGAAATTATTTGCCCAACGCGGTCTTTATATTTATTGTATAAAGAGTCGTGCTCTAACTCTAATACTTTCGAAGCTAATGTTTGACGAAGGTTTAGAATTGCCCGACGACCAAACTTGGCAAAGTTCACGGGTTCAGAAACATCTTCCCCAACTTCGTAGTCCGGTTCTATCTTCTGTGCGTCAGTCAAACTAATTTCTTTATTCTCGTCTTGCACCTCACCGTCTGCCACAACAACGCGGTTTCGATATATTTCTAAATCTCCTTTATCTGGGTTTACAATAACATCAAAGTTTTCGTCTGATCCATATTTCTTAGCAATTACGTTACGGAAGCTCTCTTCCAAAACGCTTACTAATGTAGTACGATCGATGCTCTTCGTATCCTTAAATTCTTTGAAGGTCTCAATCATATTCGGACGTTCTTCTTCTTTTCTTGCTGCCATAGTTCTACTTGAAACTAATTAGATATTTTGTGTATTTTACTTCATTCATATCGTACTCATGGTCTACATCCATCTTTACTGGACGTTTCTTACCTTCCACGTGTACTTTCTCATTGACCGAAACAACAAACTTATTTCCATCAACACTTTTTAAAACCCCACTCACTTTACGCCCATCGTGGTCTAACACTTCAACTTCTTTTCCTATAAAGTTTATGTATTGTTGTGGTACTTTGAAGGGTTGCCCTAATCCAGCTGAGCCTACTTCAAGTTCGTAATCTTCTTCATCACGTGAGAGATTTTCTTCTATAAACTTACTTAACTCTACGCAATCTTCTATCCATACACCATCAGCGTGGTCTATTTCAACTACAACTTTACTATCAGGACTTATCTGAATATCAACTAGAAAGTATTCTTTACCTTCCAACCATTCGTCTACAAGCCGTCTTACAATGTTTTTATCTATCATATACGTCTAAAGTGTCTTTGTTGTCCACTGGTTCTAAAACCATATCTTAATCTTAAAATAGATTTTGAAAAACAAACAATCTATCTCACTAAAAGATATGAAAAATGAGGAACTCTTTAAAGCTCCTCATTCCTCTGAACGGTGCAAAGTTAGCAATAAATATACTGACTACCAAATATTTTATAACTTTTCTTTATATCAAAGTACTTTCTTATCAAAACCAGAATAGTATTCATTATAAATTAATTACCTTTGCAACTCATTGGATATTTTTTATGGAACACAAACAACATTATTCAGGACTGAGCGAACAAGAGGTTAAGGAAAACAGAGCTAAATTCGGAGATAATGTATTAACTCCACCAATACAGACTCCTATATGGAAAAAATTTATTGCGAAATTTAACGACCCTCTTATTGTCATTCTTCTTATTGCGGGCGTTTTCTCTGTTGGTATATCATGTTACGAATATTTTGGTCTTAACGAAGGGACACAGGTGTTTTTTGAGCCTGTAGGCATTTTCATTGCTATCTTACTTGCAACCGGATTAGCTTTCTTTTTCGAAGAAAGGGCTAATAAAGCTTTCTCCATACTCAATAAAGTAGACGACGACGAACTTGTAGAAGTAATGAGAAATGGCAATACAACAAATGTTCCTAAGCGAGAAATTGTTGTAGGCGATATCGTTCTACTCAATACTGGAGAAAATATTCCTGCTGATGGAGAACTTCTCAAAGCTGTTGCATTAAGTGTAGATGAGTCTTCACTGACTGGTGAACCTATTTGCAGAAAGAGCACTAAGCACGAAGAATTTGATAGCAACGCAACCTTCCCTTCTAATTTTGTTTTGCGCGGTACGAAAGTAATGGAAGGTCATGGCATTTTTCGTGTTACGGCTGTAGGCGATGCTACCGAAAATGGTAAAGTATTCACTGCTGCACAGATAGACAATAGTGTTAAAACTCCTCTAACAGAGCAATTAAACAAACTTGGAACACTCATTACATGGGCAAGCTATGCTTTGGGCGTATTAATTTTAGCAGGTCGTGTACTAATGTTCTTTAACGAATATTCTTTTACTTGGGTACATTTCATTCAGTATCTCTTAGATAGTATTATGATTTGTGTAACACTCATTGTGGTTGCTGTTCCTGAAGGGCTACCAATGGCGGTTACATTGAGTTTGGCTTACTCTATGCGTAGAATGCTTCAAACGAGTAATCTTGTAAGAAAGTTACACGCATGTGAAACGATGGGGGCTACAACTGTAATATGCACCGATAAGACTGGTACGCTCACGCAAAATCAAATGCGTGTTTACGCTTTGCAAGCCAATAGAGATGATGTTACTATCGACGCCTTATTAAAAGAAGGCATTGCCGTTAATTCTACTGCATCGCTCGACCTTTCCAATCCTGAAAAACCTATTGCTTTGGGCAACCCTACTGAAGGGGCCTTACTTTTGTGGCTTCGCGATCAGGGATATGATTATCAGCAAATACGCGATGATATTGAAATTGTAGACGAACTTCCATTCTCTACCGACCGAAAGTATATGGCTACACTGGTTCGATCTACCCTACTCCCTAATAAAACTATCTTATATATAAAAGGTGCAACCGATATTATTAAACAATATTGCACATCGCTAGATGATAACAGGTCGTGGCCCGAAATTTTTACACAACTGCAAACATGGCAAAGTCAGGCTATGCGCACCTTAGGATTTGCTTATCTTGAACTACCACAAACTACATCTGTTAAGTTGACACCTGGCGTTATTCCTAAAATAATAAATGGCGAAACGAACATTGCCGTAAATTGTTGTTTCTTAGGTATTGTTGCCATCTCAGACCCAGTACGCAAGGAAGTTCCTGCTGCTGTTAAAGAATGTATTGATGCAGGAATCAGTGTAAAGATTGTAACTGGCGATACGCCTGGCACTGCAAAAGAAATAGCAAAACAAGTGGGATTGTGGACCCCTAATGATACCGATAAAAACATTATCACTGGACCAGAATTCGAGGTGCTTACAGATGAAGAGCTGAAACAGCGTGTGTTCGACCTAAAAATTATAGCACGTGCAAAACCAATGGACAAAAAACGCTTGGTAGAGAGTTTGCAATCACTCAATCAGATTGTAGCTGTTACGGGCGACGGTACGAACGATGCTCCTGCATTAAAAGCTGCTCATGTTGGATTATCTATGGGCGACGGAACAAGTGTTGCTAAAGAGGCTTCTGACATTACTATTATAGACAATTCTTTCCTTTCTATTGGTCGTGCCGTAATGTGGGGACGCAGCTTATACCAAAACATTCAGCGTTTCATTCTTTTTCAACTTACTGTAAATGTTGTAGCCTGTCTCATTGTTTTGGCTGGTGCATTCATGGGCACCCATAGTCCGCTTACAGTTACTCAAATGTTGTGGGTAAACCTTATTATGGATACTTTTGCAGCAATGGCACTGGCATCTTTGCCACCATCACAGCAGGTTATGAACAACCCACCACGCAATCGTAACGCATTTATTATAACACGCAATATGTGGACACGTATTATTGCGTTGGGTGGAATTTTCTTTCTTTCTCTATTAGGTTTCCTATATATTTTAGAATATTCGGATATTACACAAATGACCGACTTATTGCATTTCAAACTCAGTAATCATAAAGAACTTACTCCTTACGAGTTAAGTCTATTCTTCACTATGTTTGTAATGTTGCAGTTCTGGAATATGTTTAATGCTCGTGCTTTTGCAACAAACCAAAGTGCTTTTCATTTTAAAGAGTGTCGTGGTTTTGGACTTATTGTGCTAATGATTCTCATTGGACAAGTTCTCATTGTAGAATTAGGTGGCCAGATGTTTAATGTAACGCCATTAAAACTTATTGATTGGACAATTATTATTGTAACTTCTTCGGGGGTACTGCTACTTGGCGAAATTTTCAGATGGCTTACTGCTAAAAAGAAATCGTAAGAGTTTACTTGAGTAAAATAGAGAAATGGACTACATGCTAATATGAATATATGGACGGTTTCATCGGTATAATCACAGCCTTATTAGCACCTCAAAGGAGTGGCTATAAAATGCTACTTTCTTTTTAGACGTCTATCACGTATGTTTTAGATATCTGTCACGTTCGTTTTAGATGTCTGTCGCGTTCGTTTTAGATGTCTATCACATTCGGGACTGATATCTGTTTTTTTATAAGGCATAAACTGATAAATTAGAAAGACCTTAAAGTTGTGAAATAAAATGAAAACGAATTACTTCGCAATAGCTTGAATTTCTTCTAACGAGACACGACCTAACAGGTTTACAATAGTAAACTCTCCACGTTCTACTGTCAGCAGTACATATTCGTTTTTACCGTTCTTGTATTTCTTTTCGTAAATTGTAACATCATCACCATTGTTCTTCGTTTTCATTACAACAATATATTTGGCTTGCTTATAATAAGCGAAAGCTGCATTTCTTATACTGTTAACGAGCGACGGACGTTCGCAATGCAACACCTGAATATGGTCTAACCGCTTTGCAATGCGCGTTATATCTTTATTGCCTGCTTGTACGTTCCCCATCATTTTCAACATTGTCGCCGAAATATAAATAGTCGATACACCTTCCTTATCGTTATACCTGTCGAAGAATGCTTGCTGTGCAAAAACAAAATTAAATGCGAAGCTGAATAGTAAAATTAGTAATATCTTCTTCATTTTATCTGTCTGTTGATTGTTTTGTTACGTTATTGATTGCTTCCAGTCCTTTGTTGAGCGATACGGAGAACTTTGTGAGTGCTTTGTTTGCTGTAGCGTATGCATCTTCGGGGTTATCAAATGTATCCATTCTTTCTATGTCCGACAACTGTTTTTCTCCAGTTTCATCGATAAAAATACCTACTCCCAGTAACAGCAATATACTAGCAGCTATGCCTACCACCCAACGTAAACCACTCTTGCGTATCTCTTTACGTGCCGTAAGCTCTACCATATTCCATTGGTTTATTTGTCGTTCTATTTTGTGTTCTAAATCAAATGGAACTTCGATGGCAATGTTTTGTTGCAGCGCAAGAAACATTTTGGCTTCCTCGCGCAATTCCTCGTCTACTTCATTACTACAGAAGTACTCCGCAAGATGTTTTTCTTCGGTTTCATCGGTTAATCCACAGTAAAACCGTTCTAATAATTTCTTTGTTTCCTTCTTATCTATCATCGCTTTATATTCTTTATCTTTTCTCTTATCTTTTTTCGAGCCCTACTCAAAACAGAACGTAAATTAACCTCCGTGAGTCCAGTTTCAGCACTTATTTCTTCGTATGTTCGTCCCTCCACATCGCGCATAAGCATCACCCTTCCTTGTGGATCTGGCAGTGCGAGTATCATAGCTCTTATACGTTGCCATTGGTCTCTGGCTTCTATGCAATCGTTCAGGTCGTTGGTTTCCCCACTATATTGCATAGCACTTACATCGTTTTCGGTTTCCTCAATATGCTTTATGCGTTTCACATCGTAGAATATCCTACGCAGCGTCATAATGCTATACGCCTCTGGATTTTCTATATCTGTAAGTAGATGGCGACGTGTCCACAAACGCAGAAAGGTTTCTTGTATCAAGTCTTCGGCAGCCTCTTTATTTCTAGTAAGATGCCATGCCACCACATAAAGTTTGCGATGACATGGCAAGAAGATTGCTTTGAACTGCGAGGCTTCCATTTATAACTATTTCGTGAGAGTGTTTATCTTGTCTACTTCTTGTGTTGGCTATCGATAACATCGCTAAGTTTATCTAACGGTATCTTACCTCTTATCATAACAAGAGTGCCATCATTAGAACCAGCAGAGACAATTATAAGTTCGCGTACTACGCTACCCTTCATTCGTACCAATATATCGGTAAAACCGTCCTTTGTACTTTGTCTTACAAGTTCCTGATACCTATTGTCGTTTATACGCTTTGCACGAGTCCAAAACTTATTTTTCACATTGTCGGAACAGTTGCTCAAATCTAATACTTTAATAGAACTAATATAGTTCAGAGCATCGTAACCAGAACTATCCTCACCTTTTACTGCCACCTTTGCAAGTGTAAACAACAAACTCCCGATATGGTGATAATCGGCATTCTTTACGGTCTTAAAAGTTGTCATCAAACTATTTACATCATCATCGGTATGCGCAGTTACGTTGAGCACACAACAATTGATGATAAGAAAAAAGATAACAAGCAGTCGTTTCATAACCTTACTTTCACTTTCCTATAGTAGTATCGTTTACTATTCCATCTATGTCTTTTGGCAAGATACTTCCATCTATTACAACCAGAACACAATCTTCTTTATCGAAAGAGCAAATTATGAGACGTTTAATAAGTTCATCTGTTCCCTGAGTCATTATTCGCACCTTTTCTCCATTATCATTCACCTTTACAATATCATTATAGTCTTTCCAGCTGAATGTTTCTATCATTTTCTTAAAGTCTCGTTTAGTAGAGCGATTAGCATCTTCGAGAGTAAGTATACGCAGATGGTCTATTTTTTTTGCCCACTTTTCACTTTCTTTATTTCCTGAGCTCTTTAATCCAAGCGATATTAACTCCTTTGGGACATCAACGAAAACTACGTTATCGCGATGTTTAAACTTATCGAAAATGCTATTTATATCCTGTGCTTTACACACCATACTTACCACAAGAAGGGCAAATGAAATAAGAATTGTTCTCATAATCGTATTCTTTTAAAAAGTTTCTAATATGTTTGTATTGGTATAGACGTAATTTGTTGCATTTTTGTGGCAGTGAAAACAGTTTTTTATACACTATTTTATTTTTTCTTAGCTATCGCCCAATAAACTAAAAGCCCAGACACAGTATTTATGTGCTGGGCTTTCATTATTCAAATAGTGATGGTTCGCTTACCGTAGAGCCACGTAGCGACTTACCAAGATGTTCGTAAGCCAGCTCTGTTGCCATACGTCCACGTGGGGTTCGTTTAATAAAACCTTCCATAATTAGATAAGGTTCGTAGACTTCTTCTAATGTACCAGCATCTTCGCCTATTGCAGTTGCTATAGTAGAAACACCAACAGGACCTCCGCGAAACTTATCAATAATGGTAAGAAGTATCTTGTTGTCTATCTCATCGAGACCATATTTATCGATATTCAACGATTGCAACGATGATTTTGCTATCGTATGATCGATAGTTCCATTACCTTTTACCTGTGCGAAATCACGCACACGACGCAACAGAGCATTACAAATACGAGGCGTGCCACGCGAACGGCGAGCTATTTCTATTGCAGCATCGTCGTCAATTGGTACTTTCAGCAAACGTGCAGAACGCTTTATAATGCGGCTCAAGGTATCAGGGTCGTAATACTCTAAGTGTAAATTAATGCCAAAACGAGCTCGCAAAGGCGCTGTAAGTAGTCCACTGCGGGTTGTTGCTCCCACAAGTGTAAACGGATTTAAATCTATCTGAATGGAGCGTGCCGATGGACCTTTGTCTATCATTATATCAATTCTGTAATCCTCCATTGCAGAGTAAAGATATTCTTCTACAACGGGCGAAAGACGGTGAATTTCATCAATAAACAACACATCGTTAGGCTCAAGAGAAGTAAGAATACCAGCCAAATCGCCAGGTTTATCAAGAACTGGTCCCGAAGTAATTTTAAAACCCACTCCCAGCTCATTAGCAATAATGTTGCTCAACGTGGTTTTCCCCAGTCCGGGAGGGCCGTGAAGCAACGTGTGGTCAAGTGGTTCGCCACGGTATTTGGCAGCTTCAACAAACACGTGGAGGTTCTCTACCACCTTATTTTGTCCACTAAAGTCATCGAACTTTGGTGGTCGCAAGGCGTTTTCAAACTCCTTTTCGGCTGTCGTTATTCGTTCCTCTCTTATATCGAAATCTTCATTCATACTTTCTTTATGTCTGTCTTTATTACAAATAAATAGACTTATTTTTTGCAAAGATAGCCATTAAAAACGAGAAACAACTTTGATTCAGAAATAAAACAGTAGTTGTTTTTCGGAGCAATATATATTTTAGCTGTTTCTCAGACGTTCTCTACAAATCTCTAATATACCGATGAGTTCGTCCATTTTGTTTGCTTTAAGCATTGCAATACGCGTTTGTTTGAAGTCGGGAACACCTTTAAAAATGGGCGACGCTGCAAGATGTCGGCGAGTATGTAGTATACCCCTATACTCATCTATTTTATCTACATTAATACGCAACATCTCCTCTAACACATCAATTTTATCGTCCAAAGTAAGTTGGTTTACGCCTACCTCAGCTGTTTCACTAAACAGCCACGGACAGCCAAAAGTAGCCCTGCCTATCATTATGGCATCTACTCCATAACTATTAAAATGCTCTTGGGCGTCAGAAACACTGGTTACATCGCCATTTCCTATAATTGGTATGTGTATACGAGGGTTGTTTTTCACTTCACCAATAAGTGTCCAATCGGCTTCTCCTGTATACATTTGTGCGCGGGTACGACCATGTATAGTCAGTGCCTGTATGCCACAGTCTTGAAGTTGTTCGGCTAGTTCTGTTATAACAAGGTTCTTATCGTCCCACCCTAAACGTGTTTTCACTGTAACAGGTGTATGTACAGCCTTCACAACTTCGCGTGTTATCTCTAACAACAGTGGTATATTCCTCAACATACCAGAACCTGCTCCTTTATTTGCTACTTTCTTTACTGGGCAACCGAAATTTATGTCGATTACATCGGGGTTTACACGCTCTACTATTTTAGCTGCCTCAACCATCGAATCTACATCTTTCCCGTATATCTGAATACCCACCGGGCGCTCATCTTCATCGATAACAATCTTATTGAGTGTTGATTTTATACTGCGTATAATGGCATCTGCCGACACAAACTCTGTATAGACCATTGCAGCGCCAAAGCGTTTACACATCTTACGAAAGCCTATATCGGTTACATCTTCCATTGGTGCCAAAAATAAAGGACGTTCACCAAAATCTATCGTTCCTATTTTCATACTGCAAAGGTAGTGCTTTTTATTCGAATTGCAAGTTTTAAAAGCGTACTAACAAAGACTATTAATATTGACTGAATATGTTCAAGCATATTAATTCGCAATATTAATTATCTATAGCGAAGATGATAGCTCGTAGAAGAAGAAATAACAACATTTGGTTTATTTAATAATGGATATTCGAAGGTTTTACCTAAACTGTTTCCTTCTAATTATATAAGGATAAACGAGCTATTAAAACACTAATAGACCGACAACGGTTATTCGCACAATTACAATAAAAGCACCATTATTTTTGCACGTCTGCATAATAATCAGTACATTTGCAACATTCTGCTATACTTTTAAGTATGCAAACAAACAATATGAAATATCAATAGTTATAATTAAACAAACTAAAGCATTACAAGTATGAAGAAAATCTATTTATCTTTTGTATTCTTAATGATAGGGATACTAACTACATTCGGACAAAGTGCAGGCTGGATATTCCAACCTGGAAGTGAAGGACCATGGTTTGAAAAGGAGATTGAACAAGGAAAGCCAATGGAGTTTTACGACTACGGCGGACCAGAAAAGGGTATGCGAGGCAACTATGCTTACACGCTTCAACGATTAAGACCGAAGAATTCGGATTCACATATCACGGTTATATTCGAGAATGTAGAATTTGGACAAGGCGACGAGCTGCGCATTTACAACGGTTTAATCGAGCTTTCGTGCGAAAGAGACGAGGATAGCGGAGACTACTTGTGGGGTTGGGCGAAGCAAGACCCTCTTAAGATAATCAAGGAAAATCCTGAAAAGTTACCTATTAGAATAAGTTCTACTGCTACAGATGGCGGTCTGTCGGTTGCTTGCTACGCCGCAACAACTATGCCTGGTTGGAAAGCGATGGTTTATTGTGTAAAGAACGGAGACCCTGAACCTGGAGCAGAAACGCCTATGAATAAGCCAAACTTCACCTTAAAGGTAGATCCGAGTGCGAAGATTGAATACGATGAAGATGACGAACCGAAACCTATGTATTTGTATTTAGAACTACAAGGTGTTAATGATAACCAGAGTATTCAAATAGAGCATAACGGGCAAAAGAACGATTACACGCTGAATAAGAATGTAACAAATTCTATTCAGTTGGAAGTGGAGCCTAACGATGTTATTAAAGTATATGCAGATGTAATTGCTTTCAAGGCACAAGCTGGTAAATTAGTAACTTGTGAGTTAGGGAAGAACGATAATTTGGAGGTGCTCGACCTTATGATGAACAAGATTACAGAGCTAGATTTGTCTCAACTTCCTAAACTGCGCGAACTTGCCATCACCGACAATCGTTTGACTACTATCGACCTTAGCAAACTTAAAAGTCTAAAAGAATTCTACGGTAGTTATAATAATGTGGGGACATTAGATATCAAACAAAATCATAGCCTCGAAGTGCTGGCGTGTGCTGGTATGGGGTTAACAGAATTGGACCTCAGCAATAACCCAAAACTTGAAAACTTAACAGCAGGAAACAACAACTATACAACTTTTCCAGACTTAAGCAATAAGCCTGCTCTAAAGTGGATTGATATGGAGAGTTGTGGTATGAAAGAAATAGATGTAACAAAGTTTCCTAAGCTAAAGTTCCTTGACTTGTCGGGTAATCAACTCACAAACATAGACCTTTCAAAGAATACTCTGCTTCGTAAGCTCGACTTAGACAACAATCAACTTGATGCTTGTGCTATTAACGACATTCTATTTACATTGCAAAAAGCGCAAAAAGAAGACGAGGCCTCTCTACAAATAAAAGGTAATACAGGTTCGTCTACTTGCGATAATACACTTTTAGAAGGAAAGAACTGGACTACTAATGTTGATGGCAATGGTACTGGGTGTAACACTGTACGGCTACGCTTCGAAGACAGCCCACAAGGCTCGTTTAAAACATTGGTTGATGGCAAAGACATTCCAGAATGGACTCCTATAGAGAAAGGTAAAGAGGTAAAAATAGAGACCTCTCCAATAAAGGGCTATAAACTGGTTAAAATAATGCTTAATGGTGAAGATGTTACAGCCAATACATTTAAAATACAGCAATATGGAGTGCTTGCTGCCATATTCGATATAGATAATGGCATTCGGAATGTAGAAACAGAAGCTGTGAAAGTGGTGCAACACAATGGTAATATAGTTATAATGGGATTGCAACCCGAAAAAGATTACCAGATTTACGATGTTTTGGGAAAATTTCTCTATACTGGTATGACCGATGCTAATGGCAATGCAGAAATATCATTATCTACAGGACACCTTATTATAATAAAGCAAAACGATACTGTTATAAAAATAAGATGCTAATAAAAGACATCTATTTATAGAGACTTTATCGACTAAACGCTATATACATTATTAATATATATACAGACTGTCTACACACTCTCTCAATGAATAACCAACTACATTGGAGGAAAACTGTAGACAGTTTGTTTGTACGTATATACTAAACATCTCAAAAAACAATATACACGAAAAAAGATGCAAAAATATCAAGGTATTGGTATACAATGAGCCATTTAAACAAAAAGAAGGCTGCGTAGAAAAGAAGATTATTGTAATAGATTCCAGCCACATACAACCACATAGGGAATAGAATATTGAAAAACAGAAGCTTATAATAATACCTAAAGTAAAATATTGCAGAATAAGGAAAGGCGTAATCTTCAGCTAAATACATATCGCTCAGCTATTATAATATAAGAACATAAAGGCTCTAAATTGTTATGACGTCTAATTTGATACTGACAGATATCTGAAACGATACTGACAGATATCTGAAACGAACGTAAGAGACGACTGAAACAAAAGAGCTACATTTTACTAAGTTTTATTACATATTTTATATACTCTACCTAATAGGTAAATAAACAATAAACACAGATTATACTTTTCTCGCCTAATTTCTACAGAGTCTACAATAACTTTTCACTCTAAAAAATACTATTTCAAAGTCAATTGACTAAAACAGAATAATCAACAAAATCTTTTCCTCTATATTTATCCTATTTGCATTATTAGAAGACTATAAGTGCCCTTGTCTTCAAAATTTATGAAATTCTAGACTTATAAACATAAAAAATGCAACTTATAAAATTGACATAAATCAATCGCATTAAGAACATTATGCACCTATAAATTCTTTTTTAATGTTATAATAAAAGTATTAATATAAAAACACTAAGCATAATGTGAATTTCTACTTCCCGACATACTATTTTTCGTTCGTTTTTTTATCAGAAAATATTTTGTTAATTCAATTATTATATAGACCTTTACACCGAAATCTAACCATAACTAAAACAAAGAGAAGATTCTATGGAAGAACAGATCGAAGTGAAGGAGCTTGAACACGTTGTAGTGTTATTTTCCGGAGACTCGGGTGATGGAATGCAGTTAGCTGGAAACATCTTTTCAAATGTTTCTGCTACTGTAGGTAACGGAATTTCTACTTTCCCAGACTATCCTGCTGACATTCGTGCCCCGCAAGGCTCGCTTAATGGTGTAAGTGGATACAGAGTCCAAATTGGTGCGGGTAAAGTTTATACGCCTGGAGACAAATGCGATGTACTGGTGGCAATGAATGCAGCCGCACTTAAAACGCAGTATAAAAACTGCAAGCCGCAAGGAACAATTATTATCGACACCGATTCATTTAGTCCACGCGACTTAAGGAAAGCAGAATTTTCGACAGATGATTATCTAAAAGAAATGGGTATAGACCCAGATCGTGTAGTGGCTTGTCCTATTACAAAGATGGTGAAAGACTGTCTTGCCGATACAGGCATGGACAATAAATCTATGCTTAAGTGCCGTAATATGTTTGCACTTGGTTTAGTTTGCTGGCTATTCAATCGCGATTTGGAACTAGTAAACAACTTCTTGTTAGACAAATTTAAAAAGAAGTTGGCTATTGCAGAAGCCAATATTAAAGTAGTTGCTGCTGGTTACGACTATGGACACAACATTCATGCATCAGTGCCTAACACCTATCGTATTGAAACAAAAGAGAAGGTACCAGGACGATACATGGACATCACAGGTAATAAAGCAACAGCATACGGCTTAATGGCAGCTGCAGAAAAAGCTGGTCTGACACTTTTCTTAGGTTCTTATCCTATTACTCCAGCCACAGATATCCTTCATGAACTGGCAAAACATAAGTCTATGGGGGTTGTTACTGTACAATGCGAAGACGAAATCTCAGCGGCAGCCTCATCTATTGGTGCAGCATTCGCAGGTGCTTTAGCTGCAACATCAACATCAGGCCCAGGTATCTGTTTGAAGAGTGAAGCGCTCAACCTTGCTGTTATTGATGAATTACCTCTCGTTATTATTGATGTACAACGAGGAGGTCCATCAACCGGTCTACCAACAAAGAGCGAACAAACCGACCTACTGCAAGTGCTGTATGGTAGAAACGGAGAAAGCCCAATGCCAGTAATAGCTGCAACAAGTCCTACAGACTGTTTTAGTGCAGCTTTTGAAGCCTGCAAAATGGCTCTCGAACACATGACACCAGTCGTATTACTGACAGATGCTTTCATAGCAAATGGCTCATCGGCGTGGAAATTACCAAATATGGAAGACTTACCAGAGATACGTCCGCACTATGCAACAGAAGCACAACGCTATAAATATACGCCTTACAAACGCGACGAATATAGCAATGTACGCTATTGGGCTGTACCAGGCATGGAAGGATATGAGCATATTCTTGGTGGATTAGAGAAAGATGGAAAGACAGGTGCTATTTCTACAGATGCCGAAAATCATAACCGCATGGATAAACTAAGATTCGATAAAGTTGCTCGCATTCCAGTGCCCGATTTAGAAGTTCAGGGCGACAAAGACGATGCAGACTTACTCATTGTTGGTTTCGGCAGTACCTATGGGCACCTCTATTCAGCAATGCAAGAACTCCGTGCAAAAGGATACAAAATAGCATTGGCACAATTTAGAAACGTAAACCCACTACCAAAGAATACTCCAGAAGTATTATCACGCTATAAGAAAGTTGTTGTTGCGGAACAAAACCTTGGTCAGCTCGCAGCTTTACTACGCATTCGTATAAACAATTTTGCTCCATATCAGTATAATCAAGTGAAAGGACAACCATTTGTTGTGCAAGAGCTTGTACAGGGATTCGAGCGATTATTAACACTTCCAACACCTAAATATGAGTGTGGAACATTCTATTCAAGGATCTTACAATAATTAAGGAGAGAAATAAAATGAGTCAATATACAGATAAAGATTTTAAAAAAGGACAGCCAAGATGGTGCCCTGGTTGTGGAGACCATTTCTTTTTATCCAGTTTACACAAAGCAATGGCAGAGTTAGGAGTACCTCCATACGAAACTGCAGTAATCTCTGGAATTGGTTGCTCAAGTCGTCTTCCTTACTATGTAAGCACCTATGCTATGCAAACTATTCATGGTCGTGCTGCTGCAATAGCAACAGGACTAAAGGTTGCAAACCCAAAATTAACTGTATGGCAGGTTTCTGGAGATGGCGATGGATTAGCAATCGGTGGTAATCATTTCATTCATACAATGAGAAGAAACATCGATATTAACATAATTCTTCTCAATAACCGTATCTATGGTTTAACAAAAGGACAGTATTCGCCTACTAGTCCACGTGGTTTCGTTTCAAAATCAAGTCCTTATGGCACAGTAGAAGACCCATTCCGTCCTGCTGAGCTTTGCTTTGGCGCACGTGGAAAATTCTTCGCACGTACTGTTGCTACAGATGCACAAGGAACTATTGCTGTACTAAAAGCAGCCAAGCAACATAAAGGTGCAGCAGTTTGCGAGATACTTCAGAACTGTGTTATCTTTAACGAAGGTTGTCATGATGCCGTATATAATAAAGAAGGACGCAAAACAAATGCTATCTATTTAGAGCATGGCAAGCCATTAGTCTTCGGTGCAGACAATGAATTTGGACTGGTTCAGGAAGGCTTCGGTTTGAAAATTGTTAAGTTAGGAGAGGACGGGTACACTATAGATAATATACTTGTACACGATGCCCACTGCGAAGATGATACGCTACAACTGAAGTTAGCTATGATGGACACGAAAGAAGGATTTCCAATAGCATTGGGAATAATTCGCGATGTTGAGGCTCCAACTTACGATGATGCTGTTTGGGAGCAAATAGAAGAGGTAAAAGCAAAGAAGCCTTACCATAATTTTGCAGAGCTACTCGAAACTAACGACATTTGGGAAGTTAAGTAAAAATAGATGTTAAGCTATAGAAGTATTTAATACATTGTTCATTTAGACAGAATTTTGCATTACTACTTACATAACTATATATGCTTATAACCCTATTTGCAATTCATATTCAACACAATTGCAACAAAATAGAGTGTTTTATCCCTCCCCAAAATAATAAAAATAAAATAAAAGTATAACTAATTACATTTGCTATGAAAGTTCATGAATATCAAGCAAAAGAGTTTTTTGCTAACTATGGAGTTCCTGTAGAGCGTGGAGTAGTCTGCCGAACACCAGATGAAGCCGTAGAAGCATACAAAAATTTAGGTGTAGAATTAGCCGTTGTTAAAGCACAAGTACACACAGGTGGCCGTGGTAAGGCTGGTGGTGTAAAGTTAGGCAAAAACGCTGAAGAGATACGTACACACGCTAGCAATATCCTCGGTATGGATATAAAAGGCTTCATTGTGGACCGAATCCTTCTTTGTGCAGCTGTTGATATTAAATCAGAATATTACGTTAGTATTCTTCCAGATCGCCAAACAAAATCTGCTATATTTATGATTAGCCGTGAAGGCGGTATGGATATTGAAGCTGTGGCAAAAGAGACACCTGAGAAGATTGCCAAAATAGCTATAGACCCTGTAGTGGGACTACAAGATTACAAAGCTCGTGAAATAGCTTTCAAACTCTTTGACGACAAGAAATATGTAAACCAGGCTGTTCCTTTGTTTAAAAATCTATATCGATTATTTGTAGAGAAAGATGCATCGTTAGTAGAAATCAACCCACTTGTTATTACTGGAGATGACAAACTATCAGCAGTAGACGCAAAGATGACATTTGACAACAATGCGCTTTTCCGTCATCCTGACGTGTTTGAGCTTTTTGAACCTACTGAAGAAGAGAAAAAAGAACAAGAGGCAAAAAACAAAGGCTTCAGTTATGTAAACCTTGGAGGAGAGATTGGTTGCATGGTAAACGGTGCAGGGCTTGCTATGGCTACTATGGATATGATAAAACTCTATGGTGGTAATCCTGCTAACTTCCTTGATATAGGTGGAAGTTCTAATCCAACAAAGATAGTTGAAGCTATGAAACTTCTTCTTTCAGACAAACATGTGAAAGTTGTTCTCATTAATATCTTTGGTGGTATAACCCGTTGCGATGATGTGGCAAAAGGTTTGATAGAAGCTTTCAAACTAATTGAGACTGATATGCCTATCGTTATTAGACTGACAGGAACCAACGAAGCCGAAGGAAGAGAATTGCTAAAAGGTACAAAGTTCCATGTTGCTACAACTATGAGCGAGGCAGGACACATGGCAGTAGACCTCTGTAAATAATTTATTTTACTTTAAAACATCAAGAAAAATGAGTATTTTAATTAATAAAGATACACGCCTTATAGTACAAGGTATTACTGGTCGCGATGGTAGCTTCCACGCTACAAAGATGAAAGAATATGGTACTAATGTGGTAGGTGGCACATCGCCTGGTAAGGCTGGAGAAGAGGTCGCAGGTATTCCGGTGTTCAACACTGTTCGCGATGCTGTTGAAGCAACCAACGCTAACACATCAGTTATCTTCGTTCCTGCTGCTTTTGCAAAAGATGCAATGCTCGAAGCTGCCGATGCTGGTATTAAACTAATTATATGTATTACTGAAGGTGTACCTACACTCGATGTTGTTGAAGCATATCGCTATATCCAGATTAAAGGTGCACAGCTTATTGGACCTAACTGCCCTGGATTAATATCTCCAGGAGAAAGTATGGTTGGTATTATGCCAACAAATATTTTCAAGAAAGGACATACGGGCGTTATCAGCCGCTCAGGAACTTTAACTTATCAGGTTGTAGCAGCACTTACAGCCGAAGGACTTGGACAATCATCGGCTATCGGTGTTGGTGGCGACCCAATTGTTGGTCTCTATTTCCAAGAATTGCTCGAAATGTTCCAAAACGATCCTGAAACAGACAGTATTGCTATCATTGGAGAAATAGGTGGCGATGCTGAAGAACGTGCTGCAGAATATATTAAACAATATGTTACAAAACCTGTTGTTGCCTTTATTTCTGGTAGAGAAGCACCTAAAGGCAAACAAATGGGACATGCTGGAGCCATCATTTCAAGCAGTTCTGGTACTGCCGCAGAAAAAGTTGCAGCATTCGAGGCAGCAGGTATCCCTGTTGCGCGCGAAACACACGAGATTCCTATACTACTAAAACAGAAGTTAGGAAAATAAGTAACACCGCTTCAATTCTCATTTGATAATAACATTAAACCGAAGGTATGTCTATTTAATAATGGACATACCTTTTGTTTTTACTTCAATCCGTACACAATAAGAACATAGCAAAGAATGGTTGTAATATTCTGAGGAATAGGGAGATTGTAAAGTTGTAGCTTGTTATGAAATATAAGCTGCGAATACCAGATATCTACAACGCAACAGACAGATATCTAAAACAAACGTTACAGACGTCTGAAAGAAACGTTACAGATATCTGAAAGAACTTTTACAGATATCTGAGACAAAAGTAACTGTATCTACCCACCTTTTCTACGCATCTAAGACATTCTATTTAATTTATAAGTAAACACTACTATTGCTTTCAATAGAGTTTACGTTTACATCTAATAGCAGTCTTTTACAGTCGGGAAAAGTCATAAAACATATATACAATATGTATATAATAACTATAACATTTCCGCATTCTTTTTCCTATTCGTATATAATTATTTACTATAAAGGAATGAACATTTGGCAAACGCTATAAAAAAATATAACTTTGTTGGCGTATTTAGATATACACAGAAATTAAAACAAATAATAAGAAATATAAAACTATGAAAGAAAACAGAAGAGAACTAAATCGTAATTTAGCACAAATGCTTAAAGGCGGTGTTATTATGGACGTTACAACACCTGAACAAGCTCGTATAGCCGAAGCTGCTGGAGCATGCGCAGTAATGGCATTAGAACGTATTCCAGCCGATATCCGCGCTGCTGGTGGTGTATCTCGTATGAGCGATCCTAAGATGATTCGTGGCATTCAAGAGGCAGTTAGCATTCCAGTAATGGCAAAAGTTCGTATTGGCCATTTTGTTGAAGCACAAATTCTTCAAGCTATTGAAATAGATTATATAGACGAAAGCGAAGTACTTTCGCCAGCCGACGATGTTTATCATATTGATAAAGATAAGTTTGATGTACCTTTTGTTTGCGGCGCTAAAGACCTTGGCGAAGCATTACGCCGTATTGCCGAAGGAGCAACAATGATTCGCACAAAAGGCGAACCAGGCACAGGCGATATTATTCAGGCAGTACGCCACATGCGTATGATACAAACAGAAATGCGTCGTCTTACATCGCTTGGTGAAGATGAACTATACGAGGCTGCAAAACAGCTCCGTGCACCATACGAATTAGTGAAATACGTTCACGATAACGGCAAACTTCCAGTTGTAAACTTCGCTGCAGGTGGTGTAGCAACTCCTGCTGATGCAGCTCTTATGATGCAATTAGGCGCTGAAGGAGTGTTTGTTGGCTCTGGAATTTTTAAATCTGGCAATCCAGAAAAACGTGCTCGTGCCATTGTACAAGCTGTTACAAACTACAACGATGCTAAAATGCTTGCAGAATTGAGCGAAGACCTCGGTGAAGCAATGGTAGGAATAAACGAAAACGAAATAGCTGTTCTAATGGCAGAACGTGGCAAATAATTCAACTATATATGAAAATTGCCATATTAGCTCTGCAAGGAGCATTTGCCGAACACGCAAAAATGATGCAGCAACTGGGGCACGAAACTTTTGAAGTGCGCCAGTTGGCTGACTGGAACAAACCTAAAGATGGTTTGATTATTCCTGGTGGAGAAAGCACAGTAATGCTAAAATTGCTGCACGAACTAAGCTTATTTGAACCGATAAAGAAAGATATTGAAAGCGGATTGCCTGTTTACGGCACGTGCGCAGGGCTTATATTGCTATCGAAAGAAGTAGAAAATGCAAAGAGTTCGTATGCGCGTTTTGCAACAATGAATATTAAAACTTGTCGTAATGCATACGGCAGACAAATGGGAAGCTTTTCTGTTAATGCACAAATGAAAGGTATAGAAGTCCCCATTCCAATGACTTTTATACGAGCACCTTACATAGAAAATGTGGGCGAAGGAGTAGAAGTGCTTGCCGAAGTAGACGGACACATTGTAGCTGCACAGCAAGGAAAACAGCTTGTTACAGCTTTTCACCCCGAATTAGGGACAGATACTCGTGTTCACGAACTATTTTCCAAGATGCTGAAATAAGAGAAAAAATGTTTTTTAAACTATCTCATACAAATTTGAGAAATAGCAGTTTGAATTTCAACAGATGTTTTTAGTCTTCAAATAAGCAATTGAATTGACTAATAATAACAAAGGCGGCCTCTTTAAAAGAAGTCGCCTTTATAGTATCTTTCTAACAATTCGCTTTATGCATTTACAGCATCAGCAAGTTCAGCTCCTGGTTTAAATTTAGCAACTTTCTTAGCAGCGATTTGTATTTTCTGCTTTGTAGAAGGATTAATACCTTCGTGTGCAGGGCGTTCTGTTACAGAGTAAGTACCAAAACCCACGAGCTGTACTTTATCACCAGCTACGAGTGCATCTTTAATAGCGGCAGTCATTGCGTCCAATGCTTTTTTTGAGTCAGCCTTGCTTAAGCCCGCTCCAGCTGCGATTCTTTCGATTAATTCTGTTTTGTTCATAATCTTTGAATTATTGTTTAATATTTTATAAAAACTGTTCTAACGTCTTTGCAAATATACTTGTTTAGTTTCATAAAACAAACAAAAAGGCAAAGAAATCTAAACTTTAGCCTAAAAAAAGAGCGTTGTTACGCTATTTCTTGCTAAGAATGCAGAAAAATTCGTATTTTTGCAAGTGTTTTATGGAAACAATTGGAAGTTTAGGAGTTACGATACATTCTTCTTACGAAGACAGAAATATTGGTAAATGCTTTGCTTCGCATAACATAGAAGGATATAAAGGTGAGGTGAATAGAGTTATTTACTACCCAGACAGAAGAAGTGCTTATTACTGTTTCACCCAGATTCCTTAGATTTCAATAACCAGTATAATTAATCATATACTCAGGAATTAAAAGGATATACATTACAGAAGCATCAATGCACAACATAAGTAAGTATCGCCCGTTATAATTAGCACCTATAAGACATTAAAACAATAAGAAAAAAACAAAACATAGAATATGCGCAATATACCAACAGTTACAAAAAACTTACTCATTCTTAATATATTAGCTTTTATTGCTGGTATTATGCTTAGCAGAATGGGTATTGATCTTAACAACATCTTAGGACTTCATTTCTTTCTTGCCAACGATTTCCATCTTTGGCAAGTTATAACTTATATGTTTATGCATGGCAGTTTTATGCACATTCTTATGAATATGTTTATGCTGTGGATGTTTGGTATGGTGATGGAAAATGTGTGGGGACCAAAGAAGTTCTTACTTTATTATATCGTAACTGGTATTGGTGCTGGATTATGCCAGGAATTAGCACAATATGCAAACTATATGGCAGAAGGCTTAAATAGATACCAATATTTGGCTACCGAAATGGGACGAATACCAATGGAAAACTATTTAAACCTTTGGACAACCGTAGGTGCATCGGGAGCAGTATATGGTGTGCTATTAGCATTCGGACTTACATTCCCAAACGAACGTATGTTTATTATTCCAATACCAATTCCTTTGAAAGCAAAATGGATTATTATGGGCTCTATTGCAATGGAGCTTTTCTCTGCAATGAGTACTACCAACGATGGAGTAGCACATTTAGCACATCTCGGAGGTATGCTATTTGGATTCTTACTTATTCGTTATTGGCGTAAACACCCTTATTCTGGAGGAACCTTTGGAATGGACAAAGGACATCAATTCTTCGATAATATGCGCCATAATTGGGAGAATAGATCTCACCGTTCTGGAAAAGATAATCAACAGACAAATGATTATAATTATCGAGCAAATACATCATCTTCACAACAAACACAACGTAAAGAAAATGATTGGGACTACAATGCACGTAAGAAAAAGGAACAAGAAGAAATTGATAGTATACTTGATAAAATAAGAAAAAGTGGATACGATAGCTTAACAAAAGACGAAAAGCAGAAACTTTTTGATAGTAACAAACAGTAAAACATCTATAAAAAGGAAGAAAACTACTAGAAAGATATGCTCTACAAGGTTAAAGACATTGTCTATAAACTTGTCTCGGTTGCCAATATCGTTGCAATCATTCTTCTATTCCTTATTGGAAATGTAGATAAACTACAACCAATTGCTCACCCATGGTTAGCAAACTTTGGATTAGGGTTTCCTATTGTATTGGCAATTAATGTACTCTTTATTATATTTTGGGTGATAGCACGCCCAAAAAGAGTTTGGCTACCTTTATTAGGACTCATCATTTGTTATGCACCCATTCGTAAATACATTCCACTTAACATAAAGAAAGAACCCCCTGTAAGGTCTATAAAAGTACTATCTTATAATGTTTTTATGTTCGCATTGTGGGATTTTGAACCACAGAGCTATAATCCTATAGTCGATTACATTATAAAAAGCAACGCAGATATTGTCTGCTTGCAAGAGACAGACGCCTATGGTAAACAGCGAGATTATATTTACAACACTCTTGCAAAGGCTTATCCTTATCACGATTTTGTGAGTATGCCAGCTCCGGGACATCAACACATGATGTTGTTGAGCCATTATCCTATCGTAAAAAAAGAACGAATAATGTATAAATCGGAAGGAAACATAAGCTACGCCTACATTATAAATTATAATAATCAAGAAATATTAGTAGTCAACAACCATTTTGAGAGTAACCATTTGAGCGAAGCTGATAAGCGAGGATATAAAGAAATGGTGCGTTCGCCATTTGAAGGAAGAAACACGAAGATGGAAAGTAAACGCATTTTAGATAAACTTGGTGAAGCTGCCATCATACGAGCACCACAAGCAGAAGCCGTAGCTACTTATGTTGAGAGATACTTGAAAAAGAAAATACCTGTAATTCTATGTGGTGATTTCAATGATAATCCAATCAGTTACACCCATAATACTATTGCGAAGCAACTAACAGATGCTTACATAGCTAGTGGGAATGGGCCAGGTATATCGTACCATCGAAGTGGAATGTATGTACGCATAGATAATATTTTTTGCTCAAACGACTTTGAAGCATACGGTGCAAAAGTTGATGATAAAATACCTACTTCCGATCATTATCCTATATATGTATGGCTAAAATATCGTCCAAAATATTAAAAGGAAGCGAATAAAAGCGCTTAAATTTTCCGAAATGTGAAAAAAATAACTATCTTTGCACGTCTATCTATCCCTGAAAAGGAAATAATTAAAAATAAATAAATAAAATGCAAAACAAAGGATTAGTAATTTGTGTTGCCGTCTTGCTGACGCTCGCAAGCATTTTCTACTTGTCTTTCTCTGTAGCAACAAGCTACTATGATGGACAAGCTGCGAAGATTAAAGACCCTATTGCACGACAGGATTACAAGGATTCTGTAAAGTATTTGGGCATTTATCCGTACCAAAAGTGTTTAGAGACACAAATTGGTTTGGGTCTTGACTTGAAAGGTGGTATGAATGTTATCCTCGAGATTTCTGTACCTGATGTAGTAGATGTACTTGCAGACCATAAGACCGATGCAGCTTATCAAAAAGCAATGAAGGAAGCTAAAGCACAAGAAGCTACAAGTCAGAGCGACTTTATAACACTTTTCGTCGACAATTTCCACAAAATTGCTCCAGGAAGAAAACTTGCAGAGATATTTGCAACACAGCAATTGAAAGGGAAAGTTAGTACACAAAGTTCCGACAAAGAAGTTGAGAAAGCTCTACGCGAAGAAGTTGCTGCTTCTATCGATAACTCTTACAATGTCGTTCGTAATCGTATCGATCAATTTGGTGTAGTTCAACCAAACATTCAAAAACTCGAAGGACAAGAAGGACGCCTAATGGTGGAAATGCCTGGTATACGTGAACCTGAGCGTATGCGTAAGTTATTACAAGGCTCTGCAAACCTCGAATTTTGGGAAACTTACAATAATCAAGAGATTGCACCTTACTTAACACAACTTGATCAGCGTTTGGCAAATGGTGAAACAAAGGCTGAAAGTAAAGATTCTGTAACAAACGCTACAAACAAAAAGCAAGTTACAGAAAAGAAAACCACAACTAAACTTTCGCTAAAAGACGACAATATTGGCGAGAACATAGGTAGTAATGCACAGATGGCTGCCGCAAGAAAGGAACATCCATTACTTTCTATTCTGCAACTTACCCCTGGCGATGCATTGAGTGTTGTTGGTTATGCAAGCGTTCGTGATACTGCTGCCGTAAATAAGATTATCTATAGCAAATTAGCACAACAAGTTCTTCCTAGCGACTTACGTCTCCGTTGGAGTGCAAAACCTGCTGACGGCTTAAAACAAAAGAATATATTTGAACTCCATGCGCTTAAAGTTACAACATCTGATGGTCGTGCACCATTAGAAGGCGATGTAATTACAGATGCTAAAGACCAGTTTGACCAATACGGACGTCCAGAAGTTAGTATGACAATGAATTCTGATGGTGCTCGTCAATGGGCTGCTATTACAAAAGCTAATCTTGGTAAGGCTGTAGCTATTGTGCTTGATGGACTTGTTTATACGGCACCACGCATCAATTCAGAAATTACAGGTGGATCATCATCAATTTCTGGTTCATTCACCATTGAAGATACAAAAGACTTGGCTAATACTTTAAAGTCTGGTCGTATGCCTGCTCCTGCACGTATTGTACAAGAAGAGGTTGTTGGTCCTACACTTGGTGCACAATCTATTCAACAAGGTCTTTGGTCGTTTGCAATTGCTTTCGTACTCTTGATGATCTATATGGTTATAATGTACGATGTTATTCCTGGTATGTTAGCTAACTGTGCTTTGCTTGCCAACTTATTCTTCACATTAGGTATTCTGGCATCATTCCAGTCGGCACTTACTATGCCTGGTATTGCGGGTATCGTACTTACACTTGGTACTGCGGTCGATGCAAACGTACTTATTTATGAACGTATAAAAGAAGAAATGCGAGCTGGAAAAGGCATAAAAGATGCATTGCAAGCTGGTTATAGTAATGCTTTCTCTGCTATTTTCGACTCTAACTTCACATCACTCATTACTGGTATCATTCTTCTTGTAACGGGAACTGGTCCTATTCGTGGTTTCGCTACAACATGGATTATTGGTATTGTTTGTTCATTCTTCACAGCAGTATACCTAACACGTATTGTTTTCGAGAACCGTTTAGGTAAAGACAAGTGGCTAAATCAGAAGTTCTATACTTCTATTAGTAAGAACTTGATGCGCAATATGCATATTAAGTTTATGAGTTTCTATAAAACTACATTTACAATATCAGCTATTGTCGCAGTTGTTTTCCTTGTTAGTATCTTCTTTGTAAGAGGTTTGAGCAAGAGTATCGACTTTACTGGTGGACGTAACTATGTAATCACACTTAACAAAAAAGTACACGTAGAAGATGTTCGTAAGGTTTTAAACAATGCGTTCGTAAATACCACAGGCGAAAATGCAGGAAAACCAGCAACAACAACTGTTATTGCATTAGGTACAGAAGGTAATACTATTCGTGTTTCTACCAACTATAACATCGAATCAAACGACCCAGCTGAAGACGATCATGCAGAAACAGTTCTCTACAATGCATTAAAGAAAGGTGGTTTTGTTAGTCAGGCAAATGTAGAAAAGTTTAAAGATCCAGATATACGCGAGGGAGGTTCTATCATTAGTTCTTCTAAAGTTGGTCCGTCTGTTGCTAAAGATATCACTCACGGAGCTATCCGAAGCGTTGCATTAGCATTGATATTCATCTTTATTTATATCCTTGTACGTTTCCGTAATCTTGGTTTCTCAGTTGGTTCTGTAGTAGCATTAGCTCTCGATACATTAATTGTTATCGGTTTCTACTCTATTTGCTATGGTTGGATAGGGTTCTCTCTTGAAATAGACCAGACATTTATTGGTGCTATTCTTACCGTGATTGGTTACTCTATCAACGATAAAGTGGTGGTATTCGACCGTATCCGCGAGAATATGAAGCTACATCCAAAGCAAGATTACCAAACATTATTCAACGATTCTATCAATCAAACATTGACTCGTACAATTAATACGTCGTTCTCAACATTAATCGTATTGTTGTCAATATTTATACTTGGTGGCGATAGTATCCGTAGTTTTGCATTCGCAATGATACTTGGTGTATTCTTTGGTACTTTATCTTCTATCTTCATTGCATCTCCAGTAGCTTACTTAGTATTGGGCAAGAAGACTGAGAACCGTCTAAAGAATAAGTCAGAAAAAGAATAAAGTAAACAGAATAAATCTTTTAAAAATAGCAGTTGCAATATAAAGGCAACTGCTATTTTTTTATATCCATTTGTAAAAAACTTATTTCGTTCGCAAAAGAAATATAGTCTTGCGAAGTCAAAAAATAGCGTTTCAATCATACATTTCAATGTTCAGCCCAAATAATTCATTTGGCAATAACATCGTCATAATGTGTTAATACTATATTGGAACTTCTTTATAGCTCTCATATTTATACCAATCATATTGCTTACCATTCTCATTTGCTATAGTCTGCTACACCTCGTTATTATTTCAATCCATCTACTCAACAACAAAACAGAACTTTGTGGAATACTGGCTTAATTGTTTCTCCATTTATTACGTGTACAGCCAATTTCCAGCCAATAGAATAATATAAGTGGAGCTGATATTTGCTATTCATTTCATAACAACAAAAGAACTACAAACACTCTATTACCAAATTATTTGCAAACTCTCTATAGATGTAAAGATTGACTATTCCCTATATAGCGGATTGTTTTCTTTGATTAATATCAATTATTACTGAATTATATAACATCTTATTATTCTAATTTTTCTATTTAAATAATATTTATTAATTTTAAACCCAATCAATAAAGCAATTAATTTATATAGGGCGAAAAGAGAACTTAATATAACCCTATTATACATATATTGCATAAATAATGCGCACTTTGCTTCGATGGTTTTTAATGGAGATAATAAGAAAAGAACTTTCTGAAAAGAATTTTAGAGCAATAGCAAATTTAATAATGGACTCAAAAAATTATATACTTCCGCAAATGCAGATAATAAATACTTTTATTCATTCTGTTCGTATCACCACAATATTGTTTGTACGAACTCTTTTTGGCAACGTGTCTTTAAATTAGACTTTTTTGCTATATTTCCATATATACTAAAAAAGGTGTAAAGGAAAAGTAATATAAACATAGTAGAGCATAACAAATAAAAAAATAGATAACCAGGATATTACAACTACGTATCCATAAAAATAGATTATATGAAAGTAATAAAAAGAATGTCGTACAAAGAACCTCAGTGTAGTGTAATATGTATAAAGACAGAATCTTTATTAAACAAAGCGAGTGGTAATGCTGGCTCTATTCAGCCAGGTCAATCTGCAGGAGATGCAAAGCAAAATAACATTTGGGACGATATGGAAGAAAATTCATAAATAAATTTTTCAGAAGGTAAACAAAGGGATAACAAATAAAAAATGAATATGTCTATGAAAAGAACAGCTCTAAGTATAGTGTTACAAACAATAAGTTGCAGTTTTTTAGTTTTACTTCTTACTACCAGTTGTACGAATGACGAAACAGAACAGGTAGAAAAACAAGCAGAAAACAACATATCTACCAATGGAATTGTATTCGCTGGTTTTTCACAATCAGATACAACTACGCGTACAGCTATCTTTGATCACACCAAAAATGCAGGTGCTTCGGTGAATTGGAGTAATGATGATAAGATTTGGGTAAAGGATAATACAAACAATTGGCAACAAAGTGGACAAGTAACTTTTCCATCTACAACGAATAAATCAGAAGGAATGTTTGCACTTTCGGGGGCATATACAAAAGCATCACATAGTGTAGTTTATACCAATAAACCTATTTCAGGTACAAATATACAAGTAGAAATTAAAGCAGAACAAAAACAATCGGCACCAAATAACTTTGATCATGCAGGAGTTTCTGGCGATTGTGGTGTTGCTATCGCTCAAAAAAGTAGCAACGGTTATAGATTTACACTTAGCCATAAGGCTTCTTATCTTTGTTTTATTCCTCGTTCGCATAATTCTTACGTAAACAAAAGTAAGTTGATTAAGATAGAAATTATGTCAGATAACAATATTGCAGGAACTTACAAAATGACAGAAAATGGAAATCTAACTTTCGATTCAGATGGTTCAAAAACAATTACAGTTACCACAGAGTCTGGTTTTGACATAAATGATGCTACAGAAAATATGAATAAAAATGCTGTCTATGCTGTAGTTGCTCCTGGTATACATAGTTTTCGTATTAGATATTGGCTTCGCAATACAGAAGATTGCCCATCAGGACCAATAGAGGGGACCGTTTCTAAATATGTTACACTTAATTGTGTTGCTGGTGCAATGAATGATATTACTGCAAATCTCAATCCCACTGATTACGATGGCGACCATTATTATATGTGGGACGCAAAACAACAATATTGGTATGGCTACGAATGGACAAAGAAATTGGCAGAAGGCACTGGACAGACAACAACTTCACTACAAAATCCTGCCACTACTTTCCCTGTCAGCGGAGATCAACGCTATTATAACGAAACTTTCCCAGGCTTCCATATAAGTAATTCTGCTATTCAAGATTCCACTAAAAACCTTCCAAACGTAAACGAAATGACCTGGTATGCAATGAAAGGAGACCCTCGTTGGGATGATGATGAACTATGGTCGGCTATGGGACATTTATATAAAGGCGGTATGTGGTTCTATAAAAAAGATAATATAGCTAATTATAGTAAAACTAAAGCATACGACAACGTAAACTATTGCAATATAAGTAAAGAATGTACCAATGATAAATTGGAAACTGGTCTCCCATCAATAGCTAAAGCAAAACAATATTTCTTTCTCCCAGCTTTAGGAAATTACCTTTCTGGTAGATTAAACGCTATTGCCTATTATGGTTTTTATTGGTCTTCAAGTGGCAATCCAGAAGATAATGGCTATGGTGCTTATGCGTTGTACTTCAATTCTACAAAAGCTTTTATAAAAATTGCCAGCCGTGGTTATGGATATAGAGTACATAAGTTTGAGTAAGTTTCACTATAATAACATAAAAAAGCCCTCTTTACCTTTAGGTAGAGAGGGCTTTTTTGTTCTATTTAGCCATTAAATCTAAATCAGCCATAAAATTCGAATAGGCTGTTGCATTAGTTTCACCTAAAACAGGTAAGACATTTTATAACCAGAAAACACAATTAGCGCACAATATGTATACTTGTCAATTGTTTTCCATTTTGGTTATAGGCTATAACAATGTAATGTCCAGATGGAATGTTGTGTAACGATACTCGTTCCTGAATATTTTTATATTGTTCTACGCACCGTCCGTCTGTTGAATATAAAACTATTTTAGCTACAAATGCCGATTTATAGATAGTAGTTTCGGCACTGTTATAATATAAATAGTTGTTTACAGCATTTTGTATTTCATTAATTTTTGTAGTAGAATTTGCTATAACTTTCCACCCATTTTCAGTTGCTTTTATTGTATTTGCATTCAATGTTCCTGGATTTTCGCTAATATCAACCACACCCCATTTCAAAGAATCTTGTTCTTCGGGCGAAACTTCTGGTGCTTTGGGGAGCGAATCGAGTAAACGAGTAAGCAAATCGCCTGAAAATTTATTTCCCACAATACTTAACGAATAGAGTTTATTTAGTGTGGTCCAACTAATATCGCCTAACAAATTGTGGTCGAGCTGAAGCATTTTTAGTTTCGTATTCTTTGTAAGGTCCAAGTTTGTAAGTTTATTGTTTCTGCAATAAAGTTCTTTTAACCGCACATTGGCAGAAAGGTTCAGGGTTTCTATAGCATTGTTGCTACATGCAATACCCATTAGCATTGTGTTTGGCAATGTTTCCAATGTTTTTATTTTATTGTTTTCTATGTCTAAAATGCGTAAACCAGTGTTTTCTTTTATGTTTATTGCAGTTAGATTATTTTTAGCGCAATAAAGTTCTGCCAAAATACTATTATTTGTAACATTAAGTGTTGCCAAATTGTTCTCACTAACATCTAATGTTACAAGTTGTTTGTTAGCTTGCAAATCAATAGAATTTAAATTATTGTTTGCACATCGCAATGACGATAAGGCAGAATTTTTGGTAAGGTCTAAACTATTTAGTTGGTTGTTGCTACAATCTAAAATAGATAGTTTTTCAAGATTACTTAAATCTAAATTAGTTAATTGGTTTTGTTTACACTTCAGCTGTGTAATTTGTGGATTAGCATTTAAATTAAGCTCCGATATTTTGTTATTTCCCATTGATAAGCGTTGCAATGCACTATTATGCGAAATGTCTAAAGCAGTAAGTTCATTTTCGTAGACAAATAAAGTCTCTAATTCTGGGTTATTGCTTACATCTATTTTATTAAGCATATTGTTGTTGCAACCCAATGTTTTTAGCACTCTATTGTGCGAAACATCAAGATTTTCTATTTTGTTTTCGCCACACGATAGTTGTGTTAGTGCTGCATTGTTGCTAACATCAATTGTGTGTAGTTTGTTTTGGTGGCAAATTAAAACGTGCAATTCTGTGTTTTTACTAACATTTAGCGCAGATATAGAGTTGTTTGCACAATACAACTGTGTAAGTGCCGTGTTTGTTTCCACTTGCAAGCTCGTTAGTTTGTTGTTGTGGCAATATAGTTCTGAAAGTTGTTTCAAATTGGCTGTATTTAATGTAGCCAAATTGTTATCGTTGCATGCCAACCATTGCAGCGAATAAACAGAAGAAACATCTAAAGTAGTGAGTTTGTTGCCACGACAATCTAATTTTTTCAGTTGGTGGCAATCGGATAAATCTATTTGAACAATGCTATTTTTATAGCAAGTCATCGACTCTATGTTACCTTTTACCACAATAGTTTGCGATTTTACCGTATATCCATCTTCATCGTTTCCGTTTAGTCCCTCAATAGTAAACGCACTATTGTTTGCAGTTTCAATATCTATATTAAATTCTTCGCCAATGTTTTTGTCGGTTTTTAACCGAATAACATCAGTCGTGGTCTGCCCCACTGCATTTTCTGTTCCAATAAATAATAGAATTACAAGCAACAGGCGGCTAAATATAGCCGAACGAAATAAATTAGTAATTGTTTTCATATATTATTTGTTAAATTATTATGCGATTATCTCGCAAAGGTAAATATAATTTATTAAACACAAATGGTTATTCTGTTTCTAATTTTATTATTGGTTTGCAAACAAAGTTTTTTTTCGCTGTTCACTATTTTCTCACACACAGTTACAATATAAGGTAGTTTGCTTTATACATTGCGTTTATACTTTTTGTAGCACTTTCAACTTTCGAGTGCAAAATAGCTTTTTGTTCTTTGTTCTCTTACTTTGCAAAACTGCATATATAATGTGTAAAAATATGTACTTTTATGGCACTTGTTATTATAACCACAAAAAAAACATTATTTTTTTGCAGAAAAATTTGGTAGATAAAAAAAAACGTCGTACTTTTGCACACGCTTAAGAGGAAATAATAATTCTGCTTCAGTAGCTCAGTTGGTTAGAGCACCTGACTGTTAATCAGGGGGTCGTTGGTTCAAGCCCATCCTGGAGCGCAAAACGAGGATAGTTTTTAACTATTCTCGTTTTTTTATACCATTTATTTATAGCAGAAAGCTAAAATTTTATGTTGTAAGGAGCCACATTCAACCATTTGTAAATCAGTTTGTTGTTCTAACCAAGAAAAAAAATAATATGAAAAATATTTTTTTTAATTAGAAAATAAAAAAATATAATAATAAATCAGAGAGATATTAATAAGAAAATTAGAGATAGCCGTAATGAGCCGTGGAAGAAACAGTTAAAATAGACAAAGTTATACATCTTCATTTCGTAAAAATATAACTCTGTCCATCTTAAAACATTCTAAATTTTGACTTTAAAAGCACACTTGCATACAACCATCTATATGCTTATTTCCGTTAATTGTAATATCCGTTAGATGTTTTTTCATTTTTTTTCTTGCATAATACTTTTATTTACCTTATCTTTGCCTTCTGTAAAAAGAATATACATTCTTTCTTTCGTCTAACTATAAGCAATAATACAAGAAACAATTTAAATTATGAAAAAAACAATTCTATCATTATTAGTATTACTTACTTGTGCTATTGGCACAGTAAGCGCACAATTACCATCGGTAACACTTAAAGACATTAACGGTAAGGCTGTTCGTACAGATACTTTATCAAATAACGGCAAGCCATTTATCATAGATTTCTTTGCAACTTGGTGTAAACCTTGCAATCGCGAATTGAAAGCTATTAGCGAAGTATATAACGATTGGCGCGAAGAAACAGGAGTAAAAATATTTGCAATATCCATAGACCAAGCACAGAATGCAAACAAAGTGAAACCACTTGTTGATGAAAATGGCTGGGAATACGATGTATTGCTCGACCCAAATAGCGAATTTAAACGTGCTTTAGGTGTACAAATGATTCCATACGTTCTTATTTGCGATGGAAAAGGAAACATTGTGTACAAACATAATGGCTATACAGAAGGGGCAGAAAACGAGTTAATAGAGAAAGTTCGCGAACTTGTTAAATAAGCAGATAGTATGAAAAAAAATATTTGCTTACTATGCCTGCTTGCCCTTAGTGCAGTAAATGCAAACGCACAAGGGCAAGACGATAACAACGATAATAAAGTTTCGGTTACTGGTAGTATACAGAGCGATATTCTTGTACCACAAGAAGATTTAAAAATAGGTTCGCCCAAATATAAAGACAAGGTACTTACAAACACTTTTCTCGATTTAAACCTGATTAGTAAGAATGTTGATGCGGGAGCACGATTTGAATTTCTAAAATATCCATTACCAGGTTTCGAACCAGACTATAAAGGCTATGGCGTACCATACTTTTATTTGAAAGGCAAATTTGAAAAGCTCGAAATTACATTAGGAAACTACTACGAACAATTTGGTTCGGGCTTTATATTACGCACTTACGAAGAACGTAGCTTAGGAATAGACAATTCTTTATTAGGTGCACGCGTGGTTTACAAACCTTATAAAGGAATTGTGCTGAAAGCTGTAACAGGCGAACAGCGCAGATATTGGGCACATAACGATTCGTGGATAAATGGTGCTGATTTAGAATTAAATCTTGGCGAATGGTTTGCTGGATTGCAAAAGAGCGATACAAGAATTATGTTAGGTGGTTCGTTCGTAAATAAATACGAAGACAACAAAACAGATAATATAATGGTAGACCGTACGCACAAATTAAACCTTCCACAAAATGTAAATGCGTGGGACGCTCGTGTACAATTGCAAAAAGGTGGCTTTAATATTCTTGCCGAATATGCACAAAAAACACAAGACCCATCGTTTACAAATGGTTATATTTACCGTACAGGAAACGTAGCTATGCTTTCTGCTTCTTATTCTCAACGTGGAATGAGTGTACTTTTACAGGCAAAACGTTCTAACGATATGGCTTTTAAGAGCAACAGAAATAGCATAGGTGTGTCTTCTTATATAAACCATTTACCAGCTTTTACACAAGACCAAACTTATGCTCTTGCTGCTTTTTATCCGTATGCAACTCGTCCAGACGGAGAATGGGCATATCAAGCACAGTTAGGTTATAAGTTTAAACGCAAAACTTTTATTGGAGGTCCTTATGGTATGAATGTAAAAGTGAATTTCTCTCACGTGCATGCCATCGACAAACATATAAATCTTACAGGTTCTATTGATAATGTAACCGCAAAAGGTTCAAAAGGTTACGGTTCTGCTTTCTTTAAATGGGGCGACCAAACCTATTATCAAGACTTAAATATACAGGTTGAACGCAAAATATCTAAGGCATTCAAGCTAAATTTAATGTATATGAACCAATTCTACAACAAAACAGTGGTAGAAGGCGAAGGAGGAATGATACATTCCGACATATTTGTTGCCGATGGTAAATATACATTCTCTCCAAAGATGAACCTTCGTGGCGAGGTGCAATACCTTTCTACAAAGGGCGACCAAGGCAATTGGTGGTTTGGATTATTAGAATTAGCAGTTGTTCCTCACTGGATGTTTACTGTAAGCGATATGTATAATTCAGGCGAAACTAAGTTGCATTACTATCAAGGGTTAGTAACTTTCAATGCTGGTGCACATAGATTGCAGGTAGGTTATGGCCGTACACGTGCCGGATTTAACTGCTCTGGTGGTGTATGTCGTTATATTCCAGCAAGCAAAGGCTTTACTGTTTCGTACAATTATAATTTCTAAACAGAACATAATATGAAGAAAATATTTCCATTAATAGTAGCAAGTGTAGCAATGTTTCTTTCGTCGTGTGCAAATGTAGACGAAGGTGACAGATATATAAAGGTAGAATCTTCTGATGCTAAACGTGCAGTACTTGTAGAAGAATTTACAGGACAGAAATGTATAAATTGCCCTGAAGCGCACGAAGAATTAACAAAAATACAAAAGGAATATGGCGAAGACAATGTTATAAGTGTTTGTATACATGCTTCTGCGTTGGCTGTTGCTCCATTAAAAACAAGTGTTGGCGAAGAATATTTTAAACATTGGAATGGCGATAAACTTCCATGTGCTGTAATAAATAGAAATACTAGCGCATTGGGTGTTTCGGCGTGGGCTGGTGTTATAAATAGTGAACTTCAGAAGACCACCACAGTTAAACTCTCTATGGCTAATAGCTATAATGCAGCAAACCGACAATTGTCTATAGATGTAAATGTGTTAAGTTCAGAAAAGCTAAATGGAAAGTTACAAGTATGGATTGTTGAAGATGGTATAGTTGCCGTACAATTGCTAAAAGGCAATAAGAAAGATAACCAATATGTCCATAATCATGTATTTCGTGCAGCTGTAAATGGCACATGGGGAACCGATATTGCTTTACAAGAAAATGTAGAAGCAAAGAACAATTTCTCTATTCAGTTAGATTCAAAATGGAACGAAAAGAACATATCTATTGTTGCTTTTGTTTATAACGATTCTGGCGTTCAGCAAGTAATTAAACAGCATTTGAATAGTTAATAGATATTTTAATTAAAAAACTAGTAAACAATGAAAAAAATATTACTCGTAGCAGCCGTATTGTTCTCTATTAGTATGGGAGCAATGGCTCAAAGTGCAAAATCGGCACTCCAGTTTGTAGACGATAAGGGGAAAGTTATACCCGACGGTTCTGTATTTGAAGTTACAGAATTAGTAACACAGGAAGGAATTGAAGAAGGTAGTATAGAGTACCTTCTTAAACCAAATTTATCGGTAAAAAATCTAAAAGGAAAAAATACTGTTGGATTGAAACTTGATTTAAAAAATATGCCTTTTGGTAAATTTGGTTGTTGCTTTGGGACTTGTATTATGCCGTTCGAAAATCCAGATATTCATATGTCAGCTGTGAAAGATATGAAAGCAAATGATGTTGAAGGTTTAGAATCTGAGTGGATTCTTGAGAAAGCTGATGCTCCTGTTACCTGGGAAGCAACAATTACAGCTGGATTTTGTAAACTAGTAGAAACATCTCCAGGTGTACAAGAAACAAAAATGACCGAGGCTGGACCTTCAGTTAAAGTTAAGTTCATTTATACTCCGACAGGTATTGCCTCTGTTAAGGACGGTAATGCAACAGTAACAGAAGTAGAACGCTACAATGTTCAAGGACAGAAAATTTCAAAGCCTTGCAAAGGAATTAATATCATTAAGCTATCTAACGGCAAAACCGTTAAAAAGTTGATTCCTTAATATGCAACGAAAAGCAGAGAAATCTGTCGTTTTATAAATTAGTCTATATATAGACAGGCATTAAAAGCCATATCTTTTTTCGATTGAAAGATTAAAGATATGGCTTTTATTTTATCTATTCCCGCGAATAAAGAATCCTTAATTTATATTTTTCAGAAATACTTCCTTTTCTTACCTGAAAATAAAGATGTGCATTTAGTTTTAATTAATTGTATCTATGGAAGAAACTTATTATATCCATAGATTTACCAGTTGAGATATATTGATAGAATGGTGCATTATATAAGTAAGCTCTTTATATATATTCACTATAAGCATATTTTTAGAGAATAAAGAAGCCGAATAAACGAAAAATATGCATTGTTCTGAAAATTATAATGTATTTTCTTGCATAATGTTTTTCTTTTTTTTACTTTTGTGGCAAGAAGAAAACAATACCTTGATAAAATCTATATAAAAGAAAACTTTATAATAAACAATTTAAAAACAAATCAGAATTATGAAAAAAATTTTACGTTTACGAGTTTTGGTAGCAGTTCTTTTTACTGCTTTTGGAGTGTCTAACAGTTTTGCGCAAAGCGATATTGACGAACAACTTGTTTTTCTTGGCATAACTATGACAAAAGATAATGGAAACAGTCTTGATTCTGAGCGCAAGTGGGTTAAATCTGGCTCTGTAAAATACGATGCCGACACACGAACCATTACATTAGACAATGCCGAAATTGTTGTTACTGCCGAGAATTGTCCTCAATACCAATCAGAAAGTGGAACATGGTACCCTGTAATTGGTACATTCCGTTTTTATTGTCCAACAGATAATATTACAGTGAAGTTAATAGGTAAGAACTCTATAACAACAACTCAAACTGGTTTTGTTATGCTTACATACCAAGAAGCAGAATCTGTGAATATTGATATGATAGGTGGAGGTAGTCTTTATATTAATGCAGGCTTAAATGGTATTGACGACAGACATAACGGTACATTTACGATAAAAGATGTTGATTCATTAGATGTTAAAGCAGCTCGATGTGGTATTTCAGGTGGATATACAAGTCGTTTAATAGTAGACAATTCAAATGTTAAGTCGGAAGCTCCATACGGAGCAATATGTTCTTTCAAGAAGTTTTCTATGAAAGGTGTAAAATGTGTTTCTCCAGTTTCTGATCCAACTGCAACAGATGAAGATAAAGAAGACCCAAACAGCACAAAAACAGTATCGTTTGAAAAAGGTGGTGTAACAAATGCTTATGGAACTCCATGGGATATTGCTATTTTGCAGCGCGAGTCTACAGCAGGCATTGAATCTAAAACAACAGTAAAAGATAATGCAAAGATAGTTGCTGTTTACGATGTATCTGGTAGATTACTTAAAGATTTACAGAAAGGCATAAATATTGTTCGTTACAGCGATGGTAGCATAAAGAAAATTATTAAGTAATGCAAAAAAGAGTTGGCATTAGAAGCAACATAATTGTTTAAGAATAATGCTAATTCGTTAAGAAGATATAAGGAAACTCATAATCTTTTTATAGTGTGTGAGTTTCCTTTTCCCAAAAAAATTTATTACCAATAAAAGATATTTGCAACTTATTAAAATGGAGTTGGAAAAGGTTTGTTGGTACTAAACAATTTATCACTATACATTTATTTTATGAAGAAAATTTTGCTTTTATTTGTGCTTTTCTCATTGGGAAATATTGTGCGAGGAAATCCCATAGGTGTAGAGAAAGCACGACAAATAGCTTTAGAATATATAAAAAATAATGGTGCATACGCTCCCAGCAAGTATGCGCAAGTGGAAAAGGTAATAAAGAAAGTGCCACTTTCTACCAATGCTTACTACATATTTAATGTAGGACAGAACAATGGATTTGTAATAGTATCTGCCGATGATAATATGCAAACGGTTTTGGGACATTCTAAAAACGGAACATTCAATGAGAAGAATATCCCAGACGGAATGAAATGGTGGCTAGAATGTTGTCAGCGTTACATAAAGTTTGTTGCTAATAATAAGCAGCAAGCTGTATTGGCTACAAACGAAAAGCTGAAAGATTTGCCCGAATTAGTAGAAACAAAATGGAATCAAACAAATCCTTATAATCTTGAATGTCCAAAATTCGATGAAGGATATGCTGCAACGGGGTGTGTTGCTACTGCAGCAGCACAAATTCTGAAGTATTATGAATGGCCACAAAACGAAACTCCAGTAATTCCAGGTTACGAATCGAAAATACAAAACTACAGCCAGATACTTGAAAACCTGCAACCACGAAAGTTTAATTGGAGTGCTATGAAAAATAGCTATAAATATCAAGAAAATGCAGACGAAGTAGCTTGGCTTATGCGTTATGTTGGTCAGGCTATGAAGATGCAATATTCGCCTAAAGAATCTGGTGCAAATGTTTTGGTAAAAGCATTCAAAGATTATTTTGATTATGCTACTACAACACAAGAAATAGAACGTTCTTCGTATACAGAAGCAGAATGGCAACAAAGAATTTACGATGAAATAAAAGAAAAACGTCCAGTACTTTACACTGGTGGTAAGTTTGATGTTAATTCTGGAATTATAGGCTATCACGCTTTTGTTTGCCACGGATATAAAAACGGTAAGTTTATTATAAATTGGGGTTGGGGCGGAATGTCTGACGGTGAATACGATTTATCGGTACTTAACCCATCAATGCAAGGAACAGGTTCATTTGCTGGAGGTAGTGGTTACACTATTAAACAAGCTGTTATTGTAGGATTAAAGCCTAACAAAACAGGACAGCAGGCAGAAACTACGAATACAATATTTGTGCAAGATATAAAAGATGTACAAGATAAGTATCAGCGCACAGATAAAACAACAGACTTCGTTATAAATAAACTTACTTTGAAAGTGTTAGCTAACAATTACACACAGCAGAATATTACTTTTGGCTGGCAACTTCGCAATGCAGAAAACAAACCTGTAGAAGGTGTTGCAATTCTTGGTAAAACGAATGTTATGGATATTGAGCCAAACAATAATACATACGAATGTGTAAATAAATCGTTAGCATTTGGTAAGAATATATCTAATGGAACTTACTATCTTGTTCCTATGTTCGCTACGAATGCAGACGGCAGCAATAACTGGAATGCTTGTGCAAACTCGAGTATGTATATAAAACTTAATATTAGCGACAAAGAAATGCTTACTACAGTTTTTGCCAATAGAAGCGATATAGAATGTAAAATGCTGAAACACGAGGGACAAGCAGAAGAAAATATTGAAACTAAACTTACAGCAACAATTGCAAATAACGGCATATCTAACGCTGTAACAGTTTATATTTATGACAAAACTTCAGCGCGTAATGCAAATGCTGTTGGGGTAATGATAGATGCTAATAGAGAGAAAACTGTAGAACTACCATATACACCGCGAACAGCTGGTAAGCATTTAATAGAACTTTATGCCGACAATGCACGGAAAATAAAAATTGGGGAGATTGAAATTAACGTGAAAGGAAGCATAGAAACATCATTAACGCAAAGTGGTTTTAAAATTAAAAATGCACAAGGTAATGTTGTTATGGATAAGTTTGAATGCGAAGTTACGATAGAAAATTGGGGTAATGATACTTATCAAAATAAGATTGTTGCCATTCTCTCAGACCGTAATTCGGCAAATGTAGAAACATTAGAACAAAACGTTGAGATAAAAGACGATGAGAAGAAGACACTTACATTTGCTTTTACTAAAATGCAAGATGGTAACGAATATTGCGTGAAGCTCTATTACATTAATAAGAACTTGCAAACACGCTTGTCTTTAGCTACGCCTAAATATTACGTATTCCGTTTGAGCAATGGAATTGAGGTGATTGAGAATGGTAATTCTGATAATAGCATTGTTACTATCTATCGCATTAATGGTAGTATAGCAACACGTGTGCAACAAAACATGTTGGAACAAACTCTGAAAACAATGCCTCGTGGTGTTTATATTGTAAATGGTAATAAATATCTGAACAATTAAAAACAAAGATAGACTTTCCTATTAGTCGTGAAAGTCTATCTACAATAAAATTTAAAATAATAGACTATGAAACATATATTAATGTCGTTAATGTTTGCTTCTGCTTCTATTTCGGCAGTGGCACAAGACATACAAATACAGAATTTGCCTACTCTTTCTGAAACAGTAGCAAAGGCTAAAACACAGATAGAAACGAACCAACGTATAATAAGCGACTATCTTGAAACTGCGGGACATGGGGCAACTCCTTTTAATAATGGCGAAACAATGATAGGTTCGTTCTATTCGCAAGAAATGTTGAAACCTTTCGTTGGGTGCAGAATTAAATCAATAAGAGTGCTTTCAACAGATGCAAGTCGCATTAAAAGTATCTTTATTAGAGAAGGTAGCACTATATACGATGCAACAGAAGTAAAAACCGAAGAGCCACTTGGTAATTCTATTGACAACAATTGGTACGAAACTAAACTGAATAAGGATATAGAAATTACACCAGAAACGAAAGGATTGGCTATAGGTTATAACCTGAATAATGAAAAGCAAGGTAAAATAACAATAGGAAAGAATGGTGTAGACTCCTATAAAGGCAATATTTACACTTTCTTTGACGAAACGAACGAATGGGTAAATCGTTCTGCAAACCAACAATTCACATTGCCTGTACAATTAGTAGTTGAACCTGCTGCCGGAACTACTATGAGCGAAATTGTGGTTAGCCATATAGAAGTGCCAAACTATACTGAAGTGGGAAAACCAATAAACATTGATTACTGGATAACCAACGCAAGTGCAACGCCCATAAATAACTTTGAACTTGAAGTTAAGGTAGACAATAAGACTGTAAAGACCATAACTGTGGACCAAGAAATTAAGGTTGGCGAAACAAACAAGAAGTTCAGCATAGAAGAGATACAACCCAATATCTCTGTTGTGGGTAAACACGACCTTGCTTTGGTATTGACGAAAATAAACGGAACAGTACTTACAAACGTAAAAGGTGTAGAAAACAACCACAAAGTGCTTTATTATAAAGATGTAGTTGCACGCCAAAATACATTAGTTGAAGAATTTACTTCTGAACGTTGCTTAAATTGCTACAGAGGTGTTCGAAATATTAAAGCCTTAAAACAACGTCAGCCTGATATGGTTATGGTGGCAGTGCACTTAGACGAAACTGCATATCCCGACGATGTAGCTGCAACCGAAAGTCAGTTTCTTAAACGAATTGCAAATGTTAGCGGAATACCATCGTTTGCTTGCAACAGAGTTGCATTTAGCATAAACAAGAAAGAGACAATTGCAAATCCTAGTATTGCTGCCGAAACGTCTCCAGATGCAACTGCTATGATTGATAAGTTCTACAATTATTCAAAAGCTAACACTTGTGTATTCTCTACACTGGCTATTGCGAACAAATACGATAAGGACAACAAGAAAATTAATATAACAGTAACTGGCACTGGCGTGAACAAAGCGAAAGAACTTTTGGAAGACTATGCGCTATTTGTTCTTATTACCGAAAATAATGTAGACGGACATCAAGGCAACGAAAGTGGAATGACAGAAGAAACAAAACACCAGAATGTGTTGCGTGCATACGTCTCAGATGTAAAAGGCGATAACAACCTTATGTGGGAAGGCAATAACTTTACAAAAACTTACGACTTTGCAATACAAAACAGTTGGAAGCCTGTAGATTTAGAAGTTGTAGCATTCATTGCGCCCAAAATAAAAGAAATAGGGGCTAATCTCGAAACGTTAGCTGTGCAAAACTGCGTAAGCCAACCGCTTGTCAACGACCCTAACGCAATAGAAAACATAACTACTGTTCAGCCTATAAAGGTGGTAGAACGCTACAACATTAAGGGACAACGCATAGCTATGCCACAGAAAGGCATCAACATAGTGAAACTCTCTAATGGTAAAGTTGTGAAAGAAATAGTGAAATAATATTCTTCTACAACTGCAAATACCGTTTTGTAGAACTTCACTAACAATAAATAAAAAGTTCGCAAGCTATTTGAAAGAAGCTTGCGAACTTTTTTCTGTTTATCCGTAAACAAATTGCCTAAAGCTAGCAATCGGTCTTATCTTCTTTCTCTTTCTAAGAATGTAGACAGTGCGTGACGAATGGAGCGCAAGCCAAATTCTTCGGTGTGAATATCTTCAAGGTTTATCCACAATGCTTCTTCTGCATCATCGTCCGATTGTAGTTCTGCTTCGTTGCTAACCTTGCAAACAAAAAATGTATCGAGCGTAGGCACAATAAACCCGCTGTATTCGTATCGGTTGGGAAGAGTGGTGAAGAAATTAAACTCGCTAACTATTAATCCTGTCTCTTCTTTTACTTCGCGCATTAAAGCCTCGTTTATGTTTTCGCCAATATCCACAAAACCACCAGGCAGATCGAGTGTGCCTTTTGCAGGAGCTTTACTACGACGCAGAGTTAGCAATTGCCCTCTACTGTTAAGAATGAAAGCTGCAACAGCGGCACTCGGATTTAAATAGTATTCAAAGCCGCAACGTTTGCATCGCTTACTTTTTTCGTCTTGTTCTTCAAAACCACTACTACCACACGCTGGGCAGTATTTGAACTTATCTAATACGTGCATTGTTTCTGTTTGTTTCTAAACTTGTTAATATAAGGTCTATATTATTAAAAATAGTTTAAGCACATCTCTATTTGTATGCTGCACTTGCAAATGTACTAAAAACTCTAAAAACAAGCAGCTTTATTCCACTGTTTTTTAGTACTTTTGCGTGCAAACTTGATTTGAGCCATAGCTTGGATTGTGAACAGATTACTTTTCAGAAACAAGAATAATGAATTTTAAGAAACTCTTTTTAATAGTTGGTTTATTAGCCAATGTTGCATTTGTTGCTGCACAAAGCAGTTTTGAGGTGAAACTTTATAACAGTCGTCCGCCGTATAGCAATGGCGACGATAGAGACACTGCCAAAGTGCGTGTATATCTACCTGCCGACAGAGAGGCTACCGGCAGAGCTATTATTATTTGTCCGGGCGGTGGCTACAGTTCTCTTTCAATGACTACTGAAGGCTACGATTGGGCAGAATTCTTCCAAAACCAAGGCATTGCTGCCATTGTTTTAAAATATCGTTTGCCAAATGGTAAACCAGAAGTGCCTATTTCTGATGCCGAACAAGCTATAAAACTTACACGTATGAATGCTGCTTCGTGGAAAATAGACCGCAACAATGTGGGTATTATGGGATTTTCGGCAGGTGGACATTTAGCTGCTATGGTGGCTACAACATCGAAGGGCGATGCTAAGCCTAATTTCCAAATATTGTTCTATCCGGTTATTTCTATGATGGAAGGTTACGGACACGAAGGAAGCTTTCGCAACTTCTTAGGGAAACACCCAAGCAAAAGCGACCAGAAAAAGTATAGTGCCGATATGAACGTAACGCGTATTACGCCGCGTGCTTTTATAGCGCTTAGCGACGACGACGATACGGTGCCACCAGCTAATGGTGTAAACTACTATAGCGAACTTTATAGAAACGATATTCGTGCTTCTATCCATGTATATCCTGGTGGTGGACACGGCTGGGGCAGCAAAATTGGTTTCAGATATCACGAGGAACTAATGATGGATTTAAAAGCTTGGCTTCGTAGCTTCTAATTGCAGTTAGAAGTATAAATATAAACACTTTTTAGCAGAAATATTGTCTAAAAGTAGTATCTTTGCAGCTGTTAATAGCTTATTTCATAATAAAACCTGATGAATATGAAAAGAAAAACAATTGCATTGCTACTACTTTTGCTATGCGTACTAAATGTGAATGCACAAGACGACAATGTGCGTACAAAGAGTGTTTATGTAGAGGCGTTCGGTCCTTCGAATACTATTGGAATAACTTACGATGCTCGTTTCAACGAAAATTCTCGTTGGGGATATCGTGTTGGATTTGGTTTCGGATACACAAGCAGCACGTCTATTTTCTATGGCAAAACGTCTACACGTGGATATACTGTACCTTTAGGGCTGAACTATTTAGTGGGCGGAAAGAAGCACAACTTGGAACTTGGTGTGGGTTTGAACGCCGGATTTTACAATATTCACGACATCGCATTCGAGCCTTGGTACATAGAAAAAACTCCTGGTAATACAGAACAGATTGGTTGGACTGCTAAACCTATAAAGGAAAACAAGTTCGGAACGTTTGCTTATGGCACTGTTGGCTATCGCTACACTGCCAAAAAAGGTTTCCAGTTTCGCATAGGCATAACGCCTGCAGTGGCTTTTTCGTTTAAGGGCATTTATAGCCACAGAGTTGCGTTTGCACCATACATTAGTTTTGGTAAGGCGTTCTGATATTAGTTTTCAATTAATAGGCGTTATTCTATAACCATATTTGTAGAGTTCTTAATATTCTATTTCCATAAAACTTTTACTGTATTACATACCAAAAGCGCTTGTTCTCTATTGAGGACAGGTGCTTTTGCTTTGGCTCTTGCCACCATTCTGCAATGCTTTTTGCACGGTGTTTAAAAGGCTACACTCTGTTTAAATGGTGTTTATATGTATATTAAACAGTGTTTTTAGTAGGGTGTAACCATATTTCTACACGCATTGTGTTGTTTTATTTACACGTAAGTAGAGTTTTATTTACGTGTAAGTAAAACTTTATTTACGTGTAAGTAAAACTCTACTTACGTGTAAATAAAACTACAGAACACCTATATAAACATTGCGAAAGCATAAAGATAATGTTGCAGAAGGCTGTTGCCGATGTTGCAGAAGCCTATTTGTGCATTTCGTTTTTGGCTTAGAACACATAGCAATATACAACAAAAACCCCTTGTTCGAAGGTACGAACAAGGGGTAAAATGAAAAAAAAAAATTCAGAAATTCGGAAGTATATGGTGTAAACTCCCTATGGCTCTGCAATGCAGAGTGTGCTATTTGTCTTCTTGGAACAATGGGTCGTCTGGCATCACCATAATAGGTTGCTGCTGTTCTGCCTTTAAAATGTTTTCGGGAACATACTTTTTGTCTACCACCAGACGGAAGCTGTATTCGTTGAACCAGGGATTAGTCATAATTAAACACCCGTTATATCCATTTGTTGGACCCCAACTGTTCTCCACCATCCACTTCTTTGGCTGTCCGTTTTCGTCAAGGTCTACCGCACTAAGTGTCATTGCGTGTGTAGAACCACTATCGAATGTTGAAATGCGTTCGGCTTTATTCATTGGGAACGATGTGCCAAAGAGCGTTGCATAGTCGAAGTTATCTAAGTCTAAGAAACCATTTTTACGGTCTAATTGTTTGCCCACATCGTAGCTCGAATACATTTTAGTGTTGTCTTTTAACGATGCTATAGCCATCTTTGCAATGTCTTCCATTGGCAGGTTTATGTACTTCCAGTTGTGCCCATCGTATGTATGGCGGTCGTATTGCACCTCGTAGGTTTTGTAGTATTCGCGTCGTGGGTCGTTCATAGCCATAATAAAAGTGCCATTAAGCTTGCGTCCTACCACTTCGTCGCGGAACGTTTGTGGTGTGTAGGTCTTTGGTTTGCCAACGCTATTGCCATTCTTATCCTTAAAAGCATACTCAAATGTTTTCACAGGTTCGCCCAATGCGAGGGTAAGAATGTGGTAAATGTCGCCCAACATTTCGGTTTTGCGTGCCTTAATAGCAGCAGCTGGTTTCTTGTTGGCTACCATTTTGCGGAGTTCCAAACCATATTCGCGGAGTTTAGAAGATATGATAGATGCCATGCGAGAGGTGTTTTCAGCCGAATAGCTCTCTGGCATTACCTCCATAGGCACCAGTCCGTATTTGTCTACAAGGTCGGCAACACCACAGAAAGTACCACCATCGCCAATGGGACTCTTAAAGAAGAATTGCACCATAGGGTCGTCCATAGGTTTGTTTGCATTGTCTATAACTCCCTGCAACATAAGGTTGGCTTTCTCCAATTGGTCGTGGAAACTAAGATAAACGTGCGAAAGCTCTACGCGCAACGTATCTTTGTGGTTGCGTGCAAAGTTAGAACGCAGCACATTTAAGCCCGAAAAGAGCCAGCAGCGTCCCGAACTCTTTTGGTTGTGAATGTTCTGTTTGGTAGTTTCAACGCTGAAATGGGTATCAAAGCTACCCACTTTCTTAAAGTTACGGGCAAGGTCGTCGATGGCATTCGTCTTAATAGCGTTTGCTAAAGCACGATTTGCAGTAGACGAACTTCCTGCAGTAATCTTGTCCATCATTTGCTTGTCAATTCCCCCAGCCTTTGTTTGTGCTTGCATAGACACGGCAAAAGCAAGCAATCCACAGGCAATAAACGTTTTTTTGTCCATAGAATTTGTTTGTACTTTTATAGATTATTTCTGTATTTATAGTATTCTGTTAGTTGTTTTCTCCACCCATTTCCATTCTCTCTTTGCGTGGAACACCATCTATTGCGATGGTTTTGCAAAGATAGATAAAAAACTTTAATTCCACAACCTTTATAGTAATAATAGCGGAGCACGCCTTAATGTATACCCCGCAGAAGGCGTTTCCTTTATAGTTGGTAAATGGTTTCGTCTCCACAGATGTTTCTAATCTTCAGGCGGAGCGGCTTTCTTTCACTTTCTATAGTGCCGTTCCACAACTCTTTGGTGTCCTTACCATTCTTGCGTACATAGCCAAGACGGTCTATAAGTACCTCTGAATCGCTGTGCCAAGGAGAAGCAGTGTCGGCAGAAGCGCAATCTAAACTGAGAAACTCTATTGTTTCCAGGCCTTCTTCGCTTAGTGTTATGGGGTTAAAGGGCTTCTTGCTTTTTTCAGATTGTAGCTGCCCTTTGCTGTTAAAGTCTTTAATTTTGCTGTTTACACGGTCGCTAAAGAAACGATTTATGCATACTTGCCATACTTTAAAAACTTTGCTTTCTGGTTGTATCTGCTGTAAATCAAAGTCGGCATCGTCTTCTACAACAACATCATCAAGCACATTCTTTAAGTCTCTTAGTTCAACTTCTATCAAAGTGTTGTTCTGTTCTTTAATAAATTGTTCTATCTCTTTGCGGTCAATTATGTCAATATAATAAACAACAACCCTTTTAGTTCCGTCAGGCAGGTCGGGCATTGCTTCCTTCAGAATACGGTTCATTAGCACAGTGTCTAACAAACGAGTACTACTATCCATTAAGTTTGGAAGATAAACAGGCAGCATACCATCTTTCGTATCATAAATACTTCCTTCCCAGAACTTATCGAGTGCATCTTCATTGCGAAGTCCAGGTATTAAGCTCTTTAGCTTGTCCATTGTCTGCACAGGGTTGCGATAGAGCGAAACGCCATCTTTTATCTCCATCACCTCAAACTCTGCCCCAGCCTTATGCAATCGGTCGCGTGTAGTCTCAATGCTGTTAATGCCAATATCGCAATGAATAAACTTGCGCCCTAATCTATTGGCAACAGCAGCAGTTACACCACTACCACCAAAGAAGTCTGCTACAAGCATACCCTCGTTGCTGCTCGCTTTGATGATACGCTCTAATAAAGCTTCGGGCTTTTGGGTGGCGTAGCCTACATCTTGAGTATGTACTTTTCCTAAATCAGCAATATCAATCCACCAATCTTCTACAATCTTTCCTTTCTTATCTAATTCTTCTAAAACTGAATCATTTTGTTTACCAGCTAAAGAAGTTTTACCACCTGTTTTAGTACTCTTTTTAAATCCAATGCGCACACTATCACTATTGAAAACATATTGTTCACTCTTATCATATAAAAAGATTAAATCGTGCTTACGTGGGAAATTATTCTTTTGGTTTGTAGGTCCAGTATAACACCACACGATCTCATTAATAAACTTATCTTCACCAAATATCTCGTCCATAAGAATCTTCACATAGTGTCCTATGTGCCAATCCAAATGCACATAAATAGATGCGGTATCACTCATTACGGACTTTATTGCAACAAGGTTTTCATACATCCAATTGAGATAGCGTTCTTTGTCCCATACATCGCCATACATCTTTTCTTCGAAGTTGCGCAACTCTTCACTATCAATCTCTGTCTCGGCTTGCTTAATAGCCTCTGCCACTTTTGGATTACGACGAATATAAACCTTCTTGGCATAATCGGCACCACTTGCAAAAGGTGGGTCAATATAAACAAGGTCTACTTTCACACCTTTATCTTTAAGATAAGCACAAGCAGAAAGACATTCGCCACGTAGCACGAGGTTATGATTAGAATTCTTGCCCACCACTTCTTGGCTTTCTACTTCGTAGAGTGGCATACCACGCTTAATACGTTCAAACACCTTGTCGTTATCACGGTAGCGAAGAATGCGCTGCGTGCGCACAAAGTTATCAAGTATAGCTTGTCCCTCGAGGACATTGGGGTCATAAGAAATATATTTGATTGCCATAATTTGTCTTTATTTGAAAAATTGATTGATAGCGTTGATAGTCTTCTCATCTTGTTCAGTTGGTGTCATTGTATCTTCGATATACAAGAAACTGAAACGATTGTAACCGAAACGCTCGTTATTAAGTTTCACAAACTCTTCTTCCATAAACTGTCTACGTTCGGCAAACTTAGCTGCGAAGCCTTCGCCTTTCGTCTCAATAATAAGTATTTGTTTGATTGCGTCCTGTTCATCTCTGCTAATCACTAAGAAGTCGGGCGTGTAATTGCCAAGTGGGCTCCAGTACTTACCATGCTTCTTATAGCAACGTATTTTGAATTCGGTAAGATTTTTATCGCCATTGAAATAAAACTCGAGTTGCTTATTACGTATGATGGTTTGAAGCGAATCTGAGAAATAGTCCTTCTCAAAACTGCTATCGAACCTGTAAGGTAGATAATGATAAGTCTTATTATTGATATTGCTTTCTGTTGACTCGTAATTATCGGGATTCTCTAATAAGACTCGTATGGGTTGCTCTTGATTGCCTAATGTTTTGAGTTTATCAATGATTGCTTGTATTTCTGCCTTTAGTTGTTTCTTTCCTTTATCTGCATCAACAATCTTTAATACTTGCTCTTGGTTTGGGAAATATTTAGAAGTATCATTCACTTCTATTGCTGATTTGAAGTTCTTAATTTGAAGAAGTTCAGCAGTCTCTGGGATTACTTCCTCTTTCACATCGATGGAACGACGAGGAATAAAGGCTTTGCGCACGTTGGAGCGGACAGCCATTTGGTTGTACTCTCCTTTAAGAAAGTATATACCATTACGTGTCTCTGTTATTGTATCGAAGATAGTTTGCAGAGCTGTGGCATATTTTTTTAGCTGTGCCATAAATAACGTGCCAAAACTTTCTTTACAGATAAGATACAGCCAACTATTAAATGTAATTGGTATATCATGCTCATCATCTTGCAACTGTTCTACTGTTTTGCTTTCTATTTCTCCTTTTAAGTTCTGTTGACTGATGAGTTGTAAATCACTGGTAGAAAGAATATCGTCCCTTTGCAGTTCTTTCGGTGTGTTTAGTTCCTCTTCTAAAACTAATGTCAGGTAAGATACCTTTAGTTGAAAGAAATCAATAGGCGGTACACGCAGTTTTTTCATACGAGAAAAACGTTGCAAAGTGTGAAGTTTGGTACTCCCCCCTCTGTTAAGTTCCTCAATAGATGTATGCTGCTGCTTGTCCAATTCCTTGTTAAGTGTCTTGGCATTATCTTCATTAAGCCAAATAAGGGCAGTTTCTTTAGCCTTCTTTTCCACTTGTCGCAAACAACGGCAAGAGGTCTGTAATACCATATTTTGTGGGCATGCTCCTTTCTGGGGCAAAATAATACTGGTTAGGCTCTTACAATCCCACCCCTCTTTGCCTATCTGTGCTAATAGAATTATCTTTATCTTTGATATTTTGGTATCTAACGAAGCGAATTCCGTGGCAACACCCTCTGAGACGGAGTATTGTTTATTTCCTCCGTGATATTTAAGAATTGTATCAGTTGGTATTAACCCATACTTGCTGACGAGCTCTGCTGCAATAGGATAAATGTTCTCTTCCAAGGCATCTATTCGGCCGCAATAAATGGCTAACTTAGCACAAGTACCATTGGCATATATCAAATTTCCGTAGGTATCGAGAAAATCAGTTATTCCTTTGCGAACGATAGCATCATATCCTCCGTTGGAAATCTTTATTGTTGGACGTTTCAGGAAATTACCCACGCCTTCTATCAATGGGTAATAATAAACAACGTTTGCAAGATTCTTGTTTTGCAACGATAGGTCTGGACTAATACTTACAGAGTCGGCAGAAGATAGATAAGGAGTTCCTGAGAAGCCTAATACACAATTGAAAGTTTTGCCTTTCGTCCATCTGCTAACCACTTGTCTAAGTTTTATATCGCTGTCTGAAGCATGATGCACCTCATCAATGAAAACAGAAAGATGAGGAACTTTTCCAACGATGGAGCGAAGTTCGTTAGATATTTCAAGTTCCTTTAACTCCTTTTTACTTAGAAAAGATAGCTCATTGTTCTTATCGTATTTATCAAGAATAACCTTTTCAGCATTTGTTACAGCAACCAAACCACGAACATAGTCTGACGTTAAATGACTATTTATCTTTTGTGCATTTGGATTTTTAACAAGATTACTCTTTTGTGCAGTTTTCTGTGCATCAAGTATTTCAAACTGAATTTCGTTTTTTATTTGGGAAGCTGCTGGGTCTGGCAATATCCACGTAGGATCAAAGTCTTGTATATTCTTTATACTTGGAATAATAGACGACTTTAAACCAGACGGAGCCAATATTATAAAATTGTGTGCAAAGGCAGGATTATCGGGTTCGTTCAGAGAGAAATACAAGTCAAGATAGATAAATGCAGCCATCAAATAGGTTTTGCCAGCTCCCATTGGCAAGCTAAAAATGTAGTCGGGATAATCCACATCGTAGAAAATTTTCTTAAAAACTCCAACATAATCAATCTTGTCTGGGAAGTCTTCTATGTATCTTCTCAATGCAGGTGCAATCGTCTTACCTTTATCATCGTGTAGACATGCATATTCATATAATGTTGCTGCTGCCTTATTTTTTTCGAGGATTGTTCTTGCTTTTACAGTCAGACTTACCGTATCAAGATCTATTGTAAGGAAATCGCCCTCGGTGAATAATCTCCAAAGAGGTTTGTTTTTACATTCTATTTTTAAGAATAAATAAGTCTTAATTGCATCAATTTGGGCATCGCGCATCATACCCCTACACTCTATATATGATAATAAAGTTTCTATAGGGCAATCAGAACGTCTTAACCATTCATTCCTCTTTTTCTGTAATATTTTGTAGAACATTGCCTGTTACTTGTCATTTACTTTACTATTGATATTGTTCTTTCTCTTTGTATTGTCTTATCATAAATATTGATAAGACTTCATCTTTACATATAAACAATTTCATTGTATTTACAATAAAATGTATTGTAGTCTGCAAAGTTAGTAAATATCCTCGTATAAATACGCTTCACGAGAGAAAACTCTGATTTTAAAATTGAGTGATACATTATTACAGATATAATAGTTTTCATATTTTTATCTTGGTATTTCTCTATAAAAGGTTTACCTTTGCACGCATAAATCACACTTTTATGCAATGAAAAATATATTGAACATAATTGTAGCAAGTACTTTCTTCGTAGGATTGGCTGCACTAATGAGTAGTTGTGTCGGTGAGAAGTTCCATGTTGAAGGAACAATAAGCAATGCAAACGATTCTATTCTCTACTTTGAGCACAACGGATTGACGGGCTTTACTACCGTAGATTCTGTAAAACTTGATGCAAAAGGTACATTTTCGTTTGCAAGCGATAAGGTAAACAATCCAGAGTTCTACAGATTGCGTATTGCCGGACAGATTATTAATGTTGCGATAGACTCTACAGAGACGGTTAAAATAGATGCAAAATATCCGCAAATGGCTACTGATTACAGCGTGAATGGGTCGTACGAGAACGAGAAAATAAAGGAATTAGCATTGAAACAAATAAACCTGCAAGCTCAGTGTCAGGCTCTTTATGCTCAGCAACCACAGGCTGCCGATTCGCTTGTAGACCAACTTATTCAGGCTTATAAGCAAGATGTGTCGCGCAACTACATATTTAAAGAACCAATGAAAGCATATAGCTACTTTGCACTTTTCCAATATATAGTGTTGAACAACGAAGCTCGCCTTATATTTAATCCTGCCTTAGACCCACAAGATAATAAGGTGTTTGGTGCGGTTGCTACTAGTTGGGATACATATTACCCTAATTCGGAACGTGGAAAGAACCTTCATAATATAACAATAAAGGGTATGCGCGATAATAGAATAGCAGATGCCAACAAGAAAAATATTCAGATTAATGCAGAAGAAACAGGCGTGATAGACTTGCCTTTGCGCGATAATGAGGGGAGAATGCACCATTTAACCGACTTAAAGGGTAAAGTTGTGCTACTAAACTTCCATGCTTTTTCGCTACCAAATTCGCCAGAATATATTATGCAAATGCGCGAATTGTATGACAAATACCATACGAAAGGATTAGAAATATATATGGTGTCGCTAGACGATAACGAACATTTTTGGAAAGAAAGCGTAGCTAATCTGCCTTGGATTAACGTTTACGACAATACTGGAATTAGCGAAGCATATACCAGTACTGCAACAACAACTCCTATTATCTATCTTATCGATCGTAATAATACGGTTGTTAGAAATCCAGCACAGATAAAGAATTTACCTAAAGAGATAGAAGCACTGCTCTAAAGCAGACTTACATTACCCATAAACAACGAGCCGCTATTTCCACTTTGTATAGAAATAGCGGCTCGTTGCTGTATGAATAGACTTTATAGCATAATACTTCCTTTATAGTTTATGTTGCTTTAAAACATTTCCTTCCATATCGTAAGCAGTAAAAGTTCCACCTTCGTACACCATAAATGTAGCCACATTGCCACCCTTTGGAAAGGTTATTGAACCCGTGTTGCAGATGAGTGTTCCTGCTTTTGGGGTTATTTCCCACAAATGAGTATGCCCATAAACAATAGCATCGCACTCCCCTTTCGGCATATTCTCCTTATTATATATATGCCCATGTGTAAGAAACAACTTCTTGCCTTCGTCTACCAACAATACATAATCGCCAAGAAGTGGAAAATTCAACAACATTTGGTCTACTTCAGCATCGCAGTTTCCACGTACGGCAACAATATCTTTAGCACGTGCATTCAGTAGTTCAACAATGCCTTTAGGGTCTATTCCTTCCGGAATAGAGTTGCGTGGACCATAGTTTAATATATCACCTAAAATGCAGAGCATATCGCAATGATGCTCATCGTAAAACTTTAGTACCTTTTCTAAGGCAGGACGACAGCCGTGAATATCGGATACCAATAAATATTTCATACCATTCTTTTTGCAGCAAAGGTACTATCTTTAATTGGTAATAGCTGTTTTTTTATGTATGTAATTATGCAACATAAATAATATTTATTATCTTTGTGATATCTAAACAATACAAAGAAAGGAGCAATACTATGGAAGTGAAAGATATTTTTGAACTGAGAAAGCAAGGAAAGATAGAAGAAGCATACAACGCTATACGTCCTATGTACGCAGCACATAAGGGGCATTACACAACAATAGCAATGTTCTGGATAGGTGTAGATGTTATGCGGCTACGCTATAAACAACGCCGTTTGGAAGAAGCATACAAGATATTCCAAAGCCTTTTACGACTTTATCCTACTATGGACGATAGTTCGTTGAGCGGACAAGCTACGCTATTGCGTGCCGCAATGTTTGTTTTCGACCATAATACCAATTTTTCTATTCTTAATTTTGTGCTTGAATGGGATATAATAACGAAACTTACAGACAACGATTGGTTAATGTCTGAAAGCAATGGACATCCTGTTCAGTCGTTAGGAATGCGTATTGTTGGGCGAGTTTTTAAGGAAGTGGAAGGCAAACCAACAGTAGAAATGGCGTTAAAAGCAGCTCCAATACTTGCAGAAGCACTAAAACACAGCCCTTATAATCTTAATAATCAACGCTATAAAGCTATGGTTTATTCTATAATGGGGAAGCGTAATAAAGCAATAAATATATATAGACACTTGCTACGAACTCGACATAAGTCGGTTTTATATAAAGAATTATCGGTATTAGTAGTGGAACAACCGCTCAAAATAGCTCTGTTAACACGTGCCATAGCAACACAACGCGACGAAAAGTTCCGCCAACGTATGCGCTTTCAGCTTGCAAATATGCTATTTAATACCCACAAACCGTATGCAAAGTATGAAATAGAGAAATGTATTTCGGCACGTAAAGCTGCTAAATATGCTATAACGTGGGAGATGCAAAACCTCTCAAACTGTTTAAAAGAGGTGTCTGCTGCATCTGAAATAGACCATAGGGCATTCTATCAGGCACAAGCAGCCATAGTAGAAAAGTATGTAAAGGCAATAGATATACTTTAAAAGCTATGTTGTTTCAAGGTGCTTTGTTCTATTATCCTACTTCAAACTTCCAATAAATGATAGCAACCACCAGCCATAGTTCTTATTATTCCTTTCATTTCCAATTCGAAAAGCAAAGCCATAAGGCGTGCCATAGATAGGTTGGTTCGTACTGAAAGCATATTTATTTGTTGGTCGTTCTGTTGCTGAAGCGCTTCTACTACAGTTTGTTCTTCGCTGTTTAGGTTTGGAAACAGTGTGCGTTCAATGCCTTGTTGTTGTGCCTTTTCTAACTTGATATCATTATCCCAATTCATTGCTTTAACGAAATCGTAAGCCGAAGTAATTAAACTTGCACCATTATCGCGTATTAATTGGTTGCAACCCTCACTATATTCTGCCCCAATAGCTCCAGGAAAAGCAAACACTTCACGGTTATAGCTCCGCGCAATGTTGCATGTTATAAGCCCTCCACCTTTATTTGCCGACTCAACAAGTAGGGTTGCATCTGTACAACCTGCCACTATTCTGTTTCGCTGAACAAAGTTTTTAGGCACAGGTTGAGTGTTTGTGGTGTATTCTGTAATGACACCACCTCCCTTCTCACACATTTCCTTTGCAGTTCCGGTATGCATACGTGGATAGACTATATCTAATCCGTGCGCTACAACCCCCACAGTTTCCATATTGTTTGCCAAACTTTCACGATGTGCACAGATATCTATGCCGTATGCCAAGCCACTAAACACGAGCGCATCTGGACAGATTGACTTTAATTCGCGTATGAAAGCACGAATTAAATCGCGGCCATATTGTGTACAATTGCGTGTTCCTATAATGTTTAGCGTACGGTGTTTGTTTAAATTTACATTACCTTGCTTGTACAAAACTATCGGTGCATCTGGACATTCTCTAAGCCTTTGTGGATAGTTTTCATCGTTAAGGCAGAGCACCTCTATGTTGTTTTGCTCATCGTATTGTAGTTCACGTTCTGCAAAAGATATAACATTATCCCAGTTTTCCAGTGTTTCAACAAGACGTTGTGTTGCATCTGGAAGAATATCGTGTATGTTATTACGGTGTTCATAGATAGCTGTTGCCGACCCTGCTCTTTGGTAAAGTTCCATTAGTGCTGGCAAATTGAATCCGCCTAAACGAGTAAGCGCAACGGCATAGAGGTGTTCTTGTTTCACGGTTTATGCTTATTTTTATTTCTATCAGTTTATTTTTGTTCTAAGAAAGGAGCAAAAGCATCATCGTAATCTTTGCTTTCTGCCAGTCGTCCGTTAATCAAAATAACAAGTGTAACATCGGCATGGAAACACAAACGATCGTCGCTTGCTCTGTAAAGGTCGTGTGTAAATATATAGCGAATACCTTCTTTGCGTAGCGCTAACCTTGATATAAATTCATCGTCGCACGTTAATGGAGTTTTATACTCTAGATTCATACGAGCTACAACGGGGTCTACTCCTTTATCATGTAGCTTTGAAAAGCTTATGTTTAACGAACGAATAAAACGGTGTCGCGTATGTTCTGTATAGTGTAGATAGTTTGCATTGTTCACAATACCCTGTATATCACATTCATAGTCGCGTACTTCCATTCGTGTTTCGTATATGTACTTTGTTGTTTTTCTCATTGTTTTTGTTTCCTTTCTTTTAAATATTCGTATCCTATTCTGCACCGTAAGCACTCTTTACGGTCGCAATAATCTTTTTTCAGTTGTATTAATGCTTGCGAATCGCCAGCTGTTTTCACCGTTAATCCTACCTCTTTCCACATTCTAACAATATGATTGTTTTCGGCTTTCAATGTTTCTAAGAAGGCAAAAGCGCGGTTGCAAAGTTTCTCAGACATCTTATATTGACCATAAGCAAATAAGAATGGTACAATGGTATTAATAATAATGAGTTCTATTGAGGTTTTCGATAAGTATTTTTCCGACTGTTTGTTATCGTTACCACCAAATGTATAGTGTGTTTCCCAATAGGATGTTACCTGCGTTTCTAATAGTTCAGCAACTTCTTTTATGGTGGTGCAATCTATCATTTCTGCTAATCCAGCTCGTCTGTTATAGTAAAGTTGTGCGAGTTGCGCTATGCGAATATATGGAAAATTCTGAGGTCTTAACCTTAGAAAGTGCCACAAATGTCCGTCTATTGGTGTGAGCGAGAATTTGTGTGCCAAATATTTGTACTCGCGTTGCAGATGCAGAAAGTATTCGTCTGTTACAGCTTTATCGCTATGTTGCTTTGGTAACGCATTGGCTTGCAATAGTCCTGCCTGTCCCATAAAGATAGTTTCTATTTGGAATAGGTCGTCGCGATGATGATCTACTGCATGAAAAGGGATTGTTTTTGCCCATTGTTCGAACGCATCACCGTTTATTCCGAAACCGAAATTACGTGCTAACGACACAAAATAGGTAGCTTCCCAATCACCGTTGCAAGCTTTTAATCGTTCGGATATGGCGATTGTGCGTTGTTCTAACCGTTCTGCTTGTAGTGCACTCAGCCACGAATGGACCATAAAATTTGGTAATTCGGGTACTATTTTATAACAAGGTGGATAGGCATCGGCAGAAAGTAGATCTTTATAATGTTGTTTTACAGATAGTGGAACAGGCAATACAAGCTGAGGTGGAGTATCTCCATTCTGTTTCTTAACCGTAATATCAGATTGTTCTACAACGTGCAACACAACATTATTATAGTGTGCATCTTTTTCGTGTCCGTGTACATACCAATCGGAAGCTTTATCGTGTATCTCAACATTACCTACCCACACAGTATCGTTAATTCTTATTTTTGCATTAAAAAAATCGGGACCAGCATTGCTGTTAGGTAACCCTACGTCTATCACTTCTACCAATTGACCATCGGTAGTAGTGAGTTGTGCCAGTGGAAATAGTTTATGTTTCCACACGTAGTGGATAAGTTTTTCCATAGTTAGTAATGCTTTGCGAGGACAAAAATACAAAAAATAGTCCGACAAATAAAGAAGTTATATTGCTTTTTCGTGAGTAAATGGAAATTGCAGACTACTTTTTATGTTATTATTTATTTTGGGAAGCATACGCTGAAACTGTTTGTAAGATCTATATGGCTGACTATATTAGAATAGCAGTATATATAAAATAAGCCAACCCTCTTACAAATGTATTAAAAGGTTATAAGGAAGGCTGTGCCAAACGTAAGAGAATGAGCTCTTATTTGTTTGCCTTCTGTGCGGTAAGGTAATAAATCGTAGTCTACTAAAAGACGAATACCATAATGTTGGTGTGCTTTAAATGTAAGCGAAAAACCTGTACCAAGACTAAAACTATGTTGCGAATCAATAAGATAGTTTGTATTTTGTAAATCGGGATAACGTACACGTTCTACGAGAAGTTTACTTCCTACAAGCCAACGTACCGACAGAGGATAAGAAAAATAAACACCTCCACCTAATCTCCATGTATCGAAAGCATTGTTTTCTGCTCGTGTGTTGTCTACAATAATTGAAGCTCTTGTAACCGAAAAACGTCCGCCAACACCTATATATGGATTGAAAAAATATGCTCCTTCGAGTGCAGACATACAACCCGATGATACTTTGAACTTTGAATTAATGCCTATAGGATAAGAGCCTAAGGGTAAACTCATTTGGAAATTAAGGCTAAGGAATGATGGATTTTGCCATCTATTAAATATATTGTTATTATTTACATTGTTTAGTCCATGGCTTTTGAATATCAAATCGGCAAAATAATATCCTAATTCGGTAGAAAGTATACCTATTCCAGCACCCATAAGCACATCGCTCAACCAATGTTTATTATTTGCCATTCGCATTATACCCGTTGCCGAAGCCACTGTGTAGGCACCAATACCTATCCAAGGACTTCTGTCTCCATATTCTTTAGTCAGCATAGTGGCGGTCATAAAGGCTGTAGCTGTATGTCCTGAGGGGTAAGATTTATTATTTGATCCATCAGGACGTTCTACAGATGTGGTATATTTCAGCGAATTTACAATACTAGCCATAATGGCTGTTGCAAACAAATCGGAGGTTAACATTCGTTTCCAGCTACTTCTACTAGGCTCTCCGCCCAACTTTAATCCTAACAAAACGGCAGCAGGAAGATATTGTGTGTAGTCGTCTAAGTGGCGATTAAACCTTGGTAAATAGTCGTTTCTTAATCCTCGAAAGTGTTTATCTTGTCCTTTCGCAATAAAACTGTTTATTATGAGCGGCATACTAGAATACATTATTTTATGAAAACGAGTATTACTGATATGTTCAAGCACATTTCCAACCTTATGAAGCACATTACATGTATCGTTGAAAGTAGATAGACTGTCGGCTGAAATATTTTTGTGTGTATATGTTATGGTATCGTTCGGCAAAATACAAGCCTTTACAGGGTTGCAAATAAAAGTAAGAATAGCGATGAATAGAGAAATCTTGCTAAAGTAGATTGTATGTTTTTGCTTACTTTTCATTAATATTTTATTAAGTTGCAGAATAGCAACAGCAAAGTTATAACTTTTTTAAAGAAAAATAATATATAAAGTAGAAAAAAACTTTTTTGTAGCTTAAACATTTGTAGATTAAGGATAAATTGAATACCTTTGACTGTGAAAACATAAGATCTATAAGTCTATGGAAATTGCAAATAATAATAGTTACTGTGTTATACTGGCAGGAGGTAAAGGTAAAAGACTATGGCCAGTAAGTAGGGAAAAGTATCCAAAGCAGTTTATCGACTTCTTTAGTGAGGGAAGAACACAGCTTCAACAAACTTTCGATCGGTTTATTAATATTGTTCCAAAGGATAATATTTTTGTTGTTACTAGTGATATATATCACGATATAGTACGAGAACAGTTGCCAGAAGTTAGCAAAAACAACATAATTGTAGAGCCTGTTTATAGAAGTACTGCCCCTAGTGTTGCATGGGCTACCCGCTGTATTGCAAAACGAAACTGCCATGCAAATGTTATAATAACGCCATCTGATCAGAGTATTTTAAACCACAAACTGTTTACAAACGGCATTCTCGAAGGTTTGAATTTTGTTAGCACACACAATTGCCTGTTGGCTATTGGTGTGCAACCTACACGTGCAGAAACTGCGTATGGATATATTCAGAAAGGAAACGAAAGCACTGTTGGTAATATATATAAGGTGAAAGCTTTTACCGAAAAACCCGATGCTGCGTTTGCACAAATGTTTGTTGATAGCAACGAATGGCTTTGGAATACAGGAATGTATGTGGGAAATGTTCAATGCTTAAAGTCTAATTTACACCAATGTCTATCGGTTGCGCAAATAGATTTCGATGCTTCACCACAAGAAATAGATTCTGCCGACGATGAAACGTACGCTAAAACCATTTTCCCTGCGTTCCCCAATATGTCTATTGACTATGGTATTTTAGAAAAATCAGCTGATGTACACGTACTGAAATGTAACTTTGGCTGGGTAGATTTAGGAACATGGCATGGTATGTATGAGTCGAAAAGCAGAACTAAAGGCGATAATGTTGTTGCTAATGGAGATGTTTTGTTCGATGATTCGAGCAATAACATTGTAAGATTGCCTAACAATAAGTTTGCAGTTCTGAACGGACTAGATGGATATATAGTTGCAGAAGAAGGTAACGTACTGCTGGTTTGCAAGAAAGAAAACTCGTCTGCACTAATAAGGAAGTATGTTAACGAGGCGCAAATAAAGAAAGGGGAAGAGTTTATTTAACCCTAAACAGATGCAAACAAACTAACGTTCTATTGGTGTTTCACAATAAAGATGATATAAAACAAATTGCTTTGTTCTACACAAAAGCAACCTTTACATAAAAAGCCATCGGGAATGTACTAATGCTACATTCCCAATGTATTTATTTACCTTTACTCTATTTCTCGTAAATCGTCTGCAACATACCACCCAAAGAGTCCTTTATGCGTGTAAAGCAGAAAATGTTTCCCCGATTCGCCATCATAAAACGACAAGGTAGCGTAATTTAGGTATGTTTTGTTTTTAGGAAGATAGAGAACATAGCGATGAATAGCAAGCGGTCGGTAGTAATAGCGTTTTACTTTTGTTTTGGCTAAGGTTACAACTTGACTTTCTGACTGGCTCGAGCCAAAGTAAGAATTAGAGAAAAAGACAAGAAAGAAACTAAAACCCGCAAAAAACAATATGCCGAACCAAGAAGTGATAGCAATGTATAAAAAGTTACCGAGCTTATTAGAGGAGTTTTTATATTTCTTTACTATCGTAATCATACCACTACTTATGCAAATAGCAAGAATTGCTACTCCTAAAAGGTACCAAGAGAGTGGGAAGTGGAATGGTAATATTGTGTTTGCATAATAAATAAAGCCTTGATAACAAATAAAAAGCGATGCATAGAAAACAGCTACACTAAGCAAAGTTCCTATTGTTATAATTGTTAAAGGACTCCATTCGGTTCGTTTAGACAGCTTTCTGCTACATTTATTGTTTAGTAGCCAGTCGGTCCAAGTATCATCTTTTATCTCTTTCATATTTCCATATATTAACAAACGAGAATATACACTTTTCTATGTATAAACTCGTTTGTATGCTTATTTTCATATCCCTAAATATAACTTAATCTAGCTCTTGAAAAGCTTTAAAAATTTTAGCAGCTATCTCTGTTTGCTCTTCTGCCGTTAGTTCAATATGTTTATGAAAGTCTACATCGGCTTCGCTATTAATGGGTAACAAATGAATATGTGCGTGGTCTACTTCGAGTCCTAAAACTATTTGTGCAACTTTTTTACACGGAAATGCCTTTTTTATGGCACGAGCAACTTTCTTTGTAAAGAGCTGAAACGCTGCCAAATCATCGTCGTTCATATCGAAAATATAGTCGATTTCCTTACGAGGAATCACTAACGTGTGTGCTTTCCCTATTGGATTGATATCGAGGAAAGCATAAAACTTATCGTTTTCAGCACATTTATAGCTTGGTATTTCACCAGCAGCAATCTTTGAAAAAATAGTCATAACAATATTTTTCTTATGAAACTTAGAGATTAATAGAAATTTCGTCTACTCTCAGCTTTATCTTACCACGTGGAATTTCTATTTCTACTTCGTCGCCCACCTTTTTGTTGAGGAGTCCTTGTGCAATAGGTGTCTTTATAGAAATTTTTCCTTGCTTTAAATTTGCCTCAGATTCGCTTACTATCGTATATTCCATTTTGGTACCATTGCTCAAGTTCGTCATTTTCACAGTAGACATTATTTGTACTGCTTCGTTGCTTAAACGCGATGTATCTACAATCTTAGCTTGAGCAATTGTCATTTTCATTTCTGTTATTTTCGCTTCGAGATGGGCTTGTGCTTCTTTAGCCGCATCATACTCAGAATTTTCACTTAGATCGCCCTTATCAGCTGCTTCTGCAATTGCTGCTGATGCTTTTGGACGCTCTACCGATTCTAAACGTTGCAATTCAGCCACGAGTTTATCGTAGCCATCTTGTGACATGTAGGACATAATCTATATCTTTTTATTTATACGCTTTTCAAAAGAAATATAAAAAAGACAGAATCCTAACATCTCTCCGTATGTCAGAATTCCATTCTACTTTTTTTATTTCCTCTATTATGATGGTGCAAAGATACTCCTTATTTTCGATACTTCAAAACAAAGGAGGTTAAAAAATATTAGTCGCAGACATCGAAAACTATACTATTTACTTTTTGGTGCATATCTCTTGCTCATAAAAAGACTATTTACCCTAATTATTTATTGGCTTACTAACCCTTTGTTTATGGTGTAGACGCATTGCGACACATACACTTTAGCAATGCCAAATACATTATTCTGCCAAATTCAGCACCCTAAATCGCCTATTCCATTCATCAGCGTTAGTCGCAATCAGAAACTCTTTCAGTGTCTCTACAAATCAAATATGCTATACTTTGATATTTATACCACCCAAAGTAGTGTAAAAACAGCAAAAAATAGACAAAGAGGATAGCACTGCAACGGATCAATTGTTAGACAATATACTTTTAAAAAAATATGTGAGATAGGCGGAGAAAAACACAGCAAGGTGAATGCATAATAAGCTCTGCATAACATTCTTTCATCGATTATATGTATCCGTAACATTCGTATAAGTAATAAACAATATTACTTACACGTACAAAGCGGCTGTTTTGCACGGTAAAAGCGTATGTTTTGCATTGCAAAAGAGCCGCTTTCGCAGTGCCAAACCGAAACTATCGTTTTTGTTCAGAACTTTCTTTACAAAACAAGAGCAATTTTATGCCTTCGCAATAGGTAAAGGAAAGAAAACAAAAAATACTAAGCATTGGTGTTTCAGCATTTCTTGTTGGTGCTGATAAATAGTTTCTCCACTACTATTTTCTTCTTCACGAGAGAGATTATACAGCTTTATAAACTAAGAAATCAAGTAAAATGGAGAGAAAGATACTCGATTTTTTGTAACTTTGCACATACAATATAATCACTTTATACTTATGGAAAATAAAACAGAAAGTTCAGAGCCAAATACTATTAGCGCAACAGAAACAACCAACTTTCAACTAATTGCTATTAAAGTAAATAAAGATAAGACTATAGGACAACGAAAGTTAAGTGCAAACAAACCATATTTTTTCTCTGAAGGATATGAGATTACTAATAATGTCTTAACTATTAAAGAAGAGAATAAAATATCCTCAAATATTTATAATCTCTTCCTGAAAGATAAAGAAGGGCAGCAACCATCAATTTCAATAAATGCAATTGTTGGCGAAAATGGTTCTGGTAAAAGCACTATTGTTGAATATGTCATTAGACTGATTAACAATTTATCAGCTGCTATATTTGGGGAAAAGTTCTCAAATCCTGCTGCTGAACATTTACATTATATTGAGGGAATGGACGGAGAGCTATGGTACTTAGTAGATAACAAAGCCGTACGTCTTGTTGTAAATGGAAGAAAGGTAAACCTATTCTCTTATACAAAAGATACACAAGAAGAAAAGTTCTGTAATGAAACCCTTCTTCTATCAAATGAAAAAACGGATAGCCTTATTCCTATGAAACCTTTAAGCTTAGATAAATTAAAAGAATTTATCCCTTCTCTATTTTACACCTTAGTTTCTAACTACTCTATTTATGCTTATAATTCTGTCGACTACCTTGATGAAAACAATAGTATCGAATTAGAAAAAAAGATAAGAGGTAAGGTTACTAACGCTAAATACGAATGCAATTGGCTTAGTGGCATTTTTCACAAAAATGATGGGTATCAATCTCCTATTGTATTAACTCCTTATAGAGAAGAAGGCAATATTAATATCAATATAGAAAAACAACTCTCAAAAGAAAGATTAATTAGCTTACTGCTTATGGACAGTAAATACTACCGAACCATAAATGGGCACTTAGATGTCATTGGCTTAAAGATCATAAAAAATAAGAAAAGTAAGAACAGGAAAACATTAAAAGAAGAAGGACTTTACCACTTAACCGAGAATGGTTTTAAGAATATTAAGAAGAGAATAATAGAATTATGGATTGAAAAAATAGGTATTTCGAAGGAAGAGATTGAAAATAATAATTATAAAGAAGAAATTTCAACTTACATAGCATATAAAACTCTTAAAATAGCAAGTAGATATAAACAATATAGCAATATATTTTATACTAAACAACATCAGAGAATGTATAGTCGTTTTGATGAAGGGCTATTAAAAAAACTCATAGGCAAAATGTGTAATGATACTTCTCATATCACGAAAAAAATACGCCAATGCTTTTTGCATTTACTATATAATACATTTGGGTTAAAGCCTGAAGGAGAAACTGTAATAAAAATTAATAAAGCTGAAGAGAGAATAAAGGATTACTTACAAAAGAGTAAGGAGCTTAGTGATAAGCCATTCTTTAAAAATATATCAATAGACGACCTTCTACCACCTCCTATTTTTTCAATAGAAATTATACTTAAAGACAAAGATACACCTAACAGTGATAATGTCCCCTTTAATACATTAAGTTCGGGTGAACGGCAGCAAGCTTTTTCAATAAGTTCTGCTTTATACCACCTTGCTAATATAGAATCTGTTCATAATGATGAAAATAATGAAAGAGTTCGCTATTCTAATGCACTTATTATCTTTGAGGAAGTTGAATTATACTTTCACCCTCAGCTGCAAAAGCAATTAATCAAGAATTTATTAGATGGGATAAAGCAAATGCACTTTAAACATATTAAGTCCATTCAGATTATTTTTGTTACACATTCCCCATTTATACTTTCAGATATTCCCACAGAAAATATTCTCGCATTGAAGAAAGATTGTACTGAAACTAAAGAATTAAAGACTTTTAGTGCTAATATTTATGATATACTGAACACCAGCTTCTTTATGGAAGAAGGTGCGATTGGAGATTACGCACAATGGATTATCCAATTTGTTCTTGAACGCCTTGAGAACAGACAGTCAAGAGCACCAGAAGGCCTTTTAGAACTCATTTCATTAATTGACGAACCTATATATCATAAAGTTTTAATGCAGAAATATTATGAAACATATCCTAATGAAACACTTCTTAAGGAAAGAATAAAAGAACTTGAAATAGAATTGGAAGATTTAAAGAAACAACAAAATAAATAGGAGGATTATATTATGTGGTATCTTGAGAAGCCTTCAGAAAAAGACTTAAATGCCTACAAGGCATTATTTTATGATAAAATACAAAAGAAAATAGAAAAGAAAATAGAAAAAGATAGCTGTTTTAAAATTCTGCTTGAGGAAGACAATATTGAGAAGTTATTAATTTCAGAGCCAAAAGAACTTTATGAACTAAATAAAGATTTAATGAAAAAAATCACAGGATATTATCCTGATGACCCTGTGGAATATAAGGGTAACGATAAGGTTAAGAAACTTCAAGAAATATTTAATTACAATACTCTTATATCAGGCAATAAAGATAATTCTTATAAAATAGCAGAAATAAAAGGTAGAAATACATGTACATATTGCAATAGGCAATATACAATAACCTTAAAGGAAGATGGAGAATTTATTACCCGCCCTCAATTTGACCATTGGTTTCCTAAAAGTGTATTTCCTTTATTGGCATTAAGTTTCTACAATCTCATTCCAAGTTGCTCTATATGTAATAGTAGTGCTAAAGGAGAGCAAATATTTTCTTTCAAGAAGCTTATTCACCCATATAAACGAAGTAGCCCAGAAACAGATTTCAGATTTTCCTATTTACCTGATGGAAAAGGTGGTTGGAAAATAGACTTATATAATCTTAAAGGTGTAGAGAAAGATACATTTGAAGTTTTTAAACTAAGAGACATTTATAACTATCACTATAAACTTGAAGCAAAAGACCTACTTGATTTAGCAATAAAAAATAATGGAACTTATATAGAATGGTTACTCAACGATATGAAAGAAAAGAAAATAGCTCCTTCTTACGAAGAAGCTTATCGACTTTTATTTGGAACAGAATATGATATAAAAAAGGTTTTAGACAGACCCTTTAGCAAACTTAAAAGAGATTTACTAATAGCTATATCCAAGTTAAATCCTAATATAGCTATTCTTGAATCTTTGAATAAAGAAAAATAAGAAGCCAGCATTAAAGATAGAAATAATTGATAAAAGCAGACTAATAGAATAGAACGTGTATCGAACTCACGTTATCTAGAGAAAGGAATCGCTCTTACCCGACACTAGCTTTTGCTAAGACATCATGAAGACAAAAAACTATACCCGATTCGGGATAAGTTTAGTATGAACTTACCAACTTTTTGAAGGACTTTCTTAACCCGAACTCGCGTAAACATTCCCCAAGACCTTCAATCAAGAGAGGTGTATTTCTGTTATAGACAACAGCTCCTTGTCGTCTTTTCATACCATAGAAGTCCATTTTGCCTGACACCAACTTTTGCTAAAACCCATACAAACGCAAAAAGCCCCGACCACTCATCGCAGTTGGGGCTATTAAGAAAAAAGGCAGCTACCTACTCTCCCACATTGCATTGCAGTACCATCGGCGCAATCGGGCTTAACTTCTCTGTTCGGAATGGGAAGAGGTGGAACCCCGACGCAATAACCACCTAAAATAATGCTAGTGTTAATAATATATCCGATATTATAGAATAAATATAATAAATCAAATATAAAATACACTGTATAAGTGACTATGCCACAAGCAAAAACTAAATAAAGAAAAGTAAAAATACGATTCTTAAAGTATAAACACACTGAATGAAAGTTTTGGGCAATTAGTAGTGCTCGGCTTTGACATCGCTGTCTTTACACCTACACCCTATCAACGTCATAGTCTATGACGACCCTTATGAGGAGTTCTAATCTTGCGGAAGGCTTCGCACTTAGATGCTTTCAGCGCTTATCCATACCAGACTCAGATACCCAGCGGTGCACCTGGCGGCACAACTGGTAAACCGGAGGTCTGTCCACCACGGTCCTCTCGTACTAGTGGCGGCACCACGCAAAACTCCAACGCCCACGATAGATAGAGACCGAACTGTCTCACGACGTTCTGAACCCAGCTCGCGTGCCACTTTAATGGGCGAACAGCCCAACCCTTGGGACCTTCTCCAGCCCCAGGATGTGACGAGCCGACATCGAGGTGCCAAACCACCCCGTCGATATGAGCTCTTGGGGGGGATCAGCCTGTTATCCCCGGAGTACCTTTTATCCTTTGAGCGATGCAGTTTCCATACACTTGCACCGGATCACTATGCCCCAGTTTCCTGCCTGCTCGGCATGTCTGCCTCCCAGTCAAGCGCCCTTATGCCATTACACTCTATGAGGTCGGTTACCAATCGACCCGAGGGCACCTTTGGAAGCCTCCGTTACGCTTTTGGAGGCGACCACCCCAGTCAAACTACCCACCAAACAATGTCCACGAAAGTACGTGTTAGACCTCAGACAGCCAAAGGGCCGTATTTCAAGGATGGCTCCACACACACTGGCGTGCATGCTTCAAAGCCTCCGGCCTATCCTACACATCGGATGACCAAGGTCAATGCTAAGCTGTAGTAAAGGTTCACGGGGTCTTTTCGTCCCATCGCGGGTAATCGGCATCTTCACCGATACTACAATTTCACTGAGATCATGATTGAGACAGCGTCCGGATCATTACACCATTCGTGCAGGTCGGAACTTACCCGACAAGGAATTTCGCTACCTTAGGACCGTTATAGTTACGGCCGCCGTTTACTGGGGCTTCAATTCAAACCGTCGACATACATCTAAGCTCTCCTCTTAACCTTCCAGCACCGGGCAGGTGTCAGGCTGTATACATCATCTTTCGAGTTAGCACAGCCCTGTGTTTTTGTTAAACAGTTGCCTGGACCTATTCTCTGCGCCTCATTAAAAATGAGGACCCCTTATTCCGAAGTTACGGGGTCAATTTGCCTAGTTCCTTAACCATGAATCTCTCAACGCCTTAGTATGTTCTACCCGACTACGTGTGTCCGATTACGGTACGGGTTGCTCAAACATTAAGCTTAGCGGATTTTCTTGGAAGTATGATTACCTGTACTATCAAAGCTCTCCGAAGAAAACTCTGTACTATAGAAGATCAGCTCTAAATGCGGATTTGCCTACATCTATCTACACCTAACTTCTTTAACGCCCATATCCGTAAGGGCGCGACAGTGTCACTGCTCCGTCTCCACATCGCTGAATGAGCAAGTCACGGAATATTAACCGTGAACCCATCGCCTTCGCCATTCGGCTGAGACTTAGGACCCGACTAACCCCAGGCTGATTGACATCGCCTGGGAAACCTTAGTCTTACGGCGAGGGGGAATCTTACCCCCTTTATCGTTACTTATACCTACATTTGCGTTTCTATACGCTCCAGGATCAATCAATATCACCATTCAACGCATATAGAATGCTCCCCTACCGATACTTTTTATATACAATGCTATCCCGCGACTTCGGTATCTGACTTATACCCGATTATTATCCATGCCCGGACCCTCGACTAGTGAGCTGTTACGCACTCTTTGAATGAATGGCTGCTTCCAAGCCAACATCCTAGCTGTCACCGGGACCAGACTTCGTTAGACTAACTTAGACAGAATTTCGGGACCTTAGACGACGGTCAGGATTCTTCTCCTCTCGGGGACGGACCTTAGCACCCGCCCCCTTACTGCACGACTACAGTCCGTGAGCATTCGGAGTTCGTCAGGTCGCGATAGGCGGTGAAGCCCTCTTGACCTATCGGTCGCTCTACCTCTCACGGAGAACATCGCACGCGGCACCTAAATGCCTTTCGGGGAGTACGAGCTATCTCCAAGTTTGATTGGCCTTTCACTCCTACACTCAACTCATCGGGAAGCTTTTCAACGCTTATCCGTGCGGTCCTCCATTCTGTGTTACCAGAACTTCAACCTGGTCAAGTGTAGATCACTTGGTTTCGCGTCTACCCCATCCAACTATACGCCCTATTTAGGCTCGCTTTCACTACGGATACGGGGCTGAACCCCTTAACCTCGCTGGACATGGTAACTCGTAGGTTCATTATGCAAAAGGCACGCCGTCACATATATATATGCTCCGACCGCTTGTAGGCGTATGGTTTCAGGAACTATTTCACTCTCCTCATTGGAGTGCTTTTCACCTTTCCCTCACGGTACTAATTCACTATCGGTCTCACGGGAGTATTTAGCCTTACCGGATGGTCCCGGCAGATTCATGCAGAATTACTCGTGCTCCGCACTACTCAGGGATTCACTACGCCTCATCAAGCTTCGGATACAGGATTATCACCTTATATTATTGAACTTTCCAGAACATTCTCCTCACTTTCAAAGTACGATATCGTGACCCTACTACCCCTATCACGCATTACTACGTCATAGGTTTGGGCTATTCCCCGTTCGCTCGCCACTACTAGGGGAATCATTAAATTATTTTCTTTTCCTACAGGTACTAAGATGTTTCAGTTCCCTGCGTTTGCTCCCATAAAAAATATATGGGTGACTATCTTTCAGACAGTCAGGTTGTCCCATTCGGAAATCCTCGGATCAAAGATTATTTGCATCTACCCGAGGCTTATCGCAGCTTATCACGTCCTTCATCGCCTCCGTGAGCCTAGGCATCCGCCATACGCCCTTAATTACTTTCTATTCATTTTATATACTACCAAACTAATAATACTAATGGTAGCATATTCATGCTCATACTTTCAGCTGTATTTTGAAATCTAATTCTAATCCTTCTTGTATAAACAAAAAGAAATTACTTTACTTTACAGTCTTGCTTGTGTCAATATGTCAAAGAACGATATCAATGATGCAACGATAAAACGATGCAAAAATGATGAGTGAAGATAATGGACTTGAACCATAGCTGTAGGCCTTAAACCTTATCTTCTCTATATTGTAGAACAAAGATGCGAGTACAAGAAGAGAAAACTTCCTAACATCTATTATTTATATGGTGATAAACATTTAGATAATACAAAAATAAAAGTCCTATCCAGAAAGGAGGTGTTCCAGCCGCACCTTCCGGTACGGCTACCTTGTTACGACTTAGCCCCAATTACCAGTTTTGCCCTAGGTCGCTCCTTACGGTTACGAACTTCAGGCACCCCCGGCTTTCATGGCTTGACGGGCGGTGTGTACAAGGCCCGGGAACGTATTCACCGCGCCATGGCTGATGCGCGATTACTAGCGAATCCAGCTTCGTGAGGTCGGGTTGCAGACCTCAGTCCGAACTGGGACCGGCTTTTAAGATTTGATGCAATTTGCATTACACCGTCCCTCTGTACCGGCCATTGTAACACGTGTGTAGCCCCGGACGTAAGGGCCGTGCTGATTTGACGTCATCCCCACCTTCCTCACACCTTGCGGTGGCAGTGTTCCCAGAGTGCCCAGCATTACCTGATGGCAACTAAGAAAAGGGGTTGCGCTCGTTATGGCACTTAAGCCGACACCTCACGGCACGAGCTGACGACAACCATGCAGCACCTTCACAGAGACCCCGAAGGGCATATTTATCTCTAAATAATTCCTCTGCAATTCAAGCCCGGGTAAGGTTCCTCGCGTATCATCGAATTAAACCACATGTTCCTCCTGCTTGTGCGGGCCCCCGTCAATTCCTTTGAGTTTCACCGTTGCCGGCGTACTCCCCAGGTGGGATGCTTAATGCTTTCGCTTAGCCGCTAACGCCAGGCGCTAACAGCGGGCATCCATCGTTTACTGTGCGGACTACCAGGGTATCTAATCCTGTTCGATACCCGCACCTTCGAGCTTAAGCGTCAGTTACACTCCGTATGCTGCCTTCGCAATCGGAGTTCTTCATGATATCTAAGCATTTCACCGCTACACCATGAATTCCGCATACGTTGTGTGCACTCAAGTTCGCCAGTTCGCGCTGCAAGTTAAATGTTGAGCATCTAAATTTCACAACACGCTTAACAAACCGCCTACACTCCCTTTAAACCCAATAAATCCGGATAACGCCTGGACCTTCCGTATTACCGCGG